>CAWGSI010000014.1:100000-360976 GCA_963825265.1 uncultured Alphaproteobacteria bacterium | reverse complement strand
ATGTCTTTTGGCATCAAGGAGGACCGATATGCCGAAGAGGAGATACAAGCCGGAAGAGATCGTCGCCAAGCTGAGACAGGTCGATGTGCTGGTCTCGCAGGGGGCGAGCATGGCCGATGCGATCCGCCAGATCGGCGTGAGCGAGGTGACTTTCTACCGGTGGCGACAGGAGTTCGGCGGGCTGAAGATCGAGCAGGTGAAACGGCTGAAGGACCTGGAGCTTGAGAACAACCGGCTGCGAAAGGCTGTCTCCGACCTGACGCTCGACAAGCTGATCCTGCAGGAGGCGTCCCGGGGAAATTACTGAGCCCCGCGCGTCGTCGCGCCTGCATCGAGCATATCCGAGAGCATTTGCATGTCTCCGAGCGCCGCGCCTGTGCGGCGCTCGGGCAGCACCGCTCGACGCAGCGCAAGGTCCCGCGGGGCCGAGAAGATGCCGAACGACTAACGGCCGATATAATTGAGCTGGCGCGCCAGTATGGCCGCTATGGCTATCGTAAGATCGCTGCCCTGCTGCGCCAGGCCGGCTGGTCAGTGAGTGACGGACGGGTCGAGCGGATCTGGAAGCGCGAGGGGCTTAAGGTCCCCTACAAGCAGCCCAAACGCGGCCGTCTTTGGCTTACGGACGGCTCTTGCATCCGCCTGCGGGCCGAGCGACCCAACCACGTCTGGTCCTACGACTTCGTTGAGGACCGTACGCATGACGGCCGCAAGTACCGCATGCTCAACGTCGTCGATGAGTTCACCCATGAGTGCCTGGCTATCCGCATCAACCGCAAGCTCAAGGCCATCGACGTGATCGACGTCCTGTCCGACCTGTTCATCCTGCGTGGCGTACCCGGCCATATCCGGTCGGACAACGGCCCAGAGTTCGTCGCCAAAGCGGTGCAGGACTGGATCGGCACAGTCGGGGCGAAGACGGCCTACATCGAACCTGGCAGTCCTTGGGAGAACGGTTACATCGAGAGCTTCAATGCCCGCCTGCGTGACGAACTGCTCAATGGCGAGATCTTCTCGCTACGTCTCGACCGGCTCAGCCGGCCACGCTGGCGCAACCGCCAGCTCTGAATTAACATTCAACCTGGACCACTCAATGAAGGCTGGTCAACGCCACGTGGCTTATTCGGGAGGAATGGCCTGACGGCGGCCCATTCATAGTCCGTGAGTTCATACCGCATGATTCGAGGCTCCAGTTTGGGGCTTTGGATCACGTTCACGCCAACACGCTCAAGACCAAACTGGCATTTCGAGATTACCGGCTAAGCGGACGCGCTGCGGATACGGCCGTATCGAGCGAAGGGATCATGCCTCTATGTGAAATCCGGTCGTGATATTTGGCGAATTGTCGGCTAACCTTTCGCTAATTGGTTAAGAGCGGGAAGCGAGCCGAACCTGCATGAAACATCGCTCATACCCTTCGGCAATCGCAACGTCACCGATCCTTCCTGTGGCGACGGTCGCGTTAGCGATTGGCATTTTTGTTCTCGACACGGTGACCAATATAGAGATTGCCGTCGCTGTCCTCTACGTCGCCGTCGTATTGATGTCCGTCGGATTCTGTCAAAAACGCGGCGTGGTATTGGTATCTTTGGCGTGCATTGCGCTGACGATATTGAGCTTCATCCTAACGCAGAATAAATCACCGACGACCGGCCTTATCAACTGCGGGATCAGCCTGCTAGCAATTGCAGCCACAACCTTCCTCGTTTTGAGAATTGAATCGGCAGAGCTAACGGCGCAAGAGGCGAAGGCTCAACTTGCGCACATCGCACGCGTCACGACATTGGGGGAACTGACTGCCTCGATTGCCCACGAAGTCAATCAGCCGCTCACCGCTACGGTAATTAACGCGAAAGCTAGTTTGCACTTTCTTGCCACCCAGCCGCCTAACCTGGAAGAAGCAAGGCAAGCCATCGAGTGCATCGCTAAGGACGCCAGTCGTGCAAGCGACGTAGTAGCGCGGGTCCGGGGCCTTGCCAAACGGAGCTCTCCTCAAAAAGAGTCGTTGAACATTAATGAGACCGTCCAAGAGGTCATCCAGTTGACGGCCAGCGAAATTCAGAACAACCACGTTTCGTTACGCACGCAATTCTCCAATGGACTGCCACTTATTCTGGGCGATCGCGTCCAATTACAACAAGTCATCCTCAACCTGATTCTCAATGCAATCGAAGCCATGAATGGGGTCCCCGAAAGATCGCGAGAATTATTTGTCAGCATCGGCGCAGAGGGATCGAGTGCCGTGCTCGTTACGATTAGCGATACCGGCCTGGGGCTGGAGCCAGGCAAAACCGACAGCCTCTTCGACGCCTTCTATACGACCAAGCGCGACGGTATGGGGATGGGTTTGGCGATCAGCCGCTCGATTATTGAGGCTCACGGGGGACGCGTTTGGGCGGAACCGAACGCATCGCGTGGTGCTGCTTTCAAGTTCACATTGCCTGTCGGCCCGGTGGTGGCATTATGAGCGAGGAAAAACCCATTGTCTTCGTTATAGATGATGATCCATCCATTTGCGCCGCGCTAAGTCGGCTATTCCGCTCCGTCGCGCTTAATGTTCAAACGTTTGGATCAACGCAAGAATTTCTTCAGACCGAGCGGCCCGACGCCCCCGGATGCATAGTGCTGGATGTCAAGTTGCCGGGGCTCAATGGGCTCGATTTCCAGAGCGAGCTGGCCAAATCAAAAATTCAACTTCCAATTATTTTTATCACAGGTTATGGCGACATTCCCATGTCGGTGCGGGCAATGAAGGCAGGCGCTATTGAATTCCTGACCAAGCCATTTCACGAACGAGATCTGCTTGAGGCTATTCGTCAAGGAATTGAACGTGACCGCAACCGGCGTCAAAATACTGTCGCCATGGCAAAACTGCGTGATTGCTTTGCGTCCCTCACGCCGCGAGAGCGAGAGATCATGGCGCAAGTCGTTACCGGCCAGCCAAATAAGCAGATTGCCGCCTCGCTAGGCTTGGCCGAGATCACGGTAAAGGTACATCGCAGCCACGTCATGCAAAAGATGGAGGCGAAATCACTGGCTGAACTGGTGCGGATGGCCGATAAGCTCGGCGATGTAGTCAGTAGAACCGAGCTCAGCGGCGATACCAGAGTATAATCGCCACTTCCTCGTTTCCCGGATATCGATGACCCTTCGCGGGTGAAGGTTCGCCACGGGGCGGATCTCGCAAGCCGCCGCATTGGAAGGTCACTATGACGATCAAGCCTTCGATTGCTGTCGTCGATGATGATGAATCTGTTCGTGAGGCAACGACGCGTCTCTTACGGGCACTTGGGTTTATCGCGAAGGGTTTTTCATCACCGGACGAGTTCTTATCGTCAAATCGCCAGCACATCATCTCCTGCCTGATTGCAGATGTGCAAATGCCCGGCATAAGCGGGCTGGCGCTTTACGGCCAATTGATTGCCGCCGGTAATCCAATCCCTACAATCTTGATTACCGCCTATCCCGACGAGGCCATTCGTGAGCGTGCGCTCAATGCCGGTATTGCCGGCTACCTCGTCAAACCGTTCAGCGAAAAAGAACTGCTTGATTGCATCGACATGGCCCTGAAGCACAAGGTACTGCTGACGCCGATTAAGCGCTAGCTAATACGTGGGCGATAGTCAGATGGCGGCTCACATTCGCAATTTCGTCCGATTCTTCACGGCAGCTGGCGGCCTCCTCGCTCGTGTCACAAACGTGTCAACAAACCTATGATCATTGCGATTTGACGGCCATAGGCTCGGGTCAGCTTCAGCGTGAAAGTCTCTGCCATGAACGAACAAATCAAGGTTCAGCCCAACCACCGCGGAGCGACCGATCCCAAGCGGCCGTCGCCGCTGCTGGGACTGTGCGATTGCGCTCCGGACGACGCGCTCACCCAGCTTGATGCCGTGCGGACAGGGTTGACGCCGGTTCAGGTCGAGGAACGACTTGAGAAATACGGCCCCAACGAGGTAACGCACGAAAAGCCGCCGACCTGGTTCGTTCAGCTTTTCCATGCCTTCCTGACGCCGTTCAACGGTGTGCTGTTTGCCGTGAGCGTCGTTTCCCTGTTTTCCGACGTTATTTTTGCCGCGCCGGAAGATCGCACCTTCCGCACCATCATCGTTCTGATCTCGATGGTGCTGCTGAGCACACTGCTGCGCTTCTGGCAGGAATTCCGCTCCAATAAGGCGGCGGAAGAACTCAAGGCGATGGTCAGCTCGACGACGGCCGTGCTGCGCGCCGGCATGGACCGCCCGCAAGAGATTCCGATTTCCACGCTCGTGCCCGGAGACATCGTCTATTTGTCGGCCGGCGACATGGTACCCGCCGACGTGCGTCTGCTAACCGCGAAAGACTTATTCGTCAGTCAAGCCATGCTGACCGGCGAATCCATTCCGCTGGAAAAACATCCGGTCCCGCCGCCCAAGCGCATAAATTCGGCGACCGCGCCGGGAACGCTGCTGGAACGCGAGACCGCCTGTTTCATGGGCACGAACGTCGTGAGCGGCACGGCGACCGCAGTCGTGGCAGCGACGGGAGACGCGACCTTTTTCGGCGCGGTGGCGAGAGACATCGTCGGTGCCCGGCCACTTACCAGCTTCGACAAAGGCATCAGCAAAGTGAGTTGGATGCTGGTTCGTTTCCTGATGGTGATGACACCGCTGGTCTTCCTCATCAACGGCATTTCCAAAGGCGATTGGCTGGAATCGCTGCTGTTTGCTGTTTCGGTGGCGGTTGGATTGACGCCCGAAATGCTGCCGATGATCGTCACCACCAACCTCGCCAAGGGCGCGGTCGTGATGGCGCGCCACAAGGCCATCGTCAAACGGCTGAATGCCATCCAGAACTTCGGGGCAATGGATATTCTTTGCACCGACAAGACCGGCACCCTGACGCAAAACAAGATCATCCTCGAACGCCACCTCGATGTGCACGGCAAAGAGGATTTGCAAGTCCTCGAATTTGCCTGGCTTAACAGTTATTTCCAAACTGGCTTGAAGAACCTGCTGGACGTTGCGGTACTCGACTATGCGGTGCAGCACGACATTGTCTACAAGCTGCAGCACTATAAGAAGATCGACGAGATACCCTTCGACTTCATGCGCCGCCGCATGTCGGTGGTGGTGCGCGACGGCGATGGCAAGAATCTCATGGTTTGCAAGGGCGCCATCGAGGAGATGCTGCCGCTCTGCGTATCCGCCGACAATAACGGGGTTGTCGCTGGAGGCGTGGTGCCGTTCACCACCGAAATGCGCAAGGAAGTGCGTAGGGTTACTCGAAAACTGAACCAAGAAGGCTTGCGCGCCTTGGCTGTCGCTTATAGGTGGCTGCCACCTGAAGATCGGACCTACACCGTCGACGACGAAAAAGAATTTGTCCTGGCCGGGTACGTTGCATTCCTTGATCCGCCCAAGGAAACCGCACGTCAGGCGATTGCCGCGCTGCGCGAGTACGGCGTTGGCGTCAAGATCATCACCGGCGACAACGAAGTCGTCACCCGCAAGATATGCAAGGAGGTGGGGCTTCCGATCGAGCACGCGCTCTTGGGCAAGGACGTCGAAAAGCTATCGGATGTCAATCTTGAGGACGCGGCCGAGCAGGCCACCATCTTTGCGAAAATGTCGCCGGTGCAGAAATCGCGCGTGATCCGCGCGCTGCAAAGAAAAGGCCACACCGTCGGCTACCTCGGCGATGGCATCAATGATGCAGCGGCGCTGAAGGACGCCGACGTAGGGATTTCGGTCGACACCGCGGTCGATATCGCGAAGGAATTGGCGGATATCATTCTGCTTGAAAAGAGCTTGCTGGTGCTCGAAGAGGCCGTCATCGAAGGGCGCAAGACCTTCGCCAACATCATCAAATATATCAAGATGACGGCGAGCTCCAATTTCGGCAACGTATTCAGCGTGCTGATTGCCAGTATCTTTCTGCCCTTCCTGCCAATGCTGCCGATCCAATTGCTGGTACAAAATCTGCTTTACGACGTTTCGCAAGTGTCGATCCCGTGGGACGATGTGGACCAGGATTTTCTTAAAGTACCTCGCAAATGGGATGCCGGCGGCATTGCGCGCTTCATGGTGTTCATTGGTCCCATAAGCTCGATCTTCGATATCGTGACATTCCTTGTCATGTGGAATGTGTTCGCGGCAAACACGGTCGAAAAACAATCGCTGTTTCAATCGGGCTGGTTTGTCGTCGGCTTGCTGACACAGACGATCATAGTGCACATGATCCGCACGCAGCATATCCCTTTCATCCAAAGCAGGGCCGCAACGCCGGTTATTTTGTTGACGGCCTCGATCATGGCTTTTGGTATCTACCTTCCATACTCGTCCCTAGGGGCGCATTTGGGATTGGTTCCGCTGCCGCTATCCTATTTTCCCTGGCTCGCCGGAATTCTACTGAGTTACTGCGTGCTCACGCAATTGATGAAGCGGATTTACATTCGTCGCTTCGGTCAGTGGCTGTGATTTTGGCGCGAAAAGCGAGTACGGTGCGCATGGTCTAGGAACGCAATGTTTAGCCTTGGTCGCTGAAACAACTGACTATGCATCTTGGGACAGGGGAGCTTATCGCCGAGCGATCACGGCTTTACGCCGCGAGCCTCCTAGTCAGTTTCGCGCGCTCCATCCTATGGCTGGCCCACTATCTGTTTCGTTCCGGTTTGTTGAATATTGCTGGGGTTAAATATGCAATTCGAACCAGTGAAAAGTTGCGGCGCCTCGGGTGGCGACTGGCGCGGTGGAAGCGCGGCCAAAAATGGTAGTTGAGAGCCAAGTGCCAACGGAGCGGTGTCTGTTTCTGCCAATTTCTGGACTCGACGCAATGTTTGACTTGAGTCCGCATTGGGCTCCAAACTCGGCATTGATTAGGCGGCGCCCCGCCCGCCGCTCACCGACCTCGTTTTTATGAGAACGCGCCCTAGCTATCTTGTCAGCAAGTGTCATTGGAGTTGCAATAGTCATAATCAACTGGCCCTTCTAATATCGACACGAAATCCATGGCCGTAGGCGCCATCGCGCGGTTGGCTTGAAACTCAGTGTCCCAACTAATTCGAACGCCCCGAAGGCTTAAAATAGGCGATTGTTCTGTTGTGGTGGTTTTAGGGAGCAGGAGTCAGCAGCGATTTGACGCTCGATAAGATTAATCAACCATGCGGCGGCGGCTAGGACGGCAGGGCGTTGCGCGAGCGAAGACTTGCCGAATGTATTATTCAATAATGTGGACACGACCTTGTAACTCGGGTGTTCACAAGCCGGCTCTTTTTGCGCCGACAGCCGCACAATCAGTTCGGCGCGGCGTTTCTGTATTTCGGCATGACGTTCGCGAACATCTTTCTGGCTAGTTGTCATATTCTTATTGTGCTGCCGGTCAGAGATTTTATTTGCGGAATCGTTTTTGATTCATGCTGGATAAAACGAAGAAGGCCGCGAACACGAGAAATACCATCGGCATCCAATGCTGAATGCGGACACCAAGAACAGAAAAGTCTGCTACCAACCAATCGAGGATCGTTGACTGCATACTATCGCGATATTATGCCTCGTATTTATCTGAGCGGCATAAATTCGGAAACTAAGGTCATAAATTTTAAAAAGTATTTCATCTGACGATTGCGGCAACCATTACCGTTGTTCCAAGAACAAACATCGACAAAAAGGTGATATAATAAAGTTGCACCACCTCCCTGCCCTTCAAGATGGGTCTTCCCGCCTTAATACGAATCCATTCGTAGAAGACCATGGAACCACCGATTCCGAAGAAAATGACAGCAGCGCCGATTAGTTGAAGCTTTTCCATGGTGCCTTTGCGGTGAAAGAGACCGCCACTGTGGCTGTCTAAAGCGAAGTGTCGCTGATAGGGGCTGATCACATCGCGCCGGTAATCCCAGCAACGATTAACGCCACGCCAACGGCGAGCGAAGTCACAATCGCGATTGGAATTAGCGAATCCAGAAGTACCATTTTAGTGTAAGGGTGAAGCACGCCATTGGTCGGCATAAAATGCCAAAGGCCCGCAGCGCCACCGCCGCTGACGACAAAGCCGGAAACGATAGAGATCACAATTAGACCCTCGAAATTACTTTTGAAACCCGCATGAACCGTAGCAACAGATTTGTTCTTTTCCGGATAAATTGTTCATAAATTTGGCTATTCCTAATATCGAGACTGACCGCTAATAAGGATAAAAATGGTCGCAAGTAGAATCCGTCCGTGCGGTCAGAATTTCAGCTCTGGGTCATGTGTGGACGGCGCCCACGGGTCAAGGGTTTCTTTTGGTTTTGTGCTTGCGGTCGGGTGCAAGTCATGTGTCCGGCCTGTTTGTGCGGCGTTGATAACCGCTGGCCCTGATGTAA
Source organism: uncultured Alphaproteobacteria bacterium (assembly GCA_963825265.1). Classification (GTDB taxonomy): domain Bacteria; phylum Pseudomonadota; class Alphaproteobacteria; order Rhizobiales; family Xanthobacteraceae; genus Pseudolabrys. Next base: position 352,632 of record CAWGSI010000014.1, on the reverse strand, counting down.
TCCGCAGATCGGGTCCCTATCATTCGCCCGCACTCGAGAGTGCTTGACCCATTAGCGGGTTCTCCCGATCCCCGGTCCAACCGGTTCGCATCAAACCATCATCACCCTCGACGTTCCTGTACGCTCTCGACGTAACCTCACATTCCTAGTGCCTACACTTTCACGCGGCCGCTGCGATGGCGGCGCTACCCAAGCGTATCGGCGCCCGATAGGTCTCTCCCTTGGCCAGCACGGCCCAAGCGGTCCGCGCCATCTTGTTGGCCAATGCAACCGCAACGATCTTGGTCGGCCGACGACCCAGCAGTTCGGTTACCCAGGGATACTTGTCCGGCCGCGTGAGTGCGGTTCTGACAACGGATATTGCCCCGAGGACGAATAGTCGCCGCAGATAGCGATCGCCCTGCTTGGAAATCGAGCCGAGGCGCTCTTTGCCGCCAGTGGAGTTCTGCCGTGGCACCAATCCGATCCAGGCTGCAAACTCGCGCCCGGTCCTGAACGCCTTTGGATCGGTCATCGTCGCCACGACCGCCGTGGATAGGATCACGCCGAACCCTGGAATGGCTTCGAGCCGTTTGCTGTCTGCATTGGCGCGATGGGCTAGAGTGACGCGCTTGTCGAGCCCGTTGATCTGGGTCTGCACCGTATGGAGCTGCGCGATAATAGCCTGACAGGCAAAGCGTGCGTTACCCGGCAGTCGCTCATCGCTGCTCTGCGTCACGGCCAAAACCAACTGCTGCAATCCTTCGTGTCCCTTCGCTGCCACCAGCCCGAGTTCGGCCAGGTGGGCGCGCAAGGCATTGATCAGTTGTGTTCGCTGGCGGATCAGAAGATCCCGTGTCCGGTGCAGCATCAGCGCGCTCTGCTGCTCAACGCTCTTGATCGGCACAAACCGCATCGATGGCCGTGTCACGGCCTCGCAGATCGCTGCCGCATCGGCTGCGTCGTTCTTGCCGCGCTTCACGTAAGCTTTGACATAGGTTGGCGGCATCAGCCGCACGTCATGCCCAAGCTTCTTGAGCTCACGAGCCCACTGGTGCGCCGTTGCACACGCCTCCATGCCAACGAGGCAATGCGGCGATTTGGCAAAGAACTCAAGAACCTTCGCTCGACCAACACGCTTGCGGATCACCACCGTGCCATCCGCATCGACGCCGTGAACCTGAAATACCGACTTCGCAATATCGACTCCGATCGTGCTAACCTCACCCATGGACGGCTCCCCTCAATGTGGTTGCGTTTCGACCCAACCACCCTATGGCACTTCGATGCCGCAGAGTGGGAGCCGTCCACCACATCATTCGCGACCGAGCTGTCCAGCATTTGCGCCGATTATTGTCCGCAATGCCCCCAATGGCGACCAGAAATGGTGCAGCGCCACGAATGACGCGATGTGCCAGAATCAGACTCTGGGTTATGCGTCGAAAATGAAAGAGTCCGCCAGCAGAGGCGGGCTCAAAGTTTACGAAAATTGGTTAGCTATTTCGCTATCCCTTCGACGGCGAAGGCACTGAATGTGGCGTATTTCTCGCCGATCTTTCTGGCTTCGATGAATTCTGCCGAGCTACGCGCGGCTTGAGCTTTTTCGAGGCTATCCCAGACCTGAATGACGACACGCGATTTTACCGGCGGTCCTTCTAGCGTGGTTACCTTTCCTCCTAGGGCGATATAACGAACGCCAGCCGCTTTGTTGATCGCGATAGCCTTCGGAACGTACTCCTTGGCGTACGCCTCTGGGTTCGAGACATCGATCTGTGCCACAACGTAGACAGGCGGTTTGGCCTGAGCATGAAGCGCTTGGATGGCTCCGCCACCAATGACAGCACCCGCGAGCATTGCCAAGGCAACCGTGTATCGTGTTTTCATGGCATTCCTTCCTGGTTAAACTGACCAGGAAGTTTATAGGGGACCCATAGTTGTATCGCGTAAATTGGGCGTCAATTTCGAAAAAGGACTCCCGTTTTCAAATAGGGCCCTGGTGCCCGTCGTGGGTCAAACACTGCGTAGCTTTTCAGCCTCGGCACCGACCTTTGTCCGCTCGTAGTCCAATCGCGACCATTTGGGGCTTGGGTTCGGTAGGCCGCGAAGTGCCACAACCGGACTCATACACTGCAGCAAAATCGTCAAATTTCAACTGGGCAAACCTGCCGTGAACCGCCGTCAGCTAAGCGCCAAACTAGCTTCGCCGGCGCGGCCGAGCAGAAAATAGGTTTCCATTGGCCCCTTGCCTTTGATGTCGACGGTGCCGTGCGGCTCGAGACGGAAGCGCTCGCGCAGGTACTCGTAGGTTGCCGCCGAAAGCTGGATTCGGTTCGGCAGGCTGTGCGACTCCATGCGGCTGGCGATGTTCACCGCGTCACCCCAGATGTCGTAGGCAAACTTGTGCGTGCCGATGACGCCGGCCACAACATCGCCCGAATGGATGCCGATGCGCATCTGCAGCGGCATCGGCAGCTCGCGGTTGATCCGTTCGACAACTTTGATCATCGCCAATGCCATGTCCGCCACTGCATCCGCATGATCCGTGCGAGGTTCGGGCAGGCCACCGGCCACCATATAGGTGTCACCGACCGTCTTGATCTTCTCGACGCCAAGTTCGAGCGCCAGCCGGTCGAATTCCGAAAACAATCCGCTCAAAAGTTGCACCAAATTGCTCGCCGAAAGCCGCGACGACAAATTAGTGAAGCCCACGAGATCGGAAAATAGAATCGTCACACTCGATAGTTGATCGGCGATGAGGGTCTCACCGCCGCTCAGCCGTGCCACGATTGCCTTCGGCAGAATATTGAGGAGAAGTTGATCTGACCGTTCCTTTTCCACACGCAGCGCTTCGACCATCTCCCGTTCGCGGTCACGCAGATGCTTCTTCTCCAGCGACGAGCCGACGCGGGCGCGCAGCAGCGTAGGGTCGAACGGCTTGGCGAGGTAGTCGTCAGCGCCTGCCTCGATGCAGCGTACGATCGAATCGAGTTCGCTCAGCGCCGAGATCATGATGACGGGGATGTCCCATGTCCGCGCATCGCTTTTGAGCGAGGTGAGCACGTCATAGCCGCTGATCCCTGGCATCATCATGTCGAGCAGGACCAGATCGAGCGGCTCTCTTTCGACCAAGGCGAGCGCGATAGTGCCGTCTTCGGCGTGAAGCACTGTATGTCCCTGGCGCTTCAGGCGGCGCGACAGCAGGTCGCGGTTCGACGCATTGTCGTCCACCACCAGGATTCGGCTTGGCTGCACGGCGGCAAGATCCGCGTCCTTCGCCGAGATTGGGCGCACCGCCTTGAGCAGGCTCTCGACCATCTGCGTCGGGGCGCCGGTCGCGGCGGTCGGGGCGAGGGCCTCCGATGGCGGCGCTTCGCTTCCGGAAAACGTCACTAGCCCGTCGATGCGGTCGAGCAAGAGCGTTGCTTCGCCCAGCATCTTGTCGAGATCGGGGACCAGCGCATCGGCCCCCCCGTCCGCAGCGTCCTCGCGCAGCATCTCTCCGTAGCCCTTGATCGCGTTGATCGGCGTGCGCAGGTCGTGGCGCAGATGACGGCGGTACTCGTCAAGATCAGTGCCGGCGGCGGCATTTTGGATGGCAACGGGATCAAGCAGGCTGGTTATGAGGCGATGCAGGTTGCGGCTGGCATCGAGGATGCGCTGAAGATCGGCGATGAGCGGTTCGCGGCCGGGTTGCGCCACGTCGTCAATCAGCATCTCGGCATAGCCCATGATGGCGATCGCTGGCGCGCTCAATTCCTGGCGCACATAGGCAGCGAGCGCCAGCTCCGTCCGACGGTCGGCCCCCTGGTCAATCTGATCGGTCGTGGCACTATCCCCCAACCCGACGCACCGGCGTATCGCTCAGGCCGCCTTGGTCGCAAGCAACGCAGCGATCTTACCAAGCAGACGCGAGATTTCGACCGGCTTGGTATCGTAATCGTCGCAGCCCGCTTCCATAGCCTTTTCGCGATCACCGGCCATAGCGTGCGCCGTCAGTGCGATCACCGGGATGGCCCGCGTGGCATCATTGGCCCGAACCCGGCGTGTTGCCTCCCAGCCGTCGATCACAGGCAGACTCAAATCCATCAGGATAAGGTCTGGCAGCAGCGACAAGGCCATATCGACGCCCTGTTGCCCATCGATAGCAATGGAGACTTCATGGCCGTTGCGGATCAACCGGCGCGACAGCATGTCGCGGTTCATTTCGTTGTCCTCAACCAGTAAAATCTTGGCCATGTACTCCTCCGACATTCTCGTTATTGTGCGATCGATCTTCAGTTGGCGACAGGCTCGTCTTCTGGGGCGGCTTGTGACGCCAGCCGCTCGCGTACCGCAGCGGCAAGTTCGGACAGGTAGGTTTCGTCTTTAGCGATGATCTTTTCGGTCTGTCCGTTCAGGATGCGGAAATCCGCCTCGGTCAAGTCTTTCGCCGTGACCACGATGACCGGGACATCGATGAATGCGGGGTTTTTTCGCAACTCGCGCAGAAACTCGAAGCCGTCCATTTCCGGCATCATGAGGTCGAGCAGAATCAGGCTTGGGACCGGATGGTCGGCGAGCCAGTCCAGTCCGCTGCGGCCGTTGACCGCCTCATGGGCTACATATCCCATGCTCTTCAGCGAATGACAGAGTACTTCGCGGGTCGGCTGGTCGTCTTCCACCACCAAGATCGAAGCGCCGGCGGGACCGGCGCAATGCTCACGCAGGATCGCCGTCAAGCGTTGCCGATCTATTGGTTTAGTTACGAAATCGGCAGCACCCAACGGGATCGCCATGCCGCGCTCGTTGAGCACCGTCACCATAATCACCGGGATGTCGCGCAGCGCGGCGTCGGCCTTAAGCTCCTTGAGCGCGCCCCAGCCGTCCATTTGCGGCATCAGCACGTCGAGCGTGATCGCCTGCGGCCGGTGCTTGCGCGCGAGCACCAGCGCCTCGACGCCGTTGCCGGCTGGTATGACGCGATAGCCCTCTTTCTCAAGCGTTTTACCGAGAAGTCCGCGCACCGAGGCATCGTCGTCTACCACCAACACGGTTGCTCGCCCGTCCGCCGCCGCAAGGGTGGGCGTAGGCGCAGGAGCCTCGATCGCAGCCGGGACGGCGCCCTGATCGGGAAACCGAATAGTGAAGATCGAGCCTTTATCGGGCGTACTCTCCACCGTCACATCCCCGCCCAGCATGGTGCAGAAGTGCTTGGTGATGGCGAGACCAAGGCCGGTGCCGCCGAAGCGCTTGGTGGTCGAGGCATCCGCCTGGCTGAAGGCCAGGAACAGTCGGTCGAGCTGTTCTGGCGTCATGCCGACGCCGGTGTCCGATACGGCAAAGCGAATCTGGGCACCGCCCTCGCGCGCCACCGTCAGCGTCAACCTGCCCTTGCTGGTAAACTTGCTGGCATTGCTCAGCAAATTGAGTAGGCATTGCTTCACTTTGGTCTGGTCGGAGCGGAAGTTGCCAATATCATTCGGGCAGGTCACCGTAATGACATTCTCGTTCTGGTCGATCAGCGGCTTGACGATCGACACCACTTCCTTGACCAGCGCTGCAATGTCCACCGGCTCGATGAACACATCCATCTTGCCGGCTTCGATCTTCGACAGGTCGAGGATGTTGTTGATCAGGCCCAGCAGGTGCCGGCCGGCGCTTTCGATCTTCTGCAAGTCTTCGATCGACTCCTCGTTGCCCTTGTCGGCCGCGTCCTCCTGCAGGATTTCGCTGTAGCCGATGATCGCGTTGAGCGGCGTGCGCAGCTCGTGACTCATGTTGGCAAGAAAATTCGATTTGGTCTGGTTGGCGACTTCCGCGGCGTCGCGTGCGGCGGCGAGCTCGGCCTCGCGTTGCTTTAGTTCCGTGATGTCGGCGTACGTGGCGACGACGCCGCCGTCCGTGGTTCTGCGTTCGCTCACCTGAATCCAGTGGCCGTCGCTGCGGTGCTGAATATGCGTGCTACTCGGAGCCCTGTGCCGGGCCATTCTTTCCGCCAGCCAGGCATCGAGTCCCCTACCGGTATCGTCAATTTTTCCGCGCTCGGCGGCGGTGCGGGCGATGGTCTCGAAACTCGTGCCCGTTTTAATGATGTCGCCAAAGGCGGCAAAATTATTTTTGTATTTGCCGTTGAAGATGACGAGCTTGTCGTCGGCATCGTAAAGCGAGAAGCCTTCGGAAATGGTTTCGATGGCATCGGTCAGCCGGGTTCGCGCCTCGGCGATTTCTTTCAGGTTTCTCTTTTCGGTTTCGAGATTCTCAATTTCCATCGCCCGCATCTCGATGGTATTTTTACGAAATACATTGATGGCTTCCATCATTTGCCCGATCTCGTCGCGACGATCTCGGTAGCCGACTTCTACATCGGTATCGCCCGACGATAGGCGGCGCATCGCATCGGTGACGGATTTTACTGGTGTAACGATCGATCTTGAAACCAGGACAGCGGCAACAATACTGAGCAACAGAGCAACGATTGCCCCGATAGCGATGATGATTTTTTTTCGCGCGGCGTCCGTATATAGTTCCCTGGAAATCTGGTCAGTCGTTAATGCAGCTGAATTGGTCATACCTTTGATACCGTCCGCCACGGCCGCGAACTTATCGTCCGCTTCCCCAAGCATCATGGTTGCCATAGCGGCGTCAGTTTTACCAATGTCGAGGGTATCGCGTGCGGAGCTTTCGTATTGTCGCCATTTCGCAATGAGACCTTTCAGATCCGAGTCTTCTTTCTCAGTTAAATCCGTTCGCTCTGAAAGATTTTTGAAATCAAAATCGGTAAGGCGTAAATCCGAATCAATTTCCGCGTTGAGTGACTCAAGCACTGATTTGTTTACGCTATTGCTGGCCCACGACACGTAGCGAAATATCTTCGCCTGGATTGCGACGACGTTATCATTGACTGACGCGAACGCGCGCTGCTTTGGAACAACTGACAAAGAGAGGAAATGAAAATCTTTTTCCGATTTGTCCAAAGTGACATAGGCGATCACGCCGAGAGAAATGAGGCAGATCAGCGGGACCGCCAACGCCGCGAATGCTTTTATTTGAATTGGTAGATTTTCTAAAAATGAAACTGTTCGTTGTCTGACTGGTCCCTCCATTGCGGTGGCCTCTTCCTAAGGGCCGATCGTTGTTTGAGACATCTATTATTGTTTGTAGATTCCGACGCCGACGAAATAATCGCCCATTTTCTCGACGTAGCTCGACTTGTCTTCAATCTTGTTGTTGATCGGATTGGGCCATTTGTAATCGACCCAGCCGCTGCCAGGTCCATTGGCAACATCGGCCAGCTCGCGAATGAGGTATTTTCCGTCTTGATCTTTTAGGCCGAGCAGATTCTTGCCAATTAGCGCCGGTCGCGCGCCATGGGCGACGCAGACTCCCTCTTTCGGTCCCTCCCGGTAGTAAATGAACGGATACAAATCGCGGTCATGGAATTCCTTTGTCGACTTGTCGGAAACGGCTTTGAACGTCGCCTCAGGACCATCCTTTTGGAACATCGCCTCGACGCGTTTGACCATGGCAACAGCTTCATCTTTGGTTCCGAATTCAGCCGCCGTTGCCGGCGCAAACATAGTCAGCCCAGCGATAGAAAGGGCAACAAGATATCGAAACATAGCGGGTTCCTCCCCGATGCGTTTTCAGTTTGAATGCGAGAGTATTGTCTACCGCGATCAGTGTCGATCCGGCGCCCCCGCGTCGAATGCTGCTCGATGTTGGTCGCTTGCCTACCGATGGCGCTAGCTGCGGATTTTTGAACTGCGACTTCGGTTCGTCACAATCTTCTTAACAGTGCTCACAAAAGTCCACTTCCGTCCTTAGTCCAGAGGGAATGCCCTTCGGAACACTTAAACGGCGAAGAAATACTATGCGCCCAAATTCAAGGGCTCAACAACTTTGTCGTGTTTTATAGGCGGCCTAGATAGGACAGCAATATTGACGTTGTTGTCGCAGTCACATCGGCATTTGCCGCCCGTAAAGGATTCTGCGGTCTGGGGCTTTTCTAGCCGACCACATCTTTTCCAGATTGTAGAATTCGCACGTTTCCGGCCGGAACCTATGGACAATGATGTTGCCGCGTCGATCAACGCCCAGTCGGCCTGGCGCGCGCTTCGAAGCGCACGTCGCGGATGCCAGCCTCGCGAGGATCCTTGAACGTGCGGTCGGTCACGGCTCCGACATTTGCGACTGATGCGATACACACTCCATGTCGGCTCTGGGTCAATCGCGACCGACCCATCGAGCCCATAGCGCCGCCCGATGTCGACTGTTGCTCCAAGAGCGACCATTCTGGGCATCAGTCCGAAAGGGCGCGATGTGCCAAGAGCCGACATCGCACGTTCGGTTTGAAATGAAAGAGGCCGCCAACTGAGGCGGCCTCTGTGCTCAGACAAAATTGCGGAATCTTACTTGAGCTGGGTCGAGATGCTGGTGAACTTGTCGTTGAGCTGGGTACCCAGCGCATTGACCACTGCGATGATGGCAACCGAAATGCCGGCAGCGATCAGGCCGTACTCAATAGCGGTAGCCCCCGAATCGTTCTTCAAGAACGCCACAATTTTCTGCATTGATTGTCTCTCAGTTGGTCGCCCGGCCGAAATAATGCCCGAAAAAATTTAAAATGAGGCTTCGGATTGCCGTCGTTTTCCCGTAAATTGAAATGAGTTAATTTAAGATTTTGAAAGCTGCCCAAGCTGCTGCAACACACAGTCAATGTCCGCAATGCCCCCAATGGCGACCAGAAATAGTGCAACGCCACGAATGACGCTATGTGCCATTCGCGACCAACGCACCACCGCGAACAGCAGCCGCATTCATGGCACTCACGTGCCGGTGGAGAAGCCATCCTCAGCATCAAATGCAGACACAGGCACGTCTTGAGCACATTTTAAGCGACTGCACGGGTTGAGGATATTTGTTCAATCCCACTGTCCAAGTCCAGCCTCCAACTGCCATCCATCTCGCGAACAAACCCATGGTCGCTGTAGATATTGCGAACCGGAATGTTGCGCGACGTCTCGTAAAGGCGCGCGGTAAGCGTCTGGTGATGCGGCTTCAGGATCTCGATCATGCGCCGCATGAATTCGTGCTCGACGCCGAGACCCAGTACACGGCAGCTCAGAACGAGGCCAGCGAAATCGCCACCAATGACGATCGCGGCCCCGACCAGACCTTGATCGCCATACCGGTCTGAAATTTCTATCGAGAGCACAAAGGCCTTCATATCCTCAACAAGCGCACTGAGCTCCGACACCGGAAACTTGCGGCCGGTCGTATTAAACTGAGTTGTGCGCTGGAAAAGCTCCTCGATACGGTCGAGTCTAGCCGTCCCGGACACCCGCTCGACGCGGCATTCGATCTGCAACGAGGCGCGGTATTGGCTCTCGTCGAGGGTCTCGGCGCGCAACTGCCGACGGCCGAGCTGCGCCTTGACCAGCTCCGTGCGTCGGGCCGCCTCCTCGGTCAGGCGCGGCAGTTGCAGGCGAGGGTCGTTCAGAAGCCTGCGGCGCAGCTCGAACGGATCTTCACCCCAGACCTCGACCTCCGGAAGCCGCTGCCGCACGCGCTCGCGCTCGATCGGGCGATCGTCGATAAACAGGAAACTGTCGAGTGCGAAGCCGAGCTCTTCGGCAATCGAGCGAATGTTCTCGACCTTGTCATTCCAATTGACGCGCCATGTCACGAAGTCGTCGGGAGTCAGAAGCCGGCTCTTCGGGTAGTGCTCGGAGTAGGTCCACAGATCGCGCACCACGGCTTCGTCATTTTTACTGACGCAAGATAGCACAACGCCGCGTCGCTTCAGACTAAGAAGCGCCTCGTGCAGCCCAAAATAAAGGCCCACATACGAGAATGCCCCGCTTGCCGATGGGTGCCAGGCGAACGGGCTGCCGGTTTCGGCGAGGACGCCAGGCCAAAGCACGCCATCGAGATCGACGATGACGCACTTCTTGCGGCCGATCCCAAGGACTACCGACAGCGCATCCATATGCGCCCGCGCAACGAGCGCTTCGCGGCGATATGGGTCGGCGCCGATGCGCGACGCGAACGCAGCGATTTCGGGAAACTGCCCATGCACCGCAGCCTTCTCGCTATCCGGCCGCTGCAGAAGCCACCCAGGCGAGCCCATATGCGTGAAGCCGACAAGTCCGTCATCGAGCAGGAGTTCCAAGCCTTCCCCCGCGAGAGCCGCGGCAACGTCGACGACGTGAACGTCTGTAAAGGATTCGACCAAGTTCGCGAGCATGACATTGGTCAGCCGGAACCGGGTCCGATGGCCGTTGAGGCCGCGTTCAGCAAAGCCGAGCGGCTGGACGGTCGGCTCCGGCAGATTGTCGATGAGGATCGGCGCCGACGTCACCTTACGCAATTGATCGAGGATATGGCTTGCCTCCGCACTGTATTGCGAGTGCGCACCGTCGTTCGGTCCCGATGAGGACATCGCAAGTGAGTGCCGCGCCCGCAATGCACCGATAATGAGGGCGTCGTGCTTGTGCTCGGCCGCCAGCCGCACATCGTCGGGGAACGTCGCGGCGACGCGAAGGTCGACGCCGCGACGGCCCGCCTCGCGCCGGAGGAAGTCCGACTCCATTTGCAGATCGCAATCACCAAGCAGGATAACATCGATGCGGCGCTTGCCTGGCTGCAGGTCGGCAAGTCCCTGGGCCGTCGCAGCCGACCAATAGGGCTGCGAACCCTCCTTAAGCGCACGGCGATAAGCGTCGAGAAGCTCCAGCGGATCGCGGCCATAGGTCGGGCCGAGCTTGTCGACGATTTCCGCAAGCTCGCCATCGGCGTCTTTCTCGCTGAGAAAGCCGCGATCGAGCAACGACGTCACACAACCGGTTATCGCCACGTTGTCGTAGCCGATGCGCTCTCCGATCTCGCCATAGGCGTCGGGCGCGCAGCGCTTCGTCGCGAAAAACTCGAGGACCGTGTTGACGTCGCGGTCGACGGTAAGCCGCGCCTGTGTAATCGCGTGCACAAGCAAAACGCGGTCCGTCCCGAGCGGAATCTGATGCACGAAGCGGGATTTGCATAGGATCATCCGCCCCATCCCTGGTCGTCTCGTGCGGACATCGCGACGTGCCTCATGCGATCTTCGCTGGCTTGTCCGCGCCGGCCGCCTCGCGAGGCGGCTTCGGGAACAGACCGTCCCAGCTTCCGTCGTAATGCGACTCGCTGTCGTGAAGCCGTGCATTGTTGGCTTTTCGCAGGGCCGCGTCGGCTTCGTTGTACAAGAAGGCCAGAAACGCATAGCGCCGTCCGCGCGTGGCCGGCATCACCTGGTGCAGGGCGCCGCATGAAAAAACGATCGCGCCGCCACATGGCGCCCTGTAGGTCTTGCGGCCGAACTCCGGAAAGGCGAGGTCGCAGCCGTCAAAATCGCTGTTGAGATTGATCGTGACGGCAAAGCGTCGATGCTGCGCGCCGGCATTGACGTTGTCGCGATGGCGGTGAAAATGACCGCCGACCGCGCTGTCGTAACAGGCGACAATGTCCCGATCCATGCGCGTTACCTGGAACTGGAAATACCGCTCGATTTCCGGAAGCAGCCGCCGGATCACCTGCTTGCGGACCAGCTCCCGCAGTTCCGGATGCGCGATAGGCACGTCGCGTCGCCGCTTCAGTCGATGATTGACAACCGTCGTCGTCTTGCCCTCGACGTCGAAAAGAAAACCGGATTCCTCGGCGCCGTTTTTCTCATAAAACTCGATGAGAAGATCGCAGAGCTGGAAATCGAAGACGCGAGGCACAATCAGCACCGGCGCGATCAAAGGGACGCCGGCGGACTCCTCGACGCTCGGCAAGCCGCGCACGAGATTGATGACGGTGTCGGCGTGCCCCTGCGGGTAATTCCAGGGAATGTCCGCGATCGCGCGCAGCATCGGATCGAGCACGATGGTGCGCGGCATGTCGAAAGCGCCAAAGCAGCGGCTGATCGTGCCACCGTAGTCGGCGACGAAAGACAGCCCCGCGCTGCTCAACGCGTTATATTTGGCGGCATCGGCCGGTGGCGCAGTGAATATGCCGCGGATAATGACGTGATCTTCCACAAGAATATCTTTGAGTCGCAATAGGGCGGATATCTCGTCGTCGACTTTCGGATTGTCCGGGGCGCCGAGAAAGCACAAAACGACCCATCGTCCGGCGCAGACGTGAAGGTCGAATGGGCCGCCCGTGACGAGTTGCGCGCTGAAGCGCGGGACCGGATCGCCAAGAGTTGTGAAGAGTGCAGTCGAATCATCCGCCATGAGCAAAATCGCCTGCGGGCCGCCCCGCATCGGCTAATACTTGAGTCGGGAACTGTCTCCAATAAAATTCGATAAAAATCGATGCATTGCGGGGCAGACTTTCCGCCCCAACGGGGAAATTGGCTCTGCACCCGTCAGCGGGCATTCAATTTACCGGCGCTGCATGGACTTACTGCCGGCAGTGCAGCAAATCCGCTCCGCAATGTCGCTTGTGTCAAAAGCGGACGAACTGACCCGGGCCAATATCGACCGGATGTCGGCTACGGTCCAAAAGCCGACAAAAAACCGGCTGAGCGCATTTGTCCGTTAAGTGCCAACTGGCGACATTGCGCGTTTGGTCTAAGATGAAGGTGGCCGCCAACTTAAGGAACCGGAATGCGTCTAGCGCCGCCACTGTTGATGCTAACTGGCATTCTTATTTCGGGATGCGCTAGCCCTCCTGTCGATTGCACGATGGGCGCTGGCCACAATGGCTGCGCGCCGGGGACGAAAGAATACGAGCAGATGGTGCAGCTGCAGCAAGATGCAAAGTCGGCAGCTGAGATTGATGATACTGTATGCCGCTCTTTTGGAGCAGAACCGGGATCAACGGCCTATGCCGAGTGCCGCCGCAAGAGGGCTGGAGATCGCCAGTTGTTCGAGCCGCCCCGCACTCCCCAAGCCGGATCAGTGCCAAAATAATGGAGTTTGCGACGCCCGCTTGCCCGACATCGGCAACTTGCGATTAGGCGGTGAACTCCACAATACAGCGGCAGATTTTTCCTATCGGAAATATCACCCCGACGATCCGCGGGCCCGTTTCAAATTCGCTAGGAAAATCATCAATGTGTTTTGGCCTGCTTCTTGCTCGACCTAATTGTCCGAACATCGCCTAGCGTTGTTTGCCACGCTCACTGAAGGATATTGGGAGGGTGTTGCAATGAAAATCCATATGCGGCCGCCGCTTCCCCCTCTGCTGCCCGCACCTCCGCCAAAACCACCTCCGACTGCCTTCCAGTTGAACATGCAGGCTGAGGAGTTGACCAAAGTCGCGCAGCAGCAAAAGGATCGCCTGAAGAAGCTGTTCGGAGGGCGGAAAAATCGCGGGGACGTAGATGAAGGCGCCGATTCCGGAACGCAGGAGCGCGATTATAGCTCAAACCGGAACCTCGATTTCCTCGCTTGAGCACGCCATGGTGGACAATGCTCAATATCCATTAAATCTCATATGGCAGCGGGGCCAATGACCGACCAGAAAGCCTCGATTGAGAAATTAGTAGATCATTTTGAAGCTATGCCCGAAATCTGGCTTCAAAATGAATTGCTAGAACAGACTAGAGACTGCCTAACGCGAGGTCGGCGCTTTGAGAGGCTAAGACTTGATCAACTGAATAAAGCGTGGGCCGAAGCATTTCGGCGGTTCGTAAAACGGACGATTGGGCCTCATCTTCGTGACATGGATGACGCGGGAGCGGAGCTTCACCACATAGATGAGATCATGCCGATGCAGTAATCTCTACCCTGCTAGTTCAAAAATTCGCCAGGTCACTCAAATGTTTGGAAATGTGTCGCGCCCAGCACAAGGCTAGTCCCTTTCCAAGCGCATTTTCATATCGCTTGGACAAAAAGTCCAGTCAGGTCACTAGGCCCGCCGCGATCTTTAGTAGGGATCCGCCGGCGCCATCCGAGTGGCGTTAGCCGGCTAAGCTATAACCAAATAGAGCCAAATGATGGGGCGTTTGGATGATACCGTTCATCAGCCAGATACCGATGAAGACGAGCAGCGCTAGGGCTACGAAGGCCACCGCGTTTATTTTCATCCGATCCAGATAATCGCTATTCGATTCTGTATTCTCAATATCGACCCGCTTCTGTGGCGACAAGATGACACCTAAGGGTCGATGCAGCAGCCGCCAACGCCGATAAAATGACAGGTCAACAATGTTGTCGGCCGCGACGTGGTCCCGGAAATTCAACTGCTGAATATCGCCATTGGTCGCTCGCATCATGGCCTCCGATCTGGGAGATCGGCATCACGCACCAGATAAAACATTTAATGACGTTCATGGTTCCCGGCAATATGCGACCGGTATAACGTCGATTATCTAAGGGCTGGGCGATGCGGTAACGCAGACGACCACGAGCGGGCTGCTGGTGCTACTCGGCTCGATGCCGCAGGAAGCCGAGCGTTCGGTAAGCAGTTTTGCCGCGTTGCGCGTCGGTCCGCAGTATGCAGTCACCAGTACCTCATTGCCGTGGCATTCGGCGATGCAAGTGCCTGACATGCAATCTTTTCGGATTATGCGAACTTCCGAAGCCGGACCGGACGTTCCGGACACACCCTGGGGTCCCCGCGGCCCCGGCGGCCCGATAGGACCTGGATCGCCCTTCGGGCCTTGCAGTCCGGGCGGCCCGGGATTCCCCTTGGGCCCCGGCACAGCTCTATCGCAGTTGGCCAATATGATGCGCAAAACAATAACGACCCACTACCGCATCACATCAGACCAGCGGTTGAGAGAGGCCATAAACGCCCTTGCGGAAGATATAAACGCCGTAAAAACCGCCGGAAATTCCGAATCCCCGCGTTTATAACTTGCGACGCCCCGTGCTGGTTCCGAGGAACTTTCTGCGGCGCCGGACGTCCAATACTATCGCCGCCACGCTCCAACGAACTGCGCGATTATGAACATTTCACGTCTAGTGCTCTTTGCGGCGGCCAGTCTCATAATGGTAGCTGGTGCACTGACTTGGCGCTTTGAGGCGGCGTCTGACGCCAAAGGCCGGGCCAACAGCCACCAAGCCCAAGCCGTGCCGGTGACAACCGGCACCGCTGAGCAACGTGACGTTCCAGTTTACGTTGAGGGGCTCGGCACGGTGCAGGCATTCAACCGCGTCAATGTAACAACACGGGTCAACGGACAGATCACAAGCGTCTTTTTCCACGAAGGTCAGGAGGTGAAGACCGGCGACAAGCTTTTCCAGATAGATCCACGACCATACCAAGCGGTTCTCGAGCAGGCCGAGGCAACGAAGGAAAAAGACGAAGCGCAATTGCAATCCGCGCAGCTCGATCTCGAGCGGTATCGTCAATTGCTCCCCGAAGGATTCCAGACCCGACAAAGCTATGATCAGCAGCGTGCGACGGTCGCGCAATTGCAAGCTTCGTTGAAAGCGGACCAGGCACAAATCGACAACGCTCAGCTTAACGTCGATTATTGTCGGATCCACTCAGCCATTGCCGGCCGGACCGGCCAACTCATGGTGGATGCCGGCAATTACGTCCAGATCGGGCAGGCTAACAGCCTTGTCACCATTACACAGGTCAAGCCTATCTTCGTCAGCTTCAACGTGCCGGCCATGCACCTCGACGTGATTCGAAAAAATCAGGCGGATCATCCGCTCAAGGTTATCGCCTATGCAATGGACAACAATACGATACTCACCGACGGAATTCTGACGTTAATTGACAATCAGGTCGATACCACAACCGGTACCATTCACTTAAAAGCGCAATTCTCGAATGCAAACGAGACGCTTTGGCCGGGTCAGTCCGTCAATGCGCATCTGGTTCTATCGACTATGCAGGATGCCGTAACTGTTCCGGCGCAAACCGTCATGCAAGGTCCGAACGGCGCCTACGTCTATGCACTGACGAAAGATAACATTGCCAAGCGCCAAGCCGTCGACATCGCTGCAACCCAGGATGGTTTCGCGGTCATTAGTAAGGGATTGCAAGCCGGGGTGCGGGTGGTTGTCGAAGGCCAATATCGCCTCACCGATGGTAGCAGGGTGAAGGCCGGCGAGCCGCAGACGGCGTCAACCGCTGAGCAAGAACTAAAATGAATGTTTCCGAAGTCTTCATCCGACGGCCAATCGGTACGTCGCTGCTGATGTCCGGGATACTGGTGTTTGGCATAGTAAGTTACAGACTGTTGCCGGTCGCTGCACTGCCAACGGTTGACTTCCCGACAATCTCGGTTTCGGCAACGTTTCCGGGTGCAAGCCCGGACACCATGGCTGCGTCGGTTGCCACGCCGCTTGAGCAAAAGTTCGCGGCGATCCCAGGGCTTGCGCAAATGACCTCGACGAGCGGTCTCGGCACTACCAGCATCACATTGCAATTTGATCTTAATAGGAACATCGACGGAGCTGCAGGCGACGTGCAGACGGCGATCAATGCGGCAAGTGGGCTTTTGCCCAAGGACCTACCAAGCCCACCAACCTACAAGAAGACCAACCCAGCCGATCGCGCGATCCTCATTTATGCGGTTTCCTCCGATGCAATGCCGATGTATCGCGTCGACGACTATGCGTTCACTATCCTAGCACAAAAACTATCCGCCATCGACGGAGTTTCCGAAGTCGATATCGCCGGGCAACAGCAATACGCTATTCATGTTCAGGTCAATCCACTGGCGCTTGCCGCTCGGAATATCGGTCTTGAAGATGTCCACAATGCGCTGGCGGCAGCGACACTAGACGAGCCCAAGGGCAATCTGGAAGGCGAGCATCAAGTCTACACGCTCGATACCAACGACCAGATCTTCAACGCAAAGGCTTTCGCCAAGACGATCATCGCTTATCGTAATGGTGCGCCCGTCCGCGTTGAAGACGTCGGCAAGACGGTCGATTCTTCGCAATTGCCGCGGACCGCAGCCTGGTATGGCTCAAAACCTATCGAACTGCTGCTGATCAGACGCCAGTCTGGTGCCAATACCCTTCAGGTTGTTGACGAAATCAAAGCGCAGATGCCGTCGCTACTTGCGTCAATTCCAAAAAGTATTCACGTCGATCTTGTCTCCGACCGCTCACAAAATATTCGAGAATCAGTGCGCGATGTCGAACTAACGCTGCTGCTCACGATCACTTTGGTGATCATAGTGATTTTCCTGTTCCTGCATAATCTGTGGGCAACGATTATTCCCAGCGTCGTGGTGCCCTTGTCGTTGGTCGCGACGTTCGGCGTCATGTATGCGGCAGGCTATAGCCTCGATAATCTTTCGCTCATGGGCCTGACGATCGCCGTTGGCTTCGTGGTCGACGACGCAATTGTGATGATAGAAAACATAGTACGCTATCTCGAGCGGGGTGATCCGCCCTTGGAGGCGGCAATTAAGGGCGCTGGGCAAATCGGTTTCACCATCATTTCGATTACTTTTTCGCTGGTCGCGGTCTTTATCCCCCTGTTGTTCATGGCCGGCATCGTCGGGCGTCTATTCCGCGAGTTCGCCGTGACGGTGACGACCGCGGTATTAGTATCGGCGTTTGTGTCGCTGACGCTCACGCCCGTTATGTGTTCACTTTATCTTACGCGCGAGAGCACTCATGGCACTAATTTCGTTAGCCGGTGGTCGGAATATGTCTTTGACCGCATGATCAAAGGCTATGATCGCGGACTAAATTGGGTATTTCGGCATCAGTTATTAATGTTGACCCTCACGCTCTCCCTAATAGTCGCCACGGGTGTCATGTACTACGAGATTCCAAAAGGCTTCTTTCCAGAACAGGACACTGGCTTCATATTCGGACAGGCCGAAGTGCGGCAGGACGCGTCCTTTGCCACGATTACCAGGATCGAAAATCAGTTCGCCGATATCATCTCTACCGATCCAGCGGTATCTGGCGTGGTCGGATTTGCCGGCGCAACCGGCGGCAACGCGACCGAGAGCACCGCCCGCCTCTTCATACAGCTCAAGCCGTTGAGCGAGCGCAGCGCTTCGGCGCAACAGGTGATCCAAAGGCTGCGCCCGAAAGTAGCGCAAGTGGAAGGCGCAAAATTCTTCATGCAGGCCGGACAAGACATCACTGTCGGCGGCCGTCTGTCGAAGACCGAATATCAATATACGCTGACCGACACGGACACTGAGGAGCTCAACCATTGGGCGCCAATTCTGGAAGCGGCAATGCAGAAGGCGCCAGAGTTACAGGATGCCGCGTCCGACCAACAAATTGCTTCGCCCCACATCTCCATTACGATCAACCGCAATGCAGCCTATAAGCTCGGCCTCAACATCTCGGAAATCGACCAAACGCTTTACGACGCGTTCGGCGAGCGGCAAATTGCGACGATCTATACTTCAAGCGAACAAGCGAAGCTCATTCTCGAGGTCGAGCCGCAATTCCAGAACGACCCTCAATCGCTGTCGCACATTTATCTGACGACGCCCGGCGGGGAACATGTGCCGCTCACCGCGGTTGCGCAATTCTCCAACAAAGTCGAGCCGCTTACGGTCAACCACCAGGGTCAATTTCCGGCTGTTACCTTGTCATTTAACGTCGCGCCCGGCTATTCGCTCGGACAGGCCGTCGATCGTATCCAAACGATCGAGAACAATTTGCGCACACCCGCGACGTTGCAAGGAACGTTCCAGGGCACCGCACAGGCATTTCAGGAGTCATTGACGTCTATGCCATTACTCATACTTGCGGCCATCGTCGTGGTCTACATCGTGCTCGGCGTGCTTTACGAAAGTTACGTGCACCCGATCACTATCCTGTCGGCATTGCCGTCGGCCGGCGTCGGCGCTCTGATTATGCTGTCACTGTTCGGCTACGATCTAACGGTTATCGCAATCATCGGAATTGTGTTGCTGATCGGTATCGTCAAGAAAAACGCTATCATGATGATTGACTTTGCGCTTGAGGCTGAGCGCACCGAAGGCAAAAGCCCGCTCGACGCGATCCACGAGGCATGCCTCTTGCGCTTCCGGCCGATCATGATGACGACTATGGCAGCGCTGCTCGGCGGATTACCTCTCGCGTTCGGTTCGGGTGCGGGTTCAGAATTGCGCCGGCCGCTCGGCATTGCCATCGTCGGCGGGCTTCTGGTGTCGCAAGCGCTTACACTTTATACGACGCCCGTTATCTACCTATACCTTGAGCGTATGCGGCTGCGCCTGAGCCGACGTCCGCAACGGCATGCGCATGAAGCAAGCGCTCCAGTAGAATCATAGACGCGGCACCCCGTTCCTTTCAATTTGACCGAATTTACTCCTGAAACGTATAGCAGCAAGACGGTTGCTGATGTCGCATAATGGGATGGTCCGGCCGTGCTCCTGCCCCCACCGGCGTTAGAAGCTGGGACGAGGGCGCCAAAGACAAGGAGCACGCCATGTCTCAGAAGCTCAATACCGTAATCGCCGTGGTTGGCATCGATATCGGCAAGAACTCGTTCCACATCGTAGGTCACGATGAGCGTGGTTCCATCGTGCTGCGTCAGAAATGGTCGCGTGGCCAGGTAGAAGCGCGGTTTGCCAACATGCCGCCGTGTCAGATCGGCATGGAGGCCTGCGTCGGCGATTCTTTCATCGACGCTTACCTTGCGATCAGGCATGAGATCGATACCGAGCTCCCCGCTGGGCCAGATCGCACGCTTTCGTTTGCCGATTTTGTCGTCTTTGCCGCGGCCACCGCGAAGGTCCGCCATGATTTCATCTGCAAACGCAAGATGAGATTTTAAGCATGCCGGGAATAACGCTCGATCTGATCGGCAAGATAGAGAACTTTGACGGGGATTTCGTCCCTGTTCTCGACCACGTGGGTGCGAACGATGAGATACGCCGCGATGCGGCCATTGTGATCAACAAATCTCGCCACGATGATTGGTCTACGTATTTCACGCCCGAATTGGCTGACCGCATCTATCGCGCCTACGAGTGTGATTTTGATCGGTTCAGCTACGCTCGTTCAATCTCGCCTTAACGGCTTTGCGAATGTGCGCTTCGGGTCACTAGCGGACAAACCGCCGCTGGCCAAAAACCGCCTTTTGTCTGTTGTTACCCAAATAGCCGACATTCCTCGGCCAGCCAGCGCGGTACCGACGATAATTTTTATATCAGTAAATGAACATAATCTCACGAAGTCATCGTCCTGTAAGCTTTTTCGGCGGCTCCACGCCCCCAACGAGAAAAACGACTGGGTTGGCTCTGAGACCAGGAAAACATTTCCCAATTCGATTGGCCGTTGGCCCTGAGTGAGGTTAGGGGATGGTAGACGGAGGAACCGGCAATGACCGAAGCCGCTCAACGTATTGTTCTTGCTTCACGGCCGATCGGGGAACCCACGCTGCGTTTCTTCATCGTCTTTGTCTCTTTGGTCACTACCACGAGATTTTGAGACCGATTTCAGGATAGGCAATTACAGATTTTCCCACGGAACGCTGCGTGAACAAAAACCCACTCTTGACCAATGATTGGCCAATGATTGGCGTGAATTAAACGCGAACATCTAATCGCGATCATCACAAAAACTGTCGCGCGTGTCCGGCTCAAGCGGTTGCGTCCACGCGAGTAGCCCTCGCGCAAATCTTGCTCACGTTTTTGGTAAGGTCCTATCACCACTTTATCGAATGCTCGGCGTATTGGGGTAGGAAGCTCTGTGAGCACTCGCTTCTTGACGTCAAGAACCACATTTTCGTACCGCGTTATGGATGCTCTCCCGTTCGCGATCGCCGAGGCGGTGAAGTAGAGATGCTCCATTGCGACGAAGATCTCGGCAAGAAGTGCGCCCTTCGGCGTTGGTGTGGGGACGCGTTTGGGCCGTTGGGATTCTTGGCCACCTTTTTCGTCGCGCTTTCGAAGCCTGATGAAAAGGCCCCCGAAGTGCCGCTCCAAGACATCGAGCCGTTGTTGGACGATGCTCGGACTTCGGCAACCCTCCTCGTCGGCTGCCCGTTGCAAAGCACCGATCGGATGGTGGTGACACTCGTCGACCACAGTGATCCACATAAACAGATCGGCTAGCGATATGCGGTATTTGCGGCCGTGCCTCGGGGCCTCGTTGGGGCGATGATGCGCAATCGGCTCCGAAATCCGGACAGGCGCTTGACCTGCTTGGCGCCGTCCCTCGCCGCCGGGTTTCGCTGATTTTCGCGCCAAGACTATCCCCTGCCACCACGGCGCAGGATAGGCGCCGTGACACCGACGACGTGATCTACTACGAACACAAAGCGTTCGGCTTCATCGTCATGCCGTTCGGCGAGGACTGGGCGGTACTCATCACGCCGGGCTACGCATTCACCAGGGATGGATTCGGAAATCCAATCGGACGCGAGAAGATCAACATCTTGTCGACCAAGCGCGCCGCTCGGGATTTCAACCCGACGGTCCACCACGACGTGACCTTCTGGGCTTCGGTCCTGTCGGACGAAGCGGAGGGGTTATTCGCGCTCGCCTGCGGAGACCAGAACGATCTGGCGAAATTTGCGCCGAAGATCCTGCTGTCGCGCCAGCAACCGACTGTTGCGTTCAACACCGCATCCGCGTTCGGACGTGAAGGGCCGGACGCCGAGTTCGAGGAAGTGCCCGTCGATCTCGACGACGAGCTGACGAAGCTCGCGGAAGAGGATGGGGAAGAACACGACAGCACCAACGGCAAAGATAAACCGGACGAGGCGGATGACCATTAAGCTCACCATACGAGAGCTTGCGCCTCCGCAGTTGCAGTTCGGGGGAGCCGCGGCGACCTCGGACCCAAAGGTGGGCCTAGAGCTCGCGGGTCCGTTTGATCTGCGGTTCGGCGCCGCGCGCCAGACGCAGGTCAAGGTCGGAATCGTGGGGCCCCGCGTTCTAGTCGAGCAGGCCAGACGATGGCTGGAGCGGTGCCGCGGCGCGATTCCGGTCCTCGGAGAGCCGTCCCTCCTTCAGAAGCCGTTTCCCGGCTTCACGAAAGCCTTCCACATGTCGCTGGTCGATTCCGACAGCTGGACCGTCATCCTGGACGACGTCGAGTTGGCGGAGGTACTTTCCGAGCCCAATCAGTTCACGGCCTTCCAGAAGGTCGTCGACATGTACGGCGAGGCGCATGGCGGCCTCGCGTCCCGGGACGCCAACAGGCCAGACGTCGTCCTGATCTGCCTCTCCGACGAGGTCCAGTAGACGTCTGCGTTCCGTGGAACGCAACCTGACGACGGAGGAAAGGAAGAAAGCGAAGGCCCTCGCGAAGGCGCGCGAAAGCCGGCAGATGGACATGTTCGACATGCTGCAGGACGTCGAACAGACCGAAGAGGACTTCCTCAAGCGGGATCTGCGTCACGCCCTGAAGGCCAGCGCCATGACCAACAAGCTGCCGATCCAGATCGTGACCCAACGTCTTCTGGTGGACGGGCCGAACTCGGAAGATCCGGCGACCCGCGCTTGGAATTTCTCCGTCGGCCTCTACTACAAGGCCGGAAACGTGCCGTGGAGGCTGCCGACCGACGGCCCCGAGACGTGTTTCGTCGGCATAAGCTTCCACCACTTCCGCACCACGCAGCGGCACATCGTCCAGTCGACACTGGCACAGGCCTTCTCCAGTGAGGGCGAAGGGTTCGCCATCAGGGGTGAAGGTGTGCCAGCCGATCCCGATCAGCGCCGCAACCTGCATCTTTCGGAGGAGCAGGCATACAAGCTGTGCGGCAGTGTGCTAGCGGAATATCAGCAGCGCACCGGAGGCGCACCGCTGCGGATGGTGGTGCACAAGACCTCGTTCTTCGACGATGCCGAGCGGTCCGGGTTCAGCGCGGCTCTGCGCGACATCCCGGTCGTCGAGATGGTGACGCTGGTTCCGAGCGCCTTCCGCCTAATCCGTTTCGGAATGTATCCGCCGAAGGTGGGGACGTTGTGCAGCGTCAACGACGCGCGCGATTATCTCTTCACGTCGGGATTCATGCCCGAACTCGGCACCTATCCCGGGCCGCACGTCCCTCAACCGTTCGAAGTCCGCCGCCTCGGTGACGGCGACCATATCTCGGCCGCTCAGGACGTCCTCAATCTCACTAGGATGAACTGGAATACGGCCGACATCCGCGGCAAGTGGCCCGTCACGTTGTCGTTCGCGCGGCGCGTAGGCGGTATCCTCGACGAATACGGTGATGCAGGACCACCGGTGACGTCATTCAGGTACTTCGTATGAGTCAAAGGCTGACGTAAATTCTTAAAGCGTGCCGACACTTTTTGCCGAACCCGATTTTCAGAGTTTGTTTACCTTGATTGGAAATGTCAACGAATTCAAAAGTTTACGTCGAACGGCGACGCAATTGTGGCGAAATCGACTCGTTCTTAGACCGAAATCGACTCGTTCTTAGTGTGTAAGCACAAAAATGCACGAAAATGGTGGGCCCGGGAGGACTCGAACCTCCAACCAGACCGTTATGAGCGGTCGGCTCTAACCAGTTGAGCTACGGGCCCCGGCGCCCCTTCTATCAACGCGCGTAGGCCGCGCGCAATGTCGCCCTCTCCTGTCCACCCGCATTTTAGGCTAGGCTCGCGCGCCGTCATTCCGCCGGAGACCCAGTAGCATGCATGTTTTCAGCCTCGCGCGCGAGCAAGAGTGGAATCCCAAGCATCACGTGGAGAAGATCCTCGGCAAGCAAGCGGGCGGCGACTACACCGTCGCCTGCTGGGAGCCGGGGCAGACCAGCCCCTACCATTGCCATCCGGATGCCACCGAAATCTATTTCTGCGTTTCCGGCGGCGGCACCATGCGCACGCCGAAGGAGACCATCGCGGTGACGCCCGGCGCCTTCGTGGTGCATCCGCCCGGCGAGGTGCACGAATATGAAAACGGCACGGGCCGCACTTTGCTGTTCCGCGTGCGCTATGGCGCCGACATGCGCGCACATCATTGCGCCTGGCGCGGCAACGCGGCGTGGAAGCAATCGGCGGAAGACGCAGATTATTACCGGAAGCACCCGGTCGGCTGACTACATCCTCAACAGCCGCTTGGCATTGCCGCACAATATTTTCGCCTTATCCTCATCCGACAGTGGCACGTCCTTCATCCAATCGACGCCCGGCGGGTTCATCACGAAGGGCCAGTCGATCGCAAACAGAATGTGGTCGATGCCCATCTCCATCACGCAGCACAGCAGCGCCGGATTGGAAAAGAAGCCAGAGGTGGTGACGTAGAAGTTCTTGCAGAAGATGTCGCGGAAGCTCATCGGCTTCTGCCCCGGCCGCTTGAGCGAGGCATCGATGCGCCAGACCAGAAATGGCAGCGTCTCGCCGAAATGGCCGAGAATGACTTTCAAATTCGGATAGGCGTCGAAGGCGCCGGACAGCACCAGCCGGATCGCCTGCGTCGCGGTCTCCACCGTGTAGCCCCAGCCCGGGCGCACCACCAGCGGGAAGTCCTTTGCGTAATCCTGGTAATAGATTTCCGTCACCTTCGGATGCGGTAGCGCGGGATGGAAATAGATCGGCACGTCGAGCTTTTCGGCGCGCTCGTAGATCGGCCAATATTTCTTGCCGTCGAGGAACTCGCCGTTGCTCATGCCGTGCAGCATGGCGCCCTTGAAGCCGAGCTTCACCACCGTACGCTCGAGCTCGTCGGCGGCTGCTTTCGGATCGGCTGTGGGCAGCGCCGCGAAGGCGGCAAAGCGCTTCGGGTTGGCTGCGCATACCTTGGCCAAGCGGTCGTTGACCGCGCGCGTGAGTTCGGCGGCGATTTCGATCGGAAGTTTCTGTGCCGACGGCGCGCCGTGCGAGAGCACCTGGATGTCGATGCCGGCCTCGTCCATTTCCTTGATGCGCAGCGCGCCAAAATCGTAGAGCCGCGTGTCGGTTTCACTGCCGCGGCCGGCTTCGGGGCCGGTGAAATGCTTGGCGAGCTCGGGATCCCAATAATGTTCTTCGATGGCAATGACCGGAACATGAGGCTTTTTGAACATGTCGCTCCCCTTACGACGCACCCGAATGTCCTAGCAACCGGGTTGTCCCCTGTCACGGCCTGCCCGTGTTGCGCAGCGCGCGGGCTCGTCCCGCGTGTGGCCGCCGGAAATTTTTCGAGGCGGGCAATCGAGATTGCTTTGGCGTTTTGGCCGACTCAGTTATGCAGAAGCGATGCTGCCGATCCTCCGGATCCTGCCAGTTGGCGGCGTGATCCTCGCCATTATGCTGCTGCTCCTGGCGCTCAACCCGCCGGATGGAAACCATGCTCTATTGGCGCCGAGCGCGCAACGCATGCGCGGCGCCATGATCGTGGCCGGCGAGCATCCGGAATGGCGGCAGTTTATCATACAGGCGGCGATCCGGCGCGCCGATGAATTGAACCGGCTGCGCGCGCTGCCGGACAAGCGCAGCGACGGCGATCAGGAAGCCGGCGATGAGACCGGATCGATCGGACAGCCGCCGGCCGCGACGCTGCCGATCGATATCGGCGAGCCTTCGGCGTTCGAACTGCCGGTGGCGACCCCCGAGCCGCTGCCGCCGGTGGTGACGCCGCAGCGGATCAAATCGCGCGATGAAAGCGGGATGCCGCCGCGCACCGCCGGCGCCACCAGTCCGCGCTAGCGGCGTGGCCATTGCTAGTCGAGGCCGGCGCCGAAATTCTGCGAGCCAGGCGAGGCGCCCGGACCCTTCCTGTGGGTCGTCGCGCGGCCGTCACCCGCCGATGCAAACGCGGTGACGGTGGTTCGCGCGCGGCGCGGCGCGCGGCCCTCGCGCTTGGCGGCGTAGTAATAGCCGGCGGCGTAATAATGCACTGCGCGGTCGGCGTTACCGCCAGCGACGTGATAGGCGCCGGCGAGATATTTCGCCGCATAGGTCATGTTGGTGTCGGCATCAAGCAGGCCGGCGGCGTCGCCGCGGTAGCCCATGGAGCGGGCGGTAGCGAGCTTGATCTGCATCAGCCCGTAATTGCCCCTGTAGATCACGCGCGGATTACCGCCGCTCTCGCGTCTGATCACGCGGCGCAGCAAGTCTGGCGGCAGGTTGTTGGCGGCGGCGTGGCGAGCGATCAGCGCATCGAGATTGCTGGTGGCGTCGAGCGAGGCGAGGTGGCGGTGTTTTGCGGAAGCGGCCGAAGCCGCGGCGGCGAACGCGATCAAAATCGCAGCCATGCAAAATTTGCGAATCATGTCGCCTCCGTTTTTAGGGGAAGCCCCGCTTGTCGTTGGGAACTCCGGCAACTTTGTGGCACAACCGGGCCGGAGCGACCGAGTTCCATCACGAATTGATTCAAGCAGTTGTAGATCGCAGTCGTTTAATGAGCCGGCGCGCGACTTAGTGAACGGACAGCCGCTTGTGCGCGGCCATGGCGCGCAGTTCGGCCTCGGCGAATATGTCGAGCACCGTCACGATAGCGGCGCCGAGGCGCGCCAAGCCTGACCAGAAATTCGGCAGGTGCGGCAGATCATGCGTGCGTAAAGGCAGGGTAGACATTTCTCTCAAGTCTCCAAAATTCGCTCGAATGAAAATCCTTCACCAGCTCGACGGGCTGGCGAGGAAGCGGCGCTCGATCTCGCGCTCGGTTTCGTCGGTGAATTTGCCACCGCTGGAGGCGAGGAAGCGCGCGATTTCGCGCTCGGCTTCGCGCTGGCGCGAGGCGGCCATCGCCGCGAGGAAGCGGGCGAAAAAACCTCTGCTCTTGCGGGCGGCGGTTTGCGGGATTGCGAGGTCGCGCGGCGCAAACGCGGATGGGGCGTAAGCCATAGGTGTCATCTCCTTTTAAGAGCCCGACATCCCTGGCGTTTCCAGCTTCGTTTCTTGTTCTTGTTGCAATGCAATATACGCCGACGGCTGTATTCCAGTAGTCGTTGCACCGCATGCGATCCATGCGTGCGCAACATGCAAGGCTTCGCACCAATGTCGCAATTGCATGCATTTGATTCCAAACGCGGCAACGAACGCACATTGCGCGTGCATTGTCGTCGCGGCGATACGTCTCCGCCGCATTCGCGCCACAACTCGTTAGGGAATAATTAACCGTGTTGGCGGGACGCGGCGCGCGGGCGGGCGATTGCCAAGCGCGCGGTGGAACCCTATATAGAGGCCGTTCCGATTTCGCCTGCCTTATGGTTTCGCCCGCGAGAGGGCCTTCCCCAAGACCACGCCAAATCCGGATATGAGGCCCATGCGAATGGTTTGCATGGGGCATAACGCGTTTTCGCGTTTTCAAAAGGAGGCCATGATGGCCACAGGTACCGTTAAGTTCTTCAACGCCCAAAAGGGCTTCGGCTTTATCGTGCAGGACGGCGGCGGGCCGGATGTGTTCGTTCACATCTCGGCAGTCGAGCGCGCCGGCATGAGCAATCTCAACGAGGGCCAGAAGCTCTCGTTCGACATCGAAGCCGATCGCAAGAACGGCAAGTCGGCCGCTGCCAATCTGCAGACGGTCTAACCACTTGTTCGACACGAAACGCCGGCGTAAAACGCCGGCGTTTTTTATTTTCGCGCGCCCAAGATCAAGGTGATTCGCATGGCCAAGAAACCGGGCACCAATCCGAAGGGCGAATTCGTGTTCTTCGACGTCATCTACGAGGACGGCTCTCAGCGTTCCAACCGGCGCGTGCCGGCGGAACTCCTCGGCGGCCTGGAAAAGGACGCGCCCGCGCTCGGCTTCCTGATCGAGCAGGACCGCGAGATCGCCGAGAAATCCGGCCGCGCGCCGCTCAAGATCGCGCGCGTCGCGCGCGTTGGGGCGAAGCCCGAGAAGATGATGAAGGTTAATTGACGCTCGCTTCTTCCCTCTCCCCGCGCTTCGCGGGGAGGGATAAGCGTATCTACTCCGCCGCCTGCTGCCTTGCTCCCGCCGGCTCCACCTTGGCCGCGCAGAACTTGAACTCCGGAATCTTGCCGAACGGATCGAGCGCCGGGTTGGTCAATATATTGGCCGCCGCCTCCACATAAGCGAACGGGATGAACACCACGCCGTCCGGGATGGCGTCGTCTTGTCTTGAAGCGAGCTCTACTTCGCCGCGCCGCGTGACGACGCGCAGCATATCGCCGGGCTTTAGCCCCAGTTTCTCCAGCGTGCCGCGCGACACCGAAGCGACCGCTTCCGGCTCGAGCGCGTCGAGCACGGTGGCGCGGCGCGTCATCGCGCCGGTGTGCCAATGCTCGAGCTGGCGGCCGGTGGTGAGGATGAACGGATAGTCGTGGTCGGGCGTCTCGTTCGGCGGCTGCAGTTTGGCCGCCACCAGTTTGCCGAAGCCGCCCGGGCGGGGGAAACCCTTGTCGAACACCACGTCGTGGCCGGGCTTGTCGGGCGAGTCGACCGGATAGGTGACGTGATCCTCGCGCTCGACGCGCTCCCAGGTGATGTTGTCGAGCGCCGGCATCAGGCGCGCCATTTCCTCGAACACTTCGCTGACGTGCTTGTAATTCCACTTCTCGCCCATGCGCTGGGCGAGATCCTGCACGATCCACAAGTCCTGGCGCGTGTCGCCGGGCAGCGGCAGCGCGGCGCGGCCCATCTGCACCTGGCGGTTGGTGTTGGTGACGGTGCCGTCCTTCTCCGGCCAGGCGGAAGCCGGCAGGATGACATCGGCATAGGAGCAGGTCTCGGTGAGGAAAATGTCCTGCACGACGAGATGTTCGAGATGGGCGAGCGCGCCGCGCGCGTGGTTGAGGTCGGGGTCCGACATCGCGGGGTTTTCGCCCATGATGTACATGCCCTTGATCTCGTCGTTATGCACGGCGTCCATGATCTCGACCACGGTCTTGCCCTTCTTCGGGTCGAGCTTCTTGCCCCAGGCCTTTTCGTATTTTGCGATCTGCTCCGGGTTCTCCACCGACTTGTAGTCGGGGAAGAACATCGGAATGAGGCCGGCGTCGGAGGCGCCCTGCACGTTGTTCTGCCCGCGCAGCGGATGCAGGCCGGTGCCGGGGCGGCCGACCTGGCCGCAGATCAGCGACAGCGCAATGAGACAGCGCGCGTTGTCAGTGCCGTGGGTGTGCTGCGAGACGCCCATGCCCCAGAAGATGATGGCGCTTTCGGCGCGCGCGTAGGCGCGGGCGACGTTGCGGATGGTGTCGGCGGGGATGCCGCAGATCGGCTCCATCTCTTCGGGCGTAAAATCCTTGATGCTCTCGGCGAAGGGGCCAAATCCCTCGACGTAAGTCTGCACGTATTGCTGGTCGTAAAGCTTCTCGGTGACGATGACGTTGAGCATGCCGTTGAGCATGGCCACGTCGGTGCCGTTCTTGAACTGCATCATCTGCCAGGCGTGGCGCTTGAGC
The DNA here is from genome assembly GCA_963825265.1 of uncultured Alphaproteobacteria bacterium. Taxonomy (GTDB): domain Bacteria; phylum Pseudomonadota; class Alphaproteobacteria; order Rhizobiales; family Xanthobacteraceae; genus Pseudolabrys. The sequence continues at coordinate 323,504 of CAWGSI010000014.1, read as the reverse complement.
GCCTGCCCGCGCGGATCCATGACGACGAGCTTGGCGCCGCGCTTGGCCGCCTGCTTGAAGAAGGTGGCGGCGACGGGGTGGTTCTCGGTCGGGTTGGCGCCGATCACGATGATGAAATCGGAGTTCTTGCACTCGTTGAAGGTCGCGGTCACCGCCGCCGAGCCGACGCCTTCCAAGAGCGCCGCCACCGAGGAGGCGTGGCACAGCCGCGTGCAGTGGTCGACATTGTTGGAGCCAAAGCCGGTGCGCACCAGCTTCTGGAACAGGTAAGCCTCTTCGTTCGAGCCCTTGGCCGAGCCGAAGCCGGCGAGCGCGCGCGGGCCGTCGCGGTCGCGAATTTTTTTCAAGCCGGACGCGGCGCGCTCCATCGCCTCGTCCCAGGTGGCTTCGCGGAAATGCGTGTAGGGGTTCGACGGATCGACCAGATCGTCGGCCGCTTTCTTGACGCCGTCCTTGCGCACCAGCGGCTTCATCAGGCGCTGCGGATTGCTGACATAGTCGAAGCCGAAGCGGCCCTTCACGCACAGGCGCTGCTGATTGGCCGGGCCATCGCGGCCGGTGACGTACAAGAGCTTGTCGTTCTTGATATGATAAGTGAGCTGGCAGCCGACGCCGCAATAAGGACAAACCGAGTTCACCTCGCGGTCGGGGAATTCGGTGCGCACGTTCTTGGCGTCGACCAAAGTCGCCGGCATCAGCGCGCCGGTCGGACAGGCCTGCACGCATTCGCCGCAAGCGACGCAGGTCGAATTGCCCATCGGATCGTCGAAATCGAAGACGATCTTCTCGCCATGGCCGCGCCCGGCCATGCCGATGACGTCGTTGACCTGCACTTCGCGGCAGGCGCGGACGCACAAATTGCACTGGATGCAGGCGTCGAGATTGACCGCCATGGCCGGATGGCTGCGGTCGGCTTGCGGCGCGGCGCGTTGGCCAAAGCGGCTCGTGCCGACGCCCATGCGGTCGGCCCAGGCCCAGAATTTCGATTGCGGATCGTGCGCGGTCTTGCGCGCGGGCTGGTCGGAGATCAGCAGCTCGAACACCATCTGCCGCGCGGTCTTGGCGCGCTCGGAGGCGGCCTTCACCTTCATGCCGGGCGACGGCGTGCGGATGCAGCTTGCGGCCAGCACGCGCTCGCCCTCGATCTCCACCATGCAGGCACGGCAATTGCCGTCCGCCCTGTAGCCGGGCTCGGGCGAATAGCACAGATGCGGAATATCTGTGCCGTGGCGCTTGGCTACCTGCCAGATGGTCTCGCCCTCGAGCGCCTCAACTTCCTTGCCGTCGAGGACGAATTTCACACTTTTGCCGGCGCCGTTGCCTGTGGTCATTGGTTTCTGCTCTTTCTCACCAGGTTCCCAGCGGCTTTTTTAGTTCGTCCGGAAAATACTTTAACACACATAATAGCGGGTTCGGCGCGGCCTGGCCGAGGCCGCAAATCGACGCATCGCGCATGGCGCCCGACAGTTCCGTCAGCAGGTCGGCGTCCCATGGGCCCTGCGCCATCAGCTTGGCCGCCTTTTCGGTGCCCGCACGGCAGGGCGTGCACTGGCCGCAGCTTTCGTCCTCGAAGAACTTCATCAGGTTGAGCGCGACCGCCTTCATATCGTCTCTGTCGGACAAAATCACAACCGCGTGCGACCCCACGAAGCAGCCGAATTTCTCCAGGGTTCCGAAATCGAGCGGCTCGTCGGCCATCGAAGCAGGAAGTATGCCACCGGAGGCGCCGCCCGGAAGGTACCCTTTGAATTTTTCGCCCGCGATCATGCCGCCGCAGAATTCCTCGACCAATTCGCGTGCGGTGACGCCGGCCGGCGCCAGCACCACGCCCGGTTTTTTCACCCGGCCCGACACCGAGAAGCTGCGGAAACCCTTGCGCTCATGGCGGCCTTGGCTCGTCATCCATTGCGCGCCCTTTTCGACGATGTCGCGCACCCAATAGAGCGTCTCGACGTTCTGCTCGAGCGTCGGGCGGCCGAACAGGCCGACCTGGGCAACATAAGGCGGCCGGTGGCGCGGCAGGCCGCGCTTGCCCTCGATCGACTCGATCATCGCCGATTCTTCGCCGCAGATATAAGCGCCGGCGCCGCGCCGCAGGTGCAGCTTGCTGTGCGCCGACAAGCCCGCTGCCTCGACCTTGGCGATTTCCTCGGCCAGCATCAAGCGCAGTTCGGGATATTCGTCGCGGATGTAGAGATAAGTGTCCAGCGCTTCGACCACCCAGGCCGCGATTAGCATGCCTTCGATGAAGCGGTGCGGGTCGCGCTCGAGATAAAAGCGGTCCTTGAAGGTGCCGGGCTCGCCTTCGTCGGCATTGACCGCGAACAGGCGGGGCGCGGGCTCCGCGCGCACCAATTGCCATTTGCGCCCGGTCGGAAATCCGGCGCCGCCGAGGCCGCGCAGGCCGGCGTCGCTGACGAGCTTGATCAAATCCTCGCGCGTGCGTTTGCCCGCCAGACAGTCTTTCAGCAGCTTGTAGCCGCCGGCTTTTTGATAGGCGGCGAAATCGGCGCCCGGTTTCCAGGCATGCGGATGCGGATTGGCCTTAACCGCGGCCCCGACTTTGTCGGCAGTCGCGTTGAAGGTCTGCATGTGCCCGACAGCGGCGACCGGCGCGCGGTCGCAGGCGCCCATGCAGGGCGCGCGCACCACGCGCACGTCCTTGCCGAGGATGCCCGGCAACTTGGCCAGCAGTTTTTCCGAGCCGGCCATGGCGCAGGACAAAGAATCGCAGACGCGCACGGTGACCGCCGGCGGCGCGGGTCCGTCCTTCACCACGTCGAAATGCGAATAGAAGGTGGCGACCTCATAGACTTCGGTAAGCGCCATCTTCATCTCTTGCGCCAGCGCGGTGAGATGGGCGGCCGAAAGATGCCCGTAATGGTCCTGGATCAGATGCAGGTGTTCGATCAGCAGATCGCGCCGGCGCGGTCGGTCGATGAGCAGCGCGCGCACCTCATCAAGCGCCGTGGGGTCGACTTGGCGACCCTTGGGCGTGCGCGGCGGCCGGCGCCGGCCGCCGGTCTTCGGCTGCTGCTCGCCGGCCTTCATCAGGCGACCTTCACGTCCATGTGCTTGAACATGGCCTTCTTGGCTTCCTCGTCGAACTCGGTCTTGAACTTGTGCTTGGTACGCATTTCGTTGGCGCGCGCCGCCGCCGGCCGCGCCGAAATCTCGTCGACCAGGCGCTTGAGGTTGGGGAATTTGGCCCAGTAGTCCTCGCCGAGCGCGTTCGGGATGAGCCGCGCCCAGCCCCAGACCGCCATGTCGACGATGCCGTAGCTGTCGCCCACCATGTATTTATGCTTGGCGAGGCGCGCGTCGAGAATGCCGAAATGGCGCTGCGCCTCGTACATGTAGCGATTGAGCGCGTATTCGTTGCCTTTAGGCGCGTATTGGCGGAAATGCACCGACTGGCCGGAGAACGGCCCGACGCCGGAGGCGACGAACATCAGCCAGGACAGCAGCTCGCCGCGCAGCTTGTCGCCCTTGGGCGGCAGGAACTTGCCGGTCTTCTCGGCGAGATAGAGCAGGATCGCGTTCGAGTCGAAGACGGTGGCGTCGCCGTCGACGATGACCGGCACCTTGGCGTTGGGATTAATCGCCAGGAATTCCGGCTTGTGCTGTTCGCCCTTGCGCGTGTCGACCGGGATGGCCTCGTAGGGCAGCCCGGCTTCCTCCAACATGAGCGCGACCTTCATCGGATTGGGCGCGCCGCTATAGTAGAATTTGATCATGGGTTTCTTCCCCGTTTGATTTGCCGCACACTCTGCTCATTCCCGCGTAAGCGGGAATCCAGTACTCGATCGCACTGGGTCCCCGCTTTCGCGGGGACGAGCGGAAGAGAATTTAGAACAACCCGACAATCCTTCCGTCCGGCCCGACGTCGATCGAATCCGCCGCCGGCACGCGCGGCAGTCCGGGCATGGTCATGACCTCGCCGCAGATCACCACCACGAATTCGGCGCCGGCCGAGAGCCGCACCTCGCGCACCGGGATGATGTGGTCGCTCGGCGCGCCCTTGGCGTCGGGATTGGTGGAGAAGCTGTACTGGGTCTTGGCGATGCAGACCGGCAGCTTGCCGTAACCCATAGCCTCGAAATTGGCGAGCTGGTCGCGCACCGGCTTGGGCGCGTCGACGTCCTTGGCGCGATAGATTTCCCTGGCGATGGTGCGCACCTTTTCCAACAGCGGCATTTCGTCCGGGTAGAGCAGCTTCAGCTTGCTCTTGCCGCTTTCAACCACCTTGACCACGGCGCGCGCGACGTCGGCTGCGCCCTCGCCGCCCAGAGCCCAGTGATCGGCCATGACCGCTTCGACGCCGAGCTTGGCGCAGGCCTCCTTCACCAGCGCCATCTCGGCGTCGGTGTCGGCGGAAAAGCGGTTAATCGAAACCACCGGCACGAGGCCGAACTTCTTCATGTTCTCGATGTGGCGCTGCAGATTGGCCATGCCGGCGGCCAGAGACTTTAAGTCTTCCTTTTTCAGATCTTCCTTCTTGACGCCGCCATGCATCTTGAGCGCGCGGATGGTGGCGACCAGCACCACGCAGTCGGGCGCCAAACCGGTCTTGCGGCATTTGATGTCGATGAATTTCTCGGCGCCGAGATCGGCGCCAAAGCCGGCTTCGGTCACCACATAGTCGGTCAGCTTGAGCGCGGTGGTGGTGGCCAGCACCGAGTTGCAGCCATGCGCGATATTGGCGAAGGGGCCGCCATGGATGAAGGCCGGCGTACCTTCCAGCGTCTGCACCAAATTGGGCGAAAGCGCGTCCTTGAGCAGCGCGGTCATCGGGCCCTGGCCCTTGAGCTCGCCGGCGCGCACCGGCTTCCGGTCGCGGGTGTAACCGACGATGATGTTGCCGAGACGGGTTTTGAGGTCGTCGAGATTGCGGGCGAGACAAAACACCGCCATCACTTCGGAGGCGACGGTGATGTCAAAGCCGTCTTCACGCGGGAAACCGTTGGCGACGCCGCCAAGCGAGGAGACGATCGAGCGCAACGAGCGGTCGTTCATGTCGACCGCGCGGCGCCAGGTGATGCGGCGGCCGTCGATGCCGAGCGTATTGCCCCAATAAATGTGGTTGTCGATCAGCGCGCACAGCAGATTGTTGGCGGCGCCAATGGCGTGGAAATCGCCGGTAAAATGCAGATTGATGTCTTCCATCGGCACCACTTGCGCATAACCGCCGCCGGCGGCGCCGCCTTTGACGCCGAAGCATGGCCCCAGGCTTGGCTCGCGCAGACAGCACATCGCCTTCTTGCCGATCTTGTTGAGCGCATCGGTCAAGCCCACGGTGGTGGTGGTCTTGCCTTCGCCGGCCGGGGTCGGGTTGACCGCCGAGACAAGCACCAGCTTTCCGTCAGGCTTGCTCTGCAGCGACTTGATGTAATTCATCGACACCTTGGCCTTGTAGTGGCCGTAAGGTTCGAGATTTTCCGGGCCAATGCCCAGCCTGTCCTTGGCGAGCTCCATGATCGGCCGCGGCTTGGCGGCCTGTGCGATTTCAATGTCGGATTTCGGTGACTGATGCTGCGAGGCGGGCATGGGTGTTTCCGTTGAATACGACGTGCGGTGAACCGGCGATTTAGGATTTTGCTGGCGGTGAAATCAGGTGAACCTCGCCCCCGGAGCGAGCTTGGCGGTCGTAACGAACTCGGATGCGTCGATCTTCTTGGCGCCGTCCGGCTGGACACGCGTGACCTTGAAGCGGCCGTCGGCGCAAACGACGAGGAAACCGTCGCTCTCGATCGCGACGATTTCTCCCAGTTTGCCGGCGATGCCCTTGGGGTCCTTGGCCGGCAGCGGCTTGGCGTCGAAAATCTTGACGGTCTTGCCGTCGAGCGTGCACCAGGCGCCCGGCGCCGGGTTGCAGCCGCGGATCAGGCGGTCTATCTGCTCCCACGGCTTGCCCCAGTCGATCTTGGCGTTGCCGGGGCCGCAGCGGCCTTCGTAGGTGGCTTTCGACGCGTCCTGCTTGAGGCGCGGCGCCTTGCCGGCTTTGACGAGATCGACCGATTCCATCATGGCCTCGACGCCCATGGGGAACAGGCGGTCGAAATAAACGGTGCCGAGCGTGTCGGTCGCCGAGATCGGCGTCTTTTTCTGCAGGAGCACGTCGCCGGTATCGAGCCCGTTGTCGGGCCAGAAGATCGACAGGCCGGTTTCCTTTTCGCCCTTGATGATCGGCCAGTTGATCGCGCTGGCGCCGCGGTAGGCCGGCAGCAGCGACGGGTGATACTGGATCGAGCCGTGCGTCGGGATGTTGAGAAATTCCTCGGGCACGAACAGCGTCACGAAAGCCATCACCTGCAGATCGGGCTTGAGCGCCTTGAACTCGTCCCACACTTTCGAATCTTTATAGGACGCCGGCTGATAGACCGGCAGCTTCGCCGCAATCGCGGCTTCCTTCAGCGGGTCGGCCTTGGCGCCTTCCTTTTCGGGCGCGACGTAGACGGCGACTACGTTTTCGCCGCGCTTGAGCAGCGCCTCGAGCACGGCCTTGCCGAAGGCCTGCTGGCCGTGGACAACAATTCGCATTGACTGACGCTCCCTGAATTTTTTTACGGTCCCGGACGCGGTCACCCGCGTCCGGGACACGGTATTAATTACGCCGCCGCCTTCGACTTGTCGGGCGCGGTGATCGCGCCCGAGGCCCTGATCTCGGCGATCTGCCCCGCGCTGTAGCCGAGCACCTTGGACAGGATTTCCTCGGTGTGCTCGCCGAGCAGCGGCGAGCGCTCCACTTTGGCGGGCGAATCCGACAGCTTGACCGGATTGCCGACGGTGAGGTACTTGCCGCGCACCGGGTGATCGACTTCGACCACCGTGCCGGTCTTGCGCAGCGACTCGTCCTCGGCAATCTCCTTCATCGACAGGATCGGTCCAACCGGAATATCGACCTTGTTGCAGATTTCCATGACCTCGAACTTGGTCTTGGTCATGGTCCATTCCTCGATGCGCGCGAAAATCTTTTTCAGCCGCGGCAGGCGCGCCTTCGGAGTGGCATAGTCCGCATCGGTCTTCCAGGTCGGCTCACCGATCAGGTCGCAGATCGGACCCCAAACCGGCGCCTGGGTGATGAAGTAAATGTAGGCGTCGGGATCGTTCTCCCAGCCTTTGCACTTGAGCAGCCAGGCCGGCTGACCGCCGCCGGAATCATTGCCGGCGCGCGGTACCGCCTTGCCGAACGGCACGCCTTCACTGAACTGGCTGTATTCGGTGAGCGGGCCGTGCGCGAGGCGCTGCTGATCGCGCAGCTTGACGCGGGTGAGATTGAGCACGCCATCCTGCATCGCGCACAGCACGCGCTGGCCGCGGCCGGTGCGGACGCGCTGATAGAGCGCCGAGACGATGCCGAGCGCGAGATGCAGCCCGGTACCGCTATCGCCGATCTGCGCGCCGGTGACCAGCGGCGGTCCTTCGCGGAAGCCGGTGGTGGAAGCGGCGCCGCCGGCGCATTGCGCGACGTTCTCATAGACCTTGCAGTCCTCGTACGGCCCGGGGCCGAAGCCCTTGACCGAGGCGACGATCATGCGCGGGTTGAGCTTGTGGACGTATTCCCAGGTCAGGCCCATGCGATCGAGCGCGCCGGGGGCGAAGTTCTCCACCAGCACGTCGCAGGTCTTGATCATCCGATTGAGGATGTCCATGCCCTTGGGATGCTTGGAGTCGATGGTGATCGACCGCTTGGTGCCGTTGAGCATGGTGAAATAGAGACTGTCGGCATTGGGCACGTCGCGCAGCTGGCCGCGCGTGATGTCGCCGCCGCCCGGGCGCTCGACCTTCATCACGTCGGCGCCCATATAGGCGAGCAACTGCGTGCAGGTCGGACCCGACTGCACGTGGGTGAAGTCGAGAATACGCACGCCTTGCAGCGCGAGGCCTGCTTGCCCGTAGGGCTTGCTGCTCGGCTTCGGCAAGCCATTCGATTTGCCGTTGCCGTTTGCCTTCGCCGCGTGCGCCGGCTTCGAGACCTTGCGGGCCGACTTCTTGGCCGCGGCCCTGACCTTGGATTGCTTTCCACCCTTTGGTTTATTCTTTGCCATTTTCTGCTCCTCCAACTTTTCGTTTTGCCCCACTCCCTGTCGGGAGCCGTCACTTAGAACTTTCAGCGGACACGGCCCTCGCTCGCGCGCGGGCCGCACCTTCCTTTATTTCTTCTTCAGCGCGCTTTGCGGATTGAGATTGCCGATGCGGCCGCTTTCGCTGCCGGCTGCCGGGTCGAGCACCGCGTTGATGAGCGTCGGCTTGCCGGAATCCATCGCCTCGTTGACGGCGCGCTTGAGCTCGTCGGGCGAGGTCGCGTTGACGCCGACGCCTCCGAAGGCCTCCATCATCTTGTCGTAGCGCGAGCCTTTGACGAAGACGGTGGGCGCCGGATCCGCTCCGCCGCCTTTGTTGACGTCGGTGCCGCGGTAGATGCCGTCGTTGTTGAAGATGACGACGCAGACCGGCAGCTTGTAGCGGCAGATCGTCTCCACCTCCATGCCGGAGAAGCCGAAGGCCGAGTCGCCTTCGATCGCCAGCACCGGCTTGCCGGTTTCGATGGCCGCGGCGATGGCGTAGCCCATGCCGATGCCCATGACGCCCCAGGTGCCGACGTCGAGACGCTTGCGCGGCTGATACATGTCGATGACGCCGCGCGTGAGATCGAGCGCGTTGGCGCCTTCGTTGACCAGGATCGCGTCCGGGCGCTCCTTGACGATGGTGCGCAGCACGCCGAGCGCGCCGTGGTAATCCATCGGCACGTTGTTGTTCATCAGCCGCGGCGCCATCTTGGCGACGTTCTCGTCTCTTTTCGTCTTGATGGCATTGGGCCAGTCGGCCGGCGGGGACGGCCACTTGCCGCCCATGGCATCGAGCATAGCCGCCAGGCAGGAGCCGATATCGCCGACCACGGGCGCGACGATTTCGACGTTCGAATCCATCTCCTTGGGCTCGATGTCGATCTGGATGAACTTCTTGGAGTGCGGCTCGCCCCAGTTCTTGCCTTTGCCGTGCGACAACAGCCAGTTCAGCCGCGCGCCGATCATCACGACGACGTCGGAGTCCTTGAGCACGGTCGAGCGCGCGGCGCCCGCGCACTGCGGGTGCGTGTCGGGCAGCAGGCCCTTGGCCATGCTCATCGGCAGGAACGGAACGCCGCTCTTTTCGACGAAAGTGCGGATGAGATCGTCGGCCTGCGCGTAGGCCGCGCCCTTGCCGAGGATGATCAGCGGTTTCTTGGCGCTCTTGAGCACGTCGAGCGCGCGCTTGACCGCGCTCGCGGCCGGAATCTGGGCCGGCGCCGGGTCGATGACCTTGACCAGCGACTTCTGCCCGGCCTCGGCATCCATCACCTGGCCGAACAGCTTGGCCGGCAGGTCGAGATAGACTCCGCCCGGACGCCCGGACACGGCGGCGCGGATCGCGCGTGCGAGACCGATGCCGATGTCCTGCGCGTGCAGGATGCGGAAGGCCGCCTTGCACAGCGGCTTGGCGATGGCGAGCTGGTCCATTTCCTCGTAGTCGCCCTGCTGCAGGTCGACGACCTCGCGCTCGGAGGAGCCCGAGACCAAGATCATCGGGAAGCAGTTGGTCGTGGCGTTGGCGAGCGCGACCAGGCCGTTGAGAAAGCCGGGCGCCGACACCGTGAGACAGATGCCGGGCTGTTTGGTCAGGTAGCCGGCGATGGCCGCGGCGTTGCCGGCGTTCTGCTCGTGCCGGAACGAGATGACGCGAATGCCTTCGGCCTGCGCCATGCGGCCGAAATCCGTGATCGGAATGCCGGGCACGCCGTAAATTGTCTTGATGCCGTTAAGCTTCATCGCATCGATGATGAGATGAAAGCCGTCGGTCAGCTCGCGTTCTGCTTCGGGCGCGGCCGCCGGTTTCTTTTCTTGCACTGCTGCTTCAGCCATGGGAATCCTCCCCTAACTTCGGTCGTCGGGTCTGTCAGTCCAAATAGTCGGCATAACGCTGCACGTGATCGGCAAGGCCGAGCGCGTGGTCGCGCACGAGTTCTTCCGCGCGGTCGGTCGCGCGCGCTTCCAGAGCCTCGATGATGCTGATGTGGTCGCGGATCGAACGGTCGGCGCGATCCTTCTCGCCGATGGTCTTGCGGCGGATCATGCGCATGTGCACAAACAGGTTTTCCGCTAGGTCGATCAGCACGCGGTTGCGGCTGAGCCGGATGATGCTCTGGTGGAACTCGATATTGGCTTCGGAATATTCGTCGAGATGCGCGCGCAGTTTGCCGTTCTCGAAGGTGGCGAACGGACGGCGCAGGCCGGCGATCTCGTCGTCGCCGGCGGTCTGCGTGATCAGCCGGGCTGCCATGCTTTCGAGCGCCGCCCAGGCGGTGATCAATTCGATCACCTCGCGCTTGGTCTTGCGGACTACATAAATACCGCGGCGCGGCACCGAGCGCACGAAGCCTTCGCTCTCGAGTTGCGCCATGGCCTCGCGCACCGGCGTACGGCTGATGCCGAAGTCTTGTGCCAGCTTGCGCTCATCGAGCCGGATTTCGTCGCGATTGCGGTAGATATCCATCGCCATAATGGCGTTTTTCAGGGCGTTATAGGCCTTGTTTTTGAAGCTCGGCGTAATGTCGATGGGCGCCAAAGCCGGCCGGGCCGCAAGCGGAGCGCGGACTGCCGCGGGCTCGCGCAGACTCACACTTCGAACGCTACGATTCCGGCCACTCATGACTGGTATACAATATGCCAGGACGCACGGCACATGCAATGTGATTTTGCTCGGAAGTATTCCTCCGCGGCCGCGCGGCCGCGGAGGAAAATCGCATCGCTCAGCCTTGCGCCATCTGCCGCGCGCGCATCGGCTTGAGCACGAACAGCGCCAGCGCCACCACCACCAAGTTCATGATCGCGGTGACCACGAAGACGGCGTGCCAGCTGCCGAAGTGCGTCTTGACCAGGTTGGCGACCGGCACGAGGAATGCGGACGTGCCCTTCGCCGTGTAGAGCAGGCTGAGATTGACCGTCGCGAATTTCGCTCCGAACGTATCGGTGCAGGTGGAGGGAAACAGGCTGAAGATCTCGCCCCAGGTCAGGAAGATCATGGCGGCGAAGATCACGAAGGCCCACGGCGCCGTGCCGAGCGAGCCCAACAGCCAATAGGCCAAAGCACCCAAACCGAAGGCGATCGCCATCGTGTATTCGCGGCCGATATTGTCCGAGACCCAGCCGAACAACGGACGCGCGCCGCCGTTGCAGAGATTGTCGACGATCAGCGCCACGGTCAGCGTCGAGGCGCCGGCGAACAGAATCGTGTTGCCGACGTTGAAGTCCTTCGCGATCGGGGCGATCTGCGCCGTCGCCATCAGGCCCGAAGCCGACACCATGACGAACATGATGTAGAGCAGCCAGAACACTGGGCTCTGGAGAACCTGGATGGGGGTGAAGCTGCGCGCGGATTGCGCCACCTTAGCGGGAGCCGATGCTATTTCGCCCGGCTCCGGCCCGCGCAGGAACCACGCCAGCACGAACGCGATGCCGCCCTGGATCAGTCCGAACCAGATGAACGCGGTCTGGTAGTCGTAGGCCGCGATCACTTCACGGATCGGGATGACGCTAATCGCGGAGCCCGCGCCGTAGCCGGCCGCGGTGAGACCGACGGCGAGACCGCGGCGGTCGGGGAACCATTTCACCGCCATGCCGACGCAGGTCGCATAAATCGCGCCACCGCCGATGCCGGAGATGATGGCGCCGAGATAGAGCAACGACAAAGAATCGGCATAGCCGTTGATGACCCAACCGATGGCGACCATGATGCCGCCGAAGGCAACCATGAGCTTGGGTCCTCGTTGCGCACCGAGCATGTCGACGATCCAGCCCTCGACCGGCGTGAGCCATGTTTCGAGCGCGATGAATATGGCGAAGGCGACCTGGATCGAGGCGATGGACCAGCCGTGCGCCTTGTTGATCGGATTGACGAATAGCGTCCAGCCGTATTGCAGGTTGGCGATCATCACCATGCAGATGATGCAGAATATGAGGTTCATCCAGCGCGTCGATTCCGATACGCGCGCTGCCCCAACGGAGCCCGTCGCCATAGCCATAGATTCCTCCCCTTGGTTTCCAGCCAGAAACGGTTTGATTTTTCAGCATCACCTCGTTGCGGGATGGTGCCGTTAGTCTTGGTCCGCTCATTTTAATGCAAACACGGACCGAGCTTGTAGATCAATCCTAGCAAAGTTTGAAACTTCGGAAAAAGGTAAATACGTGCAATTTGGTATACGGTGCAATGCAGCAAACCCGCTTGCTGCTGCGTTTTTAGGCTGCCTTGGCGTCGGGAAGTTCCAGCCTCATATGGCAGAGGCGGTATACAGTTCCGGCCCCGGCCGCCGATCCGTCATATATAGACCGATACCGCAGGTCATCGGTCGAGTGCAGGCACGATCATTGAGCGACTTCATTCCGCCCTACCCGCCACGCCTAGACAAACCGCCTTCGACCTGGCGGCGGCTGGCGCTGGCGCGCCGAAATTTTCTGGCAATGTGGGAGGAAAACGCTTTTGCGCTCGATTTTACCACCGCGCCGATTTTCATGCGCCGGACATTCCTCTGCAACAGCCCGGACTCGGTGCAATTCGCCTTCAGCCAGAAGAACTCAAGCTTCGAGCGCAAGGCGCCGCAAATGCGCTACGCGCTCGAACCGCTGATCGGCGACGGGCTGTTCATCAGCGACGGCGAAACCTGGCGCAAGCGCCGGCGCATCGTGGCGCCCATCGTGCACGTGTCGCGGCTTGCGCAATTCGCGCCGATCATGGTGGAAGCGGCGCAGGAAGTGGCGGCCCGCTGGAGCAAATCCGAAGGGGCGACAGTCGACATGCTGGTCGAATCGGCCACGCTGACCGCCGAAGTCATCTGCCGCGCGCTGTTCGGACGCAAGCTCGGGCGCGACTATGCAAACCAGATCGTCGAGGGCTTCAGCGAATACCAGCGCGTGATCGGACAGACCGACCTGTTCTCGCTACTCGGTTTACCGGACTGGATGCCGCGCTGGCACGGCCCGGCGGTCGGCCGATCGGTGAAATCCATTCATGACGTGCTCGGCCGGGTGATCGAGAATTACCGCACGCAGGCGAACGCGGAAGAAACGTCGGTCATCGGCCAGTTGCTCGACGCGCGCGACGAGGAAACCGGCGAGCCGCTCGACCCGCAGGCGCTGCGCAACGAGGCCGCGGTTCTGTTCATGGCCGGGCACGAGACGACGGCCAATTCGCTAACCTGGGTCTGGTATCTGCTGTCGCAAGCGCCCGACACCGAAGCAAGACTGCACGAGGAGCTCGACCGCGTGCTCGGCGGCCGCGCGCCGACTTTGGCCGACCTTCCCAAACTCGTTTACACGCGCGCGGTTTTCGACGAGGCCCTGCGGCTTTATCCGCCGGTTCCGATCCTGCCGCGGGAAGCCCTGCGCGAGGAATACTACCGGACCGTCCGCATCCCCAAAGGCTCGCTGATATTCGTGGTGCCCTGGCTGCTGCACCGGCACAAGAAGCTTTGGGACAGACCGGACCACTTCGTCCCGGAACGGTTTCTGCCGGAGAATGCCGGCTCGATCTCGAAATTCGCCTACATCCCGTTCAGCATCGGGCCGCGCATCTGCGCCGGCATGTCGTTCGGGCTGACGGAAGCAATTCTTTGCATGGCAACACTGGCGCAGAAGTTCAAATTCAGATTGAAGCCCGGTCACGCCGTCAATCCGGTTTGCCGGCTGACCCTGCGTCCCGAGGGCGGCATGCCGATGACGATACTGGCGCGCACGGAATTCGCCGGCGCGGCCGTGAGCGAGGCGGCCCCGGCGGCGAAGTGTCCCGTGCACCATGGCTGACGCCGCCGACCGCCGCATGCGCCCGGCCGCGTTTCTCGATCGCGACGGCGTGCTCAACGTCGATCATGGCTACACGTTCAAGCCGGACGATCTCGCATTGATGCCGACCGCCGCCGCCGCGGTGCGCCTGTTGAACGAGGCGGGCTATTACGTGCTGGTCGTTTCCAACCAGGCCGGCGTGGCGCGCGGATTTTTCAGCGAAGTCGCGGTCAAGGCGTTCAACGCGCATTTGCAGGAAGTCTTGCGCGGCGAAGGCGCCCGGATCGACGCGTTCTACTATTGCCCGCATCACCCGGACGGAACGGTCAAGGAACTGGCGATCGCGTGCCGCTGCCGCAAGCCGCGACCCGGCATGCTCGAGCAGGCGGCGCGCGACCGGCCGATCGACTTGGAGCGCAGTTTTCTGATCGGCGACAAAGACAGCGATCTCGCCGCCGCCCGCGCCTTTCACATTCGCGGCGTCAAATTCGACGCCGGAGCCGGCACGCTGGAGGATTTGGTGCGCAAAGAGCTTGCCCAAGACGCGGGCCGCTGAATGCGGCAAGTGGCGCCCACGGGGCGGGCCGCCCCGCTAATGCAGAATCAAGGCCTTACCGATTTGTGGGACACCGAATTTCTCCGGATGATCATTAGGCTTTTTGCGGTTCCTGTCCCAACGTCATTCGGGGCGACGGCCCCCTTCCCCGCCCGAAGCAATGAATTTTTTTGTTCAAAAAATTCAATATTGGAGGCCGCGGCGTCCCGCGACAGCGCCGACCTTATGTCGGCTGTTGTCCAAAAGCGGACAAAATATTGCAGCGCCGCGAATGTCTGCCAGGCGCCAATAGTGGACATCCCTTTCGGGGCCAGTACGACCATCAGTTCTCTGCAATACGATAGCCAATGCCCGGTTCGGTCAAAATTATGCGCGGATCATCGGGGTGTGCTTCAACTTTCTGTCGTAGCTGGCCGACATACACTCGAAGATATTGCGTGTCTTCGGTGTGCGCCGGCCCCCAGACCGCCGTGAGAATCTGCTTGTGGGTGACCACGCGGCCTGCATGGCGCGCGAGAAATGACAGCAGCTCGAATTCCTTGGGCGTCAGCTTGATCTCGGCGCCAGCGCGCGTCGCCCGGTGGCGAACGGCATCCACTTCGAGATTGCCGACGCGCAGCAGCGGAATTTCCGCCTTGCGCTGTATTCGATGGCGCAGTGCCGTGCGCATGCGCGCCAGCAGTTCGCCGACATTGAACGGCTTATTGATGTAGTCGTCGGCGCCGAGGTCAAGGGCCTCGATTTTCTCCGTTTCGCGTTCGCGCGCCGACAAAACGATGATCGGCACATCCGACCATTCGCGCGCTCGTCGAATGACATCCTTGCCGTCACCGTCGGGCAGGCCGAGATCGAGCAGCACGATGTCCGGGGACTCGGCGGCGATGCGCTTGGTCGCCTCGGCGACACTGCCGGCGGTCGCCATCTCATAGCCGTTCGCCTCCAGCGCCGGCTTGAGGAAGCGCAGAATGGCCGCCTCGTCGTCCACCACCAGAACTTGCGTCTTGGCGCTCATGCCGGCACGTCCTGGCGCGGGAATCTCAATATGATGCGTGTCCCGGGGCCGCCGGTATAGGGGCTTTCGGCCGCGATTGAGCCGCCATGCGCCTCCGCAATGCCTTTGGCAATCGCGAGGCCTAGTCCGGTCCCGTGTCCGCCGTCGGCCTGTGTCGTGTCGGCCTTGACGAATTTGTCGAATATCTGCGGCAGCGCCTGCGCCGGAATGCCGGGGCCATCATCGGTAACGCGCAGCGCGATCTCTTGCGGTCCGACGATGGCGTCGATCAGCACGCGGGTCTCGGCCGGTGTATGGACAACCGCATTTCCGATCACATTGCCGATCGCCTGCTCGACCAGCGTGGCGTCCGCGCGCAGCAAAGGCAAATCGGTAGGCAGAGCGATTTCAATTTGCTGACGCGCGCCGCGCCGCCGGGCAGCAATGACGACGCGGTCGACGATTTCGCGTAAGTCGATCCAATCGCGCCGCAGTTCCAATGCCCCCGCATCGATCCGTGTGATGGCGAGAAGGTTGCGCACCATCTCATCGAGCCCTTCCGTTTCCTGCTTGATTTGCAGCAGCAGGTCCTTCTTCGCCGGCGAATCGAGTTTGTCGCCGTAGTCGATCAAGCTGGTTGCCGCGCCGAGGATCGACGACAGCGGCGTGCGGAAATCGTGCGAGATTGATGCTAGCAGCGTGTTGCGGACCCGTTCGGTTTCAGTCGCGGTCTTGGCGCTCACCATATCGCGCGCGAGCGAGGCACGCTCCAGCGCGGCAGCGGTTTGTTCGGATAGAGCATCGAGCAGTGTGCGCCCCTCCGAATCGAGCGGGCCGACGCCTTCTGGTTTGGCTACGCCGATCACGCCCAGCGTCTTGTCGCCGATCTGCAACGGCACGAAGTACCACGGTATGATCGGCAGCGTGCCGGTGTCGGCGCCGGCCGGCTCGCCATGGCTGAAGGCCCAACGCGCCGCCGTCATCGGTGCAGCGTCGAGTGCATCTTCCGGCGGCCAGGCGGCGATGAGCACCAGATCGCCGTCCTGCTGCAACAGCACTACCACCGCACGGCCAAGGCTTGCATTGATTTCGCTGGCCGCGCCTTCCGCAACCGCATCGAATGACGCCAGCCCCGATAGGCGGCGGGTGAATTCATAAAGCCTCCGCATCGCCCGCATGCGGCCGGCCGAGATATCGGCCTGCACGCGCACCCTTCCCGCTAAGGCCGACGTGATCACCGCCACCACCAGGAAGATAACGAGCGCCAGCAATTCATAGGGTTCGGCAATGGTGAAGGTATAGAGCGGCTCGATAAAAAAGAAATTGTAGACCAGGAATGACAGGCCGGACGCATAGATCGCCGGCCAGATGCCAAAGTTCACAGCGATCAGCAGCACCGCCACCAGGAACAGCATCGACAGGTTCGGGATCGGCGTCAGCGCGGTCAGGCCTTCGCCGATCGCCAGCGCCGCGCCTATGGCGAGTGTGGCATAGAGGAACGGCAGTAGCTGCAAGACAAAGCGAGCGCGGCGCCGCGGCACAGCGGGTGGTGCCGTCTCGACTTGCCGCGTTACCACATGGATCGCGATGTCCTGGGTCCGACGCACCAGCTCGTGCGGCAACGAGCGGCGCAGCAACTCGCTGAAGAACCCGCCATGCGAGCGGCCGATCACGACCTGGGTGACATTCTCGAACTTGGCGAAACGCAGCAGTTCGGCTGGCAGATCGCTGCCAGTCAACGTTTGCGTTTCGGCGCCGAGTGCCTGCGCGAGCTTCATGGCGTCGTCCAGCCGGCGGCGTGCAGCCTCGTCAAGGTTTGTACCCGGGCGTTCGACCGTGACCGCCAACCAGGGCGCGTCCATCAAGTCGGCCAGGCGCTTGGCGGTGCGCACCACGGTCGGCGAGATCGCATCCGGTCCGATGCAGGCGAGAATGCGCTCGCCTGCCGCCCATGGCCCTTCGATCGCCTGCGCCTGCATGCGCGAGATTAGATCGGCATCGATGCGCTCGGCCGCGCGCCGCAGCGCCAATTCGCGCAAGGCTGTCAGGTTTTGCGGCTTGAAAAAGCTCTCGACGGCGCGCGCGGCCGTGTCCTGGATGTAGACCTTTCCTTCAGCGAGACGCTTGAGCAACTCGTCGGGCGGAAAGTCCACCAGGATGATCTCGTCCGCCTTGTCGAACACCGTATCGGGCACCGTCTCGCGCACCCGCACCTTGGTGATCTTGAGCACTACGTCATTGAGACTTTCCAAGTGCTGAATGTTGAGCGTGGTCCACACGTCGATGCCGGCGGCGAGAATTTCGTCGATATCCTGCCAGCGCTTGGGGTGACGGCTGCCGGGCACATTGGTGTGGGCGTATTCGTCGACCAGCAACAGGCTCGGCCGGCGCGCAAGCGCCGCGTCGAGATCGAATTCATGCATTATCTGGTTGCGGTAGACGATCGGCTTGCGCGGCAGCGCCTCGAAGCCTGTGGTCAATTGCTCGGTCTCGTGGCGGCCATGGGTCTCGATCAGCCCGGCGACCACGTCTCGACCGCCCGATTTCTCGGTTTTGGCGGCAGTGAGCATGGCGTAGGTCTTGCCGACGCCGGGCGCGGCGCCGAGAAAAATTTTCAGGTGCCCCCGCCCTTCCTTCTTGGCGAGGGCGAGCAGGGCATCAGGCGAAGCTCGTTGCGCTTCCTCGCCGGGCATGTGGCTCCTTTAAGGGAGCCAATCTACGACTTCAGCCCGTCGAGCGCGAGATTGAGCTTAAGCACGTTGACCCGGGGCTCGCCCAGGAGCCCGAAGGTGCGTCCCTCGACCTGAGTTTCCACCAGGGCGCGCACGCGGTCAGCCGGCAGTCCACGGGCCTTGGCCACCCGCGGCACCTGGAACAAGGCCGCCTCCGGTGAGATATCCGGGTCAAGCCCGCTAGCCGACGTGGTCACCAGATCGACCGGGATCGCCGCCGACGGGTTCTCCTTCTTGAGCTTCTCCACATCGGCTTTAACACGATCGATCAGCGCCTTGCTGGTCGGGCCAAGGTTGGAGCCGCCCGAATTCGCGGCATTGTAGGGTGCATCAATGTTCTTGGTCGGATCCTTCGGATCGGGCGCATTGGTCGCGGAAGGCCGACTGTGGAAGTATTTGTCGTCGGCGAACACCTGTCCGATCAGGGCAGAGCCTACGACCTTGCCGCCCTTTTCGATCAGGCTGCCTTGCGCCTGATACGGGAAAATCGCATTGGCCAAGCCAGTCATGGCCAACGGATAAGCCACGCCGACGATAAGCGTAAACGCCACCAGCATCACGATGGCCGGACGGATTTCTTTGAGCATGACACTTTCTCCTCAGACCAGATGCAAGGCGTTGACCAAGAGGTCGATGGCCTTGATGCCGATGAACGGCAGCACGATGCCACCCAGCCCATAGACCAGCAGGTTGCGCTGCAGCAGCGGGCCGGCGCCGATCGGACGATAGGCGACGCCCTTCAGCGCCAGTGGGATAAGCGCGATGATGATCAGCGCGTTGAAGATGATCGCCGATAGGATCGCGCTCTGCGGCGTGGCCAGATGCATGATGTTGAGCAAGGCCAACTGCGGATAGAAGGCGAGAAAGATCGCCGGGATGATGGCGAAATATTTCGCCACATCGTTAGCGATCGAAAAGGTGGTGAGCGCGCCGCGCGTCATCAACAGCTGTTTACCGATCTCAACCACCTCGATCAGCTTGGTCGGATCGGAATCGAGATCGACCATGTTACCCGCTTCGCGCGCGGCCTGCGTGCCGGTCTGCATGGCAACGCCAACGTCTGCTTGTGCAAGCGCCGGCGCGTCGTTGGTGCCGTCGCCGCACATGGCGATCAGCCGCCCCTGCGTCTGCTCGCCGCGGATGTAGCGCAGTTTGTCCTCGGGCGTCGCTTGCGCGATGAAGTCGTCGACACCGGCTTCCGAGGCGATCGCTGCCGCCGTGACCGGATTATCGCCGGTGATCATCACGGTCTTGATGCCCATGCGGCGCAGCGCGGCGAAGCGATCCTTCACGTCCGGCTTGATGACGTCCTTCAGGTGAATCACGCCGAGGATGCGGCTGCCATCGACCAGGCCGAGCGGCGTGCCGCCCGAGCGTGCGATCTTGTCGACGGCGGCGCGGAACGCCGGCGGCTCGGCAACGTTGCTGCCCGCCTGCTCGCGCGCGAATTTCAGCACGGAATCGATCGCGCCCTTGCGTACCTTGCGGGTCCCGATATCGACGCCGGACATCCGCGTCGTGGCCGAGAACTCGATGAATTTGGTGCCGGCCGGCGCCGGCTGGCGCTTCACGTTATATTTTTCCTGCATCAGCGTGATAATGGAGCGGCCTTCCGCGGTCTCATCGGCGTCGCTAGCCAGCAATGCTGCTTCGGCAGCCTCACGCTCGGTCACGCCCGGTACCGCAATGATCTCGGTCGCCTGCCGGTCGCCGAAGGTGACGGTACCGGTCTTGTCGAGCAGCAAAGTATCGACGTCGCCGGCGGCCTCCACCGCGCGGCCGGACATCGCCAACACATTGAAGCGCACCAGCCGGTCCATGCCGGCGATGCCGATGGCCGAGAGCAGCGCGCCGATGGTGGTCGGGATCAGCGTCACAAACAAAGCCACCAGAATGACTACCGAGATCGCGCCGCCGGCATAGGTCGCATAGCTCGGGATGGTCGCGGTCGCGAACACGAAGATGATGGTCAGCCCGATCAGCAGAATGTTGAGTGCGATCTCGTTCGGCGTCTTCTGCCGCTCGGCGCCTTCGACCAGCTTGATCATGCGGTCGAGGAACGAGGAGCCCGGCGAGGACGTGATGCGGATCACAATGCGATCGGATATGACGGTGGTGCCGCCGGTCACCGCCGAGCGGTCGCCGCCGGATTCGCGGATCACCGGCGCGGATTCGCCGGTAATGGCGGCTTCGTTGACCGAGGCGATGCCTTGGATCACGTCGCCATCGCCGGGGATAACGTCGCCCGCCTCGCATATCACGAGATCGCCGGCCTCCAAGTCCTCGGCCGGCACGCCTTCGAACACCTCGTAATTATTCGGCATCAGGATGCGCTTGGCGCGCGTCTCGGTGCGGGTCTTGCGCAGACTGTCGGCCTGCGCCTTGCCGCGCCCTTCCGCCACCGCTTCGGCGAAATTCGCGAACAGCACGGTGAACCACAGCCACAGCACGATCTGGAACGTGAACCCGACTCCCGCGTGATGCTGCACCAGGTCGCGAATGAGCAACACGGTGGTCAGCGCGGTGACGACCTCGAGCACAAAGATCACCGGATTCTTGATCAGAGTGGCCGGGTTGAGCTTGACGAAAGCCTGGCCGATCGCGGGCCCCACGATCTTCGGGTCGAAGAGCGTGGAAACAGGCATCCGTTTGCGCAGTTTGGAAGTGTCCATTGCCGTAACTCCGAATGAATCCGTCTCAGAACAGCGTGCCCGCGGTCATCGCGAGATGCTCGACGATGGGCCCGAGCGCGAAGGCGGGGAAGTAGATCAAGCCGCCGGTGATGAGGATCACGCCGACCAGCAGGCCTACGAACAGGCCGCCATGGGTCGGGAACGTCCCGCTTGAAGGCGGCACGACTTTCTTGGCGACCAGCGAGCCAGCGATCGCCATCACCGGAATGATGACGAAGTAGCGCCCGATCAGCATCGCAAGCCCGCCGGTGGTGTTGTACCAGAGCGTGTTGCCGGTCAGCCCGGCGAAAGCCGAACCATTGTTGCCGGTCTGGGAAATGTAGGCATAGAGGATCTCCGAGAAGCCGTGCGGCCCGGCATTGTTGGTCGAGGCCACCGCCGAAGGGATCACGGATGCCATGGCGGTGAAGCCGAGCATCGAAAGCGGCAGGATCAGCATGGCAAGCAAGGCCATCTTGACCTCTTTCGCTTCGAGTTTTTTGCCGAGATATTCCGGGGTACGTCCGACCATGAGGCCGGCGATGAATACGGCTACGATGACGTAAAGCAGCATGCCGTAAAGGCCGGAGCCGACGCCGCCATAGATGACCTCGCCGAGCGCGATCATCGCCATCGGAATCATGCCGCCGAGCGGCGTGAAGCTGTCATGCATGGCATTGACCGAGCCGTTCGAGGCGGCGGTGGTTGCCGTCGCCCACAGGCTCGAATTGGCCAGGCCGAAGCGGACCTCCTTGCCCTCCATGTTGGAGGGATCGATGCCGAGCGCCAGGAAGTTTGTGTTGCCGTGGCCTTCGGCCCAGTAGCAGACGAAGAGGAAGCCCAGGAAGATGACCGACATGGCGGCATAGATCGCCCAGCCCTGGCGCGCATCCTTGACCATGCGGCCGAAGGTGTGGGTAAGCGCCGCCGAGATCAGCAGGATGTAGAGCATTTCGACAAAATCGCTGAGCGGCGTCGGATTCTCGTAAGGGACCGCGGAATTAGCGTTCCAGAAGCCGCCGCCATTGGTACCGAGTTGCTTGATCGCAATCTGCGAGGCGGCCGGGCCTTGGCTGATTGTCTGTTTGGCGCCTTCCAGCGTGGTCGCGTCGACATAGGCGCTGAGATTTTGCGGCACGCCTTGCCAAACCAGGAACAGCGCCATGACGATCGAGAGCGGCAGCAGGATGTAAAGCGTGCAGCGCGTCAGATCGACCCAGAAATTGCCGACGGTCGCCGCCGAGGCGCGCGCGAAGCCGCGGATGAGCGCGATCAGCAATGCGATGCCGGTGGCCGCCGACAAGAAATTCTGCGTGGTGAGCCCGACCATCTGCGTGAGATAGCTCAGCGTGCTTTCGCCGCCATAGTTCTGCCAGTTGGTGTTGGTGGCGAAGCTCACCGCCGTATTGAATGTGAGGTCGGCCGGAACCGCCGACTGCTCCGCCGGATTGAGCGGCAGCATCGCTTGCAGGCGCATCAGACCGTATACGGCCAAGAAGCCGGCGGCGTTAAAGAGCAGCATGGCAACCGTATAGGTGAGCCAGCCCTGCTCTTTTTTCTCGTCGACACCGGCGAGGCGGTAAATTGCGGTTTCGACCGGGTGCAGGACCGGGGACAAGAATGTTCGCTCGCCTTCGAACACGCTGGCCATGAAGCGGCCGAGCGGCACCACGAGCGCGGTGAGCACGACGAAATAGAACGCGATTTGAAGCCAACCGTTGATGGTCATGACACGTCTCTTTGCTTGCGCGTGATCTTTGCCGAAAGCCGGCTCCTGCCGTTCGCAATCGCGCGGCTAGAACCGCTCGGGCCGCAACAGAGCGTAAGTGAGGTAGAACAGCAGCCCCGCGGTCACGAGGCCGGCGAGTGAGTAGTCGAGGATCATGGCTGCCCCCTTAAAGTCGGTCGCAGGCGACGGCATAGCCGATCGACAGCGCGAAGAAGCCAAGAGCTGTTGCAAGAAGAATGAGGTCGAGCATGTGTTGCTCCCTTTCAAATGGTCTGGAGCGAGCTCGCAGATAGGCTTTGAGCAATAAAGAAGCGATGCGAATTGTCGTTGCACCACATCAAGAAGAAATAAAGATCGTTGTGCGGGGACTGCGGGGCGCCGCCGGCTACCGCTCTTTATGACGCGTTTATAAGCGCGCGTTGATTTCCCAATCGAATTCCTATGCGGCGCCTCACACATTGCGCGCATGGTGGCCGGAGAGGCTGCCGCAAGAACAATAAGGTGGGACTTCGATGACTGCCCTTTTGGTCGAAAACCTCAAGCTCATCATTCTCTTCCTGCTGATCGGCTCCGTTATCGGCCTTTCGCAGCTTGGTGACGAAACGGCCAAGCCAGCGCGCCGGAAACGGCTCCGCCACAGCCCGCCGGCAACGGCTCGTCTCTAGAGGAGGCAAACATGCCCGTTCTTGCACTTGGGAAAAATGCGGCGGGCGCCTTCCGCTTGTCGGCGACCGTAAGCTTCCTGCGCAATGCGATCGGGGGCGGCACAAAGCTGCTCAAGCGCGTCGCGGAGGTCATCGGCGAAGCGCGCATGCAAAAAGCGCTGATCGAAGCGGAGCTATACCGCAACCGCTACAAGCACTCGTCCAAGAACGACGACGATCTTCCGATTGCCCGCTAGCGGGCGCGCAAAGCAACCATTCACCGTGAAGGAGAAGCATCGTGAAACATTTCGAGCCTCCCTCTCCCGAACCGAGTTCGCGCATTCCGCTTTTCATGGTTGGAAAAGACAGCCGGGGGAATTGGGTCGTGCAAGACCAACACGGCATTTGTGGCGGACTTTTCATCAATCGCGCCGAGGCCCTCCGCTTCGCAATGTTTGAAAATGGCAATCGACCGCAAGCGGTCATTATGGTTCCGGGGGTTCTCGAGCTCGATATGAGCCGCAAGCCTAGTCCGCAACATCGCCAGCCATCGAACGCCGGACAATTGCGGCAGGTGGCTTGAGGATTCCGATGGTCAGCATCGGCCGGCACGTTTCAAAGCTGTTGGATTACACGCCCGCGCCGCCGATATCGATCAATGCGGCGACGATCATGGCGCACCAGACTGAACTGCCGCCGCGGCCTGATCCCGGAATCCTCAATGAGGCAATTCCACTATTTTTCATCGGCCGCAACGAAGACGGGTTCTGGGTTGCGCGCGAATCCAACGGACGGACTGGCGGCATTTTCCTGCGCAAGCAGTCGGCCCTGCGGTTCGCCAAGAGAAGCGCCCAGCCAGGAGGATGCGCTTTAATGTTTCTATCCGAACGTTTCGAACTCAACGTCGCGAACCAAGGCAATCCACTCGTCGCTCACCATGCCGCAGCAAGGCGGATCGTGTCGCAACTTGCGCAGCGCATGGCCCAGTGGGCCGTCGCAATTGCGAAGCGCGCGCATCCGGCTGCACTCCTGCTCGGACTCTTCGCCACCGCCTTCAGCGCGGCGATCGTGCTGCGGCTTGCAATCTGGCTCGCCGTCTTCGCCGCTAGGTCGATTTTTTGAGGCAACGACGATGCTCTCAATCGGCCGCTAACGCGAACCCTCTCTATATCCGCCCTTTATGAAGTGCTTATGCGGAACGCTTAATTTCCCAATCGAATTCCTATGCGCCGGCACACACATAGCGGGCACCGGAAGAGCCACTTCCGCAACAAGAATAAGGAGAGACTTCGATGACTGCTTTTGTGCTTGAAAACGTCGCCACCCTGCCGGCCCATGCGAAAGGCCTGCGGATGCTACTGGTGCGTTTAGCGCGGGCGATCGATGCATTGGTCAGCGCACGTGCGGCGCGTGCCGTCCCCGAATGGCAGATGCGCCAAGTGCAAAGCGAGATCGATCGCTATCGGAATATTATTCGAGCTGGTGACTTGGGACATGACGCGTAAGCTGAAGATTAGCCGGCTGTATGTCTGATTTGGGTAGCCGGCTCAACCGGTCGACCAATGGGAACCGAAGGAGCATCATATGGCGATCGAGAAAGACCTACTGGACCAGCTACTGGCCGGCCGCGATCCCAAGGACGTATTCAATAAAGATGGGTTGGTCGACGAGCTGAAGAAGGCGCTCTCCGAGCGGATTTTAAATACCGAGCTCGACGAGCATCTGGACGGCGACAGCGTTGAGGGCAAGGCCAATCACCGCAATGGCTACTCGAAGAAGTCGGTTCTGACCGGCACCTCGAAGATGACGCTGTCGGTGCCGCGGGATCGTGCGGGGACCTTCGACCCGAAGCTGATCGCCAAGTACCAGCGCAGGTTCCCGGATTTCGACGACAAGATCATCTCGATGTATGCGCGCGGGATGACGGTTCGCGAGATCCGCGGCCATCTCGAGGAGCTCTACGGCATCGATGTTTCGCCAGATTTGATCTCGGCGGTCACCGATGCGGTGCTCGACGAGGTGACGGAATGGCAAAACCGCCCGCTCGATATCTGCTACCCGCTGGTGTTCTTCGATGCCATCCGGGTCAAGGTCCGCGATGAAGGCTTCGTGCGCAACAAGGCGATCTACATCGCGCTCGGCGTCCTGCCGGACGGCACCAAGGAGATTCTCGGCATCTGGATCGAACAGACCGAGGGCGCCAAATTCTGGCTCCGTGTCGTCAACGAGCTCAAGACCCGCGGCGTCCAGGACATTCTCATCGCGGTCGTCGACGGCCTGAAGGGCTTTCCCGAGGCCATTACCGCCGTTTTCCCGCAGACCGTCGTTCAAACCTGCATCGTCCACCTGATCCGCCATTCGATGGATTTTGCCTCGTGGAAGGATCGCAAGAGCGTCGCGCAGGCGTTGCGCACGGTCTATCGCGCGGCCGATGCCGCCGCCGGCCAGGCTGCCCTCGACGCCTTCGCGCAAGGTCCGTGGGGCACAAAGTATCCGGCGATCGCGCAGAGTTGGCGCCGCAACTGGGAACTCGTGATTCCATTCTTCGCGTTCCCGGAGGGCGTGCGGCGGATCATCTACACCACGAATGCCATTGAAGCGCTGAACTCAAAACTGCGCCGCGCCGTCAGGACTAGGGGACATTTCCCCTCTGACGATGCCGCGATGAAGCTGTTATACTTGGTCTTGAACCACGCCGCTGCGGAATGGAAACGGCCGCCGCGCGAGTGGGCCGAGGCGAAGACGCAATTCGCCGTCATGTTCAAAGAGCGTTTCGTGCGTGCATGACGGATAACCGCCTCACACAGAAATTCTGATAGTCCCTCGCGATATGGCTGTTCTTCGATCCGGACAAGAGATCACCCTCCCAATGCCCAGGCACCGCCCGTTCTTCAACCGCTGCCGGGCGCGCACGGATCGAGACGAGATCCTTGATTTGCCCCCGTCCATCGCCAGTGCGACCGGCCTGTTTCGATCGACGGATCGTGCGCTTCGATCGAAGATGGCCGAGGAGCTCCTTCTTAAGTACCCCACGGGCTTGAACAAACAGGCTGCGATAGATCGTCTCGTGTGACACGTGATAACTCTCATCGTCAGGATGGGCTCGCTTGAGCCAGCCGGCGATCTGCTCGGGGGCCCAATTTGATCTCAGCTTCTTGGCCACCGCTCGCCGCAACCAAGCATTGGTCGCCAACTTACAACGTTTAGGACGCCGGGCTCGAGCCCAGGCTGTCTCATCCGCCAGTGCTGCTCGATAGCCATCACAGCCGCCATTGCGGCTGATTTCTCGGCTCACCGTCGAGGCCGAACGGCCCAGCAACCGTGCCAACGATCGCGCCGATCGATGCGCCGCAAGGCCTCTGGATATCTCCTCGCGTTCAAAGAGCGTCAGTGCCAACCGTGAGCGACGCCGAGCAGCCGGACGAATGCCGCCATGCGGCGCCAGCTGGTTATAAATAGACGATGACGGCTTACCAAAAGCCCGCCCAATTGCATTGAGCGACTCCCCACGCTGCCAGCGATCCCATAACTGCGTCTTCTCGGCCGCCGTAAAACCTCGACGAAATCCCTGATCCATCGCTCACACTCCATCTTTTCCCTCAAAGATAAAGTGTTGCGTCGACCGGTTGAGACCACCGTCAATAACCGACAAACTGCCCCCAGCCAAAAACAACCGAATGTCCGCTTTGGTTAGCCGGCTCAACCGATCGACCAAAGCGGACAAAGTCGGAATTTGGCCCAGGGCGGTTTGTCCGCCAATGACCCGAAGCGGACATTGTGCCCCTACTCATTGAATTGTCACGGTGCCGACGGTGCGACGTACGTCCCCTGGCTATCTCCATTATGATACTTGACACATCAAAATAGATACATGAAAGTCTATAATTCACATTCTGAGTCACAATAATGGCTCGCGTCTCATGATCACCGCCGGGCAGTTGCGGGCCGCAAGGGCGTTGTTGGGAATCGACCAGCGCGAACTAGCGAAACGCAGCGGACTGTCGCTGCCGACCGTCCAGCGCATGGAAGCGAGCGATGGCGTCGTGCGCGGCAATGTCGACTCGCTCATGAAGCTGGTCGACGCGATGGCGGCGAACGGCATCGAACTGATCGGTGAAGGCGCGACCACCAGCGGTGGCGGCCGCGGGGTGCGGCTCAAATGATGGTCGTCTACGCGCTCTACGGCGTGGCGGCGCTGATGATCCTGGCGCCGGCCGCGATCGCGCTTGCCGCCTCGCCGCGCGGGACGGCGGCGGTCTACGGCGCCAGCCTGATGATCACCTTGACGCTGGGCATGATCGCCCTGCTCTGCCTGCTCGGGTTCTCCGAACCGTCGTCGGTGACCCTGCCGCTCGGCCTGCCCTGGCTGGGCGCGCATTTCCGTATCGACGCGCTCGCCGCATTCTTCCTAGTGGTGGTCAATCTCGGCGGCGCTTCGGCAAGCCTATTTGCGCTCGGCTACGGCCGCCACGAGGACTCGCCGCAGCGCGTGCTGCCGTTCTACCCTGCCTATCTCGCCGCCATGAACTTGGTCGTGCTCGCCGACGACGCTTTCAGCTTTCTGGTGTCGTGGGAGTTCATGTCGCTCACCTCGTGGGCGCTGGTGGTCGCGCATCACCGCGTCGCGGAGAACGTGCGCGCCGGCTACATCTATCTGCTGATGGCGAGCTTCGGCACGCTGGCGCTGCTGCTCGCCTTCGGCCTGCTTGCGGGCAGCGACGGCAATTATGCCTTCGACGCCATTCGCCTATCGCATCCCTCTGCGGCGCTAGCCGCGCTGGTGCTGGTGCTCACGATTATCGGCGCCGGCTCCAAGGCCGGCGTGGTGCCGCTGCACGCCTGGCTGCCGCTGGCACATCCGGCCGCGCCCAGCCATGTCTCCGCGCTGATGAGCGGGGTGATGACCAAGGTCGCCGTCTATGGCTTGGTGCGCATCGTGTTCGACCTGTTGGGGCCGCCAGCCTGGTGGTGGAGCATGGCCGTGCTCGCCGTCGGCGGCGCCACCGCAGTGATGGGCGTGCTCTACGCGCTCATGCAGCACGATCTCAAGCGCCTGCTTGCCTATCACACGGTGGAGAATATCGGCATCATCTATATCGGGCTCGGCCTCGCGCTGGCGTTCAAGGCCCACGACATGCCGCTCGCCGCGGCGCTCGCACTCACCGCCGGACTGTTCCATGTGTTCAATCATTCTGTCTTCAAGAGCCTGTTGTTTTTTGGCGCCGGCGCCGTGCTCAACGCGACGGGCGAACGCGATATGGAGCACCTCGGCGGGCTGATCCACCGCATGCCGCAGACCGCTTTTGTGTTCCTGGTCGGCTGCGTCGCCATCTCGGCGCTGCCGCCGCTCAACGGCTTCGTGTCCGAGTGGCTGACCTTCCAGGCCATTCTGCTCAGCCCGCAATTGCCGGCCTGGGGCCTGAAGTTCCTGGTGCCCGCGGTCGGCGCGCTGCTGGCGCTGTCGGCGGCGCTGGCCGCGGCCTGTTTCGTGAAAGCCTTCGGTGTGACTTTTCTCGGCCGGCCGCGCACACCCGATGCGGCGAAGGCGCAAGAGACCGACAGCAATTCGCTCGCCGCCATGTATTTCCTGGCAGCCCTTTGCCTGGTCGCCGGGATTTTCCCGGGCTTCTTTATCGACGCGCTGGCGCCGGTGACCAACAGTCTGGTCGGCGTCGCCATGCCGCATCAGGCCGGCGTGCAATGGCTGTCGATCGTGCCGATCGCTGAAAGCCGCAGTTCCTATAACGGGCTCTTGGTGTTCGTCTTCGTCACCATGTCGGGCTCGATTGCGGCCTTCGCCATCCATCGGCTCGCCTCCGACAAGTTGCGGCGCGCGCCAGCCTGGGACTGCGGCTATCCCGACCCAAGCCCTGCGACGCAATACACCGCCTCGAGCTTTGCGCAGCCGATTCGCCGCGTTTACGGCGCAACCGTGTTCCGCGCGCGCGAGATCGGCGAGATGCCGCCGCCCGGCTCGATGGCGCCGGCGCGCCTGAAGGTCGACCTGCACGACCTGATCTGGGAGACCGCCTACGCGCCGATCGCGGGCTTCATCGGCTACGCCGCCGACCGGCTTAACGTTCTGCAATTCCTCACCATCCGCCGCTATCTCACACTGGTGTTCACCGCCTTGGTGCTCCTCCTGCTGGTGCTCGCGATATGGCCTTGATCCGCGATTTCGCCTTGCAGGGCGCCGAAATGCTGCTGGTGCTGCTGCTCTCGCCGCTGCTCACCGGCTTTGTGCGCAAGGTGAAGGCGCGGCTGTTGCGCCGGCAAGGCCCGCCGCTGCTGCAGCCCTATCGCGATCTGATCCGGCTGCTGCGCAAGGATGTGGTGCTGGCGGAAAGCGCGTCATGGCTGTTCCGCGTCATTCCCTACATCATCTTCGCCGGCACCTGGGTGGCGGCCTCGCTGGTGCCGACATTCCGCAGCGGTCTACTGTTCTCCTGGTCGGCCGACCTCATCGCCATCATCGCTCTCATCGGCAGCGCGCGCTTCTTCCTGGCGCTGGCCGGCCTCGACGTCGGCACATCGTTCGGCGGCATCGGCTCAAGCCGCGAGGTGATGATCGCCTCGCTCGCCGAACCGGCGATGCTGATGATCGTATTCACGCTGGCGCTGGTCGTGGGCTCGACGCAGCTTTCGACCATGGCCGCCTTCATGGTGTCGGGCGAGTTGGGCTTGCGGGTTTCGCTCGGCCTTGCGCTGCTCGCGCTGATCATGGTGGCGATCGCCGAGAACGCGCGCATCCCGATCGACAATCCGGCGACGCATCTCGAACTCACCATGGTGCACGAGGCGATGGTGCTGGAATATTCCGGCCGCCATCTCGCGCTCATCGATCTGTCGTCCGAACTGAAGCTGCTGCTCTACGTGTCGGTGATCGGCTGCCTGTTCACGCCCTGGGGCATCGCCGGCCCCGACGCCGACCCGCGCGCGTTGGCGATCGGGCTTGTCGCCTATGTCGGGAAACTCGCGCTCGGCGGCTTCTTGCTGGCCATATTCGAGACCGCCATCGCCAAGATGCGCGTGTTCCGGGTGCCGGCCTTCCTCGGCGCGGCGCTGATGCTCGGACTGCTCGGCACGCTGCTGCTGTTCGTCTCAAGGAGCCTGTAGACGATGCACAGCATCACCTTCGACATCGCGCATATGCTGGCCGGCTCGCTGGTGCTGGTGAGCTTCATGCAGCTCTACCAGGACCGCCTTTACGCACTGCTCAACACATTCGCGCTGCACGCGCTGATCCTCGCGGCCTCGGTCGCCTGGCAGGCCTTCATCCAGGACGCGCCGCATCTTTACGTGACGGCGGGCATCGCGTTGATCTTCAAGGCCATCATCATTCCGGTGGCGCTGCACCGGATCATCGTCAAGCTCGGCATCCACCGCGAGATCGAGACCGTGGTCGGCGTCGGACCGGCCATGCTGCTCGGCATGGGACTGGTCGCGCTTTCCATGGTGGTGATGCTGCGGGTGACGGCGGATGCCGATCCGCTGGCACGCGAGGATCTCGCGTTCGCATTGTCGGTGGTGCTGCTCGGCCTGTTGATGATGGTGACGCGGCGCAACGCCGTGAGCCAGGTGATCGGCTTCATGTCGCTGGAGAACGGCCTGGTGCTGGCGGCGACCGGCGCCAAGGGCATGCCGCTGGTGGTGGAGATTTCCGTCGCCTTTTCGGTGCTGATCGCCTTCATCGTGATCGGCATCTTCCTGTTCCGCATTCGCGAGCGCTTCGACACCGTCGACGTGCAGGCGCTTGATAAATTCCGCGGAGAGCGGCGATGAATTTCGACGCGCTCACCGGCGTTCTGCTGATACCGGCGGTGGCGGCCTGCCTGCTCGCCGCGCTGCCCGGCTATAAGCTAACCGCGCGGCTCAACGTGCTGGCGACCTTCCTCACGTTCGCGACGGCGGTGTCGCTGTTCGTCGTCGAGCCCAGGTCCGGGCCTTATCTTCTGGTGGACGACCTCAACAAGGTCTTCATCGTGCTGACCACGTTCGTCAGCTTCACCACCAGCCTGTTCAGCGCGAGCTACATCGAGCACGAGATCGAGATCGGCCGGTTGCGGCCGACTTACGTGCGCTTCTACCACGCGATGTACCAGGTGATGATGTTCGGCATGAATCTGGCGCTGGTGGCCAACAATATCGGCCTGATGTGGGTGGCGATCGAGATGGCGACGCTCACCACCGTGCTGATGGTCGGCATCTACCGCACGCACGAGGCGCTGGAGGCGGCCTGGAAATATTTCATCCTCGGCAGCGTCGGCATCGCGCTCGCTTTGTTCGGCACCATTCTCGTCTACATGGCGGCCAAGCCCGTGATCGGCGAAGGGCTCAACGCCATGGTGTGGAGCGTGCTGGTGCAGCACGCGGCCAAGTTCGATCCGGCGCTGCTCAACGTCGCCTTCGTTTTCCTGCTGCTCGGCTACGGCACCAAAGTCGGCCTCGCGCCCTTGCACGCCTGGCTGCCCGACGCGCACGCGGAAGGACCGACGCCGATTTCGGCGGTGCTGTCGGGCCTGCTCTTGAACGTCGCGCTCTATGCGCTGCTGCGCTTCAAGATGCTGCTGGCGCTTAATCCGGTGGCGATCGCGCCCGGCCCGCTAATGGTGACCATGGGGCTGATCTCCTGCGTGTTCGCCGCCTTCATGCTGTACCGGCGGCGCGACATCAAACGCATGTTCGCCTATTCCTCGATCGAGCACATGGGCATCATCGTGTTCGCCTTCGGCATGGGCGGCCCGCTCGCCAATTTCGCCGCGCTGCTGCATATGACCATGCATTCGCTGACCAAGTCGGCGATCTTCTTTGCTGTCGGGCATATCTCGCAGGTCAAGGGCACGCAGAAAATCGCCGACATGGGTGGACTGACCGTGAGCAACCCCATTCTCGGCTGGGGCCTGGTGCTCGGCGTGGTGGCCATCGCCGGGCTGCCGCCGCTCGGCATTTTCATGAGCGAGTTTCTGGTGGTGTCGTCGACCTTCGCGCGCGAGCCGTGGCTTGCCACCGTCCTGGTGCTGGGAATTCTGGTCGCGCTCGGCGGCCTGTTCCTGCGGCTCAACGGCATCGTTTTCGGCGAGCCGGTAGGGCCGACCGCACCGGCACAAGCGTCGTATGTACCGATGTTTGCGCATCTGGCCATCGTGTTCATGGCGGGCATTTATTTACCGCCGGCGCTGGTGACCGGCTTCCAGAACGTCGCCCGGCTTTTGGGATAGCGCCATGATCCTGCCGCGCACGACAGTGACCGAGGACGGCTGGAGCCAGGCGATCGATCGCCTGGCGGGCGGCAGCGCGACGCTGCTCGGACTTTGGGGCGACCCGCCGAACGTGCATATGGCTTTGCTCGATGAGGTCAATGGCGATATCGCCATCGTTACTTATCGCTGCGTCGATGGAAAGTATCCGAGCGTCGGCGCCAGGCACCCGGCAGCGCTGCGGCTGGAACGCGCCATCCGCGACCTGTCCAAACTCGACGCGGTGGAATCGCCCGATTCGCGGCCTTGGCTCGATCACGGCGTGTGGGATGGCGGGCAACGAACTCCTTACATTTTCCTTCCCACCGAAGGCGAAGGCCTGCACCAAATTCCGGTCGGGCCTGTGCATGCCGGCATCATCGAGCCCGGTCATTTTCGCTTCACCGCCAATGGCGAGCACGTTGTGCGGCTTGAGCAGCGGCTCGGTTATGTGCACAAGGGCATCGAGTCGTTGATGGCGGGCGCGACACTCGACGACGCCGCCAAGCTCGCCGGCCGCACCTCAGGCGACAGCACGGTGGCTTATTCTTATGCCTTCGCGATGGCCGGCGAGGCCGCGCTGAAGATCGAGCCGCCGCCGCGCGCGAGCTATCTGCGCGCGCTGATTGCGGAACTGGAGCGGTTGGCTAATCATTTCGGCGACATCGGCGCCATCTGCAACGATGCATCGTTTGCGATCATGCATGCGCAGACCGGCATTCTGCGCGAACGCGTGTTGCGCGCCGCCGACGCCTGCTTCGGGCACCGGCTAATGATGGACGCAATCGTGCCCGGCGGCCTCGCGCGTGACATCGTTGCGGACGGTATTTCGCAGGTAGAGGCTTTGCTCGACGAAATCCGGCGCGCGTTTCCGCGCCTGGTCGAACTCTACGACAACACCGCCTCGCTGCAGGACCGCACCGCCACCACCGGCATCGTCAAGCCCGACTATGTGCGCCAGTTCGGTGCCGGCGGCTATGTCGGGCGTGCGTCCGGCCGCGCCTTCGATGCGCGCCGCAATGTCGGCTACGCGCCTTATGCCGAACTCAGCTTCGAGGTGCCGGTGCTCTCGGCCGGCGACGTCAATGCGCGGGTGTGGATCCGCATCCGCGAGGTCGAGCAAAGTCTGGCGCTGATCGAGCAGATTTTGGCGCGCCTACCCGACGGAAAAATTCAGACCGCGGTCAAAGCCAATGGCAAAGTCTGCGAAGGCCTCGCACTCGTTGAGGCGTTCCGCGGCGACGTGCTGGTCTGGCTGCGGCTCGGCGGCGACGGCCGCGTCGAACGCTGCCATATGCGCGACGCGTCCTGGTTCCAGTGGCCGCTGCTGGAGACGGCAGTCGAGGGCAACATCGTCGCCGACTTTCCGCTCTGCAATAAGTCGTTCAACTGTTCCTATTCGGGGCACGATCTCTGATGCGCCGCACGCTGCTCGAAAGCCTCACCCGCGGCCCGCTGACGGAGCCGCCCCCTGCGCCCGACGAGGCCGGCCTTGCCGAACTCGCGCAGAGCGTCACCCGCGCCGCGCGCGCCAGGCTCGGACGTTCGTTGTCGATCCGGCAGGTCGACGCCGGCTCCTGCAACGGTTGTGAGTTGGAAATTCATGCGCTCAATAACGCGTTCTACGATCTCGAACGCTTCGGCTTCCATTTCGTCGCCTCACCGCGCCATGCCGACGTGCTGATGGTGACCGGGCCGGTCACCAAGAACATGCGCGAGGCTTTGCTGCGCACCTATAACGCCACGCCCGATCCGAAATGGGTTATTGCGGTCGGTCGCTGCGCCGCCGACGGCGGCGTGTTCGCCGGAAGCTACGCGGTCGCCGGCGGCGTCAAGGACGCCGTGCCGGTCGATCTGACGATCCCCGGCTGCCCGCCATCACCGACCAAACTTTTACAAGGGTTACTCGCGCTCCTGGAGCATGGGAGCAAGGACGCCAAATATTTGTCGCGGGAGTAAAACGATAGATGTTTCAGTTTCTCCGAGCGGGATCTGTCGCAGCGAGCCGCCAGGCTGCTCCGGATAGGACACGATTGACCCACAGCGGACTCTGGCGTGGCGGCTCGCCATGTTCACGAAAAGCTCTTTGTTGGCGATGTGTTCCTATAGGCCGGTGGGTACTGGCCTGTTTTGACCCCTATTGGTCTGTTTTGGATGCCGCAATGGCCTGATTTCGAGATGGGAACTAACGAACTACGCCGAGCGCCACGCGTTAACAACCGGGTATCGCTCGGCTTAGGCCCATCAGTCCCCCATCCCCGAAACCTAGGTCCGCATCGATGCCCCGGGAGGCTGCGCGCGTTGTTGCGCGGCTTCCCGTCCTTTTTGGAACTGGCTTGATTTGATTTTGCTATTTGCGAACAACAAGCGCACACTTTGCGCCATTGCCGACAGAAAATAAAAACAATTAACCAGGCGTCGGTGACTGAGAGACACGACCGCGCTCCCGCCTAACAGGCACGGGAGACCACCATGCCGATTTACCACCTTCTACAAAACAGCGCGTTTGAGCCACAGGGCGAGCGATGGCGCGGATCGCGGCTGACCAAACGGGGGAACAAAAGTGTCCCACTTGACGCCACTATTCCGAAAAGTGGGACACATTCTGACGCTAAGTGATTGTTCTTTATGGCGCCGGGGATGGAAGTGGTGCCCAGGGGCGGAATCGAACCACCGACACTGCGATTTTCAATCGCATGCTCTACCAACTGAGCTACCTGGGCGCCGCACCGCCCACGCGAGCGGGGCAAACGAAGCGCGGGGCGTTATAGAGGCTCGATTCCTAGCTGTCTAGAACGGCGCTTCGCTCAAGCTTTAACCCCAGGCGCATGATCCCGAAAAGCGGATACCGGCTTCCGGATAA
Organism: uncultured Alphaproteobacteria bacterium; assembly: GCA_963825265.1. Lineage (GTDB taxonomy): Bacteria > Pseudomonadota > Alphaproteobacteria > Rhizobiales > Xanthobacteraceae > Pseudolabrys. Next base: position 288,267 of record CAWGSI010000014.1, on the reverse strand, counting down.
GATCATGCGCGGATACCTAAAGCCGCGCGAAAACGGTCTTTCAGCACCACGCCGTCGCGCTCGGGCAGCACCCGCGGCGGCTCGTCGGCCGCGATCAGCACGCGGGCAAACAGCGTTTCGCGCAAGGTCTTCAGGCGCTCGCCGAGATCGCGCAAACCCGCCTCGTCGCGCACGTCGAGACAAGGCCCGATGCCGCAGGCGCCGGCCACACTGAGCAGATCGACGCCACTCTGGGTGTGGCTCGGCTGCATGCCGGTCTCGCCATAGACGCCGTTGTCGAACACGACGATGGCGAGATTGCCCGGCCGCTGGATGCCGATGGTGGCGAGCGAGCCGAGCCCCATCAGCATTTCGCCGTCGCCGGTAATGACCGCCACGCGTTTCTGCGGCTGCGCCAATGCGAGGCCGAGCCCGATCATGGCGGCGCCGCCCATGGCGCCCCACAGATAAAAGTTGCGCGCATCGTCGCCGAGCGCCGCCAGGTCCCAGGTGGTCGAGCCGAGGCCGGGCACGACCAGCAGATCGTCGGCGCGGCCGGCGAGCAGCGTGGCCATGGCGGCGCGGCGCTCCAGTCTCATTTGGTCCAAACCTTCTTGCCGATCAGTTGCTGCGACAACAGCACGGCGGCGATGCGCTCGTCGCCGAACACGTGCTGCACGGCGCGCTCAGCCATGCCTTCGACCTCGTCCGGCGCGGTCGCGCGATAGACTTGCGCCTCGCACAGCTTGAGCACCGGCTCGACGATTCCGCCCATCGGCTGCTGCCAGGGATTGAACTCCTCCCACTCGCCGCGCATGGTGATCAGCATCAGCAGCGGAAACCGGCAGCTGCGCGCCAGCGACAGCATGTTGACGCAATTGCCGAGCCCGCTCGATTGCATCAAGAGCGTCGCGCGCGCGCCGCCGAGCCAGGCGCCGGCCGCCATCGCCACGCCCTCCTCCTCGGTGGTGAGCACGACGTCGCGAATGGCCAGGTCGGCGCGGCAGCGGTCGATCAGCCGCGAATGACCGGCATCCGGCACATAGCCGACCTGGCTAATGCCGGCGCGCTTGAGCGTGGCGAACAGACGGTCGGGCCAATCGGCGGGCTTCATGATTGTTCGCCCGCTTCGCCTTCGGCGGGACGCTCGCCGTCCTCGTCTTCGTCCTCTTTCACCGGCACCGCGTAGACGCCGGAAAGCCAGCGGTTGAGATCGATGTCGGCGCAGCGTTTGGAGCAGAACGGCTTGAACGCCTGTTCCGCCGCCTTGCCGCAGATCGGGCAGCGCGCGGGCGAGGATTTGCGGTCGATTTCGTTCATGCCGGGCCGGCCTTCTTGGCATCCATGACGCGCAGTTCCGTCTTCAATATCTTGCCGTAGTTGTTTTTGGGCAGCGCGTCGACAAAAACATAATCCTTCGGCCGCTTGAAGCGCGCAATGCGGGAAAGGCAGAGCGCGTCGAGTTCGGTCGCGCTCGCCTGCCCCACCACATAAGCTACCACCGCCTCGCCCCATTCGCGGTCCGGCCGGCCGATGACGGAGACCTCGCGCACTTGCGAATGCGTAAGCAACACCTCCTCGACCTCGCGCGGATAGATGTTGGAGCCGCCCGAGATAATGAGGTCCTTGGAGCGGTCTTTGAGGTGCAGATAGCCTTCCTGGTCGAACACCCCGACGTCGCCGGTGTGCAGCCAGCCGCCGCGCAGCGAAGCGGCGGACGCCTGCGGATTCTGCCAATAGCCGGACATAATGACGCCGCGGCAAAGGATCTCGCCGGCTTCGCCTTGCGCCACCGGTTTGTCTTGCGCGTCCGCCACCATCACCTCGACGTTGCAATAAGGCTTGCCGGCCGAGCCGAGCCGCTCGCGCCAGCGCGGATGATCGCGGTCGGCGATGTCCTCTTTCGACAGCGTGGTGATGGTCATGGGCGCCTCGCCCTGCCCGTAAATCTGCGCGAGCCGCGGTCCGAAGCGCTCGAGCGCCGCGAGCGCATCCTCGACATACATGGGCGCGCCGCCCCAGATCAGCGTGCGGATGTTCTCGGCGTTCAGATCGGCGGGGCTGGCGACCAGTCGCTTGATCATCGTTGGTGCCGCGAACATCGACATGCGTGGCCAATGATTGAACAGCGCGGCGATCTCGTCCGGCTCGAAGCCGCCGCTTTCCGGCACCACTTGCACGCCGAGCCGCGCGACGTGCTGCATGATGTAGACGCCCGAGCCGTGGCTCATCGGCGCGGCATGCAAGATGGTGTCGCTCGGCGTCACCGGATCGACCTCGCTGCCATAGGCGAGGCTCGCCGCCACCAGATTGTCATGCGTGAGCATGGCGCCCTTCGGCCGTCCGGTCGTGCCCGACGTGTAGAACAGCCAAGCAAGGTCGCCGGGAGCGCACGCCACCAGCGCGATCGGTTCCGCCGTAAACAGCGCTTCGTAGTCCTTGCCGCCGACCGCAATCAGCCGTTCGAGACTTTTCGGCGCATGCGGCGCGATGTCTCCGTCGATGCCGTCCGAGGCAAAGCAAACGCGCGCGCCCGACTGCTCCAGGATGTAGCCGAGTTCGGCGCCGTGCAGCTTGGCGTTGGCCGGCACCGCGGCGAGCCCCGCGTGCCAGATGCCGTAGAGCAGTTCGAGATAGTGGTGCGAATTCTTGGCGGCGATGGCGACGCGGTCGCCCGGCTTCAGCTTGAGCCTATCGCGCAAGGCGCCGGCCAGTCGCGCCGCGCGTTGCGCCAACTGCCCATAGGTCGCGATCACGCGCGTGCCTTTGGCCGCAGCCGGCAGCGCCGGATGGCTGAGAGCGGAGCGGGAAAGCCACGACGCGATGTTCATACGGCAATTATTCCGTCATTCCGGGGCGCACGCGCAAGCGTGCGAATCCGGAATCCAGAGCAACACGAAAGGTTCTCGATGAAGGCCCTGGATTCCGGGTTCGGCGCTGCGCGCCGTCCCAGAACGACAGTTTAGAGGTTTCACGTCGCGTTGAGCCAGCCGAAGCGGATCGGGTAACCCTCGCCGCCGAGCAGGCTCATGGTCTCGTATAGCGGCAGGCCGACCACGTTCGAGTAGGAGCCGACCAGCTTGATGATGAAGGTGCCGGCAATGCCTTGCGCGGCATAGCCGCCGGCCTTGCCGCGCCATTCGCCGGAGGCGAGATAAGATTCGATGTCCTCGTCCGACAGCCTTTTGAAGCGCACGCGCGTTTCAACCAGACGCTGGCGGAATGCTTCCTTCGGCGTCACCAGACAGATCGAGGTGTGGACGCGGTGATTGCGGCCCGACAGCAGGCGCAAACATTGCGCCGCCTCGTCGAGCAGCTCGGCCTTCGGCAATATGCGGCGGCCGACCGCCACCACGGTGTCGGCGGCCAGGATGTAGGCGCCGCGCAGCTCGTCGTCGAGCTTGACGTTGGAGAGCGCGATTTCCGCCTTGGCGCGCGCCAGCCGATTGGCATACACCTTCGGGATCTCGCCTTTATGCGGTCTTTCGTCGATATCGGCCGGCTTGAGCGCGTCCGGCTCGATGCCGGCCTGATTGAACAGCGCGAGGCGCCGCGGCGAACCGGAAGCGAGCACGAATTTGGGCCGGCCGATCATGGGTTTCGCGGCTGCGTCATTGCGGTGAAAGCGGCGCGGAAGCTAGCGGAACGGAACCATTATCACAACTCACTCATTCCCCCCACCGGCATGGCCGAAGCGCGCGCGGATGTGCGCCATCAGTTCGTCGCGCACGGCGCGGTAGGCGTCGAGCCGCTGCTCGCGCGTGCCTTCGACGCCGGTCGGGTCGAGCGTCGGCCAGTATTCGACCTCCGCCGCATGGACGCGGGTCAGGTCCAGCGCCTTGTGATGGGCGGGCGGCGACAGCGTCACGATCAGATCGAAATTGAGCCCTTCCAGTTCGTCCACGTCCTCGAAGGTGACCGGCTTGTGGCGCGCGATGTCGATGCCGATCTCCTCCATGACGGCGACCGCGAAGGGATCGAGCAAGCCCTTCTGCACGCCGGCCGAGCCGACATAGATCGTGTTGCCGAACATCTGCTTGAACAGCCCGGCGGCCATCGGCGAGCGCACCGCGTTCATGCCGCAGGCGAACAACACCGCCTGGGGGCGCGAACGGCGCTCTTGCTCCACCACCGCTCAGCCCTTCCAGTGCAGCACGCAGATCAACGTGAAAAGCCGGCGCGCGGTGTCGAGGTCGACCGTCACCTTGTCCTGCAGCCGCTCCATCAAGATGTGCGAGCCGTCGTTGTGGATGGCACGCCGGCCCATGTCGATGGCCTCGATCTTGTCGGGCGTCGCAGTGCGGATGGCCTGATAATAGCTGTCGCAGATGATGTAGTAATCCTTGACGATGCGGCGCAGCGGCGAGAGCGAGAACAGATGCGCCATCACCGGCGTGCCGTCCTGCAGGCGGATGTCGAACACCAGCCGGTTGCTGTTGATGGACAGATGCAGCGCGTAAGGACCGCCGTCGTGGCCGACCGGCTTGAAGACGTTCTGCTCGAGCAGGTCGTAGATCGCGACCTCGCGCTCGTGCTCGACGTCCTCGTTGGAGCGGCCGATCGACTCCTCGTCGAGCGTGACGCTGACCAGGCGCTGCTTGCTTGCCGCCGGCGTTGCTTTGGCCGGGCTCATTGCCGGTTCAGGCGGATCGCGACCGAGCGGGCGTGCGCGGCCAGCCCCTCCGCCTCGCCGAGCGCGATCGCGGCGGGGCCGAGCGCGCGCAACTGCTGCGGCCCGCATTTGAGCAAGGACGTGCGCTTCATGAAATCGAGCACGCCGAGGCCCGACGAGAAGCGCGCCGAGCGCGCGGTCGGCAGCACGTGGTTGGAGCCGGCGACATAATCGCCTATCGCTTCCGGCGTATAGGCGCCGATGAAGATCGCGCCGGCATTGCGGATTTTCGCGGCCAGCGTCTCGGCATTGTCGGCGGCGATCTCCAGATGCTCGGGTGCCAGTTGATCGACCAGCGTCATTGCGTCGGCGAGATTGCCCACCGTGATGATGGCGCCGAAATCGCGCCACGAGGCGCCGGCGATTTTGACGCGCGGCAATGTCTTAAGCTGCGCGGCGACCGCCTGCTCGACCTCGTCGGCAAGCGCGGCGTCGTCGGTGATCAGGATCGACTGGGCGCTGGCGTCATGCTCGGCCTGCGCCAAGAGATCGGCAGCGATCCAGTCGGGGTTGCCGGTTTTGTCGGCGAGGATGAGCACCTCGGAGGGACCGGCGATCATGTCGATGCCGACGGTGCCGAACACCTGGCGCTTGGCAGCCGCCACATAGGCGTTGCCGGGTCCGACGATCTTGGCGACGGGTTGAATCGTCTCGGTGCCGTAGGCGAGCGCGGCCACCGCCTGCGCGCCGCCGATGCGATAGATCTCGTCGACGCCGGCAAGCTTGGCCGCCGCCAATACCAAGGGGCTGAGTTTATTGTCCGGCGCCGGCACCACCATCACGAGGCGCGCGCAGCCTGCGACCTTGGCCGGCAGCGCGTTCATCAGCACCGAAGACGGATAGGCCGCGGTGCCGCCCGGCACGTACAAGCCCACGGCCTCGATCGCGGTCCAGCGCGAACCCATTTCGACGCCGAGCGCGTCGGTGAAGCGATCGTCCTGCGGTTTCTGGCGCAGGTGATAGGCCTCGATGCGCTCGCGCGCGAGCTTGAGCGCGGCGAGCGCCTGCGGGTCGCACGCTTTCGCCGCCGCCTCGATTTCCTCGGGTGCAACGCGCATCGCGACCTTGCTGAGATCGAGCCGGTCGAATTCCAGCGTGAGCTGCAACAGCGCGCGGTCGCCATAGGCCTTCACCTCGGCGAGGATATGGCGCACGCGCTCGTCCACGTCCTGCGCCGCCTCGCGTTTGACGGCGAGGAAGGCGCGGAACCGCGTCGCGAAATCGGCGCTTTGGCTGTCGAGTCGAAGCGGCATGGCGTGATACTACCCGGATTTCAGGTCAATGGGTGATGCGCGCCGTCGCGTCAACCCTTTCGCGCGGCTTGCGACGCCGGAAAACAAAAAGGCCCCGCCCGCAGGCGGAGCCTTGATGGCAATCCGATGCGCCCGCTTACATCTTTTTCTTTTCCATTTTCATCTTTTTGTGGTGCCGGTGATGCCGGTGATGCTTGAGCATCGGTTTCGGCGCCACGTAGTCGCAGGGCGCGAGGCATATGCCGCCTATTGCGCCGCATTCCAGGACGCCGCGCACGCACACCGAGGGGGCGCCGAGCTTGACGCATTCGCAGCCGACCCAAGCTTTGGCCGGCGTGCCTGACAACAGCGCGGCGCCGGCGAGCAGCCCCGCGAGAATGACGAATTTACGCATTGGATTTAAGTCCCCTGATTGGTCAATCGCCGCCGCACTACGCCACCGCTGCAGCGAAATATCAAGGCAGATGCCCGCCGCGCGGGGCCCGTAGGCGCGGATTTCTCGCGGATTTTATACGCCGGATACGAGCGGGTGGCTTAGCGGCGGCCGGGGGCCGGCGGCGGCTCGCCGTCGGCCGCGGCATGCACCGGACAGACCGCCGTGCTCCAGGACGGCCCGAGATCGGCCAACTCGGCTTCCAGGCACTCGACCTCGAGTCGCAGCGTCGCCCCGCCGGAAAACACGATGGTCACCACGCCGGCCGGCGCATCGGTCTCGGAAAATTCGACCGCCAGCAGATTGAGCACGGCGTCCTTGCCGGCCGGGTTGACGCCCCGGCATTTGCAGGACAGCACCCGTTCGAAGCGCAACGCCGCGCGCCGGCGACGGTATTCGGGCTCGGCCGATTGGGCGCCTTCCCAGTCGAAGCGGTTGAGCGCCAGCACCAGTCGCTTTTCGCGCGGCCGCCAGCGCACGTCGGCCACCTTGGCCACCGCGTCCTGCAGGTGGGCGGAGGCGATTTCCAGGTCCTCCTCGTCGAGGACGACGAATTTGAGCTTGTCCATGGACGTGCGCGCTCCCGGTCGGGAGGTAATTAGGCAAGCCGGTGCGCGCCCGCAAGGTCCGTGGATTACCGAAAGGCCGGCTCGAGCCCGGCCGCGGTCCAGCGCTTGGCGGTCGCCGGATCGGTGAGCGCGCGCAGCAAAGCCTGCGCGGTCGCCTGCTGCGCGCTGCCGGCCGGGATCGCCGCCGTATAAGTATTGGCGTTGTGCAGGTCGCCCGGCAGCGGGCCGACCACTTTGACGCCCTTCTGCGGCAGCACTTCGCTGATGAAGGTGGTGCCGATTTCCGCCCTGCCCTCGGCGATCGATTTCGCCACCTCGGCGCCGCGCTTGCCCAGCACGGCTTTCTTGTTGACCGCATCGGCGATGCCAAGCTTTTGCAGCAGCGCGGCGAACATGATGCCGCCGGAGCCGCCCGCCTGCGGATCGGTATAGGCCACGCTCTTGGCCTTGAGCAGCGCCTGCTTGAAGGCCTCCGGCGTGGAAATATCCGGCACGGGCGCGCCCTCGCGCACCGCCACGCCGGTGACGGTTCGGCCGAGATTGACGATGCTGCCGGGCACGAACATGCCCGGCTGGTCGAGCGCGGCGATCAGCGATTCCGACAAGATGACGAGGTCGGCGGCCTCGCCGTTCTTGACGCGGTCGCGCAGCGAGCCGGCGGTGTTGAAGACGAGGTCGACCTTGTTGCCGCTGGCGCGCTCGAACTCGCGGCCGAGCGCCTCCACCATCGACTGCACGGCGCCGGCGCTGAGGACTTTGATGGTGGGCATACGGTTTTCCCTTTCTTTACTGTCATTGCCGGGCTTGACCCGGCAAATCCATGAGGCGGTTCGTCGGCGACAGATTTACGTAAGGTTATCACTTGGAGCAATTCATCATGGATGCCCGGGTCAAGCCCGGGCATGACGAATAGGCACGTGTCATCGCCCGTATTCTTTGACGGCCCCGGGCAGGCCGTCGCTTTATTTCCGCCGCCTCGAAAAAGGACCGAGGGCGCGCGGGACGCTAGGGGTCCAGACGGACCCACGGGCCTCGACGCCTCGCGACATCGAGGCTTGTCGAAGTCCTGTAGTGCCGCAAGTCCGCCAAACCCAAGGCGTCCCGCGCGCGGTGTTTGTAGGTTTGCTCCGCCTCGCCCCCGGTGGACTTACCTTTTCAGGTAACCCTTCTCCTCTTTCGATCGGCAGGCCTGCCCTCCACCGCTGCGGACCCAGGCCGGCCGCGGTCTTCGACCAGTGACCGCTCGCGCTGCCCGCCATCACGGGGCCCCGTGGCGCGCGGCTGGCGCGCCGGGACAATGCGGCTTGGACCGCCGGGGGGTTGTGGCGCCGCATCTCCGATCACCCCTCCCCGGCCACCGCTCCCCGCCCCGCGTCTGGAGACGCTGATCAGACACCCCTCAGTCACGAGGGACGGGATGAGAGGTATTTGATCCTACGATTGTCGCAGGAATATGGTCCTAATATTCTCTTTTTGGTTGAAAGCTGATTGAGGCTGCCGCACAGTCGCGCAAAGGAGAGCAGATGATGAAATTCAGCACGTTGGATTGAACATGGCAGAATGCCTAGCTGGAATTTGGTTGTATCTAAAGAGTCATGATGCACCGAATTGGATAGCTATTTTCATTAGCCTTTTCGTATGGCCCCCTATTCTTTGGGGAATTACTTATTGGCTGGTGACTTGCCGACGGCAAAACGTTTCTGATTTTCTAGTCACTTTTACGCCATCTAAAATTGCAATTGGCGACAGTGATTACGACGCTATACGCTCACTTTCATTAATCCGACTGGCTCTATCGTCTATCTGTCTCACGCGAGACTAAGAGAGGTGAAGAAACGGTTTGAAGTGCCCGTTGCAGCGCGGGGACATGGCTCCAGGTCAACGGGAATCTAGTTTTTGCGATTCCGCCATCTACAAAGTTCGATCAATACGAATGCATCCTACAGACTGATGTAACGCATGGCCGGGTGTTTGCGTCGATCGCGATTAAGAATCCCATGGACGACGCATTCTATTCCTATCGGCCATGTGTTCTGCGTAGATGGTTTTGGGCTCCGAAATACTTTTTGCTGGAATACGTGATTATGGTCGGCCAGAAAAAATTTTCTGTCGCGACGGTATATTGAAGGTCAAGATCGGCTAAATAAAAACCAACCTAAACGGCCATCCGCTCGCGCGACGCGACGGCGGATAACGCTACGCGCTAATTCTTTCGATCTGCGCGCCGCAGCGGGCGAGCTTGTCCTCGACCCGCTCGAAGCCGCGGTCGAGGTGGTAGACGCGGTTGACCATGGTCTCGCCCTCGGCGGCGAGCGCGGCGATCACCAGCGACACCGAGGCGCGCAAGTCGGTCGCCATCACCTGCGCGCCGGTGAGATGCTTGACGCCCTCGACGGTCGCCGTGTCGCCATCGAGCTGGATATGCGCGCCGAGCCGCACCAGCTCCTGCACGTGCATGAAGCGGTTTTCGAAAATGGTCTCGGTGATGCGCGAGGTGCCGCCGGCGCGCGTCATCAGCGCCATCAGCTGCGCCTGCAGGTCGGTGGGAAAGCCGGGGAACGGCGCGGTCGACACCGTGACGGGCGCGAGGCCCGCGCCGTTGCGCGTGACGCGGATGCCCTCGTTGGTCGGCGCGATGACGGCGCCGGTCTGCGCCAGCACGTCGAGGGCTGACTGCAGCAATTCGGGGCGCGCGTTTTGCAGCAGCACGTCGCCGCCGGTCATCGCCACGGCACAAGCATACGTGCCGGTCTCGATGCGGTCGGGCAGCACCGCGTGACGCGCGCCGTGCAGGCGGCCCACGCCCTCGACCACGATGCGCGACGTGCCGGCGCCGGAAATTTTCGCGCCCATCTTGTTGAGGCAGTCCGCGACGTCGCCGATCTCCGGCTCGCGCGCCGCGTTCTCGATCACGGTGGTGCCGTGGGCGAGCGCCGCCGCCATCATCGCGGTGTGCGTGCCGCCGACCGTCACCTTGGGGAATTCGATGTCGCCGCCGCGCAGACCCTTTTTCGCGCGCGCGATGACATAGCCGCCTTCGATCTCGATCTCGGCGCCGAGTTTTTCCAGCGCCATGATGAGCAGATCGACCGGCCGCGTGCCGATGGCGCAGCCGCCCGGCATCGACACCTTGGCTTCGCCCATGCGCGCCAAGAGCGGCGCCACCACCCAGAAGCTCGCCCGCATCTTGGAGACGAGTTCGTAGGGCGCGGTGGTGTCGATGATGTTCTTGGCCGAAATGTGCAGCGTGCGGCCGGAATTGGGATCTTCGCCCGGGCGCTTGCCCGCGATCATGATGTCGACGCCGTGATTGCCGAGGATGCGCTGCAGCAGTTCGACGTCGGCCAGCCGCGGCGCGTTGTCGAGGATGAGCGTGTCCTCGGTCAAAAGGCCGGCGATCATCAGCGGCAGCGTGGCGTTCTTGGCGCCCGATATCGGGATCGCGCCGTTGAGGCGTTGACCACCGACGATCCGAATACGATCCATGACGCCCCGCTGACGGCCCCTGCGGCCGACCAATAGCTAAGAACCGTTGCGGCCTTCCCGCAAGGCTTGGCCGCCTGCAGGGTTACTAGCCTTTCGGCTTGGCTGGCACAAATTCGGGGGTAATTCCGGCGGAATCGTGCTCCGCCGCCGATGTGACGCCCTTGCCGGGGCCTTGCGCGCGCGCTTTGGCCTGCGCCTTGCGGCGCTTGAGATTGTCGCGCAACGCCGCCTTAAGCCGCTCGGCGCGCTTGCTCGCGCCGGATTTGCCGCTTGCACCCGTCATGGCCGCACAGGAATAAGAGACCAAGGCGGCCCCGGCAAGGTTGAGTGCTCGACATCACCGGCACGATCGGATATTCGCATCGCGCCAACGCTGCCGTAGCTCAGTGGTAGAGCACCCCCTTGGTAAGGGGGAGGTCCACAGTTCAATCCTGTGCGGCAGCACCACGAAAAGCCCATAAAATTTGGCTTTTTGTATCAAGCGCCGAATGCGCATTCGGCAGCTATCGGCAGAACAAAACGCGAAGTCCCCACCTCAATACGGGGAAAATCCGGGGACTCTGTTCACGCGGCGTTCCATGTGAAAAACCGCCCATGCCAATCGATAAAGTCGACACTGATGCACTCCGCAACGCGGTTCAGTTGCTCGAAAATCCAAGCTTGGCTGCTCGGCTTACCAATATGGTCGGAAAGCCTGTTGAAATATTGGGTCGGGCTCTGCCAGCGGGTGCATCGCAGGCAATTGCGACAGCCACGACAAAAAGCCTTGAGGCAGCTCTCAAGGTCGCGCTGCTGACAATTCGGAATGAGCCTCAAGAAAGCTCACGGCTGCTACACAGGACTTTGGCAGTTGCTTCAGGTGCCGCTGGCGGGGCATGGCGCCAGCTTCTGGAAGAACGCAAGGACATAGCGACGTTTCAACTGACGGCGAATGACCACCTGGCCATCAGCGTCAACGCCATGCACCTGGAAAACAGACTTCGCGATATCGAGACCAACCGTTGTAATCGCCTGCATGTTTGGCTCCTCCAAATGGTGGGGGCCTTAACCGCACTCACATTCATGGCACTCACGTGCCGGTGGAGGAGCCGTCCACAGCATCAGGACCGGACTTCAACTAGCGTACTGATTATTTGGCGTGGGCTTGCGCCATCTGGCCTACCAGCTTGGCCCAATCCATATCCATTGCTCCATAGACCGCACCGGCCTCGGGCCGACCGTTGTCTTTGAGAACTTCGACCATCAGTGTTGCGTAATCCGATAGGATGACGCCTGCCTGCAGCATTCGTAGCAAGCCCCACCTGACGTTTGGTCTCACTGAACGTGCCGCACGCATCGACAGCGACGTACGCATCGAGACCCTTATTGACGGCGGTAATGGCAGGGAGTGCCGCGCAAACTTCGAGCGAAAGACCCGCAAAAATCAGTTTCCTTGCGGTCGGTCGTATCGATCGCACGTGCGACTCCTCGCATCATCGTAAACATTGACCGACGAACGGTCCATGATTTGTACCCCGGGCAAAGCTTCGGCCAGTTCAGGAAACGTCGGTCCCCACATGCTGTCTCGCGCCGTCGTGGTCACGATGATCGGAAGCTTTAATGCCTTCGCGGCCTTAGCAAGGCCGATGACGTTATGCTTGAGCTCAGCGATCGAGTAATCACGCACTCCGCTCATAAGGCCGACCTGGTGATCAACGAGGACAAGCGCGGCGTTTTCAGATGTGAGCGGCTCGTAAGAGTGGGCTGGGTTGGACATGGCATTCTTCTCCGGGAAAGATGTAGCTGCGGCTGCGGCTGATCGGTGCGACGCGAAGCATTGTCTGCGGCAGCGCCGAGCCCTATGGATTGAAGAAATCGACGCCGTTCCATTCGGCCTGCTAGTGGTTTCGGACATGCATCGTGCAGCGGATCGTCGGCCTTCAATTTACAGCAGGGAAACTAAGCGGCTGGACTGTCGGCCGAATAAGTGTCAAAATCGCAACTCAGCGTCCGACGCTATTGGACGATGAAGGCAACGCGTGCTCGATTTGAATGACTTCTTCTACTTTGTGCAGGTAGTAGACCGTGGGGGGTTTACGGCTGCCGAGCCGGACACAACGAATTCCAAAATCGACACTGAGCCATCGCATCCAGCAACTGGAGACCAACTCTCGGCGTCAGGCTCCTCAATCGCACGTCACGTCGGGTTGGACGTGACCGATGCTGGGGGAGAGTTCTATCGCCACGCGGTGATGATGCTGCGTGAGGCCGAATTGGCCGAGGGCGCTATACGCCATCGATTGAATGAACCGACCGGCACCGTGCGCTGCACAGCGGCTGCGGCGACGATGCAATTCGCACTGCGCGGTATCGTGGCAGACTTTCTCGTCAGCTATCCGAAGGTCAATGTCGTCGCGCATACGGCTGACCAGTTTGTCGACATCATCGGCGAGAATTACGATATCGCGATAAGAGCCCATTCAGACCCACTTCCGAATTCGACTCTGGTACAGCGGATGCTAACGCCAGCTCCGTGGTTTCTTTTCGCGGGCGCTGCTTACCTTGACGCAGAGGGTCCGTTGGACGCACCGCGCGAACTAGCTAAGCACCCATCGCTCTTTATGATGCGGACAGGAGTAAAGCCAAGATGGCGGCTTCGGCGCTCGACACGACGAGGAGAGGAGGTAATGATTCCCCTCACGCCACGGCTCCTTATAGACGACATGCTATCGCTCAAGCAGGCTGCAATTGCCGGCCTTGGCGTAGTGGCCCTGCCTGGCTATGTTTGTCGTGATGATGTGAAATTAGGCGCATTGCGGCGAGTGCTACCTGATTGGATCGCAGGCGATTCCACGCTGACGGCACTCATCCCATACCGGCAAGGCCTGCTGCCATCGGTTCGCGCTTTCATAGAGCATTTGGCAGCTGAATTCCCAAAGGCAGTGGTCATCTAATTCGTCCGATTTCCAACTTACGACTGAATATCGGCCGACGATGTCCCAGTTGGGTCAAACACTGCGTAGCTTTTCAGCCTCGGCACCGACCTTTGTCCGCCCATAGTCCAATCGCGACCATTTGGGGCTTGGGTTCGGTAGGCCGCGAAGTGCCAGGAACGGAAATTCCAGATCGCCCCTAAACTCAACAGACCCCTCAGCGCTTGCCCTATATCGGTTAACCGACAACCGCAAATGGATTTCTCGCGACCAGGCCGTGAACTCCAAAATGTAGCGGCAGATTTTTCCCATCGGAAATATCACCCCGACGATCCGCGGGCCCGTTTCAAATTCGCTAGGAAAATCATCAATGTGTTTTGGCCTGCTTCTTGCTCGACCTAATTGTCCGAACATCGCCTAGCGTGGTTTGCCGCGCTCACTGAAGGATATTGGGAGGGTGTTGCAATGAAAATCCATATGCGGCCGCCGCTTCCCGCTCTGCTGCCCGCACCTCCGCCAAAACTACCTCCGACTGCCTTCCAGTTGAATATGCAGGCTGAGGAGTTGACCAAAGTCGCGCAGCAGCAAAAGGACCGCCTGAAGAAGCTGTACGCAGGGCAGAAAAATCGTGGGGACGTAGATGAAGACGCCGATTCCGAAACGCAGGTGCGCGATTATAGCTCAAACCGGAACCTCGATTTCCTCGCTTGAGCACGCCATGGTGGACAATGCTCAATATCCATTAAATCTCATATGGCAGCGGGGCCAATGACCGACCAGAAACCCTCGATGGAGAAATTAGCAGATCAATTTGAAGCTATGCCCGAAATCTGGCTTCAAAATGAATTGCTAGAACAGACTAGAGACTACCTAACGCGAGGTCGGCGCTTTGAGAGGCTAAGACTTGATCAACTGAATAAAGCGTGGGCCGAAGCATTTCGGCGGTTCGTAAAACTGACGATTGGGCCTCATCTTCGTGACATGGATGACGCGGGAGCGGAGCTTCGCCTCCGCGGCGAGGAATTCCCTACGGACATGGTTACATCGGAAGTAGAGCAACTAAGGGCCGCTATTCAGCGCGTCGGTCCCCTCTTCCCATCGGCAGAATTAGAACGAAAAATCGATGAGTTTTTCAGGGATTTGAACAAACCAAAGCACTAGTGAGGGCAGCGCATTTCTCGATGCCAACGCAATGGCGCAGTTGGGTCAAAAGCGAACGTTTGCAGTGCACCAGCGCATGTCTGCTTTACCCCTAAAGCGGCCATGGCGGTTTTATGAGTACACGCCCCAGGGCAGCGCCGATGAAAGCTGAAAGTCTACTTGGGTGGCGCAAGAAAGGTTTGCCCATGATCGATATAAGCACATCACAGGTGCAGCTTCGCAAAACGTACAATAATTCTTGCGTTAACAGCAATGAGATAACCAGTGCGTCTAAACATCCGCAACTAGCGCTGTTGGACGAAGCGAGTTGCGCGATCCATAATTCTTTCTCGCAGAGGTTTTGATTTCCTGAGCTTCGGCCGCGGAAAGTAATTTTGCTAATAAACTGGCGAGTTGCTTTTGTTCCGAGTCAGTAAGGCTGTTGAACGATCTCTTTAACGCGACGAAATGATGTTCGATCGCTATATCGGCTAGTCGTTTTCCAGCAGGCGTCAAACGTATCGAGTAACTTCGACGATCACCTTTCGCGGGAATACGTTTAACAAGTCCCATTTCCTCAACCCGGTCAATTCTGTTCGTCACGGCGCCCGATGTCAGCAGAGATTCCTTCAGAATGTCGGTCGGCCGAAGCTCATATGGTTTTCCTGACCGCCTCAACGTCACGATCAAGCTAAAGGCTTCCCAGCTCAGCCCGAGTGGATTGAGCCATCCATCTGTACGACGCAGCATATGCGCGGCCAGCCTGATGATACGGCCGTGAATACCAACCGCTGTCCCATCTAAATCGGGTCGTTCGCGCCGCCACTCCCTAATAATCCGTGCGATGGAATCGAAAGCCGTCATGACTGTACCCTGTGCCGCAGGCGCAGCGAATTTGCTTGACAAAGTGCCTCAACGTTAAGACGCTTAATCTCAAGTAAGAGAGCCCGCGTGTCAACAGACCTTAGCTTTTTGAGACTAGGCCAGGATGGACATTTTCGTCGACAGCTTGGTTCATGTTTGGGATGACGAGCACGACGGCATCGTCGCCCTCGATGGGATCACGCACCATTTCGAATCACGGAAGCTGACCTGTCTGTTGGGGCCGAGTGGATGCGGTAAGAGCACGCTAATTCAGATCATCGGGGGTATCGAGCGAGCTACGCGCGGCACGATCCGAATCGCCGATCCTCAGCAGCCTAGTACGCAAACCGCCAGACCGGGCGAGTGCTCGGTCATGATGTGGCAGAATTTGTATCTCTTTCCATGGCGCAACGTCATCGAAAACGTGACGTTTGGGCCAGAGATGATGGGCGTTCCGCACGAAAAGAGATATCAGCGCGCTAAGGAATTAATCGCTCTCGTTGGCTTGAAACATTTCGAGAAGAAGCTTTGCCATCAGCTTTCTGGTGGAATGCGCCAGCGGGTTGCTCTCGCGCGCGCCCTCATTATGGATCGGCCCATTCTGCTGATGGATGAACCATTCGCTGCGCTGGACGCCCAGACGAAAATTGTTATGCAGGAAGAGCTAACGCGGATTTTCGATCTCACGAAGAAGACGATTTTATTTGTCACGCACGCAATCGATGAGGCGATTCTTTTAGGCGACGAAGTCGTCGTTATGACGGCGCGACCAGGCCGTATCAAGGAGACCATCAAAATTGACCTCCCCCGCCCCCGGTCGCAAGAGCTCATCAACTCGCGCGAATTTGGCAAGCACTACGAGCACATCCTTCATTTAATCCGAGAAGAAGTGCTCAACGCGATGCAGCAACAAAACGAAATGGCGGAGAAATGATGTCTGCCATTTCAAAATTGAAAGCGAGAGACAGTTGGTGGCTGCGCGCATTGCCGACAATTTCAGTGCTCCTATTTATCGTGTTGTGGGAAGGCGTCGTCCGATTGTGCTCGATAACACCCATAGTGCTTCCCGCACCATCGGCAATTCTCAATTACTTAGTGGCGATGACTCGTGATGGCACAATACCGTACAACTTAGGCATCACGTTCTTGCGAATTATGGCGGGGTTCTTCGTCGCCGGCTCGTTAGGAATTTTAGTTGGAATCTTGATGGGCATGTCGCGGGTCGTGGCTCGTGTCCTCGACCCTTGGATCGCAGCCTTATACCCGCTACCGAAGATATCTTTGATACCGCTTTTGATCATTTGGCTCGGAACCGGTGAAATTTACATTCTGACGATTAGCGCCGTCTCGGCGTTTTTCCCCGTCGTCATGAGCACGTATGCAGGAATCGGCAGATCGATCAAAACCTAATCCGTGCTGCTCGCGATCTTGGAGCGAATGCTCGTCAAGTTCAGGTGCACGTCGTTGTCCCTGCCGCAATCCCAAGCATCTTTTCGGGACTGGAACTGGGAATGGGCGTCACGATTATTCTTGTTGTCGCTGCTGAAATGATCGGGGGTTCGACACAATCGGGCATGGGGTACCTACTGATCCGCTTTGGCCAGGTGATGGAAACGGAAAAAGTTTTCGCCGGGCTGCTCGTTTTAGCGGTTTTCGGCGCAATCGTTATGAAGTCGCAGGCCTTCATTGAGAGATTGGTCGCCCCTTGGGCGATCGGGAAAGAATGAAATCGTGACGAGAACTCTCATCAAGAACGCCTGTATCGTCACCGTTAATCCCAACCGTGACATGTTCTCCAATGGATCCCTCGTAATTGAGGGGCAAGATATCGCTGCCGTCGAGCGGGGCGAGATTTCGGGTAACTTCGATGAAGTCATCGACGCGAAGGGCATGATTGTGGTGCCCGGTCTTATTAATGCCCACCAACATTTCTATTACCATTTATTCAAAGGGGCAGCTAACGGACTACTCATAGAAGACTGGTTTCCAAACCTGGTCTATCGCGTCACGCCTCATCTCACCGACGACGATATGGAGCTCACTTCCTACGTCGCATGCATCGAAATGCTGCTCTCAGGAACAACGTGCAGCCTGAACCATCTGCGTGTGACGTCGACGGAAGAAACGCTCGAGAAAATTGCTGCGCCGAGTGAAGAACTTGGGATGCGTCAGCTCATTGGGAAAGAAGTTCAATGCAGGCTACCCGGCAACCCGCATCATCCCAGAACATTGGACGAAGAAATTTGGTTTCTGGACGATCTAATTCCCCGATGGGCGCGTCGTCACGGCGGTCTGACGCAGCTGTGTCTTGCCGTGGAATGCAACGCGGTTTTTATCGAGGCCGAGGTAACTTCGGAACAACTACTTATTGAAGGGAAGCGTTTAGCCGACCGGCATAATCTCAAGATTACGACACACATATCTGCGGGCACGCTCGCCTTCGACAAAGCTTACATGCGCGTGCTGCGTAAGACTGGCCGCACAGATACTCAAACACTTATGCAGCTTGGGCTTTTAGACTCTAGGTACATCTTAGCTCACGGCATCAATTGTACAGCGACCGATATTGCCATGATTGCGGATAGCGGCGCTTCTGTCGTCTACACGCCCACCAGCGAAGCCATACGAGGCGGTGCTATTACTCCGGCTGTGCCAATGCGAACTGCCGGGGTGAATGTCGCACTCGGGTCTGATGGCCCTATGGTCGACTATTCGGTGGATATGGTCGAGCAGATGAAAGCGTGTTCGCTCTTGCAACACGTAAGACATCTGGATCCGACGGTAATGGGACCCGAGCGTTGTATTGAAATGGCAACCATAAACGCAGCAAAGGCCCTTGGACTCGACGATCAAATTGGATCGCTTGAAGTGGGAAAGCGCGCTGACATCGCTATTTTTTCCCTTTCGACGCCTCACTCTATGCCTGTAAATAATCCGCTCACGAGCTTGGTCTACTCGGCGCGCGGCACTGACGCGCACACGGTTATCGTGGATGGCGAAATTGTCGTTCGAGCGCAAAAGCTAACCCGACAGACTGACGTAACTCGCTTTTTGGCTCAAGCTGCTGCACGAGCACAGACGATTATTTCGCGCGCCGATTTAAGCGATCGACTGAAGACCAATTGGTAGCTTTAACAAAGGGGAGTGAAGCATGAACCGGACACTTAAGACCAGACGTCACCTTCTCAAGATAGGAGCGGCGGCGGGCGCTCTTGCAGCTATCGCCTCGACAAGACCGCGCTATGCGCGCGCCCAGAAGCTCGACACGCTTAACATCGCTGCATCGCCGTTTATCAACCAATCAGTTATATTTCTTCCAAAGGAACTGGGACTATACGCTAAAGTTGGCATTGATCCTCAAATTCGAACATTCCCCGACGGCGCGTTGGTTGTTGCGCCACTTATCGCCGGCGATGTGGACCTTGGCTCGGTGACGTGCAGCGCGGCTCTGTTTAACTCGATCAGCCGCGGTGCCGCCATGAAGGGCGCTTTTTGCGCCGGCCAAGCCGAGCGGGGGAGAGGAGGTACGGCAATCTTAATTCGCACCGACTTGTATGAATCGGGCATTAAGACCCTCGCGGACCTGAAGGGACTCAAGGGCAAAACGATTGCTGTCGGAGCGTCCGGCAGCGTCAATCAGTTCAGTATGTCTAAGGCTCTTGTCGCCGCGGGAGTTAATCCTGTTTCGGATGTAAATTGGCAAACGACCGTTACTCAGCCTGACATTGTAAAGCAGCTCGGCCAGAAGCAAGTTGACGCGGCTGAACTAACTTACTTTTTGGCCTTTCTTGCTCAAAGGCAAGGCTTTGCGAAAATCATTGCGTCCCGCGACGAGTCGGCGCCCGGTTCACAGGTTGCGATGGTTGCCGTGCGTGACGAATTCGCAGCGAAGCATCGAGACGTGGTGGTGCGCTATGCGATGGCCCACATTCATGCGGCGCGTATATTTAATAAGGTCGCGGCCGCCCCTGAAAAGAATCGTGAGTTGGTTATGCTGATTACGAAGAACATCTTCGTAAAGGATATAACGCTCTTAAATGCGGTCGCGCCTCATTGGGAATACCTCTCCGAAAATGGAGCACCAAACGAAGCCTCGGTTTTAGCTCAGCAGGACTTCTGGAGTGATACGTTTAAGGTTGTCGAACGGAAAGTGCCCGCAGCACGCATCATGGATTTGTCATTTGCCGCCGAGGCGGTGAAACGCCTCGAAGCAGAAAAGCCGTTCGGCTGATCGGCTTCAAATGCATCGCTCAACATCGTGCCATGCCTTTGTAACTAACCAGCTAACTGTTTGCGAGCTGACTCCCAATGAACAAATTGGCGCGCCATCCCATAAGGGTCGCGTCCGAGCATAAGGAGATTTCTGGTGAAGAAAAGTTACATTCACAGGACATGGAACGCAATGGCGTTTTCTCGTGCCGTCATTTCAGAAGGCGGAAAGATTGTGTGATTGCCGGTCACACCGGCAGCAAGAATCATGATGGGAAATCGCTTGCCGGGGACTTCAATTCTAAACGCAGCAAACATTCAACAACTTGTAAACGGCCTTGAAAGAGGCTGGCGCTACACTGAAAGATATCGTCAGCATGACCGTCTTTTTGAGCGACGCACGACACACCACTCGCATGACGGAAATCCGCAGCGAAATCTTTGGCAGCGATTTCCGGTAAGCGCCGCAATAACTGTGACCGGATTTGCCGACCTTGCAATACTAATTGAAATTCAAGGCATAGCGGTGATGCCCTGACATATCGAGTGTCGGCGTGATGGTTTGAGAGACTGCAGCGTGGCGAGCTCTTTGTTCAAGTATTGCCGCCTCATTGCCCGAAGCGAGCCTCGAAACCACGTCGTCAAATGCCTGCTGACCGGGACAGAGCAGATCAGTTCGTCAACGGGCGATGGCCGCTCGGACCCGGAGCCGTCATCCGGACGGCTCGAAGTGAGAGCCTGAACAGAAGCTCCGCGTTAAGGTGCGAGATGCGCTCTCTGTCGGCCTCGCTCACCGGGATGTGGCTTCGGAAGTTCAGTGCTTCCTCCATCGAGCCGTAGGGATAGTCGGCGGAAAACATAAGCCGCTCGACGCCGATTTCGAGCAGCAGGTTGAGGAAGGTCGGTGCAAAATTAAAACCGCCGAAGCTGTAATGAACGTTCTGTCGCAAATAGTCTGCGAACGGCCGATCGAGCTTCGTCACCTGCGGCGACAGATTCCTGTTCATTCTGGGAAGCATTAAAGGAATGGCTTCCCCCATGTGGCCGATGACGACTTATTATTTGGGGTGCCGGTCGAACACACCGCCAACAATCATCCGCAGCAGGTGCACCGCCGTTTCGATGTGCCAACCCCATCCGGAACTGGCGAGGATGCCGCTGACGCCAGCGAAAAGCCGCCGTGAGCGCGTCAGCTTCCGGCTTGTACGGCACCGTCGGGTGAAGATAAATCGGGACCTGAAGCGCATCCGCACAGGTGAGGATGGGCGAGAAGAATACTCGTCAAATAGCGGCCGCGCGCGTGACCGTTGATGTTTGTACCCTTGAGGCCGGGCTGGCGGACGCAGCGATCGAGTTCTTTCGCGGCCTCGTCCGGCGCCTGTATCGCCAGCGAGGCAAGGCCGGCGAAGCGAGTAGGGTGTCGTTTCATTGCTTCGGCCAGGAAATCGTTTGCATCGCGGGCAGCGGGAATGGCCTCGGCGGGCTCTGACTGCTCCACGCCTGGCGAGTTGAGTGAGAGCAACTGTATGTCGATGCCAGCCGCATCCATTTCGGCGACGCGCTTGTCACCCAACTCGAAAAGCTGTTCGGCGATTACGGCACCGCGCGGTCCGGGATTACGGAAACGGTCCAGGAAATCCTTGCCGGGGCCCTCGACGAAGGCCGGCGTGACAAAGTGTTCTTCAACGGCGATGGTTCGCATAGTCGCTCCCTGTCTGACGGCCGCCCAATGCGCGTCGCGATTGTCCGTATACTAATTCGGTTTGTGTGGGTAGTGCGGGCCGTCATAGATTTCAACAACCACTGTCGGCTTGGGCACTTAGCGGACGTTGCTGCACTTCTCCTTCTGATGCATGTGGCCGTACACACGGACGTCATTTCACCATCAGTCTGAAGCGCAGCGCCCAAAATCTTCAGCTATCCACAAGCTCGCCGGCCGATTACCCATCTTTTGAGCCAAAGCGGACATCGATTAAGCGCGATGTCGTTCCAGGTGAATGCACCCTTGGCACTCACGTTCCGACCCCGAGGGCGGCGCAAATCAAAAACACAATTATTGCAGCCCACAAAATCCAGTAATAATGGGACAATATGACCCGCAAATATGGTGGATATTTTATTTCTCTTATTTTGTCCTTCGCCCACCAACTTTGTGTTGGCCACACTTCCATAAATTTCGTGTAGAATTCTTTAGTGTTCGTTGCACAAGCAGCACGCCAAGCATCCGCTAAAGGAACGGCAATTCGCTCAGACGCATATTTGTTTGGTTCGCACAGCGTTCCGTACTGTTCACGTAGTATGCGTAACATGTCCGGCTGATATATACCGCAAGCGGGACAATGCACCGGATCAATCGCTTCATTAAGTGCGCGCCTGAGATTATCGCGTGCGCGAGTTTCGGCACTCGCCGCTGCTCCGGCATTATTCATAAAAAAACCGCTGTGTCCTCCTCCTGCAACTTCGCGAGTAGCCACATATTCAAAAACACGCGAACAACCGACGCATCGCACGCGCCTTGTTGTCGAGCCAGACATCTTTGCCGTATATGTCCGATAAAGATAGACCATTCCTGAAGCCGTTTTCTGGCACCTTGGAAACTGTTCCGTTTACTGCGCCAGTGTTTGCTAATTCAAAAAGGACTTTTCTTTCCGGTGCAGCCGTTCGCATAGATGTATGCTAATCAGGAAATTGGTGAATACTCGTATGGCCTTCCTTTTAGGTCCGCGGCCGATTGGCCATCCGGTCAAACATCATTGCAGTGTGACGTGTGTTGCGTTCAATTGCTGATATTGTAAAAATTATTGCCATTATAATTGAAGCCGCAAAAAATCCCGAGGCCGCGCCGAAAATTAACCCGAGCGCAGCAGCGCCATCCTGGTTTTGATTGGTAAAGCCGGCAGTCAACCTTCCATAAAGCGCGCCGCCTACTCCTCCTAAGATCGTAAGCACAATCAACTGGATGACAGCCACCGTCTCTGCAATTCGCATTACTACCCTTTGGATAGCGCCACTTCCTTTATAACTCGGATTTAATTGGGCTGGCTCTAGTGGTCTTAGTAGGCCGAATTTTCTCAGGATTGCGACGCTACCGAGGATAACTACTGCGGGACCGATTACCCATAACAAACCGTACATTAGCGAAGTATCTTGCGCGTTCATGGCCCATCCCCATAATTGTACCCACAACAATCTTGGCGCTAAATTTTCATTTGTACAATGGACGAGTGAAAGCCAGCCGCAAGTCTCGGCGCCTTTTAATTCGGCGTCTGGCACCCGCTCACCGTCCCACCATTGCAGCGCGCCTAGGGCCGCCATGGTAGAGCGTCCGTTACTGCCCAACGCGGGCGACGCATCCGGTATCCGCGCAGAGGACACGGCAATGCTGAGGGACGATAGCAGTAGTGGACCCGGGCGGTCGACGCACATCCCGCAACGTACTCGGCGAGCCGCTTGAGGCCTGCTCAACAAAACCGATGACGGGATTTTATCGCGACGGCTGTTGCAACACCGGGCAAGAAGACATTGGTAGTCACACGGTTTGCGTCGTGATGACTTCCGCGTTTCTTGATTTTTCAAAATCGTACGGCAACGACCTTTCGACACCAGTCCCGCAATTCGGCTTCCCAGGCCTGAAACCTGGTGACCGTTGGTGCTTATGTGCGCCCCGCTGGCAGGAGGCATTCGAAGCGAGCCATGCCCCCCGTGTCGTCTTGCGCGCCACTCACGAGGGCGCTCTTGCTCACTGCTCACTCGCCGATCTCAAACGCTTTGCAGTGGACCTATCGTGACCGCACCCAAGACGGGGTACTTTGCGCGAGATGTAACCGCCTTACCCGGCGTTAATGCGGACGCGCCGACTAAGTTTTAGAAAAACTAAAAGGTGAAAATCTGAGAAGCTAGTTCCACTCGGATCGTGCGGCCTAGCGCGTCATGGGTAAAAAGGTGAAACGGTTACACTGCTTCCCGCCTACTTCGCTGGTATGAGACGTTTGAGCGGCCGACAATCGCCGCCTATGTGGATCATCACATGGCAGTTGGCGCATACGACAGCCAAGTCTTCGAGCTTTACAGTGCGTCCGCCAATGGGCGCACTGCTGAGCGGAGCGAGGTGGTGAACTTGGGCATATCCTTCCCCCAACGCACCATACCTCTCTTTGAAATTGAAGCCGCAGTTCTCAACTTCGCAAATAAGGCGCCCGCCGTTTTTGGCCAAAGCCTCTTTGATCTTCTCACGACGCGCACGGCCTTCACGCTGGCGGTGAAGCACGTATTTTCGTTTTTTCGTACCCTCGAACCATGACATGGCAAGGTCATAGGCATCGACTGCAGGTGTCGTGGGCTTTTCACCGCGGACAAGAAGAGCCACGCTCGTGCCGTAGTCGTACTCGACGACAGCCCAAGATATGGGGTCGAGGTACCTCGCTTTCACAGTCGATGCTTTGGGCTTAAGGTCAGCGGGATTGCGACGGTCGCCTTCAACAATGATGACTCTGACTGGGAGCTGTTGCCTGTACGCAAGTTCGATCTTCTTACTAAAGTCGGCGTCACGCTTATTCCAGACGTTCGATCTTGGTCCCTTGCGGCGCCCTGAATGAGCGCGCTGCCTCCGACTAAAGAAGATCGCGCCGCCCTTCTG
Source organism: uncultured Alphaproteobacteria bacterium (assembly GCA_963825265.1). Lineage (GTDB taxonomy): Bacteria > Pseudomonadota > Alphaproteobacteria > Rhizobiales > Xanthobacteraceae > Pseudolabrys. The sequence continues at coordinate 264,114 of CAWGSI010000014.1, read as the reverse complement.
TTTAAGGCTGGGGTGCCACAGACAAAGCGCGACCGCTTCGCCAGGTTGCTCGAAGGACCAATTATAGCAGTATTTAGGATTCGCGGCGGGTGATTTTCCTTTATAGTTTTTCCAATCGGTGACATCGAAGTTCGCTTCAGCGAGAAGGTTCATCACCAAATGCTTTTCCGTCGGCTTTAGATCAGCAAGCGTTGCCATCATTCAACTCACTTTTCGACAAGGAAAACATCGCCAGATAACTTGGAAGGTATGTCGCCGACTAAGATGACTCTTTGAGTTCAACAAGCATTTTTTGACCTAGTTCTTCAACAGTTGCGAAATCGGCCAATATCTGCCAGTGGAACGAGCAGGGGGCCGTCGCCTCTTTGAATGAATGCATCATCAGCGGTTGAAATACAAAAAGCCTTTTCTGTTCGGCTACCAGTCGTTCATATTCATGGACATTTAGATGGCCGAGCACCGTGATCTTTCGAAATTCCAGATCGTCATAAGCGGCTCTGTCACTTGGGCGCACGCCACCGGGGGGAATATACAGGGGTATTCTATGCCCCAGCGAGTCACGATATTCGGTGATGTATTCAAACCAAGGGTCCATCCCCTCAAGATATTTCCGAAATTTTGAGCTGATCGACGAACGCAACTTTGTGTGGCTTCTGCGCAGGCCGACTCGCCTCCGCTCTATGCTCTTGGACAGTCCACGTTCGTAAACCCAAACCCAAGCAAGGTTGTCCGTGCATCCGTAAACATTCGCCACGAACGACTGGAGGTTTATTTGTGCGTCGTACAATTTTTCATTTGGAGGGACTCGAATGGTACCCGGCGGGATAATCTTAAAGACGTTTTGTAAGCTGCGCCGGAGCGTTCCAACACGACGGGAAAAGCCCTGATGCGCATATTCCTTAGCTTGCTCGTTCTTAAACTTATGACCGATGAAGGCAAGCATCAGATTATCAGCTCTCCTTTCAACGGTACCAAACTTCTCCCGTATTTGCGCGAGTGCTGTTTTATTAAAATATTTCGCCAATTGCTTCCTCCCTAAATGTCGTCATAGGTACGGTCCCTGTAGGCCCGGTGGTCCGGTCCGAGCGCGACGGCCCGATGACGCCAGTCAGCATCGTCAACTGGCTTGCCCTGGCCTACCGCGAACTTGGCCTTGAAGGGGTGTTCAAGCCATAGCGGACGACGGACTTTCATCACGCGGGCAGCCAGGATGGTTCCAAGGCTGGCGGGTCGCTCAGGGATGTCAGCTGCTCGCCGGTCACCGCTCAATAGCTGTCACGCAGGGCTATATCGATGGCGACAGCGACGCCCAACGCAAACTTGTCTCTCTGATCTAGGACGATGGCGCCCAAACAACATCGGGTGCTCAGCAGAAAAAGAAAAGGTCGCGCGCGTTCTTCCCGATCTCCGGTGAACCACGCGGTTAGAATTGTGCACCACGTTTGCTGTGTCGCGGGAGCGCACTCGCTCATCGATGACATTCGATCCGACGGCGAGACAAAGACTTTTGATCGAGCCATTAATGGTCGACACACCGGCTTTGTACGATTGGCTGATGACCGCCCTAAGTTATCAAGGGATTTCCAATGGGGCAGCGTTTGCGTATTTGGAAAAGCACGGCTCCATTACCTGGAAAGAAATCGATCATCGCCTTTCCAAGCGTCCATCGTGTCCCAAACTGAAAAGCTATTGGCACTTTCATCGTTGCGGTTATGTCAAAAGTCATAGGACTTGCTCACACCCAGAATTCTATGCGCGTTGTCCATTGCCAAAACATGACCTTCGCAACGGAAGACTGAACCAAACTGCCTACAGTCTTTTCTTTTTCATTCGCGACATCGCCGATTCCGATTTGGTGAATTGGATCGACGCCCGATTAGGTGGTCTTACATTTATCAATGGGCCAGAAACGTCGCGATGCGCGAGTCATGATTCTATCCGCTTCATCATATTTTCGGTATCGCCGACAAAGTGCTCAGCATGGCGCTATCAATCATCCTGCTATCGGCGCCGGACGAACGAAATAGTTGGCGCCTAGTAGGCGGCAGCATGATTGCTATGATACGTTGGTGCACAAATTCCTGCACCGAACGGGACTTCTTGCAAGTGCAAGGCCGAGCATGCATACGGCCCCAATTGTTATGGAAAGACTGGCTGCACAGGGATCATCGAAAAGGTCGCAGGAAGAATTGATGCGACAGAATTCGACAAAGCTTTTCCAAGTTGCTTCCCGCGCTTTGTGCAGTACTCGATTTGGCGATTTTGTGCCGAGCAAGGCCGGGACGTATGCAACAGCAACCGGATCGATGATCGCCGGCGATGCCAGAATCGATGGTGTCAATTGTTTTGCCTTTGCGACCGACGCCCGGTCTCTCCGGTGGTCCGTAGATAGCTTTCGAATGTTCGCTCCTCCAGAACAACCGGCATGCGCGCATTGCCATGGATAAATGCTGAGCGGTAAGGTTGGCAAGGTTTGGCAACGGGATGGCAGCTCCACCACAAAAGCGGGGGATTGAAATGACCATTTACAAACCAGCCACGCCCCATTCCAACGCAATTGTTCGACCTGCCTGTTCTAAATGCGGCACCCCGACGCTCCTGTTCGGAATTGAGCCGGAAAAGCCCGGATTTGAATTGCAGTCTTTTGAATGTCCCAAGTGCCAACATATTGAAACTAGGGTCGGCCCAGCCGAATGGGTCGCAGCCTTATTCAAACTGCGACACTACCGATTAACCTACCGGAATTGGCGATGGCCTAGTGTGACGCGCCTCACATCGCGAGCCGTTGATGGCTGTTAATTTAAATACTCAGCTTTCGGGGGAGCCGCTCGATGAGCAAGCGAGGGCGCGGCTTTTTAATCGCAATCGTGACCGCTGCCATCTGCGTCATTATGATCTATGCGGCAATCAAATTTTGATCGAGTGGCAGACCAGCATACCGACGGGCGCTTAATCAATGTCCGCTGTTACTCCAATAGCGGACAACCTATCGCGACGCAGCGAATGTCCGCTAAGTGCCATTCGCGTCATTCGTTGCGGCGCAAAAGCGGAGCGAGGTTTCTATAATCTGTGGCAAATCGCTAAATGGCACTCAAGTACCGATGGAGGAGCTGCCCACAGCATCAAGAACCGCCTTGTTAACGACGCCCGGCTGCGCAAGGATATTATTCAGAGTAAATCGTTTTGGGGGCTTTCAGCGCAAACAAAGGAATGCCGATGAAATACATGATCAGCTGGTTCGAGCGGCCGCAGGGATCGCCGATGGAGTACGAGAACGCGCAGAAGCGCATCCTCGAGGTGTTCACGCAATGGAAGGCGCCCGGCAATTTCAAGATCGAGCTGTTCGTCGTGCGCGTCGGCGAATGGGGCGGCCATATGCTGGTGGACTGCGACGATCCGACGGCCGTGCACAAGGTCTGCTCGACCTTCCCGGCCTTCGTGTTTGAGGCCCGACCCGTCATCCCGGTCGAGGATGCCGTGCGCGTCGAGCTTGAAGCGATCGCCTGGCGCGATGAATTGAAACGCAAATAATCGTCGGGAGTTTCACGCCCTTTGCACCCCACGGGAACCGGCGGGCCTAGGGGCGGACTGGCATCAGTGCCGTTGCCGTGACGCACAGCCAATTTCCCACGCGGGTCATTCGGTTCGGAGCAATTTGGCCTCCGGGCGGCCTTTGTCTGTTGTTGGTCCGATAGCGTCCTAGATTTTGTAGCGCGGCGAACGCAGCAAAGTGCCATTAGGCGACATCGCACGTCTGTTTGAAATAAAAGAAGCCGCCAACTGAGGCGGCCTACCGTATTGGTCGTCCGCCGCCGTCAACAGTTCGCGTCAGCGAATGTCCGCAGTCAGAACATTTAAGGTAAAGCACTTCGTATTCAGGTCTAGCGCGACTAGGAACGCGCCGCGTGATAAGCATTCTGCCTTCGCACTCTGGGCATTTCTGTCCTTCGTTGGGGTCTGCCGTCATTGCAACATTCCAAACTTGTGGACAAAGAAAAGCCCCGCCTTGGATTAGGCGGGGCCACCAATGGTGCTTAGAGCTGGGGAGCCGTAAGGCCACGGGCCGGAGTAATTAGATACTTGAAATTCGATTTCCGAAAGTGGCTGTATAAAAAATATATCCTGTTACCTCCGCGTGAAAACAGGCCAGCACCTGGGGCCTAATCGTGCTTCGGCGCATTGTCGTTCGGCAGATTTAGGTCAGCTGGATGTACCAAGTGCGGGCGTCTGCAAAGCGGGCACTCGATTGGCACCGAAACCGTTCCCGGACCGATCAGGCTTTGTCCAGCAAACCTTGGACGTCGCGACCGGTTTGTGAACAGAAGAAAATGACTGGCTGCATGGTCCCTTTATGACCCATAAAACGCCTAATCTACTAGCCACAACGCAGTCATGCCCGGCACGTTCAAAAAGGGGCCACCGTCACGGATCGTTATGAAAAGGGGCCAGTACCCGGCGGCCGGTACTGGCCCCTTTTCATAACGAAAATCAATAGTGGTCCATTTTAAGAACGGAAGTGGTCCCTTTTGAATTGTGGTATTGGCCTGTTTTGGCGGTATCTGCGTCCTTGCCCCTATTCCGCATGGCTGCGCCGCAGAATTGTATCCCTAATCTTATGCGCGCTTTAAGACGTGAGGCGTAAACGGGACGTATTGTACTGAGTGATTCCCCGACCGATGAACCCCTTTACCCCCTCATCGGTCGGGGCGATTCTCAGGTTGGGATGCGCGATGTCGGATGAACCGCACCTCTGGAACTGTAGCGGGTTTTGCTTCAAGGAAGCAGACCGATGTGTTGAGATCGCCCTGTTAGAAAATTCTCACCCGATTTATAAGCGCACATTCAGGCAACTAGCGGCTCAGTGGCTCGGCACGGCACACACATGTCGCGGAAAATTCCAATGGTTTAGTTGGTGCCAATCGGAGATTCCTGAGCCTACATCAAGGCCATGGTCGCCATTCGTGGCGCAATTCATCGGCTCATTTTTGAAATGTGAAGTTGATCCGGAAGAAGTGACCAACGTTTATGTGGCCGACCAGCTCCTCCGAATCGTGGGAGCCTCAGTAGCGCCCACATCCATGGCACTCACGTGCCGAGTGGAGGAGCCGTCCACAGCATCAGAAGCAGACAACCAACTAGAAATAGGAATTACCCGAGCCACCCCGCCGCAGCGCCGGCGAGGATGACAATGCCGAGCAAGAGTTGATAGACCACAAACGGCCAAGTCGAGAATTGTTCGAGGATGCGCATCAGCCCCCAAATGGCGAGGAACGCGGAAATCGAAGCTACAATCAATCCAAGCAGCAGGACCGACCAACCGTGCGCGTCGAGGTGGATTTTATAGAGCTCCCACATTTCCTTCACGCCGGCCAAGGCAATGGCTGGTAGGCCAAGAAGGAACGAAAGGCGAGCCGCCTCATCTCGCTTGAAGCCAAGAGCAAGAGCCGCAGTCAAAGTCGAGCCGGAGCGGGATACGCCTGGAATGAGGGCGCCAACCTGGGCGATGCCGACGAGAATTGCATCGACAAACGAAACATCATTTAGATTGCGCCAATGGCGGGCGCGAACCTCTGCAATCCCTAAGAGAAGCGCCATCACCACGCAAGCCCAGCCGATTACGCTGATCGTGCGAAGCGGCGAATTGCAGGTATTCAACAGCTTCGCCAGCAGTAAACCGGCAATACCAATCGGGATCGTTGCTAGTATAATCCAGATGGAGAAGCGCAGGTCGCGGTCCCGCAATTGACCATGGGCAATCGCCCGAAGCGAGTTCGCCGCCAATCCCCTCACGTCGCTCCAGAAATAGCTCACGACAGCAGCCAAGGCCGCAAGCTGCATAGCGGCAGAGAATGCCGAACCGGGGTCCTGCCAGCCGAGCACGGCAGGCACCAGACGCATGTGCGCGGTGGACGAAATCGGCAACAACTCGGTGATACCTTGCACAATGCCCAGGACAGCGACTTTGGCATATCCCAGCGCCACGAAACCGGTATCGACTCCGCGCGTACAGACTTCAACCATTGCGACGAACCTTCTTTATGTGCTCAGCCTTGCTACGAGCCGCATATTTTGCCGAATGTGACCATTGATTCTTTATGGCATTTTTAGACGAATCGACCATGGACTGAGACATACTAATAGTCGCGATAAAGGGGGCGACCAAGGATGCTTGTTTGATACGCAAGCAAAAAGATTATTTTGATCGATGCTCACGAAAATATTCCTTGGCGTTGCTTTGATTGCGACAAGTTCACAAGCCGCACTGGCGACTGATTGGCAATACTGCCTCGCCCCCTCGTATGCAGAACACAAGATCTACATGTCGGGCACGTTTCCTGTCCACGGCGCATTGGACGATGCCGGCAATTTGTTCGAACAAATGCTCGACCGAGCGGGACTACGTCACGATGTAGTGCAATGTCCGCGCGCCGATGACGAACGATCGATCATGATGATGGAGCAATACGCAATCAGCTTTAATCAAGGAAATGGAAATACCATCATTCGTCTACATTTGGAAAAGATGAGATAAATTCGACTGCAGGCATTGCTCCAAATCGGGATCGCTGCACTCGCATCGCTGTATGCTATAGAATGAATTCAGCCATTTAAAATCGATGCGTTGCATACAATGCAATTGCCAGAACCAGAACTCCGGCTATGGCGATTATTAGTGGCAATGCATAAGCGTGCTTCATCCGGAGTTTTTAGCGCGCCACCGGCCATAAAGCGAATACTTAACCCCTTCGCTACCGCAACACAAAATGCTGGCGATGTCGGTGTTGGGTCATTAGCAGACAAACCGTAGATATGGCCAAAAACCGCCTCTTGTCCGCTGTTACCCCAATGGCGGACATGGCTATAGGAGCCAGTAACCAACGTGTTCCCGACTAAATCCAATAGTAGACGGCGCGCGCCATGGAGGATCTGATGGAGATTGAGGTAGGCGAAGATTTTCTCAAATACGACCCAGGCTCGCCCGAAGCCGCGGCCCGTGGCTGCACTTGTCCGGCCGCAGAGAACAACTGGGGTCGCGGGCGCTCAAAGAACGGTGTCGTTGAGCCAACTTTCACAGCCGATCCGCAGTGCCCCATCCACGGACTTGAAAAGCTTTTAGGCATCAAGATCGACTGAACGCCTGAATTTACCCGACTTTATCTTTCAAAGCCGAACTCACATGGGCCCCACCGGGGCCCTTCGGCTTTTATGGAGGGCTCACATGAGCAAACCAAAGGCAAAAAGTGCGCGTGCGTCAAAGCGAAAGGTAGATCGAATAATGGTGGTGTACGGATTTGATGAGAACAAAAAACCCAAAGTTGCAAAATTCTCTGAGCCCGAGTTCAAGCTGGCACGCAAAGCCGCTGATCTGATGAAGCTAGGCTGCCCAACCAAACATTCCTCCCCGCAGAACTCGTCTGGACCCAAGACTGCAATGACGGCTTCCTTCCCTTGGTCGGAAATCACATTGAGTTTGATCTTGCCTTTTCTGATGTAGAACACCGCATCCGAAGGGTCGCCCTGTGAGAAGATAAGGTCATTAATTCGGTAGTTGGATATCGTCCGACCACCATCCACTGTGGCGAGAAACACTTTCGGGTCAAAAGGGACTTCGCTTGAATTGTCGATCATATCGAAACGCGGTCATCGGTATTGCAAGGTCGTCTCTCCCTATTGGAATTAGGATCAACTCCACACTGCAACTCGTCGCCCACGCGACCAGGCATAGTTAATGCACGGGTGAAAAAACACTCGTAGGATTACGAGGAGGCCTCGGGCAAGTGGATCTTCCCCGTAAAATTACGAGTTGTCGAAAAGGTAATGAAAACCAAAATCACCGCTGGGCGGCTTTGCACTAATCAAGGCCAGATGTCAGACAATCCAGAACTCGAGTTATTGCGGTCACTGCAATCTGAAAATCAAGACTTACGCGACTTGGTCGTTTCGCTCAGCGCCACGTTGCTGCGGCATATAGCGCTCAATCCTCCTATGTATCGTCGCAACGCCAACAGTGCCGATGCCGAGCGACTTGTCGGGGAAGCAGAACAATGTTTTCGCTGCGCAAAAATTCCAGGACTTAAAACGGAAATTGCGGAAGGTTTGGAGGCAGCAGGTCATCAGTTGATGGCGAGAGCTGTCGAAATCGAGACAATACTCGAACGGGAAAAATGGAAGAAATAGCAATGCCTTATTCAAGCAAGCCCACTTCGTGAAATCGAGTGGGGGAACTTTAACGTGTGCCAGCGGGTTCTTTTAATGTACTTAGTATTTCGGAAGGTGAATTTATAGTCTTTGGAGCGGCGGCGTTGAAGCACGCTCTTACGCCGACAGGAATTGACATACTGGGTAACGTACCCTGGGGGACACATCTTTGGCCTGTTTTATGAAACGAAACAGGATTTTTTCGAGATCGTGGTCCCGTATTTCAGTGCCGGATTAGAAAACAAAGAATTCTGTTTATGGATATTTCCCCCATCCATGGCTCGACAAGAAGCATTGGAGGCATTGAAACGTGGAGTGCCTGACTTTGATCGGCATTTGTCGGAAGGCAATGTCGAGCTGATCTCAGATTTTCAATGGTATATGCCAGAAGGCAGCTTTGAATATTGCTGCCGTGCTCGAGCGTTTCCATAAGAAACTAAGAGAAGCCATTTCAAAAGGTAATGTCGGCTTACGTGTCAATGGAAGCGGTGCGTCGCTTCGAAAGGTTGATTTAAAGCGGTTTAACGAATACGAAAAAGCACTCGACGATCAAATTGCCGACGAAAAAACAATTGTACTGTGTTCTTTCCCCTTGGAAGAGAGCAGCTCCGCTGCAGTCCTCCATGCGGCGCGCCACCATCAGTTTATAGCGGCGCTTCGCGATGGTTCTTGGGAGGTCATTGAAACCCATGAAAACCGAGGCAAAAACTTGTTTGAACATGCAGGCGAAACTGCCAATGCAAGGTCATCCTGGTCCGCCAAGCTGGCGGAGCTGACACCGCGTGAACATGCAGTTCTAGCGCAGATAGCTGCGGGAGCCTCAAGTAAGGAGGCCGCTCGAGTGCTTGGAATAAGCCCTCGTACTGTCGAATTTCATCGAGCTAATATTTTACAAAAGCTAAAGGCCAAAAACACGGCCGAACTTGTGCGCATCGTAGTCAACAACGGCCCTTAATGGACAAAAGAATCCTGCCGTCGAATGGTCGCGAATGGCACTTAGCGGACATTCGCTGCGCCGCAATAGTTTGTCCGCTCTCGGACCAAAGTGGACAAAGGGCAGTCGTTGGCCCGGGACGGTTTGTCCGCCTCCCTAAGCGGACATTCACCACAGTCGGCTTGCGTCTCTGGCGATGTCAGCGGGCAGAGCGGGCATCCCTGTTCGACCGTGACGACGATTTGTTGACTGGATTCTGAACCGCAAAACAACTGTAGTAATTTTGGTCCGCGCGATTGCTGGTCGCGCAGTTGTGAAATTCGAGTAAATCGTCCTCTCGATGGTATCGCGGAGATAGGGGACGATCAAATATCTGACAATGCCATGGAGTTGAATTGCTAATCATTTGTTAGAAGTAATCGAGGAAACTGTGCCGTGCAGAAGGGCGTGCGGTAACTGTGCACTTATCTTGGAAAGGCGTTGTCCTGTCGCCAATGATCGCCCCGGCGATCTTTGCGGTCCCCCTGGCCGCGCTTACGACTGAGCGGCCCCTGCTAGGATTTCTATTCTTGTTCATAGCGGGTTGTGTTCTTGCGTACGGCGTTTTTGTATTCGCGTTCCTACCTGTTGTTTGGTTAGCCTCACGTTTAGTTCGGATGACGGCGGTGCGCTTTGCCACTCTCGGCGGGCTGACCGGCGCAGTATTTGTTATTCCGCTGACCTGGATGGAGTGGAAATCGAGCGGAACTGACTCCGGCCCGCCTGAACAAACATTCGCGCAGTTCGCGGCTTCTTGGTTTTCAGATCCCGGGATAGCGCTTGATCTGGTCTATCCGGTTGCAGGCATTATCACCGCGGCGGCTTGCTGGCGTTTATCCGCCGCACGGCCCAACGCGGGCGCGCCAGATACGTGGGAATAACGATTAACTGGGCATAATATTTCGTTGCCCTTCCTACCCGCGTTCAGGCGCAAAGAGGACAACGAGCCACGAACGCCTCGGCATTCGACCTTCGGTGCGAGGGCGATGTTCGCTTTTGGACAATGGCGGACATTGAGCGGGTATGCGGGGCGAGTTTAGGGTAGCATAACCCGCGCAGGCAGCCGTAATCGTTGCGCGGTCAAATAGCATCGGCATTGCAGAAACCGAGAAAGCAATGAGTGAATTTAAAAACCTCAGGTCTCACGTTGATGCGGTTCGAGAAGCTACCTGACTGGCTTATCTGCCTCATGACGTAGCGCTCGCAAAACTTGAACAAAGGAATCCAGCATGAACGTGAAGAAGGCTTCGCTTGTATTGAAAGAACCAGCAGTTGAGCAATCGGCGGACAACGGGGCGACGAGGCCAAAAAATCCGCCATCCAATGTTCGACCGACCGAGGGCTATAACGCAGCCGACAATGAATATGCTGCTTTGCTCTGGAAAATGCTCTGAATATCAGCAGGGCATATGAAGAGACTATGATCATAGAGAGATTGAAATAGACACATACTCAAATAGAAATCCATTTAGAGACAACAGAGACATAGAGACACAGTGTCTACATATAGACACACAGGGAATAGGGAGAAATTGAATGGGAGTTGATTATTCAAAATCAGATCAGTTGAAAGAGAATCCTTGGATCAAAGGATGTATTGATTGGATATTGGATCACTGGCTGATGGATTGGCAGCTTTACTACATCAACTTCATGTTTGAGCCATTGCCTGGAAATGTAGAAGCCGTGTTGCAGCAAATGGAAAGGGCTATTTGTAAGGGTTTTTATTCGAGGTTTTGTACGAAGTTTGCTAATCATCCGGGTAGGCCAAGCCAGATGAGGAAATTACCGAGGCTGTGGCTCTTTCCAGATCGTCCGGTACCCAAGCGTGAAAAGATTTCTCTTAGGGATGTGCAATTCAACGACAATGGACTTCATTTCAACGGGCCATTGTTGATTCCTCCGGTCTCAAATTTTGAGGAATGTCCAATCGAGCATATCCATAGTAACCAGCGGAAATACTCGGTGCTTGGAATCGACCGAGTTCATGTGAAAGAAATAACGTGCGATTTGGACGAACTTGCCGAATACATGTGCAAGACCATCAAATGGGACCAAGCCAGCGCGGATCATATTCTCGTACTACCCGAGGAGCGGAAAAAGCCGACGCGTGACACCATGAGTTCGGAGGAACGGGCAATTAGGGATATTCAATCCCGCCATAACGTGTCCGAAGATATTGCCCGTAAGATGCTCGGGTCTACTTTTACGAAGGGATCCGGGAGTAGCGGAAGTACGCATTAGACTGTCCACGTAAATGCGGTTGGAGACAGAAACTGAGGCTGAGTACGCAATAATGTGTCCACGTAGTTTGTGGATTACGTTGGGTTCTCCGCCTGGGAACGCTTTAATGTGTACACGTAAGCTGCCTGGCATACCGAGTATGCATTTATATGTTCACGTAACTCGGCTACGTCGGTTTAGCCAACACACTTATCAATCCAGGTCTTTCAAGTAGTCTTTCAGAGAACCAGTTGCTATTTTTCCCTTTGGGCGCAATTCCTTTTCGAGGTCAAGCCTCGCGCGTGTCTCGCTTCCAAATTGGTTGTATTCAAGCCACCCGGGATAAGGGTGTGGTTTCCGCACCTTGGCCCGCACAGCACGCGGCTGTTTGTTTAGTCTATTAAAGTGACGGTCGCAGCCATAGCGGATCGTCAACGCGCCAGCATTCATGCCTAGCAGCCATCGATAATACTCGGCCCGCAGGCTATTCTTGGGCTGCGCCGGTTCCTTCGTATCACTTGGGTGCCATACGCGTAGGTCTTGTCGAAATACTCTAGCCACCGCGTCGGCCAAATTCTCTACCGGGTCGATCTGGACGGCGTTGTACGCATTGGGCTTTTGATTCGTGAATATTCCCTCCAAGGTTTCGCGCTCGACACCGGCAACGATCTGGTGCATTTCAAGGTGCCAGTCGTTCGGCAGATGCTCAGGCAAAGCGGAAATCTTCAACGATCCCACCGCAACAACGTCAGTGTTATAAAGCGCGTCAAGGGCGCGACGGTTCAATTGTCTCACCGCCAACATATTTGCCTTGTGTAGCTCTCCTGCCTTACGCAGCCACACGTCGGGGCTGACCCGAACTTCGAAAAGCGGCCCTTGATGCTTTTCCAACAGTTGGTAAGCCGCTGGGATCGCTTTCAGGCGGTGGCTGCGAGCGCCAAAGGCGCACGCTGCATTACAATGGGCCCGCACACATTTTGTGGAAGAACAGTTTTTGAGGCCAACCCACTTGAACCGATTGACCGAGGTCGACGCCAAACGGCGGAGTACATCAATTTGCAGTGTCGCGGCCCTGTCTGCCTGGTCCACGACATCAACATCCGGGCCAGCGCCGGGATTTGATTTATTGGGCGGTTTCACGCCGCCCTCCCGGGGTTCTCGGCGCCCGAAGTGTAAAAGTCCTCGGCTTCGTCCGCCGGAATGATCAGTTCATCCCAAGTCATGTCGAGTTTGATGCGTAGTTTTTCGGCGGCACATGCAGCGGCATCCCGCTCACCGGCCTGATCTGAGCCGAGCATTCCGAGAGCTTTGACCAGGCGTTCACGCGAGCCGCTATTTATCTCCTTTTTCGTTTTGTCGCCGAACACAGTACGGAAAGAACTGCGCGCCTTTGCTTGTTCCCAAGCCTTCTTGGCATCCGCTTTGGCCTTGGCAGCCTCAGCCTTTGCCCTCTGAGCCTCCGCTTTGGCCCTGGTTGCTTCAGCCTCGGCCGTCTCGGCACGAGCACGTTCTGCGGCTGCCTGCGCTTGCTCGCTGGTGGTCGCGGCTTTTTGTTTTTTGCGTTGACTCGCCTGAACACGTTGGGCTCGTTGCCGACTGGCCTTGGCCTGCGGTCCGAATGGGGTGCCGTCTTGATAGCCACTCCGGCGCCACGCGAGCAGGCGATTAACCCAAGCGGCAGATTTTCCGACCGCTTTAGCAATCTGTCTTTGCGTCGCGCCGTGCACTTGAGCAGCCGCAATGTCTTCAGCGGCGGCACGCAGCGACGTCTCGCCAGATTCGATTGCCAGCTTCGCCCGGCGCAATAGTGTAGCGATTGCCCAGCCATTCTTGGGCGCCGTTGGGGAGTCAGACATGGCTCACGCCCCCTTCTTAGAAGGCAGCAGACCGCCTCCGCTGGAGCGGTTTTGTAGACATTAATTTGGATTGTTTCGTGCGGCATTTGTTATCCGTGTGGCGCTGACTATAGGCGAAAATATCATACGACAGAATGCTTTGTTGTGAATGGCCAAAAACGCTTAGCTACGAACCACTGACAAATTCTCTCACTCATTCAGTTTTGATTTTCCGACATGCATCCGTGGCGTCACTGTGGACGAAAGCACAGGCGTTGCTGACCGAAAGGTCGCAGAGGCAATCCGTGCGCGCCGAGAATGGGAAATCTTCCAAGGGAGCATCTTTGGCCGAAAGACAACCGCGACGTTCCTAGAGGCCGCAGTCGGCTACATGGAGGGGGGCGGCGAGCGCAGGTACATGAAGCCATTGCTCGACCGTTTCGGGGGCTTACCCCTCGAACAAATCGATCAGACAGCAATCGACCAAGCCGCCAAGGCTTTGTATCCAACCGCCGCCGCCTCGACGCTCAACCGGCAGGTCTACACCCCGATCTCGGCTGTCCTTAAGCATGGAGCTGCTCGAGGGCTTTGCGAGTATCGTCAGGTTGAGCGGCCAATCCAGCCTAAGGGGCGCGTGCGCTGGATCACGCCAGTCGAGGCTGATCGACTGATCGCGGCGAATGCCGCTCATTTGCGTCCGCTCGTGATATTCCTGCTCTACACCGGCGCGCGGGTATCGGAAGCCCTGTATCTGGACTGGCGGCAAGTCGATCTCGAACGCAGTCATGTCGATTTCATCGCAACCAAGAACGGTGAGGCTCGCGGCGTACCGCTTCACCCACGTGTGGTTGCCGCGCTAACAAAGCTACCTCATCGCGAGGCTGAAGTATTCCGGCGACCTGATGGCCATGCTTATGCGCGGAAAGTGGATGGCGGCGGCCAAATCAAAACTGGCTTCAGCGGCGCCTGTCGTCGTGCCAGTATTACAGATTTTTCGCCGCACGATTGCCGCCACACCTGGGCGACCTGGCACTACGCGGCGAACCGCGACTTGCCCGCCCTCATGAAACTCGGCGGGTGGAAAAGCGAGAAGATGGTGTTGCGCTATGCCCATGTGAACGTCGCGCATCTGGCGCAGACCATCGACGCCCTACCCTGGGGAAAACCTGGGAATCGTCAAAAGAAGCGTCTGAAAAAGACCAAACCCTCAACGACTTAGCAACGCTCACCTGCACCTTTGGTAAGGGGGAGGTCCACAGTTCAATCCTGTGCGGCAGCACCAGTCACCGCGCGCCGCCCGCTCAGCCGGTTGCCGCGAGCTTCGTCGCCGGCGCCGGCGCACGCCCGACCACGACAGCATAGTCCGCGATCGGCTGCGGCCGCCCGATCAGGAAGCCCTGGATCTCGTCGCAGGTTTCGCCGGCGAGGAACTGGCGCTGCTCTTCCGTTTCAACGCCTTCCGCCAGCACCGGCAGGCCGAGGCCGTGCGCCAGCCCGATCACCGCGCGCACGATCGCCGCCGACTGCTGGTTTTGCGGCAGATTGACGATGAAGCTTTTGTCGATCTTGATCTTGTCGAACGGGAAGGCCTGCAGATAGGACAGCGATGAGTAGCCGCTGCCGAAGTCGTCCATCGCGATGCGCACGCCGAGCGCCTTCAGGCGACGCAGCACCGACAGCCCGCGCGTGAAGTCGTCGATCAGCACGCCCTCGGTGACTTCGAGCTTGAGCCGCGGCGGCTCGAGGCCGGTCTCCAGCAGGATCGAATGCACCAGACCGACCAGGTCGCCCTGGCGGAACTGCACCGGCGACAGATTGACGCTGATGGGCAGCCGGCGCGGCCAGGAGGCCGCTTCCTGGCAGGCGGTGCGCAGGATCCATTCGCCGATCGGCACGATGAGGCCGCTTTCCTCGGCGAGCGGGATGAACTGCGCCGGCGAAATCAGGCCGCGCGTCGGATGATGCCAGCGCACCAGCGCCTCGAAGCCGAGGACGTCGCCGCCGATCGTGGTGTAGGGCTGATAATGCAGCACGAGCTGGTCGCGCGCGATTGCCGAGCGCAGATCCTGCTGCAGCACGCGCTTGTCGCGCAATTGATTGTCCATGGTCATCTGGAAGAATCGGATGGTGCCGCGCGCCTCCGTCTTGGCGCGGAACAAGGCGGCGTCCGCATTGGCGATCAGATTGACCGCGTCGGCGCCGTCCTGCGGGAAGACGGCGACGCCGACGGTCAGCCCCACGCGCAGCGGATAGCCGTCGATGTCGATATCGGTATCGAGCGCCGCGCTCAGATTTTCCGCCAGCGCCTCGGCGGTTTCCGGTTGCGGCCCGGTCGGCGTGATGACCTGGAATTCGTCGCCGCCGACGCGGGCGACGAAGGCGCCTTGACAGGCCGACTCCAGCCGGCCCGCGATTTCACGCAACAGCCGGTCGCCGACCGAGTGGCCGAACACGTCGTTGAAGGTCTTGAAGCGGTCGATATCGACGCTGAGCAGCGCGAAGCTTTCGCCGGAAGCCTTGGCGATGTCGAGTGTGGCGGCGATGCACTCGTTGAACGCCGTGCGGTTCGGCAGGTCGGTAAGCGAGTCGTGATGCGCCATGTGCGCGATCTGTTGCTCGTGGCGCCGGCGCTCGGTCAGGTCGCGGATGACGCTGATGAGGTATTGCGGCTTGCCGTCGGCGCCTTTCACCGGCAGGCGCGTGGCCGTAACGATGCGGGTGCCGTTGCCGGGCGTCAATATCGTATGCTCTTCACGGACGATGATCGTCCCCGCCTCGAGCAGTTTCTTGTCCTGCTCTTCGATCTGGTCGGCGGTGACTTTCGGCATGACTTCGCTGGCCCGCTTGCCGAGCATCGTGTTGCGGTCGACCCCGAGATATTGCTCGGCCGCGCGGTTGATCAGCATGTAGCGCAGGTCTTGCGCGCCCTTCACGATGATCGGCGACGGCACGTTCTCGATGATGGTATCGAGGAACGACCGCGTATTCTCGAGTTCGCGTTCGGCCTTTTTGCGCTCCGTGATGTCTTCGTGCATCGCGACCCAGCCGCCGCCTTCGATCGGCTGATTGATGACGTCGACGATGCGGCCGTCGGCCAGTTCGATGTTGAGCGTGAAGTTGCGGCCGTCCTTGAGATGCGCGCGCAACTCGCCATCGTAACGGCCGGGGTCGAGCGGGAAGGTGCCGGCCGCGATGCGCGCATCGAGCAGATCGCGAATGGTGCAGCCGCGCCAGATGCGCCGGGGGTCGATATTGTACATGGCCCGGTAGCGCTCGTTCCAGACCAGCAGCCGGTTCTGCGCATCGAACATGCACAGGCCCTGAATCATATTGTTGAGCGCGGCATCGAGCTGCCGGTTCTGCCCGCTGAGCCTGCGTCTGATGTGCCAGCCCGACAACGCCCCGGCCACGCATACACCGGACAATGAGCCTGCGACGACCGCCAGGGCGATCGACAACGGCGTCAGCGGCTGCGCATAGACGTTGACGGCTTCCACCGCCATCAGCGTGAGGAAAAAGCCGAGTGCACCGGCGTATACAACGACGCGCCAGTGACGATACTTGACCCAATACCGGCGCGTCCTCGCCATAGCTCCACATTCAGGCGGCACGCGGCGCCGCCTCAACGACATCTAATTTTCCACAACTTATCCGCACCGGCTTTGGCGACGCGTTAATTTCCGCGAGCCACAATCGTTAATTGGCAATTAGCCATACGAAGACGTGAACGCGGATGGGGCAATTTGCGCGATCGGCGCCTTCAGCGCGGCTTCAGGAAGGCGAAATCGCAGCCTTGGTCGGCGCCGAGGATTTCCTGGGCGTAAAGCTTGGCGTAACCGCGTTGCGGTTCCTCGCGCGCGGGCTTGGCCGCCGCGGCACGGCGCTTGAGTTCCGCGTCATCGACGACGAGGTCGATGCGGCGGTCTTTCACCGAAAGCCGGATGCGGTCGCCGTTTTTGACCAGGCCGAGCGGGCCGCCGGAAGCTGAATCCGGCGTCACGTGCAACACGATGGTGCCGAAGGCCGTGCCGCTCATGCGCGCGTCGGAGACGCGCACCATGTCCTTGACGCCTTTGCTCGCGAGCTTCTTCGGGATCGGCAGGTAGCCGGCCTCCGGCATAGCGGAAGCCGAATGCGGACCGGCGTTTTGCAGCACCAGAATGTCGTTGGCCTCGACGTCGAGCTTGGGATCGTCGATGCGCGCGGCGAGATCGGCGAGCGAAGAAAACACCACCGCTTTGCCCTCAAGCTCGAACAGCTTGGAGTCCGCCGCCGAGCGCTTGAGAATGGCGCCCTGCGGCGCGAGGTTGCCGAACAGCGCGACCAGCCCGCCTTGCGGCTCCAGCGGCTTGTTGCGCTCCGCGACGATGCTGCGGTCGACCCAGGTCCCGGCGCCGGCCTCGAGCCGCTGGCCGAGCGTCTCGCCGGTCACCGTCATGACGTCGAGATGCAGCAGGTCCTTGATTTCGCGCATCAGCGCGCCCATGCCGCCGGCGGCGAAGAAATCTTCCATGTAGCCGTTGCCGACCGGCTTCAGGTTCACCAGCACCGGCGTGGTGTCGGACAATTCGTTCAGCCGCTTGAGCGAGACCGCGATGCCGGCGCGGCCCGCGATCGCCGTCATATGAATGATGGCGTTGGTGGAGCCGCCGATGGCCAGCAGCACGCGCAGCGCGTTCTCCACCGACTTTTGATTGATGATTTTGTCGGGCGTGAGTTGCGAGCCGATCAGCTTGACCGCCGCGGCGCCGGTAGCTTCCGCCGCGCGCAAACGGTCGGCGTGCACGGCGGGGATGGCCGCCGTGCCGGGCAGGATCATGCCGAGCGCTTCGACCAAGCAGGCCATGGTCGAGGCCGTGCCCATCACCGCGCAGGTGCCGGCGGTGGTAGCGAGCTTGCCTTCGATGGCGGAAATTTCCTGCTCGTCGATCGTGCCGGCGCGGTATTGCGCCCAGAACCTCCGGCAATCGGTACAGGCGCCCAGCCGTTCGCCGCGGTGGCGCCCGGTCATCATCGGTCCCGCCACCAGCATCACCGCCGGCCGGCCGGCCGACACCGCGCCCATGAGTTGGGCCGGCACGGTCTTGTCGCAGCCGCCCATCAGCACCACCGCGTCCATGGGCTGCGCGCGCACCATTTCCTCGGTGTCGATCGACATCAGATTGCGGAATTTAAGGCTGGTCGGATTGAGGAACACCTCGCCGAGCGAGATGGTGGGAAATTCGATCGGCAGAGCGCCGGCCGCCAGCACGCCGCGTTTGACCGCCTCCAGCAATTCCGGGAAATGCCGGTGGCAATTGTTGAAGCCGGAGGGCGTGTAGGCGATGCCGACCACCGGCTTTTCCAGCATGGCGACGGAATAGCCCATCGAACGGGCGAACGAGCGCCGCAGATAAAGCGAGAAATCGGGGTCGCCGTAATTCGTCAGGCCGTTGGCGATGCCGGTGGGTTTTTTGCTCATGCCGAACTCTTTTGCAGCCGCGTGAGGCCGGATGCAAGCCATTGCGTCAGCGGGTTATCGGCAAGGCGTTGCGCCGGCCCCGGAAAGTGCCGTTGCAGCCAGCCGATTCCGACCTCACGCACAAAGACCATGACCACCAGCATGGTGAGAAACCAGGTGAGCAGATGATAGCGCGCGACGTCCGCTCTATAAAACAGCGCCACCGCGTGCTGCGCCAAGGCCGCGCCGCCGATCAGGCGCAGCCAGGGATCGAAGGCGCGGCCGCGCACGACGACATAAATGAGAATGGCGACGCCGGCGGCATTGAGCGGAACGGTCCAGTAGGATTCCGCCGGCCCGCTCAGCCAGTTCGCGATCTGGGTGAGCACGCGCACGAACCCGCTGAAATCGAGGTGCAGCAATTGCCGCGCGGCTTCGAGATAGGCCGATGGCGGCGTCACCAGCAGATTGGCGTCGCCGGCGTTCGAACTGAAGGGCACGAACGCATGTCCGAAATACCAATTGTGCAGCGCCATCGAGAACACCGGCAGGAAGCCGATACACAATCCGGCGAGCCGCCCCCATTGCCGTTGATAGAGTGCGGCGAGCCCGGCGCCCGCCAACAGTACCGCTGCGGCGGGCGCCACGACCGGCCGCATGAAGATCGAAAGCGCGAGCAAAAGCGCGCCTAAAAAGGCCGGCAGAACATTTCGGCCGATGAGCGGCAGAATGGCGCAGAAGAACAATATGTACGCCGCCGGGTCGGCAAACCCCTTGCTCGACCATTTGATGTACTGAACGTAGCTCGTGCCGAACAAGATGCCGATCGGCACCGCGACGAACAGAAGAACGAGCGCGAGCGGCCATCGTTCCGAAAGGAATCTGCGAAAAATTCTGAGAACGACGAACGGCAGCAGAAGAACGAGCGAGAGATAGCCGAGATAGCTTTCGCCGAACACGATGTGCTCGAGCGCGCGGAAATACCGCAGGCCAGGGCCGCCGTAATAGAAAACATTTTCGCCGCCTTCGAGAAAGCCCCAGACGTCCCCGGCCAGGAGCTTCTGCAAGATAATGCGCCCGACACCGTCGTAGAACAGCCCGTCGTCGCCGCCGTCGAACGGCCGCACGCCGCCGAGGAAGCTGGCGTCGTCGATCGCGATCAGCAAGAACGCCAAGAGAATGACGATGGCCGGCAGCAGAAGATGCCGCGCTCTGAACCGTACGAGCACCCCAAGCAATGTCAGTATGGCTATTCCGCTCAGCGCGGCGGCGGCGATGGTCTTGACGCGCACCGTCCATGGCGGCGACACGTACATTGCGAGCGTGTCCGGCTTGATCGCGATGCCGAAAATGCGGCGGCCGGCGTCGGCGGGCTCGATGGCGCGGCAGCCGTCGCCGCTCCAGCGTGAGAAATGACCGCCCTCGCCTTCCCACATCATATCGCCGCGCCAGCACAGTTCGCCGCCGACAAAAGCCGCCGGCAGGCTGATCGCCTCGTACCACGGCATGGCAAGATGCCAGCGATTGAGCCCCATCCAGAAGCGGCGGTCGCGATCGGCGCGATGCACGTCGGGCGCGGCGGTGTACCAGTTGTAGCGGTTTTCGTTGATGAACCCGAGACGCAGCCAGACCGCATCGGAGAAATCGAGCTCGGTGACCGAACGCGACAGCGGCGATTTGTGGAAGATGCCATCGGCGGAAAACGCGAAGGGCTTGTCGGGCAAACCCTGGTCCTGCCAGCAGCCGACGCTGCCGGGTTTGCAGCGGACCGCGGGCGGATACTGCGCGTCGAATTCATCGGCGAGGCGGCGATAGACCTCGGCCGGCAGGGCGCGCTCGAGCGCCGGGCTCGGCAGAAAAACATTATGGCCTTCCTGGATGCGCGGCGGCGCCAGCAGAAATTGCCCGACGATGGCGGCGGCGACCACCGCGGCCGCGGCGGTCCAGGCGAGCGCCCCCGCCCTGACCTCGCCGCTGAAAATAACGACCGCGGCCAGCAGCAGCGGCAAATACGCGGCTAGATCGTTGACCGGCAGGCCGATCGCGGCGAGCGCGAGCAGCAGCGCGCCGAGCTTGCGCCAGCCGCCGGAGCCCGCCGGTGCGATTTTGCCTTCAGATGGCATGCCCGCTCCCGCCTTACGCCACTATCCCCTTGCGTAGCATGCCGATTTGGCCCAAATCCACGCCGCAAGCGCCGGTAGCGGCGCTTCTTCCAGGGCATTAGACCGTGATTCGTCTCG
Source organism: uncultured Alphaproteobacteria bacterium (assembly GCA_963825265.1). Taxonomy (GTDB): domain Bacteria; phylum Pseudomonadota; class Alphaproteobacteria; order Rhizobiales; family Xanthobacteraceae; genus Pseudolabrys. The sequence continues at coordinate 243,204 of CAWGSI010000014.1, read as the reverse complement.
GCATCGTCGGCATCAATTACGGACGCGTTGTGCTGTTGCCGGCGTTCCGCGCCGACCCGCGCTGCCAAGTGGTGGCGCTCGCCGGCCGCGATGCGGCTCGCACCGGCGAGCTTGCGCGCGCCGCCGGTGTAGCCAAGGGCCATGGTGATTGGCGCGCGCTGGTCGAGGACGCCGACGTGCAAGCGGTCGCCATCGCCACGCTGCCAAGCCTGCAAGCCCAGATCGCGATCCGGGCGCTCGAACTCGGCAAACCGGTCTTCATCGAAAAGCCGATGGCGAGCGATTTGGCCGGCGCGCGCGCCATGTTGCAGCAGGCCGAACTGAGCGGCCGACCGACCATGATCGATTTCAATTTCACCCAGATCTTGGCCTGGCAACGTGCGAAGGCGATGATCGCGGCGCACGCGATCGGCGCGCTGCGCCATGTCACGGTGCATTGGCACGTCGAAAGCCGCGCGCTGCAATTGCGCATGCGAAATTGGAAAACAGCGGGCGACGACGGCGGCGGCGTGCTGGGAAATTTCATCAGCCACTGTCTGCACTATCTCGAGTGGTTTTGCGGGCCGATCGCAGGATTGTCGGCGCGCATCGGCGGGGTGCCGGACGCAAGCGGCGACCTGGAAACGACGATCGCGATGGCGCTGCAGTTCAAGTCGGGGCCGCTGGCAAGCCTGTCCATGAGCTGCGCGTCCTATCTTGGCGCCGGCCACCGCATCGAATTCTTCGGCGAGGACGGCACGCTGGTGCTGCAGAACCCGGGCGCCGATTATATGCGCGGCTTCGAGCTGTCTCACGCCACGCGCCTGGCGGCGACGCTCAGACATATCGTTGTCAGCGACCCGGTCGACGCGCATTATCCCGACGGTCGCATTGCGCCGGTGTCGCGGCTGGCGAAGCTTTGGTTCGACGCCATCGAAAGCGACGGAACCGCCACGCCCGGATTTGCAGAGGGCTACCGCGTGCAGCGGCTGATGGACGCCGCGCGCCGCTCCCATAATCACGGCACCTGGATCGATTTCGCCGCCGAAGACGCGCGCGGGCAACCGGTATGAGCAAGATTCTCGTTACCGGCGGCAGCGGCTTCATCGGCTCGGCGCTGGTGAAAGCCCTGTTGCGCGCCGGCAACAGCGTGCGCGTGCTCGACGACAATTCGCGCGGGCATCCGCGGCGTCTCAAAGACGTCGCCAACGACATCGACTTCATCGCCGGCGATATTCGCGACGCGAGCGTCGTGCAGAAAGCCGCCAAAGGTATGGACGAGGTGCATCACCTCGCCTTCGTCAACGGCACGGAATTTTTCTATAGCCAGCCCGAACTGGTGCTCGATGTCGGCGTGCGCGGAATGATCAACGTAATTGACGCCTGCCGCAAAAACAACATCGGCAATTTCGTTTTGGCGTCGAGTTCGGAGGTCTATCAGACGCCGCCACGCGTGCCGACCGACGAAAGCGCGCCGCTGGTGGTGCCCGACGCTGCCAACCCGCGTTATTCCTACGGCGCCGGCAAGCTGATCAGCGAAGTGATGGCGATCAATTTCGGGCGCAAGTATTTCGAGCGCGTTCTCATTTTTCGCCCGCACAATGTCTACGGCCCCGACATGGGTTGGGAACACGTGATCCCGCAACTGGCGCTGCGCATGCATCGGCTCGGCGAAAATCAGCCGTCCGGCAAATTGCGTTTCGATATCCAGGGCTCGGGGAAAGAAACGCGCAGCTTCTGCCACATTGACGATCTGGTGGCGGGCGTCATGGTCATGCGCGAGAAGGGCGAGCATCTCGGCGTCTACCATCTCGGCACAACTGAAGAGATCGCTATCGCCGACCTGGCGCAACGCATCGCCGCTTGCGCCGAGCGCGAGATCGAGCTGCTGCCCGGCGCGGCGCGCGCGGGCGGCACGCTGCGGCGCTGTCCCGACATTTCAAAACTTGGCCGGCTGGGCTACAAGCCGCACGTGCCGCTCGACCAGGGCTTGAGGCCAACGCTCGACTGGTACTGGAAGAACGAGCAGCTTGCGCCAAAGGAGAATTGAATCTTGCGTCCCATCAAAGTCGCGCGCGCCGCAGGCTCCGGCGGAAGCGTTCCGGTCGAATGTTGCCAGGTCTGCGGCTCAACGCGTCTCGATAATGTGCTTTCGCTCGGTTACATGCCGCCGGTCAACCAGATGGTGCCGATCGGGCAAGTGCCGCGCCAGCAGCCGTGGTTTCCGACCAATCTGCTGCATTGCCGCGACTGCGATCTGGTCCAGCTGGGATTAGCGGTCGATCCGGTCATCATTTTCCCGCCGGAATATCCCTACACCAGCGGCACCACCAAATTACTGCGCGATAATTTCGCCGATTTGCAGCGCGAGAGCGCCGCCCTGCTCGGCCTTGGCAGTAACGACCTCGTCGTCGATATCGGCTCCAACGACGGCACGCTGCTGTCCAACTTCAAGAATGGCGGCCAACGCGTACTCGGCATCGAGCCGACCGACGTCGGCGACATCGCCAACAGCAAGGGCATCCCGACGCTCAAGCGCTATTTCGGCGCGGAGGTCGCGCGCGAGGTCAAGGCCGCGCACGGGCCGGCGAGCGTGGTCACGGCGGCGAATTGCTTTGCCCATATCGAGGACGTGCACGCGATCGTCGACGGCATCGTCGAGATGCTGGCGCCGGACGGCGTGTTCATTTCCGAATCGCATTATCTCATCGGCCTGCTCGACACGCTGCAATATGACACCGTCTATCACGAGCACCTGCGCTATTATTCGGTCACCAGCCTCAAGCATCTCCTGGAGATGCACGAGCTCGAGGTGTTCCACGCGCGGCCGATCCCGAGCCATGGCGGCTCGATCCGCGTCTATGCGGCGCGCCGCGGCGCCCGCCCGGTGCAGGACAGCGTACGGCATATGCTGGCCGGCGAGCCGCGCGGCGAAGCCCTGGCCAAGCGCCTCGTCGCGTTTCGGCGCGACGTTGTGCTTTCCAAATTGCGGCTATTGTCGATGCTGCGGGAGCTTAAGGAAACAGGTGCGCGCATCGCGGGCATCAGCGCGCCGTCGCGCGCCAGCACGCTGGTCAATTATGTCGGGCTCGACCAGGGCATCATCGATTACGTCTGCGAAATCCCCGGTTCGCTCAAGATCGGCAAATGCATGCCCGGCACCCAGATCCCGGTGGTGGACGAGACTCAGTTGTTCAGCGACCAGCCCGATTGCGCGGTGATTTTTTCCTGGCATATCGCCGACGAGCTCGCCCCCAAGCTCAGGGCCAAAGGCTTCCGCGGCCGGTTAATCACGCCGTTACCCGAACCGCGGACCCTGTAGTTTGCCCCCTATCGCCACCTTAGCCTGTCATTTTATAGTCGCGTCATGACCATTCGGCCCGATATCGCAGCCTCCAGCACGCCGACCACCGTCGAGAACGCGGACGTGACCGTGGTTGGCGGCGCCGGCCATGTCGGCATTCCGCTTGTGCTGGCGTTGGCCGAAGCGGGCTTGCGCGTCAACGTGAATGACCTCAATCGGACGAGCCTCGACACGTTTGCAAGCGGCCGCCTGCCTTTCATCGAATCGGGCGCGGAAGAAGTGCTCGCCAAGGCGTTGGCCGGCAATCGTTTGGTGTTCACCAATGCATCCAACCGCATATCGGCCGGCGGACCGGTGATCGTCACCATCGGCACCCCGATCGATGAATTCCTCAATCCGGTGCGCCGCGTCGTGCAGGATTGCATTGACGCCATGCTGCCCACGCTCGCCGACGGCCAGCTTTTGGTGATGCGCTCGACGGTGTTTCCCGGCACCACCGACTGGCTGGCGGCCTATCTGGCGGCGAAAGGGCGCAAGCTGAACGTGGCGTTCTGCCCCGAGCGCGTGGTGCAGGGCTTTGGCCTCAAGGAACTGCGCGAGATGCCGCAAATCGTCAGCGGCACCACACACGAAGCCGAGCGTGAAGCGGCCCGGTTATTCGAGCGGATTTCGCCGGAAGTCGTCGTGGTCAGTCCGGTTGAGGCCGAATTCGCCAAGCTGTTCAGCAACGCCTATCGCTATATCGAATTCGCCGCAACCAACGAGTTTTATCTGGTCGCCAAATCCGCCGGGGTCGATTATCAGCGCGTGCTGGCGGCGATGAAGCACAACTATCCGCGCTTGAAGAGCATGCCGCGGCCGGGCTTTGCGGCCGGTCCTTGCCTGGTCAAAGACACGATGCAGCTCGCGGCCTTCGCCCGCAATCAGTTCGGCCTCGGGCACGCCGCGCTCTTGATCAACGAGGGCCTCGTGCTGCACGTGATCGACGATCTCAAGCGCCGTTACGATCTCGCTAAGACGACCGTTGGGTTGCTCGGCATGGCCTTTAAGGCCGAAAGCGACGACACGCGCGCTTCGCTCAGCTATAAATTCAAAAACTTGCTCATCGGGCAAGCGCGCGCGGTGCTGACCACCGATCCCTTCGTCACCAGCGATCCGCAATTGCTGCCGCTAGCCGACGTGATCGAGCGGAGCGACCTCATGATCCTGTGCGCTCCGCACGCCGCCTATCGCGCCGCCGATTTCAAAGGCAAGCCGGTATTCGACGTCTGGGGTCACCTCGAAGGCGCCAACGTCATCCGATGACAACGGCCGCACCGCCGCGCCTCGACATCGTCATCCCGGTGTACAACGAAGGCGCCAATATCCTGCGAACGTTGCAATCGATCGCGCGCGCGGTGACGACGCCGAAACGCGTGCTGATCTGCTACGACCGCGAAGACGACGACACATTGCCTGCGATTCGGGACAATCGCGCGGCGCTCGGCGATCTGGCGGTCGATTTCGTACGCAACCGCGGCCGTGGCGCCCAGGGCGCCGTGCTTTCGGGCTTTGCCGCGGGCCGCACACCCTACGTCGTCATGGTGCCGGCCGATGACGACTACAACGCCGCCGTCATTGACGCCATGGTGGCGCGCGCCGACGGCGGCTGCGACATCGTCTGCGCCAGCCGCTTCATGCCCGGCGGCAGCATGGTCGGCTGCCCGTGGCTGAAGGCGCTGTTGGTGCGCGTCGGCAATTTTACGCTCTATCATGTGGCACGGCTGCCGACCCGCGATGCCACCAACGGCTTTCGCCTCTTCTCGCGGCGCACGATAGACGAAATACCCGTCGAATCGGACCGCGGCTTCTGCTACAGCATTGAACTCCTGGTGAAATGTCATCGGCTCGGGTGGCGGATCGACGAAGTGCCGGCGAATTGGATCGAGCGTGCGCACGGCTCGAGCCGCTTCCAGGTACTGCGCTGGCTACCGGCCTATTTGCGCTGGTATGCTTTTGCGTTTGCCACGACTTATCTCGGGCGGGCGGCGCGGACCGTGCGATTGAAGTCGCAGGCCACGTGACAGGGATGAAATCCATGACCGAGGAATGGCCGAAGGTCATTGCCAGACGCACCACGACAATTTCCCCGTGGATCGCGATCATCGAGCGCGAGGTGGAGTTTGCCGCCGGCGCCCCGCCGGAGCTGTACCACGCAGTCGGCCAGCAGGATTACATCGCCATTGTCGCGCGCACGCCGGACGGCAAAATTCCCATCGTGCAGCAGTATCGTCCGGCGCTTGAGCAATTTACCTGGGAGTTGCCGGCCGGGCTGGTCGATGCCGGCGAGGCCGCAGCCGAAACCTGCAAGCGCGAACTCATGGAGGAAACCGGCTTTACGGCGCGGGCCGTGCACGCGCTCGGCACCTACGCACCTTGCACCGCGCGATTGTCGAACCGGGTGCATTCGTTTTTCGTCGAGATCGAAGCGCGCGCCGAAAATCATCGGCGTGAGGCAGGCATCGACGTCAAACTCGTGACGCCCGCGGAACTGGCCGGGCTCGTCGCTTCCGGCGAATTCGTGCTGCAGCTCCATATCGGCGCCATCATGCTCGCCGGCCTGCGCGGGCATATCGACCTGGCGGCGTTTGCCGCGGCGGTCGGGCCAGCCAAAATCTGAACGCCACTCAATACGCCCGCCCGGCCGACCATTGACTTCGATCAATGCGACGCGGGTGCATTGTGACAATTCTGCCCCTCGACAAACCCCCTGGAAGGCTTCTAAAAAACGGGTCGGTGGTGCGGGAAAGAACAAGACACATGGATTACAGCGTATTTTTTGCCTCCGCCCTGGGGCAATTGCGGGACGAGCGGCGTTATCGCGTATTTGCCGACCTCGAACGCATTGCCGGACGCTTTCCGCACGCCCTTTGGCATTCACCGGACGGGCCGCGCGAGGTGGTAATCTGGTGCTCCAACGATTACCTCGGCATGGCCCAGCACCCCAAGGTGATCGGCGCCATGGTCGACGTCGCCGCCCGCATGGGCACCGGCGCCGGCGGCACCCGCAATATCGCCGGCACCAATCATCCGTTGGTCGATCTTGAGCGCGAGCTTGCCGACCTGCATGGCAAGCCGGCCGCGCTGGTGTTCACCTCCGGCTATGTCTCGAATCAGACCGGCATCCCGACCATCGCCAAACTGCTGCCGAACTGTCTGATCCTGTCCGACGCGCTCAACCACAATTCCATGATCGAGGGCGTGCGCCAGTCCGGCTGCGAGAAGCGGATCTGGCGGCATAACGACCTCGGCCATCTCGAGGAATTGCTCAAGGCCGCCGATCCGCAGCGGCCCAAGCTGATCATGTTCGAGAGCCTCTATTCCATGGACGGCGACGTTGCGCCGATGCACGGCATCTGCGACCTCGCGCAACGCTACGGCGCCATGACCTATGTCGACGAAGTGCACGCGGTCGGCATGTACGGTCCGCGCGGCGGCGGCATCGGCGACCGCGACAACGCCATGCATCGCGTCGACGTGATCGAGGGCACGCTCGCCAAGGCGTTCGGCTGCCTGGGCGGCTATATCGCGGGCAGCGACGTGTTGATCGACGCGGTGCGCTCCTATGCGCCCGGTTTCATCTTCACCACCGCGCTGCCGCCGGCGATCTGTGCCGCCGCGACCGCCGCCATCCGGCATCTCAAGACCTCGCAATGGGAGCGCGATCGGCACCAGGATCGCGCCGCGCGCGTCAAAGCGGTGCTCAATGCCGCCGGCCTGCCGGTGATGCCGTCGACCACCCATATCGTGCCGGTGCTGATCGGCGACGCCGAGAAGTGCAAGGCGGCGAGCGACCTGCTGCTCGCCGAGCACGGCATCTACATCCAGCCGATCAACTATCCGACCGTGCCGCGCGGCGAGGAACGCCTGCGCATCACGCCGTCGCCCTATCACGACGACGCGCTGATCGACGCGCTGGCGGAAGCGCTGGTCGATGTGTGGGAGCGGCTCGATCTGCCGACCCGCAAGCAGGCGCTGGCGGCGGAATAATCAATCCTCGAATGGCGGGCGCTTGCGCGGCGGTTGCGGCGGGCCCGCCGCCTTGCGCGCGGGCGCGGCGCGGCGCGCCATAAGCGGCATGGCGAGCGATACGAAGAATATGCGCACCAGGTGATGCGCGCCGACATAGACCGGGTCGAGATTGAGCGCGAGCGCCAGCAGCATCATGGCGTCCACCGCGCCGGGCGCATAGGCGATCATCACCTCGCCGATCGGCAGCCCGAGAATGCCGACCAGTCCGGCCGCGAACACCGCCGTGACCGTCACCGCCACGGCGAACGAGCCGAAGGCGGCGCCGATGAAATGCGCCAGCAGGCGCAGCGGCGTGCCGGCGAAACGCGACCCGGTGACCGCGCCGAACGCGACCATCACCGTGTTGGTCACCCACCACGGCATCACGACGTGAATGGTGCCGCTGCCGTGCAAGGCCGCCGAGGTGAGCATGGCGCCGAACAGCAGGCCGCCGGGAAACCGGATGCGGTAGGCGATGAGCGAGACGACGGTCGAGGCCGCAACCAGGATCGCGAGCTCGCCGATGCGCGAGGGATCGAACGGCCCGCCGACGCTGCGGGCGGCGCGGCTGACCAGGCCGAACAGCGACAAGCCCGCCGGCAGGCCGACCGCGATGATCACCACGCGCACGGTCTGCACGATGGCGATGGCGCGGATGTCGGCGTCGAGTTCGGCGGCGATCCCTATCACCTGCGACAGGCCGCCGGGCGCGGCCGCGAGGAACGCGGTAATTTTATCCCAGCCGTGCACGAGGCACAGATAGGCGGCGCCGCTGACGCTGATGCAGACCATCGCCGCCAGCAGCACGGCGATGCTCAGCGGATAGGCCGCCATGCCGTTGAGCGTCGCCGGCGTGACCACGGCGCCGAGCGAAATGCCGATCAGCACCAGCAGGACGCGCATCATCGGCAGCGGGATCAGCAGCGGCCGCCCGGCGAGCGCGGCGGCCGCGACCATCAGGATCGAGCCCGACAGATAGCCGGCCGGCACGCCGGCGAGCCCGAGCGTCAGCCCGCCGGCGGCGGCAAAGGCCAGCGTTTCCGCGACGTTGCGGACAAGCTTCATGCGGTCGGTGGATGTCGGCAAAGACAAGGGCTGGCGGCTTTCGCGCAACCCGCGACGCGCGGGCCCGTTGCGCGATCAATGCCGCGCACCCGGCTTTGCGTCAAATCGCAGCTGACATGCGCGGATCGACCGGCGCAGCGGCTATTGTCCCCCGCCGCCGTGCCGGCGCAGGGTTAACCGAGGCTCGGCGCAAGCCTGTTCCGGGCGGCCCAAGCAGGCTAAAATCCCTTCTCAAACCCGGGGTTTAGCCCCGACCTGGAGCACGCATGCTGCAAGGCTGGGTCGTCATCGCGGTAGCGCTTGCCTATATCGGGCTCTTGTTCCTGGTGGCGAGCTACGGCGACCGCACGCGCGGCCTCGGCCGCGATGGGCGCACGCGGTTGCTGATCTATCCGCTTTCGCTGGCGATCTATTGCACCTCGTGGACCTTCTTCGGCTCGGTCGGCTCGGCCTCGCGCACGGGCTACGAATTCCTCACCATCTATATCGGCCCGGTGCTGATGATCGGCCTGTTCTCGCCGCTGTTGATACGCATCGTGCGGCTGGCCAAGGCGCAGAACATCACCTCGATCGCCGATTTCATCGCCGCACGCTACGGCAAGGGCCAGGCGGTGGCGGCAACCGTCGCGCTGATCGCTATCGTCGGCACGATCCCCTACATCGCGCTCCAGCTCAAGGCGGTGTCGTCCTCGCTCGAAACCATCATCGGCCACGTCGCGCCGAGTTCCGGCGTGACCCAGCCGGTGCTCGGCGACATCGCGCTGTTCGTGGCGATGTCGATGGCGACCTTCGCGGTGCTGTTCGGCACGCGCCATATCGACGCCACCGAGCACCAGGACGGCTTGATGCTGGCGGTCGCCACCGAATCGATCGTCAAGCTGTTCGTCTTCCTGGCGGTCGGCATCTTCGTGACATTTTGGATGTTCGGCGGCCCCGGCGCGCTGTTCGAGGCGGCGGCGCAACATTCCAAGACCGCCGCTATCTTCATGCGCGAGCCGCCGTTCGGCACTTTGCTCGCCACCACGCTGCTGTCGTTCGTCGCGATCATCCTGCTGCCGCGGCAATTCCACGTGGCGGTGGTCGAGAACAACAACGAGCGCGAGATCAAGCGCGCGGCCTGGCTGTTTCCGCTCTATCTCGTGGCGATCAATCTGTTCGTGGTGCCGATCGCGCTCGCCGGCCTGCTGACCTTCCCGGCCGGCAAAGTCGACAGCGACATGTTCGTGCTGGCGCTGCCGCTGCAGACCGGCTCCAGCGTGCTGACCATCGCCGCCTTCGTCGGCGGATTGTCGGCGGCCACCGCCATGGTGATCGTGGAATCGGTGGCCTTGTCGATCATGGTCTCGAACGACCTCATCATGCCGCTGGTGCTGCAACGGCGCGAAGCGCTGATCGCGGGCCGCGAGAACGTCGGCTTGCTGCTGCTCACCGTGCGGCGGCTGGCGATTTTCGTCATCCTGCTGCTGGCCTACATGTATTACCGCAACGCCGGCGACGCCCAGCTCGCTTCCATCGGCCTGCTGTCGTTCGCGGCGATCGCGCAGCTCGCGCCGGCGTTCTTCGGCGGGCTGTTCTGGCGGCGCGCCACCGCCGCCGGCGCCATCGCCGGCATGACCGCCGGCATTCTGGTGTGGGCCTATACCCTGCTGCTGCCGAGCTTTGCCGACATCGGCATTGTCGGCCAGCACATCCTCACCGACGGCCCCTGGCATATGGTTGCGTTGCGGCCGCAGAACCTATTCGGGCTCGATCTGCCGCCGCTGGTGCATGGCGTGGTCTGGAGCCTGGCGATCAATCTGTTGTGCTACGTCGGCTTCTCCTTGCGCCGCGCGCCCTCGCCGATCGAACGGCTGCAGGCCAACGTCTTCGTGCCGCCGGATCTGGCGCCGATCGCGCCCACCTTCCGGCTCTGGCGCTCCTCGGTCACGGTTGCGGAACTCACCGGCACGGTCGCGCGCTATCTCGGCGAGGAACGCTCGCGCAGCGCGTTCGAAAGCTTCGCCGGCGCGCAACGCATCGGCCTTGAGCCGACCGACGAGGCCGATTTCCGGCTGGTGCGCTACGCCGAGCACATTCTGGCTTCCGCGATCGGGGCGGCCTCCTCGCGGCTGGTGCTTTCGCTGCTGTTGCGCAAGCGCACGGTCTCGACCAAGGCGGCCTTGAAGCTGCTCGACGACGCCAACGCGGCGATCCAGTACAACCGCGAAATCCTGCAGACCGCGCTCGACCACGTGCGCCAGGGCATCGCGGTGTTCGACAAGGAGCTGCAGCTGATCTGCTGGAACCGGCAGTTCGGCGAAATCCTCGACCTGCCGCCGAACCTGATCCGCGTCGGCAGCGGGCTCGCCGACATCCTGCATTTCAACGGCCGGCGCAGCGACGTCGCCCCCGACCGCATCGGCGAGTTCGTGCAGGCGCAGATCGAGCGCTACGTCTCCGGCCGCGAGCCGTTCCTCGAGCGTGTCGCGGAGCCCGGCATGGTGATCGAGGTGCGCGCCAACCATATGCCCGACGGCGGCCTGGTCACCACCTTCACCGACATCACGCCGAGCGTGGAAGCGGCCGAAGCGCTCGAGCGCGCCAACGAGACGCTGGAGCGGCGCGTGCGCGAACGCACCGAGGAGCTCACGCGCCTGAACGTGGCGCTGGCGCGCGCCAAAGGCGAGGCCGACGACGCCAATATTTCAAAGACCAAATTTCTCGCCGCGGCGAGCCACGACATCCTGCAGCCGCTCAACGCGGCGCGGCTCTACGTCACCAGCCTGATCGAGCGCCAGGGCGGCAGCGGCGATAGCCGGCTGGTCGACAATATCGACGCCTCGCTCGAGGCGGTGGAAGAGATATTCGGCGCGCTGCTCGACATGTCGCGGCTCGACACCGGCGTGATGCGCCCCGAATTCGCCAGCTTCCGCATCGACGACCTGATGCGGCAGATCGAGCTGGAATTCGCGCCGCTGGCCGTCGCCAAGGGGCTCGACCTCACCTTCGTGCGCTGTTCGCTGGTGGTGCGCTCCGACCGCCGGCTGCTGCGCCGGCTGGTGCAGAACCTCGTCTCCAACGCCATCAAATACACGCCGTCAGGCCGCGTTTTGGTCGGCTGCCGGCGGCGCGGCAGCACCTTGCGTATCGACGTCTGCGACACCGGCGTCGGCATTCCGGAATCGCAGCAGCGCGATATTTTCGTCGAATTTCACCGCCTCGATCAGGGCGCCCGCATCGCGCGCGGGCTCGGCCTCGGCCTTTCGATCGTGGAGCGCGTGGCGCGCGTGCTCAGCTGCGAGATCGAGGTCGATTCGACGGTCGGCCGCGGCTCGCGTTTCTCGGTCAAGATTGCGCTATCGAACGCGGTGGCCGTCGAACTGCCGGTGCGCGACGACATCCGCGTCGATCCGAGCCAACTGGTCGGCACCACCGCGCTCTGCATCGACAACGAACCTTCGGTGCTCGACGGCATGGAGACCATGCTGCACGGCTGGGGCTGCGAGGTGATCAAGGCGCCCGATCTTGCCGCCGCGCTCGCCGCGATCGAGCAAAGCGCCGTCGCGCCGAACGGGCTGTTGGTCGACTACCACCTGGACCAGGGCAACGGCATCGAGGCGATCGCGGCGCTGCGCCTGGCGCTCGGCGACTTGCCGGCGATCCTGATCACCGCCGACCGCTCGCCGGCCGTGCGCGAGCAGGCGCGCGCGCACGGCATCCAGCTCTTGAACAAGCCGCTCAAGCCGGCCGCGCTGCGCGCGCAGCTTGCGCAGTGGCGCGTGCTGCGGGTGGCAGCGGCGGAGTAGCGAAAGCAGACTGACCCCAACCGGCCTCATAGTGAGGAGCGCAGCGAAGCTGCGCGTCTCGAACATCCCAAGCCGGCTATAGCCGACTTGGGCATATTAGTTGCCGATCTCGGGTAAACCCGAGATCGGTGGGCCGCCCCATCCTTCGAGACGGCGCTTCGCGCCTCCTCAGGATGAGGCGGATTATCCCGCCGCCGGCGCGCCCTGCGACCACTGGCCGGTTTCGATCTTGGCGGCGGCGATCACGGCTTGCGTGCGGCTTTCAACGCCGAGCTTCTGCAGGATGGCGGAGACGTGCGCCTTCACCGTCGCTTCCGAAACCGAGAGTTGGAAGGCGATCTGCTTGTTGAGCAGGCCCTCCGACAACATCATCAGCACGCGCACCTGCTGCGGCGTCAGCGTCGCCATGCGCGCCATCAAGGCGGCGGTCTCCGCGTCCGAACCGGCAGAAAGATCGACGTCGGGCGGCGTCCATACGCCGCCGCCCAGGATTCGCGAGATCGCCGCGCGCATGGCTTCGATGCCGAGCGTCTTGGGGATAAAGCCAGAGGCGCCGAATTGCATGCAGCGGCGGATCGCGGCCGGATCGTCATTGGCCGAGACCACGATCACCGGTACGCCGGGATATTGCGCGCGTAAATACATCAGCCCGGAAAAGCCGCGCACCCCGGGCATGGTCAGGTCGAGCAGCACGAGATCGACCTCGCTGCTGCGCTCGAGCAGTTCGGCAGCCTCGTTGAAGGTTCCGGCTTCCGCGATGTCCATGCGCTCGAACAGGCCGGTGACCGCCTCGCGCAACGCGCCGCGGAACAGCGGATGGTCGTCGGCGATCACCAGGCGGTACTGCTCTTGGCTCTCCACCTATAGAACTTTCGTTAGTGCCTGCGGGCCGTCCCGCAAAACGTCTGCTTCGGATAGCAGTATGGGTCAATGTCCACCCCGCCAGTTTCACGCGCAAGTGCCTCGTCCGGCGCGATAAATTGCAGTTCTGCCACCGTTTGGTGCGCCGCAAAATAGTTGATAATAATCAATACCTTACCCGGGTAATGCGGCCTAAAGTTGTATAAGGCGCCGGGCGCGCCGGTGTTATTGTCATGGGCATGTACGGCGCGCGCCGGCTGGGTCCGCGGTTCGCCGTTCGCTCGCTGCCTCGGACCGCGATCGTCGCGTCAATTGAAGACCCGCGGCAAACAGCAGGGGGAGGAAATCCATGGCTGCTCACGTTCCAGCAAATTTCCGTCGCGTAATTACCGCCGCGGCGGGAGGCAACGTCATCGAATGGTATGACTTCTATATCTTCGGCAGCTTGGCCGCGATCTTGTCGGTCAAGTTCTTCGAAAAAAGCCACCCGGTCGCCGCGCTGTTGAGCACGATCGCGCTGTTCACCGCCGGATTCCTGGTCCGGCCGTTGGGCGCCTTCGTGTTCGGCTGGCTTGGCGACGTCGTCGGCCGCAAATACACCTTCCTGATGACGCTGACCGGCATGGCGCTCGGCACCGGCGCCATCGGTTTGATCCCGACCTTCGACCAGATCGGTCTGAGCGCCGCGTTCATTCTGTTCGGGTTACGAATGATCCAGGGCCTTTGCCTGGGCGGCCAATACGGCGGCGCCATCACCTATGTCGCCGAGCACGTGTCGGACGAGCACCGCGGTTACTATACCGGCTGGCTGCAGACCTCGCCGACGCTCGGTATCGTCGTCTCGCTCATCGTCATCATCGTCACGCGCACTTACTTCGGCGAAGCCGCGTTCAATGCCTGGGCGTGGCGCATCCCGTTCCTGTTCTCCTTCCTCCTGGTGCTGATCGCCGTCTACATCCGCGGCGCTTTCGAAGAATCGCCGATCTACGCCGAGATCAAGGCCAAGGGACACACCAGCAAGAACCCGTGGCGGGAAGCCTTCGGCAACCCCGCCAACCTGAAATACGTGATCATCGCTACCATCATCGTGCTGGGTCAGGGCGTGGTCTGGTACAGCGGCCAGTTCTGGGCGCTGTACTTCATGCAGCAGGTGTCCAAGCTCGACGGCTTGACCACCTCCTGGATTGTGGGCATCGGGTTGGTCATCGGCACCCCGTCGCTCATCTTCTTTGGCTGGCTGTCCGACAAGGTTGGCCGCAAGCCGATCATTTTGGGCGGCATGTTCCTGGCGGCGGCGACGTACTATCCGCTGTATTCGTGGCTTGGGACGGCGACGCAGCCCGGCCACGTCAACTATCCGGTCGCGATCCTGATCGTCGCGATCATGGTCTGCTACGTCGGCATGGTGTACGGGCCGATCGGCGCGTTCCTCGCCGAATTCTTCCCCGGCCGCATCCGCTACACCTCGGTGTCGGTGCCCTATCACATCGGCAACGGCTGGGGCGGCGGCTTGGTGCCGCTCATCACCACGGCGGCGTATCAGTCGACGCATAGCCTCGGCTATGCGCTGATCTACCCGATCGCCGTTCCGGCGGTGTGCCTCGTCCTCGGCCTGTTCCTGATGCCGGAGACGCGCAAGATGAAGATTTGGGACCAGGAGACGCAACCGGCCTAATCGACGGCCTGGCAACAAAAGCTGCGCGCGGGGCCCGTTCGGCCCCGCTCGTATTTTCAGCGGCTGCCGATGAATTGCAGGACGACCTCGCGCGCGTGCGCCCGGCGCCGGTGTTCGACCAGATAGATGCCTTGCCAGGCGCCGAGCGCGAGTTTGCCGCTCGCCACCGGTACGTGCAGCGACGTGCCGGTCAGCATGGCCTTTACATGCGCCGGCATGTCGTCCGGGCCCTCCACATCGTGAATCCAGGGCGCGTCCTGCGGCGCGAGGCGATCGAGCGCCGACAAGAGGTCGGCCTGCACGTCGGGATCGGCATTCTCCTGGATGGTCAACGAGGCCGAGGTGTGGCGCAGAAACAGCAGCAGCGTGCCCTCGCGCGCGCCGCATTGCGCGATGAAGTTCGCGGCATGACCGGTGATGTCGATGAAGCCGGCGCCGCCGCTATCCAGGCGCAAGGTCGCGCTCGCGATCAGTTGCGGCGCGATCTCGGTGATGGCGGAAAGGCGGTGGGGCATGAGGCGCTAATCGATGTTCCGCGCAGGCAATCGTAACGCCGCTCACTCCCGCGCAAGCGGGGGCGGGGACGAATGGAGAAAACTAGCCCTTGTGCATCATTTCCTTCTGCAATTGGACGATGATCTCGACCAGCCGCCGCCAGGCGTTCTCGAAGGCGGCGCGGGCGTGCGCGAGATCGCCTTGCAATTTAGGCTGGTCCCCGTTTTTGTCGGGCGCCGGCGGCGTCGGGCCGGCCGGCGGGTGCGGCGGCGCGCGCAGCGTGGCGACCTCCGCCTTCAGGCTGGCGACCTCCGCCTGCAGGCGCGCGATCTCATTCTCGAGCGCGGCGCGGTCCTCCGGTACCGCCTGGCAGGCCCAACCGATTGCGCGCGGACCGCAGAATGAAATCTGCCCGGTCCGATTGTCGAGGCGCAGGAAACCGCCATCGACGCGATTGAAGACGAAACGGCTGGACAAAGCGGCGTCGCTCGCGTCCGCAGTCTTCCGGGCGACCTTGGCGGCCGGCGCCTCGCTCGCCAGCGCGCCCGGAGCGCTTTGCGCCGGCGCGGGCGATGCCGCGCAGGCCAGCACGGCGGCAATCGCAAACGTCACATGTCGCATGGCGATGTCCTCCCCCTCGGGCGTTGCCGGATAAGCCTACCACCGGCCCGCCAACGTCTGAACTGCGCGCCGCATTCTCCGTTAACAGCCATGCCGCAGTGCACGCGCGGCCGCGCAAAGCGGGCGGAAAATTTTGCATTTAGTATTTGATTTCAGACGCTTACGCCATTGCGCCCGTTTCTTGACTCGAACATACTCGATCAGTATGGTCCGCGCGGCTTTTAGGGCGGCGGGATTTACGTGCGAGGCCTTTAAGTCCACGCGAGTCGAAGGCATGGCTGACGGCACG
Source organism: uncultured Alphaproteobacteria bacterium (assembly GCA_963825265.1). Classification (GTDB taxonomy): domain Bacteria; phylum Pseudomonadota; class Alphaproteobacteria; order Rhizobiales; family Xanthobacteraceae; genus Pseudolabrys. The sequence goes on along the minus strand of CAWGSI010000014.1, from coordinate 227,080 downwards.
CGCGGCAAAGACGATCGCAAGGACCCGCCGGACGACGAGGCTGCTCTCTCCGCGAGGCTCCAGCGTCTCGGCGAACGGCTCGACAATGCGAGCCGGCCATCCGAAAACGTTTCCGGTCCTCGTTCGAACGCCGACGCTTCGGCCTATGCCCGCGGCTTCCGGATGTCGACCGAGCTGGTGGCGGGCGTGCTCGTGGGTGCATTGATCGGCTGGCTGCTCGACCGCTGGCTGGGAATTTCGCCGTGGGGGCTCATTGTGTTTCTGCTGCTCGGCTTCGCCGCCGGGGTGCTCAACGTGATGCGCGCGGCCGGCGTAGTCCGCGAAAGAAACCTGAACGACTGACGCCAAGAAATTGACGCGAAGACCATGGATCCCATCCACCAATTCCAGATCATCAACCTGTTTCCGCTCGGCAAGTTCGGCAACGCCGAGATCGCGTTCACCAATTCCGCGCTGTTCATGCTGATCGCGGTGGTCGGCCTCACGCTGTTTCTGGTGCTTGCTACCGCCGGCGGCAAGGCGGTGCCCACGCGCCTGCAGTCGGCCGCGGAGCTTTCCTACGAATTCGTCGCCTCCATGGTGCGCTCGACCGCCGGCCAGGAAGGCATGCGGTTTTTCCCCTTCGTGTTCACGCTGTTCATGTTCGTGCTCACGCTCAACATGTTCGGGCTGATCCCCTACGGCTTCACCGTCACCAGCCACATCATCGTCACCGCCGCGCTCGCCATCACCGTGTTCCTGACCGTGTTGGTCTACGGGCTGATGCGGCACGGGCTGCACTTCTTCAATTTGTTCGTGCCCAAGGGCGTGCCGATCTACATTCTGCCGATGATCGTGGCGATCGAGATCCTGTCGTTCATCTCGCGGCCGATCTCTCACAGCGTGCGTCTGTTCGCCAACATGCTGGCCGGCCACATCGCGCTCAAGGTGTTCGCGGGCTTCATCATTTTGCTCGGCACCGCGCTCGGCGCCATCGGGTGGGCCGGTGGCGTCTTGCCTTTCGCCATGATCGTGGCGCTGACCGCGCTCGAAATGCTGGTGGCATTCCTGCAGGCCTACGTGTTCGCCGTGCTCACCTGCATCTATCTCAACGATGCGATTCACCCGGGCCACTGAGCCCGACACACAGGAGTTGGTTATGGATCCAGTGGCAGCGAAATACATCGGCGCGGGCATCGCCTGCATCGGCATGGGCGGCGCCGGCGTCGGCGTCGGCATCATCTTCGGCAACTATCTCGCCGCGGCGATCCGCAACCCGTCGGCCGCGCAGGGCCAGTTCGGCAACCTCATCTTCGGCTTCGCCATCACCGAAGCGCTCGGCATCTTCTCGCTGCTGATCGCGCTCCTGCTGCTGTTCGCGCTGTAACGCTCCAGAAAACGCACGATGGCCGAGCCGGCACATAAGACGGGCACCGAGCAAGTCCCCAAGGGCGAGCACGGCGGCGGCTTTCCGCCGTTCAATGCGCATACTTTCCCCTCGCAGCTCGTCTGGCTCGCGATCTTCTTCGTGCTGCTCTACGCGCTGATGGCTAAGTGGGCGCTGCCGCAGGTCGGCAGGGTGATCGAGCGCCGGCAGAAGCTGATCGAAGACGATTTCGCCGAGGCCGACCGGCTCAAGGCGGAGTCCGACCGGGCGGTGGCGGCCTACGAAAAGGCGCTGGCCGATGCGCGCGCCCGCGCCCAGACCATCGCCAACGAAACGCGCGAGAAACAGCAGGCCGCGGCGGAAGCGAGCCGCAAGACGCTGGAAGACGCGCTCAACGTCAAGCTGGCGGAGGCCGAGAAATCCATCGCCGCCACCAAGCAGGCGGCCATGGCCAATGTCCGCGGCATCGCCGAGGGCGCCGCCAAGGCCATCATCGAGCGGCTGATCGGATCGTCGCCGAACGACCAGGCGGTCGCCGCGGCGGTCGCCGACGTGCTCAAAGGCTAGAGGGCTTGGCCATGCTGCATGAAGCAGAATTCTGGGTGGCGCTGGGCTTTTTCGTGTTCCTCGGCCTGCTCGGCTATCTCGGCATCCACCGCATGATCGCGAAATCGCTGGACGGGCGCGCCGAGCGCATCAAGGCCGAACTCGACGAGGCCAAGAAGCTCAAGGACGAGGCCGCGCAATTGCTGGCCGACTACCAGCGCAAGCGCAACGAGGCCGAGAGCGAGGCGCAGGAGATCGTCGCCGGCGCCAAGGCCGAGGCCGAGCGGCTCGCAGTCGAAGCCAAGGCCAAGATCGAGGAATTCGTCGCGCGGCGCACCAAGATGGCCGAGGTCAAGATCGCGCAAGCCGAAGCGCAGGCCGCCGCCGACGTGCGCAGCGCAGCCGCCGAAGCCGCCGTTGCCGCCGCCGCCAAGGTGCTCGCGCAAGAAGCCAAAGGCGGCCTCGCCGCCGACTTGATCGCCAAAGGCATCGAGGACGTGCGCAAGAAACTGAATTAAGGCGCGCACTTATAAACTCGCGGCCAATGTCCGCTGTTGGGGCAACAGCGGAATGAAGGCGGGTTTTGACCGGCTACGGTTTGGTCGCCTATGACCCAGTGCGGACATTGGCCGTGCACTGCGACAATGGCCTTGATGCCGATTTCAGCCTCTACTCCAAGAGTGCCGGCCAATGCGACCAATATCAAACAATGACTCGAGCCGGCGCAATGACATTGGTTGTATCATAGGAAGGCTTCGGCCTTAATCGAATATCGATTGTACTTTTAATCCATCGATAGAAAACATGGTCCGCCCAGCCAAACAGTAGGCCGCCCCCACCGGCAATGATGATCATTATTCCGATAATTGGCCACAAAAGATTGGAGCACTTGGAAGGACCGCGCAAAGTGCAACATCTATCGGATGATGGATGAGGTAGAGACCATAAGAGACGTCTCCGCCACGAATAAGAATATTCGGAACTCGAATATGAGTCTCGGCGAGGATGCATAATTGCATTACGCCGGCAATTCCTATTCCAATAACGGCCGATTCTGTTCCGATAAAATGACCCCAATAGTTGGGCAGAAAAACGAGAGCAAGGAATGCTGCGCCGGGCCATATAGTGCCCCTATGCGCACGTGCCAGTAAAGCTCCTGCGATGAACATAAGACAAAGCGGGTTCGTAATTAGAATTTTCCAGTTGGCCGTCCATTGCGGTTCAATCGGATGATGATATCCCATCACGACGATCACGCCGATCTAGGCGGTCAGCAAAAAGTCGAAAGCCTTCGTGCCACAAAGCATGAAACAAAAAATGGCAGCGTAGAATGCCATTTCGTACATCAGTGTCCAGTAGGGAACAAAATTCCAAGTCTGAACTTGGCCCGCAGGCAATAGCAGAAATGACCAATCAAATCGGATTGTTGATGCCGGCAGAGTGCCGACGAAATAAAGCATCGCAGTCGCGAGTACTAATGAACATAGGAAGGCCGGATAAATTCGTGCGAGACGATGCAGACCGAAACGAAGTGGAGGGGTACCAACTTGCAATGTAATCACGTAGCCGGACAGCATAAAAAAAAATATCAATCCCAAGTCCACCAAAATTCCGAACCGCTTATAAACCTCGGATATTCGAGCCCCTGCGCGATCGATGCTGAAGCGATAACGTGATGGATGAGCACCGCGCTGGCAGCAAAGAAGCGCAGCGCCTGAAGGGTTTGCAGTCTATTTGGGCGTTGGTCCGGCTGCGGCGCTGAAAATGACTGCCCAGTAGCTGATTATCCTCACGGCTGGTTTCTCGCATGGCGATGGGACCAAGGGGGTTAACTGGCATTCATGATCCGCGGTCTGAGGGAACATATTCTCATTGTTTCCGACCTTCCTGCAAGGATCTGCGTTGGGTCAAAAGCGGGCATTCTGGATTTCCAGCCAATGTCCGCCTACCCCCCAAGAGTGGACATTGGCCAGTGCGGCCGATGCAAGGCGCGCCGATCGATCGCCCGGCGCGCGCGAATTATTTACCCGCTTTCATAGAGGCCACACTGGAAATGAATGTTAGCCGCTGGCCTGACCGCAATATGATCTCACCCGTACCGGTAGGACAATCATCGCACCGGTTTCTACCTTCAACCCGTATTCGAGATGGCCTCCGCTTCTGGTACATAGCCGACATTCGCTGCGTCGCTATAGTTTGTCCGCTTCCGGACAAATGCCGGCATTGTCCAACCGCTCATCGGCCGTTGATCAACGAATACAGGCCCTGAAGTAACTTGTCGTTCGGTCGCTGCGAAGCGGCGACCCGAATGACAATCAGCTCTGCTTCGGCTTGGCCGCGGGCTTCTTGGCGACCGGTTTGCGCTTTTTAACCGGCGGCTTCTTCTCGGGCTGGGCGCCGAGCGGATCGAAGCCGATGTAGACCACGTAGCGGTCGATCAGGCCGAGCGGCACCGGCAGCGGGAACACGATGTCGGGCTCGACATGCGTGAAGATGACGCGATCGATCGAATTATTCACCGTCACCGTTTCCTTGGCGAATTTCGACGCGATCGCCTTGGGCGCGATGCCCTCCTGCACCACCGCGATGCGCAGCGGCACGTCGACCGTGCCGGGCCCGCCGGCCGGGCCGGTGATGACGCGGCCCTCGATGCCGACCTTCATGGTCATGATGCCGGCGTTGATGTGGCATTCGCGCGCGGTGCGGATGATGGAGCCTTGGTAGCGCACATCCATCGCGGCCGGCTCGCTATCGCCGGGCTTGCTGCCGATCATGAGGGTGGAGGCGCCGGTGCGGACCTGCACTTCCGGGCAATCGATATCGTCGGCCGTAATGTTGGCGGTGCCGCCGCCGGCCGGGGTATCGTTGGTCGCCTTCGGCGACGAGCTGAAATAGTCCAACGGCGACGACTTGAGCAGATTGGTGCTGCCGCAGCCGCCGAGCGCGAGCGCCAAGGCAAGCAGCGCGAGCTTGCCGCGACCGCCGCGCACGGTTTGTTCGGTTCGTCCCCTACCCATTGTCCCGGCTCGCGTTTCTTGCAGGCGCTGGCGCCCCTGCCCGCCTTTATAGCAAGCCAGCCTTATAGCAAGCCAAGCGTGGCAACCCAAAGGCAGCGAAATTCAATCGGAATCTTCCTTGAGGCGCGCATAAAGCACGTGGTCCTGCCATGTCCCATTGATGCACAGATAGCTGCGCGCATAACCCTCGCGCTGGAAACCGGTCTTTTCCAGCAGGCGGACCGAGGCGGTATTGCCGGGAATGCAGGCCGCCTCCAGCCGATGCAGCCGCAATGTGCCGAAACAGAACGGCAGCAAGGCGCGCATCGCCGCGGTCATATAGCCTTTGCGGGCAAACGGCGCGCCGACCCAATAGCCGATGGAGCCCGCCTGCGCGACGCCGCGGCGGATATTGGCGAGCGTCAGCCCGCCGACCAGCGCGCCGTCGTCGCTGCGGAAGATCAGGAAAGCGTAGGCGAGATCGTTGCGCAGGTCCTCGGCGTAGCGCTTGAGCCGCCGGCGGAACGCGCCGCGCGTCAGATCGTCGGCCGGCCAGGTCGGCTCCCAGGGCACCAGGAAGGCGCGGCTCTTCTCGCGCAAGACCGCCCACTCGGTGAAGTCGCCGCTCTGCGGCACGCGCAGCGTCACCCCCGCGCCGGCGATGGCCGGGAGGACTTCGTTGCTGCTGACGGTGCGGAAAAACGCCATGGACGGTTTCCGTTTTAACGCTCCCCGCTCAGGCGGCGCGGCGCACAAGACCTTCGGCGATCGCGGCCGTGCTTTCAAGTCCGTTGCCGGGTCCGAGCGCGGCGATCGCCGGCTTGCCGCGTCCGATCAGCGCACGCCCGGCGGCGCGCGCGCTCGCAACCGTCACCGCGTCCACCTTGCCGACGATCTCCTCGAGCGGGATCGGCCGGCCGAAGGCGAGCATCTGGCGCGCGATCTGGCCGAGGCGGGCCTCCGAGCTTTCCAGCGCCATCAGAAGGCCGGCCTTCATCTGCGCCTTGGCGCGCGCGACCTCGGCCTCGTTCAGCGATTGCGTGGCGATCGCGATCTGGTCGATCGCGACCTTCATCAGTTCTGGCGCGTCCGCCTCGTCGGTGCCGGCATAAAGCGCGAACAGCCCGGTGTCGGAATAAGGCATGTGGAAGGCGTGGATGGCGTAGCAGAGGCCGCGTTTCTCGCGCACCTCCTGGAACAGCCGCGACGACATGCCGCCGCCGAGCACGCTGACGAAGACCTGCAGGCTATAGAGTTGGTCGTCGCGTACCGGCAGACCTTCCAAGGCGACCGCGATGTGCACCTGTTCGAGGTCGCGCGTCTCGACCCTGGTGCCGCCGCCGAAATGCGCCGGCTGCGGCGGCGCCGCGGCGGGACCGATGAAACTCGCAAAACGTTTCTCGGCCTCGGCGACAATCTTGTCGTGCTCGACGGCGCCGGCGGCCGCCACCAGCATATCAGGCGCGCGATAATGGCGCGCGAGATAGCCGCGCAAGCGCGCCGGATCGAACGAACGCACGGTTTCCGGCGTGCCGAGAATGGAGCGGCCGACCGGCTGGTCGGGAAACGCGATCTCCTGCAGGCGGTCGAACACCACGCCGTCGGGGTCGTCTTCGTTGGCGCCGATTTCCTGCACGATGACATTCTGCTCGCGCCGCAGCTCTTCCGTATCGAAGGCGGGCTCCGTCAATATGTCGGCCAGCACGTCGAGCGCGAGCGGCACGTCGGCCTTGAGCACGCGGGAATAATAGGCGGTGCTTTCGGAGCTGGTGGCGGCGTTGAGCTCGCCGCCGACGGCCTCGATCTCTTCGGCGATCTCGCGCGCGCTGCGGCGCTTGGTGCCCTTGAACGCCATATGTTCCATAAGGTGAGAAATGCCGTGTTCGTCCGCCTTTTCGTTGCGGCCGCCGGCGCCGACCCAGACCCCGAGCGAGGCGGATTCCAGATGCGGCATGCGGTCGGTCACCACCGACAGGCCGGAGGCAAGACGGGTGATTTCGACGCTCATGCCGCGGCTCCCGCGCGCGCCGCGCGCGAGACCGAGGCCACGGTTCGTTCGACCGCCGCCTGATCGGCCGGCAGCACGGTGACGCGCTCGGGGCGCCGCGGCAGATCGGCGAGCCACTCCGGCAGCGCCGGCGCGACCCCGCAGGCGGCCTTGACCGCGTCGGGGAATTTGGCCGGGTGCGCGGTCGACAGCACCACCATCGGCACCGACGGGTCGCGCGCCTCCTTCTCGGCCACAGCCAGGCCGACCGCGGTGTGCGGATCGACGCAATAGTCCGCCTCGCGCTTCCAGGCGCGGATGGTGGCGGCGCTTTCCTGTTCGTCGGCGCGGTCGGCGGTGAACAGCGAACGCATTTGCTTGAGCGCGGACGAGGACACCGCGAAGCGGCCCGATTGCGCGAGCGAACCCATCAGCGCGCGCACCGCTCCGGCGTCGCGACCGTAGGCGTCGAACAACAAGCGCTCGAAATTCGACGAGACCTGGATGTCCATCGACGGCGAGGTGGTCGCCACCACGTCGCGCAGTTCGTAGGCGCCGGTCGCGAAGGTGCGCGCGAGGATGTCGTTGACATTGGTCGCCACCACCAGCCGGTCGACCGGAAGGCCCATGCGGCTCGCGACATAACCGGCATAGACGTCGCCGAAATTTCCCGTCGGCACGGTGAAGGCGACTTTGCGGTGCGGCGCGCCGAGCGCGACCGCGGCGGTGAAATAGTAGACCGCCTGCGCGACGATGCGCGCCCAGTTGATCGAATTGACGCCGGACAGGCGCACGCGGTCGCGGAAGGCGTGATGATTGAACATCGCCTTCACCAGCGCCTGGCAGTCGTCGAAGGTGCCTTCGATGGCGAGCGCGTGCACGTTGGCATCCGGCACCGTGGTCATCATGCGCCGCTGCACCTCGGAGATGCGCCCCTGCGGGAACAGCACCACCACATCGACCTGGGCGCGGCCGCGGAACGCCTCGACCGCGGCGCCGCCGGTGTCGCCCGAGGTCGCGACCACGATGGTCGTGCGTTCGCCGCGCGCAAGCAGCACGTGGTCCATCAGCCGCGCGACCAACTGCATGGCGAGATCCTTGAAGGCGAGCGTCGGGCCGTGAAACAGTTCGAGCACGAATAGGCTGGGGCCGAGTTGCACAAGCGGCGCGGTCGCCGGATGGCGGAACGTGCCGTAGGCCTCGCGCGCCATGCGGGCGAGATCGGCCGGCGGGATGCTGGCGCCGACGAAGGGCTTGATCACCTCGACGGCGACTTCGGCGTAAGGCTTGCCGGCAAAGCCGGCGACAGTCTTGGCAGGAAGGCTTGGCCAAATCTCAGGGACAAATAGTCCGCCATCTCGCGCCAGACCTGCGAGCGTGACCTCGACAAAATCGAGCGGGGCAGCCTCGCCCCGAGTTGAGACATAACGCATTGAATTAACTATATTTTTTGGTTCAGCCACGGTGGTTCGGGGCACAGTAGCCTTGCGCGCCCGCTTGCACAAGAAAGCGCGTCAGCTGCGCCGTCGCAGCCACCCCGACAGCCACGTCACATAGACGCCCGCCAAGCCAAACGCGAGGCCGAACCAGGTGATGGCGTATTGCAGGTGATTGTCCGGCAGAGCGACCACGAGCTTGCCCGGCTTGGGCCAGCCGCCCGGCGGCACCGGCGCCTCCTGCTCGATATAGAACGGCGCGGCGCTATCCCATTTCTTCGCGGCGGCGATCGCCTTGGGATCGCGCAAGTACCAGACATTGGCCGCCGGGTCGTCGGCCGGCGTGAACATGCCGCGCGCCTCCGGCCAGCGAATGACGCCAACGATATCGACGACGCCGAGCGGCGAACCTTGCGCGCGGCTGGCCGGATCCTTGCGGTCGGCCGGCACGAAGCCGCGGTCGACGATGACGATGCTGCCGCCTGAAAGCCGCGCCGGCGCGAATACCCAATAACCCGGTCCCTGCACGTCGGGGCGGAAGGCGGAGCCGGCGGTGTAGACCAGCGCCTCCTGCCCGGCGAGGAATTCGGCCGGAAATTTGACGCGGGTATATTCGCTGTCTTCGGCAACAAGCCGCGGCCAGTTCTCGCGCGGCGGCAAATCTCGCGGCGCACGCGCAAGCCGCGTGTCGAGCGCGGCTATAAGGTTTTCCTTCCAGACCTTGCGGTCGAGCTGCCAGATGCCGAGCCCGATCAGGATGGCGACACCGGCGGCTGTGAACATCGTCGCTTCGATTACTTCGCCGCGGCGGCGTTCGCGCGGGCTGCTCACTCGTCGCTCCGGTGCACGAGACGGCCTTCCTGCGCCTTGTGATGGAATTGCAGCGCAATCATCAGGCCCTTGATTGGCCGTAACGGTCCCAGCGTCACGAGCAAAACCAGCGGCAGCCACAGCGCCGCATGCACCCAATACGGCGGCTGGAAGACCACCTCGGTAATCAGCGCCGCGAACACGACCAGCGCGCCGCCGAGCAGGATGACGAACACCGCCGGGCCGTCGCCGGCATCGGCGAAATTGAAGTCAAGCCCGCAGCGCTCGCAACGCGGGCGTAGCGTCAGGAAGCCTTGGAACAGCTTGCCCTCGCCGCAGCGCGGACAGCGGCCGCGCAGGCCCCAAGCGATCGGCAGCGGCTTGTCAGCCATTTTTCGGTCTTCCCGTAAAGCAAAAGGGCGGCACCATCGCGCCGCCCTCTTGAGACATCACCCCGCGATGGTCACTCGGGGTGCACGACGCCGGCGCCCCACACATATATGCAGGCGAACAGGAACAGCCACACCACGTCGACGAAATGCCAGTACCAGGCGGCAAACTCGAAACCGAGGTGCTGCGTTGGGCTGAACTGCCCGTTAACGGCGCGCAGCAGGCAGACGATCAGAAAGATCGAGCCGATGATGACGTGCGCACCGTGGAAACCGGTCGCCATGAAGAAGGTGGCGCCATAGATGTTGCCGGAATAGTGGAACGCGGCGTGCGCGTATTCGTAGGCCTGCACGCACGTAAACGTCAGGCCGAGCAGGATGGTCAGCGCCAGGCCCCATTTGAGTCCCTGCCGGTCGTTTTCCAAGAGCGCGTGATGCGCCCAGGTCACCGTGGTGCCCGAGGTGAGCAGGATCAGCGTGTTGAGCAGCGGCAGATGCCAGGGGTTGAAGGTCTCGATGCCCTGCGGCGGCCATACACCGTGGGTGATGGCCAAGCGGCCGTAATCGTGCGCGTCGCCGGGAAACAGCGCGGTGTTGAAATAGGCCCAGAACCAGGCGACGAAGAACATCACCTCGGAGGCGATGAACAGGATCATGCCGTAGCGGTGCGAGATCTGCACCACGCGAGTATGGAAGCCTTCGTACTGGGCCTCGCGGATCACGTCGCGCCACCAGGCGATGAAGGTATAGATGATACCGATGGTGCCGAGCCCGAACACCAAAGGCGCCGCGGCGAACAGATGGTGCATCCAGCAGATGCCGCCGAACGCCGCGATGAAAGCCGAGGTGGCGCCGACCGCGGGCCACGGGCTCGGCTCGACCAGGTGGTAGTCGTGATGATTGGTATGAGCCTCAGCCATCGTCGTCTCCGTTTAGAGCTTTCCAGTCGGCTTCACTGTGGCATCCGCCACCGGCTGCGCGGCGTCGGGCAGCCTGTAGAAGGTGTAGGACAGCGTGATGGTGTTGAGCGGGTCCTGATCACGGTCATCGACGATCTTGGGATCGACGTAGAACACCACCGTCATCTCGCGCGTTTCGCCCGGCTTCATGGTCTGCTGGGTAAAGCAGAAGCAGTTGATCTTGTCGAAATAGGCGCCGACCGTGGTCGGCGTCACGTTGTAGGAAGCCTGCGCGGTGATGGCGCGCGCGGCTTCGTTGATGACCTTGTAGTGGACGGTCGCCACTTCGCCGATGTGCAGCTTGATCTCGTTCTGCTCGGGCTCGAATTTCCACGGCAGGCCGGGCGCGACATTGGAGTCGAAGCGAATGGTGAGCTCGCGGCCGAGCTCGTGCTTGGGCGCGATACGGGCAACCTGCGTGGTGCCGGCAAAGCCGGTGACGCTGCAGAATATCTTGTAGAGCGGAATTGCCGCGAACGAGGCGCCTACCATCGCGGCCACCAAGACGCCGCAGGCGGCGGCGATCGCGACGTCGCGCCGGAGTCGCTTGCGGTTGCGGGGCGCCGGTTCGGTCATAGCGGGCGCACCAAAACGATCGGACCCTTTACCAGGGTCACGACATAGAACAAGATCACCAGCGCGCCGAGCGACAGCGCGATGGCAATCGAACGCGAACGCCGGGCGCGCTTCTGCGCCTCGGTGAGGACGATGCCCTCGTCTTTCGGTTCCGTGTTCATCACGATGCCTATGGTCACGCCGCCAACCGGGCGATCAGCCCGCCCCATCCCCGCTCGACCAGCAACACGGCGAATAACAGGAACAGATAGAGGATCGAGAAAGCGAAGAGATGCTTGCTGGCGCCCTCAAGCGGGCGGCGCTCGCGGAAAACCTGCAGGGCGAGCGCCAGCATGATGGCGCCGGTTACGGCCGCGGTCAGCCCGTAGAGCGTGCCGGCATAGCCGAACGCCCACGGCGCGATGCCGAGCGGCACCAGGATGAGCGTATGCAGCAGGATTTGGCGGCGCGTCGAGGCGTCGCCGGCGACCACCGGCAGCATCGGGACGCCGGCGCGGGCGTAATCCTCGGTGCGCGTGAGCGCCAGCGCCCAGAAATGTGGCGGCGTCCAGAAGAAGATGATCGTGAACAGCAGGAACGGCTCGACCGACAGTGAGCCGGTCGCCGCCGCCCAGCCGATCATCGGCGGCAAAGCGCCGGCGGCGCCGCCGATCACGATGTTCTGCGACGTCCAGCGCTTGAGCCAGACCGTATAGATCACGACGTAGAAGAAAATGGTGAAGGCGAGCAGCGCGGCGGAGAGCGTATTTACCAAGAGGCCGAGTACCACGATCGCAAAGCCCGCGAGCGTCAGCCCGAACGCCAGCGCTTCGCCCGGCTGCACGCGGCCCATCGGCACCGGGCGACCTCGCGTGCGCGTCATGACGGCGTCGATGTCGGCGTCGTACCACATGTTGAGCGCGCCGGCCGCGCCCGCGCCGACCGCGATGCAGAGCAGCGCGGTGAAGCCGATCAGCGGATGCATGGTCCCCGGCGCGACCGCGAGGCCGACCAGCGCGGTGAACACGACGAGCGACATCACCCGCGGCTTCATCAGCGCGACATAGTCGCCAACGCTCGCCAGGCTGGGCTCGGCGAGCCCGGCGGTAAGCGGGCCGCGGAATTCTGCGCGTTCGCTGACAAGCGACATTGTTATTTAATCCGCGGCAGCGTCTCGAACTGATGGAACGGCGGCGGCGAGGACAGCGTCCATTCCAGCGTGGTGGCGCCGGCGCCCCACGGATTGTTGCCGGCAGCGCGCTTTTTGACGAAGGCTTCGATCATGCCGAAGAAGAAGATGAGCACGCCGAAGCCCGCGATGTAGGACCCGTAGGAGGAAACCTCGTTCCAGCCGTGGAAGGCGGCCGGATAGTCGACGGTGCGGCGCGGCATCCCGGCGAGGCCGAGGAAATGCTGCGGGAAGAAGATGATGTTGACGCCGATGAAGGTGACCCAGAAGTGCAGCTTGCCGATGGTCTCGTTGTACATGTAGCCGGTCATTTTCGGGAACCAGTAGTACCAGCCGCCGAAAATCGCGAACACCGCGCCGAGCGAAAGCACGTAATGGAAGTGCGCGATCACATAGTAAGTGTCGTGCAGCACGCGGTCGACGCCGGCATTGGCCAGCACCACGCCGGTCACGCCGCCGACCGTGAACAGGAAGATGAAGCCCATCGCCCACAGCATCGGCGTCTTAAAGTCGATCGAGCCGCCCCACATGGTGGCGATCCAGGAGAAGATCTTCACGCCCGTGGGCACCGCGATCACCATGGTGGCGGCGATGAAATAAGCCTGCGCACCGGTCGACAGCCCGACCGTGTACATGTGATGCGCCCAGACCACGAAGCCGATGCCGCCGATGGAAACCATCGCATAGGCCATGCCGAGATAGCCGAACACCGGCTTCTTGGAGAAGGTCGCGACGATCTGGCTGACCATGCCGAAGCCCGGCAGAATGAGAATGTAGACTTCCGGATGGCCGAAGAACCAGAACAGGTGTTGGAACAGCAGCGGATCGCCGCCGCCCTGCGGATCGAAGAAGGTGGTGCCGAAATTGCGGTCGGTGAGCAGCATGGTGATGGCGCCGGCCAGCACCGGCAGCGCCAAGAGCAGCAGGAACACGGTGACCAACTGCGACCACACGAACAGCGGCATTTTGTGCATCGTCATGCCGGGCGCACGCATGTTGAAGATGGTGGTAATGAAATTGATGGCGCCCAGGATCGACGAGGCGCCGGCGAGATGGATCGACAGGATGACGAAATCCATCGCCGGACCGGGATGACCGCTGGTCGACAGCGGCGCGTAAATCGTCCAGCCGGTTCCGGCGCCGAGCGCGCCTGGCTCGCCTTCGACGAACATCGAGGTGAGCAGCAGCGCAAACGATGCCGGCAGCAGCCAGAACGAAATGTTGTTCATGCGCGGGAACGCCATGTCGGGCGCCCCGATCATCAGCGGCACGAACCAGTTGCCGAAGCCGCCGATCATCGCCGGCATCACCATGAAGAAGATCATGATCAGGCCGTGCGCGGTAGCGAACACGTTGTACTCGTGCGGGGTCGGGAAGAACTGCAGCCCAGGGTTCTGCAGCTCGAGCCGGATGGCGATCGACAGCAGGCCGCCGATAACGCCAGCCATCAGCGCGAAACACAGGTACATCGTCCCGATGTCCTTGTGGTTCGTCGAATAGACGAACCGCCGCCATCCGGTCGGATGAGCGTGGGCGTCGTGGGCGCCGTGTGCAGCCGCGTTGTTAGCCATCGCTGTTGTCCTTCAACCCTTTTTTGTCGTCGCCCATATTATATTCGTTTTGTTATATATGTCACTTGAGCGCTCCGGCCGCGGCGACCGCGGTCGGGTTGACGGTTTGGTCCTTGGCGGCGGCCGTCGCCGGCGGACGAACCGCGTCATCGTCGGCGTATTTCTTCTTCGCCTGATCGAGCCAGGCCGTGTATTCCTTCTCGCTCACGACGTGCACGGCGATCGGCATGAAGGCGTGATCGCGGCCGCAGAGCTGCGAACACTGTCCGTAGTAGGTGCCCTCGCGTTCGGCCTTGAACCAGGTCTCGTTGAGACGGCCGGGGATGGCGTCGATCTTGATGCCGAACGAAGGCACCGAGAACGAATGAATGACGTCGGCGCCGGTGACCAGCACCCGCACCACTTTGTTGACCGGCACGACCATTTCGTTGTCGACCGCCAAGAGGCGCGGCTGACCGGGCTTAAGGTCCTTGTCCTGCACCATCAGCGAATCGAATTCGAACTTCTGGTCCGGATAACTGTAGCTCCAGAACCACTGCTTGCCGGTCACCTTCACCGTCAGGTCGGCGGCCGGAACTTTCAGCTGGTAGAACAGCAGGCGGAACGACGGCACCGCGACCGTCACCAAAATGAGCACCGGCACCACGGTCCAGATGATCTCGATGGCGGTGTTGTGCGTGGTGCGCGAGGGCACCGGGTTGGCACGGGAGTTGAATTTCACGACCACGATCGCCAGCAGAACCAGTACGAACAACGCGATCGCCGCGATCAGCCAGAGCAGGAAATCGTGGAACCAGACGATGTCGTCCATCACCGGCGTCGCCGACTGCTGCAGCCCGAGTTCCCATGGCGAGGGCTGGCCGAGGCCGGCCCATGCGGCACCGCCGGTGGCAATAACGGTCACGCCCGTGACCACGAAAGCGATCAACCGCTTAAACACCAGCATTGCTGTTAGCTCTCCCTCGACGAGAAATCCGGCCTCGAACAGGCCCCTTTTTTGCCGCCCACCGCAGGCAAGATGTCGGCTCGGCCCCGCTGAGCACAGCGTTTTGCCACGGGCGCGGCAACTTTTGCGGTGCGGCGGGACGGGGGGAAATCCCGGCCTCTCAAACCACAATTCCCGTGCTACCGCAATGCACCTTATCGCCTCTCAACGGCCCGTCACATGCGACAAACGGCTTGCCCCCAGGTGAGTTTGGACGCCGCATTTAAGCCACTTCCAGGCGGCTTGGATGAGGGCACTTCAGCGGTGTCCGCCGCCGGCCCTTTGCTTGACAGGACCGGGCGGGCATGACCCAACGAGAACGCATAAAATGGCGGCGCCGGCAGCGATTCGCCGGCGCGCCGGCGGGCCGGGTGGCACGTGCCAAGGGATTGAACGATGGGGATTTTCCGGCAAGAAAGGCACGCGCTTGGGGGCCTCGTCTGGCTTCCAGCGCTGGCACTGCTCCTGACGCTGGCGGCCCTCCCCCGCGAGCGGGCCATGGCCCAGGGCGCGGTCAAATCCGTGCACAAAGATTGGCAGATCCGCTGCGATACCCCGCCCGGCGCCAAGAACGAGCAATGCGCGCTGATTCAGAGCGTAACCGCGGAAGACCGCGCCAATGTCGGCCTGACCGTGATCGTGCTCAAGACCGCCGACCTCAAGAGCCGGTTGATGCGGGTGGTGGCGCCGCTCGGGGTACTGCTGCCCTCGGGCCTGGGGCTCAAGATCGACCAGGCCGATGTCGGCCGCGCCGGCTTCGTGCGCTGCCTGCCCAACGGCTGCATCGCCGAGGTGGTCATGGACGACGAGCTGATCAAGAAATTGCGCACCGGCAAGACCGCGACCTTCATCATCTTCCAAACGCCGGAGGAAGGCATCGGCTTCCCGCTGAGCCTGGCCGGTTTCGCCGAGGGCTACGATAAGCTACCGTAACGGAGTCGGCCCCGACTCGAAGTCCCCATGCTCCTGGTCAAGACCTACCTCGACAAGAGTCCGATCCACGGAATCGGAGTCTTTGCCGGCGAAACTATCCGCAAGGACCGGAAAATCTGGCGCTTCGTGTTCGGCTTCGACCGCTATTACACGCGCAAGCGCCTGGCCAAATTACCCAAGGCCGCGCGCGACTTCATCAAGCTGCACGGCTATCAGTGGAAAAACGAAATCCTGCTGTCGATGGACTACGATACTTTCATGAACCATTCGGAAAATCCCAATACCTATTATAAAAACGGCTACGTGCTCGCCCGCAGCGATATCCGCAAAGGCGCGGAGATCACCAACGACTACCGCGCCTTCGAAGCGGCGTTCTGCGCCGCGTTCTTGAAGCCGAAAAAGAAATAACGGCGCTGCCGCCCCGCCCCGCGCGGCGCCTCAGCGCATTTCAAGCACCAGCTTGCCTTGCAGATGGCGGCCTTCGCTGACCTTGTGCGCCTCGGCGGCATCGGCAAGCTTGTAGCGATGAATGGCCGGCGGGCGCACCGCGCCGGCGGCGAGCAGCGCCAGCATGCGCTCGAGAAAGACGCGGCCGCGGATGACGTTGGGACGCAAGGTCTCGACATCCTTGCGGTTCGGCTCGAACCCTTCCGGCGCCGGCGCGATCCACGCGAGCTTGCCGCCCGGCTTAAGCACCGCATAACACCCGGCGCGAACGTTGCCGCCGACGGTATCGAACACCGCGTCGCAGACCGGGCCGATTTTCGTGAAATCTTCCTTGTTGTAGTCGATGACGCGGTCGGCGCCGAGGCTGCGTACATAAGCGACATTGCCGGCGCTGGCGGTCGAGATCACCGTTGCACCGATATGTTTGGCGAGCTGCACGGCGAAACTGGCTACACCGCCGGCGCCGCCTTGAATCAGGATGGTCTGCCCCTTCTTGAGCTTGAGGGTATCTTCGATCGATATCAGCGCCGTGAGGCTGATGAGCCCGAGCGCGGCGGCTTCCGCATGGCTCAGCGTTGCAGGCTTCTTGGCGACGAGCGCCGCTTTAGTGACGATCTTTTCCGCGTAAGTGCCTTCGATGCCGACGTCGGTCACGCCGAACACAGCATCGCCGACCTTGAAATCGGTGACGCCGGCGCCGAGCGCGCTGACCACGCCCGAGAAGTCGCGGCCCATGATGTGTGGAAATTTTTCGAGCTTGTAGCGGCCATTGCCCCGCCGCACCTTGGGATCGGCGCCGTTGACGGATGCCGCGTGAATGTCGACCACCACTTCGCCGGGGCCGGCTTTGGGGTCGGGCGCCTCGCCGTATTTCATCATCTCGGGCCCGCCGTGGCCGGTCAAAAGCATTGCCTTCATGAGGTACCTCCGTTTGCGCCATACTAAGCCTGCCTGCGGCGGCGAGGTCTAGCCGCACCCTCGCAGAATCGCCACAGAGGCCCTATCTGAAGGGTTCAGGGCGCCACCGGAGAACCACGTATGGACCCCGCTATTTCCTCGTTGATCGACCGCGCCGGGCTCGACAAGGTCAAGGTGCGGCGGCTGATCGCGCGCGGGCTGGAGGGCGCCGACGACGGCGAAATGTTCCTGGAATATCGCCAGACCGAAGCGCTCACCTTCGACAACGGCAGGCTCAAGCAGGCTATCTACGACACCGCGCAAGGCTTCGGACTGCGCGCGGTCAAAGACGAGGCGGTCGGCTATGCGCATGCTTCCGACGTGTCGGCGGCAGCGCTTGCGCGCGCCGTCGAGGCGGTGCGCGCGGTCAAAGGCGGGCATAGCGGCCGATACGCCGAGCCGCCCGGCCACACCAACCGCAAGCTTTATGGCGACGAGAACCCGCTGGAACTGCCTGGCTTCGACGCCAAGGTGAAACTGCTGGAGGCGATCGATGCCTACGCGCGCGCCAAGGATCCGCGCGTGCGGCAGGTAACGGCGAGCGTCGGCGCCACCTGGCAGGTGGTGGAAATCCTGCGCGCCGACGGCGAGACCTATCGCGACATCCGCCCGCTGGTGCGGCTCAACGTCAACGCGGTGGTGGGCGACGGTGACCGGCAGGAGAGCGGCAGCTATGGCGTCGGTGGCCGCGAAGGCTATCAGCGTTTCATCGAGACGCAGTCATGGCAGAGCGCGGTCGACGAAGCCGTGCGCCAGGCGCTAGTCAATCTCGACGCGGTGGACGCGCCCGCCGGCGAGATGGACGTGGTGCTCGGCTCCGGCTGGCCCGGCGTGATGCTGCACGAAGCGGTCGGGCACGGCCTCGAAGGCGACTTTAACCGCAAAAAGACGTCCGCCTTCGCCGGGTTGATGGGCCAGCAGGTCGCCGCCAAGGGCGTCACGGTCATTGACGACGGCACGCTGCAGCAACGCCGCGGCTCATTGTCGATCGACGACGAAGGCACGCCCACCAACCGCACCGTGCTGATCGAGGACGGAATTCTCGTCGGCTACATGCAGGACCGGCAGAACGCCCGGCTCATGGGCATGAAACCGACCGGCAACGGGCGGCGCGAAAGCCACGCCCATATGCCGATGCCACGCATGACCAACACCGCGATGCTGGCCGGCGCGCACGATCCGAAAGAGATCATCGCCTCGGTGAAGAACGGCCTCTATGCGGTGTCGTTCGGCGGCGGGCAGGTCGACATCACTTCGGGCAAATACGTGTTCCAGTGCACCGAGGCCTACAAAATCGAAAACGGCAAAGTGGGACCGCCGGTGAAAGGCGCCATGCTGATCGGCAACGGGCCGACCGACCTGCATCGCATTTCGATGATCGGCAACGACTTCGCGCTCGATCCCGGCATCGGCACCTGCGGCAAGAACGGCCAGGGCGTGCCGGTCGGCGTCGGCCAGCCGACGCTGCGGATGGATCGCATCACGGTAGGCGGCACGGCTTAATCGGAGCGTGACGGGTATGCCGCAGCAGAAGTCCCGCATTCACGGCTGGATGCGAAGCATCGTCGATATCGCCGTCATCGTGCTGGTCGTGCTGGCCGCGAAGGCCGCCATCGCCGAGCCGTTCTACGTGCCGTCCGGCTCGATGGAGCCGACGCTGCTGATCGGCGATGAATTGCTGGCCATGAAATATCCCTACGGCTACAGCACCGCCTCGCTGCCCGCCTTCATCGTGCTGCCCAATACGCAACGCGTATTTGGCGCGCTGCCGCGCCGCGGCGACATCGTCGTGTTCCGCTGGCCGGGCGACCGCTCGCAAATCTGGGTCAAGCGCATCATCGGCCTGCCCGGCGACCGCATCGCGCTGCGCAACGGGCAAGTGTGGATCAACGGCGAGCCCGCGCCTTTGCAGCCGGACGGCACGGGACAGGCGGAAAACGAGGACGGCTCGCTGGCGCCGGCCGCGCGCTTGATCGAGACGCTGCCGGGCGGCCGCAAGCACACCATCTACAAGCTCACGCCGCTCGAGCCGCTCGACAACATGGCGGAGATCGTCGTGCCGCCCGATCGGCTGTTCGTCATGGGCGACAACCGCGACAATTCGGCCGACAGCCGCGTGCCGCTGCGCGCCGGCGGCGTCGGCCTGCTGCCGGTGGACGATCTGGTCGGGCGCGTCGAGGGGATCGTGGGGTCCTGGGACTTGGGGCTTAAAAGCCGCCCGATCTGGACCTGGCCGCAGGGTTTGCGGCTGGCGCGGTTTTTCTCAGCGGTGCATTAAAAAATTACCGCACCACCCCGGAAATGCAGCACGGCTTGTGGTGCGGGCGCGTGATCTTGTCCTTGAGATAGCAGCGCGCGGATGCGCCGATATAGCCGGGCCGCACATAGGTCCAGGCGCGGCATTTGTTCTCGCCGTCGCAGGCCGCCTTACAGGGCGCGCCCGCTACATCGGGCGAAACTTCCAAATTGCGATAGTCGCCACCGCTGCGGTCGATGGAATACTCGATCGGTCCGCGCCGCGGCTCGATCACCCCGGCGCCGCGCACGCCCGATATGCAACACTGATTCTCCGCGCGCGGCGGCACTTTGTTCTTCAGCCAGCAAGTGGCGATCACCGTGGTGGTGCGCGGATAGGAAAAGCTCCAGGCGCGGCAGCGCGCGTCGCGCTCGCAGCGCGCGGCGCAGACCGCCGGATCGCCGTTGCGGATTTGAAAATTCAGGTAGTCGGCGCCGCGGCGGTCGTAGCCGGTCTGCGCCTGCGCGGGGCCGGCCACCGCCAAGGCAGTCAGCAAAAGCGCGCCCCACAAACTGACCGGATCCCGCATACCCGCACACTCGGCTTTGAACTTGCCGCCAAGAATTTGGCGTCAAGAACTTGCCACCAAGTCTAGCCCCGGCGGCATGCTAGCGCACTTGCCGGCGGCTTCGCGCAGGAATTCTTCGCTAAAATGAAGGCGCCCGCCGGAGGGGCCGGCGGGCGCTTAAGATCCGGACGCGAGAGGGGATGATCGCTAGACCCGGATCGGGCGGCCGACGAGAGGGCTCGGCCGTTTTATCATTTGCGTTTGCGCATAATCTTGTCCGAATACCGGTTGCCACTTTTAGGGATTATGCCCGTCACATCGCCAGGCGCGCCGGACGATCGGTCGGCGGGCGGCGGAAGCCGTTTTCAACCGGGACCACGCGCGCGGCGCGCGGGTAACCGGTGCGCCGCTCGATCGCCCGCTCGCGCAACAGCGCGGTCGGATCGTCCCAGAACGGCTCGGAAAAGGCGTCGCGCAGATCGGCGCGAGTAATGCCGATGTCCGCCAGCATGTGCCGGTCGAGGCCGGCAAGGACGTTGGCCTCGCGCCGGTTCCGGCGCGCGCGCGCGAACTGTTTGAGCCAGTGCGTGAGCAACGCCAGCACGGAGGCAAAGCCGCGCGCCAAGGCGCTGCCGGCAATGGGCAAAACGGCGAATTTCGCGTTCATTTTCAGTCTCCATTCGCTCGATGCAGGCGGCCAACATCGTGCCGGCCGCTTGCCGCAACCACCCGAAACCCCCACCCGATTTCAGTTATTCGGCGCATGACCTTTGGCGAAAACCGGTTCCCACTTTCCGGAGTCATGCGCTGGAAGCGGTGTCTATATGCACCTTGGGGATTGATTAGTGAAACGAATGTTTTTAATCTAACCGATCAGGATTGGTGATATAGCCGTCCGACCAAAAGCGCCGCGCCTATCGAGGACCCGCCCATGACCGCGCTCATCGACGTCGACCAATTGCGCACTTTCATCGCCATCGCCGAGACCGGCAGCTTCACCAAGGCGGCCGAGGTGGTGAACAAGACGCAGTCGGCGGTGTCCATGCAGATGAAGCGTTTAGAAGAGCGGCTGGAGCGGCCGATCTTCGCGCGCGACGGCCGCGCGTCGAAGCTCACCGAGGACGGCCAGCGCCTGCTCGATTACGCGCGCCGCATCGTCAAGCTCAACGTCGAGACGCTCGCCGCCTTCTCCGACGCCGAATTGTCCGGCCGCGTGCGGCTGGGCGTGCCCGACGATTATGCCGACCGTTATCTGCCGGAAATCATGGCGCGCTTCTCGCGCGTCTATCCCGGCGTCGAGCTGACCGTGATCTGCGAGCCAAGCGTGGACCTGCTCGAGCGCATCGACGCCAACGAGATCGACCTCGCCATCGTCACCAATTGCGAATCCAAGCGAGCCTCGGAGACGTTCCGGCGCGAGCGGCTGTTATGGGTGACCTCGAACCGGCATCCGACGCATCTCGAGGAGCGCCTGCCGCTGGCGCTCGGCCGGCCAAGTTGCACGTGGCGGCGCATCGCCATCGAGCGGATCGAAAAACTCGGCCGCCCCTATCGCGTGCTCTATTCGAGTTCGAACGCCGGCGCGGTGGCGGCAGCGGTACTCGCCGGTCTCGCGGTGTCGGTGTTGCCGGAATCGGGCTTGCGCCCCGGCATGCGCGTGCTCACCGCCGCGGAAGGTTTCCCCGAACTGCCGAGCTGCCGCATCGGTCTGGTGCGCAGCGCGCACGAAAGCTCCTCGCTCGCCGACGCGCTGGCCGAGCACATCATCTCCTCGCTCGACAATTTGTCGGAAGCCCAGGCGGCGGAGTGATTTTTCCCCGCTCGTCCCCGCGAAAGCGGGGACCCAGGGCTGAAATCCGATGACTCTGCGATTGTGGCTCTGGATTCCCGCTTGCGCGGGAATGACCGGAGTTTGGTTCAGCGTAAGCTAGCTGCGCTAATACGCATATTCCTCGAATATCGGCTCGACCGAACCCTTCCAGCGGCCGTGGAAACGCTCGAGCAATTCCTCCGCCGGCGTGAGTCCACGCGCGACGCTCTCCTCCAGCGGCCGTAAATAGCGCGTCTCGTCGCGGCCATTGCGGTCGAGATATTTGCGGCGCGCCAGCCCGCGCGCGGCAAAGCGCAACGTCTCCTGCGCCAGCGTGAGCACATTGCGGCCGCGGATTTCGGCGGCAAAGCCGAGCTTGGGCACGTCGTCGCGCAATTTCTGCCGCTCGGCCGCGTTCCAGCCCTTGACCATGTCCCAGCAGGCGGATAGCGCGTCGTCATCGTACAAGAGCCCGACCCAGAAGGCGGCAAGCGATGGCAGCCGCCGCCACGGCCCGCCGTCGGCGCCGCGCATTTCGAGGTAGCGCTTGAGCCGCACCTCGGGGAAAATCGTCGACAGGTGGTTCGCCCAGTCGGAAATGGTCGGCCGCTCGCCCGGCAATTCCTTGAGCTTGCCGGCGAAAAAATCGCGGAAGGATTTACCCGAAACGTCGATATATTTGTCGCCGCGCTTGATGAAATACATCGGCACGCCGAGCGCGTAATCGACCCAGCGCTCGAAGCCCATGCCGTCTTCGAAGGCCCAGGGCAGCATGCCGGAGCGGTCGTTGTCGGTGTCGGTCCAGATGTGCGAGCGGAACGAGAGAAAGCCGTTCGGCTTGCCTTCGGTGAACGGCGAATTGGCGAACAGCGCGGTCGCCACCGGCTGCAGCGCCAGCGACACCCGCAGCTTTTTCACCATGTCGGCTTCGCTCGAGAAGTCGAGGTTCGCCTGCACGGTGCAAGTGCGGTACATCATGTCGAGGCCGAGCGTGCCGACTTTCGGCATGTAGTTCGTCATGATCTTGTAGCGGCCCTTCGGCATCATCGGCATATCGGCGCGCGTCCAGTTCGGCGTCATGCCCATGCCGAGAAAGCCGATGCCCAAAGGCTTGGCCACCTCGCGCACTTGCGCCAAATGCGCCATCAGTTCGGAGGCGGTCTGGTGCACGTTTTCGAGCGGCGCGCCGGAGAGTTCGAACTGCCCGCCCGGCTCCAGCGAAATGGCGCCGCCATGGGTGACGTCGAACATGCCGATGATGTTGTCGCCCTCCATGATCGGCTCCCAGCCGAGCAGATGCTGCATGCCCTCAAGCAGCGCGCGGATCGAGCGTTTGCCCGCATAGGGCACCGGCCGGTGGCCCTGCACGGTGAAGGCGAATTTCTCGTGCTCGGTGCCGACGCGGAATTGCGCCTTCGGCTTGCAGCCCGCTTCGAGCCAGGCGACGAGTTCGTCGCGCGTCTCGATCGGGGTCATGTCGATCTGGTCACGGGCCATGCAAGCGTCCGGCTCAAAAAAGGGCCGCGACCTTAAACATGGGAAGCGCGAAAGGGCAATGCGAGAGGCGCGCAGCTCTATTGCGGCGCAGACGCTACGGCACTTGATTTTATGCCGCGTTCGTACCAGCCACGGCTGCGGTTGACGATTGCGACCACCGACAGCATGACCGGGACCTCGATCAGGACCCCCACTACGGTCGCCAGGGCAGCCCCCGAATTGAAGCCGAACAAGCTGATGGCGGCGGCGACGGCCAGCTCGAAAAAATTGCTGGCGCCGATCAAGGCGGAAGGTCCTGCGACGCAATGCTGTTCGCCCGCCAGCCGGTTGAGCAGATAGGCGAAACCGGCATTGAAATAGACCTGGATCAGGATCGGCACGGCGAGCAGGCCGATGATCAGCGGCTGCGCCAGAATTTGCTCGCCCTGGAAGCCGAACAGCAGCACCAATGTCGCCAAGAGCGCGACCAGCGAGAGCGGTTGCAATTTGCTCAGGAGATTTACAAGCCCGGCCTGACCGCCGCGCGCCAGCACGTTCCGGCGCACGATCTGCGCCACGATGACCGGCACCACGATATAGAGCACGACCGAGAGCACCAGCGTGCCCCACGGCACCGTGATCGCCGATAGGCCGAGCAGCAACCCGACGATCGGCGCGAAGGCGAACACCATGATGATGTCGTTGAGCGCCACTTGCGAAAGCGTGAAGTGCGGCTCGCCTTTGGTCAGATTACTCCAAACGAACACCATCGCGGTGCACGGCGCCGCCGCCAGAATGATCAGACCGGCGATGTAGGAATTGATCTGGCCCGGCGGCAAATAGGGCCGGAACAGATACCCGATAAACAACCAGCCGAGCGCGGCCATTGAAAACGGCTTCACCGCCCAGTTGATGAAGAGCGTCACGCCGATGCCGCGCCAGTGCTCGCGCACGCGTCCAAGCGCGGCGAAATCGATCTTCACCAGCATGGGCACGATCATCAGCCAAATCAGCACCGCGACCGGCAAGTTGACCTTGGCGATCTCGGCGCCGCCGATCAGGTGAAAGACATCAGGCATGACGTGGCCGAGCGCGATGCCGGCGACGATGCAGAGCGCGACCCACACCGTCAAATAGCGTTCAAACGTCGACATGCTGGGCCTTTTCCAGCGCGCCTTCGCTTTGGCCGATAGCCTTGAGCCGCGTGGTTAGCACCAGCCGGTCGAGCTTTTCGAGCGGCAGCGCCAGGAACAGGTCGATGCGCCGGTTGAGCATGCGGTAGGCATCCTTGAAGGCGAGCGCGACCTCCGCCTCGCTGCCTTGCGCCGCCGCCGGATCGGGAATGCCCCAATGCGCGGTGATCGGCTGGCCCGGCCACAGCGGGCACGACTCGCCGGCGGCGTTGTCACAGACGGTAAAGACGAAATCGAGATCGGGACTGCCCGCTTGCGCGAATTCGGCCCAGGATTTCGAGCGCATCTGTGAGACATCGTAGTTGAATTTGCGCAGCAGATCGAGGGTGCGCGGATTGACCTTGCCCTTCGGATGGCTGCCGGCGCTAAAGGCCTTGAACTTGCCGCGGCCTTCGCGGTTGAGGATTGCTTCGGCGATGATCGAGCGCGCCGAATTGCCGGTGCAGAGGAACAGCACGTTGTAATGATCCTTCATGACGCAACCTCTCTGAACGTCAAACCGCCGGCAACGGCTTAAAGCCGATGCGATTCATCATCGTTTCGAAGTAATCGCGAACCCGCCGCGGGAACGCGAGCCCTCTGACCACCGCGGCCGATCGCAGCAACGGCAGCACGCGAATATCGTCCATTGACAGCGCACCGTTGACCGCTTGCGGGCTTTCGATCAACGCGTCCAATTCGTCGAACATCGGCACGAGCGCTTGAATTCCCGCCCGCGTCTGGCTGCGTACCTCGACCAGATCGCCAAACAGCTTGCGTTTGCGCATGACGTAGTGGTCGTGCGCGGCCACGGTGGCGAATTCAGGCAGGCCGAGCAATTGATAGCGCGACTGCGTGAGCGGCGCGGTTTTAGACACCACGCGATCGGCCCATTGCGCGATTTGCGGCCGTTGCGGACCGAGCAGGATCGGCGCGCCGAGGCCGTCGATATATTTGACCATGTCCATGCTCTCGAGCATGGGCTCACCGTCGTCCTTCACCAGAATTGGAATCTGACGTCTGCCGACGAGGTCGACCATGGTGTCGGTGTCGTCGTCGAGCACCACCGATTCCTGCAAGTCGATTTTCTTGAGCGCGGCAACCATGCGCACGCGGAAGCACAGCGAGCAGTGCTCGAACATAAAAAGTTTCATGACGCCGGCTCTTTCCCATTGCGCATGATCTTTTCCGAAAACCGTTTTCCACCTTTTGGGATCATGCGCTGCGCGCTGGCGCGCAGCAGGCGGCGTTGAAGTCCTCGACCACCGGTGCGCAGATTTCCGGCCGGCCGCCGCAGCAATCGCGCAGCAGGAAATCGACCAGACCGCGAAAGCCGTCGAGATCGGCGC
Organism: uncultured Alphaproteobacteria bacterium; assembly: GCA_963825265.1. Taxonomy (GTDB): domain Bacteria; phylum Pseudomonadota; class Alphaproteobacteria; order Rhizobiales; family Xanthobacteraceae; genus Pseudolabrys. The sequence continues at coordinate 201,343 of CAWGSI010000014.1, read as the reverse complement.
GGTAGTTCATCGAGCGGCCTTGCCGCACCACCGCGATCAGCCCGCCGCGCATCAATGCGGCTAGATGGGTCGACATGGTGTTGTGCGGCACCTTGCAGAAGGCGGCGATCTCGCCGGCCGGCAGCCCGTTGGGATGGGCGGCGACCAGTTTGCGGAAGGCCTTGAGCCGCGTCGGCTGCGCCAAAGCGGCGAAGGCGGCCTGCGATTTCTGTACGTCCATATGTCGGGACATATCGACATGATATGACGGCGCCATGACGCCGGCAAGAGATTTCCACCGGTCCATCCGCTAGCCTGTATGTTCACATTTCGTTCTTTTCCAATTGGCCTACATGCTCTATTGATCTCGCCTATGCCGCAGTTTTCCCCGCACCAGGACGCCGCGCTCAACGCAGTCGCCAACTGGCTGAAGGACAAGCCCGGGTCAAACGGGACATCGCAGGTGTTCCGCCTGTTTGGCTATGCCGGCACCGGCAAGACCACGCTCGCCCGCCATTTGGCCGAACATGCCGACGGCGAGGTCAAGTTCGCCGCTTTCACCGGCAAGGCGGCCTCCGTGATGCGCGGCAAAGGCTGCAAGGGCGCCTCCACCATACACAGCCTGATCTACCGGGCGCGCGAGAGCGGCGAGGAAATCCCCTCCTTCGACCTGTGGGACGAGGCGCCGGCCTCCAAGGCCGAGCTGATCGTGATCGACGAATGCTCGATGGTCGACGCCGAACTCGGCCGCGACCTGTTGTCGTTCGGCGTGCCGGTCCTGGTGTTGGGGGATCCCGCGCAATTGCCGCCGATCCAGGGCGGCGGATTTTTCACCGAGGCCGAGCCCGACGTGATGCTCACCGAAGTGCACCGGCAGGCGATCGACGATCCGATCGTGCGCCTGTCGATGGACATCCGCGCCGGTGAGTATCTCGAGCCCGGCCGCTACGGCGAGACCGAAGTGGTCGGCAAGGACGATCTCGATCCGCAGCGCGTGCTGGAAGCCGACCAGGTGCTGGTCGGACGCAACGCGACGCGGCGCGCCTACAACATGCGCATGCGCGAGCGCCGCGGCTTCAGCGACAGACTGCCGGAGGCCGGCGACAAACTGGTGTGTCTGCGCAACAACCGCAAGAAGGGCCTGTTCAACGGTTCGCTCTGGTCGGTGAAGGAACGCGGCGCGCGGCGCACCGGCATCATGACCATGCGGCTCTTGCCCGACGACGAGAGCGGGCTGCGCGGCGTGAAAGTCTCGGTGCGGCCGGAATGTTTTTCAGGCGGCATCGAGCAGCTCGATTGGGCACGCCGCAAGCCCTACGACGAGTTCGACTACGGCTACGTGCTCACCGTGCACAAGGCGCAAGGCTCGCAATGGGACGACGTGGTGCTGTTCGACGAGAGCTTCGCGTTCCCGGAGAGCCGCGAGCGTTGGCTCTATACCGGCGTGACGCGGGCGGCGAAGCGGCTGACGGTGGTGGTGTAACCCTTCCCTCTCCCAAAGGGAGAGGGAAAAAGCTACGCCGCTTCCTTTTTCTTCCCCGGCGCGAAGCGGCCGTAGAAGGTCTCGTTCTTGCCGGCGAGGTCGACCAGCAATTTGTTGGGCGCAAAGCGCGCGCCGTATTTTTTCTCCAGTCTATGGCACAACTCGACGAATTTCTTCGTCCCCATCATGTCGATATAGGACAGCGTGCCGCCGGAGAATGGCGCGAAGCCGAAGCCGAGGATCGAGCCGACATCGGCTTCGCGTACGTCGGTGAGCACTTTTTCCTCGAAGCAGCGCGCGGTCTCCAGCGCCTGCATGGCCAGCAGCCGGTCCTTGAGTTCCTGCACGTCGATGGTGTCGGGGTCGAGCTTCTTTTTCTGCAACTCGGAAAGTCCCGGCCAAAGCTTCTTTGGCGCACCGGCCGGATAGTCGTAGAAACCTTTGCCGTTCTTGCGTCCGAAGCGGCCGCGCTTTTCGACCATTTCCTCCAGCAGCGCCTTCTGCCGCGGATCGATGGCTTTCGCCCCGAGGTCCGCTTCGGTGGCTTTCAAAATCTTCCAGGCGAGATCGACCGCCACCTCGTCGTTGAGCGAAAGCGGGCCGACCGGCATGCCGGCCATGCGGCCGACGTTCTCGATCATCGCCGCCGGCACACCCTCCATCAGCATCAGGTGGCCTTCGCGGATGTAGGTGCCGACCACGCGCGAGGTGTAGAAGCCGCGCGAGTCGTTGACCACGATCGGCGTCTTGCGGATAGCGCGCACGTAGTCGAGCGCGACGGCGAGCGCCTTGGGGCCGGTCTCCTTGCCGAGGATATTCTCGACCAGCATCATGCGGTCGACCGGCGAAAAGAAATGGATGCCGATGAAACGCGCCGGGTCCTTGAACTCGGTGGCGAGCGAGGTGATCGGCAGCGTCGAGGTGTTGGACGCAAACACCGCGGTGTCGCCGATCACGGCCTGAATTTTGGCGATCACCTCGGACTTTATCTTGCGGTCCTCGAACACCGCCTCGATCACCAGATCGCAGTCCTTGAGCGCGCCATAGTCGGGCGTCGGCGTGATGAGCGAGAGCAGCCCGTCGCGCTCGGCCGATTTCATGCGGCCCTTGTTGACGCGGTCGGTCAGCGCCTTGTGCAAGGCCGCCTTGCCCTTGTCTGCCGTTTCCTGGTCGCGGTCGATCAGCACGACCTGCAAGCCGGCCGCCGCGCTCACCTGCGCGATGCCGGCGCCCATGAAGCCGGCGCCGACGATGCCGATCTTCTTCAGGGTGCTCGCCGCCACGTCGGCCGGGCGGCGCGCGCCCTTGTTCAACTCCTGCATCGATACAAACAACGTACGTATCATGGCCGCCGCCTCCGGCGAGCGCAGGATCTTGGCGAACCAGCGCGACTCGACGCGCAGCGCGGTGTCCATGTCGAGCTGCAGACCTTCGTAGACCACCTGCAATATGGCGCGCGCGGCCGGATAATTGTCGTAGGTCTCGCGCCGGTAGATCGCGTTGGCCGGCGGGAACACCATCATGCCGGCCTTGGAATAGACCGGCCCGCCCGGCAGCTTGAAACCCTTCTCGTCCCACGGTTTGGCCGCATTGCCGCCGGCCTTGATCCAATCCTTCGACGCTTTGATCAGGTCGGCGGGCGGCACGACGTTGTCCACGAGCTTCATCGCCTTGGCTCGGTCGAGCTTGAGCTGGTCGCCCTTGAGCAGGAATTGCAGCGCATCGCCGGGCGCCAGAATGCGCGCGATGCGTTGGGTGCCGCCGGCTCCGGGAAACAAGCCGATTTTGATCTCGGGCAAGCCAAGCCGCGTCTTCGGATTGTCGGCCGCGATGCGCTGATGACAAGCGAGCGCGAGCTCGAAGCCGCCGCCCATCGCGGTGCCATTGAGCGCGCAGACCCACGGCTTGCCGCCCTTTTCCAGCGCACGATAGATCAACGACAGCTTGCGGCTCTCGTCGAAGACGAATTGCGCGGCAGCTTCCGCGCCCTTGCTGCGCGCCGTATCGGCATAAGTCGCGGCCATGCGCTCCAGCATGGCGAGATCGGCGCCGCCGCAAAAAGCCTCCTTGCCCGAGGTAATGACGGCGCCCTTGACGGCGGCGTCGGCGGTGACCTTGGCGACGAGGCCCGAGAGCTCCTCCATCACGCCCATGTCGATGACGTTCATCGAGCGGCCGGGCATGTCCCAGGTAATGAGCGCGATGCCGTCGGCATCGACCTCGAATTTGAAATTCGGCATGACCTTAGGCTCCTATGAAGGATACGGCTCACCGTTGCGATGCAGATAGCGGCGGCCTTTTTCGTCGCGTTCCATCACCAGATCGACGTCGGGATAATGTACGCGCTCGGATTTGGCGCGGGTGCCGACTTCGAAATAGACCGCGTCGCGCTTGGAACGGTTGATCAGCTTGTGCGCCACGCCACTGCCGGATTTGAAGCCGGCGGCGTCGCCGGCTTTCAGCACGCTCTCGCCCTCGTTCTCGATCAGCACCAGCTCGCCTTCCAGCATGTAGATGAACTCGTCTTCCTGCTCGTGCCAATGGCGCAGCGCGGAGGATTGGCCGGGCTCGATGCGCGAAATGTTGACGCCGAATTGCGTGAGCCCCACGACGTCGCCGAGCGCCTGCTTGTGGCGGCCCTGATGCTCGACCTGAAACGGCGCCGGATAAAAACTGCCGCTCTTCACCGGCACCTTGGCGATGTCGATCTTGGGCATGATTTTCAGACGCGCTCGATGATGGTCGCGGTGCCCATGCCCATGCCGATGCAGAGCGTGATCAGCGCCGTCGATTTACCGCGCCGCTCCAATTCATCGAGCACGGTGCCGAGAATCATCGCTCCGGTGGCGCCGAGCGGATGGCCCATGGCGATGGCGCCGCCGCAGACATTTATCTTGTCGTGCGGGATGTCGAGCGCCTGCATGTAGCGCAACACCACCGAGGCGAAGGCCTCATTGAGCTCCCACAGATCGATATCCTTGACGGTCATGCCGGCTTTCTTCAGGGCCTTCTCGGTGACCGGGATCGGGCCGGTGAGCATAATCGCCGGCTCCGAGCCGATATTGGCGAAGGCCTTGATGCGCGCGCGCGGCTTGAGGCCGGCGGCTTTGCCGGCCTGCTTGCTGCCGATCAGCACCGCGGCGGCGCCATCGACGATGCCGGAGGAATTGCCCGGCGTGTGCACGTGGTTGATGGTCTCGACTTCCGGATGCTTCTGCACGGCGACTGCGTCGAAACCGGCCATCTCGCCCATTTGCACGAAGGACGGCTGCAGCGCGGCCAGTGTCTGCATGGTGGTGGACGGGCGCATGTGCTCGTCCTTGGCCAGGATCGGCAGCCCGTTGCAGTCGCGTACGGTGATCACCGAATTCTTGAAGCGGCCCTCGTCCCAGGACTTGGCGGCGCGCTGCTGGCTTTCCACCGCGTAAGCGTCGACGTCGTCGCGCGAGAAGCCGTATTTGGTCGCGATCAGGTCGGCCGAAATCCCCTGCGGCAGGAAGTAGGTTTCGACCGCAATCGATGGATCGACCGGCCAGGCGCCGCCGGAAGCGCCGATGCCGACGCGGCTCATCGATTCGGCGCCGCCGCCGATAGTCATGTCGTGCTGCCCGGACATCACTTCGGCCGCCGCGAAATTTACAGCGTCCAAGCCGGAGGCGCAGAAACGGTTGATCTGGACGCCCGGTACCTTGTCGCCGAAGCCGGCCACCAGCGCGGACGCGCGCGCGATGTCGCCGCCCGCCTCGCCGACCGGATCGACGCAGCCGAGGACCACGTCGTCGACCAGCTCGGCATCGAGCTTGTTGCGGTCCTTGACCGCGGCCAGCGCCTGCGCCGCGAGATTGAGCGCGGTGACCTCGTGCAAGGCCCCGTCGGCCTTGCCGCGTCCGCGCGGTGTGCGCACGTGGTCATAAATGAATGCGTCGGGCATCGGCGTTCTCCTGCGCGGGACTAAAGACTGCGCGCGATCAGCAGTTTCATGATCTCATTGGTACCGGCATATATGCGTAACACCCGTGCGTCGCGGTACAGACGCGAGATCGGGTATTCGTCCATATAGCCATAGCCGCCGAACAATTGAAGGCAGCGGTCGATCACATCGGCTTGCGTGTCGGCGAGGCGGTATTTGGCCATCGAGGCGGTGACGGTGTCGAGCTTGCCCTCGACGTGCTGGCCGATGCAGTGGTCGAGGAACACCTTGGCGATGGTGGTGTCGGTTTTGCACGCGGCCAACTCGAACTGGGTGTTCTGGAATTCGATGATCGCCTTGCCGAAGGCCTTGCGCTGCTTGACGTAATCGATGGTGAGTTCAAGCGCGCGCTCCATCATAGCGACCGCGTGCACGGCGACGATCAGGCGCTCCTGCGGCAGTTCCTTCATGAGCTGGTAGAAGCCCTGCCCTTCCTCGGTGCCGAGCAGCGCCTCGGCCGGCAGCTTGACGTCCTCGAAGAACAATTCCGAGGTGTCGGCGGAATCCATGCCGAGCTTCTTGAGCTTGCGGCCGCGCCGGAAACCCGCCGCATCGTCGGTCTCGACCACCAAGAGCGACGTGCCCTTGGCGCCGGCTTTCGGATCGGTCTTGGCGACCACGATGATGAGATTGGCGTGCTGACCGTTGGTGATGAAGGTCTTGGAGCCGTTGAGCACGTAGCCGTTGCCGGATTTCTTGGCGGTCGAGCGCACGCCTTGCAGGTCTGAGCCGGTGCCCGGCTCGGTCATGGCGATGGCGCCGACCATTTCGCCGGTCGCGAGTTTGGGCAGCCAGCGTTTTTTTTGCTCCTCGGTGCCATAATGCAGAATGTAAGGCGCGACGATCCCGGAATGCAGCGGCGCCCCGAAGGTATCGAAACCGGCAAGCGAGAGTTCGCGGTTGATCACCGCCTCATGGGCGAAGCTGCCGCCGGACCCGCCATATTCTTCCGGCATTGATGCGCAAAGCAGGCCGGCTTCGCCCGCCTTGGTCCACACCTCGCGCTCGTACATCCCCTTTTCGTGCCAGCGGTCGATGTGGGGGACAAACTCGTCAACGATGAAACGCCGCGCCTGCTCTTCGAGCAGGACCAAATCCTCGGTCATCCAGGCCGGACGAGGCAGGTTGAGGGCGGTCATTGGAATCACCTAGCGCGCCCACCATAGGGCCGACAAGGTACTCGCGCGAGGGCCGAAAACGCGTGGCCGTTCAGCCCGCGCCCAAAGCCACTGCAATATTGTAGGTGATGAACGAGGCGATATAAGCCAGCGCCAGCATGTAACCGAAGGTGACCGCCATCCAACGCCAGCTGCCTGTTTCGCGCTTGATCACGGCAAGCGTCGAGGCGCATTGCGGCGCGAAGATGTACCAGACCAGGATCGACAGCGCCGTCGCCAGGCTCCATTTGCCGGCCAGCGCATGGCCGATCTGCTCGGCGGCTTCCTTGCCGCCCTCGATCGAGTAGACGGTGCCGAGCGCAGCGACCGCGACTTCGCGCGCCGCCATGCCGGGGATCAAGGCGACGTTGATCTGCCAATTGAACCCGAGCGGCGCCAGCACCGGTTCGAGCGCGTGCCCGATCCAGGCGGCGAGGCTGTAGTCGATCGCCGGTCCGCTGCTGCCGGCCGGCGGACGCGGAAACGAGGCAAGAAACCAGATCAGCACCATCATCGAGAAGATCGTGGTGCCGGCGCGTTGCAGGAAGATCTTTGCCCTTGTGTAGAGGCCCATCAGCACGCTGCGCGGCCGCGGCAACTTGTAGTCGGGCAATTCCAGCATGAAGGGCGGCGTCGGATTGTCGCGCCAGAAGAAATACTTGGCCACGAACGAAACTCCGAGCGCGCTGACGATGCCGGCGGCGTAAAGGCCGAACATCACCAGGCCTTGCAGGCCGACAAATCCAAGCACCTGCTTGTTGGGAATGAAGGCCGAAATGATCAGCGTATAGACCGGAATGCGCGCCGAGCAGGTCATCAGCGGCGCCACCAATATGGTGGTCAGCCGGTCGCGCGGATTGTCGATCACGCGCGTCGCCATGATGCCGGGGATGGCGCAAGCAAAGCTCGACAGCAGCGGGATGAAGGCGCGCCCGTGCAGGCCAGCACCGCCCATGATGCGGTCCATCAGGAAGGCCGCGCGCGCCATATAGCCGAGGTCTTCCAGCAACAAAATGAACAAGAACAGGATCAGAATCTGCGGCAGGAAAACGAGCACGCTGCCGACGCCGTTGATGACGCCGTCCTGCAGGAAGCTTTGCAACAGGCCCGCGGGCAGCGCGTCGTGCACTGACTTGCCGAGCGCGTCGAAGCCGGAGGAAATGAGGTCCATCACCGGCTGCGCCCAGCTAAACACGGCCTGGAACATCACAAACAGGATCGCCAGCAGAATGACGAGGCCGATCACCGGATGCAGCAAGACCGCGTCGAGCCGGGCCGTCAGCGTGTCCGGCTTTTCCGGCATGCGCACGGCGGCCTTGATCAGCCGGTCGGCCTCGCGCTGGGCAGCGCGTAATTCACCGGTGGTCGGCGTCCGCCAGCCGGTTGCGCCGCCATGCGTCGGCACGGCCGCGGCCAATTCGTCGAGCCGGCGCATCAGATCATCGGTGCCGCCGCGGCGCACCGCCGCCGCGGTAATCACCGGCACGCCCAGCTCCGCCGACAATTTGTCGAGATCGATCTCCATGCCGCGCCGGCGCGCGATGTCGATCATGTTGAGCACCAGCAGCAGCGGCCGGCCGACCTGCTTGAGTTCGATCACCAGGCGCAAGGCCAGACGCAGATTGGTGGCGTCGGCAACGCAGACCAGCAGGTCCGGCGCGGTTTCGCTGGCGAAGCGGCCGAGCACGACGTCGCGCGTCACCTCTTCGTCGGGACTGCGCGCGCGTAGCGAATAGGTGCCGGGCAGATCGATCAGGCTCACGCTCAGCCCGGACGGCGTGCGCATCGCGCCGCTTTTGCGCTCGACGGTGACGCCTGGATAGTTGGCGACCTTCTGCCGGCTGCCGGTCAGCGCGTTGAACAAGGCGGTCTTGCCGCTGTTCGGCGTTCCGATCAGAGCAAAACGTCGGACCCCTGCTTCGGCCGTCGCGCTCATTGCCGATCCAAATTTCCGCTTAAATGACGAAGATCGCCATCGCCTCGCGGCGCCGCAGGGCGACCGTCGCCGCGTTGACGCGCACCGCGATCGGGTCGCGGCCGATCGCCCCTTCGTGCAGGACTTCGATGGTGGCGCCTTCGGTGAAACCGAGTTCGACCAGCCGCCGTTCGAGTTCCCCGCTTGGCAGATCGGATGCGTGGTCGGCCCCGGCTATGGCGTCGATGCGGCCACGGAATCCTTTGCGGGCCAATCCCAAAGGCGCTGTCGTGGACATCGAGGTGCTCTCGCTCATGGCCGCATCATCCTGCATATGCCTATGATTATCATTTCCACGTTCATTTGGAGCTCTCCATGATTTAAATCAAGAGAAATAGTCAAAATATTTCAGTAGGTTAGAATGATTATAAGGAAGTGGGCCGCGGTTTGGCTGCTGGCCGTGTCGGTGTCATGATGCAACGAGCGCTTTGCGAGTGCCGTAGCCGGGTAGTTCATCACGTGATTTCCACACAAAGGACCGGAGGTCCGGCCAGGCCGGACCCGACGGATTCGGCAATCGCCTGGATTCGTCTAGGCGTGGCCGTGCTGCTGAGCACGATCGGCGGCGTCGGCATGTGGTCGGTGGTGGTGGCGCTTCCTGCGATTCAGGCCGACTTCGGCGTCGACCGCGCCGACGCTTCCCTGCCCTACACCTTCACCATGCTCGGCTTTGCCGCCGGCGGCGTGGTGATGGGCAAACTCGCCGACCGCTTCGGCATCACCGTGCCGCTGGCGTTCGGCGCAGTTACGCTAATGCTCGGTTACGAGGCGGTCGGACACGCCGGGACGCTCTGGCAAGTGACGCTCGCCTACGGCTTGTTGATCGGCTTCGGCTGCTCGACCACCTTCGGGCCGCTGATGGCCGAGATGTCGCATTGGTTCGTGCGCCGGCGCGGCATCGCCGTCGCGCTCGCGGCCTCCGGCAATTACCTCGCCGGCACGATCTGGCCGCCGGTGGTGCAGCATTTCATCGCGACGTCGGGGTGGCGCGTGACGCATATCGGGATCGGCCTGTTCATTATCGTCACCATGCTGCCGCTGACCTATTTCATGCGGCGGCGGATCGAGACCGAACACACCGTCGGCGCCATGCAGTCGGCGGCGCGGCGCCAGGCGCAATTGCCGTTCTCAGCGGCGACGCTGCAGACGCTGTTGTTCATCGCCGGCATTTCCTGCTGCGTGGCGATGTCGATGCCGCAGGTGCACCTGGTCGCCTATTGCGGCGACCTCGGCTATGGCGCCGCGCGCGGCGCAGAGATGCTGTCGCTGATGCTCGGGCTCGGCATCGTCAGCCGCATCGCCTCCGGCTTCATCGCCGACCGCATCGGCGGCCTGCGTACGCTGTTGCTTGGCTCGCTGCTGCAGGGCGTGGCGTTGGCTCTTTATCTCTTTTTTGACGGGCTGTTTTCGCTCTACGTGATCTCCGGCCTGTTCGGCCTGTTCCAGGGTGGCATCGTGCCGAGCTACGCCATCATTGTGCGCGAATATTTCCCGCCCCAGGAGGCGAGCACGCGTGTGGGGCTGGTGGTGATGGCGACCGTGCTCGGCATGGCGCTGGGCGGCTGGATGTCGGGGGCGATCTTCGACTTCACCGGCTCCTATCAGGCCGCGTTCCTCAACGGGCTTGGCTGGAACCTGTTGAACGTTTCAATCGCATCGTGGCTTTTGTTGCGCTCGCGCGGCGGCGGCGCCTGGGCGCGCGCTTAGAACGCCTCGTCGGCCAATTCCATCACGGAGGCTGCGCCCGACTGGATGCGGGCGAAGTGCGTGGCCGTCTCCGGCAGCATGCGCTCCATGAAGAAGCGCGCGGTCGCGAGCTTGGCCTTCATGCCTGCCGCCGCGCCGTTTGCCTTCGGCAGCCTTGCATTGGCCGCTTCGGCGATGCGCGCCCACATGTAGCCGAGCGCCACCAACCCGAACATGTGCATGTAATCGGTGGCGCCGGCGCCGGCATTGTCGGGCTTGGCAAGCGCGTTCTGCATGAACCACATCGAGGCCTGCTGCAGATGGCCGAGCGCGACGCCGAGCGGCGTCACATAGGGCTTCATCGCCTCGTCGGCGCTCTTGTCCTTGATGAAGGCGCCGACCTCGTTGATGAACGCCATCAGCGCGCGGCCGCCGTCCTTGCCAAGCTTGCGTCCCACGAGGTCCAAGGCCTGGATGCCGTTGGCGCCTTCGTAAATCATGGCGATGCGGGCGTCGCGCACGAACTGCTCCATGCCGTGCTCGACGATATAGCCGTGGCCGCCGAACACCTGCTGCGCCATCACCGTATTGGCAAAGCCCGTGTCGGTGAGCACGCCTTTGACGACCGGCGTGAGCAGGCCCATGTAATCGTCGGCACTCTGGCGCTCCTTGTCGTCCTGCGAGCGGTGGGCGATGTCGCCCTTGAGCGCGGTCCATAGCACCAGCGCGCGGCCGGCTTCGTTGAAGGCGCGGATGGTCATCAGCGTGCGGCGCACGTCCGGATGAACGATGATCGGATCGGCCGGCTTGTCGGGATATTTGGCGCCCGAGAGCGCGCGGCCTTGCAGGCGCTCCTTGGCGTAGATCGCGGCGTTCTGATAGGCGACCTCCGACAGCGACAGGCCTTGCACGCCGACGCCGAGGCGCGCCTCGTTCATCATGGTGAACATGGCGGGCAGGCCGCGGTTTTCTTCGCCGATCAGCCAGCCGGTGGCGCCGTCGTAATTCATCACGCAAGTCGAATTGGCGTGGATGCCCATCTTCTCTTCGATCGAACCACAGGAAACGCCGTTGGGCGCGCCGAGCGAGCCGTCGTCCTTGACCGTCAGCTTGGGCACCACGAAAAGCGAAATGCCCTTGGTACCGGCCGGCGCGCCTTCGATGCGCGCGAGCACTAGGTGCACGATATTGTCGGCCAGATCGTGCTCGCCGGCGGAGATGAATATCTTGGTGCCGGTGATCTTATAGCTGCCGTCGGCCTGCTTTACCGCCTTAGTGCGCAACAGGCCCAAGTCGGTGCCGCAATGCGGCTCGGTGAGGTTCATGGTGCCGGTCCATTCGCCGCTCACCATCTTGGGCAGATATTTCGTCTTCAGTTCCTGTGAGGCATGTGCGAGCAGCGCGGCGATGGCGCCCTGCGTGAGGCCCGGGTACATGGCGAAGGCCATGTTGGCCGAGCAGAGCATTTCGTTCACCGCCACGGTCAGCGTTGCCGGAAGGTCCTGGCCGCCGTATTCGGCCGGCACGGAAATGCCGATCCAGCCGCCCTCGACCAGGCGCTTAAAGGCGTCCTTGAAGCCTGTCGGCGTGATGACACTGCCGTCCGCGTTACGTTTGCAGCCTTCCTTGTCGCCGACGCGATTGAGCGGGGTGAGCACTTCTTCGCTGAACTTGGCCGCCTCGCGCAAGACGGCTTCCACGACGTCCGACGAAGCATCGCCGAAACCGGGGAGATTGCCGTAGCGGTCGAGATGAAAGACGTCGTTCAACAGGAACAACGTATCGTCCACGGGGGCCTTGTAGGTCGGCATCCTTTCCTCCCGGCGGCGAGTGCGCCGTTAACCATTCATTAACTATTGAACGACGGCGCCCAGTTCAAGAATGACCATGGATATCCCCAAGCGCGGCAAGCCCAACGGCTACAGAACAATCGCCCATCCCGCTTACAGCCGCGTTAAGCCGCCGCTTACCGGCGCCGCGGCTAAAACCGCAGGCAAAATCCGCCACTTCCGGCCAATCCTTAACTCCATGTTTACCGTCTCCGGCAAAAAGTTAAGACAGAGGACTGCGGACCGCGCCCCGATCCACCCGTTGTTAACGCGTGGCGGTTCCACGGAGAGCCCCAGAGGCTCCTTCGCCTCCACCTCCAACGCGGGTGCGAGCAATGAAATTAGGCGCGTCGTGGAATTTGAAAGAGATACCGCCGGAGGCCCGCGAAACCGCGGAACAAGCGGCGGGCCGGTCCGGCATGTCGCTTTCCGATTGGCTCAATGCCGTGATCACTCAGCAGGCCGAACTGGACCGCGTGCAATCGCCGCCGCTGGCCGGCCGCGATTCCCATGGCGGCGACTTCGCCACGATGCGCCAGCGGTTCGACGAACTCGCGCAGCACGTCGAGCAGCTCGCTCGCACGGGACCCGCAGCCTACGCGCCGAAACGCAGCCGTAACGAGCCCGATCCACTGCGTGAGCAAATGGCCCGCGTCGACCGCCGGCCCGATGAACTTGCCGGCGGGCCGCCGCCGGAATTGCCGAACGTGCTGTTGCCGCCGAGCCTCGACCGCGCCGTCGCCGAAATCTCCGCCCGCAAGCGCATGCTCAACGGCAGCGCCGCGCCGCCACATGAGCAACAGCCGCAAGCGGTCATGGCGGAGGCCGCGCCGCCCGCGCAGAACCTGTCGGGCCTGGAAGATCTGCTTCGCGATATCACCCGTCAGATCGAGACGCTGCGCAATCCGGGCCTCGAGCAGTCGATCAACGCGTTGCGCGAGGAACTCGGCGAGATCGGCCGCGCGCTCGGCAACGCGATGCCGCGCCAGGCGATCGAGTCCATAGAAAGACAGATTCATAATCTCGACCGCCGCATCGCCGAAGGCCGCCAAGCCGGCGTCGACGCCGCCGCGCTCAGCGGCATCGAGCGCGGGCTAGCGGAAGTGCGCAACGAATTGCACGGCCTGATGCCGGCGGAAAACCTGATCGGTTTCACCGATGCGGTGGAGAACCTCGCCCATAAAGTCGATCAGATCGTCGCGCAGAAAGACCCGATGACGATGGCGCAGCTCGAAAGCGCTATCATCACGCTGCGCGGGATGTCGAACCATGTCGCTTCCAACGACACCGTGCGCGGGCTCGCCGCCCAGGTGCACGCGCTCGGCGAAAAAGTCGACGCCATGGCGGTGGCGAGCGCCGGACCCGGAGCCGGCGGCGATGTGTTCAACTATCTCGATCATCGCATAGCCGCGCTCTCGGATGCGCTGAGCGAGCGCGCGCAAGGCGATGCATCGGTATTGTCCAGGCTGGAAGCCCTGGTGGAATCGCTCGCCGGCAAAATCGAGCAGATTCAAAATGCGGGCGGCGGCGGCGATGTGCTCAACCATCTCGATCATCGCATTGCCGCGCTCTCGGATGCGCTGACCGAGCGTGCGCAAGTCGATGCGTCGGAATCTCACCGGCTGGAAGCCCTGGTGGAATCGCTCGCCAGCAAAATCGAGCAGATTCAACATGCGAGCGGCGGCGGCGATGTGCTCAACTATCTCGATCATCGCATTACCGCGCTCTCGGATGCGCTGAGCGAGCGCGCGCAAGGCGATGCATCGGTATCTCACCAGTTGGAAGCCCTGGTGGAAGCGCTCGCCGGCAAAATCGAGCAGATTCAACACGCGGGCGGCGACGGCGGCGCTTTCGGTCATCTCGAAGATCGCATTGTCCGGTTGGCAGAAAAGCTGGACGCTTCCGATTCGAGACTCGGCCATCTGGAAGGAATCGAACACGGACTGGCCGATCTTCTGATTTACTTCGAAAAAATGCGAGAGAACGCGGCCGCCGCCGAATTACACGCGCAAGACTCGCCGGAGGTCGGCGACCTCAAACACGATATCGCGCGCACCCAGGACGCACTGGAAGCGGTACACGGCACGCTCGGCCATGTCGTCGACCGACTTGCCATCATCGAAAACGACATTCGCGGTGAGACGCGCCCGCACGGCGCGCCCGACGCTATCGCCACGCCGCGTCAGCCGGCCGATCCGGTCGCGCAGGCACCCGCTGCACCGATGCATGCGCCACTTCCGCCGGCTGCCTTGGCTCCTCCGCTTGCACCGGCGCCCGCGCCCCGGCGCATGCCGCAAGCCCAGTTGCCGGTCGAGCACGACATGCCGGCCGATGAGCCGCTCGAGCCGGGTTCTGGACCGCCCGCATTAACCGCCAATCCGGCCGCGCGCATTGCCGCCTCGGAAGCCGCTTTAGGGGGCGCCTCTCCGGCCGCCGGCGGCGGTAAATCCAGTTTCATTGCCGCTGCCCGCCGCGCCGCCCAGGCGGCGATGCAGCAACCGAATAGCCGTGCAGCGCGGGCGGAGCCGGTCGAATCGCAAGAACGCGCGGCCGGATCGCTGAGAACCAAAATGATGAAGCGGGTGAAATCGCTGTTTGTCGCGGCCAGCATCATCGCCATTGTAATCGGATCGATCCAGATTGCCGGCAACGTGCTCGATTTCGGCAGTTCCACGACCAAGACGGCGCAAGCCCCCGTTGCGAAGATCGACAAATCCGATGTGGCGGTGGAGGACAAAGCGCCCGACTCGACCGCCAGTATTCCAACAAATCCGCTCCCGCTCCCAGCACCGCCGGCCATGGGGCAGATCCCGCCGCCATCTAGCAGCGGGCCGATCGCAACCGCTCCGTCGCCGGCCCCCAACACGACGATACAAGTTATGCCGTCATTGTTCGCGCCGCCGCTGCTTGGCCCGGGCAACGACATCACCGGATCGATCTCCCGCCCGGCCCGCGTCAGCCAGGCAGCACGGCCGACGGCCGCGTCGCCGCAGCCATCCCAGCAAACCACCGACGAGTTGCCGACCGAAATCGGCGGACCCAAGTTGCGCAGCGCTGCGATCGCCGGCGATGGCGCGGCTGCCTACGAAGTGGCCCTGCGCTTCGCCGAGGGGCGGGGCGTGCCGGCCAACATGGAAGAAGCCGCGCATTGGTACGAACGCGCGGCCGATACGGGACTACCGCCCGCGCAATTCCGCTATGCCAGCCTGCTGGAAAAGGGCCTGGGCGTAAAAAAGGACATCGACCAGGCGCGCCGGCTCTACATCGCCGCCGCCACAAAGGGCAACAGCAAGGCGATGCATAATCTCGCTGTGCTCTATGCCGAGGGCGCTGACGGGAAGCCGGATTACGCCGCCGCCGCACAATGGTTCCGCAAGGCCGCTGAGCACGGCGTTGCCGACAGCCAATACAATCTCGGTGTGCTATGCGCGCGCGGCCTCGGCACCGCCAAAAGCTATGCCGAGGCCTACCAATGGTTCGCGCTTGCCGCCGCCCAAGGCGACGAGGAAGCCGGCAAAAAGCGCGATGAGGTCGCGGCCGGCCTGGACGCTTCCGCGCTCGCGGCCGCCCGCAAAGCGGTCAAGAGCTTCGTGGCCGAACCGCAGCCGGAACAGGCCACGGTCGTGCCCCGGCCGCCGGGCGGCTGGGATCGCGCCGCGAGCGCGCCACCGCACCCCAAGCCGCGGCGAGCCGGACCCCTGGCGCTCGGGGGCATCGAGGCGGAAAAGCGGTGAACAAACGCGCCCGATTACGCAAAAGCGTGATCGCGGCCTCGTTCATCGCTAAGATCGCCAAGAGCTCCGGCCCAGAGTCGCGACTGGATCCGCATGGCGTGGCGTTGACCGCAAGGTGAGCCTCGCGCCGGCGTGGCCCGGTTAAGTCGCGTATTTTGCGCGAACGTCGGATAACGTGCCTTGCAGATTTATCTCCCTATCGCCGACATGCCCGTGAACGTCTTCCTCGTGCTGGGGATGGGGCTCGCGGTCGGATACATGTCAGGCATGTTCGGCATCGGCGGCGGCTTCCTGATGACGCCGTTGCTGATTTTCATCGGCGTTTCGCCCGCGGTGGCGGTGGCGAGCGTGGCGGGCCACATCGCCGCCTCTTCGTTCTCCGGCGCCATCAATTACTGGAACCGGCGCGCGCTCGACCTCGCGCTCGCCCTGATGCTGCTCAGCGCCGGCATCGTCGGCACCGCGACCGGTGTCTGGCTGTTCACGACCTTGCGCGCACTCGACCAGCTCGACCTGGTAATCGGGCTGTCTTACGTCACGCTGCTGACGATCGTCGGCGCCATCATGATCTATGAAAGCGTGCGCGCGGTGGCGCGCACGTACAAAGGCATGCCGGCTACGATTCGCCGGCCGGGCAGCCATACCTGGTTCCACGGGCTGCCGTTCAAAGTGCGGTTCAAGCGCTCGAAAATCTACGTGTCGGCTATACCGGTCTGGGTGATCGGATTCCTGATCGGCTTCATCGGCGCGATCATGGGCATAGGCGGCGGATTCCTGCTGGTGCCGATGCTGATCTATTTCCTGCGGGTTCCGACCGCGACCGTGATCGGCACCTCGATGGTGCTCACCCTCGTCACTATGGCGTCGGCAACGGTGATGCACGCGGCCACCAACCATCTGGTCGACGCGGTTCTCGCCCTGATCCTGATGGTCGGCGGCGTGGTCGGCGCGCAGTTCGGCGTGCGCACGGGGCAGAAGATGCGGGGCGAACGGCTGCGCCTGTTGCTCGGCCTGTTGGTTTTCGCCGTCGGCCTGCGCTTCGCCTATGAGCTGGTGGTGCAGCCGGACGATCTTTACTCGATTCGCCATATCGGGGGCGAATGATGATTCGGCGGATCGCGCTCATGCTCATCGTCGGCATGGCGGCGTGCGGCGCCAGACCCGCAGCCGCCGAACGGCTGGTGGTGTCGCTATCGAACCATCGGGTGTCGATCAATTCGAACTTCGTCGGCGAGGACTTGGTGTTGTTCGGCACGGTCGAGCCCGACCCCAACATGGCGGCGCTGCGAGGCGGTTACGATCTCGTTGTCACCGTGACCGGGCCGCGCCAGACCCAGCGCACCCGGCGCAAGCAGCGCGTGCTCGGCATCTGGGTCAATGTCGACTCGCGCGAATTCGTGCGCGTGCCGTCCTATCTTGCCATTCTGAGCAACCGACCGGTCGCCCAGATCGCCCCGCCGGACACTCTGCGGCGCCTGCAGATCGGGCTCGACAATTTCCTGCTGCCGCAGCGCATCGGTCCGGACATTGCCGATACCGTGCGCGACGACCCGTTCCGCCTCGCCTTTGTGCGGCTGCAAAGCCAGCATGGCCTTTACAGCGAAATCGGCGCCGCGGTGACGTTCCTTACGCCGGCCGTGTTCCGCGCCGCAATCCCGCTGCCGGCCGACGTGCCGATCGGCAACTATGCGATCGACGTCAAACTGTTTGCCGGCGGCGCGCTGGCGGCGCGCACCAATTCGGCGCTGGAGGTGACAAAAGCGGGCTTCGAGCAATATGTCGCCGACGCCGCGCGCGACCATGGCCTACTCTACGGCTTCGTCACCATGCTGATGGCGCTGCTCACCGGCTGGATCGCCAGCGTGGTGTTTAAAAGAGACTAATCCGGCAGACAACGCTTGGCGGCGAAGGCGTAGAGCCTGCCCTCGCCCAGCATGTGCGCGGTGAATTTAAGCGTGCCGAAAACCTCGGCGAAGGCTTGGTCGCGCACATTGAGCCCGCCGGTATAGGCACCGAAAGCCGGCATCACCATGCGCGTTGCGTCCGCCGCGAAGCAACGCCGGCTGACGGCGCGGCCGCGGTGCGCGACACGCGCCACCGGGTGCAGATGGCCGGCAATTTCGCCTGTGGCGCCGGTCGGCAGATGGCGGAAGGTCAAGGCGCCGGCGGCAAGCTGCGCCTGGAAGATGCCACCGATATCGGCTGCCGGCTTGGGATCGTGGTTGCCGGTGAGCCAGAGCCAGTCGCGGCCGCGCTGCAGCGCGTGCAGATTGGCGCGGTCGTCGTCGGTGAGCCGCGCCGGGCCACCGCCGTCGTGGAAACTGTCGCCCAGCGCCACCACGCAGCGCGGTGCGTAGCGCGCGATCAGGCGGACAAGCCGCGCCAGCGTCGCGGCCGTATCGTAGGGCGGCAGCAATTGCCCGCGCGCGGCAAAGCTCGAGCCTTTTTCCAGATGCAAATCGGCAATGGCAAGCAAGCCCTGTTCGGGCCAATAGAGCGCACCATCGGGGTCTGCAACGAGCGTGACATCGGTCAGGACGATTATGTGATCCGCTCGTCCCCGCGAAAGCGGGGACCCAGCTTCTTCTGGATTCCCGCTTACGCGGGAATGAGCGGAAACAACCGTCACCGCATCGCCTCCTTCACCAGTTCGTCGGCGGCCTCCGCCAGCAGCGCGTCCGCCGCCTCGCCATAGACCGTCTCGCGCCCGATCTCCAGCATCACCGGAACCGCCAGCGGCGAAACATGGTCAAGCGCTTTATGGACAATTCGGCCCTTAATGCGCGAGAGCATTTCGCCGAGCCGCTTGATGTCGAGCAGGCCGTTGGCCGCGTCCGCGCGCGCCGCGCGCAGCAGGATATGATCGGCCTGGTGTTTGCGCAGCACGTCATAGACGAGGTCGGTGGAAATAGTGAGCTGGCGGCGCGATTTCTCCTCGCCGGGGAAACGGCGCTCGATCAGCCCGGCGATGATCGCACAGCTGCGGAACGTGCGTTTCATCAGTGCTGATTCGGCGAGCCAGGCTTCGAGATCGTCGCCCAGCATGTCCTGGTCGAACAAAGCCCCGAGCAAAAGATCACCGCGCGCAATGCGCAACCCCATGTCGCCGAGGCCCCAGACGGCCAACGCATATTCGTTGGCGACAAAACCGAGCGGCTTTTGTCCGGCGCGTTCGAGCCGGCGCGTGAGCAGCATGCCGAGCGTCTGATGCGCGAGCCGGCCCTCGAACGGATAACAGACCAGATAATATTTGGCGGCGCGCGGAAAGGTTTCGACCAGCAGGTCGCCAACCTTGGGCAAGAGCGAGCGCCACTCCTGAATCTCCAGCCATTCGCGCACCTGTTCCGGCAGCGCGCGCCAGCTTTGCGGTGCGGCGAGGATCGCGCGCACGCGCGCTGCCAAATAGGTCGAAAGCGGAAACTTGCCGCCTTCATAGGCCGGCACTTTCGGATCGGTCGCGGTCGAGCGCGAGACATAAACCTCGTCTTCGACCAGCGCTTCGTATTTGAGAATTTCTCCGGCGAACACGAAGGTGTCGCCCACCGAAAGCATCTCGATGAAATATTCCTCCACCTCTCCGAGCAGTCGCCCGCCGCGCGGGATCATCGCACCGCTCGCGCGCGAGCGCACCAGCCGCACTTTCAGCATGTCGGCTTCCACGATGGTGCCGACATTCATGCGGTAGCGCTGCGCCACGCGCGGGTGGGTGATGCGCCAGCGGCCATCCTTACCCTTGCGAATCTTGGCGAAGCGCTCGTAGGCCTTCAGCGCATAGCCGCCGGTGGCGACGAAATCGACCGCGGCATCGAAATCGGCGCGCGCGAGCCCCGTATAGGGCGCCGCGGCGCATACTTCCGTATAGAGTTCGTCGGCGAGGAATGGCGCTCCGACCGCGCGGCCGAGGATGTGCTGCGCCAACACGTCGAGAGCGCCAACGCGCAAAGGCGGCGTGTCCTGCGCGTTTTCGGCAACGGCGTCGATGGCGGCGCGGCATTCCAGCACCTCGAAGCGGTTGGCCGGCACCAGCACGGCCTGCGACGGCTCGTCCAGCCGGTGGTTGGAGCGGCCGATGCGCTGCAGCAGGCGCGAGGCGCCCTTCGGTGCGCCGACGTTGATGACGAGATCGACGTCGCCCCAATCGACGCCGAGATCGAGCGACGACGTGCACACCACCGCGCGCAGTTTGCCGGCGACCATGGCGTCCTCGACCTTGCGGCGCTGCGCGACGTCGAGCGAGCCGTGATGCAGCGCGACGGCGAGATTGTCGTCGTTTGCGCCCCACAGTTCCTGGAACAGGAATTCGGCTTGGCTGCGGGTGTTGACGAACACCAGCGTGGTCTTGTGCGTCTTGATGAGTTGATAGATTTCGCCGAGCGCGTGGCGCGCCGAGTGCCCGGCCCAGGGCAGATGCTCTTGCGTGTCGAGCATCGCGACCTGCGGCTGGGCGCCGGCTTGCGCGACCACCAGATCGGCGCGCGCCGCGTGGCCAACGGGTTGCGGAACCAGAAATTGGGCAAGGTCGTCGGGCTCGGCCACCGTTGCCGACAGGCCGACGGTGGTAATTTGCGGCGCCAGCGCGAATAGGCGCGCGAGACCGAGCGACAGTAGATCGCCGCGTTTGGACGTCACCAGCGAATGCAATTCGTCCAGCACCACTCGGCGCAGCGAACTGAAAAGATAAGGTGCGTCGGCGGACGCGACCAGCAGCGCAAGCTGCTCCGGCGTGGTGAGCAGAATGTCGGGCGGATAACGGCGCTGCCGCTGGCGTTTGGCGGCCGGCGTGTCGCCGGTGCGGGTTTCCAGCCGCACGGCCAAGCCCATTTCCTTGACCGGGATTTCCAGGTTGCGCGCGATATCGACGGCCAAGGCCTTGAGTGGCGAGATGTAGAGGGTGTGGAGGCCTTGTGAACGGCGCAGATCGCGCCCGGTGGAGACCAGCCGGCGCGGTGCGGCGGCCGCCTCGTGCAGCTCCACCAGCGTCGGCAGGAAGCCGGCGAGTGTCTTGCCGCCGCCGGTCGGCGCGATCAGCAGCACCGAGCGCCCTTCCCGCGCCTTGGCCAGCAATTCGAGTTGGTGCGGGCGCGGCGTCCAGCCGCGGCCGGCAAACCAGCGGGTAAAGATGGCCGGTAGCGGCGCGGGCGATTCGCTCAGGCCGAATGCAGTTGCGGGTTCCATTTCACGATTCTATGGCATATCTGACAGTCGCGCGCGGCACTGTGATAGGATCAAACCATGACCCAGGATCAGATCACTCCAAAAGAGGCCCCCATGGCCAACGACACGATGAGCAAGGTTTTCGGCGGCTCGCCGCTGGCGGTGCTGGGCCGTCTGGTGCTGGTGTCGATCCTGGTCGGTGTCGTACTGGCGGCGCTCGGCTTGGACCCGTTCGATATCGTGCGCAGCATTGAGCGGCTGATCCGCAATATTTGGGACATGGGCTGGGACGCCGTGCGCAAGATTTGGCGCTATTTCCTGCTCGGCGCCGTGCTGGTGATCCCGGTCTGGATCGTCATTCGCGTCATCAACGCGCCGCGCGGGCGTTAGCTCGGCCAGCTCTCCGCCGTGATATCGGCAGCGTCGGCGCCGACCATGGACGCCAATGAGTTGCGGTGGCCGCGCTTGAGCGCCGCCAGGAGATCCGCCTTGATCTCCGCCACCACGCCGATGCCGCGATAAACCAGCCCGGTGTAAAGCTGCAGCAGGCTTGCCCCGGCCTTGATCTTGGCGATGGCGGTCGGACCGGAGTCGATACCGCCGGCGCCGATCAGCGGGAACGCACCCTCGGCTCGCACGAAGGTCTCCGCCAGCATGCGGGTCGACAGCCTAAACAGCGGCCGTCCCGAGAGGCCGCCCGCCTCGCTCGCCTTGTCGCGCTCGCGCAGCGCGCCCGGCCGCGCGATGGTGGTGTTGCCGACGATCATACCGTCGACCCGGTGCTTGCGGGCGATGCCGACCGCGTCGTCGAGATCGGACAGCGTGAGATCGGGCGCGATCTTGACCAGCACCGGCACCGGCCCGAAGCGCGGGCGCACTTGTTCGCGCGCATGGAGCACGCGGGCGAGCAGATCGTCGAGCGCCTTGGCCTGCTGCAGGTCGCGCAGGCCGGGCGTGTTGGGCGAGGAAACGTTGACCGTGAAATAGCTGGCGACAGCAGCGAAGATATCGACCTGCTTCACGTAATCGGCGCTGCGGTCGGCGCTGTCGCGGTTGGCGCCGATATTGACGCCGACAATGCCGCCCTCGTTGGCGCGCGCGGCCAGCCGCTTGAGTACGGCCGCCGCACCCGCGTTGTTGAAGCCCAGCCGGTTGACCACGCCCTCGTCGGATTCGAGCCGGAACAGGCGCGGGCGCGGATTGCCCGCCTGCGGCACCGGCGTGACGGTGCCGACCTCCACGAAGCCGAAACCCAGCCGCAGCATTGCGTCCGGCACCTGCGCGTTCTTGTCGAACCCGGCGGCAAGTCCGATCGGATTGGGGAAATTGAGGCCAAAGGCGCGCACGGCAAGCTCGCGGACATCGGCCGCCGGCCGCGGTAGCGGCATATAGCGCAAGGCCTTGATCGCCAAGGCATGCGCGTCCTCCGGGTCGAGCGCCCGCATCAGCGGGCGGGACAGGCGGTCGAAGAAACCGATCACCGCATTCGGCTCCGCGGTTGCATGGAATTCGACCCTATCGGCGGGGCCAAGGTTTATTCAAGGAAAGACTTGTATAAGGCGGGCCTTGCACAAATCTGTTGCAGGAGGGGGGCGACTCAAGGCTATAATTCCTATATATTGGACTTGAATCTCATCCGGGCCCGCACCTCATGTCGCTCACGCACAACCAGATCTGGACTGCCATCGACCGGCTGGCCGCCCGCGCCAAACTAACGGCCTCCGGTCTCGCCAAGAAGGCGGGCCTCGACCCGACCACCTTCAACAAATCCAAGCGCATCACCCCGGAGGGGCGGCCGCGCTGGCCGTCCACCGAATCGGTGGCCAAGGCGCTCGCCGCCACGGGCACCAAAGTCGACACCTTCGTCAACCTGATCACCGACAGCGGCAAAGTGGCGATTTCGAACGTGCCGTTGATCGGCTTTGCGGAGGCCGGCTCCGGCGGCTATTTCGACGATGGCGGTTTCCCGGTCGGCAAAGGCTGGGAAGAGATCGCATTCCCCTCGGTCACCGACGAACACGCCTACGCGCTGGAAATCTCCGGCGACTCGATGAAGCCGGCCTATCGCGACGGCGACGTCATCGTGGTGTCGCCGGCTGCACCCGTGCGCAAAGGCGACCGCGTCGTGGTCAAGACCAAAGACGGCGAGGTGATGGTCAAGGAGCTCAAGCGCAAGAATTCGAAACACGTCGAGCTCAAATCGCTCAATGCCGAACACCGCGACCGCAGTTTGCCGATGTCGGAGGTGCTGTGGGTTGCGCGCATCGTGTGGGCGAGTCAGTAATATTTACTCCGCTCGTTCCCGCGCAAGCGGGAACCCAGAGTTACAAGCACTGAATTCGAGATAAAAACTGGGTCCCCCCGGAGCCTGTGCTCGGGCCAGCCGAAGACTGGACCTGCGTACGGGGCGATCGGTTGGGGTTACGCGCTCCTTGCCAGCGCGCCGTCGATCATATCGACGGTGTTCTGCAGCCCATAGACCGCCACGAAGGAGCCGAAGCGCGGGCCCTTCTCCTGCCCCAGCAGCACCTGGTAAAGCATGTTGAACCAGTCGAGCGAGACGCCCGGCTTGCCATCCTTGGCCTTCTTTTTCTGGTCGAGAAACGGTTCGCGCCGCCCGACCTCGTAGACGACATCCTGGATTCCCTCGGCCGTCGCGGTCGCCGGCAAATTCGCCAGCGCGTCGCGCAAATCGGTCAGCGCCGCGCGCTCCACATCGGTCGGCCGGCGGAATTTCTTGCCCGGCTGCACGAAGTCGCGGAAATAGTGGATGGCGTATTCGACTTGCGCGTTCAATTTCGGATGGGTCTGCGGCGTGACGCCCGGCCGGTAGCGGCCGATGAAGCCCCACAGCGTCTCGGCATTCTCCGCGTTCGACGACGACACCAGTGTAAGCAGCATGGAGAACGTGACCGGCATTTCGACCTTGGGCGGATGGCCGGAATGGATGTGCCAGACGGGATTTTGCAATTGCTGGCGCGGCTCCTGGCGCGGATAGGCGTCGAGGAATTGCTGGTATTCGTCGACGGTGCGCGGGATGACGTCGAAGTAGAGGCGCTTGGCCGCCTTCGGCTCGCGGTACATGAAGCACGACAGACTTTCCGGCGACGCATAGCGCAGCCATTCGTCAATGGTGAGGCCGTTGCCCTTCGACTTGGAAATCTTCTGCCCGTTCTCGTCGAGGAAAAGTTCGTAGTTGAAGCCCTCGGGCGGCGTGCCGCCCAACGCGCGGCAGATCTCGCCCGACAGCTTGACCGAATCGATCAGGTCCTTGCCCGCCATTTCATAATCAACGCCGAGCGCCACCCAGCGCATGGCCCAGTCCGGCTTCCATTGCAGCTTGCAGCGGCCGCCGGTGACCGGCGCAGTGACCGGCGCTTTCGTGTCGGGGTCCTCGTAGGTGATGGTGCCGGCCTTGGCGTCGTGCGCTAGCACCGGCACCTGCAAGACAACGCCCGCCTTTGGATCGATCGGCAAAAACGGCGAATAAGTCCCGGCCCGCTCTTCGCGCAAGGACGGCAGCATGATCGCCATGACCTTTTCGAAGCGCGCGAGTACGTTGAGCAACGCCGCGTCGAAAAATCCAGACGTGTAGCAGTCGGTCGAAGACATAAACTCGTAGTCGAAGCCGAAATGATCGAGGAAGGCGCGCAGCCGTGCATTGTTATGCGCGCCGAAACTTGGCGCCGTACCGAACGGATCGGGCACCTGAGTCAGCGGCTTGCCGAGATGCTTTTCCAACATCTCCTTATTCGGCACGTTGTCCGGCACTTTGCGCAGGCCGTCCATATCGTCGGAGAAGGCGATCAGCCGCGTCTTGATCTTGTCGTCGGTCAGCACGCGGAAGGCGTGGCGCACCATGGTGGTGCGCGCGACCTCGCCGAAGGTGCCGATGTGCGGCAAGCCGGAGGGGCCGTAGCCGGTTTCGAAGATCACTTCGTCCTTGGGATGCTTCTTAAGACGCGCGACGATCTTGCGCGCCTCCTCGAACGGCCAGGCGTGCGACTGCTCGGCGAGCGCGCGTAAACATTCGGCGGATTCAGCGACGGACATCGGGGTCTCCGGCGTGGGACACTAGGAATCCCGCGCTCACAGGTCAAATTTGCCGCTCAAAACGGGCTGATCGGGAAATAACGCAGCCACAGGTCGGTGAAGCGGCCTTTCTCCCATAGCTGGAACAGCGCCCAGTTGAATGCCTGCCGCAGCAGATCGTTGCCGCGGCGTACCGCGATGCCGACGCCCTCGCCGAAGAAGCGGCTTTCCATGTAGGGGCCGCCGCGGAATTCGCAGCAGCCGCCGGAATCGGTGCCGTTGAGCCAGAACGCCAGCGCGATGCCGTCGCCAAACAGAAGATCGACGTCGCCCTTGCGCAGCGCATCGCGCGCGATTTCCGCGTTCGGATAAGGATGCAGCTCGGCTTCGGTGAACAGCGCCTTGAGAAAGGCTTCGTGCGCGGTGCCGGCGACCACCGCGATTTTCTTGCCCTCCAGCGCCTCGGGCCGTACGTCGTCGCCTTTGAAGTCGCGGCGCGACACGAAGCGCGCCGGCGTTCGGTAATAAGGATCGCTGAAATCGACTTTGAGGCGCATCTCCGGCGTTTCGGCGATGGAGGCGATTACCGCGTCGCCATTGTTGCTGTTCAAGGAGGCGACCAGCGTATCGAAGCGGCGCATCTGCACCGTGCAAGCGACCTTGATCTCCTCGCAGATCAGCCGCGCCAGGTCGACGTTGAAGCCGGCCGGCGTGCCGTCCGGCCCGGCATAGTCGAACGGCGGGTAATCGGTTTCGGTCAGAAAGCGGATGATGCTGATGCGCGAGAGGTCCGGCCGTTCCGGCCGCCGTCGCGGGTCCCAGAAGCCGGGCACCGCCATCGGGTTGTTGACGGTGCTGGTCGGTTCCGCGGGCGCAGCCGCTTTAGGCACCTGCGCCTCAGCGGTGGCAATCGCGGCCGCCAGCAGGACGGCGGCCACGCTGCCGGCGTGCGCCCATTGACCGCAATACCGATTCATCCACCGCCCTCGAGAAAAGCTGCGCGGCGAACATAGCATCGCAATTGCGGCGGGCTAGCCTTATTCGAACACGGTTTAGCGGCTTCAGCCGGCGGTCAGATGCTTCTCAATCTCGTAGATCGGCAGCTTGACCAGATCCTTGTCCACCTCGGCGCGCACGGCGGCTTGCACGGCATGCGTATAGGCCGGACGGATCATGCCGAGCGCACGTGGCGGCGCCACCAGGATGATCGACTTTGTTTTGCCGGCGGCAAGCGCGGCGTCGAAGTGCTTAACCAGACTGATGAGGAATGCCTGTTCCGACTGGTCGTGCCAGTCGGTCTGTGCGACCGAGCTGCGACTGCCGTGCCCGGCCGGACTGAAGGCCCGGCCCGGCCTATCGGCGCCGAGCTCATGGGTCGCCAAATCCTTCTGCTCATAGACCGCTACGGTCTTGAGATTGGGAAACTTGGCGTCGCCGGTATTCTGCAATACCAGCGCCTTGGCGCCGTCGCAGACCACAACCCATTCGTCGCGGTGGATCAATAATTCGGCCATGGGAGACCTCCTGAACAGAGCGCAAGGCTAGACCAGGCGCCCCGTGCCCGCGTTGCTTTGGATCAAACGCCGCAATACCGATTTCGTTGCGCAAGCAGGGGTTAGTTGGTCCCGTCCAGCAACCGGCGGGCGATGACCTGGGCCTGGATCTCGGCGGCGCCCTCGAAGATATTCAGGATGCGGGCGTCGCACAGGATGCGCGAGACCGGGAATTCCAGCGCAAAGCCGTTGCCGCCGTGAATCTGCACGGCGTTGTCGGCATTCGCCCAGGCAATGCGCGCGGCCAGCAGTTTGGCCATGCCGGCTTCCAGGTCGCAACGCCGGCCGGAATCCTTTTCGCGCGCGGCGAAATATGTGAGCTGGCGGGCGGTCATGATTTCCGCCGCCATCATGGCGAGCTTGTCGGCGACGCGCGGGAAACTGATAATCGGTACGCCGAACTGCACGCGCGCTTGCGCATAATCGAGCGCCCGTTCCATCGCGGCTTGTGCCACGCCGATGGCGCGCGCCGCAGTCTGAATGCGCGCCGATTCGAAGGTCTGCATGAGCTGCTTGAAGCCCAGCCCCTCGACGCCGCCGAGCAGGTTTTCTGCCTTCACCTCGAAGCCGTCGAAGGCGATCTCGTATTCCTTCATGCCGCGATAGCCGAGCACTTCGATCTCGGTGCCGGTCATGCCCGGCGCGGGAAACGGATTTTTGTCGTCGCCGCGCGGCTTTTCGGCCAGCAGCATGGACAGGCCGCGATGGCCTTTTTCGTTCGGATTGGTGCGTACCAGAAGCGTCATCAGGTCGGCGCGCACCGGGTGCGTGATCCAGGTCTTGTTGCCGTAAACCTTGTAGACGTCGCCCTTGCGCACGGCGCGCGTCTTCAGCGAGGCGAGATCGGAGCCCGTGTTCGGCTCGGTGAAAACCGCCGTCGGCAGGATTTCGCCCGACGCGATCTTCGGCAGCCATTTCGCCTTCTGCTCCTCGGTGCCGCCGCCGAGAATAAGCTCGGCAGCGATCTCCGAGCGGGTGCCAAGCGAGCCAACGCCGATATAGCCGCGCGCCAATTCCTCCGACACCACGCACATCGACTCCTTGCCGAGCCCCATGCCGCCGAAGCTATCGGGTATCGTGAGCCCGAATACGCCGAGCTCGGACATCTGCCGGATGATCTCCATCGGAATGTAACTGTTGGTGCGGTGCCAGTTCTGCGCGTGGCCGATCACTTCGCTGTCGGCAAATTTGCGCATCTCCTCGCGGATCGATTCCAGCGTGTCGTCGAGGCCACAGGCGCCGACAGTCGCGCCGTGGCTTGCGCGCATCAGCTCGACCAGTCGGGCGCGCCGTACCGCGGTATTGCCGCCGGCGATCAAGCTTTCGACATCGCCGGTGAGGCGCGACGCAACCTGCGCCGCCGAAAGTCCGAGATCGCTCGGCCGCACCATTTCGCCTTGGCTCATCGGAATCCCGCCGGCGATCTGGGCGAGATATTCGCCGAGCGCGATGCGTACGACGTTTTCCTCGATCTCGCCGAACGTGCCGGCATGCGCCATCCGTTCGGTGTAGGCGGCAAGCTGGCGCACCGCTTCGACATAGGTGGCGAGCCAGGCCAGCCCATGGGTGGCGCGCTGTTCGCGGTCGAACAGGCGGGCAATCGGCTGACCTTCGACCGCCACCTTCTCGCGCACCTTGTCCACCGCATCGGCCAGCAAGGCATCGAGGGCTGCGGTGGCCCCGCGGCTGAGGTCGACCAGCTCATGCGTGGCGGCGGGGCGGGAGGCGGCGACGGGCATGAAATCCTCGGGAATAGGCGAAGTCTGTGGTGCCGGCGACGGACAAGACACTACGCGTGCAGTGCACAAAAGCAAAGTGGGCCGAAAATACGCTGGTTTCCCACGCCTTTAGGGGGCGTCGGGCCGACAAATTGCTACAAAATTAACCATTTCAAGCTTTCATCACGGCAATACCTTCGGAAGGTGTTCCCTGCCATCGGCGAGACGCGAACCGGCCCATGCGTTTCATAAATCTACCGTTTTCGGCCAGCCGCCCAAGCCGGCTACTCACCTCGATTTCGGTGCGCACCCGCATCGTCGTGCTCGCGCTGATCCCGGTGGTCGGCTTCCTCGCCAACGGGCTCACATATTTTTCGGGCGAAGGCGCCGTCGGCACCGCCTTCGAGACCGTCAAGCATTCCGGCAAGCTCGCCGGGGCCAGCCGCGACTTCAAGAGTGCGATCGCGTCCGTGCGCATCATCGTGAAGGATTTTAGCGCCAACCCGAGCGACAATCTGGTGGTCAGTTTCGAGCAGGCCCATGCGCTCGCGCTGCAGAGCCTCGATACGATCGCGGCTTCGATCGATCACCGCCATGCCGAAAGCATTGTGGGCTTGCGCAAGGACGTCATGGGATTGCGCAACACCTTCACCGAATTGGTGCGTGAGCAGAAGATCCTTGGCTTCGACGAGAATTCGGGGCTGCGCAACAATCTTCGCGAAGCCGGCAACGCGGTCGAGCGCATCATCAACGAGAACATGACTTGGCTAGCCGAGGCGGACGCCACCAAGTTGATGATGGCGCTGCTGATCATGCGCGATCATGAATCGGAATACCGACTCAATCCAAGCGAGCTGGTCAAGCAGCAATTTCTCGCCGGCTACAAAAAATTCACCGACACCTTCGCCTTGATCGACGGCACGCCCGAGATGAAGGACGCCCTCGAACATGAGGTAAAAACCTACGCCGACACCTTTCTGCAATGGATCGCCGGCTTCGATCGCGTGCATCCGCTGCGCGCCGTGATCGACATCGACAGCCAGAACATGTTGCCGCGCGCGGACGAAATCATCGCGCGGGCGAGCGAGACCGCGGAGGAAGCGACGTCGCGGCTCGGTGCGTCGCAAGCGCGCACGCGCGCCGGGATCGTCGCTGTCGGCATCGCCATGGTCGCGTTTGGCCTTGGCTTCAGCTGGTTGATCGGTCGCAGCATCACGCGCCCGCTCAACGGCCTCGCCGGCGTGATGCAGCAACTTGCCGACGGCGACACGAGCGCCCGCATTCCCGCCACCGACGCGCACGACGAGATCGGCGAGATGGCGCGCGCGGTGATCGTGTTCCGCGACAGCATGATCGAGCGCGAGAAGCTCGCCACCGTCCAAGCGGACGCAACCAAGGCGGAGGCGCAGCGCAACAGCGAGATTGGTCTCACCATCGCGCAGTTCAAGCATTCAGTCGAAAGCGCGCTCGGCAGGCTACGCGGAGCATCCATGAAGCTCGAAATGAGCTCGACCGACCTCAACAAGGCCGCCGATACCATGTCGGCCGACGCCCGCACCGCCGAACGGCGCGTCGCCGCCGCATCCGACAATGTGACCACGGCCGCCAGTTCGGTCGAGGAATTGGCGGCCTCGATTGGCGAGATCGCCTCGCAGGCCGCGAAATCCACCGACGTTGCCGGGCGCGCGGTTTCCGAAGCCCAGCGCACCGTCATCACGATGTCGGAACTCGGCAGCGCCGCCACCCGTATCGGCGAGGTGGTGGGACTGATCCAAGCGATCGCCGGGCAGACCAACCTGCTCGCGCTCAACGCCACCATCGAAGCGGCGCGCGCCGGCAAATCCGGCAAAGGCTTCGCGGTGGTCGCCTCGGAAGTGAAATCGCTGGCCGGACAAACGGCGAAAGCGACCGAGGAGATCGCCGAGCAGATCGGCTCGATCCAATCGGCCACCGCCGACTCGGCGCATGCGATCGAACAGGTCAACGCCATCATCCGCGAAATGGCGGCGATCGCCACCATGGTGGCGGCGACGGTCGATCAGCAAAACTCCGCGGTGGCCTCGATCGCGGAAGGCGTCAATCGCGCATCCGGCGAGGCGCGCGGCGGTGCCGAGGCCATGAGCAAAGTTGCCGGCGTGACCACCGATGCCCGCGCCACCGCTTCCGACGTCAAGGACCTTGCCGATGCCGTCGCGGTCGAGGCGGAAAACCTCGAAGCGGAAGTGCGGCAGTTCCTCACCAACGTGCAGGCGGCGTAACTTCCTTCCGCCCGCACGCGGGGCGCCGGCGGCAACCCCCTTGCAATGCGCACGGCGATGGCCGATCTCAAGTCTAACGGCATCGCGCGGGGGACGGCGTTTTGCGCATTCTCAAACTGTCGCTGTGGGTCGTATACGACGCGCTCCGGCAATTCGTCGCCGACGACGGCTGGGCGATCGCCAGTCACATCGCGCTGTCCACGCTGATGGCGATGTTCCCGTTCCTGATCGTGGTCACTGCGCTGGCCGGCTTTTTCTTCGGCTCGAAAGAACTTGCCGACGAGGCCGCGCGCATTCTGCTGCAAGCTTGGCCGAAGGAAGTCGCAGGTCCGATCGCGCTCGACGTCTCCGGCGTTCTGACCGATACCCGCGGCGATGTGCTGACGTTCGGCATTCTGTTCGCGCTCTATTTCGCGTCGAGCGGTGTCGAAAGCCTGCGGGTCGGACTCAACCGCGCCTATGACGCGGTCGAGCCGCGATCGTGGTGGCTGTTGCGGCTGGAGTCGGTCGGCTATGTACTGGTGGGCGCCGTCGCGATATTGGCGTTCTCTTTCCTGGTCGTGTTGGCGCCGCTGATTTGGGACAAGCTCTTGCATTATGTACCGACGCTGGAACCGTTCAGCGACCTCATCACATTCGCCCGCTTTGCGGTGGCGGTGATGGTGTTGGTGATCGCGCTGGCGATCGTGCATAGCTGGCTGCCGGCGAGTCGCCGCTCGCTGACCGAGATCGCACCCGGGATCGTTGCGACGCTGTTGTTGTGGCTGATCAGCGGTATCGCCTTCGGCCGCTACCTCGCCTATTACACGTTCGCCTACGTGTCGATGTACGCGGGGCTCGCCTCGGCGATGATCGCGCTGGTCTTTCTCTATGTCTGCGCGTCGATCTTTATTTTTGGCGGCGAATTGAATTCGGTCATCGCCAAGCTGCGCGCGAACAATAATCGGGCCTGATTGTCTTGCGTCATCGCGGGGCTTGCGCCGGCCTTGATCAAAACGCTAGCCGCCCGCTGCCTCGATCGCGTCGTCGAAGTTTTTCAGGCCCGCGCGCGGCGCGTTGACCATGACCGCCATGTTTCCCGGCGGATGCTGGTTCTTCCACATCTTCATGTGCGCGAGCGGGATCTTGTCCCACGCGAATACCTCGCTCATGCAGGGGTCGATGCGGCGCTCAAGCACGAAGCGGTTAGCTTGCGAGGCCTGCTTCAAATGGGCGAAGTGCGAGCCCTGGATGCGCTTCTGCCGCATCCAGACGTAACGCGCATCGAACGTGATGTTAAATCCGGTGGTGCCGGCGCAGAACACCACCATGCCGCCGCGTTTAACCACCATCGATGAGACCGGGAAAGTCTGTTCGCCGGGGTGCTCAAACACGATATCGACATCGCGTTTGCCCGTGATATCCCAGATCGCCTTACCGAAGCGGCGCGCTTCCTTGGTCCAGTCGTTGTATTCGGCGGAGTTCACCTGTGGCAACTGGCCCCAGCACTTGAACTCCTTGCGGTTGATCACGCCCTTAGCGCCGAGATTGAACACGTATTCGGCCTTTAAATCGTCCGAGATGACGCCGATCGCATTGGCGCCGGAGGCCGCGACCAGTTGCACACCGAACACGCCAAGTCCGCCTGAGGCGCCCCACACCAGCACGTTATCGCCAGGTTTGAGCGTGTGCGGCGGATGGCCGAACAACATGCGGTAGGCGGTAGCGAGCGTCAGCGTGTAGCAGGCGGATTCTTCCCAGCTCAGATGCGCCGGCTTGACCATTAGCTGGCGCGACTGCACGCGGCAGAATTGCGCGAACGAACCATCGGGCGTCTCGTAACCCCAGATGCGCTGCGAGGGCGACAGCAGCGGATCGCCGCCGTTGCAGTCTTCGTCGTCGCCGTCGTCCTGATTGCAGTGGACGATGACCTCGTCGCCGACTTTCCAGCGTTTGACCTTGGTGCCGACCGCCCAGACCACGCCCGAGGCGTCGGAACCGGCGATGTGATACGGCTGCTTGTGAACGTTGAACGGCGTGATCGGCTGGCCGAGGCCGGCCCAGATGCCGTTGTAGTTGACGCCTCCGGCCATCACCAGGATCAGCACTTCATCTTCGCCAATGGGCCAGGTCGGCACGACTTCGAGCTGGAAGGATTTGTCCGGAGGGCCGTGCCGGTCCTGGCGAATGACCCAGGCATGCATCTTCTCGGGGACATGACCGAGGGGCGGGATTTCGCCGATGTCATAAAGGTCCTTGAGCGGAGCAACGCTCTTCACCTTGGCGACGGCCGGCATCTGCAGTTCTCCTTGCGCTTCGATCAGTCTGGCGCAATTTATGTTGCAGCGCAATATCGCATTTTTGGCCGTCCGCAGCGGCACTACCTCTCACAGGTATCCGCTTAAGGGTTCTTCAAGGCCGCCTCCCCTAGTTTGTGTAATCGCGAGCCTGGGTAGGTGCTTCCATGGTGGTATTAGAGGTATCCGCTGCACGCAGCGGCGGCGCGCCGCTCGCCAAAAACGTGGAACTCATTGGCTTTGCTCTGATTGTTGGGCAGTTGGTCTATATCGTCTCCTCGTTGGCGCAGGGATCATGGCTCACCGGCGCGACCGGCGGCGTGCCCAACGATTTCGTCGATGTGTGGGCCGCCGGGCAATTGGTTTTGCACGGGAATCCGGCTGCGGCCTATGACTGGCCGACGCACAAAGCGATGGAGGTGGTCGCGCTCGGCCACCCGTTCGCCGGCTATTTCGGCTGGCATTATCCGCCGACGTATCTGGCGATCGCCGCTGTTCTCGCGACGGTTTCCTACATCCCAGCGCAGATCATCTTCTTAGTCTTGACCTTCTGCGCTTACATGTTCTGCCTGCGCGGCATCGTCGGCAAACGCAGCGGATTTTTCCTCGCCGCCGCCTTCCCCGCCGTGCTCGTCAATTTCATGGCCGGACAAAACGGCTTCCTCAGCGCCGCGCTGTTCGGCGGCGTCCTGCTCATGCTGGTCGAACGGCCGATTCTCGCCGGCGTCCTGCTCGGTCTGCTGACCTACAAGCCGCACCTTGGCTTGCTGTTTCCGATCGTGCTGGCGGCGAGCGGGCACTGGCGCGCGTTCATCGCCGCCGGCTTCGTTGCCGCGCTGATGGCGATCGCGTCATGGGGCGCGTTCGGCACGGAGACCTGGACTGCTTTCTTCCACTCGATCGGCCACACTTCGCAAGCCTTCCTGTCCGACGGCTGGGCGGACTTCGCAAAATTACAGACCGCGTTCGGCCTGGTGCGCACGCTCGGCGGCTCCGAATTGTCGGCGTGGTCCGTGCAAGGCACGCTCGCGCTCTGCGTCGCCGCCACCGTCACGGCCTTGTGGCGCAGCGCCGCCGCATATGAGATCAAAGCAGCTGCGCTTGGCGTCGGCGCCCTGCTGGCGACGCCTTATCTTTACACCTATGACCTCGTGGTGCTGGCGGTACCGCTTGCATTCCTGTGGCGGCTCGCCCGCACAGACGGATTTTTGCCATTCGAACTTGCGACCATCGCGCTCGTCTGCCTGCTGGTGCTGATCTTCCCTTTGGTGACGGCGCCGGTCGGCTTTGCCGCGGTGCTGCTGGTGGCGGGGTTGATCGCCCGCCGCACGCTGGCGCCACAGCGCTTACGCATCCAGCCGGTTTCGTGATCGCGGCATCCATCCACAATCCGCCGAAACCCATATCGACGCGCCTGCGGCTTTGATGTTGAATATCCGGCGGGGCCGTGGCCCGCCGCCGGCAACACCGCCGCGCGCGGATACCCGCGCTCTCGTGCTCGGGAGGGATCGCCGTCATGATGTTGGGAACCAACAGTATTATCGTCATCTTGATCATCGGCCTGGTGGCCGGCTGGCTGGCCGGTAAGATCATGGGCGGCGGCTTCGGCATTATCGGCGATATCATCATCGGCATCGTCGGCGCCTTCATCGGCACCTGGCTGTGGGGCACGTTGCATCTGCCGACGATCGGAGGGTTCTGGATTAGTTCCATCGTCATCTCGACGGTCGGTGCCTGCATCCTGCTGTTCATCATCCGGCTGATAAAACGCTAGCGCCGGAAGGCGCGGCTAAGCAGCGGGCGAAGGGCGAGGCTTGGCCCTCCGCCCGAGCAAATAATTATGTGCGCAGTCGTTCCGCCTTCAGCGTGAACGCCGCTTCGCGTTCTAACAGCGCATAGTGGTAATCTGGCGGGTGCCGCCGTTATCCGACGGCACCTTTTTTATTTTTTGACTGTGGTGACAATTCAAAACGGACGACACCGGCATGACAGGGCCCAGCGATTGCGGCATCGACACATCGCCGACGGATTAATCCCTAACCGAAAACGCCGGCCGAGCGGCGATAGACCACAGCATTTGCCCAGCGCCGGATTCTGCTATGATTTGGCCAAAGTGGCCGGGATAGTCGGCCAGCGAAGCACTTCAGGATGGGAACTCCAATGGTTCGGGCAAGCCGGTTCACCACGCTTGCGACGGTATTGTCGCTGACGACGGGGGCATTTCTCGCTGCCTTGTTCCCGGCGGCGAGCGCGCGGGCGGAAACCTGCGACGGCGCGGCCGGGCTGGCGGTGCTGCCCTCTCCGCTGAACCCCTGGAAGGGCGCGCCGCTGCGCGTCATCTTCGCCACCGAAAAACCGCTCGACGGCGAGTTTGCGCTGATCGCGCCCGACGGCAGCGTCGCCGCCAAATCGCATGCCAGCGGCTCGACGGGCCGCCTTATGTCTGGTTCGCCGAGGTGGCTTCACCGGCCGCGGGCACCTGGCACGCGACGTTGACGCTCAACGGCGCGCCGGCCGAATGCGGCAAGCTCACGCGCGAGATCGCCGTGCGCGATGCGAAGCCGGCGCCGCCAAGCGCGACCGCGGGCACGCTCTGGCCGTTGCGCGCCTCATGGAATCGCGCGACGGAAAATCTGTTCTCGGCCTGGATCGAGAAACTGTTCGACGCCCCGCTCGACAAGGAGCCGTCGTGGCCGGCGCTCTACAATGTGCTGCGCGACAAGTCGCGCAACATGCTGTTCAACTCTCTGGGCCTCGGCGAAGACGAAATCCCGATGGCGCTTAAGCCCGACTGCACCGACATGGTGTACTACCTGCGCGCCTATTTCGCGTTCAAGCTGGGCCTGCCGTTCGGCTATTCGCGCTGCTCGCGCGGCAAGCCGCCGACCTGCTCGCAATGGTTCAGCATTGCCAACGCCACGCCGGCCAAGCAAGGCGGGCTGGCGGCCACGTTCGCGCGTTATCTACCGGTGGTCGGCGACGCCGTCCAATCCGGCGCGGTGCGTACGCTGGCGAGCGACGACAACACCGATTTCTACACCGTGCCGCTGACGCAAGACGCGTTGCGCCCGGGCACGATCTACGCCGATCCTTACGGGCACGTACTGATGCTGGTGCGGCGCGTGCCGCAGGTCGACGGCGCGGCGGGCGTCTTCCTCTCCGTCGACGCCGAGCCCGACGGTTCGGTCACGCGCAAGCGCTTCTGGCGCGGCAATTTCCTGTTCGTGCACGATCCGACGCTGGGCAGCCCCGGTTTCAAGCGCTTCCGGCCGATCGTGCGCGACGACAAAGGCGGCTTGCGGCGGCTGACCAACGCCGAGATCGCGAAAAATCCGCAGTACGGCGATTTTTCGCTCGAGCAGTCGAAGCTCGGGGTCGAAGATTTTTACGACCGCATGGACGAGGTGATGTCGCCGGCGCCGCTCGATCCCTTGCGGGCGATGAAGGAGGCGATCACCTCGCTGCAAGAGCAAATCAACACGCGCGTCACCGCGGTCGAAAACGGGCGCAAGTTCCAGAACAGCGGCAAAGGCGAGGCAGCGATGCCGGACGGCCCGGCGATCTTCGAGACCAGCGGCCCGTGGGAGGATTTCTCCACGCCGGCGCGCGATTTCCGTCTGCTGATCGCGATCGACGTGGTGCGCGGCTATCCGGACCGCGTGGCGCGGCGGCCGGACCGCTACGCCATGCCGAAAGACAAGAGCGTTGCCGACGTGAAGGCGGAATTGCAGAGCGTGCTCGCGTCGGAGCTGGCGGCGCGCAAATTCACCTATACGCGCAGCGACGGCTCGCAATGGACGCTGTCGCTCAAGGACGTGCTCGACCGCGCCGTCGAGCTCGAGATGTCCTACAATCCGAACGACTGCGTCGAATTGCGCTGGGCCGCGCCCGACAAGAGCGAGGAGGCCGCGACCTGCAAGCGGCACGCGCCGGCGGCGCAGCGGGCCAAGATGACGAAGTACCGCACGTGGTTCCGCGAGCGGCACTGGCCGGCGCACGCTTAAGCCGCCGGCACCCCGTGACGAAGGCGCGCTTTATCGTCGCACTCGCGCTGCTCGCGGGCACGACCGCTGCTTTTGCTCAGACCGGCCAGGTTGCGCTCGACCGGCTGGTCGCCGCTTATCCGGACGCGCTCGCCGGACATGACGGCAAAACGCTGCGCTGGCGCGACGGCACGGTCATGCCGGTTTTCGACGGCGCCAAGGACAAAACGTTCGCGGAGCTGCTGCGGCACGCGTCGATCGCCGATCAATTGCGCCTCGCCTACCCGAGCGGCCCGCTGGAAAAGCCGCCGGCGGTCGATGCCGATCCGGGCCGTTTTCGCAATGCCGCCTTCTTCGCGAAAATGTACGACGACTGCAAAAAAGGCGAGGTGGCGCCGCATCTCGTCTCCGTCGTCTGGCTGCCTAAAAGCTGGGGGAAACCGATCCGCGTCACGTCGCTGAACGGCGTCGATGCGCGTTTGCGCGCGGTGTCGGCGGAAATCGACGCGCTGCCGGACAAAATCAAACGCGCCGCCTATCCGATCGCCGGCACCTACAAATGCCGCACCGTGGCGGACACCGGCCAGCCGAGCGCGCACGGCTACGGCATCGCCATCGATCTCAACACCGCCTATTCGGATTATTGGTATTGGCGCCCGCACGGCGGCCGCATCGTTTACCGCAACCGCATGCCGCAGGAGATCGTTGCGATCTTCGAAAAGCACGGCTTCGTCTGGGGCGGCAAGTGGTACCACTTCGATACCATGCACTTCGAATACCGGCCCGAGCTGCTGACGGCGCCGTGAGCGAGACCGATCACGGCGCGACGCGCGGCGCCGCGCGCGGACCGCGGCTCCACACTAAGCAGGCCTCGACACCGACCGCCGCCGCGTAGAAGCCGACGATCCAGTAAAGACTCTGCGGCGCCATCAGAAATGTGCGCCATAACAGGAGCGCGAAGCTCGCACCCGTCAGCACGGCGCCGGCAAGCGGCCAGATTGCGGTAAAGCCGATCCGCCGGCTCAGGCGCCAGGCCGACAGGTTGATGCCGAAGAAAATCAGCAGGAAGGTGGCGCTTGCGAAGGTCGAAATGATTTCCAGCGGCGCCGCCAGCGCGAAGGCGAGCGACATCGCCGTCAGCGCAATCAGCGCGGCCCACGGCGCCGGGCGAACGCGGCTGCGCAGCGAGAACACATGCGGCAACGCATGCTCGCTCGCCATCACCATCGCGAGGCGCGCCGATCCGAACAGCGTGGCGTTGATCGCCGAGGCGGTCGACAGCAGCGCCGCGATCCCAATCAACACGAAACCGAATTCGCCCATGGTCGGTCGCGCGGCCACCGCCAGCACGTATTCCTGATCGTGCTGGATCTGCGCCGACGACAGATTGCCGAGCGCAACCATCGCCACGATCACGTAGATCGCCGTTGTCGCCAGAATAGCGATAACCAGCGCCCGTTTGAGATTGACGCGCGGATTTTTCATCTCATCGATGGCGTTGGGAATGAGCTCGAAGCCTTCATAGGCCACGAAGATCAGCGCCGCGGCGGTGAGCGGTGCGAGCGCGCCGCGATCGAACAGCGGCTGGAAATGACCGGCTTGCACCGTCCGTATGCCGGCAATCGCGAAGGCCGCGAGAATGGTGAGTTTGATGGCGACGACGACCAACTCGGTCATCCCCGACGTCTTGGCGCCGCCGAGATTGACGGCCAGGAAGCCGACCAGCACCAAGGCGGCAAGGCCGCCGCTGACCAAGCCGTGCGATCCCGTGCCGCTGATGAGCGTCGCGCCATAGGCGCCGAATGCCGTGGCATAGAGCGCAAGCGTGCCGACATAACCGGCAACCAGCACCCAGCCGGCCACCGCGGCCAAGGCCGGTTGGCGAAAAGCGTGCTCGATATAGGTGAAGCTGCCGCCGTCGCCTTGGTAGGCCAAGCCCAGATGGGCGTAAGAAAGCCCTGTCAGCAGGGCGATCACGCCGCCAACGGCGAGCGTGATCGGGACCGCGTGGCCGGCCTGGGCGATGGCGAGGCCCAGCACGGCGAATATGCCGCCGCCGATCATACCGCCGATACCGATGGCGGTGACTTCGGCGAGGCTGAGCTTGCGGGCTGACGTAGCCATGGTGCGGCCGGCGCCTTCCTGACCGGCCAGACGTACAGCCTAGTGAACGGCGCCACCAAGTCCAGCCGACGAAGAAGCTTATTCATTGCAAAAAAAGCCGCACCTGAAGAGGCGCGGCTAGGTGGCTGATGCCGCACCAAGGAGACGATCAACGGCGGCACCGCGGCAGTGAATACCCGCGAACATCGCTCGGCAAATTACAGTTTTGTAAGCTGACCGAGCTCGCATTCGCGCGCGCCGATGCGACGCGCGTTCGCGGCACGCGGGTGCGGCGCGATGTCGCAGCTTGGAAGATTTTGCAGGCGAATGCAGGCAATACGGTATGCGCAGCGCATCATTAACTTTCGCTAATTTGTTTCACGCAGCCAATCCGCCTAAGTTTTCCAACACAATAAGAAGAATTGAACCAATAAAAATTCTTGCATGGAGGAGACAATGGCCACAAAGCCAGCGGAAGCAACTTTTCCCACGGACAGACAGATCCTGGGCTACAGCCGCTACATCGTATTCGCCGCCGCATTTCTGTCGATGGCAGTGATCAGTCCCTACGAATACGCCTGGAGTTCGATGTCCGGCCACATCGGCGGCCTCTATCACTGGTCGCATACCCAGATCGGCTGGATGTTCACGCTGTTCGTCATCTTCGAATCCATCGGCACATTGCCGGGCGGCATTCTGCGCGACAAATATGGACCGCGCTGGGTCACATTGATTGCCGGCCTGATCGGCGGCATTGGGATTTTCGCCACCTCGCTCGGGCCGAACTACACGCTGGTCATTATCCTGTGGTGCGTCGGCAGCTTCTTTGCCGGCTTCATCTACAACACCGCAGTGACCACGGCGAACAAATGGTTCCCCGATAAGCGTGGCGTCATCGCCGGATTGATCGCCGGGGCTTTCTCCTGGGGTTCGCTGCCGTTCATCTTCCCGATCCGCGCGATCCCGAAGTCCGCGCCCGACACGACGTTCTTCCACGTCATCTATCTTATGGCATTGATCATCGGCGGCGTGTCGATCATCGCCGCTCTGTTCATGAAAGATCCGCCGGCGGGCTGGCGCCCGGCCGGATGGATTCCCGCACCGACGGTCAAGCGGCCGTCTGACCACCAATACACATTGGCGGAGGCGCTCGGAACCTGGCAGATGTGGGCGCTGATCATCTCGTTCATCCTGATTTCGAGCGCGGGCCTCGCCGGCGTCAGCAAGATCGTGAAGTACTCGAACAGCTTCGGCTTCACGGCCGCGGCGGCGACGGCGGCGGCCGGCGGCATCACCATCGCCAACGGTTTCGGCCGCGTCATCATCGGCAGCCTGTCCGAACGCATCGGCCGGGAAACGGCGATGATCTGGAGCTACATCCTCACTGGCGTGTTCCTGTTCCTGACCATCATCGCCGGCGCGGCGCACAGTGAGACCCTGTTCGTCGTCGCGGCGATCCTGGCGATCTTCTTCTGGGGACCGCTGTTCTCGCTGTTCCCGGCGACCATCGGCCAGTATTTCGGCGAAGCGGCGTCGGGCTCGAACTACGGGCTGCTCTATGCCATCGCCAAGGGATCGGGCGGCATCTACGGCGGCGTGCTATCGGCCGTTCTGATCACCCAGCACGGATATCCGTTCGCGATGACGGTGGCTGCGGCGATGGCAATCGGCGCCGGCCTGCTCATCTTCCCGCTGAAGAAGAGCCCGCCAGTGTGGCATGGCGACCGGGTCGCTTCCTCGGCCGGCGGCATGGCGCCGGCGCAACGCTGAGCCGGCGCAAGGTAGCGCCAGCAGAAACTAAAAACGCCGCGTCCGGCATAGAGCGGGTGTCCCGCTTTATGTCGGGCGCGGCGTTTGCGTGCGCAGGGGCTATTAGGCCGCGCGGACGGTATCGAGGAAATTCTTCACTTCCGCTTCCAGCTTGCGGCTTTCGCCGGAGAGCGATTGCGCCGCCAGCAGCACTTGCGCCGACGCGGTGCCGGTCTCGTCGGCGCCGTGATTGACGTCGGCGATATTGCTTGCGACTTGCACGGCGCCTTGCGCGGCCTGCGCGACGTTTTTGGCGATTTCCTGAGTCGTTGCACCCTGCGCTTCGACCGCGCCGGTAATCATCGAAGCGATGGCGGATATGCGGGCTATGGTCTCGCCGATCTCCTTGATCGCCTTGACCGACTCTTTGGTGGCCTCCTGCATGCCGGCGATCTGCTGCTTGATTTCCTCGGTCGCTTTGCCGGTCTGGGTCGCCAGCATCTTCACTTCGGAGGCGACGACGGCAAAGCCCTTGCCAGCCTCGCCTGCGCGTGCCGCCTCGATGGTGGCGTTGAGCGCCAGCAGATTGGTTTGCGCCGCGATGGCGGTGATGAGCTTGACCACGTCGCCGATGCGGCCCGCGGCCTGCGACAGCTCATGGATGCGGCCGTCGGTCTTTTCCGCCTGGATCACCGCCTCGCCGGCGATCGTGGTCGAGACCTCGACCTGGCGGCGGATCTCGTTGATCGAGGAGCCCATTTCACCGGCCGCCGAGGCGACCGACTGCACGTTGGCAGAAGCCTGTTCGGAAGCGGTGGCGACCGCGGCCGAAAGCTGCTGCGTGGCCTTGGCGTTCTTGGTCAAGGTCGCGGCGGCCGTTTCCAGATTGCCGGCGGAGGCCGAAACCGCGCCGACGATATTGCCGACTGCGCGCTCGAAATCGCCCGCCAGCTTGCGTACCATTTCCTTGCGTTCGGCCGCGG
The DNA here is from genome assembly GCA_963825265.1 of uncultured Alphaproteobacteria bacterium. Lineage (GTDB taxonomy): Bacteria > Pseudomonadota > Alphaproteobacteria > Rhizobiales > Xanthobacteraceae > Pseudolabrys. Next base: position 159,721 of record CAWGSI010000014.1, on the reverse strand, counting down.
CATGCACAGCCGCCAGTTTCTGCTCGGCTTCGAGGTTTTCAAGCCGCACGAGATTGTCGCGGAAAGTGCGCGCCGCGCGCGCGGCGTCGCCGACTTCGTCGCCACGCTCGGTATACGGGATCGCGACCTCGCGCTGCCCGTTTGCCAATTGCAGCAGGACGCCGGCGATGGTGTGGATGGGTCGGCCGATCGACAAAATGCCGAAGGCGCCGGCGCCGATGAGAATAACGACGACGAAGAATCCGAAGCCGACGCTGATATGTCCCGCCTCGGTCGTGCGCTTGGCCGCCTCCATCATGCCTTCCGACGTGCGGGCGCCGGCGGCCGACGTGGCTTGTTCGATCAGCGTATCGATTTCTGCGCCGGCTTTGTTAGCGCGCGCCAGCGGCTTGTCGATTTCGGCGTATACTTTCTTCGCTGCCGTCATGTCGGCGGCCGCGGCGGCGTAGTCGGTGGCCAAGGCGAGAATTCTTTCAAGCCGCGCGCGGTTTTCCCGATCGACGCCGGTCTTCAGCGCCGAATGCAGATAGCGGACGGCATCGTTCATATTGGATTGCAAGACCGCGAGCGCTTTGTTCGCTTCATTCTCGGAAATCGCCAAGCGGATTTCTCGCGTACCGATCTGCATACGCTGCAGGACGACGCCGGCGTGCAGCAGGTCGGTGGCGGCGGCCTGTTCGCCGCGGCCGCGCTCCGCCTGGCGGGCGACCGACGAATTGCCGAGCTGCTGGTTGACGACCATGCCCGCGACCAGCGCGACGGCGACGCCGACGGCGATCGCAAGCTTGGTGCCGATGCGGAAATTCAGCCTGGCAAATACGGTTCGGGCGCCAAGTTTGAACATCAAATCATCCTGTGCCGCCAAGACGCGTCCAAACCTACCCGCATAAAGCCCCGCAATGCCGGGCACCGCGGAGGTTATTAGTTAAGGCCGCTCGAGTATGAATTTCGTTAACTTTAATTGGCCGAGCCTTCGGCGGGCCGGTTCCATTGCCAAATTCGGGCGCTTTTGAAACCGTGCTTGCCATTTGAGCCCATGTTGCAATGCAGCAAAAGACGGTCCACACTGCTGCTGGCAGGCCAAGCGATGCGCGACAAAACCCAACGCGACAAACCGTGGATCTTCCGCACCTATGCCGGCCATTCCACGGCGGCGGATTCCAACGCGCTCTATCGCAAGAACCTGGCGAAGGGACAGACCGGGCTCTCGGTCGCCTTCGATCTGCCGACGCAAACCGGCTACGACTCGGACCACGTGCTGGCGCGCGGCGAGGTCGGCAAAGTCGGCGTGCCGGTCTGTCATCTCGGCGACATGCGCGCGTTGTTTGACGGCATCCCGCTCGGCACCATGAATACCTCGATGACCATCAACGCCACCGCGGCGTGGCTGATGGCGCTCTACATCGCGGTCGCCGATGAGCAGGGCGCGCCGCGCGCAAGCCTCACTGGCACCATTCAGAACGACATCATCAAGGAGTATCTGTCGCGCGGCACTTACGTCTTTCCGCCGGCGCCCTCGATGCGGCTGATCAAGGACGTGGCGATCTTCACCACGAGCGAACTGCCGAAGTGGAACCCGATGAATATCTGCTCCTATCACTTGCAGGAGGCGGGAGCGACGCCGGTGCAGGAGCTCGCTTTCGCGCTCGCTACCGCGGTGGCGGTGCTCGACACGGTGAAGAATTCCGGCGAAGTGAGCGAGGAAAAATTCGGCGAAGTGGTCGGGCGCATTTCGTTTTTCGTCAATGCCGGCATGCGCTTCATCACCGAAATGTGCAAGATGCGCGCGTTCACCGAATTATGGGACGAGATCACGTGCAATCGCTACGGCATCACCGATGCCAAACAGCGGCTGTTCCGCTACGGCGTGCAGGTGAACTCGCTTGGCCTCACGGAACCGCAACCGGAAAACAACGTCACCCGCATTTTGCTCGAGATGCTGGCTGTCACATTGTCCAAGAACGCGCGCGCGCGCGCCGTGCAATTGCCGGCCTGGAACGAGGCGCTCGGCCTGCCGCGGCCGTGGGACCAGCAGTGGTCGCTGCGCATGCAGCAGATCCTGGCCTACGAGACCGACCTGCTCGACTACGGCGACATTTTCGACGGCTCGGCGGAAATCGAGCGCAAGGTCGATGCGCTCAAGGCCGAGGCCAAGGAAGAACTCAAGCGCATCGACGAGATGGGCGGCGCGGTGGCCGCGGTCGAGTCCGGCTACATGAAGCAGCAGCTGGTCGAATCCAATACCGCGCGGCTGGAAGCGATCGAACGCGGCGAGCAGATCGTGGTCGGCGTCAACAAATATCTCGAGACAGAGCCCTCACCGCTCACCGGCGGCATCGACTCGATCATGACGGTGTCGCAAGACGCCGAGCGCGATCAGCTCGAACGGCTGAAAGCCTGGAAAGCGGCGCGCGACAAGCGCGCCGTCGCCGACACGCTCGCCGAGTTAAAGCGCGCGGCGACGAAAGGCGGCAATATCATGCCGGCCTCGATCGCCTGCGCCAAAGCCGGCGTCACCACCGGCGAATGGGGCTGGACGCTGCGCGAGGCTTTCGGCGAATACCGCGCCCCCACCGGGGTCGGCCGCGCCATGCGCAACGACGTCGACGGGCTCGACGACATCCGCGCCGACGTGGACCGGGTTTCAAGGAAGCTCGGCCGCCGGCTGACGTTCCTCGTGGGCAAGCCCGGGCTCGACGGCCACAGCAACGGCGCCGAGCAGATCGCGGTGCGCGCGCGCGATGCCGGCATGCAGGTGGTCTATGAGGGCATCCGCCTGACGCCGGAGGAGATCGTCGATGCCGCGCAGAAGGAAAAGGCCCATGTCATCGGGCTGTCGGTGCTTTCGGGCAGCCATTTGCCGCTAGTGGCCGACGTAGTCGCGCGCATGAAGCAAGCCGGCATGACCATGCCGGTGGTGGTCGGCGGCATTATCCCGCCCGAGGACGCCGCCGCGCTGGAAAAAGCCGGTGTCGCCGCCGTCTACACGCCGAAGGATTTCGAACTGAACCGAATCATGTCGGACGTGGTGCGCATCGTCGAGCGGGCGAACGGAGCGAGCAACGTTTAGCGGATGACCGTTCCCGGCGCCGCGTCCGGCGCAGTTGGCGACAATTTTATCCGCATTGGCCACAAATCCTTCATCGGCATTCAATAATCGATGGATACAACCTCGCGCCGGCTGAGGAGCGTATCGATCATGTCCGAAATCGAGATTTTTGCCGATCCTTCGTCGGTGTGGATATACACCTGGGTGGCGCTGCTCGCGATCGCCGCGCAGATCGAAATCGCCGCGTCCATTGCCCGGCGCATGCCGCGCCGCTTGCCGGCCTCGATCGTCCGCCGCGCACTCTGAGGCGGCGGCGGCGACCTATTGGTTACCTCGCGAGCGCACCGCCTCGAGCACTTCCGCCGGCTTCACGCCGTAGCGCCGCTCGAAAGCGTGGTCGAACTCGGACAGGTCGCCGAACCCGGCCTCGAAGGCGATCGCGCCAATGGTGCGGTTGGTAAACCGCATATCGCTCAGCATCAGATGGACGGCGGCAAGGCGCTGCTGCAGGACGAATTCGGAAAATGACGTGCCGTCCGCGGCGAAGAGCTGGCTGATATAGCGGGCTGAAATCCCGTGCCGGCTGGCTGTCGCATGGATCGAAAGTGCCGGCTGGCGCAGATAATTGAGGATATCGTCCTTGATCGCGCCCAAACGCGCGGCGCGCAGGTCGCGGCTGCGCGGCCGGACGGTATTTCCATTGGCGCGGGATTTTCGATCCGTACGGTCGGCCACCGCCCCCTCCTCGTTGCCGGGTGTGCCGGCATAGGTTGAGTGGCGGGAACCGCGCAAAAGGTTCAAATGCATGGATTTGGCGGACCGCGCCTGCGGCATCGGGCGTCCCCTGGCGCGGTGAGCGGTCGAACTAAGGGCTAACCTCCGCCAAAGCCAGCGCCAGCCTGCTGGGGCTGACGGGCTTCACGAAATAGAAATTCATGCCGGCGGCGCGGGCGGCGGCCTCGTTGCCGCTGTCGCCGCGGCCGGAAATGCCGATCACCGGCACCTGCCCGGCCTTGCCCGGCAGGGCGCGGACGCGGCGCGTGGCCTCGAAACCGTCGAAGCCCGCCAGCACCACATCCATCAACACGGCGTCGTAGCTGCCGCGCGACACGGCATCGACCACCGCCTCGCCGCTTTCGACGAAATCGACGCGGTGGCCGAGCTCGGTGAGGATCGTGTTCATCACGACGCGTCCATATGGGTTGTCCTCGGCGCACAATATCGTGAGCGGGCGCATCGCCCGGGCGCGCGCGCCGGAGCGCTCGTCCTGCGGGCGGGCGTCGAGACGATCGGCCGGTACGTTGAGGACAAACACAGTGCCCTTGCCCGGCTTGCTGGTGACGGCAAGGCTGCCGCCCATGGCCTCGGCCAGGCGCTTGACGAACAGCAGGCCGAGGCCGGCGCCGCCGTAGCGCCGCGCGATCGTCTCGCTCGCCTGCGCGAAGGGCCGGAACAGGCTTTTCAACGCCCGCGCGCTTATGCCGATGCCGCTGTCGGCGACAGTAAAGATGAGCCGGACGCGCTTGGCGCCGACCGGTTTGGCGTCGGCGGTGAAGACGACGGTGCCTTCGCTGGTGAATTTGACCGCATTGTCGGCGAGGTTCTCCAGTGCCGCGCGCAGGCGCAACGCGTCGCCGGCGACCATCGCCGGCAGGCCGGGCCCGATCGCGATATCGGTCTTGACGCCCTTGTTGCCGGCGCGCGCGGCGAGCGCGGCGGCGACGGCCTCGGCCAACCGCCGCGGCGAGAACGGCTCATGCTGCAAAACGAGGCCTGTGGCATCGGCTTTGACCGCGTCGACGATCAGCGTCGTCAGCGCGGCGAGATGGTCGGCGCCGCTCTTGATCGCATTCGCCCATTCGCGCTCGCGCGCGCCGAGGTCCGACGTCGCCAGCAATTCGGCCAGCGCCACGATGCCGGTCAGCGGCGTGCGGATGTCGTGCACGACGCCGGCGAGCGCGGCTTCCACCGCACGCGCGTCCGGCGCCCGGCGCGGGCGTTTTTTGGTCTTGCGTTTGGCCATTCCTTACCCCGCGCCGAGAATGGCACGGAAGGCGCGCTCAATCGAGCCCGACGCGCATACGGATATTGGACGCCGTCGCGCCCTGCGCGCGCAGCTCGCGCAAGCCGGTGGCGGATGTCGATTTCGACAGCTTGTTGCCGGCGCTATCGAGGATCAGGCGGTGGTGGCGGTAGCGCGGCGCCGGCAGGCCGAGCAGGCTTTGCAACAAACGGTGCACGCTTGTGGCGTGGAAGAGGTCCTGCCCGCGCACCACCTCCGTCACGCCCTGCGCCGCGTCGTCCACCACGACGGCCAGATGATAGCTGGTGGGACTGTCTTTGCGCGCCAGGATCACGTCGCCCCAAATTCTGGGATTTGCGGCGGGATCGGCATGGACGATGCCCGTTTCGCCGTTCGGCCCCGCGCCGGTTTCCTGCCAGGTGAGCGGACCGGGGCGACCAACGGCCGCGGCCATGTCGAGACGCACGGCATAGGGCTCGCCGGCGTCGATGCGGCGCATTTGCTCGTTGACGTCGATGATGGCGTTATCGCGTCCGGGATAGAGCGGCGCACCATCGGGATCGAGCCCCGCCGCCGCGTGGGAAATCTCGGCCCGGCTTTCATAGGCGCGATAAGTGAGCCCCATGGCCTCGAGCTTTGCGAGCGCTTCACGGTAATCGGCGTAGTGCTCGGACTGCCGCCGCACCGGCCGCTCCCATTCAAGCCCGAGCCAAGCCAAATCCTCATAGATCGCCGCCTCGTAGTGCGGCCGGCAGCGCGCCTCGTCGATGTCCTCGATGCGCAGCAACAGCCGCCCGCCGGCGGCTTTCGCCCGCTCGGCGTTGAGCAGGGCCGACAGCGCGTGGCCGAGGTGCAGATAGCCGTTGGGCGACGGCGCAAAGCGGAAAACATCCATTCCTGTCACCCCCGGGCTTGACCCGGGGGTCCATATTTCTTCATTGCAGGCATCGAGACCGAATGGATTGCCGGGTCAAGCCCGGCAATGACAGAAGGAGAAAATGACCCACTTCCTCCATACCCAGGCCGATCTGGACGCCGGTCTCGCCCAACTGATCCTCGCCGACCCGCGGCTTGCGCCGGTCGCCGCGAAGGCCGGCGTCTTTGCCTTACGCCGGCGCGAGGCGGGCTTTGCCGGCCTTTGCGCCATCGTCTGCGGCCAGCAGCTGTCAACCGCGGCGGCCGCCACGATCCGCAACCGGCTGTTCGCGGCCTTCGATCCGTTCCACCACAACACGGTGCGAAAGGCACGCACCGACAAGCTCAAGCGGCTCGGCCTGTCGGCGGCCAAGGTCAAGTCGATCCGCGAGATCGGCAAGGCGGTGGCCAAAGGCGTTATCGACCTGACCGCGGTCGGCAACATGGAAGCCGACAGCGCGCACGCCGCGCTCACCGCGCTGCACGGCGTCGGCCCCTGGACCGCCGATATTTATCTGTTGTTTTGCCTCGGCCATGCCGACGCCTTTCCCGCAGGCGACCTCGCCGTGCAGGAGGCCGCGCGCATCGCGCTCAATTTGCGCAAGCGGCCGGACGCCAAGCGGCTCGCGAAATTGGCGCAGGCCTGGCGGCCCTGGCGCGGCGTGGCGGCGCATCTGCTCTGGGCCTATTATCACGCAGTGAAGAAGCGCGACGTGGTGCCGGTTCAGCCGCAAGCGAACAAGCCGCAGGCGAAGAAAAGGAAACGAAAAAATGGCTGAACTGGACGGTCCGCGCATTGAGCCGCGCTCGGGCAAGGCAAAACAGCTTGTGGTCTTCCTGCACGGCTACGGCGCCGATGGCAACGACCTGATCGAGATCGGCCGCGCCTGGGCCGGCATGCTGCCGGACACGGCTTTCGTGTCGCCGCACGCGCCGCGCCCCTGCGGCCAGGCCCCGAGCGGGCGCGAATGGTTTCCCTTGACCTTCCGCGATCCGAACGAGCGCTGGCTCGGCGTACAGGCGGCGGCGCCGGTGCTCAATGCCTTTCTCGACGCCGAACTGGCGCGCCGGCAATTGCCGCCATCAGCTTTGGCGCTGGTCGGTTTCAGCCAAGGCACCATGATGGCGCTGCATGTCGGCCTGCGCCGCGCCGTCCCGCCCGCGGCCATCGTCGGCTATTCCGGCATGCTGGTGGTGCCGGAGGACGTCGAGCCGGAGAAATTCGCCGCCGAGATCAAGGCCAGGCCGCCGGTGCTGCTGGTGCACGGCGACCAGGACGAACTTATTCCGGTGCAGGCGCTGATGCACGCGGCGCAGGGCCTCGCCGCGCTCGACATCCCGGCCGAATGGCACATTTCGCCCGGTATCGGCCACGGCATCGACCAGGAAGGCCTGCGCCAGGGCGGGGAATTTCTGGTCCGCCATTTTTCGGCCCGCAAATAGACGCCTGCGGGTAACCTCCCGTAGCGACTTCACAATCCTGTCACGCTGCCCTATTACTAGGCGACAGGCCGCGTGGCGGCGGCCATGGGGAGGTTAGAGGAGCCTCGCTTGAACGTGCATGTATCGCCCAGCGGGTTTCCCGCGCTGGTGCTCAACGCGGATTTCCGGCCGCTGAGCTATTACCCCTTGTCGCTGTGGTCCTGGCAGGACGCGATCAAGGCGGTATTCCTCGAACGCGTGAACATCGTCGCCAATTACGACCGCCTGGTGCACAGCCCGAGCTTCGCGATGAAGCTGCCGAGCGTGGTCTCGCTCAAGACCTTCGTGAAGCCCTCGACGCACCCGGCCTTCACCCGGTTCAACGTGTTCCTGCGCGACCGCTTCTCCTGCCAGTATTGCGGCGAGCGCGAGGACCTGACCTTCGACCATCTGCTGCCGCGCTCGCGCGGCGGGCACACGACCTGGATCAACGTCGTGACCGCCTGCTCGGACTGCAATCTGCGCAAGGGCAACCTGACGCCGCCCGAAGCCAAGATGTGGCCCTCGCAGATGCCGTTCCAGCCGACGGTGCAGCACCTGCACCGCAACGGCCGCGCGTTCCCGCCCAACTATCTGCACGAAAGCTGGCTGGATTATCTTTATTGGGATACCGAGCTGGAGCCGTAAGCTTTTCCTTCGGCGCATCGGAGTTTGCCATGGCCAGGATGCTGCCTGTTCGCCGCAGCCGCGCATTGCTGGCCGCGTGCCTGCTGCTCGGGCTGTGCGCATCGGCCGCGGCGCAGCAGCCGGCGCCCGCCTCCGCCGGGCCGCCCGATCCGAAGCTGATCGAGGATCTGGTTGCCGCCAACCGCATCCTGGCCGACCACGGCCTGCTCGACGGCTGGGGCCATGTGTCGGTGCGGCACGACAAGGACCCGAATCGCTTCCTCATGTCGCGCGGGGTCGCGGCCCAGCTCGTCACCGCGCAGGACATTATTGAATTCGACCTCGATAGCCGGCCGGTCGATACGCATGGCTTGCCGATGTCGGCGCTTTTCACCGAACGCTACATCCATGGCGAGATTTACAAGCTGCGCCCCGACGTGATTGCGGTCGTGCACACGCACGCGCCCTCGCTTATTGCGTTCGGCGATACCAAGGTGCCGCTGCGGCCGATGTATCACCGCTCGGCCTTTATCGCTTTCGGCGTCCCGGTGTTCGAGATCCGCGAGCGCGCCGGCATGACCGATATGCTGATCCGCAACCAGATACTCGGCCGCAACCTCGCCGAGGCGCTCGGCAATCACCCGGCCGTCCTGATGCGCGGCCACGGCGCGGCAATTACCGGGCCCTCGCTGCAGCGCGTGGTGAGCCGCACGATTTTCCTTTCGCTCAATGCCACGCTGCAGGCGGACGCCATGCGTATGGGCGCGCCGGTCACCTACATGACCATCGAGGAAGCGAGCTTGATCGAAGCGCGCGAGGGTCACGGCCTTGCCCGCACCTGGGAAGGCTGGAAACAGAAGGCGATGCCGAAGCCCTAGCCGCCCCGGCGGCAAGCCGAAAAGGCTCTATTTCTCCAGAACTTGTCCGGTTTTGACGCGAGTCAACGACAGTCCGCGCCGTTCCGTTAGCGTGCCCGATGTTGGGGCACGAGGCGGAGTTCGCGCGACATGAATAAGCCCGTCGATTTGCATACGACAAGACTAGAGCCGGCGGCGCCCGTGGTCGTCGTCCCGGCGTCCACGCCTGCCCCGGCGAGGCCCGGACCGCCGCATCCGAGGCCGCGGCCGCGAAAAATCTGGTGGATCGCCGGCTTGATATCGCTCGCGCTGGTCGCCGCCATCGGCATCGCCTGGTGGCTGTCGAGCGCGGGCGGCGCCGTGCACTACACCACCGCGCCGGTCACGCGCGGCGCCGTGACGCGCGTGGTGACCGCCACCGGGACGGTCAACCCGGTGCTCACCATCATCGTCGGTACTTACGTGTCCGGCGTCATCCAGGAGCTCTCCTGCGATTACAATACGCGCGTAAAAACCGGCCAGGTCTGCGCCAAGATCGATCCGCGTCCGTATCAAACGGTCGTCGACCAGAACAAAGCCAATCTCGACGCGGCCAAAGCGCAGCTCGACAAGGACAAGGCCACCCTCGCCTACGCCCAGCTCTTCTACGATCGCATGGCAGGGCTGGCGAAGACCAACGCGGTTTCCAAGGATTCCCTCGACAACGCCAAGAGCCTGCTCGATCAGGCGAGCGCGCAGATTGGCGTCGACGTCGCCACCATCGCGCAGCACGAAGCGCAACTTGCCACCGCCCAGGTCAATCTCGATTACACCAATATCGTTTCGCCGGTGGACGGCACCGTGGTGTCGCGCAACGTCACGATGGGGCAGACGGTGGCGGCGAGCTTCCAGACGCCGACTCTTTTTCTGATCGCAACCGATCTCACCAAGATGCAGGTCGACACCAATGTGAGCGAAAGCGACATCGGCGGCGTCAAGGAGGCCAACAAGGCACTCTTCACCGTCGACGCGTATCCCAAACGCAGCTTCGAAGGCGCGGTCGCGCAGGTGCGGCAATCGCCGCAGACGGTGCAGAACGTTGTGACCTACGACGTCGTGGTCAGCGTCGACAATACCGATCTGGTCTTAAAGCCCGGCATGACGGCGTCGACCCGCATCGTCATCGAGCAGCGCAGCGACGTGCTGCGCGTGCCGAGCCAGGCCTTGCGCTATGTGCCGGCAGGCAGTCAGCGCGGCAGCAATCGCCGCGCCAGTGCCAGCGACCAGGGGCGGGTCTGGGTGCTGCGCGACGGCAAGGCCGTGCGGGTCCCGGTGACCACCGGCCTCGACGACGATACCTACACGGAAATCGTCAAGGGCGAGTTGAATCTGGACGATCAGGTGATCGTCACCGAACAGCGGGATGCCGCCAAAGCGACGGCGGCGCCGCAGCTGCGACTCTGAAGCAGCGACCGAAAGTCGAGCATGGCAGAACCGATCATCAGGATCGAACACGTCGCGCGGACCTATCACGTCGGCGATATGGACGTGCATGCGCTGCGCGACGTCAGCCTTAACGTCGAGGCCGGCGAATTCGTCGCCATCATGGGCTCGTCGGGCTCCGGCAAGTCGACGCTGATGGCGGTGCTCGGCTGTCTCGACCGGCCGAGCAGCGGGCATTATTTTTTTGAAGGCACCGACGTCGCGGGCTTGAGCGAGCCCGAGCGCGCGCGACTGCGCAGCGAACGGCTTGGCTTCGTCTTCCAGAGCTTCAATCTGCTGTCGCGCACCAGCGCGATCGAGAACGTGGCGCTGCCGCTGTTCTACGCCGCCTCGGGTCCGGCCAGCGCGGCCTCGCGCACGGCGCGGGCGCGCGCGGCATTGAAGCTGCTCGGCCTCGCCGACCGCGAGCGCAACACGCCCGGCCAGTTGTCGGGCGGCCAGCAGCAACGCGTCGCCATCGCCCGCGCGCTGATCAACGCGCCCGGTCTGCTGCTCGCCGACGAGCCGACCGGCAACCTCGATACCCGCACCTCGCATGAGATCATGGAGACGCTGACGCGGCTCAACCGCGAACAGGGCGTCACCATCATCGTCGTCACGCACGAGGCCGACATCGCCGCCTACGCCGACCGCACCCTGACCATGCGCGACGGCGAAATCATCTCCGACATACGCAATCCGAAACACATCACCATCGACAAGGCGCCACAAGACGAGCCGTCCGCGACGGCGCCGCGTACCGCGCCCGTTCTCGCGATCCGCCCGCACGCGGTCTGGGCCTTTGCGCGGATGATCATGGCGGCGGCGGTGCAGGCGCTCTGGCGCAACATGATGCGCTCGGCGCTGACCATGCTCGGCGTGTTCATCGGCGTCGCCGCGCTGATCGCCATGGTCGCGGTCGGCCAGGGCGCCAACGAAGCCGTGCGCAAGCAGATCGAGCGGCTCGGCACCAATCTGGTTGTTGTGCTGCCGGGCGCGCGGACGGCGGGCGGTATGCGCGCCGGCTCCGGCAGCGCCTCGACGCTCACTATCACAGATGCGCAGGCGATCCAGCGCGAAAGCATGGCCGTCAGCGAAGTCGGCTATCTCATCCGCCAGTCCGGCCAGGTTGAGTTCGGCAATCAGAATTGGGCCACGCAAATTCAAGGTATCAGCTCAAATTACCCGCCGATGACGAACTGGCGGATCGACGCAGGACGCGAGATTTCACCCGACGACGAGGCGTCGGCGGCGCTGGTGGCCGTGATCGGCCAGACCGTGGCGAAGCAGCTGTTCGGCGAGGCACAAAACCCCGTCGGCTCGCTCATCCAGGTGAAAGGCGTGCCTTTGCGGGTGATCGGGGTGCTGGAGGGCAAGGGGCAAACATCATACGGCCAGGACCAGGACGATCTCGTGATGGTCCCGTTCACCACGGCCGAGCGCAAGGTGCTCGGCGTGGCGGCGCCGTCTCAGGCGCAGACGCAATTCAATTGGATCTATACAAGTCCGCCCAACCCCTACGGCTTGACGCCGCACCTCGCCGGCTACGTCAATCAGATTTACGTGCAAGCCGTCAATTCGGCCGACGTGCAGCCGGCGGTCGGCCAGATCACCGAGATTCTTGTCCGCCGCCATCGCATCAAGCCCGGCGCCGATAACGATTTCTCCGTGCGCAATCTCAGTCAGATCGCGGAAGCCGCCGAGAGCTCGAGCCGCATCATGGCGCTGTTGCTCGCCGCCGTCGCCTCGATCTCGCTGGTGGTCGGCGGCATTGGCATCATGAACATTCTGCTGGTGTCGGTGACCGAGCGCACGCGCGAGATCGGCCTGCGCATGGCGATCGGCGCGCGGCGGCTCCACGTACTGCTGCAATTTCTCGCCGAGGCCGTATTCCTGAGCGTCACCGGCGGCATCGCCGGCATCATCACCGGCGCCGCTTTCTCGGTAGCGATCTCATTGATCTTCGGCTGGTCGGCGCCGATCTCGATGGCGGCGATCGCCGGCGGCTTCTTGTTCTCGGCAGCGGTCGGGATCTTCTTCGGCTACTATCCGGCCCGCAAAGCCGCGCGCCTCGATCCGATCGAAGCGCTCAGATACGAATAGTTAATCCGGCAACATCCGCTGCAGCACGCGGTCGCGGCGGATGAAATAGTGGTAGAGCGCGGCGGCCACGTGCAGGCCGACCAGCACCAGCAGCACGTATTCGGCCAAGATGCCGTGCACGTCGCCGGTCCAGCCCCAGGCCGGCGCGCGCGTGGCCACCAGCTTCGGCAGTTCGAGCCCGAACATGACGACCGGAAAGCCGCGCCAGGAGGCGTTGATCCAGCCCAGCACCGGAACCACGAACAGCAGCAGATAAAGCAGCCAATGGACCGCGCGGGCGGACAGCGTCTGCCACGGCGGCACGCCGTCTGCCGGCGCCGGCTCGCCGTGCGCCGCCCGCCAGGCGAGCCGCACGACGGCGACGGCCAGGATCACGATGCCGATCGACAGATGCAGGTTGATCAGCGTCTCGGGTTTGGTGTCGCGCTTGATGTCCGGCATGGTCCAGGCGACGGCGAATTGCGCGATCAAAAGCGCCAGGATGGTCCAGTGCAGCGCCTTGGCCGTGCCGGTATATTGGGTGGCGTTGCTCATGAAATCGGCGAACCCTTGCGCGCAGACGTGCGGCTACCTATATGCGTTCTAACGGCGATGTCGAACCGCAAGGCTCCATCGTCGCGCGGCCACGAAATGAGAGCGGGTGACGCCGGATGTACGCGCACCTTCTTCGTTTTCGTGGTCGTATTTTTTAGTCGGCCCTCGCCTTCAGCCGTTCCTTGTCGTAGCCGGCGACGCGTTTGTAACTCTCCGACAGCGCCACAAGTTCCGCGCGGCTGATGACGTCGTCGATGTGCTTGAACGGCTTGTCGCCGGTGCGCTTATAGACTTCCTGCAAAATGGCGTCGGGCGGCGCCTTGCGGTTGGCGAGCACCACCTCGCTGGTCGCAGGCCGGCGCTTGGCTTCGTAGGCCTTGAGCGCGGCGACCGGGTCGGCGTTGGCTTGCAGCGCATCGCTGAGCGCGCGGCAATCCAGGATCGCCTGCGCCGCGCCATTGGCGCCGCGCGGATACATCGGATGCGCGGCGTCGCCGAGCAGCGTGAGCCGGCCGAAACTCCAGCGCGGCAGCGGGTCCTGATCGACCATCGGATATTCCAGAATGGCGTCGGAGGCGCGGATGAAGTCCGGCACGTCGAGCCAGTCGAAATGCCAGTCCGCCATGGCGGGGAGAAAATCCTCCAGCCGGCCGCCGCGATTCCAGTCGCGCGGTTTGTAGACCGGCGTTTCGATGTCGCACACCCAGTTGACCAATTGGCGGCCTTGCGCGTCGATGTCGTCGCGGATCGGATAGATCAAGAGCTTGGCCGGATGATGCCAGCCGACGCGGATCATGCTGGCGCCGGTGAGGATCGGCTGCCAGCGGGTGACGCCGCGCCACATGTTGATGCCGGAATATTTCGGCGGACCTTCATCCGGGTAAAGCTGCTTGCGCAGCACCGAATGAATGCCCTCGCATGAAATCACCACGCCGCCGCGCACCGGCGGCAGCTGCTTGCCGGCGGCGTCCTCGAAATGCGCGAGCGCCTCGGCGCCGTCGGGTTCGACGCGCGCGCACTTGTGGCCGAGGATCACCTTGTCGCGGCCTGCCCGTTCGACGAACGCATCGAGCAGCACCATCTGCAGGTCGCCGCGGTGGATGGAGAACTGCGGCACGTCGTAGCCGGCAAAACGGCCGGCCGGCTCGCTGTAGATGTACTGGCCGAAGCGGTTGTAGAAGCAATACTCGCGCGTCGTGACGGCGACGTCTGCCAGCGCCTGCTCCAGCCCGAGCGCGCAGAGTTCGCGCGAAGCATGCGGCAGGATATTGATGCCGACGCCGACCGCCTTCAATTCGGGCGCCGCCTCGAAAATCCGGCAGGCGATGCCGGCGCGTTGCAGCATCAGCCCGAGCGTCAGACCGCCGATGCCGGCGCCGATGATGATGACTTCCATGGCTTCCCTAACCCTGACCGCGCGCGCGCGACGACCACGCACCCCAGGCGGCAACGGCCGCCAGGAAGAACGAGAGCGGCACATCGTAGCCGGCGAGCGAAATTCCCAGGAACCGCCAGCCCGCCTCGTCGCAGCGGACCAAGCTGACGTGTTTTTGCAACTGGTTCAATACGTCGCGCGCATTGCCGAATTTGTCGATCGGACCGGAGCAATCGAGCGGACCTGCCCACCATTTCCACTCGACGCCGGCGTGATAGATTGAAAGCCCGGTATTCCACAACATGGCGAGCATGATCGCCAAGAAGCCGAGCAGCAGCACCTTGCGCGCAGCCCCGTGCTTTGCGCCAAGCCACAGCAGAACCGCCAGCGGGATGCTGAAATAGAAAGCGATGCGCTGTTCGAGGCAAAGCGGGCACGGCAGGATCAACAGGACATATTGAAAAAAGTAGACGATGGCGATGCCGAGCGCGCCGACGACGGCAATCGCCGCCGCGGCGGTAAGCGGCGGATCGCGGCGGGCCACGGAAAGCGATTGGGAGAGATACCCGTTCATCATGCGTACCGGATGCCGCCAATAGCGTTGTTCGATCCCGATGACAAGCGATGATGGCGGTCACGATCGGCAGATCACAATCGCGCTGCCACGTACCGCGCTTGAGCACCCCCACGGTCCACCGGAACCCGGCGGATGCAGAATTGGCGCATGGTTGGAAATCCTCTCGATCCGCTGTTGAAAATCATCGCCAAAAAGGCGGCCTGTGTCCATGTGCGGCGTTCTTGCCGGGTTGCCGTCAGGGGGCATCATCTTCGGCGCGCATCATTTGGCGCAGGCCGCCGAAGGTGTCGGTGGCGGGGCGCCAGCCCGCCGCTTCAAGCTTGCTGGTGTCCACGACCAAATCGCCGTTGAAACGTGACCAGAGGTCGCTGCGGCCGCAGATCCACAATGAAAATCGCATGACGGCCATCGGGACCTTTACCGAGAACAGGGAGCGCCCCTGAATTTCGCGCAATATCCTGAAAATTTCAGTCATTGTCATCGGCACGGGATCGGCGATCAGATAGGTCTCGCCTGCGGTCTTTGGGTTTTCCAGTGCGAAGATAATCGCCGATATCAGGTTATCGACTGCCAGCAATGACCGCCGATTCCCAAACGCGGGAAGCGGCCAGGACGAGCGCGCGAATTTGACCGCCGTCCGCATATGTCCTTTGGGATTTGGGCCATAGATGACGACCGGCCTAAAGATCGTGAATGGCACGCCGGAGGCGCGGACCGCCTGTTCGCCGGCAAGTTTCGATCGGCCGTACTGGTTGGTCGGGCGAGCCTCGTTCTCTTCGCGCACGATCTCGACCGCGGAGGCGCCCGTTTGCGCCCGCACCGACGAAATATAGACAAAGCGTTCGATCCCTGCCTGCCTGGCAGCTTCAGCCAGCCGTTGCGTGGCAAACCAATTGACTTGGTCGAATTCGGAATATGTGATCTCAGAAATATTGGCGTGGGCAAGACCCGCCAGGTGAACGATAATATCGACGCCCTGCAGAATTGGTTGCCAGTCGATGTGATTTTTGAAATCCGGCACGAACGCGGTCTCGACCGGATGCGGAAAAGATTCTTCGCGGCGGGTCACCGCGCGAACCGCATAGCCGGCGCGCAGCAAAGCGCTCATCAGCGGCCGACCCACGAACCCAGTGGCACCGGTGACCAATACGCGTTTCGAGTTCATGGCAAATATTCGCGGTTAACTGCGGCTCGGTAAGGCCCGCTGGCAATGCGCGCGTATCAGTCCACACTCTCCCCGACCCTGCTCAAATTATTGCGCAGAAGGGCTCTACGCCTGGTTGTACATACCGCCGGCTCGGGAGATCGAGGCAACCAGCCCGTCGCTGCCGCCGGTAAGGGGCGGTTATCATAGTGCGTTCAGAGGTTGCAAGCACACAATTATCACCCATAACTGGATGTGATATGGCAATAGGAGCGGCATAAGTTGCGCCCGCGGCCCATTGAATATTCGGCATGCCCCACGGTATCAAGGCGACGCCGATGACAGGGATGCGGGCCGCAGCGGAGATACGGCGCTCGGTCGATTTCGGGGACGAAACCGATCGCCACAATTACACGACGGCTTAAGGTGCCCATGCCGGCCAACAGCGAGGTAGCCACCGGGATGCCGCACGCGAGCACCGATGGCGCGCAAGTCGCCATCTTGATGTGCACGAAAAACGGCGCGGCGTTTCTCGACGACCAGTTGAAATCGATCGCGAGTCAAACGCACGCGAACTGGACCTTGATCGTGTCCGACGACGGTTCGACCGATGCGACCGGAAATATTCTCAAGCGATTTGCCGCCGACCACGCGCAGAAGACGGTCGTCAGGAACGGCCCGGGCAAGGGCGTCTGCGCCAATTTCCTTTCCCTGGCGACCGACCCGGCGATCGACGCGGACTATTTCGCGTTCAGCGATCAAGACGACGTGTGGTACGAAGACAAACTTGCACGCGCGCTGACCTGGCTTGCCAGCGTCCCCGCCGACGTGCCGGCATTTTATTGCGGCCGCACCGAACTGGTAGCGAACGACGGGCGGTCCTACGGTCTGTCTCCCCTATTCAGCCGCCCAACAGCGTTCCGCAACGCCCTCATCCAGAGTCTGGGCGGCGGCAATACGATAGTGTTCAATAAAGCCGCCAAGCGGCTGTTAGAGACCGTGGGCCCGCTCAAGGTCGTTCTGCATGACTGGTGGATGTACCAATTGGTTTCGGCGGCGGGCGGCGCCATTCGCTACGATCCGCGACCCGCGCTCAAATATCGTCAGCATCCCGGCAACCTCATCGGATCGAATCGTGGCTGGCACGCGGGCCTCGTTCGCTTTCGCATGATGCTGAGCGGGCGTTTTCGCGATTGGAACACGATGAATATTGCCGCGCTCCAGCAAGTACCTGCAGATTTGATCAAGCCGCAAAATCGCGTGACGTTGCTGCTGTTCGCCAAAGCGAGGACCGCGTCTCTGCCCAAGCGCCTTTTTTATCTGTGGCAATCCGGCGTTTACCGGCAGACTTTGATCGGCGATATCGGCCTGATCGCGGCAACGGTTCTCAAAAGGATCTGAGATGAGCACCCTCGAAAAGCCGATCCTGGTGACGGGCGCGGCCGGTTTTATCGGCGCGAATTTCGTTCTCGACTGGCTCGGCCTTGGCCGCGGCCCCGTCGTCAGTTTCGACAAACTCACTTACGCCGGCAACCTCGACAATCTCGCGAGCATCGCCAATGACCCCCGCCACGTTTTCGTGCGCGGCGACATCGGCGATGCCGAGCTTGTCGCAAGCCTGCTGAATCGACATCGGCCCTGGGCGGTCGTCAACTTTGCCGCGGAGTCGCATGTCGACCGCTCAATCCACGGCCCCGCCGATTTCGTCACGACCAACGTCGTGGGGACATTCCGGCTGCTGGAGACGACCCGCGCGTTTTACGAAAACCTCGGTCCGCCGGACAAAACCGCTTTTCGATTTCTGCACGTCTCGACCGACGAGGTGTTCGGCTCCCTCGGTAAGGACGACCCGGCTTTTACCGAGACGAATCGGTACCGGCCGAACAGCCCCTACTCGGCGACCAAGGCGGCGTCCGATCATCTCGTGCGCGCCTGGCGTCATACCTTCGCGCTGCCCGTGCTGATCACCAACTGCTCGAACAATTACGGACCCTATCAGTTTCCGGAGAAACTCATTCCCTTGATGATCCATAATGCGCTTACCGGTTTGCCATTGCCGGTCTATGGCGATGGTCTGCAACGCCGGGATTGGCTTTATGTCGCCGATCACTGCGCCGCAATTCGCGCCGTGCTCGAGCGCGGACGCGTCGGCGAGACCTACAATATCGGCGGCGGCAGCGAAAAAGCGAACATCGAGATCGTTCGCACGCTGTGCGATATTCTCGACGCCGAAAAGCCGCGCGCCGGCGGCGGCTCGTACCGCGAGCAAGTTGCGTTCGTCGGCGATCGCCCCGGCCATGACCGGCGCTATGCGATGGACGCATCGAAGATCGCAAGCGAATTGGTTTGGACGCCTTCGGAGACGTTCGAGACGGGCATCCGCAAGACCGTGCGCTGGTATCTCGACAATGCCGCATGGGTCGAGCGTTTCTTGAGCGGCTCCTATCGCGACTGGGTGCAGAAAAACTATTCCAGCCGGTGAGCGCACCGTATTGTAAGGCATATCGGCTTTGGCAAAATTACCAACTCTGATAGAGATGCAGCGTTGCCGGCGCGCGCCCGGTGAAGGTCGATAAAAGCCATGCAGAAGAAGGGGCGAAAGGGCATCATCCTCGCTGGCGGCGCGGGCACCCGCTTGCATCCCGCGACGCTTGCGGTGTCCAAGCAATTGCTGCCGATCTTCGACAAGCCGATGATCTATTATCCGCTCTCGACGCTGATGTTCTCGGACATCCGCGACATTCTCATCATTTCCACCCCGCAGGACACGCCGCGCTTTGAGCAAATGCTCGGCGACGGCAGCCAATGGGGGCTTCGTTTCTCGTACGCGGTACAGCCGTCTCCCGACGGGCTGGCGCAAGCCCTCATCATCGGCGCGGATTTTGTCGGCGGCGACGATGTGACGCTTATTCTCGGCGACAACGTATTCTACGGTCACGGATTCCCGGCGTTGCTGGCGAGCGCGTGCGGCCGCACCGATGGCGCAACCGTGTTCGCCTATCGCGTCAACAATCCGCAAAGCTATGGGGTGGTCGAATTCGACCGCGACCAGAAGGTCCTGTCGATCGAGGAAAAGCCGGACAAACCGAGGTCTCCCTATGCGGTGACCGGAGTTTATTTTTTCGACAGCGATGCCGCCGCCATCGCCCGGCGCGTGAAGCCGTCCGCGCGCGGCGAATTGGAGATCACCGACGTGAACCGCGCCTATCTCGCGGCTGGCAAACTTACGGTGGAGGTGCTGGGACGCGGCTATGCCTGGCTCGATACCGGCACGCATGAATCGATCCTGGAAGCCAGTCAATTCGTCGCCACCATCGAACACCGGCAAGGCGTGAAAATCGCCTGTCCGGAGGAAATCGCCTTCGGCAAGGGCTGGATCGACCGCGCGCAAGTCGCGCGCGTGGCCGAACTCGTTGGCCAAAACGAGTTACGGACAATACCTCCGCCGTTTGATCGTCGACGAGCAGTAACGATGAAAGTCGAAGCAACCGCGATTGCCGGCCTGCTGGTGCTTGAGCCGGATATCCACAAGGATGAGCGGGGATTCTTTTTCGAGAGCTTCAATCAGAAGCTTTTCGAGGACGCCGTGCGGCGAAACGTCCAGTTCGTTCAGGACAATCATTCCCATTCGGTACAAAACGTTTTGCGCGGTCTGCACTATCAAATCGGCCGGCCGCAAGGAAAGCTGGTGCGCGTCACGGCGGGCGAGGTTTTAGACGTGGCGGTCGATATTCGACGCAGCTCGCCGACCTTCGGAAAATTCGCCAGCGTGCTGTTGTCGGCGGCGAACAAGAAGCAGCTCTGGATTCCGGAGGGTTTTGCCCATGGTTTCCTGGTGCTGAGCGCGACGGCGGACGTTTTCTATAAGACCACGGATTATTACGCGCCTAAAGACGAACGCTGCCTGATCTGGAACGATCCCGACATAGGGATCGATTGGCCGAACGGCGCGCCGATCCTTTCGGCGAAAGACCGCCTGGGGCTTGCGCTCGGCAAGGCCGAGGTTTTTGCATGAGACTGCTGGTCACCGGCGCGAGCGGCCAGCTCGGATGGGAACTCAGTCGAACTCTGTTGCCGCTCGGGGAGGTGACCGCGCTCGACCGTCGCCAATGCGATTTGTCGAAGCCAGAACTTCTGCCCGATCTCATTCGCGGCCTAAGACCCGACGTCGTGCTGAACGCGGCCGCCTATACCGCGGTCGACAAAGCGGAGCAGGAGGAAAAGCTTGCGACGACCGTCAACGGCACCGCCGTCGGCGTTCTGGCGCACGAGGCGCGCAAGGCCGGCATCCTGCTGGTGCATTATTCGACCGATTACGTGTTCGATGGCGCCAAACAGACGCCTTACAGCGAAGACGACGCGCCGCATCCGATCAACGCTTATGGACGCAGCAAATTAGCGGGCGACGCGGCGGTGCGCGAGGCAGGCGGCGCTTATGCGATCCTGCGCACCAGTTGGGTCTATGCCGGGCGCGGCAGCAACTTCCTGCGCACGATCCTGCGTTTGGCGGGCGAACGCGACGAACTGCGTATCGTCGACGATCAGATCGGCGCGCCGACTTGGGCGCGCGATATCGCCGATGCGACGGCGCGCATCGTGCGCGCCGCTCGCCACGAACAGGCGCAGGGTCGCTTCGCATCCGGAATTTTCAACCTGACCGCGGCAGGAGCGACAAGCTGGCATGGATTCGCCGAAGCGATTCTGGCAGAGGCGAAACGCCACGGCCTGCTGCAACGCGTCCCCCGGCTCAAAGCGATAGCCAGCGCGGACTACCCGACGCCGGCCGAAAGGCCGAAGAATTCGCGTCTCTCCGGGGAGCGCCTGAGCGAGCGGTTTGGCATCGCCCTCCCCGACTGGCGGCTGGGGCTCGCGCGCTGCATCGCCGATATGAAAGCCGGTGAGCCATCCGGCGATTGAAGACGCTATTTTTTCTCCAGCATCAGCTGGCCCTGCTGGCCGATCACCCGCTGCGCGGCTTGCGCAAAACGCGCAAGCAGCCAGGGCAGAGTGACCTCGAGCCGCACGGCATGATCATAGACGTCAAGAATGCCGTGCGCGCGCTGGCCGAGCGCGGCGGCGCGGAAGGTCAGGCGGTCGCCCGTCCATTCCTCTTGTTCCAGCGACATGAGCCAGGCGAACTCGGTCTTGGCGCGGCCGATGCCGGTTTGGATGCGGCGCATGGCCTCGTCCTTGCCGAGACGATGGGGGATCAGGACGACAAACGGTTCCGACATGCCGGTTTTCCTTGTTGCCGACAGCGCATGTAAGCAGCGGGCCGGCGCCTTGAAAGGCCGCGCCGCGGCCAAAGTCCGGCACGCGAGGCGTTGACTGTTTGCGTACCGCCGCCAATATGGGAACCACATCCCCAACGCGACGAATGAGGCCCGGAAGATGGCGAAGAAAAAGCGTACTTCGATCGTCGGCTTGCTGGAAGAGGCGGTCAGCGATTTGGCTAATGCTACAAGCGTGGCGGCGACGGGCTCGGAGCTCGGCGTATTGGAACTGGCGGTCGAAGACGAATTTGAACCGCGCCGGACGAAACGCGCGCGCAAGGCAAGATCCAGGAAAAAAGCCGCGATGAAGCGGCCGCGCAAAGCAGGCAGGAAGCTGGGTAAAAAGAAACGTGTTGCAAAAAGGCGGCGTTAGCCGCAGCGGCAGTTAGGCAGGCAAGCGCCGGCGAGCAGTGGCGCGACGGTCAGAAAACTTCTGCAACGAAGTCTCCGAGCATCGCGGCGCCTTCTCAGTATCGCAACCTCACAACTTTTTTTTCGGCACTTTCTTGCCTTCTTTCCGCGCCTTTGACAGGCCGATGGCGATGGCTTGTTTGCGGCTTTGCACTTTGCCGCCTTTTCCGCCACGGCCGCTACGGGCAGTGCCCCGCTTGTAGCGGCGCATTTCACTTTCGACGTCTTTGCCGGCCGCCGGCGAGTATTTGCGTCTTTTTGCCATGGCGAGCCTATACGCGGCCGAGCACGACGAGCACGACAAGGATAACCAGGACCAGCCCTAACCCGCTCGATGGGTAGTAGCCCCACCCTGCGCTGTAGGGCCATGTCGGAAGCGCTCCGAGCAGTAGAAGCACGATGATGATCAGTAATATCGTTCCCAGCGACATCTCAGCCCTCCTGTTCCGGTCCCACGGCTTAACGTGTCTGATTTAATTCGGTTCCATATCCAAGCGGTGGAAACAGGACGTGTATTCATAACTCTCGCGGTGCGGTGGCGTGTCCGCTTTGCGCCCATTCACGGGCGAACGTTCTTAGCCTCGCTTGGATGGCGCGTCTTCTACTTGCCGGCCATGTCTATCGCGGACAAAATCTTGGCCACGATTTCGCGCGGCGGAGGCTCAACCGAGATGGTGATCGGATTTTCGTCCGCCCCTGGCTCTTCAAGCGCTTCGAACTGACTGTGCAGGAGACTTGAGGGCATGAAATGCTCATGGCGCATGGCGATACGTCGGGCGATCAGCGCTTCTTCGCCTTTGAGATAGACCAAGCGCACGTCTGCGCGCTGACCGATCAGAACATCGCGGTAGCGACGTTTCAGCGCGGAGCATGCGATGATACCGTGCCGGCCTGCCGCGCGCGTCTCGTCGATCCACGCGGCGATCGCGTTCAGCCACGGCCGGCGATCTTCGTCGGTGAGCGCAATGCCGTTGTGCATTTTCTCAACGTTTGCCGCCGGATGAAACCAGTCCGCGTCCTCGAACTCCCACTGCAGACGTCCGGCCAAAAGCGATCCGATGGTTGATTTGCCGCATCCTGAAACGCCCATGATGACGATTACGGACGGTAAAACCTGAGATTTCGTACCTTGCGACGCCATGTTCAAGTAAACCTTTGCCCTAGACCGTTATCGTTTCTCCGTGCCCGCACACCGTTCATCCGCAGGATGTTTTTTTATATTCTCATTTCGTATCGCACTGGCCCGTATTCTCTCGATTGCCGCGGCGTAATCATGTGAGCCAAATATCGCCGATCCGGCGATGATCGCGTTTGCGCCCGCTGCGGCAGCCAATCCGGCGGTTCTCTCGTTCTCACCGCCGTCGACCGCAATCCACGGATCGAGATTTCTCGCCTTGCAGAGCTGCCGCAGTTGGCGGATTTTCGGCAACATTTCAGGGAGAAAAGTCTGGCCGCCAAATCCCGGATTGACCGTCATCACCATGACGATATCGCAAAGGTGCAGTACCTGCTCGACCAGCGCGATTGGGCTCGCCGGATCGAGCACCGCGCCGGCTTTCTTGCCAAGCTCGCGAACCTGCGAGAGCACACGGTGCAGATGGATCGTCGAGGACGGCTCGGCCTGGATCAGAAGATGATCGGCGCCGGCTTTGGCGAAGTCGGCAAGGTAGCGTTCGGGCTCGACGATCATCAGATGCACGTTGAGCGGCTTCGCGGTCGAACGGCGCACCGCCTCGACAACCACCGGACCGAACGAAATGTTGGGCACGAAGCGGCCGTCCATTACATCGACATGGATCCAATCGGCCCCTGCCGCATCGACGGCGCGAACCTCTTCGCCCAATCGGGTGAAATCGGCCGACAGCACCGAGGGTGCGATCATCACCGGCCGCATGAGCTCACCTCATCCCATCCGTTCCGGCAGCCGCCCGATCGAGGAACCAGATGAGCTCCCCGATCGGTTTGACGAGAGCGGCCGGTACCTGGCTATCGCGGGTACGGATGGTGTCGACAATCGCGGCCTTCTCCTGCCCGGTCACCAGAAAGGCCACGTGCCGGCTGCTCTCAATCGCCGGATAGGTCATCGTGATGCGAACCTCGGGCCGACCGTGGGTGACGGCGGCGACCCAGCGTCTGCGTTCCTGCAACACGGTCTCGCCTGGCAGCAGCGACGCGGTGTGGCCATCCGGCCCGATCCCCAGCAAGACGATGTCGAACAGCGGCTTTGCCGGGTCGAGCGTCGTACCGCCATAGGCCGCCTGCAAGGTGCGCTCATAGCGTAACGCTGCCTCCTCGGGCGAACCGTCGACCGGCATGGGATGAATGTTTTCCGGCGGTACCGGGACTTTGGCCAGCATTGCCGCGTGCGCCATCCGGAAATTGCTCTCTGGATCGTCATAGGGGACAAAGCGTTCGTCTCCCCAGTACCAGCTAACTTGCTGCCACGGGAACCGCGCGCTGAAATCGCCGGAAGCAAGAAGCTCGTAAAGCGTCTTGGGGGTTGAACCACCTGCGAGCGAAACTCGAAACGGACCCTTTGCCGCCAAGGCCATAGCCGTCATCCATTCGGCAACGCGACGCGCCACGGCGGGGGGGTCCGCCAGTATCTCGATGCGCCCGATCATCCCTCGCATGCCATTGCCTCAGGCTGGCGAGCCAAGAATGAAGCGCTCCATCGCCTTGGCGAAGCCTTCGTCGTTGTAGGAATCCGTAACCGCGCTGGCTTGCGATTTCACCTGGTCGGAGGCATTGCCCATGGCGATGCTGAAGCCCGATCGTTTGAACATCAGCAGGTCGTTCGGCTGGTCGCCGATGGTGACGACCTCCGAAGCGAGCACGCCCAAGGCATGCGTGAGGTAGTCGACGACTGCCCCCTTGTTGGCATCCTTGTTGGTGACGTCGAGGTAATAGGGTTGCGATTGCGCCGCCGTCGCGCGGGTCCCGAATGCTGCCTGGGCATCGGCCGCGCAGGTTTGTACGCGGTCGGGATCGTCGCCGACGCCGACGATCTTAGCGACCTGGTCGAGGTCATTCTCGAAATCCGCGACTACTGTCGGCTGGAATTTCACCGTCCATGCCTCGCGTTCGACGTGCGGCGCATCGGGCTTGGTGATCAGCCAGTCATTGCCGCGATAAACCCAAACGTCGAGGCCATGCCTGCGGATGAGTTTAACTGCCTGCCCGGCGACATCGGGCGGAAGCGTTTTCTGCTCAAGAATCGAGAGATCGCGCTTGACGAAAAGCCCGCCGTTGAAGCCCGCGATCGGCGTGTCGAGTTGCAGCGCATCGAACAGCATCGCCATGCCACGCGGCGGCCGCCCGCTGGTGATGGCAAACCGGATGCCGGCATCGTGCAGACTCTGGACGGCGGCCTGGGCGCGCTCGGTCAGCACCTTGTCCTCGGTGACGAGTGTGCCGTCCACGTCCGCCAAGACCAATGAAATCTTTCGCCTTTGCTCCATCGCAGTCCTCGCGGCGCTCGCTCAATCCAGCGGGCGCCAAGCGCAATCGTCTCGCGCCAGCAGTTCGTCGGCCGCGGCCGGACCGGTGCCGCCCGCGACATAGTTGGGAAAGTCCTTGGGCGCATTGTTCGCCCACGCATCCAAAATGGGTTGCACCGCCTGCCAGCCGAATTCGATATTGTCGGCACGCTGGAACAGCGTCGCGTCGCCGATCATGCAGTCGTAGATCAAGGTTTCATAACCGGTATTGGGCGCCATCTTGAAATAGCTCTTGTAGGCGAAATCCATGCTGACGGTGCTCAGCTTCACGCGCGGGCCCGGATGCTTGGCGGCAAACTCCAGCGCGATGCCTTCGTCGGGCTGAATGCGCAGGATCATCCAATTCGGGTTCATCTTCTGCACATCGGTGCCGCGAAAGAGGGAATACGGCGCCTGGTGGAAGCGGATAGCGATTTCGGTCACGCGGCGCTTGAGATGTTTGCCGGTGCGCAGATAGAACGGAACGCCGGCCCAGCGCCAGTTGTCGATCGTCAGCCTGCAGGCGACGAACGTCTCGGTCCTGGAGTCCGGGGCGACGTCGGGCTCGGCGCGATAGGCCCGCGCCGGCTTGCCGAGCTCGGTGCCCGCGTCATATTGGCCGCGCACCGCGTCACGCAAAGCTTCCGCCGAAGTGAGCGGATGAATCGCCGCGATGGCCTCGGCTTTTTTGCTTCGCACGGCGTCGGCGTCGAACGAGATCGGCGGCTCCATCGCCGTCATCGCGAGCAATTGAAACATGTGATTGGGAACCATGTCGCGCAGCGCGCCGGTTCGTTCGTAGAATTTTCCGCGGTGTTCGACGCCGACGGTCTCAGCGGCCGTGATCTGGATATGATCGATTTGGTGGCGGTTCCACAGCGGCTCGAACAGGCCGTTGGCAAAACGCAGCGCCATGATGTTCTGCACCGTTTCCTTGCCCAGGAAATGATCGATACGGTAGATCTGGTGCTCCTTGAGCGTCTTGAGGATTTCCGTGTTGAGCGCTTTGGCCGAGGGCAAATCATGGCCGAACGGTTTTTCGATCACCACGCGGCGCCATTGGCCGTTTTGCTCCCTCGTAAGACCTGCAGCACCGAGCCCGGCCACAACGGTGCCGAAAAAGCGGTCCGCGACCGCGAGATAGAAGAGATGGTTGCCGGCGGTGCCCGCGGGCTTATCCAGGTCGGCCAGGTGTTTTCCCAACCGGCGGAAGGTTTCGGCATCCTCGAAATCGCCTTGCAGATAGCTCATGCGCTCGGTGAGCCAACGCCAAGCCGTCTGGTCGATATGGTCGGCCTGGAATTCGCCGCCGCCCGCCGCAACCGACTGGTTCATCATCGCGGTGAGACCATCGCGCCATTGCTCCACCGACTTCGAGTTATGATCGATCCCGATCAGGCGAAATTCCTTGGGCAGGTATTTGCTGTTGACCAAATTATAAAGCGCCGGAACCACCAGGCGCTTGGTCAAGTCGCCGGCGGCGCCGAAGATGACCATGGCGCAAGGCGGCGCCACCGGCACCGCACCCTCGTCTGCCGCGGCGCCGCCGGGCTTCGTCGACTGATCCTGCTTGCGTGCCATGAAATTCCTTGCCGCTAACCTGCCGCCCCTCGGTACATCCCTTGACCCGTCAGTTACGCCCCAACAGCTCCTTTGCCACCGCGACGACCCGCTCCGGCTCGAAGCCGAATTTGCGCTGCAATTCCTTGAGCGGCGCGGAGGCGCCGAAGGTCTTCATGCCGATGACCTTGCCGCTCACCCCGACATAGCGCTCCCAACCCAGGACCGATCCCTGCTCGACGGCGACGCGCGCGGTGATCTTGGGCGGCAACACGCTGTCCCGATAGGCCTGCGGCTGGTCCTCGAAAATGTCCCAGGACGGCATCGAGACGACGCGCGAACGAATGCCCTGCGACGCCAGCGTCTGCTGCGCCGCGACGACCAGGGAAACCTCGCTGCCGCTGGCGATGAAGACGATTTCGGGCGCCCCGCCCGGCGTATCCGCCATCACATAGGCGCCTTTGGCGAGCCCCGCGGCCGAGGCGTATTTGCCGCGATCGAACGTCGGCAGCGGTTGGCGCGAGAGCACGAGCGCGGCGGGCTTATGGCGAAGCCGCATGATGTAGCGATAGGCCTCGACGACCTCGTTGGCGTCGCTCGGACGCAGCACCACCAGCCCGGGAATGGCGCGCATCGATATGAGCTGCTCGACCGGCTGATGCGTCGGTCCGTCCTCACCGTCGCCCATGGCGTCATGGGTGAAGACCCAGATGGCCGGAAGCTCCATGATGGCGGAAAGCCTGATGGCCGGCCGCGCATAGTCGCTGAAGATGAAAAACGTCGCCCCGAATGCGCGCAGCTTCGAAAGCGAGAGACCGTTGACGGTTGCCGCCATAGCGTGCTCACGGATGCCGAAGTGGAGGTTTCTGCCGCCCGGGGTTGCGGGCTCGAGATCGCCGGCGCCGGCGAATTTCAACGTGGTCTTGTTCGAGGTGCCGAGGTCTGCCGAACCTCCCAGGAACCAGGGAATGTTCTGCGCGAGCACGTTCAACACTTGGCCGGAGGCATCGCGCCCGGCGATGCCCTTGGGGTCCGCAGGGAAGCTCGGCAGGTTGCGATCCCAGCCCGCCGGCAGTTCGCGCCGCTGCATCTGCTCGATCTCGGTGGCGAGATCGGGAAACTGTGTCCGGTATTCGGCGAAAAGCTTCTGCCAGCGGCTGCGCGCCTCGGCGCCGCGTTTGCCGATCCCGGCGGCGAAATGCTCGCGCACGCCGTCAGGCACGAGAAATTTTGCATCCTCGGGCCAGCCATAGGCACGCTTGGTGAGCTTGACTTCTTCTTCTCCGAGAGGCTCGCCATGGGCGGCCGCAGTATCGTGCCGGTGCGGCGAGCCGTAGCCGATGTGGCTATCGAGGATGATCAAGGTCGGCCGGTGTTTGGTCTCGCGAAAGATCGCGAGCGCATCCTCGATCCGGCCGATGTCATTGGCATCGCCCACCCGCAGGACATTCCAGCGATAACCCATGAAGCGGGCCGCGACATCTTCGGTGAAGGTGATGCGGGTGTTGCCCTCGATGGTGATGTGGTTGTTGTCGTAGATCCAGCACAAGTCGTCGAGTTCAAGATGACCGGCGAGCGAAGCGGCCTCCGACCCGATACCTTCCATCAAGTCGCCATCGCTGCAGGTCACATAGATGTCGTAGTCGAAAATCTCAAAGCCTGGACGGTTGTAGCGGCTGGCCAGCCATTTGCGGGCAATGGCCATGCCGATGCTGGTGGCGATGCCCTGGCCCAGCGGGCCGGTAGTGGTCTCCACACCTGAGACCAGATGATATTCCGGATGACCGGGCGCCTTGCTGCCGAGTTGCCGGAAATGACGGATGTCGTCCAAGCTGACTGCCGGCTGCCCGACGCGCTCATAATCGGCGTTCACCGCCTGTGTTCCGGTCAGATAGAGCACGGACCAGAGCAGCATCGAGGCGTGGCCGTTGGACAGCACGAAACGGTCGCGGTCGGGCCAGATCGGATCCTTGGGATCGAACCGCAGCACCCGGTTCCAGATGGTGTAGACGAGGGGCGCGAGCGCCATCGGCGTGCCGGGATGTCCGGACTTGGCTTTTTGCACCGCATCGATGGAGAGCGTTCGGATCGTATTGATCGCCAGTTGATCGAGTTTGTCCCCTGTCATGCGCTCAACTCCCACTCCCTTCGCGCACCCCTCAGGACTTCACCGGCTTTTCGACGTGCCCGCCGAACTCGTGACGCATGGCCGACAGCACCCTATTGGCAAAATCCGCCTCGCCGCGGGAACTGAAGCGTTCATAGAGGGCGGACGACAGCACATGGGCGGGCACGCCTTCGTCGATGGCCGCCTTGATGGTCCAGCGCCCTTCCCCGGAGTCCGAGACGCGGCCTGCGAAACCTGCGAGCTCAGGATCTTGGATGAGAGCCGCCGCGGAAAGATCCAACAGCCAGGAAGCAATCACGCTGCCGCGGCGCCAGAGCTCGGCGATGTCCGGAATATTGAGATCGTATTGATAGTGCTCCGGCTCGCGCAAAGGTGTGGTTTCGGCGTCGATCTCACCGGTTTTTTTGCCGACATTGGCCGCTTTCAGGACAGCCAGGCCCTCGGCATAGGCGGCCATCACGCCATACTCTATACCGTTATGCACCATCTTGACGAAATGCCCGGCGCCGCTCGGCCCGCAATGCAGATAGCCTTGCTCTGATGTGCCGCCGGTCTTTTCCCGCCCCGGCGTTCGCGAGATGTCGCCGCGGCCGGGCGCGAGCGTTGCGAAGATCGGGTCGAGATGCTTCACCGGCTGCGTCTCGCCGCCGATCATCATGCAATAGCCGCGTTCCAGCCCCCAGACGCCGCCGCTGGTGCCGACGTCGACGTAATGGATGCCTTTGGGCGCCAGTTCCTTAGCGCGGCGGATGTCGTCGATGTAGTAGGAGTTGCCGCCGTCGATCAGAGTGTCGCCGCGCTCCAAATGCGGCAGCAGATCGGCGATGGTCTCGTCGACCACGCCGGCCGGGACCATCAGCCAGATCGCCCGCGGCTTGGTCAGCGCCTCGACAAACTCAGGCAGTGAGGCGGCGCCGGCGGCTTTCTCCTTCACCATCGCGGCAACCGCCTTCGCCGACCTGTCGTACACCGTGCACTGATGGCCGCCCTGCAACAGGCGGCGCACCATGTTTGCTCCCATCCGGCCGAGGCCAATCATTCCCAGTTGCATGTTCTCATCCTCGGTCAAATGCGATGTTCGAAACGGATCGGATCGTCCGCGCCTCAACACGCCCGGCGCGGGCGATTCTCGCGGCGTCAGGTCGGCCCTTTGAGCTTGCGGTAGCGCCGGATCAGCGTGTTGGTGGAACTATCGTGATCGAGCTTAGGTTCCATCGGGCTTGAAAGCTGGGGAATGATGCGCTGGGCCAGAACCTTTCCCAGCTCCACACCCCATTGGTCGAAGGAATCGATCTGCCAGATCGTGCCCTGGGTGAAGACGCTGTGCTCGTAAAGGGCGACCAGTCTGCCGAGTGCGGCCGGCGTCAGGCGGTCGAGCAGAATGGTGTTGGACGGCCGGTTGCCCTCGAAGACCCGGTGCGGGATCAGCCAATCCGGCGTGCCTTCCGCCTTGATCGCCTCGGCTGTCTTGCCGAATGCGAGCGCCTCGGTCTGGGCAAAGACATTGGCAAGAAGCATGTCGTGATGCGCACCGAGCGGATTGAGGGTTTCGGCGAAGGCAATGAAATCGCAGGGGATCAGCCGGGTGCCTTGGTGGATCAATTGATAGAAAGAATGCTGCCCGTTGGTCCCCGGCTCGCCCCAATAAATCGGTCCGGTGTCGTAATCCACCCGCGCGCCCGCAAGCGTCACATGCTTGCCGTTGCTCTCCATGGTGAGTTGCTGGAGATAGGCAGGAAAGCGCTTGAGATATTGCTCATAGGGCAGCACGGCGACGGTCTGGGCCCCGAAGAAATCATTGTACCAGACGGCAAAGAGGCCCAGCAGCACCGGCAGATTGCGCTCAAAGGGCTCGATGCGAAAATGCTCATCCATCCGATGGAAGCCCTCGAGCATGGCGCGGAAATTGTCGGGGCCGACAGCGAGCATGGTCGAGAGGCCAATGGCTGAATCCATCGAATAGCGTCCGCCGACCCAATCCCAGAAGCCGAACATGTTGGCGGTATCGATGCCGAATTTCGCCACCCCCTCGGCATTGGTCGAAACCGCGACGAAATGTTTGGCGATGCCGGCCTCCTCGCCTTTGAGCCCCGCCAGCATCCAGTCCCGCGCGCTGCGCGCGTTGGTCATGGTCTCAAGGGTCGTGAAGGTCTTGGAGGAGACGATGAACAAGGTCTCGGCGGGGTCGAGATCGCGCACCGCTTCGGCAAAATCGGTGCCGTCCACATTGGACACAAAGCGGAAGGTCATGCTCCGTTCGCTGTAATGTTTGAGCGCCTCGTAAGCCATCACCGGCCCAAGATCCGAGCCGCCAATGCCTATGTTGATGACGTTGCGGATGCGCTTTCCCGTATGACCTTTCCAGCCGCCGCCGCGCAGCCGGTTGGAAAACTCCGTCATCTTGTCGAGGACGGCATGAACGTCGGGAACGACATTTCGGCCGTCGACTGCAATTGCCGCGCCGCGCGGCGCGCGCAGCGCGACGTGCAGTGCCGCGCGCTTCTCCGAGACGTTGATCTTGTCGCCGCGGAACATGGCGTCGATGCGTTGACGCAGGCCGCATTCCTCGGCAAGCCGCAGCAGCAGCTTCAAGGTCTCATCGGTGATCCGGTTTTTCGAATAGTCGAGATAAACGCCCGCGGCCTCCAGCGCCATTCGCTCGCCGCGATTGGAATCCTCGGCGAAGAGCTGCCGAAGATGGACATTCTTGATCGTTTGGTGATGGGCCTCCAGCAAAGCCCAGGCGGGCTGTTTGCGCAACGCTAAGCCGTTCATCGCTTTCCCTCTGGCCCTTTCAGGCCGTGCGGCCGTCCGGCTCCCGGTGTCAACCCGGTCAGCTCGCTTTGCGCATCGTAGCGCTTTTAGAGCCGACGCACGCCATCAAGTCTTTCCACGATTTGACGAAGGAGGCAGCACCTTCTGTCTGCAATCGCGAAGCCAGCGCGTCGATATCGATCCCGGCCTTGGCGAACTCGGCCAATACTCTTTCGCAGTCGCCGCCATCGGGGGCGAGTGTTTTGCCCACGTCGCCGTGATCGTGGAAAGCCTTCAGGGTGGCCTCGGGCATTGTATTGACCGTAAAGGGAGCAGCGAGCGCTTTAACATAAAGAATGTCAGTGGCCTTCGGGTCCTTGGTGCCGGTGCTGGCCCAGAGCAGGCGCTGGGCCCGCGCGCCGGCGTTGGCCGCGCGCTGAAAGCGGGGCGAGGCGAGCCACTCGCAATAGGCCTTGTAGGTCCGTTGCGCGATCGCGATACCGAGCCGGTTGGCTAACGCCGGCGGCACCTTGTCCGCTACCGCGACATCCCAACGGCTGACGAAGAGCGACGCGACCGATCCGACTGCCGGATTGAGTCCGGCCGCGATGCGCCGCTCGATCCCGCGCAAATAGGCGTCCGCCGCCGCCAAATATTGTTCGCGCGAAAACAGCAGCGTGACGTTGATGGGAACGCCGAAGAATGTCGCTTCCTCGATGGCCGGCAGGCCCTCGCGGGTACCGGGGATTTTGATATAGAGATTCGGCTTATTGCCGCGGCCATGCAGGCTGCGAGCCGCCGCCAGCGTCCCCGTGGTGTCATGCGCCAGCAGCGGCGACACTTCAAGCGATACCCAGCCGTCGACGCCGTCGGTGCGCACGAAGACCGGTTTCAACAAATCGGCGGCCCTGCTCAGGTCTTGCAATGCCAATTCGAAGAACAACTCCTCCGGCGAGGCCGCCGCTGGCGCCAACTTGCGAACCGCTTCGTCATAAGTGCTGCTGTTCTTGATAGCGTGGTCGAAGATCGTCGGATTTGAGGTGAGTCCCGTCACCGAAAAATCATCGATGTAGCTTTTGAGCGTGCCACTGCTCAACAGCTCGCGCGTGATAATGTCCAGCCAGAGGCTCTGACCGAGATCGTGTAGATTTTTCGTTGGTCTCATGGGGCCACCGTGAGATATGACCAAATATTGACGGTATATATGTTGGTTCGCTTCTTCGCGGCCATCGGCAAGTCGTCGCAGCCTCAACACATCATCGTGAAGGCACAAATTTAGATGGTCTGACGGATTTTTTGGGCCAGCGGGATCAGAGATTACTGCATTGGCACGGTCTCATCTTGGTGGCGAGCCAAGGGTGCGAATGCCTTCCGCGGTTCGCTAGCGGAACCACCGATTGCGGCAAACATTATATTGGCAAGCCATCGCATGCGATGGCCCGGCTTAACTCATTTGAAGGCGATAGTAGTCATGCGACGTTTATTTGCGACCGACAGGACGCTATCGGCGGGGCTTGCTCTCGCGCTCTGGCTATCGGCATGCGGGGTCGGCCATGCGCAGGTTTCGATGCCATTCGAAAAATTGGAGGGTCATTGGATCGGAAGCGGAACCATCGAACTTTCCGGCGGCGCACGCGAGCCGATAAAGTGTCGGGCGGCCTATGACGTGCTTGACCAGAATAATAATCTTCAACTTGACCTGCGCTGTGCAAGCCAAAGCTATAAATTCGATCTCCGTGCGAGCGCCAACTATGACGCCGGCGTCATCAGCGGATCGTGGAGTGAAGCCACACGCAATGTAGCCGGAACGATTAGCGGCAAAGCCGGAGGCGATCATTTTGATGTCACGGCAAAAAGCGCGTCATTCGTCGCCAGTTTGAGGCTCACCACACGTGGCGACCGGCAGTCCGTTTTAATCACATCGCAGGAAGCAAAAACTACGGTGAAAGGCGCTTCGATTACGCTTCAACGCACCAGTTAGCCGCGATCAGGCGATGCGGCGTTGACAGGCATCGCTTGGTACGAAAATTCGATAAGGCAAAGAGTGGCTTAAAGCCCGCGTCGTATTGCCGATTTGAGCGGGCAGCCAATAACGCAGATCGATAATAGGCGACATTTTATTTTAGAACGTGAAACGGAACGAATGGGCGACGCGCGGCGTTTCCGAACCGACGATACGCACTTTATTTGGCACCGAACGTCCGATATTGTTCGTTGAGATACTCTGGGGCGGCGAACGTAAGAGCAATTGCAGTCGCGAGGACCTCTGAGGTGTCGCTATGAAGATGAGCAAGCTCGGCTATTTTTCCGAGTTTCTGCTTTTTCCTCCCCTTGTTGTTATCGCTATCCTGCTGGTATTTCGCGGTTCGACCCGGCCACAGCCCGTGATCTGGTTGCTCGTCTACGGCGGCGGGTTGGTGGGCTGGACGCTGATCGAGTATCTGCTGCATCGCGTGCTGTTTCACCATGCCCCGATTCTTTCAAAGATACACGCCCGCCACCATCATGCCCCCCAGGACTTGATCGGCACGCCCGCGTGGGCAAGCGCATTGATCGGGTTGATCGTGGTGGCAAGCCCGTCCTGGGCGACACTTGGTTTTGGTCTCGGAACGGCGGCAACAGCAGGCCTCGTCACCGGCTACCTGTGGTACGATTTCGTCCATTACGCGAGCCACCATTGGCGGCCGCGGCGGAATTCCTACCTCTACCGCGCGCGCTTGCGCCATGCGCGCCATCACCATCGATCCGATAGCGGCAACTTCGGCGTAACGACCAGCGTTTGGGATCGTGTCTTCGGCACTGCGCTTTAAGGGCGCGAACCAAAGCTTGGCCAACGGGCTGCTCCAAGGGCCATTTGCCGGGGTGCCCGCCCGCGCGGGGACATCATTCGCGCCAGAACGATTTAGGCCCGGCCGAAGCGGCCGGGCCTAAATGCGTGCGCTCATGATGGTTGCGGGGGTAGGATTTGAACCTACGACCTTCAGGTTATGAGGACAGGCGACCAATCGGGGACGCATAGACTGTTTCGAAATTCCAGATGTCAATTCGCGATCGTCGCCGACAATTACGGCGTCACCGCGGCGTTGCAGCCGCGCCGGCAGGTCGGCGCGGTTGGCGTCGTCGCTGTCAACAGGCCCCCTGGCCGCCCCAAGCTGTCGAAACCGCAAGGCTTGTTGATAGCACCGACCGTGGCAAGCGGCAGCGAACCCAAACGAAGAGGCCCCAGCGTCCCCGCTGGGGTTCCCCCTGCGGCAACGGCTGGAAAGGGGCAAACCAAACCAACCGTTCCCGGCACTCGAAGTCTTCGAAGATTCTATCGCCGTGCCCGAACGAGCAATGGCCCGTAGACAACGGCAAAACCAAAAAAGGCGATGACCCAGCAGGCGACCGAGATTTGCAGCAGCGGCTCGCTCCAGCCCGGCTGCAGTGACGCGCAGATGCGCGCCAGCGTGGCGATGACGACTGCCACATATATCGCCTGCGTCATCGCCGAAGCGTTGAGGGCGCTGCCGGTGTGACCAAGGGTGGCGCGCGTCATCACCGCCAACGTCATAACCCCGGCGGCGCCGACCATCCAGGCGTGAATTGCGGCGCTTTGCTCGCCGAGGCCGAACACGGCCGCGCCGGCAAGTAGGAACCCGAGCGGTACGAAGACGTAGCCGACGTGCAAGATCAGCACCAGACGGTCCCGCAAGGTGCGGTCGCCAGCCCATCGCGCCAGCCGCACGATATGCAAGACGCCCGCGATGCCGAGCGCCGCGCCCGTCACCCTTGCCGACGGCAGCACGATCCACAACGCCACGGTCGCGGCGGTAAAGCCGATCACCGCCACATCGAAACGCGCGAACGGCGCCGGCAGCCGGCCCGGGTTCTCGCGCGCCAGCCAGTTGCGGGTGAAGCTCGGGATGATGCGACCGCCGATCACCACCAGGAGCAGCACCACCGCGGCGATGCCGATTCGGGCGCCATATTCGGCGCCGCCGTTGATATGCGCCTCAAGATGAAACGCGATATTGCCGGCGAGCAGCAGCGTGACCAGGCCGACGACGCGCAGGTTGCGCCAATTCTTGCCGGCGACGATCTCGCGCGCGGCGGCGGCGACGACCAAAGCCAGGAAGGCGACGTCCACGATCATGGCCGGCAGCCAGCCGATGACGCCGGAAAACGTCACCGCCGCACGGCCTGCTAGCCACACCGCGACCAGAATGAGCAAGGGCATGCCTTGGATCGGCAGCCGCCCGGTCCAATTGGGGATAGCGGTCAGCAGGAAGCCCGTCACCACCGCCGGCACGTAGCCGTAGAGCATTTCATGCACGTGCCAGTCGATGGGGCCGAAAGTCGTCGACAAGGTCAGCTCGCCGTCGAAGATCGGCAGCCAGGCCAGGATGGCGAGCCCGGCATAGACGGCGCCGAGCAGAAAGAACGGCCGAAATCCGTAGGACAGCAACGCCGGCCCTCCATAGTCCTTCAGGCGCGGGACCGGGCTCATGACTGCGCGTAGGCGAAAGCACGCTTGAGGCAGACGGCGCCGGGATCCGGCGAGCGGTTGAGCAGTCCCATCAGCGTGACCCATTCCTCGTCGGTTGCGGTCGCCGCATAGCGCTGCACGGTCTGCGTGACGCAAGATGCGAGATCGATGCCCTCGCTGGCGGCTTTGCCGCGCGCCGTTTCCAACAGCGCCAGATCGCCGAGTTGCAGCAGCTTCTCGACCGCGACGGTCTCGTCGGTCAATTGAGCCAGCAGATCACCGAGCATAGGCCCTCCTCAATGCACGCGCAGCGTGTCGGCGCCGGCAAGCTCGATGCCCTCGATGCGCGCCGCCGACACCAGCCGCGCGATATATTGCGCGTCGGCGCGCCGTCGCACGCTCTCGCGCAGATAGTTGGCGATACGGTCGGCGACGAGTTCGTAGGGCAGCGTACGGCCCTCGTGCTTGCGCTCGAGCCGGATGACGTGGAAGCCGTAGCGCGTGGCGACCGGCGCTTCGCACAACTGGCCGGGTTCGAGCGCGAACAGCGCCTGCTCGAATTCGGGCGTCGTCTGCCCCGCCGTGATCTGGCCGAGATTTCCGTTCTGTTCCGCCGACGGACAGCGCGAATGCGCCTTGGCGAGTTCGGCGAACCGCTCCGGATGACCGCGCAATTCGGCGAGCACGGCTTCTGCCTCGGCGCGGGCCAGCTCATAAGCCGCGCGGTCCTCAGGCGAGACCGCGAACAGGATATGCGAGGCCTCGTAGATGTCGGGCGAACGGAACCGCGCGTTATTGCGCTCGTAATAGCGGCGGCAGGTTTCGTCGTCCGGCTTCGGAACCGTTACCTCGCGCTCGACCAGCGCTCGAATGACGGCTTCGTCGTCGGTCTCGCGCCGGCCTTCGCCGTCGCTGACCGGTTCAGGCCTTACGTCAAGAAGTCGCGCCCGCTGCATCAGTAGCTCGCGAATGACCAGCGCGCGTGCGGCCTGCTGCCAGGCGGCGATCGGTTTTGCCGCTGCATGGTGCTGCATTTCGCGTTGAATGGCGTCGCGGGCGATGGCGACGCCGTTGACGCTGACCGCTGCCGGCTTTCCCGCCGGGAGTTGCGCGTGGGCTGAGCAGGTTGTCATCGCCCTACTCCGCCGGTTCCAGGCCGCGCACCGCCCGCGTGCGCACCACCTGATAGCCGCGCCGGCCGAGATACCAGATCGGCGCGCTCCACACGTGCACAAGGCGGGTGAACGGGAACAGCAGGAATATCGTCATGCCGAGGGCGAGGTGCACCTTGAAGATCGCCGGCACGCCGAGGATCAGCGCGGAGACGCCAGGTTGCAGGGTCAGGATGCCCTGCGCCCAGGTCATGAACGCCACCATCACATGGCCGTCGAGGTGCTGCAGCGAGACCGGGATGGTAGCGAGGCCGAGCGTGAGCTGGAGATAGAGGATGAGCAGGATCGCGATATCGCCGAACGAGGAAGTGGTGCGGATGCGCGCGTCGAACAGCCGGCGATGGACCAGCAGCGTAATGCCGATAAAGCAGAACACGCCGGCAACGCCGCCGACCGAAATCGCCATCCATTGCTTGAACGTGTGCGAAATGCCGAGCGCCTCGAAGATCCAGATCGGCGTCAGCAGGCCGCCGAAATGGCCGAGGAAGATGACCAGGATGCCGACATGGAACAGGTTGGAGCCCCAGGTGAGCTGGCGGCGGCGCAGCAGCTGGCTCGATCCGCTGCGCCAGGTGTACTGCTCGCGGTCGAACCGCAGCACGCTGCCGAGCAGGAACACGGTCAGGCAGAGATAGGGATACCAGCCGAAGACGACGTAGTTGATCAGTTCGTGCATGACCCAGGTCCTCAGTGACGCGGCGAAACGGCGGGGGTTACCGGCATGTCCGGCGCGGGACGCAAAGCCCCGCGCACGCGTGCGATCAACCCGTCCTTGCAGCCGTCGCCGGCGCCAGGGCCGAAGCTGACCGCCTCGTCGGCCCAGGCGGCATCGCGCGCCGCCATATCGGTTGCATCCGGATCGGGCAGCGCCAGCAGCGCTGAGACTTCCGTCTCTTTCGGCTTTGCCGCCGCGACCGCCACCAGTGCGCGGAAGACGCCCTCATAAGCCGAGCGGCGCTTGCGCAGCCGTTCCGCTATGGCGGCAAGGATGTGCGCCGGCTGTGCCAGCATGTCCCGCGCCTGCGCGGTCGGCAGCGTAGAGAGAAACTCCAGGAACAGCGGCAGGAAGTCGGGCAATTCGGCCGCGTCGGCAACGAGGCCAGCTTTCTCGTATTGCGCCTTGAGGTCGATCATGGCCTGTCCGCGATCGCGACTTTCGCCGTGCACATGCTCGAACAGATGCAGCGACAGCGACCGGGTATGATCGAACAGCAGCACATAGCGCTCCTGCAGATCGTAAAGATCGTCCCCGGCGATCTCCTTCAACAGGCGGTGCAATTGATCGCGCACGGCAAAGGTGACTGCCGGCTCGTTTTCGATCGCCTCGCTGATCTCGCCGGCCGCCTGTTGCAATTCGACGCTCGGATAGGTCAGCAAGCCTGAGAGCGCCTTCAATGCCTTGATCATCACACGACCTCCATCGGCGTCTTGGCGCGTTTGGGCGTGCCAAACAGGTTTGCTTCGCTGGTGCCACCGGAGCAGCCGTTGCCGAACGAGAAGCCGCACGAGCCGCGTAGGTCGTAGGCGTCTTCGTTAGTTTCGCGATGCGCGGTCGGGATGACGAAGCGATCCTCGTAATTGGCGATCGCCATGGTCTGGTACATGTCCTCGATCGCCAGCGCGGTAAGCCCCACCCGCTTGGCGATGGCCTCGTCGATGACGCCATCGACGGTCTTGGCTCGCATATAGGCGCGCATCGCCAGCATACGTTCGAGACCGAGGGCGACCGGTTCTTCCTTGCCGGCAGTGAGAAGGTTGGCGAGGTATTTCAGCGGAATGCGCAAGGAGCGCACGTCCGGCATCTCGCCGTCATGGCCGATCTTGCCGGCGGCGGACGCCGACTGGATCGGCGAGAGCGGCGGCACGTACCAGACCATCGGCAGCGTGCGGTATTCGGGATGCAGCGGGAACGCGACCTTCCACTCCATCGCCATTTTCCAGATCGGCGAACGCCGCGCGCCTTCCAGCCAGTTCTCCGCAATGCCGTCGGCGCGCGCCTGCTCGATCACCTGCGGGTCCTTGGGATCGAGGAAGATCGAAAGCTGCGCTTCGTAGAGATCCTGCTCGTTCTTGGCGCTGGCCGCTTCCTCGATGCGATCTGCGTCATAGAGCACGACGCCGAGATAACGGATGCGGCCAACGCAAGTTTCCGAGCACACCGTCGGCTGGCCCGCCTCGATGCGCGGATAGCAGAAGATGCACTTCTCGGACTTTCCGCTCGACCAGTTGTAATAGACCTTCTTGTAGGGGCAGCCCGACACGCACATGCGCCAGCCGCGGCATTTGTCCTGGTCGATGAGAACGATGCCGTCTTCCTCGCGCTTGTAGATCGCGCCGGACGGACAGGCGGCGACGCAGGCCGGGTTGAGGCAATGCTCGCATAGCCGCGGCAGATACATCATGAAGGTGTTTTCAAACTGGCCGTAGATGTCCTTCTGCACGCCTTCGAAATTGTAGTCCTGCGAGCGCTTGGCGAATTCGCCGCCGAGGATTTCCTCCCAGTTCGGGCCCCACTCGATTTTCTCCATGCGTTCGCCGGAGATCAGCGAGCGCGGGCGCGCGGTCGGCATCGCCGTCATTTCCGGCGATTTCTGCAGGTGCTCGTAGTCGAAGGTGAACGGCTCGTAGTAGTCGTCGATCTCCGGCAGATCGGGATTGGCGAAGATATTGGCCAGCACCCGCCATTTCGAACCGATGCGCGGCTCGATCTTGCCGTTGCGCTTGCGGCGCCAGCCGCCGTTCCAGCGCTTCTGGTTCTCCCAATCCTTCGGATAGCCGATGCCGGGCTTGGTCTCGACGTTGTTGAACCAGGCGTATTCCATGCCTTCGCGGCTGGTCCACACGTTCTTGCAGGTGACCGAACAGGTGTGGCACCCGATGCACTTGTCGAGATTGAGCACCATCGCGATTTGCGCGCGGACTTTCATTCTGCGGCCTCCAGCTTGATCGTGGACTTGAGCGCGACGGGGAGCGGTTCGGGTTGATCGGCGGTCGGCTTGTCGAGCCAATCGACCTTCGACATCTTGCGCACGACGACGAATTCGTCACGGTTGGAGCCGACCGTGCCGTAATAGTTGAAGCCGTAGGATTGCTGGGCGTAGCCGCCGATCATATGGGTCGGCTTGAGCACCGCGCGCGTCACCGAGTTGTGGATGCCGCCACGATGACCGGTCATCTCGGAGCCCGGCACGTTCACGATCTTCTCCTGCGCGTGATACATCATGCACATGCCCTGCTTCACGCGCTGCGACACCACCGCACGCGCGACCAGCGCGCCGTTGGTGTTGAATGCCTCGATCCAATCGTTGTCGACGATGCCGGCCTTCTTGGCGTCGACCTCGCTGATCCACACGCAAGGTCCGCCGCGCGACAGCGTCAGCATCAACAGGTTGTCGGTATAGGTGGAGTGGATGCCCCACTTCTGATGCGGCGTGATGAAATTGAGCACGACCGCGTCGTTGCCGTTCGGCTTGCGGTCGATGATCGGATTGACCGATTTGGTATCGATCGGCGGGCGATAGACGCAGAAGCCCTCGCCGAACGCGCGCATCCACAAATGATCTTGATAGAGCTGCTGGCGGCCGGTCAGCGTGCGCCAGGGGATCAGTTCGTGCACGTTGGTGTAGCCGGCGTTGTAGCAGACCTTCTCCGACTCCAATCCCGACCAGATTGGCGAGGAAATGATCTTGCGCGGCTGCGCGACGATGTCGCGGAAGCGAATTTTCTCGTCTTCTTTCGGGATGGCGAGATGGCTGTGGTCGAGCCCGGTGAAGCCGCCGAGCGATTCCCAGGCCTTGACCGCGACCTCGCCATTGGTTTCCGGCGCCAGGCTGAGGATGACCTCGCAGGCATCGATGTCGCTTTCGATTCGCGCCAGGCCCTTGCTCGCGCCCTCCTCGGTGACGGCGCCGTTGAGCCGCTTGAGGAAGTCGACCTCGTGCTCGGTATTCCAGCTCATGCCCTTGCCGCCATTGCCGAGCTTGGCCATCAGCGGTCCGAGCGAGGTGAAGCGCTTGTAGAGATTGGGATAGTCGCGCTCGACCACCGCCACCGCCGGCATGGTCTTGCCGGGGATCGGATCGATCTCGCCTTTCTTCCAGTCCTTGACGTCGAAGGCTTGCGCGATCTCGCCGGCGGTGTCGTGCAGGATCGGCGTCAGCACCAGGTCCTTTTCGACGCCGAGCACTTCCGGCGCCACCGCCGAAAACGCCTTGGCGATGCCCTTGTAGATATCCCAGTCGTTGCGCGCTTCCCAGACCGGATCGACCGCCGAGGTCAGCGGATGGATGAAGGGATGCATGTCGGAGGTGTTGAGATCGTTCTTCTCGTACCAGGTCGCCGTCGGCAGCACGATGTCGGAATACATGCAGGTCGTGGACATGCGGAAATCGAGCGTGACCAAGAGGTCGAGCTTTCCTTCCGGCGCCTGCTCGTGCCAGACGACCTCGCTCGGCTTTTTCTTGCCGTCCTCGCCGAGGTTCTTGCCCATGACGCCGTGCTTGGTGCCGAGCAGGTGCTTGAGGAAATATTCGTGGCCCTTGCCCGACGCGCCGAGTAGATTGGAGCGCCAGACGAACAGATTGCGCGGCCAGTTCGTCGGATTGTCCGGGTCGTCGCAGGCAAGCTTCAGTTCACCGGATTTCAAAGCCTTGGCGACGTAGTCCTTGGCTTCCAGACCCGACGCGGCGACCTGCTTGGAAACGTCGAGCGGGTTTGCCTGCAACTGCGGCGCCGACGGCAGCCAGCCCATGCGTTCGGCGCGCACGTTGTAGTCGATCAGCGCGCCGTCCCACGGCCCCGCCGGCGCAGTCGGTGAAAGAATTTCCGATACGTCGAGCGTTTCGTAGCGCCACTGGTCGGTGTGCGCGTAGAACGCCGAGGTCGAATTCGCCTGCCGCGGCGGACGGCTCCAGTCGAGGCCGAAGGCGAGCGGCAACCAGCCCGTTTGCGGACGCAGTTTTTCCTGGCCGACATAATGCGACCAGCCGCCGCCCGATTGGCCGACGCATCCGCACATCACCAGCATGTTGATGATGCCGCGGTAGTTCATGTCCATGTGGTACCAGTGATTGAGCCCGGCGCCGACGATCACCATCGAGCGGCCCTTGGTCTTCTCGGCGTTGAGCGCGAACTCGCGCGCCACCGTGACGATCTGATCGCGCGGCACGCCGGTGATTTTCTCCGCCCAGGCCGGCGTGTAGGGCTGCAAATCGTCGTAGCTCTTGGCGAGGTGTTCGCCGCCGAAG
This sequence comes from uncultured Alphaproteobacteria bacterium, assembly GCA_963825265.1. Taxonomy (GTDB): domain Bacteria; phylum Pseudomonadota; class Alphaproteobacteria; order Rhizobiales; family Xanthobacteraceae; genus Pseudolabrys. Next base: position 117,104 of record CAWGSI010000014.1, on the reverse strand, counting down.
CCGCGATCGACGCCGTAATTGGCGACGAACAGATCGAACACCGAGGCAACCAGCGTCTCGCCCTCTGCCAGTTGCAGTTTTTTCACCGGCACATTGCGGATGAGCACGCTCGGGTGCTCGGTACCGAGGAAATGATCGTGCTCGCGGTTGCCGAAGTAGGGAAAGCCGACCGCCGCGACGTCATCCTTGATGGTGGCAAGCGAAAGCCGCAGCTTGACGTCCTGCCCGTTTGAGGCTTTTTCCTCTAGGTTCCACTTGCCCTTCTCGCCCCAACGGAATCCGACCGAGCCTTTCGGCACCACGATGGTGCCGCTGGCCTCGTCATAGGCCAGCGTCTTCCACTCGGGATTATTCGCTTCGCCGCAGGATTTCACAATTTCCGAGGCGCGGATGAAGCGCTCGGGCACGTAGTGCGCCCCCTGCTTCACCAAGCGCACCAGCATCGGCATGTCGGTATATTGCCGCGCGTAGTCCTCGAAATACTTGGCCTGCCGGTCGATATGGAATTCGCGCAGGATGACGTGGCCCATGGCCATGCCGAGCGCGGCGTCGGTGCCCTGCTTCGGCGACATCCACAGATCGGCGAATTTCGAGGCTTCCGAATAGTCCGGGCAGATCACCACGCTCTTGGCGCCGCGATAGCGCGCCTCGGTGTAGAAGTGAGCATCGGGCGTGCGCGTCTGCGGTACGTTCGAACCCCACAGCAGTAGGAAGCCGGAATTGTACCAATCGGCGCTTTCGGGAACGTCGGTCTGCTCGCCCCAGGTCTGCGGAGAGGACGGCGGCAGGTCGCAATACCAGTCGTAAAACGACATGCTGACGCCGCCGAGCAGTGACAGATAGCGCGAGCCGGCCGCGTAGCTCACCATCGACATGGCCGGGATCGGCGAGAAGCCGAACACTCGGTCCGGCCCGTAGGTTTTCACCGTGTAAGCGTTGGCTGAGGCAATGATTTCGTTGACCTCGTCCCAGGTCGAGCGCACGAAACCGCCGAGGCCGCGCTTGCTCACGTAAGACGCGCGCTTTCCCGCGTCTTCGACGATCGACTTCCAGGCGGCGACCGGCGTCCGCAGTGCTCGCGCCTCGCGCCACAGCTTGAGCAGGCGCGAACGCACCAGCGGATATTTCACGCGGTTGCCGGAATAGAGATACCAGGAATAGCTCGCCCCGCGCGCGCAGCCGCGCGGCTCGTGATTGGGAAGGTCGGGCCGCGTGCGCGGATAATCGGTCTGCTGCGTTTCCCAGGTGACGATGCCGCCCTTGACGTAGATCTTCCACGAGCACGATCCGGTGCAATTCACGCCATGCGTGGAGCGCACGATCTTGTCGTGCTGCCAACGCTTGCGGTAGCCGTCCTCCCAGCGCCGGTCCTCATTGGTCACAATGCCGTGGCCGTCGGAGAAGTCATCGACAACACGATTGAAGAACATCAGCCGATCTAGAAAGTGGCTCATTGTCCGGATTCCTTTATTCGGCCGGTTGCGGGGCGGCGGGCGGCAGCAGCCGTCCACGCTCGATGTCGTGCAGCAGGCCGCCGCGGCGGGTGTAGAAGAACCAGGTGATCGCCACGCAGGTGACGTAGAACGCCATGAAGCCCCAGAGCGCCACGCTCGGCCCGCCGGTGAACGCGATCGACGTGCCGTAGGCTTTGGGGATGAAGAAGGCGCCATAGGCCGCGACCGCCGAGGTGAAGCCGATGATCGCCGCCGACTCCATCTCGGCTTGCTTCTGCCGCAGCGGCGGGCTCAGGCCCGGCTCAAGCCGGGGAATTTCCAAGCGCATGATCGCCGGGATCATCTGGAAGGTGGACGCGTTGCCGACGCCGGTGGCGAAGAACAGGATCATGAACATCGCGAAGAAACCCCAGAACGCCTGCGGCTGGTCCTTGATGCCAAGGAAATAGAGAACGCCGGCCACGCCGACGATCATCAACACGAACGTCCACAAGGTGACGCGGCCGCCGCCGTAACGATCCGACAACCAGCCGGTCGCCGAGCGTGACAGCGCACCGACCAACGGCCCGAGGAAGATAAACTTGAGTGAATCGACGTGCGGGAACTCGATCTTGGCCAGCAGCGGAAAGCCCGCCGAATAGCCGATGAACGAACCGAAGGTGCCGGTGTAGAGCCAGCACATCAGCCAATTGTGCTTGCGCTTGAAGATCGCAGCCTGATTGGCGAACGACGCCCGCATATCCTCGATGTCGTGCATGCCGAACCAGGCGGCAAAGGCCGACACGACGATGAACGGCACCCAGATGAAGCCTGCGTTCTGCAGCCAGAGCTTGGTGGCGCCGGTCGCGGCGACCTGTGGATCTCCACCGAACCAGCCGAACACGCTGGCGGTAATCACCAGCGGAATGACGAATTGGCCGACGCTGACGCCAAGATTGCCAAGTCCGGCGTTGAGCGCAAGCGCATTGCCCTTCTCCGCCTTGGGGAAGAAGAAGCTGATATTCGCCATCGAGGAGGCGAAGTTGCCGCCGCCGAGGCCGCACAGCAAAGCTAGCGACAGGAAGATGATGTAGGGCGTGTCGGGGCTCTGCACCGCAAGACCGATGCCGACCGCGGGAACGATCAGCGACCAGGTCGAAACGGAAGTCCACAGACGCCCGCCGAAGATCGGCGGCATGAACGAATAGAAGATGCGCAATGTCGCGCCCGACAGGCCGGGCATGGCGGCGAGCCAGAACAACTGATCGTTGGTGAACTTGAAGCCGACCGCCGGCAGCTTGGCGACGACGACCGACCAAACCATCCAGATCACGAAGGCGAGCAGCAGCGCCGGAATCGAGATCCACAGATTGCGCCGAGCGATGGCGCGGCCCTTGCTCTCCCAGAACGCCGGATCCTCCGGTTTCCATTCCACCAGCACGTGTCCGGAGAGGACGCCGACGTGCTTCTCCTCGTGGATCGGCTCCATTTCCGGGAATTCGGGCAGCTTGTGCAGCCCGATGGCAAGCGCCGTGCGTTCCATGCGCTGGATGGCGAGATGCATCCACAGCAGCGAGCCGCCGGCGATCAGGAACAGCAGCATGAAGCAGCTGGTCCAGATGCCGGTGAGATCGTTGAGCGCGCCGAAGGCGATCGGCAGCACGAAACCGCCGAGACCGCCGATCATGCCGACCAGCCCGCCGACCGAACCGACATTGTCCGGGTAGTAGACCGGGATGTGCTTGTACACCGCGGCTTTGCCTAGGCTCATGAAGAAGCCGAGCACGAAAATGAGACAGGTGAAAGTGACGACGCCGGTCGCCATGTGGAAATGGATCGGGCCTTGGTTGCTCAACACGACATATTCAGTGGGCGGATAAGCCAAGATGAATGTGATCAGCGCCGATACGCCGAACATCCAATACATGATGCGGCGCGCGCCATAACGGTCGGACAGCACCCCGCCATAGGCGCGGAACAAACTCGCCGGGATCGAATAGGCCGCGCCCAGCATGCCGGCGGTTTCGATATCGAGCTTGTAGACGCCGATCAGGTAGCGCGGCAGCCAGAGCGACAAGGCGACGAAGGCGCCGAAGGCGAAGAAATAATAGAGCGAAAAGCGCCAGACTTGGACGTTCTTGAGCGCCTCCAGTTCGAGCCAGGCACTGCGCGGCTGCTCGCCTTTGGCGCGGCGCGCGAGTTCTACCGGGTCCTCGCTGGTGGTGAACCAGAACACCACCGCCATGATCGCTATCGCGCTGGCCCAGACTTGCGCTGTCGTCTGCCAGCCATAGGCGACCAGCACGAAGGGTGCGCAGAACTTTGTTACCGCTGCGCCGACATTGCCGGCGCCGAAAATACCGAGCGCGGTGCCCTGCTTCTCCGCCGAATACCAGCGCGATACATAGGCGATGCCGACAGCGAACGAGCCGCCGGCGACACCGACGCCGAGCGCGGCGATCAGGAACTGCAAATAGGTGTGGGCGTAGACCAGCAGGAAGGTCGCCACCGAGGCCGCCAGCATCACCGCCGTGTAGACGCGGCGTCCGCCGTATTGGTCGGTCCAGATGCCGAGGAAAATGCGGACGATCGAGCCGGTGAGTATGGGCGTGCCGACCAGGAGGCCGAACTGGGTCTCGTTTAGGCCGAGCTGCTGCTTGATCTGAATGCCGATGATCGCAAAGAGCGTCCACACCGCGAAGCAGACCGTAAAGGCGATGGTGGATATCCAGAGTGCGCGGCTTTGGCCGGGAACGCTGGTGATCGGCTTTGCTTGCATGGTGGCGCCCGCTCCTGTCGATCGCAAATGATCAGGAGCCACTTAGGCTGCCACTCGAATGAATGCTTTGACGTTGATCAATAATACTTTAAGTTTCCCCGCGACAATTCTGCTTTACTTATATCGTCATGCGGTTTGACTTAAACAGGACTACGATTTGATATTCATCAAGCCGTACGTGACGCACCTGGTCCAGATTGCTAGCGTTTCCCGCCTAAGCCCATCGGCCCGGAGTTCGCTATGCGTCAATCCGATTGGAAGTTAATCCGCGCGCTGCCGCTGTTTTCCGACATGAGCGAAGCTAATTTTAAGAAGCTGGTCAGTGCCGCATTTCTGCAACGCTTTCCACTTCATACGACGCTGATCAATGAAGGCGATTTGCCGGACTTTCTTCACATTGTGGTCGACGGCTCGGTCGAAATGTTCAGCACCCATAACGGCCACGAGACCACCATCGAGATTATGCGGCCGGTGACGACGTTCATCCTGGCGGCGGTAATCCGCGACGCCGTCTATCTCAAGTCGGCGCGCACGCTGACGGCGGCGCAGATTCTGATGATTCCGGCGCAGACCGTGCGCGACGTGTTCGACCGCGATGCCGCCTTCGCCCGCGCGATCGTCAACGAGCTCGCCGAACGCTACCGCGCGGTCGTGCGCTCGCTCAAGAATGAAAAATTGCGCACTAGCGCGGAGCGGCTGGCCAACTGGATTTTGAAGACCAATCGCCAGATGGGCGATCACCAGCACTTCGAGCTGGCATTTGATAAGCGCACACTCGCCTCGCGCCTCGGCATGACTCCGGAGAACTTATCGCGCAATCTGGCGCTGCTGGCGAAATACGGCGTGAGCAGTTCCGGACGCGCCATCGTCATCGAGGATTCATCGGCGCTCGAACGTTTCGCCAAACCCAACGCATTGATTGATGGCTAAAATCGAAGAAAATATATGCCTTCAAAATAGACATGTAGATTGGCGCCGAAACTCCGAGGGCTCGAAAGCGATTCTGTACGATCCAAGTTTTTCCAACGCGATAAAAGACGTGGTGTGCGCTTTGGTCCACAAGCACACAAAGTTTTAGCCGCACGTCAGGCCAAATCAGCTCACGGAAACGGTCGCTTCCTCGTAGCGCTCCCCACCGAGGTTGCCATCCGGAAAAATACCATGCGACGCGATCCAATTGCGGGCCTCCTGGTAAACCTCCTGAGTATAGGGCTCGAACACCAGCCGCTCGCCAGGACCCCAGCGGCGTGTGTCCATGCGGGCGTGATAACGTTCCGGGAATTCATTCTTATAGTAATGCGTATATAGTTCCGGCCGCAAGTCAAGATCACGCTGAGCGCGACGCAGCGCACGGAAGAATTTGCGCATGTCCTCGGGGTCCGGGGTTCCGTGCACCATCATCCCGATCATGAAGGTAGTATCGATAATTTTGCGGTAGCCGAGTTGCTCGGCAAAGTAATACGGGCCATTGAACAAATTGACAGCCGGCGCCGAATCGTCGAGCAGCCTGTCCATGCGTGCGAACAGCATACCATCAAAATAGACAAGGTTTATCTTGTCATTGGGCAAATATTGCTCGAGCGCCTGGACAGTAGCGTAGTGGCTACCCGACTGATAGCCGACAGAAACCGGCACGCCGGCCAAATCCTCTGGCGTTTTGATCTTCGAATTATGTTGGACAAAGATGCCAGCCGGGGCGACGGAGTAAACATCGCTTGACATGCGGCCGTGGCCCTTTGAGGCAGCTACATTTATGGTCCAATGACACGCGCAACTAACGTCAGCCTGGCGGCCCCGCTCAAATGATTGAAAAGCGCCTTGCTTGTCACCCTTATCGTGATGCTTGCCGTCGGTCGATTTAATGAGCTCCCGAAATTCATAATCGAGGCCCTCCTGCGTAAAATATCCCTTCTCATGAGCAACCCATTCTTGAAGCCGGAAATGAGGTTCGATGATAAATCTTGCCATGTTTCTCTCCCGCGGTTCGCAGTTTCTCACTACAAGCGCTAATTTGGACTCACATTGCGAAAGGTTACGATACGCGCGCTTTGCTCTTTGCCCAATAATCGGGCGAGGCCTTCGTCGCAGTGAGCTTTTGCAGGTCCTCGTAGCCGGGCGCCATAGACGCCGCCGTTCCGGCCATCACTTCGTGATGGTCAATGTTGAGCAACCGCAGCCAGCTTTGCTGACCGAGCGTTAGCCCAATCATGCAGCCGAGTTCGACCAGTTCTGGCTCGGTAAACGTCTTGTGCATGCGCTCCCAGAACGCATCGTCAGTGTTGAGATGCCATGCAATTGCTTCAGCGTACGCAAGCGCAGCCTTCTGTCGCTCATTGTAATGGACCGACTTTTCAAAATTTAGCAGATCCATGACTTGATCCTCGATCAGCGCCCCGCTCGTGGTCGCTTTTACCGAACGCTGGTTGCCGCAATATTCACATTGCACCGAGCGCGAGACGTAAAGTCGGCACAGCTCCTTGATGGCATGATCGAGCACGCCGTTGCGAAAAATGTCGCGCCAGGAATTCGCAAAAAACCAGAAACACGCCGGTACATGCGCGCGCACCGCGGAGCTTTCTGGCCGCGGAGTACCTTCGAGTTGGCAGCGCTTCATCTCTTCGCGCATGTCGGGGCTCATGTTCTCAAGCGGTACGTAGCTGATGCGCTGTTCGGGCATCTTGTCTCTCCTGCTGTAATCCTACTGCTATTGTGTCTGCGCACACTTTATACGGTTAGATGCGTGTCGGTTGCGAAATCTGCGCCAAGACCTGTGGATGCATTAACGCTTGCATTGCGCTGGTATCGCTTAATTCAGCTGGGCTCCCGATGGCGACGAATGGCTTCAGCGGGCCCAAACATCTGCTTTCACTACCTCGGTCGCCGCCGATAGACGAAGTCAGAATTGCTTATAGTGGGCGTTCCTTCCGGTAAACGGAAAACCAGTAGCCGAATCGATCCCACTCGCGCCGCCTGAAAGATTCGTCGCAGCGAGTGCATATTTGGCCAGCGGGCTTTTTCATTTTGCCGCCGACGCTCATACCACCCCCAGAAATCGACGGTCATCGGCCCCCGCGACTGTCCCATCATGGCGTTGGCTCCCAAGCTAGTTTGCGCCTATGTCTCGTGCGGCGTCGGCGGTCCTCAACAGACTCAGTTACAATCCGCTACGAACAGACATGAGCACGCTTCGGTCTGCAACCCGCGGTCTGAAAGAAGAAACCCCAGCGCGAGGCTGGGGTTCCCCGTGAGGTAGCGGCTGGAAGGGGCAAACCTATACAGCCGCTCCCGGCACTCCTGTCGGCCGGCGTCAGCCGAAGACATAATGGCCAAGATAACCATACAAAAACATCGCGGCTATGCCAAAGAGGAATACCGTGGAAACCCGCTTGCCGACCCGCTCGACCAATTCTTCGTCGCTGGTGTTCATGCTGTTCGCTCCACGTCGCGGCCGCGTCAAAAGCCCAGGCATGCCATGGAAAAATGGCCGCGCGCGTCTTGCGCGGCCGAGAAGTTCGTGTTGGGTCATGGCCGCCAAATTCAGAGGGGAAAATAGCGACCGAGATTATTCTGCCCAGCGTCGCCGCTGCCGACATTCGCCAAAATCATTGATTCAAATTAACGACCGGGATTAGCGTATCTGCTGGATAACATCATGGCCCCTTTGCCGCCCCGCAATGCCCTAGACCAGCATCCGTTCGTTGCGCGACTATTGCAGCATGTCGCGCTTGGCGCCGCCGATCTCAAGGCCCTCGACGGCATCATTCACGGTGAACTACTGATCCATAAGCGCCGCGATCTCATTGCCGACGGCTACGAATACCGAAAGCTCTGTTTCGTTACCGATGGGTATGCCGTGCGTTACAAGCTGCTACGCAGCGGAAAGCGGCAAATCCTCAATGTTATCTTGCCAGGTGACATCGTCGGTCTGCCCGGCAGCTTCTACGACCATGCGGTCTACGCAGTCACCGCCATTACCGAACTGCGCATGAAGGTCTGTTCGCTCGACGACTTCGTCCAGCTATCGTATGAGCGCCCGCAATACGGCTTGGCGCTGGCGTGGGTCGCCGTGCAGGAAGCAACGACCTATGCCGAGCACATCATCGACGTAGGCCGACGCGCGCCGATCGAGCGACTGGCACATTTTCTGCTCGAACTGCGCGCGCGCCTTCATGCTGTCGGCTTAGCGGAAAAGGCACGTTTCACACTGCCGTTCTCGCAGGAGGTGATTGCCGACGTCCTCGGTCTCAGTGTGCCTCATCTCAACCGTATGATGCAGCGATTGCGCGCGGAGAAATTGATCGCCAATTCGGACCGCGTCGTCGAATTCGTCGACGAAAGCGCGATGCAGGCGCTGGCGCAATACCATCCGCAGGCGTTGGTGCGGATTCCGCCGCCTGTAAGGCCTGTTTAGATAAAATCACGAACCTAATTCGGTCCATTAATTTAAAGCGTTGATTCTAATTAAAGCCAGCGGCACCGGTGTCGGTCACACTACCACTACACTTTTTTTGCCCTCTCGAGCGCGCCCCGAAAAACACGGCCATTTTTTGCTGCAAACCCGCATGCGGCGACATGCAGAGAGTTCGCGAATGAGACCGGGGCGCTCGGAACCATTGGCGCGACGAACGAGTTTTCCGCGTTCGAAATGCCGAGTGCATCTAAAACTCAAGGAGGACCATCATGTCTGACCCACGTTATACCGACCCCCGGTACAGCGATTCATGGAATCGCAACGCTATGTGGAGCGATGAGCCTTTTGGCAGAAGGGGACGATGGACGCTCGGCCTCTGCGTGATGGTCTTGACGGCAGCCATTATTATAGCCGGCCTATACTTCAAACCTAACGGCGACACCGCGAGCGACAATCGGGCGCCAGTTGCTAACCACAGCATGACGTCGCCGAGCGTGACTGGCTCAGGTTCGGCGTCACCGCAGCCGCTGACATCTCCACCCGTTCGATAGAGGCGATTAGGCGCTCTCTGCCGGAGGGTCAGCACGTGCGTCTCATCGCGGCTGCCGCTGGACCATTAATCTAGCGGCGCCGAAGTCACGCCCGCATTTCGGGCGATGTCTACTCCGTTGTCCCAGCAGGCATCCGCCCTCAAGATGACGAAACGAAATCCTAATGAGATTCGGTGCAAAATTGCATGATTCAATCTTGGAGAAACGCAAATGGCCATCAATAGAAAAAGCACAATTTTGGTTGTAGACGATAGCGGTGCTACAAGAAGCATAATTCGAAAACTCTTGACCGAACTAGGTTACTTCGACGTTGACGAAGCAACAGATGGTACAGTCGCACTCGCAAAGATGAATGAGAAGCTTTATGACTTGGTGATTTCAGATTGGAATATGGAGCCGATGAATGGACGAGCGTTATTGGAGCGCGTGCGCGCGAACAAAAAATATGAGAATCTGCCTTTTATTATGATGACCGCGGAATCGGATCCTGACAAAATTATCGAATCCAAATACGCGGGCGTTAGCAGTTTTATTAGCAAGCCGTTTAGTTCAGGGGCGCTCCAATCCAAAATATCAAAAATCAACGTGGAATAGACGCCGCACCGGCGAATGTTGCCTGAAATGGACAGGCCGGTAGCTGTAGTGCTTTACGTTGTGGCGATGGCCGCCGTCATAGCCGGTGTAGATTTCATGTTCTTCAGAAACCAATTCTGGGAGCGGCTGACATTGAATATTGGCATTGTCTTGGTGGCCGAACTGCCGGCCTTGCCGCCCGGCACGTGGGTCGGCCCGCACCACCAAGGCCGTTGAAAAGGCGTTCAGCCGCGCAGATTACGCAAACCCGGTTGACACGCCGAATAAACGCGCGCATATTTTAACTGAGAACTAAAGTTCGCTATCCGAACTATTCAAAGCATCGCGTGGCCGGTCCCCGGGACTCGAAAAAGAACGAGAAAAACGTCGTGCAGTCCCTCGCGAAGGGATTCCGCGTACTTCAATCCTTCACTAGCGAAGATCCGGAACTGGTCCTAGCCGACGTGGCTCGGCGGGCCGATCTCGACAACGCAACGACGTTTCGGCTGCTGAACACTCTCGTCATGCTGGGCTACGTCACGAAAGTCGGTGACAGCCGTCGGTTTCGCCTCACGCTGCGCTGCCTCGATCTTGGCTTCAACGCGATCGCACATTCCGACCTGAGGCGGCTCGCCCGGCCCATCCTGCGCACACTGGTAGGAGCGGTGAATGAGGCCGCCTCAATCGGCGTACTCGACGGAACCGAAGTGATTTACGTAGAGCGCGTTCACGCCGGGCTCGCGCGCCTCGGCGTCGACGTGCGCATCGGCAACCGCGTTCCGGTCCATTCCACGGCGATAGGACAGGCCCTGCTCGCCTTCCAGTCGCACAAGACGCAGATCGAAATCCTCAAAGCGGCGCCGCGCGTCAAGCTCACCGAGCGAACCGTCACGGACCTCAACGCATTGCTCAAACGTTTAGAAACGGTGCGGCGGCGCGGGTATGCTATCTCAGACCAAGAAAACGTCGCTGGTCTTTGCGTTCTCGCAGCGCCGGTAAATGATATCGACGGCATGCCCATCGCCGCGATCAGCGTCGCCGCGCCGACCATGCGCGTTTCGGCCAGCGAACTTGAAAAAACCGGTGCGGCGCCTCTGCTCAGCGCGGCAAAGCTTTTGTCGCGCGCGATGGAAGCCGCCGGCAGCACCTCAACGGTCCCTCAAACACAACTCGCGTGAACAAGGAGAACTTTATGCCGACCAAGATGGACTTCCGCGGAATTATTCCGGCGATTGCCGTGCCGTTCCGCAAAGATCACAGCATTGATGAGGCCGAGTTGCGCCGCTTTGCGGCCTGGCTTGCGAAGTCCAAGGGTATCGTGGCCCTGATGACGAACGGCCATACTGGCGAGGTTTTTGCGCTAACCCCCCGCGAGCGCGCTGAAGTCACACGCATCACCGCCGAAGCGGTCAAGGGCATCTGCCCGGTGATTTCGTCGATCGTTTGCGAAGGCATAACTGACGCCGTAGAGCAAGCGCAGATGGCTAAGGCCGCGGGCGCGCAGGCTCTCGATATTATGCCGCCGCACCATTGGCTGCGCTTTGGCTTCAAGGCTGAGCATTGTCTCGATTATTTCCGGGCAATCGGCGATGCCGTGAAGCTCCCGCTCATAGTCCATGTCTATCCAGCTTGGACGCGGGCCTCCTTCCCGTCCCCGCTTCTCGCGGATCTCGCGCGCATGGACCACGTGCAGGCGTTCAAGATCGGTACGCGCGAAATGAACAAATATGCCCGCGATCTCAAGGCCATCCGTGCGATCGCGCCGAAAAAGGCCTTGTTGACCTGCCACGACGAGTATCTGCTTGCCTCCATGGTGCAGGGCGTCGACGGTGCTCTCGTCGGGTTTGCCTCGCTCGTTCCGGGTCTGATCAACGATCTGTTCGAAGCCGTGCAGGCGGGCGATCTGCACAAGGCCATGCAAATCCAGTCGCGCATCGACCCGTTGAAGGATGCGGTGTATGGCGCCGGCGAGCCGACTGGCGAGGCGCATGGACGCATGAAGGCGGCGATGCAGGCCGTGGGTATCCTGCGCGACGCTACGGTCCGCCCGCCAACGCACGCGCCCAACGCCGAGGAACTGGCGGCAATCGCGCGCGCAATTGAAGAAGCCAAACTGTCGACGAAAGTCGCCGCATAAACCATCGACGTAACGAGCCGGACATCGTCGTAGCAAGGGAGAAAGCGCTCATGTCGTTGCATGAAAACATCGAGGCCGGCTTGCCGGGGGTTGCAATCAACGCTCGGACGCTTATCGCGCTGGAAGACGTTTCCAAGACATACCCGACGGCTTCGGGCGACGGCGTGCACGCCCTTGACAGTGTCAGCCTCGAAATCCGGGATGGTGAATTCGTTTGCGTCGTCGGTCCGTCAGGATGCGGCAAAAGCACCATGTTGCGGTTGCTCGCCGGCCTCGACTCCTACGAACAAGGTCACTTGGCCATGGATGGCGAGCCGATCTTGGGTCCTTCGCCTCGCGTCGGCGTGGTCTTCCAGGCAGCCAATCTGTTGCCTTGGCTCAGCGTGCGCGAAAACGTCCGTCTCCCATTGCGTGTGGGGGGACGTCACATGCCAGCCGAAGACAGAGTCGACGCTCTTCTGGCAATGACCGGCCTCGGCGATTTTGGCCAACGGTATCCCTATGAGCTCTCGGGCGGCATGCAGCAGCGTGCCGGTATTTGCCGTGCTTTAGCGCGAGACCCCGAAGTGCTGCTCATGGACGAGCCATTCGGCGCCCTCGATGCGCTCACTCGCGAGCGCATGAATTTAGAACTGCAGCGCATCTGGCAGGCCAATCGTAAGACGATCCTGCTCATCACCCACAGTATTTCGGAAGCAATCTTCCTCGCCGATCGCGTCATCGTGATGTCGGCGCGCCCCGGCCGCATTCTGAAGGATCTTCCGGTGAATATTCCAAGACCGCGAAGCTTCGACGAGATCATCTCACATCCCGATTACAAGCCACTGGCGCGTGAGATCCGCACCTTGCTTACCGGGCAGGAGACCGCCAATGGCTAATGTTCTCGTGTCACCTGTAGCGACGTCGCGTGCTTCGACATCCACCACTTCGCGCCGATTCAGCGCGCAGTCGCTGACACCCTGGATCGGTCTTGTGATCCTTCTCTCGCTGTGGACCGGCTCGGTGCACGCGCTCGCAATTCCGAGCTATATACTGCCAACGCCGGCGGCGGTCCTCAGGGCGCTCTGGTCGGGAATCGCCGTCTCGCCCACGAATGCGCTTGGATATTACATTCCGCTTTGGGGTACGCTTAGCAATGCGGCAATCGGTTTCTTTATCGGCGTCGCGCTAGGGCTCGTGCTCGGCTCATTGATGGCGGAAAGCCGCATCGTTGAGCGACTGCTGATGCCCTACGCCTTCGCTCTCCAGAGCTTGCCGAAAGTCGCCATCGCGCCGCTCGTAGTCATCTGGTTCGGGTTCGGTGACGGCTCCAAGATTGCGATTGCCGCGCTGCTCGCATTCTTTCCGGTTCTCATCAATAGTTTCACCGGCCTGCGCGCCATCGAGCCGGAGCGAATCGACCTGATGCGCTCACTCTCGGCGACCCGCTTCGAGACCTATCGGATCGTTAAGCTGCCGAATGCGGCGCCATTTATCTTTGCCGGGCTCGACATGGCGGTCGTGTACGCCTTGCTCGGCACCATCGTCGCGGAATTCCTCGGGGCGCAGCGCGGCATGGGCGTCGTGATCACCCAGGCTCAGGCCGTCTCCGACGTGGCGGGTGTCTTCGCGGCGCTCGCGATTCTCGGCGTCTGTGGCATCGTTCTGCATGGCCTGGTGCGATGGCTCGAACGAAGCGTCGTGCATTGGGCCGATCGAAACAAGCACTGAAACACACAACCGGGAGGATGAGATGTCCATAACACGCAGACAATTTGCTTACGTCGGCGGTACGCTGGCGGCCGCGCTGACATTGCCGTCGGCACGAGTGCGGGCGGAAGGATTGAAGACTGTGCGTTTTGGCGTGGGCCTCAAATCCCTGAGTGCCATCGTGATCAACTGCATGATTGGCGAGCAGCTTGGATTCAATAAGGCCGAGGGTTTTACGCTGAAACCGATGGCGCTTGGCACAAACAACAACGTGCAAGTCGCGCTCGATCGCGGCGACATTGACGTTGGAATTGGCGTTCCGTCCACGTTCCTTCCCATTGTCGCCAAAGGCGAATGGAAAGGCGCAAAAATGTTCTACGAATATACCTACCCCTACAAGTGGGACGTCGCCGTTCTGCCCGGCTCAAAAATTACGAGCTATCAGGAACTGAAAGGGAAAAAGATCGGTGTCTCTTCGTTCGGCGGCACGGAATATCCGGTGACGCGCCATGTATTATCTCGCCTCGGCATCGATCCGGACAAGGACGTGTCCTGGGTGTCGGTCGGCGGCGGCCTGCCTGCAGGATTGGCACTGCAGGGCGGGGTTATCGACGCGCTGGCCTTCTATGACACGGGTTTCGGGCAGATCGAAGCGGCGAACATCAAGCTCACCTATCTGCCGCGTCCCGCCAATCTACCGATGATCGGCGGACAGTTCCTGATGGCGCCGGAGGCGACAGTGAAGAATGACCCCAAGCTTCTAGTCGGAGTCGGCCGGTCGATCGATAAGGCGTCACGGTTCTTGATCGCCAATCCGGAGGCCGGCGCCGCGGCATTTTTGAAAATGGTCCCGCAGGCCGCGCCTCGTGGCGCCAGCCAAGAGGCCGCCGTCAAAACCATTGTGCAGTCTATCACGCGACGGATGCGGATTTATGCGCCGCCATATCCGAACACAAAATGGGGTGCGATCAACGAACAGGAATTCAAAACCGAGGCGGAGATGAATAAGCTTGCGATCAAGGACTTTACACCGCTCTATACGAACGCCCTGATTGACCAGATCAACGACTTTGACCTGGCCAAACTACAGGCGGAAGCGGCCGGCTATAAAGGATGAGCGAGCAGTCGGCCGCCCCGCGTCGCGCGATTGTTACAGGGACGAGCTCGGGGATCGGCCGGGCGATCGCCGAACGCCTGCTGCGCGACGGGTGGAGCGTCATCGGACTTGACCGTGCTGAGCGTTTTATCGTTCATCGGATGTTCGAAGCCGAAACGATAGATCTTTCCGACGTCGACGCTTTGCGCCGACGGCTGCAAACCATGGCGGCGCCCGATGCTCTGGTGCACGCCGCGGGTCACATGCGCGTTGGCAGGCTCGGCGAGTTAGACGTCGCCGACGGGCTTGCCATGTGGGAGACGCACGTCGGCGCGGCGACAGTGTTCGCGGATGCATTCGTTCCACGCATGCGCGACGGTGGTCGTATTGTTCTCATCGGCAGTCGCACTGCGTCCGGCGCCGCCGGGCGAAGCCAATATGCCGCGGTGAAAGCCGCCCTTGTCGGGCTGGCGCGCTCATGGGCAATCGAGCTCGCATCACGCGGCATTACCGTCAATGTCGTTGCGCCGGCCGCGACCGATACGCCGCTGCTCCGCGATCCACAGCGCGCCGGCACTGCGCCAAAGACGCCGCCAATCGGCCGTTTCGTGAAACCCGAGGAGGTCGCCGCGCTGACGGCCTTTCTTCTTTCGTCAGAGGCGGCAGCAATCACCGGGCAGCAAATCGTTATCTGCGGCGGCTCGTCGCTTTGAGGTCAAGATCAGCAAGGAAGCCAGAATGTCCCCGCGCATAGTCGATATCCGCGAAGTCACCAAACCGATTTCTTCGCCAATCCGGAATGCCTACATCGATTTTTCGAAGATGACCGCAAGCCTGGTCGCGGTGATCACGAACGTCATACGCAACGGCCGACCGGTGGTCGGGTATGGCTTCAATTCGAACGGCCGCTACGGCCAGGGTGGGCTGATTCGCGAACGCTTCGCGCCGCGCCTGCTCGAAACCGATCCCGAGCTCCTGATGGATGCAACGGGCGAAAACATCGACCCTGATAGCGCCTGGGCGACAATGATGGCTAACGAAAAGCCGGGCGGACATGGCGAACGTTCAGTCGCCGTCGGCACGCTCGACATGGCAATCTGGGACGCCGTTGCCAAGATCGCCGGTAAACCGCTGTTCCGACTTCTCGCTGAACGACATGGGCGCGAGGCCAACCCGCGTGTTTTCGTGTACGCCGCCGGTGGCTATTACTATCCTGGCAAGGATCTCGATGTACTCCGACGCGAGATGCGTGGTTACCTCGATCGCGGCTATACGGTCGTCAAAATGAAAATTGGTGGCGCGCCGCTAGCCGAGGACCGGCAACGGATCGAGGCCGTGCTGACGGAAATCGACGGACGTGGCCAACTCGCCGTCGACGCCAACGGACGTTTTGATCTTGAGACGGCCATCGCCTACGCCAAGGCGCTGCGCGAATATCCGCTGTTCTGGTACGAGGAGGCCGGTGACCCGCTCGATTTCCAGCTTCAGGCCGCACTCGCCGACTTTTATACCGGCCCGATGGCGACCGGTGAAAACATCTTCAGCCATCAGGACGCCAGAAACCTGCTTCGCTACGGCGGCTTGCGGCCGGACCGAGATTGGCTGCAATTCGACTGCGCGTTGTCCTATGGGCTCTGTGAATACCAGCGCACGCTCGGCGTGTTGGCCGCGCACGGGTGGTCGGCGAGTCGCTGCATTCCACACGGCGGCCATCAGATGTCGCTCAATATTGCGGCCGGCCTCGGGCTCGGTGGAAATGAAAGTTATCCCGATCTGTTCCAGCCCTATGGTGGATTCCCCGACGGCGTGCGTGTCGAAACGGGCTACGTGATGATGCCCGACCTCCCCGGCATCGGATTTGAGGGAAAGGCGGATCTTTGCGCCGAAATGCGGGCATTAAGCGCCTAGGCCGCGGCCACGAGCCGTTCCTAGGCGGACGCCTCCCGAACGGAAACCAACGATCGACAGTTAATAATTGACGGCGACACTCGATCGAGTGACTCCCAAAGATCGTAATCTGGTGGGCCCCTCAAGTTCGCTGAATTCCGGTACCGCAACTTGGAATTCGCTTAGTAATTTAATGATCTCGACGGAGGGACTCTGCGCCTATTTCTTGCTCGAACCCAATTTGACCGGCAACGCTTTTGGGCGGGCTTCTCGTATGCGTCCTAAGCTCACCAGCCTACGCCGCGCTCTCCGCGTTGCGAGATCATAGGCGCACTATTGTGTACTATACGGTCTCTCCTCCAGTATTCGGGAAACCCCTCGCACGCCAAGCGGCGACATTGGACGCCACGTCTTTTGTTGACACAGTGCTGACACGGCTGAATTCGTTCACAACTCAGAAAATGACAACGCCGCCAAGTCTTTGACTTGGCGGCGTTATTTGGTTGCGGGGGTAGGATTTGAACCTACGACCTTCAGGTTATGAGCCT
>CAWGSI010000014.1:0-92500 GCA_963825265.1 uncultured Alphaproteobacteria bacterium | reverse complement strand
TTAGGCCTGCCGCCAGCGTTCGCTCTGAGCCAGGATCAAACTCTCAAGTTGGATGAGATTTTGTATTCCGGCTTTGGTCACGTTTGCGCAGTGACGACACTGGGTAGTGTCGTCACATTGACGAGGTCCACCCACTGAACAATCGCATCTTCAAGCTTGCGCCGGAAAATCCAACCGCTCAGCGATGTACCTTAAAACGTGTACCGCCGAAGTCTCTTCCAAAGCCGCCCTTCTTGAAGAATTGCTTCTCGCTAAAGAAGCAATCGACATGAGAGAGCGGCCCGCAAGGACCCCGCCGTCCACGTTTCTCTTTCTTCCGATTCACTTTTCAAACAGCCCGGGGATCATGGCGATCCCCACCCCCCGGTGAACCGGAGAGCCGTCGAAGCCCGTGCATCCGAGTACGATCGGATACCGTTTCACCATTCCAGTGAGGAGCTTCAGAGGCGCGCAATCGCGCCGTAAGCGGACGGCGCGCCGAGAGGGTGTATATAGGCTTCGGCCCTGCGCATTGTCAACCGGAATTGGCCAGTTTTGTTGACCTATCGAGGGCCAATTCCGCCCGCGGTAATTGGCCTTCCGAGCTTTCGCGGAAACGGAATTTTAAGGCCTGCCGCGCCGCACTGAGGCCATATTCGTAGGCCGTCCTTAAGTCTTGTACGCGTCGAGGGATGGAATTGTCAGCGGGGCATCCAGCCACCGTGTCTGCACCAAATTCACAAGGCTTTATGGGCCGTCATTGACGGGCCAGGGGCCAACCGGCATCGTGACAGCCTTGTTTCAAGCGGCCTGCCAACGCTGACCGGGTTGAATTTAGCTGCGGCAAGCCACCTTCGATCTTATGGCGCAGGGGACGGCGAGCTTGGACCAAACACGGCCGCGCGGCGCATATCGATCGAGGCGGGCCGAGGCTATCGAGCTCGGCAACGAGCCGCCGCTGTCGGTGGACGGCGGCACCAGCGGCTTCGTCGATCGCCGCCGCGTTTCGGTGCAGTGGTTCGCCGGCACCATCCTCACTGCATTATGCGGCGCTGCTCTGATGGGCGGCGCCGTTTTCACGTCGCTTGACGGCGAAGCGAATTTTGCCTCGCTGCCCGAACGGGTCGAGGTGGCTTTGCGCGGCGCGCTCAACGGCGGCGGCGACCGGACCGCGGTCTCGCGCAAGAGCGACCGGCTGCCGACCGCGGAAGAACCTTCCTTCGCCCGCCAATTGATCCGCGTCTCCACCATGACGCGGGTCGGCAACCATGAAGTCGTGCGCGTGCGGCCGTTCGTGCGCGTGACCGGCAATCTGTCGCTCACCGCTTCCGACCTTTCCGCCAGTATTCCGCCGTACAATCCGCAACGCCTCCTGGCCGAATCGGCACCCGGCGGCGCGACCGCGGGAGCCGACGACAAGCCGGCGGCCGAGCCCGACGCCGAGGTTGCCTTCGTGATGCGCGACCTTGTGCCGATTTTGCCGAAGCTCAAGATCGCGGTGCTTACGCCCAACGATGAAGTCATTGATCGCGTGCGCGAGGCCGCCGAATGGAGCGAGAGGGCCTCGAAGAACTTGCCGATCGCGGCCAGCATTACCGGCATCAAACTCGCCTACGCCGGCGAGGCCGCGCGCGATCCTTACGTCGGCTTCGAAGCGCGGGTCGTGCCTGAGAACATCACGCTGCTGCCTAAGACCACCAATGAAACCACCGGCGGCAATGCCTTCAACGAGCGCGTGATTGCGGTCAAGAAGGGCGACACGATCGCCACCATCTTGCGCGATCAGGGCGCCGCGCCGGACGAGATCGCCGCGATCGCCAAAGTGCTGGGCCCGCGCGGCCGCGACGGCGGCATCAAGGAAGGCCAGAAGCTGCGCATCTTGATGGCGTCGGCGCCGGGTCTCCAGCGTCTGCAGCCGATCCGCATCATCGTCGCCAGCGACGCCTCGATCGACGCGGTGGTGGCGCTATCCGACACCGGCAAATACGTTTCGGTGGACGTGCGGCACGGCACAGAGGTGGCAGACAATCCCGAAGACAATGGCAGCGATACCGATACGGGTGGCGTCACTCTTTATAAAAGCGTTTATGAAACCGCGCTACGCAATCAGATTCCGCGCCCCATTATCGAGGACCTAATCCGCATCTACTCCTACGACGTCGATTTCCAACGCAAGGTGCAGCCCGGCGATTCCTTCGAGGTGCTTTACGCCGGCGAAGACGAGAAGCCCGCTGCCGACAGCCGCAATGACGTCTTATTCGCGTCGCTGACCATCGGCGGCGAGGCCAAGAAGTTCTACCGCTTCCAGTCGCCCGATGACGGTATCGTCGATTACTACGACGAGAGCGGCAAGAGCGCGAAGAAATTCCTGGTGCGTAAACCGGTGGCCGAAGGCATTATGCGCGATGGCTTCGGCCTCAGGCGGCATCCTATTCTCGGCTACACGAAAATGCATACCGGCGTGGACTGGGCGGCGCCGACCGGAACGCCGATCTATGCGGCGGGCAACGGCGTAATCGAAAAGGCCGGTTGGGAATCGGGCTACGGCAAATTCATCCTCATCCGCCACACCAACGGTTACGAAACCGCCTATGGCCACATGAGCGCGTTTGCGCGCGGCGTCGATGACGGTACGCGCGTCCGACAAGGCCAGGTGATCGGTTTTGTCGGCTCCACCGGTCTGTCTACCGGGTCGCACGTGCATTATGAAATCCGCGTCAATGGCCGCTTCGTCGACCCGATGCGAATCAAGCTGCCGCGCGGCCGTGAGCTGGAAGGGCCGATACTGTCGGCCTTCGAGCAGGAGCGCGAACGGCTTGACGGGATCATGGCGCGCAAGCCCGCACGCGTGGCGGTACGTTAGCCGTCATTGCCGCGAAGGCGGGGGCACGACAGCTGTGGTTTACGCCGCCTGCGCCAGTTTGCCGTTGAAGGTGAGGCCCTGCTTGCCGGCCGAGATGGTGACCTTCTCGCCGTCCTTGATGGTGCCGGCAAGGATCATCTCGGCAAGCGGATCCTGCACCGATTTCTGGATCACGCGTTTCAAGGGCCGCGCGCCATAGGCCGGATCCCAGCCTTTGTCGGCCAGCCATTCGCGCGCGCTGGCGTCGAGCTTGATGACGATCTTGCGCTCGTCGAGCAGCTTCTGCAGCCGCGTCATCTGGATGTCGACGATGCGGGTCATCTCCGATTTCTTGAGCCGGTGGAACAGAATGATCTCGTCGATGCGGTTGAGGAACTCCGGCCGGAACGCGGAGCGCACCACGCTCATGACCTGATCGCGCACCGCGTCGGTGTCTTCGCCCTCCGGCTGGTTGACCAGGAAGTCGGCGCCGAGATTGGACGTCATGACGATAAGCGTATTGCGGAAGTCGACCGTATGACCCTGCCCGTCGGTGAGCCGGCCGTCGTCGAGCACCTGCAAGAGAACGTTGAACACGTCCGGATGCGCCTTCTCGATCTCGTCGAACAAAATGACTTGATAGGGCCGCCGCCGCACCGCCTCGGTGAGCGCGCCGCCTTCGTCGTAGCCGACATAGCCCGGCGGCGCGCCGATCAGGCGGGCGACCGAGTGCTTCTCCATGTATTCCGACATGTCGATGCGGATCAGCGCGTTTTCGTCGTCGAAGAGATAAGCGGCGAGCGCCTTGGTCAGCTCGGTCTTGCCGACGCCGGTCGGCCCTAAGAACATGAACGAACCGATCGGCCGGTTCGGGTCCTGCAAACCGGCGCGCGCGCGGCGCACCGCGGTCGCGACCGCCTGCACCGCCTCCCGCTGGCCGACGACGCGCTTGGCGAGTTCACCCTCCATGCGCAACAGCTTGTCCTTCTCGCCTTCCAGCATGCGGTCGACCGGCACGCCGGTCCAGCGCGACACCACGCCGGCCACGTGGTCGGCGGTGACGGTCTCCTCGACCATGGCGCCCTTGCCTTTGCCTTCCTGGGCTTCGATGGCGGCGAGCTTTTTTTCCAGCTCCGGAATGCGGCCATAGGCCAGTTCGCCGGCGCGCTGGTATTCGCCGCGGCGCTGCGCCTGCGCCAGTTCCGCGCGCAACTGGTCGAGCTCGGTCTTGAGCTTTTGCGCGTCCGACAGCTTTTCCTTTTCGGCCTTCCAGCGGCCGGTGATGTCGGCCGACTGTTTTTCCAGCGATTTCAGTTCGGCTTCGAGATTTTTCAGCCGATCCTTGGAGCCGGGATCGCTTTCTTTTTTCAGCGCCTCCTGCTCGATCTTGAGCCGCACGATTTCGCGGTCGATTGAGTTCGAGCTCTTCCGGCTTGGAATCGACCTGCATCTTCAGCCGCGCCGCCGCCTCGTCGATCAGGTCGATCGCCTTGTCGGGCAGGAAGCGGTCGGTGATGTAGCGATTCGACAGGGTCGCGGCGGCCACGATCGCCGAATTGGAAATGCGCACGCCATGATGCTGCTCGTATTTGTCTTTGAGGCCGCGCAGGATCGAAATGGTGTCCTCGACCGAGGGCTCGTCGACAAATACAGGCTGGAAGCGCCGCGCCAGGGCTGCGTCCTTCTCGACGTGCTTCTTGTATTCGTCGAGCGTGGTCGCGCCGATGCAATGCAGTTCGCCGCGCGCCAGTGCGGGTTTGAGCAGATTGGAGGCGTCCATGGCGCCGTCGGCCTTGCCGGCGCCGATCAGCGTGTGCATTTCGTCGATGAACAAAATGTATTGCCCGGAAGAACCGGTGACTTCCTGCAGCACGGCCTTCAGCCGCTCCTCGAATTCGCCGCGGTATTTGGCGCCGGCGATCATCGCGCCAAGATCAAGCGCCAAGAGTTTCTTATCCTGCAGGCTCTCCGGCACGTCGCCGTTGACGATGCGCAGCGCCAGGCCCTCGACGATCGCGGTCTTGCCGACGCCAGGTTCCCCGATCAACACGGGGTTGTTCTTGGTGCGGCGGGAGAGCACCTGGATGGTGCGGCGGATTTCCTCGTCGCGCCCAATGACGGGATCGAGCTTGCCGTCGCGCGCGGCCTGCGTGAGATCGCGGGCGTATTTCTTCAGCGCGTCGTAGGCGTTTTCCGCCGAGGCGGAATTGGCGGTGCGGCCCTTGCGCAAAGCTTCGATGGCGGCGTTAAGGGTCTGCGGCGTGACGCCGGCCCTGGAGAGAATTTTGCCGGCCTCGCTGTCCTTCTCCAGCGCGAGCGCGAGCAGCAAGCGTTCGACGGTGACAAAACTGTCGCCGGCCTTTTCGCCGGCTTTTTCCGCAGTGGCGAAAACCCGCGCCAGCGCCGGGTCGAGATAGATTTGCCCGGCCCCGGCGCCGGAAACCTTGGGCCGCTTGGCGAGCACGGCCTCGACTGCCTGCAAGGCCTGGCGGGAATTGCCGCCGGAGCGGTCGATCAGGCCTGCCGCCAGCCCTTCCGGGTCGTCGAGCAGAACCTTGAGCAGATGTTCGGGGGCGAATTGCTGATGGCCCTCGCGCAGGGCCAGCGATTGGGCGGATTCCACGAAACCGCGGGCGCGGTCGGTGTATTTGTCGAAATTCATGCGTCAACTCCGTCGGCCCATTATGGCACCGAATTTCCGCGGGTCCCCGCAGGCGGCCCGCTGCTGCATTATGTGGGTTTCATTCTTGCAGTTTGAAGAGCCCTTTGGCCTGATATAGCTCGCCGGTTAATGCCCTACGCCGGTACGGAAAGTGCCCAAAAATCGATGCCAAACCAAGCCCGGATCGAGGCCATCTACCGCTACCCGGTGAAGGGCCTGTCGCCCCAGCGGCTCGGGCGGGTGGCGCTGTCGCCCGGCCAAACTTTGCCGGCCGACCGGCTCTACGCCATCGAGGACGGCCCTAGCGGCTTCGACCCGTTGGCGCCGGCCTATTTTCCGAAAATCCGCTTTCTGATGCTGATGCGCAACGAGCGGCTGGCGAACCTACGCACCGACTACGACGAGGCCAGTCACACGCTGACCATCCAGTGGGAAGGCCGCGAGGCCGCGCGCGGCGATCTGCGCACAAAGGAAGGCCGGCTGGCGGTCGAAGCGTTTTTCCGCCGCTTCATGCCGGCGGAATTGCATGGGCCGCCCAAGGTGCTGTCCGGCGAGGGACATAGTTTTTCCGACGTAGCCAAGAAAGTCGCTTCCATCATCAACCTCGCCTCGGTGGCGGAGGTCGAGAGCGCGGCCGGCGCGCCCGTCAATCCCTTGCGTTTTCGCGGCAATATTTATGTCGCCGGCTGGCCGGCCTGGCATGAGTTCGATCTGCTCGACCGCGAATTGGCGATCGGCGCCGTGCGGCTCAAAGCGATCAAGCGCATCCAGCGTTGCGCGGCGACCGAGGTCGATCCCGACACCGGCATCCGCGACGTGGCCGTTCCGCGCACGCTGATGGACAATTTCGGCCACGCCGACTGCGGCGTCTATGCCGAGGTCATTGCCGGCGGGGAAATTGCAATCGGCGATGAAATAAAGGAGACGATGAAATAAAAGAAACGGCCGGCGCTTGAGGCCGGCCGTTTCGAGTCCGATCCGGCGTCGACGGATCAGCCGCCGGGCAGCACGTAGGCTGCGATCCGGCCGCGCGGATAAACCGATTCCGCAACCGTATGATTGTGATTGCCCGACACGATGATCGGATTGCCGTTGGCGTCGATACCTGAGACCACGCCGACATGGCCGCCGCCGCGCCGGCCCATCACCGCGATGGCGCCGACTTCGGGGCCGGAAATCCGCCGGCCGTAATGCGCATAGGCGCTGGCAAGATTGCCGCCGCCTCTATGACCGGTTTCCCGGAGCACCATGTCCATGAAGGCGCCGCACCACAGGCTCCGGCGCCCGGTCGGATTGCTGCCGATATATTTGCGCGCCTCCGACACCAGATCGTTGGAGGTGGCGCCGCCGTAAGCGGAATTTGCATGCGACTGCGCGGCGATAAATCTCGCGTTCGCGTCCGTGCCGAGCCGCGGGTCGCGCGCCGCCCGGCTATAGCGGGTGTGATGGCGGCTGCGGCGGGCGGCGCCGGAAGCAGTTTGCGCCGCATTGAATGAAAAACGCATGTCCCGATCGGGGCGGGTTGCCTGCGATGCTGTCGCCGTCCGCTCGACCCCTGCGGCACGGTGCCGGTGGTAATGGATCGGTCTTGCCAAGGCCGCCGTTGCGAAAGCCGCAACCGCCACCGAACACAGCAGGACCGTCATCCGTCTCTGAATAAGTCTCATTGGTTTAGTCCCCTTGTCATCAAAGCAATGCACCCGATACCTACAGAACCGGCACCGAATGCAGGGGCATAAACGCCGTCCGGATGTGGCGAGATCGTGATCATCCAAAGGTTATTTGGTGATGTGCATAGCTGGTATCACTCATTAAAACTTGCGTTCAAGATTTTATACGATGAAATAATACATCTATACTTCACCAAATTTTCAAATACAGAAACAATGAGCCACAATACTTAGCACCAAAGTCATTGTGCGGCTGCAGCAAAGTTAAAGTTGCGGTGCAGCAATTTTAACGGCCGCGCGGGCCGTCAACCCTTGCGGCTGAGCAGGAAAACGGCCTGTTCGCCAAAAAGGTTCCAGAACCACCACGGCGCGTTGAGCCGCAGCGGCTTGCCCCAGGCGTTGAGCGCCACCGCCTTTTCCATTTCCACCCCGATCGCGGTGCACAGCTGCACGAAATCCTTGATGGTGCAGTGGTGGATGTTGGGCGTGTCGTACCAGCTGTAAGGCAGAATATCGGTCTGCGGCATATGGCCGGCGAACAGCAGCTGCATGCGCACCTGCCAGTGGCCGAAATTCGGGAACGACACCACGGCGCGCCTGCCGATGCGCAGCATGTGCTCGAGCACCACGCGCGGATGGCGCGTGGCCTGCAGCGTCTGCGACAGGATTACGTAGTCGAAGGCGTCGTCCGGATAATCGGCCAAGTCAGTGTCGGCGTCGCCCTGGATCACGGCGAGACCCTTGGCCACGCATTCGTTGACGCCCTCGCGCGAAAGCTCGATGCCGCGACCGTCGACCCCGCGGCTCTCGCCCAGAAGCCGCAGCAATTCGCCGTCGCCACAGCCGACGTCGAGCACCTTGGCGCCGCGCTCGACCATTTCCGCCATGAGCACGAGGTCGACACGGGCGCCGCCCGGCGTGCGCGCGATATGCTCAAGGCTGAGATGGCTCATGGCGCCGGCTTTCCACCCGGGCCGCGCGTCAATCCGCGCGCCTTGCCGGCGCCGTCGAGGAAGCCGCGCACGATGGCAAACAATTCCGGCTCCTCGAGCAGGAAGGCGTCGTGGCCCTTGTCGGTGACGATCTCGGCAAACGAGACGCGCGCGCCGGCGGCATTGAGCGCATGCACGATGGCGCGCGACTCCACGGTCGGGAACAGCCAGTCGCTGGTGAACGAAATGACGCAAAAGCGCGTGGGCGTGGCCTTGAACGCATTCGCCAGCACGCCGTTGTAGTCGGCGGCGAGATCGAAATAGTCCATGGCGCGCGTCAGGTAGAGATAGGAATTGGCGTCGAAACGCTCCACGAATGAGATGCCCTGGTGGCGCAGATAGGATTCCACCTCGAAATCCGCGTCGAAAGAAAAGGTCGGATTCTCGCGATCCTGAAACTTGCGGCCGAATTTCCGGTGCAGCGCGGCGTCGGACAAATAAGTGATGTGCGCGCCCATACGCGCGACCGCGAGGCCGCGGCGCGGAAAAGTGCCTTCCAGATGATAGCGGCCGCGCCGCCAGTCCGGATCGGCCATGATGGCCTGGCGGCCGACCTCGTGGAACGCGATGTTCTGCGCCGAGTGGCGGGTGGCGCAGGCAATCGGCAGCGCCGAGAACACGCGCTCCGGATAGGACGCGGCCCATTGCAGCACCTGCATGCCGCCCATCGACCCGCCCGCCACCGAGAACAGCGTCTCGATGCCGAGATGGTCGAGCAGCATAGCCTGCGCGCGCACCATGTCGCGGATGGTGATGACGGGAAATTCCAGGCCCCAGGCCTTGCCGGTCTTCGGGTTGAGCGAGGACGGGCCGGTGGTACCCATGCAGGCGCCGACCACGTTCGGGCAGATCACGAAATAGCGCTCGATGTCGATCGGCTTGCCGGGGCCGACCATGGTGTCCCACCAGCCCGGTTTCTGGGTGACCGGATGGATGCTCGCCACGTGCTGGTCGCCGGTGAGCGCGTGGCACACCAGCACCGCGTTGGAGCGTTCGGCGTTGAGCGTACCGTAGGTCTTGTAGGCGATCTGGAACGGCGCGAGCTCGACGCCGGCATCAAGCTTGAGCGGCTTGTCGGGCCCAAAGCTCACCGTCAACGACGCGTGCGGATGGTCCGCTTCGCGCGGAGCCTCCGCCGCGCCTCGCGCGCTCGTCAGATCGGCCTCGACCATCTCGCCTAGCGCTCCCGGCGCGCCACAGATTTAAGGACATTAGCCCGGATTACGGGCCGTTTAACTGTCAATCTGACACCTTACTGTCAACGATTTCTTTGATTTCAAGGTCTTATTGATCGCAAGGCTTTATTGATTTCAAGGTTTGGCCCTCCTATCAATGCCGCCATGGCAAAGGCCCCCGAAACACCCGCGCTGGACGATCTGCGCAAGGAGATCGACCGCATCGACGAATCGATGCACCGGCTCCTGATGGAGCGCGGCGAGATCATCGACCGGCTGATCGCGGTCAAGAAGAGCCAGGCGTCCGGCTCGGCATTCCGTCCGGCGCGCGAAGCCGAGATGATGCGCCGCCTGGTCAAGCGCCACAAAGGCATATTGCCGCTCGACACCGCCGAGAGCATCTGGCGCGTCATCATTTCGACTTTCACCTTTGTGCAGGCGCCGTTTTCGGTGCATGCGGATCTCTCGGCGGGCGACGCCTTGATGCGGGATTCCGCCCGCTTCCATTTCGGCTTCACCGTTCCCTTCGTGGCGCACATGGGCGCCTCGGCCGTGGTGGCGGCGGTGTCGACCTCGAAAGGCGATCTCGGCCTAGTGCCGGCCTTCGCCGTGGCCTCGGCCGGCCCGTGGTGGAGCGCGCTCGAATTCGACGCCGCGCCCAAGATCATCGCGCGCCTGCCCTTCGTCGAACGCGCCGACCATCCGGCCGCGCTGCCGGTCTTCGTGCTCTCAAGGGTCGCCGCCGACGCCATGGCGACGGAAGCCGCCGTTTGGAGCGTGCGCGTTTCCGGCTGGGGCCCGGGCGCCGCGCAAGCGCTGTCGGCGCTGGCCGATTTCATCGCCGTGCCCGACCGCGCCTTCGACGGCGCCGCTTTGCTGATCACGCTGCCGGCCGGCGTGACGCTGGAGGAGATCGGCGCGGCCTTGGTTAAGGCCGGGGCCACGGTTCGTTCGTCGGCCCTCGTCGGCAGCCACGCAACCCGCTATACGGTCGGCGTTGAAAAAACCTGATCGTTCGGAAATTACCGAGATGACCGCCAACCGACCGCAACCGCGCCCCGGCGTGCTCGACATTGCCCCCTACATTCCGGGCAAGAGCACGGCGCCCGGCGTTGCCAAAGTGTTCAAGCTCTCCTCCAACGAGACGCCGCTGGGACCGGGCGCGAGTACAATCGCGGCCTATCGCGCTGCCGCCGAACACCTGGAAGATTATCCGGACGGCTCGGCTTCGGCTTTGCGTCAGGCCATCGGCGATGTGTTCGGGCTCGATCCGGCGCGCATCGTCTGCGGCGCCGGCTCCGACGACCTGCTCAATCTGATCGCACGCGCTTATCTCACCGACGGCGACGAGGCGATCCACACCACGCACGGCTTTCTGGTCTACCCGATTGCGACGCTGGGGACCGGCGCCAAACCCGTGGTCGCGCCGGAGAAGAATTTCACCGCCGACGTCGACGCCATCCTGAAACTGGTGACGCCGCGCACCAAGGTGGTGTTCCTGGCCAACCCGAACAATCCGACCGGGACCTATATCCCGTTCGACGAGGTCAAGCGGCTGCACGCAGGCTTGCCGGCCAATGTCCTGCTCGTGCTCGACGCGGCTTACGCCGAATACGTGCAGCGCAACGATTACGAGTCCGGCATCGAGCTGGTGGCCACGTCGGAAAACGTCGTGATGTGCCGTACCTTCTCGAAAATCTACGGGCTGGCCGCGCTCCGCCTCGGCTGGATGTACGGTCCCGCGCCGATCGTCGACGCGATCAACCGCATCCGCGGGCCTTTCAACGTCAACGCGCCGGCGATCGCCGCCGGCATCGCGGCGATCCGCGATGCCGCGCACATCGAGAAATCGCGCGCGCATAACACGAAGTGGCTCGCCTGGCTCACGGACGAAATCGGCAAACTGGGTCTGCCGGTGACGCCGAGCGTGGCGAATTTCGTGCTCATCCATTTTCCGGAGACCAAGGGCCGCACCGCGGCCGACGCCGATTCCTTTCTGATTAAGCGCGGCCTCGTGCTGCGCCAGGTCGGCGCCTACAAGCTGCCCCACGCGCTGCGCATGAGCGTCGGCACCGAGGAAGCCAATCGGCTGGTGGTCAAGGCACTCGGCGAATTCCTGGGAAAATCAGCGTGAGCAAACCGGCCCCGCTCTACAACCGGCTGGCGCTGATCGGCGTCGGGCTGATCGGCTCCTCGATCGCGCATGCAGCGCGCGCGCAAGGTGCCGTGCGTTCGATCGTGGCGACCGCGCGCTCGGCCGAAACGCGCAAGCGCGTGGCTGAGCTCGGCCTTGCCGATCAGGTGGTCGAGACCAACGCCGCCGCGGTCGAGGGCGCCGATCTCGTCATCGTTTGCATTCCGGTCGGCGCCTGCGGCGCCGTCGCCAAGGAAATCGGCCCGCATCTTGCGGCCGGCGCCACCGTTTCCGACGTCGGCTCGGTCAAGGGCGCCATCGTCCGCGACATGGGTCCGCATATTCCGAAGGGGGTGCATTTCGTGCCGGCGCATCCGGTGGCCGGCACCGAATATTCCGGGCCCGATTCGGGCTTTGCCGAACTGTTCGTCAACCGCTGGTGCATTCTGACGCCGCCCAAGGGTGCCGACCCGAAAGCCGTCGACAAGCTCGCAACGTTCTGGCGGCTGCTCGGCGCCAATGTCGAAACCATGGACGCAGATCACCACGACCTGGTGCTCGCCATCACCAGCCATCTGCCGCATCTGATCGCCTACACCATCGTCGGCACCGCCGACGAGATGCAGAACGTGACGCGCTCGGAAGTGCTGAAATTTTCCGCCGGCGGCTTCCGCGATTTCACCCGCATCGCGGCTTCTGACCCGACCATGTGGCGCGACGTGTTCCTGGCCAACAAGGACGCGGTGCTGGAAATGCTCGGCCGTTTCAACGAGGACATCTCGCAATTGACCAAGGCGATCCGCAATGGCGACGGCGAGGCGCTGTTCGAGCATTTCGAGCGCACGCGCGCCATCCGCAAGGGCATCGTCGATATCGGGCAAGATTCGCCCGCGCCCAATTTTGGCCGCCCGCATCCGGACCTCAAGCCCGAGCCGCTGCCCAAACCCTACGCGGCGGAAGATTAAAACAGCGCCGGCACGCTGCCGATCCGGATCGGCCCGAGAAACACCGAACCGTCGTCGAAATGCAGCGGCAGCGTCACCGCGCGTTTGCCTTCGAGCGTCGTCTGCTCGCCGAGCAGATTGATGCCGAGCGAGAAATTCGAGCTGGTGGCCTGCTGGCGCGCCACCCCGCCGAGCCCGGGCAGCAGCCGGTCGAGCGCGCCGGCGACCTTGTCCATGTCGGGCGAGGCCTGCACCGCCTGCGGCACGTTGAGCGAGGCGAGGAACGGCTCGAGCGCGACGACGGTCACGCGCAATTGGCCGACCAGCCGGCCATTGGCGTTGAGCGACAGGCTGCCGCTGCCGGCCGCGATGGTTTCACCCTGCTGCACGCGCGCCTGCGTGATGTCGATGCGCCCGCCCGCCGCCTGCATCTCGCGGAAGCGCACCGACCATGGCTTGGGCGAGAAATCCTTCAGGCCGCGCAGCAGCGCGGTAATGTCGGCATCGATCGGATGCGCTGCCGCCGGATGCAAGGTTGGCGCCGCCGCCCGCGTCAACCGCGTCACGATTTCGATCACCGGATTATTGGTAACCGAGCCTTCGACGATGCGGCCATGGACTTCGATACGCCTGGCGTGCAGCAGGTTCTCGCGCGTGCCGCCGCCGATGCGGTCGACCGTCGCGCCGTCAAACACCAGCGACACGCGTTGCGGCGCCGACGGCGTGCCGCGCACGCTCGACTGGCCGAGCTTCCAGTCGGCGATGATGGTCGGCGCTTTTCCCGGATCGGCGATGGTCAGCGGGCCGTGAAACTCGGTGATCAGCAGGGTCGGATCGTAGATCTGCGCGGCGACCGACATGCCGCGGGTCTTGATCTCGACCGGCGGCTGGTTGCTGCGGAACAGCGCCGAGGCTTTATCGCACTCCACTTCAATGCGGAACGGATAGCCCCCGATCGACTGCGACCCGCATTTATAGACGCGGCCGGCTTTGGCCTCGCGCGCGCGCCAGCCGTCGATCGCGACTTCCGCCTTGCCGCTGGCGTAATGCCAGAACCAGCTCCAGCCGCCGATCAGCGCGACGGAGAGCGCCAGTATGCCGATGTAGCGCTGGTTGCGCCGGCGTGTGGAGCGGGATCGTCTGGATCGCTTGGCCATCGAAGGTTTAACACCTGCGGAATGCGGCGTTTCTGCGCCTTTATGCGGTAGACTTCTCCCGGCGGGCGGGTTGCGCCGGATCATCCGGCCTGATACGCGGGCGCGAGCCGCCGGGTCGTATCAACGGCGTGAGCGAAATCCAACCCCGATGAGCAGAAAATCCGACCAAAGCGGCGAAGACCTGTGGGTTTTCGCCTACGGATCGCTGATGTGGCGGCCGGGCTTCGACTACCTCGAGCGGCGCAACGCCCGCCTGGTCGGCGCCCACCGGGCGCTCTGCGTCTATTCCTTCGTCCATCGCGGCACCCCCCAGAAGCCGGGCCTAGTGCTCGGCCTCGACCGCGGCGGCTCCTGCCGCGGCATCGCCTACCGCGTGTCGGCCGCCAAGCGAACCGCCACGATCGACTATTTGCGCGCGCGCGAACAGGTCACCAAGGTTTACCGCGAGGCTTGGCGCGCGGTCTGGCTGGACGAGGACCCGCAGCAAAGCGTGCACGCGCTTGGCTACGTGGTGGACCGCGGTCATCGGCAATACGCCGGCCGCCTGCCGCTCGCCCAGCAATTGCATTATGTGCGCCAGGGCCACGGCCGCTCCGGCGCCTGCCGCGATTACGTCTTGGCCGCGGTCAAGGAACTGGCCGCCCACGGCTATCGCGACGACGCCTTGCGCCGGCTGGCCGAGCGGCTCAAGGGCGTCCACGAGAGCGCCGCGACCTGAGAGCCGTCTCGACGATGGCGTTTGGTCGAATTATCATTGATGCGTTTCGAACAGGCCCGGGGGAATTCATGCGCCGACTGCTGCCGCTCGCCGTCATCCTCACGCTCGTCGCCTTGGCCCCCTCGCCGTCTTTCGCGGATGCGGAAGGCGACCGCGTGATGTGTTTTTCGCTCGGCAATCAGAATTACAAAGATCCCGACAAATTCGATGCCGGGCTCGATGCCTGCGGCCGTATGATCGGCAGCGGAAGCTTCAACGGCAAAGGCCTGGCCTCGATCTACCGCGCGCGCGGCAGCTGGAAGCAGAAGAAGGGCGAACTGGACGGCGCCCTCGACGATTACGGCGTTTCGATCCGCCTGGAGCCGGACAACGTCGAAAGTTACGATTACCGCGCCGATGTCTATCAGCAGCAGGGCAAACTCGACCTCGCGCTCGCCGACTACAACCACGCCACCAAGATCGATCCGGCCTACGCCGCGGCCTATTACAGCCGCGGCCGCATCTACGAGCAGAAGGGCGACATCGAAAAAGCGCGCGCCGAATATAATGCCGCGCTAGCGGTGCCGACCAGGGACCGCATCGCGCAATGGGCGCAGGACAATGCGCGCGCCCGGTTGCAGGCGCTGGCGGTCAGCGGCAAATAACTGAACAAGTGACGACCAAGCGCCTCAGCGCGCGATTTTGTTTTTCGTCTCGTCGATCAGGCGCGCCGTCGCGGCTTCGATCTCGTCCTGCAAGCGTTTAAAAAAGACCTCCTTGTCGAGGCCGGGCGCGATCGGGTCGAGCACTTCCACCAGCACTGTTCCCGGCAGCCGCCGGATCGAGCGGCGCGGCCAGAACAGGCCGGAATTGAGCGCGATCGGAACGCACGGCACGCCGGTCGCGTCATACAGCAGCGCCACGCCGTATTTGTAGCGCGGCTCCGCGCCGGCCGGCCGCCGCGTGCCCTCGGGAAAAATAATGAGCTGGCGCCCCGCCGCGAGTTCGATCCGCGCGCGCGCGGTCATGGCGGGAATTGCCTGCGAACCGGCGCTGCGGTCGACCGGCACCATCCGGCCCTTGATCATCAACCAGCCGAATATCGGAATCCACTGCAATTCGCGTTTGACGATGAAGACCGGGTCGTCAAACAGCGGCAGCAGCGCGAAGGTTTCCCACGCCGATTGATGCTTGGGGGCGACGATGACGGCCCCTTTGGGGATTTTTTCGCGGCCCCTGATCTCGTAGTCGATGCCGGCGACGCGCAGCAGCACGAGGTTGGTGTGGCCCCAGGCTTTCGCCACGGCGATGACGGCGCGATAAGGCAGAAAGAACGTCGGCAGCGCGATAATCAAATAGATCAACGTGTTCAGATAAAACAGCACGTTGAAGGCGACGGAGCGGACGAGGATCGGCACGAGCAGCGCTCCTTCACGCGGTATCGGTATCGAGGCGCATGCGCACCAGCGCGAACAGATACTTCAAATATTCCGCAAACAGCAAGCGCGCGGTGTCGAGATTGGACCACCAGGGTTCGTCCTTCACCTTCGGCGAGATCACCGGAAAAGAGATCATCGTCACATCGGGAAGCTGATGCTCGAGCTCGGCCATCGCCCGCTGCATGTGCCAATTCGACGTCACCACGATCAGCGAATTGAAATTGTGCTGGCGCGCCCAGCGCTTGGTTTCCAGCGCATTGCCGAAGGTGTTGAGCGCGGAGCGATCGAGGTCGATGCAGCAGGTGAAAAACTTGGAATAAAGCGGCGTCAGCCGCGCAATTTCGCGCGCGCGCGTATCGCGGTGCACGCCGCTGATCAAGAGCCGCTGGCCGTTGCCCGCCGCCAGCAACTCGATGGCGTCCGGGATGCGCGCGGCGGCCCCAGTCAGCACCACGATGCCGTCGGCTTTGCGGTCGAGCGTCAACTCCTCGGACGGAATTTTCAGCACGAACCAGCAGAACCCGGCGCCCAGCAGCACGGCGCCCGCCGCGCCCGCGGTCATGGTGAAAAAGCCGATGATGCGCGCGAAACTGGCCAGCATGTTCAATCGATCATATCGAGGGTCCGGTTCACGGTATGCCGCGAGGTCACCGCCGTCACCAGCGCGATCAGCACGACCTGGCCGAGCACGGCGAGATAGCCGGCCATGCCGATGGAGAACGATCCAAACAAAGCGGCGGTCTCCTCGGCTCCGGCGGAGCCCGCGAACCAGCCGCTGATAAGGCCGGCGAGCGCGAACAGCACGATCGCGGCGCCGCCGCCGACGGCGCCGCCTTGCAGGCCGAGCATCAGGAAATGCCGCTGGAAGCGGCCGGCGATGAAGCTGTTCTTGGCGCCGACCAGATGCAGGACCTCGATCACCGGCTTGTTGGTGGCCATGGCGCCGCGCGTGGCAAATGTAACCGAGAGCACAGTTGCGGCGACCACCAGAAGCAAAATCGCGACGCCGGCGGCGACCGCGGTTCCCGCCATCGCGCGCATGCGGTCGACCCAGCCGCGGTGATCGTCGAGGGTGGCGCCCGGCACCTGCTCGGCCAGCATCCGCCGCAGCTGCGTGAGGTCGGGCGCAGCCCCCGGGGCGATCTTGACCACGATCAGGCGCGGCACCGGCAACTCGTCGAGCGTGAGGCCGCTGCCGAGCCAGGGTTCGAGCAGCTTGGAGGATTCCTCCTTCGAATAAATGCGCACATCGCCGATGCCGGGGAAGGCGCGCGCGGCCGCCGCAGCCTTGGCCGCGCCGGCATCGAGATTGCGGCCGGGCGCCGGGATGATCTGGATGGTCACCTCGCGCGCGACGTTCGCCTGCCATTCGCCGGCCGCGCCGGCGACCAGGATGACCGCGCCGGTGGTGAGCGAAGCCAGGAACGTCATGATGGCGACGACCGCGATCAGCGCACGCCCGGAGATCGAATTGCGCGGCACCAGCGGCGTGTCGAAGCGCGGCAGCGCGCCGCCCGGCATACGCGGGCTCGCCGTCATGTCGTCGGCTTGCGCCATGGTCGTCACCTTGACTTCAATCATAGATGTGCAGCCGTCCCTCGTGCAGCACCAGCCGGCGCGCATCGTACTGATCCATCAAGGCGATGTCGTGGGTGGCGATCACCACCGAAGTTCCCGATTTGTTGAGCTCGATGAACAGCCGCAATAGGCGCTGCGCGAGGCTCGGATCGACGTTGCCCGTGGGTTCGTCGGCGAGCAGCAATTGCGGCCGCGCGATCACCGCGCGCGCGATCGCGGCGCGCTGCTTCTCGCCGCCCGAGAGCACCGGCGGCAGCGCCCACATGCGTTCGCCGAGACCGACCCAATTGAGCAGCTCGACCACCTCGTCGCGATAGCTGTCCTCGCGCCGGCCCATCACGCGCAGCGGCAGCGCGACGTTCTCGTAAGTCGTCATGTGATCGAGCAGACGGAAATCCTGGAACACGATGCCGATGCGCCGGCGCAGTGTCGCCACCGCGTCCTTCGACAGCGTGGCGACGTCGTGGCCGAACTGGGTGATCAGCCCGCGCGTGGGTTTGAGCGAGAGGAACAACAGGCGCAGCAGCGAGGTCTTGCCGGCGCCGGACGGGCCGGTGAGGAACTGGAAGGAATGCGGCTCGATGCGGAACGTGAGGTCGCGCAGGACCTCCGGCCCCAGGCCGTAGCGCAAGCCTACGTTCTCGAATCGGACCACCGCCGTCTCCGGTAAATACCCTCAGAAACCCGTGGAATGGCCTGGCCGGCAATCCGCAGGGCCGTCCCCAAACACCGCCCACGGCCCCCGTTTCGGGCGAGAACTGCGCTTTTACAAGATTACCACGGCGCCGCCAGCGCCGCAGGCTGCCAAATCCGGCCCATCCCCCCTAATCCGGCGACCGGTATGGTTTCCAATCCATTAACGGTCGGCTGTTAGGTATTGAGGCCAAATCGGCCCCAATGACATGCTGATCGTCTGTCCAAATTGCGCCGCCTCCTACATGATCGACCAGGCCGCGGTCGGCTCGGCCGGGCGCACCGTGCGTTGCGCCCGCTGCAAGGAGACCTGGGTCGCCGGCGCACCCGAAAGCCTTGCCAACGCGACCGCTGCCGCGGACCCCGCCGTCGTTGCCGCCGAGGCGCAATCGGCGCCCACCGCCCGTGCCGCGGCGACGCCTCCAACCGCCGCCGAATCGCCGCCCACCGCGGCCGCGCCACCGCCCCAGCCGGAACAAGCCGCCGATAGCCCCGCCGAGGAACCCGAATTGGCTGCCGCGCCCGAGGCGCCGGCTCCGGAGCCCATGGCGGCCGAAGCGCCGGCAACTGTCCCCGCCGAGATTCGGACGCCGGAGCCCGAACCGGCCACCATCGCCGATGCGCCGCCGCTGGTGCCGCCGATCGAGCATGAACCGTTGCCGGATGCGGCCGGTGCTGAAGCCGACACCGAAGAGGCCGAAAGCTTCGATGCCCGCCGCCAGTGGCTGCAGGGCCGCCGCAAGCGCTCGCTGCCCTCGTCGCGCTGGACCGCGGTCATTCTGGTGCTGGTCGCCTTCAACGTCGCGCTGGTCGGCGCGCGCAAAGACGTGGTGCGTTATTTGCCGCAGACCGCGTCGCTATTTGCGGCCATCGGCTTGCCGGTCAACCTGCGTGGCCTCAAATTCGAGAACGTCAAGATTTCGATGG
Organism: uncultured Alphaproteobacteria bacterium; assembly: GCA_963825265.1. GTDB lineage: Bacteria > Pseudomonadota > Alphaproteobacteria > Rhizobiales > Xanthobacteraceae > Pseudolabrys. Next base: position 73,611 of record CAWGSI010000014.1, on the reverse strand, counting down.
GAGAGCAGAACGGCAACGCCGCGTTGATCGTGCAAGGCGAAATCGCGAGCGAGGTTGGCAAGCCGGTCGCGGTGCCGCTGCTGCGCTTCGCCGCGCGCAATTCGACCGGACAGGAAATCTACACCTGGACCATGCCGCCGGCGCGCAGCTTTCTCGGTCCGGGCGAGCGGCTGAAATTCCGCAGTCAGATTCCCGCCCCGCCGGCCGACGCCAAAGACGTGATCGTGCGTTTCTTCACCGCGCAAGACGCCGCTGCCGGAGCGAAATAACGCGCACGATCGTGCGCAAGGTTGGAACCCGATGGCAAAGATCCTGATTGCCGAAGACGACGATACACTGCGCGACCTGGTCGTGCGCGCGCTCAACGCGGACGGTCACGAGTTGACCTTGGCCAACGACGGCGCGGCAGCGCTCGAAGCGCTCAACCGGATAGGCGGCAAGTTCGACCTGCTGCTGACCGACGTGAAAATGCCGGTCATGGACGGCATCGCGCTGGCGCTCGCCGCCGGACGCGATCATCCCGACGTCGCCATCATGCTGATGACCGGTTTTGCCGAGCAGCGCGAGCGCGCCCATGAGCTCGACGCATTGGTGCACGACGTGATCGTCAAGCCCTTCTCGCTCGAACAGATCAAGGGCGCCGTGCGCGAGGCGCTGGTGCAGCGGCACTAGCCGCCGCTAGGTATTACTCCGCAACTTGACGAGGCCACGATTTATGCCGGACCTAAACTGGAACAAAGTTACCTGGGACACGGCGTACGGGTGGCATGACGGCGGCGAGGAGTGGAGTACGGCTTGGGGCGGTAGCGAGGCGCAGTGGTTTGGCTGCATTTTTCCTCGACTGCACAGGTTCTTTCCACCCCGGCAAATTTTAGAAATCGCACCCGGGTTTGGACGCTGGACCAAGTTTTTGGTTCCGGCGTGCGACAAGTTCGTCGGAATCGACTTGTCGCCAAAATGCATCGATGCTTGCCGCAATAGATTCTCTGCGTGCACTCACGCAGATTTTTTTGCAAATGACGGACAATCCTTGCAGACAGCACAGGACGGAGAATTCGACTTGGTCTTTTCGTTCGATTCGCTCGTACACGCAGACAAGGCTGTGCTGGCCGCTTACATTCCGCAAATATTACGCAAGCTGTCTTCCGTCGGCGTTGCTTTCATCCACCATTCAAATCTGCTCGAATATAAGGGCGCCCTCGGCAATCTGCATGGCCGTTCAACGGCCGTCTCTGCTGACGTTGTTGCAGCTTTAATTGGCGATAGCGGCGGGCGTGTCCTCGTTCAGGAAATTGTTAATTGGGGTGGAGAGCATTTGATCGATTGTTTGACGCTCTTTGCACGTCTGGACAGTTATAAATCCATCCAGCCAGTACGGCTGCGCAACCCCCTTTTCATGGGAGAAGCAACGCTCGTTCAGCATTTCCAAAGTCACTACAGCAAAGTGTCCCCGCGGCCGGAAACTATGCCCAAGCTTGCCGCCGCAGGATGATTTGGCCGGCCAATCTGGGCGCGGTGCTTGGAAACTATAAAATTGGCGCTTGTCGCCGCAACGGTTTGACATTGGCGGAATAATAGGCCGCACCGCACCGAGCGGATGCGTCCGTAAGAGCGCACCGCGCTGAATGGGGCAGAGCCAGGCCTAAAATCAAAAATCCTTCAGCAGCCGCTCGATGTAATCGAGTTCGAGCTGCGGGCGGCTGCTTTCGCCGAAGCGCTTGCGCAATTCTTCGAGGATGCGGCGGGCGCGCTGGGCGTCGATTTCGCCCGGCACCTTGACGGTGACATCGTCGCCGTATTCGCGCCCGCGCAACGGCCGCCCGAGCGGATCGGTGTCCTGCTGGGCGCGCGCGCGGCCGTTGCGGCCGGGCTGGCCGGGGCCCGGACTCATGCCCTCCTGCTGCATCTGCTGCGCCAGGCCCTGCGCGCCCTTGCGCATGGCCTCAAGCGCGCGGCCTTGGCTGTCGACCGCGTTGTCGGCGTCGCCCTGCCCGAGTTCGCCTTCGGCCTCGCCCATGGCTTCGCCGGCATCGCCGAGCTGGCCCATGTCGCTCTTGCCTTGCCCCTTCTCACCTTGCCCCTGCTGGTTCTGGCCGGGGTTGCCGAGGCCGCGCTGGCGCAATTGCTCCAGCAGCTTGTTGAGGCGGTCGCGCAGGCCCTTCTGGTCCTGCCGCAGATCGCCGAATTGCTGCTTGCCCTGGCCCTGTTGCTGGCGGTCGCGCCTCGAATCCTGGCCCTGCTTGAAGGTCTTGTCGCGCAACTGCTGCTGCTTGCGGATCATGTCGGAAAGTTCGTCGAGCGCCGACATCATGTCGTCGTCGCCCTCCTCGCCTTGCGCGCCCGGGCGGGCCGTCTGCAGATTTTCGAGCATCGACTGCAGTTGATCGAGCAACTGACGCGCGGCATCCTTGTTGCCGGAACGCGCCAGGTTCTCCAGCCGGTCGAGCATGCTCTTGAGATCGCGCTGGCTGAGCATGCGGGTGTTGGGGTCGAGCGGGCGCGAAAGCTGCTGCGGATTTTTCCGCATTTCCTCGGCCAAAGCCTGCAGATATTTATCCATCGCGGCGCGCAATTGATCCATCAGCTTTTTCAGCTCTTGATCGCTGGCGCCGCGTTCGAGCGCCTGGCGCAAGGCATCCTGCGCCTGACGCAGCGCCTGTTCGGATTGCGAGACATTGCCGTCCTCGAGCTGGGTCGCCATGTCCCACATCCGCGCCACCACCTCGCGCAACTGATCGTCGGTCCTGGCGTGGGCGAGGTCGAAGTAGATCGCGCGCAAGCCGAGATAGACCGCGGTCTCCGGCGTGAAGCGTTCCGGCGCGATGGTGAGCGCGTCGAGCGCTTCGAGCACCAGCGGCCTGGCGTCGGCGTCGAGCGCCAGGATACGGCGCTGCTCGATCAAGGCGCGCGCCACCGGCTTGACGAAAATACGCTGCGGAAGCGCAAACTCGGTTGGCTCGCTGCGGCCCTCGTTGCCGGCTTCGTCGCGCGCGACGAGCGTCACCGCGACCTTGGCGCCGGCCCATGGATGCGCGGTGAGGTCGCGGGTGGTCTGCGCCGCGCCGCTGCGCGTGCGCGCCTGCGGCAGCGTGAGCGGGAATTCCGGCGACTTGAACAGCGGACGCGTCGGCTTGGTGCCGTCGACGTCGTCGTCCTTGAGAGTAAATTCCGCATGCGCCTCGACCACGCCGTAGTCGTCCTCCATCTTGTAGTCGAGCCGCAGCGAACCGCGCGCCTGCCGCTCCGGATCCTTGATCAGCGCGATGGTCGGCGCGCGATCGGGGATGGCGGTGAAATTCCAGGCGAGATCCGTGCCGACGACCCCGCGCAACACGGCCGAGCCGTCACCCTTGATCACAAAGCGGCGCTCCTCGCTGCCCGCCGGCAAAGCGGCGCGCGCATCCGGCGGCGCATCCTCGAGGCCGCCTTTGCGCACCACTTCAAAACGCACATTGCCGGTCGAGCGGATCACCAATTGGCTGCCGACCGGCACCGCGACCGGCACGGTTGATTGCGGGGTTTCGCCCGGGCGCAGGCCGGCCAACATGACCGGCGGGCGGCCGGTATAAACCGGCGGCGTCACCCAGGCGTCGATGCGGAAATTGGCCGGCGCCACCACGCCGTGCCAGTCGAAGGCGGCGGTGACGCGCTTTATGCGATCGCCGCCGGCGGCAAAGTAGGTCGCGACCGTCAGAATGAGCACCAGTGCGCGCAGCGCCATCGGATCGCGCAACGCGAGCCGCGGCTGCGGCCAGCCGGCCTTGAGCTTGCGCGCCGACATGAGCGCGCGTTCGACATGGGCGCGCCAGAGCGCCTGCGCGACCGGATCCTGGCCGTTGGCGGCGATCTCGTCGGCGACCGCGGTGGCCGGCCGGTGCGCCTCGCCGCTGCCGCGGTCGAGTCGGCGCAAGCCGTCGGCGGCGCTCGGCAGCCGCAGCATCGCCAGCGGCGCCGCCGCGATGGCGGTAACCAGGACGAACATCAACATCCCGATCGCGCGCGCCAGCGGCGGCAGCACCAGCCATAGTCCAGCCCAGGAGAATGCGAGGAACAGGCCGAGCGCGGTCGCCAGCGTGGCCAAAGCCGGCCACAGCCGCTCCCACAAAAGGCTGCCGCGCGCGCGCTTGAGCGCCCGCGTCAGCAGAACGCGTGTCGGGTGTTGTTGCTGCTTTGGCTGCTCGTCCAAATCGTCCAAGGGCCGCTCCGCCGCCAGAGCTATGGCGATTTACCGATTCCACAGGCTAGCACGCAGGCAATTCCCGGGCCATGCGCCGGTTTCATGCGCCTAAAGCCAATCCGGCATGCGATCGAGCGCAATCAATTGGTCAACTTCAAGGCGCGGGCGGACCACGGCCCATTGCGCGCCGTTTACCAATACTTCCGGCACCAGCGGCCTTGTATTGTACGTCCCGGCCTGCACCGCCCCGTAAGCGCCCGCCGACATGACGGCCAGCAAGGCGCCGGGCGCCGGTTCCGCCAGTTCGCGGTCCAAAGCGAGAAAATCACCGCTCTCGCAGACCGGCCCGACCACGTCGGCGCGAATACGGCGGCCGGATGTGGCAGCCTCGGCCACCGGCCAAATCTCGTGACGCGCGTCATAGAGCGTCGGACGGATGAGGTCGTTCATGGCGGCATCGACCACCACAAAATTCTTCGCTTCGCCGCGCTTCACGAACAAAACGCGCGTCACCAATATGCCGGCGTTGCCGACGATCAGCCGGCCTGGTTCGAAAATCAGTCGGCAATCGAGGTCGCGCGTGGCGCGCTTGACCATCTTGGCGTAGTCGTCCGGGTGCGGCGGCGGTTCGTTGTCGTCGAGGTAGGGAATCCCCAGGCCGCCGCCGAGATCGACGTGCGAGATAACGTGGCCGTCGCCGCGCAGCGTGCGCACGAACTCGGCCAGCAGCGTGAATGCACTGTCGAACGGATCGAGATCGGTGATCTGGCTGCCGATATGCATGTCGACGCCGGCCACCTTGATGCCGGGCAATTTCGCCGCCTGGGCATAGACCGCGCGCGCGCGGCTGATCGGGATGCCGAATTTGTTCTCGGCCTTGCCGGTGGCGATCTTGCGATGCGTCTTGGCGTCGACATCTGGATTGACGCGCACCGAAATATTCACGGCGCGTCCCTTTCCCGCCGCGATCGACGACAGCAAAGCAAGTTCGGCCTCGGATTCCACGTTGATACAGAGAATGCCTTCATCGACCGCGAGCGCGAGCTCGCGCGCAGTCTTGCCCAGCCCCGAGAACATGATCTTGTCGGCCGGCACGCCGGCGAGCCGCGCGCGCATCAGCTCGCCTTCCGACACCACGTCGGCGCCGGCGCCGAGCTTGGCGAGGGTTGCGACCACGGCCTGATTGGAATTCGCCTTCATGGCGTAGCAGACGAGCGCGTCCACGTCGGCGAAGGCGCCGGCGAACACCTGGTAGTGCCGCGTGAGCGTTGCGGTCGAATAGCAATAGAACGGGGTCTCGACCGCCGCGGCCAGCGTATCGAGGTTCACCGCCTCGGCGTGCAAGGCGCCGTCGCGGTAAGCGAAGTGGTGCATCTTAGAGTCCGATCATGCGGGGCGAAGTCAGTGCCGGCCTAACATTTTTGCTGGCGCGTGCTCTTGTCCGAAAACCGGTTCCCACTTTTCGGGATCACGCGCGGACACGCTCAGTTTAGCAAGACGTCGAGTGGGATCTGTTTTTTCGGGCCCTTGGGCGCCAGCGGCTGGCCGTCGGCCCGCACGCCTTGATCGCCATCTTTGGCGCGCCCGCCGATCGGGGCGGCAACCGGATTGCTCAAGGGGCCCGGCGTGTTGCTCTGCTCACCGGCGAGCGAAGCGCCGGGCGGCGGATCGAGGTCGCCCTTGCGGCCGCACGCGGCCAACCCGAGCGCGGCGACAGCCAGGCCGATCAGGGCAAAGCGGAGAAACGGGCGGTCGGAATAGCGGCTCAAGCAACGCACTCCTTGGGTGGCAAACACCATAGCAAAACAGGCATGCAAGGCCAAACCCGGCTGTGCAAGCTCAGAACTTGTTCTTTTCCAGTCTGCGCAGCCATTTCTTAGCCTGCGCACGCACGTTTTTGGGTGCGGTGCCGCCGAACGTGGTCCGGCTTTGCACCGAACGGGCAACCGAAAGCACACCAAACACGTCCTCCCCGATGCGCGGTTCGATCGCCTGCATGACGCCGAGCGGCAGCCTGTGCAGCTGCACTCCCGCTTCCGCCGCCTTGGCGACGATCCGCCCGGTGACGTGATGGGCGTCGCGGAACGGCATTTTCAGCGTGCGCACCAGCCAGTCGGCGAGATCGGTGGCGGTGGCGTAGCCTTCACCGGCTGCCTTCTTCATACGCGCGGCGTCGGGCTCAAGATCGGCCACCATGCCGGACATCGCCGCGAGCGACAGGCTCAAGGCGGCGAGCGCGTCCATGGCGCCTTCCTTGTCCTCTTGCATGTCCTTGGCATAGGCGAGCGGCAGGCCCTTCATGACGACCATGAGCGCGGTGAGCGCGCCGATCACGCGCCCCGACTTGGCCCGCACCAATTCGGCGGCATCCGGATTGCGCTTCTGCGGCATCATCGAGGAGCCGGTGGTGAACTTATCCGACAGCCGCACCAGACCGGTAAGCGGCGAGGTCCAGATCACGATCTCTTCGGCCAGCCGCGACAGATGCACTGCCGCGATCGACGCGGCCGCCAGCGTCTCCATGACGAAGTCGCGGTCGGACACCGCATCGAGCGAATTGGCCGCCGGCCGGTCGAAACCGAGCGCCTTGGCTGTCATGTCGCGGTCGAGAGGAAACGAGGTGCCGGCGAGCGCGCCGACGCCAAGCGGGGATTCGTTGAGCCTTTTGCGCGCATCGGCAAAGCGGCCGCGGTCGCGCGCCGCCATCTCGACATAGGCGAGCATATGATGACCGAAGGTCACCGGCTGCGCGGCCTGCATGTGCGTCAGGCCCGGCATCACGGTGGCGGCGTGGTCGAGCGCCTTCTGCGCCAGCGCACGCTGAAAGCCCATGAGCGCCGCATCGAGCGTGTCGATCTCGTCGCGCATCCACAGCCGGAAATCGGTCGTTACCTGGTCGTTGCGCGAACGCGCGGTATGCAGCCGCCCGGCCGCTTCCCCGATCAGTTCGGCGAGCCTGCCCTCAACGTTCATGTGGATGTCTTCCAGCGCCCGCTTGAACGAGAATTTGCCGCCCGCGATCTCTGACAGGATCGTGTCTAGACCGTGAGCGATCTTTTTCGCATCGTCCGCCGTAATGATGCCTTGCTTGGCCAGCATGTCGGCATGTGCCTTGGACGCGGCGATGTCCTGGCGGTAGAGAGCCTTGTCGAAATCGATGGAGGCGTTGATCTCCTCCATGATGGCGCCGGGTCCGGACGCAAATCGCCCGCCCCACATTTTGTTGCTCATGACCTAACCACCGGGATCTCGCCGCTCAATGACCGAACGCCCGTCGCCCCGCGTCACCAAAAGGTACCTGGCCATGATCCTGGCAGGCGGCGTCGCCGGCGTGTTCGTCGGGCTGGCGGGGGTATACGGGATTGCCACCCTTACAGGCAATGCGGGCGGGGATAAGGCCTGCCGGCCGGCGGTCGAATTGGCCAAGAAAATAGCGCCCTTTGCGCGCGGCGAGGTGGCCGCCGTAAAGGTCGCCCAAAGCGGCCTCAAGGTGCCCGACCTCGCTTTCCAGGATGCCGGCGGCAAACCGCTCTCTCTGGCGCAATGGCGCGGGCGCACAGTGCTGCTCAACCTGTGGGCCACCTGGTGCGTGCCCTGCCGCAAGGAAATGCCGGCGCTCGATGCGCTGGAGAAAAAACTGGGCAGCCCGGATTTCCAGGTGGTGGCGGTCAATATCGACACCCGCGATCCCGACAAGCCGAAGGCTTTTCTTAAAGAGCTGGGCATCGACAAGCTCGCCTATTACGCCGATCCGAGCGCGCGGACGTTCCAGGACCTGAAGGAAATCGGCCGCGCCTTCGGCATGCCGACCACCATGCTGGTTGACAAACAGGGCTGCGAGATCGGCACCATTGCCGGTCCCGCCGAATGGGCGAGCGATGACGCGGTCAAGCTGATCCAGGCGGCATTGGGCAAGAGCTAGCCGCGCAACCGAACCGTCACACGCTGATATTGACGTTGAGGCCGATGCCGGCAGCGATGTTGGCGGCGTTATTCATATTCTGCTGGGCGGCGTCGATGACTTGCGCGATGGAACCCGAATTTTGCGCGTTCATGCGCAGCATGAATGCCGCGACGGCCATTTGCGCCTGGCTCATCTGGGCGCCGACAAACGCACTGGCGAGCGAAGTTGGATCCATCGCGGCCTAGTCCTAGGGCCCGCCGGTCAATGATTCATGAACGCGCACTTGACAACGCAAGCTGCGCTCCTATACTTAACCATATGGTTTACTATTCGCCCGCCCCGCTCGATCGCACCTTTGCCGCCCTCGCCGACCCGACGCGGCGGGCGCTGCTCGCCCGGCTGAACCAGACCGACGCGCTGTCAGTCAGCCAGCTTGCCGAGCCCTTCGCCATGTCGCTGCCGGCGGTGATGAAGCATCTCGACGTGCTGTCGGACGCCGGCCTCGTCACCCGCAACAAAAGCGGCCGCACGGTGTCGTGTCGGCTGCGCGCCGAGCCCATGCATGAAGCCAATGAATGGCTCAACCGCTACCAGCGTTTCTGGAGCGACCGCCTCGATCAACTCGCCGCATTCCTGGAGGAAGAAACATGTCCACCGCAACCGCCGTCAAACCGAGCCTCACCATCAAGCGCCGCTTCAACGCCCCGCCGGCGAAGGTCTTCGCCGCCTGGATCGACCCGGAAAAAGTGAAACGCTGGATGGGCCCGGGCGAGGTCAAGGCGCTGAGCGTCGAAGCCGACCCGCGCACCGGCGGCCGCTACCGCTGGCTGATGCAGGCGCCGGACGGCGAGCAGCATGACGTCAGCGGCGTCTATCGCGAAGTGATCCCGAATGAGAAACTGGTATTCACCTGGGCCTGGAAGTCGACGCCGGAACGCGAGTCGCTGGTGACGGTGATGCTCAAGCCGGACGGCGCCGGCACGCTGATGACGCTCACGCATGAGCAATTCTTCGATGAAGAGGCGCGCGACCGCCATCAGGGCGGGTGGAACGGCGCCATGGAGAAGCTCGACAAATATCTTTCCGCATAGTCAGGGGAATTGCCCATATGCAGGTATCGATCACCGCGCTTTACGCGGGAATTCTCGCACTCATCGTGGTAGTGCTTGCCATCAACGTCACCCTGCACCGGGTGAAGCTGCGCGTGCCGCTCGGCGACGGCGGCAATCCGCAGATGCTGCGCATGATCCGCCTGCACGGCAACGCGATCGAATATATCCCGCTCGCGCTCGTACTGATGACACTCTACGAGATCAACGGCGGCTGGCATACGGCTCTGCATATCTTCGGGATCGCACTGGTGTCCGGCCGCGTGCTGCAAACCTGGGGCATGTGGGGAACGCCAAATGCAAATCTCGGCCGCCAAGCCGGTCAGAGCCTGACTTGGCTTTCGGTCGCGGCGCTGGCCGTGCTGAACCTATCGAAGCTCGTTTGAGCTAGCGCGTCGGTACCGGCTTTTCGCCGCGGTAGTCGTAGAAGCCGCGCTGCGTCTTGCGGCCGAGCCAGCCGGCCTCGACGTATTTCACCAGCAGCGGACAAGGCCGGTACTTCGAATCGGCCAGCCCCTCGTGCAGCACCTGCATGACCGAGAGACAGGTGTCGAGGCCGATGAAATCGGCCAACTCAAGCGGCCCCATCGGGTGATGCGCGCCGAGCCGCATGGCGGTGTCGATCGCTTCGACGTTTCCGACACCTTCATAGAGCGTGTAGATCGCCTCGTTGATCATCGGCAGCAATATGCGGTTGACGATGAAGGCCGGAAAATCCTCCGACACCGCGATGGTCTTGTGCAGCGTGCTGACGAAAGTCTTGCTGGTCTCGAAGGTGGCGTCGTCGGTGGCAATGCCGCGGATCACCTCGACCAGTTCCATCAGCGGCACCGGATTCATGAAATGAATGCCGATGAAGCGTTCCGGCCGGTCGGTAGAGGTCGCCAAGCGCGTAATCGAGATCGACGACGTATTGGAAGCGATGATCGCTTCCGGCTTCAACGACGCGCACAGATCGGCAAAGATTTTGCGCTTGAGATCTTCCTTCTCGGCCGCGGACTCGATCACGATGTCGCAAGCAGCCATGGCGTCGTATTTTTCCGCCGGCTTGATGCGCGCGAGCGCCGCCTTGCGGTCTTCGTCGTTGATCGCCTTCTTGCCGACCTGCCGCGCCATATTGCCGTTGATGGTCGCCATGCCGGCCTTGATGCGGTCGCCCGATACGTCGTTCAACATCACCGTATAGCCCGCCAGCGCGCAGACATGGGCGATGCCGTTGCCCATCTGCCCGGCGCCGATCACCCCGACACTCTGAATTTTCAACGCCATGTTATTGTCCGATCGATGCGAAGACCCGGCTCTTGGCTTCGGTTTCGGTATTCAGGCCCACTCGTCCCGCTACAGTTTTACGACGATCCGCCTAACGACACCACCTGTGGGGCAGCTAATTTGCGGCATGGTCAACGCTTGACTTTGTCGAGTTCCGCCGCCAGTTCGGGCAACGCCTGATAAAGGTCGGCGACTAAACCGTAGTCGGCGACCTGGAAGATCGGCGCTTCCTCGTCCTTGTTGATGGCTACAATCACCTTCGAATCTTTCATCCCGGCGAGATGCTGGATGGCGCCGGAAATTCCCACCGCGATGTAGAGTTCGGGCGCCACCACTTTGCCGGTCTGACCGACCTGCCAGTCGTTCGGCGCGTAGCCGGCGTCGACCGCCGCGCGCGAGGCGCCCATGGCGGCGCCGAGTTTGTCGGCGACTGGCTCGATGTATTTGGTGAAGTTCTCGCGGCTCTGCATGGCGCGGCCGCCGGAGATGATGATCTTCGCCGAGGTCAATTCGGGCCGGTCGGATTTCGACAGTTCCTCGCCGACGAATGACGACAGTCCGGGATCGGCCGCAGCGCTCACATCCTCCACGCTGGCCGAACCGCCTTGACCGGCCGCCTGAAAGGTCGAAGTGCGCACCGTGATGACTTTCTTGGAGTCGCCCGATTTCACGGTCTGGATTGCGTTGCCGGCATAGATCGGCCGCTCGAAAGTGTCGGGCGCTACTACTTTGGTGATCTCCGAGATCTGCATGACGTCGAGCAGCGCGGCCACCCGCGGCATCACGTTCTTGCCGTTGGTCGTGGCCGGCGCGACGATGGCGTCATAGGCGCCGGCAAGCGAAACGATCAGCGCGGCCAACGGCTCGGCGACAAAATGTTCGTAAATGGCTGAATCCGCCAGCAGCACCTTCTTGACGCCATCGAGCTTGGCGGCGGCGTCCGCCACCGCCTTGCAATCCTTGCCGGCGACCAGCACGTGCACGTCGGCGCCTAGCGCCTTGGCCGCGGTAAGCGCCTTGGCGGTTGCGTCCTTGACCACCTTGTTGTCGTGCTCGGCGACGAGAAGCGTTGTCATCTAGATTACCCCCGCTTCGTCCTTGAGCTTGGCGACAAGTTCGGCCACCGAGCCGACCTTCGCGCCGGATTTGCGTCCCGGCGGTTCCGTGGTCTTGAGCACTTGCAAGCGCGGCTTGATATCGACGCCATAATCGGCCGGCGTCTTGTCGGCGATCGGCTTCTTCTTCGCCTTCATGATGTTCGGCAACGAAGCGTAGCGCGGCTCGTTCAGGCGCAAATCGGTGGTGACGATGACGGGTGCTTTAAGTTTGACCGTCTGCAGCCCGCCGTCCACTTCGCGCGTCACGGTGACGCTGTCGCCGTCGATGGCGATCTTGGAGGCGAAAGTGCCCTGTGCCCAGCCGAGCAGCGCCGCCAGCATCTGGCCGGTCTGATTGCAGTCGTCGTCGATTGCCTGCTTGCCGAGGATCACCAGCCCGGGTTTTTCCTCATCGATGACGGCTTTGAGAATTTTCGCCACCGCCAGCGGCTCGACCGCGCCTTCGGCCTTCACCAGGATGCCGCGGTCAGCGCCCATGGCGAGCGCGGTGCGGATGGTTTCCGAGGCCTGTGCCGGCCCGATCGACACCGCCACGATCTCGGTTGCCTTGCCGGCTTCCTTCAAGCGGATCGCCTCCTCGACGGCGATCTCGTCGAACGGATTCATCGACATTTTGATGTTGGCGAGTTCGACGCCGGAGCCGTCCGGCTTGACGCGGATTTTGACGTTGAAATCGACCACCCGTTTAACGGGCACCAGAATTTTCATAAATCCCCATCCCAAACGGGCGCTAGCGAGAGCGGGCGGAAGCTAATGGCCAGTCCATCGGCATGTCAACGTTTATGCTGCGGCGCACGCGACCGCCCGGTGTCTGCGCATGGCGGTTAGCGGTTTTGCCCGGGCGCCCACAGCACATCGCGCACCCCTTTTACGTTTGCGTAGCGGCCGGCGACGAAGAGGTAGTCCGATAATCGGTTGACGTATTTGAGCGAGGGCTCCGACACGCCCTCACCCGGCCGGTCCTTGAGTTCGACCATGATCCGCTCGGCGCGCCGGCAGACGGTGCGGGCGAGATGCAGAAACGCCGAGGCCGGGCTGCCGCCGGGCAGGATGAAGGATTTCAGCGGCTCAAGCTCGCCGTTGAGCCGGTCGATCTCGCCCTCCAGCCAAGTAACCTGGGCGTCGGTGACGGTCAGCCGCGCGCCGCCGGGGCCTTTTTCGGCAAGGCACAGGTCGGCTTCCACGTCGAACAGGTCGTTCTGGATGCGCCCCAAGGTCGCGTCGAGCGCGGCATCGCCGGCGGTATGCAGCCGCACCAACCCGATCACCGCATTGGCCTCGTCGACCGTGCCATAGGCTTCGACCCGCAGGTCATATTTCTTGCGCCGGGCCCCTGAGCCGAGCGAGGTGGTACCGTCGTCGCCGGTTCGGGTATAAATTCGGTTGAGCACGACCATGGGGACCTCGCCTCGCGCGTCGGATTCGGGATAGGCTTGCCATACTAGCCGGGTTTTCGTCACAAATAATGGGGGTGAATGCCATGCGTTTCCTGACGATTGCCGCCGCCGCAACGCTACTGACGCTGCCCGCAGTGGCGCCCGCCGCCGCCTGTGAGCTCGACGCGTTTGCAGCCGAGGTGGAGGCTCCATTGCTCGTTGCCGCGGCGCCCGTGACGCAGGAGCTTTCCGCCGAAGAGAAGAAAATGGACGACACGAAGCCCATGAAAAAGACAGCGACAAAGCACACGAAAAAGAAAATGAATAAAGAGAAGGTCGAATATATGCGCGCGGCGCCGATGAAGTGACGGCGCGGCGCGACCGGCCGGTTATTCTTATCGCCCCATCGCCCAGATCGTCGCCATGATCACGATGATGGCGACGAATTGCAGCAGCACGCGCAGCCGCATGAGCTTTTGCGAGCGGTTGGGCGAGCCGCCGCGCATCATGTTGATCAGGCCCAACATCAACACGATCGCCACCGCGACGATCGCGGCCGGCACCGCATAGTGAGACATGAAATCCGCCATGGAACGCGCTTTCTAGCACTGGGAACTGCCCGCGGCCACCTTGGGTGACAACGCCAAGCCCCGTTGATCCGATCCAAATCCGCCTACAACTTGGACTCGCGTTGGGGTTGCGCAACCGCTAGTATCTGCCGAAAAGGTGTATCGGCGGGTGGGGGCATGGAAGTTTCGGCCACAGCGGCTATCGGCCGCGCGCGGGCAGCGCACGGCTTGCTTTCCGCCAGCCCCTCCATCGATCCCTCGGCCATAACCGACGGCGGTGTACGTTCCCCGGCCGGTTGCCCGGAGATCGACTGCGTGCGCGCGCTGCTCGCCATCGACGTCATCGAGGACGCCGAGCGCAGAGCCGCGAGGCTCGGCGTCGGCGCCGACCGCGTCCTGATCGCCGCCGGCACGCTGAGCGAGGAAGCCTATCTGCGCGCGCTGAGCGAGGCGCTCGGCGTTGCCTTCGAGCCGCTCGACGGCACGCCGCGCGCATTCTGCCCGCTCAACGACGATCGTCTGATCGAATCCGCCGCCGCCGGCATGCTGCCGCTCGGAGCCGATGACGCGCTTGTGCTGGTAGTCGCCCCGCGCGGCGGCGCGGCGCGCCGCATTCTGAAACTGATCGAGGAAAATCCTGCCCGCGCGCGGCGCTTTCGTTTTACCAGCACCGAGCGTCTTAACCGTTTCGTGTTGCGCCATAGCGCCGACGCCATCGCCGCGCGCGCCGCCGATTTGCTCAAACAGAAATGGCCCAAACTTTCCGCCGCGCCGCCGCGCTGGCGCACGAGCTTCACCTCGGTTGCGATCGCCGCGTTGCTGGCGATCGCCGGCGCCATACTGGCGCCGTCCGGGGCGGCGCTCGTGTTTGAAGTGACGCTGGCTACGGTGTTCCTGGCTTGGCTCGGCCTGCGGCTGGCTGGCGCGTTCGTGAAATGGCAGGCGAACGAGGCCTCGCCCGATCTGCCCGACGATGCACTGCCGGTTTATACCGTGATCGCCGCGCTCTACCGCGAAGCGGCCTCGGTCGACGGATTGTTGCGGGCAATCGAGCGCCTGGATTATCCGGCCGAGAAGCTCGACGTGATCGTCGCGGTCGAGGCCGACGATCGCGAAACGCGCGCCGCTTTGGCTTCGCGCGACAACCGTATCCCGATCACGGTGATCCCCGTTCCCGCGCTAGGTCCGCGCACCAAGCCGAAGGCGCTCAACGTCGCGCTGCCGTTCGCGCGCGGTACCTTCACCGTGATTTACGACGCCGAGGACCGGCCGGAGTCAGATCAGCTGCGCCGCGCCTTGCGGGCGTTCCGCGCCGACGGCGACGATCTCGCCTGCGTGCAGTCGCGGCTGTGCATCGACAACAGCGCCGACTGTTGGCTGGCGCGGATGTTTACCGCCGAATATGCCGGCCAGTTCGACGTTTTTCTGCCGGGGCTCGCCGCCTTGCACTTGCCGCTGCCGCTCGGCGGCTCGTCCAATCATTTCTACACGGCGGTCCTGCGCGAGGCCGGCGGCTGGGACCCCTACAACGTGACCGAAGATGCCGATCTCGGCATGCGGCTCGCGCGTTTCGGCTATCGATCGAGCGTGATCGACTCCACCACCTACGAGGAGGCGCCGGGGCAGCTCGGCCCGTGGCTGCGCCAGCGCACGCGCTGGTTCAAAGGCTGGATGCAGACCTGGCTGGTGCATATGCGCGAGCCGGCGCGTCTGCTGCGCGACCTGGGCCTGCCGGGCTTTCTCACATTCCAGTTGATCGTCGGCGGCAATGCGCTGGCGGCGCTGGTGCATCCGCCGTTCATGGCCGCGCTGGTCTATTCGGTGGCGAGCGGCGCGCCGCTATGGCGCGGCGACAGCGCGGCCGTCGCCATCCTGGCCACGGTCTACGGCGTGTTGGTGGTGGTCGGCTATTTGACCTCGGCCTTTCTCGGCTGGCTCGGCCTGCTGCGCCGCGGCCTGCTGTCGACCGCCTGGATTTTGCTGCTGACGCCGCTGCATTGGCTGCTGCTGTCGCTGGCGGCATGGCGCGCGCTCTATCAGCTCGTCTTCGCGCCTTACGCCTGGGAAAAGACCGAGCACGGGCTGGCGAAGACTTCGCGGCTGAACGCTCGCATGGCGCATTCGCTGGTCGAGCTCGAGCGCCATCTCAGCGCGCTCAAGGAGGTCGGCGAACTGCCGACGCTCGCGCCCGCGCATCCTGACAACGACGCCGGCCGGCAGCGGGAAATCCTGCGCCGTCGCTTAAAATGAAACGCGCGGCGCCCGCAAGAGCGCCGCCCGTCGCGTCAATAAGCTTGCAACGGCAGTACGCCGCCGGGGCCGATCATCAGGCCCCAGATTTCGTCGGGACCGACGTCGATCTCATCGGTCTCTACCGGCTTGCCCGGCAGCTTGATCGAATACTTGTATTTGCCGGGCGCCAGATCGAGCGTCGGACCGTTCGGCGACTTGGTGCCGGCGCCGGCCGCGACCTTGATCGTCTTGTTGTTGAACGTGATCGCCGCCTCCGCGCCGTTGATGTTGCCGAAAATGACCTTGACCTGGCCCGGTTTCGGCAGAATTCCGACCTTGGCAGCGGCGCCCGGATTTTTCACCACCAGGTCGACGCCGATCTCTTTGTCCTTGCGGTCGAGCTTGAGCAGCGCCGGCCCGTCAGGCGCGGTATAGGCGATGACGACTTTGTCGGCCGTCACCACCGCGCCTTTGGTTTGCTCTTTCCAGTTGAGCTTGCCGAGTTCGCGCCGGTAGAAGCCGAGCACGTCGTTAAGCGCGAGCGGCACACTCGCTTTGAGCGCGTGCCGGAAGGGCGTCGAGATGCCGTCGCTCATGGTGTGGCGCTTGGGCACGGGCAGCCCGCCGCTTTCCTCGGCCTCGAGATCCTCCGCGCTCGCCGGCGCGGGAGCGGGTGACGCTGCGGCGGCCGGCTCATTCGATTTAGCGGCCGCGACTTGCAAGCCCGAGCCATCCGCGGTCACGTTGGTCTTGTTGCCCATGCGCATGATGGTGAACGAGACGGCTTTGCCGGCTTTCGCGAAATTGAGCACGACCATGTTGGCGTTGTTGATGACGGAAGACTGCGCCTGCCAGCCCTGCTGCTTCATGGCCGAGCGGTAAAACTCCGCTACGGTTTTGACGTTGGACGCGCTGCTGAACTCGAGCTTGCCAGCGGCGAAGTCGACGTCTTCGGCGTTTTCCGGCAGCAGCACCGGCGCGTCGTTGCCCGCACGCGCGCGCAAGGTTTCCACGGGTTGATCGGCCTGCGCCATTTTCGGCGGCTTGCGGCCGGCCGCATCGGCGGTGGCCTCGCGCGCCATTTCCTGCACCTGCTTCATGAGTGCGTCGACCGTATCGCCTTGGGCGGCGGATCCGGCTTTGGGCGCCGGTTCGGCTTTGACGGACGATTTCGCAACTTGCTGTACGATGCTCACGCGCGTTAAGTCGTATTTGTGCGTGAGCTTAAGCACGGCCGTCCCTTCCGCCGAGGAGAAATTGAGTTCGACTTCTTCCGGCTTGAGGACGGCGCCTTGCGCCTCTTCCTTCCAATTCCGCGCCGCCATTTCCCGGCGATAGAACGCGAGGACGGTGCCGACCTCGGCCATTACCATGGCGTGAACTTCGCGCCTGCTCTGGCCGCCGGTGCCGCCGGAGGTCTTGCTCATCTTCGGCCTCGGCAGACCGAAAACGTCATGGTCGGCCTCAAGCACCTGCGGCTCGGCAAACGGCGCGACCTTGATTTCGATGCTGGTCTTGCCGTCGTCGCGCCGCTGCAGCGCCAGCAAAACCGGCTTCTGCTTTTCGCGAATGAAATAAGCCTGCCCGTCGAGTTTGACGTTCGGCCATTGCGCCGCGGCTTCCGCGGTGAGCGGTACCCAGCCCGCGGCGCCAAGCTCTTTTTCATAAAATTCGCGCGTGGCCTCGACCGTCCCGGCGGTGACGCAATTCAAGTACGGCCGATAAGAATCGAACACGATATCGGCCGCATCGTCAGGGAACGGCAGGTCGGCGATCACCCATTGGGCGTTATAGTCGACACCCGAATGAACGGGTTCTCCCGGCGGCATCGTGAAGAACACCGAAAGTCCTTGCCCTCCCTTTTTGAGGTCCATGCCGAACCGGTTAGGCTCCTCCGAGGGAGACGCAAATTCCTTCCAGCCGTCGGCGGCCAATAACTTCTTGGTTGCTGCAACGGTATTTTCGAACGAGCCCAAAACGGTGTAGCTCAGCCCCGTCGATGAAGTGTGGGCTGCGTTTTCCTTGGCGCCTTCCAGGCGCGGCAAGCGGCTGACGTCGACACGCCCGGCATTGGGTTGCGGCGTGCCGGTGTTCAGGATTGCTATTGGCCACTCCTTCAACTCGACCTTGATCTTGCCGGACTCGGCGGGCTGCTCGGTGAGAACGAGCACCACCGCCGGCTCCTTGTCGTTGATGTAATGGGCATAGGCGCCGTGCCGGTGCACCACGCCGGAGGGCCCGCCGGCCGGCTGCTTGGCGTTGAGCTTGTACGACCACAGCGCCCAGCCGCGCGCGGCCAGCTCCTTGCGATAGAAATCCAGCGTCTTGTCGATCGGCGCGCTCGTAATCGCGGTCAGCAGCGGCCGGTCCGGGGAATATTCGATAGTGCCGGCCTCCGGCGGAAACGGCAGATCGGTTTTCAGCGCCACCGCGGCGTATTGCACGCTGGTGGCGTTGTTCTGCGCCGGCGCGAGCGTGATGAACACGTTCAGCGCCTGCGTGCCCTTCTTGAGCGACATGATGCGCTGCGCTTGATCGCGGGCGCGCGCGGTGTTCGGCGCAACGTATTCTTGCCAGCCGCTGGCGGCGAGCGCTTTTTCGACCGCGTCGGCGGTGTGCGCGACCGAATCTGGCGACGTAAAGATCGTGGTCGCCGCGCTGGCAAAGACCTGCTTGGCGCCCGCGACTCGCGGCAGCCGGCTGGTGTCGAACGGCCCGCTGTCGGCGTTTTCCGCCTTTTGCGATTTGTCCGGTTCGGACTTCGAACACCCGCCGGTCAGCACCGTCAGGCAAGCGAATGCCAGAATGAAACCGCGTGACTTGCCGTGCCTTGTGATTGTGAAACGCTTGCCGTCGCCCATGGTCAATTCCTCTGCCAAGATGGTGATAACTGAAAAAACAAACCTCGCCGCGCCGGCCGCATCCGGCCAGCGCAACGTAATGCTTGGTCGCGATTACCGGGGGTTTGGTTCAAAGACCCTACAAATAACGCCGCAGATCGGCTGCCGCCTGTTCGGGCTTGCGGTCGAGCTTGAACGGCGCGACGAAGTGGCCCTGTTTGTCCATCAGATAGACCAGCGCGGTGTGATCCATGGTGTAGTCGCCTTTGCCGGTCGGGACCTTTTTGGCATAGACGCGGTATTCCTTTTCAGCCTGGTCGATCGCCTTCGCGTCGCCGGTGGCGCCGCGAAGGTGCGGATCGAAACTCGACAGATAATCCTTCATTACCGGTGCCGTGTCGCGCTCCGGATCGACGGTGATAAATAGCGCGTTGACGCGGTCGGCGTCCTTACCCATGGCGTGCAGGACCTCCGACAGCTCGAACAGCGTGGTCGGGCAGATGTCGGGGCAATGCGTATAGCCGAAGAACACCAGGAACGGGCGGCCCTTGAAGTCCTTGTCGGTGATCGGCTTGCCGTCCTGGTCGGTGAGCTTGAACGGCCCGCCGATCGCCGAGGGCCCAACTCCGCTCGTCCCGTTATGGCCGACGAACAGAATAACGCCGAGGAAGATGACGAGGCCGGCGAGGAACGCCGAGAAGACCAGGACGATGTGGGATGTTCTAGCCGTCATCGGGCCTCACTCGCACTGCGGTTTAGCCGCATCAAAAGCACGCGGTCCAACCGGTGCGCACGATTTCGAAGAACACGGCGGTACCGTAATAGGCCCACAGTCCCAGCGTCGCCGCCATCACCAGACCCACGGCCAGCGCGAGCAGCAGCAGCGGCCGCGATAGCCTCGCCGTGGACACGATCGCCGGCATTGCAAGCCTCCAGGCGGAACTCCTTGTCCAGATAGGACCAATCTTACGCGGCGGCAACACGCCGATGCTGCGGCTTGCTGCCGCCGCTGGAATTAACCATGTCATGTCAATAAATCCCCGCAATTCCGGCGTTTTCTGGGCCCGCGTTGACTCATAACGTCAAAGCCGCGATGAATAGGCAGGAATTTTAAATTCAGTCATCTACGGAGAAACTGATGCGTAGCGCTTGGGCTATAGCTGTTGCGATATCGATGTCTACGGCGGGTGCCGTCTGGGCACAGAACGCGCCGACTCCGGCCCCCGCGTCGGCGCCTGCCGCTACGCCGGCCCCGGCAGCAGCGCCAGCGCCAGTGCAGCAAGCGCCTACGACGTTCCCGGTCTTGACCAAAGAGACCTGCACCAATCCGAATGCTCTCGGCGTCGAGCGCGTGGTGGCAATCGACACGACTGGCGGGCCGGGCTTTGGCTTCCAGAACTTCAAGGCCTACGATTTCCTGCGCGACCATGAGGTCGTGCTGACTTTCGACGATGGCCCGTGGCCGGGCAATACCGAGCGCGTGCTCAAGGCGCTCGCCGATCAGTGCACCCACGCCATTTTCTTCCCGATCGGCATGCACGCCGGCTGGCATCCGGAGATCCTGAAACAGGTCATCGCGGCCGGCCACACCGTCGGTTCGCACACTTGGTCGCACAAGGACCTGACGAAACTGCCGTTCGATGACGCCAAGGCCGAAATCGAGAAGGGCATCGCGGCGGTCAGCATCGCGTCCGGTAACAAGCCGATCGTTCCGTTCTTCCGTTTCCCGGCGCTGCGCAATCCACCCGAGATCGTCAAATATCTCGGCACCCGCAACATCGCCATTTTCTCCACCGACTGGGACTCGTTCGACTTCAAAATCCATCGCCCCGACCAGGTGATCAAATCGGTGATGAGCAAGCTGGAGAAACACGGCAAGGGCATCATCCTGATGCACGATTTCCAGCACGCCACGTCGGAAGCCATTCCCGAGATTCTCAAGCAGCTCAAGGCGAAAGGCTTCAAGATCGTACGGGTTGTCGCCAAGGCGCCACTCGAGCCGCTGCCGGAATACAAGGAGATCGTGCTCAAGGAGATGGGCGGCGGACTGGATGAGGCGCGCCCGATATCGAGCGTGATCCAGACCATCCAAGGCAACTGAATTATCGTCTGCCGATGAAACCGGCCGCGTCACGCGCGGCCGGTTTTTTTATGCCGCGGTGCGCGCGGCGTTACGCAGCATGGCGTGAAAGGCATTGAAGACCTTTTCCATCTGCGGCCGCTTGTAGGGGAACAAATCGGGCGGATCCATCGAATGCACGATCATCGCGGTGCCGACCTCGAACACCAGAAGCTTGCCATCCGCCGTCTCGGCGCAATCGATCGGCAAATATTCGAGCCCGCTGCGCTCGGCGATCGCCGTGAAAGCGGCGGCGTGGCGGGCGCCAAACTCGCTGTCGAAATTCGCCATGAAGCGGGCTTCTTCGGCGCGCTTTCCCGCGTCGTTGCACATGCCGGCATTAACGTAATGGATCATCCAATGCTGCGAAATTGCCATGTGGCACACGAAGGGACGGCCATCGATAAGGGCGACGCGGGCTTTGCGGAATAGGCCGTCGTGGCTGCGGTAGTCGACAAACGGCGCAAGGTAGAATTCGGCGTCCGCCCATTCGCCCAAATAGGCCGCGATGGCCGATGCACTTTCGAGCTTTACCAAACCCATGCCGGCCTGCGACCAGAACGGCCGCGCGATGATTGGAAACCCGGCGCCGTCGAGGATGGATTCGATCATGACGTCGCCGCCGCCCACTTTCGCGAAGGTCGCGCGATCGATGCGCACATTCATCGGCATGACGACGCCCGGCGCGGATTTCAGCAGCGCCCAGGTTCCGGCGCGCGTCAGCTGTGCGATGCGTGCGGGTGCATTGACCACCGGGCGCGGCCAGAACTTCACGAGCCGCTCGACTTCGCGCAGCACCGGCGCGGCCTCGTCCGATTCATTGATCGCCACCAGAGCGACGTCATGCTCGGGCGGCGCCGGTAGAGGCGCGGCGGGCACGACATACATCATGTCGAGCGCGATGCCGGTGCCTTCCAGCATGAATTCCAGCGGCGTGTTGGTCATGAAATCGCCGGGCGCCATGAAGGCGAGCAGCTTCAGCGGCCGCTCGGCGCCGGCGGCCGCCGGCCGCCGGTAGATGCTTTGCAGCTTCAAGGCGGCCGCTTGCAATTCGCGGCGATCCTGCGGGCGGCCCTGCAATTGGGCGATGGTCGACAGATCGAGCAGCGCGGCGGCGTCATTCGGCTGCGCCTGCACGCGATGGACCAGTCTGTTCCACACCGGCGCCAGATCGAACCCGTCAAAGGCCATTTTGCATAGCGTCGCCATTCCAATCGGCGTTGCCGTCGCTTGTTCGCCGGCGATTGCGATGTTTGCGTTCATGGAATTCAGCCGGGCTCCTTAGGCTGCACGGCTTTTAGCCGTCACTGCAGCGCCGAAATTCAAAACCGCTTTCAGCATGGCATCGATATCGCGCGGCTCGGTGCGGTGGTTGACGATTGCTGCGCGGATCGCCAGCCGGCCGCCGACGATCGTCGTGGACGGCGCCGCGATGCCGGATTCGTGCAAATCGGCGACGATCATGGCATTCAGCGGATCCGGATCGGCGCCGCGATGGCGGAAGCAGACGATGTTGAGCGCGACCGGCGCGAGCAACTCGAGTTCGTGCGTGGTGGCGATCTTGATCTCGAGATAGCGGGCCAATTCGCAGGTGCGCGAGATCATCGCGCCCAGCGCATCGGTGCCGTAGACTTTGAGGGTGAACCAGGTCTTGAGCGCGCGAAAACCGCGCGACAGGTCGGGCCCGAAATCGCAGGGCCACGGCGCGCCGGCCGCCAGTCCGCGCGTCTCGCGCCGCAGATAGGCCGCGGGCGAAGCGAAGGTGTCGCGATGCAGATTGCCGTCGCGCACCAGGATGAAGCCGGCGTCGTAGGGCACCTGCCCCCATTTATGGAAATCGAGCGCGATCGAGTCCGCCTCTTGGATGCCGGCGAGCCGCGGCGCGATGTCCGGCGCCATGATGGCGAGCGCGCCGATGGCGCCGTCGACGTGGAACCAGAGCTGTTCGCGGCGCGCGATGGCCGCAAGCGCCGCCAGATCGTCGAGTGCGCCGGTATCGACGGTGCCCGCGGTGCCGACGACCAGGAACGGCGTCAGGCCGGCGGCGCGGTCCTGCGCGATTGTCGCCTTGAGCGCGCCGGTATCGATTCGATAGAGATCGTCGGTTGGAATGACGCGCAACGCCGCGCTACCGAGGCCGGACAGGTCCATCGCCTGCGATATGCAGCCATGCGCGCCAGCCGACGTATAGGCGACAAGCCGCTTGCCGCTCGAGGCGACGCCGTCGCGGCGTACCTCAATGCCGAGGGCGCGGGTGCGCGCGATCAGCACGCCGAGCAGGTTGGCCATCGACGTGCCGGTGACGAACAGCCCGCTCGCCGTCTCGGGAAATTCGAACAGCTGCCTCAGCCACAAAACGATCTGCCGTTCGACTTCGATCGGCATGTGATCGCGGCCGCCGAGATTGGCGTTGAGCCCGGCGGCGAGCATCTCGGCCAGCATGCCCGGCACGTTGCCGCCGCCATGCACCCAGCCCATGAAACCGGGATGCGTATTGCCGGTGGCATAAGGAAGAATGTCGCGCATGAACGCGTCGTGCACGGCGCCAAGATCGCTCGGCGCGGCCGGGACAGCCTCGGCAAAACGGGCGCGTACATTGTCCGGGATCGGCTGCCACACGGGGCGCTCGCGGATGTTCTCGATGTAATCGAGAATATCGTCGAGCATGCGATGGCCTTGCGCGCGGGCGCTAGGCCAATCGACGGGATCGAGATTGCCCGATATCGCGAAAGGTTCGGCCATACCGCCGGTAAATTTTCATTAATAGATTAATAAATTGTGTGGTTAACCAACCGTTAACGCGCCGCGGGCCGCGGCTTATGGCACCGCGCGCCGCGTAAAGGCGGTGAAAATCGACGACGCCTCGGTGGAATGTTCGTACGCGATTCGGCTCGCAACGATGAACAGCGTCGCCGCCAGCACCAGCTGCAACGCGCGCTCAGGCACGCGGATGGCGAAATAGCTGCCGACGAATATACCCGGCAGCGATCCGACCAGGAGCGAGGCGATGATGTGCCAATCGACCGAACCCATCATCCAGTGCCCGAGGCCGGCGATCAGCGTCAGTGGCACCGCATGCGCGATGTCGGAGCCGACGATCTTGGCCATCGGCAAATTCGGATAGAGCAGCACCAGAACGACTACGCCGATGGCGCCGGCGCCGACCGAGGAGATCGTGACCAACACACCGAGCGCAATGCCGACCAGCACCGTCATGGCGGCCGTCCGTTGCGGGTCGAGCGCGCTGACGCGCGCGCGGTAGAGCGTCACGATCGGGCCGCCGAATATCAGCGCGAAAGCGGTGGCGAACAGCGCGACGCTGAGCACCAGCGTGATCAAGCCGCGCGCCGCCTCGCCGTTGAGATTGAAGTGCGACAACACCGCGAGCGTCACCAAGGTCGCAGGAATGCTGCCGCTCGCCAGCCGCCTGACCACGCGCCAATCGATGCTGTTCGCCAGCCCATGCACCAGGCTGCCGCCGGTCTTGGTAGCTGCCGCATAGAGCAGGTCGGTCCCGACCGCGGTGGCCGGATGAATGCCGAACAGCAGGATCAGGATCGGCGTCATCAACGAGCCGCCGCCGACCCCGGTCATGCCGACCAGCAGGCCAACGGCGAATCCCGACAGCGAGTAGAGCGGATCGATCATGGGCATGGAAC
This sequence comes from uncultured Alphaproteobacteria bacterium, assembly GCA_963825265.1. Lineage (GTDB taxonomy): Bacteria > Pseudomonadota > Alphaproteobacteria > Rhizobiales > Xanthobacteraceae > Pseudolabrys. The sequence goes on along the minus strand of CAWGSI010000014.1, from coordinate 49,239 downwards.
GGCTACGTCGCTCAAGGCGTTACGGTCGTGCGGCGAGTCTAAACACATTTCCGGGCCACGGTCATCTCCACTATGCGCCGGCAGACATTTGGTTCCACAAACACATTTCAAAACAGCGTCAATTTGCGCAATTTTTTCCGCCCGATGGCTGTGATAACGACGAATAATGCCTACCTAAAAAATAAGATTTTTTCTTGCGTACGCTGCCTGCAAACGGAGCGGTAATGCCGGATATCGCCACTGTCACCATCAACCCGGCGATCGACATTTTCGTCAATGTCGGCCGCGTCGAACCGACGCGCAAATTGCGCTGCTCGCCGCCCAAACGCGATCCCGGCGGCGGCGGTATCAATGTGGCGCGCGTCGCGCACCGCCTCGGCGCCGACGTCACCGCGATCTATCCGATCGGCGGCCAGATCGGCAAATTACTGCAACGGCTGGTGGAGCGCGAGGGTATCGCGAGCCTCGTTACGCCGTCGCACGTCGAGACACGGGAAAATTTCACGGCTTACCAGGAATCGACCGGCGAGCAATATAGCTTCGTGTTGCCGGGCTCGGCCCTGCATCGCGCCGAATGGGAGGCGGTGCTCGAGTGCCTGGCGTCGCTGCCGCAGCGGCCGAAATTCGTCGTTGCCAGCGGCAGCGTGCCGCCGGGGGTGCCGGATGATTTTTTTGCGCGCGTGGTACGGCACGCCAAGGCGCTGGGCGCCAAGAGCGTGATCGATACCTCCGGCAAGGCGCTCGCCGCAGTGCTCGAGGAAGGCGTTACCGTCATCAAGCCGAACCTGATCGAACTGATGGAATTCGTGGCGGCGCCGCTCAATCGCGAGGCGGACCGCATTGCCGCCTGCCGCAAGCTCGCGGCCGAAGGACGCGCGGAAATTGTCGCGCTGACGCTCGGCGAACACGGCGCGCTGGTGGTGACTGCCGACCAGGCCTGGCGCGCGCTGCCGATGACAATCGAGCCGATCAGCACGGTCGGCGCCGGCGACAGTTTCCTCGGCGGCCTGGTTGCCGCTCTTTCCGCCGGCAAGCCGCTGGAGGACGCGTTCCGCGTGGCCTTTGCCGCTGCTTCGGCCGCGGTGCTGATGCCGGGCACCGGGCTGTGCCAGCCGGCAGACGTGAAACGGCTGTTGGCGAATGTGACGATTGAGGAAATCGCCCGTGTGCCGGCATAACGCCGGGGACGCCTCCACGCTTCAACACCCGGCTATTTTCGCGCCTTGATTTTCACCGGCGCGCGCAGGTCTTTCTGCGCGGCATCGGCCAAACCAAGCCAAATGATCATGGGCAAATAAAAGAACAGCGGCATTTTGACGCCTCGCGTTCGGTTCGCGGAGGAAACGCGAATCGTTAGCGGGCGGTTCCGGCGCTCACGCAGGCGTGTGTTAGCGTGATTTTGCCGAAATCGATGCGGTGGTATCGGCGAGCGCGGCCTGCGCGCAATAGCGGCTGGCGTATTCCTGTGCCAATTGGCGCATTTCCGAGCCGTAGCTGTTGCGGTCGGTGCCGGTCCATTCGCGCGCGAGGTCGGCGAAGGTCACCGGCCGGTGCAAGCGGCGCATGGCGCTCTGCACGTCGTCTTGCACTTGGCGTGTGCGCTTGGCGACCGGGTCGGGGATACGCGTGGTCGAATACATGAGCACGTGCTGCAGGTGAGCGAGCACGCCGGTCTTTACGTCGTTGAACCGCTCGCCCGGCCGGCCGGACACCGTGGCGCCGAGGCCGGCGAAATTATTGTCGGTCGGCACCACCGCGGCGGGCACGCCATTGGGCCGGCGGAAGGTCAGGTAATTCGTCTCGATCAGCATCTGGAAGAAGGCGTAATCCCAGCGCACCGCGACACATTTGTCCGGCGGGCGCGCGACGCATTGGCCGAAACGCCGATAAAGTGTCGCGACGTTGGAAAAACGCGGCTCAATCGAGCGCGGCGGACTGTGCCGCGCATTGCGCTCGGCGACGAAATCCATAAGGGCTGCCGGCTGCACGCATTGCGGCACCGGGTTGTCGGCGCCGGCGATAATGCGCGGCAGCGCGGCGGCGGAAGCCGCGCTCGGCAGCAATAACAACGCAATAAACGCGGCTTTGGAGATCATGTACCCGCCTTTAGTCCGGCGGCCAACTAAGCCGAATTTAGTTAATTTTTCACAGCCGTGGAGCTGACTTCGCCTGCCTTCGCCAACAACCTCCGCCACTTCGCCGCAAAGGTTGGAGCGGGCGAAGGGAATCGAACCCTCGTATGCAGCTTGGGAAGCTGCCGTTCTACCATTGAACTACGCCCGCGTAGTTCCACAATAGCGAATGACGCGACTGCGCCGCAAGCGCAGCCGTCACACCTTGAAGTGCTTGGAAAGCTTCAAACTCTGCGCCTGGTAATTGGAGCCTATGCCGCTGCCATAGAGTTTGTCGGGCTTGGCCAGCATCTTCTCGTAGACCAGCCGGCCGACGATTTGCCCGTGCTCCAAAACGAACGGCACCTCGCGCGAGCGTACTTCGAGCACCGCGCGCGCGCCCTTGCCGCCGGCGCCGGCATAGCCGAAACCCGGATCGAAGAAGCCGGCGTAATGCACGCGGAATTCGCCGACCAGCGGATCGAACGGCACCATCTCGGCGGCGTAGTCGGGCGGCACCTGCACCGCTTCTTTGGAGGCGAGGATGTAGAATTCGTTGGGATCGAGGATCAGGCTCTTGTCGGGGCGCGCCTGCATCGGCTCCCAGAAATCGAGCACGCTGTAGCCGGCGCGACGCTCGACGTCGATCAAGCCGGTGTGGCGCTTGGCGCGATAGCCTACGAGGCCGCCCGGCCCGAGGCCGGAGAGATCGACGCCGACCGCGACGCCTTCGCTGACGTCGGCATCCTCGCCATCGACCAGCCGCTCGCGCGCGTGCAGCGCGCGCAATGCGTCGGCATCGAGCAAAGCGTGGCCGCGGCGGAACCGAATCTGCGAGAGCCGCGAGCCCTCGCGTACCAGCACCGGGAAAGTGCGCGGGCTGATCTCCGCATAAAGCGGGCCGTGATAGCCGGCCTCGATGCGGTCGAAGCCGCGCAACTCGTCGGCGATCACGCGGGTGAAGACGTCGAGCCGGCCGGTCGAACTTTTCGGATTGGCGGCGGCGGAAATATCGTCCGGCAGCGCCAGGCTTTCCAAAAGGGGCACGATATAGACGCAGCCGGTCTCCAGTACGGCGCCGTCGCTGAGCGAGACCTCATGCAGCTTCAAGCCGTCGATACGCTCAGCAACCGTGGTGCGGCCCGGCAGGAAGCTCGCGCGCACCCTGTACGCGACTTCGCCCAGCCGCAGATCGAGGCTCGCGGGCTGGATCTGGTCGGGCACGAAATCGGCCGACGGCAGAATCCCGCCGGCCGCGGCCAATGCCGCGATCATGCGGTCGGGCAGGATGCCCTTGTCCTCGACGGAAAAAGAAAGTGCCAAAATAGTCCTCGTCTTGAGGAGGCCGCGCAACGGCCGTCTCGAAGGATGAGGACGAGCCGCCGGACGATCTAACCCGATGGGCGGCTTGACGGGAAGCGGGCGTTCCCGCTACAAACACCTTATCCCGTGGTCATTTGAGCCGGCCGGCTTGCAGCCACGTTAAAAAAATCGCTAAAAGGCCGGGGACGCGTGTGCCCGGCCGAGAATTTTTCTCCGGCCGGTTTTTATTTGGCCGTTGATAGGCCAAGGAGGCACGCATGTCCGCGTCGAGCCAAAAGAACTACCGACCCGAAACCCGCCTGGTGCATGCCGGCACGCTGCGCTCACAGTTCGGCGAGATGTCGGAGGCGCTGTTTCTCACCCAGGGTTACCGATACGAAAGCGCCGAGGATTGCGAGCTGCGCTTTTCCGGCAAAATCCCGGGTTACGTCTATTCGCGCTACTCCAACCCGACCATGGACATGTTCGAGCAGCGCATGGCCGCGCTCGAAGGCGCCGAGGCAGCGCGCTCGACCGCGACCGGCATGGCGGCGGTCACTACCGCGCTGATGGGCCTGGTGCGCGCCGGCGATCACGTCGTCGCGGCGAAGGCGCTGTTCGGTTCCTGCCGCTGGGTGATCGAGGAGTGGCTGCCGCGCTTCGGCGTCGCCTCGACGCTGGTCGACGGCAAAGACATCGGTGCCTGGAAGAACGCTGTGCGCAAGAACACCAAGGCGTTCTTCATGGAAACGCCGACCAATCCGACTCTGGAAGTGTACGATATCGCCGCGGTCGCGGACATCGCGCACGCGGCCGGCGCCAAATTCGTGGTCGACAACGTCTTCGCCACTCCGCTCTACCAGAGCCCGCTGACGCTCGGGGCCGATGTCGTCGTCTATTCGGCGACCAAGCACATCGACGGACAGGGCCGCGTCCTCGGCGGCGTCATCCTCGGCTCGGAAAAGCTGATCCTCGACAATTATCACCAGTTGTTACGGCAGACCGGGCCGTCGCTGGCGCCGTTCAACGCCTGGGTGTTGCTCAAGGGACTCGAGACATTGCCGGTGCGCGTGCAGCGGCAAACCGAAAACGCCGGCACCATCGCAAACGCGCTTGCCGGCCACAAGAAGATCAGCCGGCTGATCTATCCCGGGCGCGCCGATCACCCGCAGGCCGACATCGTCGCCAAGCAGATGAAGGCCGGCTCGACCCTCTGCGCGTTCGAGATCAAGGGCGGCAAGGAAGGCGCCTTCCGCTTCCTCAACGGGCTGAAGTTGATCGGGATCACCAACAACCTCGGCGACGCCAAGAGCCTGATCACGCATCCGACCACGACAACGCATCAGCGATTGACGCCGGAACAGCGTGCCGAACTCGGCATTGGCGATGGGCTGGTGCGATTGTCGGTCGGGCTAGAGCACGCCGACGATCTGATCGAGGACCTGATGACCGCGCTGGATAAAGTGTAAGAAAACCCGGCGTTCGGCTTACGGCACCACGTACTGCAAGGCAGTCGCCGACAACACCGGCCGCTGCGCCGCCTCGGAAATGGCTACGCCCAACGCCTTGGCCAGGCAGCCATAGCTCCAGTCGTTCATGTGCACCCCGTCGGGGGACACGAAGGAGGCGAACTTCATGTGGTCGACGTCATACCAGTGCTTCATCACATTGAAGCGCGGGAACAAATCGACGTCTTCCTGCTTCGCCGTGGTGGCGAGCAGTTCAACCATGGGCGCGGCTTCCGGCTTGGCGATTACCTTGGGTGCATATTGCGGATCGATCAGCACGATATCGGCGCCGGTGGCGCGGATCTTGGCGAGGCCGACGCGGATCGACGCACCGTGATTGCCGAGCCGATGGTCGCGCAACACCGAATTGGTGCCGAGCTGCCAAATGACCAGGTCGGGCTTGGCAGCGACCACGGCGGCATCGAAACGCTTGAGCATGTCGCCGACTTCTTCGCCGTTGACGCCGCGGTTCAGCACGATGATCGGGTGGCCGGGAAAACGCTGCTTGAGTTCGGCTTGCAGCCGGCTCGGATAGTTCGCGGCCGGCGACGAGGCGCCGGCGCCCGCGGTCGACGATGAGCCAATAGCAACGATCGTGATCGGCTCGCCGGCACCGAGCCTCTGCGAAATCCGCGACAACGGGTTGGCAAAACGGATCATGTCGAGCGGTGCGTCGCATGTGAGCGGCGCCGGCGTCTCGGCGCGCGCGGCCAAGGGCAACGCCAATCCCACGATCAACGCGGCAGTAGCGAAAACCTTCGTCGCCCCAACGGCGAATTCAGTCCCTTGCACGGCAGCTTCCCCCGAACCTTAGCTAACGGCCGCTCTCGGCGTGCGGCTCGTCTGGCTTGGCCGCTTCTAACACGAAATCGGCCAACAATCGACCTATGCAATCGTGAACACGCTCGGCGATGTCAAGTTTTTTCGTCGCCGAATATAAATCGAACGTCCCCAGATCGGCCCAAAGCTTCATGATGCTGAATCGGTCGAACAACGGCACTTCTTGCTGCAGTGCAACCCAACGCATGTTTTCAGCATATGTACCAAGAGCAATCATCGATTCCGTGCGCGGACTGTATTGCGCGTTGATTAAAACGACATCAGCGCCTGCGGAACGGGCAATCCCGATACCATGGTCGAGCGCCGCGCTGAATTGATCTGTGTCAATCGACTTCATGGCGTCGACGGTGCCGGTCTGCCAGACCACCAACGCGGGCTTGGCGGCCGCCAAGGCCGGTCCCATGCTTTTTACCATTTCGGCGGCCGTGCGGCGCGCCAGCACGTCGGTCGTCACTTTGACGGCGACGCCTGGCAGCTTTTCGGCAAGCGCAAATTGCAGCCGCGCCGGATAGGCATTTTTGGCGCCGTTGGGTCCCGGCAGAAGAGAAGAGCCGGCGCCGATGACTAGGACGTCGAGCCGCTTGGCCGCGAGCGCGCGCGCGACCTGCGGCAGCGGGAAATCGCGCTGGATCAGTTGCGCAGCCACGCGGCATTCGGCCGGATGCTCGGCCCAAGCCGGACCGGCAAGCGCCAGCAATGCTAGCGAAATTAGAACGCGCCCCGTCATGCGTCGCCCCCCGCGTAGCCCGGCTTTACTGAAGGCGGACGCGGTCCCGGTCCTTGTCGCTCGACACGTCTATACCACGAAACCAATGCCGCCACGGCTACCATTATGACGATGCCCGAGACGCTGACGATGACGTGCGTCAGCAGACGATTGGACACTTCGGTGAAGACGAAGTGGCCGGCGAAGGCCAGAAATACGCCGAGGCAGAAGGTTTCCAGCGAGTGCTGCCCGCACACGATCGCCGGCCAGAAGAACCGCGATTTCAATAACGGCCAGTCGCGCGGCACGAGCCACACGGTGATCACCGCCAGCGACAAGAAGTGCACTATTCGCAGCACATCGAGATTGGTCTTGTCGATCGGATAGATTGCCTCGCCGACGAATTTCGGCACGAACGCCGCAAGCCGCGGAAAGTACCAGGTCATCGCGATGCAAAACGCGAACAGCAAATAGGCGAACGCCAGCCCGATCGTCACCCGCGAAGTGACCCAGCGGGAAAGCTTTTGCGCGCCGCCGAGCGCGCACCAGGCGCCGAACACGAACAGCAATTGCCAGGCAAAGGGGTTGAACAACCACTCGCCCTGCGGATAGGCCGGAATATTCCATTCGAATTGCCACATCAGCGCGTAGAGAACGGCCGAGGACGCGAGTGCAACCGACGGCGCGCGCAGCAGCAGCCACAGCACCGGCGGAAACCAGAACAGCAGCACGATGTAGAGCGGCAACACGTCCATGTTCACCGGCTTGAACTTCAAAAGCAGCGCCTGGATAATGGTGACGTCGGGGTTCTTGAGGAAATCGAGGACGCCCATTTCCTCGCTATAGAGCGGATTGGAAAAGCTGTGCGCCACGTAGGCGATCTCGGCGAGATAGATCGTGAATAGGAACACGTGCGCGACATAGATCTGCCACGCGCGTTTGAGCACTCGGGCGCCGGCGACCAGGAAGCCGTGCTCGCGCATGGCGCGGCCGTAGACGAAGGCCGCGGTGTAGCCTGAGATGAAGACGAAGATTTCGGTGGCGTCGCTGAAGCCGTAATTGCGGATGGTGATCCAGCTCACCGCATTGGACGGAATATGGTCGAGAAAGATCAGCCAGAGCGCGATGCCGCGGAACAGATCAAGCCGCAAATCGCGTTCGGTTGTGGCCTTGGCCATGGACGGCTTTTCTTTCGTGCGGTCTTTCGGCCATAATCCCGGAGCAAGAACGAATGGCAAGCCCTGGCGACGTAAATTGTACGGCATTTAGATAGATGTACCGCGCCATAACCCGCAAGATCGAGGTCACCGTGACGCCCCGCTTCGTTTCGGAGCGATCGTCGCCGACCACCGGCTATTATTTCTGGGCCTACACCATCGATATCGCCAATCTGGGGAGCGAGACGGTGCAACTCAAGACGCGTCATTGGCGCATCACCGACGCGAATGGGCGGCTGCAGGAAGTCAAGGGACCGGGCGTGGTTGGCGAGGAACCGACACTCAAGCCGGGCGAGTCGTTCGAATATACCAGCGGCGTTCCGTTGCCGACGCCGTCCGGCTTCATGACCGGCAGCTACGGCATGGTGACCTCGGCCGGCGAGCCTTTCGACATCGAGATCCCGGCGTTTTCGCTGGATTCAAGCTACACCGAACGCACGATCAACTGACAATTTCAATCCGGTTTCGCCTCGACCTCGCCCGGCGCGAACACGTAACTGGCGCTGCAGAATTCGCAGGTGACGGAAATCTTGCCGTCCTCGACCATGTGGTCGCGGTCGTCCTGCGAAAAGCTCTTCAACATGGCCTCGACGCTGGCGCGCGAGCACGAACACTGCGCGCGCACCGCGCTGGCGCGAAACACGCGCACGCCCGGCTCGTAGAACAGCCGGTAGACCAGCCGCTCGCTGGAAAGCGCCGGGTCGATCAATTCGATATCCTCGACGGTGGCGACCAGCGCGCGGCCTTCCACCCAGGCGTCGTCTTCCGGCAAGGTGTGCAGCACGGTGCCTTCCGGCGCATCGCCGGGATGAAGATCGGCAACGCGCGCGCGTTCCGGCGCCTTGGGCAGGAATTGCAACAAGATGCCGCCGGCGCGCCAGCTATGGCTGGCGCCGCCTTGCCCGGCGCGCAGTTCCTCGGCCACGGCCAGCCGCACCCGCGTCGGGATTTGCTCCGAGCGATGGAAATATTCGTGCGCGGCGTCTTCCAGCGTTCCGCCTTGGAGCGCCACCAGGCCCTGGTAGCGGCTCGTGTCGGGGCCCTGGTCGATGGTCATGGCGAGGTGGCCTTTGCCGAGCAGCGCACCGGCATCGGCCTTGGCCGAAGCAATCGCGGCAGCGACGCGATCCTTGTCGAAGCGCGCGCAGGCGCGCACTTTGTCCGGCGCGGTAAAGTCGACCACCAGCATGCGCACCGGACCGTCGGTCTGGGTCTGCAAGATGAAGCGGCCGTCGATCTTGAGCGCCGAGCCGAGCATGACGGTGAGCACAACCGCCTCACCCAGAAGCTTGGCCACCGGCTGCGGATAGGCATGGGCGTTGAGAATCCGGTCCACCACCGGCCCGAGCCGCACCACCCGGCCGCGCAGGTCGAGTGCAGCTACCTCGAAGGGCATGACGGTGTCGTCGGTCGGCGTCGCGGACGGCGCGCGGCTGGGAATTTCGATGTGGGAGGAGGCGGCGGGGTCGGTCATGGGCGTGGTCATGGGCGTTATGTAGCGTTCGTCGATGCGAATGCGAGCCCCCAAGGTCCGAGAGGCGTCGCTCCTCAGCGTGGGACCGATAAAAGCCTACGCGTCTGCGTGCAGGCACCAGGCCAGCAGGCCCTTTTGCGCGTGCAGCCGGTTTTCCGCCTCGTCGAACACCACCGATTGCGGGCCGTCCATCACCTCGTCGGTGACCTCCTGGCCGCGATGCGCCGGCAGGCAGTGCATGAACAGCGCGCCGGGCTTGGCCTTCCCCATCAGCCGGCCGTTGACCTGGTAGCGCTTGAGCACGTTATGGCGCGTCTTGGCGTCGCGGTCGCCCATCGACACCCAGGTGTCGGTGACCACGCAGTCGGCATCCTTGACCGCGGCTTCCGGGTCGTCGCTGATCTTGATGGCGGCGCCGGAGGATTTCACCCAGTCCATCAGCCATTTCTTGGGGCGCAGTTCGTTCGGCGTCGCCACCCGCAGCTGGAAGTCGAAGCGGTCGGCGGCGTGCATCCAGGACGTAAGGACGTTGTTGCTATCGCCGGTCCAGGCCACGGTGCGGCCGCGGATCGGCCCGCGCTTTTCCTCGAAGGTCATCACGTCGGCCAGAACCTGGCAGGGATGCGAGCGCCGGGTGAGCCCGTTGATCACCGGCACGGTGGCGTAGCGCGCGAGTTCGGCCACCGCCTCGGGGTCGAGAATGCGGATCATGATGGCGTCGACGAAGCGCGAGAGCACGCGCGCGGTGTCGGCGAGCGTCTCACCGCGGCCGAGCTGCATTTCCTGCGCGGTCAGCATGATCGCCTCGCCGCCGAGTTGGCGCATCGCGACGTCGAACGACACACGCGTGCGCGTCGACGGCTTGTCGAAGATCATCGCCAGTGTCTTGCCGGCAAGCGGCGCGCTGATAACGCCGCGCGCGCGCGCGGCCTTCATGGCGCGGCTGTTGGCGACAAGGCCAGCCAGCACCGGCTTCGAAACGTCGATCAAATCGAGGAAGTGCCGCACGCCGTTGCCGGTCATGGCGCCGCCTCCTGCTTGGCAGCCTGGTCGGCCTGGCGCGGATGCGCTTTTGCAAGCCGCGCGCAGGCCCGATCGATGCGCGCGCACGCCTCGGAAATCTCGTTTTCGCCGATAATCAGCGGCGGCAGCAGCCGCACCACATTGTCGCCCGCGGCAACCGTGATCATCTTTTCGTTGCGCAATTCGTCCACCATTTCGGACGACGGCGGCACCATACGCAAGCCGATCAGCAGGCCTTCGCCGCGCACCTCGGCGAGCACCGCGGCGTGGCGGTCCTTGAGCTCGGCAAGCCGCTGCTTGAGCAGCAGCGAGTTCTTGCGCACCTGCTCGAGGAAGCCGGGGGCGGTTACGACGTCGAGCACCGCATTGGCGACCGCCATAGCCAGCGGATTACCGCCGAAGGTCGAGCCATGGCTGCCGGTAGTCATGCCCTTGCCGGCTTCCGCCGTCGCCAGACACGCGCCGATCGGAAAGCCGCCGCCGAGTGCCTTCGCCAGCGTCATGATGTCGGGCGTAACGCCGGTATGCTCGTAGGCGAACATGTCGCCGGTGCGCCCGATGCCGGTCTGGATCTCATCGAAGATCAGCAGCAGGCCGTTGTCATCGCATAATTTCCGAAGCGCGCGCAAAAACACATGCGGAACCACCCGCACGCCGCCCTCGCCCATGATCGGCTCGATCATGATGGCGGCGGTCTCCGGGCCGATGGCCTTTTTGACCGCGTCGAGATCGGCAAACGGCACCTGGTCGAACCCGGGCACCGGCGGGCCGAAACCTTCGAGGTATTTCTTGTTGCCGGTCGCGGCGATCGCGGCCAGCGTGCGGCCGTGGAAGGCGCCTTCGAACGTGATAATGCGGTAACGTTCGGGCTTGCCGCTCGCAAATTGATACTTGCGCGCCATCTTGATCGCGCATTCGATCGCCTCGGCGCCGGAATTCTGGAAGAAGACAGTGTCGGCGAAGCTCATGGCGCAAAGCCGGTCGGCCAGCCGCTCGCCTTCGGGAATCCGGTACAGGTTCGAGACGTGCCAGAGCTTCTTCGCCTGATCCTCGACGGCGCTTACCAGTCGAGGATGGGCGTGTCCAAGAGCATTAACGGCGACACCGGAGGTGAAATCGAGATAGCGCTCGCCGTCAGTTGTGGTGAGCCAAGCGCCCTCGCCCCGCTCGAAAGCGAGGTCAACGCGCGCATAAGTCGGCAATAGATGCGAGCTCACGGCCTGTCTCGTCCATTTAACTTTTTCGTCTGCGCACGACCTTTACTGAAAACCGGCGGCACTTTTCGGCATCGTGCGCGCGCCGAAAAGAAATGTGCCGCCTCGCCGGGCGGCACTTTTTTCATTCTATTGCAGGGCCTTGCGCTGTCAACACGCGGCGCCGAAGCCAAATCTGCGGACTCAAATTCGCCGCAAGGGCCGATTCTAAAGGAAAACTGTTGGTAGCTGGGATATCGGGCTTGCAAACGCTTGCACGAGAGTCACTCCATATTGTAGCGTTTTCGTCAGCTAGTACGACATCTCGTGCTACAGAGCGATTTTTAGGTCATCCCTGAAGCGTACGCGTCAGGCGCGAAACCGCGCCCGATGAGGTGGCCGGATTCTACCCAAGGTGTTGAAATGCTAGGAGAAAACCCTATGAGCTGGACCGACGAGAGGGTCGCACTCCTGACGAAATTATGGGCGGACGGTCTGTCCGCCAGCCAAATCGCGGCCGAACTCGGCGGGATCACCCGCAATGCGGTGATCGGCAAGGTCCACCGCCTCGGCCTGTCCGGGCGCGCCAAGAGCCCTTCCTCGTCGTCGCCACGCCCGCGCAAGGCGCGTTCGTCGGGCATGATGCGGGTGTCGCGGCCCTCGATGCGCGGCAATACAGCGCTGGCCTATGATTATGAGGCCGAGCCCGAGCCGGAACTGATCGAAATCCCGGTCGAGCAGCGCAAAACCCTGCTGCAACTGACCGACAAGACCTGCCGCTGGCCGATAGGCGATCCTGGCAGCGCGGAATTCTTCTTCTGCGGCGGCGAGAACGCGAATGAGGCGCCCTATTGCGCTTATCACGCGCGGGTCGCCTACCAGCCGATGTCCGACCGGCGGCGCGACAAGCGCCCGTTCCGCGGCTAACTCACCCGCCCGAAGCGGTCGTCGAGCGCGTAGCCCGCCCCGCGCACGGTGCGGATCGGGTCGTCCATATGGCCCCGATTGATCGCCTTGCGCAGCCGCCCGACATGCACGTCCACGGTGCGCTCGTCGATATAGATGTCCGAGCCCCAGACGCCGTCGAGCAATTGCTCGCGCGAGAACACCCGGCCCGGGCGCTCCATCAGGAACTCGAGCAGGCGGTACTCGGTGGGTCCGAGATCGATGGGACGGCCATTGCGTGAAACCCGTTTCTTTTCGCGGTCGAGTTCGATGTCGCCGATGTTGAGCACGAGCGCGACCCGCTCGGGGTTGGCGCGGCGCAACAGCGCGCGCACGCGCGCCAGCAGTTCCGGCACCGAAAACGGCTTGACGATGTAATCGTCGGCGCCGGTGGCTAAGCCCCGCACCTTTTCGCTCTCCTCCCCGCGGGCGGTGAGCATGATGATCGGCAGCTGGCGTGTTTCCGGCCGCGCGCGCAGCCGCCGGCAGAGTTCGATGCCGGACAGGCCCGGCAGCATCCAGTCGAGCACGATCAGATCCGGGCTGCTCTCCTTGAGGCGGGTATCGGCCTCGTCGCCGCGCGCGGCGGTCTCGACCTCGTAGCCTTCGGCCTCAAGATTGTAGCGGAGCAGCATGGTGAGCGGCTCTTCGTCCTCCACGATCAGGATGCGTGCGTTCATGCGTATTTTCCCGGGCCTTAGCTTTCGGCCGTCCGCAACGCGGAAATAGTCGTGGTGTCGCCCTTCGGCCGCTGGTCGGCGATCGGCCGGCCCTCGATGACGTAATGAACGGTCTCGGCGATGTTGGTAGCGTGGTCGCCCATGCGTTCAATGTTTTTGGCGCAAAACATCAGGTGAATGCAAAAGGTGATGTTGCGTGGGTCTTCCAGCATATAAGTCAGCAACTCGCGAAACACCGAGGTGCAGACCGCGTCGATTTCCTCATCGCCGCGCCACACGGCCATCGCCTTGGTGATATCGCGCCGGGCATAGGCGTCGAGCACCGCTTTCAACTGACCGAGCACCAGATCGGTCATGTGCTCGACGCCGCGGATCAATTTCGGCGGCGGGAATTCGCCGTTGAGCGCGATCACGCGCTTTGCGATGTTTTTGGCCAAGTCGCCGACGCGTTCCAGATCGTTGGCGAGTCGCAACGCGCCGACGATCTCGCGCAAGTCAACCGCCATCGGCTGGCGGCGAGCAATGGTGTTGATGGCCTTTTCTTCGATGTCGCGCTGCAAGGTATCGATATTGGCGTCACCCACGGTGACGCGTTGCGCCAACGCACTATCACGCTTGGCCAGCGCATCAACTGAATCGGCGACCAGTTTCTCGGCAAGGCCGCCCATTTCGGCGACCATGCGGCCGAGGTCCTGCAGATCGGTGTCGAAGGCCTTGGTCGTATGCAGATCGGTCATTGTTGTCGTCCTTCAGTCGCAGGTCTCAGTTGCGCATAATCTTGTCCGAGAACCGGTTTCCACTTTTCGGGATCATGCGCTAGCCGAAGCGACCGGTTATATAATCCTGGGTGCGGCGATCGCTCGGCGTGGTGAACATACGCGTCGTTTCGCCGTATTCGACCAACTCGCCGAGATACATGAACGCGGTGAAGTCGGACACGCGCGCGGCCTGCTGCATGTTGTGGGTCACGATGGCGATCGTGTAGTCGTCCTTGAGTTCGTCGATCAGCTCCTCGATCTTGGCGGTGGAGATCGGATCGAGCGCCGAGCACGGCTCGTCGAACAGGATCACTTCCGGCCGCACCGCCACAGTGCGCGCGATGCATAATCTCTGTTGTTGACCGCCGGAGAGCGAAAGGCCATTGGCGTTGAGCTTGTCCTTGACTTCTTCCCATAACGCGGCGCGCTGTAGCGCGTGCTGCACGCGGTTGTCGAGGTCCGCTTTCGACAGCCGCTCGTAGAGCCGGATGCCGAAGGCGATGTTCTCGTAGATCGTCATCGGGAACGGCGTCGGCTTCTGGAACACCATGCCGACTTTGGCGCGCAGCAGGTTGAGGTCCTGCGACGGCGACAAAATATTCTGGCCGTCGAGCGTCACGTCACCAGCCGCGCGCTGGTTCGGATAAAGGTCGTACATGCGGTTGAGCACGCGCAGCAAAGTCGATTTGCCGCAGCCGGATGGGCCGATGAATGCGGCGACCTTGCCCTGGTAAAGCGAGCAGTTGATATTTTTTAATGCGCGGTTATCGCCGTAAAAGAAATCCAGATTCCGGATCGAAACCTTTTCCAACAGACCGTCGGTGCCGGTCGCCGCGTGGGTGACTGTCGGAACCGTGTATGATGCTACGCTCATGATGTTTTTCTCGGTGCCGCGAGGAGCCGGGCGGTGATGCTGAGCGCAAGCACCGCCAATGTAATGATCAAGGCGCCGGTCCAGGCGAGTTTCTGCCAGTCATGGTAGGGACTGAGCGCGAACTGGAAAATAACGACCGGCAGGCTGGAAACCGGAGCGTTCAAATTGGTGCTCCAGAACTGGTTGTTGAGCGCGGTGAACAGCAAAGGCGCGGTCTCGCCGGAAATACGCGCCACGGCCAGCAGCACGCCGGTGATCATGCCGGCACGCGCGGCGCGGTAGGCGACCTTCTGAATCATCAGTGAGCGCGGCAGGCCGATCGAGGCGCCGGCCTCGCGCAACGTGTCCGGCACCAGCGTGAGCATATCCTCGGTGGTGCGCACCACCACCGGCACCACGATCACCGCCAGCGAGACGGCGCCAGCCCAGCCGGAGAAATGGCCCATCTGGGCGACCATGATTTCGTAGATGAACAGTCCGACCACGATCGACGGCGCGCTGAGCAGGATGTCGTTGATGAAGCGCACGATGGTGGTCAATTTGTCGTAGCGGCCGTATTCAGCCATATAAGTGCCGGCGAGCATGCCGAGCGGCGTACCGATCGCCACCGCAATCACCGTCATCACCAGGCTGCCCACGATCGGATTAAGCAGCCCGCCGGCCGAGCCGGGCGGCGGCGTCATCTGGGTGAATACCGCGAGCGACAGGCCGCTGAAGCCTTGCCACAATAGCACGGCGAGGATCACCACCAGCCAGGTGAGGCCGAAAGCCGTCGCGCCAAAGGACAGCCCCATGGTGATGACGTTGCGGCGCCGACGCTTGGCGTAGAGCGGGGAGTTGGCGCCTGAAATCATGACCATGGTCAGGCTCCCACTTTCGCGTTAATGCGCATCAACAGCAGGCGCGCAAATGCGAGCACGATAAACGTGATCACGAACAATATGAGGCCGAGCGCGATCAACGACGACGTGTAAAGATCGCCGACCGCCTCGGTGAATTCATTGGCGATGGTCGCCGAAATCGTGGTTCCCGGCGCCATGATCGAGCTGGAAATGCGATGCGCATTGCCGATGACGAAGGTCACCGCCATGGTTTCGCCGAGCGCGCGGCCCAGGCCCAGCATGACGCCGCCGATCACGCCGACGCGGGTGAACGGCAGTACCACATAGCGCGCCACCTCCCAGGTGGTGCAGCCGAGGCCATAGGCGGCTTCCTTGAGCACCGGCGGCACCGCTTCGAACACGTCGCGCGAAATCGAGGTGATGAACGGCAGCACCATGATGGCGAGGATGAGGCCCGCGGTGAGGATGCCGATGCCGTAGGGCGGGCCTTCGAACAGGACGCCAATTCCAGGGATGTTGCCGAGGGTGTTGATCAGGAACGGTTGCACGTATTGCTGCAGGAACGGCGCGAATACGAACAGGCCCCAGATGCCGTAAATGATGGACGGAATACCGGCGAGTAGCTCGATGGCGATGCCGATCGGGCGGCGCAGCCACATCGGGCATAACTCGGTGAGGAACAGCGCGATAAACAGACCGACCGGCACCGCGATCAGCATGGCGATCAAGGAGGTGATAACGGTGCCGTAGATGGGCGCGATGGCGCCGAATTTCTCGGTGACCGGATTCCAGGTCTCGACGTAGAGGAATGAAAAGCCGAAAGTCCGCAAAGCCGGCAACGAGCCATAGACCAATGAAATAATGATCCCGCTGAGGATGACGAGAACCATGATCGCGGCGGCGCGCGTCATGTGGCGGAATCCAAGATCGTTTAAACGCAGACGGCGCAGAACCTTGGCGCGATCGACCTGTTCGGCGCCGGTGAGAGCACTGCCGGGAAACGCAACGTCAACCACGGGTGGCCTCCCGGCGGGTTGTTGCATCAGGCTCTCCCATTAGCTCAAGCGCGTCCGGGGGAACCACTCAAGCGACCCAACGGTCGCGTGACAAGCCACCTTGTGGGCGGCGGTGGACAAAGAAAGGGCGCCTTGTGGGCGCCCTTTCCCGCAGTCAAAAGATCACATTGAGGCCGCGTATACGGGCTTTCCACTCGCGTCCTTGACTTCTTTCTTCCAATAGCTCTCGACGTCTTTCACGACTTTTGTAGGCATCGGAACATAGTCGAGGCTCTCGGCCATTTTCGCGCCGTGGTGATAGGCCCAGTCGAAGAACTTGAGCGCTTCGGCAGTCGCCACCGGATCGGACGGTTGCTTGTAGACCAGGATCCAGGTGGCAGCCGTCATCGGCCACGATTGATCGCCAGGCTGGTCGGCAAGGATGACGCCGAAGCCGGGTTGCGAATTCCAGTCGGCATTGGCAGCAGCCGCCTGGAAGGCTTCCGAGGTCGGAGCGACGACCTTGCCCGCCTTGTTGATCATCTTGGTGTAGGTCAGCTTGTTCTGCAGGGCATAGGCATATTCGACGTAGCCGAGCGAGCCCTTGGTGTTGCCGACGTTGTTGGCGACGCCTTCGTTACCCTTGGCGCCGATACCGGCCGGCCACTGCACCGAGGTGTTGACGCCGACTTTCGACTTCCAATCAGCCGAAACGTCCGCCAGATAAGTGGTGAAGTTGAAGGTGGTGCCCGAGCCGTCCGAACGATGCACGAGGGCGATCGCCTGGTCCGGCAGCTTCACGTTCGGGTTCAACTTCTTGAGGGCGGCGTCATTCCACTTCTTGATTTCGCCCAAGTACATCTTGGCGAGCGTCGGGCCGTCGATGACGAGCTCGCCCGGCTTGATGCCTTCCAGATTCACGACCGGCACGATGCCGCCCATGACCATGGGAAACTGAGCGAGACCGACCGAGTCGAGCTCCTTGCCTGGGAGCGGCGCGTCGGAGGCGCCGAACGTCACGGTCTTGGCCTTGATTTGCTTGATGCCGCCGCCCGAACCGATGGACTGATAGTTCAGCCCATTGCCGGTTTCTTTTTTATAGGCGTCGGCCCATTTGGCGTAGATCGGATAGGGGAAGGTGGCGCCGGCGCCGGAAATGTCGGCGGCCTGAGCCGGAACAAGAGCAGCGGCGGCGAGGAAGCCGGCGGCTGCCCAAGCTGCGGACCTTGTCGTCCAGTGTTTCACGGGGTTTCTCCATGTTGGCGGCCAAAAGCGTGCAACGGGCCGTCGGCCCGCGAACTCCGCCTTTGCGCCCGTGCTGCGGGCGGCCGCTGTTGCTTTAAAGACGCTCTCCAGGATCGAGCTTCGGACAGGTTTTTTTGTTCGCGTTGGATCGAAAAGTTCCGAAGTCGGTGCCAGCCATAGGCGTCGCATGTCACCGTTCTATAAACGTTTGGTGACATTCACATGACAACTTAACCTATTGATTTTGCTTCAAACTCTTTCATCGGCCGAGAATCGCCGGTGTGCAACGGCAGGTGCATGGTGAAGGTGGCGCCGGCGCCGGGCGTGCTCTCGATATTGAGCCGGCCGCCGTGCCGGTTGAGCACGTGTTTGACCAGCGCCAGGCCCAATCCGGTGCCGCCCTGGGCGCGGCTGTCGGCGACATCGACCCGATAGAACCGCTCGGTGAGCCGCGGCAGATGCTCCGGCGCGATGCCGGGGCCGTAATCGCGCACCGCCAGACGCGCCTCGCCCGCGCCGGCGCGGGTTTGGCTGCGCGTGAGCGCGATATCGATCCGCTTGCCGGCGGCGCCGTATTTGAGCGCGTTCTCCACCAGATTTTCGAGCGCACGGATCAGTTCGTCGCGTTCGCCGAGCACGATCAAGGGGTCCGGCGGCACCGCAACCTTGATGGTGACGTCGCGGTCGCGCGCCAGCGTCTGCAGGCCGTCGGCCACCTGGCGCACGATCGGCGCCAGATCGAGCGGCGAGTTCGGCTGCAGATGCGCGTTGAGCTCGATACGCGACAACGAAAGCAGATCGTCGATCAGGCGCGCCATGCGGGTGGCCTGGCCCTGCATAATGGCAAGGAACTTGGCGCGCGCGGCTGGATCGTCCTTTGCCGTTCCCTGCAATGTCTCAATGAATCCGAGCAGCGCGGCCAGCGGCGTGCGCAGTTCGTGGCTGGCATTGGCGATGAAATCGGCGCGCATTTCCTCAACCCGGCGCAGCGGGGTGAGATCGTTGAACGTCATCAACAGAATATCGGCGCGCGCGTCGCCGATCATCGCCAGCGTCACCGGCGTCACGAAGGCTTCGAACCAGCGGTCGAGCGGCACGCGCTCGAAGAATTCCACCCGCTGCGGCGTTCGGCTGGCGGTCGCGCGCCGGATCGCATCGACCAGCTCCGGCATACGCAAAGTGATCAGAGCCGGTTCGCCGCGGCGCAGCGCCGGCGCGATGCCCGATGCCGCCGCGTTGAAGGCGATGACGCGGCCGTCGCGGTCGAGCACGATCGCCGGCCCGGGCAATCCGCCGATCAGCGACTCGATCAACAACGCCTGCGGATGCGCGGCGGTGCGGTCGTATATCGGCAGCCCCTGCCCGCTATTGCCATCCGTGCGCAACCCGCCGAACAGCGCAAGCCATGCCCCACGCAGTCGGCTCGGCCAGTCCATGCCGCGCGGCAAATTTGCGCTGTTGTCTTCGCTCGCCATGGTCAATCGGCGCTGATTTTCTCGTTATCGATCTCGCTGCGGATCGGCGCGGTCACACTTTTCACCGGATGCAACGCCGGTTTCGCACGCATGCCCCGCATATTCAGCCATATTTCGCGGGCGCCCAAAATAATCAACGCGACGACGAATGGCACCAAATAATAAAGCACCCGAAATACCAGCAATCCCGCCACCACATCTTCTTTGTCGAACTGCCACAAGGCCACCAGCATGGCGGCGTCGAATACGCCGAGGCCGCCGGGCGCATGGCTGGCGAAGCCGAGCAGCGTCGCCGACACGAACACGACCGCCAGCGTCACGAACCCGATATTCGGCTCGTCCGGCAGCAGCATGTACATGGCAAGCGCGCAACAGCCGAGATCGAGAATGCCGATGCAGATTTGCAGCAAGGTGGACGGGCCGCTCGGCAAATTCACTTTCCATTCGCCCCGCCCGATTTCGCGCGGCGCGCTCCACACCCAGGTGAGATAGGATACGAGCACCAGCAATATCGCGACCGCGATGGAGCGGTTGAGCCAGACCGGCAGCTGATCGAGCCAACCCGCGGCCTGCGGCGAATGGATGACGCCAAGACCGAGCACGGTCGCATTGCCGAGCCAGAATGTCAGGCCCGCTATAAAACAGATTTTCGCCACTTCGATGGCGTCGAGCCCGTAGGCCGAATAGATGCGGTAGCGCACGGCGCCCCCGGTGAACACGGTGGCGCCGATATTGTGGCCGATCGAATAACTCGTGAATCCGGAAAGCGCAGCGATGCGATAGGGAATCTCCTTGCGGCCTATCGTGCGCAGCGCGAACCAGTCGTAGAACGTGAGCGTGAAATAGGCGCACGCGACAAAACCGGCGGCCGCGACGACGTTTCGCTTCTCGGTCGCCTTGATGGCGGCGATCACCTCGGCGGCGTCGATACCGCGCAGCATATGGACCAGTACGACCAGCGCCACCGCGATGATGGTCAGACTGAGAAGCACGCCAATGCGATTCCAGCCGATATGGTTCTGGAAAAATCGCGCCCCCGCGCGCAGAAAATTGAGCATCTTTCCTCCGGTTCGGCGTACAGGTCCCCCGGCCATGAAACCTCGCAACGCCGCGCGCTGTTGCAGCGCGATTTTTACCCACTAGCAGAACTTACCCCGCTGCGCGAGTGGACTGCCATCGGCCGCGGCAATTTGCTAGTTTGCACGGGAAACGGCCGCTTGGCTCAACCAGGGCCGATTGGAGGACGCCCCATGAACGACACCGATCATTTGTTGCCCCGCCGTACGCTGCTCCAGAGCGCCGGCATTGGCATCGGCGCCGGCCTGTTGTCGGGCCTCGGCTCAACCGTTCAGGCGCAAGCGGCCCCGGCCGGCGGCGAGATCTGGCACCAGGACTACTGGGCCAAGAAGGGCGACGTGAAGCTCAATCTTTGGCGCAAACGCATCGGCGCGCCGAATGTTGGCGAAGCGGCGCGGCCGATCGTGTTTCTGGTGCACGGATCGTCGAATTCGGCGCGCTCCTCCTACGACCTCACGGTGCCGGGCAAGGGCGAATATTCGCTTATGAACGTCCTGGCGCGCCAAGGCTACGACGTCTGGACCATGGACCATGACGGCTACGGTTATTCCGGCTCGTCCGGCAATAATTCCGACATCGCCAGCGGCGTCGAAGACCTCAAGGCCGCGATGCCCGTCGTCATGAAGGAAACCGGCCAGGCGAAGGCGCATTTTTATGGAACTTCATCCGGCGGCATCCGCGCCGCGGCCTATGCGCAAGCGCAGCCCGACCGCGTCGATCGTCTTGTCATTTGCGCCTTCACTTACAAAGGCAATGGCGCGGCTGAAATCGAACGGCGGCGCAAGAAAATCGCCGCATTGCGCGCCAGCCCGCGCCGCAAGCGCGACGCCGCCATGATCCGCTCGATCTTCACCCGCGATGGGCACCCTTCGCTCTACGATCCGGCGATGGTCGATGCGCTGGTCGCCGACGAAATGAAATTCGGCAACGAAGTTCCAAGCGGCACTTATCTCGACATGGCGGCCAACCTGCCGATCGTCGATCCCAAGAAAATAATGTCGCCGGTGTTGATGCTGCGCGGCGAATTCGACGGCAATTCGACCAATGCCGACCTGCTCGACTTCTTCGCTCAACTGCCGAATGGCGACCGTGAGTTCGTGATCTTGCCGCAAACCGCGCATAGCGCGGGCTACAGCAAGAACCGGCATTTGCTGTTTTATGCGATGCACAACTTCCTGGCGGAGCCGGCGCCGACCGCCGCCTAGCGGCGGGAACTTATCGGGCGGTGAAAAATTCGCGCAGCGCGGCGGTCGTCTCCGCCGGCGCCTCGTCCATCACGTAATGCCCGCTGGGCACCGCCTTGGCGCCGACGATATTGCTGGCATAGCTCTTCCAGATCTCGGCCGGGCCGGGATTGTGATTGCGTCCCACCCCGCCGGTCGCGCCCCACAACAGCAGCACCGGGCACTCGATCTTGCGGCCGGCCGCCATGTCTTTTTCGTCGTGGTCCAGGTCGATACTGGCCGCGGCGCGATAGTCCTCGCAGATGGCGTGGATGGTTTCCGGATTGCGGAAACAGCGTTTGAATTCGGCGAGCGCGTCTTTGTCGAAGAAGCTCAGGCCCTGTTTTGTTTTCGCCAGCTTCTTTTCGATGAACCAGTCCGGATCGGCGCCCATCATGCGCTCCGGCATGTCGAAGGGCTGGATGTTGAAGAACCAATGCCAGGAGAAGGTCGCCCATTGCTTGTTGATGTTCTTGTACAAGTAATGCTGCGGAACGATGTCGAGGATCGCCGCGCGCGTCACCTTCTGCGGATGATCGAGGCACATGCGGTGCAAAACACGTGCCCCTCGGTCATGACCGGCGGCCATGTATTGGTCGTAGCCGAGCGCCGCCATCACCTCGATCTGGTCCTGCGCCATGGCGCGGAACGAATAGCCGGAATGGTCCTCGCCGCCGGGTGGCTTCTCGGAATCGCCATAGCCGCGCAAATCGGTCGCCACTACGGTGAACTCGCGCGCCAGCGCCGGCGCGACCTTCAGCCAGGACAGATGGTTGAACGGATTGCCGTGCATCAGCAGCAGCGGCGGCCCGCTGCCGCCGGTGACGGTTACGATGCGGGCGCCCTTGGTCTTGATTTCGCTGCGGGTGAAGCCGTCGAGCATGAGCGGGTCAGCCTAACAAATAATTAGCCAGCAAGGAGCCAAAAACCTCAAAAAACGGGCGATAGGCAGGCTTTAGCTTGCCGAAGCATGCAGGAAAAGGGGAAACTGCCGCTTCCTGCTCCCGGTTTGCGGCCCAATGCTAATTTTCGTCGATTTTGCTTGAACCTAGCCGCCGCCGGCGGCGACCCACTCAGGAGCCGATAAACCTGCGATGCAAACGACTTCGGACGAGGTTCTGATCGCAAGGATTGCAGGCGGCGACCGGCTGGCCATGCAGGTGCTGTTCGCGCGGCACCACGTTCGTGTGTACCGGTTCGTGCTGCGTCTGGTGCGCAACGAAGCAACGGCGGAGGACTTGATCAGCGACGTTTTCCTCGACGTCTGGCGGCAAGCCGGCAAGTTCGAGGGCCGCTCGGCGGTCTCAACCTGGATGTTGAGCATCGCGCGCTTCAAGGCCTTGTCGGCGTTGCGGCGCAAGCCGGAGCAGGAACTGGATGACGCAACGGCGGAGCAGATCGAGGACCATGCGGACGATCCCGAGGTCGCTCTGGCGAAGAAGGACAAGGCAGCGGTGTTGCGACAGGCTTTGAGCAAACTCTCCGCGGAACACCGGGAAATCGTGGACCTCGTCTACTACCACGAGAAGTCGGTGGAAGAAGTTGCGGGAATTGTCGGCATCCCGGAAGCGACCGTGAAGACGCGCATGTTCTACGCACGCAAGAAGTTATCTGAGATCCTGAAGGAACAAGGAATCGATCGAGGTTGGCCATGACGACGACGAGCAAAGAGACGCACAGCGACATCGAAGAGCTGCTGCCTTGGCACGCAGCCGGAACGCTGAACCGTCGCGATGCCCAGCGCGTCGAAGAGGCGCTGGCCAACGATCCCGAACTTGCCCGCCGTTTTGCGCTGGTGCGCGAGGAACTGGGCGAGACCATTTTGCTCAACGAGACGTTGGGCGCGCCGTCAGCGCATGCCATGGAAAAGCTGTTCGCCAAGATCGACGCCGAGCCCGCGCGCAAGCCGGCCGCTTCGCTCAATTTCGGCGCGCGCATTGCGGAATTTTTCGCGAGCCTCACACCGCGCACGCTGGCCTGGTCGGCGACCGCCGCCGCGATCGCGATCCTGTTGCAGGCCGGGCTGATCGCCACAATCGTGATCAAGGAGAAGAGCGCGGACGGCTATGAGACTGCCTCGGCGCCGAGCACCAATCCCGGCGTCGGCGCCTTCACGATCATCCGTTTCGCGCCGCAGGCTTCCTCCGACGACATCACCAAGTTCCTCGAAGCCAATAAACTGCAGATCGCGGCCGGGCCGATGTCCGGCGGGCTTTACAAAGTGCGCGTGGCGGTGACCGGATTGCCGAAAGCGGAGCTCGCGCAAATCGTCAAGAAACTGCAGGAAGACAAGATCGTCAGTTTCATCGCCACGACAGAATGAATAAGCTCTGCTGGGAACTGCAACATGTGCGCGCATCGTAACGCCATATTATGTATCGCAGCTGTCGCGGCGCTGGCCTTGACGGCGACCGATGCCGCCTTCGCGCAGAGAATCTTCAGCCGCGGCCCATCGGCGAATGTCGGCGTCATCCGTGGCGGCGGATATTATGGCGGCGGTAATTACAGTCGCGGCTATACTGGTGGGGCGTTCATGGGAACCATGCCGGGGGCCTCACCAGGCATTATTCGAGACGTCGACGGCGGTGACATCGATAGTCCACCGTCTGGACCACGACACCCGCCGCAGCGCACGCGCCGTGGTTCGAATGTCGGATCATCCACCAATGAGCGGCGGCTGGTGCCCGACGAGGTGGTGATCTCGGTCGCCAATTCCGTCAGCGCGCGGCAGATCGACGCGCTGCAACGCCGGTACCACCTCGCCCGCATCGAATCGCAGACATTTCAGTTGACCGGCACCACCTTGTTCCGCTGGCGGATTCCCGATCGCCGTTCGGTCGCCGAGGTGGTACGCGCGCTGGAAGCCGATCGTGTCGTGGCTTTCGCGCAGCCGAATTATTTGTTCGCGGTGCAACAGGATGCGGCCAAGCGCGAAGGCGACTCCGCGCAATACGAACTCGCCAAGCTGCATCTGCCGCAGGCGCATGCGCTCGCCAAAGGCGACAATGTGCCGGTGGCGGTCATCGATTCCGGCGTGGACGCCAGTCATCCCGAACTCGCCGGCGCCGTCGCCGAAACTTACGACACGCTGGCGGCGCCCTTGGTGCCGCACAAGCACGGCACCGCCATCGCCGGCCTGATCGCGGCGCATGGAAAACTGATGGGCGCGGCGCCGGGTGCGCGCATCCTCGCTATCCGCGCTTTCGCGGGTAAGGGCGCGAGCGCCGAGGGCACCACCTTCAACATTCTCAAGGGCCTCGATTGGGCGGCGGCGCATGGCGCGCGCGTCATCAATATGAGTTTTGCCGGGCCGGCCGATCCGGCGCTGCACCGCAGCCTGCAAGCCGCGCATGAAAAAGGCATCGTGCTGGTGGCGGCGGCCGGCAATGCCGGGCCGAAATCGCCGCCGCTTTATCCGGCCGCCGATCCGAACGTGATCGCGGTAACCGCGACCGACGCCGACGACCGGCTGTTCCCGCAATCAAATCGCGGCCACTATATCGCGATCGCCGCGCCGGGCGCGCAAATTCTGGTCGCCATTCCGGACGATAAGTATGAAGTGGCCTCCGGCACCTCCTATGCCGCGGCCGAGGTGAGCGGGATTGTCGCTTTGATGCTCGAGCGCAAGGGCGACCTTACGCCCGATAAAGTGCGTGACATCCTGCTCGCCACCGCGAAAGATCTCGGTCCGAAGGGGCGCGACGTTATGTTCGGCGCCGGCCTCGCCGACGCCTATGGCGCGTTGATGGCGGAGCCGACGCCAGCAACCGCCGCGACGCCGCTGCCGGCCGAACGCGCGAGCACCGGCAGTCGCTGACGCTTTTCCGCCCCACTTGCGGTCGCGATAAAAAACCGCCACTTGTGGCGCGGATACAGGTTTCATCGGAGACAAAATGACCGTAACCGACCAGCCGCGGATGCTGCCGCTACGCGTAATGCGCAACGACAGGATCGCCGACGGCATTCATTTGTTGGAATTCCGCGACGCCACGGGCCAACCGCTGCCGGAATTTTCCGCCGGCGCGCATATCGCAATCCGAACGCAGAACGGGCTGTTGCGTAAATATTCCCTGTGCAACGACCCGGTTGAACGCGACCGCTACCTGGTCGCGATCAAGCGCGAGGCAAATGGACGCGGCGGCTCCTGCAACCTCATCGATAATACCAAGGCCGGCGACGATTTGATGGTGGCCCCACCGGTCAACGACTTCGGCCTGCCGCGGCGCGCGCAGGATTTCCTGTTCATCGCCGGCGGCATCGGCATCACGCCGATCATGGCGATGATCCGTGAAGCGCGGGCGCAGGGCAAACGCTTTCGTTTGTTCTATTTGTCGCGCTCGCCCGAAACGACTGCGTTTATCGACGAGCTGAGTGCGCCAGAATTCAAGGACCACGTCATCATCCACTACGACCAGGGCGACCCGGCCCGCTCGCTCGATCTCAAGCCGGTGCTGGCCGAGCGGAAAAACCGCGAGCACCTTTATTGCTGCGGGCCGCGGCCGCTGATGGAAGCGGTTCGCCACATGACCGACCACTGGTCATCCACGGCGGTGCATTTCGAGGCTTTCAGCGATGCCGAAACCCACAAACCTACCGACAAGCCGTTCAAGGTGAAGCTTGCGCGCTCCGGCGCGGTGCTCGAGGTGCCCACCACCAAGACCATCCTCGAGGTTTTGCGCGATCACGGCCTCGAAGTGCCGAGCTCGTGCGAGACCGGCACCTGCGGCACCTGCCGCACCAAAATGCTCGCCGGCACTGCGGACCACCGCGACCTGGTGCTCGCCGATCACGAACGCGCCGACACCATCATGATTTGCGTTTCGCGCGCGCTGACCGACGAGATCACCGTCGATCGGTAGCGGCCGTTCAGACCGGCAAACCCAGAATGGCCCCGAACCGCGCGCGATAGGCTGGCCATATTTCCGGGTTCACCAGACGCGGCGGCCGGCCGCCTTTGAGCAGGCCGATGACTTGCTCGGCGCCCTCTGCGGCAACCGCCCGGCGCGCTTCGACTGTAACGCCTGCGGTGTGATAAGTCGCGATCACGTTATCGAGCGTCAGCAGCGGATGCTGCAGCGGTGGCGGCTCCTTTTCCCAGACGTCGAGGCCGGCGCCGGCGAGATGCCCGGACTTAAGCGCGTCGAACAGCGCCGTCTCGTCATGGATGCCGCCGCGCGCGGTAGTCACGAACAGCGCGCCTTTCTTCATCAGGGCCAAGGCCCGCGCATCCATCATCCCCATCGTCTCGCCGGTGCGCGGACAATGGATCGACACGATGTCCGATTGCGCAAGCATTTCGTCGAAAGTTACCGAACGCGCGCCGCGACGGGCGATTTCCTCCGCCTCGACGTAAGGGTCGTAGGCCAGCACGGTCATGCCGAAAGCCTGCGCCAGGCGCGCGACGCGCGTGCCGACATGGCCGATGCCGACAATGCCGAGCGTTTTTCCGGAAATTTCCCTTCCCATCATGTCTTCGCGCGCAAAGCCGCGCTCGCGCCGCAGCCGTCGGTCGGTTTCGACGATCCGCTTGGACAGCGCGAGCATCATGCCGAGCGCGTGCTCAGCGACCGCCGGTGCGTTAATGCCGGCCTGGTTGACGACGACGATGCCCGCCTTGCTGCAGGCCTCGACATCGACGGTGTCGTAGCCAGCGCCGCTGGTCGAGACGCAGAGCAGCTTCGGGCAGCGTTGCAACAGCTCGGCGGTGACGAACCACCGGCGCGGCAGTTCGTCTTTCGCCGATGAGATCATATAGACGTGCGCCTCGTTGAGCGCGGACCACCCGAGACCCTCGGCGCCGGCACGCTCGCAAGTGCGCAGATCGATATCGTCTTCGCGCGCAAACCGCTCCGCCATCGCCGGATGGTAGGGAAAATCAAATCGAACGACGATCTTTGGATTGGCGGGCATGGAACACTCACAATTGCGGCCGGCACGCGCGCCGGCCGTCATGTCTATCTTGGCGCGCCGGAAGGGATTCGAACCCCTGACCCCCAGATTCGAAGTCTGGTGCTCTATCCAGCTGAGCTACCGGCGCTTGCGCGTTTGGAGTAGTGCCGCGCGGCCAAATTGTCCATCCGGCTTTCAAGCGGCCGGCACCTTGGAGCCGGACACCGTCTTGATGTGTGGATGAAACTTGTCGAGGATGCCGACGGCAATTTCGGGCATGGCCGGTCCGCACGGAATTCCCGAACGAAGCGTGATGCAGACGACGAATTGCTGCTATCGTGCCGGCCGGACCGAGCGGGGGAATTGGCGATGACCACGACCGTCGAAGTGCTGGCCGCGGCCTTCAAGGACGCCGGCACGCCGTTCATTGTGGGTCATCCGGGCGGCGAGTCGGTCGAGCTGATGGAAGCTGCGCGCCAGCGCCAGATGCGGTTTCTCCTGATGAAACAGGAAGTGGCCGGCGCCATGCTAGCTTCGACCTGGGGCGACCTCACCGGCAGCCCGGGCATTTGCCTGTCCACCCGCGGCCCCGGCGCTGCCAACATGGTCAATGGCGTGGCGCACGCCTTCCTAGACCGCTCGCCGCTCATCGCCATCACCGATTCCTATTCGCGCCCCACTTACGAGACCGGTCTGCGCCAGCGCATCAACCAGCAGGCTATTTACGAGCCGATCGTGAAGTGGAGCACAACCATCGACGCCAAGACCGTGCGCCAGCAGGTGCGCCGCGCCATGCGCACCGCGACCGGCGCGCCGCCCGGCCCCGTGCATTTCGAATTCCCGCAGAGCGAAACGACGCGCGAGGCCGGCGATTACTTGTCCGAGCCGCCGCTGATGCCGAACTGGATCGTGCCGGGACCGGATCGCGCCGATCTCAAGCCGGCGCTCGACATGCTCGGCAAGGCAAAACGGCCGATCCTGATTGCGGGCCTGGGCGTCTACTGGTGCGGGGCCTCGGCTGAATTCGTCCAGTTCGCCGAGCGCCTCGGCGCCCCAGTTCTCACCACCACCAAATGCAAGGGCGTGATCCCGGAAGATCATCGCTTGCGCGCCGGCTGCATCATCGGCGGACTGATCGAACGCAAGCTGGTGATGGAGGCCGACCTCATCGTCACCATCGGGCTCGATGCGGTGGAACTGCAGCCCAAGCCGTGGCCTTACACGCTGCCGGTATTGGCGCTGGCGTCAGTCCCGAGCCTCGACGCGCTGGTGCCGGCCGATCCGGAAATTATCGGCGACCTGAAAGCACTACTTGCCGGCTTGGCGCGTTGGGCGCTCGAAGGCGCCAATTGGGGCGAGAAGGCCGCCAAGAATTTCCGGCAGGAAGTCCGCGACGCGCTCAACACGCCGAGCACGGGGCTGTCGCCGCAGCGCACGATGGAAGTCGCGCGCGCGGTACTGCCGCGCAACACCATCGCAACATGCGATGCCGGCGCGAGCCGTCTGCTGGTGGTGCAGAAATGGGAATCCTACGGGCCGCGTGAATTCCTCACCTCGAACGGGCTCGCTTCCATGGGTTATGCGGTGCCGGGCGCGCTCGCCGCGCGCATGGCTTTTCCGGACCGGCCGGTGGTCGCCTTCACCGGCGATGGCGGCTTCCTGATGACAGTCGCCGAACTACAAACCGCGCAACGCGAAAACCTACCGATCATCGTGCTGGTGTTCGACGATAAGGAAATCGGCCTGATCCGCGTCAAGCAGGAGATCAAGGGCATTCCGCTGCACGGCGTCCAGATCGGCGGCGTAGATTGGGAGAAGTTGGCGCAGTCTTTCGGCGCAGACGGCGTGGTGGTGGAAACCGAGCAGGCTTTGAGCGCCGCGCTCAGCGCCGCCCTGCAATCCAAGCGCACCACCGTCATCGGCGTGCGCATCGACGCCTCCGGCTACGTCGCTCAGTTCAACGCGCTGCGCGAGCTGTAGGCTCTGAAACCTCAATCGCACCGCCGAGCCTATTTGGCGGTTATGTGCCCTTCCTTGACGACACGGCCCCACTTGGCCGTTTCCGCTACGATGTATTTGCCGAATTCGTCCGGCGACATTTTAACGATCGAAGCGCCCTCTTTGGCGAATTGCTGTTGCAGTTCGGGAGCGTCAAGCGCGGCGGAAACGGCCTTGTTGAGTTTCTCGACGATCGCCGGCGGCGTGCCGGCGGGCGCCAGCATGCCCCACCAATTGTTGGCCTCGTAGCCTGGCACGGTTTCTCCGATGGTCGGCACATCGGGCAGTACCGGATTGCGTTTTGCACCGCCGGTCCCGAGCGCCCGCAACTGACCGGACTTGAGGTGCGGTGTCGTCTGAATCAGCGAACTGAACATGATCTTGGTATGGCCGCCGATCACGTCGATCATGGCCGGCCCGCCGCCACGGAACGGCACATGCACGATGTCGACGCCGGCCAAGAGCTTGAACAGCTCGCCACCAAGATGCTGGAAACTGCCGACACCGGCCGACGCGTAGTTGAGTTGCCCCGGCTTTGCCTTGGCGAGCGCGATTAATTCCGCGACCGAGTGCACCGGCAATTCCGGATTGACCGCAAGCACGTTGGTGCCGCTGCCGAAACTGGCGACCGGGACAAACGCTTTGTCGTGATCGTAGGGCAGCTTGTAGAGCCACGGATTGACCGCGTGCGCCAAAGAGACGACCAGCAGCGTGTAACCATCCGGCGCCGCCTTGGCGGCGATGTCGGTTCCGATCGTTCCGCCGGCGCCGCCGCGATTGTCGA
The DNA here is from genome assembly GCA_963825265.1 of uncultured Alphaproteobacteria bacterium. Lineage (GTDB taxonomy): Bacteria > Pseudomonadota > Alphaproteobacteria > Rhizobiales > Xanthobacteraceae > Pseudolabrys. Next base: position 19,080 of record CAWGSI010000014.1, on the reverse strand, counting down.
CATAGACCTGCTGGCCCAACTGATCGCTCAAATGCCTTGCGACCAGGCGGCCGACCACGTCATTGCTGCCGCCCGGCGGGAACGGGATGATGAGCCTGATTTGCCTGCTGGGATATTCATCGGCGGTTGCGCCGGCGGTCAACGCCAGCAGCACGGCGGCGGCTTTCAGCAAACGCGATAACAGACCAGACATCGTTGATTCCTCCCCACGAGACGCACGAATTTCGGATGCGCCTGTTCTTATCGAGCCCCAGGATCCGGACATTAGAGGAAAGCGAGCCTCGTGAGGAGGGGCTTTAACGGCGGCAAACCGCTTTCACGCCTGAAACATCCGACGCCCGACGCCAAACGAGTTTGCGCGGCGCCCTCCGACCTCGGGTTCGATTCGAAGCGCGGGTATCAAGGCTTGATCATCCCGTATTGCAGCACTTGAACCTTTTCGATGGTCACCAATCCGCTCGTCATCATGCCATCGAGCACCGGCAAAAATAAATCGATCTTTTCCTGCGAGTCGACGATCTCGACCACAACCGGCAAGTCCTGCGAGAGGCGCAATATCTTCGTCGTATGGATGCGGCTTAAATGTCCGAACCCCACGTGCCCGCGCAACACCGTCGCCCCGCCCAGGTGCATTTCGCGCGCTTTCAATACTATCGCCTCGTGCAGAGGCAAATGGTTCGCCCGATCGTCTTCACCGAAGAAGATGCGGAGCAAAACGGCGTCGCGTGGAATCTGCATGGTCAAATCCACTTCATGGTGTTGAGGCTGGCGGCGAGCAGATACCCGGCCCACACCGCGATCAGACAGCAAATTACGGAGGCCCCGATATTCGCGCCGGCCCGAACCCATTCACCGTCGTTCATAAGATTAAGAGTCTGCAGGCTAAAAGACGAGAATGTCGTGTAGCCGCCGCAAAATCCAGTCATGACGAATTGCCTGGTGGTCGAGCTCATGTAGTACTTTCCGTCGGGGCCGGTCAGGGTGGCAAAAAACCCGATGATGAAGGAACCGACGATATTGACGATCAGTGTCCCCCAGGGAAACGTCTCGCCGATCAGCCGCGCCATCAGACCCGAGCAAAAATAACGCGACATTCCCCCAAGGGCGCTGCCGATTGCGATCCAGATATAGAGTCCCATGGATAATTCGATCTCCGCTTTGGATGGAGCAAATTAGCATGATCCGTTCCGTCCGTCAGACGCTTACAGTGCGGCAGGGTTTCGCACCAGCCGGTCGTTTGTCCGCTTTGGTCCAAGAGCGGACAAACTATTGCGACGCGGCAAATGTACGCTACCCGCCGCGAGCGGGCAGCAAGCAGATTTTGCGATGTCACCTGCCCTTGGCCACAGCGAATGTGAAGCGCATCACATTTGACCTACTCCAATTCTGGCATCCTGATCGCCGTGAAGGTTCCTTGACCTTCTTGTTTCCTCCCTTAACTTGCCCCGCGCAGGCGGGGCATTTTTTTGCAAGATACTGCACGTCGGGTCGCAAGCGGTGCGCTGCGTTTTTCGGGTGAAAGTTGAGTCTATACTGGGCGCAATGTAAATTAAATCTTGAAACGTTGGCGAGCACTGACCGTAACGGCCAGCTCTTCGAGGCGTTCACCAACGAAATGCGGCCAGGGAAGTAGCGATGTTCGAGGAATTCGACGCGCGTACGAAAACCAAGGTCACGCGCACCTCGGATGGCACCGCGCGGCTGCTTTCACACACCGATCAATACATCACTACCAAGGCGCAAAAGCCGCGGCTCGCAGCACAGGAGTATTTGGGCCGCTTTGGCCATTTGCTGGGGCTACCGCATGAGCACCTGAAAAATCTCTCACGTTCAGCCGAACATGAGCCGATAGCCGCTGGGGTTGAACACCGCTTCCTGAGCGAGAAACGTCAATCCGACATAAGCACGGTTTCGTACCACCAGACCTGTTTCGGCCTGCCGGTTTGGGAAGCCGGGCTATCGGTGACGATGAAACATAATCCGCTGCGCGTGGTCGGCGCACGCTCGACGCGGCATCCCAAGGTCGCGTTGAAGCGGCCGAGCACAAAGCACATTAAGAGGCTGAATGCCCTCGACGTTAGGGCCCTGGCGAAGCACCTTGGTCTTGACGGCAAAGCGCATAGTGGCGCGCTCGGCATCAGTCGCAAACGCCTCATGATCTACCGGCACGACGAGACGAGGCTCAGACATGCGACGGCACGACCGTCCGAGACTGGCTCCGGTATTTTGTCTGGACGGCCCACCCTGCCCTTACCCGCCGTCCATTCCTCGATCCGCGACGGCACGCATTATGTGGTCTGCGCGGTCTACTTTAGTTTCGACTTCCCGCCGATTCGGCCGTTACATTGGGTTGCGCTGATTGAGGCCGAGACATCGTCAGTGCTGCTACTGCGCCCTTTCATCGACAACGTCACCGGTTTGGTGTTCGAAGCAGATCCGGCGACACTTGCCGGCGGCCCGAAGCCGAGGGCGGGCAACACAGCGCTCAACCGGTTGCGCAGCGCTGTAACGCTTCCCGGTCTTGCTCCGCCCGTGAAAGGCACCCAGGCCTTGCGCGGTAGCAATGTACGTCTTTCCAACGTCGTAAGTCCGAAAGTGACGCCGCCGACCAGGCCGGCGGGGCGCGATTTCAAGTTCAATGCGCGGACTAATAATTTCGCCGCAGTCAATGCCTATTATAACTGCGACCGGGTCTTTCGACTGGTCGAAGATCTCGGATTTCCCGTTGCCAGTTATTTCCCCGGTACGAAATTCCCCAGCCCCGTCGATCATCGCGGTCATTACGACAAGAATCATCCGAAGGGCGATGAGATCAATGCCCATTGTGCCGGCAACGCAGAGGGTACCGGCATCGGCTACACTTGCTTCTCACTTGCCGACACTCGCAATCTAAAAAAGCCGATCGGCATAGCCTGCGACTGGCGCATCGTGCTGCACGAAATATTGGGCCACGGAATTCTCTATAATCACATCGGCTCTCCGCGCTTCAAATTCGCGCACAGCGCCGGCGACAGCTTCGCCGCGATCCTCAACGACCCAGACAGCAAGGCGCGCGACCGCGGCGCGACATTTCCGTGGCTTGTCGGCATTCCAAAATCCGCGCAGCGGCACCACGACCGCACCGCTGCGAGCGGCTGGGGCTGGGCCGGCGCCATCGCGCGCCATCCGTTCGATCAAGACAAAGATCCGGGCGGCTATAGCAACGAGCAGATTCTCTCAAGCACGATGTTCCGCTTCTACCGCGCAATCGGCGGCGATTCCGAAGACGTCGCCACCCGGCGCTTTGCGGCACGCATGGCGTGCCGCGATTTGCTTGGCGCTATCCAAACGTTGACCCCGGCCACCAGTCCGCCGGACGCCGCCCATTTTGCCAGCGCGCTCATGAAGGCCGACCTCGCGGACTGGCCCGCCGAGGCCGTCTCGGGAGGCGCCTACCAAAAGGTGATCCGCTGGGCGTTCGAGAAGCAGGGCCAATATCAACTCGCCGGCACCAAACGGCCAAACAACAAGATTGGGGCGCCGCCACCTATCGACGTCTACATCGAGGACGGGCGCCGGGGCGAATATCAATTTCAAGCCAACTATTGGAACTGCAAGGCGATCTGGAATCGGCGCCGCAAGGATGGCGGCACACGCCATCAAGAGCCGGTCACCGGCAAAACAAACTATGCTTATGTGAAAATCAAAAACCGGGGCTTGGAGACCGCGACCAAAGTTGCCGTGCGGGCGTTTCACTCCCCGCCTGCCTCCGGTCGCCTCTTTCCCAACGACTGGCAGCCGATGAAGACGGCACTGCTTGTGGCGGCGAAAGTGCCCCCCAAATCGTCCGCTGAAATCCTGGTCGGGCCGTTCGAGTGGATACCGGCGGGGCGCGACTGCATGCTCATGGTGGCTTCGGCAACCGGTGACCCGAGCAACATCCACAACTTCACCCCCGGTGACTCAATGCCCGATTGGCGACTGATCCCGCACGATAATAATATCGGCCTGCGCAGCGTCTGCGCATTAGCCGGCGCCCGCCCCAAGCGGCTGCTGGAAAAGTTCGCCGACACGAGTTTTCGAGTGAAGAACCCGTTCAACAAACCGGCGCGGATAACTATAAAAGGGGTATTACCTCAATTCCTGCGCAAGCGTGGCTGGAAGCTCTCATTCTCGGGGGCTCGCGGGGCCGGCTTCGTGCTTTGGCCTGGCGCCGCTCGGGATATCGATATCAAACTCTTGGCCGGCCGGCCTTTCTCCGTCACAGATGTCGCCGATGAAAAGCGCCCAGACATCGCCATCATCGTGCAAGCCGGCGGCATTGTGGTCGGGGGAATGTCGTACCCGTTCAGGCACGCGGCAAAACGTTCGGTCAAGCGCAAACGCAAATTGCACCGCACGCGAAAATGACGCGCGGCCGCGCGAGTAAAGTCAGGCAAATCTGCGAACAGACGGCGTCAGCGACCTACGCGCCCGTCATCCCGCCGAGCAGGCGAGACCGGGTAAGTTCTGCTCGAAACCGCGGCGGTGTGCCTTAAGACGCCTTCTTCATTCGCTTAAGGACGGGACCCGCCTTCTTTCTAACGATTTTGCGGATTTGAGGATGCGATTCCAAATGGCGCACAATTGTCTTTTTCAAAGTCTTGCGCTGCTTGGCGGTCAGACCCTTGAGTTCCCTTGAACTGAATGCGACAGGCCGAAATGCTCCCATTGGTGTCTCTCCTTGGATTTACACTGGCATTCCCAAAAATCTGCTTGTGGTCGTCACCTCAACGCTTACGCCGCGGCGAAACCGGCATCGCCGAAATCGGTCGCTCCGGCTGCGCCACCATCTTCTCCAGTACCTGCCGAAACTCTCGAAGCAGCCGCTCGACCGAACTGGCGCTGAAGAGATGTGGTTTGTAGATACACGAACCCACCAAGCCACGGGTCCCTTCACGTAGCACCAGGATAACATCATATGTCGTGGTCGTCACCAGCGGCATCAACATGTCCGGGTCGGCCTCTTCGAAGGCAAGCGCCTTTCCAGACGTCGCGACCGGCCGCAGCGCCGCATTGTGCAGTAAAATCATCACTTGGGCGAGCTTGGCAGGGTCAAACCCGTGCTCGCGCTGGAGCGTGTCGGCGAGCTCTTCAAAAGGAATATCCTGATTGGCATAGGCGTCGAGCGTCGTCGCGCGCACCCGCTGCACCACTTCCCGCGGGGTCGGGTCGCCACCGAAATCGGTACGCAAGATCACCGTATTGACGATGGGCCCAATTAGGCCCCCGGTCCCCGCACGATTGCGATTGGCGACATTCGTAGCCACCCGCAGGTCATTTTCGCTCAGGCGGCGATGCAACAATATCTTTAATCCCGCGACCAATGCCATGAACAGAGTGCCGCCTTCGCGATGACCGAATTCCCTGAGTGCTTGGGTCAGACTTGCCGGCAACACCACCTTGCATTGCGCTGTTTGGTGGGGGTCGGCTTTTCTCCCGGGCCGGGGGACGCCGAATGTCACGGCCGGGAGCGGCTCGCGAAGCTGCTCGCGCCAATAGTCGAACTGCGCGGCGATACTCGGATGTGATCGCCATTGCCGCTGCCAAGCCGCAAAGTCGCCGAATTGAATTTCGAGCGGTGGCAGTGTCGAAGTGCTTCCGGCGGCGAAATTATCGTACAGACCGGCAAGCTCGTTCGAAATGACGCCGAGCGACGAACCGTCGACATTGATTTGGTGCATGGCAATCAGCAAAAGATGTTCCTCAGGCGCCAACCTTACCAGACCCGTGCGAATAAGCGGGCCTCGCGCGAGGTCAAATGAATGCAGAAGTTCTTTCTGAATAATCTTACGCCCAGCGGCCTGTTTCTTCGACCGCGGCAATTTGTGCAGATCTTCGATCTTCAGCGGCACGTTCAGTTGTGGAGCGACGATCTGAACCAACCGGCCGCCGACGTGGGCAAAAGTCGTGCGCAGGATGTCGTGACGACGAACGATTTCATTCAGGCTGCGCTCTAAGGTCTTCACATCAAACGGCGAGGTTAGCCGAATCGCATAAAGAGTGTTGAAGTACGGGAGGCCTGCCAGAGCGTGCTGCAGCTTCCACATCCGTTCCTGGGCGGGCGATGCAGGTAACTCTTGGTCTCGATCGACGCGTGCAATAATCGCAGCGGGACGGCGCGTTTGGCCAGCCTGGATCAAGCCTTCGAGATGCTGAGCCATCTCGGCCACAGTCGGCGCCTCGAACACGCTGACGACACCGACATCGAGATGAAACCGGTCGTGGATGCACGCGATGACCTGCGCGGCCAAGAGCGAATCCCCACCCAGCGCGAAAAAATCATCGTGGATTCCGACCTGTTCACGCGAAAGTACATCGGTCCAGATTCCAGATAGCTCATTTTCAAGCGGCGTGCGCGCGGCAACGAAAGATTGCGCCGCAACAGAACCGATTTTATGTGCCAACGTCGCTGCCAGACCTACCCGCCGCACTTTACCGGTCGCTCCTTTAGGCAACTCTTTGACGATGAGCACCTGGCGCGGGACTTTAAAACCGGCAAGACGTTCACTGGCGAATTGGCGAATGTCCTTTACGGTCGCCTTCGCGTTCGGCCGCAACACGATGGCAACCGCGACGTCTTCGCCCAACGTAATGTGAGGCACGGCGAAAGTGACCGCCTCCGCAATCGCCGGATGTTCGAGCAACACTTCGTCGACCTCGCGCGGCGTGATTTTCTCGCCGCCGCGGTTGATCATCTCCCGGCTGCGTCCAACCAGAAAAAGGTAACCGTCGTCGTCGAAAAAACCGAGGTCGCCTGTCTTAAGCCATCCACTGGCGAATGCTTCTTGTGTCGCCGCCGGATTGCGATCGTAACCGAGCGTGACGCTCGCTCCGCGGATGACGACTTGTCCCGTCTTGCCAGGAGGCAATATTCCCCCGTCGTCGCTCATGATCGCGACATCCAATCCCACCGGGACACCGACCGAACCGGGTTTGCGCTGACGCGGCGGCAGCGGATTACATCCAATCGGCGCGCCGGCGGTTTCCGTCATGCCGTATAGCTCGATCACGGTCGTCCCTAGCACCCGCTCAAGGTCTGCGAAGACGCGCGGCGGCAGCGGGGCGGATGCGGAGCGGATGAGACGGAGGCGGCAGTTCTCGAGTTGCTCAGGATGTTGCCGCGCTTGCGCGAGAATTGCCAGATGCATAGCTGGAACGGCCGAGTACCACTTCACTCGAAAGTCGCGCAGCCATCCGAAAAAATTGTTGCCATCATAGCCAGCAGTGCAAACGACGCCGGCGCCGGCCGCCAGCGCAGCCAACACGGTGGCAACGAGCCCGTGACAATGAAACAGTGGAAGAATATTCAAACACCGGTCTGCCTCCGTCAAAGCCACCGAGGCAACTGAGCTATAGGCCGATGTGCAAATATTGGCGTGCGTCAGCGGCACGATCTTCGGCACGGCGGTCGTGCCCGAGGTCAACACAAACAAGGCAACACTGCCGGGCCCAACCGAGTCGCCCGACGGCTTGACCGCACGCTTTGTACTGAGTGTGAACAGGCCAGCCCCTGCGCCGGACGGTACTGTTAGCTCGATTACACGCAAGCCCCGTGCCTCTGCGACGTGGCGCGCCGGGGAATCGATTCCAGCCGGAATAATCAACGCCGCAAGACGTAGCGCATCGAAATATCGCTCAAGCTCGTCAGACGCATAAGCAGGATTTACCACGACGCACGCCGCGTTCGACGCCACGCTAAGAATTGCCGACGCCATTTCCGGTCCGTTCGGCAGCATCAAGGCGACGCGATCTTCGCGGCCTACTCCGAGGTCCCGCAGCGCGCGCCCCACGTCGCCAATTTGTTGATGCAGTCGGCCGTAACTCAGCGGAGCGCGACCGGGAGCAAGGATCGCCGCGGCCTCAGGCCTACGCCCGGCATGATATTCAAAGAGATCGTTGAGCCGGAGAAACGGAACAGAGATTTGGGGTTTTACGCGAAGTTCGTCCAACACGGCTCGCTGCTCCCGTCCCGACAAAGTTTAGCTTATCAGTTTCACCTGTTCCAGCCAGAAGCTCATGCCCATGTCACGGTACATCGTAGCTGCGCTGGCAAGATTTTCGTCGGCCTCTTTTATTTTGCCGGTGCGGCGGTAAAGTTTGCCAAACCCCAGGTGACAATGCGCAATGAGCGGACGCATTCCGTGCTTTTGCGCAAGCGCATGCGCTTCACGAAAATGTACGATGGCGCTCTCCGAATCGACCCGGTCTTGCTCAATTGCGATGTCGCCAAACAAGAGTCGCGTATAGGCCGCGAATCCTGGCTGATTCCGCGAAGCATCAAGCGCGTGTTCGGCCATGTGCTGCGCCTTGTCCCGGCGGCCAAGAAACAGACATGCGCGGCCTACCGCGAGGTAGGCCCAGGCGCGATGACCAACGATTCCGCTCGCCGCTTGGTCCTCAAGCAACCGTTCGGCCTCCTGAACCCGGTTGAGCGCCTCATCCGTTTCGCCGATCTGCGCCAGCACCCAAGCGGAGGCAGCAACCGCCCAAGGAAGTTGAATGGCGACATTTCCGGTGCGAAGCGTCGTGATCCAGTGCTCAACCAGCGTATGCGCCTGTGCCCAATCGCCCTTGATTAAGTGCGGTACGGCGGCGGCAAAGTGCGCCCAGCCGATGGTAAAGGCATATTCAGAAGTTTCGGCGATCTTGATCGCCTCCTTCTCGTACTTTGCCGCTTCGCTAAAGCGTCCGAGTTCCGCGAGGCTCATGATAAGCCAAGCACGATCGAAGACCGATACCGGAACAGCCATGCCGAAATGCTCGTTAATCCAATTTGGCGGCAGCGCGGCTAGATTATCAGTGGCAAGTTCGACGGCACGCTCATAATCGCCGCGGTAACAATGGACCTGCGCGAGACAACTCTTAGACAGGAAGCGAAGCTTCGAGTCGTCGAGGCGCTCGGCTAGCTCTAGCGCCCGGCTGCCTGTCGTGAGCGCCTCATCCAGCTGATCGACGCTCGAATGGACGGTCGTCAAGAATGCGCAAACAAGGCCCCGCCTGCGATCGTCATTCAGCCGCGTGGCGATGGCCTCGGCTTCGCGCAATTGCTCGAGCATTTGCCGGCCCTCGCCGAGCTGGCGCAGAACCGGCCGCAATTCGAGACGAATCTCAATGTCTTGTTCCAGCGTGGCACGGTCTTCCGGCAGTTCCTTCAGAATAGACTGCGCTTGCTCAAGCCAAGCCCGGGCGTCCGAGAGCGCCGACCGTGCCGCCGCCTTGCGCCCGGCCTGGCGGAGATAGTGAACGGCCTTCTCTTTCAGTTGACCGCGTACGGCATGACTGGCGAGCCGTTCGATCTGCTCCCCGAGCCGGCCGGCGTAAAGTTTTTCAATCGCATCCACGATGCGCGCGTGAATGTCGCGGCGGCGATCCTGAAGTACGCCATTATAGCTGACGTCATGCGTTAGCGCATGTCTAAAGCTGTACTGCAGCTCTGGAAATAGCTGTGTCTGGTAGAGAAATTCACCGGCCTGCAAATCGTTCAGCAGATGATAAATGTCATCTTCCGAGAGACCGCTAATTTTATGCAAAACATCAAACGGGACGTCTTGTCCAATAACCGCCGCCTCCTGCAGCAGCCGTTTCCCGGCGGGGGAAAGCCGGTCAATACGCGCAGCGAGCACCGCCTGGACAGTGGGCGGGACCTCGACGCTCGAGAATGACTTCGCCAGACGATAATTGCCCTGCCCGCCCTCAAGCACTCCGGTATCCACTAACGATCGTACGATCTCTTCGACAAAAAACGGATTCCCACTGGCAGCCTTCATCAGGAACGTCTTCAAGGTTTTCAGGCCCGGGTTGGAGCCGAGCAGGACCTGAAGAAGCTCCGCAAGACTTTCGCCGGGAAGCGGTTCCAGACGCAGTTGACGGTAATTAGGCTGGGATGCCCATTCTTCCTTGTGCTCGGGACGGCACGTAACAACCAGAAGCAGGCGCGCATCCAGCGCGCGGATGACAAGGTCGTTCAGCAGCCCGAGAGTAAGAGAGTCGTACCAGTGAATGTCCTCGAAGATCGCATTGACGGGCTGCACGCGATTCTCGCTCAACAACAAGCGGGTGACAGCCTGATAGGTGCGCTGGCGATGCTGGGACGGGTCGAGGGATCGGAATGCGTGCTCGTCGTCGAGCGCGTTGAGAAGGTCCAGCACCGGCAGGATGGCGTCCTGCAGCGATGGATCGAGCGTCATTATTTTGCTCGACACTAGCTCGCGAATTGATTGCGCGCTGTCATTGGCGTTGATCTTAAAATAATTTCTGAGCAATTCGGTGATCGGCTGGTACGGCGTTGCATGCCCGTACGATGTCGCGCTGCATTCCAGTACCAGCCAGTTGGCTGTATGGGGCGAATGAGCAAATTCGTGCACCAGACGCGACTTGCCCACGCCGGCTTGGCCGACGATCGCCACCACCTGACCCCGACTCCGGCCGGCGAGCTGCAGCGCAAGACGGAGCTGCTCCTGTTCAACGCCGCGGCCGACAAAGCGTGTAAGGCCTCTTCCCGCTGCGGCGTGCAGGCGGGTTCGTGCCGTGCCCGCTCCGGTCACCTCGTAAATTTGAACCGGATCGGCAAGCCCTTTAACCGGTACGGGGCCGAGCGACTTCGTAGCGACGTAGCCTTCCGCCAGCTTAAGGGTGTGAGCCGTGACAAGCACCGAACCCGGCATTGCCATCTGCTCCATCCGAGCCGCCAGGTGCACCGTCTCGCCGACAACGGTGTATTCCATGTGCAAATCGTCGCCGATTGCACTGATGACAATCTCGCCTGAGTTAAGTCCGACTCGGATCGTCACGGGGACCCCGTAAGAGCGCTGCACTTCGTCCGCGTAGCGCGCGACGGTTTCCTGCATCCTGAGCGCCGCATAACATGCGCGCACGGCATGATCCTCATGCGCAAGCGGGGCGCCGAACAGCGCCATGATCCCGTCGCCCATAATCCGATGCACGGTGCCCTCGTAGCGATGCACCGCCTCAGTCATGCGCACGATCACGGGGTCTAGGAGCTTTTTCGCGTCTTCGGGGTCGCGGTCGGCCAGCAGCTCCATCGAGCTCTTGATGTCCGCGAACAGTACGGTGACTTGCTTGCGCTCGCCTTCGAGCGCGGCCTTGGAGGTAAGGATCTTATCGACGAGGTGCTGGGGAACGTGACTTTTGAGCGAAGCATTGCGCGGATCTTCGGGAATCCGCTTCAGGGGATGGCCGCATTGGGGGCAGAACTTGGCTGTGGACGGCGCTTGGCTTCCACAGTTGCCGCAGGTTTGAGTCAGCGGAGCGGCACATTGCTCACAGAACTTCGCGTTATCAGAATTATCGTGCTGGCACTTCTGGCACTTCATTCCAGGCCCCGGAGGAAGCGGCGAACTGGATCTACGATGGCGGCGAGGGTAACGTCGGGCCGTACCGGCAACAAGGTTTATATCACCTTTCCGCGAGGTCGCCGCAGTATGGCGAATAATGCTGGTCATAACCCATGTTGCCTTGTCTGTGGGGAAACGCGCCGATAATCCGGATAATGGGTGGATGCGCGCGATGCCGTTACTCGGCCGAAGTCCCAGATAAAGCTCGCGGGACTTCGGCTATCGCGGTCATGGGAGAATGAAGAATTCGACGACCGATCAACCACAATGGTCAGCCCGGGCAGACAGAAAGTCCGCTACAGGCTGCAAGTGTGTAGCTCGCCGCCTTCCCGCGGGCCGTACCTGCCGCAGCCTCCAGCGCCTCGTCGCACAATTCGCAGGCAAGGATTTCTTTTTCGATCTGTTCGTTCGAAATCTCGGTCATGGAATTGATCCTTTCGCTTTCCGGCGACGCCGACATTCTGGAGAAGATTCGGACAACCTCCGCCGCCGGAATGAAATTATCCGAACTTCCAGTGTGGAACTGAAACTCCATTGATAAATTAAAATGACGATCGCCTGATATTGTATGAAGCAGGTCACACGGGCTGGAACTGAGCATTCAAAAAACAAATAGAGGCCGCCTACTGGCGCGGCCCTACTCTTGTTTGACGCCCTTGTTTTCCGGCTCGCCGTCGCTCTGGCGTTCGATTGTGCGCTTGTCGCGGTCGGATTCGTCCGGTCCACCGTGAGCAATCCACATGGTCCATCCAAAATTTGAACAAAGCGGACGGTCCATAGGATCAGGCGGGTCGAATATATGAAATCGTGACATCTCGCTCTCCCTTTCGTTAGGAGGCGACGGCGCGGACGTACGAGGCGCGCCGTCGCCATCGGCCGCTAGAACAGATCCCCCAGCTGCTGCTCGGGCAGGGATTTCATGTCGACAGCGCTCTGCAGATCGATGGGTGAAATCGAAGCTGTGCTGCCGGTGTTCATCGTGTGGGGCCGCCAGAATCCGCTGGCAACGGCGGTGAACGCCAAGGCGAACAACAAAGCGGCGCCCGCCGTTTTGGCCTGAAACACCGTCCGGCGCGGCCCGACTTTGGACCGCTGCACGAGCAGAATTCCGCACGCGTAAAAAGCGATAAAACCGGCGGATGCGATGAGGAATGCGCGTTCCGCCAAGTTTCCGTCAAGCAGTTGATAGAGTTCGGTCATATCTAGGCCCTCCTTTTGAGAGTACCGAGATCGTGAACCTGTTGGCCGCAGACCAGTATGAACTACGTCACACTGCTGGAATCGCTCTTTTGGTCGCCACCTAATCCATTTTCGCAGTTCGAATTGTGCTATTGTGGGTTCATCGCAAAACGCGCCTACGTGCGGGTTTTTTATGGACATTCGAGCAAAAGTTGTCGCGCCATCACGGCCTTTCGATAAGCGCGCTTTGCTTCGCGCTCATCCGTTTTTCGAAAAGATGGACGACGCAACGATTGGCCGGTTGGCTCTCCATGCCAATATGAGGAAAATAAAGAAGGGCGGGACCGTTTTTCGTAAAGGCGACATCGGAACAAGTCTATATGCGGTTTGCGCCGGCGCGATCAGAATCAGCTCCCCATCCGAGCAAGGAAAAGATGCAATTTTCAATCTGATCGTTCCCGGAGAGATATTTGGAGAAATTGCATTTCTCGATGGCGGTCAGCGGACCGCGGATGCAGTAGCCATCGAAAGTGGCGAACTCTTGGTTATCGAGCGCCGCGATTTTGTGCCCTTGCTGGCGGGTCATCCGGAGGTCGCGATGCAGCTGATCGAATTATTGTGCACACGCCTGCGCCGAACGAGCGAACAAGTCGAAGATATCGTCTTTCTCGGCCTACCGGGCCGCCTTGCAAAGGTCCTGTTGCACCTCTATCGGCGTGCTGCCGCTGCTTCTGCGAGCGGCAAAATTCGGGTAACGCAGCGCGAAATTAGTCAAATGATCGGGGTTTCCCGTGAAAGTGCGAATAAGCAGTTACAAAGCTGGCAACGTCGCAAGTGGCTGAAGTTGGAACGTGGCGGCATTGCCATTTTGGCGCCCGGCGCACTGCAAAATCTCGTAAGCGAAAAAGCAATTTGACCGGCACCTATCCGGGCGTCGGCATTCAGCGCGATTGCCTTTTCATAAAACTTGAATGTCGAGTGCTTGTCGATCGTCAAACACGCGTCCAAGACCCACCGCACCTCCTTCGCGCGGTCAAGGCAATGGCACAATCTCGAAAGGAAAGTTCTTCATATCGTCAGGAAGTGCGATATGAAGACCATAGATAGCAATTTTGTTTTGGAATTCGGTCGTTTTCACATCCCTGTCGGACAGCCGTTCGACTCGGAGCAATAGTGGTTAAGAGACCAATGGCGGTTATGGCAGCCGCCGTTACGATGGATAATGCTCGGCGCATCTGAACCTCCTGCGCAGAATGCCCCGGTCCCCACTGGATATTCGCTCGGTTCAGATGGATAGTTTGTGAGTGGCCTCACACACCTAATTTCTTTTTCTTTTGTCTCGGTCGGCTTGCATGAGCCGCAAGAACCTACGCGCGCTTAAATATTGAGCGGTAGCAATGTGGACCGTCAATCGACGCTTATTTTAAAGCCACCATTGAAACGATGCCCGGGCTGCGAATTGTCGGACGAAGATTAAATTAGCATCAATAAACACCGGAAAATTGGACCAACAGCGCTTGTCCCGCGTCTCGATCAGTCAGCGACAGGAAACGGTTGAAGGTCGGGCAGTACCTGGCGATTGGGTAGGCCCCCGATCCGTCGGCCGAGGCAGGCGGGAAGCTTATGGCGCGCCCGAAGAGATTCGAACTCCTGACCCCCAGATTCGTAGTCTGGTCAAGCGCCTTGATCGCCCAGAAGATTTTCGCAAACCGGGTCAACGGTCACTGGTGGCGTATCAATGGCTTATACGGTTTTTGCAAACCGGGAAAACTCGACACCCGGCCAAAGCATAAGGTAATTCTTCGTCCGAAATAATCATTTGGGTAAGCCGATTGAATGCCAGCCTCGCGCTGCGTGGCCATCCAGCGCCGCACCGTCCTCTTTCGTGATATGATAATCAGATATCCGCGCGCGCGAGCGTCATCATCATGTCCATTCTTTCCCGACTATTAGGCTCAAAAACGACCTACCATGACCGAGGGGCAGCCACCCTCGGCAAGAAGCCTGATGAAGGCCCATACTCCGCCTTGGCATAAAGTAGCGCCAATCATGATAAACTCGATATTTGACGCCCTCGCCGACACGGAACTGTTCGATTGCTTTGTGCTTTCGTCAGTGGAAAATAATTTGGTGTCCCGATACGAGCAGCTAGGCCACGAAGATCGGAATGTGTCGTTTATTCGCGCCCAAATATCGGAAATCCTTTGCCAAGCAGGGTTCAAAAAATCGCCCTTCTTGAAAAAGAGGTGAATAACAAGCGTATAAACTCCGCGAGAAAAATCGGCTTCGCGGCAACAAATTTATTTGAGCCGGCTATTGCCCTATCAAATGACCAGATTGCCGGTTACATGGGAATGGCGGCAATCTACGAATTGCTTGGTGTAAGAGCGCAATGCCACGAATACGCCAAACGTGGATTATTGGAGTTGCAGAAAACTAGGCAGAGCGCGGCGGGGCAGGCAATGCGCGGCAGTGCCGTCTTTCCTCCCGACATGCTCGATCACGCCGAACAGCAATTGCGTCGCTATCTTGAATGATCGGCGCGCATCCGAACGCCGAATGCTTTTTGGCGTGGACCCTAGAAGTGACCCGCGCAACGGTCCGGCCGCGCCGGGCTTTGGCCGATGCGCTTCGGCGTTGCGTGGACGATCCGATCTTGGATGCGCCAGCCGGATCAATTCAGCGATTTGAATGCGGGAGCGTGAGCCGTTCGCCTTTCCGGATTTGGACGGCCTTGATTTGCAATGAAGCGGAAATGATCGCGCGCGAAGACGCGGCGGAATTGCTGAACAAATTCGATTTTAAATTTCCTGACTAGACCGTGTATCGGCTCTTCTAATTTGCTTCGTTGTATATGGCGTAATTGCGGGTCATGAAATTTCCGCCTTTCAGCCAAAGAACCAGTTGGCAAAATTTTGTAATGTGGCTCACGCCAAATATATCCTCATAAACGACCGTTCCATAGACATATAGCGCCTTTTGAGCGCCGGTTTCTATTTCGTGAGCCACGTCGTCTGAATAAAGGCGAGGAGCGATTGCAGTGAGAGTGCTTTCGTGCGGACCCTATGTTTCCACTTACACCGCCTATTGTAGGATTGAATGCCGAAAACTTAAAATCAGTGGGCAGCGGAATCGGCAGTATGTCAGCATAGGAGTTGACGCCGACCCTGGTGGCCGGAGTGCTTCCGACATTTTGTAATGTGAGGCGAACTTCATAATGGTAGTTCGTTTCTTTGTTCTGCGGGATCACTCCGGCAAGCCCAAGTGTGAGATACGGCCGCGGCATTTGCGTGAGTGGAACTCGGTTTGGGCACTCAGGGCCTTTGCAACATCGTGCATAGCGTCCGCTGATCGAGCAGCCTCGGCAATCGAGGCCTTCATGTCTTCGCTTTGTTGTTGAGCAAAATTTCTCAAATCTTTTGTTTCTTTCCAAAGGAGGACAGTTGAGAGGGCAAGGACGACCGTAAAAATCGCAGTAATGATTGTCGCTAAAACGTCGAAGACGCGCTCGCGACCGACGATAATTCCTTCAAACTTAGAAAGGCGGCTAGCTTTTATTGGGCGCGGATTTGGTTCGCGCTGCTCATCTGAATTTCGGTCGCTAGCATCCGACATAGGGCAAGGATACTTCAATCACGGCGCGATATGCTATAGTTTTCCCGCATGTCCGGACAGTTCACGCGCGCCGGACGACAATTCGACATTGTTGATCGTACACTCGACTAGTGCCAACGCACTCCAAGTCCGCTCCGTTATTTTAATTGTCTCATAATTTCTCGGTAAAGGTCATCTATATCCAGCGTTTTCGCAATGAACGCAGCCGCGCTTGCCACGCCAGAGGCCGCCAACTCAACGTGCTCCAATCGCATTTCTTTTTGGCGACGGCTGGGTATGCCAGCAAGATTAAAGCTGAGCGTCGCTCCATTGTACGCCTCCATAATATGCGCGTAGTTCGCGTGGACGTAACCGCAAAACGTCGTGTAGACGCGATCTATTCGTTGGCGTGTTTCTTCATCATGCCGCCCTTTGAGCACGCGTACCATCGCAGCTCGAATTTTCTTGGATTCAACGGCAGGGGTCTCAGTCGAGAGGTAGCCATCTATTGTGTTCTCAAAAAAGGCCCGAACGAATTTATCCACGTTGGTCGATGTTTTTGGATAGTCCTCAAGTAGAAAATAGATTTCCGTATGACAGTCATTGATGCATCTAAGGATCGCTCCAAAATCTATGACAAGCCCCTAATTCAATAGTGCCACGAGCGCGCTCACTCCGTGCGCTGACCGCACTAGTTTTAGTAGCGCAACGATCTTGGCCGACTTTTCACCGTACTCAAACGCATGCCTTTCGCGAATGAGCTTTGGTTCGCCGATGGCCTGTTTACGAAGCCGCTCAACCAATTGAAAAAGTTTGTCGAGGTCTGTGTTCATGTGTCTTGCGCGAATTGAAGCCTCGTCACGCCGCAACATTTGTTTGTCCTATGGGGATAAACTTAGGTTTTTGTAGAGGCAAGTATGGATGGGCGGAAACAATTGATTTTTTCTGTCCAGAATAAATCGTTTCGATAAGTTACCGTTGATTTCTCGCGACTTCATGGAGCGGGCGACCTTCGGGCATCGGTCAAGATGAATTAACTTGGCGACCAGGTGCTAAATAATTTCATCTGGCTGATCCGGGAACGTGAAATTCAAGTCCAGCGGACTCCCGTTTTGGACGAAAGCGGATATTGGCCCGCGGCCGTGCGGGCGCGAATGTCCGCCTGGACCTACCGTCCATCTGACGGCAAGGCCGCCCCAAAGATTGTTCCACCTCGTTCTCGAATCCCATGATGGAAGGGCCCTTAGTGCCAATTCCGAAGAGAAGCACGAGCCCGCGGGTGACATCGACACCGTAGCTGTGGACAGCCTGAAAGCGCTTGACCCCAACCGGCCGATTAGTGAAGCGGATATTAGGCCCGCACATATGCTAAGTTTGTAAAATGTTTTACGTTCCAGAACTTTTCTATAGGGCGGGTGGGTCCTTTCTATATTTAACCCGGGGTGTCTTAAGTAGGATATGAGAGTGTCCCAATTTCAATTTGTCTGTGAACGAAAATATCGCGATGACTATTTCTGAAAATAACCATCGGCTAGTTGTTGTTGGTTCCGGATTTTGCGGCGCGATGATTGCCTACGAGGTAGCTAGTGAACTGGCGCTGCCTGTGCTCGTAATCGAACGTCGCAGCCATATCGGGGGCAATGCTTATTCAAAAATAGATAGCGAAACGGGAATTGAGTATCACGAATACGGTTCCCACCTTTTTCATACGTCGAGCGAAACTGTTTGGAAGTTCATTACACAGTTTTCTTCGTTCAACAATTACCGGCATCGAGTGTTTTCCAAGCACAGAGGGAAAACTTATACAATTCCAATTAATCTGATGACGATTAATCAGTTTTTCGGACGGATTTGATCCAGCTAGAGCCCGCACTTTTATCGAGCAGCGAGCCGCTGCCGAAAGCATAAACCTCCCACGAAATTTTGAGGAAAAGGCGATTTCGCTAATCGGTCGCGCATTATATGAGGCATTCATCAGAGGTTATACCATCAAGCAATGGGAGACTGACCCCGCCTTGTTGCCCATAGAAATAATCTCACGATTGCCGGTTCGGTTCAGCTTCAATGATTTCTATTTCTCCGACCGGTACGAGGGGCTTCCGATAGGTGGCTACACCGCAATATTCGACAAAATGTTGAAGCATCCAATGATCCAGGTGATCAACAACTGCGGCTATTTTGATGTGCGCGGGGAACTCGATCCGCGCGTTCTGTAAGCATTTATACGGGACCGGTGGACCGGTACTTCGAATACAAATTCGGTGAGCTGGGATGGCGAACGCTCGATTTCGAAATCGAAAGATTGGAAATAGATGGTTACCAAGGTGCTGCAGTCGTTAATTCTGCGATATCAATGTACCATTCACTCGCATACATGAATTTAAGCATCTTCATCCAGAGCGCCAGTACGGAAAGAAGACAATTATAATGCAAAAATGTACGCGCTTCGCGAAGCGCGACGATGAGCCCTATTACCCGATAGGTCGGCAAGACGAAAAGCTGCGCTACAACCAATACAAAAAATTGGTTGAAACCGAACCAAATGTGATTTTTACGGGGCGTCTGGGGACCTATCGATATTTGGATATGCATCAGGCAATTGGAGCGGCCTTGAGCTTGTACGAAAAAAAATTGCGCCGTTGCTTACCGGGAGAAAGGCCGAGTCCGGACCAAAATGGATCCTGATGGGTATCTAAAAAGCGAGGCCATCTATTGCTGGTGGCCTCGGAAAATGCCGGTGTATACAGAGTTCACGGGGCGCTCATTGACGAAGCACTTGCCGCGACGGTACGGAGCGTGGAGATGTCATTTTAGTTGGCGTGAACATCATTGGAATTTGCATATTTTATTGGGCGAACGCAATAATTCTAGAGCTGGATTGGTACGACATTTTGCGAAGATTTAAATAAACTACAGAACGCGTACAAATTAC
>CAWGSI010000013.1:0-21694 GCA_963825265.1 uncultured Alphaproteobacteria bacterium | reverse complement strand
GCTTATTGTGGTGCAGACCGGGACGCGCGCGAAACTCAGAACGGAATCTCGTCGTCCATGTCCGCCGACTTGCCGGCGCCGGCCATCGCCGGCTTGCGCTCGCGCGCAACGCTCGGACCCGTGGAGCCGAAGTCGTCGCCGCTGTCGGCGCTCGCCCCGCCGCCGCCCCGCGTGTCGAGCATGGTGAGCTGCGAGTTGAAGCCCTGCAGCACCACTTCGGTCGAGTAGCGGTCGTGGCCGTCTTTGTCCTGCCATTTGCGCGTCTGCAGCGCGCCTTCGAGATAAACCTTCGAGCCCTTCTTGAGATATTGCTCGACGATCTTGCACAGACCTTCGTTGAAAATGACGACGCGATGCCACTCGGTTTTTTCCTTGCGCTCGCCGGTCGCCTTGTCGCGCCAGCTTTCCGAGGTGGCCACGCGCAAATTCGCGATCGGCCGCCCGTCCTGGGTGCGGCGGATCTCCGGATCGGCGCCCAGATTGCCGATGAGGATCACCTTGTTGACGCTACCTGCCATGATGCTCTCCGCGTGGCGATGACGGTCGCGCGCGCCTGTCCAAAAGCCGCCGCCGCTCGCCGGTAATGGGGCCGCCCGCCGCGCGCCGCCCCGAAAATTAACTTTTTACCCTAGACCTTGGCCCTCATGCGGCAAGTTCGTTCGGCCTTAATCCACAGGGCTTCTGTCGTGCGGCCCCGTTTATAAGGGACCCCGGGACACAAGTCTGTTCTTTTTTTGTTCTAGCAGATTTTAACTATTTAGGCAACTGATTCGGCTCAGTAATTTGCATTCTCTGTGGCGTAAAGGTCACAGCGCGAATCATCCACAACATATAGCGTCCCTCCCCTGTCCCCGCGTCCGCTTCGACCGAAACTCTCAGGAGGTTGCACCATGCAACGTTTCATTCTCGCGGCTTGCGCGGGCCTTATGGCGGCCGCCATGGCAGGGCCATCCTCGGCCGCCGACATGCCGCGGCCGTTTAGCGCGCCGGCCGCCGCCAGCTCGTTCAACTGGACCGGCTTCTATATGGGCATCAACGGCGGCTACGCCTGGGGTACGTCCAGTTGGACCGATCCGGCCTCGACCGCCACCACGGGCGACTTCAATCTGACCGGCGGTTTGGTCGGCGGCACCTTCGGCTACAACCTGCAATACAGCCAGTTCATCCTGGGCGCCGAAGCCGACATCGACGCCAGCTGGCTCAAGGGCACCGACCCCACCGCCTGTTGCGGAACGAAAAATTCCTGGTTCGCGACCGCGCGCGCCCGCCTCGGTTATAGCTTAGACCGCTTTATGCCGTTCATCACCGGCGGCGCGGCCTTTGCCGACGTCAAGATGACGCCGCTCGGCTTCCCCTCGGAAAGCGCGACCCGGGTCGGCTGGACCGCCGGCGGCGGCCTCGAATACGCCTTCACCGGCGCCTGGTCGGCCAAGGTCGAATATCTCTACGCCGACCTCGGCACGGCGAGTTGCAGCGCGGCCACCTGCGGCGTCGCCACCGACGTCACCTTCAAGACCAACATCGTGCGCGCCGGCGTCAACTACCACTTCTAGCCGCGGCGGCAGCAAAAGCTGCAGGGGGCCGGCCGCAAGCGCCGGCCCTTTGCTTTGGAGAACTGTCGATCGCGTTCCGGGCGCACTGGCAAAACCGGATTGTTCTTACTACGTTCCGGCTGCATGCCCGACCGCCCCAGCCAGCCGGCCCGAGACGCCCGCGCGATCGCCATCCGCGGCGCGCGCGAGCACAATTTGAAGAACATCGACGTCGCCATTCCGCGCGACCAATTGGTCGTGTTCACCGGCCTGTCGGGTTCCGGCAAGTCGTCTTTGGCGTTCGACACCATCTATGCCGAGGGCCAGCGGCGCTATGTCGAGAGCCTTTCGGCCTATGCGCGGCAATTCCTCGAAATGATGCAGAAGCCGGACGTCGACCAGATCGACGGCCTGTCGCCCGCCATTTCCATCGAGCAGAAGACCACCTCAAAGAACCCGCGCTCGACCGTCGGCACCGTCACCGAGATCTACGACTACATGCGGCTGTTGTGGGCGCGCATCGGCGTGCCCTACTCGCCCGCCACGGGTCTGCCGATCGAGAGCCAGACCGTGTCGCAGATGGTCGACCGCGTGCTGGCGCTGCCGGAAGGCACGCGCATCTATGTGCTGGCGCCGGTCGTGCGCGGCCGCAAGGGCGAGTACCGCAAGGAGCTCGCCGAGTTCCTGCGCAAGGGCTACCAGCGCGTCAAGATCGACGGCGCCTTCCACGAGATCGACGCGGTCAAGCCGCTCGACAAGAAATTCACCCACGACATCGACGTGGTGGTCGACCGCCTGGTGGTGAAGAGCGACATCGGCACGCGGCTGGCGGATTCGCTGGAGCAATGCCTCAAGCTCGCCGACGGTCTGGCCATCGTCGAGCTCGCCGACACCAAGGCGTCGGGCGCTGCCGCCAATCGCGGGCGCAACGCCAACGCCGAGCGGCTGATTTTCTCCGAAAAATTCGCCTGCCCCGTCTCCGGCTTCACCATTTCCGAGATCGAGCCGCGGCTGTTCTCGTTCAACAATCCGTTCGGCGCCTGCCCGGAATGCGGCGGCTTGGGCGTCGAGCAGCATATCGACGCCGATCTGATCATCCCCGACCGCGACGCCACGCTCAAAAAAGGCGCCATCGCGCCCTGGGCCAAGTCGTCGTCGCCCTATTACGTCCAGACGCTCGACGCGCTGGCGAAACATTTCCGCTTCACGCTCGACACCAAATGGAAAGACCTGCCGAAGAAAACGCAGGACGCGATCCTGTACGGCTCCGGCGAGGACGAGATCAAATTCGTCTATGACGACGGCCTGCGCGGCTACACCACCAAGAAGCCGTTCGAGGGCGTCATCACCAACCTGGAGCGCCGCTTCAAGGAAACCGAATCGGAGTGGGCGCGCGAGGACCTGCTGAAATATTTCACCGACGTGCCCTGCCATGAATGTCACGGCGCGCGGCTCAAGCCCGAGGCGCTCTGCGTCAAGATCGCCGGCAAGAACATCTCCGAAATCGCCGAGCTGTCGGTGCGGCGCGCCGGCGAATGGTTCACTCAGCTTCCGAAAGACCTCAACGCCAAGCAGAACGAGATCGGCGTGCGCGTGCTGAAGGAAATCCGCGAGCGGCTGAAATTCCTGGTCGACGTCGGGCTCGATTATCTGACCCTGGCGCGCGCCTCCGGCACATTGTCCGGCGGCGAGAGCCAGCGCATTCGCCTCGCCTCGCAGATCGGCTCCGGCCTCACCGGCGTACTCTACGTGCTGGACGAGCCCTCCATCGGCCTGCACCAGCGCGACAACGCGCGCTTGCTGGAAACCCTCAAGCGCCTGCGCGACCTCGGCAACACCGTGATCGTGGTCGAGCACGACGAGGACGCCATCCGCACCGCCGATTACGTGCTCGACATCGGTCCCGGCGCCGGCATCCACGGCGGCCACATCGTGGCGGAAGGCGCGGTGGCCGACCTCATCGCCGCTCCCCGTTCGTGGACCGGCAAATATCTTTCCGGCGAACTCAGCGTGCCGGTGCCCGAGCGGCAGCCGCGCAACCCGCGCCGCACGCTGAAAATCGTCAACGCGCGCGGCAACAACCTCAAGGGCATCGACGCCGAGATCCCGCTCGGTCTGTTCACCTGCGTCACCGGCGTCTCCGGCGGCGGCAAGTCGACGCTGCTGATCGACACGCTGTACAACGCGGTGGCGCGCAAGTTGAACGGCGCCTCGCTCGCCCCCGCGCCGCACGACCGCATCGAGGGCCTCGAGCACATCGACAAGATCATCGACATCGACCAGTCGCCGATCGGCCGCACGCCGCGCTCCAACCCGGCGACCTACACCGGCGCCTTCACGCCCATCCGCGAATGGTTCGCCGCCCTGCCCGAGATCCAAGGCGCGCGGCTACGAGCCCGGCCGCTTCTCGTTCAACGTCAAGGGCGGCCGCTGCGAGGCCTGCCAGGGCGACGGCGTCATCAAGATCGAGATGCACTTTCTGCCCGACGTCTACGTCACCTGCGACGTCTGCAAGGGCAAGCGCTACAACCGCGAGACGCTGGAGGTGCTGTTCAAGGGCAAGTCGATCGCCGACGTGCTCGACATGACGGTGGAAGAGGCGCTGGAATTCTTCAAGGCGGTGCCGCGCGTGCGCGACGTGCTGGCGCTGCTGCACCGCGTCGGCCTCGACTACATCCATGTCGGCCAGCAGGCGACCACGCTCTCCGGCGGCGAGGCGCAGCGCGTCAAGCTCGCCAAGGAGCTGTCGAAGCGCGCCACCGGCCGCACGCTCTATATCCTCGACGAGCCGACCACCGGCCTGCACTTCCACGACGTGGCGAAGCTGCTCGACGTGCTGCACGAGCTGGTGGAGACCGGCAATTCGGTGGTGGTGATCGAGCACAACCTGGAAGTGATCAAGACCGCCGACTGGATCATCGATCTCGGCCCCGAAGGCGGCGACGGCGGCGGCGAGATCGTCGCGCAGGGCACGCCGGAGGATATTGTGAAGGCGGCGGCCTCGTCGGGCCGAAGCCCGCAGGGCGAAGGCCGAAGCTACACCGGGCAGTTTTTGAAGCCCGTGCTGCTCAGGCAGGAGCCAAAGGCGAAGAAGCGGATAGAAGCGGCGGAGTGAGGCCGGCTTATTTTGAGCTAGAACAAAGGCTATTTCGTTTTTTTATCGCTTTCGCCCGCCAGGTTATGACCCGATTCTTTAGCTTTTGGTATTTTCCTTGTTCTTTGCCCAAGACTGGAGATGCTCTCTATGCTTCTCTAATAACTGGTTATTTGCGCGTTCAAGCTCATCACTAGTGCGCCGTTTCGGAACTAGTCCAGCCATGATAGCCTCCAACTGCCCATTTATAGCAGACAGTTTGCTGCAAGTTAACTCATGCCTGATTCTATCCAGAAGATAAAATTTCCAGATGGCCTGCACCCGGTTTGGTTGACACCCGCCTAAGCTAATCCAGCCTGCCGCTCGAACTCCATAGGGCTCATATATCCGATCGTCGAGTGCCGGCGTTTTGGATTGTAGAAGCGCTCGATGTAGTCGAACACGTCGGCCTTCGCTTCATCGCGTGACCAGTACATCTTGCGTGCCGTGCGCTCGGTCTTGAGCGAGGAGAAGAAGCTCTCCATCGCTGCATTGTCCCAGACATTGCCCGAGCGGCTCATCGAGCAGATGACGCCGTGATCCGCCATCAGCCGCTGGAACTGCTCGCTGCTGTATTGGCTGCCACGGTCGGAGTGATGCAGCAGCGCGTCGGGCTTGCCCCGTCGCCAGATTGCCATCACCAGTGCGTCGGTGACGAGCTGCGCTGTCATCGCCGCATTCATCGACCAGCCGACGACACGGCGAGAGAACAGATCGATGACGGCAGCGACATAGAGCCAGCCCTCCGCCGTCCACACGTAGGTGAAGTCGGCGATCCATTTGCGATTGGCGGCGGGCGCTTGGAAGCTGCGGTCGAGCACGTTGGGAGCGACGGCGACCGCCTGCCGTTCACCCAGGTCGGGCGGCAGGCGACGCCGGCGCGGGCGTGCTTTGAGAGCCTGTAATCGCATCAATCGCTCAATCCGGTGCAGTCCGCATGACACCCCCTCAGCCAGCAGGTCGTGCCACACCCGCCTGGCGCCATAGGTCCGGGCGCTGCCAATGAAGCTGGCGCGAACCTTCGCGCCCAGCTCTTCATTGCTCCGGCTGCGCTGGCTGCGCGGTCGCGTCAGCCAGGCATAGAAGCCGCCCCGCGAGACCCCGAGCGCCCCGCACAACCATCCTGCCGGCCAGATCCCCCGGTGCTTCGCGATGAAGGAGAACTTCACGTCGATTCCTTCGCGAAGTAGGCCGCGGCTTTTTTTAGGATGTCTCGTTCGGCCCTGAGCTTCGTCACCTCGCGTTTGAGCCGCGCGATCTCGGCCTGCTCAGGCTTCATCTGACCTTGGCCGGGAAAGGCCTGTGCTGGATCGTCCGCAAAAGCCTTCACCCAACTGCGCAGCTGCGACTGATGCACATCCAGGTCTTGCTCGGCTTGCGCATACGACACGCCACGATCCTTGATCAGCCGCACCGCTTCAAGCTTGAACTCGCGTGTAAACTTCCGCCGCTCCATGACGCACCTCCAGTTCAATTAAAACACCTAACTTGGTGTCTTCGGAACCGGGTGCAGGCCAAGAATTGGTCTTTGGTTTCGTCGCTCCTATCGGCGCCGACTTGGAACCAACGATAAATGCATTCCGAGCCTATTACGAAAGCCGGGATTTCCGAGTTGTCGAAATCAAAGTTACCGATGTTTTTAACGTTTTAGAAAAATACGTAAAACCAGAACAACCATTAAATCGGGCAGGCCCATGCGAGCGTTACATTACCTATATTGCATACGGTAACCAGCTACGCGCCAAATTCGATGACACAATTTTAGCTGCAACGACGATTCGTCGGATTATGACAAGGCGGTTGAGAGTTCAAAAGGCGGACAACAAGTTCGCAAAGACCGTCTTTCTTCTTCATCAGTTTAAGCGCAAAGAAGAAATTGACCTTCTTCGAACCGTCTACGGGCGGCTATTTTTTCAAATCTCGATCTACTCTCGACGTGCCGCGCGGGTTGGCTACCTATCCAAAAACTTTTCTAGTGGCGACCTGTCTTCAGGTCCCAATAAATATAGAAATGTCGCTGAAGAACTTATTGAAAAGGATGAAAACGAAGTCGGAGCGCTTCACGGACAGCGCGTCGCAACGATATTTCACGATGCCGATTTTATCGTAAGCTTAGATGCCCTGAAGACCGTTGAAGAACAGGTTTCGAGATTTAACGAATTGATATTCGGATCAAACTGCCTTTCACCGACAAAAATTGAATATGGAATGTTCCTGGCGAGAGCCGCAGCACTAAGAACACTAGATCTTTCAAGGCAAGTTGGCTCAGCAATTTTTTCTGAAACCGGCGAGATTTTGGCTCTGGGATCAAATGAGGTTCCAAAAGCTGGCGGCGGCGCTTATTGGTCCGATGATGAGTTTGACGATCGAGATTTTTTGCGAGGCGTGGACTCAAACCAAGTTAGAAAACGCGAACTACTAACCGAGGTCATTCGCGCGATTGACCCCGGGGCTGACGCGGCTAAACTGCTGCAGGACAAAGTGATCTTGGAAACGAGATTTATGGATGCGCTTGAATATGGACGTGTTGTGCACGCAGAAATGGGAGCGCTTTCGGATGCTGCGCGTGTCGGTCATTCGGTTCGCAACGGCACGCTTCATTGCACGACTTTTCCCTGCCACATGTGCGCAAAACATATAGTTGCGGCTGGAATTAAAAAGGTCGTATTTCTCGAGCCATATCCAAAGAGCTTAGCTTCTGATCTTCATTCAGATTCAATTGCCGTCGAGGGCGGGGATCGCGGTCAATTCCAAAAATTTCCGGCGGTAGAGTTCGAACATTTCTACGGCGTGTCGCCGCGCCGATATCGGGAGATTTTTGAGCGATTCAAGAGGAAAAGTGACGACGACGGAAAATTACAAAAATACAAAGACAACGAACCGCGGCCTATCATTGATATCAAATATCCATTCTACGCCAATTTAGAAGCTTATCTTGTTGATACGGCCATGAGTGAAATTCGAAAGGTCGTCGACGATGCCGAATTAGGCGAAGCATAGGCCTATCCCGACCCGCTAACGTGCTACATTAAAGCCATGACCCTTTCAGACCTCGAAAACGCCATCTCGCAGCTCGCGCCGGAACAACTCGCCAAATTCCGCGATTGGTTCGAGGCGTTCGCTGCCGCGCGCTTCGACAGCAAGATCGAGCGCGACGCCAAGGCCGGCAAGCTCGACCGCCTCGCCGAACAGGCGCTCGCCGATTTCCGTGAAGGCCCTAGGGTGTGTTAGCGCCAAAGGCGCGTAACCCGCCGTCCGCATTGTCACAAGTCACATAGTAGGCCTGGCGCTGCGCGCCTAACCCACCCTACAACATCACGCCGCGTCTGCCGGCCTCACCCGCTTCGCGATCTCCCCGCCCTTTTCCCGCTCCACCAACGCAATGTCGTACTGGCTCTGCAGATCGAGCCAGAACTGCGCGCTGTTGCCAAAATAGCGCCCGAGCCGCACCGCGGTGTCGGCGGTGATCGAACGCCGCGCATTGAGAATGTCGGTGATGCGGCCGGACGGCACGCCGATGTCGAGCGACAGCCGGTTGGCGGAGAGCTTGCGCCCCGCCAGTTCGCGCTTGAGCAGGCGGCCGGGATGTGAAACGGGGGTCATGTTACGTCCTCTGGTCTATCCTCGGTGATAGTCGACGATTTCGACCTCGTAGGCGTCGCCTTTCTTAAACTCGAAGCAAATGCGCCAGCGCTCGTTGACAGTCATCGCCCACTGGCCTTGGCGGTCGCGCGACAGCTTGTGCAGCCCGACGCTTTTCAACGGACTTAGGTCGTTCAACGACTTCGCCACGTTCAGCGCCAGCAGCAGATCGATGGCATGCTCGAAATCGAGCCCGCGGAACTGGTTCGGCCGCCCGCCTTCCCAGACCTTGCGGGTCGCGGAATTCCGCCACGACCGGATCATGGCATAAATATACTACGGGTAACGGTGAAGCGCAACATTTAAAGTAGGACATAATTCCTCCACAATCTAGGACTTTATTCCACGCCGCCCGATCCCCATGAGGGGCGCGAACCGATTGCTCCGGCTCGTGAGGATCGGGCCGGCGCCCGCGGGCGTGGTTCGCAAACCACGCACCCGGGCGGCGCCGGGGCTCCGCCCGCGGGCACTATGACCCGCCGCGAGGAGCTCGCTGACGGCCGGGCCTAACGGCCCGCCCGCGGCTCGACGGTGCGGCTGCCCAAAAGGGGCCGCCCCGGATGAGCCAAAGGCGGGACGATATGGCCGCCGGAAGCGCGGCCCGGCGCCGCAAAACCGCCGGACGGCGCGCCGAGAGGCGCCACGCGGTCCGAAAGATCGCGTGACAAACGGACTGTCGCGCCCCCTGGCGCGCCGTCCCCTCGCCTTATTCGGGCGGGGGCCACCTGAGCAAACCTCGGGCGCATGCGCGCCGCGAGAACGATGGAGCATGCCCGCATGACCGACAAAATGACCGACGCCCAAGACCGCCAACTCTTGTTGGAAAAAATCCGCCGCACGCAGCACAAGATAGTCGACGTGATCGAAGGCATCGTCGACGCGCTCACGCCGCAAGCGGCGCCGGCGCGCTCGCGCGCGGCCGAACGGCGCCAGCTCGCAAACCTGCTCGGCGCTGCGCAGTTCTGCGCCCGGCGCGCCTGCCGCCGCGCGCACGGCTGCCTCGGCGAGCCGGCCGAATGCCTGCGCATCGTGCTGCCATTGCTCGATGCCGGCCGCCTCGACGACGCGCTGGCGCGGCGCAAGCGTGCGCGGCGGCACGGCGATCGCAAATTGTCCGCGCGCCCGTCGGGCGGATGAGCGGTGGCACAATACCCAGCGCTATTGCGCCGTGGCGCCCTACCCTTTGATCGCCCGCCCGACATAGCCAAGCGCCGCCAGCACGACGAACCCCGGCACGCCAATGAACAGCAAGGTCAGCGGCAACAGACCCAAACCAGTGCCGGGCTTGTTGACCAGCCACATGGCGAGGAAATGTCCGGCCAAGGTCCAGAGCGCGAGTTTCCACGGCGCCGCCGTGCTGAAATAGCCGGCGGCGGCCGCCGAGAGCAGGAGAACGGGAACGCCGAATTCCCAATAGGCCGGCGCGTCCCAGGCTTCGCGGATCGCGGCGCGTCCGCTGAACAGCGGCAGCGCGAACGCCGTCCAGATCGCAAAGGCTTCCGCCGCCAGCAGCGCGCCCGGCCAGGGAGCCATGTTGCGGAGTCGAAACCCCATGCCGCGCAGCTTAGCGCGCGGCAGCGGGCCCTACCAGCGGGCCGCAACTTGCCCGCGTGCGGCAGGTGCCCTACGCTTACGCCGGATAAATGGGGGCGACATGAAACATCTTTTGGTGGCGACCGCTTGCGCGCTTTTTCTTTCGGCCGCGCAGGTGCAGGCGCAGGCCAACCGGACCTGGGTCTCCGGCACGGGCGACGACAACAATGGGTGCAGCCGCACCATGCCGTGCAAGACCTTCGCCTGCGCCATTCCAAAGACGGCGCCCAACGGCACCATCAGCGTGCTCGATCCGGGCGGCTACGGATCGCTCGCCATCGGCAAATCCATCAACATCGTTGCGGACGGAGCGCAGGCCGGCGTGCTGACTTTAGGGACGACCGGCTTCACGATCAACGCCGGCCCCAACGATGTGGTGACCTTGCGCGGGTTGTTCTTCGAGGCAGTCACGCCCCCGGCAAGGGCATCCAGATTCTTTCCGCCGGTGTCGTCGTCGTCGACCATTGCACGATCCGCGGCTACACGACCGCGGTCAGCCTGGACGGGGCGCCCGGCACCAAACTTTACATGACCGACAGCCTGATCGCGCTGAACGATACCGGCGTCGCCGTGAACCAGGGCGCGGCCGAGGTTTTCCTCGACGGCGTCCGCCTGATGCGCAATCAAATCGCGATCGCGAACACGGGCAACCCGTCCGCCTTCCACCTGCACAATTCGGTGCTGGCCGGCAACAAGCTGGCGATCGGCAAGGTCACCGGTCGGGTCATGTCGACCAGAACGAACGCGCTCTTGGGCAACGGCTCCAACGGCCAGCGCATGACGCCGGAGCCGTTGCAGTGAGGCGCTACTTCACCTGCGACACGAAGGCCACGGTCGATCAGCCGCGCTGCCCGCCTTTGCTGGCGCAGATTTTGAAGACATAGGCGTCCTTGCCCTTGAAGCCCTTGTCGGGCGTGTAGATAAAGCGGTTGGCGCCAGCCGGCACCAGTTTGCCGTTATCCGGCTCGTGCATGAAGCTGATGCTGTTGAACGTGTAGCCCTGCCCCTGCCCGAAATTATGCGTGCAGAACGAACCGGCATCGACGATCACGTCGACCACCACGCCGTCGTTCTTCTCCGGGTGAAATTCGAACGGCTTGTACAGGCAGCCCGCCTGCGCGGCGGCGGGCAGCAAAGCGAGAGCGGCGGCCAGCCAGCGCAGCATGGCCTAGCTTTTCCTTCCCAGCCGCGATCCGATGAGCATGAACACGATGCCCACAATGCCCGCCACGATGCCGTGCTTGACGTGCACGCGCATCACGCCGGCGGCGTGGCCGGGGAAAAAGCTCGGCAGCGTGTCGGCCGGCGTCACGAAATACATTCCGGCAATGATGAGCAGAATGATGCCGATCGCAAAGCAGACGAGTTTCATCGCATGGTTCCCCCTGTGGAGCGGCGAGCATACAAGGCGCTCGCGCAAACAGAAATAGACAGCGCCGGCAAAACTGGCGATCATGGCCGTTACGCTGTGACCGCGGGGCTCGCCATGCACCGGTTTTGTCTGCTGCTCGCTCTGCTCGGCGCGGCCGCCGCCGCCCTGCCCGCGCCGGCCAAGGAACTTCGTTTCCCGCCGGCCGGCAAGCACGCTTTTTTGGTCGATCTGCCCAAAGGCTGGCGCAGCAAGGCGGACGCTGCCGGCGGATTGCTGCTGATCCCGCCGACGGCGAGCCAGCACGCCATGATCTATCTCGGCATCATCACCGACGAAAAACTGCGCGGCCAGCCGATCGAGGCGGTCGCCGCACAGGCGGCCAAGGCGGCCGGCGTCGCGGCCTTCGACAAACAGGAGCCGGCGCGCATGACCGTTCCGAGCGGCGCGGTGGTCCGCGGCACGGCGTTCTACGGCAAGATTCCGGAAAAGCGCGGGCTGTCGCGCCGCGCGCGCATCGTCATCTTCCCGCTCGAACCCGGCACCTGGGCGCAGGCCTGGTCGGTGACGCAACCGGGCATGAATCACGTCGAGTACGAGGCGGTCGACAAGGTGCTCAACAGCATCACGCTCACCGGCGAATAGCCGCCGTCCGCCCAAACGAACACCCAGGCCGGAGCTGACCGACCTGGGTGCTATGAAGTTTGCGGCGGATTTCGGTCGTCAGCTCATCAGATCGGGCACGCAATGACGTTCCAGAACCATTCGCCGTCGACATTGATCCAGCACGGGCCAACGCCGTAGCCGTACCACTGGCCATGCCAGAAGTGCCGACTGCGGCCGTACCAAACGCGGTTGCCATA
This sequence comes from uncultured Alphaproteobacteria bacterium, assembly GCA_963825265.1. Taxonomy (GTDB): domain Bacteria; phylum Pseudomonadota; class Alphaproteobacteria; order Rhizobiales; family Xanthobacteraceae; genus Pseudolabrys. Next base: position 9,562 of record CAWGSI010000013.1, on the reverse strand, counting down.
GTTACGCCCGATGGTGAAATTGCCTCTGCCGGTCCTACGCACCTGGACATTCCTATGGACCTGGATGTTCTTATGGACCTGAATGTTTTTATGGACTTGGACATTCTTCTGTGGCTTCGCATCGGCCGGCGCCGAGATCGCGAGCGCGAACCCGACTGCAACAAGAACCGAAAAAATCAGGGAAACTTTCTTCAGCATTGTGTCGCTCCTCCATGGTGTTCGGGCGTTTTTTGGTTTCCGCAAACTGCAGCCGGCACCGGCCTTAGTTCGGAATAAGCCCACGACGCAGGATTATCGGAAGAATGACGTGAACGCGCCCTGAACGAAAACGTAGCACTTGGTCAGCCGCGGAGCAATTCGACCCGAATTTTCCCCAAATGGCCGTGCAAGCACCGCATTTAGCGAGGCCAATTTATACCTTGTGCGCTGCAATAAGATGAGGCGCCAGCGCCTTGCCGCCGCGCAGTGCGCGTATTAAGCCCCATGCATGCCCGACGCCGTCCGCGACAACCCCGAACGCCACCGTTTCGAACTTGATGCCGACGGGCATGTGGCATTTTCGAACTACAGACGCGACGGCTCGACCATCACCATCATGCACACCGAGGTGCCGGCCGCGCTCAACGGCCGCGGCATCGGCTCGGCGCTGGTGCGCGGCATGCTCGACCTCGCACGCGCGCAAGGGCTGAAGGTCGTGCCGCTGTGTCCGTTCGTGAAGGCCTATATTGGCAAGCATCGCGAATACGCGGATTTGCTGTAATCGTCGCGCTTTCGCGCGTCACCTAACGCAAAATTTACCCTTCGGTAAGACATTGGGCCGACCACCCGCCGTCAGGAGCATCCGTTGGATTTTTCGCCCGGCATTGCGTTTTTCTTCGGCCAGCTCGGCAAGCTGCTGTTCTCGCTCGGCTCGCATTTCTCGCTCACCTCGCTGATCGCCGCGCTGGTCATCTCCGCGCTGTTCTTCGCCTGGCAGCGTCACAAGCGCGGCCGCCGCATCCGCTGGCGGACGATCGCGCGCGCGCTGTTCCCGCGCCGCATCCTGGCGCATCGCTCGAACCAGGCCGACATCTTCTATCTGTTCTTCAACGTGTTCATGTTCAGCGTGGTGTTCGGCTGGGCGATCCTGTCCTACCAGTTCATCAGCAACGGCATCATCGCCGGCCTGGTCGCGATTTTCGGTCCGGTGACACCCTCGACGCTGCCGGTTTACGTCACGCGCGCGGTCATCACCGTGATGCTGTTTCTCGCCTACGAGCTCGGCTACTGGTTCAACCACTGGCTCAGCCACAAGGTGCCCGTCTTGTGGGAATTTCACAAAGTGCACCACACCGCGGAAGTGCTGACGCCGCTGACCAATTTCCGCGTCCATCCGGTCTACACCTGGATCTTCGGCAACATCCTCGCCTTCTCGGCGGCGGTCGCCAACGGGCTCGGCAATTACATGTTCGGCGAGACCGCCTATCAATACGCGTTCAGCGACACCAACATCATCCTGGTGCTGTTCATCCACGCTTACGTCCACCTGCAGCATTCGCACATGTGGATGTCGTTCCAGGGCCTGTTCGGCCGCGTGTTCGTTTCGCCGGCGCACCATCAGGTGCATCACTCCGCCGACCCGAAGCACTTCAACAAGAATTTCGGCTCATGCCTCGCGCTGTGGGACTGGATGTTCGGCACGCTCTATATCCCGGCCAAGGAGCGCGAGCCCTTGGTGTTCGGCTTCCCCGATCACCCGAACGCGCACACGGTGAAGGGCGAACTGGTCGAGCCGTTTGCCAACGCCGCCGGCCATTTCAAGCCGCTTGTGCCGGACCGGACGCGGGAGTTTCCGGCTGTTGCCGAGCGCAAGCGCCGTTAGCTAAAAGGCGCGATGCGCCGACGCACCATTACCGTCAACGACAAGATGCAGCGCGGCTATCGCTACGTGCGGAATAAAGCCGCCGGGCGCGGCTTCAACCCCGAATTCGAGCCGCAACTGACGCCAGCCGAGATGCTCCGGCTCGGCGTGTTCGGCGGCAAATACATGACCGATTGCCGGCGCGAATTCCCCAAAAGCTGGTTCGCCAGAGCCAAGCTTGCCCCAGCGCGGCGCAACCCCGCGCTCAATTTTTTCGGCGTCGACGCCAGCCAGCCGCTGTCGGAATGGCGACGCAAGGGCTGGATCCATCGGGATGATCCGCGCGGCTGGTTCCAGTGGTACTGCCGTTACTACAGCGGCCGCCGCATGCCCGAAGAAGACGCGCGGCAGATCGCGCGCTGGAAGGCGATCCGCCGCCATATCCGGCAAATCCAGAAGAATTGCGAGCCGGGAAACCTGCTGTGCCGGCGGCGCCAGCGCCAAGCATTGCTGCATTGGGCCTATGACAGCCGAAAACTCTGAAGCAACCGCCGGCAGAGATTTACTTGCTATAGCGCCGGGTCTACGATTCCTTCCAAACCACACGCAAAAAAGCGTGACAGGGAGGCAACATGAACCGGCATCTTCGCGGCCTTGCAGGCGTGGCACTCGGCGCAGCTGTCTGCGTCGGCGCGAGCTTCGCGCAGGCGCAAAGCATGGACAAGCTTTACGAGAAGGCGAAGCTCGAGCAGGAGCTTGTCATCTACGGCGGCGGGCCGACCTCGCTCTATGAAGTGCCGGCGAAAGCCTTCGAGCAGAAATATCCCGGCGTCAAGGTCACCATCCACGCCGGCTTCAGCAACCAGCTCGACGCCCAGATCGACCAGCAGATAAAAGACAAAAAGCTCATCGCGGATCTCGCCATTCTGCAGACGGTGCAGGATTTCATCCGCTGGAAAAAAGAAGTCGTGCTCGCCCGCTTCAAGCCGGAGGGCTGGCGCGAAATCGACAAGTCGTTCAAGGACCACGACGGCTATTACGTCGGCGTGTTCGTCACCTCGGTGTCCTACGCCTACAACAAGGATCTGGTAAAGCCCGCGGAGGTGCCGCAATCCGCCCAGGATTTCCTCAGGCCCCAGTTCAAGGGCAAGATGATCGGCTGCTATCCGCACGACGACGACATCACGCTTTATCTGTTTTACACGCTGGTCGAGCGCTATGGCTGGGACTTCATGACCAAGTACATGGCCAACGGCGCGCAATTCATCCAAGGCCATCTCGGCGTGTCGCACAGCCTCGCGTCGGGCGAGAGCATGGTGTCGCTCGACTCCAATCCGAACTTCTCGCTGCGCGAGCAGCGCGCCGGCAAGCCGGTCGCAATTTCGTTCTCCAAGGTCGATGCGACGCCGGTCTGGGCGCAGACCGCCGCCATCTTCAGGGATGCGCCGCATCCAAACGCGGCGCGGCTGTTCCTGAACTGGTTTCTGGAGAAGGAGCAGCAAAGCAAGCTCGACACCTGGTCGCCGCGCCGGGATGTGCCCCCGCCCGAGGGACTGCCGCCGCTGTTCTCGCTCAAGCTCGCCAACAAATATCCGGCCTTCATCAGCAATACCGACCTCGTCACCTATCTGCGCAAACGCTTCGAGGCGTTCACCGGGCCGGTGCAAAAGAAGGGCGGCGTGAAATAGCCGGCTTACTCCGCGGCGACCGCGCGCGCTCGCGCGCCGGTGCGGCGCGCACGTACAAAATCGACCGCGACCACCACAAGCCCGGCGGCCAGCACCTGCCAGCCCGGCCTGATGCCGGCGGAAAAATCGAACGCCACGTCGAGCACGCGCATGGGCGAGACGTGGTAGGCAATGCCGATGCCGACCGCCTCGCCGGCGAACGTAAGTGCTGATACCGCGATGCTCATTCCCAAGAGCGTCAGCGTGGACAATTCGCCGGCGTCCTGCCACCAGGCGACGACGCGGTAGGCGAACAACCACAGGAACAGGCTGGCGGCAAAGACCGGCACGGTGACGTCGGCCTTGGTCTGCTGGAAATAATGAATCAACGCCAGCAGCGCGATGCCGTAGACGATCTTGTGCAGCCGCCGCCAACGCAGCGCCCCGAGCCGGCGCACCATGCCGTCGGTCGAGGTCGCGGCGAGGCTCGCCAATCCCAGCCAGGCGGTGCCGCCGACGATGAGATACCAGCGGTGGCTGATCTCGTGCACGACCTTGCCCAAGTCGAACATCTGGTCGGCTGTAAAAAGCGTGAGATGGGTCGCAATATAGCAGAAGGTCCCGACGCCGAGCATGCGCCGCACATCGACCAGATTGCCGTAGCGGAAGACACGGCGGAACGGCGTCACCGACAACGTCACGCCTAGAAACACCAGCGCCCAGAACCCGGCGCGGTGGATCATGTCGTTGAGCGGACGGGCGCCGTGCAGGATCGTCTGCGCGTCGTATAGCGCCTTGGCGAGCGGGAACAGCAGCAAGGCCAGCATCCCGGTGCGCAACGGCGAGAGCCGCCCGCGCCGGTCGCGCCAAAGCTGCCAATGAACCGCCGTCGCCGGTTTCATTGCTCGCGCCTAGCACGGCACCGGCGGCCGCATAAGAGCCGGCGCAGCGCCGACCCGAAGCGAGCCCACCACCCAAATCTCGTCCTATGGCGCTGAAAACAGCCGCAATTTCCAGTCTGCTCAAGCCGCATTACAGTCATACCGCACCGCACAATTTTACCTATAGGTTATGCGGGGTTGTGGTACCATTTTTGCATTCATTCGATTTGTCACAACCGATCACAAGGTTGGGCGCAACGAAACCGCGCTGCCGGATAACGGCGGCAGTCGGCTACGGGAGAAGGAGGAGCAGAGAAGAAACTTTAGTGACGCCACGCCGGGCCACTTCGAGGAGGCCACCGATGTTGCGAAACTTGGTACGCTCACTGCTCGTTCTCATTCTGTCTCTGCTCAGTTTTGCCGCGCTTGCTCACGACGTGTGGATCAACCGCGGCGCTTACAAGAATCCCGCCGGCGAATGGTGCTGCGGCGCAGAAGACTGCGGGGTGGTATCGCCGGGTGCCGTCAAAGCGGGCATCGGCGGTTATTCACTGCGCGGCCCGGTCACTTACGGCGAGGCCGTCACCGGCAATGCGGCGGACGGGCCGACGCGCACGGAAAACGTCAACGAAGCGATACCGTACAGTCAGTCGCTGCCTTCGCCCGATGGCGCCTACTGGCGCTGCAAGCGGCCGGACGGCACGCCGCGCTGCTTTTTCGCCCCGCCGCCGGGAAGCTGAAAGCCTGGCCGGCCTGCGGATCACACCCGCGGCAGCGGGCGTCCGCCGGCTGCGCGCGAAGGGACCTTGACCCAAGCTTCGCCGTCGAGCACGGGCTCGCCGTCGACCATGCAGGTGCAGGCAAGCCGCGCGCGGAATTTTTTCGGCAACAGCTCCACCACCGCGACGCTGACCTCCACGGTGTCGCCTATCTTCACCGGGGCGCGGAAATTCAACGTCTGCGAAATATAGACCGCGCCCGGCCCCGGCAGGCGCGTGCCGAGCACCGCCGAAATCAAACTCGCGGTATAAAGTCCGTGCGCGATGCGGGTACGGAACGGCGTCTTGGCGGCGAAATGTTCCGACAAATGAATCGGATTGCGGTCGCCGGTCACCTCGGCAAAGCCGACCACGTCGGATGATGCCACGGTTTTGCTCAGGCGCTCGGTCATGCCGACCGAGAGATCCTCGAAATAGAGCGTGCGCAAAGTCAGCATGGTCACGCGCTCGTGGAAAGCCGCGGCCGGCACACCGCCCATAACAGGCCGATCAGCAGCACATTGATCAGCGCCAGTCCCGTCAATACACCGATGGTCACGTCCGCTCCACTCGCCTCGATCAGCAATGCGCCGGCCGACGGCGCCAGCGCCTGCACGATCAGGCTCGGGAACGCCAGTTTACCCATCAGGCGCGGAAAGCGGATCGGACCGAACAGCGCCAGCGGTAGCGTGCCGCGTCCGATCCAGGAAATGCCGTAGCCGGCGCCATAGAGGATGATGGCGGGCACGAGGACCGAAAAGCCGGCGAGCGACAACAGCAGCAGCAAGCCGGCCGCCATCAAGGCATAGGCGGCAACCAAGGTCCAGATCGGGTGATAGCGACTGCCGAATACGCGTTCGACAATTCGGGCGCCGACCTGCGCCGGCCCGATCAACGTCGCGAGCGTGACGGCCACGCCGAAGTCGACACCCCTCGCCTGCAGGAAGATCATGATGTGAACGATGACAATCGAGCCGATGCCGGCGGCAAGCGAAAGCACGACCGCCAGCAGCGCGAAGACCAGGATTTCGTTGGCGATGCGCGCCGGCGGCGTGGGCGGCGCGTCGGCCGGCGCCGAGGCAGCCGCGGCCGATTTTGACGCGCGGCGGATCACCGCCATGTGCAGTGGTAGCGCTAGGACGAGATGCAACGCGGCGTAGATAAAGCACGCGTCCCGCCAGCCGACATGAGCGATCATGAAGGCGCTTAGCGGCCAGCAGATCGTCCCGGCGAAGCCGCCAAAAAGCGTGAGATTGGTGATCGGTCCGCGCGCCTCTTTTCCATAAATTCGCCCGAGCGCGGAAAATACCGCGTCGTAAAGCCCGGTGCCCATGCCGATGCCGAGTAACACCCAGGCGAACAAATAGAATGGCAGCGCTGGAGCCAGACCGATGCCGGCCAGACCGGCGGCGAAGAACAATGAACTTGCCAGCAGCACCGGCCGCCCGCCATGCAGGTCGATGACCTTGCCGACCTGCGGCGAAATCAGCCCGGCGACCAGCAGGCCGATCGAGGTGCCGCCGACCACCCAGCCGAGCGACCATCCGGTGTCGGCAACGATCGGTCCTGCGAACACCGCCGGAAAATAAAACGAGGTTCCCCAGGCCAAAATTTGCGCGATGCCCAGCGCGCTGATGACGACGCGGCGGTCAAGCGGGCGCGCCTCTGCTGCCAACGGCAAAAGCCTGGCCCCTACTTCACCGGGTCCATGCCCTTGGACTTGAGCACGGCGGCGGCATCGGGGCCCGACAGGTACTCGATCAGTTCCTTGGCCGCGTCTTTGTCCTGGGTCGCCGCGCTCATGCCCGCCGCATAGATGGTGGTTTTCTGGATTTCCGCCGGCAGCGGGCCGACCAGCGCCGCGCCCTTCACCGGCACGATCTCGCTGATCTGGTGGATGCCGAGTTCGGCCTCGCCGCTGACGATCAGGTCGGCCACGTGGCCGCCCTTCTTCAGTCTGGCCTTCGGCCGGATCTGATCGGCGATGCCGAGCTTCTCCAGCAGCTTGTCGATGTAGATGCCGCTTGAGCCGCCGCTCGCCGGATCGATATAGGCGACCGTCTTGGCTTTGAGCAGCGCCGCTTTGAATTTCTCGACCGTACTGATGTCCGGCTTGGGCGCGCCCTCTTTCACCACCACGCCGATGCCGACGCCGGCGAGTTTCACTTCGCTGCCGGCGGCGACCTTGCCGCTTTTGATGAACTCATCGACCACGGCGGGCGTGATCACCACGACGTCGAAGGCCTCGCCGCCGTTGATGCGCGCCTTCAATTGGCCGGTGGTGCCGTTGTCGATGACGACCTTGTTGCCGGTCTGCCGCTCGTAATTGGGCGCCAGCGCCAGCACCACCTCTTTGAAAGCACCCGCGGTCAGCACCTTGACCTCGGCGGCACCGGCGGGCGGGCCGGCGAGGCCGAGCACCCCCGCGACGAGGGCGACGTAGCGCAGAGCCGTTTGCATGATTGTCCTCCCGTGCAACCGGGCAATCTACACGATGCGGCCCCGATGTCCCGTCCGGACGCCGGCATTGCCGGCGCTGGCACGGACCTGCGGTATACCGCCAAATAACCGGCTAAAATGGCCGTTCCAATTAATAATCAGTTGCTTAAGCTATGCGTTTTTGGCATTGCTGCGGCGCAACATTATTGCTTTTCAAAGCGGCGAACATCCCTATTTTGCGGGCAGTCCAATTAGCCGGCCTGGGGCCGGATCTTCAAGAAAGACGCCCGCTATGATTGCCAATCTTGTCCGCTTTATCCGCGAATGGCAGCGCTACAATCGCAGCGTAACCGAACTGTCGCGCTTGGGCGACCGCGAACTCGCCGATATCGGCATCAGCCGCTCCGACATCCAACGCGTGGCCTGGAGTTACTCGCACCACCGCTAAGCCTGCGCATCGTTCGTTCGGAAACGCCCGCACCCGCCGCGGGCGTTTTCGTTTGAGCGCGCGGTTGCCGCCTCCGGCGCGGACGCCTAGTTTGCCGGGATGACGCTGAAACCGGTCCATGTCATTGGCGGCGGCCTCGCCGGTTCGGAGGCCGCCTGGCAACTAGCGCAAGCCGGCGTGCCGGCGGTGCTGCACGAGATGCGGCCGCTGCGCGCTACGCCGGTGCACAAGACCGACGGCTATGCCGAACTGGTCTGCTCGAATTCGTTCCGCTCAGACGACAAGGAACACAACGCGGTCGGCCTGCTGCACGCCGAGATGCGCCGTCTCGGCTCGCTGGTGATGCGCGCGGCCGACGCCAACCAGGTTCCCGCCGGCGGCGCGCTTGCCGTCGACCGCGACGGATTTTCCGCAGCCGTTACGGCCGCGCTCGCCGCGCAGCCGCTCATCACGCTTGAGCGCGGCGAAGTGGCGCTGCCGCCCGCCAATTGGGACAGCGTCATAATCGCCACCGGCCCGCTCACCTCGCCCGATCTTGCGGCGACGATCCGCTCGCTAACGGCTGAGGACGCGCTTGCCTTTTTCGACGCCATCGCGCCGATCGTGCATCGCAACTCGATCGATCTCGAGCAAGCCTGGTTCCAGTCGCGCTACGACAAGACGGGCCCCGGCGGCTCCGGCGCCGACTACATCAATTGTCCTCTCACGCGCGAACAATACGACGCCTTCATCGATGCGCTCGTCGCCGGCGACAAGACCGTGTTCCACGATTGGGAATCTTCCACGCCCTATTTCGACGGCTGCCTGCCGATCGAAGTGATGGCCGAGCGCGGGCGCGAAACTTTACGGCACGGACCGATGAAACCGTTCGGATTGACCAATCCGCGCAGACCGAACGTCAAGCCCTACGCGGTCGTCCAGCTGCGCCAAGACAACAAGCTCGGCACCCTGTTCAACATGGTCGGCTTCCAGACCAAGCTCAAGCACGGCGAGCAGGTGCGCATTTTCCGCAGCATTCCCGGCCTGCAGAACGCCGAATTCGCCCGCCTCGGCGGCCTGCACCGTAACACCTTCCTCAATTCGCCCAAGCTGCTCGATGAAACGCTGCGGCTCAAAGCCAATCCGGCCTGGCGTTTCGCCGGCCAGATCACCGGCTGCGAGGGCTACGTCGAATCCGCGGCCATCGGGCTCATCGCCGCGCGCTTTGCCGCCGCCGAGCGGCGCGGCGAAGCGCTCAGTGCCCCGCCGCCGACCACGGCGCACGGCGCGCTGCTCGCGCACATTACCGGCGGCCATATCGAGACCATCGACGCCGGCCCCACTTCCTTCCAGCCGATGAACGTGAATTTCGGCCTGTTCCCGCCGATCGCCGCGCCGATAGCGCCCGAAGGCCGCAAATTCGGCCGCGGCTCGGCCAAAAATTTCGCGCGCAAGGGCGCGCTCAGCGAGCGCGCGCTGGCCGATCTCGATCGCTGGATTGCCGGCGATCTGCCGGCTGCGGCGGCCGAATAGTCAGCGGGCGAAAATCC
>CAWGSI010000012.1:0-586836 GCA_963825265.1 uncultured Alphaproteobacteria bacterium | reverse complement strand
TGGCGACCCCGGCTGGATTCGAACCAGCGACCCCCAGCTTAGAAGGCTGGTGCTCTATCCGGCTGAGCTACGGGGTCTTGCCCGATGCCGAGGTTTACCCGCGCTTCGCGCCCATTGAAAGGTGCGCGAGCAAATTTGCGCCGCTAACCTGCAACCCCGAGGTCCCGGAATGAGCGCCATGGGCGAGCTAACCTGTGCCGAATTGACCGCCGCCTACCGGCGCGGCGAAATTTCGCCGGTCGAGGTCGCGCGCGATTGCCTGGCGCGCATCGACGCGCATGCAGCGATCAACGCTTTTCTGCCGATTGAGCCGGAGAGTGTTCTGGCGGCTGCGGCCGCCTCGGAAGCGCGCTGGCGGGCGGGCGCTCCGCTCGGCCCGATTGACGGCGTGCCGGCTTCGATCAAGGACAATATCTGGGCCAGGGGTCTGCCGACCCGGCGCGGCTCGAAAACGAGCGATCCGACGCCGGCAACCGAGGATTCGCCGGCGGTCGCGCGGCTACGCGAGCAGGGCGCCGTCATTCTCGGCAAGACCTGCATGCCCGAGCATGGCTGGACCGGCGTCTGCCATAGTCCGCTGACCGGCATTACCCGCAATCCGTGGAATCCGGATCATACGCCCGGCGGCTCGACCGGGGGCGGGGCGGCCGCCGCACTGCTGGGGCTCGGCGTGCTGCATCTGGGGACGGACGGCGCCGGCTCGCTGCGCATCCCGGCCGCCTTTACCGGCGTATTCGGCATGAAGCCGAGCTTCGGCCGTGTGCCGGTCTATCCGGCGCTGATGCTCAACGTGCTCTCGCACCAGGGGCCGATCACCCGCACCATCGCCGACGCCGCGCAGATGCTGACGGTGATCGCACGGCCGGACGCACGCGACATGGCGGCCTGGAACACGCCGGCACCCGATTTCTGCGCCGGGCTCGATGACGGCGTGCGCGGCCTGCGCGTGGCCTATTCGCCGCGGCTCGGTCATGTCGCGACGCTCGACCCGGAGATCGAGACGGCAACGCGCACGGCGGCGCACCTGCTGGAAGCGCAGGGCGCACTTGTCGAGGAGGCCGATCCGCCGCTCGATCGCGCGCCCGATCTGATCCGCGCGATGTGGTGGCCGGTGGCAACGGCGATCGTCGATGCGGTGCCGGCGGCCCGCCGCGCCGAGATGGATCCCGGCCTGCTGGCGATCGCCGAACGTGGCCGGGCCTTTTCGATCGGCGATTATCTCTCAGCCTATGCCGCGCGCGCCGAATTGCACTACGCCATGCTGCGCTTCCACGCGCGCTACGATCTGCTGCTGACGCCGACCATGCCGCTGACCGCGCTCAAAGCGGGGCGCGAGACACCGGAGGGCGGCGATTTCGGCGACGACTGGATCAACTGGTCGCCCTACACTTATCCGTTCAATCTGACGCAGCAGCCGGCCGCCTCGGTGCCAAGCGGCTTGGCAAGCAATGGCCTACCGATGGGGGTACAAATCATCGGTGCGTTGCGGGCGGACCGTACGGTGTTACGAGCGGCGCGGGCGATCGAAAAGGCGATGCCGATGCCGCGTCCGCCGGGCTTGGCCTGAGCGGCAATTTGCTAGTTAAATTAATACTTTAGAAGAGATGTTTATTGCATTTCATCTAACTTCTCAGAAGTTTCAGCCAGCGCTCTGTCAGAACGGGCCGTTACGTTTCCGGCTTCGCCTATTCATAATCCGCACATGTCTCAGCCACGACCTCGACACCTTCGGGCGTTGAACTGATAGTGGCGGCCGGCGCACTCATAAAGACGACCCGTCGCCATACTGGGAGGCTCCCTCGATGTTCACGTCCGTCCGCGCCGGCTTGGCCGCCGCGCTCATCGCCCTTGCCGTCATTCCGGCGCTGGCCGCCGACAAAGCCTACAAGCGCGGCGATCTCGACGACGCTGCGATCAAGCTCGAGGCGCAGATCAAGAGCGATGCCGGCACGGTGACCAAGCCGGCCGCCACTTTACGGCATGATGCCGACGTGGCCTTTCAGAAAAGAGATTTCCGTGCCGGCATGACGGTGCTCGGGCAGATTGTCGCCGTGGCGCCCGCCGACGCGTCGAACTGGCTGCGCCTCTCACGCGCCGTACTGCAAATCTTCCCGCGCGACGATCGCGAGCGCGCCTTGCTGCTCGATCGCGCCACCACCGCGGCCTATATCGCCTACCAGCGCGCGACCGACCGCAACCTTGAAGCCGACAGCCTGGCGCTGCTCGGCCAAACGTTCGCCGACCGCAAAGCTTTGGCGCCCGGCGCTCGACACCATGCGGCTCGCGCTGGAATTGCGCGAGAGCGCCGATCTGCGCGGCCAGTACGAGCGGCTGCGTGCCGATTACGGCTTCCGCATGCTGGATTATTCCGTCGATTCGGACGCCGTTTCGCCGCGCGCATGCTTCCAATTTTCGGAAGAGCTGCCGGGGCGGCGTACCGATTTCTCGCCCTTCGTGGCGGTGGTGGGGCAGGACAAGCCGGCGATTTCGGCCAACGACAAGCAGCTCTGCGTGGAAGGCCTCAAGCACGGCGAGCGTTATCAGATCACGCTGCGCGCCGGCTTGCCGTCGGTGGTCAAGGAGACGCTGGCGAAATCGGCCGAGTTCACCATTTTCGTGCGCGACCGCAAGCCGTTCGCGCGCTTTTCCGGCAAGGCCTATGTGCTGCCGCGCACCGGCCAGCGCGGCATTCCGGTGCTCAGCGTCAACACCAGCGCGGTCGTGCTGTCGGTCTATCGTATCGGCGACCGCAACCTGATCGACACCGTCCTTGGCTACGATTTCCAGCGTAATCTGAGCCAATACGACGCCGAGCGGTTGGCCAACGAGCGCGGCGCCAAAGTGTGGAGCGGCGAACTGACCGTCACGCCCAAACTCAATACCGAGGTCGCTACCGCATTTCCGGTCGACCAAGCGCTCGGCGATCTCAAGCCCGGCGTCTATGTGATGACCGCGGCGCCGAAGGACCTCATAGCGAACGATTACGACCAGCGCGCGAGCCAATGGTTCATCGTGTCCGACTTAGGCCTCACCGCCTATACCGGCCATGACGGCATTGACGTCTTTATTCACTCGTTGGCGAGCGCCGAGCCGCTCGGCGCCGTTGCGGTGCGGCTGATCGCGCGCAACAACGAGGTGCTGGGGGTCAAGCCGACCGACAAAGACGGTTTCGTGCATTTCGAGGCGGGCCTTACCCGCGGCGAGGGCGGCCAGGCGCCGGCCGCGATCGTGGCTGCCGACAAGGCCGACTACGCCTTCCTCAGCCTGAAGACGACTGCCTTCGATCTATCCGACCGAGGCGTGGCCGGCCGCCAGGTGCCGACCGGGCTCGACGCCTTTGTCTATACCGAGCGCGGTGTCTATCGCAGCGGCGAAACCGTGCACGTCACGTCGCTGTTGCGCGATGCGCGCGGCATCGCTGCCGCCGCGCCGCTCACTCTGGTAATGGAGCGCCCCGACGGCGTCGAATACCGCCGCGCGGTCGTGACCGACCAAGGTCTCGGCGGTCATAGCTGGAACGTGCCGATCGTTCGCTCCGCCTCGACCGGCACCTGGCGCGTGCGCGCCTATACCGATCCCAAGCGTCCCGCGATCGGGGAGGCGACCTTCCTGGTCGAGGATTATGTCGCCGACCGCATCGAATTCGATCTCACTGCGGCCGCCAAAGTCATCCCGCGCGACGCGCCGGCGCAGTTGAGCGTCGACGGGCATTTCCTCTACGGCGCACCGGCTTCCAATCTGGATCTCGCGGGCACGGTGACGATCGCGGCGGCGAATGATCGGCCGGGCTTTGCCGGCTATACGTTCGGGCTAGCCGATGACGCCGTCACGGCCGTGCGCCAGGAACTAGGGGATTTGCCGACGACCGACGCGACCGGCAAGGCGAGCTTCCCGCTCAAGCTCGACAAGATACCGACAACGTCGCGTCCGCTCGAAGCCACCATAACGGTGAGCATGGCGGAATCCGGGGGGCGGGCGGTCGAGCGCAAACTCACGGCACCCATAGCACCGGCTGCACCTATGATCGGCGTCAAGCCGACTTTCTCCGGCCGCTCGCTCGCCGACGGCGCCAATGCCGATTTCGACCTGGTGATGGCCGCGCCCGACGGCAAAATGCTGGCGCAAAGCGGCCTGCGTTACGAATTGCTGCGCGTCGAGACCTCGTATCAGTGGTACCGCCAGAACGGCAACTGGGAATACGAGCCGGTCAAGCGCACCGAGCGCGTCGCCAACGGCACCGTCGATGCCGCCGCCGACAAGCCGGTGCGCATCTCGCTGCCGGTGAAATGGGGACGTTATCGCCTGGAAGTGTCGTCGCCCGCGCCGGACGGCCCGGTCACCTCGCTCACTTTCGATGCCGGTTTCTACGCGGAATCGACCGCCGATACCCCCGATCTCCTTGAAGTCGCGCTCGACAAGGCCGGTTACAAATCCGGCGACGCCATGACCGTATCGGTGACCGCGCGCACCGCCGGCCGCCTGACGCTCAACGTGTTCACCGACCGGCTGGTCGCCTCGACCTCGCAGGACGTGAAAGCGGGCGCGGTGCGCGTGCCGCTCACCGTCGGCCGCGACTGGGGCACCGGTGCTTATCTGGTCGCCACCTTGCGCCGTCCGCTCGACGCGCCGGCGCAGCGCATGCCCGGCCGCGCCATCGGCGTGCAGTGGTTCTCGATCGATCGCGCAGGGCGCACGCTCGCGCTCGACATGAAACTGCCGGCCACCATGCGGCCGGACAGCGCGCTCGGCGTGCCGATCAAGCTCGCCGGGCTAACCGCGGGCGAGGAGGCGCACGTTGTCGTCGCCGCCGTCGACGTCGGCATTCTCAATCTGACCAATTACAAGCCGCCGGCGCCGGACGCTTACTATCTCGGCCAGCGCCAACTCACCGCCGAAATCCGCGATCTTTACGGGCAATTGATCGACGGCATGCAGGGAGTGCGCGGGCAAATCCGCACCGGCGGCGATAGCGGCGCCGAACTCACCGGCTCGCCGCCGACGCAAGCGCCACTCGCGCTATACTCCGGCATCGTCAATGTCGGGCCCGACGGCACGGCGCAGGTGAGTTTCGACATCCCGGCCTTTGCCGGCACCGTGCGCGTGATGGCGGTGGCCTGGAGCAAGGACAAAGTCGGCAAAGCTTCCGGCGACGTGATCGTGCGCGATCCGGTGGTGCTGACCGCGACGTTGCCCCGTTTCTTGCGCACCGGCGACCGCGGCGCGGTGCAGCTCGAACTCGACAACGTCGAGGGCGCGGCCGGCGAATACAATCTAGCCATAAGCAGCGAAGGCACCGTTACGCTCGACGGCGCCAAGCCGTTCACGCTCAAGCTCGCGGAAAAGCGGCGCGACCGCGTCTCCGTACCGGTCTCCGCCGCGGGCTCCGGGCCGAGCACCGTCAAAGTGAGCGTGCGCGGACCGAACGGGTTTACGCTCGAGCGCAGCTTTGCGCTCGACGTGCGGCCGGCAAACCAGATTCTGACGCGCCGCACCGTGCGTGCACTGGCGCCGGGCGAAACGTTGACGCTTTCCAAAGACATGTTTGCCGACTTCGTGCCGGGCACCGGACGCGTCGGCCTGTCGGTAGCGATCTCGGCTTCGCTCGATATCGCCACGCTGCTGAGCGAACTTGACCGCTATCCGTTCGGCTGTTCCGAGCAGATCACCAGCCGCGCGGTGGCGATGCTCTATATCAACGAGCTCGCCGCGCAGGCTAAGCTTGCGCTCGACGGCGATATCGACCAGCGCATCAAGGACGCCATCCAGCGTCTGCTGGCGCGGCAAGATTCGAACGGCTCGTTCGGCCTCTGGTCGGTCGGCGGCAACGATCCTTGGCTTGACGCCTATGTCACCGACTTCCTCACCCGCGCGCGCGAGCGCAAGTTCGAGGTGCCGGCGGCGGCGTTCACATTGGCGATCGACCGCCTGCGCAATTACGTCGCGCAATCGCCCGACCCGAAAAAGAACGGCGGCCGCGACCTCGCTTATGCGTTCTACGTGCTGGCGCGCAACGGCGTGGCGCCGGTTGGCGACCTGCGCTACATCGCCGACACCAAGCTTGACGAACTGGAGACGCCGATCGCCAAGGCGCAAATCGCCGCCGCGCTCGCCATGCTGGGCGACAAGGCGCGCGCCGACCGTGTCTATCTCGCAGCCCTCAACGATCTTTCGCCGCAACCCAAATTCGATCTCGGCCGCGCCGATTACGGTTCGGCCTTGCGCGATTCGGCGGCGGTGGTGACGCTGGCCTCGGAAGGGCGTGCGCCGCAAAGAACCATCGACGATGCGGTCGCGCGCGTCGATGCGGCGCGCGCGCTGTCGATCCATACCTCGACGCAGGAAGACGCCTGGCTGGTGCTCGCGGCCCGCGCGCTCGCCAAGCAGATCAACGCCATCTCGCTTGCCGTCAACGGCGAGACAAAGCAGGGCACGTTCTACCGCAGCTTGCGCGCCGACGAACTCGGCGCCCCGCTGGCGGTGAGCAACAAGGGCGCCGGCGCGGTGCAGGCGGTGGTGTCGGTCTCCGGCTCGCCGCTCACGCCCGAGCCCGCCGCCGAGCGCGGCTTCAAGATCGAGCGCAGTTATTTCACGCTCGACGGCGGGCCGGCCGATCCCGCCAATGCCAAGCAGAACCAGCGTTTCGTGGTGGTGCTGAAGATGACCGAACCTGACCCGCAATTCGGCCGCGTGATCGTCGCCGACTATCTGCCGGCGGGCTTCGAGATCGACAATCCACGCCTGGTGTCGTCGGGCGAAACCGGAACGCTCTCCTGGATCGCCGACGCGGTCGAGCCGGTGAACAGCGAGTTTCGTGACGACCGTTTCACCGCGGCGTTCGACCGCAACGAGCGGTCCCGTCCGGTGTTTGCGGTCGCCTACGTGGTGCGCGCGGTGTCGCCCGGGCACTACGTGCTGCCGCAAGCCGTGGTCGAGGACATGTACCGGCCCGACCGCTTCGGGCGCACCGCGACCGGCACGATCGATATTACGGCGGCAAAATGAAACGCGGACGTTTCATCCTCGGCAGCCTTGCCGGCGCGGCATTTCTGGCCGCGCTGACCGGGGTTGCCTGGGTCTATTCGCTCGGCCGGCCGCCGCTCGGCAAGGATATGGAGACCTCGCACGTCGTGCTCGACCGCGAGGGCAGGCTGCTGCGCGCCTACGCCACCAGCGAGGGGCGCTGGCGGCTGCCGGCGACCGTCAAGGATGTCGATCCGCGTTTCCTCAAAATGCTGTTCGCCTATGAGGACAAACGTTTCTACGAGCATGACGGCGTCGACCTTCTGGCGCTCGGCCGCGCCGCGTTTCAATTCGCGACCAGCGGCCACATCGTCTCCGGCGGCTCGACCCTCACCATGCAGGTGGCGCGCCTGTTGGAGCCGCGCGAGCATCGCAGCCTCGGCGCCAAACTGCGCCAGATCACGCGCGCGCTCGAACTCGAACATGCGTTGAACAAGGACCAGATTCTTTCGCTTTATCTGACGCTCGCGCCCTACGGCGGCAATCTGGAAGGCATCCGCGCGGCCTCGCTCGCCTATTTCGGCAAGGAGCCGCGCAAGCTCATGCTTTCGGAGGCGGCGCTTTTGGTGGCGTTGCCGCAGTCGCCGGAATTGCGCCGGCCGGATCGCTATCCGCAAGCCGCGCGCGCGGCGCGCGACCGCGTGCTCGACCGCGCGGCGGCGGCCGGCGTGGTGCCGCGCGACGAAATCGCGCGTGCGAAATCGCAAGACGTGCCGCACGAACGCAAGCCGTTGCCGGTGCTGGCGCCGCATGCTGCCGACCAGGTGGTGGTCGCCGAGCCGGGCCGCCGCATCCACCGGCTCACCATCGATGCCGGCCTGCAGAAGACTCTGCAGGATCTGGCACTCGAGCGGGCGCGCGCGCTCGGCCCCAAGATTTCCGTCGCCATCCTCGCGGTCGACAATGAAACCGGCGAGGTGCGCGCGCGCGTTGGCTCCGCCGATTATTTCGACGAGCGCCGCGCCGGTCAGGTGGACATGACGCAAGCGTTGCGTTCGCCCGGCTCGACCTTGAAGCCGTTCATCTACGGCATGGCCTTCGAGGACGGCCTGCTGCATCCGGAAACGCTGATCGACGACCGCCCGGTGCGCTACGGCAGCTATACGCCGGAAAATTTCGATCTCACGTTCCAGGGCACGGTGACCGTGCGCCGCGCACTGCAGATGTCGCTCAACGTTCCCGCCATCGCCGTGCTCGGCAAGGTCGGCGTCAGCCGGCTGAGCGCGCGGTTGACGCAAACCGGGGCGGCGCTGGTGCTGCCGAAGGGCGAAGCGCCCGGCCTTGCCATGGGGCTCGGCGGCGTCGGCGTTAAATTGTCGGACCTGACGATGCTTTATGTCGGACTGGCGCGCATGGGTTCGGCCGTACCGTTGACCGAGCGGGAAGGCGAAATCGCGCAAAACCCGCGCCGGCTGCTCGATCCGGTCGCCGCCTGGTATGTCGGCAACATTTTGATCGGGGCGCCGCCGCCCGATAACGCGATGCCCGGGCGCATCGCGTTCAAGACCGGCACCTCCTACGGTTATCGCGACGCCTGGGCGGTCGGCTATGACGGCCGCATGACGATCGGCGTCTGGGTCGGGCGGGCTGACGGCGCGCCGGTGCCCGGGCTATACGGGCGCGGGTCGGCGGCGCCGATTTTGTTCGATGCCTTTTCGCGCAGCGGCAATGCGCTGGCGCCGCTGGCGCACGCGCCCAAGGGTGTCGTCTTCTCAACCAACAACCGGCTGCCGCCGCCGTTGCAGCATTTCAGCGCCGACGGCGACGCGAGCGCCGCCGCCGAGCCGCCGCGCATCATGTTCCCGCCTGACGGTGCGCGCCTCGAACTCACAAAGGGCGCGAACCCGGAGCCGGTCGCGCTCAAGATCAGCGGCGGCGCTGCCCCGCTCACCGTCATGGTCAATGGCGTGCCGCTTCCCCCGCAAGGCGGCAGGCGCACCGTGTTCTTCGCGCCGGACGGGCCGGGTTTCGTGCGGCTCACCGTCATGGACGCCCGCGGCTCGACCGACAGCGTCAGCGTCCGCCTGCAATAATCCGCACGCCGCCC
This sequence comes from uncultured Alphaproteobacteria bacterium, assembly GCA_963825265.1. GTDB lineage: Bacteria > Pseudomonadota > Alphaproteobacteria > Rhizobiales > Xanthobacteraceae > Pseudolabrys. The sequence continues at coordinate 577,769 of CAWGSI010000012.1, read as the reverse complement.
ACCGAATGACAGGGCTCGGCCTTGGGCCTATTGTGCGCACCGATGCGGGGAATCAACAAAAGACCGGTCCGATGAGCACGGTCACCCATGACGCGCGGCAAGGCGCGCCCCCGGCGCGCGGCCTGTCCGCGGTACTTGATTACGCCGGCGCCTCGCACCGGCGCGCCCGGGGCTTGCTGGTCGTCTTTGCGCTGATAGCGTTCCTGCCAGGCTTCTTCCAGATTCCGCCGGTCGACCGCGACGAGGCGCGCTTCGCGCAGGCCACCAAGCAGATGCTGGAGACCGGGCAATACGTCGACATCCGTTTCCAGGACGAGGTCCGCTACAAGAAGCCGGTCGGCATCTATTGGCTGCAGGCGTTGGCGGTGAAAGCGGGCGAGGCGGCCGGAATCCGGCAGGCGCGCACCACCATTTGGCTCTACCGGCTGCCGTCGCTGTTCGGAGCCATCGGCGCGGTGCTGCTGACCTACTGGACCGCGCTCGCCTTTGTCGGGCGCCGCACCGCGCTGTTGGCGGCGCTGATGATGGCGAGCTGCGTGCTGCTCGGGGTCGAGGCGCGGCTGGCCAAGACCGACGCCGTGCTGTTGTTCACCTGCGTTGCGGCGATGGGCGCCATGGCGCGCATTTACCTGATGAGCCGGCGCACGCCGGAGACTGCCGTCGGCTGGCGGCTGCCGGCGATTCTGTGGACGGCGATGGCGGCCGGCGTGCTGATCAAGGGGCCGCTGATCCTGATGTTCGTCGGACTGACGGCGCTGACGCTGTCGATCGCCGACCGCTCCGGCCGCTGGCTCTGGTCGCTGCGGCCATTCGCCGGCCTCGCCTGGCTGCTGCTCCTGGTGCTGCCTTGGTTCATCGCGATCCTGATCAAGTCCGGCGGCAGCTTCATCGCGCAGTCGGTCGGCGAAGACATGCTGGGCAAGGTGATGGGCGCTCAGGAATCGCACGGCGCGCCGCCGGGATATTATTTTCTGCTGTTCTGGCTGACGTTCTGGCCGGGCGCGGTGCTGGCGGGCCTTGCCGCGCCGCGCGTCTGGCAGGCGCGGCGCGAACCGGGCGCGCGTTTTCTGCTGGCCTGGCTGCTGCCGTCCTGGGCGGTGTTCGAGGCGGTGATCACCAAGCTGCCGCATTACGTGCTGCCGCTTTACCCGGCGATTGCGATTTTGATTGCCGGCATTCTCGAAGGCGGCGGTCTGGTGACGAAGCGCTGGCTGGTGCGCGGCACCGCCGGCTGGTTTCTCTTTCCGGCGGCAATCTCGATCGGCGTTGTCATCATCTTTATCGTCGTCGGGCGCGATCTCGGCCTTGTGGCCTGGCCATTCGCGGCCGCCGCGACCATCTTCGGACTGTTCGCCTGGTGGCTGTACGAAGTGGACGGCCCCGAGCGCGCCTTGCTGCGCGGTATGGTGGCCTCGGTGCTGGTCGCCGTCACCGTCTATGCGGTGACGTTTCCCTCGCTCCCGGCATTGTTTCCCAGCGCGCTGATCGCCGACGAATTGCGCAGCGGCGATTGTCCAGCGCCCAAGGTGGCCTCGACCGGCTATTATGAGGAGCCGAGCCTGGTGTTCCTGCTCGGTACCGACACGCGATTCACCGACGGCACCGGCGCCGCCATATTTCTCGGGCAGGGGCCATGCCGGTTCGCGCTGATCGATACGCGCAGCGTGGCAAGCTTCGTGCAGCGCGCCAATTTGATCGGATTGCATTACAACCTCGCGATGCGCGTCGAAGGCTACAACATCAGCATCGGGCGGCCGGTGATGCTCACCGTTTTCCGCTCGCTGGAAAACCCATGACGGCCGCCAACGGGATCGATCGCGGGGCAGGTGCAGCGCAGGCGGCCTGGCGCCGCTGCGCCGCCAATGTGGCCGCGGCCTGCGCGCTGCTGGCGCGCCCGCCGCGCAGGCGCGTTGCCTGGCCATTGGCGCCGCGAGATCTCGCGATCGCTGCTGCTGTGGCGGCGGCGATGTTCTTGCTGACCATGTTTCTGCTCGACGCTGCAGCCGTCAGGGGCGTCGGCCATCTGCCGGACTTTGTCATCTGGTCGTTCGATCAGATCACGGATTTCGGAAAATCGGGCTGGTTCCTGTGGCCGCTCGGCATTTTGTTTTTGGGTCTCGCCGCGCTGCCGAGCCTGCCGCGCATGACGCAGCGCGTGCTGGCGGCGATCATGGTGCGGGTCGGATTCCTGTTCCTCGCCATCGGCGTGCCCAGCCTGTTCGACACCGTCATCAAACGCATGATCGGCCGGGCGCGGCCGCTGGTCGGCGGCAGCCTCGACCCCTATCTGTTCAGCCCGTTCCATTGGACCGCCGACTACGCCAGCCTGCCGTCGGGGCACGCCACCACGGCCTTCGCGGTGCTGGCTGCGTTCGGTACGCTATGGCCGCGCGGGCGCACGGTATTTCTGATTTATGCCTTGCTGATCGCGGTAAGCCGCGTCGTGGTGACCGCGCACTACCCGAGCGATGTCTTGGCCGGCGCCCTGGTCGGCATCGTCGGCGCGCTTTTGGTGCGCCGCTGGTTCGCGCTGCGGGGCTTGGGTTTTTCCATCGCGCCGGACGGTGTTTTGCATCAAAAACCGGGCCCTTCGCTGCGCCGGATCAAATCCGTTGCACGCGCGCTGCTGGCTCAATAAGAAGCTGCAATGAACGCCAACGATCCAGCGGTTACCGTCGTGGTGCCGGTGCGCAACGAGGCCGGCAATATCGCGCCTCTGGTTGGCGAAATCGCCAAGGCGCTCGCCGGGCAAAGCTTCGAGATCGTCTATGTCAATGACGGCTCAAGCGACGGCACCGAGGCCGAACTCAAACGCCTGATGGCGCAAGCGCCGTATTTGCGCCGCCTTAGGCACAAGCAGTCCTGCGGCCAGTCGGCGGCGGTGCGCACGGGCGCGATGGCGGCGCGCGCACCGGTGATCGTCACGCTTGACGGCGACGGGCAAAACGATCCGGCCTTCATTCCGGCGCTGCTGCGCGCGCTCGACGCGGGCGGCGGCAAAGTCGGATTGATCGCGGGCCAGCGCGTCAAGCGCAAGTCGGGCGGCTTCAAGAAGCTGCAATCGCGTATCGCCAACGCGGTGCGCGGCGCGGTGCTGCGCGACGGCACCCGCGATACCGGCTGCGGCCTCAAGGCGTTCCGCCGCGACGTGTTCTTGCGGCTGCCGTATTTCGATGGTTTGCACCGCTTCCTGCCGGCGCTGGTCAAACGCGAGGGTTATGAAATCGGCTATGTCGACGTGGTGGACCGGCCGCGCGGCGCCGGCGTGTCGAATTACGGGATGTGGGACCGGCTGTGGATCGGCATCCTCGACCTTGCCGGCGTGTGGTGGCTGGTCCGGCGCAAAAAGAGAAATCCTGAAATTTCGGAGGAGTAAATGCTCATCGATATCGCGCGCTCCGTCGGCGGCTACCTGCACGACGTCTTCCTCGGCAATGTCGATTTGGGAATCCTGATCGGCTATGTCGCACAAATATTGTTCGCCATGCGCTTTGTGGTGCAGTGGATCGCATCGGAGCGCGCCGGCAAGAGCGTGGTGCCGACCGCATTCTGGGTGTTCTCGATCGGCGGCGGCCTGATGCTGCTCGGCTACGCGATCTACCGCCGCGATCCGGTGTTCATCATCGGGCAGGCGTTCGGGGTGTTCGTCTATCTGCGCAATCTGCAGTTTGTCATCCGCAGCGGCGGCACCGCTGCGGCGGCGTAAATTATTTGGCTTTTTACCGGCGCGCGATCTTGTCCGAAAACCGTTTGCCGCTTTTCGGGATCACGCGCGAGCCATCGCCGCAAAGCCGCGTTCGAGGTCGGCGATGAGATCGCCGGGATCTTCCAGTCCGATGTGAAACCGCAGCGTCGGCCCGCCCGGCGCCCATTTGGTCGCAGTGCGATACTCGCTGCAATCGAACACGATCACCAGGCTCTCGAAGCCGCCCCACGAGAAGCCCATGCCGAACAGCGCGAGTTCGTTCATGAACGCATAGACCGATTGGTCGCTCGTCGGCTTGAGCACAATGCTGAACAGTCCGCAGGCGCCGGAAAAATCCCGCCGCCAGATTTTATGGCCCGGATCGCTCTCGATCGCCGGATGCAGCACGCGCAGGACTTCAGGGCGCTTCTCCAGCCAGCGCGCGACGCGCAGGCCGGATTCGTTATGGCGCGCAAGCCGCACGCCCATGGTGCGCAGGCCGCGCAGCGCGAGAAACATATCGTCGGGCCCGACGCACAGGCCCGTCTGTTGCATGACGGTCTTGAGCGCCGGCAGCGTCTTGGCGTTGGCCGACACGCAACCAAACATGACGTCGGAATGGCCGCCGATATATTTGGTGCCGGCCTGGATCGACAGATCGACGCCTTTCTCGAAGGCGCGAAAATAAAGCGGCGTCGCCCAGGTATTGTCCATGAGCACGACCGCGCCTTTGTCGTGCGCCACGCTTGCGATCGCCGGAACGTCCTGCATTTCGAAACTTTGCGAGCCGGGCGCCTCGACGAACACCGCGCGCGTGTTCGGCTTGAACAGTTTGGCGATATCGACGCCGATCAGCGGGTCGTAATAGGTCGTCTCGACGCCCATGCGCTTGAACACGCCCTCGCAGAAATTGCGCGTCGGCCGATACACGCTGTCGGTAACCAGGAGGTGGTCGCCGGAACTCGCGACAGAGAAAAGCGCCGTCGAAATCGCCGCCAGTCCCGAGGGGAGCAAGGCGACGCCGGCGCAGCCTTCGCCCTCAATCGCGGCGAGCGCCTGTTCGAGGGCCTCGGAGGTCGGCGTGCCGCGGCGGCCGTATTGATAGCGCGAGCGATGCGCCACTTGATCCTCGGCGGTCGGGTAAAGCACGGTCGAAGCGTGATAAACCGCCGGATTGACGAAGCCGTGCTGGCCTTTGGTATCGCGGCCGGCGGTGACCAGGCGGGTCTCGGGCTGGAGCGGACTTTTGGGGGACTTCGCCATGGCGATCGGCAGATCCGGTTCTTGCGGCGCGCGGAACCCCGGCGCCGGGCGACATATACGGCCGCATCGGCGGGAAGCGTCAACCCCTTGACGTGGGAACCCGATCGTTCTGAGATGCGAAGCGATGAGGGCTCGGGAATAAGGCCTGAAAATTGCCTTTCGCGCCGGGTGCTGGGCCGGCGATGGTGAAAATGGCGGGCCAATCCGGACGATCCCGAAACCGAATCTGCGTCAAAGAGGTCGCGTCATGAAACGCTTCGCTAGTATTCTGGCTCTTGCCGTGGTCTTCGCCGCGCAGAGCGCATCGGCTCAGACCCTCAAGGCGGTGACCGACCGCGGCATTCTCAATTGCGGCGCCAACGGGACGCTGGCGGGCTTCGGTCTGCCGGACGCGCAAGGCAAATGGACCGGCCTCGACGTCGACGTGTGCCGCGCCGTCGCCGCGGCTATTTTCAACGACGCCGGCAAGGTCAAGTTCGTGCCGCTGTCGGCGAAAGACCGCTTCACCGCGTTGCAATCCGGTGAGGTCGACGTGCTGGTGCGCAACACCACTTGGACCAGCTCGCGCGACAGCTCGCTGGGCTTAAGCTTTACCGGCGTCGACTATTATGACGGCCAGGGCTTCATGGTGCGCAAGGCGCTCAAGGTGAATTCGGCGCTCGAACTCGGCGACGCTTCGGTTTGCGTGCAGCAGGGCACCACCACCGAGCTCAATCTGGCGGATTACTTCCACGCCCATAACATGAAACTGAAAACGGTGACCTTCGCGACCGCGAACGAAGCGGTGAAGGCCTACGACTCCGGCCGCTGCGATGCCTACACCACCGACGCCTCCGGCCTCTACGCCGAGCGGCTGCGGCTTGCCAATTCCAACGACCACATCATCCTGCCCGAGATCATCTCGAAGGAGCCGCTCGGCCCAGTCGTGCGTCAGGGCGACGACAAATGGTTCACGATCGTGAAGTGGGTGCTGTTCGCCATGATCAATGCCGAAGAGCTGAACATCACCCAAAAGAACGTCGACGACATGATGAAGTCGACCAATCCGGACGTGAAACGTTTCGTGGGCACCGAAGGCAATTACGGCGAGCAGCTCGGCCTGCCGAAGGACTGGGCGGTCCGCATCATCAAGCTGGTCGGCAATTACGGCGAAGTGTTTGAACGCAATGTCGGGCAGGGTTCGCCGCTCAAGATCGACCGCGGCCTGAACAAATTGTGGAACAAGGGCGGCATCCAGTACGCGCCGCCGATCCGCTGACCTTTCCGACCGGCGCCACCAGGGGGCGTCGCGAGGCCGACGAGGGGTAAATGCCGATTGACCTTCCGGCGGGGTCGCCCCCCGTGCGGGTTGCGTTCTACAACGACCCCAAGGTCCGCAGCATCGCTTATCAGGTCGTGCTTTGCGCGGTCGTCGGATTTCTTGTCTACGGCGCCGCCAGCAACGCCATCTACAATCTGGAACGCGCGCATATCGCTTCCGGATTCGGCTTCTGGAGCCACACCGCCGGCTTCGACATCAGCCAGACGCTGATCCAATTCGACTCCGCCACGTCCACCTACGGCCGCGCCTTTTGGGTCGGGCTGCTCAATACGCTGCTGGTGGCGGGACTCGGCGTCGTCTTCGCGAGCATTCTCGGTTTCATCGTCGGTATCGCGCGGCTGTCGAAGAACTGGCTGGTGGCCAAAACCGCCAGCGGCTACGTCGAGACCATCCGCAACATCCCGCTGCTGCTGCAATTGCTGTTCTGGTACAACGCCGTGCTCAAGGCGCTGCCGGCGATCCGCGACAGTTATGTGGTTCCGGGCGGCATCTTTCTGAACAATCGCGGCCTGTTCATGCCGCAACCGATCTTCAAACCGGGCTTCGGCTTTGTGCTGGGCGCGTTCGTGATCGGCATTATTGGGGCGATTGCTTTTTATATCTGGGCGCGCAAGCGGCAGGAGCAGACCGGGCAACAGGCGCCGGTTTTTCTCGCCGGCTTGGCGCTGGTGATCGGTTTGCCGCTCGTCGTGCTGGCGCTCGCCGGCTTTCCGCTCGGTTTCGACTATCCGGCCGCCGGGCGTTTCAACATCAACGGCGGCATCGAGGTGCTGCCCGAATTCGCCGCGCTGCTGTTCGGGCTGACGATCTATACCGCGGCGTTCATCGCCGAAGTGGTGCGCGCCGGCATCATGGCGGTGTCGCGCGGGCAGACGGAAGCCGCCTATTCGCTCGGCCTGACGCCGGGGCCGACTTTGCGGCTGATCGTGGTGCCGCAGGCGATGCGTGTCATCATCCCGCCGTTGACCAGCCAGTATCTCAATTTGACCAAGAATTCGACGCTCGCTGTCGCGATCGGCTATCCCGACCTGGTGCAGGTGTTTACCGGCACGGTGCTCAATCAGACCGGGCAGGCGGTCGAAGTCGTCGCCATCACCATGGCGGTCTACCTCACCATCAGTCTCGCGACCTCGCTATTGATGAACATCTACAACAGCCGCATCGCGTTGGTGGAACGGTGAGGGCGGCGCCATGACCATGTCCGAAGGCGATCTCGCCGTCACCGAAATCAAATTCGTGCGCGGCTCAACCATCGCGGCCAGGCCGGCGCCGGCGGCGATGACCGGCGCGCTCGGCTGGCTGCGCGCCAATTTGCTGTCGAGCTGGTTCAACATCGCGCTGACGATTTTGATCGCGCTGTTGCTGGCCTGGGCGATTCCCGAACTGGTCAAGTTTCTTTTCATCGACGCGGTGTGGAGCGGCAGCGACCGCGACGCCTGCCGCGAAGTCGTGCAGCACCGCGAGATCGGCGCCTGCTGGCCGTTCGTCTACGAGCGGTGGTCCTATTTCGTCTACGGCTCCTATCCGATCCCGCAGCGCTGGCGGGTCGACGTGTTCTTCACGATGCTCGCCGTCGGCGTGGTCTGGCTGCTGTGGCTGGAAGCGCCGCGCCGCGACCTCGGCTCGGTCTATTTCTTCGTGGTGCTGCCGATATCCTCGTTCATCCTGCTGACCGGCTGGCGCGCGGTTGGCCTGCCGCCGGTCGATACCTCGCTATGGGGCGGCATTCTGGTGACCATCGTGGTCGCCTCGGTCGGCATCGTCTGCTCGTTGCCGCTCGGCATATTGCTGGCGCTCGGCCGGCGCTCGCGCATGCCCGCGGTGCGGCTATTCTCGGTGATCTTCATCGAATTCGTGCGCGGCGTGCCGCTGGTGACGGTGCTGTTCATGGCGAGCGTCATGCTGCCGCTGTTCGTGCCGGAGGAATACTCGCCCGATAAACTGGTGCGCGCGCTGGTCGGCATCGCGCTGTTCGCCTCGGCCTATATGGCGGAGGTGGTGCGCGCCGGCTTGCAGGCGATCCCGAAAGGGCAGTTCGAAGGCGCCATGGCGGTGGGCTTGGGCTATTGGCAGATGATGCGGCTGATCATCCTGCCGCAGGCGCTCAAGATCACCATTCCGAATATCGTCAACACCTATATCGGCCTGTTCAAGGATACGACGCTGGTCTTCATCGTCGGCATTTTCGACTTCCTGCGCACCGTCGAGGTCGCCCGCATCGATCCGAAATGGGCGACGCCGGTCACCTCGACGACCGGCTACGCGGTCGCCGCCATCTTCTATCTGATTTTCTGCTACGCCATGTCGCGCTATGCCCGTGCGACGGAAGCCCGGCTCGCGCTGAGCGACAGACGCTGAGGTCATGTCATGAGTAACGGTTCGACGCCCCGCATGAAGCCGACGCAGCTCACGAACGCCGTCGCGGTGGAACTCATCCGCGTGAACAAGTGGTACGGCGAGTTCCACGTGCTGCGCGATATCGATCTTAAGGTGATGGGCGGCGAGCGTATCGTCATCTGCGGGCCGTCCGGCTCCGGCAAGTCGACCATGATCCGCTGCATCAACCGGCTGGAGGAGCATCAGCAGGGCAAGATCGTCGTCGACGGTATCGAGCTCGCCAACGATCTCAAGAAGATCGACGAAGTGCGCCGCGAGGTCGGCATGGTGTTCCAGCACTTCAACCTGTTTCCGCATCTCACGGTGCTGGAGAACTGCACGCTGGCGCCGATCTGGGTGCGCAAGACGCCGAAGAAAGAGGCCGAGGAAATCGCGATGCACTATCTCGCGCGCGTAAAGATCCCGGAGCAGGCGGGCAAATATCCGGGCCAATTATCCGGCGGCCAGCAGCAGCGCGTGGCGATCGCACGCGCGCTTTGCATGAACCCGAAGATCATGCTGTTCGACGAGCCGACCTCCGCGCTCGATCCGGAAATGGTCAAGGAGGTGCTCGACACCATGGTGGGCCTGGCCGAGGACGGCATGACCATGCTGGTGGTGACGCACGAAATGGGGTTCGCCCGCCAGGTCGCCAACCGCATCGTGTTCATGGACCAGGGCCAGATCGTCGAGGCCAACGCGCCGGAGGAATTCTTCAATCATCCGCAACACGAGCGGACCAAGCTGTTCCTCAGCCAGATTCTCCATTAGTGGGCGAGGGCGCCGCCGGCTTTCTTCCAGGCGTCGAGGCCGCCTTCGACGTGCAGCGCGGCGATGAGGCCGGCGTCCTGCGCCGCCTGCACCGCCATGGCCGAGCGCTCGCCGTAGGCGCAATAGAACACCAGGCGCCGGTCGCTGGCACGCGCAAGCTCGCGCAAGATGCCGCCGGCGCCGATATTGTCCTGCAGTTCGCCGTAAGGCGCGTGCAGCGCGCCCGGAATGCTGCCGTGCTTTTGCCGCTCGCTCGCCTCGCGCAAGTCGACAAAGGCGATGTCCGGCCGCCCGACCAGCGCGACGGCTTGTGAGGCGCTGAGCGCCCAGCCGCGGCGCGCGATTTCCTGCTGCGCCATGCCGATCTTCATGTTGGAGGGCACCGCGACGTCCATCATCTTCGGGATTGGGCAGATGCAAGCCGGCCATCAGCGCGACGTAGTCGTCGATCGACTTGACCTGCAGGCGCGGATTGTAGCGCTTCTCCTCGCCGATGGTGGACACCGTGTCGCCTTTGTAGTCGTGCGCGGGAAACACCAGGGTCTCGTCGGGCAGCCGCAGCAGTTTGCCGAACAGCGATTCATATTGCGCGCGCGCGTCGCCGTTCTGGAAATCGGTGCGCCCGGTGCCGCGGATCAGCAGCGTGTCGCCGGTAAAGACGCGGTCGCCCATCAGGAAGCTGTAGGAATCGTCGGTGTGGCCGGGCGTGTAGAGCACGTCCATGCTGACGCCTTCGATGGTGAGCTTGTCGCCTTCGGCAAGCCGCATCGAGACGACGTCGGCCTTGGTGTTCTCGCCCATGACGGTGATGCAATGCGTGCGGTCGCGCAGCGCGCCCAAGCCGGTGATGTGGTCGGCGTGCAAATGCGTGTCGACGGCCTTGACCAATCTGAGGTCGAGTTCGCGGATCAATTGCAGATAGCGGTCGACCTTCTCCAAGCACGGGATCGATAATCAGCGCCTCGCCGCCGGCGCGGGACGCCAGCAGATACGAATAGGTGCCGGAGACGCTGTCGAACAATTGACGGAAAATCATCGAAGCCTCGCAGCACTCGCCCGGGTCATATTCATAATTACATATATAAACAGCGGTGGCCGCAACGGCTAGGGCAGACAGCCACAAAATACGCGGCGCGCGATGGTCGCTATTCCGCTAGGGGAATGCAGATCAGCGAGGCGGGGAGCGTGTATTTTGCTTTTTCTTTGCCCATAGCCGCCGCCGTCTCCAGCGCGTCGTCGGAAACGTCAATATTGAGAACCGCTTCGTCGGCCAGGTCTGATCCGATGTGGCTCATGGCATTAGTCCTTTGGTTCGCCGGCATTCGGCCGGCCGACAACTAACGCACGTTGCGAATGACTAGATTCTAATGCGCGCGGTTGCCGGTTTTCAAGGGTCGAAGGGGTCGATGCCGGCTAACTTATCGACGCCCTAATCTTTCGTCACCGGCAAATCGGGCCTGCCGCCCCATTCCGACCAGGAGCCGTCGTAGATGCGCGGCAGCGGCTTGCCGAGCGCGTCGAGGCCGAGCGCCAGCACCACGGCGGTAACGCCGGAGCCGCAGGTGGTGATGGTCGGCTTGTCGAGATCGACACCGGCTTTGGCGAAGGCCGCGGCGATCTTTTCCTTCGACGCGAGGCGGCCGTTGTCGAGAATGTCGGCGAACGGCACGTTGAACGCGCCCGGCATATGGCCGGGCCGCAGGCCGGGCCGCGGATCGGGATCGCGGCCTACAAAGCGCCCGGCCGCGCGCGCATCCACCACCTGCGCGCTGCCGTCGTTGAGCGCGATCTGCACGTCGGAGACCATGGCGACCGCGCCGGTGTCCATCGTCGCCTTGAACTTAGCGGGCGGCCGTTTCACCTCGCCGGCCTCAACCGCGCCGCCGGCGGCCTTCCAGACCGGCAAACCGCCGTCGAGCACGAATGCATTCTTGGCGCCGAAGATGCGGAAGCTCCACCACACGCGCGGCGCCGAATAGAGCCCGGTCGCGTCATAGACCACGATGGTGTCGGTCTCGGCGATGCCGAGTTTGCCGACCGCTTCGCCGAACTGGTCCGGTCCCGGCAGCATGTGCGGCAGGTCGGTGGATTGGTCGGCGATGGCGTTGAGGTCGAAGAACACCGCGCCCGGAATGTGCGCGGCCAAGTATTCCGCCTTGGCGTCGCGGTTCTGGTTCGGCAGATAATAGGAGGCATCGACCACGACGACCTTGCCGAGATTGCCGGCCAGCCATTCGGCGGTCTTGAGCCATCGACTAGATGTTGAACCGGGCATTGTGCGCTCCATATGAGGGTCGCAACCTTGGTCGATCTTGCGCAGATGTGCAACGGCTGGAACCGCGATCGGGTTGCATGCATTTGATGAGGAGGACACAGCCATGATCGCGCGACTATGGTACGGCTGGACGACCCCGCAAAACGCCGATGCCTACGAAAGCCTGCTGAAGACCGAGATATTTCCCGGCATTCTCGCTCGCAAGATCGCCGGCTTCCGCCGCATCGAGCTTTTGCGCGCGCCAGCCGGCGAGGAAGTCGAGTTCGCGACCGTCATGTGGTTCGACTCGATGGCGGCGATTAAGGCCTTTGCCGGCGCCGATCATGAGACGGCGGTGGTGCCGCCGAAGGCGCGCGCGGTGCTCAAGCGCTTCGACGCGCGCTCCAAGCATTACGAGGTGCGCGAAGGACGCGACGCGAACTAAGCGAGCGCCAGCCGTACGCGCCGGTTCTGCTTGCCCTTCTTTTCGATCTGCGTCACCCGCACGGCGCCGATTTCCTTGGTGGAACGCACATGCGTGCCGCCGCAGGGCTGCAAATCGAGGCCGGCGATCTCGATCAGCCGCACTTTACCGGTGCCCATCGGCGGCTTGACCGACATGGTCTTGACCAGGCCGGGATTGGCTTCGAGTTCGGCGTCGCTGATCCAGCGGCTGGTGACGGCGGCATCGCTCGCGATCATGTCGTTCACCTTGGCCGTGATCGCGTCCTTGTCGAGGCCGGCTTCCGGAATATCGAAATCGAGCCGGCTTTCGCTTTCGCCGACCGAGCCTCCGGTCACCGCGTAAGGCAGCGCGGCGGAGAGAAGATGCAGCGCGGTGTGCATGCGCATGCGGGCGTAGCGTCTGTCCCAGTCGATCGCGGCGTTGACCGTGTCGCCGACCTTGAGGGCAGGGGTGCCGGCCGCCGGCAAATCTTTCGTAAGCATATGCGCGATCTCGGATTTTGCCGCGTCGGTGTAAACGGCGGTCGCGATTGCAATATGCGTGCCGTCGGGCGCGGTGAGCGTGCCGGTGTCGCCGGGCTGGCCGCCGGAATTGGCATAGAACACCGTGCGGTCGAGCACGATGCCGCCTTGCTCGGTCACCGCCACGACACGCGCGTCGCATTCCTTCAGGTAGGAGTCATCGCGGAACAGGCATTCGGTCGCCATTGCACGCCTCAAGTTTTGACGAATGGCGGCTTGATGGACATCTTGCGCTCCAGCCATTCCGGCACCGGCAGCTTCTTCGAGCGCAAAAATTCCGGGTTGAACAGCTTGGACTGATAGCGCGTGCCGTAATCGGCGAGCACCGTCACGATGGTATGGCCGGGCCCGAGATCCTTCGCCAGCCGAATGGCGCCGGCGACGTTGATGCCGGAAGAGCCGCCGAGGCAGAGACCTTCGTATTGCAAGAGGTCGAAGACCAGCGGCAAGGCTTCCTCGTCGGGAATGAGATAGGCCTTGTCGACAATCATCTGCTTGACGATCGCCGTGACGCGGCCGAGGCCAATGCCCTCGGTGATCGAACCGCCTTCGGTCGATTTCGCTTCGCCGTCCTTGAACAGATGATACATCGCCGCGCCGCGCGGGTCGGCGACGCCGATGACGACGTCTTTGTTCTTTTCTTTGAGATAACGCGAGACGCCGGCCATCGTGCCGCCCGAGCCCACCGCGCAGATGAATCCGTCGATCTTGCCGCCGGTGTCGTCCCAGATTTCCGGCGCGGTCGAGGTGTAATGCGCCTTGCTGTTGTCGAGATTGTTCCACTGGTCGGCGAAGATGACGCCGTTCTTCTCGATCTTCTTGAGTTCCTCGGCGAGGCGGCGGCCGACGTGCTGATAATTGTTCGGATTGCTGAACGGGAGCGCCGGCACCTCGACCAGCTCGGCGCCTAACAGGCGCAGCGTATCTTTCTTTTCTTCGCTTTGCGTTTGCGGAATGACAATGACGGTGCGGTAGCCGCGCGCATTGGCGACGAGCGCGAGCCCGATCCCGGTATTGCCGGCGGTCGCCTCCACCACCAAGCCGCCGGGGCGCAATTCGCCGCGCTTTTCCGCCTCCAGGATCATCTGCTTGCCGGGGCGGTCCTTCACCGAGCCGCCCGGGTTCATGAATTCGGCCTTGCCGAGGATGGTGCAGCCGGTCGCCGCGGAAGCGCGTTCGAGCTTGATCAGGGGCGTATGGCCGATGGCCTCAACGATGCCGTCGCGGATTTGCATGCCGCGACCCTAGTAGACCCATTTTGGGGCGACAAGGCCGGGTTTTAAGGGCCAAAACGGCCAGCCGGACGGATTTAAGAATTTGAAATCAGCCAGTCATTTCAACTGCCGGACTTTGCGGAAACGACCTCGAAACCATGTTGGCGCATTGGCCAAAGGTAACCGGGCACATTCACGACTTTTTACCGGGCGGGGGCTAATCGTGACGGCTGCGGGCATACAAAAAACAGGCTCCGAACAACAGGTTGGGCGGAATCTCGTGATGAATCTCGACGTCAATACCCTCTTCATGGTGACGATCTATGTCGAGGCCATTCTCGGTTTGCTGCTGCTGTTCGCGTGGGTGCAGAACACCGCGATCCGCGCCGTCGCGTGGTGGGGTTTCGCCCATCTGGTCCGCGCCGCCTCGGTCGTGCTGTTCGGCATGTACGGCTCGGCGCCCGATCTGATCACCATCGATCTCGCCAATGCCTTGCTGTTCACCGCCTACGCGGTGACCTGGACCGGCGCGCGCGTCTTCGACGGCCGCCCGGCCGAGCCGGTCTATCTGGTGACCGGCGCCGTGCTCTGGCTGCTGGTCTGCCGCCTGCCGATACTCGCCGACGCTACCGATGCACGGTCGCTGATCGCCTCCGGCATCATCACCTCCTACACTTGGCTGACAGCTTACGAATTCTGGCGCGGCCGCGGCGAGCCGCTGGTGTCGCGCTGGCCGGCGATCTTCATGCTGTTCGCGCACGGCGCGCTGTTTCTGCTGCGCACCCCGCTCGCCGCCATTCTGCCGTGGGCGCCGGGCAACCATATGCTGGGCAGCGTGTGGCTGACGGTGCTGTCGTTCGAGGCGCTGCTGTTCACCATCTCGATCGCCTTCATCCTGCTGGCGATGGCGAAAGAACGCACGGAATTGCGCCACCGCACCGCCGCCATGGTCGATCCGCTCACCGGCATCGCCAACCGCCGCTCGTTCCTGCAAGACGCCGCGCAACTGGCCAAGCGTCACGTGGCCAATCCGCGCCCGACCGCCGTGCTGGTGATCGATCTCGATCACTTCAAGTCGATCAACGACCGCTTCGGCCACGCGCTCGGCGACCGCGCGCTGGAGACTTTCGCCGAGACCGCGCGCCAGTCGATGCGTTCGACCGATCTGTTCGGACGTCTCGGCGGCGAGGAGTTCGCCGCGGTGCTGTCCGACACCAGCCGCGACAAGGCGGTGGCGGTGGCCGAGCGGATTCGCGAGGGGTTTGCCAAGGCCGCGCAGGACGTCGACGGCCGGCCGGTCTGCGCAACCGTGAGCATCGGGCTGGTGCATTGCCAAGATGCCGCGCTCGACATAGCCGGATTGCTGGCGCAGGCCGATCAGGCGCTCTATTTCGCCAAAGAACGCGGCCGCAACCGGGTCGAGGTCGCAACCCTCGACATGGTGCGCAAGCACGCGGCCGAAGCAGCGGCCGCCTCGGCGGCGTCGGTGGGCGCAGCCACCGCCAAGTCCGCGGCCTGAGGCGCGGCGCGCGCGTGTCATCTTCGTTGGGGCGCTGCCCACGCATTGCCTTCTGAACCAGTCGCGGGCATAGAGCGCGCATGCAGCGCAGCACCGCCCGCATCCTCACCAGCCACGTCGGCAGCCTGATCCGCCCGCCGGCTTTGCAGGAATTCCTGCGCTTGAAGCAGGCGAGCAAGCCCTACGACGAAACGGCTTATCGGCAGTGCCTCACCGGCTCGGTTGCCGAGGTGGTGCGCCGGCAAGCGCAGACCGGCATCGACGTTGTGAGCGACGGCGAGTTCGGCAAATCGATCAGTTGGTCGCAATATGCGCTCGAGCGGTTGTCCGGTTTCGAGCGGCGGCCGATCAAGCAGGACGCCGCCAATCCATTCAAGCGCGGCGCCGACCGCGAACGTTTCGCGGAATTCTACGCCGAACTCGACGCGCGCGAAGGCGTCGCCACCACCACAGAAGCGATTTGCGTCGGCCCGATCAAATATACCGGGCAGGCGGAGCTGCAGCGCGATATCGACAATTTAAAAGCGGCGCTCAAGGGTGCGCAGGTGGAAGAGGCATTTTTGCCGGTGGCGGCGCCGGCGAGCGTGATCCCCGACCGCAAGAACGAGTTTTACCGGAACGAGGACGAATTGCAGGCCGCCATCGCCGAGGCCATGCGCACCGAATACCAGATGATCGTCGACGCCGGCTTCCTGGTGCAGCTCGACGACGCGCGCAATGCGGTCACCTATGACCGCATGGTGCCGCCGGCGACTTTTGCGGACTACCGGCGCTGGCTCAGCAATCAAGTCGACATCATCAACCACGCGATTGAAGGGCTGCCGGCCGACCGCATCCGTTATCACGTGTGCTGGGGCTCATGGCCGGGCCCGCATACAAGCGACGTGCCGCTGAAGGACATCGTCGATCTCATCCTCCAAGTGAAGGTCGGCGCCTATGTCATCGAGGGCGCCAATCCGCGCCACGAGCACGAATGGCAGGTGTGGAAGAGCGCCAAACTTGGCGCCGGCCAGGTGCTGATCCCAGGCGTCATCAGCCACGCCACCAATGTGGTGGAACATCCCGAACTGGTGGCCGAGCGCATTGTTCGCCTGGCGAAAATCGTGGGGCGGGAAAACGTCGTCGCCGGCACCGATTGCGGCTTCGCGCAAGGGCCGTTCCACCGCCGCGTGCACCCCTCGATCATGTGGGCGAAATTGGAGGCGCTGGTGGCCGGCGCGCGGCTTGCGAGCCGGGAACTCTGGCAATAGTCTCACCGTTATGCCGAACAGCCTCGGTCAGCCGGAGCCCCGATCATGAACGTCAGCGCCCAGCATTCCAGTGGATTGAAAGTCCCATTCGATCACAAGCGCCTCGACCGGCTGATGGATGAGGCCGGCATCGACCTGGTGATCGCGACCTCCAAGCACAATGTGCAATATCTGCTCGGCGGCCACCGCGCCAATTTCTTCGATTACATGGATGCGACGGGGGTGACCCGCTATCTGCCGGTGTTCGTCTATCCGAAGGGGAAGCCGGAGAAGGCCGCTTATTTCGGCCACCGGCTGGAAAAATTTCAAACCCAGAACAACCCGTTGTGGACGTCGGAGACGCAGACCAGTTCGAACGGTTCGACCGACGCCATGCAAATGGCGTGCGACTACATCCGCAAATCCGGGTTGAAGACCAAACGCATCGCCGCTGAATTCGGCTTCCTGCCCTACGACGCCTCGCTCACCCTGCGCGGCGCGTTTGCGGACGCCGACTGGGTTGACGCGCTGTTCGTGCTGGAGCGCCAGCGCGTGAAAAAATCCGCCGACGAGCTGGCGAAACTGAAGACCGCCTCTGAGGCCGTGCTCGCCTCCATGCAGGCGGTGATCGCCGGCCACGGCCCGGGCGCGACCAAGGCCGAGGTGGTCGAGGCGTTGCGCCGGGAGGAAACCAACCGCGGGCTGACCTTCGAATATTGCCTGATTACCTGCGGCACGAGCCTCAACCGCGCGCCCTCCGACCAGAAATGGGGGAAGGGCGACATCATGTCGATCGATAGCGGCGGCAACTATCACGGCTACATCGGGGATATTTGCCGCATGGCAATCCAGGGCGAACCCGACGCGGAGCTCGAGGACTTGCTCGCCGAGATCGAAAGCATCCAGCGCGCGGCCATGAAGCCGATCCGTGCCGGCGCGATGGGGCGCGAGATCTACGGCGCCGGCAAGCCGCTGGTCGAGAAATCGAAGCACCACAATCACATGGAATTCCTCGCGCACGGCATGGGCCTGGTCAGCCACGAAGCGCCGCGGCTTACCGACCGCGGGCCGGTGCGCTACCCAGCGACCGACGCGGACATTCCATTGGAAGCCGGAGAAGTGGTGTCGGTGGAAACCACGCTGCTGCATCCGAGCCGCGGCTTCATCAAGCTCGAGGACACCGTGGTCGTGACCGACACCGGCCACGAGGTCTACGGCGAAGGCGCGCGCGGGTGGAATAAAGCGGGGACGGCTATCAGGTAATTGCATTCGTCATGGCAAAGCTCGTGCCGGCCATGACGAAATTACTCCTGGGTATGGGCATCGACCTGCTTGGCGAGCGCCTTGAGCGCGTCGGCGACCTGCACTGGATAATCTGCGCCAACCTCCAGCCGCGCTAATCGTTCCGGCAGACGCGCCAGATCGCGCGTGGCACGTTCGCGGGTTTGCGCGAGCGTCGGCGAAGGCCCGAGACGTTTACCGCCGCGCATCACCGGCACGACAAGCGCCTCGCCCGGCTGTTTGTCGCTCTCGAGCGACAGAATATCGCCGCGCATGCGGCCATCGGCGCCGTAGGCGCGCCAGACCTGCTTGCGGCCCGGCCAGGTCGCCTTACCCTCGGATAATTTGCGTTTCGGCCTGCCGGCGTATTCCTGCAGCTTGTAGGCGCAGTCGAGAGCGGGAACGTCGACCGAAGCCGCGAGATTGACGCCGATGCCGTAGCCGTCAATCGGCGCCTGCGTCTTTATCATCGTTTGCAGGACGTCCTCGTTGATGCCGCCACTCACCAATATAATGACGTCGCGCAGGCCGCCGTCGTCGAGAATAGCGCGCACCTTGCGGGCGCTGGCGGCGAGATCGCCCGAGTCGATGCGCACGCCGCGGATTGCGATGCCGTCGGCTTTGAGCCGCGGCGCGAGCTCCACGACTTTGCGCGCGCCTTGCTCGGTGTCGTAGGTGTCGATCAGCAGTATGACGCCCTGCGGCCGCGCGCGCGCGAAATTCTCGAACGCGGTCATCTCGTCCTCATGCACCTGCACGAAAGAATGCGCCATGGTCCCGACGATCGGCACGCCGTAGCGCTCGCCGGCCAATACATTGGCGGCGCCGGCAAAACCGGCGAGATAACTCGCGCGCGCCGAATAGAGACCTGCCTCGGCGCCATGCGCGGTGCGCAGGCCGAAGTCGGACAGGATCTTGCCGGGCGCCGCCAGCACCATACGCGCGGCTTTGGAAGCGATCAGCGTCTGGTAGTGCAGAATGTTGATCAGCCGGGATTCGACCAGCTGCGCTTGCGGCAGCGGGGCAGTGATGCGGATCAACGGCTCATTGGGAAAGCATACGGAGCCTTCGGGGATCGCGTGCACGTCGCCCGTGAAGCGAAACGCCTTAAGGTAATCGAGCAGATTGTCGCGGAACCGTCCTGTGCCTTTGAGCCAATCGATGTCGGTCTTGGAGAATTGCAGCGTCTCCAGATAATCGAGCGCGTCGTCGAGCCCCGCGGCGAGCAGGAATCCGCGCCGCGCCGGCAGCCGGCGTACGAAGAATTCGAATACCGCCTCTTTGTCTTCGCCCTTATCCAGGTAGGCCTGGATCATGTTGAGTTCGTAGAGATCGGTAAGGAGCGGACTGGTCGAGGGCATCACGGCCTCTCGCAATGGGCGGCTATTGGAATAGCGGGTGGAAAAGAATGGCTCCTCGGGCTGGGATCGAACCAGCGACATTTCGATTAACAGTCGAACGCTCTACCGCTGAGCTACCGAGGAACAAATCGGGATTTAGGCACATCGGGCCTATAACAAAGCGTAACTGGTTTGCAAAGCATGAAGCCAGCGTGAGGCTTGCCCGCCGTCGCCGTGGCGGGCACACGCTTCGCGAAGAACTTGCCCGCCGAAGCCTTTGCGAAGGCGGGTGGAGGCCACGGCCGGAATCGAACCGGCGTGCACGGATTTGCAGTCCGCTGCGTAACCACTCCGCCACGTGGCCATACGAAGGCGCAGCCCACACATGCGATAGCTGCGCACTTCCCCAGAACGCAAGGCTATATAGGAGCTTGCGCCCAACGACAACGCTGCCGGTTCGCTTGCCTTTTGCCATGGCTTGCCGCACAAAAGCCGCGCATTCTCTTGCGCCCGCCGAGGTCTCCGATGACCGATTTCACATCCGCGCGCCGTCACATGGTGGACGGCCAGGTCCGCACCACCGACGTCACCGATTTGCGGGTGATTTCCGCCATGTTGGAGGTTCCGCGCGAGACATTCATGCCGGCTACGTCAGCCGCGCTCGCCTACCTCGATCTCGACGTGCCGGTGGGGGCGTCCCGCCGGCTGCTCAGGCCGATGGTGCTCGCCAAGCTGATCCAGGCCGCGGAACTTGAGGCGACCGACCGCGTGCTCGATGTCGGCTGCGCCACCGGCTATAGCGCCGCCGTGCTCGCCCGGGTCGCGGGCCAGGTGGTTGCGCTCGAACAGGATGCCGGACTGGCCAAGGCGGCAGCGGACGCTTTGTTGTCGCAGCCCAACGTCGACGTGGTTAACGGCAATCTGGCCCAAGGCTGGCCGCAAGGCGCGCCATACGACGCCATCGTGATCGAGGGAGCCACCGAGGTCATGCCGCAGGTGCTCTGCCAGCAGCTTAAGGACGGCGGCCGGCTGGTCTGCGTGCTGGGCGCGGGCCCCGGCTCCAAGGCCATGCTGTATCGCCGTAGCGGCGGGGAGGCAGGCGGCCGTCCTATCTTTGACGCCTCGGCCGGCCTGCTCCCGGGCTTCGCGAAAACGCCGGTTTTCGCGTTCTGAGGCTGGCGGCGGTCCAATATGTGGCGGAAATGCCCCAGGTTATCGCATTTATAGTGGGCAGCGGCTGCCAGGGGGTTTCAACCTAGCGCTGGTCCGCATATGGTTCTTCGTTGATCGTGGGGGCGCGACCCGTGCGTAGCGCCAGGCGTGCTCTGGGTGGGTTGTTAAATGTCTTGTGGCGGACGTAGCGGTTGGTTGGGTGGTTTTGCTGCCGGCGCGATCGCATGCGCAACATTGCCGTTGGCGGGTCCGGCGCGTGGCGAATCGCTTGAATCCGCGCTGGCGCATGCCTATCAGAACAACCCGACGCTCAATTCGCAGCGTGCCAGCACGCGCGCCGCCGACGAAAGCGTGCCACAGGCGCTGGCCGGGTATCGCCCGAAAATTTCGATCTCCGGCAACGGCGGCGAACAGACGTCGTCGACGACGACCAAGACGGTAACGGCTGGCTTGGCGACCTGGAGCACGCTTGCCGGCTACAATTCGCCGGCAAGTGTCGGCGCGACGATCACGCAGACGCTCTACAACGGCTTCCAAACCGCCAACAAAACGCGCCAGGCCGAGAGCGCGGTGTTGGCCTCGCGCGCGACGTTGCGCGTCGCCGAGCAGACCGTGCTGCTCAACGCCGCGACCGCCTACATGAACCTGCTGCGCGACACCGCCATTCTCGATCTGCAGCGGCGCAACGTGGAAGTGCTGCAGGAGCAACTGCGCCAGACCCGCGACCGCTTCAACGTCGGCGAGGTGACGCGCACCGACGTGGCGCAGGCGGAATCCAGCGTCGCCGCCGGCCGCTCGCAAGTGCTGCTGGCGCAAGCCAATTACACCGCCTCGGTCGCGACCTATCGGCAAATTATCGGCAATGAGCCGGGCAAGCTCACACCGGCCTCGCCAGTCGACCGTTTCTCGCCGAATACGCTGCCGGCCGCGGTCGCGATAGGCACCGCCAATAATCCGGCGGTGACCACGGCGGAATACACCGTGGACTCGGCGCTGCAGGCGGTGAAAGTGGCTGAAGGTGCGCTCTATCCGACGGTAACCGTGCAAGGCAGTTACCTCAATAATTGGCTGAGCTTTTCGAGCCTGGCGACCATGAACAGCTACAACGCCTCGGTGATCGGAACGCTGAGTGTGCCGATCTATCAAGGCGGCGGTGAATATTCCCTGATCCGCCAGGCCAAGGAAACGCTCGGGCAGAAGCGCCTCGATCTTGACACCGCGCGCGATACGGTGCGCCAGAACGTGGTGCAAGCCTGGGGCCAGCTTGACGCGTCCAAAGCCAATATCGAAGCGACGCGCGCACAAGTGCAAGCCTCCGAGATCGCGCTCAACGGCGTGCGTGAAGAAGCCCGCGTCGGCCAGCGCACCACGCTCGACGTACTCAATGCCCAGCAGGTCCTGGTGAATGCGCGGGTCGCGCTGGTCACCGCTCAACACGACCGGGTGGTGGCGTCCTACACCTTGCTGTCGGCGGTCGGCCGCTTGTCGGCGCAGGTGCTGGGGCTGCGGGTTCCGGTCTATAACGCCGTCGTGCATTATCAGCAGGTGCGCGATAGCTGGGCGGGCGTGCGCACGCCGGACGGGCGCTGAGCCGCGCTCCCGGCCGGCCGTCGCGCCACCGATAAATCCGAACCGATCGATCTGACGCGGGCAGCCGCGTTGCATCGTTATGGAACTGTGTCCACAGGTCATTGCGGCCAGCCGAATTTCGGCCTGCCATACCGGCGTGTCACTGGCGTATAAAAGGGAATCAAGCGACGATTCGCTCATGCCGCCACCGGCCGGGCGTATCGACGGGCAGGGGATTCGGACGCTGCGTTCGGGAATTCAGGTATGAGCCAAACGGCGAAGGTCCAAGAGCCCTCGATGGAGGAAATCCTGGCCTCAATCCGGCGCATTATTGCCGACGATGACGCCAGTAAGGTGGCCAAACCGCCGGAGCCGGCTGCCGCCACGGTGCCTGCGGCACCGCCGCCGCAGGCGCCCGGACTGCCTCCGGCGCCGCCGCCGGCGGCCGTCGCCAACAGCCAGGACGACATCGATGCCATGCTCGCCAACCTCGATCCGCAGGTCACAGCGCCGGGGTCCGACGTGCTCGATCTGACCGAGGCGATGGCAGCGCCCACGCCGGGAACGGACGCCGCCCCGGCGGCCACGTTCCGCACCATCGACGCGGCGTCCGACGTCATCTTCACCGACCGCGCGCCCGACCCGCCGTCCGAGCCGGCGCTTCGAATCATCGAAGAGCCGCGCCGGCCGGTCGCGCCTCACGCGCCAGCGCCGAAGGCGACGCCCGCCTCGAAGGCGCCCGCAGCTCCGCCGCCCGCTCCCGAACGTGCGCTGATCTCGGCTTCGACGATCGAGGCGGTGGACAGCGCGTTCAATACGCTCGCGCACACCGTGATCGGGCAGAACGCGCGCACGCTCGAGGATCTGGTCAAGGAAATGCTGCGTCCGCTGCTCAAATCCTGGCTCGACGACAATCTGCCCGGGGTGGTCGACCGCATCGTGCGGGCCGAGATCGAGCGCGTCTCGCGCGGACGACCCTAGCTCTCGCCGCGTTGCGCGCGCCGCTTGAGCCGGCGCGAAAACCACAGGCCCAGCGCCAACAGCGCCGCGGCGGCGGCGAGGAACACCGGCACGGCGGTATAGCGGTCGAAGGCGACGCCGCCGGCGGCGACGCCCGCGGTCTGCCCAAGATAAAGCGCGGCGGAAAAGATCGCCACCGCGGTGCCGCGCGCCTGCGGCGTCATCTGGGTGGCATTGGTCTGCAGCGTATTGTGCAACATGTAGAAGCCGAGCCCGGTCGAGACCGTGGCGAACGGCGCGAGCCACGCGGTGGGTTCGAACGCCAGCAAGATGAACGCCGCCGCCAGCAGCGCGCCGCCGCCGGCGGCAAGGCCGACCTGGCCGAAGCGGTGGACCAGCACCTTCACCGACAGGCTGTAGAGCAGGCCGCCGACGGCGAAGGCGCCGACGACAAGCCCGACCAGCGCGAAATTGAGCCCGAAGCGCAAATGCAGATCGGCGCCGACGTAAGTGTAGGCGCCGAACATGGCGGCGCTTTCGATGAAGGCGATGGCGATCACCGTGCGCGCCCAGGACGAACGCAGCACGGTGGAATAATCGGAGACGAAGCCGTGCCCCGGTTGCACCGGCGCGCGGCTCGCATGCGTGACCGGGTTGCGCGCCAATTCGTAGAACAGCGCCACCGTCGCGGCGCCGAGCAGCGCGGCCAGAATGAAGAACACGTTGCGCCAGCCGAAATAGTCGCCGAGCACGCCGCCGGCGGCCTGGCCGAACAGCTGGCCGAGGATTTGCCCGGAGAGGAAGCGGCCGATCACCTGCTGGCGGCGCTCATAGGGGATGACGTCGCCGACAAAGGCGAGCGCGAAGGGAATGATCCAGCCGGTGGCGAGCCCGCTGCCGAGGCGCGCGGCCACCAGCAGCGGCAGCGTCGGCGCCAGCCCGCACAAGGCGACCATGACCGTCGCCGCGCCGGCGGCGAAGGCGACGCAATTGTATTTGCCGAAACGGTCGCCGATCGGGCCGATGACGAGCTGCACCGAGCCATGGGCGAGCAGATAGGCGGTGACCACGATCGAGGTGGCGCCGACGCTGACCTGCAAGTCGGCGGCGATCTGCGGCAGCAGCGAATCGGTCGAGCGCACCATGGCCTGGGCGGCGAAGGAGGCGAGCGCCAGAAGCGTGATGGCGCGGGTGGCGCTGCCGCCCGGTTTAGCTTGGGATTCCGGCAAAGTTGACACTCGGTGGCGTGGCGGGCTTTCTAGCGCGCCAAGGCGAACAAGCAAAACGGACGATGATCGATAAGACCTATCAGCCCTCGGAGGTCGAGGGCCGCATTTACCGGACGTGGGAAGCGGCCGGCGCCTTCAAGGCCGGCCGGCCCGAACGCGCGGGCGCGCAGCCGTACTCTATCGTCATTCCGCCGCCCAACGTCACCGGCTCGTTGCATATGGGCCATGCGCTCAACAACACGCTGCAGGACATTTTGTGCCGGTTCGAGCGCATGCGCGGCAAGGACGTGCTGTGGCAGCCGGGCACCGATCACGCCGGCATCGCCACGCAAATGGTGGTCGAGCGGCAGTTGATGGAGCGCCAGCAGCCAGGCCGGCGCGAGATGGGGCGCGAGGCGTTCCTCAAGCGCGTATGGGCGTGGAAAGAAGAGTCCGGCGGCACCATCATCAATCAGCTGAAGCGGCTGGGCGCCTCGTGCGACTGGTCGCGCGAACGCTTCACGATGGACGAGGGGCTGTCGAAGGCCGTTGTTAAAGTTTTTGTGGAGCTTTGTCGCGAAGGGCTGATCTACAAAGACAAGAGGCTGGTCAACTGGGATCCTAAACTGCTGACCGCCATCTCCGATCTCGAGGTGGTGCAGGTCGAGACCAAGGGCAACATGTGGCACTTCCGCTATCCACTGGCGGATGATCCATCGAAGTTTATCTGCATCGCGACGACGCGGCCCGAGACCATGCTCGGCGACGGCGCGGTGGCCGTGCATCCCGACGATGAGCGCTACAAGGATTGGGTCGGCAAGCTGGTACGCTTGCCGCTCGCCGAGCGCCTGATCCCCGTGATCGCCGACGAATATCCCGATCCGGAAAAAGGCTCGGGGGCGGTGAAGATCACTGCCGCGCACGACTTCAACGATTTCGAAGTCTGGTCGCGGCATCGCGACAAGGATTATTTCAAGAAGCAGAAGAACGGCGGCCTGATCAATCTGTTCACGCCCGAAGCCAATATGAACGACAACTGCCCGCCGCAATACCAGGGGCTTGATCGTTACGAAGCGCGCAAGCGCATTGTCGCGGACCTCGAGGCGCTCGGGCTGGTCGATCAGATCGAGAAGATTACGCACGCCGTGCCCCACGGCGACCGCTCGAACGTCGTGGTCGAGCCGTATTTGACCGATCAGTGGTACGTCAACGCGCAGGAACTTGCGAAGCCGGCCATCGCCGCCGTGCGCGAGGGCAAGACCAATTCGTTCCGCCGAACTGGGAGAATACCTATTTCAACTGGATGGAAAACATCCAGCCGTGGTGCATCTCGCGCCAGCTCTGGTGGGGTCACCAAATTCCGGCATGGTATGGGCCGGACGGAAAAGTGTTCGTCGCGTTGACGGAAAGCGAAGTGCAAGAGCAGGCCGACAAGCATTACGGCAAGCCGACAAAGCTTACACGCGACGAGGACGTGCTCGACACCTGGTTCTCCTCGGCGCTGTGGCCGTTCTCCACGCTGGGCTGGCCGGACGACACGCCCGAGCTCAAGCGTTTCTATCCGACCTCCGCGCTGGTCACGGGTTTCGACATCATCTTCTTCTGGGTCGCGCGCATGATGATGATGGGCCTGCACTTCCAAAAGGAAGTGCCGTTCCACGATGTCTATATCCACCGCCTGGTGCGCGACGCGTCCGGCGCCAAGATGTCGAAGTCGAAGGGCAACGTGGTCGATCCGCTTGGCGTCATCGACGACTTCGGCGCCGACGCGCTGCGCTTCACGCTGGCGCGCGGCGCCGCGCAAGGCCACGACATCCGGCTCGGGCCGCAGGACGTCGAGAACAACCGCAACTTCGCGACCAAGCTATGGAACGCTGCGCGCTTTGCCGAAATGAACGGCTGCGCCACGGCCAAGGGCTTCGATCCAAAAAATGCGAAAGAAACGCTCAACCGCTGGATCGCGCATGAGACCGCCAAGGCCGCGCACGAAATCACCGAGGCGATCGAAACCTACAAGTTCAACGACGCGGCGGCGGCGGCCTATCGCTTTGTCTGGAACATCTATTGCGACTGGTATCTGGAACTGGCCAAGCCGGTGCTGCTCGGCCCGGATGGGCCGGCGAAAAGCGAGACGCAGGCCGCGGTCGCCTGGGCGCGCGACGAAATCCTGAAATTGCTGCACCCCTTCATGCCGTTCATCACCGAAGAATTATGGGCGGTGACCGGCCAGCATCCGCAATTGCTCGCGCTCGGCGCGTGGCCGTCGCTCGAAGGGCTCGCCGACGACAAAGCCGAAGCCGAAATCGGCTGGGTGATCGATCTGGTCACCGCCATCCGTTCGGTGCGCGCCGAAATGAACATCACCGCCGCGATCCCGCTGGTGCTGGCCGGCGCGTCGAAGGAAACGCAAGCGCGCGCGACACGCTGGGCCGAATTCATCAAGCGGCTGGCGCGCGTGTCGGAGATTTCATCGGCCGCGAGCGCGCCGCAGGGCTCGGTGCAGCTCCTGGTGCGCGGCGAGGTGGCGGCATTGCCGCTCAAGGGCGTCATCGATCTTGCCGCCGAGCGCGCGCGGCTTGCCAAGGAAATGGCAAAGGCCGAAGCAGACATCGCCCGCGTCGATGCCAAGCTCGGCAACGCCAATTTCGTCGCGCGCGCGCCGGAAGAGGTGGTCGAGGAGGAAAAGGAAAAGCGCGCCGAGGCCGTCGCCCGCAAGGCCAAGATCGCGGAGGCGCTGGAGCGGCTCAAGGGGGCGGCATGATCGACCCCAACAACCGCGCGGGCGGGCCGAACCTGATCCTCACCGCCAAGAGCGCGAACAAAATCCAGTTTTTCGACGCCGCCACGCTCGCCAAGACGGCCGAGATCGACATGCCGGGCTCGACCCACGAGCTGATCCGCTCGCCCGCCGGCGATAAAATCTACGCGTCGGTCTATGGCGGCGGCATCTTCGGGAAAAACACGGACCCCGACCGCCGCATCGCGGTGATCGATCTGGCGGCGAAAAAGCTCGAGCGCACCATCGACGTCGGCGACAATCTCGCGCCGCATTCGGTGATGATGGACGCGCACGGCACGCTGTGGTCGACCGCCGAACTCGGCAATGCCGTGCTGGCGATCGATCCCGGCAATGACCGGGTCGAGCGCGTCGAGCTCGGCGGCTCGCCGCACTGGATCGCGGTCAGTCACGCAACCGGCAAACTGTTCGCCTCGTTCAAGACCAAGGAAGCGGTGGCGGTCGTCGACACCGCCACGCGCCGCATGACCGGCGCCATCGCCATCCCGCACGGCGCCGAGGGCATCGCGGTCTCGCCCGACGGCTGGGCGCTCTATGTCTGCGCACACCGCAAGGGCGTGCTGCACGCCTTCGACACGCGCACGCTTGCGCGCCACCACACGGTCGCGATCGACGGGGCGCCGGGCGAGGCCAATCAGCTGCGCCGCGTGCGGGTTTCGCCCGACGGGCGCTATGTCTGTGCGTCCTCGCACGTGGATAATTACGCTGCCGTCTACGACAGTCACACGCTCAATCAACTCGCCGGCTTTCCGACGCCGAAGGCGCCGATGGGCTTCGGCTTCGCCGCCGACGGCAAGCACGCTTATCTATGCTGCCACGACGCGGCGATTGCATTGGAATTCGAGCTGAGCCGCGGCCGCGTCACGCGGCAATTCGAAACGGCCGCCGGCTGCGAGTTCGTGATTTCGTACTAGCGGAACGGCCTGCTCAAGAACCGCGAGCCCTTGAGCCCGAAACGCCACGGCTTTGCCACCGCCTTGGTGATGCCGATGCGCACGCCGACCGCGATGTCCGGGGTCTCTTGCCGCGCCCGCAGCTCGAACGGCGCGCGGTCGAGCGGCAGGCCGTTATGGCGGTGGGTGACGGCGAGCGCCTGACACAACTTGCCGGGTCCCGAACATAACGCCCGTTCGTCCGCCGCGCCGCGTCTTCGCCGCATTGCAGCAATTCCGCGCCTCGGCTCCAGCGCCCGGATCAGCACCGCGCTGGCGCTGCCGGCCTCCTCGCAGACGAAGTTGAGGCACCAGTGGATGCCGTAGGAGCGGTAGACGTAGGCGTAGCCGGCGGGGCCGAACATCACGGCGTTCCGCTCGGTCTGTCCGGTGTAGGAATGGGCGGCCGGATCGGTGTGGTGATAGGCCTCGACCTCGACGATCACGCCGCCGGCGCCATTAACCAGCAAAGTCGCCCCGATAAGCTCGGGCGCGACCTGCAGAACAGGCCGGTCGAAAAAGCTTCGCCGCAGCTTGGGGGGCAGGGCCATTTTTCGGGTGCTGGCGCGGGTGTGGCTAAGCTGCAACACGTTTAGAACATTTAAGCCATCGGCCCCTATCATCCCCGCGATGCCGCGATTTGGCCATACCCTTCTCCGACATCGAAGGACGCCGGCCAGCGGCGCAAACCGTTGCCGGACTTTGAGGTTTTTAAGACCGGGCCGGGGGGCCTCGGATCAAGCCGGAGCAATCCGGCAGCAAGAATTGGGGCTGGGGGACGACAAGGTTATGGACGCAAAAACCGGTTTGAAAGCCAGACTGCCGAGCCGGCACGCCACTGAGGGGCCGGATCGCGCCCCGCATCGCGCCTTCTATTACGCGATGGGGCTTTCGGCTGAGCAAATTCACGCCCCCTTCGTAGGGGTGGCCACCTGCTGGAATGAGGCGGCGCCCTGCAATATCGCCCTGATGCGACAGGCGCAGGCGGTGAAAAAGGGCGTCGCTTCTGTCGGCGCCACGCCGCGCGAATTCTGCACCATTACTGTCACCGACGGCATCGCCATGGGGCACGCCGGCATGAAGGCCTCGCTGCCCTCGCGCGAAGTCATTGCCGATAGCGTCGAACTCACCATGCGCGGCCACGCCTATGACGCGCTGATCGGCGTCGCCGGCTGCGACAAGTCGCAGCCAGGCATGATGATGGCGATGTGTCGGCTCAACGTGCCATCGATCTACATCTACGGCGGTTCGATCCTGCCCGGAAAGTTCAAGGGCAAGGACGTCACCGTGCAGGACGTCTACGAGGCGGTCGGCCGCCATTCGGTCGGCGAAATGTCGGACGCGGATCTTCTCACGCTGGAAGAGAACGCCTGTCCATCGGCCGGCGCCTGCGGCGCCCAGTTCACCGCCAACACCATGGCGACCGTTTCCGAGGCGATCGGTCTCGCGCTGCCGTATTCGTCCGGCGCGCCGGCCCCTTACGAGTTGCGCGACAAGTTCTGCTTTCTGGCCGGCGAGATGATCATGGACCTGATCGTCAAGAACATCCGCCCGCGCGACATCGTGACGCGCAGGGCGCTGGAGAACGCCGCCGCCGTGGTCGCCGCCACCGGCGGTTCCACCAATGCCGCCCTGCATCTGCCGGCGATCGCGCATGAATGCGGCATCGAGTTCACGCTGTTCGACGTCGCCGAAGTCATGAAAAGGACGCCCTATATCGCGGATTTGAAACCAAGCGGCCGTTATGTCGCCAAGGATATGTTCGAAGCTGGCGGCGTGCCGCTGTTGATGAAGACCTTGCTCGATCACGGTTTCATGCACGGCGATTGCCTGACCGTCACCGGCCGCACCATCGCCGAGAACATGAAAAGCGTGAAATGGAACCCGGGCCAGGACGTGGTGCGCCCGGCCGACAAGCCGCTGTCGCCGACTGGCGGCGTAATCGGCCTGAAAGGCAACCTCGCTCCCGAAGGCGCGATCGTGAAGGTCGCCGGCATGGCGGGCCTTAAATTCACCGGCCCGGCGCGCTGCTTCGATACCGAGGAAGCCTGTTTCGACGCCGTGAAGAACAAGAAATACAAAGAAGGCGACGTGCTGGTGATCCGCTACGAAGGGCCGAAAGGCGGCCCCGGCATGCGCGAGATGCTGTCCACCACGGCCGCGCTTTACGGCCAGGGCATGGGCGCCAAGGTCGCGCTGATCACGGACGGCCGCTTTTCCGGCGCGACGCGCGGCTTCTGCGTCGGCCATGTCGGGCCGGAGGCCGCGGTGGGCGGCCCGATCGCACTCGTGCGCGACGGCGACATCATCGAACTCGATGCCGACAAAGGCAGCCTGAACGTGAAACTGTCGGCCGACGAATTGGCCAAGCGCAAGGCGGCTTGGAAGCCGCGCGAAGGCGAATACGGCTCCGGTTATTTGTGGAAATACACCCAGCAAGTGGGGCCGGCGGTCAACGGCGCGGTCACCCATCCGGGCGGGGCGGGCGAGAAGGCGTGCTATGCGGATAGCTGAGTACCTGTTGCGCGCGCTGGTGATCGGCGCCGCTCTCGCGGCGGCGCCGGCTATGGCGTTCGACGGCACCAAGTCCACCAACGCGATGGCGGCCGCGCCGCCGTTGACGGCAATGGAGGCGTTCCGCTCCGGCGCACACTGGCTCAAGGCCGGCGAGAAGACCAAGGCCGTGCACTCGCTCGAATACGCTGCGGAAAAAGGTCACGCGCTGGCGCAGTGGAAGCTCGCGCGCATGTATGCCGAAGGCGATGGCGTCGTGCAGGACGACCTCAAGGCATTCCAATATTTCCGCGGCATCGCCGACAGCCATGCCGAGGACAACCCCGACACGCCGCAATCGCGCTTCGTCGCCAACGCCTTCGTCGCGCTTGGTCACTATTACCTCGACGGCATTCCGAAGACCGCGATCAAGCGCGATCCCGACCGCGCGCGCGAGATGTTCGCCTATGCGGCCTCGTATTTCCGCGATCCGGAAGCGCAATATTATCTGGCGCGGCTCTATCTCGACGGCGTCGGCGCGCCGCACGACCCGCGCCAGGCGGCACGCTGGTTCGGCCTCTCGGCGCAGAAGGGGCAGTGTCAGGCGCAGGCGATGCTCGGCGCCATGCTGTTTGCCGGCGACCACGTCCCGCGCCAGGCGGCGCGCGGGCTGATGTGGCTGACGCTTGCCAAGGACAGCGCCAAAGACGGCGCCGGCGCGGATCAGGACTGGATCAACCGGCTCTACGACAGCGCGTTCCAGCAGGCGACCGAAGACGAGCGCGCGCTGGCGCTGGTCTATCTCAAGCGCTGGATGGAAACCCGGCGCGAATAGGCGAGTTATAGTCGGCCACGGCCTTTGGTCGGGCGGCTATACCGGATGCCGGGCAAGGTGCGCGAGCACCAATTCGGTGATCCGATCGGGCGCCTGGTCGGCGGCGAAATGACCGACGCCAGGCAGGATTTCGAACCGATAAGGACCCGAAACGAATTCACGGGTGCCTTCCGCCGCGACGCGCCCGACCGTGTCGTCGGCGTCTCCCCAAACGTAGAGCACGGGAACGCCGATCACGCCGAGCGGCGCGCGAACCGCGCCACGAGCGCGATACCATGCCAGCGCGGCTTCGAGCGCCGGCTCGTTGCCGAGCACCGAGATATATTGCGCGATCGCCGCGGGCGAAACGCCGGAGTTGCGCCACCGCTCGCGCAGATATCGGGCGTCATCCGCCAGCACCAGCCGCCCGGCGTCCGATTCGAGAAAGAATTTGTGGTGCCGCGAGCGACGCGCTTGCTCGCCGTCCGGCAAATGGAGCGCGCGGTTGAATGCGTTGGGATGAGGGCGTGACAACACCGTAAGCGACGCGATGCGGTCCGGATAACGGTCGGCCAGTCCCCAAGCGATACTTCCACCCCAATCGTGGCCAATGAGATGAAATCGGTCGGCACCGTCGCAGGCGGCGACGACGTCTATGGCGTCGGCCACGAGGCGATCGAAATGGTAGTTCGCCGTGTCGGCGGGATCAGGTCGCGCGCCGGGAGAGTAGCCGCGCTGGCTTGGCGCTATCGCCCGATATCCCGCCGCCGCCAAGGCCGGCAATTGCGCGCGCCACATATGGTGGGATTCTGCAAAGCCGTGCAGCAGTAGAACGCGCGGCGCATCGGCGGGACCGTCGACCAGTACATCGAAGACCAAGCCCGGCTCAGTCTCGATTTTCCGCAGCTCCGTCATCGCGCGTCAGCGCCCCGCGATATCCAAATCGATCCATACCGGCACGTGGTCTGACGGCTTGTCCCATGAGCGCACGTGGCGATCGATACCTGCATCTATGAGCCGGTCGGCGGCCTGCGGCGAGAGCAGCAGGTGATCGATACGTATGCCGTCGTCCTTTTGCCAGGCGCCGGCCTGGTAATCCCAGAAAGTGTAAAGATCGTGCGCGTCGCTGCTGGCGCGAATAGCGTCGGTGAGGCCGAGATTGGTCAGCGCGCGGAACTTCTCTCGGGTGGCGGGAAGGAACAGCGCGTCCTTGGCCCAGGCCTCCGGGCGCTTAGCGTCGGCCGCGGTCGGGATGACGTTGTAGTCGCCCGCCAGAACAAACGGCTCTTCCAGCTTCAACCGCTCACGTGAAAAAGCAATAAGCCGGTCCATCCATTTGAGTTTGTATGGATATTTGTCGGTTTCGGGCGGGTTGCCGTTGGGCAGATAAAGGCTCACCACCCGCAGCGCCCCCGTTTTCGTCGATACGAGCGCCTCCAGGAAGCGGGCTTGCACGTCGCCATCGCCCCCGTGCAGGCCGGACTTCACTTCGTCGAATGGCAGCTTGGAGAGCAAAGCCACGCCGTTGAAGGCTTTCTGGCCATGCACCGCGACATTGTAGCCAAGGCCTTCAAACGCCTCGCGCGGGAAGGCCTCGTCCACGCATTTGATTTCCTGCAGGCAGACGACGTCGGGATTGCGTTCCTTGAGCCAGGCCAACGCGTTGTCCAGCCGCTGGCGGATCGAGTTGACGTTCCAGGTGGCAATGCGCATCCATGACTCCGGCGGGCAGGCCCGAATAAAGCGGCTGTTTTGCGTGTTTACCAGTGAGCGCAGGGATATGCACTTAGCGCCGTTTATATGCTAGAAGGCGGCCAACGCGGCCCCTTGGATATGGTGAAAATAAAAGTAGTTCCGCGGAATTAGGGAGCGCCTGGGCAGGGCCCTCGAACAGCCCAGGCCGACAACTGCCGATGACGAAGCGAAAGTGGCTATTTGGGGTGGCGGCGCTCGCCCTGATTGGCATTGTTTTGCTTGTGCGCGGTTTCTGGACCAGCGACGGCGCCGCCGCGCGCTCGCAAGGCGCTGCCCGTGTGGTGCCGGTCGAGGTCGCCACGGTCGAGCGCAAGCCGATGCCGGTGCGCATCGAATTGCTGGGCAATGTGACACCGATCGCCAGCGTCGCCATCAAGGCACGCGTCGATACCACGATCACGGCCGTGCATTTCCGCGACGGCGCCGAGGTTAAGAAGGGCGACTTGCTGTTCACGCTCGATGGCCGCGCCATCGAAGCGCAGATCGCGCAGACCGAGGGCTCGATTGCCCGCGACAAGGCCCAACTCGAAGGCGCCGAACGCGACGTGCGGCGCTATACCGACCTGGTCGCCAAAAGCGCCACGCCGGTCGTCAATCTCGACAATGCCAAGACACAGGCCGACGTCTATCGCGCCGCCATCAAGTCGGACACCGGGCTGTTGGACAACCTGAAGGTCCAACTCGACTATTGCACCATCACTGCGCCGATCGACGGCCGCATCAGCGCGGCGGCGGTTAAAATCGGCAATTTCGTCCGGCAAGCCGACACGGCGCCGATGGCGACCATCAACCAGATGGCACCGGTCTATGTCAGCTTCACGGTGCCGCAGAAGCTTCTGCCGGAAATCCGCCAAGCCCTGGCGGCGAAAACCGCTGCCATCGACGCCGTCGTTCCTGGCGATGCCAAGCGCGCCAACGGACAGGTGACGATGATCGAGAACACGGTCGATCCGTCAACCGGCATGGTGACGATCCGGGCCACCATGCCGAACAAGGATGAACTGCTGTGGCCGGGCACGCTGGTCACCACCGAACTGACCCTGCGGGTCGAACCGCAGGCGGTGGTGGTGCCCTCGACCGCGGTTCAGGTCAGCCAGACCGGAAACTTCGTCTTCGTGATCAATGACGAGGTCGCCAAAGCGCAGCCGGTAAAGGTTGAACGCACGGTCGGCGGCTTCTCCGTCATCGGCAGCGGGCTCAACGGCGGCGAGACCGTGGTTACCGACGGCCAGTTGCTGTTGGCGAATGGAACGCGCGTCAACGCTCGCAAAGCAAAAGTCGCCGGCGGCTGATCCATGAATATTTCGGAAACCTGCATTCGCCGCCCGGTGCTGACGACGCTGATGACGGCGTCGTTGATCGTTTTCGGCGCATTCGCTTACCGGCTGCTGCCGGTGGCGGCGCTACCGGCGGTGGATTTTCCGACTATCCAGATCACCGCGCAATTGCCGGGCGCGAGCCCGGAGACCATGGCGTCTTCGGTCGCCTCGCCGATCGAGCGGCAGTTGTCGACGATTGCCGGCATCTCGTCGATGAATTCATCGTCTTCGCTCGGTATCACGCAGATCACCGTCCAGTTCGACCTCGGCCGCAACATCGATGGCGCGGCGCTCGACGTGCAGACCGCACTTTCGGTAGCGGCGAAAAACCTGCCGGTCGAAATGACCACGCCGCCGAGCTTCCGCAAGGTCAATCCGGGCGACTTCCCGGTGCTCTACGTCAGTATGCGCTCCGACACCATGCCGTTGTCGGCGGTCGACGATTACGCCGAAACGGTGCTGGCGCCGAACATTTCGCAGATGCCCGGCATCGCTCAGGTGCTGGTCTATGGCGCGCAGAAATTCGCCGTCCGCGTGCAGGTCGATCCGGTGGCCGCCGCCGCCCGCAACATTTCGCTGGAAGACGTGCGCAGTGTCGTTGCCGCGACCAATTCCAACGCGCCGGTCGGCACGTTGCAGGGCGAGCAGCAGACGGTGACGCTGCTCGCCACCGGCGCCATGCGCCACGCGTCCGACTACCGAAACGTGGTGGTGGCCTATCGCAACGGTGCGCCGGTCAAGCTCAACCAGATCGCCAACGTGATCGACAGCGTCGAGAACGACAAGATCGCGACCTGGTTCAACACCGAGCGCGCCATTGTGCTGGCAATCCAGCGCCAGCCCGACGCCAACACCGTCGCGGTGGTGGACGAGGTGCGCAATGCCTTGCCGGCGATGCGCGCGCAAATTCCGGCGGCCATCCAGATGCAGCCGCTGTTCGACCGCTCGATCTCGATCCGCGCCGCGGTTATCGACGTGCAGGAGACGCTGACGATCGCCGTCTCTCTGGTGATCATGGTGATCTTCCTGTTCCTGCGCAAAGTTTCCGCCACCATCATCCCGGCGCTGGCGGTGCCGGTGTCGCTGATCGGCACCTGCGCGGCGATGTACGCCTTTGGCTTCTCGATCAACAACATGACGCTGCTGGCGCTCACGCTGTCGGTCGGCTTCGTGGTCGACGACGCCATCGTCATGCTGGAAAACATCGTGCGCCACATCGAAGGCGGCATGCGCCCGTTCGAGGCGGCGCTGAAAGGATCGCGCGAAATCGGCTTCACCATCGTGTCGATCACCTTCTCGCTGATCGCGGTGTTCATCCCGGTGCTGCTGATGGGCGGCATGGTCGGCCGCGTGTTCCGCGAATTTGCCGTGACTATCGCGGTTGCGATCATCACCTCCGGTTTCGTCTCGCTGACGCTCACGCCGATGCTGTGCGCGCGCGTGCTCAAGGGCCATCACGGCGAGGAAAAGCAGAACTTCGTACTGCGCTGGTTCGAGGCGCTGTTCGAGAAAATGGCGAGCGTCTACCAGTGGTCGCTCGACTGGGTGCTGCGCCACAAATCGATCATGCTGATCGTCACGCTGTCCACCATCGTCGGGACGATCTGGCTTTATATCGTGGTGCCGAAGGGCTTCTTCCCGACCGAAGACACCGGCTATGTGATCGGCATCACCGAGGCCAATACCGACATCGCATTCCCGGCCATGGTCAAGCTGCAGCGGCAGATCGCCGATTTGGTGCGCAAGGACCCGGCGGTTGATTATGTCAACTCCACGGTCGGCGCCGGCGGCCCGAATACGCTCGGCAACAGCGGCCGCATGCTGGTCGCGCTCAAGCCACAGAAGGAGCGCGGCAAACTCTCCGCCGTCCTTTTGCGCCTGCGGCACGACGTCAACATCGTGCCCGGCATCGAGATTTTCTTCCAGCCGATCCAGAACATCAATCTCGGCGGCAAGCTGCAGAAGAGCCAATATCAATACACACTGCAATCGAACGATACCGACGCGCTCTATCGACTGGCGCCGCAGATGCGCGAGAAGATGTCGAAGCTCGGAGCGCTGCGCGACGTCACCACCGACCTCTATATCAAGAACCCGCAAGTCACCGTCGATGTCGACCGCGAGAAATCGGCAGTCTATGGCGTGAGCGTCGATCAAGTGCGCCAGACGCTGTACGACGCCTTCGGCTCGCGCCAGGTGGCCACCATCTACACGCCGGCCAACGACTACGAAGTCATTCTGGAGACCAAGCCGGAATTCCAACAGAGCCCCAACGACCTCGACCGCGTCTACGTGAAGACCACCAACGGCACGGTGGTGCCGCTATCGGCGGTCACCCGTTTCGTGCACACGGTCGGTCCCTTGCAGGTCAACCACCAGGGCCAACAGCCTTCGGTGACCATCTCGTTCAATCTGGCGCCCAACTTTTCGCTCGGTCAGGCGGTCGACGCGATCCAAAGCCTAGAGCGCGAGGAACGGCTGCCGGCCTCGATCACCACCGGTTTCCAGGGCACCGCGCAGGTGTTCCAGGATTTGTTGCGCGGGCAGGGCATTTTGATCCTGGCGGCGATCTTTGCCGCCTATGTCGTGCTCGGCATTTTGTACGAGAGCTTCATCCATCCGATCACCATCATCTCCGGCCTGCCGTCGGCCGGCATCGGCGCCATTCTGACGCTGATGCTGTTCCACATGGATCTGTCGGTGATCGCCATGATCGGCATCGTGATGCTGGTCGGCATCGTGAAGAAGAACGCCATCATGATGATCGACTTCGCCATCGAGCGCCGCCGCGTCGGCCTGTCGGCGGAAGCCGCGATCCGCGAAGCCGCGACCTTGCGTTTCCGTCCGATCATGATGACGACGTTTGCCGCCATCTTCGGCTCGCTGCCGATCGCGCTCGGCACCGGCGCCGGCGCCGAACTGCGCCAGCCGCTCGGCGTCGCCGTGGTCGGCGGCCTCTGTCTGTCGCAATTGCTCACGCTCTACATCACGCCGGTGATTTATCTCTATCTCGACCGCTTCGACCGCATGATCAAGCGCCGGCTCGAGCCGCAGCTCGAGGAAGTGCCGGAAGCTCCGCCCGCAATTGCGGCGGAGTGACGATTTCGTCATGGCCGGCACAAGGCCGGGCATGACGCTGAGAACGTGGCGACGTTCGAAATTACAGCGCGAAGCTCGTGCCGCAGCCGCAGGAGGCGGTGGCTTTCGGGTTTTTCACCTTGAATGAAGCGCCGATCAGGTCGTCGACGAAGTCGATCTCGGAGCCCGCCATGTAATTGACCGAGACCGGATCGATCAAGACGACCGCGCCCGCGCGTGCGATCACGATGTCGTCGTCCGCCTTGGCGCGCTCGACGCCGAACTTGTACTGGAAGCCGGAGCAGCCGCCGCCTTCCACGGAGACGCGCAGCATGGCGCCTTCCGGCTCGGCTTTAAGGATCTCGCCGATCCGCCGCGCCGCGCGCTCGCTGACTGTGACGCTCGCATCCATCGTCTTGTCCTTTGGCCTGAGCGATAGTTAAGTGCGCCGGACCTAGAGGTCAACGGGCAGGGCAGAGATGGCAATTGAAACCGGGCGCACACGGGCCGTTTATGCCGCCGATCCGGCCAATAGCCGGGGCCGGCGCTATAACGAGCCGGCCAGTCCCACCCGCAACGCCTTCCGGCGCGACTGCGACCGCATCATCCATTCAAGCGCCTTCCGGCGGCTGGCGCACAAGACGCAAGTCTTCGTCTATCACGAGGGCGACCATTACCGCACCAGGCTGACCCACACGCTGGAGGTCGCGCAGATCGCCCGCTCGCTGGCGCGCGCGCTCGGGCTCGACGAGGACCTGGCCGAGGCGCTGGCGTTGGCGCACGATCTCGGCCATCCGCCCTTCGGCCACGCCGGCGAGCGCGCGCTTGACGAGGCGCTCGGGCGCTACGGCGGCTTCGATCACAACGCACAGGCGCTGCGTATCGTCACCGAGCTGGAGCGCCGCTATGCCTCCTTCGACGGGCTCAATCTCACCTGGGAGACGCTCGAAGGCCTGGTCAAGCACAACGGCCCGCTCATCGACCGCGCCGGCCAGCCGCTCGCGCGTTATCGCGAACGCGGCGTGCCGGCGGCGATCCTCGCCTACAACAAAATCCAGGACTTGGAACTGTGGTCGCAACCGAGCGTGGAAGCGCAGGTCGCGGCTATTTCGGACGACATCGCCTACGACGCACATGACATCGACGACGGCTTGCGCGCCGATCTGTTCACGCTCGACGATATCGCCGCCGTTCCGATCGTCGGCGACATCCTGCGCGAGATCGACGCCCGGCCGCCCGCGCTCGAGACGCCGCGCCGCGTGCACGAGACGGTGCGCCGCCTGATCACGCGCATGATCGAGGACGTCATCGCCGAAACCGGCCGGCGCGCGGCCGCTCACAAGCCCACGGCCGGCGAGGTGCGCAAGGCCAAGGGGCCGCTGGTTGAATTTTCGCCGACAATGAAAAAAGCCGACGCCGACATCAAGGGCTTCCTCTATCCGCGCATGTACCGGCACCAGCGCGTGATGCGTGTGATGGGCGAGGCCGAGAGCGTCGTGCGCGACCTGTTTGCGCATTTTGCCGCAACGCCGGCCGACCTGCCGGCGGAATGGGCGCCCGCCGCCGCGCTCGCGGATGACGGCGCACGCGCCCGCCACATCGCCGACTACATCGCCGGCATGACCGACCGCTATGCGCTGGTGGAGCACGCCAAATATTTCGAGGCGACGCCGGAGCTGCGTTGAGGCTGGCGCGCCCGCGCGCGCATGCTATCCTCGGCGCGCATGGCGCGATTGGCCGGGAAAGTGGCGTTCATCACGGGGGGCGGCAGCGGCATCGGCCGCGCCACCGCGGAACGCTTTGCCGAAGAGGGCGCCAAGGTCGTCATCGCCGAGATCGATCCGAAGAGCGGCGAGGCGGCCGCCCAATCCGCCCGCGCGCGGGCGAACAATTCCGGCGGCGACGCCCATTTCGTGCAATGCGACGTGCGCGAACGCGCAAGCGTCGAAGCAGCCTTTGCGGAAACGATCAGGCGCTTCGGCAAGCTCGATATCCTGCACAACAATGCCGGCGGCTCGACGCCCGCAAGACGGCCCGGTCACCGAGGCGCCGGAGGAAGAATTCTGGCGCGCGATCCGGCTCGATTTGTTCGGCACGTTCCTGTGCTCGAAAATCGGCATCCCGCACATGATCAAATCGGGCGGCGGCTCGATCATCAACATGTCCTCGATCGTCGCCTTGAAGGCGCTGCCGGGGCGCGATTGCTACACCGCCGCCAAGGGCGCCATCGCCGCGCTCACCCGCTCGATGGCGGTCGAATACGCGCCGCACAAGATCCGCGTGAACGCGATCGCGCCCGGCGTCGTGCTCACGGAGCGGGTCAAGAAGCTGATGGAAAGCGCCAAGGACATCGAGAAGCTCGCGGCCAGCAATCTGCTCGGCCTTGGCTTGCCGCACCACATCGCCGACATGGCGGTCTATCTCGCTTGCGACGAGTCCGCCATCACCACCGGACAGGTCTTGTCGGTCGATAGCGGGGCGACGGTCGTGTAGCGGGGCACGGCGGCATTTTGACTTACCGCGCAATTTCCATTACCCGCACCAACAATGGCCGCAGCCGATAAACCCGAACACCTCTTTGCCACCATGCTCGCCCGTGTGCGCGCGGTCTGCGCGGACGTGCTCGGCCCCGGCGCGGACCTCGCGCGCGCGGTGGTCGAGCCGCCGCGCGATGCAGGCCACGGCGATCTCGCCACCAACGCCGCCATGGTGCTGGCGAAAGACGCCGGCAGGAAACCGCGCGAACTGGCCGAAGCCATCGCCGAAAAGCTGCGCGCCGAGCCTTTGATAGAGAAAGTTGGCGTCGCCGGGCCCGGCTTCATCAATCTCACGCTCAAGCCGCACGTCTGGGGCGATGAGCTGCGCGTCGTGCTGGCCGCGGGCAAGGATTACGGCCGCAGCGACATCGGGCAGGGCGAAAAGGTCAACGTCGAATACGTCTCGGCCAATCCGACCGGGCCGATGCATGTCGGGCACGGCCGCGGCGCGGTGTTCGGCGACGCGCTCGCCAATCTCCTGGCCTTCGCCGGTTACGACGTGACGCGCGAATATTACATCAACGACGCCGGCGCGCAGGTCGATGTACTGGCGCGCTCGGCCTTCCTGCGCTACCGCGAGGCACTCGGCGAGGATATCGGGCCGATCCCGGAGGGGCTTTACCCGGGCGACTATCTCAAGCCGGTCGGCGGCGAATTGGCCGCCGAACATGGCGCCGCGCTCAGCGCCAAGCCGGAGGCCGAATGGCTGCCGGTCGTGCGCGCCAAGGCCATCGCCATGATGATGGACATGATCCGCGACGATCTCGCCGCGCTCAACGTGCGGCACGACGTATTCTTTTCCGAGCGCTCGCTGATCGAGGGCGGCGAGAACAAAGTCGGCGACACGATTGCGAGCTTGCGCAAAAGCGGCGAGGTCTACGAAGGCCGCCTGCCGCCGCCCAAAGGCGGCAACATCGAGGACTGGGAGGACCGCGAGCAGACTTTGTTCCGCTCGACCAAGTTCGGCGACGATGTCGACCGGCCGCTCAAGAAATCGGACGGCAGCTACACTTATTTCGCCAGCGACATCGCCTATCATAAGTCCAAGGTCGCGCGCGGTTTCCGCAATCTGATCGACGTCTGGGGCGCCGACCACGGCGGCTACATCAAGCGCATGCAGGCGGCGGTGAAGGCGGTGAGCGCCGGCAAGGCGACGCTCGACGTTAAGCTCGTGCAACTCGTGCGGCTGCTGCGCGCCGGCGAGCCGGTGAAGATGTCCAAGCGCTCGGGCGACTTCGTCACCTTGCGCGAGGTGGTGGACGAGGTCGGCAAGGATGCGGTGCGCTTCGACATGCTCTACCGCAAGAACGATGCGCCGCTCGATTTCGACCTCGCCAAGGTGATCGAGAAGACGCGCGAAAACCCGGTGTTCTACGTGCAATACGGCCATGCGCGCGGCGAATCAGTGTTTCGTAATGCGCGCGCCGAAATGCCCGATTTGCCGGTTGCGGCGAATAAACGCACAGCGTGGCTCAAGGGCGCCCCCCTCGACCGGCTGAGCGATCCCGGCGAGCTCTCGATCTTGCGCCGGATCGCGCTTTACCCGCGCCTCGTGGAGGCCGCGGCGCAGGCCCATGAGCCGCACCGGGTTGCATTCTATCTCTATGAATTAGCAAGCGAATTCCACGCGCACTGGACGCGGGGACATGAGTTGCCTCATTTACGCTTCATTATGCAGAATGATCCGGATACGACGATGGCCCGGCTCGCTCTGGTACAGGGCATTGTCACCGTTCTCGCCTCCGGCTTGGCGTTGCTTGGAGTCGAAGCGCCGGAAGAAATGCGGTAGATCTCGTTGGACGAACCGCGCGTGGCGCCGATTCGCGAATTAAGCAGCGAGCGCGCGGCCAGCAACCGGGGACCGAATGGCGGACGATCAGAAACAACGGACCTATCGTTCCAATGAACCGCCGGTGCGTCGCGCGCCGGCCGCATCCGCTTCCGCCGGCGACCCGCTCGCCGAGCTTGCCCGCCTGATCGGGCAGACCGATCCCTTCGGCGAATTCGGCCGCGATAATAGTGTGCGCCGTCCTGCGGCGCGACCGTCGGCGCCTGCAGCCGCGCCGAGCTTCGGCGCCAACGATTATTTCGGCGCTGCGGCTGCGGCGGCCCCGCGACCGTGGCCGCCGGAAGCCCCGTCACTGGGCGGGCGCGGTCCCGGGCACAAGCCGTTCTCCGCCGCACCCGATCTCTATCCGGCGGAAGCCGAGACGCCCGATCATCCGGATACCGATGCCGACGAGGCGGACCCCGATCATTTGAACAACGCGGAGTTCGCGGCCGACGACGATGAATTCTACGACGATGCTCCGCCCGCGAAACGGCGCATGGGCGTTATGGCTATTGCGACGGTCTTTGCCCTGGCCGTGATTGGCACCGCCGGCGCTTTCGGCTATCGCGCGCTGTTCGGGTCGTCCGGAACGCATGTGCCGCCGCCGGTCATCAAGGCCGATACCGCGCCGAGTAAGATCGTGCCGGCGACTGCCAGCAAGGGCCCGAACAAGCTGATCACCGATCGGGTCATCGACCATCCGCAGGGCGAAAAGCTGGTGTCGCGGGAAGAGCAACCGGTCCCGATCAACAACCCACCGGCCGCCGCGCCGCAGCCGCAACCGCAAAGCAATGCCCCGTCGGCTCTCGGCAGCGGGGTCGTTGCAACCGAGCCGAAGAAAATCCACACCATCGCGATCCACCCCGGTCCGCCGGAAATAGCCGACGGGCAGCCGGTCGCCGCAGCGTCGCCACCGGCTCCAGCTCCGGCTCCTCCTGCGCCGCCGCCGGCACGCATGGCTGCGCCGGCTCCGGTTCAACAGGCGGCACCGCCGGTCGCCATGGCTCCCGCGGCCGTTCCCGAACCGCCGCCACCACCACGCCAGATGGCGGAAGCGCGACCGGCTGCGCCAGTCCAACACGCCGCCACTGCGCCGTCCCACAATGCTCCGCTTTCACTCAGCCCGGATGCGCCGGTACGGGGCCCTGTGCGCACCGCGGCGGTGGCAGCGCCGGCGCCGATCGCGCGGGCCGCTGCCGCGGCCAAAGGCAGCTACGCCGTGCAGTTATCCTCGCAGCGGAGCGAAGCGGAGGCGCAATCGGCCTTCCGCAGCCTGAAGGCAAAATATCCGAGCCAGCTGGGCGGCCACGAGCTCATAATTCATAAGGTCGAATTGGGCGCCAAGGGCACTTACTACCGCGCCATGGTCGGGCCCTTTGCCACCGCCAATGAGGCGAGCACGCTGTGCAACGGGCTCAAGGCCGCCGGTGGAAGCTGTATTGTCCAAAGGAATTAGCGCGCTATTCCTTGCACTTAACGCAGGTGCGGGCTAATCCGCGCCGATGGCGGCACGCGCATTCATCACCGGATTGAGCGGGCTCACGATCTCCGGCAAAGAGCATGCGTTTTTCCGCGCGGCCCAGCCCTGGGGCTTGATCCTGTTCAAGCGGAATATCAGTAACCCAGATCAAGTCGCTGAACTCACAAGCTCATTCCGCGACATCGTCGGCTGGGAAGCGCCCGTTTTGGTGGACCAGGAGGGCGGTCGGGTGCAGCGCCTCGGACCGCCGCACTGGCCGGCTTTTCCGCCCGGCGCCCGCTATGGCGCGCTCTACGATCAAGACGTGACCACTGGTCTGGCGGTTGCCCGGCTCGGAGGTCGCTTGATCGCGGCAGACCTCAACGGTCTTCGGATAGATATCGATTGCGCACCTCTGGCCGATGTTCTTGTCCCCGGCGCCGATCCGGTGATCGGAGACCGGGCCTACGGTCATGAACCGGCCAAGGTCGCGGCCATCGCCGGCGCAATCGCCGAGGGTCTCATGGCCGGCGGGGTGCTGCCGGTGGTCAAGCACCTGCCGGGCCATGGCCGGGCGACCGCCGACAGCCATCTCAAGTTGCCGGTGGTCGAGGCCGGCCGGGCAACCCTGGAGGCGACCGATTTTGCCGCCTTCCGGCCGCTTAACCGCCTGCCGCTCGGCATGACCGCACATGTTGTGTTTTCTTCCATCGACCCCGTCGCGCCGGCCACAACTTCGGTCACAATGGTACGCGAAGTGATTCGCGGATTTATTGGATTCCAGGGCCTGCTGATGAGCGACGACGTCTCGATGAAGGCGCTTTCCGGCACGATCGAGGAGCGCAGCCGCGCCGCGTTTGCCGCCGGCTGCGATGTCGTGCTCCACTGCAACGGCGACCTCGCCGAGATGACCGAGGTCGCGCGCGCGGCGCCGATGCTCGCGGGCGAGGCCGAACGGCGCGCCGCGGCCGCGCTCGCGCTGCGCAAGGCGCCGGAGGAATTCGACGTCGACGCCGCGCGCAAGATTTTCACGCAGATGGTGGACGCCGATGCGCCGCCGACGCAACGCAAGACCGGTTCATGACGCCCGAGGACTTCGACACCACGCTGGAAGCCGATCGCGGCACCACGGAGCCGGCGATGATCGTGGACGTGGAGGGCTTCGAGGGCCCGCTCGATCTTCTGCTCGCGCTCGCGCGCACGCAGAAAGTCGATCTGGCGAAGATTTCGATCCTGGCGCTGGCCAATCAGTATCTCCAGTTCATCGACGCCGCGCGGCAGTTGCGGCTCGAACTCGCCGCCGACTATCTGGTGATGGCGGCCTGGCTCGCTTATCTCAAATCGCGCCTGCTGCTGCCGGATTCCGATCCCGAAGAGGGGCCGAGCGCCGAGGACATGGCGCTGGCGCTCGCCAACCGCCTGCGGCGGCTCGAGGCAATCCGCAATGTGGCGACCCAACTGATGGAGCGGCCGCGCCTCTTCCGCGACGTTTTCCCGCGCGGCAAGCCGGAGCCGATCGACGAGATCAAGCAGCCGGAATGGACCGCGACGCTGTACGATCTGCTCAGCGCCTATGCCACCCAGCGCGCCAAGAGCGCGCTGTCGCACGTGCGCTTCAAGAAGCGCACGGTGTGGTCGCTGGCGGAAGCGCGCGCC
Source organism: uncultured Alphaproteobacteria bacterium (assembly GCA_963825265.1). Lineage (GTDB taxonomy): Bacteria > Pseudomonadota > Alphaproteobacteria > Rhizobiales > Xanthobacteraceae > Pseudolabrys. The sequence goes on along the minus strand of CAWGSI010000012.1, from coordinate 532,948 downwards.
GCGCTCGAGCGCCTGATCGGCATGTCGAGCGATTGGTCGCGCATCGACGCGTTCCTGATGTCCTTCGTGGTCGAGCCGGCGCTGGCGGCGACCGTGATGGCGTCTTCGTTCGCCTCCGCGCTCGAACTGGTGCGCGAAGGGGTTGCCGAGATTCATCAGAAAGAGTTGTTCGCGCCGCTTTACATGCGCAAGCGGGTCGGTGTGAACGGAAGTGCTTTGACCTATGACGCGCAAGAAAAAACGTAAGGGGAAGAACTCAATGCCGAGCGCTGCCAAGAAGCTCGTTATTGTGCGTAATAACGACGCGTCGGCCGGCAAGGCGGCTGACGCGCCGGCGGCGCAAGCGCGGCCGGAGGAATTGCGGCTCATCGAAGCGCTGCTGTTTGCCGCCGGCCAACCGCTCGACGAAGCGGCTTTGTCGCGCCGGCTGCCCAACGGCGTGGACGTGAAAGAGGCGTTGGCGGCGCTCAAGGCCGAATACGCCACGCGCGGCGTCAACCTGGTGCGGGTCGGCAAGAAATGGATGTTCCGCACCGCCGACGATCTTTCGTGGCTGCTCACCAAGGAGACGGTGGAGACGCGCAAGCTCTCGCGCGCGGCGATCGAGACGCTCGCCATCATCGCCTATCACCAGCCGGTCACGCGCGCCGAGATCGAGGAAATCCGCGGCGTGGTGGCGGCGGCCGGCACGCTCGACGTGCTGCTGCGCACGGACTGGATCCGGCCGCGCGGACGGCGCAAGGCGCCGGGGCGGCCGATCACCTACGGCACGACCGAACAGTTCCTCACCCATTTCGGGCTGGAGCAGGTGGGCGATCTGCCCGGGCTCGATGAACTCAAAGGCTCCGGCCTCTTGGAGGGCAATCTGCCGCCGGGCTTTGCGGTGCCGTTGCCGTCCGACGACAGCACCTTGCGCGACGACGAGGACCCGCTCGATCCCGGCGATCTCGACTTAGGCCTGGCGCCGCCGTCGAGCCGCAGCGAATAGCGGCATCATTCCTCCTCATTCTGAGGAGCCCTGCGCTCAACAGCATGAGACCCAGCGAGTTGGCGGCGTGGTTAATGCCGCTTTCGTCTATCATCACGGAACTACATGCGAAAACGGCCGCCTTCTGCGGCATTACGGCTGCATTACAAAGGACGTAAGTCCTTGTTTTTGCCGCCTGCGGGGCCTAGTTTCAGGCTCAAAGCACGGGTGGGGCGCAACCGAAGCCGCCGCCGCGGAGGGTTCGAGCAATGGGTTCATTAAGTATCTGGCACTGGATGATCGTCATCGTCGTGGTGATGCTTCTGTTCGGCGGCCGCGGAAAGCTGTCCAACCTGATGGGCGATTTCGCCCAGGGCATCAAGGCTTTCAAAAAGGGCATGTCGGAAGACGACAGCACGGCGCAGGCCAAGCCCGAGCCCACCAAGACGATCGAGGCCGCCGGCACTGCGCCGAAGGCGGACGCCGACCGCGCCGGGAGCGTGCGCTCTTAAGCGGCGCCGGCAGCGTAGGGTGGGGACGGGCGGCAGCTTTATTGCTTGCGCATGATCTCGTCCGAAAACCGGTTCCCATCCCCGATCGAGATCGAGGACATGCTTTTCGGGATCATGCGCTGGAGTTGACCTGTCCATGTTCGGTCTAAACTGGGGCGAGTTTCTCGTCATCGCCGTCGTCGCGCTGATCGCGATCGGGCCGAAGGAACTGCCGACCGTTCTGCGCACCCTCGGCCAGTGGATGGGCAAGGTCCGCCGCATGGCCAACGAATTCCAGGGCCAGTTCCAGGAAGCGCTGCGCGAGGCCGAGTTCGCCGACCTCAAGAAGCACGCCGACGATATTTCAAGCTCGGTCGCCGAATTCTCCAACATCGATCCGCTCGCCGACGCGCAGAAGGACGTCGAGCAGGCCTTCGCGGAAACGCCGGCGCTCGATGCGCCGGTCGCCGAGCCATCCGCGCCGCCGCCCGAGCCGCCGGCCGCCGTCGCGCAAGAAGAGCACGTCCCGCCGCCGGCAGTTGAAAAGGCCGGGGGCGGCGCATGAGCGAAGAGGACGAAGCCGAGATCGAGGCGAGCAAGGCTCCCTTGCTCGATCACCTGATCGAGTTGCGCTCGCGACTGATCAAGGCGGTGCTCGCCTTCGCCGTGATGTTCGCGCTCTGCTTCGTGTTCGCCAAGGACATCTACAACGTGCTGGTGTGGCCGTTCGTCCTGGTGGCGGGGCCGGAAAATTCCAAATTCATCTACACGGCGCTGTTGGAATATTTCATCACGCAGCTCAAGCTCGCGATGTTCGGCGCCGCCTTCCTGTCGTTTCCGGTGGTGGCGGCGCAGATCTACATGTTCGTGGCGCCCGGGCTTTACAAGCAGGAGCGCAAGGCCTTCCTGCCGTATTTGATCGCGACGCCGTTTTTCTTCACGCTCGGCGCGCTGGTGGTCTATTTCCTCGTGTTCCCGATGCTGATCCGCTTCTCGCTGCACATGCAGCAGCCGGGCGACGCGCACGACGCCACCATCTCGCTGATGCCCAAAGTGGGCGAATATCTCTCGCTCATGATGACGCTGGTGCTCGCCTTCGGCGTCGCCTTCCAATTGCCGGTGATCCTGACGCTGCTCGGCCGCATCGGGCTCGTCACCTCCGAGCAGCTCAAGTCCAAGCGGCGCTATTTCATCGTCGGCGCCTTCATTCTGGCGGCGGTTTTGACGCCGCCCGACGTGCTCAGCCAGATGTCGCTCGCCGTGCCTCTGATGCTGCTGTTCGAGGGCTCGATCTGGTCGGTGCGCTTCGTGGAGAAGAAGGCCAAGGCTGAGGAGGCCGCCAAGGCTGCGGCTGAGGCCGGTTCGGCGACGGCAAAGCCCGCGGAGTAGGGCCGTATTGACTCCTTCATGCCCGGCTTTATGCCGGGCATCCACGCCTTGCTGCACACAAGAAATGCGTGGATGGCCGGGACAAGCCCGGCCATGACGCGTTAAAAAGCGCCGCCATGTACGACATCAAATGGATTCGCGAGCATCCGGAGGCCTTCGACAAGGGGCTGAAGCGGCGCGGGCTGGACGCAGCTGTCAGGCAAGCTATTGGCGCTCGACGAAAAGGGCGGGCGGCGATACTAAATTCGAACAGGCGCAGGCGCGGCGCAATACGGCGTCGAGGAAATCGGCGAAGCCAAAAAGAGAAAGGACCAGGCGCGGCACGAAAGCTGATGGAGCAGGAAGTCACACGAGCTGAAAGTCACGCTGCCGGCGCTGGAGGCCGAGCAGAAAATATTCTGGCGACGAACTCGAAAGAAACTCGCGCAACTTCCCAACATGCCGGCCGACGACGTGCCGGAAGGCACGGATGCGGGCGGCAATGTCGAGCGTCATACGTCCGGCAAGAAACGCGATTATGCCTTCAAGCCCAAGCAGCATTTCGAATTGGGCGAAGCGCTCGGCATGATGGATTTCGAACTGGCCGCGAAACTCTCCGGCGCGCGCTTTGTGGTGTTGCAGAAGGGCTTGGCGCGCATGGAACGCGCGCTCGGGCAATTGTTTCTCGATACTGCACACCAGCGAAAAGCATGGCTATACGGAAGTCAGCCCGCCGTTGCTGGTGCGTGACCATACGATGTTTGGCACTGCGCAATTGCCAAAGTTCAGATGATCAATTTTCAACACGCAGTTCGGAATTGAATTCGGAAAAATATTACGGCTCGATCAGACTGCCGGATAGAAAATTTAGATATTGCAAATTGGAAACGAGTTGCGAAAAGCATTGAATAGATGAAGCAGAGTAATCGGAGAATTATCGAGGAGAGACTGAGCAGAGCTTTGGAGACGTAGTCTCTGGCTCATCCCCACCGCCGAAGTGCCGCTCACCAATCTGGTGCGCGAGTTTATCCTCGATGAAGACAAACTGCCGATGCGGCTACACCGCCTGCACGCCGTGCTTCCGCGCCGAGGCGGGCGCTGCCGGCAAGGACACGCGCGGCATGATCCGCCAGCACCAGTTCACCAAGGTCGAACTGGTCTCCATCACCACGCCGGAAAAATCCAAGGAAGAACACGAGCGCATGCTGGCCTGCGCCGAGGAAGTACTGAAAAAACTCGAGCTGCATTACCGCGTGGTCACGCTCTGCACCGGCGACATGGGCTTTGCCGCGCAGAAGACCTACGACATCGAGGTCTGGCTGCCGGGCGAGAACGCCTACCGCGAGATTTCGTCCTGCTCCAACTGCGGCGAGTTCCAGGCGCAGCGCATGAAGGCGCGTTACAAAGGCAAGGACGGCAAAGTCAAAGGCCACGTGCACACGCTCAACGGCTCCGGCGTCGCGGTCGGCCGCGCGCTCATTGCCGTCATGGAAAACTATCAGGACGAGAAGGGCGCCATCGCGGTGCCGGATGCGCTCAAGCCCTATATGGGCGGCGTGACGAAGATCGAGAAAGCGAAGTGATGGAAACGCGGCAGTGCAGCGGTTCTCCCTCCCCCGCTTGCGGGGGAGGGTTGGGGGAGGGGGCAGCCTTTGGGTCATTCCCCCTCCCGACGAGCTTGGCTCGTCGACCTCCCCCGCAAGCGGGGGAGGTAAGGAAGAACTCATGCGTATCCTCATCACCAACGACGACGGCATCCATGCGCCGGGGCTCGAAGCCTGCGAGACCATCGCGCGCGCATTGTCCGACGAAGTGTGGATCGTGGCGCCGGAAAGCGACCAGTCGGGCGTTTCGCATTCGCTCTCGCTCAACGATCCGCTGCGCCTGCGCGAAGTGGCGCCCCGGCATTTCGCCGTCAAGGGCACGCCGACCGATTGCGTCATCATGGGCGCGCGCCATTTGATGCCGCAGATGCCGGACCTCGTGCTCTCCGGCGTTAACCGCGGGCGCAACGCCGCCGAGGACGTGACCTATTCGGGTACGGTTGCCGGCGCGATGGAGGGCACCGTGCTGGGCGTTCCCTCGTTCTCGCTGTCGCAGGCCTATTCCTTCGCCAACCGGCGCGATCCGCATTGGGAGACGTCGATCAAATTCGCGCCCGATCTGATCCGCAAGGTGCTCAAGGCCGGCATGCCGCGCGACGTGCTGGTCAACGTGAATTTTCCCGATTGCCCGCCCGGCGACGTCGCGGGCTTTGCCATCGTCACGCAGGGCAAGCGCGACCAGGAACTGCTGCGCATCGACGCGCGCCACGACGGGCGCGGCAATCCCTATTATTGGATCGCCTTCGGGCGCGGCGGTATCGCCGGGGCGGCGGCCGGCAGCGATCTCGCAGCGCTCAACGACATGCGCATCGCCATCACACCGCTGCGGCTCGACCTCACGGACCAGCCGTTCATGACCAAGCTCGCGGAAGTTTTCGGATAGTCATTCCGCTGCGCGGCGTCCGGAATGACGAGCAAGGAACTACGCCGTCGGCAACAACGCGTCGAGCGCGGCCTTGAGCTGCTCGGCCTGGAACGGTTTCTGCAGCGCCGGGCGCTTGGCGTAGGGCTCGCTCAGGCCGCGCTCGCCATAGCCGGTGACGAAGACGAAAGGCAGGCCGCGTTTGGTGAGGATATCGGCGACCGGATAGACCGCCTGGTTTTCCAGGTTGACGTCGAGAATGGCGGCCTGGAAATCGCCGTCGGCGGCGAAGGCGCTCGCCTCGGCCAGCGTGCCCACCGCCGCCGCCACCTCGTAGCCGAGGTCGGCGAGCATGTCTTCCAGCAGCATGCGGATCAGGTATTCATCCTCGACCACGAGCAGGCGCGGCATCGCTTTCGAGGATTCGCTCATCGCCCGCTCCTGCCATCCATGGCCGCGCAAGCTTACATGTATTGACGGCAAACGTGCTAATTTTACGGCGAGGAGGATGCCTTGGCGAAGCGACCGTGGGACGAACAAGCCGAAGTGCACATGGAATTCCTGCTCACGCTGCGCCGCCGCGGCATCGGCGACCAGGCGGTGCTGCACGCCATGGACGAGGTGCCGCGCGGGCGCTTTGTCGAGCCCCAATTCGCCGACCGCGCCTATGCCGACCAAGCGTTGCCGATCGAATGCGGGCAGACCATCAGCCAGCCCTATGTCGTCGCCTATATGACCGAGCAGCTTGCGTTAGAGCCGCATCACCGCGTGCTGGAGGTGGGCACCGGCTCGGGCTATCAGGCGGCGGTGCTGTCGCGGCTGGCGCGCGAGGTGGTGTCGATCGAGCGCTATCGCACGCTGGCCGAGCGGGCGAGGGCGCGCTTTCAGGCGCTCGGCTACGACAACGTCGAGGTCGTGATCGGCGACGGCTTTGAGGGCGTGCCGGCGAGGGCGCCTTACGACCGCATCGTCGTCACCGCCGCCGCCGAGCATTTGCCACAGACTTTGATCGACCAGCTCGCCGACGACGGGGTGATGATTTTGCCGCTCGGGCCGCACGGCGGATCGCAACACATTATCAAGCTTACCAAATCGACAACGGGAATTGCGCGCGAAAATCTGATTGCGGTGCGTTTCGTGCCGTTATTGCCCGGCAAAGCGCAAGAACTCTGAGGTTTGCCGCTTGCCGCGCGCTTTCGGCGTCATGCGCCCGCTGTGGCAATTTTGACGGACTCAAAACCGATTGCAACCATTCGGTAATTCTTAAAACCTTATTTACTCGCTGCTGCTTTATTTCGAAGTCTAATTTTGTTGCGTATGAGTGAGTAACCACATGCCGTCCCATAACGTGCCGTCGCGCTCGCGTGCAAGCTCGCAAATTTGGCCGCACGTTGCCGTCCTCGCCTTGGTCGGCATTGCCGTCGCCGGTTGTTCGGACAGCGCACGCTTCGACTCCAACCCTTACGCCAGCAGCCGCGGCCCGGCGCCGCAAGAGACGACCGGTTCGATCGCCTCGCGCCCGGCCTATCGCCGCGTTGAATCGCAGCCGCTGCCGGCGCCGAGCCGTCCGGCCACCGTCGCTTCGTCGCAGGGCGTCGCCACCGGCGCGCAAGGCCTGGGCGCTTACCGGCCCGGCACCTCCGACGTCACCGGATCGGTGAGCACGCATCGCGCGCCGCCGCCCCCGCCGAGCGGGCATTGGACCTGGGACGGCGGCCAGCCGGTCACGGTCTCCTACGGCGAAACGGTCGAAAGCATCGCGCGCAAATACGGCGTGCCGGCATCCGCCATCATGGAAACGAACGGCTTCCGCGAAGGCGCTTTGCTGCGCCCCGGCCAGCGCGTGGTCATTCCGCGTTACGTGTCGGCCAGCGCAAGCCATGCGCCGGCGCCGCAGTCCTCGTTCACGCCGCGCGTCTCCGAAAACGTGCATATCGTCGAACCCGGCGAAAGCATGATGGGCATCGCGCGCAAGCACGGCGTTTCGGTCATGGCCTTGGCGCGCGCCAACAACATCCAGCCTTACGCCAAGATCGACATCGGCCAACGCCTCACGATTCCGGGCGGCCGGCACGTTGCCGAGCGCCAGAGCACGGCGCCGCAGGTGGCGCAGCCGCGCACGGTTCCGGCCGAGAAGTACGCCAGCGTGCCGCACGAAAGCGCACGTGTCGCCACGCCCGAACATCAGACCACCGAAAGCGTGACCAGGACCGCGGAAGCGGCCGGCGCCATGCCGTCGTTCCGCTGGCCGGTGAAGGGCCGCATCATCGCCGCCTTCGGCGCCAAGACGAACGGCGGCCAGAACGACGGCATCAATCTGGCGGTGCCGGAAGGCACGCCGATCAAGGCCGCCGATGACGGCGTCGTCGCCTATTCCGGCAACGAGCTGAAGGGTTACGGCAACCTGGTGCTGATCCGCCACGCCAACGGCTTCGTGTCGGCCTATGCCAATGCCAGCGAGCTCCTGGTCAAGCGCGGCGACACCATCAAGCGCGGGCAGGTGATCGCGCATGCCGGGCAAACCGGCAACGTGACCTCGCCGCAACTGCATTTCGAGATCCGCAAGGGCTCGACCCCGGTCGATCCGATCAAGTATCTCGGCGGGGCGTAATATCGCAGCCGAATTTCCGCGTGATGCCCGGCCTCGCGCCGGGCATTTTCGCTTGGCTTATTCCTTCAACGCCACGCCCAGCCGCCCCGCCAGATCCTGCACGAACTGCCAGGCGACGCGGCCGGAACGCGAGCCGCGCGTGGTCGACCATTCCAGCGCGACGCGCTGCAGCGTCTCGCCGCGCGCGGGGATTTTGTAGTGGGCGACATAACTCTCGACCATGGCGAGGTATTCGTCCTGGCTGCAGCGGTGGAAACCGAGCCAGAGCCCGAAGCGGTCGGACAGCGACACCTTCTCCTCGACCGCTTCGCCCGGGTTGATCGCGGTCGAACGCTCGTTCTCCATCATGTCGCGCGACATCAGGTGGCGGCGGTTGGAGGTGGCGTAGAAGATCACATTGTCCGGCCGGCCCTCGATGCCGCCTTCGAGCAGCGCCTTGAGCGACTTGTAGGTGGTGTCTTCGGCGTCGAACGACAGGTCGTCGCAGAACACGATGAAGCGATAGGCTGCGCCGCGAATTAATCCCATCAGATCCGGCAGGCTTTCGATGTCCTCGCGGTGGATTTCGATCAGCTTGAGCGGCGCGCTTTTGGCCTGGCGCGCGAGCGTCGCATTGACGCCGGCATGCGCCGCCTTCACCAGCGAGGATTTTCCCATGCCGCGCGCGCCCCACAGCAGCGCATTGTTAGCCGGCAGCCCCTTGGCGAAGCGTTCGGTATTTTCCACCAGCACGTCGCGCACGCGGTCGATGCCCTTGAGCAGCGACATCTCGACACGGTTGACGCGCTTGACGGGCGCAAGCCGGCGCCCGTCGGGATGCCAGACGAAGGCGTCGGCGTCGGAAAAATCGGGCAGGGCGGCGCGCTGCGGTGCCAGCCGCTCGAGCGCGTTGGCGATGCGTTCGAGCATGTCGGCGCCGCCGCCGGCTGCGGGCTTAGGCTTGGACTTCGACTTTGCTTTGGACTTCGATTTGGCCATCGGTGCGGCTTTTTTTAAAAGTGCGCTGCTCTTAGCGGTACTGTCCGGCCCCTGCAAGCGGGCTTGCGGGAAATAGGCTAAAAATGGCCTGATTTGAGCGGTCTAGCGGCGTTGCAATTGGGGCCACGGCCGCTATAGTCCGCGCGAAATTACGCCAGCAATGCCGGGACAGGGACGCCTGGCGTGCCCCTGAAAACCAGTTAAGGAAAGCTGCGATGTTTATTTCGACTGCGTTCGCGCAAGGGTCGCTGTTCGGTGGGGGCGGCGGCGACGGCGGCAACATGGTGATGACGCTGCTGCCGTTCGCGCTGATCTTCGTCATCATGTACTTCCTCATCCTGCGTCCGCAGCAGAAGCGGGTGAAGGAGCACGCGGAACTGGTCAAGAACGTACGGCGGGGCGACACCGTCATCACCAATGGCGGGCTGGTCGGCAAGGTCACCAAGGTGATCGACGACGATCAAATCGAAATCGAGATCGCGGACGACGTGCGCATCCGCCAGATGCGGCAGATGATCACCGACGTGCGCGCCAAGGGTGAACCGGTGAAGGACGAGGCCGCGGCCGGCTGACGCGTCTTTCAATTCAAGTTTTCCGGATTAAGTCGGGACGTCATGCTTTATTTCACGCGCTGGAAGGCGGCGGCGATCGTTCTCACGGCATTGGTCATTTGCCTGTTCGCCGTTCCCAATTTCCTGCCCACAAAGATGGTCGACAGCTGGCCGAAATGGGCCCAGCGCCATGTCGTGCTCGGTCTCGACCTGCAGGGCGGCTCGCACATCCTGCTCGAGGTCGACACCAAGGCGGTGCGCAAGGAGATGCTGGAGACGCTGCGCGACGATGTGCGCCGCGTGCTGCGTGAGGCCCGCATCGGCTATATCGGGCTGGTCGTGCGCGGCAACGGCGTCGAAGTCCGCATCCGCGAGGGCGTCAATGCCGACCAGGCGCAGAGCAAGCTCGCGACGCTCTCGCAGCCGCTCGGCGGTCTGCTCGGCACCACCGGCCAGCGCAGCCTTGAAATCACCAGCGAGCCCGGCGGGCTGTTCCGGCTCACGCTGAGCGATCCGGCGATCGTCGAACGCGTGCGCCAGGCGGTCGCGCAGTCGATCGAAATCATCGGGCGGCGCATCAACGAACTCGGCACCGTGGAGCCGCTGATCCAGCGCGAAGGCACCGACCGCATTCTGGTGCAGGTGCCCGGCCTGCAGGATCCCACTCGGCTTAAGCAACTGCTCGGCAAGACCGCCAAGCTCGATTTCCGCATGGTCGACACCGGGGCGTCGGTGGAGCAGGCGGTGCAAAGCCACACGATCCCGCCGGACGACGACCTGCTGTACAGCGCGAGCCAGCCCAAGACGCCCTATCTGGTGGAAAAACGTGTGCTGGTGTCGGGCGGCGATCTCACCGACGCGCAGCCGGGCTTCGACCAACGCAGCAGCGAGCCGATCGTCTCGTTCCGTTTCAACACCTCGGGCGCGCGCAAATTCGCGGAAGTGACGCAGCAGAACGTGGGCAAGCCCTTCGCCATCGTGCTCGACAACGAGGTGATTTCGGCCCCGGTGATCCGCGAGCCGATCCTCGGCGGCTCGGGGCAGATTTCCGGCAGCTTCACCGTGCAAAGCGCCAACGATCTCGCCATCCTGTTGCGCGCCGGCGCGCTGCCGGCGCCGCTCACCATCATCGAGGAGCGCACGGTCGGCCCCGGCCTTGGCGCCGACTCGATCGCCAAAGGCAAAATATCGTCTTACGTCGGCGCGGCGATGGTGGTCATCTTCATGCTGGCGACCTACGGGCTGTTCGGACTGTTCGCCAATATCGCGGTGGCGATCAACGTCGCCATGATCTTCGGCGTGCTGTCGATGCTCGACGCGACGCTCACGCTGCCCGGCATCGCTGGCATCGTGCTCACGGTCGGCATCGCGGTCGATTTCGAACGTGCTGATCTACGAGCGCATCCGCGAGGAGGTGCGGCACGGCCGCACGCCGATCAACGCCATCGACGCCGGGTTCTCGCGCGCGCTCGCCACCATTCTCGATTCCAACATCACGACCTTCATCGCCGCCGCGGTGCTGTTCTACATCGGCACCGGGCCGGTGCGCGGCTTCGCGGTCACGCTCGGCATCGGCATCATCACCACGGTGTTTACCGCTTTCACCCTGACGCGGCTGATCGTCGCCACCTGGGTGCGCTGGCGGCGCCCCCAACGCGTGCCGATTTAAGGGGGACAGTCATTGCGCCACCTTCGCATCGTACCCGACGACACCAAATTCGATTTCATGCGCTTCCGGCGCATCAGCTTTCCTATTTCCGCGCTGATGTCGATCCTGGCGATCTCGCTCTATTTCTTCCACGGGCTGAATTTCGGCATCGACTTCAAGGGCGGCACGCTGATCGAGGTGCAGACCAAGGCAGGCAACGCCGATCTCGCCAAGATGCGCGCGACCCTCGGCGCGCTCGGTCTCGGCGAAGTGCAGTTGCAGCAGTTCGGCGCGCCCAACGACGTGCTGATCCGCATCGCCGAGCAGCCCGGCGGCGACGCCGCCCAGCAGGTGGCGGTGTCAAAGGCGCGCGGCGCGCTGGGCGATGCCTATGATTACCGCCGGGTCGAGGTGGTCGGCCCGCGCGTTTCTGGCGAATTGCTGTCCTACGGCGTGATCGGGCTGGGGCTGGCGATCTTCTGCATCCTGGTTTACCTGTGGTTCCGCTTCGAGTGGCAGTTCGCGCTTGGCGCCATGATCGCCAACGTGCACGACATCGTGCTCACGATCGGTTTCATGTCGATCACGCAGATCGACTTCGACCTCACCAGCATCGCGGCGCTGCTGACCATCCTCGGCTATTCGCTCAACGACACTGTTGTGATCTACGACCGAATTCGCGAAATGCTGCGGCGCTATAAAAAGTTGCCGATGCCGGAGTTGCTCAACGCCTCGGTCAACCAGACGCTGTCGCGCTCGGTGATCACGCACGTCACCGTGTCGCTAGCTTTGCTGGCGCTGCTGTTGTTCGGCGGCGAAGCGATCCATTCGTTCACCGCCACCATGATGTTCGGCGTGGTGCTGGTCGGCACCTATACGTCGGTGTTCATCGCCTCGCCGATCCTGATCTATCTCGGCGTCGGGCGCGGCGGCGATGCGCTCACCCGCGGCGCTGACACGGCGAAAGAGAAACGCTGACGATGGCGGCCGGCGTCGATGCCCCGCATCTGCCTTACCCGGTAACGATCGATTCCTATGGCAATGGCGGCTTCCGCTTCGCCACCATGTCGCACCGCGGATCGCTGCTCTGCCTGCCGGACGGCATTTGGGCCTGGCCGGTCAAAAGCGCGGGCGACATCAGCGAGGCAACGCTGGCGCCAGTATTTGCGCGCGCGGACGCGCTCGATCTGTTTCTGATCGGGGCCGGGCGCAACCCGTATGCGCTGCCCGAGCCGTTGCGGGCGCGCTTTCGCGCTTTGTCGATTTCGGTCGATTGCCTGGCGACCGGGGCGGCGGCGCAGACCTACAATATTTTGCTCGGCGAAAAACGCCGCGTGGCGGCGGGACTGATCGCGGTCGAATGACCTAAACTGCGCCAATGAACAATTTCGAGCACTGCGCCGCGCTGGTGCGCGAGGCCGACCGGGACCGCTATCTCGCCACGCTGTTTGCGCCGGCAGATAGGCGCGACGCGCTTTATGCGCTATACGCTTTCAATGTCGAAATCGGCAGGGTACGCGATCTCGCGCGAGAGCCGATGCCCGGCGAGATCCGCCTGCAATGGTGGCGCGAGGCAATCTCAGGCGAACGGGCAGGCGAGGCGGCCGCGCATCCGGTGGCGGCGGCGCTGCGCGAGATGCTTGCAGGCCACGGCTTCGTGGCCGCGCCGCTGCTCGAACTGATCGATGCGCACGGCTTCGATCTTTACGACGAACCGATGGCGACCGTGGCGGACTTGGAACTCTACGCCATCCGTACGCAATCGCCGCTGTTCGCGATGGCGGCCGGAATACTCAAACCGGGCGGCGCGCCACCCGAACTGTTTACGCTCGATGCGAGCGTTGTTTTCACCATTGCCGGCGTCCTGCGCAACTTCGGACGGCATACGGCGCGCCGGCAGCTTTACGTGCCGGCCGAAATCCTCGAGCGGCATCAGGTCAGGCCAGCCGATATTTTTGCCGAGCGCACGAGCGCGCCTTTGTTGGCCGCGCTGGCCGAGATGCGCGAGATCGCCCGGCGGCACCTTGCGGCCGCGCAAGTGAAACTGGCGGCGGTGGCGCCGGAAATCCTGCCGGCATTTTTACCTGTCGCGCTCGCCGGCCCGCAACTCCGGCGCATGGAACGCGCCGGCTATCGGCCGTTCGCGCCCGATCAGATTTCCCCCTGGCGCCGGCAATGGCTGCTGTGGCGGGCGGCGCGCGATCCAAGACGGATTTTCGCCCGCTGACTATTCGGCCGCCGCAGCCGGCAGATCGCCGGCAATCCAGCGATCGAGATCGGCCAGCGCGCGCTCGCTGAGCGCGCCCTTGCGCGCGAGATTCTTGGCCGAGCCGCGGCCGAATTTGCGGCCTTCGGGCGCTATCGGCGCGGCGATCGGCGGGAACAGGCCGAAATTCACGTTCATCGGCTGGAAGGAAGTGGGGCCGGCGTCGATGGTCTCGATATGGCCGCCGGTAATGTGCGCGAGCAGCGCGCCGTGCGCCGTGGTCGGCGGCGGGGCACTGAGCGCTTCGCCGCGCCGCTCGGCGGCGGCAAAGCGCGCGGCGATGAGCCCGATGGCCGCGGATTCGACGTAGCCCTCGCAGCCGGTGATCTGGCCGGCGAAACGCCAGGCCGGATTGGCTTTGAGCCGCAGCGTTTCATCGAGCAGCTTGGGCGAATTGAGGAAGGTGTTACGGTGCAGGCCGCCGAGGCGGGCGAATTCGGCGTTCTGCAGGCCGGGAATGCTGCGGAAAATGCGCACCTGCTCGCCGTGCTTGAGCTTGGTCTGGAAGCCGACCATGTTGAACAGGGTGCCGAGCTTGTTGTCTTGGCGCAGCTGGACGACCGCGTAGGGCTTGACGTTCGGTCTGCGCGGATTGGTCAGTCCGAACGGTTTCATCGGTCCGTGCCGTAAAGTTTCGCGCCCGCGCTCGGCCATCACTTCGATCGGCAGGCAGCCGTCGAAATAGGGCGTGGAAGATTCCCAATCGTGGAACACGGTCTTGTCGCCGGCGATGAGCGCATCGATGAAGGCGTCGTATTGTTCGCGCGTGAGAGGACAATTGATGTAGTCGGCGCCGGAGCCGCCGGGGCCCGTCTTGTCGTAGCGCGACTGGAACCAGGCTTGCTCGAGATCGATCGAGTCGCGATGCACGATCGGCGCGATGGCGTCGAAAAAGGCAAGCGCGTCCTCAGCCGTTAGCGAGCGGATCGTCGCCGCAAGATCGGGCGAGGTGAGCGGGCCGGTGGCGATTATGACGCTGTCCCAATTGGCGGGCGGCAGCGCCACTTCGCCGCGCTCAAGCGTGATGAGCGGCTGCGCGGCGAGCGCGGCCGTAACGGCTGCGGAAAATCCGTCGCGGTCGACGGCAAGCGCGCCGCCGGCGGGAACCTGGTTGGCGTCGGCCGCGCGCATCACCAACGAGCCGAGACGGCGCATCTCGGCGTGCAGCAGGCCGACCGCGTTGTGTTCCTTGTCGTCTGAGCGGAACGAATTCGAGCAGACCAGTTCGGCATAGCCGTCGGTCTTGTGCACCGGCGTAGCGCGCAGCGGCCGCATCTCGTGCAGCACCGCCGGCACGCCGGCTTGCGCTAGTTGCCAGGCGGCCTCCGAACCGGCGAGGCCGCCGCCGATGACATGGACCGGTTTCAGCGTCATCCCGGCAAACTAGGCGTCCGCGCCGGAGGCGGCAACCGCGCGCTCAAACGAAAACGCCCGCGGCGGGTGCGGGCGTTTCCGAACGAACGATGCGCAGGCTTAGCGGTGGTGCGAGTAACTCCAGGCCACGCGTTGGATGTCGGAGCGGCTGATGCCGATATCGGCGAGTTCGCGGTCGCCCAAGCGCGACAGTTCGGTTACGCTGCGATTGTAGCGCTGCCATTCGCGGATAAAGCGGACAAGATTGGCAATCATAGCGGGCCTCTTTCTTGAAGATCCGGCCCCAGGCCGGCTAATTGGACTGCCCGCAAAATAGGGATGTTCGCCGCTTTGAAAAGCAATAATGTTGCGCCGCAGCAATGCCAAAAACGCATAGCTTAAGCAACTGATTATTAATTGGAACGGCCATTTTAGCCGGTTATTTGGCGGTATACCGCAGGTCCGTGCCAGCGCCGGCAATGCCGGCGTCCGGACGGGACATCGGGGCCGCATCGTGTAGATTGCCCGGTTGCACGGGAGGACAATCATGCAAACGGCTCTGCGCTACGTCGCCCTCGTCGCGGGGGTGCTCGGCCTCGCCGGCCCGCCCGCCGGTGCCGCCGAGGTCAAGGTGCTGACCGCGGGTGCTTTCAAAGAGGTGGTGCTGGCGCTGGCGCCCAATTACGAGCGGCAGACCGGCAACAAGGTCGTCATCGACAACGGCACCACCGGCCAATTGAAGGCGCGCATCAACGGCGGCGAGGCCTTCGACGTCGTGGTGATCACGCCCGCCGTGGTCGATGAGTTCATCAAAAGCGGCAAGGTCGCCGCCGGCAGCGAAGTGAAACTCGCCGGCGTCGGCATCGGCGTGGTGGTGAAAGAGGGCGCGCCCAAGCCGGACATCAGCACGGTCGAGAAATTCAAAGCGGCGCTGCTCAAAGCCAAGACGGTCGCCTATATCGATCCGGCGAGCGGCGGCTCGAGCGGCATCTACATCGACAAGCTGCTGGAGAAGCTCGGCATCGCCGATCAGATCCGGCCGAAGGCCAGACTGAAGAAGGGCGGCCACGTGGCCGACCTGATCGTCAGCGGCGAGGCCGAACTCGGCATCCACCAGATCAGCGAGATCGTGCCGGTGAAGGGCGCGGCGCTGGTCGGCCCGCTGCCGGCGGAAATCCAGAAAACCACGATCTATGCGGCGGGCATGAGCGCGGCGACCAAGGACAAAGACGCGGCCAAGGAACTGATCGAGTACCTGTCGGGCCCCGATGCCGCCGCCGTGCTCAAGTCCAAGGGCATGGACCCGGTGAAGTAGGGGCCAGGCTTTTGCCGTTGGCAGCAGAGGCGCGCCCGCTTGACCGCCGCGTCGTCATCAGCGCGCTGGGCATCGCGCAAATTTTGGCCTGGGGAACCTCGTTTTATTTTCCGGCGGTGTTCGCAGGACCGATCGTTGCCGACACCGGATGGTCGCTCGGCTGGGTGGTCGGCGGCACCTCGATCGGCCTGCTGGTCGCCGGGCTGATTTCGCCGCAGGTCGGCAAGGTCATCGACCTGCATGGCGGGCGCCCGGTGCTGCTGGCAAGTTCATTGTTCTTCGCCGCCGGTCTGGCCGGCATCGGTCTGGCTCCAGCGCTGCCATTCTATTTGTTCGCCTGGGTGTTGCTCGGCATCGGCATGGGCACAGGGCTTTACGACGCGGTATTTTCCGCGCTCGGGCGAATTTATGGAAAAGAGGCGCGCGGACCGATCACCAATCTCACGCTTTTTGGCGGCTTCGCCGGCACGATCTGCTGGCCGCTAAGCGCCTTCATGATCGCTCATGTCGGCTGGCGGGACGCGTGCTTTATCTACGCCGCGTTGCATCTCGTCCTAGCGCTACCACTGCACATGGCGGTGATCCGCCGCGCGTCAAAATCGGCCGCGGCTGCCTCGGCGCCGGCCGACGCGCCGCCCACGCCGCCGGCGCGCATCGCCAACGAAGTCCTGGTCTTCGCGCTGCTGGCGGTCGTGCTTTCGCTTGCCGCCGGCATCGGCTCGATTGTCATCGTTCACATCATGATCTTCCTGCAGGCGAGGGGTGTCGACTTCGGCGTGGCCGTCACGCTCGCGACGTTGATCGGGCCGGCGCAGGTCGGCGCCCGAATTGTCGAACGCGTATTCGGCAGTCGCTATCACCCGATCTGGACCTTGGTTGCCGCCTATGCCTTGATGGCGGCCGGCTTGCTGCTGCTGTTGTCGCTCGCCGGCTTTTCGGTCCTCGTGCCCGCCATCATCCTCTATGGCGCCGGCTACGGCATTTCCTGGATCGGACGCGGCACGCTACCGCTGGCGCTGTTCGGTCCGATCCGCTTTCCGCGCCTGATGGGTAAATTGGCGTTCCCGAGCCTGATCGTGCAGGCGCTGGCGCCGTCGGCCGGCGCATTGCTGATCGAGGCGAGTGGAGCGGACGTGACCATCGGTGTATTGACGGGACTGGCGCTGATCAATGTGCTGCTGATCGGCCTGTTATGGGCGGTGTGCCGGCCGCGGCTTTCCACGGGCGCGTGACCATGCTGACTTTGCGCACGCTCTATTTCGAGGATCTCTCGGTCGGCATGACCGAGCGCCTGAGCAAAACCGTGGCGTCATCCGACGTGGTCGGCTTTGCCGAGGTGACCGGCGACCGCAATCCGATTCATTTGTCGGAACATTTCGCCGCCAAGACGCCGTTCCGTACCCGCATCGCGCACGGACTTTATACCGCGAGTCTGATTTCGGCGGTGCTCGGCACGCGCCTGCCGGGGCCGGGCGCGGTCTATATCTCGCAGACGTTGAATTTCCGCGCCCCGGTGAAGATAGGCGACACCGTGGAGGTCAGCGTCGCGGTGGTGGAGCTGTTGCCGAAAAAATTCCGCGCGCGGCTTGCCTGCACCTGCATGGTCGACGGCGAGCCCGTGCTCGACGGCGAAGCTTGGGTCAAGGTGCCTTCGCGCGCAGCCGGCGGACGCCCGCTGCCGCGGGTGTGATCCGCAGGCCGGCCAGGCTTTCAGCTTCCCGGCGGCGGGGCGAAAAAGCAGCGCGGCGTGCCGTCCGGCCGCTTGCAGCGCCAGTAGGCGCCATCGGGCGAAGGCAGCGACTGACTGTACGGTATCGCTTCGTTGACGTTTTCCGTGCGCGTCGGCCCGTCCGCCGCATTGCCGGTGACGGCCTCGCCGTAAGTGACCGGGCCGCGCAGTGAATAACCGCCGATGCCCGCTTTGACGGCACCCGGCGATACCACCCCGCAGTCTTCTGCGCCGCAGCACCATTCGCCGGCGGGATTCTTGTAAGCGCCGCGGTTGATCCACACGTCGTGAGCAAGCGCGGCAAAACTGAGCAGAGACAGAATGAGAACGAGCAGTGAGCGTACCAAGTTTCGCAACATCGGTGGCCTCCTCGAAGTGGCCCGGCGTGGCGTCACTAAAGTTTCTTCTCTGCTCCTCCTTCTCCCGTAGCCGACTGCCGCCGTTATCCGGCAGCGCGGTTTCGTTGCGCCCAACCTTGTGATCGGTTGTGACGAATTGAATGAATGCAAAAATGGTACCACAACCCCGCATAACCTATAGGTAAAATTGTGCGGTGCGGTATGACTGTAATGCGGCTTGAGCAGACTGGAAATTGCGCGTGTTTTCAGCGCCATAGGACGAGATTTGGGTGGTGGGCTCGCTTCGGGTCGGCGCTGCGCCGGCTCTTATGCGGCCGCCGGTGCCGTGCTAGGCGCGAGCAATGAAATCGGCGACGGCGGTTCATTGGCAGCTTTGGCGCGACCGGCGCGGGCGGCTCTCGCCGTTGCGCACCGGGACGCTGGCCTTGCTGCTGTTCCCGCTCGCCAAGGCGCTATACGACGCGCAGACGATCCTGCACGGCGCCCGTCCGCTCAACGACATGATCCACCGCGCCGGGTTCTGGGCGCTGGTGTTTCTAGGCGTGACGTTGTCGGTGACGCCGTTCCGCCGTGTCTTCCGCTACGGCAATCTGGTCGATGTGCGGCGCATGCTCGGCGTCGGGACCTTCTGCTATATCGCGACCCATCTCACGCTTTTTACAGCCGACCAGATGTTCGACTTGGGCAAGGTCGTGCACGAGATCAGCCACCGCTGGTATCTCATCGTCGGCGGCACCGCCTGGCTGGGATTGGCGAGCCTCGCCGCGACCTCGACCGACGGCATGGTGCGCCGGCTCGGGGCGCTGCGTTGGCGGCGGCTGCACAAGATCGTCTACGGCATCGCGCTGCTGGCGTTGATTTATTATTTCCAGCAGACCAAGGCCGACGTCACCGTGCCGGTCTTTGCCGCCAGCCTGTTCCTGTGGTTGTTCGCCTACCGCGTCGTCGCCTGGTGGCAGGACGCCGGCGAATTGTCCACGCTGACGCTCTTGGGAATGAGCATCGCGGTGTCAGCACTTACGTTCGCCGGCGAGGCGGTCGGCATCGGCATTGCCTAC
Source organism: uncultured Alphaproteobacteria bacterium (assembly GCA_963825265.1). Classification (GTDB taxonomy): domain Bacteria; phylum Pseudomonadota; class Alphaproteobacteria; order Rhizobiales; family Xanthobacteraceae; genus Pseudolabrys. The sequence goes on along the minus strand of CAWGSI010000012.1, from coordinate 513,788 downwards.
CACGTCTCGCCCATGCGCGTGCTCGACGTGGCGTTCGATTTTTCCGCCGGCATCAGGCCGGGCTGGCAGGTGCTGGCCGCCGGGCTTGTGGTGGTCGCGGTCGATTTTGTACGTGCGCGCCGCACCGGCGCGCGAGCGCGCGCGGTCGCCGCGGAGTAAGCCCGGCTATTTCACGCCGCCCTTCTTTTGCACCGGCCCGGTGAACGCCTCGAAGCGTTTGCGCAGATAGGTGACGAGGTCGGTATTGCTGATGAAGGCCGGATATTTGTTGGCGAGCTTGAGCGAGAACAGCGGCGGCAGTCCCTCGGGCGGGGGCACATCCCGGCGCGGCGACCAGGTGTCGAGCTTGCTTTGCTGCTCCTTCTCCAGAAACCAGTTCAGGAACAGCCGCGCCGCGTTTGGATGCGGCGCATCCCTGAAGATGGCGGCGGTCTGCGCCCAGACCGGCGTCGCATCGACCTTGGAGAACGAAATTGCGACCGGCTTGCCGGCGCGCTGCTCGCGCAGCGAGAAGTTCGGATTGGAGTTGAGCGACACCATGCTCTCGCCCGACGCGAGGCTGCGCGACACGCCGAGATGGCCTTGGATGAATTGCGCGCCGTTGGCCATGTACTTGGTCATGAAGTCCCAGCCATAGCGCTCGACCAGCGTGTAGAACAGATAAAGCGTGATGTCGTCGTCGTGCGGATAGCAGGCGATCATCTTGCCCTTGAACTGGGGCCTGAGGAAATCCTGGGCGGATTGCGGCACCTCCGCGGGCTTTACCAGATCCTTGTTGTAGGCGTAGGACACCGAGGTGACGAACACGCCGACGTAATAGCCGTCGTGGTCCTTGAACGACTTGTCGATTTCGCGCCAGCCCTCCGGCTTGAAGCGGGCGAGCACGACTTCTTTTTTCCAGCGGATGAAATCCTGCACCGTCTGCAGAATGGCGAGATCCGCGATGAGCTTCTTGTCTTTGATCTGCTGGTCGATCTGCGCGTCGAGCTGGTTGCTGAAGCCGGCGTGGATGGTGACCTTGATGCCGGGATATTTCTGCTCGAAGGCTTTCGCCGGCACTTCATAGAGCGAGGTCGGCCCGCCGCCATAGATGACGAGCTCCTTCTCGAGCTTCGCCTTCTCGTAAAGCTTGTCCATGCTTTGCGCTTGCGCGAAGCTCGCGCCGGCGCAGATGGCCACGCCAAGCGCCAGGCCCGCAAGGCCGCGAAAATACCGGTTCATGTTGCCTCCCTAGCACGCTTTTTTGTGCGTGGTTTGGAAGGAATCGTAGACCCGGCGCTATCGCAAGTAAATCTCTGCCGGCGGTTGCTTCAGAGTTTTCGGCTGTCATAGGCCCAATGCAGCAATGCTTGGCGCTGGCGCCGCCGGCACAGCAGGTTTCCCGGCTCGCAATTCTTCTGGATTTGCCGGATATGGCGGCGGATCGCCTTCCAGCGCGCGATCTGCCGCGCGTCTTCTTCGGGCATGCGGCGGCCGCTGTAGTAACGGCAGTACCACTGGAACCAGCCGCGCGGATCATCCCGATGGATCCAGCCCTTGCGTCGCCATTCCGACAGCGGCTGGCTGGCGTCGACGCCGAAAAAATTGAGCGCGGGGTTGCGCCGCGCTGGGGCAAGCTTGGCTCTGGCGAACCAGCTTTTGGGGAATTCGCGCCGGCAATCGGTCATGTATTTGCCGCCGAACACGCCGAGCCGGAGCATCTCGGCTGGCGTCAGTTGCGGCTCGAATTCGGGGTCGAAGCCGCGCCCGGCGGCTTTATTCCGCACGTAGCGATAGCCGCGCTGCATCTTGTCGTTGACGGTAATGGTGCGTCGGCGCATCGCGCCTTTTAGCTAACGGCGCTTGCGCTCGGCAACAGCCGGAAACTCCCGCGTCCGGTCCGGCACAAGCGGCTTGAAATGGCCGGCGGCGTTGGCAAACGGCTCGACCAGTTCGCCCTTCACCGTGTGCGCGTTCGGGTGATCGGGGAAGCCGAACACCAAGGGCTCGCGCTCCTTGGCCGGGATATAGAGCGTGCCGAACATCCAGTCCCACAGCGCGAGGCATGAGCCGAAATTCTTGTTGAAGTGCTTCGGGTCGGCGGAGTGATGCACCTGATGGTGCGCCGGCGAAACGAACACGCGGCCGAACAGGCCCTGGAACGATATCCACATATGCGAATGCTGCAGGTGGACGTAAGCGTGGATGAACAGCACCAGGATGATGTTGGTGTCGCTGAACGCGTATTGATAGGCGGTCTCGCCGAACATGTAATTGCCGAGCCCGTTGGCGACCGCCGCCGAGAAGGCGAGGATGTTGGCGAAGATCCAGGTGTAGACCGGATGGACGCGGAAATTGGTCAGCGGCGTGAGCACTTCCGCGGTGTGGTGCACTTTGTGGAATTCCCACAAGATCGGGCACCTTGTGGCTGAGCCAGTGGTTGAACCAGTAGCCGAGCTCGTAGGCGAGAAACAGCATCACGGTGATGACCGCGCGCGTGACGTAAACCGGCAGCGTCGAGGGTGTCACCGGACCGAAAATCGCGACCAGGCCGGCGATGATGCCGTTGCTGATGAACTGGTAGGACAGGATCGCCCAGCCGAACACCACGCTGAACATGAACACGTTGAAGAACAAATAGAAGATGTCGGCCTGGTTCGAGCGGTGCTCCAAGATACGGCGCGGGAACAGCGCGCGCGCGATCGTCCGCCAGCGGATGCGGCGGCCGCGCTTGTGGCGCTGCCAGACGAAGAACAGCGCGGAGATGACCAGCGCGGCGACCAGCGAGGTGAGCGAGAAATGCGAGCCGAGCGAGAACAGCAATTTGCCGAGCTGGCCGAAGAAAAACGCAATGCCGGACGAAAAATCCAACGGATGCTCCTGACGGCGGGTGGTCGGCCCAATGTCTTACCGAAGGGTAAATTTTGCGTTAGGTGATGCGCGAAAGCGCGACGATTACAGCAAATCCGCGTATTCGCGATGCTTGCCAATATAGGCCTTCACGAACGGACACAGCGGCACGACCTTCAGCCCTTGCGCGCGTGCGAGGTCGAGCATGCCGCGCACCAGCGCCGAGCCGATGCCGCGGCCGTTGAGCGCGGCCGGCACCTCGGTGTGCATGATGGTGATGGTCGAGCCGTCGCGTCTGTAGTTCGAAAATGCCACATGCCCGTCGGCATCAAGTTCGAAACGGTGGCGTTCGGGGTTGTCGCGGACGGCGTCGGGCATGCATGGGGCTTAATACGCGCACTGCGCGGCGGCAAGGCGCTGGCGCCTCATCTTATTGCAGCGCACAAGGTATAAATTGGCCTCGCTAAATGCGGTGCTTGCACGGCCATTTGGGGAAAATTCGGGTCGAATTGCTCCGCGGCTGACCAAGTGCTACGTTTTCGTTCAGGGCGCGTTCACGTCATTCTTCCGATAATCCTGCGTCGTGGGCTTGTTCCGAACTAAGGCCGGTGCCGGCTGCAGTTTGCGGAAACGAAAAAACGCCCGAACACCATGGAGGAGCGACACAATGCTGAAGAAAGTTTCCCTGATTTTTTCGGTTCTTGTTGCGGTCGGGTTCGCGCTCGCGATCTCGGCGCCGGCCGATGCGAAGCCACAGAAGAATGTCCAAGTCCATAAAAACATTCAGGTCCATAAGAACATCCAGGTCCATAGGAATGTCCAGGTGCGTAGGACCGGCAGAGGCAATTTCACCATCGGGCGTAACTATGGCAACCGCGTTTGGTACGGCCACAGTCGGCACTTCTGGCATGGCCAGTGGTACGGCTACGGCGTTGGCCCGTGCTGGATCAATGTCGACGGCGAATGGTTCTGGAACGTCATTGCGTGCCCGATCTGATGAGCTGACGACCGAAATACGCCGCAAACTTCATAGCACCCAGGCCGGTTCGCTCCGGCCTGGGTGTTCGTTTGGGCGGACGGCGGCTATTCGCCGGTGAGCGTGATGCTGTTGAGCACCTTGTCGACCGCCTCGTACTCGACGTGATTCATGCCCGGTTGCGTCACCGACCAGGCCTGCGCCCAGGTGCCGGGTTCGAGCGGGAAGATGACGATGCGCGCGCGGCGCGACAGCCCGCGCTTTTCCGGAATCTTGCCGTAGAACGCCGTGCCGCGGACCACCGCGCCGCTCGGAACCGTCATGCGCGCCGGCTCCTGTTTGTCGAAGGCCGCGACGCCGGCCGCCTTGGCCGCCTGCGCGGCGACCGCCTCGATCGGCTGGCCGCGCAGTTTTTCGTCGGTGATGATGCCGAGATAAATCATGGCGTGCTGGCTCGCCGTCGGCGGGATCAGCAGCAATCCGCCGGCAGCGTCCGCCTTGCTGCGCCAGCCTTTCGGCAGATCGACCAAAAAGGCGTGCTTGCCGGCCGGCGGGAAACGAAGTTCCTTGGCCGGCGCGGGCAGGGCGGCGGCGGCCGCGCCGATCAGAGCGAGCAGCAGAAAAAATCGGCGCATGGCGAGCCCCGCGGTCACAGCGTGACGGCCATGATCGCCAGTTTTGCCGGCGCTGTCTATTTCTGTTTGCGCGAGTGCCTTGTATGCTCGCCGCTCCACAGGGGGAACCATGCGATGAAACTCGTCTGCTTTGCGATCGGCATCATTCTGCTTATCGTTGCCGGAATGTATTTCGTGACGCCGGCCGACACGCTGCCGAGCTTTTTCCCCGGCCACGCCGCCGGCGTGATGCGCATGCACGTCAAGCACGGCATCGTGGCGGGCATTGTGGGCATCGTGTTCATGCTCATCGGATCGCGGCTGGGAAGGAAAAGCTAGGCCATGCTGCGCTGGCGGGCCGCCGCCGCGCTGCTGCCGACCGCCGGCGCAGGCGGCTTGCGCCGACAATTTCGTCTTTCACCCGGAGAAGAACGACGGCGTGGTGGTGGACGCTCGTCGATGCCGGTTCGTCCTGCACGCATAATTTCGCGCAGGGGCAGGGCTACAAGTTCAACAGCATCAGCTTCATGCACGAGCCGGATAACGGCAAACTGGTGCCGGCTGGCGCCAACCGCTTTATCTACACGCCCGACAAGGGCTTCAAGGGCAAGGACGCCTATATCTTCAAAATCTGCGCCAGCAAAGGCGGCAGCGCGCTGTTCGCCGTGGCCTTCGTGTCGCAGGTGAAATAGGCCGCACTGCACGCCCGCTCATGCGCTGGCCGTTCCAGCCGTTGCCCAGAGCGCGTTCGTTCTGGTCGACATGACCCGACCGGTGACCTTGCCGATCGCCAGCTTGTTGCCGGCCAGCACCGAATTGTGCAGGTGGAAGGCGGACGGGTTGCCCGTGTTCGCGATCGCGATTTGATTGCGCATCAGGCGGACGCCGTCGAGGAAAACCTCGGCCGCGCCCTGGTTCACGCGACGCCGGTATCGTTCAGCGCGATCAAGCTGTCGGTCATGTAAAGTTTGGTGCCGGCGCCCCGTCCAGGCTGACCGCGGTCGTGTAGCCGCGGATCGTGCAATGTCGACACACACACCGCGGAAAGAATTCGGATGCCCTTGCCGGGTGACCGCCTCGAGAATAACCCGCGCAGGTCATCACATCGTTGGCCGCGTTGATCGTGAAGCCGTCGTCCCTAAGTCTGCACGCCGCCTGCGCTCCGTCCGCAACGATGTTGATGTATTTGCCGATGCGAGCGATCCGTAGCCCCCATCGAGCACGCTGATGTGCCGTTGGCGCCGTCTTTGAATGCGCCGCGAATCTTGCACGCATGTGCGCTGCACCCATTGTTGTCGTCGCCCGTGCCAACCCAGGTCCGTTGCCTGCGCCTGCACCTGCGCGCCGAAAGAAAAGCGCGCAAGCGTCGCCACCAAAAGATGTTTCATGTCGCCCCCATTTATCCGCGTAAGCGTAGCACCTGCCGCACGCCAAGTTGCGCCCGCTGGTAGGCCCGCTGCCGCGCGCTAAGCTGCGCTACATGGGGTTTCGACTCCGCAACATGCTCCCTGCCGGCGCGCTGCTGCGCGGAAGCCTTTGCGATCTGGACGGCGTTCGCGCTGCCGCTGTTCAGCGGACGCGCCGCGATCCGCGAAGCCTGGCACGCGCCGGCCTATTGGGAATTCGGCGTTCCCGTTCTCCTGCTCTCGGCGGCCGCCGCCGGCTATTTCAGCACGGCGGCGCCGTGGAAACTCGCGCTCTGGACCTTGGCCGGACATTTCCTCGCCATGTGCTGGTCAACAAGCCCGGCACTGGTTTGGGTCTGTTGCCGCTGACCTTGCTGTTCATTGCGTGCCGGCGTTCGTCGTGCTGCGGCGCTTGGCTATGTCGGGCGGGCGATCAAAGGGTAGGGCGCCACGCGCAATAGCGCTGCGTATTGTGCCACCGCTCATCCGCCCGACGGGCGCGCGCTCATTCTGGATCGCGTCCCGCCGCGGGCCTTTGCGCCGCGCCAGCGCGTCGTCGAGGCGGCCGGCATCGAGCAATGGCAGCACGATGCGCAGGCATTCGGCCGGTTCGCCGAGGCAGCCGTGCGCGCGGCGGCAGGCGCGCCGGGCGCAGAACTGCGCAGCGCCGAGCAGGTTGGCGAGCTGGCGCCGTTCGGCCGCGCGCGAGCGCGCCGGCGCCGCTTGCGGCGTGAGCGCGTCGACGATGCCTTCGATCACGTCGACTATCTTGTGCTGCGTGCGGCGGATTTTTTCCAACAAGAGTTGGCGGTCTTGGGTGTCGGTCATTTTGTCGGTCATGCGGGCAAGCTCCATCGTTCTCGCGGCGCGGATGCGCCCGAGGTTTGCTCAGGTGGCCCCCGCCCGAAAAAGGCGAGGGGACGGCGCGCCAGGGGGCGCGACAGTCCGTTTGTCACGCGATCTTTTGGACCGCGTGGCGCCTCTCGGCGCGCCGTCCGGCGGTTTTGCGGCGCCGGGCCGCGCTTCCGGCGGCCATATCGTCCCGCCTTTGGCTCATCCGGGGCGGCCCCTTTTGGGCAGCCGCACCGTCGAGCCGCGGGCGGGCCGTTAGGCCCGGCCGTCAGCGAGCTCCTCGCGGCGGGTCATAGTGCCCGCGGGCGGAGCCCCGGCGCCGCCCGGGTGCGTGGTTTGCGAACCACGCCCGCGGGCGCCGGCCCGATCCTCACGAGCCGGAGCAACCGGTTCGCGCCCCTCATGGGGATCGGGCGGCGGGAATAAAGTCCTAGATTGTGGAGGAATTATGTCCTACTTTAAATGTTGCGCTTCACCGTTATCCGTAGTATATTTATGCCATGATCCGGTCGTGGCGGAATTCCGCGACCCGCAAGGTCTGGGAAGGCGGGCGGCCGAACCAGTTCCGCGGGCTCGATTTCGAGCATGCCATCGATCTGCTGCTGGCGCTGAACGTGGCGAAGTCGTTGAACGACCTAAGTCCGTTGAAAAGCGTCGGGCTGCACAAGCTGTCGCGCGACCGCCAAGGCCAGTGGGCGATGACTGTCAACGAGCGCTGGCGCATTTGCTTCGAGTTTAAGAAAGGCGACGCCTACGAGGTCGAAATCGTCGACTATCACCGAGGATAGACCAGAGGACGTAACATGACCCCCGTTTCACATCCCGGCCGCCTGCTCAAGCGCGAACTGGCGGGGCGCAAGCTCTCCGCCAACCGGCTGTCGCTCGACATCGGCGTGCCGTCCGGCCGCATCACCGACATTCTCAATGCGCGGCGTTCGATCACCGCCGACACCGCGGTGCGGCTCGGGCGCTATTTTGGCAACAGCGCGCAGTTCTGGCTCGATCTGCAGAGCCAGTACGACATTGCGTTGGTGGAGCGGGAAAAGGGCGGGGAGATCGCGAAGCGGGTGAGGCCGGCAGACGCGGCGTGATGTTGTAGGGTGGGTTAGGCGCGCAGCGCCAGGCCTACTATGTGACTTGTGACAATGCGGACGGCGGGTTACGCGCCTTTGGCGCTAACACACCCTAGGGCCTTCACGGAAATCGGCGAGCGCCTGTTCGGCGAGGCGGTCGAGCTTGCCGGCCTTGGCGTCGCGCTCGATCTTGCTGTCGAAGCGCGCGGCAGCGAACGCCTCGAACCAATCGCGGAATTTGGCGAGTTGTTCCGGCGCGAGCTGCGAGATGGCGTTTTCGAGGTCTGAAAGGGTCATGGCTTTAATGTAGCACGTTAGCGGGTCGGGATAGGCCTATGCTTCGCCTAATTCGGCATCGTCGACGACCTTTCGAATTTCACTCATGGCCGTATCAACAAGATAAGCTTCTAAATTGGCGTAGAATGGATATTTGATATCAATGATAGGCCGCGGTTCGTTGTCTTTGTATTTTTGTAATTTTCCGTCGTCGTCACTTTTCCTCTTGAATTGCTCAAAAATCTCCCGATATCGGCGCGGCGACACGCCGTAGAAATGTTCGAACTCTACCGCCGGAAATTTTTGGAATTGACCGCGATCCCCGCCCTCGACGGCAATTGAATTTGAATGAAGATCAGAAGCTAAGCTCTTTGGATATGGCTCGAGAAATACGACCTTTTTGATTCCAGCCGCAACTATATGTTTTGCGCACATGTGGCAGGGAAAAGTCGTGCAATGAAGCGTGCCGTTGCGAACCGAATGACCGACACGCGCAGCATCCGAAAGCGCTCCCATTTCTGCGTGCACAACACGTCCATATTCAAGCGCATCCATAAATCTCGTTTCCAAGATCACTTTGTCCTGCAGCAGTTTAGCCGCGTCAGCCCCGGGGTCAATCGCGCGAATGACCTCGGTTAGTAGTTCGCGTTTTCTAACTTGGTTTGAGTCCACGCCTCGCAAAAAATCTCGATCGTCAAACTCATCATCGGACCAATAAGCGCCGCCGCCAGCTTTTGGAACCTCATTTGATCCCAGAGCCAAAATCTCGCCGGTTTCAGAAAAAATTGCTGAGCCAACTTGCCTTGAAAGATCTAGTGTTCTTAGTGCTGCGGCTCTCGCCAGGAACATTCCATATTCAATTTTTGTCGGTGAAAGGCAGTTTGATCCGAATATCAATTCGTTGAATCTCGAAACCTGTTCTTCAACGGTCTTCAGGGCATCTAAGCTTACGATAAAATCGGCATCGTGAAATATCGTTGCGACGCGCTGTCCGTGAAGCGCTCCGACTTCGTTTTCATCCTTTTCAATAAGTTCTTCAGCGACATTTCTATATTTATTGGGACCTGAAGACAGGTCGCCACTAGAAAAGTTTTTGGATAGGTAGCCAACCCGCGCGGCACGTCGAGAGTAGATCGAGATTTGAAAAAATAGCCGCCCGTAGACGGTTCGAAGAAGGTCAATTTCTTCTTTGCGCTTAAACTGATGAAGAAGAAAGACGGTCTTTGCGAACTTGTTGTCCGCCTTTTGAACTCTCAACCGCCTTGTCATAATCCGACGAATTGTCGTTGCAGCTAAAATTGTGTCATCGAATTTGGCGCGTAGCTGGTTACCGTATGCAATATAGGTAATGTAACGCTCGCATGGGCCTGCCCGATTTAATGGTTGTTCTGGTTTTACGTATTTTTCTAAAACGTTAAAAACATCGGTAACTTTGATTTCGACGACTCGGAAATCCCGGCTTTCGTAATAGGCTCGGAATGCATTTATCGTTGGTTCCAAGTCGGCGCCGATAGGAGCGACGAAACCAAAGACCAATTCTTGGCCTGCACCCGGTTCCGAAGACACCAAGTTAGGTGTTTTAATTGAACTGGAGGTGCGTCATGGAGCGGCGGAAGTTTACACGCGAGTTCAAGCTTGAAGCGGTGCGGCTGATCAAGGATCGTGGCGTGTCGTATGCGCAAGCCGAGCAAGACCTGGATGTGCATCAGTCGCAGCTGCGCAGTTGGGTGAAGGCTTTTGCGGACGATCCAGCACAGGCCTTTCCCGGCCAAGGTCAGATGAAGCCTGAGCAGGCCGAGATCGCGCGGCTCAAACGCGAGGTGACGAAGCTCAGGGCCGAACGAGACATCCTAAAAAAAGCCGCGGCCTACTTCGCGAAGGAATTGACGTGAAGTTCTCCTTCATCGCGAAGCACCGGGGGATCTGGCCGGCGGGATGGTTGTGCGGGGCGCTCGGTGTCTCGCGGGGCGGCTTCTATGCCTGGCTGACGCGACCGCGCAGCCAGCGCAGCCGGAGCAATGAAGAGCTGGGCGCGAAGGTTCGCGCCAGCTTCATTGGCAGCGCCCGGACCTATGGCGCCAGGCGGGTGTGGCACGACCTGCTGGCTGAGGGGGTGTCATGCGGACTGCACCGGATTGAGCGATTGATGCGATTACAGGCTCTCAAAGCACGCCCGCGCCGGCGTCGCCTGCCGCCCGACCTGGGTGAACGGCAGGCGGCCGCCGTCGCTCCCAACGTGCTCGACCGCAGCTTCCAAGCGCCCGCCGCCAATCGCAAATGGATCGCCGACTTCACCTACGTGTGGACGGCGGAGGGCTGGCTCTATGTCGCTGCCGTCATCGATCTGTTCTCTCGCCGTGTCGTCGGCTGGTCGATGAATGCGGCGATGACAGCGCAGCTCGTCACCGACGCACTGGTGATGGCAATCTGGCGACGGGGCAAGCCCGACGCGCTGCTGCATCACTCCGACCGTGGCAGCCAATACAGCAGCGAGCAGTTCCAGCGGCTGATGGCGGATCACGGCGTCATCTGCTCGATGAGCCGCTCGGGCAATGTCTGGGACAATGCAGCGATGGAGAGCTTCTTCTCCTCGCTCAAGACCGAGCGCACGGCACGCAAGATGTACCGGTCACGCGATGAAGCGAAGGCCGACGTGTTCGACTACATCGAGCGCTTCTACAATCCAAAACGCCGGCACTCGACGATCGGATATATGAGCCCTATGGAGTTCGAGCGGCAGGCTGGATTAGCTTAGGCGGGTGTCAACCAAACCGGGTGCAGGCCATCTGGAAATTTTATCTTCTGGATAGAATCAGGCATGAGTTAACTTGCAGCAAACTGTCTGCTATAAATGGGCAGTTGGAGGCTATCATGGCTGGACTAGTTCCGAAACGGCGCACTAGTGATGAGCTTGAACGCGCAAATAACCAGTTATTAGAGAAGCATAGAGAGCATCTCCAGTCTTGGGCAAAGAACAAGGAAAATACCAAAGCTAAAGAATCGGGTCATAACCTGGCGGGCGAAAGCGATAAAAAAACGAAATAGCCTTTGTTCTAGCTCAAAATAAGCCGGCCTCACTCCGCCGCCTGCTGTCCCTTCTTCCCCTTTCTCCCGCCGCCCCAACACCGGCTTCAAAAACTGCCCGGTATATCTCCGCCTTCACCTCCGGCTTGGGCGGAGCGCGCCACCTTCACAATATCCTCCGGCGTGCCCTGCGCGACGATCTCGCCGCCGCCGTCGCCGCCTTCGGGGCCGAGGTCGATGATCCAGTCGGCGGTCTTGATCACTTCCAGATTGTGCTCGATCACCACCACCGAATTGCCGGTCTCCACCAGCTCGTGCAGCACGTCCAGGAGCTTCGCCACGTCGTGGAAATGCAGGCCGGTGGTCGGCTCGTCGAGAATATAGAGCGTGCGGCCGGTGGCGCGCTTGGACAGCTCCTTGGCGAGCTTGACGCGCTGCGCCTCGCCGCCCGACAGCGTGGTGGCCTGCTGGCCGACATGGATGTAGTCGAGGCCGACGCGGTGCAGCAGCGCCAGCACGTCGCGCACGCGCGGCACCGCCTTGAAGAACTCCAGCGCCTCTTCCACCGTCATGTCGAGCACGTCGGCGATCGACTTGCCCTTGAACAGCACCTCCAGCGTCTCGCGGTTGTAGCGCTTGCCCTTGCAGACGTCGCAGGTGACGTAGACGTCGGGCAGAAAGTGCATCTCGATCTTGATGACGCCGTCGCCCTGGCAGGCCTCGCAGCGGCCGCCTTTGACGTTGAAGGAGAAGCGCCCGGGCTCGTAGCCGCGCGCCTTGGCCTCGGGCAGGGCGGCGAACCATTCGCGGATCGGCGTGAAGGCGCCGGTGTAGGTCGCCGGATTGGAGCGCGGCGTGCGGCCGATCGGCGACTGGTCGATGTCGATGATCTTGTCGATGTGCTCGAGGCCCTCGATGCGGTCGTGCGCGGCGGGCGCGAGCGAGGCGCCGTTCAACTTGCGCGCCACCGCGTTGTACAGCGTGTCGATCAGCAGCGTCGACTTGCCGCCGCCGGAGACGCCGGTGACGCAGGTGAACAGGCCGAGCGGGATCTCGGCGTCGATGCCCTTCAGGTTGTTGCCGCGCGCGTTGACGATTTTCAGCGTGCGGCGCGGGTTGCGCGGCTGCCGCTCGGGCACCGGCACGCTGAGTTCGCCGGAAAGATATTTGCCGGTCCACGAACGGGGAGCGGCGATGAGGTCGGCGACCGCGCCTTCCGCCACGATGTGGCCGCCGTGGATGCCGGCGCCGGGGCCGATGTCGAGCACGTAATCGGCGGTGCGGATGGCGTCCTCGTCGTGCTCGACCACGATCACGGTGTTGCCGAGGTCGCGCAGGCGCTTGAGGGTTTCCAGCAGGCGCGCGTTGTCGCGCTGGTGCAGGCCGATGGAGGGCTCGTCCAGCACATAGAGCACGCCGGTGAGGCCGGAGCCGATCTGCGAGGCGAGGCGAATGCGCTGGCTCTCGCCGCCGGAGAGCGTGCCGGAGGCGCGGGCGAGCGTGAGATAATCGAGCCCGACATCGACCAGAAACTTCAGCCGCTCGCGGATTTCCTTCAGCACGCGGGTGCCGATTTCGTTCTGCTTGGCGTTGAGGTCTTTCGGAAGCTGCGTGAACCATTCGCCGGCGCGCCGCACCGACAGCTCGGCGATTTCGGAGATGTTCTTGCCGGCGATCTTGACGCAGAGCGCCTCGGGCTTGAGCCGCGCGCCGTGACATTCATGGCAGGGCACGTCGGTGAAATATTTCAGCAGGTCCTCGCGCGCCCACTCCGATTCGGTTTCCTTGAAGCGGCGCTCCAGGTTGGTGATGACGCCCTCGAACGGCTTCTTGGTGGTGTAGCCGCGCAGGCCGTCGTCATAGACGAATTTGATCTCGTCCTCGCCGGAGCCGTACAGGATCGCCTCCTGCGTTTTCTTCGGCAGGTCCTTCCATTTGGTGTCGAGCGTGAAGCGGAAATGTTTCGCCAGCGCGTCGAGCGTCTGGATGTAATAGGGCGACGACGACTTGGCCCAGGGCGCGATGGCGCCTTTCTTCAGCGTGGCGTCGCGGTCGGGGATGACCAGATCGGCGTCGATGTGCTGCTCGACGCCCAAGCCGCCGCATTCCGGACAGGCGCCGAACGGATTGTTGAACGAGAACAGCCGCGGCTCGATCTCGGAAATGGTGAAGCCGGAGACGGGGCAGGCGAATTTTTCGGAAAAAATCAGCCGCTCGGCATTGGCGTTGCGCCCGCGATTGGCGGCAGCGCCCGACGCCTTTGTGTCGGCCAGTTCGACCACGGCGAGGCCGTCGGCGAGCTTGAGGCATTGCTCCAGCGAATCCGCCAGCCGCGTGCCGATGTCGCTCTTCACCACCAGGCGGTCGACCACCACGTCGATGTCGTGGGTGAATTTCTTGTCGAGCGGCTTGACCGCGTCGATCTCGTGGAAGGCGCCGTCGATCTTGACGCGTTGGTAGCCCTTGCGCAGGAACTCGGCGAGCTCCTTGCGGTACTCGCCCTTGCGGCCGCGCACCACCGGCGCCAGCACATAGATGCGCGTGCCTTCCGGCAGCGCCAGCACGCGGTCGACCATCTGCGACACGGTCTGGCTTTCGATCGGCAGACCCGTGGCGGGCGAATAGGGCACGCCGATGCGCGCCCACAACAGCCGCATGTAGTCGTAGATCTCGGTGACGGTGCCGACGGTCGAGCGTGGGTTCTTCGAGGTGGTCTTCTGCTCGATGGAAATGGCGGGCGACAGGCCGTCGATCTGGTCGACGTCCGGCTTCTGCATCATTTCGAGGAATTGCCGCGCATAGGCCGACAGGCTCTCGACATAGCGGCGCTGGCCCTCGGCATAGATGGTGTCGAACGCCAAAGACGACTTGCCGGAACCCGACAGGCCGGTGAACACGACCAATTGGTCGCGCGGAATGGCGACGTCGATGTTCTTGAGATTGTGCTCGCGCGCGCCGCGGATGGCGATCGCGCGGGCGTCTGGGCCGGCTGGCTGGGGCGGTCGGGCATGCAGCCGGAACGTAGTAAGAACAATCCGGTTTTGCCAGTGCGCCCGGAACGGGATCGACAGTTCTCCAAAGCAAAGGGCCGGCGCTTGCAGCCGGCCCCCTGCAGCTTCTGCTGCCGCCGCGGCTAGAAGTGGTAGTTGACGCCGGCGCGCACGATGTTGGTCTTGAAGGTGACGTCGGTGGCGACGCCGCAGGTGGCCGCGCTGCAACTCGCCGTGCCGAGGTCGGCGTAGAGATATTCGACCTTGGCCGACCAGGCGCCGGTGAAGGCGTATTCGAGGCCGCCGCCGGCGGTCCAGCCGACCCGGGTCGCGCTTTCCGAGGGAAAGCCGAGCGGCGTCATCTTGACGTCGGCAAAGGCCGCGCCGCCGGTGATGAACGGCATAAAGCGGTCGAAGCTATAACCGAGGCGGGCGCGCGCGGTCGCGAACCAGGAATTTTTCGTTTCGCAACAGGCGGTGGGGTCGGTGCCCTTGAGCCAGCTGGCGTCGATGTCGGCTTCGGCGCCCAGGATGAACTGGCTGTATTGCAGGTTGTAGCCGAAGGTGCCGCCGACCAAACCGCCGGTCAGATTGAAGTCGCCCGTGGTGGCGGTCGAGGCCGGATCGGTCCAACTGGACGTACCCCAGGCGTAGCCGCCGTTGATGCCCATATAGAAGCCGGTCCAGTTGAACGAGCTGGCGGCGGCCGGCGCGCTAAACGGCCGCGGCATGTCGGCGGCCGAGGATGGCCCTGCCATGGCGGCCGCCATAAGGCCCGCGCAAGCCGCGAGAATGAAACGTTGCATGGTGCAACCTCCTGAGAGTTTCGGTCGAAGCGGACGCGGGGACAGGGGAGGGACGCTATATGTTGTGGATGATTCGCGCTGTGACCTTTACGCCACAGAAAATGCAAATTACTGAGCCGAATCAGTTGCCTAAATAGTTAAAATCTGCTAGAACAAAAAAAGAACAGACTTGTGTCCCGGTGTCCCTTATAATCGGGGCCGCACGACAGAAGCCCTGTGGATTAAGGCCGAACGAGCTTGCCGCATGAGGGCCAAGGTCTAGGGTAAAAAGTTAATTTTCGGGGCGGCGCGCGGCGGGCGGCCCCATTACCGGCGAGCGGCGGCGGCTTTTGGACAGGCGCGCGCGACCGTCATCGCCACGCGGAGAGCATCATGGCAGGTAGCGTCAACAAGGTGATCCTCATCGGCAATCTGGGCGCCGATCCGGAAATTCGCCGCACCCAGGACGGGCGGCCGATCGCGAATTTGCGCGTGGCCACCTCGGAAAGCTGGCGCGACAAGGCGACCGGCGAGCGCAAGGAAAAAACCGAGTGGCATCGCGTCGTCATTTTCAACGAAGGTCTGTGCAAGATCGTCGAGCAATATCTCAAGAAGGGCTCGAAGGTTTATCTCGAAGGCGCGCTGCAGACGCGCAAATGGCAGGACAAAGACGGCCACGACCGCTACTCGACCGAAGTGGTGCTGCAGGGCTTCAACTCGCAGCTCACCATGCTCGACACGCGCGGTGGCGGCGGGGCGAGCGCCGACAGCGGCGACGACTTCGGCTCCACGGGTCCGAGCGTTGCGCGCGAGCGCAAGCCGGCGATGGCCGGCGCCGGCAAGTCGGCGGACATGGACGACGAGATTCCGTTCTGAGTTTCGCGCGCGTCCCGGTCTGCACCACAATAAGCCTGCACCTTCAGCCAGCCGGCGGGGGTCTACGGCATGACCACCGGTGCGCTCGGATTGCGCGCGCGCACAGCGAGCGGGCTCACGGCGGAACTCGAATACGGGCTTTCAAGCGGAACCGGGGCGCTGCACACGTAGTCGCTACGCGCGGCCCTGCGCGTGCCGTTTTGAGGTCCGCCGCAGGGGGCCGGGCAGCCAATATAACGTATTGAAATATTTACTGTATTAACCCACATGCAGGCGTCTTTTGCGGTGGCGGCGCAGCCTTGAATCAGTTAGACAAATCGCGCCGTAAAACACGCGCGGGAAGCACCCTTTGGCCGACGTTGAAAATCCGAAATCGGGGGACTCGGGTCCCACCGACATACGCCCCATCTCAATCACCGAGGAGATGAAGCGCAGCTATCTCGATTACGCCATGAGCGTGATCGTGTCGCGCGCGCTGCCCGACGTGCGCGACGGCCTGAAGCCGGTGCACCGGCGCATCCTGCACTCGATGAACGAGCAGGGGCATACGCCCGACAAGAAATACGTCAAATCGGCGCGCGTGGTCGGCGACGTGATGGGCAAATATCACCCGCACGGCGACCAGGCGATCTACGACGCGCTGGTGCGCATGGCGCAGGATTTCTCCATGCGCCTGCAACTGATCGACGGGCAGGGCAATTTCGGCTCGGTCGATGGCGATCCGGCGGCGGCCATGCGCTACACCGAATGCCGGCTGGCCAAGCCCGCGATGGCGCTGCTCGACGACATCGACAAGGACACCGTCGACTTCCAGGCCAATTACGACGGCAACGAGCGCGAGCCGGTGGTGCTGCCGGCGCGCTTTCCCAACCTGCTGGTCAACGGCGCCGGCGGCATCGCCGTCGGCATGGCGACCAATATTCCGCCGCATAATCTCGGCGAACTGATCGACGCCTGCGTCGCGCTGATCGGCGACCCGGCGCTGAGCATCGACGATCTCAACAAGATCGTGCTCGGCCCGGATTTCCCGACCGGCGGCATCATCTTGGGCCGCGCCGGTATTCGCAGCGCCTATCAGACCGGGCGCGGCTCGATCATCATGCGCGGCAAGGTGGCGTTCGAGACAATTCGAAAAGAACGCGAAGCGATCATCATCAGCGAAATTCCCTATCAGGTGAACAAGGCCTCGATGGTCGAGCGCATCGCCGAACTTGTGCGCGAAAAGAAGATCGAAGGCATCGCCGATCTGCGCGACGAGAGCGACCGCGACGGCTACCGCGTCGTGATCGAGCTCAAGCGCGACGCCGAGCAAGACGTCGTGCTCAACCAGCTCTATCGCTACACCCCGCTGCAATCCTCGTTCGGCGCCAACATGGTGGCGCTCGACGGCGGCCGCCCGCTGCTGATGACGCTGAAGGACATGCTGACGGCCTTCGTCGCCTTCCGCGAAGAGGTGGTGTCCCGGCGCACCAAGCATCTGCTCGGCAAGGCGCGCGACCGCGCCCATGTGCTGGTCGGCCTCGCCATCGCGGTCGCCAATATCGACGAAGTGATCAAGTTGATCCGCGGCTCGAAGGACGCCAACGAGGCGCGCGAGGCCTTGATGGCGCGCGAATGGCCGGCGACGACGGCGGCGACCCTGATCGAATTGATCGACGACCCGCGCCACAAGGTCTCAAGCAAGGGCACCGCGCGGCTGTCGCTCGAACAGGCCAAGGCCATCCTCGACCTGCGCCTGCAGCGCCTGACCGCGTTAGGCCGCGACGAGATCAAGGCCGAACTCGACAAGCTCGCCAGCGAGATCGCCGATTATCTCGAAATCCTGCGGTCGCGCGTGCGCATCCAGACCATCATCAAGGACGAACTCGCCAAGCTCAAGGACGAGTTCGCCACGCCACGGCGCAGCGTGATCGCCGAGGAAGAAGGCGAGGTCGAGGACGAGGACCTGATCCAGCGCGAAGACATGGTCGTGACCGTCTCGCATCTCGGCTACATCAAGCGTGTGCCGCTTTCGACCTACCGCGCGCAGCGGCGCGGCGGCAAAGGCCGCGGCGGCATGCAGGTGCGCGAAGAGGATTTCGTCTCGCGGCTGTTCGTCGCCTCGACGCATACGCCGGTGCTGTTCTTCTCCTCGGCCGGCCAGGTCTACAAGGAAAAGGTCTGGCGCTTGCCGCTCGCGGCGCCGCAGGCGCGCGGCAAGGCGCTGATCAATATTCTTCCGCTCGATCCGGGCGAGACCATCACCACCATCATGCCGCTGCCCGAGGACGAAAAGACCTGGGGCGAGCTCGACGTGATGTTCGCCACCACCAGCGGCACCGTGCGGCGCAACAAGCTCAGCGATTTCGTCGATGTGCGGCCGTCCGGCATCATCGCCATGAAGCTCGAGGAGGGCGAGGCGATCGTCGACGTCGCCATCTGCACCGAGAAGGATGACGTGCTGCTCACCGCCAATGGCGGCCAGTGCATCCGCTTCGCGGTGCCGGAAGTGCGCGTGTTCTCCGGCCGCACTTCGCGCGGCGTGCGCGGCATTACGCTCGCCGACAAGGATCACGTGATCTCGCTCACCATCCTGCGCCATATCGACGTCACCGCCGAGGAACGCGCCGCCTATCACAAGCGCGCCAGCGCCATCCGGCGCGGCAGCGGCCCCGAACTCGAAGCCGCGCCCGAAGCGGAGGAGGCGGAGGCCGCCACCAACGGCGGCATCGAATTGGGCGAGCAGCGCTACGTGGAATTGTCGGCGGCCGAGCAGTTCGTGCTCACGCTGTCGGAGCGCGGCTACGGCAAGCGCTCGAGTTCTTACGAGTACCGCACCACCGGACGCGGCGGCAAAGGCATCGTGGCCATGTCGCTAACCGGCAAGACCGGCCAGATCGTCGGCTCGTTCCCGGTCGAGGAGAGCGACCAGGTCATGCTGGTCACCGACCAGGGCAAGCTGATCCGCACGCCGGTCGCCGGCATCCGCATCGCCGGGCGCTCGACGCAAGGCGTGATCGTGCTCAACACGGCGGAAGACGAGCACGTGGTCTCGGTCGAGCGGCTGAGCGAGGAAGCGGAAGAATAGCCTCTGTCATTCCGGGGCGCGAGCCAACGGGTTCGCGCGGAGCGCGACCCGATGGTAAACTCCGCGAGCGAACCCGGAATCGATAATCCCATTGCTGCGGAGTATGGATTCCGGGCTCGCGGCCTGAAGGCCGCGCCCCGGAATGACGAGTAAGAATGAACACCCATCTCTTCACCGCCTTCCTGCTGATCACGGTCGTGCTGTTCCTGACGCCGGGGCCGATCGTCACGCTGATCGTGGCGACCGGGGCGAGGCAGGGCACGCGCGCGGCGTTGCTCACGGTCGCCGGCGCCTCGGCCGGCAACGCGGTCTTGGTCGCGCTGATCGCGGTCGGGCTCGGCTGGATCCTGAAAACCTCGGCGGAGATTTTCGATTACCTGCGCTGGATCGGCGCCGCCTATCTGGTGTTCCTCGGCGTGCAGGCCTGGCGCCACGCCGGCGCGAAGACCGAGCCGGTCGCGCCCGCCGCCCATGTGCACGCCTGGCGCGGCTTTATCGTCGCCATCACCAATCCGAAGACCATCGCCTTTTTCACCGCGTTCCTGCCGCAGTTTCTCGATCCCACGCTGCCGGTCGAGCGGCAATTGCTGGTGATGTGTGCGGTGTCGGTGACGCTCGGCAGCGTTCTCGACTCGGGCTGGGCGGTCGCAGCGGGTCTCGGGCGCGCCTGGTTCATGAAGCCCAAGCACAACCGGTTGCTAGCGCGCCTGTCCGGCGTGGTGCTGATCGCTGGCGGCATCTGGCTGAGCCTCGCGCGCCGGCCGGGCTAGCGCGTGGATGATAGAAGTGTCGGCGCGTCTGCCTTACTGTCGATAACGGACACCACGTCGGTCCTGCGTTTGAACAAATACGGCCTCTTCCAAAGCGCTAATTTTGGTTGCTACGATGCCCGCGACTGATCCTCCGGAGCGACGATGAGACGGCGCGAGTTCATAATGCTTCTCGGAGGCGCGGCAGCCACATGGCCGCTCGCGGCATCGGCGCAGCCGGCAGGCATGCCCGTGATCGGGCTCCTCAGCACCGCTTCGGCCAGCGGGTTGTGGGTGCGGAATGTGGATGCCTTTCGCCAGGGTCTGAGCGAAGCCGGTTATGTCGAGGGCCGCAATTTGGCGATCGAAGCCCACTGGGCCGAAGGCAAATACGATCGGTTACCGCTCTTGGCGGCCGACCTGGTCCGGCGTCAAGTGGCACTGATTGCGGCCTTCACCACGCCAGCGGCGATCGCAGCAAAGTCGTCCACGGCGACGATCCCCATTGTCTTCACCACCATCGCCGATCCCGTGCGGATCGGACTGGTCGCCAGTCTGGGCCACCCGGGCGGCAATATGACGGGCGTCACTTTGTTGAGCGTGGAGGTCGGACCGAAGTTGTTGGAGCTGCTGCATCAGGCGGTGCCTGCGGCGGTCACCATCGCGCTACTCGTTAACCCGACGAACCCCAACACGGAGACGCTGACGAAAAACCTACAGGGCGCCGCCCGCACGCTGGGCCTGCAACTTCAAGTCTTGAATGCCTCAACCGAACGCGATCTCGATGCGGTCTTTGCGAAGCTGCGCGAACTGCGAGTTCAAGCGCTGATGATCAGCCAAGACCCCCTGTTCAATAGTCAAAGCAGACGGCTCGCCGCGCTATCGCTGCGCGACGCAGTGCCTGCGATCTACGAGGATCGCCAATTTGCCGTGGCCGGAGGGCTGATGAGCTACGGCGCCGGCCAGACCGATGCCTACCGGCAAGCAGGCCACTACGCTGCACGAATTCTCAAGGGCGAGAAACCGGCGGACCTGCCCGTCATGCAGCCGACAAAATTTGAGTTGATCATCAATCTCAAGACCGCCAAGGCGCTTGGCCTCAGCATGCCGATGATCGGCATAGCCGACGAAGTGATCGAGTAGGCGAAATTTGTGGGTGCCGGAACGTCTGCAAAGGGCGCGTCTCACTTCGGCTTCAAATTGAGCGCCGCGATGATCGGCTTCCACTTCGTCGTCTCGCCCGCCATGTAATCGGCGAGCTGCTGCGGCGTGCCGCCGCGCGGCTCGGCGCCGAGCTTGGCGAGCGTGCTCTTCATCGGCTCCGAGTTCGAGCGCCTGGTTCACGCCGGCATTGAGCTTGGCGATGATCGCCGGCGGCGTGCCTTTGGGCGCCAAGAGCGCGGTCCAGGCGCCGACGGTGAACGACTGGTAGCCGCTTTCCACCATGGTCGGCACGTCGGGCAGCGCCGCGACGCGCTTGGGGCCGGCGACCGCGAGCGCGCGCAGCTTGCCGCTCTTGATCAATTGCAAGGAGGTCGCGACCGGATCGAAGGTCATCTGCACTTCGCCGGCGACCACGCCGGTCAGCGCCGGCCCGCCGCCTTTATACGGCACGTGCACGATATTGACGCCGGCGGTCTTCTTGAACAGCTCGGCGGCGAGATGCGGCAGCGTGCCGATGCCGCCGGTCGAATAGTTCAGTCTGTCGGGATTGGCCTTGGCATAGGCCACGAGCTCGGCCAGCGTTTTGTACGGAAGCTGCGCGTTGATCACCAAAAGCTGCGGGGTCTCGGCGATCAGTGCGATCGGCGCGAAGCTCGAAGCGTCGTAGCCGGCATTGGCATAGATCATCGGGCTCATGATCAGCCCGCTCGCCGCCGACACCATCAGCGTGTAGCCATCGGGCGGCGCATCGGCCGCGATCTTGGAGCCGATGATGTTGCCGGCGCCCGGCTTGTTTTCGATGATGACGTTCTGCCCGAGGCTCGCCGGCAGCGCGGCCGCGACCAGGCGCGCCATCACGTCGACCGGCCCGCCGGCCGGCGTCGGCACGATGATGCGGACCGGGCGGTCCGGATAGCTTTGCGCCCAAACCGGCGCCGCCACGATCAACGCAAAAATCGCGAATAGCAGCCGGCGCATAATGTCCTCCCGTTGGGATCTTGGGTGTCCCTAGCGGGGAGCCTAACGCGTCGATGCGCGAGCGACTAGCTGAGCCGGTCCGTGGTCACCAAGCGGATGCGCGGGTTGCCGAGCGGCGTGCCGATGCAATTGAGGTAGGGCCAGGCGCGCTGCACGCAGGCCTTCAAGGCGGTCTCGGCGGGCTTGGCCAGCGGGCCGGCGTCGACCGGCGCGCTCGGCGCGGACAAGATGGTCACGGCGGCGGCAATAGCGGCGGCGACCATGACGGCGGTGGTGGTTTTCAGCATGACGGCCCCCTGTTTTGGCGTCTTGCCGGTTGGTCGCGGGGGCAGGGCAAAAGGTTCGACGGGAACCGGCCTTGCCGGGGGCAAAAACCCGGGCTAGACCCCCGGCCATGCCGCGGACCGCCCTTTACGCCGGGTCATTCGATCCCGTCACCAACGGCCATCTCGACGTGGTGCGCCACGCCGTGCGGCTGGCCGACAAATTGGTGCTGGCGGTCGGCGTCAATCCCGGCAAGGCGCCGCTGTTTTCCGCCGACGAGCGGCTGGCCATGCTGAAGGACATCTGCACGCCGCTCGCGCGCGAGGCCAAATGCGAGCTGGAATGCGTGACCTTTTCAGGCCTGGTGGTGGAGGCGGCGCGCAAGGCCGGCGCCACCATCCTGATCCGCGGCCTGCGTGACTCGACCGACTTCAACTACGAAATGCAGATGGCCGGCATGAACGAGGCGATGGCGCCCGCCATCCAGAGCGTATTCCTGCCGGCGTCGCCCGCCGCGCGCCCGATCACCGCCACATTGGTGCGCCAGATCGCCGGCATGGGCGGCGACGTGGCCGCCTTCGTGCCGGCCGACGTGGCGGCGCGGCTGAAGAAGAAATTCCAGCGTTGATCCATCGGGAGATTTCATGATCCGCATGCTCGCCGTCGTCGTTGCATTGGTGTGCGCCGCGCCCGCCTTGGCGCAGGTGAAACTGCCGGCCGGACTCGACCCGCAGAACACCATTCTGCTCGACACCAAATACGGCCGCGTCATCATCAAGCTGCGCAACGATGTCGCCCCGCATCACGCCGAGCGCATCAAGCAGCTGGCGCGCGACGGCTTCTACAACAACGTACCGTTCCACCGCGTGATCCCGGGCTTCATGGCGCAGACCGGCGACGGGCAAAACGGCGACGGCACCGGCGGCTCGAAATACCCCGACCTGAAGGCGGAATTCTCCAACGTGCCGTTCACGCGCGGCGTGGTCGGCATGGCGCGCACGCAGGACCCGAATTCGGCCAATTCGCAGTTCTTCATCATGTTCGCCGACAGTCCCCACCTCAACGGCCAATACACCGTGGTCGGGCAGGTGGTGTCCGGCATGGCCGCAATCGACAAGATCAAGAAGGGCACGGAGGAGACCAACGGTGCGGTCACCGGCCCGGACAAGATTCTGAAGATGCAGGTCGCCGCCGACGCGAAACAATAGAGCAACAGGAAACAACTCAATGGCCAAGCCGGAAGACACCCTCACGCTGGAAACCACCCAAGGGCCGGTGGTGATCGCCATGCGGCCCGACCTCGCGCCCGGCCACGTCGCGCGCATCAAGGAGCTGGTGAAAGAAGGCTTTTACAACGGCATCGTGTTCCACCGGGTGATCGACGGCTTCATGGCGCAGACCGGCTGCCCGCAGGGCACCGGCACCGGCGGCTCGGGCAAGAAGCTCAAGGCCGAGTTCAACGCCGAGCCGCACGTACGCGGCACGGTGTCGATGGCGCGCGCGGCCAACCCGGATTCCGGCGACAGCCAGTTCTTTATCTGCTTTGACGACGCCCGCTTCCTCGACAACCAGTACACCGCCTGGGGCAACGTGATCGCAGGCATGGAAAACGTCGACAAGATCAAGCGCGGCGAGCCGGTCAGCAATCCGGACAAGATCGTCAAGGCGACGATGGGGGCGTAGTTCCTTCTCCCCGCGCGCGGGGAGAAGGTGGCGAGCCATAAGCGCGTTGACGCGCGTCTTCGACGCGCTATGGCGAGCCGGATGAGGGGGCCTGTCCGCAGAATGCTACCCTCGATGCCCCCTCACCCGACGCCCTCGCTTTCGCTCGGACGTCGACCTCTCCCCGCACGCGGGGAGAGGTGAAAAACATGCGCACCGATCTCTTCGACTTCGACCTGCCGGCGGACCGCATCGCGCTGCGGCCGGCGGTCCCGCGCGACGCCGCGCGGCTTCTGGTGGTGCGGCCGCGTCAGTCATCGCTCACCCCCGCGCAAGCGGGGGTCCAGAGCCACTTCGCTAAGCCCGGCGAAGATCCTACCTGGGTCCCCGCTTCCGCGGGGACGAACGGAGAAATTCTAGAAGACCGCTCCATCGCCGATCTGCCCGGCCTGCTGGCGCCGGGCGATTGCCTAGTGGTCAACGATAGCAAGGTCATCGCGGCGCGGCTGAGCGGGCGGCGGATCGGGCGCGGCGCCAGCGAGCCCGCGATCGAGGCGACCCTGCACAAGCGGCTCGATGGCTCGCATT
Organism: uncultured Alphaproteobacteria bacterium; assembly: GCA_963825265.1. Taxonomy (GTDB): domain Bacteria; phylum Pseudomonadota; class Alphaproteobacteria; order Rhizobiales; family Xanthobacteraceae; genus Pseudolabrys. The sequence continues at coordinate 489,615 of CAWGSI010000012.1, read as the reverse complement.
GGCGCGCTTTCATCCTCGGCGCCAAAAAGCTGCAGGTCGGCGACCTTTTGCGCTTCGGCACCGAAGGCAAGGTCTGTTTCCTGGGGGAACTCGATGCGGAAGTTGCACAGAAAGATGAGGGAGGAGAGGTAACCCTCTCATTTTCCTTCCATGGCCCGGTGCTCGACCAGGCCATAGCCGAGCGCGGTGCCATGCCGCTGCCGCCTTATATCGCCTCCCGCCGCGCGCCCGACGAACAAGACCGCAGCGATTACCAGACCGTGTTCGCCGCGCCGGAAGGATCGGTGGCGGCGCCGACCGCCGGCCTCCACTTCACCGACGCATTGATCGCGCAGCTCAAAAAAAAGGGCGTGGCGCTTGTTAAAGTAACACTTCATGTCGGCGCCGGTACTTTTCTGCCGGTGAAGGCCGACGACACCGAAGCCCATAAAATGCATAGCGAATTTGGCACTGTTTCCCGTGAAACAGCTGACGCGCTCAACGCCGCGCGGGCCAAAGGCGGACGAATCGTGGCGGTCGGCTCGACCGCGTTGCGGATTTTGGAGACCGCGGCCGGCGCAGACGGCATGCTCCGGCCCTTTGCAGGCGAGACCGCGATTTTCATGACGCCGGGCTATCGCTTCAAGGCGGTCGACTTGATGCTGACCAATTTCCACCTGCCGCGCTCGACGCTGTTCATGCTGGTTGCGGCTTTTTCCGGCCTCGACACCATGAAACGCGCCTATGCCCATGCCATTGCGGCTGGTTATCGCTTCTATTCCTACGGCGATGCGTGTTTGCTGTATCCGCAGCAAAAATAAGGAGGCGCCCATGGCCGGTGAGCGGCTCGGCAGAATTGTCTTCCGCAATACGCAGGAAGACCATCTGGAAATCACCATCGATTTGATCTTTATCGGCTATCAGCCCAAGCGCGGCATCGAATATTGCGGGCTCTGGCAGGACCGGCGCGAGGATTATCGCTGCCCCTTCACCGTCGGCACGGAGGGCCACGTCGATTTCGGCAGCGGCTACGACGAAGCCGACCGCTACTATCAGACCGATATGCTGGAAAAGGCCCTCTCGGTCGGCCAGCGCATCGCCTGGAGCGGCAACGAAGACAACGGAGACTACGCCGTGGTCAGCATGACCCCCCTGATCTGATGCCGTTTTCCTTCCGCCTGACCGCGACCGATGGTGCCGCGCGCAGCGGCGAAATCGTCACCCCGCACGGCACGGTGCGCACGCCGGCCTTCATGCCGGTGGGCACGCAAGGCACCGTGAAGGGCCTGATGCCGGACGATGTGCGCGCGACCGGCGCGGAAATCGTGCTCGGCAATACCTACCATCTGATGCTGCGGCCGGGCGCCGAGCGGATCGCCGCGCTCGGCGGCTTGCACGAATTCATGAACTGGCCGCTGCCGATCCTGACCGATTCAGGCGGTTTCCAGGTGATGTCGCTGTCGGAATTGCGCAAACTCACCGAACAGGGCGTCACCTTCCGTTCACATCTCGACGGCGCCATGGTGGAACTTTCGCCCGAGCGCGCCGTCGAGATCCAGGCGCTGCTCGGCGCCGATATCTCCATGCAACTCGACGAATGCCTGAAGCTGCCGGCCGCGCGCGAGGAGATCGAGCGCGCCATGCACTTGTCGCTGCGCTGGGCCGAGCGCAGCAAGCGGGCTTTCGCGGGCAGGGCGCGCGAGGGTTATGCGCTGTTCGGCATCGTGCAGGGCGGCGACGACCTCGCGTTGCGCCAGGACAGCGCCCGCGCGCTGGTGGACATAGGCTTTGACGGCTACGCCATAGGCGGCCTGGCGGTGGGCGAGCCGCAGGACGTGATGCTCAAGATCGTGCAGGAAACGGCGCCGGCGCTGCCGGCCGAGCGCCCGCGCTATCTGATGGGCGTCGGCACGCCGCACGACCTCCTGGAGGCGGTCGCGCGCGGCATCGACATGTTCGATTGCGTGCTACCCACGCGCAACGGCCGCCACGGCATGGCCTTCACGCGCTTCGGTTCGATCAATCTCGCCAATGCGCGGCACGCCGGCGATCGGCGCCCGCTCGACGCGGAAAGCGCGCATCCGGCCGCGCGCACATATTCGCGCGCCTATCTGCATCATCTGACCAAGGCCAACGAGATTCTGGGCCAGGTTCTGCTCTCGACCATCAACCTTGCTTATTACCAGGCACTGATGGCCGGCATGCGCGGGGCAATCGAGCAGGGCCGCTTCGCGCAATTCCGCGCCGCGGCCATGGAGGGCTGGGCCAAGGGCGACATCGAAGCGCCGTAACGCGCTATTTGTAGTTAATGTGTTGCTTGAACTCCTTGACCGCCACCTTCCACCAGCCATCCCAGTTCTTGAGGTTTTCTTCGGTAACGCCGCCCTCGATGTTGACGTTCATGCGCAGCTCGATCGCGCCGTTCTTGTGCCGCGACGCGGCGGCGAAACGCTTGCGGGAGTTCCAGTCGTTCATCATGGCAATGGACACGTCTTTCATGCCGGTGAAACCAAGGTAGTACTGATAGCTGAGGCAGCGGCGCACGTCGGCCTTGTCGCAGCCGTAAAACAGAATCTCGAATTTGACGCCCTCGACCGTGCCGGAAAGCTTGGGGTCGCCGCCGGAATCGGTTTCCAAGCTCATGTCCTGACCGAAGCGTTGGAAAATAGCCTGCAACTCCGGACCGCTCACGCTGGACACCATATTCGGCGCCGACGATGACACGGTGCCGTCCGGCAGTATTTCTGCCCATGCCGCGCCTGCGGCGATGGCAAGGGCGGCGATCGCTAAAGCGAGCCGGATCGAAAAATGACGAACCATGGATTTAAACCCCAATCGGGACCGCAAGATATTAGCACGCCGGTCGCGCCCTGCATCTTGCTACGCGCCGCCGGCTGGGGATTGTTTCGCGCGGCCCGCTTGGCTAAAGCCAGCCTATGAACCTGCATCCAGCCTTCCTCGCCAAGCGCCGCAAGCCGCGTTTTAAACTGCCGCCCGGCGCCACCGACGCCCATTGCCACGTATTCGGGCCGGGCGACAAATTCCCCTACGCGCCGAACCGGCGCTACACGCCGGAAGACGCGCCGAAGGAAATGCTGGCGGCGCTGCACGCCCATTTGGGCGTCGGGCGCGCGGTGATCGTGCAGGCGAGCTGCCACGGCACCGACAACGCCGCCATGCTCGATTGCATCGCCTCCGACCCCAAACGCTATCGCGGGGTCGCCATCGTCGACGACGGCTTTCAGGAGGCCGACTACGACAGGCTCGATGCCGGCGGCGTGCGCGGCGTACGCTTCAATTTCGTCAAGCATCTCGGCGGCGCGCCCGATTTGGCCGTGTTCAACCGCGTCATCGACCGCATCAAGGGACGCGGCTGGCACGTGGTGCTGCATCTCGACGCGCCCGATATCGTTCCGCTCTCCGATATGATCCGCAAGCTGCCGCTGCCTTTCGTCGTCGATCATATGGGCCGCGTGCCGGCGGCGGCCGGCGTCGATCAACCGCCGTTGCGCGCGCTGATCGAGCTTTCACGTCTGGAAAACTGCTGGATCAAGGTGTGCGGGGCCGAGCGCATTTCCATGCCACCATATGAGATGGCGGTGCCGATTGCTCGCAGGCTGGTGGAAGCGGCGCCGACGCGCGTGCTGTGGGGCACCGATTTTCCGCATCCCAACGCCACCCACGAGGCCGACGAGGCCGATCTGGTCGATCTGGTGCCGCAATTTGCCGCAACCCCGCTGGCGCAACAGCGCTTGCTGGTGGACAATCCGGCAAGGCTCTATGGTTTCGCATAGATCAGAATAAGAAACGCGGAAAAATTCAGGGAGGATCGCGATGAGAAAAGCATTTTTTGCGCTGCTGGCGCTGCCGGCGGCTTTGATTCTGGCGCTGGCGCCGCTTAGCCAGGCGCAGGCGAAATGGCCCGACAAGCCGGTGAAGATCATTCTGCCGTTCGGCGCCGGCGGCGTCGCCGACGTCACCTCGCGCATCATGGCCGACAGATTGAGCACCAAATTCGGCGAGCGCGTGGTGATCGAGAACATGCCGGGCCCCGGCGGCATCAACGCCGCGCGCGCGGTCGTGAATGCACCGCCCGACGGCTACACCATGGGACTGGTCACCAACGGCACCGCCATCAGCGTCGCCGCGTTCAATCACCTGCCGTTCGATCCGGTCAAGCAATTCGAGATGGTCTCGTTGCTCGGCGAATTCGATCTGGTGTTCTGCGTCAACGCCAAGTCCGACTACAAGACGCTCGCCGACTTCATCAAGGCGGCGACGGCGCAGCCCGGCAAGCTCAACGTCGGCACCATTGCGGTCGGCGGAACGCAGAATCTGGGCGCAGAACTGTTCAAGTCGCTGGCCGACGTGAACGTGCAGATCGTGCCCTATAAGAATTCGCCCGACATCGTGGTGGCGCTGCTGCGCAACGACGTGCAGATGCTGGTCGAGTTCCCGCCCGCGGTGCGCGGCCAGGTGGATGCCGGCGACTTGCGCGTGCTGGCGACATCGGGCCCGAAGCGCTCGGCCTCCATGCCGAACGTGCCGACCGTGCAGGAGGCCGGCGTGAAGGGCTACGTGGTGACGTCCTGGAACGGGGTGTTCGCGCCCAAGGGCGCGCCCAAGGAAGCCATCGACACCATGGGCAAGGCAATGCAAGAGGTGCTGGCGATGCCGGACGTCAAGGCGCAGTTCGCAAAGGTCGGCGTGGTCGCGCAATCGAGCACGCCGGGCGAACTGATGGAGCGGCTCACGTCCGACATCAAGAAATGGGACGAAGTCATGACCAAGGCGCATATTCCGAAGAAATAACATCATCGTATTGATTTCAGCGTGGCCGCCGCGCGGCCGCGCCTCATGACGCTGGGCGAGGTGAGGGAGCTCAAATAGCGCGTCACCCGGGTTCGACCGGCTCCTTGACGCTTGTGTCGCGCTCCCAACCTTCGTTCTCGAGCCTAATGGACTGGATCGCCACCGCGTCGTTGCCGGCATCGAGAGCCGGCAGCGCCTGGAATTCCGACACCCAGCAGCGGAACACCTTGTAGGCGATCACGAGCTGTCCGGCTTCGTTGTAAAGCTCGATCGTGATGTCCTTGCGGAAATCCTTGAGGGCGACTTCAGAGCCGAGCCCGGCGCCGAATTGCCAGACCTGATTGGCCCAATTTTCAAAATCCGGGTCGTGGGTGACGCCGCGTTCGAGCGTGATCGGCTCGAATTTGGTCAGCCCAGGCGATTTGCGGCTGATGCTCGGGTCGCCGCCCTCGCGATGTTCGACCACATCAGTGGTGCGCTTGAGGGCGCTGACCTTGGAAATTCCGGCGACGTAGTGGCCGTCCCATTTCACCCGGAACTTGAACTCTTTGTAGGGGTCGAAGCGCTGCGGATTGACAGTGAACTGCGCCATAGGGGCCTCCGCGTTGGACGATGGATCGAGTTATGGCCCGCCGTACAGCCAGGCGATGCCGTCGTAACTCTGCTGCGGCGTGCGGCCGGCAAGCGCCAGGTCGCGCAGTTCGGCGGTGACCCCGCGCGCGTGATAAAAGTCGCCATAGACGCGCGCCATGATCTGTGTGCGGCCGGTGCGCAGGTAACGATCCTGCTCATAGGCCTTGAATGCCGCCGGCAGGTCGTTCGGCGCCGCCGCCGCCTTTTCCGCCAGCACCACCGCGTCCTCGGTCGCCATGCAAGCGCCTTGTGCGAGATATTGCAGCATCGGATGCGCGGCGTCGCCGAGCAACGTGGTGTGACCGCGCGACCAGTCTTTCACCGGCTCGCGGTCGCACAGCACCCACATGCGCCAGGTCTCGATGCGCTCGAGCATGCGCGTGACCTGCGGTACCTGCATCTTGAAGTGCCGCCACATGACGTCTTTGGCGCCTTCCGCGTTCCAGCCTTCCTCGTAATGGTCGGAGTGAAACACTGCGACCAGATTGTACAGCTCGCCGCGCCGCAGCGGATAATGCACGAAATGAGTGCGCGGGCCGGCCCACAGCACCACGTCCGGCCGCCACAGGTCCTCCGGCACCTCGGCGCGCTTGAGCACGGCGCGGTAGGCGATATGGCCGGACACGCGCGGCTTGCCGTCGCCGACGATGCGCTCGCGAATTTTCGACCACATGCCGTCGCAACCGATCAAGGCGCGGCCCTTGACGCACTCGCCGTTTTCGAGCGTGACCTCGACGCCGTCGTCGCGTTCCTCGAAGCCGTCGACGCGGCGGCTGGTCTCCAGCGTGATCGCGTTGCTGTTCTGGCAGGCTTTCAGGAAGGTGGCGTGGATGTCGGCGCGGTGAGTGACCGCGTAAGGCTGGCCGAAACGGGCGAAGAAATCCTCGGCGAGCGGAATATTGGTGATCAGTTTGCCGGTGAGTGCGTCGCGCATTTCCTGCGCCGGCGGCCGATGGGCGTCGGCCAGCACCTCGTCCTTGAGGCCGATCTTGTCCAGCATGCGGAAAATGTTGGGGCCGAGCTGGATGCCGGCGCCGACCTCGCGGAATTCCGGCGACTGCTCGAACACGCGCACGGCAAAGCCCGCCCGCGCCAGCGCATAGGCGGCGGCGAGGCCGCCGATGCCACCGCCCGACACCAGAATGGGCGCCGTGTCACCACCGTTACGGGCCATGATCGCTCCTTGGGGCAGAATTTCCTCTGGGCAAACGTTTAGACTCCGGAACGCCGCCCGCCAAGGGTACAGGCAAGCGTGGTGGCAAGAGTGCAGGCAAGCATGGAGGACCGTTGCACCGGCAACGAAAAACCCGCCGGTCTTGCGGCCGGCGGGCCAATCGGTCGTATCCGCACTTGCAGCGGATTATTTCATCAACTGGCCGCGGATTTCTCCGCCTTTGTTGGCGGCGGTGTGAACGTTGACGTACATGTCGCCGTCCATCAGGGCCTTGGCCTGGGCGTCGGTGAGAGTGGCGGAGCCTTCGAGCGGGCTGGTGTTCGGCGCGATCGGCACCATCACGCCGGCGTTCTTGCCGGCGGGCGCCGGCCCGTGGAAATGGGCCGCGGTGGCCGGCCCGGTCAGGCCGCTATACTCGCCCTTCCAGGTGATCTTTTTGCTGTCGGGGTCATAGGTCACCGTGACTTCGCCGGTGCCTGCGGTCGTGTTCGGGGGCACCTCGCTCTTGCCGCTCAGGTTCGCTTTGAAGGTCATCATCGCCGCCATGGACGGGCTGGCAAAGGCCAGTGCGCCGGCAAACACGATGGCGGCCGCCGTGGACCGCAGAATGGTCGATGTCATATCTGGCTCCTCCCTGAATCAGGCCGTGGTTAGCCTGTTCTTGAAAACACCGGATATTAGCACCTATTCCCGGGAAATGGCGCTCAATGAGTTGTGAGCGGGATGGCGGTGGTGGAGGGCTCACCGCAAGCCTCGCATTCCCAATGGTGCCGGATTTCGCCGCCTTCGACGAATTCGGACACGACGGGGGCGACCATCCGGTCGCCGCAATGCGGGCAGCGCACCGGCGAGGAGAAGGAGCGGATCGCGGCTAGCATGGCCATGGTCTCAAGCTGCATGGTCTCGGTCTCCTTTGCGTCGTTCCCCACGGTTCCTGGCTAGAGGGTCATCGTGGCGATGAAGCGACGCCGAGGTGAAATTGTGATGGCCGCTACGCTAAAGTTCGGTGACACCGACACTATAGCCGCGGCGTAAACTTGCACCGCAAAGCGCATGAACACGAGCCTTTGCGGGTGTCATGAACAATACAAGGTGCACGGCGGCGAACAATTTTTCGACGCTTTTATTAATAGGCATGCCGCGTGGCGCGCATCCTAAGGGTCGGCGCGCTTGGAACGCGGCCGCACAAGCCTCGCTCGCAGCGTTTCCATCTGACTCCAGAGTTCCGCCAGGCTCGGCCGCCGTTGCAGAGACATGAGCATCGCCGCAAGGACAATGGCAAAGGCGATCGCCGCGCTGCGCGAACTCGGCGTGATGTGGAACTGGGTGTGGCTGGACAGCGCTTCGAACCAAAGAACCGAAACGAGCACGGGCGAGACGAGCCAGGCGAACCGCCGCCAGTCGAGCGGCGATACGGTCGCGCTGTAACGTGCAATGGCGAATAAAGCGATGGCCGGAACAATGACCCCAACGCGATCCAGCGATCGTGCAAAGGCTTTGGCGGTTGCTACCAGCGGGAAAAGAACGACGCCGTGCAAGCTTCCGAGCGTGCGTGTTTCGACGCTCGAAAAGATGTCAGCGACGACGCCGGCCGATGCCGGCATAGCGAGATAGGCCAAAACCCATTTCGCCGCCCAGGTCTCGCAATAGCCGCCGAACCATGCGAGCACGACGGCCAGCGCGAGCAGCCCGGCGTCGCGCCGGCCGCCGAGCAAAACGAAGAATGCCATCAGCATCGGCATCATCGGCGGATTGATAAGAAAGTCGATGAAGTTGAAGCCGCTGCCCAAGACCGCCGACAGGACGATCAGGCCGGGCGCTCGCCAGTTCTTTTGCAGGGAGATGGCAAAGAGCGAGGCGCCGACCAGGATATAGGCGAGGCTGATGCTGTGCGTCGACGTGCGCCAGATGAAAAAGGCGTCGCTCAGGCAGACGAAGGTGAGCAAAAAAATCGTCGCGACGGCGGGCCCGCAATAATTGCGCAGCGTGAGCCAAAGCAATCCGCAGGCCGCCGCGACCATCAGCGCGTTGACGATTTTGACGAACCAGAGCGGAAACGCCGCCGTGAGCGGGGTCAGGATAACGCGGTAGCCGTGCCAATAACGGAAATAAGGCTGCCAGGAAGTCTCTTGGCCGGATAAGGCCTGATGCAGTCCGTGACAGGCATGCGTCGCGCCGGACACCGGGTACGAATCCGTGACCGCCGTCCGCCAGGCCGTCTCGGCGCGGTCGAGACCGATGCCGAGCGAAATGCATTCGGTGAGCTGCTCGCCGCCCTTGAAAATCGGCGAACGCGGATTGCCGTCATCCGACAGCACGCCGCCGGCGAAGGCGGCGCTGAGGTGGTCGACGATCCGCTGGCGCGGCGCGAGGGTTTCGACCAGACCGAGCGCTGCGTAATAAACCGGCTGCAGCAGCAGGACGATGAGAACTGCCGCCGCGAGCGGCCAGAAACTCAGGCGGAAAAAATCTGCGGTAAGCCGCGCTGCTCGGCCCATGGGATATGATTATTCTTTGGCAGCGAATGGTGAGCGCGATGGGACTCGAACCCATGACCTACTGATTAAAAGTCAGTTGCTCTACCGCCTGAGCTACGCGCTCGTCACCCGCGCAAATGCGCTAGGGCGCTGTGTAGGGGCGCTACCATGCCCGGTCAATAGGCGGTTTCCGCCCGTTTCTTGAACTCGCGCCGGCCGTCATCGGTTGCTACACTGCGGGCCAACAGGGAGCCGTTTATGCCGATCGTCAACCGCATCGCCGACCTGCAGGCCGAAATCGCCGAATGGCGGCACGATCTGCACGCCCATCCGGAACTGCTGTACGACGTGCAGCGCACGGCGGCGAGCGTCGTCGACAAGCTCAAAGCCTTCGGCTGCGACGAGGTGGTGCCGGGGCTCGGGCGCACCGGCGTGGTCGGCGTCATCCACGGCCGCAAGGGCAAATCAGACAAGGTCATCGGTCTGCGCGCCGACATGGACGCGCTGCCGATCGATGAGGCGAACGACCTGCCGTACAAATCGACGGTGCCGGGCAAGATGCACGCCTGCGGGCACGACGGCCACACCGCCATGCTGCTCGGCGCCGCGCGCTATCTCGCCGAGACGCGCAATTTCGCCGGCACCGCGGTGGTGATCTTCCAGCCGGCCGAGGAGGGCGGCGCCGGCGGCAAGGCCATGGTGCAGGACGGCATGATGGAGCGCTTCAAGATCGACGAAGTCTACGGCATGCACAATTATCCCGGCCTGCCGGTCGGCGAATTCTGCATCCGGCCCGGCTCGATCATGGCGGCGGCCGACTATGTGCAGATCGACATCGAGGGCAAAGGCGCGCATGCGGCGCGCCCGCATCTCGGTATCGACACCGTGCTGGTCGGCGCGCAGATCGTCAACAACCTGCAATCGATCGTCTCACGCAATGTCGATCCGCTGGAAGCGGCGGTGGTGTCGATCTGCATGTTCCACGCCGGCAATACCGACAACGTCATTCCGCAGACCGCGCAGTTGCGCGGCACCGCGCGGAGCCTGATCCCCGAGGTGCAGGATCTTTTGGAAAAGCGCATCCCGGAAATTGTCGAGGCCACCGCCAAGCTGCACGGCGCCAAGGTCGCGGTGAAATACCGCCGCGGCTATCCGGTGCTCAAGAACCATCCCAAACAAACCGACTTTGCCGCCTCGGTCGCGAGCGAGATCGCGGGCAAGAACAAGGTCGACACCGATATGGCGCCGGTGATGGGGGCGGAGGATTTCTCCTTCATGCTCAACGCGCGGCCCGGCGCCTTCATCTTCGTCGGCAACGGCGACAGCGCGGGCCTGCATCACCCGGCCTACAACTTCAACGACGACGTGATCCCGGTCGGCACCTCGTATTGGGTGAAGCTGGTGGAGACGGCGCTGCCGGGTTAACGGCTCATCTCGGACAGACGCGGCCGCAAATGAAAGCGGACGCCTACGGCACCAGTTCGCTGCGCTCGCTGACGATCGGTGCGGGAGCGGGCGCCGGCTGCGTGCGGCGGGCGATGAATTCGCCGGCGCGCGCATCGAGGGCCTGCCAATAGGCGAAATCGTTGAGCCGCGTGCGCTCGAATACGGCGAGCCCGACCGCCGCGATGAACGGCAGGCTCTGCAGCACCAGCACCACGGCGAAGATATTGATCTCGCGCACTTGCTTGGTGTTGGTCATGACCAGTACGACCGCGCCGAGGACAAGCAAGCCCGCCAGCACCGCCTCCCAGAAGGCGTGGAAATCGGCCGAGCGCCGCAACCCGCCTTTCGAGGTGCGCACGAACGGCAGGTGATCCTTGATCAGGCCGAAGCCGACCGCGCGCGCCACCGTCCATTGCACCGACATGGCCGCGAACACCGAGCCGACAAGCTGGCCTGGGCCGTTGCGCACGCGCAGGCGGTAGAGCGTCACGAAATGCAGCAGCGAGACGGTAAAGCTGGCGATGATCGGGATGGTGAGAATGCGGTCGGGCACCGCAATGTCGAGGAAGGCGACGACCGGCACCCAGACGATATTGAGCATGGCGACCGCGACGCCGAGACTTTCGGCGCCCAGCCAATTGAGCCAGCCGAGCGCGAATTCGCGCTTCTGGTCGCGCGTGAGGCGGCTCGCGTGCGGCAGGAAGCGGCGCCAGTGCTTCTTGAGGATCTGGAATCCGCCATAGGCCCAGCGGTGGCGCTGCTTCTTGTAGGCGTCGAACGAGTCGGGCAGCAGGCCGTGGCCGTAGCGCTTGTTGGTGTAGTGCGCGCGCCAGCCGGCCTCAAGCAGCGTGAGGCCGAGGTCGGTGTCCTCGCAAATGGTGTCGCTCGACCAGCCGCCGGCGGCTTCCAATGCGGCGCGGCGGATCAGGCACATGGTGCCGTGCACGATGATCGCGTTGACTTCGTTCCGCTGCACCATGCCGATGTCGAAGAAGCCGGCATATTCGCCGTTCATGGCGTGGTGCATGACGCTGCGCCCGCCGTCGCGGTGATCCTGCGGCGCCTGCACCAGCGCGACGGTCGGATCGCGGAACAGCGGCGCCAGGTCCTTGAGCCAATCGGCCTGCACGACGTAGTCGGCGTCGATGACGCCGATCACCTCGGCGTCGGCCGCGGTATGCACCATGGCGAGCCGCAGCGCGCCGGCCTTGAAGCCCTGCAGGTTGTCCGCATTGACGAACTTGAAGCGGGCCCCGAGCTCGCGGCAGTGGTCCTCGATCGGCCGCCAGAGCGCCGGATCGGGCGTGTTGTTGATCACCACCACGCACTCGAAATTCGGATAATCGAGGCGCGCCACCGCGTCGAGCGTCTGCTTGAGCATGTCCGGCGGCTCGCGATGCGCCGGAATGTGGATCGACACTTTCGGCGCGGACTGCTCCGGTGCGAGCGGCGGCGCGTCGATCAGCCGCAACGGTTTGCGGCCGAAGGCGATCACGGCGAGTTCGTCGATGCGCGCCAGCGCGATGATGATCAGCGGGATCAGCAGCAGCACGCCGAGGCCGAGCGCGAAGGCGGCGCCCGGCACGAAGTAATGTCCGTTCCAAAAGGCGAACACGGCGGAGGACCAGGCGCCGACCACGTTGGCGGCGCCGGCGAGCGTGACGGCCTGCCACAGCGTGACGCCGCTCATCGCCAGCAACGGCAGCGACAGCAGCACGCTCACCAGCAGCGCGATGCCGGCGAGCTTCCAGTGATCGGGATCGGTGATCGGGCCGCTCCAGTCGAATTTCGGCTGGCGCGAAGCGTCGAACAGTCCCCAATAGGGACCGACGCCGCCTTCGAAGATTTTCCACGGCTGGTCGATGGCTTCGACGATGTTGTAGTCGATGCCGTAGGCCTCGGCGCGCGTGACGAAGTCGCGCAGCACCATGGCCTGCTCGATGCGGCCGGGCTCGGCATTCTTGAGATTGTAGCCGGCGCTCGGCCAGCCGAATTCGGCGATGACGATGCGCTTGCCGGGATAGGCGCGGCGCAGCTTGTCGTAGATCAGGATCGCCTGGTCGACGGCCTGCTTGTCGGAGAAACCTTCCCAATAGGGCAGGATGTGCGCGGCGATGAAATCCACCGCCGAGACCAGCTCGGGGTGTTCGATCCACACGTTCCAGATTTCGCCGGTGGTGACCGGCACGTTGGTCGAGCGCTTGACCCGCTGGATCATCGGGATCAATTCGCTGACCTTGATGTCGCCGCGGTAGATCGTTTCGTTGCCGACGATGATGCCGTTGACGTTGCTGTGGCGCTTGGCGAGTTCGATCGCCGAATTGATTTCGCGCTCGTTGCGCTCCTGGTGCTTGTCGATCCAGGCGCCGACCGTGACCCGCAGGCCGAATTCCTGGGCGATGCCGGGCACCAGCTCGACCCCGCCGGTGGACGAATAGGTACGGATCGCCCGCGTGAGCGGCGCCAGCATTTGCAGGTCGGAGCGAATTTGTTCGGCTTGCGCCTTGCCGCCTTCATCCGGATTAATCGACGAGGCAAACGGCGCGTAGGAAACGCTGGCGAGTTGGCCGTCGAAATTGGGAGCGCTCAGGTGATCCTGCGCGAGAGCCCATAATCCGGCTTGCACGCACGCCACGAGGGCGATCACGGCAGCGACGGAGCGCATAGCCTTACAACCAAATGGGGCGGGATTTCAGACCCTTGAGCCCGTCCCCTGGGCTCAGCCGATGCTTCTGCGGCAGTGCAGCATAGCGCGGCGGTAGGTATGAATTCAAGTAAAGACCGGACATGGCAATTCCTTGTCGGGCGCATGGCGCAATTAAATTTATTGTTGGATGGAAAACGCCGTCAGCGCGGCGAGGTTCCGACCGAGGCGGCGGCGGGCGGCTGGGCGGCAACGGCCGGGGCAGGGGCAAGGCCGGGGTTGAGCCAGCAGGCATGCACCCGGCCATTCAGGCTGTCCGGGGCCTTGGGGTCTATATGGCCCTGCCGCACCAGACAGCGGAAAGTGGCCTGAATATGCGAGCTTGGGCAGCCAAAGCGGTCGTAAAGATCGAGGTGGCGGAAGGCGGTGTCGAGGTCGTCGCGCCACAGCAGGCTGACCACCCGGCGGCCAAGCCAGACGCATTCCGGATTGCCCGCCGGCCCGCTCAACAGGCGCGCGGCTTCCGCGATTTCGTCGATGCTTTTCTGGCCTTCCTTGGCGGTGTCGGCACCCTGTTTCTGCGGCTCCGGCGGCTTGGGGGCGCCGGTCTGTGCGAACGCCGGCGGAGCGGCGAAGCTCAAGGCCGCCACGCAGAATGCAGCACGCAACAGATGCATCAAGGAGACTTTCGGCATCGTCCCGCCGGAATTGATGAAGGCCGCCCGCCCACTGATCGGTCTGCTATGCGACCTGATTGGGACGCGAATACGGCGTATTTGGCCGGCCGCCCCGGCAATGCTTGCCTTAAGAACCCGCACGCTCAACCCGAACAGCCGTCCGTTACCGAATGTCCCCGGCGCAAGACTTGGCCCGAACGGCCCGCTTTTGTCCAGCACCACCGCGCGGCGTGCTTAAGGCCGGCGGCAAGTCGGCCGCAAGTCGGCCGCAAGTCCGCCGCTTGGCAGCGCCAGAGGCGCACGATAAGCCGTCTTTGGGCCTCTTCAATACCGCCGGGACGGGTTTAAACGATGCGCTTTGGTCTAGCCTGCCTCGCTGTGTCGGCGATGGTTATCGCTGGCGTATGGGCCTGGCTGGGCGCCCCGGTGCCGATGCCGCATTCGCCTTTGGCGGCGGGTGAAAAGCTCTATTGCCTGTCTTATTCGCCTTTCCGCGGCGGCCAGACCCCGCTCGACTCAAGCACCCAGATATCCGCCGCCCAGATCGAGGACGATTTGACGCGGCTTGCCCGTATCACCAATTGCGTGCGCACTTATTCGATCGACTATGGGCAGGACCAAATTGCCGGGATCGCCGCCCGCCACGGCCTCAAGGTGATGCAGGGCCTTTGGCTGTCGGGCCATCCGGACAAGAACCATGAGCAGATCGAAACCGCGGTCGCGCTCGCCAACCGCTATCCCGGCACCATTCGCGCGCTGGTGGTCGGCAATGAGGTGCTGCTGCGCGGGGAAATGTCGCCCGAGGATCTTGCCGCCACCTTGCGCGCGGTGAAGGCGCGCGTTTCGGTGCCGGTGACCTATGCCGACGTCTGGGAGTTCTGGCTGCGCAACCGCGACGTCGCCGCGGCGGCCGATTTCATCACCATCCACATCCTGCCTTATTGGGAGGATTTCCCGATTCCAGCGCACGATGCCGCGGCTCATGTGGAATCGATCCGCCGCCGCATGGTGGCTGCCTTTCCCGGCAAAGAAGTGGTGATCGGCGAAGTCGGCTGGCCGAGCGCGGGGCGCATGCGCGAAGGCGCGCTGCCGTCGCCGTCGAACCAGGCGCGCGTGATCCAGGACGTGCTGGCGCTGGGCAAGCGCGAAAATTTCCACGTCAACGTGATCGAGGCCTTTGACGAGCCGTGGAAGCGCGCGCTCGAAGGCACCGTCGGCGGCCACTGGGGCCTGCTCGACGACGCCACCCGCACGCCGAAATTCGTTTGGGGGCAGGCGGTCTCCGACCATCCATATTGGAAGGCGCAGGCGGCGGGAGGAATTTTGTTTGCCCTGATCGTCTTCGGCGCCGCTTTGGTTGCGCGCCGCGATGCGCCCCCCGCGCTTTGGCTGGCGGTGTCGGCGAATGCGATCGCGGGCGGCACGCTGATCGGCTGGGCGGTCGCCAATGTGCCGGTTGAATCGCTCGGTGTCGCCGGCTGGCTGCGGTCGCTCGCTTTTGTCGGCGTCGCGGCGCTGACGCCGCCGATCGTGAGCGCGGCGGCGATGCGCGGCGCGCCGCTGCCGCGTTTTTCGGCGCTGCTCGGGCCTGCGGCCGGACGCGTTCGCGATTCCCTGACGATCGTCGTCGGTGCGCTATTGATCGCGACCACGCTGCTCGCGATTCTGGCCGCGCTCGGCCTGGTGTTCGATCCGCGCTACCGGGATTTTCCGTTCGCGCCGCTCAGCGCGGCGGTGGTGCCGTTTTATGTGCATAGCGCCACGATGCCGCGCCCGCTTGGCCGCCATGGTTCGGCCGAATGGGCGGCCGCCGGCACTCTCGCATTGTCGGTGCCTTACATCGTGCTCAATGAAAGCATCGCCAACTGGCAGTCGCTCTGGCTGTGTGCGGCTTTTGCCGCGCTGGCGTTCAGTCTGGCGCGGGTGCGCGACGCGCAAAGCTGAGCGCCAGGAGGCCGAAGGCGAGCGCCGACAGCGCGGTGTTGTAGAGCACGACGCCGAAGCAGGCGATGCAGAGCGCGACCGCAAACAACACCAGCGACGGCCGCAACAAATTAAGCGCGGCGACGGCGAGCGCCGCCCAGCCGAACACGGTGTGCTCGAACAAGGCGATCGCGATGCGGCGCGAGAAGCACAGCCAGGTGTCGGGTCCCGCCGTGCAGGCAAGGCCGACGCTCGACTGTTCGATCGCGAGATAGCGGATGTAAAGCGCGTAGCCGAGCGAGCAGAAGCCGAC
The DNA here is from genome assembly GCA_963825265.1 of uncultured Alphaproteobacteria bacterium. GTDB lineage: Bacteria > Pseudomonadota > Alphaproteobacteria > Rhizobiales > Xanthobacteraceae > Pseudolabrys. The sequence goes on along the minus strand of CAWGSI010000012.1, from coordinate 473,537 downwards.
GATCAGCAGAACATTGGTCGCGCGCGCGCTCGGCAGGAACAGTTTCATGACGGCGGGTTCCGCAACACGCGACGATGCGGGCGCTGCGGCAATCAGTGCTCGGCCAGTTGCGCGCCGCCGAACTTGGCCGGGTGGCAGCCGGCGCGCAAAACCGGGAAGCGGGCGCACAGGCGCTCGGCGTCATTGGCATCCGGCAGCGGCCCTACCACCAGGCGATACATGACGCCGGACGGCTGCCGCGGGTATTGCGTGACGAGCGGTTGCAGCCCCACCAGCAACGGCCCGTAATTGGCCTTCAGTGTCGCCCAATGGATGCGTAACGCTTCGATGCTGCGGGCGCCGCCGAGATCGATGCCGAATTCTCTTTTAGCCGATGGTGCCGGCGCTGGCGCTTCGGCGGCCGGCTCATCCGCGGGCGCAGCGGCGACTTTGATAGGCGGCAACGGAACGGATTGAGCGACGGCTTGCGGCGCTTCCGGCGCCGCTGCCGGCTTCGTCTCCTGCGGCGCCGTCGCGCTCGCTGACCAGCCTGCAGGTGCTTGGCCGAGCGCCGGCACCGCCAGCGGCGTCAGGGCCGGTAAGGTGGCGGGCGCGCTCGGCTCCGGCGGCGGGGTTTTGGCGGCGCGGACGGCGGCGAGCTGCTCGTTTTGCGTTTTGATGGAGCCGGTCATGTCCTCGAGAGTGTGCTCGAGCACGGCGATGCGGGCGGTGAGCCGCTCACGGTCGGCGGCGAGTTCGCGCACCTGTGCCGCGAGATGTTGGGTCTCGCTATTCGGCTCGGCCGCGCGCGGGATCGCGGCGACCACGTGCGTCGGCTTGCCGCGATCGACGAGGGCAACCTGCAGACGTTTATTGCCGGCTCCGGATTGGCTGGTGATGGCGGCGGCGGCGAGCGCGATGCAGGCCGCGCTGCCCCATCCGAACAGGGGCCAGAACGGGCGCCGGCTTAGGAGCTTGTGGACAATAGGTAAATCGGGTTCCGGCGGTGTCGTTTCGGTCGCCATAGAAAGCCTCTGAGCGGGCGAATCACATCATTGAAAACGTTAGCAGAATCCGGCAAAGCTCGCTTTCATTGCGTACGCGAAGGGCTAAGCAGCGAACGCGCGCGCCGGCGGCACCTTACGAATGGCAACCCCGTGAGCGGAAAAAGGACGCGGCGACGTACGTGCCTGGCGATCGTGCTGGCGGCCGGCGAAGGCACCCGCATGCGCTCCGGCCTGCCAAAGGCGCTGCATCGGATCGGCGGACGCTCGCTGCTCGGCTATGTGCTCGATGCCGCGATCAAGGCGGGCGGCGGCAAGATCGCCGTGGTGGTCGGGCCCGATCACGGTGCGGTTGCCGCGGAAGCCCGCGCGATAGCGCCCAAAGCCAGGATTTTCGAGCAAAGGCAACGCCGCGGCACGGCGCACGCGGTGCTGGCGGCGCGGGCGACGCTACGCGACAAGCCGGACGATATCCTGGTGATGTTTAGCGATACGCCGCTGGTGCGCGCCGAAACGCTCGGCGCGTTGCGCACGGCGCTCGCGCGTGGTGCTTCGGTGGCGGTGCTCGGTTTCAAGGCCGCCGATCCCGCCGGCTACGGGCGGCTCATCACGCGCGGCAACGAATTGCTGGCGATCCGCGAGGAGCGCGACGCGAGCCCGCCGGAGCGCAAAATCGCGTTCTGCAATGGCGGGCTGATGGCGCTTGCCGGCAAGCGCGCGCTCGCCATTCTCGATCGCATTCGCAACGCCAATGCCAAGGGCGAATTCTATCTGACCGACGCGGTTGCCATAGCCCGCGATATGGGCTTGAAGGCGGTCGCGATCGAAACCGGGGAGGACGACATGCGCGGGATCAATACCAAGGCGCAGCTCGCCGCAACCGAGGCCGTTTTGCAGCAACGCCTGCGCGCCGCCGCGCTCGATGCCGGCGTGACCTTGATCGCGCCGGAGACGGTGTTTCTTTCCGCCGACACCAAATTCGGCAAGGACGTCACCGTCGAGCCCAACGTCGTGTTCGGACCCGGCGTAACGGTCGCCGACGGCGCGACCATCCGCGCCTTTTCGCATCTGGAAGGCGCCCATGTCGGCCAAGGCGCGCGCGTCGGACCGTTCGCGCGGCTGCGCCCGGGCGCCGATCTCGGGCCCGACGTCCATATCGGCAATTTCGTCGAGGTGAAAGAGGCCAAGATCGAGGCCGGCGCCAAGGCCAATCACCTGAGCTATATCGGCGACGCGCGGGTGGGCGCGGGCGCCAATATCGGCGCCGGCACCATCACCTGCAATTACGACGGCCTCGCCAAGCACAAGACCGATATCGGCAAGGGCGCCTTTATCGGCTCCAATTCGGCGCTGGTGGCGCCGGTCAAGATCGGCGACCGGGCCTATATCGGCTCTGGCTCGGTGGTAACCAAGAACGTGCCGGCCGACGCGCTCGCCGTCGCGCGCGGCGAGCAGACCGTTAAGCCTGGCTGGGCGAAACGCTTGCGGGCGCTCAAGGGCTTGGGCAAGAAGAAGGCGAAAAAGCCCAAAAGGTGAGCCCTGCGGCCGCGATCGCGGTCTGTCATATGGCGAAATGCGTTTTGATTTCCATATGTTTGCCGCTGGCGGCTAAAGCAAGACTATAGCAAAGGGGCCATCCGAGCGGATGTGCGGGATCGTCGGAATCATCGGACGCGAGCCGGTCGCCGGCCATTTGGTCGAAGCGCTCAAGCGCCTCGAGTACCGCGGCTATGACTCCGCGGGTGTCGCCACTTTGGATCACGGCGCGCTCGGGCGCAGGCGCGCCGAAGGCAAGCTGGCCGCGCTGGAAAAGCGGCTGAAAGGCGAGCCGCTCGCCGGCAATATCGGCATCGGCCATACCCGCTGGGCCACCCACGGCAAACCGAACGAGAGCAACGCCCATCCGCATGCCACCGACCGGGTCGCGGTCGCGCATAACGGCATCATCGAGAACTTCCGCGAATTGCGCGAACGGCTGGGCAAGAACGGCTCGAAATTCAGCAGCGAGACCGACACCGAGGTCGTCGCCCATCTCGTCACCGAGGAGATGAAGAAGGGCAAAAGGCCGGCCGAGGCGGTGGCGGCCGCGCTCAAGCAGCTGCGCGGCGCCTTCGCGCTCGCCTTTCTGTTCGCCGGCGAGGACGACCTGATGATCGGCGCGCGCAAGGGTTCCCCGCTCGCCATCGGCTACGGCGACGGCGAGATGTATCTCGGTTCCGACGCCATTGCGCTGGCGCCCTTCACCGACACCATCAGTTATCTGGAAGACGGCGATTGGGCGGTGATGACGCACAAGGGCGTCGAGATCCACGACGAAGCGGGCCGCAAAGTCGAGCGGCCGGCGATCAAGTCGACGGCCTCGGCGCAATTGGTCGACAAGGGCAACCACAAGCACTTCATGGCCAAGGAGATCCACGAGCAGCCGGAAGTGGTCGGCCACACGCTCGCCCATTACATCGACATGACCACCGAAAAGGTTGTGCTGCCGGGGAAATTGCCGTTCGACTGGAAGAAACTCAAGCGCCTGTCGCTGTCGGCCTGCGGCACCGCGTTTTACGCCGGCCTGGTGGCGAAATACTGGTTCGAGCGCTTCGCCAAGCTGCCGGTGGAGATCGATATCGCCTCGGAATTCCGCTACCGCGAGGCGCCGCTGGAAAAAGGCGACCTTGCCATCTTCATTTCGCAGTCGGGCGAGACCGCCGACACGCTGGCGACATTGCGCTACGCCAAGCAGCACCAGCAGCATGTTTTGTCCGTGGTCAACGTGCCGACCTCGACCATCGCACGCGAAAGCGACGTAGTGATGCCGACGCTGGCCGGGCCTGAGATCGGCGTTGCCTCGACCAAGGCCTTTACCTGCCAATTGGCGGTGCTGGCGTGCCTAGCGCTGGCCGCCGGCCGCGCCCGTGGCGAATTGTCGGCGAAAGACGAACAGAATTTGGTACGCGCCCTGATCGGGGTGCCGCGCCTCATGGCGGAGGCGCTCGCGCTTGAGCCGCAGATCGAGAAACTGGCGGAGGGCCTCGCCAAGGTGCGCGACGTGCTCTACCTCGGCCGCGGCACCAGCTTTCCGATCGCGCTCGAAGGCGCGCTCAAACTCAAGGAAATCTCCTATATCCACGCCGAGGGCTACGCCGCCGGCGAGCTCAAGCATGGGCCCATTGCGCTGATCGACGACACCATGCCGGTGATCGTGATCGCGCCGTTCGACCGCGTGTTCGAGAAGACCGTGTCGAACATGCAGGAAGTGGCGGCGCGCGGCGGCCGTATCATTTTGGTGACCGATCCGAAGGGCGCCAAGGAGGCGCCGCTCGATTCGACCGAAGTCATCGTGCTGCCGGACATGGCCTCGACGGTAACGCCGTTGGTTTACGCGGTTCCGGTGCAATTGATCGCCTATCATACGGCGGTTGCCATCGGCACCGACGTGGACCAGCCGCGCAACCTCGCGAAATCGGTCACGGTGGAATAGACTGCGCCAATGGCTGAAACCGAATTCACGCCGAGCGGAATGTCCCCGGGGCCGGTTGCGCCGTCGCATACCAGCCTCGCCGGCCGCATCCGCAATTATTTCCTCACCGGGCTTGTGGTCGCCGGGCCGCTGGCGATCACGGTCTGGCTGATCTGGTCGATCGTCACCTGGGTCGACGGTCTCGTGCGCCCGCTCATTCCGCCGGTCTATCGGCCGGAAACCTATCTGCCCTGGCCAATCCCAGGCACCGGATTGGTGCTCGCCTTCATTGTGCTCACGCTGCTCGGTTTCCTCACCGCCAATTTGGTCGGGCGCACGCTGGTGGGTTGGGGCGAAGAGCTGCTCAACCGCATGCCGATCGTGCGGCCGATCTACAAGACCATGAAGCAGGTGTTCGAGGCGCTGTTCTCAAAAAGCGGTTCGAGCTTCCGCCAGGTCGCCTTGGTTGAGTTTCCGGCGCCCGGCATGTGGTCGCTGGTGTTCCTGTCGCAGCCGCCGGGCGCCGATCTCGCCGGCAAGCTGCCGCCGGGCGAGCATATCTCGGCCTTCATGCCCTGCACGCCCAACCCGACCACCGGCTTTTTCTTCTACGTGCTGCGCAAGGATCTCATCGTGCTCGACATCTCGGTCGAGAACGCGATGTCGCTTTTGATCTCGGCCGGCATGGTACAGCCAGACGGCGAGGCGCAGAAGAAGCTCGCCACGCTTGCCGCCAGTGCCAAAGCGGCGCAGGCGGCGAGGAAGACCGAAGCGGTCGAATAGACTATCCCGCCCTTATCAGCTTGATCGCCTCGTCCTTGCCGAACAGATAGAGCAGATGCCGCAGCGCCTGGCCGCGCGCGTCGTTTAGCGTCGGGTCGCGCGACAGGATCAGCGCGGCGTCGTCGCGCGCCGCGCCGAGATATTTGCCGTGTGTCTCGATGCGCGCAACGTGGAAGCCGGGCAGGCCGCTCTGGCGCGTGCCGAGCAGGTCGCCTTCGCCGCGCAATCTCAAATCTTCCTCGGCGATGCGGAAGCCGTCTTCGGTCTCGCGCAGGATCGCGAGCCGCGCTTTGGCGGTTTCGCCGAGCGGGGCCTTGTAGAGCAGCAGGCAGGTCGAATGACCGGGCCCGCGGCCAATGCGTCCGCGCAATTGGTGCAGTTGCGCGAGACCGAAGCGTTCGGCGTGCTCGATTACCATGATGGTGGCCTCCGGCACGTCGACGCCGACTTCGATCACCGTGGTGGCGACGAGGAGCTGCGTCTCGCCGGCGGCGAAACGCGCCATGGCGGCGTCTTTCTCCGTGCCTTTCATGCGGCCATGCACCAGGTCGACTTTTTTGCCGAAGCGCTTGCGCAATTCATCGAAGCGCGCTTCGGCGGCGGCGAGATCGATCTTCTCGGATTCCTCGACCAGCGGGCAGACCCAATAGGCGCGTTGGCCGGCTTGCAGCGCGCGGCCAGCCGCGTCTTCGACTTCCTCGATACGCGACATGGGGATGGCGCGCGTGTCGATCGGCTGGCGGCCGGGCGGCTTCTCGCGCAATTCGGATATATCCATGTCGCCGAAGTAAGTGAGCACCAACGTGCGGGGGATCGGCGTCGCCGTGAGCACCAGCACGTCCACCGCTTCGCCTTTCTGCGCCAGCGCCAACCGCTGATGCACCCCGAAGCGGTGCTGCTCGTCGACGATGGCCAAAGCCAGATCGTGGAATGCAACTTCTTCCTGGAAGAGGGCATGGGTGCCGATCAACAGATCGATATCGCCAAGCGTGAGGCGGTCGAGAATGCTCTCGCGCTCGCCGCCGCGCTCGCGCCCGGTGAGAATGGCGACGCGGATGCCGGCGGCTTCGGCGAGCGGCGCAATGGTCTTGAGGTGCTGGCGGGCAAGAATTTCGGTCGGCGCCATGAAGGCGGTCTGCCGCCCCGCTTCGATCACCGAGGCTGCCGCAATGAGCGCCACCACGGTCTTGCCGGAACCGACGTCGCCTTGCAGCAGCCGCAACATTCTTTGCGGGCGGGCGAGGTCGGCGGTGATGTCGTCGACCGCTTTCTGCTGCCAATGCGTGAGCGTATAAGGCAGCGCCTTCAACACATGCGCGCGCAAACGGCCTTCACTGGCCGAGCCGCGGCCGGCTTGCCGGCGCATATGCGCGCGCAGCAAAGCGAGTGCGAGCTGGCCGGCGAGCAATTCGTCATAGGCGAGCCGCGTCCAGGCCAAACTTTCCGGCGCGATGTCGTGCGGCTCGGCCGGCCGGTGCAGATGGCGCAAGGCCGCGGCGAACGCCGGAAAGCGCTCGCGCGAAACCCAGGCGTCGTCCTGCCATTCCGGCAGTTCGGGCAGGCGCGCCAGTGCGCCGTCCATTGCGCGCCGCACATTGCCGAGCGCGAGGCCTTCGGTGAGCGGATAGACCGGCTCGACCAGCGGCAGATTGGCAAAGCCTGCCTCGTCCACCACTCGGTCGGGGTGCACCATCTGCAGCATGTCGTCGTATACCTCGGCGGTGCCGGAGACGTAGCGCGTCTCGCCCTCGGGCAGCAGCTTGCGCAGATAATCTTCGCGCGCGTTGAAATAAGTGAGCGTGAGCGTCTGCCCGGTGTCGTCGCTGGTCAGAATGCGATAGGGCGCGCGCGGCCGGTGGCGTGGCGCCGGCCGGTGCTCGTCCACGGTGACCGCGACGGTGACGACCTGGCCGGCCTGGATTGCGTTGAGCTTCGGCCGCGCGCGGCGGTCGATGACGCCCGAGGGCAGATGAAACAGCAGGTCGATGACGCGCGGCGCCTCGCGGTCGAGCAGGCGGGCATAGAGCTTTTCCAGCTTCGGCCCGACGCCGGGCAGGCTGGTGAGGGAAGCAAACAGCGGGTTGAGCACAAGCGGGCGCATCCCCGCCATGCTGGCTTGCGCGCTTTGCGGACGCAATGCGGACCTGTGCAAAGCGCCGCTGACATTGCCGGCTAAGCCCTCTATATAAACCCCGGCCCGGCCCCGTCCGGGTTTTTGGCGTTGGAGCAGCGCAATGAGCGGTACGCAGATTTCGAGCGAAGGCCTGGACGCGCGCCGGCGAAAGCTGCTGTTCCGCTCCTGGCACCGCGGTATCCGCGAGATGGACCTGGTGCTCGGCCGCTTTGCCGATGCGCATATCGCGACCTTGAGCGAGGCCGAGCTCGACGAATACGAGACCTGGCTGGAAGTCCCGGACCAGCGCATTTTTGCCTGGGTGAACGGCGCGCAAACCGTGCCTGCGGAAGTCGACACGCCGCTGTTCCGCCGCATGTGCGATTTCCATCGCAAGGCCGCCGGAGAGTCATGACGGCGATGGCGCGTTCTCCCGCCGCTTTGCTGCAGACAGGCACTGCGCTCACGCTGGCGCAAGTCGCCGACGGCGCCGAAGGGCTGGTGCTGGCGGATTTGGCGCGCTCGATTGCGGCGCGGCCGCAAGCGCCGGCGATTTCGCTTGCCGTGATCTGCCGCGACGGCCAGCGCATGGCGGCGCTGTCGCGCGCGCTGGCGTTTTTCGGACCGGATATTCTGACGATGGAATTTCCGGCCTGGGATTGCCTGCCTTACGACCGCGTTTCTCCGAATGCATCCGTGGTGGCGCAGCGCATGACCGCGCTGTCGCGGCTTGCGCGCGTCAAGGGCCGCGACAGGCCTTCGGTGCTGCTCACTACGGTGAACGCCGCGCTGCAGCGCGTGCCGGCGCGCGAATTCGTTTCGACGCACGCGCTCTCGGTCGCCCCCGGCAACGTCACCGGCATGGCGAGTATCGTGGCGTGGCTGGAGCTCAACGGCTTCACCCGCGCCTCGACCGTGCGCGAGCCGGGCGACTATGCGGTGCGCGGCGGCATTCTCGATCTGTTTCCGCCCGGCATGGATATGCCGGTGCGTTTCGATTTCTTCGGCGACGCGCTGGAGACCATCAAGACCTTCGATGCACAGACGCAACGCAGCGAAACGGCCTTGCGCGGGCTCGATCTGGTGCCGGTCGCCGAATTCCAGCTCGTCACCGAAACCATCCGCCGCTTCCGCACCGGCTACGTGGCCGCGTTCGGCGCCGCCGGCGCCCGACGATCTTTCTCTACGAAGCGGTCAGCGAAGGCCGCCGCTATCCTGGCATGGAGCATTGGCTGCCGCTGTTCCATAATTCGCTGGAGACTTTGTTCGATTTTCTGCCCGGCACGCCGCTCGCGCTCGAGCATCTCGCCGAAGACGCCGCGCATGAGCGGCTCACGCAGATCGCCGACTATTACGACGCCCGCCAAGAGGCGCTGAAGCAGGGCGTGACGCCGCCCTATAAACCGCTGCCGCCGGCGCGGCTTTATCTGGCGGAAGACGAATGGAAGGCACGCCTCGGCGCTTCGGCATTGGCAAAGCTCACGCCCTTCGCGGTGCCGGAAGCGCGCGACGTCATCGACGTCGGCGCACGCGCCGGGCACAATTTCGCGGCCGAGCGCGCGGCGCCTAACGCCAACGTGTTCGAGGCCGTGACCCAGCACGTGTCGTCGTTGCAGTCCGCCGGCAAGCGGGTCGCCATCGCGCTGTGGAGCGAGGGCGCGCGCGAGCGCATGAGCCATGTGCTCGCCGACCACAAACTGCTCAATCTCGCGCCCATCGGGTCGTGGCCGGAGGCAGCCAAGCTGCCCAAGCCCGCGGTGGCGCTCGCCGTGCTCGGCATCGAATCCGGTTTCGAGACGCAAGACGCGGCGATCGTCAGCGAGCAGGACATTCTGGGCGACCGCCTGGTGCGTCCGCGCCGCGCGCTGCGCCGCGCCGACAATTTTATCGCCGAGGCCACCAGCCTCGCGCCAGGCGACCTCGTCGTGCATGTCGATCACGGCATCGGGCGTTTCGCCGGGCTGCAGCCGATAACGGCGGCCGGCGCGCCGCACGATTGTCTCGAAATCCACTACGCCGAGGGTGCCAAGCTCTATCTGCCGGTCGAGAACGTCGACCTCTTGTCGCGCTACGGCGCCGAACAGACGCAGGTCGATCTCGATCGTTTGGGCGGCGGCAATTGGCAGGCGCGCAAGGCGCGCATGAAGAGCCGTATCCGCGAAATCGCCGGCGAACTGATCAAGGTCGCGGCCGAGCGGTTGACGCGCGAGGCACCGCGCTTTTCGGTCGGGCCGGGCGCCTATGACGAGTTCTGCGCCGGCTTTCCATACGAGGAGACCGAAGACCAACTCGCCGCCATTGATGCGACCATCAAGGACTTGAATTCCGGCCGTCCGATGGACCGGCTGGTCTGCGGCGACGTCGGCTTCGGCAAGACCGAAGTGGCGTTGCGCGCCGCCTTTATCGCGGCTATCAACGGCAAGCAGGTGGCCGTGGTGGTGCCGACGACGCTGCTCGCGCGCCAGCACTTCAAGACTTTCACGCAACGCTTCCGCGGCTTTCCGGTCAATGTCGCGCAGGCCTCGCGCCTGGTACCGGCGGCCGAACTCGCCAAGGTCAAGGCAGCGCTAGCGTCAGGCCAGGTCGATATCGTCATCGGCACCCATGCGCTGCTCGGCAAGGGCATCAAGTTCAAGGACCTGGCGCTGCTGGTTGTCGACGAGGAGCAGCATTTCGGCGTCGTCCACAAGGAAAAGCTCAAGACGCTGCGCTCGGAAGTGCACGTGCTCACGCTCACCGCGACGCCGATCCCGCGCACCTTGCAGCTTGCGCTCACCGGCGTGCGGGATCTGTCGATCATCGCCTCGCCGCCGGTCGACCGCTTGGCGGTGCGCACGTTCGTCTCGCCGTTCGATCCGATCACCGTGCGCGAGGCGCTGCTACGCGAGAAATACCGCGGCGGCCAGGCTTTCTATGTCTGCCCGCGCATCGAGGACTTGGCCGGCACCAAAACTTTTCTCGACAAGAACGTTCCGGAGGTGCGCGTCGCGGTCGCGCACGGCCAAATGCCGCCGACCGTGCTCGACGACATCATGAGCGCGTTCTATGACGGAAAATACGACGTGCTTTTGTCCACGACCATCATCGAATCCGGCCTCGACATTCCGACCGCCAATACGCTGATCGTGCACCGCGCCGACATGTTCGGCCTGGCGCAGCTCTATCAATTGCGCGGGCGGGTGGGGCGCGCCAAGCTGCGCGCCTATGCGCTGCTCACTTTGCCGGCGCAGCAGAAGATTACGGCGCAGGCCGAGCGTCGGCTGAAGGTGCTGCAATCGCTCGACACGCTCGGCGCCGGCTTCCAGCTCGCCTCGCACGATCTCGATATCCGCGGCGCCGGCAATCTGCTCGGCGACGAGCAATCCGGCCACATCAAGGAAGTCGGCTTCGAACTTTACCAGCAGATGCTGGAGGAGGCGGTGTTGAGCCTGAAGGCCGGCATCAGCGCGCCGGTCGCCGACCGCTGGTCGCCGTCGATCACCATCGGCACCGCGCTGCTCATTCCCGAGGACTACGTTGCCGACCTGTCGGTGCGGCTCGCGCTCTACCGGCGGCTCGCCGAAATCGAGGACGAGCGCGACATCGAGAGCTTCGCTGCCGAATTGGTGGACCGTTTCGGGCCGTTGCCGGGCGAGGTCGAGCATCTCTTGCAGGTGGTGGCGATCAAGGCGCTTTGCCGGCGCGCCAATGTCGAGAAGATCGAAGCCGGGCCAAAGGGCGTGGTGCTGTCGTTCCGCGACAACATCTTCGCCAATCCGGACGGGCTGATGGCCTTCATCCAGAAGCAAGGCTCGGGCGTGCGCATGCGCGCCGATCCGAAAGATGCCAAGGCGCAGCAGCTTGTGTTCTTCGACGATTGGGAAAGGCCGGACGAGCGGCTGAAAGGCACCGCGGCGATCCTGCGCAATCTGGCCGCCATCGCGGAACGGGCCAAGGCGGCGTAACAAGCCGGTTATGCGGCGGCGTCCGCCAGGATCATGTCGGCGCCTTTTTCGCCGATCATGATGGTCGCGGCATTGGTATTGCCGGACACGACCGCCGGCATGATCGAGGCATCGACGACGCGCAGGCCGTTCAAACCGCGCACGCGCAGCCGCTCGTCGGTCACCGCGAGCGCGTCCTGTCCCATGCGGCAGGTGCTCACGGGATGATAGGTCGTGCTGCCGCGGCGGCGGATGAAATCCAGCAGTTCGTCGTCGTTGTCGCAAGTCTCGCCCGGCTCGATCTCTTCGGCGATGTAGCGCGACATGGCTGGCGCCTGGAAAATGCGCCGCATCGCCTTGACGCCGGCGACGGCGGTTTCGCGGTCGCGCTCGGTGCCGAGATAATTGGGATTGATCGCCGGCGCCGCGCGCGGATCGGCCGATTTGATGCGCACGTAGCCGCGGCTTTCCGGCCGCAACAGCGAGCACACGCCGGTGACGCCGGGAAACGTGTGCAGGTTGCCGCCGATCGCATCGGCCGAATAGAGCGCGATGGAGCATTGCGCGTCCGGGGTTTCCGACATCGGATGCGCGCGCACGAAACAGCCCGCCGAAATGGCGGACACCGCAAGGTCGCCGCGCCGCGCCATCGCGTAATTCAACGCGGCCTTGATGCTTCCGCCCAGCTATTGACGGCATCGTTGATGGTGATCGGCTCGCGGCAGCGCAACGCGGTGCGGCCGGAGTAATGTTCGTTGAGGCCTTCGCCGACGCCCGCCACGTCGGCGACGATGGGAATGCCGAAGGATTGCAGCAGCGGCGCCGGTCCGACGCCCGACAATTGCAAAAGCTGCGGCGAATTATAGGCGCCGGACGACAGGATCAGTTCGCGCGCGGCGCGCGCCGTCCGCGTTTGCCCGCGCACGCTGTACTCGATGCCGGTGGCGCGGCGTCCCTCGAACAAAATGCGCGTGGTCAGCGCGTCGGTGACGACGCGCAGATTGGCGCGGCTGGCCGCCGGTTTCAGGTAGGCCTTCGCGGTCGAGCAGCGCGCGCCCTTGCGCGTCGTCGTCTGGTAAAGGCCGGCGCCTTCCTGCGACGCGCCGTTGAAGTCGTTGTTGCGCGGATAGCCGCACTGGACGGCGGCTTCGACGAAGGCGAGTGCCAGCGGATGCTGGTCGCGTTGGTTCGACACTGAGAGCGGGCCGTCGCCGCCGTGCAATTCATCGGCCCCGCGCTCGTTTGCTTCCGCCTTGCGGAAGTAGGGAAGAACGTCGTCGTAGCCCCAGCCGGCATTGCCGCGCTGGCGCCACATGTCGAAGTCTTGCGCCTGGCCGCGGATGTAGATCATGCCGTTGATCGAGCTAGATCCGCCGAGCACCTTGCCGCGCGGCGCGATCACCGCGCGCCCGGCCAATTCCGGCTGCGGTTCGGTTTCGTAACACCAGTTGTGGCGGCGGTCGGTGAACAACTTGCCGTAGCCGAGCGGGATATGAATCCAGAAATTGCGGTCCGCCGGCCCCGCCTCCAGCAGGAGGACGCGGTGACGCCCGGACGCCGTCAGCCGGTTGGCCAGCACGCAGCCGGCGCTACCGGCGCCGATGACGATGAAATCGTATGTTTCGTTTTCCTGCACTCCGGCTCCACTCGGGAAAGCCCCGCAGGCTGGCGCATCAACGGCCGGAAATCAATCGGGCACCACGGCGACGGCAGGCGTCGGAGCGATACAGCCGCTATTCCGCCGCGTCTTGCCCGGCCTGCGCCATGCGGTCGATCGCCTGCGCCAGATATTCCGGCGACTGCGCGCCCGACACCGCGAACTTGCCGCCGAAGATGAAGCAGGGCACGCCCTCGATGCCGGCCTCCTTGGCCGACTGCGCCTCGCGCTCGATTTCGGCGACGTCCTGGTCGCTGGCAAGCCCCGTGCGCACGGTTTCGGCGTCGAGCCCGATATCTGCGGCCGCTTTCACCAGCGTCTCGCGCTCGGTCAAGTCGGCGCCTTGCGTGAAATAAAGGTCCATCAGCTTCTGCTTCATCTCGGCCGCCTTGCCTTGCATTTCCGCCCAGCGGATCAGCCGGTGGCAGTCGAGCGTATTGGGCTGGCGCTTCATCTTGTCGGAAGCATAGACGAGGCCTTCCTCCGCGGCCGCGGCACCGACGCGTTGCGCGATGCCCTTGTAACGCTCGGGCGAGCCAAATTTTGTGGTCAGATATTGCTCGCGCGACATGCCTTCGCGCGGGATCCAGTCATTGAGGAAATAGGGGCGCCAATGCACCTCGACCGGAATATCCGGCCGCAACGCCAGCGCTTTTTCCAGGCGGTGCTTGCCGATGAAGCACCATGGGCAGACCACGTCGGAGACGACGTCGATGCGAACGGGCTGGGTTTTGGCCATGGCTAACTCCTGTCGGAGCTAACCTAATCACGGAACTACTCGGCGGCAACCGCCGGGGTGTCCATCACGCGCGCCATCAGGCTGTCGGGCGTATCGCCGGCTTTCAACGTCGCCAGCGTCAGACTGGCGCCGAGCGTGTCGCGCCCGCGCAGTTGCGCCAGCATGGTGTTTTTGATCAGGCCAGCGATGCGGCGCGCGACCACATGGGCGCTGCGCAGATCGGTCTGCGTGAAGGCGATCAGCAGGGAACCGTCGTCTTCGCGGCAGCCGAAATCGACATTGCGGATCAGCCGCGTCAGCAGCCGGGCGGAGTCGACCGCGGCGCGTCGGTCGAGCGCGTCGTTGAAGGAAAAACGCGCTAGCGAAAGCGCCGTGCTGCGGTCGCTCGCCTCGGCCATCGCCTTGCCGAGTTCGTGGCCGAACGTGTCGCGCGTGTGCAGGCCGGTTTCCGGATCGAACATGCCGTCGGCGTCGAGGCTCTTGAGCATGCGCTTGAGCCGCGCTTCGAAAGCGTGCATGCGCACCAGCGGCACCATGCGCGCGACGATGCGCGCCGGGTCGCCGTCGACGTGGTCGATGTTCGGCAGGACTTCGGCGAATTCGGGCGGCGCTTCGCCGATCACCGCCACCGGGATGTCGCGGAAACGGTTGTCCTGCGCCACCACCGTGAGGAAGGCTTCCACCATGCGCTGGGAAAAGCCGTCGCCCACCACGATGCCGTCGATGTCGCGTGCGTTGAGGTGCCGGGCGGCGGCTTCCACGCTGAGCGCGCCCAGCATCTTGACGCGCTCGCCCATCGCCACGCTGAGCTTGGGATAGAGCGGACCGCGGCCGGCGATCAGGACGGTCGCGTCGTCGAGCGCGTCGCCGATCGGAAACGGCGGCAGCGTTCCGTCATGCGAGGCGAAGGATCTCGATGCGGCGCAGAACCGTGGCATGCAACGCGCGCACGCGCATGGCCGAGCGCAAGCGCGCGATCAGCCGCTCGACCGGCAACGCCGCGTCGGCCGCCAGCGCGATCGAAACGGCCGCTTCCTGGTCGCCCTGCACGCGCGCGATCACCGGCACGATGCTGCCTTTGGCGGTGGCGATGCGCAGGCAGAGATCGCGCGCGGCGGATTCGCTTGCCGGCGCGCCCGGTTCGGCGATCACGACGGCTGCCGGCTTGACCGACGTGAAAGCGGTCGCGGCGTCTTGCCATTTGGTCTCGACAATCGGGAAGGCGCCGGCTGTGGCCAGCGCGTCGACGAGGTCGGTCGCCGGACCATCGGCGACCACGATCATCGGACCTTGCAGCGACATGGGGGCGCACGTTTATTACAAAATAAGCCGAAACCTTACCGGCGCGCGATTAATGCCGCGTCAACGAAATGCCGAAGATCAAGCGGCTTTGCCGCGCGGCCGAAACGCCCCGGCGATCAGCGCGTTGACGCCGCGCGCTTGCAGTCCGGCAGCGGTCGCAGGCTTTGCGCCGGCGGCGAGGCGCTGGCCGAGCAGGGCATCGGGCAGCGTGGCAATGACGGCGCCGGGGTCGGCGGCCGCCACCGCGGCATAGACTTCGTGCTGGCGGAAGCGGTAGTAGCCGACCGCGGCGATACGCGCGGGCGGCGCGGAGATCACAAGGGTGCCGGTCGCCGGCTCGACACGGCAGGCAAAGCCGGTGTCGCGGTAACCGTCCGGCGTGGCGCGGCCAGTGCCGTTCGGCACGGCGCCGGGCGGGAATGCATGCACCGGCACCATCGACCCGCGGAGCGCCAGCGTGCCGGTCTCGCTGGAAGCTGTTTCCGCAACCGCAATGGCTCCCGGCACGCCGCGCGGCGACACGATGATGCCGTGCGGGATCGGCGCCGGCATTTCATCGGATCCGCGCCGCGCCGCCAGCAGACCGACTTCTCCGAAACTCGCGATATCCACCAGCGCCGTGTCGTGCCGCCACGGCGCGGCGACGGCAAGCTGCTCGGGCGCGCGCCAGAGCGCGAGGATCGTTTTGATCGGACGATCGAGCAGGCCGGCATCGGCCAGCGGCGTCAACGCCGAGCCGGGCAATACCACGGTTGCGGGATAGTGGCCGCGCACCTGCTCGGCGAACACCGCCGGATCGAAGGCGTGATGCAGCGCCAGTGTGCCGCCGGAGAGCAGCCAGGGCACCGCAGTGAGCGCGATGCCGGCAAACGAGCCGAGCGAGATCGCCGACAGGATTGTCGAGTCTTGCGCGAGGCCGCCTTCCAGGAACGCAGCGAGTTCCCCGGCGATCAATTCGTTCTGGCTGCGCGCCATGGGAACGAGCCCGTCGCTTGTCACGTCGAAGGTCACGGCCGCGACATGGGCGGCGGCAATGCCGGCTCGCACCGGGGTCTTGAACAGGTTTGGTGGCGAGGACACCGCTTCCTCGTCGAGCGGCACCACCCCGTCGGGCAGATCGGGTCCGAAGCCGCAGACGTGCCGGATCGGAAACAACGCGGCCGCCGCCCGCATGGCGGTCTCGGCTGGCGCATTGGCGCCGACGCGCGAATAGGTGACGATCGCTTTGGCGCCTACGAGACCAAGCGCGGCCACCATTTCTTGCTCGCGCCAGAGCAGCGGCAGGGGCGCCGCGATCATGCCGGCGCGCAACACGCCGAGCAGCGCGATGACGCCATCCACCGTGTTAGGCAGTTGAATCGCCACCACGGCGTCGGTGTGCAGTCCGATCTCGCGCAGTCTCGCGGCAAGTGCCGAAATCGCGCGATCGGCTTGCGCAAAGGTCAGGCGGCGGGGCGGACGGCCGGTCAAGCTCTCACAATTGGGCGGATCGGCCAGCGCCAGCGCGTCGGCGTGGCGCACGCCGGCGCGGCGGAACAGGTCGTCGAACGTGGCGCGGCGGCCGTCCGCTTGCTGGGTCTCGCTCAAGATCATTTGGCGTCCCCGTGCCACCAGGTTTCCGGCAGATAGCCGAACAAGGAGGTCCTTGATGGATGCTCGATTCGCGTCCAGCGCGCTATCCATTGTTTGGGCGGAAAGTAGAGCGGCACCACGTAAAAGCCGGACAAAAGCACCCGGTCGAGCGCGCGGGTGGCGGCAACGAAGTCGGGGCGCGTCGTTGCGCTCAGCATGGCGGCGATCATGGCGTCGACGGCCTTCGACTTGACGCCCATGTAGTTGCGGCTGCCTTCCTCCGAGGCCGCGGCCGAGCCCCAGTAAAACAGTTGTTCGTTGCCGGGCGAAAGCGATTGCTCCCAGCGGTACTGCATCATGTCGAAATCGAACGCGATGCGCCGGCGCTCGAACTGGGTGGCGTCCACGCTGCGCACGCGCGCGTCGATGCCGGCGCGTTTGAGGCTGCGCACAAAGGCGAGCGCGAGGCGCTCCTGGTCGCGCGTGGTGGTGAGGATTTCGAAGCCGAACGGCCGTCCGCTCGCCGTGTGCACCAGTTGGGTACCCTTGAGCGCGTAACCGGCCTCCGCAAACAGCGCAAAGGCGCGGTGCAGGCCGGCGCGGTCGCGGCCCGAGCCATCGGTGACCGGCGGCGCCCAGGTGCCGGCCAAGATGTCGGCGCGCACGCTGCCTGGAAACGGCTTGAGCAGCTGGAGCTCGCGCGCATCGGCGGCAACGCCGTGCGCGGACAGATCGCAGCCGTCGAAATAGCTGGCCGTGCGCTTGTAGAGATCGAAGAAATAATTGTGATTGATCCATTCGAAATCGAACAGATGCAGGATCGCCTCGCGCACGCGCTCGTCGGCAAAAATTTGCCGGCGCGTGTTGAACACCAGGCCGTCCATGCCCTTGGGCAGGCCGTAGGGGAATTCCTCCTTGACCACGCGGCCCTGGCGCAGCGCCGGGAAATCGTAAGCCGTCTGCCAGCGGCCGGGATCGGTTTCGCTGCGCACGTCATAGAGGCCCTTCTTGAAGGCCTCAAAATGCGTGTTGCCGTCGCGATAATAGTCGAAACGGATGGTGTCGAAGTTCCAGGAGCCGCGGTTGATCGGTAGATCGCGTCCCCAGTAATTCGGCTCGCGCTTAAAAATGACGCTTTCGCCCGGCGTCACCGCGCTTACTTTGTACGGACCGCTGCCGAGCAAAGGTTCGAACGTCGTCTCCTCGAACCTGGCCGTGTCGATCGCGTGCCTGGCCAGCACCGGCATCAGGCCGATGATCAGCGGCAATTCGCGATCGTCGGAGCCGGTCAGATCGAAACGCACCGTGCGCGCGTCGACCGCCACGGCCTTGGCCACCTTGGAATAGTAGATGCCGAAATTAGGTCGGCCATGATCACGCAAGAGCTGCCAGGAAAAAATCACGTCCTCCGGCGCCACCGGCTGGCCGTCGGCGAAGCGCGCGGCCGGATTGAGCGTGAAGGTCACGCTTGTGCGGGCGGCATCGGTTTCCACGCCCTCGGCGAGCAGGCCATAGAGCGTAAACGGCTCGTCATAGCCGCGCGCCAGCAGGCTCTCGATCACGTAGCTCCGGATATTGACGGCCGGCAGCCCTTTGACGATGAGCGGATTGAGACTGTCGAAGGTGCCGAGCACGCCCTGCACCAGTTGGCCGCCTTTGGGCGCCGCGGCATTGGCATAGCTTGGGTGGCTGAAGTCGGCGGGCCACGCCGGCTCGCCATGCATGGCGATGGCATGGTTGACGGCTGCAGCGCTTGCGGAGAAGCGCCCGAGCCCGCTCGCGGCCAAGAGCGCGCCAAGCACCACCGTGCGCCGGGATGCCTGCCATTGCATCGGCGCGGAGGCGGTAATAGAGGGCGCGAACGGCGGTCGAATGCGATTCGTTTCCGGTTTTGCGCAAGTTATCACAGGGGCGAGGCCCTGCGGGGACCCGCATTTTCGGCACATTCGTGGCTTTATTGCAGGAGCGATATCGGCTATCAGGCTGCCGGGAGTCACGCTCCCGCCGCATTTCGCGGGGAGAGAGCCGGGCTTGAGTGGCGACCGTTCGATTGGGCGCGAGGCCGCGAGCTGTGCGACAAACAGGGGACGAATTCAATGAATCATCCGATCGCATCGGCCCGGCCGTTGGGCCGCGTGCTGACCGCCGCATTCGCCGCCGCGGGATTGCTGGCGGCGGCTATGCTCGTGGCGGGCCCCGCGCTCGCGCAGCAGCCAAAGCCGGCTAAACCGGCGGCAAAAAAAGAGGCGCCCGCGAAGCCCGCGCAAGCACCGGCGCCAGCGCCGGCGCAGCCACAGGCCGCGGCGCCGCAGCTTATGTATTCGCCGTGGCTGAAGGTGTGCGGCAAGGGCCCGGAAACCAACAACAAGCAAGTCTGCGTGCTGACCAAAGACGGCCGTCTTGAAAACGGTATGCCGGTCGCGGTAGTCCAGCTGTTCGAGCCGGAAGGCGAGCCTAAGGTGCTGCGCATCACGGTTCCGCTCGGCATGCAGTTGCAGCACGGCACCCGCATGATCATCGATCAGGGCCAGCCGGCGCAGGAGCCCTACAAGATATGCTTCCCCGTAGGCTGCATGTCGGATTACCCGGTCACCGACGACATGATCGCCAAGATGAAGAAGGGCCAGACCATCACGCTGCAGGCGATCAACATGCAGGGCACGCCGATCAGCCTGCCGCTGCCGCTCAACGATTTCGCCAAGGCCTATGACGGCCCGCCGACCGATCCAAAGGTGGTCGAGGAGCAACAGCGCAAATTGCAGGAAGAGCTGCAGAAGCGGGCGGAAGAAGCGCGCAAGAAACTGGAATCTCAGCAGCCGACGGCGGCGGCGCCGGCAGCCCCCGCACCGCCTGCGAAAAAATAGAGCGACTTGGCCGGCTCACGCATGCAAAAGGCGCGGGTGTTAGCCCGCGCCTTTTCGTATGCGCAACCGCCCGATCAGTTCAATTGGCTGTTGCGCGGGCGATAGACGCCGCTGTCGTCTTGCACGAACACCTCGGCGACTTGCGGATGGCGGATCGGCTTTTCCGACGTGTCGGGCAACAAATTCTGCTCGGAAACATAGGCGACGTACTCGCTCTCCGCGTTCTCGGCGAACAGATGGTAGAACGGCTGGTCCTTGCGCGGGCGCACGTCGGCGGGGATCGAATTCCACCATTCCTCGGTGTTGTCGAACTCCGGATCGATGTCGAACACCACGCCGCGGAACGGATAGAGGCGGTGCTTGACCACCTGGCCGATCTTGTATTTGGCGATGCGAATTTTTTCCATGTCACTGACCACATAGTGCAACTGCGGGGCGCCCGCTAGGCCTCACAGGCCATAGCGCGCGCCCATGTCGGGATCCTTGGCGGCGACCAGCCTCGCCAGATCGAGCAGAACTTTGGCCTGTTTCCAGGTGGCGTCGTCCTGCATCTTGCCGTCGATCATGACCGCGCCGGCGCCGTCCGGCATGGCGGCTACGATCTTCTTGGCGAATGCGACTTCTGCCGGGTCCGGCGAAAACACCGTCTTGGCGATGGCGATTTGCGAGGGATGCAGCGTCCAGGCGCCGAGACAACCCATCAGGAACGCGTTGCGAAATTGCGCCTCGCAAGCCGCGGCGTCGGAGAAATCGCCGAACGGCCCGTAGAACGGTTTGATGCCGGCGGCGGCGCAGGCATCGACCATGCGCCCGACGGTGTAGTGCCAGAGGTCCTGCTGGTAGGCGGCGCGCGGGGCGTCCCCTTGCGCATCGGCGAGCACTTTGTAGTCGGGATGGCCGCCGCCGACGCGCGTCGTCTTCATGGCGCGCGAGGCAGCGAGATCGGCGGGACCTAAGCTCATGCCGTGCATGCGCGGGGAGGCGCTCGCGATCGCCTCGACATTATTGACGCCCTGCGCGGTTTCCAGAATGGCGTGGATGAGGATCGGCTTGCCGATCTTGTGCCGCGCTTCGAGCTGCGCCAGCAGTTGGTCGAGATAATGGATATCCCACGGCCCGTCGACTTTGGGCAGCATGATGACGTCAAGCTTGCCGCCGACGGCGCCGACGATTTCGATCACGTCGTCGAGCGCCCAGGGTGAATTGAGCGCGTTGATGCGCGTCCACAATCCGGTCGCCCCGTAGTCGGTCGCTTTCGCCATCTCGATGAAGCCCTTGCGGGCGGCTTGCTTGGCCTCGACCGGAATGGCGTCTTCCAGGTTGCCCAGCACCACGTCGACCTGGCGGGCGAGCTCGGGCACCTTGGCGCGCAGCTTGTCGAGGTGCGGCGGCACGAAATGGATCATGCGCTCCAGCCGCACCGGCAGATCGCGCATGGGCGCCGGCGCGCCGATGGCGAGCGGGGCGAAATACTGGCGCGGGAGCTTCACGGTTCTGGTCCTTCCAAAGTGCCAGTCTGCCCTTTAGAGGAATGCAAAGGCCGCGCCAAGTCCGCGGCGAGACTGGCGTTGAAATAAGCTAGGCCGGGCAAGCGTATGATCGACGTTCTTAATCTGGCGCTTCCGTTTTTCGGGCTGATATTCATTGGCTTTGCCTGCGGTAAGCTCAAACAAATCCCCGATACCGCGCTGGCCTGGATGAATTTTTTCATCCTCTACGTCGCGCTGCCGGCCCTGTTTTACCGCATCCTGGCGCAGACGCCGCTGCAGAAACTCGCCCAGGTCGACTTCATCTTCGCCACCACGCTTTCGACTTTCTGGGCTTTCGCGGTGTCGTTCGCCATCGGCATGGCGACCCGGCGCGGCAGCATCGCGGAGGCGACTATCGCCGGGCTCGCCGGCGGCTACGGCAATATCGGTTTCATGGGCCCGGGCCTGGCGCTGGCGACGCTCGGATCTGCGGCGGCGGTGCCGGTGGCGCTGATATTCTGCTTCGACAACAGCATCCTTTTCACCATGGTGCCGTTCCTGATGGCGCTGGCAAAGCCGCAACAGGTGAGCCTCGGCAACACGGCGCTCGAGGTCGTCAAACGCATCGTCCTGCATCCGCTGATCATCGCCAGCGCGCTCGGCGTCGCCTCGGCGGCGGTTCATTTCCAGCCGCCGGTCGCGCTCGACCGGCTGATGCAGTTCCTGCAGAACGCCGCGGCGCCCTGCGCGCTGTTCACGCTCGGGGTGACGGTGGCGCTGCGGCCCTTGAAAAAGATGCCCTGGGAAGTGCCGTTCCTCACATTGGTCAAGCTCGTCATCCACCCGATGCTGGTATTTCTGCTGATGTCGCTGTTCGGGCCGTTCGACCAGATCTGGGTCTATACCGCCGTGTTGATGGCGGCGCTGCCGCCGGCGCTCAACGTCTTCGTGTTCGCGCGGCAATACGACGTCTGGGTCGAGCAGGCCTCGAGCGCGGTGCTGGTCGGCACGCTGGTGTCGGTGGTGACGCTGACCAGCGTGATGTGGATGGTGAAAACCGGTACGCTGCCGTCATTATTGTTCAGGTAGACTTATGCAGCCATTGAGCGGGTTACTCGTTCTCGATTTCACCACGCTGCTGCCGGGGCCGCTGGCGTCTTTGATGCTGGCGGAAGCCGGCGCCGAGGTGATCAAGATCGAGCGGCCGGGCGGCGAGGACATGCGGCGATTTCCGCCGATCGTCGACGGCGAGAGCGCGGTCTTTGCCATGCTCAACCGCGGCAAAGAAGTGCTCACCCTCGATCTCAAGGCGGAGAGAGCGCGCGCGAAGCTCATCCCGCTCATCAAGCGCGCCGACATCTTGATCGAGCAATTCCGGCCCGGCGTGATGGCACGTCTCGGCCTCGGCTATGACGACCTGCGCAAGCTCAATCCAAAACTGATCTATTGCTCGATCTCGGGCTACGGCCAAAGCGGCCCGCGCGTCGAAGAGGCCGGCCACGACATCAATTATATCGGCAATACCGGGCTGCTCGATCTACAGCCGGGGCCGGCGGGTGCGCCGGTGGTGCCG
Organism: uncultured Alphaproteobacteria bacterium; assembly: GCA_963825265.1. Classification (GTDB taxonomy): domain Bacteria; phylum Pseudomonadota; class Alphaproteobacteria; order Rhizobiales; family Xanthobacteraceae; genus Pseudolabrys. Next base: position 451,108 of record CAWGSI010000012.1, on the reverse strand, counting down.
CCGATGCTCGCCGCCGACATCGCCGGCGGCAGTTTCCCAGCGGTGATCAATATTCTGCTGGCCTTGCGCGCGCGTGACCGCAGCGGGCAGGGCTGTCGCCTCGACGTTGCCATGACCGACGCCATGTTCACGTTTGCCTGGTATGCGCTGGCGCTCGGCGCCGCGACCGGCAGGTTTCCCAAACCGGGCGAGCTTGCGCTGGTCGGCGGCTCGCCGCGTTACCAGCTTTATCCGGCCAAAGATGGCAAGATCGTCGCTTGTGGCGCGATCGAGCAGAAATTCTGGCTGGCCTTCACGAAGGCGATCGGCCTGCCGGCGGAATTGATCGACGACCTGCGCGATCCAAGGGCGACACGCGATGCGATCGCCAAACTGATCATGGCGCGCCCCTCCGACGAATGGCGGCCGATGTTCGCCGCCGCCGATTGCTGCACGACCATCGTCGTGCCGCTGCAGGAAGCGCTGCAGGATCCGCATTTCGTTGAGCGCGGCTTGTTCGACCACACCATCGAAAGCGCCGCGGGCAAAACTTTGCCGGCGCTGCCGTTGCCGATCGCGCCGGAATTCCGCGATAGACCGGGCGCGAAGAAAGCGCCGAAGCTTATTTAATCGTCATGGCCGGGCTTGTCCCGGCCGTCCACGCCTTGATTCGCTAAAAAACAAAGACGTGGATGCCCGCGACCAGCGTGGGCATGACGCTGTGGTTAAAGGGCTTCCCCCCGCATCAGCCGCGGTTCGGCAGCGGCGGGGGCGACACCTTCGCGCATGACGGCGCGGCGCAGCGGACCGATGCGGTCGATCATGTAAAGCCCGAGACCGCGCATGCCCTGCACCGGCAGGAAATCGGTGAGCAGCGTGCGGTTGAGCAGGTCGATGGCGAGCGTGCGGCTCGACACGTCGGCGCGGCGCATTTTTTCGTAAGCCTCGAGCACGTCATCGCCGCCGGTGTCTTCGCCATCGTGATATGCGGCGACAACGAGTTCGCCGATCGAGGCGGCATCGCGCAGCCCGAGATTGAGCCCCTGCGCGCCGATCGGCGGGATGACGTGGGCGGCTTCGCCGACCAGCGCGATGCGCTGCGCGCCGAAGCGCTTGGCGGTCGCAACCGACAGCGGAAACAATCCGCGCCCCGGCTCGACCTTTATCTTGCCCAGGATCGAATGCGAGGCGCGCTCGATTTCCGCCGCGAGTTCCGCGTCGCTGAGCGCTTTGATGGCGTCGGCCTGTGCGGGATCGAGCACCCACACGACGCTCGAGCGCAGGCCCGGCAGCGGCACCAGTGTAAACGGCCCGCTCGGGGTGTGGAATTCGGTCGAGGTGTCGTGGTGCGGCCGCGTGTGCGTGAGGCAGACCGTGAGCGCGGCCTGCGGGTAATCGCGTTCCTCAACCGCAATGCCGGCCGCGGCGCGGCAAAGCGATCGGCGCCCGTCGGCGGCGATCACCAGCGGCGCGCTCAAGCTGCCGCCGCTGGTGAGCGTCAGCGTGACCGCGTCGTCGTGCGGCGTGACGCTGCGCACCTCATCGTCGATCACGCGCAAGCTTTTGAGCGCACCGGCGCGCTGCTCTAGCGCGGCGACCAGATGAAAATTCTCGATATTGTAACCGAAGGCGTCGAGATCGATTTCGTCGGCGGCGAATTTCACCTCCGGCGCGCGCCACAATCGCCCGGTGTCGTCGACGATCCGCATCACCCGCATCGGCGCGGCCTGCGCCACGCACAGCGGCCACACACCGAGCGTTTCCAGCGCGGTAACGGAGCCTGCAAACAGCGCGGTGGTGCGGTTGTCGGGGCGGGCGGGGCGCTTTCCCACCAACACGGTGGCAAGCCCCGCGCCGGCAAGCGTGATCGCGGCGGTGAGGCCTGCCGGCCCACCGCCTACCACGATCGCCGAAGGCTTATGGCCCGATTTATCAAGCATCAAAACGTCCGTTCCAGTTGGCCGTTAACTAGCACGGGGCGATGCGCTATGCACGGTAAGCGCCCAAGGACGCGCCGCATGAGCGAAGCCGCCAGCCACGATCTGTCCCATCTGCCGCCCGCCGCAAGCCGGCTGGGCGCAGCCTTTGCGCGGCCGAAAACGCTGGCCGCGATCTGCGTGCTGGCGCTGGCGGGGCTCGGGTGGCTGGCGTTCGGCCTCATGTATTCCGGTATGGCCGGCTACGACGCGTTATGCCAGGCGCTCACCAAGGCGCACGGCGCCTGGGGCACGCGCGGCTTTGCGATCGTCGCGTCGATGTGGGGCGCCATGACGCTCGCCATGATGCTGCCGAGCGCGGCGCCCATGATCCTCACTTACGCCGAAATCGCCGACACCGCCGCGCGCAAGCGCGAGCGGATCGTCTCGCCCTTCGCGCTGGCCGGCGGCTATTCGATCGTGTGGCTTGGCTTTGCGGCGATCGCGACGCTCGCGCAATTCGGCGTAACGCGCGCCGCACTGCTTGATGCCGGGATGCAATCGGCGAGCGGGCTGTTCTCCGCGGCGATCTTGATCGGCGCCGGCGCCTACCAGTTTTCCGCGCTCAAGCACGCTTGCTTGAGGCAATGCCAAAGCCCGTTCCCGTTCTTCTTCGCCAACTGGGCGACCACGCCGCGCGGCGTGTTCCGGCTCGGCGTCAAGCAGGGCCTTTATTGCCTCGGCTGCTGCTGGGCGATGATGCTGGTGATGTTCGCGGTCGGCGTGATGAACGTGATCTGGATGGCCGGGCTCGGCATGGTGATGACGATTGAGAAGATCGGCACCGGCAAGCGCTTCAGTAATGCCGTCGGCATTGCGCTGATCGCTGGCGGCGTCGCCTTCGTGACGACGGCCTTGGCGGCCCATTGGCCGCTGCAGGCGAATTAAGCTAGATATCGGAAGACCGGGAGGAATGCGTTGAGCGAAAGCTGGAGTTTGAAAGGCGAGATGGCGCTGTCGTGCAGCTGCACGGTGTTCTGCCCCTGCGTGCTCTCGCTCGGCGATCATCCGCCGACAGAGGAACGCTGCCAGACCTGGGCCGGCATCCGCATCGACGGCGGCCATATCGACAGCGAGGATCTATCCGGGCTGAAAGTCGGGCTGATGATGGACCTGCCGGGCATCATGTCGCGCGGCAACTGGACCGCGGCGCTTTTCGTCGACGACAAGGCCTCGGCGCTCGCGGTCAAAGGTCTCACCCGCATCTTCACCGGCCGCGTCGGCGGCACCACGCATTTGTTGTCGATCCTGGTCGGGCAGTTCCTCGGCGTGCGCCAGATTCCCATTACCTACGAGACGCAGGGCGAAACGCGGATCGTCAGCCTGGAAAAATACGGCGGCGGCGCCATCACGCCGGTGCGCGGCAAACAGCAGGGCCAGAACGTGACCATCCGCAACAGCGAATATTGGATCGGGCCGGACGTGATCGTCTCGCGCGCCGACAAGTCGCGCTTTCGCGGCTTCGGGCGCAACTGGAATCTGGCCGGCCGTTCCGCCGAAATCGTCAAGCTGGATTGGGGCAATCAATAGCACTTACCATTTTTCCGTTCATCCCCGCCAAAGTGGGGATCCGGAGCAAAAATCGCGGGCCATAGTGGGAAAGCGCTGGATTCCCGCGTAGGCGGGAATGAGCGGTGCTAGGATCGGCCAACCGGGAAACACCCTGCGTGTCCAGTTTCAAGTCAATTCGCGCATTCGCCGTTCACATCTTCACCGCCTGCGGGGCGGCGTTGGCGTTCATGGCGATGATCTTCGCCACCGGCGAGCACTGGGCGGCGATGTTCTTCTGCCTCGGCCTCGCGCTGATCGTGGACGGCGTCGACGGGCCGCTGGCGCGCGAATTCAAGGTGGCCGAGGTTTTGCCGCGCTGGTCGGGCGAGACGCTCGACCTGATCGTCGATTTCACGACTTATGTGTTTGTGCCGGCTTATGCGATTGCCGCCAGCGCCATGTTGCCGAACGCGCTGGCGATCGTTTCCGGCGTCGTGGTCGTGATCACGGGCGCGCTCTATTTCGCCGACCGGCAGATGAAAACGCCCGATAATTATTTCCGCGGTTTCCCGGCGCTTTGGAATCTTGGCGCCTTCTATCTTTATCTGCTGGAGCCGCCGCCATGGCTCGCCACTGTGATGGTCGCCACACTGGCCGTGCTGACTTTTATGCCGCTCAGGTTCCTGCATCCGCTGCGGGTCAAGCGATGGCGCGTGCTCAACCTTGCGATGCTGGCGGCCTGGATCGTGCTGGCGTTCATCGCGGTGGTCTCCAATCTTGTGCCGGGACCTTACGTCACATGGCCGCTGGTCGCGATCGCGCTCTATTTTTTCGCCGCCGGGCTGTTGCGCTCGCCCGCCTGATCGTGCTGGTTTCTCACTAAACCGTCCGGGAGTTCTCCATGCCACGACCGGTTCTACTGATCGCCGGCGGCAGCCGCGGCATCGGCGCCGCGACTTGCAAACTTGCCGGCGCGCGCGGCTATGACGTCGCGGTCAACTATAAAAACAACGCCAAGGCGGCGGCGAGCGTCGTCGACGCGGTCAAGGCCGCCGGCGGCAAGGCGGTCGCCATTGAGGGCGACATGATCGAGGAAGCCACGGTCGAACGTGTGTTCGAAGAGGCCGCGAAAGCGCTCGGCCCGATCACGCATTTCGTGCACAGCGCCGGCGTCGGCGGCAAGAATTCGAAACTGGAAGCGGCGACCGCCCAGACTCTGCGCGAAGTGATCGACGTCAATTTGTACGGCGGCTTGCTGTGCGCGCGGGCGGCGGTGCGCCGCATGTCCACCGCCAAAGGTGGGCCGGGCGGCTCGATCGTGCTGCTGTCCTCGATCGCCAGCGTGACCGGCGGCGCCGGCGAATACGTATTCTACGCCGCCGCCAAAGGCGGCATCGACGCGCTCACCAATGGGCTGGCGCGCGAGGTGGCGAAGGAGGGCATCCGCGTCAATGCCATCCGCCCGGGCCCGACCAGGACCGAGATTCACGAGCCCGGCCGGCTGGAGCGCATCACGCCGCTTTTGCCCATGGGCCGGCCTGGCGAACCCGACGAGATCGCCGAGGCGATCCTGTTCCTGCTCTCGGATGCCGCGTCCTATATCAGCGGCGCCGTGCTCAATGTTTCAGGCGCCAGATAGCTTGCGCTGGCCGCTTAGCTGCCTATGATCGCCGCCGAAACTCATCCACACAACAAACCAAGTCTGACAAACCAAACCTATTGAGGGAGTGAAACAATGGTTGCGGCAGTGCGTGTCCACAAAACAGGCGGTCCCGAGGTTCTGACCTACGAGGACGTCGCCATTCCGGCGCCCGGGCAGGGCCAGATCAAGATCAAGACGCATGCGGCCGGCATCAACTTCATCGACTGCTATTTCCGCAATGGCAGTTATCCGGCGCCGCATATGCCGTTCATCGCCGGCAACGAGAGCGCAGGCGAGGTGATCGCGGTCGGCCCCGGCGTGACCGATATCAAGGTGGGCGACCGCGTCGCCTATGTCGGACCGCTCGGCGGTTACGCGGCCGAGCGTCTGGTGCCGGCCGACCGCGCCGTCAAGCTGCCCGACAACATCAGTTACGAGCAGGCCGCCGGCATGATGCTCAAGGGCACGACCGTGCAATATCTGGTCAACCGCACGTACAAAGTGGGCAAGGGCACGATCGTGCTCATGCACGCGGCGGCCGGCGGCGTCGGTCTCATCCTCTGCCAATGGGCCAATCATCTCGGCGCCACCGTTATCGGCACCGTCGGCTCCAAGGAAAAGGCCGCGCTCGCCAAGGCGAACGGCTGTCACCACACCATCCTTTATCGCGACGAGGATTTCGTCGCCAAGGTGAAGGAAATCACCAGCGGCAAATTGTGCGATGTCGTCTATGACGGCATCGGCAAAGATACGTTCCCGGCCTCGCTCGACTGCCTGCATCCGCTCGGCTATTTCGTCAGCTTCGGCTCGGCGTCGGGCCAGATCGCCGCCTTCAACATCAACCTCCTGCAAGCCAAGGGCTCGCTGTTCGCGACCCGGCCGACGCTCAATCACTACGCAGCCAAGCGCGACGACCTGATGGCCATGTCGGCCGATTTGTTCAAGGTCGTCGGCTCGGGCGCGGTGAAGATTCCAATCAACCAGAAATATTCGCTCAAGGATGCGGCCAAATCGCACCAGGAACTGGAAAGCCGCGATACCACGGGCTCGTCGATCCTGGTTCCTTGACCGATGAAACTGTCGTCCCCGCTGGCCGCGCTTTGGCGGGGACGATGGTTGCTTTTGTTTGCCGGCATTTTTCTGCCTGCGGCGGCATCCGCAGGCCCGCTCACCGATATCGAGGCGCTGGCGCTTGTGCGCAAGCATTGCGTGATGTGCCACGCGGTCAAGCCGACGCATCCGGCCTTCGCCGAAGCACCGAATAACGTCGCGCTTGAGACGCTCGCCGACCTGAAGAAACACGCCAAAGCGATTTATGTGCAGACCGTGCAGAACAAGGCGATGCCGCTCGGCGACCAGACCCATATGACCGACGACGAGCGCGCCGCGCTCGGCCGCTGGCTGCAGGCGCTGCCGTGAGCGACGCGGTCAAACCTTGGGGCCGCGGCGCCACCTTGGCGCTCGGGGTCTTCGCGCTGCTCGCCGGGCAAATGGCGGCGCTGCTGGCGCTCGCCTGGTATTACGGCCGCAGCCTCGGTCATCTGCCGAATTTCAGCGGTGACGGCGCCGCCATCAGCCTGATCATTGCGGTATCGACGCCGGTCGAGGTAGCGCTGCTCGCGCTGTTTGCCCGCCGCACCGGCGCGCGCGCCGCCGACTATCTCGGGCTGATCTGGCCGAAACGGAGCGAAGTGGTAGTCGGCGTCGCCGCCTTGGCAACCCTAATCGTTGCCGGCAATGTGCTGAGCTGGCTGCTCGGGCGCGGCATCGTCACGCCGTTCCAATTGGACATCTATCGCACGGCGAGCGCCGGCGGCTGGCTGCTCTGGCTGTGGCTGGCCATCGTGGCATTGACGCCGATAGGCGAGGAAATTTTGTTCCGCGGTTTTCTGTTCCGCGGCTGGCTGCAGACGCCGCGCGACGTCTGGCCGGTCATTGTCGTCACCTCACTGCTTTGGGCGCTCATCCACGTGCAATACGATTGGTATGTGATCAGTCAGATCTTCATCTTCGGCTTGCTGCTCGGCTGGATGCGCTGGGCCAGCGGCTCGGTCATCTTGACGATATTGTTGCATGCGCTGATCAATTCCGAAGGCATGATCGAAACCTTCGTGGACCTGAAATGGCTGACCTAGACGCCGCCGCGCTCGGCGCGCGCGCCGAGGCCATGATCGAGCAGCTGGCGCCGATCTCGGCCGAGCCTGGCCGGCTGGTGCGGTTGTTTCTGTCGCCCGAGCATCGCCGCGCCGCAGATCTCACGGCGCAATGGATGCGCGCGGCGGGCCTGCGCGTGACGGAAGACGCATTCGGCACCTTGCGCGGGCGCGTGGGCGAGGGACCGCGGCTGTTGATTGGATCGCATCTCGACAGCGTGGTGGACGGCGGCCATTACGACGGCCCGCTCGGCGTAATCGCCGGCATTCTGGCGGTCGGTCATTTCGGCGGCACGCCGCCGCTGCCGATCGACGTGCTGGCCTTCGGCGACGAGGAGGGCTCGCGCTTTCCTTCGACGCTGTCGTCTTCGGCGGCCTGCGCCGGTGTGTTCGAGCGCGAGACGCTCGCGCTCGCCGACCGCAACGGTGTGACCTTTGCCGACGCGCTCAAGGCCTACGGCAAGAACCCCGACCGACATTCCGAAAGCGGCTTATCGACGCGGCGAAGCGCTCGGCTATGTCGAGGTCCATATCGAGCAGGGGCCGCGGCTCGAAGCCGAAAACCAACCGCTCGGTGTCGTCACCGGCATCGTCGGGCAGAGCCGCTGGCGCGTTATTGTCACCGGCGAAGCGGGCCACGCCGGCACCGTACCGATGACCATGCGACGCGACGCGCTCGCCGGCAGCGCGGAAATGATGCTGGCGGCGGAGGGCATCGGCCGCGCACAGGACGGCATGGTAGCGACTGTCGGCATCGTCGAGGCCAAACCGGGCGCCGGCAACATCATCCCGGGCCGCGTCATTTTCACCGTCGACCTGCGCTGCATGGATGATGCCACGCGCAAGGCCGCGGTCGCACAGTTCGAGGACGGCGCGCGCCAGATAGCGGCTCAGCGCAAGCTCGATGTGGCATTTGAACATTTCCACGACGTGGCGGCGACGGTTTGCGACGCCAAAATGCAGGACACGCTCGCCGCTGCCATCGGCGATGTCGGCGGCCGCGCGCTCCGCATACCATCGGGCGCCGGTCACGACGGGCAGATGATGGCGAAGCTCTGCCCGGCCGCGATGATGTTCGTGCGCTGCCGCAAAGGCATCAGCCACAACCCGGCGGAATATTGCGCGCCCGCTGACATGGGTACTGCCATCGCCGCGCTGATCCGTTTCATCGAGCGCAGCCGGCCTTAGATTTTTCCAAGACAAGTTGCGCGATTACGTTGCGGGGCGTTCTAGGCACGGCTAGACTTTTTACCGGGCTATCGGTTGCGATCGGCAAACATTGGAGAAGCAAATGCGTATGATGCTAAAATTCACGTTACCCGTCGAGAAAGGGAATGCGGCCTACAAGGATGGTTCGCTCGGCAAAACGGTAGAAGCGCTCGTGGCCAAGTTGAAGCCCGAGGCCGCGTATTTTGCGCCGATGAACGGCAAACGCGGCGGGATGATTTTTTTCGATCATGCCGATCCCTCGCAGATCGTCGAGTTTGCCGAGCCTCTGTTCCACCATCTCAATGCCGAAGTCGAGTTTGTGCCGGTCATGAATGCCGACGACCTCAAAAAGGGTTTTGGACGGACGACGCTATAATAGTGCGGCGATCTTGGCGAAGGCCGGGTGCTGGTTGATGCCGCCGGGCAGGCGCGGCAGGCCGACCACGCCGGTGCCATGCGCAAAGCGCGCGATGCTGGCGACCGTGTCGTCGAGCTCAACCGGGTTGCGTTCGCTCTCGCTCACCACGATGGCCGCGATTTTCAGATGGCGTTGCGTCAACACGTCGAGCGCGGTGAGCGTGTGGCTGATGGTGCCGAGATAGCCGCCGACCACCAAGAGCAGGGGAATTTTCAGCGCCGCCATCCAGTCGAGCACCGTGCGTTCGGCGTCGAGCGGCACCATGATGCCGCCGACGCCTTCGATGAAGAGCATGCCTTTCTCGGCGTCGACCGCCTTGCGGCTGAACGCGATCAAGGCGCCGAAATCGATGCCGCGGCCTTCGCGCGCGGCGGCGAGGTCGGGCGACAAGGGCGCGCGGAAGCGCCAGGGCGCGATGGCCTCGACTTCGTTCGCCGCGACTGGGCGTCCGAGCGCCGCCAGCAGCACCGCCGGATCGCTGGTTTCGACCACGGAAGGGTCGTAACCGCTCACCACCGGCTTGAGTGCGTGCACGGCCTGGCCGGCCTCGCGCAGATAGCGGATCAAGCCGGCGGTGACGAAAGTCTTGCCGATGTCGGTGCCGGTCGAGGTGACGAAATAGGCGGCCATCAATGATTCAATATTTTGTCGCGCACGAGACCGGCGAGCCGCGCGATCTGCTCGTCGGGATGCTGCGCGGTAAACGTCAAACGCAAGCGCGCGCTGCCGGCCGCGACCGTGGGTGGGCGGATCGGAGCGGCGAGGTAGCCTTCGCTGGCGAGCAGGCGCGAGGCGGCGAGCGTCGCTTCTTCCTCGCCGATAATGATCGGCACGATCGGGCTTTGCGCCTCGGGCAGGCCGGCAGCCTTGGTAAAAGCTTTGGCCTTTTGCACCGGCAATGCGGCGTAGCCCGGCTCGCGCTCGATCAGATCGAGCGCGGCGATGGAAGCGGCGACGCAGGCCGGCGGCAAGCCGGTCGAGTAGATCAGCGTGCGAGCGCGGTTGCGGATCAAATCGATCACCGCGCCAGAGGCGCACAGATAGCCGCCATAGGCGCCGACCGCCTTCGACAGCGTGCCCATCTGTAAGGGAATCGGAATATGCGTATTGCCCACAAAGCTCGATCCGCGCCCGCCGCCGACCACGCCCAGCCCATGTGCGTCGTCCGACATCAGCCAGGCGTCGTGCTCGCCGGCGAGCGCATTGAGATCGGCGAGCGGGGCGAGGTCGCCGTCCATGGAGAACACGCCGTCGGTGACGATCAGCGCGTGGTCGTGCGCGGCGCGATGGCGAACGAGCAGGTCGCGCGCGTGCGCGACATCGTTATGGTGAAACGTTATCACGGTGCCGTGGGATAACTGGGCGCCGGCGAACAGGCACGCGTGCGACAGTTCGTCCGCCAGCACCAGCCCGTCGCGCCCGATCAGCACCGGGATGATGCCGGCATTGGCGAGATAGCCGGAGCCGAACACGACGGCGGCTTCAGTCCGCTTGGTGCGCGATAGCCGCGATTCCAATTGCGCGTAAAGCGGGTGATTGCCGGTGACCAGCCGCGAGGCGCCGGAGCCGGCGCCGTATTGCTCGATTGCGGCCTTGGCCGCCTGCTTGATCGCGGGGTGCTGAGTCAAGTTGAGATAATCGTTGCAGGAAAACGACAGCAGCCGCTTGCCGTCGCGCTCGACCCAGATGCCGTCCTCGCGCAAGGTCTCGGCCAGCGCGCGGCGCAGGTGGCGGCGCTGCAGGTCGTCGAGCTTGGCTTGCGCGAATTGATCGAGCGAGTTCACCGGTGTAGGAAAGCGCCAAATGGCGGGCGATACCAGCAAAAAGAACGGGCCGCCCGATTGGCATGCGGCAGGCCTTGCGCACGTCTGGTTGCCTTATGCCCAGATGAAAACCGCTAGCCCGCCGCTGCCCGTGGTGCGGACCGAAGGCTCGCGCATCGTGCTGGCCGACGGCCGCGTGCTTATCGACGGCATCGCCAGCTGGTGGACCGCTTGCCACGGCTACAATCAGGCTCATATTCGGCACGCTGTCGCCAAGCAGCTCAAGCAGATGCCGCACGTGATGTTCGGCGGGCTGGCGCATGAGGCCGCCCTCACGCTGGCGCGGCGGCTCGCGGCGCTCTTGCCGGGCGATCTCAGCCGCGTGTTCTTCTCCGATTCAGGATCGGTCGCGGTCGAGGTCGCGCTCAAGATGGCGTTGCAATACTGGATCAATCGCGGCGTCAAAGGGCGGACGCAATTCGTCGCCTTCAAAGGCGGCTATCACGGCGACACCACCGGCGCCATGGCGGTGAGCGACAGCGAGGAGGGCATGCACGTGCCGTTCGCCGGGTTGCTGCCACAGCACCACATTGTCGATCTGCCGGCGGACGATGCGAAAGCGGCGGCGCTCGACACGTTCATAGGCGCGCGCGCCGACACCATCGCGGGAATTATTGTCGAGCCACTGGTGCAGGGCGCCGGCGGCATGAAATTCCACGACGCGGCCGTGCTCAAGCGCCTGCGCGCGGTCGCCGACAAATACGACGTGCTGCTGATTTTCGACGAGGTGTTCACCGGCTTCGGCCGTACCGGCTCGATGTTCGCCTGCGAGGCGGCGGGCGCTTCACCCGACATTATTGCACTGTCGAAAGCGCTCACCGGCGGCACGCTCGGGCTCGCCGCGACCGTTGCGACCAAAAAAGTGTTTGACGCCTTCTGGTCCGACGATCCCAAGAAAGCACTGATGCACGGGCCGAGCTATATGGCGAATGCGCTCGCCTGCGCGGCGGCCAATGCCTCGCTCGATCTATTCGAGAGCGAGCCGCGGTTGCAGCAGGTCGCTGACATCTCGTCAGCGTTATTGCAAGGGCTCGCACCTTGCCGCAGCATGGCGAGCGTCAAGGACGTGCGCGTGACGGGCGCCATCGGCGTGGTCGAGGTGAACGCAATCGAAAATCTCGACGCCCTGCGCGCGCGTTTCGTTGCCGAGGGCGTGTTCGTGCGCCCCTTCGGCAATATCATTTATCTGACGCCCGCCTTCACCATCGCGCCCGACGAACTCAATAGATTGACCGATGCGGTGGTCAAAATCGTAGGCTCGATAAATTCATAGGGAGACAACATGGCGCACTACACCGGACCGGTGATCGACACGCACCACCATATTTGGCAGCGCAAAGACATTCCGTGGCTGGCCGATCCGCCGATCCCGCGCATGTATGGCGAGTATTTCGGTCTGCGCCGCGACTACCCGGTGGAGGAATGGATCAACGACGTCGCGCCCGAGGGCGTGACCAAGTCGGTGCACGTCACTGCCATGTGGGGCAACAAGCGGGCGCTCGACGAGACCCGCTGGCTGCAATCGGTTGCCGACAAGCACGGTTTCCCGCATGGCATTGTCTGCCAAGCCGAAATGACCGATCCCGATCTTGACGTGAAGTTGAAGGAGCAGACGCAGTTCGCCAATTTGCGCGGCGTACGCCATCAATTGCACTGGGACAGCCACCCGCTGCGCCAGCCCAACCCGACGCCTGACCTTTGCAAAACACCGGAATTCCGCCGCGGCTTTGCATTATTGGAAAAATACGGCCTGCATTTCGAATTGCAAGTCTTCGCCGGCCAGGCGAAATACGCCGTCGAGTTGATCAAGGCGTTCCCCAAGGTGCCGATGATCCTACTGCATTCCGGCATGCTGACCGACCGCGCGCCGCTGATGATCGAGCAGTGGCGCGCCGCGCTCACGGCTATGGCCGCGTTCCCCAACCTGCACGTGAAGCTGTCCGGGCTCGGCATGTTCAATCAGGGCATCACGCTGGCGCAGGCGCGCCAGGTGATCCGCGACTCGATCCAGATATTCGGCATCGAGCGCACGATTTACGGCAGCAATTTCCCGCTCGAGAAATTGCACGCGAGCTACGCCGATTTCTTCGCCGTCTATCGCAAGGTGATGTCGGAATACACCGAGGCCGAGCAGCGCAAGGTGTTTCACGACAATGCGGTCAAGTTCTACCGGCTGTGACGGCCAAGCGCCGTCCGCGCTTGCGCGGGGACGGCACTCGTAACTCAGCGATAGATATACTCGACCCGCCGCGTCTGCGGCTCGACCAGAACCGGCTGGTTGTTGATGTAAGCGTAATGGTAGTCGAAGCCCGGCACGGGGGCGACCGCGACGTCCTCCGGCAGGCCGACGCCTTCCACCACCTCGCCGTTAAGATAAACCGGCGCGAGCGGATGGCTGACCACGTAGTTGCCGACCGCCGGCGGCGGGCTGAGGGAAAGCGGCGGCTCGGCCGGCGGCGCGATCAAGGTGCCGGTAACAACTGGAACCGGGACCGCACTGCCGACAGTTTCAACCGGCGCCTGATAGGTCACCGGCGGCAACGCGCTCACGCTCTCGGCGACGGCGAAAGAGCGGCCGGACAAAGTCGCCGTCATGTATTGCGCGTAGGCCCAGCCCTGCCTGCCGTTGTAGCTGACCTGGCACCACAAGCTGCCTTGGATGCAGCCGGTGACGATCGCGCGGCCGCGATCGGGGATCGCGCCGATGATGCTGTATTGCGGTCCGGGCCCGGACCGGATGTTGAGCGGCGTCATGGCAGACGCAACGATGGCGGCCGAGGCGGGGGCCGATAGCGCGGCTGCACTCACGGCGGCGACAAATAGCGTACTTTTGAATCTCATAGCATGACCTCCTTGTCATGAAGGATGTCAGCGTAACGCCTCGCGCGCTCGCGCGTTCCGGAGTTGCATGCCGGGAACTGGAACTTATCGAGGGAACCCGCGGGGAAATCAGAAGCCCACAGTCGTGCCGTGCAGGTCGTATTCGTCGGCCCGCTCGATCTTCACCGTCGCGATTTCGCCCAAGCGCAATGGCCGCTTGCTGGCCACATAAACCGCGCCGTCGATCTCCGGCGCATCCGCCATCGAGCGGCCTTTTGCAACCGTAGGCCCGACGGAATCGATGACGACTTGCTGCCGTGTACCGACTTTGCGCTTGAGCCGGCGCGTGGAAATCGTTTGCTGCGCCTGCATGAAGCGATGCCAGCGCTCTTCTTTCACGTCGTCCGGCACGGCCGCGGCCATATCGTTGGCGGCGGCGCCGCGTACCGACTCGTACTTGAAGCAGCCGACGCGGTCGAGCGCGGCTTCCTCGATCCATTGCAGCAGATAGTCGAATTCTTCGTCGGTCTCGCCGGGAAAGCCGACGATGAAAGTCGAGCGCAGCGTGATGTCCGGACAAATCTCGCGCCACTTGGCGATGCGCTCCAGAGTCTTTTCCTGCGCCGCCGGCCGCTTCATGCGTTTGAGCACGTCGGGCGCGGCGTGCTGGAACGGGATGTCGAGATAGGGCAGAATTTTTCGCTCGGCCATCAGCGGAATGACCGCGTCCACGTGCGGGTAGGGGTAAACGTAATGCAGCCGCACCCAGACGCCGAGCTCACCTAATGCGCGCGCGAGGTCGATGAACTTCGCGCGCACCTCTCGGCCGCGCCATTGGCTGGCGGCGTATTTGATGTCGAGCCCATAGGCGGACGTGTCCTGCGAGATTACCAGCAGTTCCTTCACCCCGGCGGCGGTAAGCTTCTCCGCCTCGCGCAGCACGTCGCCCGCGGGGCGCGACACCAGATCGCCGCGCAGGCGCGGGATGATGCAGAACGAGCAACGGTTGTTGCAGCCTTCGGAAATTTTCAGATAGGCGTAATGGCGCGGCGTCAGTTTGATGCCTTCCGGCGGCACCAGGTCGAGGAACGGATCGTGCTGCGGCGGCACCGCGCGATGAACGGCATCCACAACGCTCTCGTACTGCTGCGGCCCGGTGATCGCCAACACTTGCGGGTAGGCGGCCTTAATGCTTTCGGGCTCGGCACCCATGCAGCCGGTGACGATGACTTTGCCGTTTTCCTTCAGCGCGCCGCCGATGGCGGCAAGCGATTCAGCCTTGGCGCTGTCGAGAAAGCCGCAGGTGTTGACGATGACGACGTCGGAGCCAGCGTGCTCGCGCGAAAGTTCGTAGCCCTCCGCCCGTAGCCGCGTGACGATGCGCTCACTGTCGACCAGCGCCTTCGGGCAGCCGAGTGAGACGAAGCTCACCTTCGGTGCGGCGATTTTTTTGTTCGGATCGAGCATGCGGGCATTGAGCTAGCCGCGAACCCCGGCCAGTGCAAGGCCGCTAGACCATCCACCGCCCCGATTGGCGGCGGCGCGCGGCGGCGCTAAGCTGCGATCTAGGAAAGGCCGCCAATGACGCGTTTCGCCATCGTTTTAGCCCTGGTGCTTGGCGCTCTTGCAGCACTGCCGGCGCTCGCCGGCGACGGCGCGGTCTGGCGCTACAACAAGCAGAGCAATGAGCCGCCGTTCCCGCTCGGCGGACGCGCGGAGTCGATTTGGGCCAGCGGCGCCTGCTGGAGCGAATGCGGCTCCTTTACCGCGTGGAACCTGGTGGCCTGTCTAGAGCGTGACAAGCAGGGCCGCTGCCTCAAGCGTGCCGATGCGGGTGACCGCTATTGCCAGCGGGCATGCCGCACCCGCGGCGGGCCGTTTCTGCCGATCGATACGCTGTTCCCGCTCGCTTTTTAGGGCACGGACCCCAGGCTGATATCGCTTAATTTATGCGCGTAGGCCGCGTCGCGCGCATGCGCGGTTGCAAGCTCGATAGGGCCGATCGTTATCATCTCGGTCGGACTGCTGGAATTTTGCGCCGGCGTAAGCATCCAGCTGGCGACCCGGTGGTAAGCCGGAAACGAAAGCCCTTCGATCAGTTCCTCATCCGTCACCACTTCATAAGCGCCGGCCGGAAACGAGCGCTCTCCGCTTCCAACGTGAAGGCGCGGCTGAATGTCAGTGTGCTGCGCTTGGTGCGCGTCATCGGTGGATTGCGTAAAGGGAGCGGGTTCGCAAATAGTCCCGAACGTCGGACACCAAAGGTCCGACCGCCTTTACCGCCTCGTTGAGTTTGGCGGCGGGCCGTCCGATTTCCCGCACCCAATGCCGCATTTCGGCAGGCGAGTGAACGTCGATACGTTTTGGGTCGGCCGCACCGAGCAAGCGACCGTCTTTGTCCACGATGGTCATCGTAGCAGTTCCGAGGTGACGATTGCGGTCGAAAGCAAACTCGGCACCACCACCGGCGGAATGAACCAGGCCAACATTTGGTGCTCCTGCAATAAGCCGCCCCCTTGCCGAGCGACACGCGGCGAAGGTGGGAGATAACGTCGGTTTTTCGACTTGGGAGCGGACGCCTTGAGGCGCTCCGCCTCGACAAATGGTGCGCCCAATCGCGCCCAAAGTCGAGCAATTATGCGGGAAATGACGAAACTTCGGCGGCGCCTCTCGTTAAATCGATGTGGCATCCCCATATGAACCAAGTCCGCGCTATTGCCGCAACCGGCAATTGAGGGCGGCCCTCTTACAGAAAGGCCTGCGATGTTCGCGCCCGAGCTTTATCGTGCGAAAGCGGCCGAATGCGGCGAACTTGCAAAGACGGCCAACAGCCCGGACGACTCGCGCGAATTTCAGCGGCGCGAACGCAGCTTCATTGTGCTCGCGGACAATGAGCAGTGGCTTGTCGACCACCAGGATCAGACCGTGCATGCGATCGACTCCGGTAAGGCTATTGACCCTCTTCCGATTCTAATTGGCGGCGCAGTACCGGCGGTGGACCAATGATATGGCCAGGTCAGCGGCCGTCGAACGGCGTGAATCAGGCGGTGACGTTTCCCAATTTTAGCCGCAGTTACGATGCCACGCGGCGCTCGGTACATTTCTGGGGCTATGACCGTTCGATGGAGAGCTCGTTCTTTGTGACTTGGGACGCGCTCCAACACATTCAGCCCAATCTGCAGCCGGACGAAGCAGGCCTTCTAAAGGCCTTCGACAGCAACCGTAAATTGATCTGCGATATTGCCGCGAAGGTTTATGCCCGCGGCCGAAAGGGCGCCTACAACCTCGTCGTCGCCGATTTTTAAGAAACTGACATATGTGGCGTCGCGAAAGATTGAACGGGCGACGCTGAAACCAAAACACAACAAAGGAATGGCCCATGAGCCGTAAGACTGAAAAGCCCGAGAATCTGCGCGCGAATGTCATTCCGATCGACGGGTACGTGTTGTCGGTCGATGGCAAATTGAAATCGCGATTTCAGACATCCGAGGAAGCCATGACGGTCGGCTTGAAACTCAAGCAAGACTACCCGGTTGTCCAAGTTGCGATATTCGATGCGGCTGCGCGCAGCTATGCGCCGGTGACGTTGCCGGAACAGTAGGTGGATCTGGCAGGTCGTTATGCGCGGCCGCGTGCCGCGGTCCGGACCGGATCGAAATAAGCTTGTGACTCGACCTTGTTAATTGCGAAACAAGCACCAGCTGTCCTTATGTACCCGAAAAATACTTTTCTGGTATTTTTAAAAGGAATTTACGATGACCAATCCCGTAGTCGGTTCCAATGAAGCCCCGAAGACCCCCGCGCCGGGCGTTGCCAGCCCCGCCCCGCAGCAACAAACTCAAGGCGATAAGCCGGCCACCAAGCCGGCTCAGCAGCAGAAATAGGCTGTTCGGCGTTTTGATTGATTTGCTCGATCTAGGAAGGCCCGGCATTTTGTCGGGCTTTTTTATAATGTCTGCTTCTGGCGCTTTGCGGACAAGAGACCCAGCGTGTCACATGAGTTCGTGACCTAACGCGCGACCTTGGGGAACATCAGGTCCTCGCGTTTGACCTGCTCGGCGGCGGCGCTTTTTCCGAGTTCATAAAGCATCGGCATGTTGGCCGGATTGTCCATCGGGCGCAGCTTGAGGACAAAATCGGTGCTGAAGTTGCGCCCGAGCTTGCCGGCGAGCCACGACGGCTCAAGCCGGACGTCGTAGCGCAGGAAGCGGAACAGATCGCCGGTCGGCGCGGTCAGGCGGCCAAGATCGCCGATTTCGGAATTGATCGGCCAGGCGACCGGCGATTGCCCGAGATAAGTCATCAAGGTCAGCACCAGCATCTGGCTTTCGGCGATCATCGCCGCCAGCGATTTGATTGCAAGCCCGATGGCGCTCGACCGCATGGCGTCGACCGGACTTAATGTGGGGCGGAACGATCCGGTGCCGACCGAGACGATCAAAAGATTTTCCGGCCCCAGCTTCCAGTTCAATCCGTAGCCCGGGATGATGGCGGTCATCAGCATCAGCAAAGCCGGGTTGTTGTGTGGCGTGAGGCCGCCGTCGATGAACAGGCCAGGCGGATGCCCAGGCACGATCTCGAGCAGCTCCGGTTCGAAGAAGCTCGGCGCCGCCGTGCTCGCCCGCACGATGGGCGCAAGCGGCAAATGCCGGTTGCCGATGAATGAGCCGTCTTCCGGCGTTTCCCAGAACACCGAGCGTGGATTGTTCATGACGATCCAGGCGCTGCCGGTGTCCATACGCTTGAGGACGATGCAAAGACCCGTGTTTATCTCCGGACTGTCGAGCGTCCTTGCTCCGATCACGCTGCTGAGTTCCTGCATCAGCCGGCGTGAATCGAATTTGGCCTGCCAGCCCTTCAAGCGGAAAAACGATTTCTTGAAAATCTTCGGCGCCAGTTGTTCGTAGAAACCGCGAATGTCGGCAACGCTGTAGCCGAGCGACAGCGCGGCGGCGATAATTGCGCCGGTCGAGGTTCCGCCGATCATGTCGAACCAGTCGCACAGACGCACCGGCCGGCCTTCGATGTCCTCGATCAGCGCTTCGATCCGCTCGAGAAAGGCGATGGTGGTCGCGCCGCGCACGCCGCCGCCGTCGAGCGACAAAATGCGCTTGGGTCCGGAACCGAACAGATGCGCGTCGCGTTTGGTCCGTAATTGGTCTTGGTCGGTCACGGTCCCCCCGAACCTCGCCGCACGATCGTTAGTGGCGGAAGGGGTGAGATTCGAACTCACGATACCCTTGCGGGTATGCCGGTTTTCAAGACCGGTGCCTTAAACCGCTCGGCCACCCTTCCGGACAGGCGTTTCGGTAGCTCAGCCGGCCGTTTCGGTCAAAAAAGGTCGGCCGGGGCCTGCAAGTGTCCTGCGCTAGCCCAAATTGATTCGTTCAGCGGCTCGGGTTTTTGAGAAGTGTTTCGCTCGTCTTGTGGAGAACTCGCTTCTTGCAAGGACCATCCGATGTGAACCTGGTGGCTTGAATTCATGCATGCGGGCGGCGCCGTTGCGGTGATCGCCGATGCTATGGTTCTGTTTAAATTCAACCGCTTGACGCGCGGAACGAATAATCTGGATTGAGATTTTATGGGCGCGACGCCGGCGCCGGGATATTGCGCCGCGGCTGCACATTTGGCTGCGCTGCGCACTTGCGACCAGACCAGGCCTTGGGCTATTGCATTGGCCTCGGGACCGCCAAATGTGGCAGTGGAACCAACTATTTACCACCCCGTTCATCGGCGGTTCCCGAAACGGCCGCGACAGGGTAAACTGACCGCTTCGCATCGGGGATTGCAGGCAGCATGGGCGGATTCGGGGGCAAAGCCGGCTTGTGCCTGAGCGCGCGCCTTACGGGGCTGATTGCCGGCTGTCTCATCCTCGCCAATTGCTCGGGCGGCCTCAGCGGCCGCGTCGATCCCCGCTACGGCGTTTCGTCCAGCGCCCGCGTGGTCGAGCCGGGCCAGCCGGTGCCCAAGGGCGGCGGCGTCTACCGGGTCGGCAAGCCTTATATGGTCGGCGGGCGTGAATATGTCCCGCAAGAGGACGTCAATTACAGCGCCGTTGGCCTTGCTTCCTGGTACGGCGACGATTTCCACGGCCGCTTCACCGCCAACGGCGAAATCTTCGACATGAATTCGATTTCGGCCGCGCACCCGACCATGCCGCTGCCGTCTTATGCGCGCGTCACCAATCTCGCCAATCACCGTTCGATCGTGGTGCGGGTGAACGACCGCGGTCCTTACGTCGGCAACCGCGTCATCGACGTCTCGGTGAAGACCGCCAAATTGTTGGGCTTCTACGGCGACGGCGTCACCAAAGTGCGGGTCGATTATGTCGGCCGCGCACCTTTGGAAGGCTCCGACGACCGCAAGTTGATGGCGACTTTGCGCGAAGGCGCGCCGGCGTCTGCGGCGCCGGTCCTGGTTGCCTCCGCCAAGCCTTACGCGCCGACTTATTTCGATAACCGGCCGCTGACGCGTGCACCGCCGCCGCCCGACCGGCCCTATCGGCTGGGTGAGGGTGCCCGCGAGGTCCCGGCAGTGCCGGCCCGCACCGTCGAATACGCCGCCGCGACCCCGGCGCAGGCCGAGCCGGAAGCCTCGCCGGTTTCCGCCTATGCCCCGGTGAGCTCGGAAGGCCGGGCGGCGTTTCTGAGCGGCCGCGGCCTTTACTGAGCCACAAATTTCCGCCACATCGCGCCGATTATGCCGGCTTGACGCGCCTCGCGCCGGCGAAAGAATATCGACGATGGTCTTTGTGTCTCATGCATTCGGACGGCTGCTGGCGGCGGCGGTAATGCTCGTCGCCCTCGGCGCGCTCGCCGTGGCCGCGCCGAAAGCCGAACACAAGCCGGCAAAACCGGCCGCGGCGGCCCCAAAAAAAGAAACGCCCAAGAAGGACGAAGCCGGCATCATCGCGCCGCATGCCATCCTGATCAATGCCGAAACCGGCGACGTGCTCTACGAGCGCGACCCCGACGCGCTCATCTTTCCGGCGAGTTTGGCCAAGCTGATGACCGCCGAATACGTGTTCCATGAGATCAAGGAAGGGCGCCTCAAGCTCACCGACGAATTCACCGTGAGCGAAAATGCCTGGCGGCGCGGCGGTGCGCCCTCGCATTCCTCCACCATGTTCGCGGCGATCCACAGCAAGGTGCCGGTCGACGACCTGCTGCACGGCATGATCATCCAGTCCGGCAACGATGCCTGCATCGTGCTGGCCGAGGGGCTTGCCGGCACCGAAGGCGAATTCGCCGAGAAGCTGACCCAGCGCGCCCGCGAGATCGGCCTCGCCAAATCGGTATTCACCAATTCCAACGGATTGCCCGATCCGAACGAGCACGTCACCACGCGCGAACTCGCCATACTGGCGCGCCATATCATCCTCGATTATCCCGAGCTCTATAAGATTTTCAGCCAGCCCGATTTCACGTGGAACAAGATCCGCCAGCAGAACCGCAACCCGCTGCTCGGCTCCGTGAGCGGGGCCGACGGCTTGAAGACCGGCTTCACCAAGGAGGCCGGCTACGGCCTGGTCGGTTCGGCGGTGCAGGACGGCCTGCGGCTGATCGTCGTGGTCAACGGCGAAAAAAGCCCCAAGGAGCGCGCCGACGAAGCCAAGAAGCTGCTGGAATGGGGCTTCCGCAACTTCGAGCCGCGCAACCTGTTCGCCGAAGGCCAGATCATCGGCTATGCCAAGGTCTATGGCGGCGCCAGCGGCTCAGTGCCGCTCGAGGCTCCCGGCCTCGTAAAAATGATGGTGCCGAAGGCCGGGGGCGAAAAATTGATAGCGCGTATCGCCTATCAGGGACCGGTGCCGGCGCCGATCGCCAAGGGCCAGCCGATCGGGCTGCTCAAGGTCTGGCGCGACGACAAATTGGTCCTGCAAGTGCCGCTTAAGGCCGCCGAGAGCGTCGAGAGGGGCAATATGCCTGGCAGGGCACTCGACGCGGTGAGCGAAATGGTAATCGCGCTGTTCCGCGCGGGGGCCGAGCGGCTATAATCGGCTTTTCATCGCCCAGACAGGACGAAATGCGCGGACAATTCATCACCTTCGAAGGCGGCGAAGGCAGCGGCAAGTCCACCCACGCGCGCATTCTGGCGGACCGGCTCAACGCGGGCGGCATCGAGGTGGTGCTCACGCGCGAGCCGGGCGGCTCGCCCGGCGCCGAGGTCATCCGTCATATTCTCTTGTCCGGCGTCGCGAAGCCCCTCGGCGCCGAGACCGAGGCGATTTTGTTCGCGGCCGCGCGCGACGATCACGTGCGCACGACCATTCGCCCGGCGCTGGTCGACGGCATTTGGGTGATCTGCGACCGCTTCATCGATTCCACGCGCGTCTATCAAGGTTCGCTCGGCAAAGTCGATATGAAGCTCATTCGCAGCCTCGAACGCGTGACGGTCGGCGCGGCCATGCCCGATCTCACCATCATCCTCGACGTTCCGGCGACGGTTGGACTGGCGCGCGCCAAGCGCCGGCGCGGCAAGGGAGCGACCGACCGCTTCGAGGCGGAGTCGGTCGAATTTCATGAGGCTTTGCGCAAGGCCTATCTCGGGCTCGTGGAACGGGAGCCCAAGCGCTGCATCGTCATCGACGGCCGCGCGCCGCGCGACGTGGTGGCGGAGCGCATCTGGGCCACCGTCGAGCAGCGCCTGCTGTTGCAGCCCAGCGCGGCGGAAACGATTTCGCCGTGAGCGGGGACGACGCCGACAGCGACATCTTACGTCCGCGCGAAACGGCCGCGTTGTTCGGACACGCCGAAGCCGAGCGCACGCTGCTCGAGGCCTACCAAGGCGGCCGTATTCCGCACGCCTGGCTGATCGGCGGGCCTCCCGGGATAGGAAAGGCGACGCTTGCCTATCGCCTGGCGCGTTTCGTGCTCGCGCACCCCGATCCGCAGACGGCCGCCGTGCAGCAGGCGACTTCGCTCGCTGTCGACCCCGACCACGCGGTCGCGCGCCGCATCGCCGCGCAGGCACAAGGCGGCTTGTTGGTGATGGAGCGCGTCATCAACGAGAAGACCGGCAAACTGTTCACCGAAATTCGCGTGGAAGACGTACGACGCAGCGTCGCGTTCTTCGGCTCGACCGCGGGCGAGGGCGGCTGGCGGGTCGCCATTGTCGATTCGGTCGACGAACTCAACGCGGCGGGCGCCAATACTTTGCTCAAAGTGCTGGAGGAGCCGCCGGCGCGCGCCTTGCTGCTGCTGGTGAACAACGCGCCCGGACGCGAACTGCCCACCATCCGCTCGCGCTGCCGCCGCCTGCTGCTGCGCCCGCTCGAGCCCGCCGACGTAGCGCGCGCGGTTGCCGCCGCGAGCGGGCGCGACGCCGAGGATGCGGACGTGCAGCAAGCCGCGCTCGCCGCCGACGGCAGCGTCGCCCGCGCGCTCGGACTGCTCGACGGTCCGGCGCTCGCGCTGCGCCAGCGCGTGCTCGACCTGTTCGCGCAACTGCCCGATCCCGACCCGCGCGCGCTGCACGCGCTTGGCGACGCGCTCGGCGGCAGCGAGCCGCAAACGCTCGCCACGTTCATGGACATGGTCAATGCCTGGTTGTCGGCGCGCCTCACCGATGCGCGCCCGAAACCACAAATGGCGCGCACCGCCGAGGTCTGGGAAAAGGTCAATCGCGCCGCGCGCGAGGTCGAAACCTATAACCTCGAGCGCAAGCCGCTGGTATTCGCGGTGTTCGGGCTGCTGGCGGAAGCGGCGAGGGGGTGAGGGTGGCGGCCGATATCGTGCCAAGCAATCCGCAAACCATGGCGGCGCCGGGCGGCCACTACAGCCACGCCGTGTCGGCGAACGGATTTGTCTTCGTGTCGGGGCAATTGCCGGTCGCACCCGACGGCGGCAAGCTCAACGACGCGCCGTTCGAGCGGCAGGCGCAGCAGGTGCTCGACAACGTGGCAGCGGCATTGGCGGCCGCCGGCAGCGCGGTGAGCCGGCTGGTGCAGGTGCGCGTCTACGTCACCGACATCCAGTCATGGCCGGCTTTCAACACGATCTACGCGGCGTGGGCCGGCGAAGCGCGGCCGGCGCGTTGCGTTGTGCCGGTGCCTTCGCTGCATTACGGCTTCAAGATCGAGGTCGAAGCGATCGCGCTGGCCGGTCTGGCGTAGCGACTTGAACGTTCATTTTGCCGGGAAGCCGGCAATATCGCTTTGCGATTTGTCAAATTGCACGCGCAACCCGGCCGTGGGGGTGCGCCGGGCTGTTCGCACGGCTTTTTGATCAAGATCAGTTCATCCGCCGCGAAATCAATCTATTGAAACAGATAGTGCCCGATCCATCGGGGTTTTCGTTCGTGCTGGTGTCCGGGTATGGGTGGCGTTTGCTTGGTAGGCCTCGCACTTGATGTATAGTATCCGGCTCCTAGCCGGGGGGGACAGGATGAGCATCTCAGAAGATTTCTTGAAGAGGGAAGATCTTCGTTCGCAAATGTTCGGCGAGACGTGGCGGACCCTGATCCCGGAAGTGTTCCGGGACGTGCCGACTTATTACGACAAAGGCAATGCCGTAGCCTCGCTTGGGACCTGCGCGTGCTGGAGCGGCATCTTCGCGCAGGCGATCCACCGCCGTTTGCCGCCGGGTTCAAAGGTGCTCGACGTTTGTTCGGGCATCCACGAAGTCCCGCTCAAGCTGCTGGCGCTCGACCCGAGCCTTGAAATCCATAGCGTTGACGGCAGCCCGCACATGACGGCCGAGGGCCAGCGCCGCGCCCGCGAACGCAGCCTGACCATCCATGCGCGCGTCTGCGACGCCCATGTGTTGCCGTTCCCGGACAACTCGTTCGACGCGGTGACGCTGCAATTCGCCTCGCGCCATCTCGAGATCATCCGTGCGTTCAAGGAGATTTATCGCGTGCTCAAGCCGGGCGGTATCTTCTGCCATGACGACATGTTGCGCCCGGCCTCTCGGGTCGTCGAAATTCCCTATCTCGCCTATTTGCGCTTCTCGGTCTGGTTCACCGCCAAGCTGTTCGGGAGTTCCGCCGAAAGCATGAAATGCGTGCGCTATTTCGCCGACGCCATCCACCATTTCTACAAGCCGCGCGAGTTGGACGGGCTGCTCAAGGGCGTGGGCTTTGTCGATATCGAAAGCCGCAGCTTCCTGACCGGCGTGATGTCGTATCACATCTCGCACAAACCGGCGCGCTGACGCGAAATATCGGCGGGCGGACGGGAACCCCTTTCCCGTCCGCGACGTTACGGCGTATCATGCGCGGGAACGGCGCGATTGCGCGTTCGCAAAAGGGGGCCCCATGAAAAGCAAGTTGTTCGTCGCGATCGTCGCGATCGCCGCTTTGACGGTCGGCGCGCAGGCGCAGCCTAAGCCCAAGAAAGCCACCAAAGCGGACGCGCAGAAAGTCGTTGCCTTGATCAGCGCCGACAAGGCCAAGACGCAGATCTATTGCGATTTGGCCAAGCTCGGCGAGCAACTCGACCAGGCCGACCAGAAGAAGGACAGCAAGAAGGTCGAGGAATTGGGGACGAAGATGGACGAGATGACGCAGAAGCTCGGCCCCGAATATGCCGCGCTGATGGACGGGGTACAGGGCATTGACCCTGACTCCAAGGAAGGCAAAGACATCGCCGAGGTGCTCGACGGCCTCGACGCGCACTGCAAAAAATAGCGAGCCGCAAGGCGCGCGCCGATCGCGCGTAAAGCCGAAGTTACGGTACGCGCGGTCGCGCTAAACCTGCGCCTGCTCGAACGCGTTCACCCACATGGCGCAGACGCCGGAGCGCACGATGTCGGCGCGGGTGAATTCGATCACCGGCACCGGCAAATTCTGCGCGTCGATCATGCCGATCACCGTGCGAAGGCCGCTGTCGCGGTCGAGATCGCATTGGCTGACGTCGCCGTTGACGACCACCGTGCAGTCTTCGCCGATGCGCGTCAAAAACGTCTTGATCTCGGCGGAGGTCGCGTTCTGCGCCTCGTCGAGCAGCACGAAGGCGTTTTTCCACGAGCGCCCGCGCATGACCTCGAACGGCACCAGTTCGATGCCGCCGTGTTTGAGCGCGATGGCATAAGCGGCCTTGCCGATGCGGTCCTTGATCGCCTCGGTGACCGGCGCAGCCCAGGGCGCGAATTTGTCCTCCAGGCTGCCGGGGAAATAGCCGAGCGAGCGCCCGCAGGGCACGTTCGGGCGCGTGAGGATGATTTTGTCGATCTGGCGGTTGCGGTAGAGGTCGGCGGCATGGGTGGCCGCGATCCAGGTTTTCCCGGTGCCTGCGGGCCCGAGAACGATTACCTGGGGAGCTTTGCGAAGGGCGTCGAGATAGTCGGCTTGGGTGGAGTTGAGAGCCTTGATCGGGGGCAGCGCGCGTTCGACTTCAAATTTCGGATCGAGGAAATTTATGATCTCGGCGGATCCGAATTGGCGCTCATATTGACGTTCTTGGCGGCGTTTTTTTCTGTTGAGGTTCTTACCCAAGGGTCGACTCCTTCTGCTGGACTGGAGGATGAACGCGCAACGCCGCGGCGCGCGCGGTAGCGCGCAACCGTCGGGAATGAAAGGGGAGGGATTTGTGCGCGAGGCGGCGGGGCGACCGGCGTTCGGGAACAATGAGGCCCCGAAGACCCAGGCTTCCGATCGATCCGTAACTGACGAACCGCCATGCCCGCAGAGGCTAAGTGATTCGCATGACGAATTTCTAAAAATTTCGCGCGGCGACGCTCACCGCCCCGGTGAAAGACGCCGGACCCCGCGCGGCCTGACGCCTCAGCTTAAGCTACAGCGTGCCGTTGGGGCTCGCCTGGTCGACCGCCGCCGGAACATGCTCGGCGAGCAATTTGAGCGCGGCATCGACCGGCACGCCGAAATGCTCGGCCAGTTGCTTGACCTGGTCGTTGCCGAGCGCCGCGCGAATTTGATCGGGCGTGACCGACATATTGGCGCCGTTGCCGAGCCACGACTTGACCTGATCGCCGAGCCCGCCTTGCTGGAGCTGGTCCGCGAGACCTTGCAAATTGCCGAGGTTCGTTTTTGCCAACGCCGCCGAGATCATTGCAGGCGCGGCGCCAGCCGCCAGTTGGCCGACCATACCGCCGAGATTATCCAAAAGTCCCATGGCTCAACTCCGTCACTGGTTTACGCGATGTCCCCAGGCAAATTTCAATGTCAGGGATGCTTCTCGTTCTTGGCGGCGCGCATGCCCTGGCTCATGGCATCCTTCTCGCACATATAGGCGCCGCTCTTGGTGTGGCCGTAATCGGCATGACCCGAGAAGTGGAAGATCTTCGAACTCGAGGTTGGCCCACACCACGGTGCCCGAACCGCAATGCGACTTCGCCTGTGCTTCTGCGGCGTACTGGTTGGCGCCGCTGGGCGTGCCGGTTGCGGCCGCCGGGTGCGAGGTGGTGGCGGGCGCCATCGGTGTAGAGGCCTTTTCTTTCGGGGCCGCGGCGGGAGCGGCGGCAGGCGTCGGAGCAGCCGCGGCGGTGCCTGCCTCGCAGGACGCCACGTAGGCCTTTTCGGTGATGCCCTTGGCCTGGTTGGCGGACTTGTTCGCTTGCCATTCCTCGCGGCATTCCTTCGCGGTCTTCTTGCCGCCGCCGGCAGGCGCGGCCATTTTCTCACCCTTTTTCTCTTCCGCCTTTTTCTCGGCTTTTTTCTCCTTGGCGGTTTCCTTCGGGGCAGCTTTTTCTTCCTTTGCCGCCGGCTTGCTCATCGGCTCGGCCTCGGCGCGGCATTTGGCAACGTAGGCCTTTTCGGTGACCTTTTCCGCCTCGAACTTGGCCTTATCCGCCTTCCATTCCGCCGCGCATTCCTTGGCGGTCTTTCCGGCCGCGAGCGCAGGTGAAGAGAGCGCCAAGATGCCGACGACGGCCGAGCACATGACTGCGACAAAAGTGGATTTCATTTTCAAGCCCCAATGACTCTCGTTGATCGTCGATAAAAAAGGTCCAGCGGCCCGATTAAGGCCGCCGGACACCGCATCTCTTCATTCCGCCGCTTTCACGGCGAGGACACCTAGGCGTCCTTCTCGCATTTCTTCATGAAGCTGTCTTTGGCGGCGCCGGCGAGCGGCTTGCCGTCTTTGCTCATGGCCTTACCTTCGCAGGCATCGGCCTTGCACTTTTTCAGAAAGCTCGCCTTGGCCGCGCCCGCGAGCGCCTTGCCGTCCTTGCCGACCGCCATGCTTTCGCAGCTTGCCGCCATGGCGGAGCCGATGGCGAATGACGAAATCATGAGCGCGAGAATGATGCGTTTCATTGGAGTCCTCCCTGAACGCGTGAATTACATTGTTTAGAAGCAGTTTTACGGCATGATGACAAGCGGGCGGAGCGGTCTAAAGCGCATTTTCAGCCGCAGGTTGTCTTCACTTTAATCAAAATCGGCGGTGTTCAGACCGGCCTTTGCCGCGCCCGCCAAATCGCGACCGTCATCCAGCCGATCGAAGCCCCGACAAAGCCGCCGGCGATCACGTCGCTGAGAAAATGATAATTGGCTCCGATCAAGCCGACCGCGACCGCCAGCACGATCGCGCCGTAGAGCGCGCGCCAGCGCGGGTACTGCATCCACAGCACCGAAATGACCGCGCAGGTGACCGCCGTATGGCCGGAGGGAAACGAGGCGTAGCCCGGCCCGCCGTGAAAAAAGCTGAAGCCGTAAGCGCCGTCGTGGATGAACGAGGGATTGTTCGCCACCCAGGTGTCCGGCCAAAGCCGCCCGAACGCGAATTTCAATCCGTTTTTGACGGTCTCGCCCACGATCAGGCTGATGCTGCAGAGGACGCCGGCCGTCCCAAGTTTCGAAAACGCCCGCCCGGCCAGCGCCCAAAGCCCGAACGCCACAAAGGCGGCGGAGGCGAGCGGCAGCAGCGGGTCGGGGATATGGGTGAGGCGCGCGAAGGTCTCGCGCTGCGCGCTATGGGCATGCGAGAGCAAAGCGAGCGGCCGGTCGATCCACAGATAACAGACCGCCACCGCCGCGGCCGTGAGCAGAAATGCGAGCAGCCAGCGTTGCAAGGCGTTCATTACTGCCGAATCCGGGGGCGGGGCTTTGCTTGTGCCAGAAGCACCGCCTGGCACGCAATGCGCCCCCTCGGGCGGGGCCGGCGCTTAACAACCGATTAACTGAAGTCCCTGCATAATTTTCCCGCCGCCGCACGAAAGTGAGGCGGCATGGGGATACCGGGGAAGTTTCGACTTTTCCATGCGTTCTCAAGACCGGCTGCCGCGCTTCGGCGCGACCGGCCGTGGCGTCTGTGTAACCAGTTGCGTTTGAGTAGCATGACGGGTGCGACCGCCGCGTTCTACGACGTCGATTATTTCGACGGTCGTGCTTTCTTCCGCGGCGCCTATCGCCGGCTCACGCAATTTATTCGCGCAATCGGCAACACCGCCATTATGGGTCTCGCGGCCGTCGCCACCGTCGGTCTCCTGATCGCGGCCGTCACCTTTGCCGCCGCCTGGATCGTCAACACGACCGTTTCCAATCCGCATGCGCAGGCGAGGGCGGCGATGGGCTCACTGGCGCTCGCGCCTCATGCACCGGCTCTGACCGGCTCTGTGCCTGAAGCCTTTGCGGACAAATGGGCGCAAGCGACCGCGACCCTGCAGGTCGCCGCCGTGCCGGTTGCCACGCCGCAAACGCGGGTCGCGGCAATCGTACCGCCGGCAGTCGCGCCCGTTCACATCACGCCACTGCCGCCGCGTCGCCCGACCGTCATAGCCAACATCGTGCCGCTGCCGCAGCCTTATCCGATGAAGCGCGAGATCGCGCTCGCGTCGCATCTCGAAATCGGCAAGGAAATGAGCAAGGAAATCGGCAAGCAGGTCGTCGCCCCGGTCGTCGCGTCCGCGCCGCCGCCCGTTGAGAAGCGCGCTGCGCCGGTGCAGGAGGCACACAACCGGCCGCAACTGCCCGGTCCCGGCAGCCGCGTCGCGGTCTACGACATCGCCGCGCACACCGTTTATTTGCCGGACGGCGAGCGGCTCGAGGCGCATTCCGGACTGGGCGACAAAATGGACGACCCGCGTTTCGTCAAGGTGCGCATGCGCGGCCCGACCCCGCCGAACGTCTACGATCTCACGCTGCGCGGGGAAATTTTCCACGGCGTGCGCGCTATCCGGCTCAATCCGGTCGACGACGACAAGATGTACGGCCGCGCCGGCATGCTGGCGCACACCTATATGCTCGGCCCCAACGGCCAGTCGAACGGCTGCGTCTCGTTCAGGGACTATCGCAAATTCCTCACCGCTTATTTGAACGGCCAGGTCGACCGCCTGGTGGTGGTGGCGCGCCTCAACGACATGCCCCCGAGCGTCGCCTACGAGCGGCGCGGCAATGCCGAGCGGTTCGCGGCGAACGATTAGCTCTAACGTCTTCGACCCGTGTCCGGGCTATCCTCGCCTTTAAAAACCGCCTTGCATAAGTCATGGATGCCCGGCACAAGGCCGGGCGTGACGCCATGAATCGACGCGAAAATGCCCGCTAAAAAGCCCTTCTACATCACCACCGCGATCTCTTACCCGAACGGCGCGCCGCATATCGGCCACGCCTATGAGGCGATCGCCACCGACGCCATCGCGCGCTTCATGCGGCTCGACGGCTACGACGTCTATTTCCTCACCGGCACCGACGAGCACGGCCAGAAAATGCAGCAGACCGCCGCGCGCGAGGGCCTGACCGCGCGCGCGCTGCGCGACCGCAACGTGCCGCTGTTCGAGGCCATGGTGAAGAAGCTCGAATGCTCGAACGACGACTTCATCCACACCACGGAAGAGCGCCACCACCGCTCGTCGGAGGAAATCTGGCGCCGCATGGAGAAGAACGGCGACATCTATCTCGACAAATACGCCGGCTGGTATTCGGTGCGCGACGAGGCCTATTACGCCGACGACGAAACGCATCTGAACGAGCAGAAGGTGCGGGTGTCGTCGAAAACCGGCACGCCGGTCGAATGGGTGGAGGAGGAGAGTTATTTCTTCCGCCTGTCGGCCTACCAGGACAAGCTGCTCAAGCTCTACGAGCGGCCGAATTACGTGCTGCCGAAGGAGCGGCTCAACGAAGTCGCGAGCTTCGTGCGGGGCGGGCTCAAGGATCTGTCGATCTCGCGCACGACGTTCGACTGGGGCATCCGCGTTCCCGGCAACGACAAGCACATCATGTATGTGTGGGTCGACGCGCTCACCAATTACATCACCGGCGTCGGCTTTCCCGACGACCAGAGCGAGAAGTTCAAGCGCTACTGGCCGGCGGCCTTGCACGTCATCGGCAAGGACATCGTGCGCTTCCACGCGGTCTATTGGCCGGCGTTTTTGATGTCGGCGGGCCTCGCGGTGCCGCAGCACATTTTCTCGCACGGCTTTCTGTTCAACCGCGGGGAGAAAATGTCGAAGTCGGTCGGCAACGTGGTCGATCCCTTCACCATGGCGGACGCCTACGGCGTCGATCAGCTGCGCTTTTTCTTTCTGCGCGAGATCCCGTTCGGGCAGGACGGCAATTACAGCCACGAGGCGATCGTCAACCGCATCAATGCCGATCTCGCCAACGACCTCGGCAATCTGGCGCAGCGCTCGCTCACGATGGTCGGCAAGGCCTTCGGCGGCGTGCTGCCGGCGCCAGCCGAGTTCACGGCCGAGGACAAGACCATTCTCGCCGCCGCCGACGCCATGCTCGGCATCGCGCGCGAGCACATGAAGACGCAAGCATTGCACCAGGTGCTCAACGCGGTGTGGGCGGTGGTGGCCGACGCCAACCGGTACTTCGCGGCGCAAGCGCCCTGGGCGCTCGCCAAGACCGATCCGAAACGGCAGGGAACCGTCCTCTACGTGACGGCAGAAGTGCTGCGCAGAGTAGCCATTTGCTCGCTCCCGACGATGCCGGCATCTGGCGCCAAGCTGCTCGACCTCCTGGCTGTTCGCGCAGACGAACGAGATTTCTCCGCGCTCGCCTCCGGCAAGCGCATCGCCGCGGGCGTCCAACTGCCGGCGCCCGCGCCGGTGTTCCCGCGCTATGTCGAGCCCGAAGCAAAGGCTTGACCATGCTCGTCGACAGTCATTGCCACCTGGATTTTCCCGATTTCGCCAGCGAGCTGGACGCGGTCGTTGCGCGTGCAGGCGCAGCCGGGGTCGGGCGCCTGGTCACGATCTGCACCCGCGTGCGTAAATTTCCGCAGGTGCTTGCGGTCGCCGAAAGGTTTCCGGAGATTTTCTGCTCGGTCGGCACCCATCCGCACAACGCCAAGGAAGAAACCGACATCGACGCGATGGCGCTGGTTGCGCTCACGAAAAATCCCAAAGTCGTGGCGATCGGCGAGGCGGGTTTGGACTATCACTACGACAACTCGCCGCGCGAGGCGCAGGCCGCGAGCTTACGCCAACACATCGTCGCGGCGCGCGAAACCGGACTGCCGCTGGTGATCCATTCGCGCGATTGCGACGCCGACATGGCGCGCATTCTGCAAGACGAAAGCGGGAAGGGTGCCTTCCCGGCCGTGCTGCATTGCTTCACGGGCGGCCGCGATCTGGCGTTCAAGGCCATCGCGTTGGGTCACTACGTGTCCTTCACCGGCATTCTGACGTTCAAGAATTCGCAAGCGCTGCGCGACATTGCGGCAGCTTTGCCGGCCGACCGCATTCTGGTCGAGACCGATGCGCCATATCTCGCGCCGCTGCCGTACCGGGGGAAACGCAATGAGCCGGCCTACGTCGCGGAAACCGCTAAAATTTTAGCGAACTGCCGGGGTGTGTCGGCAGACGAGATCGCGCGCCAGACCACGGAGAATTTCTTCCGGCTGTTCAACAAGGTCCCCAGGTCGCTGGCCAACGCCGCATGAGTTTGACATTCACCATTCTGGGCTGCGGCTCCTCGATGGGCGTACCGCGCGTGGCGCTCGGCTGGGGCAAATGCGACCCGAACAATCCGAAAAACCGCCGGCGGCGCTGCAGCCTGTTAGTGGAGCGCACAAGCGCTCAGGGCCGCACCCGCGTTCTGGTCGACTGCACGCCGGATTGCCGCGAGCAATTGCTCGAGGCCCAGGTCGACTGGCTTGACGGCGTCTTGATCACCCACGAGCACGCCGACCACACCCATGGGATCGACGATTTGCGCCCGCTTTTCGTCCACAAGCGCCAGCGCGTCCCGGTCTACATGGACGAGCCGACCGCGCGCATCATGCACACCCGCTTCGGCTATTGTTTCGCGACCCCGCCCGGCAGCCAATATCCGCCGATTTTGACCGAGCGCCGGCTGGTGCCTGGACAGGCGGTAACCATCGACGGGCAGGGCGGCGCGATCGAGTTCATGACCGTGCTTCAGGAACACGGCGACATCCCGTCGCTGGGCTTCCGCTTCGGCAACCTGGCCTACTCCGCCGATATCAAGGGCCTGCCCGACGCAAGCCTGGCCGCCCTGGCCGGCCTCGACGTCTGGATCGTCGACGCCCTGCGCCCATCACCCCATCCCAGTCATTTCAATCTCGAGGAGGCTTTGGCCTGGATCGGCCGCGTGCGGCCCAAGCGGGCGATCCTGACCAATCTGCACAGCGACATGGACTACGCCGCGCTTTGCGCCAGCCTGCCGCCCGGGATCGAACCGGCCTATGACGGGATGCGTTTCGAGGGCTGATCTGTTCCGTCAGAGTCCAGTCCGATCGCATTGGAATCATACGGGCAATTCCGGTTTGAGCCCGCGTTTCCAACCATCCATCTGTTTCGTAAATAGGCTAGATTTTTCAGGCCATTCTGAGGTGTTATTAAAGTGCGCTCTATAATGTATTATGTTCCATAATATGTCTTATGCGAATCCAGCCGCTGCAGTCGCGGCACCGAGCGGGCTTTGCTACGGTCGGTATTCCCCGCCGCAACGAGCCCGCCGCCCGTGAAGCCCTCCCGCGATATTGCCCGCCTGATCGAGATCATGGCCGCGCTGCGCACGCCCGGCAGCGGCTGCCCCTGGGACCTCGAACAGTCATTCCGCACCATCGCGCCCTATACGATCGAGGAAGCCTACGAGGTGGCCGACGCCATCGCCCGCGGCGATCTCAAAGACCTCAAGGACGAACTCGGCGATCTCCTGCTCCAGGTCGCCTATCACGCCCGCATGGCCGAGGAGCAAGGCGCGTTTGCCTTCGGCGACGTCGTCGAGGCCATCAGCGACAAAATGATCCGCCGCCATCCGCACGTCTTTGCCGATGCCCAGGGCCACACCGCCAAGGCGGTGGAAGGCCTTTGGGAACGCATCAAGGCGGAGGAGAAGGCCGCCCAAG
This sequence comes from uncultured Alphaproteobacteria bacterium, assembly GCA_963825265.1. Lineage (GTDB taxonomy): Bacteria > Pseudomonadota > Alphaproteobacteria > Rhizobiales > Xanthobacteraceae > Pseudolabrys. The sequence continues at coordinate 417,379 of CAWGSI010000012.1, read as the reverse complement.
GCGAGGCGGGGCCGGTAGGTGCCCTGGCCGGGGTGCCGGTCGCCCTGCCCGCGTTAACCCGCGCGCTCAAGCTTCAGAACAAGGCCGGCCGCGTCGGCTTCGACTGGAACGACCCGCGTGCGGTTCTCGCCAAGATCCGCGAGGAAGCCGACGAAATCGAAGCCGAACTCGATAGCGCCGACCAAGCCAAGGTCGCGGCCGAGGTGGGCGATCTTCTGTTCGCCGTGGTCAACCTCGCCCGCCATATCGGCGCCGATCCGGAAGATATTCTCCGGCAAACCAACCTGAAATTCGAGCGCCGCTTTGCCGCCATCGAAACGGCTTTGGCCGCGCGCGGCAAGACGCCGAAAGACGCAACGCTCGCCGAGATGGATGCGCTGTGGGACGCGGCCAAGGCGGCGGAAAAACCCTAGACCGGAAACTTCGCCCGCACCCGCGCCGCCTTTTCGGCGTCCGCCCGGATGGTCACCCCCAGCAGGCCATCCTCGCGCATGCCTTTCGACAGCACCTCGGAATGGCGGTAGAGCCAGCTCAAGCCAGCGCCGTCGGCCGGATCGATCGCCAGTTCGAGCGTCTGGCGCTTTTCGTTGAGCCGGGTTTCGATCGCGCCGACCAGGCGTTCGATCCCTTCCCCGCTCAAGGCCGACAGCGGGATCGGCCGGCGCGCCTCGGGCTGCCGTTCGCTCAGATTGAACAGCCGCGCGCGCGCCTCCGGATCGAGCCGGTCGATCTTGTTCCAGACCTCGATCAGCCGCGGGTCGGTCGCCGCGATGTCGAGCTCGCCGAGCACTTTCTCGACGTCGTGCGATTGCGCGGCGGAATCCTCATGCGACATGTCGCGCACATGCAGGATGACGTCGGCCTCGATCACCTCTTCGAGCGTGGCGCGGAAGGCCGCCACCAGCATGGTCGGCAGATCGGAGATGAAGCCGACGGTATCGGAGAGGATGACGCGGTTGCCGTGCGGCAGCGCGACCGCCCGCAGCGTCGGGTCGAGCGTGGCAAACAGCATGTCGGCCGAGACAACGCTCGCCGCGGTCATGCGGTTGAACAGCGTCGATTTGCCGGCGTTGGTGTAACCGACCAGCGCCACGATCGGATAAGGCACGCGCTTGCGGCTGTCGCGATGCAGCTTGCGGGTGCGCTTGACCTTGTCGAGCTCGCCTTCGATGCGTTTGATGCGGTCTTCGATCACGCGCCGGTCGGCTTCGAGCTGGGTTTCGCCCGGCCCGCCGAGAAAGCCGAAGCCGCCGCGCTGGCGCTCGAGATGGGTCCAGGAGCGCACCAGCCGGCTTTTCTGATAATTGAGATGGGCGTGCTCGACCTGCAGCGCGCCTTCGCGCGTGCGCGCGCGCCGGCCGAAGATTTCCAGGATCAGCCCGGTACGGTCGATGACTTTCGCGTTCCAGGCTTTTTCCAGGTTGCGCTGCTGCACCGGCGAGACCGGGCAATCCATCACGACCACGGAGGCGGAAAGGCTCTTAACGAGACCGGCAAATTCATCGACCTTGCCGGTGCCGATGTACGTCGCAGGCTGCACGCGGTTGAGCGTGACCAGCCCCTCCTGCACCACGTTGAGATCGATGGCGCGCGCAAGCCCGGCGGCTTCTTCCAGGCGCGCCTGCGGCGTGCGCGTTTCGGCGAGCGAGCGGGCGCCCTCGCCCTTCGCCTCGCGCTTGAGCCAAGGTTCGATGACGATAGCGCGCCCGCTCTCCGGGCCCGACGCCGTCGGGCCAAGGAGATCGGCGCGCTTGTCACGCTGTCGTTGTTCCAACTAGAGGGTGACCCAGTTAGATTGCTTCACCGTGCACCCCTAACATTTTCCTTGCGCATGATCTTATCCGAAAACCGGTTCCCACTTTTCGGGATCATGCGCTAGGCCTTATCCCCGGCCGCGGGCGGCTCTTCGCCGCCTTCGAACAGCTGGATCGGGTGACCGGGCATGATGGTCGAGATCGCATGCTTGTAGACGAGTTGGGAATGCCCATCCCGCCGCAACAGCACGCAGAAATTATCGAACCAGGTCACCACGCCCTGCAGTTTAACGCCGTTGACCAGGAAGATGGTGAGCGGGATTTTTGCTTTGCGGACGTGATTGAGAAATGTGTCTTGCAGATTTTGCGCACGTTCGGCTGCCATGGCCGTGTTCCATTTTTTTGCCCGCGTCTTCACGCGCGGGACCATGTTGCCCGAGCCCTGCGCAGGCGACTTGCGCTGCGCGCACCGCCTAGCCCCTCGCATAGGCGGTATCAGACCCGAGAGGCCGCTATTAGATGGCAGGCGCTCCCCGGGCGCAAGCACAAGTTGGCGACCGCCGCGCCAAAGCGCTGAAAGTCCTTGGTTTTTGCCTACCCGTCTGGCGCCGATTCAGGCGAAATCCGCGTGGCGGTGATAGTCGCGCCGCAGCGCCGCGGCGATGAGGCCGGGCGCGCCATTGCCGACCGGGCGGCCGTTTATGCTCACCACGGGCAGCACGATCTGGCTTGCCGACGTGATGAAGGCTTCGCGCGCCGCATAGGCTTCCTCGACCGAGAATGCGCGTTCTTCGAAGGCGAGCCCCTGCGCCTTGAGCACATCGGCCACGACCGAACGCGTGACGCCGGCGAGAATATCGCGGCCGAGCGGATGCGTGACGAGTTTGCCGTCGCGGCTCACGATCCAGGCATTCGATGAGGCGCCTTCGGTGACGCGGCCTTGCCCGTCGACCAGCCAGGCCTCGCGCGCGCCCTGCTCGCGCGCGGCCTGCTTGGCCAGCACGTTGGGCAGCAACGCCACCGACTTGATATCCACCCGGCCCCAGCGGATGTCGGGCATGGTGACCACGGCGATGCCTTCGGCCGCCATTTGCTCGAGCCGGGCAAGGTCGTTGCCGCGCGCAGTCACCACCAGCGAGGGCTTGGTGTCCATCGGCGGAAATGGAAAGTCCCGCCGCGCCACCCCGCGCGTGATCTGCAGGTAGACGATGCCGTCGTGCACGCGGTTGCGCCGCACGGTTTCCCGCAACACGATCGCAAGGGCTGCCGGCGACATCGGGCGCGCGATGCGCAATTCGCTGAGCGAGCGCTCGAGTCGCGCCATATGCCGCGGCTCGTCGATCAGGCGCCCTGCCCGCACCTCGCAGACTTCGTAGACGCCGTCGGCGAACTGATAGCCGCGGTCTTCGACCGAGACTTTCGCCTCGCTGCGCGGCAGGTAACGGCCGTTGACGTAAGCGATGCGTGACATGCTACCTCATCTGTCATTCCGGGACGGCCCGAAGGGCCGGACCCGGAATCCAGACGAACACACACTACGCGCGTTTCTGGATTCCGGGTTCGCGCCATAGCGCCTCGAAGACGCGCGTAAACGCGCTTCTGGCGCGCCCCGGAATGACGGAATTAAATTACCCAATGCCGAGCGCCTTGAGCTTGCGGTGCAGTGCCGAGCGCTCCATGCCGACGAACTCCGCGGTGCGCGAGATGTTGCCGCCGAAGCGGCTGATCTGCGCCACCAGATATTCGCGCTCGAACATTTCGCGCGCGTCGCGCAGCGGCACGCCCATCAGATGCTCGCCGCCATTACCGTTCGGCATGGCCGGCACCATCGAGCCGACGTCGGGCGGCAGCATGCTGGCGCTGAGCACGGCCTCCGGGTCGCCGCCGGCCAAGATCATCAAACGCTCGATGTTGTTGCGAAGCTGCCGCACGTTGCCCGGCCAGTTATGCGATTGCAGCACCGCCATGGCGTCTTCGCCGATGCGGCGCTTCGGCAGGCCGGTGGCCTGCGAAATCTGGTCCATGAAATAGTCGACAAGGTCCGGAATGTCCTCGCGCCGCTCGGCCAAGGCCGGCACGCGGATCGGCACCACCGACAGGCGGTGGTAGAGATCCTCGCGGAATTTTCCCTCTACGATCTCGGCCTCGAGATTGCGCGAAGTCGACGACACAATGCGCACGTCGACCGCGACTTTGGCGCTGCCGCCGACCCGCTGGAAGGTCTGGTCGACCAGCACGCGCAGGATCTTGTTCTGCGTCTCGCGCGGCAGTTCGGCGATATCGTCGATGAACAGCGTGCCGCCATCGGCTTCTTCGAGCGCGCCCGGCTTGCGGTCTTCCGAGCCGTTGGAGCGGTCGACGCCGAACAATTCGATTTCCATGCGTTCGGGCGTGATGGCGGCGGCGTTGAGCACGATGAAAGAGCCGCTGGCGCGGCCGGAGGCCTGGTGGATCGTGCGCGCGGTGAGTTCCTTGCCGGCGCCGGAGGGACCGACGATCAGGATGCGGCTGTTGGTCGGCGCCACGCGTTCGATGGTCTGGCGCAATTGCGCGACCGCCGCGGATCGCCCGATCAGCGTGGCCGGCTGCGGCGCCATCTGCTTGAGCTGCTTGACCTCGCGCTTGAGCCGCGACGTTTCGAGCGCGCGCTCGGCCACCAGCACCAGCCGGTCGGCCTTGAACGGCTTTTCGATGAAGTCATAGGCACCGTGCTTGATGGCGGCGACCGCGGTCTCGATGTTGCCGTGACCGGAGATCATCACCACCGGCACTTCGGGATGATCCCGTTTGACGGTATCGAGCAATTGCAGGCCGTCGAGTTTGCTGCCCTGCAGCCAGATGTCGAGGAAAACCAGGTTCGGCTTGCGCGCCACGATGGCCGCAAGCGCGTCATCGCTGTTGCGGGCGGTGCGCGCGTCGTAGCCCTCGTCCTGCAGAATCCCGGCCACCAGATCCCGGATGTCCGCTTCGTCGTCGACGATGAGAATATCTGCGGCCATGCCCACTACTCGCTCGCGCTGATCTGTGTTTCAGGCGCGGATGCTTCCACGTGCCCGGCGGCGGCGAAGCGCACGCGCACGCAGGCGCCCCTTTGGCCGGGAATTTTGTCGGCGGCGTCGCGCAGTTCGATGCTGCCGCCATGATCCTCGACGATGCGGCCGACGATGGCCAGGCCCAGTCCGGTACCCTTCTCGCGCGTCGTGACATAAGGCTCGAGCAACCGGCTGCGGTGTTCCGCCGGCAGGCCGATGCCGTTGTCCACGACGTCGATCACGATGTCGGCGCCGTCGCGCGCGGCAAAAACGCGGATCGAACCCTTGCCGAGCTCGGCCGGCGGCACCGCGGCAATCGCTTCGGTCGCGTTCTTGATGAGGTTGGTGAGCGCCTGCGACATCAGCCGCCGGTCGAAGCGGGCCGGCATCGGATCCTCGGCGATATCGGCATCGATGTCGATTTCCGAATGCCCGACGCGCATCATGAACACGGCCTGGCGCACGGTGTCGGCCACGTCTTCGGCGGCGATCACGGGCTTGGGCATGCGCGCGAAGCGCGAGAACTCGTCCACCATGCGCCGGATGTCGTCGACCTGCCGCACGATGGTGTCGGTGCACTGATCGAATACCAGGCGGTCCTCGCCGATCATCTTTCCGTATTTGCGGCGGATGCGCTCGGCCGACAATTGGATCGGCGTGAGCGGGTTCTTGATCTCGTGCGCGATGCGCCGGGCGACGTCCGCCCAGGCCGAGGTGCGCTGCGCGGCGACCAGTTCGGTTATGTCGTCGATCGTCACCACGTAGCCTTGGGCGGATTCGCCGGATTGCTCACTGGTGAACCGCACCGACAAATTCCGCTCGCGGCCGTTGCGCGTGATCGTCAGTTGATCCTGCGTGCGCGCGCCCGTGCGCGCCGCCGCCATGAAATCGGCGAGTTCCGGAAACACTTCCGTCAACGGCCGGGCCAGCGCCTCGGGCTCGGTGCGGCCGATCAGCTTCTCGGCCGAGCGGTTGAGGATGCTCACGCAGCCGTCGCCGTCAACGCCGATCACGCCGGCGCTGGCGCCGGCCAGCACCGCTTCGGTGAAGCGCCGCCGGCTGTCGATGAGGTCGCGCGCGTGCATGATGTCGTCGCGCTGGCTGCGCAGCTCCTGCGTCATGCGGTTGAACGTTTCGCCGAGTTGCGCGAGGTCGCCTTCCGACGGGCGGATCGGCACGCGCACATGCAGGTTGCCGGTGGAAACGACGTTGGCGGCGCCGATGAGACGCCGGATCGGCGCCACCAGCCGGTTGGCGAAATTCAACCCGATCCAGACCGCCGATAGCAGGACGGTGAGCGCGATGACGGTGTACATCAACGCGAAGGCAATTTGCACGCCGTAGCGGCGCGCCTCGATCGCGGCATATTCGGTCACGCTCTCGCGGGTCGCTTGCAGCTGCGGCACGACGCGTGGATCGAGCAGCCGGGTCACGTAAAGATAATCGTCGTCGAAATCGTGCAGCTTGAGGACCGCCGCGACATAATTCGTGTCCGGCAGCAGAACCAATTGCGGTTCGTTCTCGCCTATTTTCGGAAGCGCATCGCGCGGCGGCATGGCGAAGGTCTGGTTGATCTTGACGTCGGCGCGCGCGATCTCCTTGAGATCCTTGTCGATGACGATCGCGGCGGCGAGGCCGCGCACCGACGCCTGGAACGTCAGGTATTGCTGCAGCTTGTCGTGGTCTTGCTCGAACGTCGGCCTGGAGCGCGCGATTTCGCCGGCCATGACGATGATGTCGGATCGCACGATTTGCGCGTGATCGCGCAGGTAGGCTTCCGCCACGATCAACGAATTCTCGATCGCGGCGCGCGTGCGCGTCGAGAAGAGCCGGTCGAGCCCGCGGTCGAGCGTGACGCTCGCGACGATCGCCACCAGGATCGCGGGCGCCGCGGCAATGATGGAGAACAGCCCGACGATGCGCACATGCAGCCGCGCCGCGGCCCGTCCGGTGCGCCGCGCCTGCACCACCTGCCACACCTCGCGCACGATCACGCCAAGCAGCAGCAAGACCGCGGTCGCGTTCACCAGCAGCAGCGTCACGACCACGTTGTGGGTCGGCAAAATCGGGGTGAAGTCGGCGAGAACGATGAAGGTGACGAAGGCCGACAGCAGGGCGAGGCCGACCGCAATCGGCCCAAGCATCCTCGTTTCCCCCCGCTTGACAGGCGAAGCGACAAGCGCGGTGTCGGCGCTGGCAGCCTGTTCGACGCTCATTGACCCCTGGCAGCGGCTGGAACGGGGCGTCGCAGCCCCCAAAAACGCGGGAAAAGGCGGATACCTCACCCCTCAGTGATGCTTTTATACAACAATGTTGCCTGAAAGCGACAATATTATGATTTTTTTCGGGTATTACAGATCGGAATGAGTGCACCCGTGGTCCGTCACGTCCCCGGCAGCGCGCAGCCGCCATTTTGCACAGGTGCGGGTTCCGCCACCCCATCTCACATGACAACCATCGGTCACTCACGTTCGCAATAATAATTGATCGCTTCCTTTTCGAAATGACTGAATGGATTCAGTGGAGTGCGACTTTACGTTGCTTGCCAGCAACGCCAAGGCTGCTACCATGAGTGAGGAACGGATCACCGACTAAATCGCCGGTAATTTCCTGCTTGTAGGGGGTACAAATGGCGTCGAGTAAACTAGTCGACCTGTCGGCAAAGATCGGACAATATTTTCCCAACGGCAAAAACGGAGACGGTCAGCCCGGTGTCGTAGACGTCACCGATTATCAGCCCAAGACGGCGGCGCCAAACGGCACCTCATCGCCCCCGACGGGAAACCATGTGGTTCGCCGACTGCCCGATGAGGGACTAACGAGTTTGAGCAGGCCCGATCAGGTGAAGTCGTTGTTCGGTTCCGTCCAAACCCAAGCCCTCGATCTTCAAGGTCAATTGGCAAAAGCAACTTCCGATTGGACCTCGGCGCTAAGCTTGTTGACGGGCCGCGTCGCGACCTTGGAGCCGCTGCTCGCCGACGCGCTCAAAACATCGACGGATCGGGAGCGCGCGGTCGACGAGCTCGCCGCAACAAATAAGGAAATTAAGCAAAAACTCGTCGATTCCGACCGCGACCTGCTTCATTACCGCCCGCTGGCTTTGCAGCTGGGCGAAGACCTTCGCATCGCCAAGAGCCAACTCGAAAAAAGCGCGCGGCGCATCCACGAGATCGAAACCGAAAACGCTCGGGCGATCAGCGAATACAACGACCTGTACCGAAAGCTGGCGACGGCCGACACGGTGAACCAGCGCCTGACCGAGGAAAACCACGGCTATTCTCAGAAACTCGGCGAATCCGACACCGCGATCCAATCGCTTCTGCGCAACACGGCGCAATTGAGGTCCGACCTGGTGTCCGCCTCGGCCGAACGCGAGCGGGCGGAGACTGAGCGAAACGACTTCGCAGACCGGCTTAAGGTCGCGAACGAAGAAATCAATAAGTCGCAGCTCAATTTAGATTCGATCATGCAGCAGATGTTTACGCTGAAGAAAGAAAGCTCCGCGCGCATAAAAGAGACCGAGGAGCGCGAACGCCAAGCGTTGGAAAATCTGATCGCCAAAGACAAGCAGCTCTACGATCTCGACGCCAAACTGGCCGGCATGAATTCGAAGAACGAATTCCTGGAACGCATGATCCAGCGGATGCGCGAAGAATTGCGCCGCCATCTCGACCACATTGGCACGCTGGAATTGTCAAACCGGCAACTGCTCGAAGCGCTGTCGCGCAATTCCGAGGCGACGGACCTCGAAGGCGATTTGGCGGAGCGCCAACAGACGCAACGCGGGACCCCGAGGCTGCGCACCGTTCACGAGTGATCGGGTCTTGGGTCCGCTCGCCGAGCGGATTGAGCTTCGCGGCTCCCTCCGGCGACCGGCGAGGTCGCCAGCGGGGCTAGCCGCCGCCGCGGAAAACCTGAATGTCGAGGTCGCGGATTTTCTTGCGCAGCGTATTGCGATTGACCCCCAATAAATCTGCGGCGCGGATTTGATTGCCGCGGGTGGCTGCAAGCGCCGCCGATAACAAGGGGTATTCGATCTCGCGCAGCACCCGGTGATAAAGGCCCGCCGGTGGCAGGCCGTCGTCGAAGCCTGCGAAATAGGCGGTCAGGTGGCGTTCCACCGCGGCGCTGAGACTTTCCTCGGCGCGCGGCTCGTCGCTGCTCACCGGCAGCGCCGGCTGCGCCAGTTCGGCCTCGATCACCGCCGCCGTGATCGTCTCCTGCGGATAGAGCGCCGCCAACCGGCGCGCCAAATTTTCCAGTTCGCGCACGTTGCCCGGCCAGCGATGGCGTTTGAGCCGATCGAGGCCGGCCGGATCGATCTGCTTGGGCGGCAGCCCCTCGCGCTGGGCTTGGGCGAAGAAATGGCGGATCAGGTCGGGCACATCCTCGATGCGCTCGCGTAACGGAGGCAGCCGCAGCGGCACGACGTTGAGGCGGAAGAACAGGTCCTCGCGGAACAGGCCCTGCTGAATCAAGAGCCGCAATTCCTTGTTGGAGGCGGCGATGATGCGGACGTCGCTTTTGATCGGCGTGCGCCCGCCGACCGTCGTGTATTCGCCCTGTTGCAACACGCGCAACAGCCGCGTCTGCGCCTCCATCGGCATGTCGCCGATTTCGTCGAGGAACAGCGTGCCGCCCTCGGCCTGTTCAAAGCGGCCGGCGCTGCGGCTATTGGCGCCGGTGAAGGCGCCCTTCTCGTGCCCGAACAACTCGGATTCGATCAGATCGCGCGGGATCGCCGCCATGTTGATGGCGACAAACGTGCCGGCACGCCGCTTGCCGTAATCGTGCAGGGCCTTGGCCACCAATTCCTTGCCGGTGCCGGATTTGCCGGTGATCATCACCGTCAGATCGGTCTGCATCAGCCGGGCCAGCACGCGGTATATTTCCTGCATCGCGGGCGAACGGCCGACCAGGGGAATGCTGTCGAAGTCTTCGGTTTTGGCGCTTGCCGGCCGCTTTTCCTTCGGCTCCGACAACGCGCGCCCGACGATGCCGATGAGTTCCTTCAGGTCGAACGGTTTCGGCAGATATTCGTAGGCGCCGCGCTCGGACGCGCGGATCGCGGTCATGAACGTGTTCTGCGCGCTCATGACGATGATCGGCAGATCGGGCCGCGCCTTGCGGATGCGCGGGATCAGGTCGAAGGCGTTTTCGTCCGGCATGACGACGTCCGTAATGACCAGGTCGCCGTCGCCCTGGCTGATCCAGCGCCAGAGTGTGGCGGCGTTTCCGGTCGAGCGCACTTCGTAGCCGGCGCGCGACAAAGCCTGATTGAGGACGGTGCGGATCGCGGCATCGTCGTCGGCAACCAATATGCTTCCCGTCGGCATGGTGCTACCTCACGGGCCCTGGACCGGTGGCGCGTCGTCGGCGATGTCATCGTCGCCGCTATAGATCGGCATCAACACGCGGAAGATCGTTCGCCGCGGCTGCGATTCACACTCGATGATGCCGCCGTGGTCGCCCACGATCTTCGCCACCAATGCCAGCCCGAGCCCGCTGCCGCTCTGCTTGGTGGTGACGAACGGATCAAAAAGATGCGGCATGAGGTCTTCCGGCACGCCCTGCCCGTTGTCCTTCACGCAGAATTCGAGCGGCAGCGACACACGCGCCTTGCTGCCCGGCACCGACAGCCGCACGCCGGGACGGAACGCGGTGGTCAACTGGATTTCGCCGTCGATAGCCCCCTCGCCGATCGCCTCGGAAGCGTTCTTCACGAGATTGAGGAATATCTGAACGAGCTGGTCGCGGTTGCCGAGCACCGGCGGCAGCGAAGGATCGTATTCTTCGGAGAACTTGATGTGGCGGCCGAAGCCGGATTGCGCCAGGCGTTTCACGTGGTCGAGCACCACGTGAATATTGACCGGCTCGCGTTCGACCGGCCGTTCGTCGGCGAATACCTCCATGCGGTCGACCAGCTTCACGATGCGGTCGGTCTCGTCGCAAATCAGCTTGGTGAGCGAGCGGTCGTCGTCGCCGGCCGATTGCTCGAGCAACTGCGCGGCCCCGCGAATGCCGGACAGCGGATTTTTGATCTCGTGCGCCAGCATGGCGGCGAGCGCGATCACCGAACGCGCGGCGCCGCGATGCGTGAGCTGGCGGTCCATTTTGTCGGCGATGGTGCGCTCTTGCAGCATCACGACGACGTGGTCGCGATATTCGGGCAGCGGCGCGACATAAAGGTCGACCAGCCGTTCGCCCGGATTGCGCGGCGTGGCAAGATCGACTTTGTATTCGTTCACCGCCGCGCCGGTGCGCCGCACCTGCTCGATCAACGTGAGCAGAGGCGAGCCGAACGGCACCAGGTCGCGCAACATGTGCCGGCGCAAAACCGGGATCGACGCCTCGAAGAATTGCTCGGCGGCAACATTGGCATCGGCGATCTTGCCGTCGGGAGAAACCATGATGACCGGATGCGGCAGCGCGTGCAGCACGGCGTCGGCCGGCGAATTGACGATCGCGGAAACGGCATGCGCGCGGCTCATGCGGCTGCCCTCCAGGCGAAGGCGTCGTAGGCGTCGGCGAGCAGGCGGCGCGCGTGCGCCGGCTCTTCGGCCGTGAGCACGCGGGCGCGGTGGTTTTTGAGCAGATCGGCCGGTACGCCGGCGGTGGCCGCCGCGCAATCGAGCGCCCAGGCGAGATGCTTGCGGGCGTGGCGGCGGCCGATCGCCAAGCCGTGATGCAAGAGCATTTCGTCATAGAGCGTATCGATCAGGGTGAATTGCTCGGCGAGCGCCGGCGTGCGCTCGCGCGTGCCGGTCGCGAGATAACGCGCCATTTGTCCGGGCAACCAAGGTCGCCCCTGCGCGGCGCGGCCGATCATGACCGCGTCGGCGCCGGAAGCCGCCAGCGCGCTTTCGGCGTCGTCGCACGAACGAATGTCGCCGTTGACGACGACCGGAATCGACACCGCCTGTTTGACGGCCCGCACCGCCGACCAGTCGGCGCCGCCGTCATAGAACTGGCACCGCGTGCGGCCGTGCACGGTGATCATGCGAACGCCGGCGCTTTCCGCGCGGCGCGCGAGCTCCGGCGCATTGATGCTCGAATGATCCCAGCCGAGCCGCATTTTCAGCGTGACCGGCACAGCGACCGCGGCGACGGTCGCCTCGATCAAGGCGAGTGCGTGGTCGAGGTCGCGCATCAAGGCCGAGCCGGCGGCGCCGTTGGTGACCTGTTTGGACGGGCAGCCCATGTTGATGTCGATGACGTGCGCGCCCTGCGCTTGCGCGATGCGGGCCCCTTCGGCCATCCAATGCGGCTCGCAGCCCGCAAGCTGCACGACGTGAATGGCGACGCCCTGCCCCTCGCTGCGCACGCGCGCCTCGCGCTGGCCTTCGACCAAGGCGGCGCAGGCGGTCATTTCCGAAACCACCAGGCCCGCGCCGTGGCGTTCCGCCAGCCGCCGGAAGGGAGCGTCGGTAATGCCCGACATGGGTGCCAAAATCACGCGGTTTGGCGCCTTCACGGAGCCAATCTGCAGTGAATCCCCTGCATTTTGCTTGATTTCGCCCCGAATGGGCTCACTGCCTACCATTTAGGCGGCCCCTTTCAATGCTCAGAGTTTAGCCATTTTGACATAAGGCGCAAGTGCTGCACTGCAAAAAGTTGTTCATGCTTAAGCGCGGTGGGGACCCCCTAATGCATTCCCGCTGCGCCAGGAACGCGCTAAAGGCAGGCAGGAACTCAAGGAGCGTCAACAACATGGCGGAAGTCGCAGCCGTCATCGTCGCGGCCGGAACCGGGTCCCGGGTCGGCGGCGATCTGCCCAAGCAATTCAGGCCGATCGGTGGCGAAAGCATCCTGCGCCGCGCCCTCAAGACATTCGCCGACCATGGCGAGGTGGCGTTCGTACAGCCGGTCATTCGGCCAGAGGATGCGGACATCTTCCGCGAACAAGTTCTTCTTCTCGATCTTCTGCCGGAGGTATTCGGCGGCGCGACCCGGCAAGGTTCCGTGCGCGCCGGCCTCGAGGCGCTCGCCGCCCGCAAGCCTGACATCGTCCTGATCCACGACGCGGCGCGGCCCTTCGCCAGCCCCGCTTTGGTGTCGCGCGCAATCGCGGCAGCCGGCAAAACCGGCGCCGCGATCCCTGCGCTGCCGGTGACCGATACCGTCAAGACCGTCGACGCCGCAGGCCTCGTCGAGAAGACGCTCGACCGCAGCGCGCTGCGGCTGGTGCAGACGCCGCAGAGCTTCGCCTTCCCCGCGCTGCTCGACGCCCATCGCCGCGCCGCCAGCGCCGGCCGCGCGGATTTTACCGACGATGCCGCGCTCGCCGAATGGGCCGGCCTCAAGGTCAGCGTGTTTGCCGGCGAGCCCGGCAACATCAAGATCACCGAGGAAGCCGACTTCGCACGCGCCGAAGCGATAGCCTTTGCCGCGCTCGCTGACGTGCGCATCGGTAGCGGCATCGACGTGCATGCCTTCGGGCCCGGCAATCACGTCACGCTCGGCGGCGTCAAGATCCCGCACGCGCGGGCGCTCACCGGCCATTCCGACGCCGACGTGGTGCTGCACGCGCTGACCGACGCTATTCTCGGCGCGCTCGCCGATGGCGACATCGGCGTGCATTTTCCGCCGAGCGATGCGCAATGGAAAGGCGCCTCCTCCGACCGCTTTTTGGCGTTCGCGCTTGACCGGCTCGCAAGGCGAGGCGGCCGCCTCGCGCATGTCGATATCAACGTCGTGTGCGAGGCCCCGCGCATCGGGCCGCACCGCGACGCCATGCGCGCGAACATCGCCCGGCTTGCCGGCATCGAGGCCGGGCGCGTGGCGGTGAAAGCGACCACCAGCGAAAAGCTCGGCTTCACCGGCCGCGGCGAAGGCATCGTCGCCTATGCAACGGTGACGGTGAGGCTGCCCTGGGGTTCGCCGTGAGCGAGGAGCTGCGCGCCGCCGCCACCGCGGTGCTCGATCTCTGCCGCGCGCGCGGCTTGAAAGTCGCGACCGCGGAATCCTGCACCGGGGGCCTGGTGGCGGGCGCGCTCACCGATATCGCGGGTTCCTCGGACGTGGTGGACCACGGCTTCGTCACGTACTCGAACGCGGCCAAGCAGCGGATGCTAGGCGTATCGGCGGAGATTTTGCGCGTGCACGGCGCGGTGAGCCGCGAGACCGTCGAAGCCATGGCGCGCGGCGCGCTGGGCAAAGGCGGCGCCGATATCGTGGTCGCCATTACCGGCATCGCCGGACCCGGCGGCGGCAGCGCGGACAAACCGGTCGGCCTGGTGCATTTCTCGGCCGCCTCGCGCGGCGGCACGCTCACCCACAAGGAAATGCGGTACGGCGACATCGGGCGCGCCGACGTGCGGCACAAATCGGTGTTGCAGGCGCTGGCGATGTTGAAAGAGCTGGCGGAAAGGCCTTGATCGCCGCCAGGCCGCGGCGATCTGCTTACAATCCCGGCATCGACTCCTGAATGGCGTCCCGCAATTGATTGTTTCCGCGCCGGGCGACAATGCCGTCTTTCTTTGCCATCAGCGCGTTGCGCAGTTCGACGAGCTTGAGCGGCTTTGCCAGCAATTCGGCATCGAGATTCAAGGAATGCGCGAAATCCACCGTCGTGCGCGCAACATGCTCCTCGGCGCCGCTGACCACGATGACGGGCACCAGATTTCCGCTACTGACGACGGTGCGCAGCAGGATCGCCCCGCTTTGCCCGCCCAGTGAAAGATCGAGTGTGATGCAGTCGAAGCGTTGGCCGCGCAGGCATTTCTCCGCGTCGTCAAGCGTCGCCGCCTCGATCACTTCATAGCCGGCTTGCGCGCCGAGCTTGGCGATGATCTTGCGTTGAACCAGGTCGTCGTCGATCACCAAAAGGCGGATCGCCGGGGCCGTTTCGATTTTCTCGGACGTGAATGCAGCACTCATTGGGTACTCCTCATGCGTTGGTCAATTGCGCCGTAGCCGGCAGCGGTGGCAGATTGCTTTCGAAGATGTCCTGAACCTCGGCGAAGCTTTCGGCGACCGGATCGATACGCGCGTCGAGCTCCGGCCTATTGAGGCCGAGCGCGTCGGCCTCGAGCGCCTTGGCGAGACCGGACAGCCGCAAAAGACCGAGCGAGGCCGCCGCGCTTTTGATGGTGTGGGCCTCGCGCTTTATCAACGAGTTGTCGCCCGCATTGGCGGCCGCGCGCATCGCGTCGAGCCGCTTGCCGGTTTCGGCCAGGAAAGTGTCGCTTACCAGTCGGATATCTCGGGCCCCAAGCGTGTTCGCCAGTTCGGCAAAGATAGCCTCATCGAATATTGCCGGACGTGGCGCGTTGCATTCGACCTGCGCTTGCGGCGGAACGGATAGCGGCATGCCGCCGCGGAACCGGGCGAGCTTTTCGGCAAACCCCGCCCGCGTGACGGGTTTTGCCAAATAGTCGTCCATTCCCGCCTCCAGACACACCTGCCTGTCATGGGTCTGCGCGTTGGCGGTCAAAGCAATAATGTACGGGTCGCATTACGGGTGATCGAGGTTTCGGATCAGCTTGGTTGCCGACAGCCCGTCCATTTCGGGCATCATGACATCCATGAAGACCAGATCGTATTTCGTCGCCTTGCAGGCAGCCACGGCCTTTACGCCGTCGCTTGCGATATCGGCCGAAAACCCCAAACCCTCGAGCAATTTGGTGGCGACGAGCTGGTTTGTCTTGTCGTCTTCGACCACGAGAATCTTTATCGGTTTGGAAGCGCTGGGCGCGGCGATCGGCGGGCTCTGCGTCGATGCCAGCTCGGCGGGCGCGCAGGGCGTCGAGGGCAGACGATAGTCGATTGTGAAGCGGAAGGTCGTGCCCTTCCCTACTTTGCTCTCCACTATGAGCGTACCGCCCATCAGGTCGATCAACCGTTTGCAGATAGCGAGACCGAGACCGGTCCCGCCAAAACGGCGCGCAACCGTGCTGTCCAATTGCGAAAATTCCCGAAACAACAACTTGAGTTCGTCGGCGGGGATGCCAATTCCGGTGTCGGTCACCGAAAATCGCAGCCCGACGCTTTCCGTGGATTGCGGCTTGGCGACCTGGACCGCGACATCGACGCAGCCTTCGTTCGTGAACTTCAGGCCGTTGCCGGTAAGGTTGAGCAGCAATTGCCGCAGCCGCGCCGGGTCGCCGGCGACGCAGCGCGGCACGTCGGGCGCGATGTTTACCGACAAGACAAGATTTCTTGTCAGCCGCGCGCGTCGACAAAACCCCGACGGTGTTGCGCACCAGTTCGTGCAGATCGAATTCCACTTGTTCGATTTCCACGCGATTGGCTTCGAGTTTCGAGAAATCGAGCACGTCGTTGATGATCTTGAGCAGGTGCTCGGCCGATTCCCGCATGGTTTTGGCCCAAGGCAGCTGATCCGGGCGCAGGCCGCTTTCGAGCAGAACCTCGGCCATTCCGATCACGCCGTTCATGGGCGTGCGGATTTCATGGCTCATCATGGCGAGAAATTCCGAGCGCGCGCGGGTGCCGGCTTCGGCGGCGTCGCGCGATCGCGCAAGCCGGCTTTGATATTGCGCGACCAGATAAGTGACGCCAAGCAGCCATGCGGTCAGTAAGGCCGCGATGCCATAGACGATGTGGCGATTGTGGTCGTAGTTGCCGAAAATCTCGTGGGTTGCGAGGCCGACGACGACGATAAGCGGATAGCCTTTGACCTGGCGATAAACAAACAGGCGCTCAATGCCGTCGAGCTGACTCTTCACATCGTAGAAGCCGGCTCTCGCCTGCGCGAACGCGACGAACAATTGTGTTTTCGCGAGCGAGGCTCCGACGGTCGAGGGGCCTTGCGCCGCGCGGGCGCGCACGATGCCGTCAGTCCCGACTAGCGACACCGAACCAAATTCTCCTACGTCGATCGACTTATAGAATTGCGAAAGATAATCGGGATCGACCGACACGACCACCACGCCGCCAAAGCTGCCGTCGGGCATATTGATCCGGCGCGTCAATTGGATCGACCATTTCTTGCTGACGCGTCCGAGCACCGGCTTACTGACGAACAATTCGTCGGTATTGCGCTCGGCATGCACCTTGAAGTGCTCGCGATCGCCGAGATAGACCCCAGACTGCGATCCGGGAATGTTGCTCGCAACCATCACGCCATCTTTGTCGATGATGGCGATCTGAAACGTGATGCCGTTCAAGAACTCGTTGTTGCGCATCCACAGCGCCATGTTGAAATGTTGCGGATCGCGCGAATATGAATCGCGGACGTAAAGCAAAGTCTGGTCAACGCTTCGGATCGAGCGGATAATGTGCTCTTCGAACGCGCGCGCGAGGTTGTCGGCGTTCTGTAGCGCGGCGTGTTCGGTCTGTTGCTGCTCCTTGTGCATGAAATACGCGGCCCCGGTCCATATCAGGAGCACGGCGGAGAGGCCGAAAAGCAGGCTGCCGTAAGAACCGACGTGAAAGAGCCATTCGCGCACGAAATTGCGCTCGAGGATTTTCGGTTTGGCGGCGATGTGTTTGGTTGGCATGGAAACTGGCGATCACGTTCTGTCGTTGCGCAGCGCTCGCCGTCGGCTCGCGTCCGCACCGACTAACGTAAAGGGCCGATTATCACATTTATTGAACTTGATCGCGCAATACGCGCGCTTGTGCGCAAGCAACGATTAAGGATGGGCGCGGAGCCGGAGCAGCGGGCAATATCGCCACTATTGCTTAGAGATTTGCCCGCGCACCATGATGTTTTTCACCGCAACGTCCGACTCGAGCGGTATTGTTGTAATGCGAGTGCGGACATGCAAATTGGAATGCCGGCCATGCATTGAGGGCCCGCCGGCACGCAGGAACGATGACACGCTTGTCGCACGAAATTCCAGCTAAACTGCTGGCGGTATGATCGCGCTCCCCGCACACTTATCGCGCGCCGCCGCCAGGCTACTGGTCGCGCTGGTCTGCGTGTTACTCATCGGCGAGGCGGCACGCGCGCAAGGCAAGCTCAAAGGGCATTACGTCATCTCGATGACCGGCGTGACCATCGGCGAGATTGCCTGGTCGGTCGACATCGGCGACACGCTCTACGCGACGGCCGCGTCGGGCAAGGCGAGCGGCGTGCTCAGCAAGCTGGTGAACGGCGAAGGCTCGGTCGAGGCGAAGGGCAACATCGCAGCCGACCGCCTGCTGCCGTCCTCGTACACGTCGAGCATCACCGACGACGACGGCGCTATCGCATTGCAGATGACTTTCGTCGACGGCGTCGCGACCGAAACGTTCGCGCCGAAGCCTCCGGTCTATCCCGATCGCGTGCCGGTGACCGACGCCGACCGCCGCGACGTCGCCGATCCGCTGAGCGCGGTGTTGATCCCGACCAAGTCCGGCGGCGGTATTATGACGGCATCCGATTGCGACCATACGCTGATGATTTTTGACGGGCGCCGGCGCTATAACCTCGTGCTGTCCTACAGCCGCATGGACAGAGTCGCGGTCGAGCGCGGCTATTCCGGACCGATCCTGATATGCGGCGTCGTGCTGCAGCCGATCGCCGGCTACCGGGCCGACAGCATGATCGTCAAATACGTCGCCGGCCGGCGCAACATGGAGCTTTGGTTCGCGCCGATCGCCGGCACCTCGATCATGGCGCCGGTGAGCGTGCTGATGCCGACCTTGATCGGGACGCTGAAGATCGCGGCCGATCGGTTCGAGGCGACCGCTTCGGCGGCGACGCCGGCGCCGGTCGAGGCCGCGCCCTTGCCGCCGCCGCATTAGGCGGTATTGCGGCCGTACACCTCATCAGCGCGCCGCTCGAAGGCGGCGGCGAATTTGCGGAACGCGGTGTCGAACATGGCGCCCATCAGCATGCCGAGCGTGCGGCTGGCGAATTCGTACTCGAGGAAGAATTCGACGTCGCAGGTGCGCTCGCCGGTCGGGCGGAAGGCCCAGCGGTTGTGCATGAACTTGAACGGGCCGTCGACATATTCGACCAGGATTTTCAAATTCGGCCGGTCAAGCGTGACGCGGCTGGTGAAAGTCTGGCGGATCACCTTGTAGGCGACGGTCATGTCGGCCACCAGCACGGTGACGCCCTCGCCTTTATCGGTTCGGCTTTTCACGCGCAGGTCGCTGCACAGCGGCACAAAGTCCGGATATTTTTCGCCGTCGGCGACCAGATCGAACATCTCGGCCGCGCTGTGGCGGACGCGGCGCTTGGTCGAAAAATGCGGCATGAATTAGCGGTGTGCGGCGCGCGCGGCCTTCAGGCGCGCGAAATCCTCGCCGGCGTGGTGCGAGGAGCGCGTCAGCGGCGAAGACGCCACCATCAGGAAGCCCTTGGCGTAAGCGATGGCTTTCAGCGCCTCGAACTCGTCGGGCGGCACAAAGCGCATGACTTCGTGATGCTTGCGGGTCGGCTGCAGGTATTGCCCGATGGTGAGGAAATCGACATCGGCCGAGCGCAGGTCGTCCATCACCTGCAGAACTTCGTTGCGCTCTTCGCCGAGGCCGACCATGATGCCCGACTTGGTGAACATCGCCGGGTCGATTTCCTTCACCCGCTGCAATAGCCGCAGCGAATGGAAATAGCGCGCGCCGGGGCGCACGCTGAGATAAAGCGACGGCACGGTTTCGAGATTGTGGTTGAACACGTCGGGCCTGGCCGCGACCACGATGTCGAGCGCGCCGTCCTTGCGCAGGAAATCGGGCGTGAGCACTTCGATGGTGGTTTGCGGGCACGCACTGCGGATGGCGCGGATGGTGTCGGCAAAATGCCGCGCGCCGCCGTCGGCGAGATCGTCGCGGTCGACCGACGTGACCACGATGTGGGCCAAGCCCAGCTTGGCGGTCGCCTCGCCGACATGCGCCGGCTCGTGCGGATCGAGCGCGCCAGGCAATCCGGTCTTGACGTTGCAGAAGGCGCAGGCGCGCGTGCAGGTGTCGCCCATGATCATGAAGGTGGCGTGCTTCTTCTCCCAGCACTCGCCGATATTCGGGCAGCCGGCCTCCTCGCACACGGTATGCAGGCCGTTTTCGCGCATGATGCGTTGCGTCTCGGCGTACCCTGCCGACACCGGCGCCTTGACGCGGATCCAGTCGGGCTTCGGGCGCGCGGCCGAATCCGGGCGATGCGCCTTTTCCGGATGGCGCGGGCGCGGCGCGTTGATGTCGTAGACGACGGCCATGCCTTTACTTACGGCTGCAAGGGGTGCGCCGCAAGGTCACGCCCTGCGGACTGCCCGCCAGACGCCTAAGAAGATGACCGCGCCGATGGTGGCCGTGATCAGGCTGCCCCAGAAATCCTGCGTGACGGCGATGTTCAACTTGGAAAAGATGAAGCCGCCGACGATGGCGCCGACCAGGCCGACGGCGAGATTGTACAACAGGCCGCCGCGGCCGCCGAGGATTTGCGTCGCCAGCCAACCGGCGACCAGGCCGATCACAATCCAGGCGATAATGCCCATGGCGCGTCCCCCGCTCTAGGCCGCCTTGGGCGGCATCCTGTGGTTCGGCGTCGAATTGGAAATCTTCAATTCGTCCTCGCTCATGTCGACGCCGACGTCGGCGAACAGCGGGGTCGAGAGATAGCGCTCGCCGGTGTCGGGCAGCATGGCGAGCACGGTGTCGCCCGGCTTGGCGCTCTTGCACACTTCGAGCGCGCCGGCGAAGGTCGCCCCCGCGGTGATGCCGACGAAAATGCCTTCCTGCTGCGCCAGCGCTTTCGAGCACTTCATGGCGTCGGCGCCGGCGATGGTGATGATGCGGCTGATCGTGCCGGTATCGACCGCGTCGCCGGTGAGCTTCGGAATGAAGTCGGGGCTCCAGCCCTGCATCGGATGCGGCTTGAACGCCGGGTTGGCCTTGGCCGGCGAGCCGTCCGCATTGCGCTCCTGCGGCGTCTTGCTGGTCAGCATCGGCGCGTCGGCCGGCTCGCACAGCACGATCTTGGTGTCGGGCCGCTCCTTGGCCAGCACGCGCGCGACACCCTTGAGCGTGCCGCCGGTGCCGAAGCCGGTGACCCAATAGTCGAGCTTCTCGCCCTTGAAGTCGTCGACGATCTCGCGCGCCGTGGTGCGCGTATGCATGTCGGCGTTGGCTTCGTTCTCGAACTGGCGCGTCATGAACCAGCCGTGCGTCTTGGCGAGCTCCTGCGCCTTTTCGACCATGCCCATGCCGCGCCCGGCGGCCGGCGTGAGGATCACCTTGGCGCCGAGGAAGCGCATCAACTTGCGCCGCTCCACGCTGAAGGTCTCCGCCATGGTGACGACCAGCGGATAGCCCTTGGCGGCGCAGACCATGGCAAGGCCGATGCCGGTATTGCCGGAGGTGGCCTCGATCACCGTCTGCCCCGGCTTGAGCGTGCCGTCCTTTTCCGCCGCCTCGATCACGCCGAGCGCGAGACGGTCCTTGACCGAGCCGAGCGGGTTGAACGCCTCGATCTTGACGTAGAGGTTGATGCCCTTCGGCGCCAGCTTGTTGATCTTGACCACCGGCGTGTGGCCGACGGTTCCGAGAATGCTGTCGTATTTGGCCATTGCATTACTCCCTACATATTCAACACGCGTCCATAAGCATCGAGCACGGCTTCTTTCATCATCTCCGACAAAGTCGGGTGCGGGAAGACCGTGTGCATCAATTCTTCTTCGGTGGTCTCGAAATTCATCGCGACCACGTAGCCCTGGATCAGTTCGGTGACTTCGGCGCCGACCATGTGGGCGCCGAGCAATTGCCCGGTCTTCTTGTCGAAGATGACTTTCACCAGGCCCTGGTCCTCGCCGAGCGCGATGGCCTTGCCGTTGCCGACGAAAGGAAAGCGGCCGACGCGGATGTCGATCTTCTTTTCCTTCGCGGCCTGTTCGGTGAGGCCGACGGAGGCGACCTGCGGCGTGCAATAGGTGCAGCCGGGGATCATCAATTTGTTCATCGGGTGCGGATGCAGGCCCTTGATCGCCTCGATGCAGACCACGCCCTCGTGCTCGGCCTTGTGCGCCAGCATCGGCGGGCCCGACACGTCGCCGATGGCGTAAATGCCCGGCACGTTGGTCTTGTTGAAGGCGTCGACCACGACGCAGCCGCGCTCGGTTTTCACGCCGAGTTTTTCAAGGCCCAGGTTTTCAATATTGCCGGTGACGCCGACGGCGGAGATGACGCGCTCGGCGGTGATCGGTCTGCGTCTTGCCGCCCTCCTCGATGGTTGCCGTCACGCTGTCGGCTTTCTTGTCGAGCTTGGCCACCTTGGCGTTGGTCAGAATCTTGATGCCCTGCTTCTCGAAGCTCTTGCGCGCAAACGCCTGAATCTCGTGGTCCTCGACCGGCAAAATCTGCGGCAGCACTTCGACCACGGTCACCTCGGCGCCGAGCGTGCGGAAGAACGAGGCGAACTCGATGCCGATGGCGCCGGAACCGATCACCAGCAGCGATTTCGGAATTGACGGCGGCACCATCGCCTCGAAATAGGTCCAGACCAGTTTCTTGTCGGGCTCCAGGCCGGGCAGCACGCGCGGCCGCGCGCCAGTGGCGATGATGATATGTTTGGCCTGATAACTGCCTGCGCCCAGCGCGCCCTTGTGCGCCTCGCTCTTGGAGGCCTTCACGGTCACCTTGCCGGGCGCGTCGATCGAGGCCTCGCCCCAGATGACCGACACTTTGTTTTTCTTCATCAGGAAGCCGACGCCGTCGTTGAGCCGCTTGGAGACCGCGCGCGAGCGTTTCACCACGGCGGCGGGGTCGTAGCCGACATTGTCGGCTTTTAGCCCGTAATCCTTGGCGTGCTGCATGTAGTGATAGATCTCGGCCGAGCGCAGCAGCGCCTTGGTCGGGATGCAGCCCCAGTTCAGGCAGATGCCGCCAAGATAATCGCGTTCGACAATGGCCGTCTTGAAACCGAGCTGGGCTGCGCGGATGGCGGTGACGTAGCCGCCGGGGCCGGAGCCGATGATCAGAACGTCGAAACTTGTATCGGCCATGGCCTCATTCGCCTCCGCACGGACCCCGATTGAACCTAGCCCAATTTAGGCATGTAATGGCCGCAATAACACCGGGGAGAAACGTTATGGGCAAGAACGCCTGCCGCCTTGCGGCTATCGCAGTATTTCTATTCGTGCAAGCGGGTTTCGCGTCCGCCGCCGAGATCAAGGTCTACAGCACCATCGGCGTCAAGAGTGCACTGGAAGACCTCGCGCCCAAATTCGAGAAGGCGACCGGCAACAAGCTCAACATCAGCTGGGGGCTCATTTCGGGCTTCACCAAGAAGGCGCAGGAAGGCGACGTGCCCGACGTGCTGATCGTTTCACGTCCCAGCATCGACAGCCTGACCAAGGACGGCAAGATCGCCGCAGGCGGCGTCACGCTCGGCAAATCGATCTTCGCGTTCGGCGTCAAGCAGGGCGCGCCGAAGCCGGACATCTCGACCGTGGACGCCATGAAGAAGACGCTGCTGGCCGCGCGCGCGGTCGGCTACACCAATCCGGCGGCGGGCGGCGCGAGCGGCGTCTATTTTTCCAAGATGATCGAGAAGCTCGGTATCGCTTCCGAGGTCAAGGCCAAGAGCAAATTTCCGCCGCCTGCCGGCTTCGTCGGCACGCTGCTGACCTCAGGCGAAGTCGATATCGCTTTTCAAAGCAAGCCGGAACTGACGACGACCGAAGGCGTCGACGTTGTCGGCCCGCCGCCCGGCGATCTCGGTCATACCAACGTGTTTGCGGCGGGCGTCGGCGCGGCCTCGAAAAACGTCGAGGCCGGCAAGGCGCTGCTCAAGTTCCTGACCACGCCGGACGCGCAGGCGGTGTTCAAGGCGAAGGGCTTCGATCCGGCGTGACGCGCCGCTATTTGTCGCAGCGCTTGGGGCAGACATCGACGCGCAGGACGCGCGTGGGACCGACGACGATCTTGCCGTCGGGGCCGGTCGGCGTGCCGCGGATCACCGTGACTTCGACAATGCAGCCGCCGCCGCGCACGATGAATTTTCCCTGTGGCGTGCGTTCGATGCGGTCAACGGTGCCGAGCACATAGGGGATCGAGGGTTCGGCGACCACGGCCGCGAAATCCCCCCAGGTCGTGAACTGCGGCGGCAGCGCCGCGCGCGCGGGAACAAGCGACAGAACGCCGATGGCGAGGGCCGCGTAAAGCGTGACCTGTTTGCGCATGGCTACAGCGTCTTGGTCGCAGGATAAAATGGTGCCACGATATTCTTGAAGCTGATGGCGACCGTGTCCTCAACGGCGAGCGCGCCGTGCAGCACGTTGGACGGATGATAGCTGACCTCGCCGGGGCCGACTTCGTAGGTTTCGCCGCCGACCGTCATGCGCATGCGGCCGGAGACGACGTAGATCGCCTGCTCTTCGGCATGCTGGTGCGGGCGCGCGCTGTCGCCCTTTTTCCAGTTCATCTGCATGACCTCGATCGACTTGCCGCGCACCACCGGCCCGCGCGCGTCGGAATGCGTCGGCGTGACCAGGTGATCCTTGTCGGTGTCGAGGTTTACCAGCGGCATGCAGGCCTCCCGATTCACACCACCATCATCACAGGATTTTCGATCAGGCGCTTGAACGCCGTAATCAACTCGGCGCCGAGCGCGCCGTCGATGGCGCGGTGATCGCACGACAATGTCACGCTCATGATCGTGGCCGGCACGATGACGCCGTTGCGCACGACCGCCCGTTCCTCGCCGGTGCCGACCGCGAGTATCGACGACTGCGGCGGATTGATCACGGCGGTGAAATCCTTGATGCCATACATGCCCAGATTCGACACCGACGACGAGCCGCCCTGATATTCGTTCGGTTTAAGCTTCTTGCCCTTGGCGCGCGCGGCGAGATCTTTCATCTCATTTGAGATCGCCGACAGCGATTTGGCTTCAGCGCTTCGGACAATGGGCGTGATCAGGCCGAACGGCAATGCGACGGCGACGCCAATGTCGGAATGCTTGTGCTTGAGCATGGCGGCTTCGGTCCAACTGACATTGGCTTCCGGAACGCGCTGCAGCGCCAGCGCCAGCGCCTTGATGACGAAATCGTTGACCGAAATCTTGTAGGCCGGCTTGCCGTCTCTGTCCTTGGGCGAGGCCGCGTTGATTTCTTCGCGCGCGGCGGTGAGCTTGCCGATATCGCAATCGATGGTGAGATAGAAGGTCGGCATCGACTGCACCGCGGCCGTGAGCCTTTGCGCAATGGTGCGGCGCATGCCGTCATGCGGCACGGATTCGTAGGAGCCTTCCTCGTAGAGGCCGAGGATCTGCTTGTCGGTCATCGATGGGGCGATGGTCCCGGCGACGGCGCCCGAAGGCGTCGCTGCCGTCGGCCGCAGACCTTTGCCGGACTTTGCGTCGTCGATGTCGCGCGCGATGACGCGGCCATGCGGACCGGAGCCCGAGACGCGCGCCAGATCGATGTCGGCTTCTTTCGCCAGGCGGCGGGCTAGCGGAGAAGAGAAGATGCGGTTGCTGCTCGCTCGTGGGCCTTCGTCCTTCGAGACGGGCGCTTTCGCGCCCTCCTCAGGACGAGGAGCGGGTTTTGGTGCAGGCTGCGGCGCTCTTTTCGCCTCATCCTGAGGAGCCCGCGCAGCGGGCGTCTCGAAGGATGAGGCGGCAGGCTTCGCCGCCGGCGCGGTCTTGGCCGACGCGGCGGCCGCCTTCACGTCCTCGCCCTCGCCGGCCAGCACCGCGATGACCGCATTGACCGCCACGTCCTGCGTGCCTTCCGGCACCACGATCTTGGCGAGCGTGCCCTCGTCGACCGCCTCGTATTCCATTGTCGCCTTGTCGGTCTCGATTTCGGCGATGATGTCGCCCGACTTGATCTTGTCGCCCTCCTTTTTGAGCCAACGCGCCAGGTTGCCCTTTTCCATGGTGGGCGACAGCGCGGGCATGAGGATGTTGGTGGGCATGGCGTGCTACCGGTAGCTCACGGCCTTGGCCGCCTCGACCACTTCGGCGACCGAGGGCAGCGCGAGTTTCTCAAGATTGGCGGCGTAAGGCATCGGCACGTCCTTGCCGGTGACGCGCAGCACCGGCGCGTCGAGATAATCGAAGGCGCGCTCCATCAGGCGCGCGGCAATCTCGGCGCCGACGCCGGATTGCGCCCAGCCCTCTTCGACCGTGACGCAACGCCCGGTCTTCTGCACCGAGGCGACGATGGTGTCGGTGTCCATGGGTTTGAGCGTACGCAGGTCGATGACTTCGGCGTCGATGCCCTGCCGGGCCAGTTCCTCGGCGGCTTTCAGCGCGTAACTCATGCCCATCGACCAGGCGACGATAGTCACGTCGTTGCCGGGCCGCACGATCTTGGCCTTGCCGATCGGCAGCACGAAATCGTCAAGCTTGGGCACCGGCGAGGAGTGGCCGTACAAGATTTCGTTTTCCAGGAAGATCACCGGATTGGGATCGCGGATCGCCGCCTTGAGCAGACCCTTGGCGTCGGCGGCGTTCGACGGCGCGATCACCTTGAGGCCCGGAATGTGCGAGTACCAGGACGAATAATCCTGGCTGTGCTGGGCGGCGACACGCGCGGCCGCACCGTTCGGCCCGCGGAACACGATCGAGCAACCCATCTGCCCGCCTGACATATAAAGTGTCTTCGCCGCCGAATTGATCACCTGGTCCATCGCCTGCATGGCGAAGTTGAACGTCATGAACTCGACGATGGGCTTCAAGCCGGCCAGCGCCGCGCCAATGCCCAGACCGGTAAAGCCGTGCTCGGTGATCGGGGTGTCGATGACGCGCTTGGCGCCGAATTCCTGCAGCAGCCCTTGCGTGACCTTGTAGGCGCCCTGATATTCGGCGACCTCCTCGCCCATCACGAACACATCGTTGTCGCGCCGCATTTCCTCGGCCATGGCGTCACGCAGCGCCTCGCGCATGGTCATGGTGACCATCTCGGTGCCGTCCGGGATATCGGGATCGGCGGCGGCGTGCACGGCAGGCGCTTCCGGCGCAGGCGCCGATTTCCGCGCGGGCTTGGCTTCGTATTTTTCCGGCGACGGAGCGGCGGCGGCTTTCGGCTGCGCGGCCGGCGCACCGTCCTTGATCGCCGACTTGTCCTCGCCCTCGCTCAAGATCACCGCGATCGGCGTGTTGACCGCGACGTCGGCGGTGCCTTCGGGAATGAGAATCTTGCCGAGCGTGCCCTCGTCCGCCGCCTCCACCTCCATCGTCGCCTTATCGGTTTCGATCTCGGCAATGATGTCGCCCGACTTGACGCTGTCGCCCTCTTTCTTGAACCATTTGGCCAAGTTGCCCTTTTCCATGGTGGGCGACAGCGCGGGCATGAGCACTTCGATCGGCATGGACGTTACTTCTTCCTACTCGTACCCGGATCAAACGCGATAAACGTTGGTCCAAAGCTCGGACACGTCCGGCTCGGGGTCGTGGGTGGCGAATTCGGCCGCCTGGTTGATCACGTCGCGCACCTCGCCGTCGATTTTCTTCAGCTCGTCTTCCTTGGCGAATTTCTTGTCCAGGATGCGGGCGCGCGCCATGTCGATCGGATCGTGATGCGTGCGCACCTCTTCGACTTCCTCGCGCGTCCGGTATTTCGCCGGGTCCGACATCGAGTGGCCGCGATAGCGATACGTGAGCATTTCGAGAATGTAGGGCCCCTTGCCGGCGCGGCACCAGGCGACCGCCTTTTCGCCGGCAGCCTTCACCGCGCGCACGTCCATGCCGTCGACCTGCTCGCCCGGAATATTGAACGACAGACCACGCCGCGACAGGTTGGTCTCGGCCGACGAGCGCGAAATCGCGGTGCCCATGGCGTAGCGGTTGTTCTCGATCACATAGACGACCGGCAGCTTCCACAGCTCGGCCATGTTGAAGCTCTCGTAGACCTGGCCCTGGTTGGCGGCGCCGTCGCCGAAATAAGTGAGGGAAACATTGTCGTTGCCGCGGTAGCGGTTGGCGAAAGCGAGGCCGGTGCCGATCGGCACTTGCGCGCCGACGATGCCGTGGCCGCCGAAAAAACCGCGCTCGACGCTGAACATGTGCATCGAGCCGCCTTTGCCCTTGGAATAGCCGTGGCTGCGCCCGGTCAATTCCGCCATCACGCCTTTCGGGTCCATGCCGGTGGCGATCATGTGGCCGTGGTCGCGGTAGCCGGTGATGACCTCGTCGCCCCGCTTGAGCGCCATCTGCATGCCGACCACCACGGCCTCCTGGCCGATATAGAGGTGGCAGAAGCCGCCGATCAGCCCCATGCCGTACATCTGACCCG
This sequence comes from uncultured Alphaproteobacteria bacterium, assembly GCA_963825265.1. Classification (GTDB taxonomy): domain Bacteria; phylum Pseudomonadota; class Alphaproteobacteria; order Rhizobiales; family Xanthobacteraceae; genus Pseudolabrys. Next base: position 389,473 of record CAWGSI010000012.1, on the reverse strand, counting down.
CTTTTTCCTCGAAGCGGCGGATGGTCAGCATGGTCCGGTAGGCGAAAAGCTCCTCGGCCTTGCTGAAATTGGCGACCGGGGTCGCCGGTTCCTTGCCGTCGGCGCCCGGGCCCTTTGCGGCCTCGTTTTTGGCTTCGTTTTTGGCGACGGCCATTGGCACTCCCTGCGAAAGCGTCCGGCCGGCTGTAACGGGGCGACGGTTAGGCTTTGCCTTTCCCCCATAGCTTAATTCGGCCGGGCGCGGAAGCGCGAGGCCCCGCGGCGAGATTGCGCAAAACGCCCGGATTTTGGCCGAAAATTACCGGCCGCGCGGTGGATAACGTCAGCGCGGGTGAAGGAGGAGCGTCAGGTCGCGCGGGTCGGCCAATCCCAGGAGCGCACGGGCGCGCTCGTCCAGCATGTCGGGGTCGATGCGGTCGGAGCGCAACAGCGCCACCCGCCGCTCCCACAGCGCGCGCTCGGCTTTGAGATGCGTGATTTCTCCCTGCATCGACGCAAGCTGCTGGTCGAGGTCGGCTTGCGCGCGCAGGCCGTGATTGCCGGTAAACGCATTGACCGCGAAATAGCCGATGAACAGCGCGGCGAAGGTGTAAAGGCCGAGCGCGGTCAGGATGGCATGGCGGCGACGGTGGGAGACCATGGCGGTACAAAATGAACCGGGCGAGTTAAAGCACGTTTAATAAGCGCGCAACCCGCGGTCCCCGCGCGGGAAATCACCCACCCCGCAGCCGTCGGCCCCGGCCGCGCGCCACGTCAATGCGGCCACTGCATGATCGGGACCGTGCTGATCGCGTTCGCCGGCGAACCGTTGACGATCTTGGTGCTGATCGCGACGTAAATGAGCGTGTTATGCGGTTTGTCGAGCAGGCGATAAATGCGCGTCGTCTTGAAAAAAATGCTCGTCTTCTGACTGAACACTTCTTCCTTTTCACGTAGCTTTCCCAGGTCAACGTCAATCGGGCCGACTTGCCGGCAGGAGACCGAAAAATTGGAAGGGTCTTCGTTTAGTCCGAACGGCTGGCCCCATCCGCCTTTTCTCGCCTGCGAAATATGGCACACGACGCCGGGCACTTGCGGATCGTCAAAGACGCTGACGCACACTTTGTCGTTGGGCGAAAGAACGTTGAACGTGGTGCTGATGCAGGGCAAATCCGTGGCGTTTGCAGAATTAAACGACGCGACGGCGAGGACGGCCGCTATGGAAAACCACTTCATCGGTAAATCTCCGCATTGTTTGCGCGAACGATATGGTGTCGACCATATCCGCTTGCAACTCTCGCCTGTTGGCAGAATTTGGCGCCGTGGAAATCCGAAAGGGTCGCGTACCGCGCGGCCCGGGACCTAGATATATTGCCTGACCTCGTTGAGCACGAAATTGCCCACCCGCTTGCCGCGGTTGCGCAAGACTTTCAGCATGCCCTGGTCGACGAAATAAGTAAGCAGGATCGAATCGCGCGACTTGACGCGATTGTGCACAGCGTCCGCCGAGTGCCAGGTGTCGGTCCCGACCGCAAAGGCATAGCCGGTGTTGGGCGCAAAGCGCATCTGCGCGCGCTTGGGCATCGAGCCGTCGGCGAGCTTCTCGTGGAAGATGGTGCCGATGTCGGTATTGGCGTCGTCTTTCGGCAGATAAAGCTGGACCGTGATCCCCTTCCAGCGCGTGTCGGTGTGCGGGGTGATCAGATAGCCGGGAATGTCGCGGGTGAGGATCGGGATCGGATACATGCCGACTTTGCCGAAGTCGGCGCCGAAACGCTTGGACAGGCCGGGCGCAAGACGCCGGATGAATGCCTGCTTGACCGGCTCCGAACAGAGTGCGCGGCCGACCACGTCCCACAGCGCGCGTTTTTCCGCCGGCAGGTTGCGGATGTATTCCGGGAACAGGTCGATTTTCACCCGCGTGTGCGTACCGTCGGTGAGATCGTGGCCCTTGCTGCGGCCGTGCATCGGGCGGTAGTCGGTCGCCTCCGGCATCAGGCTGAGAATTTTCGCGTAGACGTCGTCGGGGAATACGCGGTCGAATTCGAGATGGAAAAACGGCTTGTCCACCGCGCGCGCGGCCTCGATCGATTGCGTCAGGAAACTCGCCAGCCGCGCGACCGCCTGGCTGCGGTCGCGGCTCGACAGAGTTGTATTTTGGTCCATCGCAGTAAACTCGCGTGCTGTGCTCAATTGTGGCGGCAATTTGCGGCGAAATGGCCCCTATTGCAAGCCGCTGGGTTTAGGCCGTCGCTTGCCGTGTGAAAGACGCGAGAGCGGCGGACATTGCCGTCACGGCTTGGGCGGCGGCGCTAAGTTCGTGCCTTGCGGCGATCCACGGTGGATCGTTGTACGTCAATTTGACCGTCCCATTCGCGTCCTGCCAGACCAGAGCTTTTAGCGGCAGGTCGATGCCGGCTGTTTGTGCAGCTTGCATCAGCGGCGTTCCGGCGGCGGGGTTGCCGAATATCACGAGCGTTGTGGGCCGCAGTGGAATTCCGACACTCGTAGCGCCCGCCGCGTGATCAATACGCGCGAAAATCGTCATGCCTTTTTGCTCAAGGGCCCCGACAAGCCGCTCAAGTGTGGTTGGAAAATCGTGCGCGCTTTGAACGGTGACAAGTCCACTATCAGACATTCGCGGCACCTCAGCGGCCCGATTTAAAAATCCCACGTCCGGCATATTTCGCCTGCGCGCCAAGCTCCTCCTCGATGCGCAGCAATTGATTATATTTCGCCGTGCGGTCGGCGCGCGCCAGAGACCCGGTCTTGATCTGCCCGCAATTGGTGGCGACGGCGAGATCGGCGATGGTCGAATCCTCCGTCTCGCCCGAGCGGTGCGACATCACCGCGGTGTAGCCGGCCTTGTGCGCCATCTCGACGGCGGCGAGCGTCTCGGTGAGCGTGCCGATCTGGTTGACCTTGATCAGGATCGAATTGGCAATGCCGTCTTTGATGCCCTTAGCGAGCCGCGTCACATTGGTGACGAACACGTCGTCGCCGACCAGTTGGCATTTGCCGCCGATCTTTTGCGTCAGCAGCTTCCACCCCGCCCAGTCGTCCTCCGCCATGCCGTCCTCGATGGAGACGATGGGATATTTTGCGATGAGCGCGGCGAAATAGTCGACCTGCTGCGCCGGCGTGCGCGTTTTGCCCTCGCCATCGTAGACATAGGCGCCGTTCTTGAAGAATTCGCTGGCCGCCGGATCGAGCGCGATCATCACGTCGCCGCCGGGCTTGTAGCCGGCCTTTGAAATCGCCTGCATGAGGAAATCGAGCGCTGCTTCCGCCGACGGCAGATTGGGCGCAAAGCCGCCCTCGTCGCCGACATTGGTGTTGAGGCCAGCGGCCTTGAGCTGCGCCTTCAGCGTGTGAAATATTTCCGATCCGGCGCGCAAGGCCTCGGCAAAGCTCGGGCTGCCGACCGGCATGATCATGAATTCCTGGAAGTCGATCGGATTGTCGGCGTGCACGCCGCCATTGATGATATTCATCATCGGCACCGGCAGCGTGCGCGCGGCGGTGCCGCCGACGTAACGATATAGCGGCTCCCGCTTGGCGGCGGCCGCGGCCTTGGCCACGGCGAGCGACACGCCGAGAATGGCGTTGGCGCCGAGCCGGCCTTTGTTCGGCGTGCCGTCGAGCGCGATCAAGGTCTCGTCGATCTTGGCCTGCGCCTCGGCGTCCATGCCGCCGAGCGCGTCGTAGATCTCACCGTTGACCGCATCGACCGCCTTGCGTACGCCCTTGCCGCCGTAGCGCGCCTTGTCGCCGTCGCGCAGCTCGACCGCCTCATGCGCCCCGGTCGAGGCGCCGGACGGCACCGCGGCGCGGCCCTTCGCGCCGTCCTCCAGGACGACGTCGACTTCCACGGTCGGATTGCCGCGGCTGTCGAGGATTTCGCGGCCGATAATATCGGTGATGGCGGTCATGGCGGTTCCCGGTTTTGGGGGCGTTTCTACCGCCCGCGATGGGTCTTGTCATTCCTTAAGAAAGCGGGCCAATAGTCGGCTTATGGCGATAAAAAGACTTCAACTTGGCAGCCCCGCGCGCATCCCGGCATCGCCCAGGCACGCGGTGCTCGACCGCGTACCCAATCCGCATGCCGATACCGACTACCTCGCGCGCTTCACCGCGCCAGAGTTCACTTGTCTCTGCCCGATCACCGGCCAGCCCGACTTCGCGCACCTGGTGATCGACTATGTGCCGGGCAAGTTCCTGGTCGAGTCGAAGTCGCTCAAGCTTTATCTCGCGAGCTTCCGCAACCACGGTGCCTTCCACGAGGATTGCACGGTGGCGATCGGCAAAAAACTGGTCGCGCTGCTCAAGCCGAAATATCTGCGCATCGGCGGCTACTGGTATCCGCGCGGCGGCATGCCGATCGACGTGTTTTGGCAGGCCGGCCGCGTGCCCAAAGGACTATGGCTGCCCGACCAGGGCGTCGCGCCCTATCGCGGGCGCGGTTGATCGGGATGCCGCAGCCATAACGCGCAGGTCCAGCCGGTCAGCGTCAGGACGACCGCCCCGGTCAGCAGCACCGGAACGATGCCGATGCTGGTAAGACCCAAGCCGTAGACCACCGGCCCGAGCGCCTGGCCGAGGAAGAAGAATGCCGAATGTCCGGCCATCGCCGAGCCGCGCGCGGCCGGCGCCAATTCGGTGACGAAAACCTGGATGCAGCCGTGCAACAGGTAGAAGCCGAAGCCGACCAGCACGAAATTGGCGAACTCCACCGGCCACGGCATGCGCAAGGCGATCACGACCAGGCAAAACGCCATCGTCATGCCGCCGGCCGCCATCAAGCGGCGTTCGGCGAAGCGGTTGAGCAGGCGGGATATCGAGACGGTGTAGATAATCCCGCCGACCGCAAAGCCGCCGATCACCACGCCGGCGATGGAGGCATGCGTGACGCCTTCGCTGCGCAGCAGCACGGCCATGTAGGGAAACACGCCGAACAGAAATATCGCTTCCAGGAAAACCGCGCCGAAGCAGTATTTTGCCAGAGGATTGACGAAAACCGCGCGATAGTTCGGCACGAAGCTCGACAGGTCGAAGCGCCCGGGCGCCTCGTTCATGCCGCGAAAACCGGGAAAGGCGAAGGCGAGCGCGATCAGGTTGATGGCGCCGGTGATGATGAACACGCCGCGCCAGCCGATCAAGTCGCCGATCACCCCGGCGCCGGACGCGCCCAGGAGATTGCCGCTCATGGCGGCGAATAGCAGCCTGCCCAGCGCGACCTGGCGCTGCGCCACCGGAACGCGGTCGCCGACGAGCGCGAAAGCGATCGGAAACACGCCGCCGGCGGTCATGCCGGAGAGTACGCGCAAGCCCATCAGCGTCTCGAAATTGGTCGCCAGCCCGCAGGCGATCGTGGTGAGGCCGCCGATGAGCATGCAAACTGCGATCAGCCGCGCTTTGCTGAACATGTCGGCGAGCGCGCCGAGAATGGGTTGCACCAGCGCATAAGGCAAAGTGAAGCCGGTCGACAGCAGCGCGGCGGTCGCCGGCGCGACGTTCAAGCCGCCGGCGATCTGCGGAATGACCGGATCAACCGAGCGCATGAACAGTGACGTCGCGAAAATCACGAACGCCATGAGATTGAGGACGCGATTCATGGGGAGGATTGCGGCCGGGCGCGTCAGCGTTTGGCCAGCCGGTCAAACTCAATCAATTGGCGAAGCAACGGCTCCATCTCCTTGAGCGGCATCATATTGGGGCCGTCGGACGGCGCCTTGTCGGGATCCTGATGGGTCTCGATGAACACTCCCGCAACGCCGACCGCGACCGCCGCGCGCGCGAGCACCGGCACGAATTCGCGCTCGCCGCCCGAAGAGGTACCCTGCCCGCCCGGCTGCTGCACCGAATGCGTGGCATCGAAGATGATCGGCGCGCCCAGGCGCTTGAGGATCGGCAGCGCGCGCATGTCGGAGACCAGCGTGTTGTAGCCGAAGGAGGCGCCGCGCTCGGTCACCAGCACGTTTTTGTTGCCGGCGCCGGTGATTTTCTCGACGACGTTCGCCATGTCCCAGGGCGCCAGGAACTGGCCCTTCTTGACGTTGACTGCCTTTCCGGTTTTCGCCGCGGCAATCAGCAGGTCGGTCTGCCGGCACAAGAAGGCGGGGATTTGCAAGACGTCGACGGCTTGCGCCACGCGCGCGCATTGGCCGGCGTCGTGCACGTCGGTGAGCATGGGGATTTTCAAGCTGTCGCGGATTTCCGCAAATATAGGGAGCGCAGCATCGAGCCCGAGCCCGCGCGCGCTCTTGCCGGAGGTGCGGTTGGCCTTGTCGAACGAGGTCTTGTAGACGAGGCCGACGCCGACGCGCGCCGCGATCTCTTTGAGCGCCGCTGCCATTTCCAGCGCATGCGCCCGGCTTTCCAGCGCGCAGGGACCGGCGATCAGTGCCAACGGCAGGCTATTGCCGAAGCGCACGGCGCCGACGGTGACGGTCGAATTGGGTTTCTGATCCAAATTTGGCCTCGCGGGCGCGACCATGAAGCGGCGGCACGGCGCGGTCAACGGGCGTGGTGGCCTTCGGCCGGCTCGAATACCAGCACTGCGCCCATGGCGTCTTGCAGGCCGATGACGGCGGCATTTCCGGCATAAAGGCCGGCCAAACCGGCGAACTCGGGTGCGTCTTGCAACAGGCTCGCGTCCGGGGTGGCAAAGCGTATGGCCGCCAGTCGCGCGCCGCGCGCAACATCGGGCGCCTTGACGCCATAGCGATGAAGGAACGCCGCTGGCGTCGTGACTTCGATGGTGCCGCGCGGGGTAGCGATAGTGAAGCCATCGCCATCCGTTTGCGCGGCGGCGCCGGCGAAGATTTGCATGAAATTAAGATGACGCGCCGGTTGCTGGGCAACGGCGGTGACGCCGGCAATCCCGGACGCGCTGTTGGCGTGTTTCTGAAAAGCCGGGTTCCAGAAATTTTCGGGATAATGTTGCTGGCAGGTGGCAAAGTGGATGTCGGGCGCGAGCGTGTCGTCTGCGAATGCAAGCGAAAAGGCGACCTTCACCACGGAGCCGTCCGGCCGCCTAGCCTCGCGCTCGAAACGCATGACTTCGGAGCCGGCAATCTTAGCGGCGCGGAAATCCGCCTCGTCCGCGCGCGCGTCGCGCGATTCCAAAATAAGCAGCGAGAGCCCCTCGCCGCGCGTCAGAAAGTCGCGCGTATAGGCGCCGAACAATTTTGAAAATCCGTCCGCGCCGAGCTTGTCCGGCTCGGCCAGCGTCAGCAGTTCGATGAACGCGCCGGGGAATTGGATAATGTGATTATGTGTGCCCCAGGGATGCCTGTTGCGCGCGCCGACGTTGAAGCCGAGGCCGCGGTACAGCGCGGCTGCGGCATCAAGATCGCGCACGGCGTGGACGATGTGGTCGATCCCGCGGGACATCGGCGGGCTTGCTATTTCATCGGCGAGAACGCGGTCGGCACCAGAATCTTATTGTTGATCTTGGCGAGGATCGGTCCGTCCTTCTCGCTGTCGGCGCGTGCCGCGATCCAATCCGGATCGGACATGAACCCGTTCCATTTCTTTTCGCGGTCGGCGAGCGAGTCCCAGGCCAGCAAGTAATACAGTTCGTTGTTGCCGTCGCCGATCAGCACGGTCCAGAAACCGACCGGATTGATGGCATGCTTCTTCCAGAGCGAAAGCGTCTTGGTCTCGAAGCGCTTCAACAGCGCGGGCAGACGTCCGGGAACGCAGGTATAGTGACGCACTTCGTGGATCATCGGGGGTTCCTCCGGCTACTCATGGTGGGGATTTATCGGCCGAGGAAGGCGCCAGCGCAACCGGTGTTACACCAGCCGGCTGCGCTCCACCGCCGCGCCGATGAACGAGGCGAACAGCGGGTGCGGCTCGAACGGCCGCGATTTCAGCTCGGGATGGAACTGCACGCCGATGAACCAGGGATGGTCCTCGTATTCGATGATCTCGGGCAAAATTCCGTCGGGCGACATGCCGGAGAAACGCATGCCGCGCTGCTCGAGCCTTCCCTTGTAGCCGGTGTTGACCTCGTAGCGATGCCGGTGGCGCTCTGAAATTTCAGTCTTGCCGTAAATTTCGGCAACCCGGCTGCCGCGCGTCAGCGCCGCCGGATAGGCGCCGAGCCGCATGGTGCCGCCGAGATCGCCGCCGTCCATGCGCCGCTGCAATTCGTTGCCCTTGAGCCATTCGGTCATCAAGCCGACCACCGGCTCTTTGGTGGCGCCGAATTCGGTCGAGTTGGCGTCCTCGATGCCGCAAAGATTGCGCGCGGCCTCGATGACGGCCATCTGCATGCCGAAGCAGATGCCGAAATACGGCACGCTGCGCTCGCGCGCGAATTGCGCGGCCTTGATCTTGCCTTCGGCGCCGCGCTGGCCGAAGCCGCCGGGCACCAAAATGCCGTTGACCTGCTCCAGGAAGGGCGCGGCGTCCTCGCGCTCGAACACGTCGGATTCGATCCAGTCGAGATTGACCTTCACTTTGTTGGCGATGCCGCCGTGCGACAGCGCCTCGATCAGCGATTTGTAGGCGTCCTTCATGCCGGTGTACTTGCCGACAATGGCGATGGTGACGTTGCCTTCCGGATTGCGGATGCGCTCGTTGATCAATCGCCAGCGCTCGAGTTCGGGCGTCTGCTGCGGCTCGATGCCGAAGGCTTCGAGCACCTGGGCGTCCAGCCCCTGCGCCGAATAGGCTTCCGGCACGGCATAGATGTTGTCGACGTCGCGCGCCTCGATCACCGCACCCGGCCGCACGTTGCAGAACAGCGCAAGTTTGCGCCGTTCGCCTTCCGGGATCGGGCGGTCGGTGCGGCAGAGCAAAATGTCGGGCTGGATGCCGATCGAGCGCAGTTCCTTGACCGAATGCTGCGTTGGCTTGGTCTTAAGTTCGCCGGCGCTCGGGATGAACGGCAGCAGGGTCAAATGGATGTAAACGGCGTGGTGGCGCGGCAGATCGTTGCCCAATTGCCGGATCGCCTCGAAATACGGCAGGCCTTCGATATCGCCGACGGTGCCGCCGATCTCGCACAGCACGAAGTCGAAGGCGTCATTGCCCTCGCGGATGAAGTCCTTGATGGCGTTGGTGACGTGCGGAATGACCTGGATGGTGGCGCCGAGATAGTCGCCGCGCCGTTCCTTGGTGAGGATGTCCTGGTAGATGCGGCCGGTGGTGATGTTGTCCTGCTTGGTCGCCGGACGCCCGGTAAAGCGCTCGTAATGGCCGAGGTCGAGATCGGTCTCGGCGCCGTCGTCGGTCACGAAAACCTCGCCGTGTTGGTAAGGCGACATCGTGCCGGGATCGACGTTGAGGTAAGGGTCGAGCTTGCGCAGCCGCACTTTGTAGCCGCGCGCCTGCAACAGCGCGCCGAGCGCCGCGGAGGCGAGACCCTTACCCAGTGAGGAAACCACGCCGCCGGTGATGAAGATGTACCGCGCCATGGGACCTAACCTGTAAGCGGCCTGGATCGATTCGACGAGCGGGAAAAATTCGCAGCCCGTCTGCAGCTGTGCGCAAGTCGAGAAACGCCAGTTATCAAAGGCTGTTGCATCGCTATGTTCAATTCTCACCTCAAAGGCTTGTGGGGCCCTTCAACTCGCATTGGTCCTTAACGCGGAAGGGCCGGTTTCCCGGCCCTTCATCGGCTTTTTATTTCGACTGCGGCACCTGCGGGGCCGCGGGCACCGCCGGAGCGGCCGGCGGCGCAGCCGGCGTGACCGGCAATTGTTTCAGGATACCGCCCGGATTAAGCGGCGCATTGGGTGAAGGCGCGGCCGGCGCCGTTTGGCCGCCTTGCAGGATCGTGGTCGGCTTGCGGTTCATGCCGGCGAGGATCGACAGGATCAGGCTGGTCGCGAAGAACAGGCCGGCGAGAACAGCGGTCGCGCGCGTCAACACGTTGGCGGTACCGCGGCTGGTCATGAAGCCGCCGGTCGAGCCGATGCCGAGCCCGCCGCCTTCCGACTTTTGCAGCAGCACCACGCCGATCAGAGCGAGCACCAGCATCAGATGAACCACAATAACGACGTGCTGCATTCGCGCTTAATCCGTTCAAACCAGCCGTTCTGGGCTCTGCGCCCAGGCGGCATTTTGCCGTGGATATAGGAATTCGTGGCGGTCTCTACACGATAGTCCCGGCTTTTTCCACCCTTGCGGGGATTAGCGGTAAACCGCTGCAATCGCAAGAAAATCGGCGGCTTTGAGGCTGGCGCCGCCGACCAGAGCGCCGTTCACATGACGCACGGTCATGAATTCCCTGGCGTTGGCCGGCTTGACCGAACCGCCATAGAGGATGCGGACCTTGCCGCCTTCGCCGCCGTAGCGGTCGGAGAGCTTCTGGCGGATGAAGGCATGCGCCTCGGCGACATCGGCCGCGGTCGGCGTTAGCCCACTACCGATCGCCCAGACCGGCTCGTAAGCGACCACCAGATCGGCGCCGGTCGCGCTATCCGGCAGCGAGCCGTCGAGCTGGCGGCCGAGCACGGCCAGCGTCTGCCCGGCATCGCGCTCGGCGCGCTGTTCGCCGATGCAGACGATCGCGATCAGGCCGGCTCGGTGCGCGGCCATGGCCTTGGCGCGCACTTGCGCGTCGGTCTCATGATGATCGGTGCGGCGCTCGGAATGGCCGACGATCACGGCCACAGCGCCGGCGTCCTTCAGCATCTCGGCGGCGATATCGCCGGTATGCGCGCCGGAGGCTTCCGCGTGGCAATCCTGCCCGCCGATGACGACCGCCGAACCGCGCGCGGCGGCGGCAAAATTCGCAATCAACGTCGCCGGCGGGCACACCATCAGCGTGGCCTTGATGCCGGCAGCCCCGTTGACGATCTTGCTCAGCTCGCCCTCGCAGACGGCAAGACCGTTCATCTTCCAGTTGCCCGCCAAGAGCGGCTTAAGGTCGGACGAGGCCATGATTTTGTCCTTGTCCGCGTGCGGTTATCAGACCCGCTCCGCGGGCGCCAGAGCGGGCCGGCGCCAAGCCGATCCTTCTTGAGTTGCAAGGAGTTGGCCTGCTCCCTATAAGGGCGCGACCAGCCCTTCAAACAGCCGTCTCGTTCAACCCCGAAGAAAAACGCGCATGCTCCGCGGGATCCACAAAGCCTCTTCGACCTGGCTCGGCCGGGGCATCATGGCCGTCATCATGGGCGGGCTGGTGGTCAGCTTCGCGATCTGGGGCATCGGCGATATTTTCCGCGGCTTCGGGCTCAATTCGGCGATTAAGATCGGCAACACCGAAATCTCGACCGAACAGTTCCGCCAGTTCTACAGCGATCGCCTGCAGCAAATCAGCCGGCAGACCGGCCGGCCGATCACGCCCGAGCAGGCGCGCGCGCTCGGCATCGACCGGCAAATACTCGGCCAATTGGTGGCCGAGACCACGCTCGACGAGCAGGCCAAGGCCTTGCGGCTCGGCATCAGCAATGCCGACATCGCCAGCCGCATCACCAACGATCCCGCGTTCCGCGGCCTCAACGGCCAGTTCGACCGCGCGCGTTTCGAGGAGATCATCCGGCAAGCCGGCTTTACCGAAGCGCGCTTCGTCGAGGAGCAGCGGCACGTGATGCTGCGCCGGCAGATCGCGCTCAGTCTGGGCGGCGAATTTGTGGTGCCGGCGACGGCGCTCACCGCGATCAACCAATATCAAAACGAGAAGCGCACCATCGAGTATCTGAGCCTGGGCGCAGCCCAGGCCGGCGAAATCCCGGCGCCGACGCCCGAAGTGCTGAGTAAATTCTTCGAAGCACGCAAGGTTTTGTTCCGCGCGCCGGAGTACCGCAAGATCACCTTGCTCTCGATGTCGCCGGCCGACCTCGCCAAACCGGACGCGGTCACCGACGCCGACGCCAAAAATTATTTCGAGCAGCGCAAGGCGAACTACGGCACGCCCGAGCGGCGCGAACTGCACCAGATGGTGTTCGCAAAACCCGAAGAAGCGCAGGCCGCCGCCGAGCGCATCGCCAAGGGCGCGAGCTTTGCCGATATCGCCAAGGAACGCGGCCTGAAGCCGAGCGACACCGATGTCGGCATGGTGACCAAAGCCGGCGTTATCGACCCGGCCGTCGCCGACGCGGCCTTCGCGCTCAAATCGGGCGAAGTGAGTGCGCCGGTCAAAGGCCGTTTCGGCACCGTCCTGGTGCAAGTCGGAAAAATCGAGCCGGGAAGCCAGAAGACCTATGCGGAAGTCGCTCCGCAGATCAAACGCGAGATCGCCGAAAGCCGCGCCAGAACCGCCATCGGAGATTTACGCGACAAGTTCGAGGACGAGCGCGCCGCAGGCTCCACGCTCGCCGAGGCCGCCAAAAAACTTGGGCTCAAGTCGCGCACCATCGACGCGGTCGACCGCTCCGGCCGCGGCCCGGACGGCAAACCGGTCGCCGACTTGCCGAAGACGCCGGACGCGGTTGCCGCCGCTTTTGCCAGCGACGTCGGCGTCGACAACGACCCGCTGCAACTGCCGGACGGCGGCTATCTCTGGTACGACGTCGCCGGCATCACGCCCGCACGCGACCGCACGCTCGACGAGGTAAAAGACAAGGTCGAGGGCGCCTGGCGCGACGACGAGATCGCCAAGCGGCTGAAGGCCAAGGCCGACGACATGGTCGGCAAGCTCAAAGCCGGTACCGCGCTCGCCGAGCTCGCGACCGAAACCGGCCTGAAAGTGGTGAGCGCAGCCGACCTGCAACGCGGAAAGCCGGGCGGCTTTGCGCCGCCCAAGCTGGTCGAGGCCGCCTTCAAGACGCCCAAAGACGTGCCGGCAAGTTCCGAAGGCGACAGCGAAACCGTGCGCTTTGTGTTCCGCGTGACCGGCGTGGTCGACCCCCCGCTCGACCCCATCGCCGTCAAGCAACTCACGACCACGCTGGAGAATTCCTACTCCGACGACATCGTCGGCGCCTACGTCACGCGGCTTGAAAACGAATTCGGCGTGACCTTCAACCAGCAGGCGCTCGACCAGGTCATCGGCGGCGGCGCCCAGCAATAGCCAGCCCCATGCAGATCGAGCCGTCCGAAAGCGCATTCGCGGAAACCTACGGCCGCGGGCAGGCGCAGGTGGTGTGGACCACGCTGGTCGCCGACTTGGAGACGCCGGTCTCGGCTTTTCTCAAGCTCGGCGGGGGCAAGCCGATGAGCTTCCTCCTGGAGTTGGTGGAAGGCGGCGCGGTGCGCGGCCGCCATTCGATCATCGGCATCGACCCCGATTTGATCTGGCGGACCAACGGCGCCAAGGCCGAAGTCAATCGCAGCGCGCGGGCGAAACCGGGGGCCTTCGCGCCCTGCCCCGAGCCGCCGCTCACGGCGCTGCGCACGCTGATCGCGGAAAGCCGCATCGCGCTGCCCGACAGCCTGCCGCCGATGGCGGCGGGCGTCTTCGGCTATCTCGGCTACGACATGGTGCGGCAGATGGAGCAATTGCCGCCGCCCAATGCGGACCCGATCGGCATTCCCGACGCCGTGCTGGTGCGGCCGACCATTATCGTGGTGTTCGACGCGGTGAAGGATTCGATCACGGTCGTCACGCCGGTGCGGCCCGAGAAAGGACTCGACGCCAAGACGGCTTTGACGCGCGCGCGCGAGCGGCTTTCAGGCGTCGTGGAAAGCCTCGACCGGCCGCTCGACCAGTCGCTCGCCGAACACGACGACGGCCCGCTCGACGTGCCGGCGCGCTCCAATACCACGCCCGACGAATACAAGGCGATGGTGCGGCGGGCGAAGGACTACATCACGGCGGGCGACGCCTTCCAGATCGTGCTGGCGCAACGCTTCGAGGCGCCGTTCACGCTGCCGCCGTTTTCGCTCTACCGCGCGCTGCGGCGGACCAATCCGTCGCCTTATCTCTATTTCCTCGACTTCGGCGGCTTCGCCGTGGCGGGCTCCAGCCCGGAAATCCTGGTCAAGGTCGCCGGCGACCTCGTCACCATTCGCCCCATCGCCGGCACGCGCCACCGCGGCGCGACGCCGCACGAGGACAAGGCGCTGGAGGACGAACTGCTGGCCGACCCGAAGGAGCGCGCCGAGCATCTGATGCTGCTCGATCTCGGCCGCAACGACGTCGGCCGCGTCGCCGAAATCGGCAGCGTCACCGTCACCGACCAGTTTTTCGTCGAGCGCTACAGCCACGTGATGCATATCGTCTCCAACGTCGAGGGCAAGCTCGCCGGCAACCGCGACGCACTCGATGCGCTGGCCGCCGGATTTCCCGCCGGTACGGTGTCGGGCGCGCCCAAGGTGCGCGCGATGCAGATCATCGACGAGCTGGAGAAGGAGAAGCGCGGGCTCTATGCCGGCGCGGTCGGCTATTTCTCCGCCGCCGGCGAGATGGACACCTGCATCGTTTTGCGCACCGCGCTGGTCAAGGACGGCAAAATGTACGTGCAAGCCGGCGCCGGCATCGTCGCCGATTCAGCAACCCCGACTTCGAGCAGCAGGAATGCATCAACAAGGCGAAAGCCTTGTTCCGCGCCGCCGAGGAAGCCCGCCGGTTTGCCAGCGCCGCCAAACGCGGGCAATAATAGTCGCCGGGGGAAGTCTGCAGACTGGTGGGGGGCAGCCATGAATTGGCTGCAGCGGCTGGATCGGCTGATCGGCCATGTCGTCGCCGCCGCGCAGTGGCTGGCGCTGCCGCTCATTCTGCTGTTGTTCCTGCAATGGCCGCTGCGCGACATCGTGCGCTGCTGTTCGCGCCAAGCGAACGACCTCGGGCAAATCATCTTCGCGCTGCTGGTGGCGGTGAGCGTGACTGCGGCAACGCGCGCCGGCGTTCATCTCGCCGCCGACACGCTGGCGCAACGCTATTCGGCGCGCACCCGCCACCGGCTCCGGCAAATCTGCGCCATCGTCGGGCTCCTGCCTTGGGCGGTCTTCGTGCTCTACGCCAGCAAGAGTTTCGTGCTGTCGTCCGTGCTCGGGCTGGAGGCATTCGCGGATACCGACAATCCCGGCTATTTCATCATCAAGGCCGCGCTCTGGATCATGGCCGTTCTGATCATCGCGCAAGCGGTCGTCGAGATCTTGCGTCCTGCGCCGGATGACGCGTGATGGAGTGGACCGGCTTTGCGCTGTTGATCCTGGTCGGCATCGGCATCATTTCCACCGGCCTGCCCGCCGCGTTCGTTCTCATTACGGTTGCCGGCTTCGGCGCGCTCATCGGCATCGCCAGCGATACGATTCCGTTTGCGCTCTTGTCGGCGCTGCCCAATCGCCTGATCAATCTGTTCGAGAACGATCTGCTGCAGGCGCTGCCGCTTTACGTGACCATGGGCCTGTTGCTCGGCCGCCTGCCGGTCGCCGACGCGCTCTATCGCACCAGCAACGCCGTCCTGCCCAGGCGCCCGTCGGCGCCGCTGGTCTCCGGCATGATCCTCGGCGCCCTGCTCGGGCCGATGAACGGCTCGGTCGGCGCGAGCGTGCTCGGCCTCTCGCGCGTGGTGGCGCCGCGGCTTACCGCCGAAGGCATCCCGGCCGCGACGCGCGACGCCGTCATCGCGGTCGCCGCGACGCTCGGCGTGCTGGTGCCGCCTTCGCTGGTGCTCATCCTGCTCAGCGACGCGATGCTCAACGCGCACACGCTGGCGGTGACCGCGACCGGCCGCAGCGACCGCGTGATCAATACGCAGGACATTTTTCACGCCGCGTTGCTGCCGGCGGGAATTTTTCTTTTGTTGTGCTTCGTGCTGTCCTGGTTTGCCGGGCGATCCGCCACCAGGTTGCCGCCGCGCGAGAAGCTGACGCGCGACCAGGGCATACTTGCCGCCTTTGCGCTCGTGGCTTTGCTCGTGCTGCTCGGCGGCGTCGCCACAGGCTATTTCTACGCGGTCGAAGCGGCGGCGATGGGCGCCTTCACCTTGCTCAGCGCCGGCCTCGTCAGCGGCCGGCTGCGCGGGGCGGTGTTGCGCGAACTGCTGCACGACGCCATCGCCATCACCGGCGCGCTGTTCTCGCTGCTGATCGCGGCCACCACCTTCACGCTGGTACTGCGGCTGCTCGGCACCGACCGGCTGGTGAACAACCTGGTCGCCGCCATTCCGGGCGGCGAGATTCCGGCGACGGCGGTCATCCTCGCCGTCATCGGCCTATGCGCCTTCGTGCTCGACGCCTTCGAGATCATTTTCGTCATCATCCCGATCGTCATTCCGCCGCTGCTTATCCGCGTCGCCGACGCGCGCTGGGTGGCGGTGCTGGTGCTGCTCACCTTGCAGTCCAGTTTTCTGCTGCCGCCGTTCGGCTATGCGCTGATGATGGTGCGCGGCGCCGCCAAGAAGCCGGCGCCGTTCCGGCCCTTCGTCAAGGCGCTCGTTCCGTTCCTGCTGGCGCAATGGATGCTGCTGGTGCTGGTGCTTTTCGTGCCCAAGCTCGTGCATTTCGGCGAGAACGCCGCCGAGAACACCCGCGCGCCGGCAGCCCCCGTCTCCAGCGAGGAAATCGAACGCCGCATGCGGGAAATGCTGCCGCCGCCGCCCGACATCGAGCCGAAATGAGGCCTGCTTGACCCTCTTCCGGCCCCGCCGTAAGACCTTGAGACGGCGGGCAAACATGATCGTTTTGATCGACAATTACGACAGCTTCACCTTCAACCTGTTCCATTATCTGGGCAGCTTGGGGGCGGACGTCGTCGTGCATCGCAACGACAAGATTTCGACGGCGGACGTGCTCGCCGCCGAACCGGAAGCGATCGTGCTCTCGCCCGGCCCCTGCACGCCGAACGAAGCCGGCATCTGCCTCGAGCTGATCGCCAAGGCTTCGCCAACCATTCCGGTCCTCGGCGTCTGCCTCGGCCATCAGGCGATCGGCCAGGCTTTCGGCGGCAAGGTGGTGCGCGCGCAGCCCGCGCACGGCAAGGTGTTCGAGATCAAGCACTCAGGGACCGGCGTGTTCCGCGGCATCAACGGGCCGTTCCGCGCCACGCGCTATCATTCGCTGGTGATCGAGCGCGCCAGCATGCCGCGCGAATTGACCGTCAACGCCGAAACCGACGGATTGGTGATGGGCGTTGCGCATACCAGCCTGCCGGTGCACGGCGTGCAGTTTCATCCCGAGAGCATCGCCTCCGAACACGGCCACCTGATGCTGAAGAATTTCCTCGATCTCGCCGCCGCCTGGAACAAGCAGCGCGGGCGCAAATCGAGCGCAGCGCCGGCGCGCAAATCGCCCGCCCACGTCGCGGGTTGAGCCCATGGCCGACGATTTCAAAGCGCTCATCGCCAAGGTCGCGACCGGCGCGAGCCTCACCCGCGCGGAAGCGGCGAGCGCCTTCGACCGCATGATGTCGGGCGAAGCGACGCCCTCGCAAATGGGCGCGCTGCTGATGGGCTTGCGCGTGCGCGGCGAAACGGTCGACGAGATCACCGGCGCGGTCACCACCATGCGCGGCAAGATGCTGGGCGTTAAGGCGCCGGCCGACGCCATCGACGTGGTCGGCACGGGGGGCGATGCCTCCGGCTCGTTCAACATCTCGACCTGCGCGGCCTTCATCGTCGCGGGCGCCGGCGTGCCGGTCGCCAAGCACGGCAACCGCGCGCTGTCGTCGAAATCGGGCGCCGCCGACGTGCTGCAGGCGCTCGGCGTCAAG
This sequence comes from uncultured Alphaproteobacteria bacterium, assembly GCA_963825265.1. Lineage (GTDB taxonomy): Bacteria > Pseudomonadota > Alphaproteobacteria > Rhizobiales > Xanthobacteraceae > Pseudolabrys. Next base: position 371,940 of record CAWGSI010000012.1, on the reverse strand, counting down.
ATCGAACTTGGCCCCGAACAGGTCGGGCGCTGCATCCGCGAGGCCGGCATCGGTTTCATGTTTGCGCCGAGCCATCATCCGGCGATGAAAAACGTCGGCCCGACCCGCGTCGAGCTCGGCACCCGCACCATCTTCAATCTGCTCGGGCCGCTGTCCAATCCGGCAAGCGTCAAGCGCCAGATGATCGGCACCTTTTCCAAGCATTGGGTCGAGCCGATGGCGCAGGTGCTCAAGAATCTCGGCTCCGAAAGCATCTGGGTGGTGCACGGCTCCGACGGGCTCGACGAGATCACCACGTCGGGTCCCACCAGCGTCGCCGAATTGAAGGACGGAAAAGTTCGCACCTTCGAGGTCACGCCCGAGGACGCCGGTCTCAAGCGCGCCAAACCGGAAGCGCTGCGCGGCGGCGATGCGGCCGCAAACGCCAAAGCGCTGCTCGACGTGCTTAAAGGCAAAGCGGGGCCGTTCCGCGACGTTTCGGTCCTCAATGCCGCGGCGGCGCTGGTCGTTGCCGGCAAGGCCAAGGATCTGAAGGAAGGCGCCGCGCTGGCCGCCAAATCGATCGACAGCGGCGAAGCCGAAGGCCGGCTCGACCGGCTGATTGCGGTGTCCAACGCCGCGGAGGCGTGAGCTTCTATGAGCGACATCCTCGCCAAGATCGAGGCTTACAAACGCGAAGAGATCGCGGCGGCCAAGGCTGCGCGGCCGCTTGCCGCCTTGGAGGCGCAGGCGAAAGCCGCGCCGCCGCCGCGCGGTTTTCTCAAGGCGATCGAGCGCAAGATCGCGGGCGGAGACTATGCCCTGATCGCCGAGATCAAGAAGGCGAGCCCGTCGAAGGGCCTGATCCGCGCCGATTTCGATCCGCCGAACCTGGCCAAAGCCTACGAGGCCGGCGGGGCGGCCTGCTTGTCCGTGCTCACCGACGGCCCGTCGTTCCAGGGCAGGCCGGAATTCCTCGCCGCCGCGCGCGATGCCACCGGCCTGCCGGTGCTGCGCAAGGATTTCATCTACGAGCCCTATCAGGTGGTGGAATCGCGCGCGCTGGGCGCCGACTGCATCCTGATCATCATGGCGGCGGTCGATGACGCGGCCGCCAGAGAAATTGAAGATATAAGCTTTGCCAATGGGATGGACGTATTGCTTGAAGTTCACCACGAAGATGAGCTTGAGCGGGCGCTGAAGCTGAAATCGCGCCTTATCGGCATCAACAACCGCGATCTGCGCACCTTCAAGACATCGCTTGCCGTCAGCGAACAGCTGGCCGCCAAAATCCCGCGCGACCGCATCGTGGTGGCCGAAAGCGGGCTCAATGCGCCGGCGGATCTCGCCCGCCTCGCCCGCATCGGCATTTCGACCTTCCTGGTCGGCGAAAGCCTGATGCGGCAGGCCGACGTGGCCGCCGCCACGCGCGCTTTGCTCGCGCGCAGCCCGCGCCGCGCGGCGGCGGAGTAAGCCATGGCCCGCGCCAAACCGACCAAGGCGCGTAAGAAGCCGGTGCCGCGCGTCCAAGCCGCGGGCGAAAAAGCCGCCGCTGCTGAGCAATACCGAGCTCACCCATATCGACCCGCGCGGCCAGGCGCGCATGGTCGACGTCTCCGCCAAGAACCTGACCGAGCGGATCGCCGTCGCCGAAGGCCGCGTGATCATGCGCAAGGAGACGCTCGATCTGGTGCTCGCCGGCAATGCGCTCAAAGGCGACGTGCTGGGCGCGGCGCGGCTTGCCGGCATCATGGCGGCCAAACGCACGCACGGGCTGATCCCGCTCTGCCATCCGCTGCCGATCACCAAAGTCGAGATCGATATCGATCCGGAGCACGCCCTGCCCGGTTTCCTGGTGCGCGCGACCGTCAAAGTGACCGGGCAGACCGGCGTCGAGATGGAGGCGCTGGTGGCGGTCTCGATCGCGTGCCTGACCATCTACGACATGGTCAAGGCGGTCGAGCGCGGCATGCGCATCGAGGGCGTCCGGCTGCTGCGCAAGAGCGGCGGCAAATCCGGCGATTATCGCGCCGAGGACTTCACCGAATGAACCGTGCGCTGATGCCGGTCGCGGAGGCCTTGGGGCGCGTGCTTGGCCGACGCGCACGCGCTGCCGGCGGAGACGGTGGCGCTCGACGAGGCGCTCGGCCGCGTGCTCACCGAGGACCTCGCTGCTTTGCGCACGCAGCCGCCCGACGCGGTCTCCGCCATGGACGGCTATGCGGTGCGCGCCGCCGACGTGGCGCAGGCGCCGGTCAAACTGAAGCTCATCGGCGAAGTCGCCGCCGGCCATCCGTTCGAAGGCGACGTGAAAGCGGGCCAGGCCGCGCGCATCTTCACCGGCGGCGTGATGCCCGAGGGCGCCGACACCGTCGTGATCCAGGAACTCACCGCGCGCGAGGGCGACATGGTGACGATCCAGAAAGCCACCGCCAAAGGCCGCAATGTGCGCGACCGCGGCATCGATTTCGCGCAAGGCCAAGTGCTGCTGCACAAAGGCCGCCGGCTGAGCGACCGCGACCTGATGCTGGCCGCCGCCATGAATTACCCGAGCCTGAGCGTGCACCGCCGGCCCAAAGTCGCGGTGCTCGGCACCGGCGACGAGCTGGTGGCGCCCGGCACCAAGCCGGCGCCCGGCGAGATCGTCTATTCCAACGGCTTTGCCCTCATGGCGATGGCGCGCAGCGAAGGCGCCGAGGTGAGCGACCTCGGCATCGCGCCCGACCGCATCGAGGACATCGCCGCGGCGGTGCGCCGCGCGCGCGACTGGGGCGCCGATATCCTGCTCACCAGCGGCGGCGCCTCGGTCGGCGAGCACGATCTGGTGCAGCGGGCGCTTGCCGCCGAAGGGCTCGACCTGTCGTTCTGGCGGGTGGCGCTGCGTCCCGGCCGGCCGATGATGCATGGGCGGCTCGGCGGGATGCAGGTGCTCGGCGTGCCGGGCAACCCGGTGTCGTCCTACGTCTGCGCCTTTCTGTTTCTGGTGCCGTTGATCCGGCGGCTATCCGGACGCGCCGATGTCGAGCGCGCGCCGGAACCGGCCCGACTCGGCCGCGACCTGCCCGCCAATGACGAGCGCGCCGATTACCTGCGGGCGACCCTGTCCACAGGCCCGGACGGCCTTGTGGCGACCCCGCTGCCGGCCCAGGACAGTTCCCTGATGGCGCCGCTGGCCAAGGCCGATTGCCTGTTGATTCGCGAGCCGAACGCGCCCGCGGCGGCGGCCGGTTCACACTGCGTCATCCTTAAGCTCGCCCTGTAGCGGCCTTTCGACTTTTTCACTCCAAATTAAATGGTTGCAGAACACATATCGAACAGATAGTGTCCGTTCATGATTTGTTTATGGCCTGTGCCCGTTCGGGCCCGGCCAAGTCTTCAAGTGAAGATTCCGGGGGAGAGACAGATGTTGACCCGCAAGCAGTTCGAGCTCCTGCGCTTCATCCACGAGCGGCTGACCGAAGCCGGCGTGCCGCCCTCCTTCGACGAAATGAAGGACGCGCTCGATCTTCGCTCGAAATCCGGCATCCATCGGCTCATTACCGCGCTGGAAGAGCGCGGCTTCATCCGCCGCCTGCCCAACCGGGCGCGCGCCATCGAAGTGATCAAGCTGCCGGATTCGGTCGCCCACGGCATCAGCGGCGGCCGCTCGCGCGGCTTCCGCCCGAGCGTGATCGAGGGCGACCTTGGCCGGGTGCGAACGGCCTCCGCCAATTCCGTAGACGACGAAGACAGCACCCGCCCGATCGCGGTGCCGGTGATGGGCCGCATCGCCGCCGGCACGCCGATCGAGGCGATCCAGACCCGCAGTCACGTCATCAACATGCCGGCCGACCTGCTGACCGCCGGCGAACATTTTGCGCTCGAAGTGCGCGGCGACAGCATGATCGAAGCCGGCATTCTCGACGGCGATATCGCGCTCATCCGCCGTTCCGAAGCCGCCGAGACCGGCGACATCGTGGTGGCGCTGATCGACGACGAGGAAGCAACCCTCAAGCGCTTCCGCCGCCGTGGCGCCTCGATCGCGCTCGAGCCGGCCAACACCGCCTACGAGGTGCGGATCCTGCCGCCCAACCGCGTGCGCATCCAGGGCAAGCTGGTGGGGCTGTTTAGACGGTACTGAGAGCGACCGAACACTCCGCTCATTCCCGCGCAAGCGGGAATCCAGCGATTTGATTGCTGGCGCATCGAATGGCCGCCCTGGGTCCCCGCTTCCGCGGGGACGAACGGAAAAGCTAATCGTCGGGTTCCAAATCCTGAACCTTCGGCGTCGCGTCGGGCGTGGCCGGCCGTAACGGCGCGGGCGCGCTTGCGGCGGTTTCCGGCGGGTGCGCCCAAGGCCGTTGATAGTCTGGCGGCCGCGCGGCGCGGAGTTCGAAGCGATCGCCGGTCCAGCGCAGCGCCACGGCACCATTGGCGCGCCAGCTCTTGCGGTCGATGAGAACCGCTTTGCAGGCGGCGGGCGCCTCGCGCGGCGAGACCACGACGGCCGCGCGCGTGCAATCCTCGGCGAAAGCTTCGACCGACAAAACAAGCGAGGCCAGCCGGCCGCCGGTCAATCGGCCGATGCAGCCGACGGCGTCGCAGCGCACGCCTTCCCGCAGGCTCGTGTCGGTCGGCTCGCGCCCGTCGCCGTCGGCCATCAGCCATTCCTTGACCGCGAAATTGTCGCGGCTGTTGTGCAGGATCGACAGTCTGCCGTCGCCGCCGCGGATCGCCGCCGCCTGCCCGTCGCCGGCGACCAGCACATCGGGCCGCGGCACCGCCATCACCCAGAAGCACGCGCCCGCCGCCAGCACCGCCCCGCTCCAGCGCAGCGGCGAGCGCAACAGGCACGAGCAGCAAAAGCCCCGCGGTCGCCAGCAGCAGCGGCCCGGTGCCGAAGGCGTGGATATGGCCGACCGCGCCCGGCAGATGCGCGACCCACAGCACCACCACGATCATCCAGTCGACGCCGTCGCCCATCAGTCCCAGAACACCGCGTCGAAGCCGAACGGCATCGTGAGCACGCCGAGAATGCCCATCGGCATCACCCAGACCGAGATCACCGGCATGGCCAGCAGATTGGCGAGCACGCCGTAAGGCGCGAGACGATGGAAATGAAAGGCCGAATAAGGCGTGGTCGCGAGGCCAGCGACCAGCGAGGCCATGATGAGGCCGAAGACTTCGCGGCCGCCCCAGAGCGCCATGCGCGCGGCGGCCGGCGTGCCGGCATCGGCGCGCCACGGCAGGCCGAATTGGTAGGCCGCGATGAGCGCGAGCGCCGCGGCAAACGACATCTGGAAGCTCGGATGAACGACCGCTTGCGGCGCCAGCAGCAGCACGACGAAGGCGGCGATCGCGATGGTGCGAAAGGTCAGCGCGGGGCGGTCGATCATGACGCCGATCAGCACGATGGCGATCATGATGTAGGCGCGCTGGGTCGACACGCTCGCGCCGGACAGCACGAGATAGAACGCGCCGGTCGCGAGCGCGCCGAGCGCCGCCCATTTCTTGATCGGGTGGCGGCTCGCAAACGATGGGATGAGCGCGAGGATGGCGCGGATGAAGAAAAACGCGATGCCCGCCACCACCGCCATGTGATAGCCGGAGATCGCCAGCACATGGGCGAGGCTCGAGACGTAGAAAGCGTCGCTGACCGGCTCGGGATGGCGTTGCGCTTGCCGGTGATCAGCGCGGTCGCGATCGAGCCGCGGTCGCCCGGCAACAGGTCATGGATGCGCTGGTTGATCGCCTCGCGGATGCCGTCGAGCGCCGCCGCGTAGCGCAGCCACAGCCCGCCGGCGTGCGGCGCCGGCACGGTCTTGATCGCGCCCAGCACATAGCCGGAGGCGCCGATGCTCTGGAAATAAAGGTCGCGCGCGAAGTCGTAGCCGCCCGGCCGCAGCGGGGCGAGCGGCGGCGCCAGATGCGCCTTGAACGAGACGAAGCTGCCGACCGCGGGCGCCGTGCCCTTGCGCACCGCGACGCGCACGCGTTGCGGCGCGCGCGCAAGCCGGCGCGCCTCGATCTGCTGCACGCGCACCACGACGCGGTCGCTGCGCGCGCGTTCCTCGCGCACTTCGACAAAGCCGGTGACCGACGCGGTCGCCGGGAATGCCAGCACCGGATGCGCGATGCGCGCGGTCTGCAGCGTGGCGGTGGCAAAGCCGGCGGCGATGCCGGCACATCCGAGCGCGATGGCAAAGCCGAACGCATTGCGGCGCGCCGCGAAGGCGACGAGGAGGCTAACGAGCGCCGCGCCGCTTGCCGCCCAAGCAGCGGGTTCCCGGTCGGCGGTGAAATAGGCGACGATGCCGAAGCCGAAGGCGACCGGCAGCCAGGGCAGCAGCCGGCCCGGCGCGACTTCTGCGGCGGCCCATTGCGCGATCAGGCGGCCGAGCCAGGCGGCGCGCGCGGCCAGGCCTTCGGGCAGCATGAGCCCGGCGCGCCTGCGCGCGCCGTCGATTTCGGCGACCCAAGCTTTGGCGCGCGTGCGGCTTTGCCCGTTCTCGGCCATGGCGCGGCGCCCCCGACGCTCACGCAATTACAACCGGGGTCCAGGCTACAGCAGCCGCAGGTTGCGGCTAGGGGAACGGTTGTGAACGCTCACACCGTCATTGGGCCGCTTTTTCCTTGGCGACGTCCCGGGCGAAGGTGTCGCGCAGGCCGATGGTGCGGATGAACACCGGATGGCCCGGCGTCGACTCGCGGTCGAGGCAGAAATAGCCCTGGCGCTCGAACTGCACCGGGACTTCCGGCTTGGCGTCGGCCAAAGCCGGCTCGAGGCGCGCGCCGGCGAGCACCTCCAGCGAATTCGGATTGAGATCGGCGGCGAAATTCTCCCCGCCGCTCGGATCGGGCTTGGTAAAAAGCGGATTGTACAGCCGCACTTCGGCCGGCATCGCGTGCGCGGCCGAAACCCAGTGGATGGTCGCCTTCACCTTGCGGCCGTCCGGCGCGTTGCCGCCTTTGGTTGCCGGATCGTAAGTGCAGCGCAATTCGACGATTTCGCCGGCCGCGTTCTTCACCACCTCGCGGCAGGTGATGAAATAGGCGTAGCGCAGCCGCACTTCCCGCCCGGGCGCGAGGCGGAAGAATTTCTTCGGCGGCTCCTCCATGAAGTCGTCCTGCTCGATATAGAGTTCGCGGCCGAATTTGATCTTGCGCGCGCCCGCCGCCGGGTCGTCGGGATGATTGACCGCGTCGAGCTCCTCGACCTGCCCTTGCGGGTAATTCTCGATCGTGACCTTGAGCGGCTTGAGCACCGCCATGCGCCGCAGCGCGCTTTTGTTGAGCGCCTCGCGCACCGAGAACTCGAACATGCCGACGTCGACCAGGCTGTTGGCCTTGGCGACGCCGATGCGCTTGACGAAATCGCGGATCGCCTCGGCCGGCACGCCGCGCCGGCGCAAGCCGGCGATCGTCGGCATGCGCGGATCGTCCCAGCCCGCGACGTGGCCGTCGCGCACCAGAAGCGTGAGCACGCGCTTGGACAGCACCGTGTAGGTGAGATTGAGCCGCGCGAATTCGTACTGGTGCGGCTTCGACGGCACGTCGAGATTGCCGATGAACCAGTCGTAGAGCGGCCGGTGGTCCTCGAATTCGAGCGTGCAGATCGAATGGGTGATGCCTTCGATGGCGTCGGACTGGCCGTGCGCGTAGTCGTAGCTCGGGTAGATTTTCCAGGTCGTGCCGGTGCGCGGATGCGGGGCATGCAAAATGCGATACATCACCGGGTCGCGCAGGTTGATATTGCCGCTCGCCATGTCGACCTTGGCGCGCAGCACGCGCGCGCCGTTGGGAAACTCGCCCGCCCGCATGCGGCGGAACAAATCGAGGTTTTCTTCCGCCGGCCGGTCGCGGAACGGGCTGTTCTTGCCGGGCTCGGTCAGCGTGCCGCGGTTGACCCGGATCTGCTCGTGCGTCTGGTCGTCCACATAGGCCTTGCCGGCGCGGATCAGGTCCTCGGCCCAGCCGTACAGACGCTCGAAATAGTCGGAGGCGTGATAGAGATGCTGGCCCCAATCGAAGCCGAGCCAGCGCACGTCGCGCTCGATGGCGTCGATATATTCCTGCTCTTCCTTGGCCGGATTTGTGTCGTCGAAGCGCAAATGACAGCGCCCGCCGAACTCCGCCGCCACGCTGAAATTCAAGGCGATCGACTTGGCGTGGCCGATATGCAGGTAACCGTTCGGTTCCGGCGGAAAGCGGGTGACCATCCGCTTTGACGCGTCCGGCATCGAGATCGGCCTTGACGATGTCGCGGATGAAATCGCGCCCGGCCTCGGCCGGCGCGGGATTGCCGCTTGCTTTATCGTCCTTCGCCATGTTTCCTCGACGCCAATTGCAACCCTATCCCGCGGCCCGTATGACGTGGCGCTCGGCTTGATGTCAATCGCGCTGACTCCCTCCCCGACAACTGTGTTACACGGCCAGCGATGAGCGAGCCCGTCGTCACCCGTTTTGCGCCGTCCCCCACCGGCTTTCTGCACATCGGCGGCGGCCGCACCGCGCTGTTCAACTGGCTTTATGCGCGCCGCTATGGCGGCAAGATGCTGCTGCGCATCGAGGACACCGACCGCGAGCGCTCGACCGCAGCCGCCATCGCCGCCATCATCGACGGGCTGACCTGGCTCGGTCTGACCTGGGACGGCGAGATCGTGTTCCAGTTCTCGCGCGCGCAGCGCCACCGCCAGATCGCCGAGCAAATGCTCGCCTCCGGCCACGCCTATCGCTGCTATTGCAGCCCCGACGAACTGACCGCGATGCGCGAGAAGGCCCGCGCGGAGGGCAAAACGCGGCTCTATGACGGCCGCTGCCGCGAACGCACCGAAGCGCCCGCCGGCGTCAATCCGGTCATCCGGTTGAAGGCGCCGCTCACCGGGGAAACCGTGGTCGAGGACCAGGTGCAAGGGCGCGTCGTTTGGCAAAACGAAAACCTCGACGACTTCGTGCTGCTGCGCTCGGACGGCACGCCGACTTACATGCTGGCGGTGGTGGTCGACGACCACGACATGGGCGTCACCCACATCATCCGCGGCGACGACCACCTCAACAACGCGGCCCGCCAGACCCAGATCTATCAGGCGCTCGGCTGGAAGGTGCCGGTCATGGCGCATATCCCGCTGATCCACGGGCCGGACGGCTCCAAGCTGTCGAAACGCCACGGCGCGCTCGGCGTCGATGCCTACCGCGCCATGGGCTATCTGCCGGCGGCCATGCGCAATTATTTGGTTCGTCTCGGCTGGGCGCATGGCGACCAGGAAATTTTCTCGACCGAGGAAATGATCGCCGCGTTCGATCTGCCGCAGATCGGCCGCTCCCCGGCGCGCTTCGATTTCGCCAAGCTGGAGAGCCTCAACGGCCATTACATCCGCGCCAGCGCCGACGCCGATCTGATCGCCGCGCTCGAGGGCCTGCTGCCGCATATCGCCGGCGGCCAGGAACTCACCGGCAAGATGACGCCGGCGCTCCGCGCCAAGCTGCTCACGGCCATGCCGGCCCTGAAGGAGCGCGCTAAGACTTTAGTAGAATTATTTGATGCAACACGGTTTCTTTGGGCCAGCCGGCCCCTTGAAATGAACGACCAGGCCAAGGCTCTGCTCACGCCCGAGGCCAAATCCGTCACCGCCGCGCTGCTGCCGGAACTTGCGGCCCTTGCCGAATGGACGCCGGCGGCCATCGAGACGGTCGTGCGCGGCTACGCCGAGCGTTCCGGCCTCAAGCTTGGTGCGGTGGCGCAACCGCTGCGCGCTACGCTGACCGGGCGGATCACCTCGCCGCCGATCTTCGACGTGCTGGCGGTGCTGGGCAAGGACGAGAGCCTGGCCCGTTTGCGGGATCAGGCCGAGTAAACCGCACCCTGTTTGATATTCCGGTCCCGCCGCATTGCGCCTTGATCTATGTCTATACGCAGGGCTTTCGAATGTGCATTATCTTGCAGTGCACACAAGGATAGAGTACCCCCAAAGCGGCTGGAACCCCGCTCGCCTTGCCCGGCGGCCCGGCTCCCGGCCTTAACGCTTCAACGCATCCCGCGCGCGCTGCCAAATCGAGGGCTCGACCATGGACGCCAAAACGGAAGCCAAGACGGACCCAAAGACGGACGCCAAGAAGAAAACCGGCACCATCACCGTCGGCAACAAGAACTGGGATTTCCCGGTCTACGACGGCACCATCGGCCCGGAGGTGCTCGACATCGCCAAGCTCTACAACGAGAGCGGCATGTTCACCTACGACCCCGGCTTCACCTCGACGGCAAGCTGCGAGTCCAAGATCACCTACATCGACGGCGACCTGGGCGTCCTGCTCTACCGCGGCTATCCGATCGAACAGCTCGCCGAGCACGGCGACTTCCTGGAGACCTGCTACCTGCTGCTCTACGGCGAACTGCCGACGCCGCAGCAGAAGGCCGACTTCGACTACACCGTCACCCGGCACACGATGGTGCACGAGCAGATGAGCCGGTTCTTCCAGGGCTTCCGGCGCGACGCGCATCCGATGGCGGTGATGACCGGCTGCGTCGGCGCGCTGTCGGCGTTCTATCACGACTCAACCGACATCTCCGATCCGCACCAGCGCCTGATCGCCTCGATCCGCATGATCGCGAAGGTGCCGACGCTCGCCGCCATGGCCTACAAATATTCGATCGGCCAGCCGTTCGTCTATCCCAAGAACGACCTCGACTATTCCACCAATTTCCTGCGCATGTGCTACGCGGTGCCGACCGAAGATTACAAGCCGAACCCGGTGCTGGCGCGCGCCATGGACCGTATCTTCATCCTGCACGCCGACCATGAGCAGAACGCCTCGACCTCGACGGTGCGGCTCGCCGGCTCGTCGGGCGCCAATCCGTTCGCCTGCATCGCCGCCGGCTGCGCCTGCCTGTGGGGGCCCGCGCACGGCGGCGCCAACGAGGCGGCGCTCAACATGCTGCGTGAGATCGGTTCGGTCGCCCGCATTCCGGAATTCGTCAAGCGCGCGAAGGACAAGAACGACAGCTACCGCCTGATGGGCTTCGGCCACCGGGTCTACAAGAACTACGACCCGCGCGCCAAGATCATGCAGAAGACCTGCCACGAGGTGCTCAACGAGCTCGGCATCAAGGACGATCCGCTGCTCGACGTCGCCATGGAGCTGGAGCGGATCGCGCTGCACGACGACTATTTCATCGAGAAGAAGCTCTACCCGAACATCGACTTCTATTCCGGCATCACGCTCAAGGCGATGGGTTTCCCGACCACCATGTTCACGGTGCTGTTTGCGGTCGCGCGCACGGTCGGCTGGATCGCGCAGTGGAAGGAAATGATCGAGGATCCGAAGCAGAAGATCGGCCGCCCGCGCCAGCTCTACACCGGCGCGGCCCAGCGCGACTACATTCCGATTTCGCGCAGAAAATAAGCGTTCGGGAAATTGACGGCGGCGGGGCGGCTTTTCAGCCGCCCTTTCCGTTTGCGCCCTTGCCGTTGAGCTTGGGCGCGCTGGCGCCGTCATAGGCCCAGGTTAGATAAGCGCCGCCCCAACTAAAGCCGCCGCCAAACGCGGCGAGCAGCAGACGGTCGCCGATTTTCAATTTCTCCTCATAGTCCCACAGGCAAAGCGGGATCGTCGCCGTGGTGGTGTTGCCGTATTTGTGGATGGTGAACATCACCTTCTCCAGCGCCAGGCCGAGCCGTTCGGCGGTGGTTTCGATGATGCGGCGGTTGGCCTGGTGCGGCACCACCCAATCGATCATGTCGACGGTGAGATTGTTGCGCGCCATGATGTCGCGGGTCACTTCCGACATGCCGGCCGCCGCGTATTTGTAGACCTGCGCGCCTTCCTGATAGACGTAGTGCAATCGCTTGGCGACGGTCTCGGCGGTCGGCGGCATGCGGCTGCCGCCGGCTTTTTGATGCAGATGTTTCATGCCGGCACCGTCGGACCGCAAAATCGTGTCCATGATGCCGTAGTCGGCGTTCGGTTCGAGCATCACCGCCGCCGCGCCGTCGCCGAACAGCACGCATGTGGCGCGGTCGGTGTAATCGATGATCGCCGACATCTTGTCGGCGCCGACGACAATCACCTTCTTGTAGGTGCCGGCGGCAATGAATTGCTGGCCGACGGCGAGCGCGTAGATGAAGCCCGAGCATGCAGCCTGCACGTCGAAACTGCCGATATTGCGGATGCCGACCATGTCGCAGATCAGATTGGCGGTGCATGGGTGCACGAAATCCGGCGTGGTGGTGGCGCAGATCAGAAGGTCGACGTCCTCGGGGTTGGTGCCGGTCTTTGTGAGCAGGCCGCGCACGGCCTCAGCACCCATATGCGAGGAGCCCAATCCCTCGCCCTTCAGGATGTGGCGTTCCTTGATGCCGGTGCGTTCGGTAATCCACGCGTCGGTGGTGTCCACCATGCGCGCCAGGTCTGCATTGGTCAGCAGATCGGGCGGCAGATAGCCATGAACGGCGGTAATCGCGGCGCGCGGGGTGAGGGTCAAAGGCGGTAATTCCAATTAACGGCGATGGCATAAGCTCTTATGGCAGAACAAAGCAAACTACGCTGTTGGCGGCGCGAACGCCACCGCTTCCCGCCCCGGTAGTTCTTCCGGTTCGATGCAATCGAGGACCACGGCGGCGGCCCGGTCGCTGGGGGCGGCGCGGCCGATTTCCATGATCGCGTCGAGCCGGCCGAAGGCGTCGATTTGACGGCGCCGCTCGGGCGTATCGCCTAACAGCGGAACCAGCGCCGCGGCCAGCCGTTCGGCGGTAGCGTCACGTTGCAACAGCTCGGGCACCACGTTCTCGCCCAGAACCAAGTTGGCCAGGATCACGCTTTGCACTTTCACCAGCAGGCGGGCGGCCAGTTCCTCCAGCAGCGGTACTTTGTAAGCGGCGACCATCGGGACGCCGGCCACCGCCAACTCCAGCGTCGAGGTGCCGGACTTGACCAGCGCGGCGCGCGCGCTGCGGAAGGCGGCGTCCTTATCCTTGGCGTCGATGACCACCCGCGCCGGCAGCGGCCAGCTCGCCACCGCCGCCCGCACGGTGTCGGCTAGCCGCGGCACCGCCGGCACCACCACCTCTAACGGTCCGGCACGCTTTGCCGCCAATCCCACGGCCGCGCCGAAGACGCCCGCCATGCGGCGGATCTCGCTCGCGCGGCTGCCGGGCAGCACCAGCAACAGCGGCGGATCGGCAAGCCGGCGCCGCGCCTCCTCGCCATTCGGCCGCACGCTGGCGACCCGCTCGCTCAGCGGATGGCCGACATAGGTGCAAGCCGGGCCGCCGAGGTTGCGCATCGCCAAGGGCTCGAACGGCAACAGCGCCAGCACGTGATCGACATAGGCGCGCATGGCGCGGGCGCGGCCCGGCCGCCACGCCCACACCGACGGACACACGTAATCGACGATCGGTATTGCCGGCGCTTGCGCCCGCACGCGCCGCGCCACGCGATGGGTGAATTCGGGGCTGTCGATAATGACAAGAACATCGGGCTTCGCGGCGATGACCGCATCGGCGGTTTGCCGGATGCGGTGCAGGATTTTCGGCAGGCGCGCCGGGATGGCGGCAAATCCGAAGATGGCAAGATCGCCGAGCGGAAACAGGCTTGGCACGCCGACGCCCGCCATCTGTGCGCCGCCGACGGCGGAAAATCGCGCGTCCGGACGGCGCCGCCGAATGGCCGCGATCAGCGCCGCGCCCAGGCGCTCTCCGGAGTCCTCGCCGGCCACCAGAAAGACATGCGGCGCCGGCGCGCGGCTCATCGCGCGGTCCCGCCGGGCGTGCCGAACACGAAAATTTTGGCGCGGTCGGCCGCGGCGATCAGCCGTTCCGGCTCGGCGACGATGGTCGAGCCCGCCACCACCGCAATGCCGGCGAGCCCGGCGCGCGCGGCGCCTTCGACCGTCTGCGGACCGATCGAGGGCAAATCGAAACGGCGGTCCTGCCCCGGTTTGGGCGCCTTCACCAAAACGCCGCTGCCGGCAGGCGCATGCACGCGGCCGTTGGCGCGCATCTCCGCCATGCGGACGAGCATCGCGTCGGTCCCTTCGGCGGCTTCCACCGCCAGCACGTGCTTGCCGGCGACCACCACGGCCTGCCCGACGTCGAAGGCTCCGCTGGCGCGCAGATAATCGAGACCGAGATCGATATCGGCGCGGTCGCGCTCGGACGCTTGCACGTGCCCGAGCGTGCCTTCCGGCACCAGGATTTCCGGCGCCACCTCGTGCGCGCCACGCAGGGTGAAACCTTCCCGCTCGAGCATCCTGCCCATGCTGGACAGAAGGTGATCGTCGCCGCCGCGGTAAGCGGCGAGGATTTGCAGCAAAGAAGTCAAACCTTTGAAATCGAGATGCAGCTGCCAGATCGACGGCCGCACCAGCGAGCCGATTAAAACCACCTCGCGGCAGCCCGCTTCGCGCGCAAGCCGAAGGAATTTTCCGATCTGCCCGACATACATCCGGTGATGCGTAAAGCGTTCGACCGCACCGCCTTCGGCCGCGCCGCGCAGCAGAAACAGAACAACCTTGCGGCCGCGCGCCGCGACGGATTCCGCCACCGTCAGCGGCAGACTGCCGCCGCCGCAAATGAGCGCGAGCGGGCCTTGCTGCGTCGCGGCCGGCGTGACGGTCATGCGTCCTCGCCGGCCTCGCCGCGTTTTCTGCCCATGGTCAGCGGCCGTTTACCGGCGCGGATGAACTCGATCATCTTGCGCACCTGCGGATCGCCGCCGAAATCGGCGGCCACGCGCTCCAGCCGGGCGCGGAATTCGCCGTCGCCGAAAAACAGCGCCCGATAGGCTTCGCGGTAACGCTGGATATCCGCTTTGGCAAATCCGCGCCGGCGCATGCCGATCACATTGAGGCCGACCAGATCGGCCAGCGGCCCCTGCACGGTACCCCACGGGATCACGTCGGCGCGCGCGCCGCTCAAGCCGACGATCATGGCGCCCTCGCCGATGCGCACGAATTGGCGCACCGCCACGCCGCCGCCGAACACGACATGGTCGCCGACGCTGACGTGACCGGCGAGCAGAATATTGTTGGCGAAGACGACATTGTTGCCGACCGTGCAGTCGTGCCCGACATGCGAGCCCACCATCAAGAAACAGCGGTCGCCGACTTGCGTGATGCCGCCGCCGTCCTCGGTCCCGGTGTTCATGGTGACGTTTTCGCGGATGTCGCATTCGGCGCCGACCACCAAGCGTGTCGGTCCGCCGCGATAGTGCACCGATTGCGGCGGCGAACCGAGCGAGGCGAAAGGATAAATGACGGTGCGCGCGCCGATCGTGGTGTGGCCGGTGAGATTGACATGCGCGATCAGCCGGCAGCCGTCGCCGACGGTGACATGCGGGCCGATGGTGCAATAGGGCCCGATCGACACGTCGCGTCCGACCTTCGCGCCAGGCTCGATCCGTGCCGAAGGGTCGATCATAGGCGCATTCATTTGTCGGCGATCATGGCGCCGACTTCCGCTTCGGCAACGATGCGGCCGGCCACTTTGGCGACGCCGCGATACCACCATATGCTGCGGCGCTGGGCGATGCGGGCCATGTGATATTCGAGCGTGTCGCCGGGCAGCACCGGCTTGCGAAATTTGGCGTTATTGATGGTCGTGAAATAGACCGACTTCGGCTTGGCTGATTGGTTTGCCAGAATGCAAAGCACACCGCCGGTCTGCGCCATGCCCTCGACGATCAGCACGCCGGGAAACACCGGATTGCCGGGAAAGTGCCCCTCGAAGCACGGCTCGTTGATGGTGACGTTCTTGATGCCGATGCCGGACATGTCCCCGCGGATATCGGTCACGCGATCGATCATCAGGAACGGATAGCGGTGCGGAAGCGCGGCGAGGATTTCGTTAATGCCTGCGGCCGCCAGCGTCTCGCCGGTCATTTCCCTTCTCCATCGTTCGCCTTGCCGCGCCGGCCGAGCTTGTGCAGCGCCGCTTCCGCGCGCAGCCATTCCATGCGCGGGCGCGCCGGATAGCCGGCCCACCGCTCCCCGGCGGGAACGTCGCCGATGACTCCGCTCTTAGCCGCAATCATCGCGCGTTCACCGATCGTGATGTTGTCCGCGACGCCGACCTTGCCACCAAGCATGGCGTAATCGCCGATCGTCACGCTGCCCGAAACCCCGACCTGCGCTATCAGAATGCAATGCCGGCCGATCGAGACGTTGTGGCCGACCTGGACCTGGTTGTCGATCTTGCTGCCCTCGCCGATGACGGTGTCGCGGGTGGCGCCGCGGTCGATCGTGGTGCCGGCGCCGATCTCGACGTCGTCCTGGATGATGACGCGTCCGACCTGCGGGATCTTGCTGTGGCCGGCGCCGCTCATGAGGAAGCCGAAGCCGTCCTGGCCGATCTTGCAGCCGGCATGAATGATGACCCGGTCGCCGATCAACGCGTTGCTGATCACGGCCGCGGAGCCGATCGCGCAATCCCGCCCGATCCGCACCTCGGTGCCGATCACGGCGGTCGCCCCGACGATGGTGCCGCCGCCGATCTCGGCGCGCGGACCGATCACCGCGCCCGGCTCCACGGTGACGCCGCTCTCCAGCCGCGCGCTTGGATGCACATGCGCGCCGGCGATGCTTCCGGCGTCCGCCAGCGAGGACTGCCGCAGCGCATGCGGGAATAATTCGCGCGCCACCGCCACGAAGGCGTGAAACGGTTCGCGCACGACGAGCGCCACCACCCGCGCCGGCAGCTCCTTGGCGAGCGCCGCGCTGGTCAGGCATGCGCCGGCATGGGTCGCGGCGGCGGCCGCGGCATAGGCTCGGTTGTCGAAGAAGCCGATGGCGTTGGGCGCCGCGCGGTCGAGCGATGCAATGTCGTCGATGCGGCGCGCGAGCAATGGCTCGGGGGGCGGCGCGGCGCCGGTCAAGGCGGCGACCTCGGCCAGCGTCAGACCACGCGCGTGTCGTAGAAAGACCGGCTCGCTCATGCCGCCAGTTCCGTTCCGCCGATCGCGGTCAAGGTCAGAACTTCGTGCCGCCGCTGAAACGGAAGAACTGCGTTTGTCGTAGCTCTCCTTGGTCAAGGCGTAGGCAAAATCAAACCGCAGCGGCCCGAGCGGGGAATCCCAGATGAAGCCCATGCCGACCGACGAGCGCACGCCCATTGTGTCGGCGACTTGCAGCGATTCGCCGGTGACATTCCAGGCGGTCGGGCCCTTGTAGTTCCAGAGCGAGCCGGCGTCGGCATAGACGGCGAACTTGATGCCGATTTCCTTGGGCATGAAGTAGAGCGGCGTCTGCGCCTCGACGCTCGCACCCCAATACATGGAGCCGCCGAGCGCGTCGTCGGTGAGGCCCGGCGTCACGTCGCGCGGACCGATGCCGGAGGGCGCAAAACCGCGCACCAGGTTCGGGCCCATCTGGAAGTGATCGAGCATGCGCAAGCTGCGGTCGCCCCAGCTGGTAATATAGCCGCCTTGCAGGTGGAGCACGCCGACGATGTCCGGCAGTACTTCGTAATAAGTGCGCGTCTCGCCGGTGGTGCGGATGAAATTCACGTCGCCGCCGACGCCGGCGACATCCTGCGTCAGCGAAGCAAAGAAGCCGCTGGTCGGGGATTTGTTGTTGTCGAGGGTGTTGTAAGCCAGCGTATAGCCGACCAAAGAGGTCAAGACCGCGCCGTTGGCGAGTTCGATGCGAACCGGCAGCGAAGCTTCGCCGTCGGAGTAGCACTCGTCGAGCATACCGCCAGCATTATTGACGGGAAGAGTGTGCGGGTTGTAACCAGCCGGCGTCGCACCGGGATTCGTACCGAAAAGCGATTCGGCGGCAGTCGTGGAATTATACAGTTATTCAAATAATCCGGCAGTGTGATCTTCTGCTGGTAAATCGAATAATGCGGCTGGAGCGAGAGTTCTTCCGACAGCGCAAAGCCGAGGCGCAGATTGGTTCCGATCGACTGCGTGTTGTAGGACACGTATGACGTCGCAAGAGTTTGACGCGCGAACAGATCGATGCCGCCGGCCATGCGGTAGCCGAGCAGATAGGGCTCGACAAAGGACAGCGTAAAGCCGCGCGAGTATTGGCCGAAGCTCACCGACGCCTTGCCGAACTGGCCTTTGCCCATCAGGTTGCGGTCGGCGACGCTCACCTCGGCGAGGAAGCCGTCGGCGGTCGAGTAGCCGCCCGAGACCGAGAATTCGCCGGTCGATTGTTCCTCGACGTTGACGTTGACGACCACCCGGTCGGGCGCCGAGCCCGGCTCGTTGGTGATCTTGACCGACTTGAAGAAGTTCAGGTTCTTCAGCCGGCGTTCGGCGCGATCGATCAGCGCGCGGTTATAGGCGTCGCCCTCGCCGATATCGAATTCGCGCCGAATGACGTAGTCGCGGGTGCGGGTATTGCCGTGAATATTGATGCGCTCGATATAGGCGCGCGTGCCTTCCTCGACCACGAAAGACAGATTGATGAGTCTTCCTCTGGAAGTCGCGGTCGCCGCGCGGGCGCACCGTCGCGAAGGCATAGCCACGCTTGGCCGCCTCGATCGTCATCGCTTCGACGGTCTTCTCGACCAGGTCGGCGTTGTAGACGTTGCCGCTGTTGAGCTTGAGGCTGCCGCGCAGCGACGCCGCATTGATCGCGTGCATATTCGAGACGACGTCGACGGTGCCGACGTGATACTGGCTGCCCTCGTCGATGGTGAAGGTGACGATGAAACCCTTCTTGGCCGGATCGTATTCGCCGACCGCCGAGACGATGCGCACGTCCGCGTAGCCGTGCTTGAGATAGAAGCGGCGCAACAGGTCGCGGTCGGCTTCCACCCGGTCCGGATCGTAGATGTCCGTGGTTTGCAGGAAGCTCAGCCAATTGCTCACGGAGGTTTTGATCACCTCCTTCAGGCGTCCGCTCGAGTAGGCGTGGGCGCCGACGAAATTGATCTCCTTGACCCCGGTTTTCGCACCCTCGCTGATTTCGAAGACCAGATCGACGCGGTTGTTCGGCAGATCGATGATCTTCGGATCGACCTTGACGTCGAAGCGCCCGCTGCGGTGATAGATTTCGATGATCCGCTGCACGTCGGCCTGCACGGTCGGCCGCGACAGCGTCCCGCGCGGTTTCGACTGGACCTCGGCCTTGAGCTGTTCGTCCTTGGCTTTCTTGTTGCCTTCGAAGGCGACGCGGTTGATCACCGGATTTTCGACCACGGTGATGACCAGATGGCCGCCGGCGTGACTGACCTGCACGTCTTCGAACAGGCCGGTGGCGATCAGCGCCTTGAGGCCCTCGTTCTCCTGTTCGGCGGTGAGCCGGCCGCCCGGGCCGGGCTTGAAATAGGACCGCACGGTCGACGACTCGACCCGCCGGTTGCCTTTCACGTCGATGGAATTGGACTGCGCGAACGCAGCGCCAGAGGACGCCACGCCCAAAATCGCGGTACCGACAAGGGTACCCCCGAGGACCAAGCAGCAAATAGCCAGGCCCCGTAAAATCCGCACACCAAGTCCCATGCGCAACGCGCCTTTATTTGCCCGTGGGGCCGCCCCCGATGCAGAGTCGACAGACTGTTGGGCTAGCTTTGGCAGCTTTGTACAGCGTTTTCGTGGCACTGCAAACGAAACTCCCGACCCAAGTTTCCCTTTCTCGTCAAAACGTTGCCCGTAGGCCACGCCTTAAGAGGTAGCCAGATGCAAAATGTCGTTAAAGGTCGCGAAAATCATCAGCATGACCACGATCGCCAGCCCGATCCGGAAGCCGACTTCCTGGGCGCGCTCGGAAAGCGGCCGGCCCCGAATCGCCTCGATTGCATAGAACAAAAGGTGACCGCCATCGAGCAGCGGAATCGGGAACAGGTTTAAAAGCCCAATCGAAACCGACAGCACGGCCGTCAGGTGCATGCAGGCCGGGAACGTGTGGCAGACTTGGCCGGACACTTGCGCGATGCGGATCGGTCCGCCGAGCTGGTCGGCGTCTTCCCGGCCGGTAAACACCCCGCCGATGTAGGCGAACGTACGGTCGACCACGAACCAGGTTTCCTGCGCGCCCATGACGACGGCCTGCAGCGGCCCGACTTTCTGTGTCTTGATATCGCCGGGTGCCATGGAGCGGCTGATCCCAAGCACGCCGAGCCTGTGCTTGTTGCCGAAATTGTCCTTGATCTCCTTGAGCTGCGGCGTGGCCTTGAGCGTGACGTGCACGCCGCCGCGTTCGACGTCGATATTGAGCGGCTCGCCGGCGCTGACGCTGACGATGCGCTGCATGTCGGAGAAACTGTCGATTTTCTCGCCGTTGATGGCAACCACCAGGTCGCCCGGCATGAAGCCGGCGGCCTGCGCCGCGCTTGCCGGCTGCACGGTGTCGACGCGCGCGCTGGTGGTCTGCTTGCCGACGACCATGAAGATGCCGGCGAAAATGGCGACCGCCAAAACGAAATTCGCGATCGGACCGGCCACCACCACGGCCGCGCGCGGGCCGACCGGTTTGTGCACAAAGCTGACCGCCTTCTCTTCCTCGCTCATGGCGGCGGCGGCCTCGTGGTCGGGCACGCTCGCCGCATTGTCGTCGCCGAGGAATTTCACAAAGCCGCCGAGCGGAATCGCGGCGATTTTCCAGCGCGTGCCGTAGCGGTCGTTAAAGCCGACGATTTCGGGCCCAAAACCGATCGAAAATGCCAATACCTTGACGCCGCACCAGCGGGCCACCAGGAAATGGCCAAGCTCATGAAAGAAAACAACAATTGTCAGTACAAACAGAAAGGGGACGATATAGCCGCCGAGATGGCTGCCAAATGCGCCCAATCCCCCCATAAAATCCATACTCATCACGCCCTCGTCCCGCCGGTATGGTGCCCACGTCCTTAGTAAACGTTTACTAGGATGACTTTACGGCAATTTCGGGCAAGAGGGCTAAGGCTAAACTTCTCGCATTATGGTCAACGGCGAGCGCCGCATCGATATCGGGTAGCTCGGCCAACAGGCCGCGCCCGACCGCGGCATCCAGGGTCTTTTCGACCAGCGCGGTAATGCCGGGGAAACCGATGCGGCCGGCGAGGAATTCGGCCACCGCAACCTCGTTTGCGGCATTGAACACGGTCGGGGCCGCGCCGCCCGCCTGCAGGACGCGCCGCGCCAGCGCCAGCGCCGGGAAACGCACGAGGTCTGGCGCTTCGAAGGTCAATTCGCGTAACGCTGCAAGATCGAGCCGCGGCGCCGGGCCGTCCATGCGCCGTGGCCAAGCCAGACAATGCGCGATCGGCACGCGCATATCGGGCGGACCGAGTTGCGCCACCACCGAGCCGTCCCGGTACTCCACCAGGCCATGCACCACCGATTGCGGGTGCACCAGGACGTCAATCTCGTCCGGCTTGAGCGCGAAAAGGTGATAGGCCTCAATGACTTCGAGGCCTTTGTTCATCAAGCTCGCGGAGTCGATGGTGATCTTGGGCCCCATCGACCAGTTCGGATGCTTGAGCGCCTGTTCCGGCGTCGCCGCCTTGATCGCTTCCAGCGACCAGGTGCGGAACGGCCCGCCTGACGCCGTGAGGATGATGCGCTTGACGTCCTCGCGGCGGCCGGCGCCGAGCGCCTGGAATATGGCGTTGTGCTCGCTATCGACTGGCAGAATCGTTGCGCCGGCGGCAGCCGCACGGCGCATGAACAAGGCCCCGGCGCAAACCAGGCATTCTTTGTTGGCAAGCCCGACCATGGCGCCGCGCTCGACCGCGGCCAAAGTCGGCTTCAAGCCGACCGCGCCGCTGATCGCCGCCATCACCCAATCGGCCGGGCGTTGCGCGGCTTCGAGCAGCGCGCCCGCGCCGGCCGCCGCTTCGATGCCGCTGCCGGCCAGCGCATCCTTGAGGTCGCCGTAGGCCGAAGCATCGGCGACCACGGCAAAGCGCGCGCCGACTTCGCGGGCGATTTTGGCAAGCGCCGCCGCATTGCGCCGCGCGCTCACCGCCTCGACCCGATAACGGTCCGGCACGCGCTTGATCAGATCGACCGTGCTCAAGCCGACCGAGCCGGTGGCGCCGAGAATGGTGATGCTGCGCACGGCGGCGGCCGGTTGCGGTTTCGATACGACGAGGCCCGGCACCGTCATGCGTTCACCACACCAGCAGGCCGCGCGCGGCACCTTCGAAGCCGCCGCGCAGCAGGCCGATGACGCATGCGACGAGCGCCGCTGCCCAGAAACCGTCGAGCCGGTCCATGACGCCGCCATGGCCGGGAATAAGCCCGCTTGCATCCTTGGCGCCGAACTGGCGCTTGACCCAGGATTCGAACAAGTCGCCGGCCTGCGCCAGTACCGACAGCAGCAGCGCGATCGCCGCGATCGCCGTCCGGTTGAACGTGCCAAAGAGGCTGGCGACCAGAACGCCCACGATCATGGCGCCGAGCGCGCCGGCGACCGCGCCGGACCAGGTCTTTTTCGGACTGACCGCCGGCAAAAGCTTCGGCCCGCCAAAGGCGCGGCCGGCGAAATATCCCAGAACGTCGGTCGTCCAGACGACCGCGAACAACAACACCATCGCCAGAAAACCGTCGATGTCGTCGGTGCGCAACAGCACCGGCGCGAGCAGCATGCAGCCGGCATAACCGATGCCGGCGGTAATCCACAGCCGCCGCTCGCGCGGGGCGAAAATCAAGGCGGCGAGCGCACCCAATCCGACCAGCAAAATCGCGGTAATCGGGCGGCCAAGCCAGGCGACCAAGGCGGCGACCGCAATCGCGCTGCCGCATGCCGACAGCATCAAATGGTGGCGCGGCCCGGCAACGAGCGTGGTCCATTCCCACAACACGGCGGTGGCGGCGAGAGCCCAGAACAGCGCGAACGGCCAGCCGCCGAGATAGGCCGTGAGCAGCGCGAGCGGCGCCAGCACCGCCGCCGAGGCGACGCGCAACGCGAGATTGTTTGCGGGCGCAGTTGCGCCGGCGTCGCCCGGGCCGGAAACGGGGTCGGCATCCGCCACGGGTTCAGGATCCGGTCTTCGCGACCAGGCCGCCGAACCGGCGCTCGCGCTGCTTGTATTCGCGGATCGCCGCCTCGAGCGCCGCGCGGTCGAAATCGGGCCAATAGGTCGGCACGAACACCAGCTCGCTATAGGCCGATTGCCAGAGCAGGAAATTCGACAGCCGCTGCTCGCCGCTGGTGCGAATGATGAGATCGGGATCGGGAATATCCGGCGCGTCGAGAAAACCGCCCAAGATTTCCATCGTGATCTCGGCCGGCGTGAGGCGGCCCGCCGCGACGTCTTCGGCGATCCGCCGCGCCGCGCGCGTGATTTCCTGGCGCGCGCCGTAATTGAACGCCACCACCAAAGTGAGGCCGTCGTTGTTTTTGGTGAGTTCTTCCGCTTCCACCAGCAGGCGGCCGATATCCGGATCGAGCCCGACGCGCTCGCCGATCACGCGCACACGCACGTTGGTCTTGTGCAATTCGGCAAGGTCGTTGCGGATGAAGCGGCGCAGCAGGCCCATCAGTTCGCCGATTTCGGTGGGCGGGCGCGACCAGTTTTCCGCGCTGAAGGAGAAAATGGTGATGAACTTGATGCCGATCTCGCTCGCCGCGCGGATCGTCCGCCGCAGCGCCTCGACGCCGCGGCGATGTCCCTCCCCGCGCGGCAACCCGCGCGCCGCCGCCCAGCGGCCATTGCCGTCCATGATGATGGCGACGTGACGCGGCGCCTCCTCGAACGGCGGCGCTGGGCTATGCGGGACTTCGGCCTCGGGCATTGGTTTTAAGCCGTTTCGCTTCCAGTTAAATCCGGGTCCTGGTCTAACACTATCCTTGCGCGCGATCTTGTCCGAAACCCGGTCGGCGGCCCCGATCAAGCCCGAGACGGGCCATTTCGGCACGCAATTGGGGGTTTCAGACGGTCAGGATCTCCTTTTCCTTCGCCGCCAGCGTATGGTCGATGTCGGCAATCCCGGCGTCGGTCGCCTTCTGGATATCGCCGGAAAAGCGGTCGTGATCGTCCTTGCTGATCTTGTGGTCCTTTTCCAGTTTCTTGATCAGATCCATGGCGTCGCGGCGCACGTGGCGCACCGCCACGCGCGCGGTCTCGGCGTATTTGTGCGCGATCTTGACCAGTTCCTTGCGCCGCTCCTCGTTGAGCTCGGGGATGCGCAGGCGCAGCAGCTGCCCTTCAGTCGCCGGCGACAGTCCGAGGTTTGAATTGATGATCGCCTTTTCCACCGCATGCACCAGCGAGCGGTCCCAGACATTGACCGCGATCAGGCGCGGCTCCGGCACGCTGACGCTGGCGACCTGAATGAGCGGCATCTGCGCGCCGTAGGCGTCGACCATGACCGGATCGAGCATATGGGCGGAGGCGCGGCCGGTGCGCAAACCGGACAATTCGGTCTTGAGCACGGCGCTGGCGCCCTGCATGCGGCGCTTGATTTCGTTGATATCGTGCGTTTCGTTTGCCATGGCGATCCCCCGAACACGACGCCGCTGCCTTAAAGGCGCGGGGCCAGCCTAGCCGATCAAAGTCGAGCGGCCCTTGCCACGCAGCACGGCCGCGATCGAGCCTTTATCGGCGATCGAGAACACGATGATAGGCATGTGGTTTTCCCGGGCAAGCGCGAAGGCGGTGGAATCCATGACCCGCAATTGCTTCTCAATCGCCTCCTGGTGGCCGAGCTTCTCGTAACGCTTGGCTTTCTTGTCCTTCTTGGGGTCCGCGGTATAGACCCCGTCCACATTGGTCGCCTTGAGCACGGCCTGGCAGCCGAGTTCGGCCGCGCGCAGCACCGCGGTGGTGTCGGTGGTGAAGAACGGATTGCCGGTGCCGGCGGCCAGCAGCACGACGCGGCCCTTGCCGAGATTTTTCAGTGCGCGCTTGCGGTTGTAGGTCTCGCACACCGCGGTCATGGCGAGCGCCGACAGCGTGCGCGCTTCATGGCCCTGGCGCTCGATGGCGGCTTCCAGCACCAGGCAGTTCATCACCGTCGCCAGCATGCCCATGGTATCGCCGACCGGACGCGGCACGCCGCGTTCCGACACTTCGACGCCGCGGAAGATATTGCCGCCGCCGACCACGACGCCGAGTTCGACGCCCATTTTGGCGGCGGCGACCAGATCTTTGGCGATCTTTTCAACCGTCGTCTGGTCGAAGCCCGAACCCTGCGGGCCGCCGAAAGCTTCGCCGGACAACTTGACGATGACGCGGCGGTAGAGCGGATCACTCATGCGTTGCGATCCTCCATCGGATCGGCGGTAGCCCTGACCGCGATCGGTTTCAGCCGCGACCTCGGCGGCAGGAACCTCGGCCCCCTGCTTCTCAATTCCCTCGCCGAGTGCGTAGCGCACGAACCCGGCAATCTTGATCGGCCCGCCGACTTTGCCTTCGGCTTCTTTCAAAGCCTGCGCGACTGACTTCTTGTCGTCGTGGACGTAAACCTGCTCGAGCAGGCAGACTTCCTTGTAGAAGGTCTTCAAGCCCAACTCGACGATCTTTTCGATGACGTTAGCCGGTTTGCCCTGCTGTTTAAACTTGTCGGCGAGCACATCCTTCTCGCGCTCGACCACCGCCGGATCGAGACCGGCGACATCGATCGCCTGCGGATTGCTGACGCCGCGATATGCATCGCGACCATAGCGGCCAAGCGCCTTCAGCTCGTCGCTTATTGCCGGCGCGATTCGAGAGCGACCAAAACGCCGATCTTGCCGAGTCCATCGATCAATCGAGCTGTGCACGTAAGAGCCGACCGCGCCCTGTTTCACCGACGAGCGAAGCAGCGCGGCGCAGTGTCATGTTCTCGCCGATCTTGGCGATGGTATCGGTGATAGCATCGCCCACCGTGATCGAGCCGGCCTTCGCCGCTTGATCTTCTCGACGTCGGTGCCGGCGCCGAGCGCGACGTCCGCGATCATCTTCACCAAGCCCTGGAACAGATCGTTGCGGGCGACGAAGTCGGTTTCCGAATTGACCTCGACCACGACGCCTTTGGTCCCTTGCACCAGAACGCCGATCAGGCCTTCGGCCGCGACGCGGCCGGCCTTCTTGGCGGCCTTGGAGAGACCTTTCTTGCGCAGCCAGTCCTGCGCGGCCGTCATCTCGCCGTTCGTTTCGGTGAGCGCGGCTTTGCAATCCATCATGCCGGCGCCGGTCAACTCGCGCAGCTCCTTGACCATCTGGGCCGTGATATTCGCCATTTCGTCGTTACTCCGCCGTCAGTTCCTTGGCCTTCGCGATCCAGCCGTCGACGCGGCCGGGCAACCCCACCTCTTCACCGACATTGTGCGCGGCGGCGGACGAAAGCTCGGCGATCTGCGTGTAGTGGAAGATGCCGAGATCGTTGAGCTGCTTTTCGATCGCCGGCGAAATGCCGGGCAGCTTCTTGAGGTCGTCGGCGACGCCGCGCGGCCCGGGCAACTGCTCGAAGCCGAGATCGGCGAGCGCCGGCTGCGTCGGCACCGGCTCCACGATCGGCTTTTCCGCCGCGCCAACATCGATGCCCGCTTCGCCCTGCGCGCGCGAAATGCCGTCGAGCGCGGCTTTTGCCACCAAGTCGCAGTAGAGCGCGACGGCACGGCTGGCATCGTCGTTGCCCGGAATGGCATAGGTGATGCCGGCCGGATCGGAATTGGTATCGACGATGGCCGCGACCGGAATGTTGAGCCGGCGCGCTTCCTTGATCGCGATGTCTTCCTTGTTGGTATCGATCACGAACAATAGGTCGGGAACGCCGCCCATGTCCTTGATGCCGCCGAGCGAGCGGTCGAGCTTGTCGCGCTCGCGCTGCATGGTGAGGCGCTCTTTCTTGGTGTAGCCGCCGGCATCGCCCGAGCTGAGCATCTCGTCAAGCTTGCGCAGGCGCGAGATCGATCCCGAAATCGTTTTCCAGTTGGTCAGCGTGCCGCCGAGCCAGCGCGAATTGACGTAATATTGCGCCGACTGCTTGGCGGCGGCGGAAATGGCGTCTTGCGCCTGCCGCTTGGTGCCGACGAACAAAATGCGGCCGCCTTTGGCCGCGGTATCGCTCACCGCCTGCAGCGCGCGGTGCAGCATCGGCACGCTCTGCGCGAGGTCGATGATGTGAATATTGTTGCGGGTGCCGAAGATGTAACTGGACATCTTCGGGTTCCAACGGTGGGCCTGATGGCCGAAATGCACGCCAGCTTCCAAAAGCTGGCGCATGCTGAAGTCAGGTAGCGCCATAATCTTCTCCGGTTGATCCGCCGCGGACGTGTGTGAGCCCCCTAAAGGGACCACCGGACGGCCTTTTTGACCCATTGTCGGGGCCTAAAGCCAACGGTCCGCGTGAGTGATGGTGGGGCTTATATAGGGCCGGTTTTGCCGATGCAAGACGCGAGCATTCCCCGAGCGGGGTATTGACGCCGGCCCAAACGCCGAACCATCCGCGCCGCTACGCGTTATCGAAGGTAGGTAAACCGACAACCGTCTCGGCCGCAATTCGGGGGCGCCGACACCCGGGAGAGCGCCATGACCACGCACGCCGATCATGTCCGAGACCGCCGGCCCATCCATGACGGCCTGCATCCCCTCGTCTACCGCAGCATGATCGCGCTCACGGCGTGGCTGGTGCTCTCGGTCTGGGTGTTTTTCGGCCACGGCGCCTATGTCGGGCTGACGCTCGCGATGATCACGCTGTTCTTTGTGATCATCGTGGCCATCCCCTTGCTCATCTGGAAGACCTGGCAACACAACGCGCCGCGCGAAGAAACGCGTACGCTTAAGGACTCTTTTGACGCTTGGGCATCACAAAGTTTCGCGACCTGGACCGGCGCGCTCAGCGGGCGCGAGGCGGCGATGCAAATCTTGCTGCCGATCGCTGCCGTTTGCATCGGCATGACAGTATTCGGTCTGGTGTATTATTTGGACGTGCCGCACGCCGGCTATTAGCCCGCATTAGAACTTTGCGGTCACGGGCAAAACGAGAAGTGCTCGATCCGCTTGGTGCGGTCGAAATGCGGCGTGCAGAGTTCCTCCGGAATGCTGCGTTTAAAGGTGTGCTTGACCGGTTCCGCCAAGCCGACGGCGACAGTCGCCACCATCAGCGCCGCTCCGATGGGATAGGTCAGGCGATGCGTTTTCAGGGCCGGAACGCGCACGAGCAGCCAAGCGGCGGCGAGAATAATGAGCGGATCGCTAAGGATAAAATATTCCTGTTTGAGGCCGCGCAGCGTTCCGGCCAGATCGATTGCCGAGGCTGACGCGATCAACAGCGCGGCCTGAAAGACCGCCCGACGCTCGCCGCGCCGCCACGCGAACACCATCATCGCGAACACAGCCCACTCGAGAAAAATCGTCGGGCGCGACGACGAGCGCAACACAAATGTCAACCGCGCGAGCAACTGCAGCGCGCCCAAGAGCAGCGACTGAATCATCGGCGCGCCGAAAGCGGCGCCGGCTTGGCCGAGGCGCGGATCGCTCATCACCGCGTACTCCAGCATTCGCTCGATCGGGTTCATCACCGCAACGGCGTTTCCCGCGTTAAAGCGGACATCCAGAATCAGCAGGCCAAGGCCGGCTCCGGCGACGAGCGCCGCCGCGGCGGAGAATGCCTCAACCGCGCCGACTCGAAACTTGCGGGCGTAGACCGTCAGCCAGATCGCCACCCATGCGGCGGCGGCCGCCTGGTACAGTGGGAAGCCAGTGCCGAGCAGTGAGATCCGTTGCGCCATTGCGGCCGGATCGTACAGGCCGATCCTGACGATCGGCGCCGCCATGATGGCGGCTGCGATAGCCGCCATAGCACAAGCCAGCAGTAGCCGATAACCGCTACGCGGGCGGGGCCCGACCGGCCCCTCTGCGAAGAAATAGAGGACCGGCGGAAATGTCATGAGCAGAAAGACGATCTGGATCTTGTTCGTGACAGCCAGCGTCGCGAGCAGCGACGCGGCGCCGATCATGACTACCCGCATTCCAGCGCTGCGGCGGGGCGCGAGTAGCAAGATCAGCAGCGCGCCGTAGGCGAACCCTGCCGCCAGCAATTCGGTGCGCACAATGCGCGCTTCCATCATCAAGCCGCCGGAAAATGCCAATGCAAAGGTCGCGAGCGTAGCGACGCGCCAGTCTTTCAAAAGGCTGCGAAGAAGAAATGCAAAGGCGGCGATGAAAACAGTCGCGTAACCCAGCGACAGCAGCCGCGCGGCCTGCGTCGCATGCATCCAGGCCGATTGCGAAGCGGCGGTGTCGGATACCGGCGGCAGCTCCGACAAAGCATGCACCGGCAGAAATCCCAAGCCATGCAGCAGATCGAACCACAGTCCCAGCAGCAAAATCGTCAAGTAGCCCGGATGCGCGAAATATGTCTGCTTGAGGCCGTCGGCGAACAAGAAGGCTTCGTAGACCATCCAGGTGTCCATATCGGCGACCCGCCAATAGGGCCACCAAAACCCGAAGGCAAAGAACAGCACGACAAAGCAACCAAGGATCAGCGCAAGCGAGCCGGACCAGCCGCTGACGATGAGACCTTCGATGCCGGCGCGGCGCCGCGACTGAGAAATCAGGGATGAGCGCATCCAAGCCATGATATCGGGCTGCTAGCGGCGACCGCCATGAGCGTAGGGTACAATTGTCCAGGATTGAAGTGTCACGCTCTCCAAAACTGCGGCAGCAACTCAGAGCGCCTCGACCTGCACCACGCCCGGCACCGCCTTGATGGCGCCGGCGATCTGCGGCGAGACCTTGAAGCGGCCGGGCAGCTTCACTTCCACTTCGGTGCCGGCGGCCAACATCAGCACCATGCTCACTTCGCCGTCGCCGTTCGCGGCCGAGCGTGGCATCGGTTCCAGGCGCTTGGCCACCGCCTCGATCGGCGCCTCGTTGCGCAGGAAAACGCGCAGGCCCTTGGCGAGATTGGCGGCGGCTTCGTCGAGCGGTTCGACCGACTGGATGCGCGCGCGCACCTCGTCGCCCTGCACTTCCGCCGACAGGAACAGCAGCACCGCCGTGCCCGGCTCGAGCAGATCGCGATGCTCGGCCAAGCCTTCCGAGAAAATCACCGCCTCGTAGTGGCCGGTCGGATCGGACAGCCCGATGATGCCCATCTTGCTGCCGGTGCGCGTGCGCCGCTCCTGGCGCGCCACCACGGTGCCGGCGACGCGGCCTGCGGTCGCGCCCGCTTTCACCGCGCGCGAGAAATCCGCCCAGGATTGCACGCGCAATTTCTTCAGCACGGCGGCGTAGTCGTCGAGCGGATGGCCGGAGAGGAAAAAACCGACCGCCTCGTATTCGCGCTTCAGGCGTTCGGCCGGCAGCCACGGCTCGACATTGGACAGCGCGATCGGCTCGCGCGCGCCGCCGCCGCCGAACAGTTCGTTCTGCCCGACGCTCGCCGAGTCATGCGCGCGCTGGGCGCGCGCCAGCACCGCGTCCATGGCCGGGAACACGCGCGCGCGGTTTTGCTCGAATTCGTCGAAGGCGCCGGCGGCGGCCAGGCTCTCCAGCACGCGCTTGTTGACGGCGCGGGGATTGATGCGGTCGGCGAAGTCGGCGAGATCGGCGAATTTGCCGGCCTGTCGCGCCGCGACGATCGCTTCGACCGCCTGCCGGCCGACGCCTTTGAGCGCGGCCAGCGCGTAGATGATGGTGTTGCCGTCCACCTCAAACGCCACATGCGACCGGTTGATCGAGGGCGGGTCGACCTTGATGCCGAGCCGTTCCGCCTCGGCGCGGAATTCGGCGAGCTTGTCGGTATTGCCCATGTCGAGCGTCATCGAGGCGGCCAGGAACTCGACCGGGAAATTCGCCTTCATGTAGGCGGTCTGGTAGGCGACCAGCGCGTAGCCCGCGGCGTGGCTCTTGTTAAAGCCGTATTCGGCGAAGCGTTCGAGCAGATCGAAGATGGCGTCGGCCTGGTATTTTTCGATGCCGTTCTTGATCGCGCCCTCGACGAAGATGGCGCGCTGCGCGCGCATCTCCTTCATGATCTTCTTGCCCATAGCGCGGCGCAGAAGGTCGGCTTCCCCGAGCGAATAGCCGGCGAGAATCTGCGCGGCCTGCATCACCTGTTCCTGATAGACGATGACGCCGAAGGTCTCCTTCAGGACGGTTTCGAGCTTGGGGTGGATATAGTCCGGATGCTCCATGCCGTGCTTGCGCGCGCAATAGGTCGGGATGTTCGCCATCGGGCCGGGCCGGTAGAGCGCGACCAGCGCGATGATGTCGTCGAAGCGGTCGGGTCGCATGTCGAGCAGCGCGCGCCGCATGCCGGCGCTTTCCAGTTGGAACACGCCGACCGCTTCCGCGCGCGCCAGGAGATCGTAGGTTTTCTTGTCGTCGAGCGGGATGGCGGTGAGATCGATTTCGATGCCGCGCCGCTTGACCAACGCGACCGCGGTTTGCAGCACGGTCAAGGTCTTGAGGCCGAGGAAGTCGAATTTAACCAGCCCCGCCTGCTCCACCCACTTCATGTTGAACTGGGTCACCGGCATGTCCGATTTCGGATCGCGATAAAGCGGCACCAGTTCCGACAGCGCGCGGTCGCCGATCACGATGCCGGCGGCATGCGTGGAGGCGTGCCGGGTAAGACCTTCGAGCTTGCGCGCGATGTCGAAGGCGCGCTTGACCACCGGGTCGCTGTCGCGCTCGGCCTGCAGCTTCGGCTCGCCTTCGATGGCTTGTGCGAGCGACACCGGCGCCGCCGGATTCTGCGGCACCAGCTTGCACAGCTTGTCGACCTGCCCGTAAGGCATCTGCAGCACGCGGCCGACGTCGCGCAAGACGCCGCGCGCCTGCAAGGTGCCGAAGGTGATGATCTGCGCGACCTGGTCGCGGCCGTAACGCTCCTGCACGTAGCGGATCACCTCGTCGCGCCGGTCCTGGCAAAAGTCGATGTCGAAGTCCGGCATCGACACGCGCTCGGGGTTGAGGAAGCGCTCGAACAGAAGCCCGAAGCGGATCGGATCGAGATCGGTGATGGTCAACGCATAGGAAACCAGGGAGCCCGCGCCCGAGCCGCGGCCGGGGCCGACCGGAATACCTTTGGCCTTTGCCCATTGAATGAAATCGGCGACGATGAGGAAGTAGCCGGGATATTTCATGCCGGCGATGACGCCCAATTCGAAATCGAGCCGCGCGCGGTACTCATCCTCGGTATGGCCGGGCGCGACGCCGGCGCTGGCGAGCCGGGCGCTGAGGCCTAATTCCGCGCGCTTGCGCAATTCGCTCGCCTCGTCGCTGTCGCCGACCGAGAAGCGCGGCAGGATCGGATCGTGGGTATGCGGGCGGAAGGCGCAGCGCTCGGCGATTTCGACCGTGCTCGCAAGCGCCTCCGGCAGATCGGAAAACAACGCGACCATTTCGGCGCGGCTCTTGAAGCGGTGCTCGGCATTGAGCTGGCGGCGGTCGGTCTCGGCGAGCATCCGGCCCTCCGCGATGCAAATCAGGGCGTCGTGCGCTTCGTGGTCGGCGGCGGTGGCGAAATAAGGCTCGTTGGTAGCGACCAGCGGCAGACCCCTGGCATAGGCAAGATCGATCAACACTGGCTCGGTGGTGCGCCCGCTTGGCGTACCGTGGCGTTGCAGCTCGACATAAAGCCGGTCGCCGAACAGGCGCGCCAGCGCGTCCAGCCGCGTGGTGGCGAGGTGGCTTTGGCCCGCCGCGATGGCGCCATCGAGCGGCCCGCCGGGCCCGCCGGTGAGCGCGATAATGCCGCCGGTCTCGCCCTCCAGCCATTCGAGCTTGAGCCGCGGCGGCTCGTTCGGCGGCGTGTCAAGGAAGGCGCGCGAGGACAGCCGCATCAGGCTGCGATAGCCGTCTTCGCGCGCGGCGAGCAACACAATGCGCTCGCGCGGGGCCGGCGCGTTGCCGTTACGGGCACCATGCTCGGTATCGCCGAAGTCGATCGCGAGCGCGCAGCCGACGATCGGCTGGATGCCGGCGGAGGCCATTTTCTCGGAGAATTCCAGCGCCCCGAACATGTTGTCGGTGTCGGTGAGCGCCAATGCCGGCTGCTTGTCGGCCTTGGCGAGGTCGGCGAGCCGCGCGAGCGGGATCGCGCCTTCCAGCAGCGAATAGTTCGAGTGCACGTGTAAGTGCACGAAATCGAGGGCGGTCATATCTGCTCGAAGGTTGGGTGATTCCTTGTTGTCACCCAGAGTGGGGATGGTCGCGGCCCAAGTCCACCACTTCGGCCGCGCACTCGCACGCTATGCCCGCTTTTCCCAGGACTCCCCGCTCGTCATGGCCGGGCATAGCCCGTCGAAGACGGGCGTAAACGCCCTTATGTCCCGGCCATCCACGCCTTTCGAGCCGGGGACGCTGTTAAGGCGTGGATGCCCGGCACATAGGCGAGCGAAGCGACGCCGTTCTTCGAACGGCTATGGCCGGGCATGACGGCTGAAACTAGAGGCCGTCCGGCCTACAGGCTGCTGAACACCTGCGACCAGATGGCGATCATGCCGACGAACAGCCCGAGTGAGGCGAGCGCGGCGGCTTCTTGCAGAACGGCTTTGAACATCGAATATCTCCCTAGAACGGACAGGGAACATAGTTCATGGAATGTTCTAAGTCAACTTTTCCTGGAGTTTCGTATTTTAAATGCGATATCAATTGGTTAGGTGGCTTTTCCTGAACCGGGCGCCTGTCGGCCAGCCTGGAGCCGCAATCGCCGCCATGCAGACGCTTGGCCAGCCGTGGCCGCCACAGTCCGGCGTAACGCGCGACACACAAGCCGGTGTCGCGTCCTGCGCGCGCTATTTCAATTCCAGATAGGCGGTGCGGCTGCTGATGATGCCGCGGATCATAATGTTGAAAGCAAGCACGATCCGGTCTTCTTCGGCATTGGCTTTCCCGCGCTCGACCGCGTGCGGCAGGAAGCTCGGCCAAATCAGCATGGTGCCTTTCTCGGGAGCGACGCCGAAGCGCCCCATGTTGAAGTTGTTCATTTGCGTGAACGACGGCTCAAGAATTCGCGCGCCCGGTCTCGGATCGGCGAACACCGTTGCGCCGCAATCTTTCGGCGCCTTCACGTACATAATGCCGCTGAGGAGGCAGTTGGGATGAATGTGCAGCGCGTGACGATGATTGGGATGGACGATATTCGCCCACATATTCGTAATGTAGTGCGAATCCCGCTTGACCGCGTAGACGTCCAGCACCTTCTTGGATTCCGCCAGCACGAGGTCGGAAAATTCCTTCATTTCCGGAAGTTTTGAAATATCGTCGCGGGTGGTGAATGACACTTCATCGCCCGTCCCCTCTCCCGCTGTCTGCATCGCGCGCAGGGTTTTCTCGAGCCGATCGCAGATCGTGATGTCCGATACCTTGCATGCGAACATGCAGGTGGGGAAAAGCTGAATCATTTCCCGATCCACCATTTCCATTTCCGATCCCCTTTATCCGACGACAGAACTCGGCCGACGCTGCGGCCATGCATCGTGTAAACCGCGCGCGCTCGGCATAAAGGATAGCAACCGCTGAACTTTCAGGGAAGCCCCAGGCGAGGCAACACGCCACTTTGCATCGGCATAAAACGTAACGCAGCAGCGAATTGACTCGGCTATCGATTGGTTAAGCCATCTCCACCACCCGCCCCTCGCGCAACGTCACCCGCCGGTCCATGCGGGCGGCGAGCTCCATGTTGTGGGTGGCGATGATGGTGGCGAGGCCGGAAGCGCGCACGAGCTGGGTCAGCGCCGCGAACACGTGGTCGGCGGTGTGCAGGTCCAAATTCCCGGTCGGTTCGTCGGCGAGCAGAATTCGCGGCGCATTGGCGACCGCGCGCGCAATGGCGACGCGTTGCTGCTCGCCGCCGGAGAGTTCCGCCGGCCGGTGCGTGAGCCGGTCGCTCAAGCCCAGATAAGTCAGCAGCTCGACCGCGCGCTTCTTGGCCTCGCCGCGCGACAACCCGCGGATCATCTGCGGCAGCAGTACGTTCTCCAGCGCGTTGAATTCCGGCAGCAGATGATGCGACTGATAGACGAAGCCGATTTCGTTGCGGCGGATGCGGGTGCGCTCGGCGTCGGGCAGGATCGCGGTCGCGCGTCCGTCGATATAGACGTCGCCGTGGTCGGGATGCTCGAGCAGGCCGGCGATATGCAGCAGCGTCGATTTGCCGGCGCCCGAAGGCGCCACCAGCGCGACCGATTGCCCGGGCCAGATCGCGAGTTCGGCGCCGCTCAGGATGTGCAGCGCTTCCTCGCCCTGCCGGTAGGTGCGCTCGACCGCGTGCAGGAGCAGGATCGGGATGTCCTCGGCTTTGTCCTGCACGCCAGGGGCATCAGGCGGCGATCGTTTCACTCATAGCGCAGCGCCTCCACCGGATCGAGGCGCGCTGCGCGCCAGGACGGATAGAGCGTGGCGAGGAACGACAGCACCAGCGCCATCACCACCACCGCGCTGGTTTCGCCGGTGTCCATGTCGGCGGGCAAATGCGAGAGGAAATAGAGTTCGGGCGAGAACAGCTCCGTGTTGGTGAGCCACGACAGGAACTGGCGGATGTTTTCGATATTCAGGCAGATCACGATGCCAAGCAGGAAGCCGACCAGCGTGCCGATCACGCCGATGGAGGCGCCGGTGATCAGGAACACGCGCATGATCGCGCCTTGCGTCGCGCCCATGGTGCGCAGAATGGCGATGTCCTGGCCTTTGTCCTTCACCAGCATGATCAGGCCGGAGACGATGTTGAGCGCGGCCACCAGCACGATCAGCGTCAAGATCAGGAACATCACGTTGCGCTCGACCTGCAGCGCGTTGAAGAAGGTGGCGTTGCGCTGACGCCAGTCGATCATGAAGATCGGGCGCTGGGCGGCTTCCTGCACCGCCTTGCGGTAGCTGTCGACGCGGTCGGGATTGTCGGTATAGACCTCGATCGCCGTCACGTCGCCGGCGCGGTTGAAATAGGCCTGCGCCTCCTTCAGCGGCATGAACACGAAGGCCGAGTCGTATTCCGACATGCCGATCTCGAACACGGCGGCGACCTTGTAGACCTTGATGCGCGGCATGGTGCCCATGGGCGTGACCGCGCCGCGCGGCGCCACCAGCGTGATGTTGTCGCCCGCGCGCAGCGAGAGCTGATCGGCAAGGCGGCGGCCGATGGCGACGCCCTGGCCCTCGTCGAAGCCTTTCAGCGTGCCCTGCTTGATGTTGTTGACGACCGACGGCAGGCCTTCCAGGTCCTTCAAGCGGATGCCGCGAATGAGAACGCCGCCGGCGTTAAACGGCGAGGATGCCAGCGCCTGGCCCTCGACGATCGGCGCGGCAAGCCTGATCCCCTTGACGGCAGCGATGCGCGCCGAAACCGCTTCCCAGTCGGTGAGCGGCTTTTCCAAAGGCTGGATCAAGAGATGGCCGTTGAGGCCGAGGATCTTGTCGAGCAGTTCCTTGCGGAAGCCGTTCATCACCGCCATCACGATGATGAGGGTGGCGACGCCCAGCACGATGCCCAAGAAGGAGAACCCGGCGATGACCGAGATGAATCCTTCCTTGCGCCGCGCCCGCAGGTAGCGCAGCGACAGCATCCACTCGAACGGCGAGAAGGGCCGCGTCCCGTTGGGCTCGGTCATTGAAGGTTGGTTCCCGTGATGGGGTTTTCACACGATTCTGGCGGATTCGTGGGCAAAAAGCCCTGCCAGCGCACAGGTTTATTCTTGTTCTGTCATTCCGGGACGGCGCGACAGCGTCGGACCCGGAATCCATACTCCGCAGCGCCGGGATTATGGATTCCGGGTTCGCGGCCTACCGGCCGCGCCCCGGAATGACGGAACAACTACTTGGCCAGCAAATCCAGCGCGGCCTGCGGGCTCATCAATTCCTTGGAGCCGTCGGCGCGCTTTTTCACCTCGACCTTGCCCTCGGCCAGCCCGCGCGGGCCGATCTGCACCTGCCAGGGAATGCCGATCAGGTCGGCGGTGGCGAATTTGTTGCCGGCGCCGCTCGTCGCGGTCGTCGTAGAGCACTTCGACGCCCTTGGCGATGAGGTCGCGGTAAAGCTGCTCGCAGGCGGCATCCGTGTCGGCCGCTCCCTGCTTCAGGTTGAGGATCGCCACCTTGAACGGCGCCACCGGCTCCGGCCAGACGATGCCGGCATCGTCGTGCGAGGCCTCGATGATGGCCGCGACCAGGCGCGAGGGCCCGATGCCGTAGGAGCCCATGTGCACCGGCACTTCGGCGCCCTCGCCGGTCGCGACCACCGCCTTCATCGGCGCGGAATATTTGGTGCCGAAATAGAAAATGTGCCCGACCTCGATGCCGCGCGCCGACACTTGTTTATCGGCCGGCACCTTGGCGTAGGCCGCCGCGTCGTGCATGTCGGAGGTCGCGGCATATTGCGACGTCCACTTGTCCACGATCCCCTGCAGGGCGGCGACGTCGTCGAAATTCACGTCCGCCGGCGGCACCGGCAGGTCGAGATAGTCCTTATGGCAGAACACTTCGGACTCGCCGGTCGAGGCCAGGATGATGAATTCATGGCTGAGATCGCCGCCGATCGGCCCTGACTCCGCCCGCATCGGGATCGATTTCAACCCGAGCCGGGCAAAGGTGCGCAGATAAGCCACGAACATCTTGTTGTAGGAATGTCGCGCGCCGTTCTGGTCGAGATCGAACGAGTACGCATCCTTCATCAGGAATTCGCGTCCGCGCATCAGCCCGAAGCGCGGGCGCACCTCGTCGCGGAATTTCCACTGAATATGGTAGAGGTTAAGCGGAAGATCCTTGTACGAGCGGACATAGGACCGGAATATCTCGGTGATCATCTCCTCGTTGGTCGGCCCATAGAGCATGTCGCGCTCGTGGCGGTCCTTGATGCGCAGCATTTCCTTGCCATAGGCCTCGTAACGTCCGCTTTCGCGCCATAAATCGGCGGACTGGATGGTCGGCATCAGGAGTTCGATGGCGCCGGAGCGGTTCTGCTCCTCGCGCACGATCGCGCAGATTTTCTGCAAGACGCGGAAGCCGAGCGGCAGGAAAGCATAGATGCCGGCCGCTTCCTGCCGCATCATGCCGGCACGCAGCATCAGCCGGTGCGAGACGATCTCCGCCTCTTTCGGCGTTTCACGTAAAATCGGCAGGAAATAGCGGGACAGGCGCATTGCGGGCGGCTCGGAATCGTGTCGAATGGGCCCGAGTGAAAGCGGATCGGCCCGAAAAACACAAGGCCCGCCAAGGGGGATAACCCGCAAGCGGGAATAAATCGCCCAATCCGGCGTTATCGGTCATAATGGGCGTCGGAGACAGCGTCTCGCATGCGCGGTTTGGCCAGGCAGGTTACCAGTTGGGTGGCGATCTACGCGGTCGCCCTGCACGTCATTCTGCTCGGCCTGATCCCGATCGCGGCCAACGGGGCGGCGATCGACCCGTTCTCGGTCATTTGCCACAGCGCCGTTTCCGCCGCCGTACCCGGCGACGAAGCGCCGGGCAAGCCGGACCTCATTCCCGGACACGCCTGCGAGCATTGCAATCTGTGCAGCGCGGCGGCGCCCCCGCCGGCGCCCGATATCGTCCACTTCGGCGGCCTCCTGCCGACGCGCCTGTTGCACGTCCTGCGCCCGGCCTCGCATGCGCCGACCGCCGGCATCGCCTTCCGCCCCAACTTCGCCCGAGGTCCTCCGCGCTTCGCCTGACATCGAACTTTTCATGTCTGGACGAAAACGGAGTGACCCATGTCCCCCTATTTGCTGCGAACGGCGCTATGCGCCGGACCGATCGCGTTCCTCGCCGTCACGATGGCAGGCGCGCACGAGATTGTCGGCAACCGCATGTTTCCGGCAACGCTCGCCATCGACGACCCCGGCGTTGCCGACGAACTGTCGTTGCCGACCGTCGCGATCTCCAAGACCGGCGATGTTCCACCGGTAAAACAGCTCGATATCTCGGGTGAGTATTCCAAGCTGATCACCGAGGACTTCGCCGTATCCTTCTCGCCCACCTGGACGCATCTCTACGCGCCGGGCGGACCCAACATGGTCGGCGCCAGCGGCTTCCAGAACATCGAGACGACGTTCAAGTACCGCGTGTTCAAGAACGCAGAGCATGAATTCGTCGCCTCCGTCGGTCTCAACATCGAATGGGGCGGCAGCGGCGCGCAGGACGTCGGCGCCGATCGCTTCACCACCTACACGCCGATGGTTTATTTCGGCAAAGGCTTCGGCGACCTGCCCGCGACTATGGGGTGGGCACGGCCGTTCGCGCTCACGGGCCAAGTCGGCTACGCGATCCCAAGCTCGAATGCGACGGTGACCTTCGATCCGGACAGCGGCGATGTCGACACCGAGTTCAATCCGCGCGTCCTGATCTGGGGCGCCTCGCTGCAATACAGCCTGCCCTATCTGAAATCTTCGGTGGTCGACCTCGGCCTGCCGGATTTCATCAATCGCCTGATCCCGCTGGTCGAAGCATCGTTGCAGACGCCGGTGTCGAACGTATCGACCTCCGGGACGGTGACAACCGGCACCATCAATCCCGGCGTGATCTGGGTCGGCGACAAGTTCCAGGTCGGCGTCGAGGCGATGATCCCCGTAAACCGGCAGAGCGGCAGTAATGTCGGCGCTATCGCGCAGCTGCACTTCTTCCTCGACGACATCTTCCCCAACTCCATCGGACGGCCGATTTTCGGAAACAAGCCATGAAAAATCCAATGAAGATCGCCACCATCCTCGCCGCCATCCTGCTTCCCGCCGCAGCCCATGCGCACGCCTTCCTCGACCATGCCAGTCCGAAGGTCGGCAGCACGGTCGGCACCGCGCCGCGCGAATTGCTGCTGTGGTTCACCGAAAAACTGGAGCCGGCCTTTTCCACCGCCGAAGTGCGCAATGCGCAAGGCGCGGTGGTGAGCGGCAAGGCGCAGGCGGCCGGCGGCGACGCCACCGAACTGCGCGTGCCGCTCAAGGCGCTGCCGCCCGGGACTTATTCGGTGAGCTGGCGTGTTCTATCGGTGGACACCCATCGCACGCAGGGTAGCTTCTCGTTCCGCGTGGGGCCCTAAAGACAAGGCGCGCAGTGATCGATCCGCTTATTCTGTTCCGCGCCGTCCATATCGCCGCGACGGCGCTCGCCTCCGGCACGGTCGCCTTCATCGTGCTGGTGGCGGAACCGGCCGCCGCCGCGGCAAAAGCGGATTTTTCGGCGCTGCGGCGCCGCCTGACGTGGACGATCTGGATCGCGCTCGCGGTCGCCGTTTTGGCGGAGGCCGGCTGGCTGGTGCTGCTCTCCGCCGACATCTACGGCGCTCCGGTCATCGCGGTGTGCCTGCATGGCGGCGTCTGGACGGTGCTCACCGATACCCGCTTCGGCCTGGTGTGCACCGTGCGACTCGGCCTTGCGGTGCTGCTGGCCGTACTCGTCTTGTGGCCGGCGACCCGCCTGCTGCAAATCGCCGCAGCCGCCGGCCTGATCGCCCTCATCGCTCTCATCGGCCATGCCGGGGCGACGCCTGGGACCGCCGGCGACATCCATCTTGCGTCCGACATGGTGCATCTCGTGGCGGCCGGCGCCTGGCTGGGCGGCCTGTTCGCGCTCGGCATGCTGCTGGCGAGCGCCCGCCGTGCCGAAGACGCGGCTTGGCGTAGCTTCGCCACGCGTGCGACGCGGCGGTTTTCCTGGCTCGGGATCGTCTGCGTTGCCGCGCTGCTGGCGAGCGGCATCGTCAATAGCTGGAACCTCTTGGGCGGACCGCGCGACTTGATAACGACCGATTACGGCCGCCTGGTGCTGCTAAAAATCGGCCTATTCGTCGCCATGGTCGGCATCGCCGCGGCCAACCGTTTCCATTTCACGCCGCAATTGCCCGCAGCCGGCGCACTGCGCGCGCTGCAACGCAACAGCATGGCCGAAACCGGCCTCGGCCTATGCGTGATGCTGTTCGTCGGCGCGCTCGGCACCCTGTCGCCGAGCGGCCACGCCCACAGCACCAACGCCGACGTCCCGCCCGACGCCGCCTTCGTCCACATCCACACCAGTGTGGCCATGGCCGAAGTGACCATCGAGCCGGGCCGCACCGGCACGGCCAATGCCCATATTCGCGTTTTACGCGACGATTTTTCGGAGTTCCCGGCCAAGTCTGTCGAACTCACCCTCGACCCGCCGGGTGCAGGCCTAAAAATTGTGCGCTCGGCGGCTCATTTGCCGGATGGCAACTGGGAAGTGAACGCGCTGAACCTGCCGGAGCCCGGGGTCTGGACGGTGCGCGTGATCATCCCGAACGACCGCGCTGCACCAATCGTGCTCGACGCCCCTATTGTGATCGAACGTTGACGGAATAGTGATGACAGCGCCGCACCAATCGGTTAGCCTTCTGTATCCGTGTGAATGGAGAACTCGGCGCAGAAAAAAGCCGAGTCCAGCGTGCGGTCCAAGTCTTGGGAGGAGCCAAGTCCTCGGCGCGGAAACGCCGCCGCCTCGAGCATAAAGCGAACAATAATCGAGGATGAGGACTTTAACTATGCGACGAGCAGGGCATCTTGCCCTGCTCTTTTTTTGTTGCCGTGAGCGCGGCTGTCGACGTCAGGAATGCGGCGGATTGGAAATCTGCTTGAGGAATTCGACCGGGATCAAGTTCTCTTTGTAGATCACCGTGAGAATGCCGAACACCACCGCGGCCGTGACCGTCGTCCAGAACAATTTGCGCCAGATCAGATGCGCCGCCGGCGCACCGGGATCGGTGCCGGGCGCCACCTCCCCGCACTCCTGCTGACTGCGGATGCCCCAGGGCAGCACGGCAAACAACACCACCCACCAGATGATGAAATAGATCGCGATGACAGTGCCGATCTGCATGACTTATTCCTGGCGCATGATCTTGTCCGAAATCCGGTTCCCATCCCCGATCGGGGTCGAGGACATGCTTTTCGGGATCGTGCGCTACGCTTGCTCGAGTTCGACCAGCGTGCCGCAGAAATCCTTCGGATGCAGGAACAGCACCGGCTTGCCGTGCGCGCCGATCTTGGGCTCGCCGTCGCCGAGCACGCGCGCGCCTTGCGCCTTCAACGTATCGCGCGCGGCGCGGATATCGGGCACCTCGTAGCAGACGTGGTGGATACCGCCGTCGGGATTCTTTTCCAAAAACTTGGCGATCGGCGAAGCCGCCCCAAGCGGCTCCAGCAGTTCGATCTTGGTGTTGGGCAGCGTGATGAACACGGTGGAGACGCCGTGCTCCGGCTGCGCGACCTTGGGGGAGACTACGGCGCCAAGCGTGTCGCGATAGACTGCCGTGGCCTTGGCGATGTCTTTGACCGCGACGGCGACGTGATTGAGACGACCGATCATTGTTTTCCTCTTCTAGGCCTGCCGGCGGCACCCATCATACCGTCAAGACGTGCACATGGCACATCGGCTTTTTGCCCCAGCGCTCGGCGACCGCGGCGCGCACCGCGCGGCGGACGGCCTCGGCTACCGCGTCGGGGTCGCCGCGGCGCTTGCGCGGCAGCGATCGCAGCGTCTCGATCACCGCCTCGTTCACCGCCTCATAAATGAGGCCGCCGTCGCGGTCGCGTTCCGGAATGCCGATCAAATCGAGCGAGGGATCCTCGATCAGCTCGCCTTTGTCGCTGATGGCGAGTGCGACGGAGACCGCGCCGGCAAAGCTCAGGCGTTTGCGATCGGCGACGGTGCGGGCATCGGCCTCGACCAGCAGCGAGCCGTCCTTGTAGAGCCGCCCGGCCGGCACCTCGTCGATGATCCCGGCCGACGGCGACAGCCGCACCAGGTCGCCGTTGCGGCACTGGATGACTTCCTTGACGCCGCAGCGGCGGGCAAGCGCGGCGTGCTCGGACAGATGCAGCGCCTCGCCGTGCACGGGGATCAGGATCTGCGGCCTGAGCCAGCCGATCAGTTCTTCCAGCTCGGCGCGGCGCGGATGCCCCGACACGTGCACCAAATGCGTCCGGTCGGTGATCACGGCGATGCCCTGGTCGATCAGCCCGTTGATAATGCGGCCGACGGCTTTTTCGTTGCCGGGGATGGTGCGGGCTGAAAAAATCACGGTGTCGCCGCGCGAAAGCGTCACGTCCGGATGCTGGTCCTCGGCGATGCGCGAGAGCGCGGCGCGCGGCTCACCCTGGCTGCCGGTGCAAAGCGCCACCACTTTGTTGGGCGGCAGGTAGCCGTAAGCGTCGACCGCGCGCAGGTCCTGGATGCCCTCGAGGTAGCCGGTCTCGCGCGCGACCTGAATGACGCGCTCCATGGCGCGGCCGACCACCACCACCTCGCGCTCGGCGGCGCGGGCGGCGTCGATCACCGAGCGCAGCCGCGCGACGTTGGAGGCGAAGGTGGTGACCGCCACGCGCCCGCGCGCGGCTTTCACCAGTTTGGCCAGCGTCTCGGCAACGTCTTTTTCGGAAGGCGAGCGCCCGTCGCGCACGGCATTGGTGCTGTCCCCGACAATGGCGAGACAACCCTCCTCGCCGAGCGCGCGCAATTTTTTCTCGTCGGTGACGTCGCCCAGGATCGGGGTCGGATCGATTTTCCAGTCGCCGGTATGCAGAACCGCGCCGGCCGGCGTGCGGATGATGAGCGCGTTCGATTCCGGGATAGAATGCGCCATCGAGACCATCTCGACGTCGAACGGCCCAACCTTGAAGCGGCTGCCGAGCGGCACCACGGTGACCGGAACTTCCGGCGCGCCCGGCTCGCTTGCGCGCTTGGCCGCCAGCAGCGCGGCGGTGAACGGGGTGGCGAATATCGGAACCTTCAATTGCGGCCACAGGTCGAGGATGGCGCCGTAATGATCCTCGTGCGCGTGGGTAATCACCAGGCCCGCGAGGTTCTTGCGCTGCGCCACCAGAAAACGGATGTCGGGAAAAATCAGATCGATGCCCGGCAGGTGATCTTCCGAGGCAAACGACACGCCGAGATCGACCGCCAGCCATTGGCGGTGGCGCTCGTCGCCGAGCCCGTAGACCGACAGATTCATGCCGATCTCGCCGACGCCGCCGAGCGGCGCGAACACCAGTTCTTGCGCGGTCTTTGCCATGATCAGGCCCCGCCCAGGGCGAACACTTCGCCGGCTGTGACGCTGACAAGGCCATTTGGCTGCTCGAGCTGCAACCGCCCCGCCTCGTCGAGCCCGCGGAAGCGGCCGGAGAGCTCGCGCTCCGGCAGCCGCACCCGAATGTCCTCGCCGAGACCA
This sequence comes from uncultured Alphaproteobacteria bacterium, assembly GCA_963825265.1. Classification (GTDB taxonomy): domain Bacteria; phylum Pseudomonadota; class Alphaproteobacteria; order Rhizobiales; family Xanthobacteraceae; genus Pseudolabrys. The sequence continues at coordinate 328,011 of CAWGSI010000012.1, read as the reverse complement.
GCGGCGCGCGCCAGCCAGTCGGCGCGGATCGCCGCAAAACCTTCGCCGCTCTGCCATTGCCCCAGCCGGCGCTGCATCGCCGCCGCCAAAGCCGCGAACAGCGCCTCCGGCGCGACGAGCGCCCCGGCGTCGCGCAAATCGGTCGCAGGATAAGGCCGTGTCGGGCGGATGGCTCGCGCAATTGACGCCGAAGCCGACGACGACCGCGAAGCCCGACTCGCTCTCGCCCTCGATCAAAATGCCGGCGAGCTTGTCGGGCCCGAACAGCAGATCGTTCGGCCATTTAAGCTTGAACCGCGGCCCGAGCGGCGCCGCGCAGTCGCACAGCGCGTCGTGCAGGGCAAGCGCCGCCACGAACGACAGTTGCGGCGCCAAAGGCTGGGGCGACGGCTCGCTCAGCAGCAGGCTGGCGTAGAGATTGCCCGGCGGCGAGTTCCAGGCGCTGCCGCGCCGGCCGCGGCCGGCCAATTGGCTGCGCGCCGTGATCCACAACGGCCCGCGCCCGCCGGCGCGTGCACGCGCCAGCGCCTCGGCATTGGTCGAGCCGAGAACTTCGTAAGTTTCGTGCCGGACCCCCGCCAGGCCCGTGGCTTCGCGGTTCATCTCAGTGACGCGCGGCGATCTCCACGATCGCGCGTATCAAAACAAGGACTTCGCCGCCGCGGTCGCAGCGCCAACCAGCGGCGCCGGATAGACGAAGAACAGCATGTTGATCAGCCCGGAAACGCCGAGCACCAGCCGCAGCATGCCCGGCATGTTCTGGAAGCTTTTCACCGGCTCGTCGAAATACATGATCTTGACGATGGTCAGATAGTAGAAGGCGCCCACCACGCTTGAGAGCACGCCGATCACCGCGAGCGTATAGAGCCCGGCCTTGATGGCGGCGAGGAACACGTAGAACTTGGCGAAGAAGCCGGCGAGCGGCGGGATGCCGGCGAGCGAGAACAAGAGCATCGCCAGGAAGAACGCCATGGTCGGATGCGTGCGCGCGAGGCCGGCCAAATCGCCGATATTCTCGACGAACTTGCCGTCGCGCCGCATGCTCAGGATCGCCGCGAAGACGCCGAGCGTCATTGCCACGTAGATCGACATATAGACCAGCACGCCCTGCACGCCCTCGGCGGTTCCAGCCGCCAAGCCGACCAACGCGAAGCCCATGTGGCCGATCGAGGAATAGGCCATCAGGCGCTTGATGTTGCGCTGGCCGATGGCCGCAAAGGCGCCGAGCACCATCGAGGCGATCGAGACGAACACCACGATCTGCTGCCACTCGTGGGTGATGCCGGGGAACGCGACCATGGTCGCGCGCACGAAGATGGCAATGCCGGCGACCTTGGGCGCGGCGGCGAAAAAGGCCGTCACCGGCGTCGGCGCGCCCTCGTAGACGTCGGGCGTCCACATATGGAACGGCACCGCCGAGATCTTGAAGCAGAAGCCGACGAACATGAACACCAGGCCGAAGATCAACCCGAGATTGGCGCCCGGGTGCGTCGCCTTGGCGATGCCGGCGAAACTGATGGTGCCGGTGAAACCGTAGATCAGCGAGGCGCCGTAAAGCAGCATGCCGGACGACAGCGCGCCGAGCACGAAATACTTCAGGCCGGCTTCGGTCGAGCGCACGTTCTCGCGGTTCGAGGCGGCCACCACGTAAAGCGGCAGGCTCATCATCTCGAGCCCGAGATAGAGCGCGATCAGGTCGCTGGCGGAAATCAGCAGCAGCATGCCGAGCGTCGAGAGCAGGAACAGCACGCCGTATTCGAACTTCTGCTGATGCTCGAGTTTCAGCCAGTTGAGCGACAGCATCAGCGCGCCGCCCGAGCCGGCAAGCGCTAACAGCTTGAGAAAGCGGGCATAATCGTCGATCACCAGACTGCCGCCGAAGAGTTCATAGCGGCCGGGCGGGATCATCACTACGGCGAAAGCGGCAAGCGCCAGCACGCCGACGCAAAAGCCGTTCACCACGCCGGAGCTGCGTTCGCTCTGGTGAGCGCCAACCCCGATCATCAAAGTCAGCATGGCGCCGATCGCCAGCACCGCCTCCGGCAGGATCGGCATATAGCCTTGCAACTGCATCAATTGATTCATCGGACGGCGCTCACGGGAAACATTTCGGCCCGCTCGATTTTGATGGCGGCGGAGCCCATCACGTCCTTTGCCGGCGCCGGGGTCGCGGCGATGGCGTGTTTGTAGTTGTCGAGCAATTGGGCGACCGAGGCCGCCGACATGTCGAGCACGGGCTTCGGCGCCACGCCGAAAAGAATTGTGAGTGCGACCAGCGGCGTGAAGATCAGCGTCTCGCGCCAGCCGATGTCCTTGATGCCGGCGAGCGCCGGCTTCAGGTTGCCGAAGATCATCTTTCGGTAGAGCCACAGCGCGTAGGCCGCCGACAGGATGACGCCGAGCGTGGCGAATGTGGCCACCGCATTATTGACCTTGAAGGTGCCGATCAGCGACAGGAACTCGCCGACGAAGCCGGAAGTGCCCGGCAGGCCGACATTGGCGAGCGTGAACACCATGAACACCGCCGCGAACAGCGGCATGCGGTTCACGAGCCCGCCATAGAAGGCGATTTCGCGCGTGTGCATGCGGTCGTAGACCACGCCGACGCAAAGGAACAGCGCGCCCGAGACGATGCCGTGCGAGATCATCTGGAAGATGCCGCCGGCGACGCCCTGCGGGGTCAGCGCGAAGATGCCCATGGTGACGAAGCCCATGTGCGCGACCGAGGAATAGGCGATCAGTTTCTTCACGTCCTCCTGCATCAGCGCCACCAGCGAGGTGTAGATGATGGCGACCACCGACAGCGTGAAGATCAGCGGCGCGAAGTCGTGGCTGGCCGAGGGGAACATCGGCAGCGAGAACCGCAGGAAACCGTAGCCGCCCATTTTCAGCAGGATGGCGGCGAGAATGACCGAGCCCGCGGTCGGCGCTTCCACATGCGCGTCCGGCAACCAGGTATGCACCGGCCACATCGGCAACTTGACCGCAAACGACGCGAAGAAGGCGAGCCACGCCCATTTTTGCAGCGCGAGCGGGAAGCCGTGCCGAAGCAACGTCGGGATGTCGGTGGTGCCGGCGTCCCAATACATCGCCATGATGGCCAACAACATGAGCACCGAGCCGAGCAGCGTGTAGAGGAAGAACTTGAAGCTGGCATAGACCCGGCGCGGGCCGCCCCAGACGCCGATGATCAGGAACATCGGGATCAGGCCGCCCTCGAAGAACAGATAGAACAGCACGAGATCGAGCGCCGAGAAGGTCCCGACCATCAGCGTTTCCAGCACCAGGAACGCGATCATGTATTCCTTCACGCGCTTCTGGATCGCGGTCCAGCTCGCCAGAATACAGATCGGCATCAGCGCGGTGGTGAGGATCACAAACGGCAGCGAAATGCCGTCCACGCCCATGTGATAGGAGGCGATGCCGAGCCAGGGGTGCTTCTCGACGAACTGGAATTCCGGCGAGGTCGGATCGAAGCGCCACGCCATCACCAGCGAGATCGCGAAAGTGACCAATGTCGTCCACATCGCCACCCAGCGCGCCGTGCCCTTGGCGAGGCGGTCGTTGCCGCGCACCAGCATGATGAACGCCGCCCCCAGTAGCGGCAGGAAGGTGACGACCGAGAGAATGGGCCAATTGATGTTCATTAGTGCACCGCGAACATGAACCAGGTGATGAAGGCGGCCGCGCCGATGAGCATGGCGAAGGCGTAGTGATAGAGATAGCCGGTCTGCAGCCGCATCACATTGCGGGTGACGTCGAGCACGCGGGCCGAAACGCCGTCAGGGCCGAAGCCGTCGATCAGCCAACCGTCGCCGCCCTTCCACAGAGTGCGCCCGAGCCACTTGGTCGGCCGCACGAAGATCGCGTCGTAGATCTCGTCGAAGTACCACTTATTGAGCAGGAACTTGTAGAGCACCTCGTGCTGGCGCGCGAGTTCGACCGGGATATCGGGCCGGCGGATGTAGAAGTGCCAGGCGATGACAAAGCCGATCACCATCATCAGCGTCGGCAATAGCCCGATCCAGAGCGGGATGTGCTCCATGTCTTCGAGCACGGAATTGCTCTTGGCGAAGGCAAGCGAGGCGCCGAAGAAGCCCTCGACGCCGTGGCCGGCGAAGATTTCCTTGAACGGCAAGCCGGCCATAATCGAGCCGAAGGCGAGCACCCCGAGCGGGATCAGCATCACCATCGGGCTTTCGCGCGCGTCTTTCCAATGCTTGCGGTCGTGCGGCTCGCCATGGAAGGTCTTGAAAATCAGCCGCCATGAGTAGAACGAGGTGAGGAGCGCAGCTCCGACCGTGCAGATGAAGCCGTAGAGCGCCATTGGACTCTTGGCGACGAAAGCCGCCTCGATGATCGCGTCCTTCGAAAAATAGCCAGCGGTGAGTGGGAAGCCGGTGAGCGCCAGCGTACCGATGATCATCACGATATAGGTGTACGGGATGCGGTCCTTGAGGCCGCCCATGTGCCGCATGTCCTGCTCGTGATGCATGGCGAGGATCACCGAGCCCGAGCCGAGGAACAAGAGCGCCTTGAAGAAGGCATGCGTGAACAAATGGAACATGCCGACCGAATAGGCGCCCGAGCCCATGGCGACGAACATGTAGCCGAGCTGCGAGCAGGTCGAATAAGCGATGACGCGCTTGATGTCGTTCTGCACCAGGCCGATCGTGGCGGCGAACATGGCGGTAGTCGCGCCGATAAAAATGACGAAACTCTGCGCGTCGGGCGCGAGCTCAAATAGCGGCGACAGCCGCGCCACCATGAATACGCCCGCCGTCACCATGGTGGCGGCGTGGATCAGCGCGGAGACCGGCGTCGGGCCTTCCATGGCGTCGGGCAACCAGGTGTGCAGCAGGAATTGCGCCGACTTGCCCATCGCGCCCATGAACAGCATCAGGCAGATGATGGTAAGCGCGTCCGGGTGCCAGCCGAACATCGGCAGGGTCTTGCCGACGAGTGTCGGCGCCTGCGCGAAGATGGTGTCTAAATCGACCGCGCCGACCATCGCGAATAGCGCGAAGATGCCGAGCGCGAAGCCGAAATCGCCGACTCGGTTGACGACGAAGGCCTTGATGGCGGCGGCGTTCGCCTCCGGCTTGTGATACCAGAAGCCGATCAAGAGATAGCTCGAGAGGCCGACGCCCTCCCAGCCGAAGAACATCTGCACCAGGTTATCGGCGGTCACCAGCATCAGCATGAAGAAGGTGAAGAGCGACAAATAGGCGAAGAAGCGCGGCCGGTACGGGTCCTCCGCCATGTAGCCGATGGAGTAGACGTGCACCAAGGCCGAGATCGTGTTCACCACCACCAGCATCACCGCGGTAAGCGTGTCGATGCGCAGCGCCCAATCCACCTTCAGGTCGGCGGAGAGGATCCAGGTGAAGACCGGCACGTGTTCATCACGATGGCCGAAGCCGACCTGAACGAAGGCGATCCACGACAGAATCATGGCGATCAGCAGCAGCGTGCAGGTGATCAGTTCGGACGTGCGCGAGCCGGCGGCGGCGGGCCCGGCGGCATGGTCGTCGTGGGCGTCGCGGCGGTGCGCGTGTTCGGCATGCGCGCCGTGATCGGGGGCGACGGCACCCTCTTCCAGGCCCGGCGGCGGGCCCTCGCCGGGGAAGCGCGCCCGCGCGCCCGCGAGCGCGATCAGCCCAGCCAGAATGGCGCCGAGCAGAGGTAAGAAGACGATTGCCTGATACAAAGTAATCAGCCCTTCATCAGATTGATGTCTTCGACCGCGATCGAGCCCCGGTTGCGGTAATAGACGACGAGGATGGCGAGCCCGATGGCGGCTTCCGCCGCCGCGACCGTGAGCACGAACAGCGCATAGATTTGGCCGACGATGTCGCCGAGGTAGCTGGAGAAGGCGACCAAATTGATGTTGACCGCGAGCAAAATCAGCTCGATCGACATCAGGATGATGATGACGTTCTTGCGGTTGAGGAAGATGCCGAAAATCCCCAGCGTGAACAGGATGGCAGCGACCGAGAGATAATGTCCGAGCCCGATGGTCATAGGTTGCTCCCCAGGCCCTGCCCCGAGCGCACCTTGAGCACTTCCATCGCGGTTTTCGGCGTGCGCGCGACTTGATCGGAGATGTTCTGGCGGCGTACGCGCACCCGGTGCTGCAGCGTCAGCACGATGGCGCCGATCATGGCGATCAGCAGGATCATGCCCGCGGCCTCGAAGAAATAGGCGTAGCGGGTGTAGAGCACGAGGCCGATCACCTCGATATTCGACGTCTTGGCCGCGATCGGCGACGTGATCGCCTGCGATACGCCGGGGCCAATCGCCCAGGCGCCCACCACCAGCAGCAACTCGGCGAGGAAAATTCCGCCGATCAGCAAGCCGATCGGCAGATATTGCAGCGCGCCCTGCTTGAGCTCGGCAAAATCGACGTCGAGCATCATCACCACGAACAGGAACAGCACGGCGACCGCGCCGACATAGACCACGATCAGGATCATTGCGAGGAATTCGGCGCCTAGCATCACGAACAGTCCGGCGGCGCTGACGAAGGCGAGGATGAGAAAGAGCACCGAATGCACGGGATTGCGCGACGCGATCACCATGACGGCGCTCGCCACGCAAATGCCGGCAAACAGATAGAAGAACAACGCGGCAATAATCATCGTCTCACCTGCAAACGCTCATCGATAGGGCGCGTCGAGCGCCTGGTTCTTGGCGATCTCGCGCTCCCAGCGGTCGCCGTTCGCCAGCAGCTTTTCCTTGTCGTAGTAAAGCTCCTCGCGCGTCTCCGCGGCGTATTCGAAATTCGGTCCCTCGACGATGGCGTCGACCGGACAGGCCTCCTGGCACAGCCCGCAATAGATGCATTTGACCATGTCGATGTCGTAGCGCGTGGTGCGCCGCGTGCCGTCATTGCGGCGCGGGCCCGCCTCGATGGTGATCGCTTGCGCCGGGCAGATCGCCTCGCACAGCTTGCAGGCGATGCAGCGTTCCTCGCCGTTCGGATAACGGCGCTGCGCGTGCTCGCCGCGAAAACGCGGGCTGAGCGGCCCCTTTTCGTGCGGATAATTGAGCGTCGCCTTGGGCCCGAAGAAATAGCGCAAGCCCAGAATCGTGGCGCTCACGAACTCCATCAGGAACAGGCCCTTGGCCGCGCGATCCAGTCTCATCGCATCCTCACTTTAGCGCCGGTACGGCGAACTGCAGGACGCCGGCTACGATCACCACCATGGCTAGCGACAGCGGCAGGAACACTTTCCAGCCGAGCCGCATCAGTTGGTCGTAGCGGTAGCGCGGCACGATCGACTTCACCATGGCGAACATGAAGAACAGCATCAGCGCCTTGAGCACGAACCAGATCACGCCCGGCACCCAGGTGAACGGCGGCACGCCGATCGGCGGCAACCAACCGCCCAGGAAGAAGATCGTGGCCATGGCGCACATGGTGCAGATCGCCACGTATTCGCCGAGCATGAACAAGACGTATGGCGTGGAGCCGTATTCCACCATGAAGCCGGCGACCAGTTCCGATTCCGCTTCGGCCAGATCGAACGGCGGCCGGTTGGTCTCGGCCAGCGCCGAAACGAAGAAAACGATGAACATCGGGAACAGCGGCAGCCAGTACCAGTTCAAAAACTCGAGCCAAGGCAGCCCGATCAGGTTCGCGAGCCCGTTCGTCTGCGCCGTGACGATGGTGGTGAGATTGAGCGAGCCCGCGCACAGCAGCACGGTAATGATGACGAAGCCGATGGAAACCTCGTAGGACACCATCTGCGCCGCCGCGCGCAGCGCAGAGAGGAACGGGTATTTCGAATTCGACGCCCAGCCGGCCATGATGATGCCGTAGACCATCAGCGACGAGATGGCGAAAATGTAAAGAACGCCAACGTTGATGTTGGCGACCGCCCAGCCGACATTGACCGGGATCACCGCCCAGGCGGCGAGCGCGAGCACAGTGGAGACCAATGGCGCCAGCAAGAACACACCCTTGTTGGCGCCGGCCGGAATGGTCGGCTCCTTGAGTGCGAATTTCAGCATGTCGGCAAAGGACTGAAACAGGCCCCAAGGCCCGACCACGTTGGGGCCGCGCCGCAACTGCACCGCCGCCCAGATCTTGCGGTCGGCGTAAATGACATAGGCGACGGCGATCAACAGCAACACCAGCAGCAGCACGCATTCCGCCAGAATGATGATGAGCGGCCAGAGATAGCTCCAGAAGAATGCCATCAGTTCCATGGCCCTACTCCGCCGCCGTTTTGGCGGCCGCGTTGGCCAGGGCCGAACACTCGGCCATGGTCGCGGAAGCGCGCGCGATCGGATTGGTGAGATAGAAGTCGGTCACCGACGAGCGCAGCGGCGCCTTGTCGGCCGTGCCGCCGAGCTTGGCGAGCTTCTCGATATCGGCGGCGGCACCCGCCGCGATCTGGTCGAGACGCATGAAATGCGGGTGCGCGGCACACAGCGCCTGCCGCAACTGCGCGAGCGAATTGTAAGGCAAAGTCTGTCCGAGCACGGCGGACAGTGCGCGCAGGATTGCCCAATCCTCGCGCGCGTCGCCAGGCGGGAACGCAGCGCGGTTCGACACCTGCACGCGGCCTTCGGTGTTGACGTAGAGCGCCGATTTTTCCGGATAGGCGGCGCCGGGCAGGATCACGTCGGCGCGATGGGCGCCGCGGTCGCCGTGGGTGCCGATATAGACGACGAACGCGCCTGGCGCGGCCTCGACCTCGTCGACGCCAAGCAGGAACAACAGTTCGAGCGCGCCGGCCTCGAGCATGGCGCCGGTATCCAGGCCGCCCTCGCCCGGCACAAAGCCGAGATCGAGCGCGCCGGGCAGCGCCGCTTCGGTATGCAGGATGTTGAATCCATTCCAGCCGTCCTTGACCACGCCGAGCGAAAGCGCGGCCTTGGCCGCCATGCCGAGCACCGCCGCGCCGTCGCGGCGGTTGAGCGCGCCCTGCCCGACGATGAACATCGGCTTTTCTTTCTGTGCCGGCGCGTGGTCGACGAATTGCGCCAGGCTTTCGGGGCCGGCGCCGAGATAATTGTACGGATATGTGAGATCGGCCTTTTCGCCGATCAGCCCGAGCAGCACATTGCCTATGAGATAGCGCTTGCGGATGCGGGCATTGAGCACCGCCGCCTCGCGGCGCGGATTGACGCCGATCAGCATGATGGCGTCGGCCTCGGCAATGCCGGCGATCGTCGAATTGAACAGATAGCTGGCGCGGCCGTATTTCGGGTGCAACGGCGAGCCGGGATAGCGCGCGTCGATATTAGCCGACCCAAGCGCGGCCAAAAGCGACTTCAGCGCGAACATTTCTTCCACGCCGGCTAACTGGCCGGCTAGCGCACCGATGCGCTTGCCGCCCGCCGACTTCGCCTTGGCCGCGATGGCGGCGAAGGCCTCTTTCCAGGACGCCGGCTGCAAGCGGCCGTTCACGCGCAGATAAGGTTGGTCGAGCCGCTGCGTGCGCAAGCCGTCCACGATGTGGCGGGTCTTGTCGGAGATCCACTCTTCGTTCACTTCGTCGTTGGTACGCGGCAATATGCGCATGACTTCGCGGCCGCGCGTGTCGATGCGGATCGCCGAACCGAGCGCGTCCATCACGTCGACCGATTGTGTCTTGTTAAGTTCCCACGGCCGCGCCGCAAATGCATAGGGCTTGGAGGTGAGCGCGCCGACCGGGCAGAGATCGACCACGTTGCTTTGCAGCTCCGAGGTCATCGCCTGCTCAAGATAGGTGGTGATTTCCATGTCTTCGCCGCGGCCGATGGCGCCAAGTTCCGGCACGCCGGCAACTTCGGCCGCAAAACGAATGCAGCGCGTGCACTGGATGCAGCGCGTCATGATCGTCTTCACCAGCGGTCCGATATATTTGTTCTCGACCGCACGCTTGTTTTCCTGGAATCGGCTGGAGTCCACGCCATAGGCCATGGCCTGGTCCTGCAAATCGCATTCGCCGCCCTGGTCGCAGATCGGGCAATCGAGCGGGTGGTTGATCAGCAGGAATTCCATTACGCCTTCGCGCGCCTTTTTCACCATCGGCGTCTTGGTGAAAAGCTGCTTGGGCGAACTGTCCTTGTTGGGAGCCAAATCCTTCACGCCCATGGCGCAGGAGGCCTGCGGCTTGGGGACCCCCTGCACTTCGATCAGGCACATGCGGCAATTGCCGGCGATCGACAGCCGCTCATGGAAGCAGAAGCGCGGGATTTCCGCGCCCGCGGCTTCGCAGGCCTGGAGCAGTGTGTACTCCGGCGGAACCTCGACCTCTTTGCCGTCGACGATGAGCTTGGTCATGCTTTCTTCTTCAGTTCGTCCGATCCGACGTTTTCATCACACAATTCACATTTCCCGGTGCGCGTGCTCGCCGCACCAATCGTCGCGCTTAGTGGTCACCCAGCCCGGGTAATGCCGAACATGGTCCGGCGCGTCAGACACCAATGCCGGCGGCGCGTAACGCCGGCATTGCCCGAGGATCGAGCGCTCGCGGCTCGGTTCTCCGCCGGCGGCCTCCGCCGTCGGCCACCAGGATCTGCAGTTGAAGCACCTCAAATTCCGATTTTCCCAGGACATAGCCTTGATCCATCTTTTGCCCCTTCCCTACTCAGCCGCCTCGCGCGCCGCGCCATGGGCGTCGGCGTTGCGCGTGTATTGGTCGATGCGCCGTTCGATCTCGGGACGGAAATGCCGCAGCAGGCCCTGCACCGGCCAGGCCGCGCCGTCGCCGAAGGCGCAGATGGTGTGGCCTTCGATCTGGGTGGTGACCTCCATCAGCATGTCGATCTCGCGCTTCTGCGCGCGGCCTTCCGCCATGCGCGTGAGCACGCGCCACATCCAGCCCATGCCCTCGCGGCAGGGCGTGCATTGGCCGCAGCTCTCGTGCTTGTAGAAATACGAGATGCGCGTCATGGCACGGACGATGTCGGTCGTCTTGTCCATCACGATCACGGCGGCCGTGCCGAGCGCGGATTTCTTGTCGCGGCAGCCGTCGAAATCCATCAGCAGCGTGTCGGCCTGGTCCTTGCCGGCCGGCACCAGCGGCATCGACGAGCCGCCGGGGATGACCGCGAGCAGATTGTCCCAGCCGCCGCGCACGCCGCCGGCATGCTTGTCCAGCAGTTCGCGCAGCGGAATGCCCATGGCCTCTTCCACGGTGCACGGCCTTTCGACGTGGCCGGAAATGCAGAATAGCTTGGTGCCGGTATTGTTCGGCCGGCCGATGGCGGCAAACCAGGCCGCGCCGCGCCGCATGATGTCGGGCACCTGCGCGATCGACTCGACGTTCTGCACGGTGGTCGGGCAGCCGTAGAGGCCGACATTGGCCGGGAACGGCGGCTTGAGCCGCGGCTGGCCCTTCTTGCCTTCCAGGCTTTCGAGCAGCGCGGTTTCCTCGCCGCAGATATAGGCGCCGGCGCCGTGGTGGACGTAGAGGTCGAAGTCCCAGCCGTGCACATTGTTCTTGCCGATCAACTTGGCCTCGTAGGCCTCGTCGATCGCGGCCTGCAAACGTTCACGCTCACGGATGAACTCGCCGCGGATATAGATGTAGCCAGTGTTGGAGCCCATAGCGCAGCCGGCGATCAGGCAGCCCTCGACCAGGAGATGCGGATCGTTGCGCATGATTTCGCGGTCTTTGCAGGTGCCGGGCTCGGATTCGTCGGCATTGACCACCAGATAGTGCGGCCGGCCATCCGACTTCTTGGGCATGAACGACCATTTCAAGCCGGTCGGGAAACCGGCGCCGCCGCGACCGCGCAGGCCCGACGCCTTGACGTCGTTGACGATCGCCTCGCGGCCTTTTTCCAGGATGGCCTTGGTGCCGTCCCAGGCACCGCGCGCCCGCGCGCCTTTGAGGCCCCAATCGTGCAGGCCGTAGAGATTTAAGAAGATGCGGTCCTTGTCGGCGAGCATGCGTTATTTCCGTGCCGCGTAAAGCGATTTGTCGGTGAGCGTCATCGGTCCGCCGATCGGCGCCGACAATTGCCGGATGGTCTGCGGACCGGGCGTTGGTTTCTTGCCGGCGGCGAACTGGTCGAGAATCTTGCTGAAGCTTTCCGCCGTCAGGTCCTCGTAATAGTCGGCGCCGATTTGCACCATCGGTGCGTTGACGCAGGCGCCCAGGCACTCGACCTCGACCCAGGAGAACTTGCCGTCCTTGGTCACTTCCATCTGCTCGCCGATGCGTTTGCGGCAGACCTTTTCGATCGCGTCGGCGCCGCGCAGCCGGCACGGCGTGGTGCCGCAAAACTGCACGTGCACTTTGCCGACCGGCGACAGATTGAACATCGTGTAGAAAGTCGCGATTTCCAGCCCGCGGATATGCGCCATGCCGAGGAACTCCGCGACGTAGCGGATGGCGGCTTCCGGCAGCCAGCCGCCGGCCTGTTCCTGCGCGCGCCACAACAAGGGAATGATCGCCGATTGCTGGCGGCCTTCCGGATATTTGGCGATCTGCTGCTTGGCCCAGGCGAGATTCTTCGCGCTGAAGGAAAATTCCTTCGGCTGCACTTCGGGCGGGGCAAGACGGCGGACGCTCATCGGTCGATCTCCCCGAACACGATGTCGAGCGTGCCCATAATGCAGGACACGTCGGCCAGCATGTGACCGCGGCACATGAAATCCATCGCGCTCAAATGCGCAAAGCCCGGCGCGCGGATTTTGCATTTGTACGGTTTGTTGGTGCCTTCGGAGACGAGGTAGACGCCGAACTCGCCCTTGGGCGCCTCGACCGCGGCATAGACCTCGCCGGCCGGCACGTGGAAGCCCTCGGTATAAAGCTTGAAGTGCTGGATCAGCGCTTCCATGGAGCGCTTCATGTCGGCGCGCTTGGGCGGCACGATTTTGGCGTCGTCGACCGAAACGCGGCCCTGTCCCTCCGGGCTGCGCAGTTTCTCGCAGCACTGACGCATGATCTTGATCGACTGGCGCATTTCTTCCACGCGGATGCAGTAGCGGTCGTAGCTGTCGCCGTTCTTGCCGATCGGAATATCGAAATCCATCTCGGCGTAGCACTCGTAAGGCTGCGCCTTGCGCAGGTCCCAGGCCGCGCCCGACCCGCGCACCATTACGCCGGAGAAGCCGCGGCTCCAGGCCTGATCGAGCTTGACCACGCCGACGTCGACCGTGCGCTGCTTGAAGATGCGATTTTCGGTGAGCAGGCCTTCGAGGTCGTCGCAGAATTTCAAATACGGATCGCAGAACGCCTCGATGTCGTCGACCAGCTTGTTCGGAATGTCCTGGTGCACGCCGCCGACGCGGAAATAGGCCGCGTGCATGCGCGCGCCCGAGGCGCGCTCGTAGAACGCCATCAGCTTTTCGCGCTCTTCGAAACCCCAGAGCGGCGGGGTGAGCGCGCCGACGTCCAGCGCCTGCGTGGTGATGTTGAGGATGTGCGAGAGCAGCCGCCCTATTTCGGAGAACAACACGCGGATGAGTTGGCCGCGCCTGGGCAACTGCACGCCCAAGAGCTTTTCCGCCGCCAGGCAGAAGGCGTGCTCCTGGTTCATCGGCGCGACGTAGTCGAGCCGGTCGAAATAGGGCACCGCCTGCATATAGGTCTTGTATTCGATCAGCTTCTCGGTGCCGCGGTGCAAGAGCCCGATATGCGGATCGACGCGCTCGACGACTTCCCCGTCGAGTTCCAGCACCAGGCGCAGCACACCGTGCGCGGCCGGATGCTGCGGCCCGAAATTGATGGTGAAGTTGCGCAGTTGGGTTTCCGCCATTTTAGCTCACGACCCTTTGCCTTCGCCCTTCGCCTTCTCGTCGCCCGGCAGCACGTAATCGGTGCCTTCCCACGGCGAGAGAAAATCGAACGTGCGGAATTCCTGCGTCAGCTTCACCTTGTCGTAGACCACGCGTTTCTGCTCGTCGTCGTAGCGCACCTCGACAAAGCCGGTGAGCGGGAAATCCTTGCGCAGCGGATGACCCTCGAAACCGTAATCGGTGAGAAGACGCCGCATATCCGGATGACCGGTGAACAGCACGCCATAAAGGTCGAAGGCTTCGCGCTCGTACCAGTCGGCGCCGCGAAAGACGTCGATCAGCGAGGGCACCGGCGTGACCTCGTCGGTCATGGTCTTCAGGCGGATGCGCTGGTTCAGCCGCGGCGAGAGCAGATGGTAGACCACGTCGAAACGCTGCTCGCGGCTCGGCCAATCCACCGCGGTACCGTCGATGATGCAGATGAACTGGCAGGCCGCGTCGTCGCGCAGGAAGGTCGCGACCTTGACCATGTCGGCGGCTTTAGCCGTTACCGTGAGTTCGCCAAAGGCGACTTTATACTCGGTGACCGACGCCGGCAGCGCGTTCTTGATCGTCGCCCCAAGCCTGTCGAGCATTTCGTCCATTCGAAGACCCCCGCTCAACGTTCGATCGTGCCGGTGCGGCGGATCTTCTTCTGCAGCAGCATGATGCCGTATAGCAGCGCTTCGGCGGTCGGCGGACAGCCCGGCACGTAGATGTCGACCGGCACCACGCGGTCGCAGCCGCGCACCACCGAATAGGAATAATGGTAGTAGCCGCCGCCGTTGGCGCACGAGCCCATCGAGATGACGTAGCGTGGCTCCGGCATCTGGTCGTAGACCTTGCGCATCGCCGGCGCCATCTTGTTGGTGAGCGTGCCGGCGACGATCATCACGTCGGACTGGCGCGGGGAGCCGCGCGGCGCGAAGCCGAAGCGCTCGCCGTCGTAGCGCGCCATCGCCATGTGCATCATCTCGACCGCGCAGCAGGCGAGCCCGAACGTCATCCACATCAGCGAACCGGTGCGCGCCCAGGTGATCAGGTCGTCGACGGCGGCAACAAGGAAGCCCTTGTCGGCCAGCTCGTTGTTGACGCCGACAAAAAATTCGTCGTCCGAACCAACCGGCTTGCCGGTGCGCGGATCGAGAATTCCTTTCGGCGCGGGTGCGACGAGCGTCATCGGGCGATCAATCCCATTCAAGAGCGCCCTTCTTCCATTCATATATGAAGCCGATGGTGAGAACGCCAAGGAAAATCATCATCGCCCAGAAACCGAAAGCGCCGACCTTGTGGAACACCACGGCCCAGGGGAACAGGAAGGTCACCTCGAGATCGAAAATGATGAACAGGATGGCGACCAGGTAGAAACGCACGTCGAATTTCATGCGCGCGTCGTCGAAGGCGTTGAAACCGCACTCGTAGGCGGACAATTTCTCCGGGTCCGGCTGCTTGTAGGCGACGATGAAAGGCGCGATCAGCAGCACCAGCCCGATCACGAGCGACACTGCGACAAAAATAACCAGCGGCAGATAATCCAGCAGCAATGCGCTCATGGCGACCTCTGCGTACAGCCCCGCGCCCTACCCGGATTAGACCCGCCCCGGACTGCCCGACGGCTCAAAACGACGCCGTGGTCCCGCACAAAAAAGCCCTTGCCGTGTTCGGAATAGCCTCAAGGACGGGAGCGGCTGAGGCTTAGCGCAGTGCACAAAGAGTGGCAAGACGACATTGCGGAACAACCAAGGTCTGCCGCGCTTTTTGTGGGCGTATCCGCGTATTGATGCGATTGACAGCGCCGCAATCGGCCCACGATAGTTGGCGCGGGCGACGCGACGCGCAAAGACCGGGACACCGCGTATGACGACTATGCGACATTTCGCCGTTCTGTTCGCACTGGCGGCCGCCTTCAGTATTGGGACACCACCCACCAAAGCCGACGAATATCCGTCGCGTCCGGTGAGAATCATCGTGCCGTTCGGCGCCGGCGGACCGACCGATGTTTACACCCGCGCCATTGCCGAGGAGCTGCGCAAGTCGCTGCACCAAACCTTCGTCATGGAGAACAAGCCGGGCGCCGGCACCACCATCGGCACCGACTACGTCGCCAAGGCCGCGCCCGACGGCTACACGCTGCTGATGGTGTCCGGCACGCAGACCGTCAACGAGACGCTCTACACCAAGAAGCCCTATCACCTGATGACCGATCTGGTGCCGATCGCGCCGCTGATCGACAGCGACCTGGTGCTGGTGGTCAACCCTTCGGTGCCGGCGCAAAACCTGCAAGAGCTTTTGGCGCTCGCCCGCGCCAAACCGGGCACGCTTAATTTCGGCTCGTCCGGCCCGGGCTCGAACTATCATATGGCCGCCGAGTTGTTGAAGCATCTCACCGGCATCGACATCGTGCACGTGCCCTACAAGGGCTCGACGGGCATGCGTACCGACATTCTGAGCGGACAGATCCAGATGCTGTTCGACAGCGTCCCCACCATGGCGCCGATGATCAAGGCGGGCAAAGTGCGTGCGCTCGGCACCAGCGGCGCGACGCGCTCGGCGATCCTGCCGGACGTGCCGACCATCGCGGAAGCCGGCGTGCCGGGATTCCAGGCGACCTTGTGGGTCGGCTTCATGGCGCCCGCCGGTACGCCGCAGCCGATTATCGAAACGCTCAACCGTGCGATCACGACAATTCTCTCGCGCGCCGATATCAAAGCGGCGTGGGAAAAGACCGGCGCCACGCCGGTCGTGATGACGCAGCCGCAATTCAAGGACTTCATGGAAGCCCAGGTCGCGAAATGGGCGAGCGTGATCAAGGCCAACCACATCAAGCCGATCAACTAAACAGCAACGGGACACTGACGCGATGAATGAAATGACCATGCCGATTACCGGCAGCGAGCATTGGACCGCCAAAGACGGCGCCGTGAAGCTGTTCATGTTCGAGAAATGCGCCGGCGACCCGGCAAAGAGCATCGGCGCCATTTTGTTCGTGCACGGCTCCTCGATGGCCGGTCAGCCGACCTTCGACCTGCAGGTGCCAGGGCGCCCGGATTCCTCGGCCATGGATCATTTCGCCCGCCGCGGCTACGACTGCTGGTCGGTCGACATGGAAGGCTACGGCCGCTCTACCAAGGACCGCGACAACAACGCGCCGATCAGCCAAGGCGCCGACGATTGCTATGCGGCGGCACTCTATATCCAGAAGCTGCGCGGCAACCGGCCTTTGCTCGTCTACGGCATTTCCTCCGGCGCGCTGCGCGCGGCGATGTTTGCCGAGCGCCATCCGGAGATGGTGGCGCGCCTTGCGCTCGACGCCATGGTGTGGACCGGCGAAGGCTCGCCCACGCTCGAGCAGCGGCGCAAGAAGTTGCCTGAGTTCATGGCCAAGAACCGCCGGCCGATCGACAAAGCCTTCATCCATTCGATCTTCGAACGCGACCATCCCGGCACGGCGGAAGAAAAAGTCATCAATGCCTTCGCCGACGCGGTGACCGCACTCGATACCTCGGTGCCGACCGGCACCTATGTCGACATGTGCGCGCGGCTGCCGGTGATCGACCCGGAAAAGATCACGGTGCCGACGCTGATCATGCGCGGACAATGGGACGGCATCGCGTCGATGCAGGATTTGCTGAAGTTCTTCGCCAAGCTGCCCAATCCCGACAAGCAATTCTCGGTCATGGCCGGCATCTCGCACGCGAGCTTCCAGCAGAAGAACTACATGGGCGTCTATCACATCCTGGCGCAATTCTTCGCGCAGCCGGCGCCGGTGTATCGAGGCTAGTTACACGCCGAGCTTATCCGCCAAATCGGCCAAGTCCCTCGCCGCATAATCGACCTTCACCGTCGGCCCAGGCTCTCCGGTATTCGGTCCATATTCGTCGACGCGCGCGGTGTGCGCCGTGCGCAATCCCAGTTTCGCCGCCGCCGCGAGATCGTCGCTGTGCGCGGCGACCATCATGCATTCTGCAGGCTTGAGATCGAACGCCGCGCAGGCGGCGAGATAGACGGCCGGCTTGCGCTTGTAGTCGCGCGCAATCTCGGCGCCGAGGATCGCGTCCCATGGAAAACCGTTGCGGCGGGCGAGGTCGACCATCAGCGAAATGTTGCCGTTCGACACCGGCGCCAGCCAGAATTTCTTTTTGAGCCGCGCCAGCGCCGCCGGCACGTCCGGCCAGGCATCGAGCCGGTGCCAGACGAGCGTCAGATCGTCGAGCACTTCGTCGGACAAATTCTGCAACTCGAAGCGCGGCAGCAGTCGGCCGAGACCTTGCCGGTGCAGCACGTCGAGCTTGGCAAAGGGCATGCGGCCGGAGCGCACTTCCTCCAAGCCGGGCTGGTACTCGCCGCGCCAGGCGTCGGCGAAGGCCAGCCAATCGACCTTATACCCAAGCGGTTCGAGGATTTTTTCGGCCTCCCGGGCGACCGACCTGCGCCAGTCGACCATGGAGCCGAATACGTCGAAGAACAGGGCTTTGGGGCCGAGCATGGGGGCTTCTGCGGGCATGAAATCCTCGCCGGCGGCGCCGGTCTTGAGCGGCCGACACCCCGGCTAAGTCATTGATAAAATGGCGGGAGCGACGGGACTCGAACCCGCGGCCTCTGCCGTGACAGGGCAGCGCTCTAACCAACTGAGCTACGCCCCCGCGGGCGTTGGCACGAGGTAAAGGCCCCCCGCCCCGTAGTCAAGGTAAACGATCCCAGCCGACGGAAATTGCGAAAAAGCCTTATTTACCGACAAGAATCGATGGTCAGACCGCCCCCGAATCGTCTATGCGGGCGGGGTGTTTGGCGCTCCGCCAAGCTCACGGATTCACGAGGAGGGTCCTAAAAATGGCACTGGTTCCTGGAAAAGCTCCGACACCGCCAACCGTCACGTTGAAGCATCTCTCGGCCGCGCTGGCGGAAACCCACGAGATGTCGAAGAAGCAGGCGGAAGCCATACTCGGCGATTTCGTCGGCAACATCGTCAAGCATTTGAAGAAGGGCGAGCGCATCCGCATCGGCGGCCTCGGCATTCTCCAGGTGCGCAAGCGCGCCGCGCGCATGGGCCGCAACCCGGCGACCGGCGAAGCGATCCAGATCAAGGCGAGCAAGAAAGTCGCCTTCCGCGCCTCCAAGGAATTGAAAGAGTCCGTCTAACCGTCTTTCGGCCGGACCCTCTTGGGAAAAACGGCAGGCTGGGAGCTTGATAAGCTCCTGGCCTGCTGTTTTGCGTTTGACGGCGAACGTGCCCTTGCGCCGCCCTGCAATCCGACGATATTGAGCGGCTATCGGGCGGTTAGCTCAGTTGGTAGAGCGCCTGCTTTACACGCAGGATGTCGGCGGTTCGAGTCCGTCACCGCCCACCAGCCTTCGCACCACGGTACAAACGAAAACGGCGCCTTGCGGCGCCGTTTTTAGTTTCGTCGGGGCGACGGCGCTTAATGCGCGGTCAGCCCGGAGCCGTCGTCTTCCACCACCGGCTCGGCCGCGGCCGCCTCGGCGGCAAGCTTGGCAGCCTCCTCGTCCCAGGTGATCGGCACCAGCGGACGCACCAGCGCGTGCGCCAGCACCTCGTCCATGCGGGTCACCGGAACGATCTCCAGGCCCTTCTTGATGGTGTCGGAGATTTCCACCAGATCCTTGGAATTCTCCTCCGGGATCAGCACGGTCTTCATGCCGCCGCGCGAGGCGGCCAGGAGCTTCTCCTTCAAGCCGCCGATCGGCAACACGCGGCCACGCAGCGTGATCTCGCCGGTCATGGCGAGATCGCGGCGCACCGGGATGCCGGTCATCACCGACACGATGGCGGTGACCATGGCGACGCCGGCCGACGGTCCATCCTTGGGCGTCGCGCCTTCCGGCACGTGCACGTGGATGTCGCGCTTATCGAACAAAGGCGGCTCGATGCCGAAGGCGACCGCGCGCGAGCGCACGTAAGAGGCCGCCGCCGAGATCGACTCCTTCATCACGTCACGCAGGTTGCCGGTGACCGTCATCTTGCCCTTGCCGGGCATCATGACGCCTTCGATGGTGAGCAGCTCGCCGCCCACATCGGTCCAGGCAAGCCCGGTGACCATACCGACCAAGTCCTCGGCTTCGATCTCGCCGTAGCGGTATTTCGGCACGCCGAGATAGTCGCCGACGGTCGCCGCGGTGACGGCGATCGACTTTTTCTTCGACGTCATCAACTCCTTCACCGCCTTGCGGATCAAAGTCGACAACTCGCGCTCGAGGTTACGCACGCCCGCTTCCCGCGTGTAACGGCGGATCATGAGCAGCAACCCCTCATCGTCGATCGACCACTCCTTTTCGCTGAGGCCGTGTTTCTCGATCGCGTGCTTGATCAGGTGCTCGCGCGCGATCTTGACCTTCTCGTCCTCGGTGTAGCCGGCGATACGGATGATCTCCATGCGGTCCATCAGCGGCGGCGGGATATTGAGCGTGTTCGCCGTGGTGATGAACATCACGCTGGAAAGATCGTAGTCGACCTCGAGGTAGTGGTCGTTGAAGGTGTGGTTCTGCTCGGGGTCCAAAACCTCAAGCAAAGCCGAGGACGGATCGCCGCGGAAATCGGCGCCCATCTTGTCCACCTCGTCGAGCAGGAACAGCGGGTTCGAGGTCTTGGCCTTGCGCATCGACTGGATGACCTTGCCGGGCATCGAGCCGATATAGGTGCGCCGGTGGCCGCGGATCTCGGCCTCGTCGCGCACGCCGCCGAGCGACACGCGCACGAACTCGCGGCCGGTCGCGCGTGCGATCGACTTGCCGAGCGAGGTCTTGCCGACGCCCGGAGGACCGACCAGGCAGAGGATCGGCCCGGTCAGCTTGTTGGCGCGCTGCTGCACGGCGAGATACTCGACGATGCGCTCCTTGACCTTCTCCAGGCCATAGTGGTCGTCGTTGAGAATCTTCTCCGCGCCGATGAGATCCTTCTTGACCTTGCTCTTCTTGTTCCACGGGATCGAGAGCAGCCAGTCGAGATAGTTGCGCACGACGGTGGCTTCCGCCGACATCGGCGACATTTGGCGCAGCTTCTTGAGCTCGTGGGTGGCCTTTTCGCGGGCCTCCTTCGACAGCTTGGTCTTCTTGATTTTCTCTTCCAGTTCCTGGAGCTCGTCTTTGCCTTCTTCGTCGCCGAGTTCCTTCTGGATCGCCTTCATCTGCTCGTTAAGGTAGTACTCGCGCTGGGTCTTCTCCATCTGCCGCTTGACGCGGGTACGGATGCGCTTTTCCACCTGCAGCACGGAGATTTCGCTCTCCATCAGCCCAAGCACCTTCTCCAGGCGCTGGGTGACGACGGGCGTCTCCAGGATGTCCTGCTTGTCGGGAATCTTGACGGCGAGATGCGACGCCACGGTGTCGGCGAGCTTGGCGTAATCCTCGATCTGCTGGATCACGCCCACGACCTCGGGCGACACCTTCTTGTTGAGCTTCACGTAATTTTCGAATTCGGTGACCACCGAACGCGCCATAGCTTCCGCCTCCACGCGTTCGCCCATGTCGTCGGCGAGCACGGTGGCGTCGGCCTCGTAGTAGTCGCTGCGGTCGGTGTATTTGAGCACCTTGGCGCGCTCGGCGCCCTCGACCAGCACCTTGACGGTGCCGTCCGGCAGCTTGAGCAGTTGCAGGACGCTCGCCAGCGTGCCTACCTCGAAGATCGAGTTGGTCGCCGGATCGTCGTCGGATGCGTTCTTCTGCGTCGCCAACAAAATAAAGGTGTCGGAGCGCATGACCTCTTCCAGCGCCTTGATCGACTTTTCGCGGCCGACGAAGAGCGGGACGATCATGTGCGGAAACACCACGATGTCGCGCAGCGGCAATACCGGGTACGCCCGGGTTTCGCCAGGTTGCAGCTGAGGTCGTGGCTTGGTCGTCATGGACATGGTCCTTTTTGTTGTGCCCCTGTGCGTCGACCCGCGCATGCGGCATCGCCGAACAGTGCCAGGAGTGATGGGCAAGGAGGCGTCGGGCGATCAGGCTGCCCGGCGCGCCTTTGAGGAAGGGTACGAACCCTCACCCACTCGGGGAACTACGATCTTTCGTACGCGACTTCGCTTCGAACGCTATAGGTAGGACGCGTCGTTAGCGTCTGCAAGTAAGGCCCGTTTTTGCGGTAAAAGCGGACCCGAATACCCTCAGCACGCCATTACCGGCGCGATTCTACAAGCGATTCCTGCCGCCCGCGGGACGGGCGGTGTCAGGCGCTGGCGCTGCCGGATTCGGCCGTCCGGTCGCTGCGGTCGGCATAGATGTAGAGCGGGCGGGCGGTTCCCTCGACGACCTCCTTGGAGATCACCACCTCCTCGACCCCTTCCAGACTAGGCAGGTCGAACATGGTGTCGAGCAGGATCCCCTCCATGATGGAGCGCAGGCCGCGCGCGCCAGTCTTGCGCTCGATCGCCTTGCGGGCGATGGCGCCGAGCGCCTCCTCGGCCAGCGTGAGATCGATCGATTCCATCTCGAACAGCCGCTGATACTGTTTGACCAGGGCGTTCTTCGGCTGGGTGAGGATGAGCTTGAGCGAAGGCTCGTCCAGGTCCTCGAGCGTGGCGACCACCGGCAGACGGCCGACGAATTCCGGGATCAGGCCGTATTTCAGCAGATCCTCCGGCTCGACCTGGCGGAAGATTTCACCGGTCTTGCGGTCTTCCGGCGCCAGAACCTTGGCCGAGAAACCGATCGACGTGGAACGGCCGCGCGCGGAAATGATTTTCTCGAGGCCGGAGAAAGCGCCGCCGCAGACGAACAGGATGTTGGTCGTATCCACTTGCAGGAATTCCTGCTGCGGATGCTTGCGGCCGCCCTGCGGGGGCACCGAGGCGATGGTGCCTTCCATGATCTTGAGTAGAGCCTGCTGCACGCCCTCGCCCGATACGTCGCGGGTGATCGAGGGATTGTCCGACTTGCGCGAAATCTTGTCGATTTCGTCGATGTAGACGATGCCGCGCTGCGCGCGCTCGACATTGTAGTCGGCCGACTGCAGCAGCTTGAGGATGATGTTCTCCACGTCCTCGCCGACGTAACCGGCTTCGGTGAGCGTGGTGGCGTCCGCCATCGTGAAAGGCACGTCGAGGATGCGCGCCAGCGTCTGCGCCAGCAGCGTCTTGCCCGAGCCGGTCGGCCCGATCAGCAGAATGTTCGACTTGGCCAGCTCGACGTCGTTGTGCTTGGTCTGGTGATTGAGCCGCTTGTAGTGATTGTGCACGGCGACCGAGAGCACCTTCTTGGCGTGATCCTGGCCGATGACGTAGTCGTCGAGAACCTTGCGGATTTCCTTCGGCGTCGGAATGCCGTCGCGCGACTTGACCAGCGAGGATTTGTTCTCCTCGCGGATGATGTCCATGCACAGCTCGACGCATTCATCGCAGATGAATACGGTCGGGCCGGCGATGAGCTTACGCACTTCGTGCTGGCTCTTGCCGCAGAACGAGCAGTAGAGCGTATTCTTGGAATCGCTGCCGCCGACTTTGCTCATTCCATTCTCCGTCACACTCGTTCGTACTTTACGCAGCCAGCGCGGTTCTCGATCACCCGCCTATACGCCACACACCGAACGAAGCAAGTTTCGCGCCGGGACTCCGGCTCGGCGGACCTAGCATCAGGGAGGCCCGCTGTCCCCACTACACTCCCACAGTCTAAGCGAAGCATGCTAACGGCGTGATAATCAAGAATTTATTAACGATAATGCCTATTCAAGCCCCCCGGCGAAAGCGGAACTTACGGTGTAATCCCGGCCCATCGTGCCATGCCGGCCGGGTGCCATTTCGGGGAAAATCAGGCGGGTTTGGGAAGCATTTCCTCCGGACGCCGCTCGATCACCTTGTCGACCAGACCGAAATCCATGGCCGCCTCGGCGGTAAGAAAATAATCACGCTCGAGCGCGTCTTCGATCCTCTTGAGCGACTGGCCGGTATGCTTGACGTAGATTTCATTGAGCCGCTTTTTCAGGTTCAGGATCTCCTGGGCATGCACCATGATGTCGGTGGCCTGGCCCTGGAAGCCGCCGGACGGCTGATGCACCATGATGCGGGCGTTGGGCAGCGCAAAACGCATGTCCTTGGCGCCGGCGGCGAGTAAAAGCGAGCCCATCGAGGCCGCCTGCCCGACGCAGAGCGTCGACACCGGTGGGCGCACGAACTGCATGGTGTCGTAGATCGCCATGCCCGATGTCACCACCCCGCCGGGCGAGTTGATGTACATCGAGACTTCCTTTTTCGGGTTTTCCGCTTCCAGGAACAGAAGCTGCGCCACCACCAAGGTGGCCACCCCGTCGTCGATCGGGCCGGTGATGAAGATGATCCGTTCCTTGAGCAGCCGCGAGTAGATGTCGTAGGCCCGCTCGCCCCGGTTGGTCTGCTCGACCACCATGGGAACCAGATGTTGCATGTAGGTATTGACCGGATCTTTCATATCGGCTCCAAAAACGACTTGGCGCGATTTGGCGCACCTCGGCGCGAATCGCATTGGCTAGATTAGCCTTAGCGCGGCGCCGCGATGATCTATTTTCGAAATGCGCCCGCCGCAAGGTGCGGCCGGCCGCCTAGCCCACGGTCGAATCGTCTTCCTTGTAGAGCTCCTCGCGCGCGACCTTTTTCTCGGTCACTTGGGCAAGTTCGAGCAGGAAATCGACCACCTTTTCCTCATAGATCGGCGCACGCAGCGAAGCGACCGCCTGCGGATTCTGCCGGTAATAGTCCCAAACCCGCTGCTCCTGGCCGGCGAACTGGCGCGCCTGCTCCATGACGGCGCGGTTCATTTCCTCGTCGGTCACGGTGATGGTGTTTTTCTCGCCGATCTCGGCCAGCACCAGGCCGAGCCGCACCCGCCGTTCGGCGATGGCGCGGTATTCGGCCTTGGCTTTTTCCTCTGTGGTGCCCTCGTCTTCGAAGCTCTTCTTCTCGTTTTCCATCTCGCCGAGCACCGACTTCCACACCCGGCTGAATTCCTCTTCGACCAGCGAGGGCGGCGGCTCGAATTTGTGCCGGGCGTCGAGCTCGTCGAGCAGCGCACGCTTGAGTTTCTGTCGCGACACGCCGACATGCTCGCGGGCGATGCGGTCCTTGACCGCCTCGCGCAGCTTCGCCAGCGACTCCATGCCGAGCGTTTTGGCGAACTCGTCATCCACGGTCACGCTGCCCGGGGTCTCGATCGACTTGGCGGTGACGACGAATTCGGCGTTCTTGCCGGCGAGATCGGCTTTCGGATAGTGCTCCGGGAACGTCACTTTCAGCGTGCGCGTCTCGCCGGTGGTTATGCCGATCAATTGATCCTCGAAGCCCGGAATGAAGGTATTCGATCCGATCGACACGGCGGAATCCTCGCCCGTACCGCCCTCGAAAGGTTTGCCGTCGATGGTGCCGGCAAAGGAGATTACGACGCGATCGCCGTTGGCAGCCTTCTCGCCTTCGCCCTTCGCGCTATAGGGTTTGTTCTGCTCGCTGATGCGCGCGAGCGCCTCGTCCACCTCGGACTCGGTCACCTCGCTGGTGAGCCGGGTCAGTTTGATGGTTTTGAAATCGGCGAGTGCGATCGCCGGAACGATCTCGACCGCCATGGTGTAATCGAGGTCGCTCTCGCCCGCGATCAATTTCTCGACCGCGTCCTGCTCGGTCGGCAACGTCACCTTCGGATCGGCGGCGAGCTTGAAGCCGCGCTCGCTGACGATCTGGTTATTGGTGTCGCGCACGGTCGCCTCGATCACCTCGGCCATGGCCGAGCGCCCGTAGACGCGCCGCAGATGGGCGACCGGCACTTTGCCGGGACGGAAGCCATTGATGCGCACGCGGTCCTTCAATTCGTCGAGGCGCGCGGCGACCTTGGCGTCAAGCTCGGCGGCCGGAACGACCACCTTGAATTCGCGCTTGAGGCCTTCGGACAGCGTTTCGGTAACTTGCATCGATCACACACTTCTTGGCGAGGCCGCGCGTGGCGCCGGGCCCGTTGGAATGATGGGCGTTCCTGCGCGCGCCCGACGTTATTTCAACCCTATGCGTGGTGCGGGCGGAGGGACTCGAACCCCCACGACTTTCGTCACGGGAACCTAAATCCCGCGCGTCTACCAATTCCGCCACGCCCGCAAAGGGCACTGCTCGAAGACGACCTGGTGCCGCGATCCGGCACGGCTTAACGCACCGCGCCCTGCCAGGGCAAGCCGTCGCCGCCTGCCCTGCGGGCGGCGGCTTATAGCACGGTAAAATCGCGGGACCGCCCTAAAATAGGCCGCCTTGGGGCAGGCTCAAGAGCCGCCGAACGCCTCTTGGCCCAGCTCCGGCAATAGCCGGCGATAGACCGCCGGCAGCGCCTCCGGCAGGTCCTCCGCGATCAGGCCGGGACCGAAGGCATTGGCCGCCTCGCCGTGCAGCCAGGCCGCGGCACTCGCCGCCTCGAAGGCCGGCATGCCCTGCGCCAGCAGGCCCGCGATCATACCGGCCAGCACGTCGCCGGAACCGGCCGTCGCAAGCGTTGGCGGGGCATTGTCGGCAATCGAGGCGCGACCGTCGGCAGCCGCCACCACGGTATCGGCGCCCTTGAACAGGACGGTCGCCCCGCTCGACCGGGCCGCTAGGCGGGTCTTCTCAAGCTTTCCATGAACGTTCGAATCTTCATGTATCACTTTAAATAATCTCGCGAATTCGCCTTCATGCGGGGTCAGCACGACATCCCGCGTCACCTTAGCGACCATACCCGCAAGGGCCTTCGGCTCCTCTGCCAGGCTGGTCAGCGCATCGGCGTCCAGCACCGCCGCCGCCCCGCTCGCCAGCACCGCCGCTGCCTGCTCCCGCATGGCCGGCCCGACCCCGCCGCCCGGCCCGAGCACCACCGCATTGCGCCGCCTGTCGGCCAGAAAGGCGGTGAGTTCGGCGGCGCCATCGACCGGCCGCACCATGACGGCGAGGTTGGCCGTGGCATTGACGCCGAGCGCCTCGCGCGGGCTGGCGATAGTGACAAGGCCCGCCCCCGCCCGTAAGGCCCCGCGCGCCGCCAAACGCGCCGCCCCCGTGGTCGAAAGGCCGCCCGACACCACCACGGCATGGCCGCGCGAATATTTATGTCCATCGGCGCGCGGGCGCGGGAATGCGGCCCCCCAGAGCGCCGGGCGGTTGGCGAAGGCCGCCGGTTTGATTTTTTCCAGCACGCCCGCCGGAATGCCGATATCGGCCACCTGGATCGCGCCACAATGCAGGCGGCCCGGCAGCAGCATGTGTCCGACCTTGCGGCGGAAGAAGGTCACGGTATGGGTCGCTTTGACCGCGCTCCCCATCACGGCGCCGGTTGTGCCGTTCACCCCGCTCGGCAGATCGACGGCAATCACCGGCGCGGCGGCGCCATTCATCGCCCGGATCATGGCGCGCGGCAGGCCTTCCACCTCGCGGTCAAGCCCGGCTCCGAACAGCGCGTCGATCACGATATCGCAATCGACCAGTGAAACCGGCGAGGCCTGCTCGACCGGACCGCTCCAGCGGCCGGCGGCCAGCGCGGCGTCGCCCTTCAGCCGCGCCGCATCGCCGACCAGACTGAAGCGCACCGCAAACCCCCGTTCGGCCAGATGGCGCGCGGCGACAAAGCCGTCGCCGCCGTTATTACCGGTGCCGGCCACAATCAGCACGCGCCGGCCTTGCAGCAGCGCGCCGGCGGCATCGGCCACCGCGCGGCCGGCCTTCTCCATCAGTTCGATGGCGGCCACCCCATCGGCAATGGTCAGCCGGTCGGCTTCCGCCATTTCCGCGTTGGTGAGGAGTTCGATCATCGTGCGCGACACTAGCGGCGGGCCAGAGGCCCGACAAATCGGCCTAACTGGCTGCATTGCAACATATCTCTGGTCGCTGGCAAAAGTTTTTGCAGGGTGCTTAATTGCTGAGCAGCGGGGTCGCAGGCGTTTTCGACACGAGATGACAAACTGCGCCCTAAACCATTGCGGGAGTGCGGTTATTCCTGCTTCTCCGGCTTGGCACGGGACCTGCTAACCGGTAGCGCGGCGCTCCGCACGATCGCGGCGGGCTGGGGGGAAGGAAACGACAATGAAAAAAATCGAGGCCATCATCAAACCCTTCAAACTCGACGAGGTGAAGGAGGCGCTCCAAGAGGTCGGACTGCAAGGCATCACCGTCACCGAGGCCAAGGGCTTCGGCCGGCAGAAAGGACACACCGAACTTTATCGCGGCGCCGAATACGTCGTCGATTTTCTCCCCAAGGTGAAAATCGAGATCGTGCTCGGCGACGATATGGTGGATAAAGCGATCGAGGCGATCCGGCGCGCGGCGCAAACCGGCCGGATCGGAGACGGCAAGATTTTCTTGTCGAACATCGAGGAAGCCATCCGCATCAGGACCGGCGAATCCGGCACAGACGCGATCTAAGCAGCGGGGCAGCGTCTTTCCGGGCAACTTCAACCTAGCAGGGGGAATGCAATCCATGACGACAGCCAAGAATGTCATGAAGATGATCAAGGACAACGACGTTAAATACGTCGATTTCCGCTTTACCGATCCGCGCGGCAAGTGGCAGCACGTCACTTTCGACGTTTCGATCATCGAGGAAGACACCTTCGCCGAAGGCCAGATGTTCGACGGCTCCTCGATCGCCGGCTGGAAGGCGATCCACGAGTCCGACATGACCCTGATGCCCGATCCGGCGTCCGCCTGCATCGATCCGTTCTTCGCTGAAACGACGATGTCGCTGATCTGCGACGTGCTCGAGCCGACCACCGGCGAACCCTACAACCGCGACCCGCGCGGCATCGCCAAGAAGGCGGAAGGCATGGTCAAGTCGATGGGCGTCGGCGACACCATTTTCTTCGGGCCGGAAGCCGAGTTCTTCGTGTTCGACGACGTCAAATATGCGGTCGACCCCTACAACACCGGCTTCAAGATCGACTCGATCGAGTTCCCCTCCAACTCCGACACCGAATACGAAGGTGGCAATCTCGGCCACCGCATCGGCACCAAGAAAGGCTATTTCCCGGTGCCGCCGCAGGATTCGGCGCAAGACATGCGTTCGGAAATGCTCGGCGCCATGGCGCGCATGGGCTGCGTGGTCGAGAAACACCACCACGAAGTGGCTTCCGCCCAGCACGAACTCGGGCTGAAATTCTCCCCGCTCACCGTGATGGCCGACCGGCTGATCATCTACAAGTATTGCATCCAGCAGGTGGCGCAGATCTACGGCAAGACCGCGACCTTCATGCCCAAGCCGATCTACGGCGACAACGGTTCCGGCATGCATTGCCACCAGTCGATCTGGAAGGGCGGCAAGCCGGTCTTCGCCGGCAACAAATATGCCGACCTGTCGGAAACCTGCCTGTCCTACATCGCCGGCATCATCAAGCACGCCAAGGCAATCAACGCCTTCACCAACCCGACCACCAACTCCTACAAGCGGCTGGTGCCGGGCTTCGAGGCGCCGGTGCTGCTCGCCTACTCGGCGCGCAACCGCTCGGCCTCGTGCCGCATTCCGTACACGACCAATCCGAAGGCCAAGCGCGTCGAGGTGCGTTTCCCCGATCCGCTGTGCAATCCCGTATCTCGGCTTCGCCGCGATGTGCATGGCCGGCCTCGACGGCATCAAGAACAAGCTCGATCCGGGCTCGGCGATCGACAAGGACCTCTACGATCTGCCGCCAGCCGAACTCAAGAAGATCCCGACGGTGTGCGGTTCGCTGCGGCAAGCGCTCGGCGAACTGGACAAGGACCGCGCCTTCCTCAAAGCGGGCGGCGTGTTCGACGACGACTTCATCGACAGCTACATCGACCTCAAGATGCAGGACGTGATCCGCTTCGAGCACACCCCGCATCCGGTCGAGTTCGACATGTACTACTCGGCGTAAGCGTTCCTCCCAATCATCGCATTCGAGTTCCGAGACTTGGGCGATGCAACTTAAAGGGCGCTCCTTGCGGGGCGCCCCTTTTTTCTTCGTCGCTCGATTTTTACGGCACGCAGCGCAGCCGCTGCGGGCATCGGCGCAATGTTAATTCTTGCGCGACCGCTCGGCGTCCTGAATGGCCGCTTCGTGATACCAGCCGCTGCCGGAGCCAACTTTCGCCGTGCGCTGCGCGACAAACGTCGCCGCCAGCCGCGCGATGTCGCGACGCTCGCCGGAATTTTTGCGGGCGCGGGACGGGAAAGGAATGATCTCAGCCGACCCGCGATTAGGATTCGTGTTCATAGTTGTGCGCTCCTCGGTTCTGCGCTTTTTCTTCGGCGCTGTGCGCGCTTTCAGGATACATAACGTCTCCTAACAGATTCTGCTCCCTCTCTATGCGGTATGCCTCACATCAAATCAGCGTGTGGCTACGGCGTAGGCACTTTCGTTTTTGCATCTTCTTTCGGCATTCGCGCGTCCCGTGCGTGCTCGCGAAAGGGCCAAATCGCCTGCGCTTTCAGGGCCCTGACGGGGCCTGCGGCGTCGCATCGCTTGGCATATTTAATGCTTTCATGACGCCAGCGGTTGGCGGCCGGGCGTGCCGTTGGCGGCGCAAGCAAGCTCACTCAAGCGCTCTCACAGGTGTCATCAGCTCATGAGAAACCCGCAATGACAAAGTATAAACTCGAATACATATGGCTCGACGGCTACACGCCGACGCCAAATCTCCGCGGCAAGACTCAGATCAAACAGTTCGACGCGTTCCCCACGCTGGAGCAACTTCCGCTCTGGGGCTTCGACGGCAGCTCCACCATGCAGGCGGAAGGCCACAGCTCGGATTGCATCCTGAAGCCGGTGGCGGTCTATCCGGACGGCGCGCGCAAGGACGGCGTTCTCGTCATGTGCGAAGTCATGATGCCCGACGGCACGCCGCATCCCTCGAACAAGCGCGCCACCATCCTCGACGATCCCGGCGCCTGGTTCGGCTACGAGCAGGAATATTTCTTCTACAAAGACGGACGTCCGCTCGGCTTCCCGTCGTCGGGTTATCCGGCGCCGCAGGGCCCCTACTACACCGGCGTCGGTTACAGGAACGTCGGCGACATCGCCCGCAAGATGGTCGATGAGCATCTCGATCTGTGCCTCTTTGCCGGCATCAACCACGAAGGCATCAACGCCGAGGTGGCGAAGGGCCAGTGGGAATTCCAGATCTTCGGCAAGGGTTCCAAGAAAGCCGCGGATGAAATGTGGATGGCCCGCTATTTGATGCTGCGGCTGACCGAAAAATACGGCGTCGACATCGAGTTCCACTGCAAGCCGCTCGGCGACACCGACTGGAACGGCTCCGGCATGCACGCCAACTTCTCGACCTCCTATATGCGCGAAGTCGGCGGCAAGGAGTATTTTGAGAAGCTGATGGAGGCGTTCAAGGCCAACCGCGCCGATCACATCGCGGTCTACGGTCCCGACAACCACATGCGGCTGACCGGCAAGCACGAGACCGCCTCGATCGACACCTTCACCTACGGCCTCGCCGACCGCGGCGCCTCGATCCGCGTGCCGCACTCGTTCGTCAACAACGGCTACAAAGGCTATCTCGAAGACCGCCGTCCCAACTCGCAAGGCGACCCCTACCAGATCGCCTCGCAAATTCTGAAGACGATCGCGTCGGTGCCGACCGCGAGCAAAGTCAGCGCCGCAGCCTAGGCTTTTCGCGCAAAACAAACGGGCGTCCCGCGTTGGGGCGCCCGTTTTTATTGGCGCGCGACGCGGACGATCAGACGATCAGGAAAATGATGAGCGCGAGGGCCGTCGCAATGCCGGCCGCGGTCGCCAGCATGCGCTTGCGGCGCTTGGGCCCGTAGACGCCGGCCGCGCGGCGCTCGGCGATCAGCGCGGCGTCATATTCGGCCGATGTCGAATAGGCGCAGGCCAAGGCCGCGCCGGCGCGCGCGGCATAGGCTTCCAGCGCGACGACGGCGGCGTCGGGATGCCCGTTATCGGCGATGCGCAACATCAGCGCATGCTAGGCGCGGTTGGTAAACGAGACGTTGCCATCTCAGCCGTTCACGCCGGCACCGCGGATTTGGCGCGCCGGACCGGCACTTTGGCTCGCGAGGGCCGCGCCGGCTTGGCTGCCGGGCGGCTGGCGGCGGCGGGCTGGCGGGCGCTTCGGTCGGCCGGCGTATCGTCCTCCGCGGCGTGCACGCGATTGCGGCCGTCATCCTTGGCGCAATAAAGCGCAGCGTCGGCGCGCGCCATCAGCGCGGCAATGTCGGTCACCGGTTTGCAGGAGGCGGCGGCGCCGATGCTCACCGTCGCGCCAACGGCCTGCTTGTCGACGGTAACGGCAGCGGCCGCAAAGCCCGCGCGCAGGCGCTCGGCGATGCGGGCGGACAATTCCATGGGCTCCGCCACGATGACCGCGAATTCCTCGCCGCCCAGCCGGCCGATAATGTCGCTGCCGCGCAAGCTCGAGCGCGCCACATCGGCGAAAGTGCGCAGCACCTCGTCGCCGGTGGCGTGGCCGAAACGGTCGTTGATCGATTTGAAGTGATCGAGATCGAGCATCATCAGCGTCACCGGCCGGCTGCGATTGGCCTGACGCGTGCACAGACTTGCCGCGCCTTCCAGGAATGCGCGCCGGTTGAGCAGCCCGGTCAGCGGATCGGTGGAGGCCGCGTTGCGGTAGACGGTCACGTCGTTGTCCTTGACCATCAGCAGCACGATGAAGGCGGCGCCGACCGTGTAGAGCATCGTCTCGAGCGTGAACACCCCCAGCCACTCCGCGGCATAGGACTCAGGGAGCAACGCCTGCATGCCGAGCGGCATCAGGAACATCATCGCGTGCACGCCCGGCACCGCGACTGCCGCGGTGCGCGAATAGAGCGACTTGCGGCGCTCGCGCTGCAGTTCGTAGGCGATGAAGAAGGTGTAGATCGCGACCACCACGGCGCCGAGCACGATACGCGCATCGCTGCCCGGCGGCACCGACGGCAATTGGCACAGCGTCACCCAGAAGAAGGCGCCGGCGAACGCAGGGATCGGCAACAGCCGCCGCCCGTGGAACAGACGCACGCCGTTCCACATCATGCCGCAGGCCAGGAAGGTCAAGGCTTGCGGAAATTCCGCCGGCAGCCGGTAGAGCGGCGTCGGCGCGCCCCAGAGCGCGATCGAGGAGGCCCCGATCAGATAGGCCGACCCCCACCAGGCGAGAGCGCGCACATTGCGTTGCTGCACCCAGGCGACGAGCAGCAAAACGCCCAGCAACGCGGCGATGCAAACTGCCACGAACGCCAGCGTCGGTAAATCCAATGACCACAACTGCGGTCTGCCTGCAGCGAACATTTTAATCCTGTTGGCCGGCACAGGCCGGCGACGGTTGCAGTATACCCGCGGCCTCATGGGCAAAGCCTTGCGCGCTTGCACGCGCTTCGATGCAAGACTGAAGAAAATTCGAATTAATTGCGCGCCAAAGCGCGCGGCGCCGCCCATGCGGCCCAGCAAATAGGCGCGCAATCCTGCGAGCCTATTGGCAATTCGGTAACCGTCTCGAGCGATCAGCGCTTGGAGAACTGGAACGAACGGCGCGCCTTGGCACGGCCGTACTTCTTGCGCTCGACCACGCGCGAGTCGCGGGTGAGGAAGCCGCCCTTCTTGAGCGCGCCGCGCAGATCCGGCTCGAAATAAGTCAGCGCCTTGGAAAGACCGTGACGCACCGCGCCGGCTTGTCCCGACAGCCCGCCGCCGGAAACCGTGCAGGTCACGTCGTATTGTCCGGTGCGATTGGCGGCGACCAGCGGCTGCTGGATCAGCATGCGCAACACCGGGCGCGCGAAGAAAGCTTCCACCGTCTTGGTGTTGACCAGGATCTTGCCGGAGCCGGGCTTGATCCAGACGCGCGCGACCGCGTTCTTGCGTTTGCCGGTGGCGTAAGCGCGCCCTTGCGCGTCGAGCTTCTGCACGTATTTCGGCGCTTCCGGCGCGGCCGGCTTCAGGCTCGCCAAGCCTTCCAGCGATTGTACGGTCTCGGCCACGGTCAGGCACTCCTCACGTTCTTGCGGTTCATGGCGGCGACGTCGAGTTTTTCCGGCTTCTGCGCCTCGTGCGGATGTTCGGGGCCCGGATAGACGCGCAGGTTTCCGAACTGCACGCGGCCGAGCGGCCCGCGCGGCAACATGCGCTCGACCGCCTTCTCGACGATGCGCTCGGGGAAGCGGCCTTCCATGATCGACTTGGCCGTGCGTTCCTTGATGCCGCCGATGAACCCGGTGTGATAGTGATAAACTTTCTTGTCGCGCTTGCGGCCGGTGAGGACCGCCTTGGCGGCGTTGATGACGATAACGTTGTCGCCGTCATCTACGTGCGGTGTGTACGTCGCCTTGTGCTTCCCCCGCAGCCGCATCGCCACGATGGTGGCGAGCCTACCGACCACCAATCCGCTGGCGTCGATCAACAGCCATTTCTTCTCGATGTCGGCGGCCTTGGCCGAATAGGTCGTCATGACAAATCCCTGGAAGGCTGGCGCGCTGACGCGCCGGAGGTGCGGTTCTCTAGCCGACACCGCTATTGCGGTCAACGCCCCTCCGACACAAGTTTGCACATAGTATCAATACGTTAAAAGAACGGTATTTTGGCACCATCGGCTAAACGGGCCTACGGGATCGAATAGGTGGCAGTGACATGTGCCACCGGCTCGTCCGAGCCTTCCGAATAAATGGTGACCTCGCCCACCGCCAGCCGCTTGCCGACTTTCATCAGATGGGCGTCGGCGATGAGGTCGGCCTTCGTCGGCTTGCGCAGGAAATTGATGTTGAGATTGGTGGTGACGGCCAACGGCTGCGGTCCGATCGCCGAGAACACCGCAACATACATGGCGAAGTCGGCGAGCTCCATCATGGTCGGCCCGGACACGGTGCCACCCGGCCGCAGGCTCGACTCGTCGAAAGCCCAGCGCACGCGCACGTCGCCATGCTCGACGCGATCGATGGTGTGGCCGCAGCCGGGATAGAACGCCTGCGGGAATTCCGCCTCGAGCAATTTCGCGATGGCGTCGGCCGACATGGCTGGCGCAGGCATTATTTTTCCCTCGCCGGTCCATCCGGCGCCTTGGTAATAGACCGGCCGGCAATCCGGTCAAACGGTCTTTTCGTCCTGACTGGTCGCCCTGCCTTGTTGCCCTGTCTTGCGCGCTCCGCCATCCGGGTTAAGTATCGGCCGCCATGACCGCGCGCAGCACCGGCCCCGATTCCGCGACCTCGCCCGTTTTGTTGCGCGGCGACATCGGCGGCATTGCCCTGCTCTCGCTCAACCGGCCGCAGGCGCGCAATACGCTGTCGGAGGCGATGCTCGCGGCGCTGCATGACCAGTTCGCCGCGATCGGTAAAGACGACCGGGTCCGCGCCGTGATCATTTCGCACAATGGCCCGGCCTTTTCCGCCGGCCACGACATGAAGGAAATGACCGCGCACCGCGCCGATGCCGACCGCGGGCGCAGCTATTTCAAATCGCTGATGGAACGGTGCAGCGACCTGATGATGTCGATCCAGAAGCTGCCGCAGCCGGTAATCGCCGCAGTCGAAGGCGTCGCCACCGCCGCCGGCTGCCAACTGGTCGCGAGCTGCGACCTAGCGGTCGCTTCCGAAACGGCGCGTTTCTCGACGCCGGGCGTTCATATTGGACTGTTCTGCTCGACCCCGATGGTTGCGCTCACCCGCAACGTCGCCAACAAGCACGCCATGGAAATGCTGCTCACCGGCGACATGGTCACGGGGGAAGACGCCTATCGCATCGGTCTGGTCAATCGGGTCGTACCCGCCGGCAAGGCGTCCGAACACGCGCTCGAACTGGCGCGCCAGGTCGCGTCGAAATCGATGCTGACCGTCAAGCTCGGCAAGGAAGCCTTCTACCGCCAGCGCGAGCTTCATCTCGTCGACGCCTACAAGCTCACCATCGACGTCATGGTCGAGAACATGCTGGCGCGCGACGCCGAAGAAGGCATCGGCGCCTTCATCGAAAAACGCGACCCCAAGTGGGAAAATCGGTGATGGCCGCGCCGGCCGCCGCGATGAACCACGACGCTTACCCCGATAGTTACATCCGCGGCATTCTCAATTCCGTAAAGACCATCGCCGTGGTCGGCATCTCGCCCAAGGACAATAGGCCGAGCTATTTTGCGTTCAAATATCTCCTGGGCCGCGGCTACCGCATGATCCCGGTCAACCCCGGCCAGGCCGGGCAGAAAATTCTCGGCCAGCAGGTTTATGCGAAACTCGCCGAAATCCCCGAGCCGGTCGACATGGTCGATATCTTTCGCGCTTCCGAATACGTGCTGCCGGTGGTGCAAGAGGCGCTCGCGCTCAAGCCAAAACCGCAGGTGATCTGGATGCAGCTCAGCATCCGCAACGATACAGCAGCGGCGCTCGCAGAAGCGGCCGGCCTCAAGGTGGTGATGAACCGTTGCCCGAAAATCGAATACGGCCGGCTGTCGTCGGAAATTTCCTGGATCGGCGTCAACTCGCGCACGCTCTCGTCCAAGCGCGGGCAGACGCTGGGTAAAGGCGTGCAGCGCATGAGGCTCGGCCCCAGCGATGGGACCGGCAATTAAGTTGGCTTGACGCCGCGCCTTTCCGCCCCGTCTAATCGCCCATCTTGCTGCAACAGAGGGATTGGCACCCATGGCCGACGCCGAACGCACTCCGGGGTTTGCGACGCTTTCGATTCACGCCGGCGCCAAGCCGGACCCGACGACCGGCGCACGCGCAACGCCGATTTATCAGACCACCTCCTTCGTGTTCGACGACGTCGAACACGCAGCCTCGCTGTTCGGCCTGCAGGCTTTCGGCAACATCTATACCCGCATCGGCAATCCGACC
Source organism: uncultured Alphaproteobacteria bacterium (assembly GCA_963825265.1). Lineage (GTDB taxonomy): Bacteria > Pseudomonadota > Alphaproteobacteria > Rhizobiales > Xanthobacteraceae > Pseudolabrys. The sequence continues at coordinate 291,569 of CAWGSI010000012.1, read as the reverse complement.
TGCGCGGTGCTGGAAGAGCGTGTCGCCGCGCTCGAAGGCGGCACCGCGGGCCTTGCGGTCGCCTCCGGCCACGCCGCCCAAATTATCGTGTTGCATGCGCTGATGACGCCAGGCGACGAGCTCGTCGCCTCAAAGAAGCTCTATGGCGGCTCGATCAACCAGTTCAATCATTCGATCAAGAATTTCGGCTGGAACGTGGTGTGGGCCGATCCCGACGACATGTCCACCTTCGAGAAGGCGGTCTCGCCGAAGACCAAGGCGATCTTCATCGAGTCGATCGCCAACCCGGGCGGCGTGATCACCGACATCGAGGCGATCTCAAAAATCGCGCGCAAGGCGGGCGTGCCGCTGATCGTCGATAACACGCTGGCGACCCCCTATCTGTGCAAACCGTTCGATTACGGCGCCGATATCATCGTGCATTCGCTCACCAAGTTTCTCGGCGGCCACGGCAACTCGATCGGCGGCATGATCGTCGACGGCGGAAAATTCAATTGGCTGCAGAACAAGCGCTACCCGATGCTGTCGGAGCCGCGCCCGGAATATTCCGGCATGGTGCTGGGCGAGACCTTCGGCAATTTCGCGTTCGCCATTGCCTGCCGCGTGCTCGGCCTGCGCGATCTCGGCCCGGCGCTGTCGCCGTTCAACGCCTTCCTCATCATCACCGGCATGGAGACTTTGCCGCTGCGCATGCAGCGGCATTGCGACAACGCGCTTGTGGTCGCGCAATGGCTGTCAAAGCGGCCGGAAGTGGTCTGGGTGAGTTACCCGGGATTGCCCGCCGACAAATACAACGCGCTTGCCAAGAAATATGTGCCGAAGGGCGCCGGCGCGGTTTTCACCTTCGGGCTCAAGGGCGGCTACGACGCCGGCGTGAAACTGGTGTCGAACGTCAAGCTGTTTTCGCACCTCGCCAATATCGGCGACACCCGTTCGCTGATCATCCATCCCGCATCGACCACGCACAAGCAGTTGTCGGACGCGCAGAAGGTCCAGGCGGGCGCCGGGCCAGACGTGGTGCGGCTGTCGATCGGCCTGGAGGACACCGCCGACATCATTGCGGACCTCGAGCAAGGTCTGAAGGGGTAGCGCTCCGCGTCAGGCTTTCTTGAGCGTGCGCTCGACGTAGTCGCGGATGCGCGCGAGCGCCTCCGGCGCCGCCCAGATTTCGGTCACCGCTTTGTCGGTCGCCGCGCCGCTTTGCGCATAGCGTTCGCTCACCGCCTGGCGGATTTGCACCTTGGTCTGGGCGAAGGCCGGTGGCGACAGCGCGGCGAGCATTCGCGCGGCGGCGACCGCGCGCTCCATCAGCAGTGCCGGCTCGACCGCTTCGTTGACCCAGCCGCGATGCGCGGCAACGTCGGCAGGGAAAGTCGCGCCGCTTAATATCGTCTCGCTGAAACAATACGGCGGCGTTGCGTGCCGCATGATCTCAAAAGCGAGCGCTGGAAACGGCACGCCGACCAGCAATTCGGTGACGCCGATGCGCCCGCCGTCATTCGCCATGATGCGCCGGTCGGCACAACAGGCGAGCACGCAGCCGCCGGCAATGGCGTGGCCGTTGATCGCCGCCACCAGCGGCTTGGGAAAGTGGAACGCCGCGTCGTAAAGTCGATGCAGCGCCGGCAAAAATTTGCGCACGTAACCGGCGCCGCCCGCGCCGACGCGGATCAGATCGACACCGGCCGAGAAAATCTTGCCCGGCCCCGTCAGCACCACGGCCTTGGCGTCGCCGCCGCGCAACTCGTCGAAACGTGCGGCCAACGCCGCGCAGAATTCGATATCGAGCGCGTTGGCCTTGCCGTGCTTAAGCGTCAGCACGACAATTCCGGCTTCGTTCTGAACGTCGATCACGCCGCCCGCCCCGCCGCCGCCACGCAATAGACCGTGCGGTGCGACAGTCTTTCGGCATGCACAACGGCAATCGTGAACGTCACCAGCGCCATCACTTGGTGCGCGAGTGCAAGCGCGAGCGGCGCCTGATAAAGCAGCGTGACGATGCCGAGCGCGGCCTGCAGCGTGACTGCGCCCGCCAGGATAAACGCGCCGCGAACGTCGCCCTGCGCGCGCCACGCATCGAGGGCGTGCAGCATCGCCAACAGCCATATCCCGTCCGCCAGCAGACGGTGATCGAACTGAACGGTCAGGATGTTCTCAAACAGATTGCGCCAGAGCGGCTTGATGAAAAACAATTGGTCGAGCGGCGGCAAGACAGCGCCGTCGATCAGCGGCCAGGTATTGTATTTCAATCCGCCATCGAGCCCGGCGACCAGAGCGCCGAGATAGACCTGCACCAGCACCAGCGCGGCGATCGCCAGCGCGGCGAGCCGCAACCGCGGCGACGCGTTGTTCGGCGGCTGCGGGGCGATCTGCTGCGCGGTCCAAACGACGGCTGCATAGATCGTGCAGGCGAGCGTCATATGGAACGCCAGCCGGTATTGCGAAACTTTGACCAGCGTGCCGGAAAGTCCCGACGCCACCATCCACCAGCCGACCACGCCGAGCGCGGCGCCGCCGGCGAAAATGATCCAAAGCCGCGCGCGCAGCGGCGGCGGGATGGCGCCCTGCCATAGGAATACGAGAAACGGCAGCAAGAATACCGCGCCGGTCGTGCGCGCCAGCAGCCTATGCGTCCATTCCCACCAATAGATGGACTTGAACTGTGCGAGATTCATGTCGCGGTTAAGTTCGCGGTATTGCGGGATGGCCTTGTAGGCATCGAATTCGGCCTCCCAGCCGCGTTCGCTCAATGGCGGCACGACGCCGGTGACCGGCTTCCATTCCACGATCGAGAGCCCGGACACCGTGAGCCTCGTGGCGCCGCCGACGATCAGCGTGAGCACGATCATGACCGCCGCCGCGAACAGCCACAGCCGCAACGCGCGCGCGCGAAACTCCGGAACGGAACGATAATCGTGCATGAAACGCTGGCTTTGCAGGAAACCGCGCAGACCATATAGTCATGAGCCTCGCACCGCAAATTGCAAAACGCAGATCGTCCATGCCAACACGCATCCGCAAACTGGTCGGCACCGTCGCTTTGCTGGTGCTGGTATCGGCGTGGGCGCTCCTCGCCATGGCGCTGGCGCAGTCGGCCCTGACCGACATCAACGGCTTTGTGGCGGCGATTTTTTACGCGGTCGCAGGCCTCGGCTGGGTGCTGCCGGCGATGCCGCTGGTGAGCTGGATGCTGCGGCCGGACCGTCCTAAGCCGCGTTGACGCGGCGGAAGCCGTTCCACATGGCGGTGGCGGCGCCCGACATCAGCACCTTCAGATAGCGCTGCTGCTGGAAATCGCCGTTGACCGAAATGCGCGGCAGCGCGGTCAAATGATCGCGGTGCGCCTTGAACAGCACACCCGGGCGCGTGGTCACCGCGGTCTTGAATCCGAGCTCGGCGGCGATGCGGAATTCGCGCGGGCCGGCCGAGGTCGGATCTCCCACGGGATAGGCAAGATGGGCCGGCCGTTTGCCGAGCGCCGCCTCCAGCACGGCGCGGCTCATCTCCATTTCTGCGCGCACGGCGGATTCGTCCGCCATCTTCTTGAGCATGTTGTGATTGACGGTGTGGGCGCCGATAGTGACCAACGGATCGGCGGCGAGATCGACGATCTCCTGCCAGTCCATGCACAGGTCGCGGCAAAACGACGCGATATCGACGCTGTGGCAGGCGGCGAGGTCGCGGACTACGCCGCGCAACTCGACTTCCGTCTTCATGCTGCGCAGATAAACGTAGATCTCGTCGTACAGCTCGCGCTTTTCCCGCAGCGTGCCGCAATCGAAGAAACGATCTTTGCCGTCGATCACCATGCCGATGCGGCTGTTGCGCGCGATCACCGCCTCGAGCGCGACCCACCACAATTCGCCGAGCCGGTCGGGGAAACTCGTTGGAACGTAGAGCGCGAACGGCATCCGGTATTTCTTCAGCAGCGGATAGGCAAAGCGCATCAGGTCCTTGTAGCCGTCGTCGAAGGTAAGGCAGACGAAGCGGCGCTTGAAATCGCCGCTGATGTAACGGGCGTGCATCTCGTCGAGCGAGATCACGTCGAGCGCCGCGCGCTTGAGACGGCGCAGCAGGCCGTCGAGGAATTCCGGCGTGACTTCGAGCAAATGGTTGGGCTGGAACGCGTCCGGACGCCGGGGTCGCACGTGATGCAGCGTCAAGATGGCGCCGACGCCGCCCACCAGCGGGCGCATGACGTGATGCAGGCCGGTGAAATAGAGCGTTTCCAACCCGGTCCGGATGATGGTTTGTTTCATGCCCGCCAAGGCTTCCGATCCTACAGGCTGCAGCGGCCGGTGAATGCTGCCTGCCATTGAAAAATATTTACGGCTTCGTGACCAGAGCCAATCGCGGTCGGACGAATGCGGATTTAAGCCGCGATCTCCTGCGGCGCGCCGGCCACCAGAGTTACATCGGAAAAGCCCGCCACGATCAGCCGCTCGCGCGCAAGCTTGGTTGCCGGATTGCCCGGATCAGCGGCCACCAGCACCGCGCGGGGGGCAAGCGGCGCGAACCGCTCGAGCACGATATCGGCGGCCGAACCGATGTCGATCACCACGTGATCGTAGCTGCGCACCAGCGCCTCGATTGTCGTCGCCAGCACTGGCGAGGCGGCGAGCGCGGCCCCGTCATGGGCGACATTGCCGGTCGCGACCAGATGCACGGGCGAGTAGCGGTCGCCGGTGATGATGTCGCCGAACGAGGCCGCGCCGCGCACGAGTTCGGCTATGCCGGGCGCCTTGGGATCGTTCGAAATGACCGATAGGTTGGGCGAGTCGAAGGCGAGATCGACCAGCACCACGTTGGCGTCGCGCGCCAGCGCGCGGGCGAGTGAAATCGCAGCATAGGTGGTGCCGACGTTGCGCATGGCGCCGACCACGGTAACGCCACGTGCATTTTCGTCGGCATGCCGTAAAATCCGCGCGATCTCTTCCATCGTATTCGCCGCCAAGGGGCCGGGCGCCATGGCGTCCCCGGGCATCAAGGGCGGCGACGCCATCCGCGGCATAGGTTGCGCGGCGTGCGCCGGCACGGCACTTGCGGCCGCCGCATAGCCGTCACCGGCGGAGGATGGCGGCGCTGCCAACAGCGCGCCGGTCACGGTGAAGCCGGCCGACAACGCGAAGGCGGCGAAGGCCGCGATCAGCACAGTCGGGAGTTTCTTCGGATATTCCGGCCGGATCGAGGCGCTGGCGCGCGAAATAATGCGCGCCTCCGGCGGCGCGGCATTGATGTTGTCGCGCGCGGTCGCCTCGCGATATTTGGCGAGATAGGATTCGAGCAGGTCGCGCTCGGTCTTGGCCTCGCGCTCGAGCGCGCGCAATTGCACGTCCTGCTCATTGGTCAGCGAGGCCTGCTTTTTGACCGTATTGATGCTAGCGGTGAGCGTTTCGACCCTGTCGCCGGCGACTTTGGCGTCGTTGTCGAGCTGGGCGGCAAGGCGCGTGCCTTCGCTGCGAATCTCGCGTCCGACTTCGGCGATCTGCGCCTTGAGCTCTTTGATGCGAGGATGCTGATCAAGCAAGGTTGTAGACTGTTCGGCCAGTTGCGAGCGCAGCGCGTTGCGCTGCTCGATCAGCCGGCGCATGGATTCGGAGTTGGCGATGTCTGACAACTCGATCGGCTTGCCCGAGCGGATGAGTTCGCGCAACTGGCGCGCCCTCGCCTCCAGATCGGCCTTCTGCACGCGCGCCGCCGCAATCTGCGAATTGATCTCGGTGAGCTGCTGGTTGGGCAACGAGGTGTTGTTGGAGCCGACAAACAGGTTGGTTTTCACGCGGTAGAGCTGGACCTTGGCTTCGGCGTCCGCCACCTTGGTGCGCAGATTGGTGATCTCGCCGGCCAGCCAGTCGCCGGCGGCGCGCGTCTGATTCTGCTTGGTCGTCTGCTGCATCTTGAGGTAAGTCGCGGCGATCGCGTTGGCGACGCGGGCGGCCAGATCGGGATCCTGCGACATGAAGCCGATGCCGATCACGCGGGATTTTTCCACCGCGTAGACGTTGAGCCGATCGTAGTAGGATTCGAGCGTGCGCTCTTCTTTGGTCATCGCCGCCGGATCGCGGCCGATGCCGAACAGGCTGAGCACGATCCTGACCACCGAGGGACCGCGCAACTCCGGATCGAATTCCGGTTTGTCGGCGAGTTTTTCCTTGGCGATTACTTCGCGCGCGAGATCGCGTGAAAGCACGACCTGGATCTGGCTGGTTACCGCTTCGGGATCAATGGTGGCGGCGCCGGCGCCGTTCTTGTCGGCTTCGGCGCGCAGGAACACGTTCTCGCGCGCTTCCAAGAGCAGCCGCGATTCGGAGCGGTAACGCGGGGTGATCGCGTCGACCACCGCAAGCGCACTGACTGCCGCCAGCACGGTGATCGCTATAATCTTGTTCTTTTGGGACCATAAAACGCGGCCTAAACCGCGCAAATCGGGCTCGCCGTCGAGGGTGACCGGAACCACGGCAGTGGCCGGCGGATTGGCGACTTTCGACTTTTTACGAAACAGCATGCCTCACTCCAACGCACGGACATTACGGCGCCGCCCCGATAACACCCTATTATGGTTGCTTCCGCGTTAATTTTCGCCGCCGGCCGCAACAAGTTAGATTTTGTTAACTATCGCGACCCCTAATCCGCCTTGAATTTCCACGACGCGGCGCGGATTCGCTTGATGCGGACAGCCCGGTTTCTATTGGCCGCTTTGGTCGCCTTGGCGGCCGGCGGCTGCATGCGGCAGGGGCCAGACGATACTTCCGGCCGCGGGCTCCTCACCGCGCGCGCAAGCTACGCCTATGCGCCGGCGGCGAGCGAGCAGCCTTATACGCTCGATGCCGGCGATAAATTGCGCGTCACGGTGTTCGGCCAGGACGGCATATCCAACGCCTACATCGTCGACGCCGGCGGCCATGTGAACCTGCCGCTCATCGGCAGCGTGCCGGCGCGCGGCGCCACCACGCAGCAGCTCTCGGCGCGGATCGCCGAGCGCCTCAAGCACGGCTACGTGCGCGAGCCGCATGTGACGGTGGAAGTGGAGACTTATCGGCCGTTCTTCATCCTCGGCGAGGTGACGACGCCGGGGCAATATCCTTACGTTGCCGACATGACGGTGGAAAAAGCAATCGCGATCGCCGGCGGCTTTGCCCCGCGCGCCTTCAAGAACACCGTCGAGCTCACCCGCAGCGCGCCGGGCGAGCAGACCAAGGGCGAGGTGCCGCTCAGCTATCTCTTACGCCCGGGCGACACCATCCTGGTCAAGGAGCGGTGGTTTTAGCGCATGCAATCATTGAATATTCTGCACGTGTTCCGTGCGCCGGTCGGCGGCCTGTTTCGCCATGTGCTCGATCTGACACGGGAACAAATCGCCCGCGGACACCGCGTCGGACTGATCGCCAACTCGCGCACCGGCGGCACGCGCGGCGACGACGCGTTGCGCTTGCTGGAGCCTTCGCTCGCGCTTGGTCTCACCCGCATTCCGATGCGCCGGCACGCCAACCCAGGCGACCTGTCGGCGCTTGCCCATGTCGTACGGCGCGCCGCGCAGACCGAAGCCGACGTAGTGCACGGCCACGGCGCCAAAGGCGGCGCCTATGCCCGCCTCTCGTTCGGAAGCAAGCGCGCCGTGCGTGCCTATACGCCGCATGGCGGCAGCCTGCTGTTCAATCACGACAGCCTGGCCGGAAAATTCTATTTGGCGACCGAGCGCCTTCTGATGCTGCGCGGCGACTTGTTTTTGTTCGAAAGCGCCTATAGTGCCGACATTTTCCGCACCAAGATCGGCGATCCGCGCGGACTAGTGCGTGTCGTCCATAACGGCGTGTCGCGCGCGGAATTCGAGCCGATCGTCACCAAACCCGACGCCACCGATTTGGTGTTCATGGGTGAGTTGCGGCCGGTCAAGGGCATCGACGTGCTGCTCGAGGCGCTCGCCCGCCTGCACCACGCCGGGCGCACCGTCACCGCGACGTTGGTGGGCGACGGCCCCGACCGCGAAGCGCTACAGGCTCAGTCCGGCAATCTCGGCCTCGGCGGCGCCGTGCAATTCAAGCCCGCCATGCCCGGTCATGTGGCGTTAACCCTCGGCCGTATCATGGTGGTTCCATCGCGGGCGGAGTCGCTGCCTTATGTGGTGCTGGAGGCGGCGGCCGGCGGCAAACCGCTGATCACGACCTCGGTCGGCGGCATCCCGGAAATCTATGGGCCGCTAACAGATACTTTGATACCGCCCCTCGACCCGACGGCGCTAGCACAGGCCATCGGCCAGGCGCTCGATAACCCGGTCGCCACGGCCGAGACCGCCCGCAAGTTGCGCGAGCGGGTGCAGAGCAAGTTTTCGGTCGATACCATGGTTGACGGGGTGCTTTCCGCCTACCGGACAGCCCTCGACGCGGTGCGCAAAACCGCTCGGTCTTAAGACTTATTTGAGCATCCCGATAAGCCTTTTTTGAGACTTTTTCTCTAGAAATATCCGGGAATTAGGGACAATCCCTGCCGCCGCTTTGGGGCTTGCGGCCGGTTGATCGCTGACCGCAACCATGACCGACGCCGACACCAGCCCACCGATAAGCGCTGCGGGCGCTACCGCGATCCTTGAGCGCGTGCGCGCCGCGCCGCGTGCCGGCGCGAAAGCGCGTCCGCTGACGCCGGAAGCCCTCGCGGTGGCCGCCGCCCCAGCCCCGTCGGCGATTTCGCCAATCGTGCTGGCCGGCTTCGTGCGCATGGCCGAGTTCGCGCTGATCGTTCTGGTCGGCCTGGCGGTGTTCGTAGTCTATCTGTCGCCGGTCGCGCCGATGTTCTGGCGATACACCGGCGCGATTTTCGTCATCGCCCTGCTTTCGATGTTCGCCTTCCAGACCGCCGATATTTATCAGGTGCAGGCCTTTCGCGGCCACGAGAAGCAGTACATGCGGCTCGCCTCGGCATGGTCGGTGGTCTTCCTGATCGTGATCGGCGTCTCGTTTTTCGCCAAGGCCGGCGAAATGTTCTCGCGCGTCTGGCTCGGCGGCTTCTATGTCAGCGGCCTCGTGGCGCTGATTCTTTCGCGCAAGCTGCTGTTTGTTCTGGTGCGAAAATGGACGCGCGAAGGCCGCCTAACCCGCCGCACGGTGATCGTCGGCGGCGGCATGGCCGGCGAGCGCGTCATCGAGGCGCTGCAGCTGCAAAAGGATTCCGGCGTCAAGATCATCGGGCTGTTCGACGACCGCGGCGAGGAGCGCTCCAGCGCCGACTGCGCCGGCGAGCGCAAGCTCGGCGTCGTCGACGACCTAGTCGAATTCGGGCGCCGTACGCGCGTCGATCTGGTGATTTTTTCCCTGCCGATCGCGGCGGAAGACCGCATTCTGCAGATGCTGAAGAAATTGTGGGTGCTACCGGTCGACATCCGGCTCGCCGCTCACGCCAACAAGCTGCAATTCCGCCCGCGCTCGTATTCCTACATCGGCAAGGTGCCGGTGCTCGACATATTCGACCGCCCGATCGCCGATTGGGACGTGGTGATGAAATGGCTGTTCGACAAGCTTGTCGGCGGCTTCCTGCTCGTACTTGCGCTGCCGGTGATGGCGCTAATTGCGATCGCCATTAAGCTCGAAAGCCGCGGGCCCGTCCTGTTCAGGCAAAAGCGCTACGGTTTCAACAACGATTTGATCGAGGTCTACAAATTCCGCTCGATGTATGCCGACGCCGCCGACGCCAACGCCAACAAGCTCGTCACCAAGGACGATCCACGCGTCACCAAGGTCGGGCGCTTCATCCGCAAGGCCAGTCTCGACGAGTTGCCGCAGCTGTTTAACGTTGTGCTCAAAGGCAACCTGTCGCTGGTTGGCCCGCGCCCGCACGCGGTCAATGCCAAGGCGGAAGCCCAGCTTTACGACGAGGCGGTGGACGGCTACTTCGCGCGCCACCGCGTCAAGCCGGGCATTACCGGCTGGGCGCAGATCAACGGCTGGCGCGGCGAGACCGACACGCATGAAAAAATCCAGCAGCGCGTCGAGCACGATCTCTACTACATCGAGAACTGGTCGGTGCTGTTCGATTTCTACATTCTGTTCAAGACGCCGTACGCACTGCTCAAGACAGAGAACGCGTATTGATCGCCGCCCAGGACATCGCAATCCGCAGCGCAGCGCAGCCGGTCGTTCCGACGCTGCCGGCGCCAGCCGTGGCATTTCGCGAGCGCCTGCTGCTGGTCGTGCTTTACATCACGGTCCTGGCGAGTTCGGTTGCCTTTATCGAGCCATCGCCGCATGATGGGTTAATGTGCGTGCTGGCTGTCGTATGTGTCGCCGCCGGCATACGCTTCGATCGCCACCTTGCGCTGTTGTTCCTTCTGTTGCTGGTCTGGAACGTCGGCGGGCTCTTGTCGCTGCTCAACGTGCCCGGGCAGGAGCAGACGGCGCAATATGCCGCCACATCGCTCTATTTGGCGCTCGCCGCGATGTTGTTCGCAGCGCTGTTTTCGCACAACACGATGGCGCGCATCGTCACGGTGCGCGCGGCCTATGTGCTGACCGCGACCGTCGTCTCGGTCGCGGCCATTGCGGGCTATTTCAACTTGTTCCCGTATGCTCACGAACTGTTTGCCACCTACGACCGCGCGCTCGGCGCCTTCAAGGATCCCAACGTGTTCGGGCCGTTCCTGATTTGGCCAGCGCTGGTGGTGATCGAGCGCATGCTGGCGCGCCGCATCGCGTTCACTGATGCGGTGATCGTCGGAGTCATGTTGCTCGGTTTGCTGCTGAGCTTTTCGCGCGGCGCCTGGTTTCATTTCTCGGTGTCCTGCCTGATCGTGATGATCCTGACGTATTCGACGGCGCGAAGCGACGGCGCGCGGAAGCGTATTTTTACCGTGAGCGCCATCGCCGTCGCGGCGATAGCAGCGTTTGTCGTCATCGCGCTGTCGTTCGATTCGATCGCAAGTATGTTCGACCAGCGCGCCCAGCTTATTCAATATTATGACGTGGGCAGCGGCGGCCGTTTCCGCCTGCAGGAATTGGCGCTCGCAGCGCTCCTTAAATATCCAAACGGCATGGGTCCGTTCGGATTTTCCAACGCGCACGGCGGGCAGCAACACAATGTCTATCTACAGGCCTTTTTGGTCTATGGTTGGGCCGGCGGCATGGCCTACATCATGCTGATGCTGACCACGCTTTGGGTGGCATTGCGCAATGTGCTCGTGCACACGCCGTGGCAGCCTTATTTGATCTGCGCTTTCGGCGCCTTCGTTGGCGAAGTGCTGGAAGGCTTCGTGATCGACACCGATCACTGGCGGCATTTCTTTCTATTGTTGGGCATGATCTGGGGCTTGGCGGCGGCGACGCTTAAATTACGAACGCGCCCGCCTCGATCCGCCGCCGGCAGGACGGCTCTCTTATGTCGGCGCTTGATTCCGTCCTCTTCGAACGCCGGCCGGCGCGTCGCAGCGCCTTGCGGCGCCTGTGGCAGCGCCTCCCTCAGAACACTCGCAGCCAGATTTTGTTCGATGTCAGCCGCATCGTCGCGCCGCTTCCCGACGCCAACCCGCAAGGCGGATTGCCGCTCGCCATCGCCGGCCTGTTTTCGACCGCGAGCGGTGTCGGCGAAGGCGCGCGCCTTGCTTATACCGCGCTTGAGGCCGCCGGCTATGCCCCCGCCGCCTTCGACTTGAGCCCGGCCTTCGGCCAGGTCGAATTGAACGACGTCACACAACGGCGGACTATTGCGCCCGGTTCCGGCAGTCTGATCGTCCATCACAACGGACCCTATTTGCCGCACGCGCTTTGGGCGCTCGGGCGTGCGCGCGTGCGCGGCCGCCGCATCGTCGGCTATTGGGCCTGGGAGTTGCCGCGGCTGCCCGACGAATGGCGCGCGAGTTTCCGCTACCTGCACGAAATCTGGGTGCCGAGCAGCTTCACCCGCGACGCCGTCGCCGCCGCGACCGACAAGCCAGTACATGTGATGCCGCATCCCCTGCCGCCAGTGGCTGCAACGCCCGGCATGCGCGGCAGGCTCGGCCTGTCGGCCGATAGCTTGCTCGTGCTCAACGTGTTCCATCTCGGCTCCGCCTTCAGCCGCAAGAATCCGCTCGCCGCCATCGCCGCGTTTCGCAAGGCTTACGGTGACGCGCCTAATCGTTTGCTGGTGATCAAAGTCATCGACAACGGCGCGCAATGGGCGCGGCGCGAACTCGACACAGCGATCGCCGGCGCCGGCAATATTCGCGTGATCGAGGGCATGTTGCCCGAAGCCGACATGGCCGGCCTGATGGCCGCCGCCGACATCGTGATCTCGCTGCACCGGTCGGAGGGCTTCGGCCTCGTCCCTGCGCAGGCCATGGCGCTCGGCAAGCCAGTGATCGCCACGGCATGGTCCGGCAACCTCGATTTCATGAATAAAAATAATTCCGCGCTGGTGTCCTATTCGCTCGTGCCCGTCCGGGACCCCGAAGGCGTTTTCGACGCCGACGGTCAGATGTGGGCGGATGCCAGTATTGACGAGGCAGCGGCTTGGCTGCAGCGGCTCGCCGGCGACGCCGGTCTGCGCGCGAGCCTGGGCGCCGCCGCCGCCAAGGACATCGCCGCCCAGCTTTCGCCCAAGCATTTTGCCGCGGCGGTCGCCGCCCGGATCGAAGCCGGAGGGCGCCGGTGATGTCGCCGTTGCCACGCATTGCCATCAATGGCCGCTTCCTCACCCAGCGCTCTTCGGGCGTGCAGCGTTTCGCGGCGGAAGCGATCAAGGCCATTGACCGTTTGCTCGACACTGATTTTGCGACGCTCAAGGGCCGCGTTGAAATCCTTGCGCCGCGCGCCGCGCGCGATTTTCCACTTACAAACATACCGTTGCGCCGGGTCGGCCATTTCTCCGGCTATGCCTGGGAGCAGATCGAATATCCGCTGCATGGCGCCGGCCAGCTTCTGCTCAATCTCTGCATGCTCGGACCGCTCGCCGCCCGCCATCAGGTCGTCGTGGTGCATGACGCGACGGCGCTGGCGCTGCCGGATAATTTCTCGCCGCGCTTCCGGGCTGCCTACAAATTTATGATCCCGCGGCTGTGCAAACGCTCGGAACTCGTCGTCACGGTCTCCGAATTCTCAAGGCGTGAGATCGGCAAATGGTACGGCGCCGACGTTACCGCCATGCCGGTCTGTTTCGAGGGCGGCGATCACATCCAGGCGGTGCCCGCCGATGAAACGGTCATCGACCGCCTCGGTCTCAAGGGCCGAAGATTCTTCCTCGGTGTCGGGATCGATTCCGCCAACAAGAACATCAAGACGGTCATTAAGGCCTTTCAGCAGGCCAAGCTGGACGACGCCGCGCTCGTGCTGACCGGCGCCAAGGACCCGAAGGTGTTCGGCGATCTCACCATCGCCGGCGGCGATGGCGTACGCGCCGTCGGCTTCGTCTCCGACGCGGAACTGCGCGCGCTTTACGAACACGCGCTCGCGCTGGTTTTTCCGTCCTATTACGAGGGCTTCGGCCTACCGCCGCTCGAGGCGATGACCTGCGGCTGCCCGGTCATTATCAGCGAGCAGCCGGCATTGATAGAAGTCTGCGGCGACGCGGCGCTGACCTGCCAGGCCGACGACGCGGACGCGATCATGCGTCACATGCGGGCGCTCGCGACCGACCCGGCATTGCGCGAGCGGCTGGCGAAGGCCGGCCGGGCCCGCGCCGGGCGCTTCACTTGGGCAACGGCGGCGCACGCGCTGCTCGATTATTGTCTGGCGCTCGGGCAAAAGAAGGCCGCCTGAGATGAAGCAGCGCCTGATCTCAATCCCGTTCTTCCTGCTGCGCACCACCACCGCCGGCGCCGCGTTGTTGACCGGCCTGCTGCAAACTTACGTGTTCGCGCACATACTTACCCCGCAGCGGTTTTCCATTTTCATCCTGGTTGCCGCGTTCGGCTATTCGCTCTGGCTGATCGACTTCGGCATCGTCAAAATCCTGTTCGTGCGGCTGCGCGCACGCTTCCTTGCGGGCGAGCACGGCGGCGCGATCGCCGGCCACGCCACCGCGGTGGTGCTGTTCTATTTCTTGCTGGTCGCCGGCGGCGCCCTGCTCTGTTTCGTTTTCATGGCGACGCGCACGTCCGCTTCGTCACGCGAAGCAGCCGAGTTCGCACTGTTTTTCCTGTTCGTCGCACTCAATTTGGTCTGGTTTGCGCTGCGCAATATCTCGATCGCCGTCGACGAATACGTGCTGTTCGAGGCGCTCGAAACGGTGCGCCGCGCCGGCTATTTCATCGGTCTCGGGCTGGTCCTGTTCGGACTTCCGCTCATCGTCATGCTGCTCGCGCTCAACGCACTGTGGGCGGTCGTGGTAACGGTAAGCGTCAGGCGCATGATCGTGCATGGCGCCTTGCGGCCGCGCATCGGTGGATTTTTTAAAGACCTGGTCTCGTTTTTTCGCGCCAACAAGGCCCAGCTCATTCGCAGCGGCACCTATGCGGCGAGCGAAATTTATGCCGGCAATTACCCCTATCTGATCGTGCCGATGCTGTTCGGCCTCGGCGCCCCGCCCATCATCCTCGACACCACTTTCAAGGTGTTCCGCGGCGGCGCCACCATATTCGGCGCGGTCTGCGACATTCTGGTGCCGCGCCAGACCAGCGCGCTGGCGGAGCGCGACGGGCCGATGCTGGTGCGCGCGACGCTTGCCGCGGCTGCGCTGTGCAGCGTCCCGGCGGGCATCGCCTGCCTCGTCCTCTACTTCGGCGCCGACAGATTATTCGCGTTTCTGCTCGGCAACGCGGCAACCATGCCGCCGGCGACCACGCCGATCCTGATCGTGCTGCTGATCGCCAATCTGACGGCGATGGTCTCCAACAGCGTGCTGGTACACAACGGCTACTTCCGCGAAGTGGCGCGCATCGGCATGGCCGTGGTGGCTGCCATGACTGGCGTCGGCGCGCTCGCCATCCTCGCCCATTTCGATATCGTGCAATTTCTCGAAGCCTATGCCGCGGTCTACGCCTGCGGTGCGATTGCGACGATGGTGCTGATGATCCGCGGGCCGATCCGGCTCGCGCATGAGGTCGCGGGGCTGCCGGAAGCCGCGGCGCGCTAGTTCAGCGGCGCACGCGCGCGATCTGCGAGCCGATAAAGGCGCGAACCGCGCTGAAGGCGTTCCACACCGCGGGCGTCTGCTTGATCCAGCGCTTCATCCGTTTTGCCGCCAGCAGCGGCGTTGCGATCAGCGCGCCGCGCCAGGTCGCCGCCGCGATGTAGTCGTAGAGCGTCAACTCGGTGTCGCACCAGTCACGCTTGTAACGCTCGTCGCCGATGGTGAAATCGAAGACACCGAAGCCTCGGTCGATGGCCTGATGCATGAGATCGTGCAGGTGCGCGGCGCCCGGCCCGAAGCGGGAGACGTCGCCGTCGTCGTAGCTCGCCAGCAAGTGATAATAGCAGCCGCGATAGGTCAGTCCGAGATTGACCGCGGCAGGGATCGCGCCGACGTCGAGGCGGCTGATATGTACGAGCGCGCGTAGCGCCGGATCGCCGGCGATTGCGCGGTAGAATTCCGCGTGCCCCGGCTTGGCGAACAGATTGCCGACGCCCATGTGGGCGAACAATCGCGCCTTCTGCGTCATCAAGATGTCGAGCGTGTGCAGCGTTTCGCCGCCGGCGGCCGGTTCGACATAGCGGATCTCGCCCATCTCGGACAACTTTTTGCGCTTGGTGCGGTCGCGCCGCCGGGTCGCCGATGAGCGTTTGGCGGTGTAAAAAGTTTCCCAGTCGCCCGTGAGATGGGTCAAATAAGCGCCGCTCGGGTTGATCGTGCCGCCGAGGTGCCGCATGGGATTTGTCTGCGCGCCGACTTTTTCAGGCATCTTGGTCAGGATGATCGTGTCGTGATGCAGGCGCGGATTGGCCTGCACGAGCTTGCTTATCTCCGCCCACAACGCCAGAAAGCGCGCGCGGTCCACCTGTTCGGAAAAACCCGGCGTCAGCAGCGGCGCGTTGTAGTCGCAAAGCTCGGAACCGAGGAAGGCGAGCTCGCGCGCCAGACCGCACTTGCAAACCGCGAGCGGCAGCAGCGCCAGCATCGCCCCACTTGCGTCATAGGCAACGACAATCGCCGGCCACACGCTGTTGCGAGCGCCGATATGGCGCTGCCAGGTCGAGAGCCAATCGAAGGTCTGAAAAACCGTGCCGTCCGCGATCTGCTCGAAGGCGCGCCAGTCCCGCTCGATCGCCGCTAGGTCCTCGAAGACGGCAATGCGGATACCGCCAAGGCCGGCCACCGGCGCGCGCGCCGAGGCGCGGTCCGCGACCGGCGGGTCGGCGCCGAAATGCGCGTCGAGTCGTGCTGGGACAGCCTGGGCCATGGCCGCGTCTCGTAATGGAAGCGATCAATATGGGATTACGTCCAAGAGACGTGCACAATCCGTTAACTCGGCCGCCGCGCGTCAAAATCCGTTCGGGGAGCGATGTTGCGCGGGGGTGGAGCCATCCCTATAGTCCGCGCCGTTCCGGTCGGGGCGTGGCGCAGCCCGGTTAGCGCACTTGTCTGGGAGACAAGGGGTCGCTGGTTCAAATCCAGTCGCCCCGACCAATATTTGCCCCTAAAATTGAACTCATTAAAAGCGCAAGGGTGTGTGATCGGCCAGACCGGCAATGCCAAGTCTACGTCTGGCTCCGGTTCAAGCGTCCACAGCAGAGAATTCAGTTGGTCTTGAGATCGCCTTCGCGCCTGACGTAACGGTAACTGCCGTTCAAGAGTCGCAAATTATTGATCACGGTTGCATTGTTCGGCTCGCGTGCCTGCGCCTGCAACAGCTTTTTTCGTGCCCTCACCAGATCGCCGCGCAAAATATAAGAGTAGCCTTCATTGTTGAGGATTTCCGTCGTCTCTCCGACAAGCTTGACCGCGCTGGCGTAGGCACGATCGGCAAGATCAAACCGCGACAAGCGATCGTAGCTCGCCGCGAGGCCGACCCAAGCCGTCGCATCCTTGGGAGTTTTTTCTACTGCATCCTGAAAATAACGCTCGGCCAGGCCGTAATGGCCGCGATTGAAATGCTCAAGTGCTAGACGCAGCGGCTCGTCGGAGGGGAAATATTTCACGTCGGAAGCGTCTTGCACGGTCGACGTCACTTCCGGAAATGCGGGAGCGGCCGCATTTTCTTCGCCGATTGTCAAATTCGCAACGCCCTCGCCGGCCGTGACGCAGCCAGCAAGAAAAATACCGAACAATATCACAGCCCAAATTTGGGCGATGCGCCGACACCACACTACGCAACCCCCTCTGCCTAAGCCTCTGGCCAACGTGTGACCTTGCCCGCGTGGATTTCCTAAGCACGCACGAAATACAGCGCTTACTATTTGCTCGCCGCGCCGCTGCCGGTCCCGTTCTGAGAATCAAAGATCGGACTGAGTGGCGGCGGAGCCAGCGGCAATTTACTCACGTCACGATAGCGCTCAATCGCGCCGGACATGCGTTCGCCATTCCCCGGAATTCGGCGATTGCCCACATGCCGCGGCCACGGGTCAATCGCTTGGATTGCGACATTGGCACTCTGGTCGTCGCCGGCCCCGAGCGTGACCGTGTTGCTTCTTTGCAGATACTCATGGATCGGGTCCTGGTCCCACGCGAAGGCCGCCGCGCCGACAAAAATGGCGGCCACAACGATAAGCGTACGAATGATAAAAGCTTTGCACATGGCGTTCGCTTTATTTGTTGACGGGCGGCGGATTGGCACGCGAGGCCGCCGGGTCGTCAACCCGAAGGATGTAGCCATAGGGGCCCTGTATTCCGCCGCCGCTCGTGACGTATTCGGAGTATTTCTTGCTTGTCTCCATCTGGCCGTTCACAAAGAAATCGACGTCGTTACTGGGGATGGTTCCGTCCAGCGGCGTGGCAAGATGCTGGCCTGGCGTAGCCGGCGCGGCGATATGCGGCGTAACGATCACGACCAGGTCCGTTTCATCCTTTTGATAGCTATCGCTCCGAAACAAGGCGCCGAGCACGGGCACCGAGCCCACCCATGGAACCTGCGAGATATTTTGCCGGTTGTGCGACTGTAACAGGCCGGCAATGGCAAAGCTTTGCCCGTCGCGCAGTTCGATCGTGGTGCGCGCTTCGCGTTTGATAAGCGAGGGAACCTGCGTGCCGCCAATTGAAATCGCATTGGTGTAGTCGAGTTCACTCACCGACGGCGTCAGCCGCAGATTGATGATGCCGTTGGCGAGCACCGTTGGCATGAACGTCAACTGAACGCCAAAGGGTTTGAACTGGATCGTTACCGTCGATACGTTGCCGCTTCCCGGCTGAACCACCGGGACCGGAAACTCGCCGCCGGCGATGAAGGCGGCCGTATCGCCGGAGAGCGCCACGAGGTTCGGCTCCGCCAATCGCCTGACAATTCCTTTTTGCTCAAGCGCGGACAGCAGAACATCGATGTTCGTGCCGCCGTTGACGAGGCTGGCGAGGGCGACGCCGAATGGTTGACCGCCGGACAGCAACGTCCCGGCCGCTTGAAAGATCGGAATTCCCGAGCTCGTGCCGCCTGCGATTGGACTGGTTCCGGCGATGGGATAACTGCCGGTCGTCACGCCGCGCGTTCCGGATCCGTTGCTAACAAACCAGTTCACGCCGAGATCACGTCCAGCCTGGCGGGTCACTTCCAAAAAACGAACCTTCAACATCACCTGCTGCGATGGCGCGACCGTAATTGCGTTCACCACGGCGCTGCCCTTCGGAACCAGGCTCTTCGCCAACGATACGGCGCGATCGGCATCTACCGCGTTGGCCGCTTCGCCGGTAAGCACGACCTCGCCATTGCTGCTGGAGACTTGAATTCCCTTGCTGCCGCTTGCCCTGATTTTCGTTTGCAGCGCGCCGATGTCGGGCGCCACCTCAATATCCATGACAGCGATAACTTTCTCGTTGGTATCGAATGCCACCAGATTCGTGGTGCCGATTTTTTTGCCCTGGATGTAGACGACATGATCGGACATCGGCTGCGCATCGGCGATGTCGGGCGCAGCCACGACCGCCGTCTTGAACGCTCGAACGAGGCGGAAGGTCCGTGATTTATTCAACGTGACTACGACATGGCGCACCGGTGCGCCGTCCGTTTGCCAGCTTTCAGACGATGTTTGGGCTATGGCGGAGCGAATGAACGGCGCGACCAAACCGGCGGCGACGACACCGCCGAGCACAAGGAAAAGGCTGCGCAGCCATCGCACTCTATTCGAACGGGCTGAAGCCCTAGGGGGGCGAACGTATTTGCCGCAGTCTTCTTTTACGCTGGTGCTACTCTGGACATAGGACATATGGCCTCCTGCCACGCGCCCACGCGGACGCTTACTTTGACCACTAATCCGGCAGCAGTATTTCCGATTCGAAGATTATAGGCCGTCGCCGATCGCTTTGTATTCTGCTCATTCCAATTCATGCACAGCAGAGTTGTTGCTTCCCGCGCCGCGGCCTTCTTTGCCGTCTCGACCAGCGATTTGCCGCCGCGTGAATGAATGCGGGGTTCACCGCCCGGGAAATGCAGTCACAGCGGAATGGAATACCGGCATTATTCGCAGCGAAGGGCCCGCGTCTTGTGGATAAGTTTCAGAATGTTCCGAGCGCGTCAGCAACTTACAAATGAAAATTGAATTCGTACCATATGCGGCGGCGGCCCTCCGTCGGTTGCGGAAAATCGAAATCGTGATCGATTTTCGCTGAGCCGGTTACCCCGGTTTCAAAAATGCCCGAACAGACGGGCCGTGGACCGAGGGTTCACAGGGGCAACATTAGGGTAACAAAACGGATCTGTGATGCCTCGTTCTGCGGCGAGACAAACCTACCTTCACGAACGGCAAATTCGTAAGGGCGCAGAATGTTTTGCACCAGAATATTGTGAGGCTTCGTTCGGCCTCGTGAGGGCCGCGGAAGAAACTGGCAGACAACGGCTAGCTGAATCCAGGCGCCCCGGCCAATTATTCAGCCTGCGCGCCAACCCCCGGCCTTGCGCCCAGCAATCAGCCAATAGACCGCGCCGCCGATAATCCCGGCCGCCGCCGCGAGCGGCAGCGCGAATCCGACCGGCGGAACGTCCGTGGTGTTTTCCAACGCCCCTGAAATATCGCAGCCGAAATATGATGCCAATCCGACCAGCAGGCCGGCGGCCCCGTAATAGAAAAAGCCGCGCAGGCGCAAAGCTTCGCCCAAGCCGATCAGCACAATTGTTGGCGCGATTAACACGGCCCCATAAAAGCCGGTCACGAAAAACGAGCGGACGAAGAAGCTCACCCGCTCGACCCGATCGGAATCCATATCCCCCGCGATGATGGCGACGGCCAGCACGACGCCCGCGAACACGCTGGCAACGATCAGGCCGACGACGATCGCGACGATCCGGTTAAGCGGCGGCATTTGCAAGCTCGGCCCCTAGGGTTACTTCTTCACTTCATCGACGGCGGCGAGCGCATCGATCACGCCGGCGCCGACGTCGCGCTTGCTGCCGGCAATGTGACGCGCCGAGCGGACCAGGTCGCGGCGCACCTGGTCGGGCGTGAGTTTTGGATAGCGCGCCAGCAACAGTGCGGCAACACCGCTCGCGTGCGCGGCGGCGACCGAAGTGCCGGTGGTCAGCTGGTACTTGTCGTCGGGCGCCGGCTCCAGCACCTGCACGCCGGGCGCCGCCACCGCGACCTGCGACCCGCGATTGGCTTGCGGCAGCAACTTGTCGTCGGCATCGGTCGCGGTCACGCCGATGACGTCGGGATCGGCCGCCGGATAGAGCGGCGGCGAGCGCGGCCCGGCATTGCCGACCGCGGCGATCAGCACGATGCCGCGCGCATGCGCCTTGGCCAGCATGTCGCGCAACATCGGATCGGGCGGTCCGGCAAAGCTCATATTGACGATGCGGGCGTTCTTGCTCGCCGCCCAATCGAGGCCTTTGAGAATATTGAAGGTGGTGCCCTGAGCCCCCTCGGCGGTGCCGGCAAAGGCGCGCACCGCAAGCAGCTTCACTTTCGGCGCCACGCCGACGAGCTTGGCATGCGCGGCGATGGCGCCGGCCATGCCGGTGCCGTGCATGTGCGCCGCCGCAGTCCCGCCCAGCACGTCGTATTGCTCGACAATCACGCCGGCGAGATCGGGATGGGTAGCGTCGATCTTGGAATTGATCACCGCCACCAGCACGTCGTCGCCATTGCTGATCTTGTGCGCTTCCAGCAGATGCAGCTTGGGCACGACGTATTGCGCGGCGCCGTCGGCTGGCGCCGGCGGCTGCGCCTGGCCGAACCCGTAGAGCAAATTCGCCTGCGCCGCCGCGATCCGGCTAAAGGGTGAAAGCCGCTGCAACGTCGTACGTACCGAGTTGCCGCCGTCGATGCGCCAGCGCTGCAAGCTGCGGCCGGTGAGCGCGAAGCTGTGCGTTTCCAGCAGCGTCAGTTGCAGCAGGCGCGCGACAACGTTGACATATTGCGCCGGCGCGCCGGGCTCGACTTCAAGCAGGATTTCGTTGGGCACGAAAGCGGTCACGCCGCGCGGCGGAAAGTCGATGTGGCGGCCGCGCGCATGGTGCGGCGGCTGCGGCGGCGGATTGTTCGAGGGCGGGGTCGTGGTGACGACCACCGCGTCCGGAAACAGCACGGGCCCCAGCAGCCATCCGACCGGTCCGAGGAAACAGGACAGCGCCATCCGGTCGGCCTCGGGGATGGTCAATTCCCGGCCGAGCATGACGGTGGCGATCATCGGCGACACGGCGGCGCAGGCGACCGAGCCGATGCCGTACCAGGCGAGCGGCGGCAGCGGGCGTGTGACCGTCACCGGCGGCGGGATTAGCGCGACACAATTTGCAATGCATACCGGCTGCGCATGCGCTGGATTCTGCGCACCCAATATTGTCGCGATCGCCAAAAGCGCAGCCGTCGCGACCCGTCGCATTGCCAAAACCTCAGCCACCCGGACAAATTTGCCGCAATATTCTACACGAGCCTTAGTGTCGCGCCATGCGCGTTCGGTTCAATCTTTACGGAGCGGAACCGGACCGGCGGCAGCCTATTCGGCGCGCGCCACCGCGGTTTCGATGAGCTTGCGGCATTCGGCGAGTTCATGCAGCACGGCGTGCAGTTTGCGCAGGTCCTCGCGCGCCAGCCGCTCGGCCGCCGGCGCGGCATGAACCATTGGCGTTGCGGGCGGCGGCTCGCCGGCGCCATGGATCGCGCGGTCGGTTGGCTCGACGCGCGGCACCGGCGCGGCCGTGAGCGGCGGCTCGCGCCGCGCCTCGGCGTCGTCCTGGCGGTCGCCGAGATCGCGGCCGAGCAGCGAAGTCAGCCGGCCGCGCAGGCCGCGGCCCTCCTCGGCTTCTACGCCCTCCGCGGCGATGGCTTCTTCGGCCACATCTTCGTCTTCGCCTGCGCCATGCGGCGGCTGCGGCGCGCCCTCCTGCCAGACGACTTGAACGAATTTGCCACCCTGCTCGCGCAAGATTCGTTGCACGCCGCGGATGGTGTAGCCCTCGCCGTACAAAAGATGGCGGATGCCGCGTAACAGATTGACATCGTCGGGGCGGTAATAGCGCCGCCCGCCGCCGCGCT
Source organism: uncultured Alphaproteobacteria bacterium (assembly GCA_963825265.1). GTDB lineage: Bacteria > Pseudomonadota > Alphaproteobacteria > Rhizobiales > Xanthobacteraceae > Pseudolabrys. The sequence goes on along the minus strand of CAWGSI010000012.1, from coordinate 269,058 downwards.
TCATCGGCTTGATGTCGCGGAAACGGCTTTCCCAGAAACGCAGCACGTGCTGCGGCAGATCGAGTTCGTCCGCCACCTCACTGATGCTGCGAAATGCGTCCGGCGCCTTGTGATCCAAAGCGGCCTCACTTTCCGTGATTTAGCCAACGCAATACCGAAACGAACGCCGTTTTCAAGCCGGTTCGGCGTGACCGTTAATGCGATGCTTGAGGATCGCCGAAGGCTTGAACACCATCACCCGGCGGGGCGAGATCGGCACTTCCTTGCCGGTCTTGGGATTGCGCCCGATGCGCTGGCCCTTCTTGCGCACTACGAAGGACCCGAACGAGGAAAGCTTGACGGTTTCGCCACGCTCCAGGCAGTCGGTAATCTCTTTGAGCACCAATTCCACGAGCGCAGCGGATTCCGTCCGTGAAAGGCCTACCTTTTGGTAGACCGCCTCACAGAGGTCCGCCCGCGTCACTGTTTTTCCGGTCATCGCCTGCCCTGCCCCTGGCGAAGATATCCCGCTGAATTATCGACGATATTAGCATCATCCCCGGGGGTCAACGGGGCGATTCAAATTATGGAGGGGTACCAGGGTGCGTTCTCGGTCCAATCCGGGCCATCGACGGCGCGCAATTTTAGCCTCCGCAACCGGGTCGGCCGGCCTGACCGAACCGAAAACACGCATCCCGCTCACCAGCGCAGCAGCGCCGAGCCCCAGGTGAAGCCGCCGCCCATCGCCTCCAGCAGAATGAGGTTGCCGCGCTTGATGCGCCGGTCGGCCACCGCATCGGCCAAGGCCAATGGGATCGAGGCCGCCGACGTGTTGCCGTGGCGGTCGACGGTGATGACGACCTTTTCCGGCGTTATGCCGAGCTTGTGGGCCGAGCCGTCGATGATCCGCTTGTTGGCCTGGTGCGGCACGAACCAGTCGATATCGGCGGCGCTGGTGCCGGTGGCCTTGAAGGCGTCGTCGATGACATCGGTGATCATGGCGATGGCGTGTTTGAACACGTCGCGGCCTTCCATGCGCAAATGGCCGACGGTCTGGGTCGAGGACGGCCCGCCGTCTACATAAAGTTTGCTCTTGAAACGCCCGTCCGAGCGCAAATGGGCGGTCAAAATACCGCGGTCGGCGACGCTGCCGGGCTGTTCCTGCGCCTCCAGCACCAGCGCGCCGGCGCCATCGCCGAACAGCACGCAGGTGGTGCGGTCGTTCCAATCCAAAATGCGGGAAAAGGTCTCCGCCCCGATCACCAGCGCGCGCTTGAAACCGCCGCTTTTGAGCATCGCGTCGGCGACCGACAGCGCATAGACGAAGCCCGAGCAGACCGCCTGCAGATCGAAGGCGGCGCCGTGGGTGATGCCGAGCCCGGCCTGTACCGATACGGCGGTGGCGGGAAAAGTCTGGTCCGGAGTCGAAGTGGCGAGCACGATCAGGTCGATCGAACTTGCCTCGGCCCGGGCGTTTATGAGCGCCGCGCGCGCGGCGTTGAGCGCGAGATCGGAGGTCAGCTCGCCGGGCGCCGCGATATGGCGTTCGCGGATGCCGGTGCGCTGCACGATCCACTCGTCGGTGGTTTCCACCGACTTTGCCAGTTCATCGTTGCTGAGAATTCGGGCCGGTAGATAGCTGCCGCAACCGAGCACCACCGAACGCAATAGACTCACGAACCTGCTCCGCTCGCCACACGCGCCATCGCATTCGATTGCAGATCGCGCGCCATCGACTCGCCGATCTTGGCGAGCAACTCATAGCGGAACATGTCATAGCCCATGTCGATGGCGGAGGCGAAGCCTTCGGCGTCGGCGCCGCCATGGCTTTTGATCACGATGCCATTGAGACCGAGGAACACCCCGCCGTTGGATTTGCGCGGGTCCATCTTGTCGCGCAGCGTGCGGAAGGCCTGGCGCGACAGCAGATAGCCGAGGCGCGCCGCCCAGGTCCGGTTCATGGCGCTGCGGAGATATTGCGCGAACTGGCGCGCGGTGCCTTCGGCGGTTTTCAACGCGATATTTCCGGCAAAGCCTTCGGTCACCACGACGTCGACCGTGCCCTTGCCGATGTCGTCGCCCTCGACGAAACCGACATAATCGAAATGCGGGAAATTACCCTCGCGCAGCAGGCGGCCGGCCTCGCGCACCTGCTCGAGGCCTTTGATCTCCTCGACCCCGATATTGAGCAGGCCCACGGTCGGCCGTTCGATGTCGAACAGCACGCGCGCCATGGCGCTGCCCATGGCGGCGAGGTTGATCAGGTGGTCCTCGTCGGCGCCGATCGAGGCCCCGACGTCGAGCACCACCGACTCGCCTTTTAGCGTCGGCCACAGGCCGGCGAGCGCCGGCCGTTCGATGCCCTCGATCATCTTGAGATTGAACCGCGACATGGCCATCAAGGCGCCGGTATTGCCGGCCGAAACCACGGCGTCGGCCTCGCCCTTCTTGACCGCGTCGACCGCCAGCCACATCGAGGATTTGTGCCGACCCGAGCGCAATGCCTGGCTCGGCTTGTCGTCCATGCGGATCGATACTTCGGTATGGATGAGTTTCGACTTGGCCTTGAGGCGCGGCAGGCCGTCGAGCAAAGGCTCCACCACGGCGCGGTCGCCATAGAGCAGGAACTCGATGTCGGGATGGCGGGTGAGCGAAATGTCGGCGCCCGGCAGGACCACCGAGGCACCATGGTCGCCGCCCATAGCGTCAAGTGCGATGCGAGCCCGGTCAGGCATGGATCGACTTTGGCGGCGCAGGCATTGGCGCCGGCAGCTCGGTCAAATGGGTTTGACGCACGGGGGCGACCTTAACCGCTCGGTCGCGGCAGACAAGACGGTTTTGTCCCCGGTGGATGATTTGCCCCCTGGTCAAGATTGGCCGCCGCCGAGGTTTTTCTTCAGCGATTCCAGTGCCGCAAACGGGTGTTCGCCGGCATCCTCGACCTTGGGTGGGGCGAATTCCGCGCCCGCTTTCCGTGGATAGGGATCGACGCCCAGGATCAGGAATTCGGCCGCCAGCGCGCCCAGGTCCAAGCTGCCGTCGACCAGCGGTTCCGGCGGCTCATCGGCGTCCGGCGTCCGTTTACGGGCCTTTTTAGGCCCCGCCTCCTTGCCGCCGGCCGGCGCGGGCGCGAATTCGACATCGACCGCCTCGTTGATGGCGCTTTCGATCGGCTCAAGCGTCACCACGCAGGTCTGCCCGACGCGGGCGCTGACCTCGCCGGTAACGTGCACGCCGGCGCCTTGCCGGGTCAGGTCGAATACGGCGGAAAGCTCCGGCAATTCCCGCAAATCCGCGAGCTCGGCGAGTTCGCCGCGGGCGCTCGGCCGGCGCCTCGATCGCCATATGCAGGCCGGTGTCCGGGATGTCGTCCACGGCCACCAGCACGCTCCAGGGGTTACCCGTTTTCTTCATCAAATCAGGCTCTTAACTGGTGACTACTGGGATATCAGCCGGCTCCGGAAAGCGCAGTTCGCCGGCGGCCAGGCGCTCGGGCGGGAGCGCGCCGAGAGCACGTAACGCCTCCCGTATATAGGCCGCAAGGCGGGCCGCCGGGGCCGCGGCCTCCCCGCCATAGACATTGCGCGCCAGGGCCTCGACCAGCGCGCCATCGTCCGTCTCCGCCCAGGCGGCCCGATAGGCCTGCGAGCGGCCGTAAAAGGCCTCGCCCAGGCGGCGCATTTCCTTGGGCACTTTCAGGTCGCCAATGCCCATTTCCCGTAAATTATGGTCCATATCCTGGCAAAACCGGTCGAAAACTCCCTGCCCGATGGCCTGCAGCTCGGGGCTCCCGGCAAGGCGGTCGAGCACCAGGGCCAAATGCAGCACGATCAGCTCGAAACGGCCGTTAACCGTGTCGGCGACGGCATAGTCGCGATAAAAGGACGGCAATCGCGCCTGCGCCACGATCATGCCATACAGGATCGAAATGGTGTCGGGACCGCGTGGCTCACGGCGAAAAAGGGGAAAGATCATTGCGTTGGTTCGGGGCTGACCGGGGCTGCCGCCCGGTTAAGTGAACGCCCTTGCCGATGCAAGATCGAAATGACGGTGCCGCGTTTGAGGTCGAATAACGCTCAAAATCGCCCTGGATCGATCCGGCTTGCGCTGGCGCTTGCCTGCGGCCTGGCGCTGGCCGGCTGCGGCGGCTTCACCGAGACCTTGCAGCGCGGCTATGTGGCGCAGGAAGGCACGCTCGAACAGATCCCGATCGGCGCCCCCCAGGAGCAGGTCCTGATCGTGCTCGGCACGCCCTCGACGGTCGCCACCGTGAGCGGCGAGGCGTTCTATTATATTTCGCAGACCTCGCAGCGCGCGTTTGCGTTCATGCCCTACGAGGTCAAGGACCAGCGCGTCATCGCGGTTTATTTCGACAAAAATCGCCGGGTGGAGAAGCTCGCCTATTACGGCCTCAAGGACGGAAAAGTTTTCGACTTCATGTCGCAGACGACGCCGACCGGCGGCAAGGACGTCGAATATCTCCGCCACGTCTTACAGAGCCTGCGCCCCTCGCTCGGCGGCGGCTGAGCGCGCAAGACCCGCGCGCGTCGAAGAAGCAAAAGGGCCCGCGCCGTGCGGGCCCTTCATCGTTTTTCGACGACGCGCTTTCGCCTAATGCGCCAAGACCGCCAACAGCAACAAGGCCACGATGTTGGTGATCTTGATCATCGGGTTCACCGCCGGCCCCGCCGTGTCCTTGTAGGGATCGCCGACGGTGTCGCCGGTCACGGCGGCCTTATGGGCTTCCGAGCCCTTGCCGCCGTAGTGGCCGTCCTCGATGTATTTCTTGGCGTTGTCCCAGGCGCCGCCGCCCGAGGTCATCGAGATCGCCACAAACAGTCCGGTGACGATGACGCCGAGCAACATGGCGCCGAGCGCCGAGAAGCCGGCCGACTTGCCGGCCGCGCCGCCGCCCGCGATCACATAGATCGCGAAGTAGCAGACGATCGGCGAGAGCACCGGCAGCAATGACGGCACGATCATTTCCTTGATCGCGGCCTTGGTGAGCATGTCGACCGCGCGGCCGTAATCCGGCTTCTCCTTGCCCTTCATGATGCCGGGATGTTCGCGGAACTGCCGGCGCACCTCTTCGACGATCGCGCCGGCGGCGCGGCCGACCGCGGTCATGCCCATCGAGGCGAACAGATAAGGCAGCAGGCCGCCGAACAAGAGACCGACCACGACGTAGGGGTTGGTCAGCGCGAAGTCGAGCTTGACGCTCGTGAAGTACGGATGCGCCGCCGTGTCCTTGGAGAAGAACAGCAGGTCCTGGTTATAGGCCGCAAACAGCACCAGCGCGCCGAGGCCGGCCGAGCCGATGGCGTAGCCCTTGGTGATCGCCTTGGTGGTGTTACCGACCGCGTCGAGCGCGTCGGTGAACTTGCGCACGCTCTTGGGCAGGCCGGCCATCTCGGCAATGCCGCCGGCATTGTCGGTGACCGGGCCGAAGGCGTCGAGCGCGACTACCATGCCGGCGAGCGCCAGCATCGCGGTGACCGCGATCGCGATTCCGAACAATCCCGCCTGCCCGTAGGACACCAGGATGCCGGCGATGATCACGATGGCGGGAGCCGCGGTCGATTCCATCGAGATCGCCAGGCCCTGGATGACGTTGGTGCCGTGGCCGGTCACCGAAGCCGCAGAGATCGACTGCACCGGGCGGAAATTGGTGCCGGTGTAGTATTCGGTGATCCAGATGATGAGCCCGGTCACCACCAGGCCGACGATGGCGCAGATGAACAGCGCCTCGCCGGTGTAGGGCACGCCCGGAAGCGCGCCGAAGCCGACCAGCCGGTAGGTGATGTACCAGATGGCGCCGAGCGAGAGCACGGCGGAGGCAATGAAGCCCTTGTAGAGCGCGCCCATGATCGATTGGCTCTTGCCGAGCCGCACGAAGAAGGTGCCGGCGATCGAGGTGATGATGCAGACGCCGCCGATGCCGAGCGGATAGGTCATCATGTTTAGCAGCTTCGGCGTGCCGGCGAAGAAGATCGAGGCCAGCACCATGGTGGCGACGATGGTCACCGCATAGGTCTCGAACAGATCGGCCGCCATGCCGGCGCAGTCGCCGACATTGTCGCCCACGTTGTCGGCGATGGTCGCCGGGTTGCGCGGATCGTCTTCCGGAATGCCGGCTTCCACTTTGCCGACCAGATCGCCGCCGACGTCGGCGCCCTTGGTGAAGATGCCGCCGCCGAGACGGGCGAAGATCGAAATCAGCGAGGCGCCGAAGCCGAGCGCGACCAGCGCGTCGATCACGGTGCGGTCGTTCGGCGCCAGGTGCAGCGTGCCGGTGAGGAAGCCGAAATAGAGCGTGACGCCCAGAAGCGCGAGGCCCGCCACCAGCATGCCGGTGATGGCGCCCGACTTGAAGGCGAGTTCGAGCCCGCCGGCGAGCGTCTTGGTGGCGGCTTGCGCGACGCGCACGTTGGCGCGCACCGACACGTTCATGCCGATGAAGCCGGTGGCGCCCGAGAGCAGCGCGCCGACCAGGAAGCCGACGGCGACCAGCCAGCCGAGCGTGAAGCCCAAAATGACGAAGATCACCACGCCGACGATGGCGATGGCGGAGTATTGGCGCTTGAGATAGGCCTGCGCGCCTTCGCGCACGGCGGCCGAAATCTCCTGCATCTTCTCGCTGCCGGCGTCGGCGCGCAGCACCGAACCGGTGGCCCAGATGCCGTAAAGGATCGCGAGCACGCCGCAGCCGACGATGATCCACAATGTGTTCATGGTTGCCCTCAACTTCGCTTGATATGGCAGGCGGAAAAACGCTCCCGCCGGCACAGGAGCGTCGAGGATGGCCGCTTTGAGGGCGCTTCACCCCGACCGGAAAAGCGCGCGGATATAGCCAAAAAGCGGCGGCAACGCAACGCGCAATTCGTCCCTCTTCCCCGTTTTACGCTCGTGAGGGTGAAAGCGAGGACCGGCAAGTCCGAGCCGCTATGCAGGGGCAGTGCAAGGCCCCTCACCTGGATTCCGCTTCCGCGGTCGACATCGAACGGTGGTGGAGTCTGGTCACAGGGCGCGCGCCAAATCGCCCGTATTCTTTGAGCGGCCCCGGGTAGGCCGTCGTCCTTTACCGCCGCTCTGCGAAAGGACCGAGGGGCACGGGACGCCAAGGGCGCGTCTTAGGTCGTAGTCACGTACCGTTTCGCGGCACGTGGCGCCTCTCGGCGCGCCATCGCGGCGTCTTTACGGCGTCCGGGCCGCGCTTCCCAAGGCGACCAATCGCGACGCGGTCTTCGGTTTGCTCCGCGTGCGGTCCCCTTTTCGGGTACGCCTGCGCCTATCGGACCGTCGGGCCCGGGCCGGGCCAGGCCCTGGCCGGTCAGCGAGCTCCGTCGCGGCGGGTCATAGTGCCCGCGGGCGGAGCGCCCGGCGCCGCCCTGGGGCTGCCGGGGGGTCGCGTTCGCATCCCCGACGCCCGCGGGCGCCGCATCGCTCCCGCCAGCATCTGGAGACGCTTCATCAGAGCGCCCTCGGTCACGAGGGACCCGATGAAAGGACTATATACCTGTGATTATTATCCTGTCAAGCGCCGGTAGCCGGCCGCTTGGGGATGGCTATAATAAAATAACAAGAAACCCTGGGAAGCGTAGGGAGCGACATCATGTTGAAATCAATCGCAGCGGTAATCGCGATCAGTCTGGCGGCGGGCTCGGTTCCGGCGATCGCGAAAGTGAACTGCGAAAAACTTTGCGCGGTGCGCTGCCAAAGTTCCGCCGCCAAGAGCGCCTGCCGGGACCGCTGCCTGCCGGCCTGCGAGGCAAATCACAATCGCTAGCGGCGCGGCGCCCGAACGCGGCCTCATGGTGAGGAGCGCACGAAGTGCGCCGAAACGATCCCCCGCGTCTGGAGACGCGGATCAGACACATAATCCTGTCAAGCGCGCTTATCGGCGCCAGCGGCTTCTTACGGCTATTTGGGCGATTTCCTTGCGGCGCTTCGCGCTCATGCCCTTGGCCCGCGCGTTTCCGCCCATGCGCCCGGCATTGCTGATAGGCTCTTGCTTGGCGGTAAGCAAAGCATCAAGCAGACAGGAAGGAAAACATGTCGAGCAACGCAGCCTTCACGGGAAACAAGATCAACCCGATCATTAAAGATGTAGTGACGGGCGCGCCAACAAAGCAGGTGATTGCCAACGTCTATGAAGTCCCGGCCGGTTCGATGGTGCCGCGGCACTTTCACCACGGCGACGAATTTCATTTTGTTCTATCGGGGGAATGGGCCGCCGAGGTCGAGGGAAGGCCGACAAAAGCCCTCAAGGCCGGCGAAGGGCAGTATGTCGAGAACGGGCGCTGGCACGGCGGGAAAGTAATCGGCGACGTGCCCATGCGGCTTCTTGGCTTAATGATTGTCGAGAAAGATCAGCCGATAACGACGATGGTGAAATAAGTGTCGGCTTCCGACCGCAAGCGCGCCTTCAGGATGAGGCCGATTGGGCTCAAAAGTTTGTCAGACCGTCGCCGCCGCGCGCTTGCGCAGGCTGAGCCACACCAGCATGGCGCCGACCAGGAAAATGGTCGGGAACACCACTTCGTTGATCGACGCCCAGCCGAAATGATCCAGCAACTGGCCGGAGGAAAACGATGAGATCGCCATGCTGCCGAAAATCAGGAAGTCGTTGAACGCCTGCACCTTGTTGCGTTCCTGCGGCCGGTGACACTGGGTCACCATGGTGGTGGCGCCGATGAAGGCGAAATTCCAGCCGAAGCCGAGCAGCACCAGCGCGGTCCAGAAATGCGCCACCGTGAGGCCGGAAATGCCGGCGACCGCGGCGAGCACGATCAGGCCCAGGCCGATGCCGGTGATGCGCTCGACGCCGAAGCGCGCGATCAGCGTGCCGGTGAAGAAGCTCGGCGAATACATCGCCAGCACGTGCCACTGGATGCCGAGCGTGGCGTCGGTCACCGAATGCCCGCAGCCGACCATGGCGAGCGGCGCCGAGGTCATCAGCATGTTCATCATGGTGTAGCTCGCCATGCCGCAGGCGACCGCCACGATGAAACGCGGCACGCGCACGATCTCGATGAGCGGCCGCGCGTGCTCGGCGTGCACCGGCGGCAGCGGCGGGATTTTCACGAAGATCAGCACCAGCGCGGCGATCGCCGCGCAGGCCGATTGGCCGAGATAGCTCGCGGCAAAAACATAAGGCGGCAGCAGATCCTTGGTGAAGATGACGAGCTGCGGCCCGATCACCGCGGCGAACACGCCGCCGGCCAGAACCCAGGACACGACTTTCGGCCGGTATGCCTCGCTCGCGGTGTCGGCGGCGGCGAAGCGGTAGGAATTATGCGCGGCGGCATAGAGCCCGCCGCAGAACGTGCCGAGCAGCAGCAGCCAGAACTGTCCGCTCAACACCGCCGAATAGGAAATCAGCCCGGACAAAATGCCGAAGGCCGAGCCGGTCTGCAGCGCAAAGCGGCGGCCGTAGCGGCGCGCGAGCGCGCCGACCGGCAGCGAGCCGAGCCACATGCCGATCACCATGGTGGTGATCGGCAGCGTCGCCAGGCCCTTGTCGGGCGCCAGCACCGCGCCGACGATCGAGGCGGTCGAGACGATGACGGTGTTGTTGCCGCCGGCGAGCGCCTGCCCGACCGCCAGCACCATGGCGTTGCGGCGCGCCAGGCGGTCGTCGGTCGTGCCGTAGGCGATCGGTTCGGCGATGGCCGACATGGAGGAATCCCGGGAAAATCGGTCCTCCTTCTAGCGGCGTTCGCAGAATATCACCACTGCCGGCGCTGCAGGGCTGGGTTGCCACTCATTCCCGCGGAAGCGGGAATCCAGCTCTTTGAGCCGCCACCCTAGCCCCTGGACCCCCGCTTGCGCGGGGGTGAGCGGAGAAGTTTCCAGACTGCGTGCGCGTCAGTCGTTCCTGTCGAAGCGCCAGGCGCCGGGGTGGCGGATGACGGCGTCGCGCGCCTCGTCGAGCGAGCGGGCGCCGATCTGGCCGAGCGAGGAGCGCAATTCGTCGATGTAAAGGTCGATGAGATGCCCGGGCCCTTCGTCGCCGAGCGCGCCGACCGCCCACAAAAACGACTTGCCGGCGAAGGCCGCCTTGGCGCCGAGCGCCAGCGCGCGCATCACGTCCTGGCCCGAGCGGATGCCGCTGTCGAGCACGACGGTCGCCTTGTGCCCGACCGCCGACACGATCGCCGGCAGCACGTCGATCGAAGCGGCAAGCGCCTCGATCTGCCGGCCGCCGTGGTTCGACACCCAGATGCCCTCGATGCCGAGCGCCACCGCCTTTTCGGCGTCGGCCGGATGCAGGATGCCTTTGACCAGCATCGGCCCCTTCCACCTGTCGCGGTAGCGCGCGACTTCTTCCCAGGAAAAGACGCCGCCCATGTGCTTGCGCGCGAAACCGATGACCTCGTTGGTGGAGCGCGCGCCGCCGGCATATTGCCGGATGGTGGCGAAGCGCGGATAGCCGTTGCGCAGCAGCGCCATGAGCCATTTCGGCCGCACCGCCATTTCGTACAGCATGCGCAGGTTGGGGCGGAATTCGCGCCCCAAGCCGGCGTAGCTTTCGCGCGTGCGCGTGGTGCGCACCGGCACGTCGATGGTGAGCGCCAGCGCTTTGACGCCGGCCGCGGTCGCGCGCTTGATGAGGTCGAAGCCGATGGCGTGATCGTTCTGGAAAAAACGATAGAGCTGCAGCCAGAATACGTCGGGCGCGACTTTGGCGACTTCCTCGATTGTTGCGCCGCCGGCGACGCCGAGCGTGTAGGGCACGCGCGCGCGCTGCGCCGCCTTCGCCATCATCAGATCGGCGCCCGGCCACACCAGCGAGGGCCCGCCCATCGGCGCGATGCCGATCGGCGCCGCATAGCGGGTGCCGAACAACTCGACATCGGTCGGCGGCACCGTGGTGATGGCGCCGTAGCGCGGCACCACCTTGATGGCGTCGAAGGCCGCCCAATTTTGCGCGATGCCGAGGTCGGCGCCGGCGCCGGTGTCGCCATATTCGAACGAGAAGCGCGGCACGTTCTTGGGCGCGCGCGCGCGCAAGTACGCCGAGCTCGGGTACTGCCGATGCAGCGCCTCGAAATTCGGACCGATCCCCTCGGGGAAGTGCTTGATGCCTTTTTGATCCGGCATGTCGTGCATGACGTTTCCCGCTCCCGTTTTTCTTATTATACCCTGGCCGCGCGCCTTGCGTCCCCGGCAATTTCAGAAATGGCTGAAGGAGGCGCGCTTGAAGGTCAGTGTCTGCCCCCGGTTGTCCACGAAGCGGACGCCCTCGCCCGCCTTGATTTGCCCGATGTCGGCGACCGCGACCTTGGCCGCTTTGGCGGCGGCGCGGAAACTGTCAGCCTTTGCCGCCGGCACGGTGCAGACGATCTCGTAGTCGTCGCCGCCGGTGAGCGCGGTCTCCAGCATGGCCGGCTCGGCGGCCACAACCGCCTTGGCCGCCTCGGACAGCGGCACGCGCCCGACCGCGATTTCGGCCGCGACTTGCGAGGCGCGCGCGAGCTTGGCGAAATCGCCGGCCAGCCCGTCGGACACGTCCATGGCCGCCGATGCGTGCGTGCGCACGGCCTCGGCCAGCGCGCTGCGCGGCTGCGGCAGCAGATAGCGTGACAGCAAGTGCTGGCGCTGCGCGTCGCTCAGTTTCCACGCCGCGCCTATGTCGGTTTTTTGCGCAGCGCGAGACCAAGCGCGGCATCGCCGATGCTGCCGGTCACGAACACCAGGTCGCCGGGCTTGGCGCCGGCGCGCCGCACCATGGTCCCTTCCGGCACGCTGCCGAACATCGCGATGGAAACGGTGACCGGGCCGGGCGTGCGGTCGGTGTCGCCGCCGAACAGCGGGCAGCCGAAGGCGAGCGCGTCCTCGCGCAAGCCAGCGGCAAAACCGGCAAGCCAGTCGTCGCCGATCTCCTTCGGGCAGCGCCAGCGACAGCAGGAAGCCGAGCGGCTTGGCGCCCTTGGCGGCGAGATCGGACAAGTTCACCCGCAGCGCCTTGCGCGCCACGTCGCCGGCCGCATCGTCGGGGAAAAAATGCACGCCGCCGATAATGGCGTCGGTCTTGAGCACCAGATCGCAGCCCGCCGGCGGCTTGATGAAGGCGGCGTCGTCGCCGAGCCCGAGCGCGCCCGGATGGGTCGCGATCGGCGCGAAGTGACGCGCGATCAGGCGGTCTTCGGCGGACGGGTCGTCGGCCATGGTGTCACCCGGCAAATTCGGCCGCGCGCAGCTTGCGCGCCAGTTGGTCGAGCACGGCGTTGACCATGCCGGTCTCGTCGCGCTCGACGAAGGCGGCCGCGACGTCGGCATATTCCGAAACCACCACGCGCGCCGGCACGTCGCGGCGGTGGTCGAGTTCGTAGCAGCCCGCGCGCAGCGCCGCGCGCAGCACCGCCTCGATGCGCTTGAGCGGCCAGCTTTTGGCCAGCGCCTCGTCGATGACCGGATCGAGCTTGCGCTGCTCGCGCACCACGCCGGAGACGATGTCGCGGAAGAACGCGGCTTCCGCCGGCAGATATTGCTCGCCTTCGACCTCGCGGCCGATCCAGTGGCTCTCGAATTCGGCGAGGATTTCGTTCAAGCCGGTGCCGGCGAGATCCATCTGGTAGAGCGCCTGCACCGCCGCCAACCGGGCCGCGCCGCGTTTGTTCGCCTTGGGCGCTTCTTTGCGCGCGTCCTTGGCGTCAAGCTGGCGCGCTCTTGGCCATCTATTTGCCCGCAAGACTTTGCTTGAGCGCGATCATGGCGAGCGCCGCGCGCGCGGCGCTGGCGCCCTTGTTGCGGCCGGGACCGGAGGAGCGCGCCAAAGCCTGCGCTTCGTTGTCGACGGTGAGGATGCCGTTGCCGATGGCGAGCTGGCGGTCGATGCTCAGATCCATCAGCCCGCGCGCCGACTCGTTCGACACCAGCTCGAAATGATAGGTCTCGCCCTGGATCACGCAGCCGAGCGCGACCACGCCGTCATAAGGCGCCTTCCTGCGCTGCGCGGCGTCGACCGCCATGGCGATGGCCGCCGGCACTTCCAGCGCGCCGGGCACCGCGATACGGTCATAGTGCGCGCCCGCCTCGTCGAGCACCGCGATAGCGCCGGTGAGCAGCGCGTCCGAAATGCGCTCGTAAAAGCGCGCTTCCACGATCAGCACGCGCAACGGGGCGCGCTTTTTCGCGCCGCTTGTCTTCTTGGCCATGTTTTCAATTTCCTTGTTGGGCCGCGTGGTAGCCCATCCGCTCGTCCCCGCGCAAGCGGGGACCCAGGGCTGCATGTGTTGCTGTGCTTTGTGGCTCTGGATTCCCGCTTGCGCGGCAATGAGCGGGGTTTGTTGCGCGCTAGTTCGCGTCCATCAGCCGCGCGGCGTAGCGCGCCATGGTGTCGATTTCGAGATTGACGTCGTCGCCCTGGCGCAGCGCGCCGAACGTGGTGACGGAAAGCGTGTGCGGGATGATCAGCACCGAGAAGGTGTCGCCCGCGACGTCGTTGACCGTGAGCGAGACGCCGTCGAGCGCGACCGATCCTTTGGGCGCGATGAAGCGCGCCAGCGGGCCCGGTACGCGCAAGGTGAACCGCGCCATATCGGTCATGTCCTCGCGCGCAACGACGCTCGCAAGCCCGTCGACATGGCCGGCGACCAGATGGCCGCCCAGTTCGTCGCCGAATTTAAGCGGCCGCTCGAGATTGACGCGGGCGCCGTGCCGCCAGCGCCCGACCGTGGTCAGCGCCAAAGTCTCGGCCGCGGCGTCGACCGCAAACCAGCTGCGGCCGTCTTCCTCGCCGGCGCCCACCACCGTCATGCAGACGCCGGAACAGGCGATGGAGGCGCCCTCGATCAATTCGGCGCGCGGATAATCGCAGGCGATGGTGATGCGGTGCAGATTGTCGGCGCGCGGCTTGACCGACCGCACTTCGCCCATATCGGTGACGATGCCGGTGAACACGTCAGGCCTTCTCGAATATTTCGAGCGTATCGGGCCCGAGCGTCTCGCGGCCGCGCGAGTGCAATTGCCCGGTGAATCCGTCGAGCGCCATGCCGTCGAGCGGATCGATGCCGCCGGCGCCGATATCCTTCTCTCCGCGCAGCACCGCCATTTCGTCCACCAATCCGGCGGCGGCAAAAGCGCCGGCGATTTTCGGGCCGCCTTCCACCATCAGCCGGGTGATGCCCTCACCGGCCAGCACCTTAGCACTTCCTCGACATCGAGCCGCCCGTCCGCGTCGCCGACGCGGAACACCTTGCAGCCTTTCTGCTGCAGGATTTCCTCGGCGATGCGCCGACGGCTTGCGCGAGGTGAACACCCAGGTCGGCGTATCGCGCACCGTCGCCACCACCGAGGTCGCCAGCGGCAGCTTCAGGGTCGCGTCGAGCACCACGCGCACCGGCGAGCGCTCGAACATTCCCGGCAGCCGGCAGGTCAATTGCGGATTGTCGGACAGCACGGTGCCGATGCCGACCAGAATGGCGTCGCTGGCCGCGCGCATCTGGAACACGCGCGTTTGCGCCGCCTCAGCCGTTATCGCCGCCGGCTTGCGCCCGGCCAATCCGGCTTTGCCGTCGGCCGACACCGCGAGCTTGAGCAGGACATGAGGCCGGCCCTTGGTGACGCGCATGATGTGGCCGGCATGCACGCGGCGCGCTTCTTCTTCGCCGAGGCCGACATCGACCGCGACGCCCTTCTCGCGCAGCTTGGCGTGGCCCTTGCCGGCGACTTCCGGGTTGGGATCCTCCAGCGCCGACACCACGCGCGCGATGCCGGCCTTGATGATGGCGTCGGCGCAAGGCGGCGTCTTGCCCTGGTGCGAGCACGGCTCGAGCGTGACGTACAGCGTAGCCCCTTGCGCGGCCTTTTTGGCGTGACGCAGCGCCTCGACCTCGGCATGCGGGCGGCCGCCTGTTTGCGTCCAGCCGCGGCCGACGATCACGCCGTCCTTGACGATCACCGCGCCGACCGCGGGATTGGGCCAGGTATTGCCGAGCCCGCGCCGGCCGAGCGTGAAGGCGAGCGCCATGTAGCGGGCGTCGTCCGCCGGCGCGATCGCCGCGCCCTGCTCGGCCGCGAGGCTCATTTGCGCGCGGTCGCGGGATTGGTCGCGGGCTTGGGCTCGTCGTCGCCCGACAATTCGTCGAGCGCGGCGCGGAAGTCCTTGGCCTCGCGGAAATTGCGGTAGACGGAGGCAAAGCGCACATAGGCCACGTCGTCGAGCCCGCGCAGATGCTCCATCACCAGTTCGCCGATCGCCTCCGACGACACTTCGTTCTCGCCCTGGCTTTCCAGCTCGCGCACGATCTTCGAGACTTCCTGCTCGATGCGCTCGGGGTCGACCGAGCGCTTGCGCAGCGCGACCTGCACCGAGCGCATCAATTTATCGCGGTCGAACGGCACGCGGCGGCCGTTGCGCTTGATCACGGTGAGCTCGCGCAATTGCACGCGCTCGAAGGTGGTGAAGCGGAAATTGCAGGTGAGGCACACGCGGCGGCGGCGGATGACCGCCGAATCCTCGGTCGGCCGCGAATCCTTCACCTGGGTGTCGAGGCTTCCGCAACTCGGACAACGCATGACTAGCCCCCTACTCCGGTCCCGCCACTCATTGATAAATCGGAAACCGCGAAATCAATGCCTTCACTTTTTCCCGCACCGCCGCTTCGACCAGCGAGTCTTCCTCGACCTTCTTCTGCGACAGCACGTCGAGCACCTCGACGATCATCTCGCCGACGGCGCGGAACTCGGCGATGCCGAAGCCGCGCGTGGTGCAGGCCGGCGTGCCGAGCCGCACGCCCGACGTGACCGTCGGCTTTTCCGGATCGAACGGGATGCCGTTCTTGTTGCAGGTGATGTGGGCGCGCTCGAGCGCGGCTTCCACCACCTTGCCGGTGAGGCGCTTGGGCCGCAGATCGACCAGCATCAGATGCGTGTCGGTGCCGCCGGAGACGATGTCGAGGCCTTTCGACTTAAGCGTCTCGGCAAGCGCCTTGGCGTTTTCCACCACGTTGCGCGCGTAGGTGCGGAAGCTCGGCCGCAGCGCCTCGCCGAAGGCCACCGCCTTGGCGGCGATCACGTGCATCAGCGGGCCGCCCTGCATGCCGGGGAACACCGCCGAATTGAGTTTCTTGGCGATCGCCTCGTCGTCCGACAGGATCACGCCGCCGCGCGGGCCGCGCAGCGTCTTGTGCGTGGTCGTCGTCACCACATGCGCGTGCGGAAATGGCGAGGGATGCGCGCCGCCCGCCACCAGGCCGGCGAAATGCGCCATGTCCACCATCAAGAGCGCGCCGACCTCGTCGCAGATTTCGCGGAAACGCCGGAAGTCGATGATGCGCGGATAGGCCGAACCGCCGGCGATGATCAATTTGGGTTTGTGCTCGCGCGCGAGCCGCGCCACCTCGTCCATGTCGATGCGCTGGTCCTCGCGCCGCACGCCATAAGGCACCGGCTTGAACCATTTGCCCGACATGTTGACCGGCGAGCCGTGGGTGAGATGCCCGCCGGCGGCGAGGTTGAGGCCCATGAAGGTGTCGCCCGGCTGCAGCAGAGCAAAAAACACTTCCGCGTTGGCGGAAGCCCCGGAATGCGGCTGGACGTTGGCGAACTTGCAGCCGAACAGCTTTGTTACCCGTTGGATGGCCAGGTTCTCGGCGATGTCGACGAACTGGCAGCCGCCGTAATAGCGTTTTCCCGGCAGGCCTTCGGCGTATTTGTTGGTCAGCACGGAGCCTTGCGCTTCGAGAACCGCGCGCGAGACGATGTTCTCGGAAGCGATCAACTCGATCTCGTCGCGTTGGCGGCCGAGTTCTTTGCCGATCGCGTCGGCGATCTCGGGGTCGACCTCCGCCAGCGACGCCGAGAACTGAGCCTCTACGTCGCTCGCGGAACTGGGTTTGGAAGTCGCCGACATCACGCTTCTCCTGGCGCCCGGACGAGCCGGGGCCGCATTACGGGCAAGGTCCGGGATTACGTCCGCAAATAGCATATCGGCCCGCCACCGCCAAGCACTGGCATGTGGATGGTGTGCGAACCGCAATATCTAGGGCGTTAAGTCAGCCGCCGCCAAAAACAAAACCCCGGCCGCAAGCGGCCGGGGCAAGGCTTTCCGCCTGTACTTGGAGGATTACAGGCGGTAAAGGATCTGATCGGTCCAGAAACGCTCGAGCCGATGCAGCGACTTGTTGAGCGTGGCGAACTCGTCGGCATTGATGCCGCCGACCTGCTCAACGGTCCGCACGTGCTTCTGGTAGAGCGTCTCGACGATGTCGCGCACTTCGCGGCCCTTGTCGGTCAGCTTGATGCGCACCGAACGGCGGTCGACGCGGCTGCGCTGGTGATCGAGGAACGCCATCTCCACCAGCTTCTTGAGATTGTAGGAGACGTTGGAGCCGAGATAGTAGCCGCGCGAACGCAGTTCGCCGGCGGTGAGCTCCTTGTCGCCGATATTGTACAGCAGCAGCGCCTGCACCGAATTGATGTCGGCGCGGCCGCGGCGGTCGAATTCGTCCTTGATGACGTCGAGCAGCCGGCGGTGCAGCCGCTCAACCAAGGTCAAGGCCTCGTGATAGAGCGGCCTGATATGGTCGAACTTCGCCTCGTCGGCGGGTTCGACCGTCTTCACAACGGCTTTCATGTCCAACGCCCCTGTTTGCGTTTTATTGTTTCGCAACGTCCCGGTAACGAGGCCCTGTTTTCCCCGTTCCAGATGCCGGACCCTATAAGGGGCACTCTAAAATCGGCTTAAATAACACGATAAAGATTAGATTTATTTGCAACAGTGAACGTTTCGTTGAAGACGCAATTGAATCGTGATCGCGCGCAAGATTTCGTTCACCACGTAACCGCTCGTCCCTGCGAAAGCGGGGACCCAGGGACAAAATCTATCGGCGTCTATATTGTAGCTCCTGGATTCCTCGCTTACGCGGGAATGAGCGGAGTTTGGGAAGACGTCCCGGAATGACACTTACCCGCGCACGAGGCGGATGATACCGGAAAAATCCTTGCCCGCCTCTCCGCTCTCGACATAGTGCGAATAAATCCTTGCGGCATCCGCGCCGAGCTGCGGTCTTGGCGCCAGCGGCCTTCGCCGCTTCTTGCGCCAGTTTCAAATCCTTAAGCATCATCGCCGCGGTGAAGCCGGCCTGATAATCGCGATTGGCGGGCGACGCCGGCACCGGTCCCGGTACGGGACAATAACTGGTGAGCGCCCAGCACTGGCCCGAGGACTTCGACGCGATGTCGAACAGCTTCTGATGGTCGAGCCCGAGTTTTTCCGCCAGCACGAAAGCCTCCGACACCGCGATCATCGACACGGCGAGGATCATGTTGTTGCAGATTTTCGCGGCCTGGCCGTTGCCGGCGCCGCCGGCGTGCACGATTGTTCGGCCCATCTTCTGCAAAATCGATTCCGCGCGCACGAAGGCGCGCTCGCTGCCGCCGACCATGAAGGTGAGCGTCGCCGCGGTTGCGCCGCCGACGCCGCCCGACACCGGCGCATCGAGCATCATGAGGCCCCTCTTCTCCGCCGCGCCGGCGACTGCGCGCGCGGTCTCGACGTCGATGGTCGAGCAGTCGATCAGCAGCGTACCTTCGTTGGCGTTCTCGATGATGCCGGAGGAGCCGAGATAGACCTCGCGCACTTCCTTGCCGGACGGCAGCATGGTGATGACGACGTCGGCGCGCGCGGCCGCGCCCTTGGCGAGTCTCGTCGCTGCCGCCGCCGGCCGCCACCAGTTTGGCGACCGAAGCGGGATTGACGTCCACGCCCTCGACCTGATGGCCGCCTTTGATCAGGTTCTGCGCCATCGGCAGACCCATATTGCCGAGCCCGATGAATCCTATGCGCGCCATGGCGCCCTCCCCATTTTATTTTGTTTAGTCACAGCGGCTGCTCGTTCGCCGATTTCAACGCCAGCCACAGGTAAACCAGCAGCAGTCCGCCTTCCAGCAGGCCGGCCACCAGGCTCGACCCGAAAACCTGCGGAAAAAATATTTCGACCGCCAACATGGAGGTGACCGCCGTGAGCCAGATCACCGCGCCCCAGGCGGCGGCAAGCCAAAGTCCGACGGAGGCCACCAGATCGATCACCGCAAAGAAAATGGTCGCCGCCTGCCAGGCGATGGAATGATATTGGAACACGTTGCCCGCATCGACGCCGATGCCGCACACCCGCGACCAATGATAAAGGCCCTTGAGCATCGAGAGGCCGGCCATCACGCGCAGGAAACAGCACCAGCCGCCACGTCCAGGGGCCGATGCTCTCGCTGCCGGCGTGCTCCTGCACCGGCGCCATGCTTTGCAGATCGTCGGGCGCGAAGGGCTCGCTCATGGCAGCACCAATTCGCCGGCGCCGAGCGCCGCGAAATGGCGCTCGACCTCCGCTTCGCTCACCGCGGCGAGCGTCGCCGGCTGCCAGCGCGGCTTGTTGTCCTTGTCGACGATCACGGCACGCACGCCCTCGTAGAAATCATGGGCCTCGATGATGCGTGACACTATGCGGAATTCGGCGCGCATGCACGTCTCGAAATCCCATGCTTTGCCGCGCCGCACTTGCGCCAGCGCCAGTTTGAGGCTGAGCGGCGATTTGGTCCGCATGGTGGCGGCGGTCTTGGCAGCCCATTCGGCGTCGGCGCCGCCGGCGGCAGCTTCGCGGTCAAGTGCGGCGAGGATGCCTTCGACGCTATCGCCGGCAAAAAGGCGGTCGATCGCTGCGCGCCGCGCCACGATGGCGCCCTCGCCCGCCGGCTCGGCAAAGGCGGCAAGCAGCGCGTCGACGGAGACCGTGCCGGTCAGGCCATCGAGCAGCGCATCGAAGCGGGCCGAGGGAATACGGTGGGTGGCAAGACCGGCGGCGACGGCATCGGCGCTATTGAAGCGCTCGCCGGTGAGGGCGCAAAACGTGCCGAGTTCGCCCGGCAGGCGCGGCAAAAACCAAGTGGCGCCGACGTCGGGAAAAAAACCGATACCGACTTCCGGCATGGCGAAGGTATAGCGGTCGCCGGCGACGCGGTGCGAGCCGTGCACCGAAACCCCGACGCCGCCGCCCATGACCAGCCCGTCGATCAGCGCCACGTAGGGCTTGCGGAAATTCTTGATCGCCACGTTGAGCGGATATTCGTCGCGCCAGAATTGCAGCGCCTCGGCGCGGCGGCCGGCCTGGCCGAGATCGTACAGCGCGCGGATGTCGCCGCCGGCCGAAAACGCGCGCGCGCCGGCCGCTTTAATCACCACGCGCGTGATAGCCGGGTCGGCGCCCCAGGCGTCGAGCTGGGCGCGCAGCGCGCGCACCATGGCGTGCGTGACGGCGTTGAGCGCCTGCGGCCGGTTGAGCGTGATCAGCCCGGCCGCGCCGCGACGCTCGAACAAAATTTCGTCGCTCATCGCGGCCGGTTCACCTGAATTAGCGCTGCGGCCAGACGCCGGCGGTTTCCAGCCGCGCCATCGCCTGATCGGAGAATTCGGCCTGCGGCGCGTCGCCGCCGATCACGAACATCAGGATCGAGTCCGCGTTGGGGTCGCCTTTGGTGACATTCTCGAAGCGGCGGATCATGCCGGGCGGAAACGAGACGACATCGAGCGGCCCAAGATCGACGTATTCGACCTCGCCCTTCTCGTTTTCCCAACTGGCGCGCCAGGTGCCGGTCATCGGGATGAAGGTTTCGTTGGTGTCGTGATTGTGCATTTCCGGGCCGTGCCCCGGCTTGGCCTTGCAGTAGCCGAGGTTGAAGCCCTCGCGGATCTTGATGGCAGCCATGCGCGCGGCGTGATCGCCAACCGGCGAGGTCGCATTGGCGCCCACGTTTTCCGGCGGCTGGAAGCCGATGACGTTGTAGAGCGTACGCTCGCAGCCCGGCATCTTGCTGTCGGGCAGCCCGCCGTCGGAGCCTTTGAGGTCCTTGAAGCGCGCGACGCGCTTCATCATTTCGGCCTTGGTCACATATATTCTCGGAAGCTGTTCCATGAGTTTCCTCCGCAATTTTTGTCAGTTTCCCAGCATAGCGCGGCTGACGATCAGCCGCATGATCTCGTTGGTGCCTTCCAGTATTTGATGCACGCGCACGTCGCGCAAGACGCGTTCGATCGGATGATCGCGCAAATAGCCGTAGCCGCCATGCAACTGCAGGCAGCCATTGACCACTTCGAAACCCGTATCGGTGGCGAGGCGCTTGGCCTGCGCGGCAAGGCGGGTGGCGGAAGGCTCGCTCGCGCTGACCGCGACCGCGGCGCGATGCAGCAGCAAGCGCGCGGCTTCGAGCTCGGTTGCGTAATCGGCGATGCGGAATTGCAGCGCCTGGAAATCGGCCAGCCGCGCGCCGAACTGCTTGCGCTGTTTCATGTAGTCGACGGTGCGGTCGAGGCAGAACTGCGCGCCGCCGAGCGAGCAGGCGCCGATGTTCAAGCGGCCGCCGTCCAAGCCCGCCATGGCGATCTTGAAGCCTTGGCCTTCGCGGCCGATCAGGTTCGCGGCCGGCACGCGGCAATTTTCGAATATCACCATCGCCGTCGGCTGCGATTTCCAGCCGAGCTTCTTTTCTGGCGCGCCGTAAGAAAGTCCCTTCGTGCCCTTCTCCACCACGATGGTGGAAATGCCGCGCGGGCCCGCTTCGCCGGTGCGCGCCATCACCACATAGATGTCGGAGACGCCGCCGCCGGAGATGAAGGCCTTGCTGCCGTCGAGCACGTAATGCTCGCCGTCGCGGCGCGCGCGTGTCGAAAGGCTAGCCGCATCCGAGCCCGCGCCCGGCTCGGTCAGGCAGTAGCTCGCGAAATGCTCCATCGAGCAGAGCCTGGGCAGGAATTTCTGGCGCACGGCATCGCTGCCGTAAGCGTCGATCATCCAGGCCGCCATGTTGTGGATCGAGATATAGGCGGCGGTCGAGGTGCAGCCCTGCGCCAGTTCCTCGAAGATGAGCGTGGCGTCGAGCCGGGTGAGCGCCGAGCCGCCGACGTCTTCCTTGACGTATATACCGCCAAAGCCAAGTGCGGCCGCCTTGCGCAGCGCCACGACCGGGAAGGTTTCATTTTCGTCCCAGTCGCGCGCATGCGGCATCATTTCATCGCGCGCAAATTGCCGCGCGGTGGCCTGGAAGGCGCGTTGCTCTGAGGTGAGGTCGAAGTCCATGGCTTCGACCGATAGAAGGCGGCTTTCGCCCCGTCAACGGCGGTTAAGCGTGACTATACGGGCGGGTAGCGGGCGGACCCCGGACCGGCTAAAAAGAGGCCCCGGAGACCCATGATGGCAATCAAATTCGGCCGCCCCATCGAAGCCCGCAGCCGCCTGACGCCCGTCGAAAGCGAAGCGGCGGGTACCGAACGCCTCGATCTACCTACCCGCTTGCGGCGCAACCGGCGCAGCGAATGGGCGCGCCGCATGACGCGCGAAAACCAAATCACCACCGACGACCTGATCTGGCCGCTGTTCATCATGGACGGCGACAACAAGCGCACGCCGGTGCCTTCGATGCCCGGCGTCGAGCGGCTTTCGGTCGACCAAGCGGTGCGCGAGGCCGAACGCGCCGCCAAGCTCACCATTCCCTGCCTCGCGCTGTTCCCCTATACCGACCCGTCCTTGCGCGACGAGACCGGCAGCGAGGCGCTCAACCCGGACAATCTGGTCTGCCGCGCGCTGCGCGCGATCAAGAAGGAGGTGCCAGAGATCGGCCTTCTGGCCGACGTCGCGCTCGATCCTTTTACCAGCCACGGCCATGACGGGCTGATGCGCGACGGCGCAATCCTCAACGACGAAACCGTCGCCGTGCTGACCAAGCAAGCGATCGTGCAGGCGGAGGCCGGCTGCGACATCATCGCGCCCTCCGACATGATGGACGGGCGCGTCGGCGCCATCCGCAAGGGGCTCGACGCCGAAAATTTTCTCGACGTGTCGATCATGGCCTATGCGGCGAAATACGCCTCGGTGTTCTACGGGCCGTTCCGCGACGCGGTCGGCTCGTCCAAGACGCTTGTTGGCGACAAGCGCACCTACCAGATGGATTATGGCAACACCGACGAGGCGCTGCGCGAGGTCGCGCTCGACATCGAGGAAGGCGCCGACATGATCATGATCAAGCCCGGCCTGCCCTATCTCGACATCGTGGCGCGCGTGAAAGACGCCTTCGCCATGCCGACTTACGCCTATCAAGTGTCGGGTGAATACGCGATGCTGATGGCGGCGGCGCAAAACGGCTGGCTCGATGGCGAGCGCGCGATGTGGGAAACGCTCACCGCCTTCAAGCGCGCCGGCGCCGACGGCGTACTGACTTATTTCGCGCCGCGCGTGGCGGAAAAACTGAAAGCCGGGAAATAGCTTCCGCAATGCTCGTGCCACATTCCGCTCATTCCCGCGCACGCGGGAATCCACAGCCACAAACTCAAACCGCGCAAACTGCCCTGGGTCCCCGCTTGCGCGGGGACGAGCTGTTTGTGGGCGGGCCCGTACAAAATTTGGAAATTCCTCATGGGTGAATTTGCAATCGGTCAAGGCGTGTCGCGCTTCGAGGATCCGCGGCTGATCCAGGGCGGCGGCCGCTATACCGACGACGTCACCCTGCCCGGCATGGCGCACGCCGTCGTGCTGCGCTCGCCGCACGCGCACGCCAAGATCAAGGCGATCGACACCGCTACGGCCAAAGCCGCGCCCGGCGTGCTGGCCGTACTCACCGCAGCCGATGTGAAGGCGGCGGGCTTCGGCGACCTCCCCGTTCCGGGCAATCTCAAGCGCCGCGACGGCTCGCCGCAATACAAGCCGCGCTATCCGATCCTGGCCGAGGATCGCGTGCGCTGGCTCGGCGACAGCGTCGCTTTCGTGGTGGCCGAAACCGTGGCGCAGGCCATGGACGCGGCCGAACTCATTCAAGTCGACTACGAGCCCCTGCCCGCCGTCACCTCGACCGCCGAGGCGCCGAAACCGGGCGCGCCGCGCGTCTGGGACGACTGCCCCGACAATATCGGCTTCGTCGAACTGATCGGCGACAAGGCCGCGACCGATGCCGCCTTCGCGCGCGCCGCGCACATCGTCAAACATCGTTTCGTCATCAACCGGGTCACCGCCGTGACCATGGAGCCGCGCGGCGCGGTCGGCGACTATCGTACCGCCGACCGGCGCTACACGCTCTACACCGCCTTGCAGCGCCCGCATCCGGTGCGCGCGGATCTCGCCAAGGTGCTGAAAGTCTCCGAGAGCAAGATCCGCATCATTACCGGCGACACCGGCGGCAGCTTCGGCATGAAGTCGCCGATTTTCAACGAGACGCCGCTGGTGCTGCTCGCGTCCAAACTCACCGGCCGGCCGGTGAAATGGATCAGCACGCGCTCGGAGTCCTTCCTCTCCGACGCGCAGGCGCGCGACAATGTCACCGAAGCCGAACTCGCGCTCGATAAAGACGGTACGTTCCTGGCGTTGCGCGTGAAGACTTTTGCCGCCATCGGCGCCTATCTGCAGCACTCCATGCCGGCCTTTTTGTTCAATGCCGGCACGCTCGCCGGCACCTACCGCACGCCGGCGATGTTTGCCGACATCACCGCGGTCTTCACCAACACCAACCCGGTGCGGCCCTATCGCGGCAACGGCCGGCCGGAAGCCGGTTACGTCATCGAGCGCATGGTCGATCTCGCCGCCGACGAACTCGGCATCGATCCGGCCGAATTGCGCCGGCGCAACTACATCCCGCCGAGCGCCATGCCGTTCAAGACCGGGCTCACGTTCACTTACGACTGCGGCGAATTCGAAAAGAATATGGACATGGCGCTCGAGCTCGCCGACTTCAAAGGCTTCAAGGCACGCAAGGCGCAAGCGCGCAAAAACGGCAGACTCCGCGGCTTCGGCATTTCCAACACCATCGAGCGCGCGGCTGCCGCCTCGACCGAAGGCGCCGAAGTGCGCTTCGACCGCTCCGGCGCGGCGACCATCTTCTCCGGCTCGAACAGCCAGGGCCAGGGCCACGAGACCGTGTTCAAGCAACTGGTCTGCGACCGGCTCGGCCTCGATCCGGCCGAGGTGCAATACGTGCAGGGCGACACCGACGAGGTGTTCTACGGCGAAGGCACCGGCGGCTCGCGCTCGGCCACTTTGGCCGGCTCCGCCTTCCACATGGCGTCGGAGAAGATCGTCGCCAAGGCGCGCGGCATCGCCGCGCACCTGCTCAAGGTCGAGCCCGGCGAACTCAATTTTTCCGAAGGCGTGTTTTCCAGCAAAGCCACCAACCGGACGCTGTCGGTGAAGGAAATCGCCAAGGACGCCTTCGATCCCGCCAAGCTGCCGCAAGGCATGGAGGCCGGCCTTTCGGCCAACGCGGTCTACACCGCGCCGATCGCGAATTATCCGAACGGCTGCCACATCTGCGAAGTCGAGATCGAACAGGACACCGGCAAAGTCGAGATCGTGCGCTATTCGGTGGTGGACGACGTCGGCACCGTGCTCAATCCGATGCTGCTGCACGGCCAGATTCACGGCGGCATCGCGCAGGGCGCGGGCCAGGCGCTGATGGAAAACATCCATTTCGACGCGCAAGGCCAGCTCGTCACCGGCTCGTTCATGGATTACGCCATGCCGCACGCGCACGATTTTTGCGATATGGAAGTCGAGAGCAATCCGGTGCCGACCAAGACCAACCCGCTCGGCACCAAAGGCGCGGGCGAAGCCGGCTGCGTCGGCGCGCTGCCGGCGGTGGCCAACGCGCTGGTCGACGCCTTGAGCGAATTCGGCGTCAAGCACATCGAGATGCCGGCGACACCCGAGCGCGTCTGGCGCGCGATGCAGGGCAAATAGGTTTCGGTCATTCCGGGACGGCCCATCGATCTCGGGTTTACCCGAGATCGCTATTCATTTTCCCAGGTCGGCTTTAGCCGACCTGGGTGGGCCGGACCCGGAATCCAGAGGCAATCTCTGAGTCTCTGGCTGGATTCCGGGTGCGCACGCTGACGCGTGCGCACCCGGAATGACGGATTGCTCAGCCGCAGCCGGCGGCGATTTCGACCCGGTCGCGCGGCACGTTGTCCTGCAGCACGCGACGGCGCGGCAGATGCAGCCCGCATTCGGTGTTGCCGTCCTGCTCCCACCACCAGCGGCCGTTGCGCTCGGGTTCGCCGGGCTTGAGCGCGCGCGTGCAGGGCGCGCAGCCGATCGAGGCGAAACCTTTGGCGTGCAAGGCATTGATCGGAACGTCGTGGCGGCGCACTTCGGCGAGCACGGCTTCGCGCGTCCAATCGTACAGCGGGTTGAACTTGAGCAGGCCGCGGCTGGCTTCGAAGCTCGCAAGCCCGGCGTCGCGCCGGTTTTCGTTTTGATCGGCGCGCAAGCCGGTGATCCAGGCTGCGGCGCCGGCGAGCGCGCGGTCGAGCGGCCTGGTCTTGCGCACGTCGCAGCAGGCTTCGCGCGCACGTTTCGACTCATAGATGCCGTCGATGCCCTGTTTGGCGACCAACCGCTCGAGCGCCGCACGGTTGGGATAGATGGCGCGGATGCGGCGGCCGTAGCGGCGCTCGGTCTCCGCCCACAATTGATAGGTCTCCGGGAACAGCCGTCCGGTATCGAGCGTGACCACGTCGATGTCGAGGCCGCGCTCGCAGATCCAATGAAAGATCAACTGGCCTTCGATGCCGAAGCCGTGCGTGAAGACGATCGAGCCGTCGAGCGCGCGGCGCAAATGCACAAGCCGTTCGGCCGCCGGCAGGGCTGCCACCTCGTCGCTGCGAATTTGGCTCGTGACATCAAGCATGTCGCACTTAATGTGCGCCGCAATCTTGCTGTCAAAGCGAAAATAATATTCGCCAATATCGAACGGAAGCGCACTGCCGATGCTTGAAACGCCGTACCGGGAACAATCGTGTTCCAAGAATGTTGCGTTTCTTTGCGGAAAATATTTGTCGCCGATCATAGCGGCGCCAAAGCGGCGTTCCGCGCGGCGCCTTGACCGCGGAATATTTTTTCACGACGGAGACGGTCGTTCTCCGGCGCTGCTGCCGTGTGTCAGAAATCGGTTGCGGCGGCGGGAAGAATGAAACGTCCGTCCTGCGCCGCTCACTCGAGCGAATTGCCGGCTTCGATGCGCACCGGCTGATAGCCGTCGGCGGTGAGCGCCGCCAGGATGTCGGCGGCGTGCGCGGCGTCGCGCGTCTCGATGGTGACGTCGAGCTTGGCGCCCTTGGCCGGCACGTCGAGGAACAGGCGGCGGTGATCGACCTCGAGAATATTGGCGCCGAGTTCGCCGAACCGGGTCGCGATGATGCCGAGCACGCCGGGTCGGTCGGGAATGGTGAGGCGGAACGAGACGATGCGCGTTTCGCGCTCGAGTTCGCGCACCATGATGGAGGCCAGAATGCGCGGATCGATATTGCCGCCGCACAAAATGAGCCCGACTTTTTTGCCGCGAAAGCGATCGGGATTGGCGAGCATGGCGGCAAGGCCGGCGGCGCCCGCGCCTTCCGCCATGGTCTTCTGCAAAGTGAGATAGGCGTTGACCGCGCGCTCGAGATGCGCCTCGTCGACAAGGACGATCTCGGAAACGAGTTCGCGGATCACCGGCAGCGTCAGTTTGCCGACATTCTTGACCGCGATGCCTTCGGCCAGCGTCGGCCCGCCGAGCGGCCGCTTCTCGTTATGCAGCGCGTTCCACACCGAGGGGTAAAGCGCGGCTTCCGCGCCGACAATGTCGATTGTGGGCTTGGCCGCGCGCGCGGCGATGGCATTGCCGGCGATCAATCCGCCGCCGCCGATCGGGATCACCAGCACATCGAGGTCGGGCGCGTCCTCCAGCATTTCGAGCGCGATGGTGCCCTGCCCCGCAATGATGCGGGCGTCGTCGTAAGGATGCACCAGCGTCAGCTTGCGTTCGGCCAGTATCTGCTCGCAACGCTTCTGCGCCTCCGCCACGCTCTCACCGTCGAGCACGACCTCGGCGCCGTGCGAGCGGGTCGCCGCTACCTTCACCAGCGGCGTGGTCTCCGGCATCACGATGGTCGCCGGGATCTTGAGCCTTGCTGAGTGATAGGCCACCGCCTGCGCGTGATTGCCGGCCGACATGGCGATGACGCCGCGCCGGCGCTCGGCCTCGCTCAGTGAGGCGAGCTTGTTGAGCGCGCCGCGGTCCTTGAACGAATTGGTGACCTGCAAATTCTCGTATTTGACGTAGACTTCGGCGCCGGTGAGCGCCGACAGCCGTGGCGCCGGCAGCATGGGCGTGCGCAGCACGGCGCCGTGGATCACGCTGCGGGCGGCTTGGATGTCGGCGATCGTTACGGTCACGCAAGGTCTCCCGGGCTCCCGCGCACCATGCCGCAAGGGCGGCCGGCATTCCAGCCGGTCGGCCGGCGGCTTTGACCCCTTGCGCGCGGCCGATTCCTTCGCCATCTCGATGCTGATGCAGAGGAGCGCCCCGCAATCCAAGGGGCGAAGGCCCATGGCGATCGACATCAAGCCGCACGCCTACGATCCGGCAGCGAATCCTGAGCTGTTCGAGGGCGTGCTGGCGCGCCGGGTGGTCGCATTCTGCATCGATTTCATCATCATCGCCGTGCCGGTGGTCTTGGCGGCCATGTTCATCTTCGCCTTCGGCATCGTCACACTGGGCTTGGGCTTCGTGCTCTATTGGCTGCTGTCGCCGGCAACCGTGATCTGGGCGCTGGTCTATTTCGGCGTCACGCTGGGCGGGGAGCGTTCGGCCACCGTCGGCATGCGCATTATGGATATCGAAATGCGCACCTGGTACGGCGCGCCCGCCTATTTCGTGCTCGGCGCCGTGCACGCCATCGCGTTCTGGTTCACGGTGTCGTTCTTGACGCCGTTCGTCCTTTTGGTGCCGTTCTTCAACGAGCGCCGCCGGCTGCTGCACGACATCATGCTCGGCACCGTGGTCATCAATAACCCGGCGCGGGCCGCGTTGCGCGGCGCGCCGGCGCGATAATGGCCTTTGACGAGGCTCCCGCGGCGAGCGATGCTAGCGGCTGAATCGGGAGCCATGACGGCCTGACAACGTGACCCAGCATTCCCGCGATACGCCGCAATTCTACCTGACCGCGCCCTCGCCCTGCCCCTATCTGCGCGGCCAGGAAGAACGCAAGGTTTTCACCCACCTGGTCGGCGAACGCGCTCCGGAACTCAACGATCTGCTCACCCATGGCGGCTTCCGCCGCAGCCAGTCGATTGCCTACCGGCCGGCCTGCGAGAACTGCCGCGCCTGCGTGTCGGTGCGGGTGGTGGCGGCGGATTTCGAACCATCGCGCAACATGCGCCGCATCGCCGAGCGCAACGAGGACGTGATCGGCGACATGCGCTCGCCGGCGCCGACCTCGGAGCAATATTCGGTGTTCCGAGCCTATCTCGACACCCGCCACCGCGACGGCGGCATGGCCGACATGACCGTGCTCGATTACGCCATGATGATCGAGGACAGCCATGTTGACACTCGCTTGGTCGAATACCGGCGGCGCGGGCCCGATACCGGCATCAACGGCCGCGGCGCCGGCAAATTGCTGGCGGTGGCGCTCACCGACGTGCTGAGCGACGGGCTGTCGATGGTCTATTCGTTCTTCGATCCGGACGCCGGCGAGCGCTCGCTCGGCACGCTGATGATCCTCGACCACATCGCGCGCGCGCAGGCCATGGGGCTCGCCTACGTTTATCTCGGCTATTGGGTGCCGGGCTCGCGCAAGATGGACTACAAAGGCCGTTTCCTGCCGCAGGAGCGGCTGATGCCCTCGGGCTGGACGCGAGTCGAAAAATGACTCGACGGCGCGGACTCATAAATCCGCGGCTAAAAACAGATCCGCCGGTACTGGAGCGGCCGACGTGAAAAGGGTGATGCAATGAGACGGAAAGCAGTTGCGTTGTTGCTGGCGTGCGCTGCATTTAGTGTCGCTAGTCAGCGAGCCGACGCTGAAGGCGCGATTGCTGAGGGTATCGCCCCCGGGGGCCCCGCCAAGGGCTACCAGATCAGTACTCAGGTCAACAGACCAACGATCGAGGCGGCCCGCGCCGCTGCCCTGGCTGGATGCAAAAAGTTCCAGAGAAGCTCGCATCGGGCGCACCACCCAACAGCGGCGACGCGAAGGCACGGGAGCACTGCGTGATCGTTTCCACCTTCCGCAACAAATGCGCGGCTATGTCGGTCGACGCCAAGGATGGAACACCGGGAGTCGGATGGGCAATTGGAGATACTCAAAAACGCCGACGATGAAGCGCTCGCGCGTTGCCGGAGCGTAGCCGGCGCCAGTCGCCGTAACTTCTGCGTGGTGAGCCAACGACTGTGTGATGGCAATGCAAAATAGATCCGCCTAGCTCAGCCCCGGGATCGGCACGCCGAAGGTCTGCGCGATCAAAAACGCATTGAGCGCCAGCACCAGCGCGGTCGCGGCCAAGGCCGCGACGCGGGTGACGCGGCCGTTGACGAACTTGCCCATGATGTCGGCGCGCCCGGTGAACATCAAGAGCGCGATCATCGGCAGCGGCAGCGCGATGCTCAAGATCACCTGGCTCACCACCAGCGCCTGCGTGGCGTTGACGCCATAGGCCACGACCACAAAAGCCGGCACCATGGTGATCACCCGCCGCAGCCAGATCGGAATGCGGAAGCCGACGAAGCCCTGCATGATCATCTGCCCCGCCATGGTGCCCACCACCGAACTCGACACGCCGGAAGCGATTAGCGAGAGCAGGAAGATGCCGGCGGCGCCGATGCCGAGCAGCGGCGCCAGCGTGTGATAGGCGGTTTCGATCTCGGCGACGTCCGGGTGGCCGGCATGGAAGGCGCCGGACGCCATCATCACCATGGCCATGTTGACGAGGCCGGCGATCGCCAGCGCGATAAGGACTTCCCAATTCGAGACGCGCACCACGGTGTGTTTCTCGTCGTCATTATGCGCCGGTATGCGCGCCTGGGTCAGGCCGGAATGCAGATAGATCGCGTGCGGCATGACCGTCGCGCCGATGATGCCGACCGAAAGCAGCAGGGCCTCGGCATCGGCGATCTCCGGCACGACCGAATGATAAGCCGCCGCACCCCAATCCACCGGCGCAATGAATATCTCGATCAGGTAGCAAAGCCCGATGATGCCGACCATGCCGCTGATGATCAGTTCGACCGGCCGGAAGCCGCTGCTCTCGAACAAGAGGATGCCATAGGTGATGATCGCGGTGACGCCCATGCCGTAGATCAGCGGCATCTTGAACAGCAGCGCGAGGCCGATGGCGCCGCCGAGAAATTCGGCGAGGTCGGTCGCCATGGCGGCGACCTCGCTCACCGCCCACATCGCCCAAACGATTGGCCTGGGAAATTGCTCGCGGCATAGTTCCGCCAGATTGCGGCCGGTGACGATACCAAGCTTGGCGGAGAGCGCCTGGAACAGCATAGCGATCAGGTTGGCGACCAGCACGACCCACAGCAGGCTGTAGCCGTATTTGGCGCCGGCCTGGATGTTGGTGGCGAAATTGCCCGGGTCCATGTAGGCGATGGAGGCAACCACCGCCGGCCCGGCGAAAGCGAGATAGGCCGCCGGCCCGCGCCGCTCGCCGCTGAGAACGGCCTGCGCCGCCGCCACCGTGTGGTCGGTCATAGAACGCGGACGGGCGATCGGATCGTGCATGCCTTGGGCCGCTCTAGCCTCGACATAAAACTGTAGCCAATGCTACATCTTAGAATAGGCGGCGCGTCGCGGATGTCAATGCACAGATTGTAGCCATGGCAACAATTTGGTAGTGTGGCGCGATGCCGCCCCGGCCGGGCTATCGGCCGCCGTGGCTTTAACGGGACGCACCACGATGCAGCCGGCGAAGAAAAAAAGGACGAAGGCCGCGGTCAAGCTGCCGGCCGAGCTCACCCAAGCGCGCCGCTTCGGCAAGACGCGTTCGGCGCAATCCGGCGCGCTGCTCGAAGACTATGTCGAATTGATCGACGACCTGCTGTCCAGCAACGGCGAGGCGCGGCCGACCGACGTCGCGCGCCGGCTCGGCGTCTCGCATGCCACCGCCATCAAGACGATCGCCCGCCTCAAGCGCGACGGTCTGGCGACCGGCCGCCCCTATCGCGGTGTATTTCTGACCGAGGAAGGACAGAAGCTCGCGGCGCGCGTGCGGACGCGCCACCGGCTGGTCGTCGATATCTTGCTGGCCCTGGGCGTGCCCGCCGAAGCCGCGGAAGCCGATGCCGAAGGCATCGAGCATTATGTCTCGGAGGCCACGCTGAAGGCCATCGCGCAGTTCCTGGCAACCGGGCAGCAAGGTTGAATGCGGATAACGGCCGCCGTTATTGGTATTGGCATCCGGTATTGCGAAATGATTGGCATTCGCATTGGAACTGTCTCCCCTTTGACCGAGTTGCCGCAAACCTGTTAGCGGCAACGAGGGGCGGGTCTGGCATGCGCGGCAATCGGCGATGTCTGCGGTGGCTTTGCGCGTTGGCCGGGTCGCTCGTGCTGACGGCGGGGCCGGCCTTTGCCGCCGGCGAAGCGCCGAAGGGCCCTTCCGAATTGACGTTCGTCGCCGAACTCGTGGTGCTGATCCTGGTCGGCCGCTTGCTCGGCGAAGTCATGCTCCGCTTCAAGCAGCCGGCGGTCATGGGGCAGCTCATAGCCGGCCTGTTGCTCGGCCCCTCGCTGTTCGGCGCCGTATTTCCGGATTGGCAGCACGCGCTGTTTCCCGCCGCCAAAGAGCAGCGCGCGATGCTCGACGGCATCGCTCAGTTCGGCATCCTTTTGCTGTTGCTGCTCACCGGCATGGAGACCGATCTCAATCTGGTGCGGCGCACCGGAAAGGCTTCTGTCCTCGCCTCGCTCGCGGGCATTTTGGTCCCCTTCCTCTGCGGCGTGGCGCTCGGCGAATTTCTCCCCGACACCATGCTGCCCGATCCCGGCAAGCGGCTGATCACCTCGCTTTTCCTCGGCACGGCTCTCTCGATCGCCTCGGTCAAGATCGTCGCGACCGTGATCCGCGAGATGAATTTCACCCGCCGCACCGTCGGCCAGGTGATCCTCGCCTCGGCCATCATCGACGACACCATCGGGTGGATCATCATCGCCATCATCTTCAGCCTCGCGTTGCAGGGGCAGGTCGACGCATTCAGCATCGCAAAAAGCGTGCTCGGCACCCTCGCCTTCATGGCACTGAGCTTCACGCTCGGCCGCCGCGCCGTGTTCAGCATCATCCGCTGGGTTAACGACACCTTCGTCAGCGAATTCGCCGTCATCACCGCGATCCTGCTCATCATGTGCGTAATGGCGACGATCACCGATCTGATCGGCGTCCACACCGTGCTCGGCGCCTTCGTCGCGGGCATCCTGATCGGCGAGTCGCCGATCCTCACCCGTCACATCGACGAGCAGTTGCGCGGACTGATCGTCGCCTTCTTCATGCCGGTGTTTTTCGGCACCGCCGGTCTCAACGCCGACCTCACCATCCTCAAAAATCCGGCGATCCTGGCGCTCACCGCCGGGTTGATCGCGATCGCCAGCCTCGGCAAGTTCGGCGGGGCCTTTATCGGCGGCAAGCTCGGCGGACTTACCTTCCCCGAGTTGCTGGCGCTCGGCACCGGCATGAACGCGCGCGGCTCGACCGAGGTGATCGTCGCCACCATCGGCCTGTCGATGGGGGCGCTCAGCCAGAATCTCTTCACTATGATCGTTGCCATGGCGATCATCACGACGACGGCGATGCCGCCGACGCTGCGCTGGGCGTTGTCGCGCATCCCCCTGCGCAAGGAGGAAAAGCAGCGGCTGGAACGCGAGGAAATGGAAAAGCGCGGCTTCGTGCCGAAGCTGGAGCGGCTCCTACTCGCGGTCGACGAGAGCGCCAGCGGCCGCTTTGCCTCGCGCATTGCGGGGCTCATCGCCGGCGCAAACGCGCTGCCGACCACCGTCATGCACATCAAGACCGACAACAAGACCGGCAAGGCCGCCGCCGATGCCGAAAAGGAGAAGGCCAACACCGCCGCCGAGACCGTCAAGGTTTTCGCGGGCCACAGCGAGCGCGGGCAGACCGAAGATGAAAAGACCGACACCAAGCTCGACGTCACCACCATCGTGGAGACATCGCCGAAACCGGAAGTGGTCGCAGCGGAAGCGGAAAAGGGTTACGACCTCATGATCGTCGGGCTCGAAAAGACCGTGGCGCGCCGCAACGAATTTCACGAAGGCGTCGCCAACCTCGCCGCCGGGTTCGAAGGCCCGCTCGCGGTCGCCGACGTGCGCGACAAACTGCGCGAGCATCCGCTGCACGGCAAGCTCGATATGCTCGTGCCGGTCAATGGCACCGAAATGTCGCGCCGCGCGGCTGAAATCGCCATCGCCATGGCGCGCGCCGGCAAGGCCACGCTCACCGCGCTCTACGTCGCGCCCGGCGGCAGGAAGAAACGCTCGCGGCAATACGAAGAAGCCATCCTCAAGGACATCGTCGAACTCGCCCAAAGCTACGAATTGGAGCTGCACACCAAAGTGCGCGCCGATGTCGCCGCCGAGGAAGCGATCCTGAAGGAATTGGCGCGCGGCAAGCACAATCTCATCGTGATGGGCGTCGGCCGCCGGCCGGGCGAGAAGCTGTTTTTCGGCGATACCGCCGCGGCGCTTTTGGAGAATTCGGACAAGTCGCTGCTGTTCGTGGCGAGTTGAGGCGCCGGCCTCACCTATTCGCCATCGTCGCCGTTCGTCTTGCCGCCGCTCGACTGGGCATTGAACTTGTTGTTGGCAAGGAAACGGTCGGGCCGGATGCGGCCGGCGGCGCCGCGGTCGCCGCGCCAATTGGCCAGCTCCTTGAGCGTCAGCGTGAAGCTGCGGCCGGCGGTATCGATCCAGGTCAGGCCCGCGTCGCCCTTGAAGGTGGCGACGTCGGAAAGCCCCTTCTCCTTGTAGCGCTGCAACCGCACGCCGCGACCGCGCGTCATTTCCGGCACCTGGTCGAGCGGGAAAATCACCATCTTGCGGTTGGCGCCGATGGCCGCGACCAGTTCGCCGTCGACCGTCGCCAGCGCCGCCGCTCTGTCGGGGCCCTTGAGATTGAGCACCTGCTTGCCCTTGCGCGTGGTGCCGAGCACGTCGTCCTCCGGCACGACAAAGCCATTGCCGCCATAGCTCGCCACCAGGAATTTGCGCTTGCCCGCGTAGGGCAGCGCCGCCACCACGTCGGCGTCCTGCTCGATGTCGAAATAGAGCCGCACCGGCTCGCCGTGCCCGCGCCCGCCCGGCAGCTTAGAGGCTTCCAGCGTGTAGAATTTGCCGTTGCTGGCGAAGATCAAAATCTTGGCGGTGGTCTCGGTCGGGAACGCAAATTTCAGCGCGTCGTCGGTCTTGAAAGTGACGCCCGACAGATCGCCGACATGGCCGCGCAGCGCGCGAATCCAGCCCTTCTCGGACACCACGACGGTGATCGGCTCGCGCACCACCATGGCTTCTTCGATGGCCGCCTCGTCATGCTCGGGCGCCTCGGCGAAGGTCGTGCGCCGCTTGCCGAGATCGGTCTTTGGCCCGAACTTCGCCTTCACCTCCTTGATTTCGGCGGCGATGGTCTTCCACTGCTTGTCGGTCGAACCGATCAGCGACTTGAGCGTTTTCAGCTCCTCGCGCAACGCCGTGTCCTCGGCGCGAATTTCCATTTCCTCGAGCTTGCGCAAATTGCGCAGCCGCATATTGAGGATGGCATCGGCCTGCACGTCGGACAGCTTGAACGTCTTCATCAAGACGGGCTTGGGCTCGTCCTCGCGCCGGATGATCTTGATGACCTTGTCGAGGTTGAGGTAAGCGACGAGGTAGCCGCCGAGCACTTCCAGGCGATGCTCGATCTGCGCCTGCCGGAACTTGGAGCGGCGCACCAGCACGTCGCGGCGGTGGTCGAGCCACTCGCGCAAGGCCTCGGCGAGGCCGAGCACGCGCGGAATGCGGCCCTTCACCAGCACGTTCATGTTGAGCGGAATGCGGCTCTCGAGCTCGGTGAGCTTAAACAGCGATTCCATCAACAGTTCGGCGTCGACGCTGCGCGAACGCGGCTCGATCACCAGCCGGAGATCTTCAGCCGATTCGTCGCGCACGTCGGCGACCAGCGGCAACTTCTTCTCGTTGATCAACTCAGCGAGCTTCTCGACCAGCCGCGACTTTTGCACCAGCCAGGGAATTTGCGTGATGACGATCGTATAGGTGCCGCGGCCGAGGTCTTCCTTTTCCCAGCGCGCGCGCACGCGGAACGAGCCGCGGCCGGTGGTATAGGCCTCGGCGATTTCCGCCGGCTTGTCGACGATGACGCCGCCGGTCGGGAAGTCCGGCCCTTTGACGTATTTGAGCAGCGTGCGGCTGCGCGCCTTCGGATTGTCGATCAGGAACAGCGCGGCGTCGCACAATTCGGCCGCATTGTGCGGCGGGATCGAGGTGGCCATGCCGACCGCAATGCCCTGCGAGCCGTTGGCGAGCAGATTGGGAAACGCCGCCGGCAGCACGACCGGCTCTTCGCCGGTGCCGTCGTAGCTCGGGCGGAAGTCGACGGCGTCTTCCTCGATGCCGTCGATCAGGAGGCGCGCGACCTCGGTCAGCCGCGATTCGGTGTAGCGCATGGCGGCGGCGTTATCGCCGTCGATATTGCCAAAGTTGCCCTGCCCGTCGATCAGCGGATAACGCTGCGCGAAATCCTGCGCCAGGCGCACCATGGCGTCGTAGATCGCCTGGTCGCCATGCGGATGGAAATTGCCCATCACGTCGCCGACCACCTTGGCCGATTTCTTGAAGGCGGCGCCGGGGTCGAGCCGCAAACTGCGCATCACGTGCAGAATGCGCCGGTGCACCGGCTTGAGCCCGTCGCGCGCGTCGGGCAGCGCGCGATTCATGATGGTCGAGAGCGCGTAGGCGAGATAGCGCTCTTCCAGCGCCCCGCGCAGTGCGACCTCTTCAATCTGTCCCTTTTCGGGAGGAATCACTCGTTTGCCCATGTTATTGGGGTATCGCAAGCCGCCGCTATGAACAACTGATGAATGGACCGGTCACGCGATGTGCGCTTTGGTTCGGATAATGTGGTATTCAACGAGGGCAAGAGCCTTCGTGCCGATTGGCCGCACGGTCTGAAGGAAACAATATCGGCAGCCAAGCGTTACCTTGGACCTGTCTAAGAGAGGAGATCGAGAATGCGCGCACTTATTCTTGCGGCGATCGTTGCCGCGGGCATTGGATTCATCGGGACGTCGGGCGCTTCGGCCGCGCCGGCAAGCGGCGCCACCATCAACGGAGCGGCCACCGCACACAGCGCGGTTGTGAAGGCTCACTGGAACGGACGCAGCCGGTGGCGGCGCTGGCATCGCTGCCATTATGCCGGCCGCAGCTGGGGCCGCTGCTGGTAAATTTGCGTATACGATGACTGCGTGGAAGATGAGCCGGACGAAAAATGTCCGGCTCATTTTTTTCCGGCGGCCCATGCGCCGCCTCCGCCTATTGCGGGGGTTTACGCTGTCCCCACCCGCCGAGCTTGCGTAGGTTGGAAGGCCGCATTGTTTCGCTCGGTCCCGAACGCAAGTCCTGCTGTTCGTGGTTGAGAATAAAGCATCCGTAATAGGCAGCTTCGGAAATATGCGAGCGGCCGGCGCAGCGGTCGACGCGGTCAAATTCCCGTAGCTCCCTATAGATCAAATATGCCCCGATCGAGTACCGCATTTCGCCGTCCGCCGTGCCGCCGAGCCGGTCGATCTTGCCCTTCAGGTTAGGCTGCACCTTGAGGATGGCATCGCGCAGCGTCTCACCCTCGATGAAATTGTCCGGCAGCTGGTCGAACGGCCCGTCGAAATAATTGTTGACGTCGACATTTTCACCGTAGACCCCGATCAGGATTTTCCGGTCGCGCCGTCGGTCGCGATAAAATACAAACCCCGTGCGTTTGCCAACCAGAATGCGGTCGCCGCGCGGTCCCGCCACAAAATCGTCGGTTACGTTGACGGTTTCGTCGAGGATGTAGAGGAAGTTTTTGACCGCGGTATTGTAGACCAGAAAAAACCTGACGCCCGAGTTGTCGAATACCGGACCGATAAATGTTTCCTCCGGCGCCAGCGCGTCCGCCGGCGGTTTCACCCGAGAAAGGTCGTTAAGCTCGAAGATGACGCTCTTGCCGCCGTAAGTAAGGCGATAGACGAAACGTTCGAGCTTCTCCAGCTTGACCCCGTTCGATGCGTCAAGGGCTTGAAAAAAGCCCGGTGTCTCGTCGAGCCAGCCCGACATTTGCTCGTAATAGGCAAACTGCACCTTGCCCTTGTCGCGGTCGCCGGCGCTAAGACGAATGTTGCCGGCATAGTCCACGCCGTTATGGGTGAAGGTGAAATAATAGTAGTTCTCCGTCGGATAGACCTTCACGCGGTCGGGCAGGCTGTTGAAGACGAAGGCAAAGACCTTCATCGGATCCGCGACATCGAGCGTCGTCGGCTGCAGCACCTGCTCCATGTAGGACTGGTGGGTGTGCAGTTGCGGCGCCGGCGGCTGCTGGGCTGCAGCGGTCGCGCCAACGGCCCATGCGGCGCAGGCGATCGAAATCATTCGGCGGAATTTTGGCATTGCACTTCCTTATTGCTTTACGCCACGCATTTAAATTCCGTGGCTTACGCCACGCTCGGGAGCGCCCGCCCCAGCGCCGCGATAAAATGCGCCCGCTCGTCGGAGAGCTTGAGCCCGCGCGGCTCCAGCACGTGGCGCGCGAGGAAATAGCCGGTGAGCGCAAAGCCGTCGGCGAGATCGCGCCCGGGGGACCCGGCCGCCGGATCGCGCAGGAAGGCCGGCAGCCGCAGCATCTTGTCCGCCCACGGCTCGCCCGCCTCGCGCGAGACTGCGCGCCCCGATTTCGGCGACACGTAAATCAGGTCGGCGCGCGAACCGGTCGAGGCGCATTGCGCGAGATCGAGGCCAAAGCCGAGTTCGGACAACAACTGAAATTCGAAGCGCACCACCAAAGGCGCCGCCAGCACCGGATCTTCGAGCCGATCGAGCACCTCCTCGAACACCGAATAAAGGCCGGCATGCGGGTCGCGCTCCGGCAACAGCCGCATCATCGCGGCCAGATGGCCGACGCCATAGATCGCGTGCGGGCTGGCAAAAAAGTCCGACGCGCGCTGGCGCAACGGCTCGATCGTGTAATTGCCGAGATGCTCGTCGAGCCGCGCCCGCCAGCTCGCGCTGACGCTGTTGCCGGTCTGCAAGATCGGCTTCATGCGGGAGCCGAAGCCGCCGCGCACCAGACCGAGATGGCGGCCATGGTCGCGCGTCATCAGCTCGAGGACGGCGTTCGCCTCCCCGTGCCGCCTGACGCCGATCACGATGCCTTCATCGGTCCATTGCATGCAGCCTGCATACTCCGGGAATCGGGGAAAATCACGGCGACTAACGCGCTATTCTTTGGGAAACTCCAGCCCCATGGCCCGGTAGCGCTCCGGATCGTCGCCCCAGCCCTCGCGCACTTTCACGAACAGGAACAAGTGCACCTTGTGCTCGACGATGTCGGCGATTTCGCGCCGCGCCGCCTCGCCAATCGATTTGAGCGTCTGCCCGCCTTTGCCGATCACGATCTTGCGCTGGCTCTCGCGCTCCACATAGATGGTCTGCTCGATGCGGATATCGCCGCCGCGCAGTTCCTTCCACGCCTCGGTCTCGACCGTGGAATGATAAGGCAATTCCTGGTGCAGCCGTTCGAATAGTTTCTCGCGCGTGATTTCCGCCGCCAGTTGGCGTACCGGCGCGTCCGACATCTGGTCGGGCGGATAAAGCCACGGGCTGTCCGGCATGCGCGCGGCGAGCCAGCTCTTGAGATCGGCGACGCCGTCGCCGGTCAAGGCCGAGATCATGAAGGTCGCGTCGAACTTGGCCTTTTCATTGGCGATCTTGGTCAGCAGCAGCAGCGTGTCGCGCGGCACCATATCAATCTTGTTGAGGATCAGAATTTTCGCGCGCTTCACTTCCGCAAGCCGGGCCAGCAGCGCTTCGGCTTCCTCGTCGATGCCCTTGCGCGCATCGATCAAGACGCCGGTCAAGTCGGCCTCGTGCGCCCCGCTCCAGGCGGTCGTCACCATGGCGCGGTCAAGCCGCCGCTTGGGCGCGAAGATGCCCGGCGTGTCAACAAAGATAAGCTGCGATTGGCCTTCGAGCGCGATGCCGCGGATGAGCGCGCGCGTGGTCTGCACCTTGTGCGAGACGATGGTGACCTTGGAGCCGACCAGTGCGTTGAGCAGCGTCGACTTGCCGGCATTGGGCGCGCCGATCAGCGCGACGAAGCCGCAGCGCGTGTCGCTTACTGGCTTTACGGCCTCAACCATCAAGCTTGTCCACGGACACACCGACGCGCGTGAGCATGGCGGCGGCGGCGGCCTGTTCGGCGGCGCGCTTGGACGAACCCATGCCTTCGGCCGGGGGGCGGTCGGGCAGCACCACCGCGACGCGAAATTCGGGATCGTGATGCGGGCCGGTGCGCGCCAATTCGCGGTAGGCCGGCGTCGGCAGCCCGCGCGCCTGCGCCCATTCCTGCAGCATGGTCTTGGGGTCGCGCAACGGACGCAGCGGCTTAAGCATGCGCTCTTTCCAGAAGCGCGCGATCAGTTCGTCGGCCGCCGCATAACCGCCGTCGGTAAACACCGCCCCCACCAACGCTTCGCAGACGTCCGCCAGGATGGTGGCGCGCAATCGCCCGCCGGCATGCGACTCCGAATTGCCGAGCTTGAGCGCCGGGCCAAGATCCATCGCGCGCGCCACTTCGGCGCAGGTTTCCTTGCGCACCAGGTCGGCAAGCCGGCGTGACAGCTCGCCCTCGTTCGCCTTCGGGAAGGCGCGGTAGAGCATGTCGGAAATGGCCAGGCCGAGCACGTGGTCGCCGAGGAATTCCAGGCGCTGGTAGCTGTTGGCGCGCGTCGCCCCGCCGGCCAGCGCCGAAATATGCGTGAGCGCGCGTTCGAGCAGCGCCTTATCGGCGAATTTGTAGCCGATCCGCTCCTCGAGTGCCGCTCTGTCCTTGGCCTTGCGGCTCATCGCACGATCGTGAACAGCCGGCTCCAGCGCACCGATACCGGCCAGCGCCAGAATTCCCAGGCGCGCTCGCCCTCATAGACCGAGAAGAAAATGATCTGCGCCTTGCCGACGATGTTCTCCAGCGGCACCGTGCCGACCTGGCTGAAACGGCTGTCGGTCGAATTGTCGCGGTTGTCGCCCATCATGAAATATTGGCCGGGCGGCACGGTGTAGACCTGGGTGTTGTCGGCAAAGCCGTTATCGACCAGGTCGAGCGTGTAGAAGCTCACGCCGTTCGGCAGCGTATCCTTCCAGCGCTTGATCGGAGCGGCGTGCGTGCCCTCTTCCGTTTCGATGAACGGCGGCGCCGGCTCGTGCTTGACCGGAACGCCGTTGATGCTGACGACGCCGCCAATCACCTGGATTTTGTCGCCGGGCAGGCCGATCACGCGCTTGATGTAATCGGTCGAGGTATCCCTGGGCAGGCGGAAAACGACGACGTCGCCGCGCTGCGGCAGCCAGTCGCTTGGAATGCGGCCGGAGAACAGTGGCGGCGACAAAGGCAGCGAGAAATGGCTGTAGCCGTACGTGTATTTCGAGACGAACAGATAATCGCCGACCAACAGGGTCGCCTTCATCGAGCCGGACGGGATGTTGAAGGGCTGAAACAGGAAGGTGCGGATCACCAGCGCGATGATCAGCGCATGAATAACGACGCGGATTGTTTCGCCAATGCCGCCTTCTTTTCGTTTTGTTCCGGATGTCACGCTCATCGGCCTCTTGTCCCGCGCTCCCCGGCGACCTTGTAGCGGCTGCCTTTCCGGGGTGCAATCAAGAACGCCGGAACCATCCGATAAGCACTTGGTCGGATTGCGTTTCCGCCACTACTTGGGTGTACGCGGCAGCGCGGAAATGATGACGATGGCCTGCGCGCTCGGACCTTCGTCGGTGAGCGATACGTCGATCTGGACCTCGCAACCGGCCGGCGTGATCGCCTGCAGCCGCTTGAGCGCGCCGCCGGTCAATTTCATGGTGGGGCGCCCCGAGGCGAGATTGACCACGCCCATGTCGCGCCAGAACACGCCGCTGCGGAAGCCGGTGCCGAGCGCCTTGGAGCAGGCTTCCTTGGCGGCGAACCGCTTGGCGTAGGTCTCTACCGGCTTGGCGCGGCTTTCGGCCTTAGCGCGCTCCGCGGCCGTAAAAATGCGCCCGAGAAAGCGCTCGCCGTAGCGCTCGATGCTGCGCGCGATGCGCCGCACGTCGACCATGTCGGAGCCAAGCCCGATGATCATGCTTTTTCCTTGCGCATGATCTTGTCCGAAAACCGATGCCCAGTTTTCGGGATCATGCGCGGGCCCGCCCGCGATCCATCGCCGCGCGCATGAATTTGACCGTATCGGCGAGGCCCTCGAACACCGACTCGCCGACCAGGAAATGGCCGATATTGAGCTCGACGATCTGCGGCAGCGACGCGATCGTCTCCGCACTCGCATAATCGAGCCCGTGGCCGGCATGGACTTCGAGGCCGAGGCTTTTGGCGAGCAGCGCGCCGGCGCGGATCAACTGCCATTCGGCGTCGGCCTGCGCCGTCCGCTTCTCGATCAGCGCGTCGCACCAGGAGCCGGTGTGGATCTCGATCACCGGCGCGCCCAGTTCGACCGCGGCTTCGATCTGCGCGGGCGCCGCACCGATGAACAGCGAGACCCGGATGCCGGCGGCTTTGAGCGCGTGCACCACCGGCTTGAGCTGCGCCTGCTGCCTGACCGCGTCGAGCCCGCCTTCGGTGGTGCGCTCGGTGCGCTTTTCCGGCACCAGGCAGACCGCGTGCGGCTGCGTCTTGAGCGCGATCGCGGTCATCTCCTCGGTCGCCGCCATCTCGAAATTAAGCGGCTTGTCGATTTCCGCTTTCAGGCGCGCGATGTCGTCGTCGCGGATGTGGCGGCGGTCCTCGCGCAAATGCGCGGTGATGCCGTCGGCGCCAGCGGCAATCGCGAGCTTGGCGGCGCGCACCGGATCGGGGTGCCGCCCGCCGCGCGCATTACGGATGGTGGCGACGTGATCGACATTGATGC
The DNA here is from genome assembly GCA_963825265.1 of uncultured Alphaproteobacteria bacterium. Taxonomy (GTDB): domain Bacteria; phylum Pseudomonadota; class Alphaproteobacteria; order Rhizobiales; family Xanthobacteraceae; genus Pseudolabrys. Next base: position 226,134 of record CAWGSI010000012.1, on the reverse strand, counting down.
CGAGGCGCAGCAGAGGAGCGGCCATCGTGTTATCCGTTGACCCGTTCCGCCTTCGCCACCACCGGCTTGGCGCGCAATTGCGCGATGATGGCGGTGAGATGCTTGAGGTCGTAGACCTCGAGATCGATCAGCACGTCGGTGAAGTCGGGCGCGCGCCGCGTCATGCGGATATTGTCGATATTGCCGTCGTGCTCGGCGATCACCTGCGCGATTTGCGCAAGCGAGCCGGGCTCGTTCACCGATTGCACGGAAACGCGCGCCGGGAAGCGGCGCGGCGTGGTTTCTTCCTCGTCCCAGCGCACGTCGAGCCAGCGCTCGGGCTTGTCCTCGAATTCGCCCAAGGCATGCGACTGGATCGGGTAGATGGTGATGCCCTCGCCCGGCGTCAGGATGCCGACGATGCGGTCGCCCGGCACCGCGCCGCCGTCCGGCGCAAAGCGCACCGGCAGGTCGCCGTTGATGCCGCGGATCGGGATCGCCGGGCCTTGCGCGTTCGGCACGCGGAATTTGACCGAGGTGAGCCGCTTGAGGCCGAACCAGCCGCTGCTCTCCGCTTTTGGCCGCGCCGCCATGGCGGCGGCGCGCTCTTCTTTGTAGTCGGGGTACATGGCGCGGGCGACGTCGGAAGCCTTCAATTCGCTGCGGCCAACCGCCGCCATCACATCTTCGACGGAGGCGCGCGCCAGCCGCGGCAGCGCGCCGGTCAGTTTTTCATCCGAGTAAGCGATCTTGGCGCGCTGGAACAGGCGCTCGACGATACGGCGGCCGAGGCCGGTATATTGCGTGCGCACCGCCGTGCGCGTCGCGCGCCGGATCGCCGCGCGCGCCTTGCCGGTGACCACGATCGATTCCCAGGCCGCCGGCGGCGCCGATTGCGCCGGCGACGTGATGATCTCGACTTCGTCGCCATTGACGATTTCCGAGCCGAGCGGCGCGATCTGCCCGTTGATCTTGCAGCCGACCGCCATGTTACCGACGTCGGTGTGCACCGCATAGGCGAAGTCGATCGGCGTCGCGTTGCGCGGCAGCGCGATCAGCTTGCCCTTGGGCGTGAAGCAGAACACCTGGTCGTGGAACAATTCGAGCTTGGTGTGCTCGAGGAATTCTTCCGGGTTGGAGCCTTCCGCCAGCAGCTCGATGGTGCGGCGCAGCCAGGCATAGGCGCTCGATTCGCGCGACAGCATTTCGGTGGGCGAGCCGACATTGTCCTTGTAGAGCGCGTGCGCGGCGATGCCGTATTCGGCGAGTTCGTGCATCTCGGTGGTGCGGATCTGCAGTTCGACGCGCTGCTTTCCGGGACCGATGACGGTGGTGTGGATCGAGCGGTAATCGTTCGCCTTCGGCGTCGAGATGTAATCCTTGTAGCGCCCGGGCACCATCGGCCAGGTGGTGTGCACGATGCCGAGCGCCTGATAGCAATCGGCCACCGTCTTCACGATCACGCGGAAGCCGAAAATGTCGGACAGTTGCTCGAAGCCGACCGATTTGCGCTCCATCTTGCGCCAGATCGAATAGGCGCGCTTGCGCCGGCCCAGCACGCGCGCCGCGATGCCGCGGTCGGCGAGTTTCTTGGTGAGCTGCTGCTCGATCTCGCGGATCAGGTCCTTGTGGCGGTCGGCCAGCGCGTTGAGCCGGCCGCTGACCACCGCGCAGGCCTCGGGATAGAGCTCGCGGAACGCCAGATCGTCGAGCTCCTCGCGCATCGCATGCATGCCCATGCGGCCGGCGAGCGGGGCGTAGATTTCCAGCGTCTCCTCGGCGACGCGCCGGCGCGCCTCGACCGGCATGTAGTCGAGCGTGCGCATGTTGTGCAGACGGTCGGCGAGCTTGACGAGCAGCACGCGCACGTCGGCGGCGATCGCCAGCAGCAGCTTGCGCAGGTTTTCCGCCTGCTTGGCTTCCTTGGTGACGAGGTCGAGTTTTTTCAGCTTGGTCAGGCCGTCGACCAATGTCCCGATGTCGGGCCCGAACAGACTGTCGATCTCGGCGCGCGTGGTCGCGGTATCCTCGATGGTGTCGTGCAGCAGCGCCGCAGCGATAGTGGCATCGTCGAGCTTGAGATCGGTGAGGATTGCCGCCACTTCGATCGGGTGGGAGAAATAGGGGTCGCCTGAGGCGCGCTTTTGCTCGCCATGCGCCTTCATGGCGTAGACATAGGCACGGTTGAGCAGCGCCTCGTTGGTGTTCGGATTATAGGCACGCACCCGTTCGATCAGGTCGTTGTGCCGCATCATCGGCGGCTTGCGGGATTGCACCGGCTTTTCAACGACTTGCGGAGCCGCAACGGCCCGCTCCAGCGGCGCCCGGGTGGGCGACTGCTTCTGCATCCGCGGTAAATCTGAGCGCGCGCGCGCCATTATGGTGCCTCGCGGCCGCCGAATCCAAGTGGAAGACGGCGCCGGCGGCCGTTTCTACCATAGATATCACGGCAATTCGCTGGCGCCGCAAGGGTTTGCCGCGCTGGTTGACGGAAAACCAACGGCCCGGCGCGAGGGCCGGGCCGTATCATTAAAATTATGCGGAAATACGCCGGAATGTTTATTCGGCGTCTTCTTCCGGCACTTCTTCCGGCGGCGCCAGGCCTTCGAGGCCCTTGAGCAGCTCTTCCTCGGTCATGCGCTCGGCGGTCACTTCGGTATCGTCGGAATCGACGCTGGCGCCGGCGCTCGCCCCAATCAGCGGGACTTCGGGCTCCGGCTCGTCGACCTCGACGTATTTCTGCAGCGTATGGATCAGGTCTTCCTTGAGATCGCCGGGGGATACCGTCGTTTCGGCGATTTCGCGCAGCGCGACAACGGGATTTTTGTCGTTGTCCCGATCGACGGTAATCTGCGACCCGGACGAGATCATGCGCGCCCGGTGGCTCGCCAGAAGCACGAGATCGAAGCGGTTTTCAACTTTGTCGATGCAATCTTCTACGGTGACACGGGCCATCGGCTCGTCACTCCTTTGAATGGAACTTTGTCTTGAATTCGCCCGCTAGGTAGACCGAATGGGCTGAAAGTTCAAGTATTTTTGTCTTGGTTTGGCCGCAAGCCTCTGTTACCGAAATGACTGCAAGCAGGCCGATCCGGGATGATTTTATCGGCAGCGGCGTGATTGCACAGGTACCGACTGATTAGATCGAAGGTGCCTTTCTGTTAACGCCGATTCGATGCAGCGCTCCGCGCCTCTCGCGCGTTTGGGGCGCGCTCAATCGGGAAATTCGGTTTGTATTGCAAGCAGTGAGAGACACCCCATGACAGTCCCCGGCGAAAAAATCGCATTGTTCATCGACGGCGCCAATCTTTACGCCACCGCCAAATCGCTCGGCTTCGACATCGACTACAAGAAGCTGTTGCGCGAGTTCCAGTCGCGCGGCTATCTGCTGCGCGCTTTCTATTACACCGCGGTGATCGAGGATCAGGAATACTCCTCGATCCGCCCGTTGATCGACTGGCTCGACTACAACGGCTATTCGGTCGTCACCAAGGCGACCAAGGAATTCGTCGACCAGACCGGCCGCCGCAAGGTCAAAGGCAACATGGACATCGAGCTCGCGGTCGACGCCATGGAGATCGCCGGCTCGATCGACCACATGGTGCTGTTCTCCGGCGACGGCGATTTCCGTTCGCTGGTGGAAGCCGTGCAGCGCAAGGGCGTGCGCGTCACCGTGATCTCGACCGTCACCACCCAGCCGCCGATGGTGGCCGACGAACTGCGCCGCCAGGCCGACATCTTCACCGACATCGTCACGCTGCAGGGCAAGATCGGGCGCGATCCGTCCGAGCGCGCGGCGCGTGACGCTTCGCGCGGTCCACGCGACGACCACGGCGCCTCGCCGCAGCACACGCCGCAATTCCTGCAGCGGCCGCCCTCCCCGCAACGGGCCGGCGTCACCGCCGATGTCGGCGGCGACGACGACGATTTCGAAGATTAGCTAGATCCAATGGCGCAGGCCGAGGGGGAACCGGGACGCGATTGCCCGTGCTGCCCGCGGCTGGCGGCATTCCGCGTCACTTGGCGCGCCAAGGAACCGGCCTGGTTCAACGCGCCGGTGCCCTCCTTCGGCCCGCGCGACGCGCGGCTGCTGATCGTGGGCTTAGCCCCCGGCCTGCAAGGCGCCAACCGAACCGGGCGCCCGTTCACCGGCGATTACGCCGGCCTGCTGCTGTACGAGACCCTCGGACGGTATGGTTTCACGCGCGGTACTTTCGACGCGCGGCCCGATGACGGACTGGAGCTGGTCGATTGCCGCATCACAAATGCGGTGCGCTGCGTGCCGCCGGAAAACAAGCCGACGCCTGCCGAGATTACGACCTGCCGCGATTTTCTTAAAACGACCATCGCGGAAATGAAAAACCTACGCGCCATCGTCGCACTTGGGCACGTTGCCCATAACAGCGCGGTCAGCGCGCTGGGCACGAAAAAATCCGCCGCGCCCTTTAAGCACGGCGGACGCAATAATGTAGGCCCGCTCGCGTTGTTTTCCAGCTATCACTGCTCGCGCTACAACACCAATACCGGCGTGTTGACGTCGGAGATGTTCCGCGCGGTGTTCGCCGCCGTGCGCGAATTTTTAGGACCTTATTTCATTTCGCCACTTGCCGCAGAAAGGTCCGCTCCTCGGACAGGATAAAGCGCTCCTTTTGCGCAAATTCGAAATTGGCCATCGCGTCTCCATCGGTCTTGAGCCGCGCCCGGTAGGCTTCATAGGCCGCGAGGCTGTCAAATGAGATGAGGCCATAGGCGATATTGTTGGTGCCCTCATGCGGCATCCAGTAGCCGACGACCTTGCCGCCGCACTTTGGAATGATCGTCAGCCAACGGCGAGCGTATTCTTCGAAGCCGTCGCGTTTGAATGGATCGAGTTGGTAGCGAATAAAAACGGTTACGGTCATGGCACGCTCCGATCGGCAAAGGCTCTTCTTAGAACATCATCGCGCGTCAGCGGCCACCCGATTTAGCGTCGCTCCGCGTGCAGCCAGGCGATCACTTCCTCGGCGTTCTTGTCGGGCGGAAACACCGGATAGAACGCCTTGGCGATAACGCCGTCGTCGATGACCAGCGCCATGCGCTTGAGCAAGGTCATGCCGGAGGTCGTGAAGGTCGGCAGGTTGATGGCCTTGCTCAGCGCCAATTTCTCGTCCGACAGTATCGCGAACGGCAAATGCAGGCGCGCCGCCGCTTCCTGCTGATAGGCGGTGCCCTGCGTGGACAGGCCGTAAAGCTGCGCCACGCCCAGCCGCTTGAGCTCGCCGAAATGGTCGCGGAAGCCGCAGGATTGCGGAGTGCAGCCGCGCGCGCCCGGGATATCGTCCCAGCCCGGCGGCGCATCGACGCCGGGCACGCCGGTGCGCGGATAAATGTAGACCACGGTGCGGCCCCTGAGCTTCGACAGGTTGACGGGCGCGCCGCTGGTCGCCGGCAGCGCGATGTCCGGCAGCTTCATGCCGGCGAGATGGCGCGCGGCGCCGTCGTCCTGCGGCGCCGGAATATCGGCCGGCAGGAACTGCGGATCGTGCGCGCCGGGTGCTTCCCGCATGGGTCTAGGCTACCTCTGAAATCAGCATTGTGAAGCCGCCGGTGGCAAAATTCGCCAGATCGCCGGCGGTTGCCTTGCCTTCGGGCGAGCCCATCACCCTCTTCATGTGATCGAGATCATCGAAATAAAGATCGGCCAGACGGTAAAACGCCGGCGCGCTGCCGTCCGGCGTCCCGACCACCTTGGACAATTCGATTTTGCGCACGCCCTGCATCTTGCCGGCGATCGGCAGATGGGTTTCCGTGTAATATTTTTCGAATGCGGCAGGGTTCGCGGGCTTGCCGTACATAACGCTCAGTTTCACCATTGCGGTCTCCCAGGCTGTCAGTAACGGCTGTGCAGCCGAGCCGACTTTGGCCGCCCTCTTTCCTATCTAACTCAACTTGTCGGCGTAGGACATGAATTCCATCAGCGAGCCGTCCGGGTCGCGGAAATAGACGCTTGTTCCCGGCCCCTTGGCGCCAAAACGCTGCAGCGGCCCGCGCTCGACCGCAACGCCATGCGCCTTGAGATGCGCGATCGCGTCTTCGATCGGCCCGCTCCACTCAAAGCAGAGATCAGAATTGCCCGGCTGCACCGGCAGACGCGCCACCTCCGCCGGCTTGACGCCCGGGCCGTGCACGTTGAGCTGCTTGTCGCCGAAGCGATAGGCAAAGCCGACCGGACGCGCCACCAGCTCGGCGCCCATCACCTGCGTATAGAAACGGTTCGAGCGCTCCCAGTCGGAGACATGGATGACGCAGTGGTCGAGCTTGGTCGGAAGCGGCATGCCTTAGACCCCGAGCTTCTTGCCCGCCCGCGCCGCCTTGACGCGGCGCTCTTCGGTCAGCTTGGCGCTGCGCGCCATCACCTTTTCGAGCATGTCGGCCGGCGCGCGCTTGGGCGAGCCGCAGTCGAAAGGCGGATCGGGATCGTACTCGATCTGCAATTGCAGCTCACGCGCGACCTCTTCGCCGTCGAGAATGACCGCGAGCCGGAGCGCGAAATCGATGCCGGAAACGACGCCGGCGCCGGTGACGAAGTTCCCGTCCACCACCACGCGTTCGTACGTCGGAATGGCGCCGAGCAGCGCCAGTTGATCGACCACGCTCCAATGGCTGGTGGCGCGCCTGCCCTTGAGCAGGCCGGCGGCGCCCAGCACCAGCGAGCCGGTGCACACGGAGGTTACATATTTCGCCGACGCCGCGGCCTGGCGTAGGAATTCCAGCGCTGCCTCGTCGTCCATGAGGTCCTGCTGGCCGGCGCCGCCCGGCACCATGATGACGTCGAGCGGCGGGCAGTCGGCGTAGGTCACGGTCGGCACGATCTGCATGCCGCGGTCGGTGGTCACCGGCTCCATGTTGCGGGCGATCAATTCGACTTTGGTGTCGGGCAGCCGCGCCAGCACTTCGTAGGGCCCCGTCAGATCGAGCTGCGTCATGCGCGGGAAAAGTAACATGCCGATGCGGCGCATAGTCGTTAACCTTTGTCCCGCATGAGCCGGCCGCGCTCGCGCTCCCAGGAGCGCTTTTTCAGCGTCTCGCGCTTGTCGTGCAGCTTCTTGCCTTTGCCCAGCGCGATTTCGATTTTCGCCCGCCCCTTGTCGTTGAAATAGAGCTTGAGCGGCACGATGGTCATGCCCTCGCGCTCGACCGCGCCGGCCAGCTTGTTGATCTGGCGCGCGTGCAGCAGCAATTTGCGCGGCCGCTTGGGCAGATGGTTGAAACGCGCCGCCTGCAGGTATTCCGGGATGTTGGAATTGATCAGCCATATCTCGCCACCGCGAGCGTCGGCGTAGGATTCCGCGATGGTCGCCTTGCCGGCACGCAGCGACTTCACCTCGCTGCCGGTGAGCGCGATGCCGGCCTCGTAGACCTCGCCGATCTCGTAATTGAAGCGCGCCTTGCGATTGTCGGCGACGACTTTGAACCGGCGCTCTGACTTTGCGGCCATATCCGGTTCCGGTGAGCGCTACTTTGCCTTCAGCAGGTCGCGGATTTCGGCGAGCAGTTCTTCCTGCTTCGACGGCGGCGCCGGCTTGGTCTCTTCCTTGCGCATGAGCTTGCTCATGGCGCGGATCACCAGAAACAGAACGAAGGCGATAATGACGAAGTTAATCGTGACCGTGAGGAAATGCCCCCAAGCCAAGACAGCGCCTTGCTTTTGCGCGTCGGCCAAGGCGCCGGCCGTGACCTTGGACGAGAGCGGCAGGAAATAGTTCGAGAAGTCGAGGCCGCCGGTCACCGCGCCGACCACCGGCATGATGAGATCGCCGACCATCGCGCTTACGATGGCGCCGAATGCCGCGCCGATGATCACGCCGACGGCGAGATCGACCACATTGCCGCGCAACGCAAACTTTTTGAAATCCTCGAGCATGCTACCCCCGACACAGGTTTTGGAACGCGAAAGACCGGCTGGCCCCGCGGCTAGTTGATCAAACCGGCGTGCACCATGGCTTCGCGCACGGCGATTTGCGCCTTCTCGCTCGCCGGCACCATGGGCAGGCGCACCGTGTTGGCGCACTTGCCGATCAGCGACATGGCATATTTGATCGGCGCCGGGCTGGTCTCGACGAACAAATTGACGTGCAGCGGCGCGAGCTTGTCCTGCAGTTTGAGCGCCGTCTTGAAGTCGCCCTTCAGGCAGGCGCCCTGGAACTCGGCGCAGAGCCGCGGCGCCACGTTCGAGGTTACCGAGATGCAGCCATGGCCGCCATGCGCCATGAAGCCGAGCGCGGTGATATCCTCGCCCGACATCTGGTTGAAATCCTCGCCGCATGCCGCGCGCTGCTGCGACACCCGCGCCATGTTGGCGGTCGCGTCCTTGACGCCGGCGATGTTCTTGCACTCGAACAGCCGCTTCATGGTGTCGACCGACATGTCGACGATGGAGCGGCCGGGGATGTTGTAGATGATGATCGGGATGCCGATGGCGTCGTTGATCGCCTTGTAGTGCTGGTAGAGCCCTTCCTGCGTCGGCTTGTTGTAATAGGGCGTCACGATCAGCACCGCGTCGGCGCCCGCCTTCTCGGCGTGCTGCGATAGTTCGACGGCTTCCTTGGTCGAGTTGGAACCGGCGCCGGCAACCACGGGCACGCGCCCCTTGGCCTGCTCGACACACCATTCGACCACCTGCTTGTGTTCATCATGACTGAGCGTGGGGCTCTCGCCGGTGGTACCGACCGGCACCAAGCCGGTGGTGCCCTCGGCGATTTGCCAATCAACAAGCTCGCGGAACGCCTTTTCATCGAGCGCGCCGTTCTTGAACGGCGTGACCAGCGCGGTGAACGATCCTCGGAAGCTCGTTTTGGCGGTCATGGGGTGTTCCTCGGCACGATTTCTCCGCTGGGGGCCTACGCGGCAGTCCCATAGATATCGGGTCGCCGCCACCGATGAAAGCCCTCCCACGAAATAGGCCCATGAATTGCCTTGATAAATAAGCGCCTGCCCCGCTTTTGCCCGCCTTTCGGCCTAGCCTCGCACAATCGGGATTTGGGCTATCCTTTCGGCAGCGATATTGGCCTATGGAGGATGCCGGGCGCCGCCGTTTTGAGTTGGCGCCGTGGACCCGAAAACGGCCGGGCAAGGGTTTGAATGGACGCGATTAAACGGAACCGCGCAGGGCTTGCCCTGACGCTTGCGGCGGCTGGCGCGCTGGGCGCCCAGGTTGCCGTGGCCGCGCCCAAGAAAGTTCCGCCTGCCCAGCCGCATCCGGCGGCTCACGCCGCCAAGCACCCGGTCAAACACCGGGCCGTGCGCGAGGTACGCAAAGTCCCGATGCCGCGCAAACGGCCGTTGCCGGCTGCCACCGCGTCGGCCACCGCGCCGGGCAAGGCGGCGCTACACAAGTCGGTTGCCGTCAGCCCGGCCATGTTCACGCCGCCGACGCACCCCCCGACCGGCCGCTTTGAGCCGGCGCCAGCGGCTTCCCCCGCCGCTCCCGCCTCACCCGACGATATCGCGGCGGTGAAGCGGGTGATCGAGGCCGCCCACAAGGGCAAGGGAGCCGACGCCGACGCGGCCGAAAGCGGTATCCGGGATCCGGTGGCCCGCAAGCTTGCCGAATGGGTGATCCTGCGAAGCGACAATACCAAGCCAAGTTACGCGCGCTACGCCGCCTTCGTAAACGCCAACCCGGGCTGGCCGCACGCGGCCTTGTTCCGCCGCCGCGCCGAGAACGCGTTGTGGAACGACAATCTCGACGACGCCGCGGTCCTCGCCTTTTTCGCCAACCATAAGCCGCACACCGCCAAGGGCCGCTACATGCTGGCGCGCGCGCTGCTCGCCAAAGGCGACCGCGAGGGCGCCGCAGCGTTGGTGCGCTACGCCTGGCGTCACGAGGATTGCAGCGGCGACGTCGAGCACAAGGTGCTCGAAATGTTCGGCAGCCTGCTGACCCGCGCCGACCTCAAGGCGCGCATGGAGCAGCGCTTCTACGCCGGCGACGTCGAAGCCGGCATGCGCGCCGCCACCCGCCTTGGCGGCGAAGATCTGGCGATCGGCCGCGCCCGCACGGCGGTTATCAAGCGGCTGAACAGCGCCAAGGAGCTGCTCGACGCGGTGCCGGCGAACGCGCGGCGCGATCCCGGCTACATCTTCGCGCGCGTGCAGTGGCTGCTTAAAAGCGAAAAGGCCGAAGACGCCGGCAAACTGATCCTCACCGTGCCACAGGACCCTTCCACGCTGGTCGATCTCGACCAATGGTGGCTGGAACGGCGTATCCTAGTGCGCAAGCTGCTCGACGAGAACAAGCCGCAGGCCGCCTTCCAAGTCGCGCGCGACGCCGCTCCGCCGCCGCATGGCGTCTACCGCGTCGACCACTATTTCACCGCCGGCTGGATCGCGCTGCGCTTCCTGCACGACCCGAAAACCGCCGCCGGCCTTTTCGCGCATATCGGCGAAGGCACCGGCAATCCGCATGCGCTGGCGCGCGGCGGCTATTGGCAAGGCCGCGCCGCCGAGGCCATGGGCCAGCGCGCGCAGGCCAAGACCTATTACGAAGCGGCGGCGCAATACGTCGCGACCTATTATGGCCAGCTGGCGCGCGCGCGGCTGGGCATGACCGAGCTCGGCTTGCGCCTCCCGCCTTCTCTCACGCCGGCGCAACGCAGCCACCTGAACAATCTCGAAGTCGTGCGCGCGGCCGAAATCCTCTATGCGCTCAACGAGCGTGACCTGCTGGCGTCGATCTATGCCGACCTCGGCGAAAGCGGCACCGACATCGGCGGCCTCGCGACATTGGCCAACATCGCCGGCAAGCATGGCGACGGCCGCGCCATGCTGTTGCTTGGCGAAGGCGCCTATGGGCGCGGATTGCCGCTTGAATATTACGCCTATCCGACCGTCGGGCTGCCAGACTACCGGCCGATCGCGCCGCCGATCGATGCGGCGGTCGCCTATTCGATCGCGCGCCAGGAAAGCCATTTCAATCAGAAAGTCGTCTCGTCCGCCCACGCCATGGGGCTGATGCAGGTGACGCCGGAGGCCGCGGTCGATACCGCCAAAAGGTTCAAGGCGACCTACAGCCGGTTCCGGCTGCTGAGCGACCCGGTTTACAACATGCAGATGGGCGCGGCCGAGCTGTCCAATCTGCTGATCGGCTACAACGGCTCCTATATCCTCACCTTCGCCGGCTACAATGCCGGGCGCGGGCGCGTGCGGCAGTGGATCGCCGCTTACGGCGATCCGCGCGACCCGAAAATCGACCCGGTCGATTGGGTCGAGCGCATCCCGCTCTCCGAGACCCGCAACTACGTGGAGCGGATTATGGAGAACCTGCAGGTCTATCGCGCCCGTTTCGGCGGCGGCAACCGGTTGATGATCGAGGCCGATCTGCGACGCGGCGCGATGAATTGATATTGGCCGCCCGATCGGTCACCCTGTGTTGCCATGGCTGCCACAACGATGGCCGATTGCTTCACCTCCACCTTCGTCTCCGCCCGCGACGGCCTCAAATTGCATGCGCGCTGCTATGGACGGCGCAGCACGCCCGCCTTGCCGGTGGTTGCCCTTCCCGGCTTGGCCCGCACGGCGGCCGATTTCGACGCGCTCGGCCAAGCGCTGGCGAGCGACCCGCGCTCGCCGCGCCGCGTCATCGCGCTCGATTACCGCGGCCGCGGCCAGTCCGAATACGACCGCGATCCGGCCAATTACAACTTCCAGGTCGAGCTCGCCGACGTGCTCGCCGTCATTGCCGCGCTCGACGCCGCGCGCGCGATTTTCGTCGGCACCTCGCGCGGCGGCATCCTCACTATGCTGCTCGCGGCCGTGCGGCCGACCGCGATCGCGGCCTGCGTGCTCAACGATATCGGTCCGGTGATCGAACCGAAGGGGCTGATCCGCATCAAGGGTTATGTCGGCAAGCTGCCGCAGCCGCGATCCTTCGAAGAAGGCGCCGAAATCCTGCGCCGCCTGTTCGACGCGCAGTTTCCCAAGCTCGGGCCGGCCGATTGGCTCGCCAATGCGCACCGCACCTTCCGCCGGGAAAACGGCGCCCTGGTGCCGACCTATGACGTCAGGCTTGCCGAAACGCTGGAAGGCGTCGATTTCGAAAAGCCGTTTCCGCCGTTATGGGCGCAGTTCGACGCGCTCGGCCATATGCCCATGATGGTGATCCGCGGCGCCAATTCCGACATCCTGTCGCCCGCAACGGTCGAGGCGATGCGGGCGCGCCGTTCTGCGCTGGAGACGATCGAGGTCCCCGATCAGGGCCATGCGCCGTTGCTCGCCGAGCCCGACACCATCGCGCGCATTGCGGATTTTATCGCCCATTGCGGCAATTGAACCGGCCGGGTGGCGACTTGGTCGGGGCGGCAGGATTCGAACCTGCGACCCTCTGCTCCCAAAGCAGATGCGCTACCGGGCTGCGCTACGCCCCGACTTAAGGACGCGATACACGCTTGCGCCGGTGCCAGCAAGCGAGCCTCAGCGGGCGCTGAAAATCGGTGATGCCACGCGGTCGCCGGGCGCAATGCCGTATTTCCGGGCTGTCCCGCCGATCACCTCCAGCACCGCCCGCACCGGCCCGTTCGACGGGATTATCCGGGTCGACAGCGGTTCGGTGTTTTCGGCGATGCGCAGGATGCGCCCGTCGCCGCGGATGAAGATCATGTCGAGCGGGATGTAGGTATTCTCCATCCAGAAGCCGACCTCCTGCTCGCGATGGAAATCGAACAGCATGCCGTGGCCCTCCGGCAGTTCCTTGCGGAACATCAGGCCCTTCTCCCGCTCGGCGTCGGTATCCGCGATTTCGACCGAAAACGCGTGCACCCCGCTCTTGCTGGCGATTTCGAGCGTCTGCAGCCCGGCCGGCCGGACCGGGCCGGCGGCGGCAAAAAGCACGAACAGAACGAAAGCAGTCCACCGCAAGGCGCGCATGCGCTCGCCTTTACGCGCAGGAATGCCGAGCGGCAATGGGAAAATCCGCCAAACGCCGGGGTCGGAAAGGGTCGAGGATCAGTGCGAGGCGGGGCCGAGCGATCCGCCATCCGGGTGGACCTCGGCCGCCATCAAGCCCTTCGGCCCAGGCCCGAAGCGCACCAGCACGGTCTGACCGGGGCGCAGCTCGGCCAAGCCGTAGCGGCGCAGCGTTTCCATGTGGACGAATATGTCGGGGGTACCCTCGCCGCGGGTGAGAAAACCGAACCCGCGCAAACGGTTGAACCATTTCACCACCGCGCGCTCGAGCCCGCTGGTCGGCGTCACCGTGACGTGGGTGCGCGGCGGCAGCATCTGCGCCGGGTGCACCGCCGTCGTCTCGTCCATGGACAGGACACGGAACGCTTGCAAGCCCTTGGGGCGTTGCAACACTTCGCACACCACCCGGGCGCCTTCGTAGGCCGTCTGGTAGCCGTCGCGGCGCAGGCAGGTCACGTGCAGCAGCACGTCCGGCATGCCGTTGTCGGGGATGATGAAGCCGAAGCCCTTGGCAACGTCAAACCACTTGATGACTCCCGCCACCTCGATGAGATTGGCGGGCGCTTCATCGACGAGGTCTCTGACCGTATCCGGCCGGAGATTGCTTCCAGACATTTTTGATTCAACCCCGTCGGACGCCATGACGCTGCACGCCGCCGCTTTTCTGGCGCCTCTTCAAGGGCGCTGCACCGAATCTCTCGATTTCAAGATAACACCGGGCCGAACGCGGCAAAGTGCAAAATGCGCTTGCACACAGGTCTATTCACAGAGCAGCGGCACGCGAATCAGTGCGCGATGAACGGTCCGAGCACGTCGCCGATGTCGTGAGGCACCACGAGATCCGCGAGTTCGTCGAACTCCGTCGGCTCCCGGTTGATGATGACCAGGGCGGCACCGTTGCGTTTGGCCATCAGGGGAAATCCCGCCGCCGGCCACACCACCAGCGATGAGCCGATAGCGAGAAACAGATCGCAACCCTTGGCCAATTGCTCGGCGCGCGCCATTTCAGCGGCCGGCATGGCCTGGCCGAACGATACGGTCGCGGTCTTGATGTAGCCGCCGCAGTCGCAATCGGGGGCGCGCTCGCCGGCGGCCTCGAATTTTTCCCGGACCCATTGCAACTCGTAGCGCCGGTCGCATTCCAGGCACAAAGCGTAGGTGGTGTTGCCGTGTAATTCGACGACATCGTCCGGCGCGATGCCGGAAATCTGATGCAGGTTGTCGATATTCTGCGTCACCAGCGCCGGCACCTTGCCGGCGCGATAGAGGCTCGCCAGCGCCCGGTGCCCGCGGCCGGGTTTGGCCTTGGCGAAGCTCTCTTCCATGACGAATCGGCGCCGCCAGGCCTCGTCGCGCATCGCGCCGTTCGCCATGAAATCGTCAAAAGCGATCGGCTGGTTCTTGGTCCACAACCCGCCGGGCGAGCGGAAATCGGGAATACCGCACTCGGTCGAAATCCCCGCCCCGGTGAACGGAACGATGGTACGCGCGGCCTCGATATGGCCGCGCAGGCGTAAAATCGCCGTTTCAAGATCGAGTGCCATCATTGTTATAGTGTCGTAGGGTCGGGGACCCATCGTTCACGAGGTTGATCCATGAGATATCTGCACACCATGCTGCGCGTCCGCAATCTCGATGTCGCGCTCGACTTTTATTGCAACAAACTCGGCCTCAAGGAAACCCGCCGCCGGGTGGACGAGAAGAACCGCTACACGCTGGTGTTCGTCGCCCCGCCCGGCGACGCGAAACTCATCGAGGAAAGCAAGAAGAACGGCCGCCCGGGACCGGAGGTGGAGCTCACTTACAACTGGGACAGCGAGGATTACGGCGAGGCGCGCCACTTCGGCCATCTGGCCTATGAGGTCGACGACATCTACGCCACCTGCGAAGCGCTGATGAAGGCGGGCGTCACCATCAACCGCCCGCCGCGCGACGGCGTCATGGCCTTCGTGCGCTCACCCGACAAACACTCCATCGAGCTGTTGCAGAAAGGCGCCGCCAAGCCGCCGCAGGAGCCGTGGAAATCGATGCCCAATAGCGGGAAATGGTAACGCGCAACCGTCTGCTTGCCGGTGGCGGCGAAGCTCATTATACCTCGCCGCCTCAACGGGTTCGCGCCCTTCGTCTAGAGGCCTAGGACACCGCCCTTTCACGGCGGTAACAGGGGTTCGAATCCCCTAGGGCGCGCCAATGCAAACCGGCAACGCGGAACTTCGCTCAAGCCTGCGCCTGCGCTACGTCAATCGCCCTCATGGCTGGCATGCGAAGATGCGCCGCTTTTCACGCAATATTTAACGTAGAAATTATGGGCCGGACGATTCCGCACAGTTAGATTGCGACGTCGGGCGGTACAGCTCCCTGGGAGCGTCAGGCCATGATGAAAAGCAAGAATGTAGTGGCGGCGTTGCGGCGCGACGCGCACTTCGTCATGAACGCCGTCATCGCCGTGGTGTTCATCGGCTTTGCGAGCCTCGCGGTGGCCGCGGCGCTGGTCGATCTGCTGGCGATCCGACACTAAGCGGCGCCCGGCCCCGGCGGGTAGCGATGCCGCCCTCCGTTGAAATCCTCAATCACGAAATGCGCGCTGCCGTTTGAACCGGCTTGCGTGAGATAATTCGGCCCGATCGGCGATTTGCCGTGGCCGCAGGGGATGTCGAGCACGTATTGCGGCTGGCACAGGCCGGACAGGCGCCCGCGCAAGGCGCGCATCAGGTCCTGCCCGGTGGCGATGTCGGTGCGGAAGTGCGAAGTGCCCGGCGCGAGATCGCCGTGATGCAGGTAGTACGGCTTGATCCGACATTCGACCAGCGCGCGCATGAGTTCGCCGAGTACCTGCGGCGTGTCGTTCACGCCGGCGAGCAGCACCGACTGACCGAGCAGCGGAATGCCGGCGTCCGCCAGCCGCGCGCAGGCCGCGCGCGCTGCCGGCGTCAGTTCGCGCGGGTGATTGACGTGCAGCGCCACATAAGTCGGCTTGCCGTTGACCTTGAGCGCCCGCATCAGCTCCGCCGTCACTTTGGCCGGCTGCGCTACCGGCACGCGGGTATGGATGCGCAGCACCTTGACGTGGCCGATGGCCGCGAGGCGCTTCATCACCTCGCGCAATCGGCGCGCCGAGAGCACCAGCGGGTCGCCGCCGGTGAGGATCACTTCCCAAATTTCGGGCCGGCTTCGGATGTAGTCGAGCGCGCGCGCAAGCGCCGCCGCCGACAGCGCCTTCGCCTTGCCGGGGCCGACCGTTTCGCGCCGGAAGCAAAAGCGGCAATAGACCGCGCAGATCGGCGTCAGCTTGAGCAAGACACGGTCGGGATAGCGATGCACGACGCCTTCCACCGGCGAGTGCGCTTCGTCGCCGATGGGGTCGCGCAGCTCTTGGGGCCGCGTGACGAGCTCCGCCGCATCTGGAATGAACTGGCGTGCAATCGGATCGTTCACATCGTTCGGATCGATCAGTTCGGCCAAAGCCGGCGGCAGCGCCACCGCGTAGCGCGCGGCCACCGCGTCCAGAGCGGCGCGCTGATCGGGCGGTGCAAAACCATGATCGCAGATGTGCTTTGCTGTTCTGAGTGTGGGCATCGCTATTTCCTCTTCAGGACTCCACCACCGGCGTCCATATCACCTGCTCGATGCGTTGCGCGCCGGTCGCTAGCATTACCAGCCGGTCGAAACCGAGCGCGATACCCGACGCCTGCGGCATTTGCGCCAAGGCCGCCAGGAAATCCTCATCCACCGGATAGCCGTCGCCGTGGATGCGCTGCTTCTCGGCCATCGCCACCTCGAAGCGGCGGCGCTGTTCGGCAACGTCAGTCAATTCGCTGAAAGAATTGGCGAGTTCCACGCCGCAGGCATAAAGCTCGAAGCGTTCCGCCACTTTATCGTTGCCCGGCTTCTTGCGCGCGAGCGCCGCCAGCGGCAGCGGGTACTCATATAAGAGTGTGGCCCGGCCGTGTCCGAGATGGGGCTCGACCCGCTCGGCCAGAATGCGGCTGAAGACGTCGCCCCAGGTGTCGTCGGCCGCGGTCATGACGCCGGACTGCTCCGCCGCGGCGGCAAACGCGGCGCGATCGCCCTGCCCGTCCGCAACCGTTGCCAATAGATCGATGCCGGCATCGCGCGCGAAAGCCTCGGCCACGGTCAGCCGTTCCGGCACCGCGAAGGGATCAATGCTTTTGCCGCGAAACGTAAACGTGGCCGCGCCGGCCGCGCGCGCGGCTTGCGCCAGCAACGCCGCGCAGTCGTCCATCAGCGTCTCGTAAGGCTCGTTCGCCCGGTACCATTCCAGCATGGTAAATTCGGGGTGATGCAGCGCGCCGCGCTCGCGGTTGCGGAACGCACGGGCGAATTCGAAAATGCGCGTCTCGCCCGCCGCCAGGAGCTTCTTGGCGGCGAATTCCGGCGAGGTACGCAAGTAGAGCGGGCGCCGCTCCCCGCCGGGCGCGATCAGCTCGGTAGCGAAAGCATGGAGATGCGTTTCGTTGCCGGGCGAGACTTGCAAAGCCGCCGTTTCAACCTCGCTGAAACCTTGGCCCGCGAACCAAGTCCGCAAGGCGTGCGCGATGCGGCCGCGCGCCGCCAGAAAAGGCCGGCGGGCGGCGTGTAGGCCGGGCAGCCAAAACGGTGGGGTTTCGCTCAACGTTTACCTCAACAAAATGGCCTTGATACCTTCAAGAAAAGACCTTGGGGAAAGGCTGGCATCGGCCAAGAAGATCGCTATGGTGCGGCCCGAAACTCCTCCCCAATCCAAGGATTCTCGACGTGAAGGTCATCGCTAGTCAGCTCCGTAAAGGCAACATCGTTGATATCGACGGTAAGCTTTTTGTCGTCCTCAACGCGGAAAGTTTTCATCCCGGCAAGGGAACCCCTACCACGCAAATCGATATGCGCCGGATTTCCGACGGCGTGAAGACCCAGATGCGCTACAAAACCACCGATGGCGTCGAGCGCGCCCATGTCGAGGAAGTGGAATACTCCTACCTCTACCAGGACGGCGACGGCTTTCATTTCATGAACGACCAGACTTACGACCAGGTCGCGCTGCAAGCCGATATCGTCGGCGACATGGCGGCCTACCTGCAGGAAGGCATGAAGGTCCAGTTGGCCATCCACGAAGGCATCGCCATCTCGCTCGAGATTCCGCAGAAGGTAACGCTGGAAATCACCGAGACCGAGCCGGCCATGAAGGGGCAAACCGCCTCGGGCTCGTTCAAGCCGGCGATCCTGTCGAACGGCGTGCGCACTATGGTGCCGACGCACATTGTGCCCGGCACCCGTGTGGTGGTGATGACCGCCGACGGCGCCTATGTCGAGCGCGCGAAGGACTAGACCCGCACGCTCGCCCGCATTTCCTTCGGGAATAGATCGTCGGGCGTGAGCCGGCGCGCGGTGACGCCCTGGTCGTGGGCGAAGCGGCAGAACGCGTCGAGCGTCTTGCGGTTCGCCTCCAGCCCGTAAGGGAACGGATCGGCGCCGAAATTCTTGCCCCATTCGTCCGCAATCGCCGCCGACCACGGCACCGGAATGCGCGAAGCCGTCAAATCCTGGATGCGCTCGAGGCTGCGCTCCTTGGCCTGCTCGAATGCCTTGAACAAGTTCATCGCCACCCACGGGTAGCGCTCGAACACGGCGCGGCGCATGGCAATCACGTGCATGATCGGGAAGATGCCGGTTGTCTCGTAATAGCGCATCTCCTCGGCGCGATAATCTGGATAGAGCCGCACGATCTTGCCGGCTCCCGCCGTGAACGCATCCGGCACGCGCGCCGATATCGCCGCGTCGATTTCTCCCGACAGCAGCAATCCGCTGATGCTGGCATCACGCCGTTGCTCATAGCGGATATTTTTTGCCAACTTGAATTCGACTTTTTCATCGCGCCCCGGCTGGTTCATGCCGGCCTGCACCCATTTGATCTTGGTGAGATCGACCCCGCATTGTTCCACCAGAAAGCCGCGCGCGTAGATGCCGGCCGTCTGCGCCCATTCCGGAACGCCGACGGTTTTTCCCTCGAGGTCCTTGGGCGACTTGATGCCGCGGTCGGCGCGCACGTAGAGCGCCGAGTGGCGGAATACGCGCGAGGGAAACACCGGAATGCCGATGAAGGGCGAATTGGGCTGCGCGGCGTAGGCGATGAATTTCCCGAACGACATTTCGGAAACGTCCCATTCGCGGTTCTTGATGAACCGGAAGAATATTTCCTCAACCGGCAGCACGAAGCCGGTGAGCACGATGCCGTCCGCGCGCACCGCGCCGTTGGTGAGGTCGCGCACATGATCGTAGTCGGCGGTGGCAAGCGTCAGGTGCAACCGCGCGGTGCCGCCGCTCTCGATGATCTCCGGCGCGCGCTCGGCGCCGCCCAGCCTGCTAGCTTCATTGACAGTCATCACGCGCCTAGTCCCTGTTATTCCTGCCCGGCGGCCCTGCGACCGCGGGCGGCACCCTACATCAAGGTGGAAGGCTTGTAAGCTCGGGTCCGATGCCCTTAACTCTCCCGGCAGACGCGTTTGGACCCTGGGCTGCGGGGGCTTACGAGGGTTGCCTGTTGAAACGTGCCGTTCTTTTATGCTTGGCGTTGCTCGTCGGCGGACCGGTGGCCGCGGGCGAGATGCAGAGCCCCGTCATCACGCTGAGCGACATCAATTGGGACGCGGCGGCGGCAACGCTGTCCGACCACGGCGGCGAACCGCCGGCCGCGGCCTTTGGGCGCCTCAACGCCGTCACCGAAAAACGTTTCCCCGGCATCGGCAAGAGCACCGTCCCGGTGCTGCTGCCTTTCGATGTCGACGCCTTGCGCAAGGATGCCGCCGACGGCAATCAGGACGCCGTCAGTTCGGATAAATATTTCGGCTCGTTCCATCCGACCAAATTCTTCTTGCCGGGACCGGCCGGCTACGACGCGACTTTCGTGGCCGACGGTTTCGACACGCATTTCAGCAAGCCGATCGTGGTCGAGATCTCCGGCGCCGCCTTCGTCTACGCGCTAGACGGCCCCGACCACATCGAAAAAGAAGAACCGCCGCCGAAGGAAATGAGCGAAGCATTTCCCGGCATTCGGCGCGTATTGAGCGAAGCGCATGTGCGCTACGTGTTTCAGCGCTTCGGCGTGCCTTACGTCGTTTCCATCCAGTGCTACGACATGCGCCCCTCGTCGCGGCATTTGGGATGCAAGGAAGCCGAT
The DNA here is from genome assembly GCA_963825265.1 of uncultured Alphaproteobacteria bacterium. Taxonomy (GTDB): domain Bacteria; phylum Pseudomonadota; class Alphaproteobacteria; order Rhizobiales; family Xanthobacteraceae; genus Pseudolabrys. The sequence continues at coordinate 206,042 of CAWGSI010000012.1, read as the reverse complement.
CCGATCGCGATAGATTTTCTGCACCGGTTGCGCACGACCGGCGGCATGCCGGCGAAATTGGCGGAACCGACGATCGATCTAAGCCGGCCGGCGGCCCAATCGGATTTCACCTTTTTTAGCCCGGGCGATCTGATCGAGAACACCGGCTGGCATAAATTGCCCGGCCGCGCGGACTACCACGTCTATGCCCGCATGCGCTTTCCGATCGCGTTTGCTCCGGCCTACGTCAAGTCGCAATCCTTCATGCCCTGGGGCGACTGCTACCGCACCGGACACAGCGGCCGGCTCGGCCGCAAGGGCGCGCCTTACAGCTGCACGATCAACGACAAGCCTTTGGTGTTCGATGAATCGGCGCCGGTGAATTTCACCTATCCGTGGCGCGACAATTTCTGCGAACTACGCGATTTCCTGGTCGGCCAGTGCCCCGGCGGATACGGCCACCAGGGCGAAGACATTCGTCCGGCACTGTGCGTGCTCAACAATGCCGAAGCGGACCGCTGCCAGCCCTATCAGGACCTGGTTGCGGCCGTGCATGACGGCGTGATCCGGCGCATGCCTGGAAATCTCGGCGCCTATATCGTGGTTAACGACGCCAACGAACACGTGCGTTTCCGCTATCTGCACATGAACCCGCAGCTCATGGATGCCGACGGCCTATTGAACGGCCGCCAGGTGAGCGAAGGCGAGATCATCGGCAAGGTCGCGACCTGGGGCGACTACGCGAACGGCACCTCGTACCACATCCATTTCAACGTCCAGGTGTTCACCGGCATCGGCTGGGTTTGGGTCAATCCATACATGACGTTAGTTGCCGCCTATGAGCGGCTGATCGGTGGCCGCGGCACCGAGATCACGCCGGGCGAACCGGCGCCGCCGGTTCCCTTGAAATTGCCGGTTATCTTGCATCCGACGCCGCCGGCAGACATTCCCACCGCCGCGGTACCACCGGCGACGCCCGTGTCGGCGCGAGCGCCCAAGACGCAGGAAGCCAAAGACGAACGGGGCAAACCGCATCGGCACCACCAGGCCCAACGCATCCGCCACCGGCGCCGGCATGAGGCCGAGAACTGATGACCCGCCCGCTCGTTTCCGCGACCCGGCGCAGCTGCCTTTGGCTAGCGCTCGGAGCGACCACTAGCCTCGCGCTCGGCGGTTCGACGCGGGCCGCGCAATCGCCCGCCTTTGCCCGCTGGGTCGCCGCTTTCCGCACCCGCGCGACAGAGCGCGGCATTTCGCAGGCGACTTACGACCGCGTCATGAATTCGCTCACGCCCGACGCGAGCGTGCTGGCGGAGTATCGCGCGCAGCCGGAATTCACCGAACAGGTCTGGCAGTACATCAACCGCCGCTGCTCGGACTGGCGCGTTATCACCGGCAAGCGGTGCGCCAAGGACTATGCCGGCCTGCTGGCGCGCATCGAGAAGGACTACGGCGTCGACCGTTACATCATGCTCGGCCTTTGGGGCATGGAGTCCTCGTTCGGCGACGTCATCGTCAATCCGAAATACATGCGGCCTGTGATCCCGGCGCTCGCCGCGCTCGCCTGGGGCGAGCCGCGCCGGCGCCGCTATTGGGAAGCCGAACTGCTCAACGCGCTGACCATCGTCGACCGCGGCTGGGGACAACCGGCCGACATGATCGGCTCCTGGGCCGGCGCCATGGGCCACACCCAGTGGATGCCAGAGGTGTGGCTGCACATGGGGGTGGATTACGACCATGACGGGCACGTCACGCCGTACGGCAAGCCGGACAACTCCTTTGCCGGCACCGCGCGCTTTCTGGTCGAGCGCGGGAAATACCGGCGCGGCGAAGCCTGGGGCTGCGAGGTCACCGTGGGCGGCCGCACGAGCGGCGGCTGGCGCAGTTACGAACAGTGGCACGCGCTCGGCGTCAAACGCGCCGACGGCAAAACCTTCGCGCGTCCAGGCGACCGCGTGAAACTTTGGGTGCCGGTGCCCGGCGGGCCGGCCTTTTTGGTCGGACAGAATTTCTACGCCGTGCACTCCTACAATCCCTCTACCAGCTACACGCTGGCGCTCTGCCACCTGGGCGACCTGATCCGCGGCGATCCGCCGTTCCACAAGTTGTTTCCCGGCGGCGAGCGGGTGCCGACGCTCGAGGAGGTCAAGGAAATCCAGCGCCGGCTCAACGAGCGCGGGTTCAAGACGGACGGCGTCGACGGCCGCACCGGCTCGGACACGATCAAGGCCATCCTCGCCTTCGAGCGCAAGGTCGGCATGCAGCCGGCCGACGGTTATGCCGGTTTGAAGGTGCTGGCGAGGTTGCGTCAGAGCCCGTGATCCGGTTCAAATGCCGCCGACCCCGCACGGGCGGGCAATGCCAGGAAGCAGCCTTTGTCGAATTCCCCACGCGAAAGCGCCAAAATCAAACCATCCCGCGACGCAGCAATCGCCAAGCTCGACCGCCCGGTTCCGGCTGGCGTCAATGCCGCCGGATTCGGCAGCGACGTGGTGGCCGACGCGCTGCGCGCGCTCGACATCCCCTATATCGCGCTCAATCCGGGGGCGAGCTATCGCGGCCTGCACGACAGCCTGGTGAACTATTTGGGCAATGAGCGGCCGCAGATGCTGCTCTGCCTGCACGAGGAAGCCGCGGTCGCGATCGCGCACGGCTACGCCAAGGTCACCGGCAAGGCGATGGCGGCGGCGGTGCACTCCAATGTCGGCCTGATGCACGCCACCATGGCGTTCTTCAACGCCTGGTGCGACCGCATGCCGATGGTCGTGCTCGGCGCCACCGGGCCGGTCGACGCCACCAAACGGCGGCCGTGGATCGACTGGATCCACACCGCGCGCGACCAGGGCGCGCTGGTGCGCAACTACACCAAATGGGACGACCAGCCCGCTTCCCCCCTCGCCGCGCGCGAAGCGGTGCTGCGCGCCGGCTGGATCGCCAATACCGCCCCGCGCGGGCCGACTTACATCAATCTCGACGCCGAGATGCAGGAGGCAAAGCTCGCGGAACCGGTGCCGCCGATCGACGCCAAGCGCTACATGCCGCAGGTCGAGAGCGCGCCGGCCGCCGAGACGATCGCGCAGGCCGCAGGCCTGCTGCGCAACGCCAAACGTATCGTCATGCTCGCCGGCCGCGTGTCGCGCAGCGAAACGGCGTGGAGCGAACGCATCGCGCTGGCCGAGCGGCTGAATGCGCGCGTCGTCACCGACATGAAGATCGGCGCCGCCTTCCCGACCGACCATCCGCTGCACGCGGGCAGCCCCGGTGGCACGATTTTGGTCCAGGAGGCTATCGAGGTCATCCGCGCCGCCGACGTCATTATCAGCCTCGACTGGGTCGACATCGCCGGCACCTTCAAGAATGCCGGCGGCACTGTCGCCGCCAAGGTCGTGCAGGTGTCGGTCGACCATCGCCTGCATAACGGCTGGAGCATGGACTATCAGGGCCTGCCGCCGGTCGATGTCTTTATCGCGTGCGAACCCGACGCCGCGGTCCCGGCGCTGCTCGCGGCGTTAGGGCCCGGTGGTCCGCGCGCGGTCGCGTCCGTGACGCACGAATTTCCCAAGCTCGCCGAGGGCAAGCTCACCGTCGATCATCTGGCCGACGAATTGCGCCGCGCGGTCGGCGAGCGGCCCGCCTCCCTCACCCATGTCTCGCTGTCGTGGAACGGCGCCAGTTGGCCGTTGCGCCACCCGCTCGACTATCTCGGCGGCGACGGCGGCGGCGGCGTCGGCGGCGGACCGGGGATTTCGGTCGGCGCTGCGTTGGCGCTCAAGGACACGGGGCGTTTGGCGGTCGCGGTCTGCGGCGACGGCGATTTCATGATGGGCTGCACGGCCATATGGACGGCGGCGCATTACAAGATTCCGCTGCTGATCGTGGTGGCCAACAACCGTTCCTTCTTCAACGACGAGCTGCATCAGGAGCGCGTCGCCCGCATCCGCAACCGCCCGGTCGAAAACCGCTGGGTCGGCCAGCGCATTTCCGAACCCGACATCGACATTGCCGGCGTTGCGCGCGCGCAAGGGGCGCAAGGCTTCGGTCCGGTGACGAACAGCGGCGACCTTGCCGCGACCTTCGCCAAGGCGATCGCGGCGGTGGATGCCGGCGCGGTCGCGGTCGTCGATGTGCGGGTGGAGCCGGGCTACACCGCGGCCATGACCGCCGCGATGACGCGCAAGAGCGAATAGCGCATGATCCCGAAAAGTGGAAACCGGTTTTCGGATAAGATCATGCGCGAGGAAAGCTAACCTATGGCTGCCGCCGGACCGCAGGCCGATGACGCCATCCTGGTGGTGGACGACATCGTCGTGCATTACGACACGGCGGAAGGCCCAATCACCGCGGTCGACGACGTGTCGTTCAAAGTGCGACCGGGTGAATTTCTTTCGGTCATCGGCCCCTCCGGCTGCGGCAAATCGACTCTGTTCAATGTGATTGGCGGGCTGCTTAGCCACCACGACGGCGTGGTGAGCGTCGCCGGCGAGACCATTTCCGGTCCGCACCAATCGATCGGCATGGTGTTCCAGGAGGAGTCCACCTTTCCCTGGCGCACGGTGATCGACAATGTCGCCTTCCCGCTCGAATTGATCGGCATGGCCAAGGCCAAACGCGCCGAGCGCGCCCGGCATTTCATCGCGCTGGTCGGGCTCGACGGCTTCGAGAACCGCTATCCGGGCGAACTCTCCGGCGGCATGCGGCAACGCGTCTCGCTCGCGCGCACGCTCGCCTCCGAGCCGAAAATTCTGCTGATGGACGAGCCGTTCGCCGCGCTCGACGAGCAGACGCGGCTCTTGCTCGGCGACAAGGTGCTGCAGATCCAGCAACAGTTGAAGCAAACCACGCTGCTGATCACCCACAACATCACCGAAGCGGTGCAGATGTCCGACCGTATCCTGGTGATGACCTACCGGCCCGGCAAGACCAAGCGCATCGTCGATATCGATCTGCCGCGCCCGCGCACCTCGGAAATCGTCTCCAGCGCAGCATTCGGGCGATACGTCGCGGAAATCTGGAACGACCTGCGCGCAAGAGGCGAGCCGCGGCATGCGCGACGAGGAAGACCACGTGCTGCATCACGAAGGCTCTGCGTCGTGACCGCCGCCACGCCGGCAGGACTTTCGAGCCTCGGCAATTTCACCGCCCGGCTGGTCGGCATCGGGCACGCTGGTGGCGTTCCTGCTGATCGCCGAGATTCTCATCCAGATCGGCGTCATCAGCCGCTTCATCGTGCCGCCGCCTTCGGAAATCATCGGCAGCTTCTACCGGGTGATCGCCGCACGAACACATCTTCACGCGCTTCCTGCTCACCGCCGGCGAATGCCTCACCGCCGGCGTCATGATCACGGTATTCGGCGTCGCCGGCGGCGTGCTGATGCACCGCTTCAAGCTGCTGCAGCAGGCGTGCGAAACCTGGGTCGCCGCCATGGCCTCGGCGCCGGTGGTGCTGTGCTATCCACTGTTCATGGTGATCTTCGGGCGCAACGCCTGGACCATCATCATGATCGGCTTCGTGGCGGCGCTGCCGCCGGTGATCCTCAAGACGATCGAGGGAATCGCCGGCACCCGCAAGGTGCTGGTCAATGTCGGGCGCAGCTTCAATCTGACGCCTGCCCAGCAATTCTGGAAGATCCTGCTTCCCGCCGCGTTGCCGACTATCTTCGTCGGCATAAGGCTCGGGCTGATCTTCGCGCTGATCAACGTCGTCGGCGTCGAATTCCTGATCAACTACGGCGGCCTCGGCCAGCTCATCGAGGACCTGGCCGAACGCTACGATCTCGCCGGCACCTATGCGGCGATCTGTTTCGTGATTTTGGTGAGCGTATTGTTCTTCATGGCACTGGAAAAGATCGAACGATGGCTGCGACCGGTCGATTGAGGCAGACGGCGCGCAGCGCGCCTGGGTTAAGCCCGGTGACGCTGCTGCGCGCCGCCATCATCCTCGCGCTGCTTGCGGTATGGGAATTTCTCTCCCATTCCGGTTGGCTTTACCGCGACGTCGTGCCTTCGCTATTGGCGATCGCGCGCGCGCTGATCGGCCTGCTCACCAGCCCCAGTTATTATGTCAACCTCGGCGTCACCACGGCCGAGATCGGCGCAGCGCTTGCAATCGGCGGGCTGTCGGGGCTTGCGGTCGGCATCCTGCTCGGCGCCAACCGGTTCCTGTCGAAGGCGTTCGAATCCTATATTTATTATCTCGGGCCGACGCCTAAGATCATCTTCTTCCCGGTGATGATCATGTGGTTTGGCGTGGGACCCGAATCGAAAGTCGCGCTCGGCACGCTGTCGTGCTTTTTTCCGGTGGCACTGAGCGTCGCCGCCGGCATGCGCGGCAATCGACAAGGTGCTGATCCGCGTCGGCGACAGCTTCCGCGCCAGTACCTGGCAGATGGTGATGAAGATCTATCTGCCCGCCATGCGCCACCCGATCATCAACGGCATCAGGCTCGGCCTCGGCGTGGCGCTGATCGGCACGCTGCTGGCGGAGACCAAGCTGTCGAACAAGGGCATCGGATTTTTGATCATCAACGCCTATTCGGTGTTCGACATGCCGCGCATGTATGCCAATTTGATCGTGCTGTTCGTGCTGGCGATCGGCGCCAACGCGCTGGTCGGCCGCTTGGGCGGGCTCGACAGCATCAAGCGCAACTGAAGCAATTCAGCCGCCGGGCAGATCGAAGCCGGCGTGCGTCCAGGCCGCGCGGTGCGCCGGATCGGCCATGAAGGCGATGAAGGCTGCGCCGGCGTCCGGTACGGCGCTGCTCGCGGTCACGGCCGCGCCGTAGATGGTCGTGAGTTGAATGTCGGCCGGCAGCGGCCCGGCGACGGCGAGGCCCTCGGTGTTGATCACCTCGCTCTTCGGATAAAATCCGATCTCCGCCTCGCCGCTCGCCACCAGTTGCACCCCGCCCGCCAGCGCGGGGCGATGGATGATCTTGCCCTTCATCGCATCGGCGATGCCGAGTTTTTCGATCAGCTTGCCCATATGCGTGCCGCTCGGCGTCTCACCCGGTGTGGCATGGGCGATGGCGCGGCTGTTGAGCATCGCCTGCTTGACCTTGTCAGTCGTCGACAAATCGGGCTTGCGCGCTCCGTTGCGCACCACCGCGTTGATGGCGACGAGGCCGAGGATGGCGCGCCCTTGCGCGCGCACCACGCCGCTCTGCTGATAGCCGTCCAGCATGTTGGTCGGCATCACCAGCACGTCGGCCTTTTCGCCGCCGCCAGCCGGTCGCGCAACGCGCTCATCACCGCGTAACTGAACTCGACTTTGTGGCCTGAGCTGCGCTCGAACTGCGGCGTCAGTTGCGCGAAAACTTCTTTCGGCGCGCCGCCGCTCATGACCCGAAGGGTTGCCATCGCTGCTAGGTCCCGCTGACGTTAGAGCTTGAAGGATTCATGCGTGCCGGGGTGGAAAAGTTCCTCCGGCTTCAGCAGCCGCGACGACAGGCCCTGCGCGTGATGGTGGCGCAGAAAGGTTTCCAGCGCCTTCCCGTTCGCACTGAGACCGTAGGACCAGAAATCCTCGCCCATCAGCGCGCGCGCCTCCATCAAGCGCTCCTCGACGAACGGCAGCGTGACCTTGGTCGATGAAGTGTCGGAAAGCTTCTCCAGCGCGATGGTCTTGGCGCGTTCGAACGCCTTGAGCACGGCGCCCGGCAGCCAGGGATGCGCCTCGGCCAGTTCGCGCCGCACGCCGACCAGATGCATGATCGGGAAAATGCCGGTGCGCTTGTAGTAATCCTTGGCGGCGGCGACCGGATCGGCGAACAGCCAGCCGATATGCGGATGACGCCCGAAACCGGACGGCACGCGCGGCCCGATGAAGGCGTCGATCTCGCCCGCCTCCAGCATGCCCGACAGCGTGCGGCCTTCCGGCGCGCTTTCTAGCGTCACGCCCTTGGGCAGCGTGATGGCGATTTTCTCCACCCGTCCCGCTTCCTCCAGCCCACCGCGGATCCAATGCATGTCGGAAGGCTTGACGCCGTGATCGTCCTCCAGAATGGCGCGCGCCCAGACATTGGCGGTCAATTGATATTCCGGCACGCCGACCTTTTTGCCCTTGAGGTCGGCCGGCTTCTTGATGCGGTCGGTACGCACATAGATCGAGGTGTGGCGGAAGGCGCGCGACACGAAGGCCGGCACGCCGACATAGGGGCACGTGCCCTGCGCGGTCTTGACCGTGAAGCTCGACATCGACAATTCGCAGATGTCGAATTCGGCGTGGCGAAAGGCGCGGAAGAAGATTTCCTCCGGATCGAGCGCCATGAATACCGGATCGACGCCGTCGATCTGCACCAGCCCGTCCGACAGCGGCCGGGTGCGGTCGTAGTCGCGGACGGCGACGGAAAGGTTAAGTCTTGCCATGCGAGGTTCCGGCTTATTCCCGCCAATGTCATAGGCGAAAGGCCGTGGCGAAGCAAAACATCGCCGCGGCGGCCTTGGCCGGACGCGCTTGCCGCGGCCGCCTAGTGCTTGCGTAGCTCCGGCGCCCTCGCCTGCACATCAATGGGGTCGCGGCCAGGCACGCTGACCTTCGCCACGACCGCCCTGGGCGGAGATATCGACGCCAGCCCGAACAAGCGAGAGGCCTGCCCGGTGGCGTCCGGCGTGGTGCTGGCGCAAATCGGCTGGCTGAAAGTGAAGGTGATGACGCCGTTCGTTTCATCGACGGCCGAGAGTCCGATGGTCCCCGTACCTTGAAAAAGGACATAACCGTCGTCGAGCGGGCCCGCGACATTATATTGCAATCTTACGACCGGCCCGAAATCGATCGAAACGGCAGTAATGCAGCCAGCGTCGGCGATGGCGGTCGTTTGCGTCATATCGACCCGATATTCGTAAAATTCCTTCACGCCTATGGGCGATCCGAAATTCACGCTAAATGTCCGCGATTGCAGGTGCGCCGTGCCAGTCCATATCAGGGATGAATTATCGATCGTGGCAAACGAGTCGGTCGACGCCAGCACCGCGCAGGGCGTGTTGAATATGCAATGCACGGGCGCGCGCACGTTGACGAAGCTCAGGGGGGCAGCACTGGCGTTCCCCAACCCGGCCGCCACGGCCACCATCGCGGCCACGCACAATTCAGTGGTCTTGAAAATATCCACGACCGCCCCCGTTCAATCGACGGAGGCTTTCTAGCACTTATCGCGTAACGGTTGAAGCCCGCGATGGAGCGCTCGCGGCAGGTGCGGCGGATAAGACGCGTCTAATCCGGTGCTATTCGACGCCCGGTTTCCTGGTTTTGTCGTCCGGGGTCACGTCGACCGCTTGCGCGTGGCCGGTGATCTTCACCGGCCCCCGGCAATCCTTCATGCAGGGCTTGGCGTTCCAGAACGCCTTCTCGGCCGTCGCGCGGTCGTCGTCGAAGAAGCCGCCTTGGTTCGGCATCTTGACCTTGGACCAGGTCTCCTTCGACAGCACGAATTTATCGTCCACGATGTCGTTCAAATTGAGCACATAGGCGGTCACCGCATAAAGCTCGTCGTTTGAGAGCGACTCGGCGTCGCCGAACGGCATGGCGCGGCGGATGTAGTCGAACACGGTCGACACATACGGAAAATACGAGCCGACGGTTTTCACCGGATTGGGGGACGCGAGCGTGCCCTTGCCCTGCGCAAGCTGCGGCCAGCGCCCGGCGCTTTCGCCAAATTCGCCGTGGCAAGCGGCGCAGTGATCCGCATAGATTTTCTCGCCTTCCTTCACCGAGCCGTGGCCGGGAGGGGCGCCTTGGCCGTCGGGACGCACGTCGATGTCCCACCCGGCGATCTCGGCGGGCGTGGCGAGGTGGCCGATGCCGTAACTGCGCCCCTTGTTTTGCGCCAGCGCCGGCGCGGCGAGCAAAAGCAACAGGGCGGCGAGACTAACCGACTTCGACATTCTCGACCTCCCCGTCCGGCTTGAGCGACCAGGTCTGAATACCGTTGTTGTGGTAGATCGAATTGACGCCGCGGATCTTGCGCAGCGCGTCCTTGCTCGGCTGCACGTAGCCGGTCTCGTCCATGGCGCGCGATTGCAAGAGCAGCGGTTCGCCGTTCCATTCGGTCTCGGCGTAAAAGCGCACACAGGCGCGGTCGAACACCGGCCCGTCGATGCGCGCCGTGCGCCAGTTGCGGCCGCCGTCGAGCGAGATATCCACACGCTTGACCTTGCCGCGGCCCGACCAGGCGAGGCCCGATATCACGGTGAAGCCTTTTTGCTTGAGCGGCGCCTGCGGTGACGGCGATGTGATCACCGATTTGGCGTCCATCTCGAAAGTGAACTTGCGCGCTTTGCCGTTCTCCAACAGGTCGGTGTATTTCGACGTCTCTTCGCGCGTGTACCAGGGTTCATCTCCGACCTTGAGCCGGCGCAGCCATTTCACCCAGATATTGCCCTCCCAACCGGGCACGACCAGCCGCACCGGATAGCCCTGCTCGGGCCGCAGCATCTCGCCGTTCATGCGGTAGGCGACGAGGCAATCGTCGAGCGCCTTGGCCATCGGGATCGAGCGCGTCATGGCCGCGGCGTCGGCGCCTTCGGCCAGAATCCATTTCGCGTTCGGCTTGACGCCCGCCTGCTCCAGCAAAATCTTCAGCGGCACGCCGGTGTATTGCACGCAATGCACCATGCCGTGGGTGTATTGGACGCCGTTGAGTTGCGCACCGCGCCACTCCATGCCGGTATTGGCGGCGCATTCGAGGAAATGGATGCGGTTGACGCGCGGCAAGCGCTTGATGTCCTCAAGCGTGAAGATCAGCGGTTTGTCGACCAGCCCATGCAGCATCAGCCGGTAATCGTGCGGATCGACCTCCGCGATGCCGCCATGGTGGCGCTCGAAGCACAGGCCGTTCGGGGTGATGATGCCGTCGAGTTCGTGCAGCGGGGTGAAGGCGACCGAAGATTCCGGCGTCGCCGTCAGCCATGGCACGGTGCGGCGGATGACGTCCTTCTCGAATTTCGATGGATGGCCGTAAGGCCGCACGCCGACGCCATCGCCGAGCGAACGCGTCCAGTCCGGCACATGCGGCGGCAAATTCTTGGGGTTGTCGGCGAGCGCCGGCCGCGCGGCGGCTGCGGCAGCAAGGCCGGCGGCGCCGGCGAGAAATCGGCGGCGCGTCTTGTCCGTGGTCTCTGTCATGGCGAGTTCCCCGGCAAATGTTTCTTCGCTGCCGAGGTCATATCACATTCTATTTCATGAATGTAATAGCAAAACGCCGCTAGACCCCGGAAATTTTCACGCTCGCGTTGGGCGCAACGCGCACCGTCTTCTCGGCCGCGACGTAGCGCTCCACGAGTTCCCACACCGGCGGGCCTTGCGTGCCTTCGTTGACGCTCGCCCAGCCGGCCACCGTGTAGTCCTTCTTCGCCTCGATCGGCTTGCCGGATTTCAGGTGGGTCATGGCGGAAATGCGCTGGCCGATCGGTTTTGCCACGTCGATGGCATAGCCGAGCCCGCCGCAGCGCACCATGTCGCCGCCCTGCTGGTAATAGGGATCGGGGTTGAACAGATTGTCCGCCACGTCCTCCAATACATCTTTGAGCCGCTCGCCGGTCATACTCATGCGATAGACCTGCGGATAGGTGATGGCGGTCGCGTTGTGGATGTCCTCGACCGTGATCGGCTGCCCCGGCAGCACACTGGTGCCCCAGCGGAAGCCTGGTGACAGCGCGATCTCGGCGTCGCGCTCCTTCAGCAGCGCCGCGCAGATTACGTCGTCGAAGGTGCCGTTGAAATTGCCGCGCCGGTAGAGCAGCGAGTCGGCTTTGCCCACCACGCGCGCCAACTCCTTGGCATAGGGCGCGCGCGCTTTTGTGATGGCGGATGTCATCTCGGCATCGGGTTTGATGACGTCGGCAAACAGCGGGATCAGTTTGTAGCGAAAACCTTTCACCGCCCCATTCTGCACATCGAGATCCAAACGCGATAAGAATTTGCCGTGGCTGCCCGACGCGATCAGCAGCGTGTCGCCGACCTTGATCGCCTCGGGCAGCGCATCGTGGGTGTGCCCTGTGAGGATCACGTCGATGCCGGCCACGCGGCCAGCGAGCTTGCGGTCGACGTCAAAGCCGTTGTGCGAGAGCAGCACCACCAGTTGCGCGCCGCTCTTGCGCGCCTTCTCGACATTCGCCCGCACGTCGTCCTCGCGGATGCCGAACGACCATTTCGGAATCATCCAGCGCGGATTGGCGACCGGCGTATAGGGAAAGGCTTGCCCTAAAACGGCGATCTTCACGCCGCCCTTTTCGAACATCTTCATCGGCGGGAACACCGGCTCGTTCCATTCGGTGTCGCGCACATTGAGCGCCAGGAAAGGAAATCCGAGCCCCTTGATCAATTCGGTGACGCGCGCTTCGCCATAGGTGAATTCCCAATGGCCGGTCATGGCGTCTGGCTTGAGCAGCCTCACGCAGTCGACCATGTCCTGGCCGCGGCTGGCATTGGCGCCGAGCGAGCCCTGCCAGGTGTCGCCGCCGTCGAGCAAGAGTACCTTGTCGCCGCGCTCGGCGCGCACGCGCTTGACCACGGCGGCGAGCCGGTCGAGGCCGCCGATGCGGCCATAGGATTTCGCCAGCGCGGAGAAATCCTCGGAGGTCAGCGCATAGGCCGCCGCCGACTTTGCCGGAATGCCGAAATGCTTGAGAAAATCCATGCCGGTCAAATGCGGCGGCTGCCCGCGCGCCGCGCCGACGCCGAGATTGATCGACGGCTCGCGGAAATAGACCGGCATCAACTGGCCGTGGATGTCGGCGACGTGCAGCAGCGTGACGTTGCCGAGCGCGTCGAACTTGAGCAGTTCGGCTTCGCTCAGCCGCTGCTGCGCCAAAGCTCGGGTAAAATTGGCGAGCGTGAAGCCGCCGCCAAGGCTCAGCGCCGCGCTGGCGGCGCCGACCTGGAGGATTTCACGGCGGGTGATCATCGAATGTCTATCCTATTCCGTCATTCCGGGACGCGCGCGCGAGCGTGCGGACTCGGAATCCAGAACCACATGAAAGCCTTGCCGAGCACCTGGATTCCGGGTTCGCGCCTATCGGCGCGTCCCGGAATGACAGATTGTCAGGGCCTGATCCCCGGCACGCTCAGCTTCAGCCCGTCGTTGAGCGACGCGAGATAGAGCTCGAGGTCGCCGTATTCCTTGGAATCGGGCGGCAACTCGTCGGCGCGGATATTGACCTGGCACCACTGGAAGCGCTCTCGAATATCCCAGATGGCCAGCAGGCTGGTGCGCCAAGTCGGGAAATGGTCGTACTGGCCTTTCGGATCGCCCAGCCATTGCGCGCGGATCCAGTGATTTTCCGATTTGCCGTGGCAGTCGGTGCAGGCGAAGTTGAGTTCGCCGAGCTTGCGGTTGGCGAGCGCCTTGCCGCGCTCGATCGCCGCTTTCGATTCCGCGCTGGTGGTGTCGACCGCGATCGGGGCGCCGTTGGCGAGATTGTGCAGATAGACCGACATTTCACGGTTCGGCTCGGTCTCCATCAGCCAGTCCAAGCCGGTCGTCGCCTTGGCGTGACGCGTGATGAATTCCTCGACTCCCAGCACCTTGTCGAGCCGCGGTTCCCATTTCGGCATGGATGCCGCCCAGGTCTTGAACGCGACTTTTGGATCGTTATGGCAGGTGTTGCAGGAGAAGCCGTCTTTGCCGCGCGTTTTCCACAGCACGGCCGCCTTGTCGAGCGCCCACATGCCGGGATTTTCCATCGCATCGAGGTTATCGCGCTTCTCGACCGGCGCCGGCCGCTTGTTCGGATCGTCAAGCACGGTCTTGAATGCCGCCGGCGACTTCAGCGTCTTCAGAAAGGCGACCATGTCGTTGATCTCGGCGTCGGTGAACACGCCGTGGCTGCCCCAGGGCGGCATGACGGTTTCCGGATTGTAGGCGCGCGCGTCGTAGATGAAGTTGAAAAGCTGCTCGTCGGATAGACCGGCATTGCCGATCTCCGACAGATCGGGCCCGACATTGCCCGGCAGGTTGGCGCCGCCGGCCGGCCCCATCACGTGGCAGGCAAGACACGAGCCGCCGCGCGTGCGGTCGGCCACGAGCTTGGCGCCTTTGGCCGCGTCACCCGTGATCGGGCCGGTAAGCTGGCGCGGGGCGGTCGGCGCCGGCGGCGAGGAAAGCTTCGCCAGCGTGTTCCACTTGGATTCGTCGCGCTTCGGCCATTTTTCATTGCGCTTCCACGGCCGTGCCGAGGCGTCGCCCTTGAGCTCAAGCGGCGCGGCTTTGCCTATTGCCTGCGCATGCGCATCGGCCGTCAGACCGAACACGCCGGCCGCGATCGCGGCCACGGCGGCGCTCGCCAAAATCCCTCCACGGGTCATCGGTTCCTCCCCGAACGAATTGTTGTCGTTGCGTGCGTCCCGCGCCGACCGGGCGCGAAACATTCGTCAGCCCACGGTGATTTTTTCTTCCGCGGTGGTGACTGTGCCGTCGTCGTCGGTCCAAGTGAACTTGAACGTGCCGCTCTCCTCCACCTTGGCGTAGAATTCCATATACGGGTTGGCGGCGATCGCCGGGTCGAGATTGGCGCTGAACACCGGCTTGCCGTTGAACTCGGCCGTGAACTTGTTGATGATCTTGCGCGGGATCGGCTTGCCGTCCTTATCCTTGCGCTGACCCGACTCCATGATGTGCGGCATCAACGTCTTGATTTCGATCACGTCGCCCTTCTTGGCTTCCTTGGGCAGCTTCAGCCGCGGTTTTTCCGCCATGTTTGTCTCCCTATCTTCCGTTTTCAGCCGCCGCAGCCGCCGATGGTGACCTTGACCAGCTTCTCGCCGGTGTAGAATTCGCCCTTGCTGGTCTTGGCGACCACGACGATGTTCTGCGTGGTGGCGAGCCGGATGCGGGTCGAGGCCTGCGCCTTGCCCGACATCGGCGAAAAATGGAACGTCACGACGCCGGGATTCGGATTGCCCTCGGCGACCACCAGCACCTCGCTGACATAATTGTCGGCGGTCATCGGCGCGTCGACAGACACCGAGAGCGGCACGGTATTGCCGTTCTCGGCGATCTCGGGCAGCTCGATCGAGACCTTGCCCTTCTCGGCCGTCTTGCCGCCGGTGAATTTGGCGATCTGTTCCGCCGCCGCCTTGGCGTCGGCGCGCGCGCGGCCGCCCCAGCCGAGAACGGTGAGCGCCGCGCCGCCGGCGCCCAGCGCCAAGGTTGCGCGACGGGATAACTGTCGCATCGGTTCATCCTCCCAATTTATCGTTTTGAGGCAGAATTAAACGAGGCCCCGCCCGACCGCGACCATAGCGGCGAGCGGCGCCCGTTTCAAATCATATTCACAAAAAAGAATATCATGCCGTGGCGGCGCCGGTTTGTAGGTCAACTCGGCAGCGCCTTGACGAAATCGCGGAAGCTCTTGCTCTCATAGGCTTTTTCGCGGACGTAGCGGAACATTGCGAGAAAGTCGTCGGGCCGCATATAGCCCGGCAGGCGCGACACTTCGCGCTTTTGCGGCTGCAGGCCTTTAAGCGGGGCGGCCCGTTCCGGGAAAAACTGGAAGGTCGGCGTGAATCGCACGCTATATTTGGCGGCCAGCGCCTTTTCCGACAGTTCGCTGCCGTCGAAATCGGTCACCTTGCGCGAGCCGATGATATTGAGCTGCAGCACCTCGAAATTCGCCTTGATGTAGTCCGCGATGTCGGTTCTCGCGAAATTGACGAAATGCGTTTCCTTGCAATAGGGGCAGCCCTTGAGCTCCCACATGATCGCGAATCGCTTGCCTTCCTTGGTCGCGGCTTCGAGATCGTCGGCAAGGTCGAGGAAGCTTTCCAGGAACCAGGGCTCCTTGTAGAGCCCGTCGTCGGTCAGCATCGGCTCGGCGCGCGCGGGTCCAAGCACTGCAAGGGATGCCGCGCCGATCAGCAGATTTCGCCGTGTCGTCATGCTGTTGATCTCGTAAACCACGTTGCGCAAAGCGGCCTCGCCGCCCCGCCCCGCGACGCTTATATTCTCCACCCTATATATCTTCGCGTCAAAATCCGGTGAACGGCGATGCTGTCCTGCCTTGCCCGCGCTGCATGCCTCGCGCTCGTCCTGTTAGCGGGCGCGGCCAAAGCCGGCGATTTGGCCGATTTCAATGGCGCGGTGGAAAATGCGGAAAGCCATAACCGGGTAGCCGCCGGTTACCTGCGCACCGGCAATATCGATCTCGCCTCGCTTGAGATCGACCGCCTGCGCGAGGCCTGGGGCGCCTTGCAGCAGCGTTTTGCCGGCCACCGGCCGGATGCCTTCGACGGGGTCGCGCTATACGGCAGCCTTTGGACCGTCGTGAGCGCACGCCTGGTCGCCGCCGATCTCATGCTCAAGACCGGCCGCCCCGACGCGGCTCGGCAATCGCTCGACGCCATCCGCGGCGATCTATACGCGCTGCGCAAGGCCGCCGGCATCGCGGTGCTGGCCGATTGCGTGCGTGACGCCAATACCGTCATGGACGCGTTGATGGTCTATAACGACCACGCGCTCGACTGGACCAATTCGGCGACGCGTTTCGGCATTGCCAATAAGGCATCGATCTACGGTTATGTACTCGATCGCTGCGACGGCATGGCGGACGAGAAGCTGCGCAAGGCGCCGGAATTCCGCCGCCTGGTCGACGGCGCCAAAGCGGGCCTCGCGTTGATCCCGAAAGCCATCGCCACCCGCGACAGCGACCTCTTGCATCGCGTGCTGATCGAACTGCGCTCGTTCGATAATTTGCTGGCGTTCCGCTTCGGATAGCGCCGCCGCCATCGACATATTCTGCTTTTATGATATATTTCCGGGCGATTCAAACCGCGCTATTCCGGCAAAAGAATGAAGTTGGCGAGCAAGCGACGCATACGAGAATTTTTTTCTCGCGCCGTGCTGTTCGGCGCGATATTTGTCGCGTCGAGCTGGTCGCACGCGCGCGCGGCTGAACTCGTGATGTTCGAACAGGCCGGCTGCGCTTGGTGCGAAGCCTTCGACCGCGAGATCGCGCCGATCTACGGAAAGACCGAAGAAGGCTTGCGCGCGCCGTTGCGGCGTGTCGATATCGACCGGCCGACGCCGCCGGACCTCGCCTTCATCGAGGTCGAGCGGCTGACGCCGCTGTTCATACTGATCGATCGCGGCCGCGAAATCGGCCGCATCCGCGGTTATCCCGGCGAAGATCACTTCTGGGGTCTGCTCGGCGTGTTGATGAAAAAGTTGGATGCATCCGGAGCGGTGGACGAACGCACGCAGCTGTTTGAAAAAACATTGCGCGCGAGCGACTGATCGGCGGCAGTCTTCCGCCGCGCGAACGCGATGATAGGGGTCAGCGATGGAATTGCAAAGACTGGAGACCCGCGGCCGTGCGCACGAGATCGATCGCGTGGTCGATAACGCCAAGCGCGCCAGTAATTTCCTCAAGGCGCTCGCGCACGAAAGCCGGCTCATCATCCTTTGCATTCTGGCCGAGGGCGAAAAATCGGTCAGCGAGCTGGAGCACGAGCTCGGACTGCGCCAGCCGACGGTGTCACAGCAACTCGCGCGGCTGCGCGCGGACGGCCTGGTGTCCACGCGGCGCGACGGCAAGGTGATCTATTACAATCTCGCCAGCAACGAGGCGCGCTTCGTCATCGCCGCGATCTACGAGGTGTTCTGCAAGAAGCCGCGCCGGCGCTGAACGCACGCAATTACCTCCGGCGGTATTCCCCGTGCCGTTCGCCTCCTAAGCAAAGACCGCGGCAACGCTCATGCCGTCATGGTAACGCTGCGCATTTGTGATCCCCGATTGATGTGGGTCAATGCGCTTCCCTTCCCCGGGGACACCGTGCAGTCGGTCGGCCTGCGCCCTCAGATGGTGCGGCAGCCGCGATTCGGGCTGGAGGAAATGGCCATGAACACGCTAGCGATGACGCCAGGCGGTGGAATTCAAAACAAGCTTCTTTGGATTGCGATTGCCGCGCTTGGCGCGGTGGCATTCGGAATTATTGCGCTGCATCGTGGCGAATCGGTGAACGCCGCATGGCTCGTCATCGCGTCGGTATGCACGTACTTCGTCGCCTACCGCTTCTACGGGCTGTTCATCGCCAACAAGGTTCTCGGCGTGAACGCAGCGAGGCAGACACCAGCGTACACCCGCAATGACGGCCTCGATTATGTGCCGACCAACAAATACGTGCTCTACGGCCACCATTTCGCAGCCATCGCCGGAGCGGGACCGCTGGTCGGCCCCGTTCTCGCCGCGCAGATGGGTTATCTACCGGGCACGCTGTGGATTCTTGCCGGCGTGGTCTTTGCCGGCGCCGTGCAGGATATGACCGTGCTGTTCATGTCGACGCGGCGTGACGGCCGCTCGCTCGGCGACATGGTTCGCTCCGAGATGGGGCCTGTGGCCGGAGCGATCGCCGGCATCGGCGTACTGCTGATCTGCATCATCGTGCTTGCCGTGCTCGCGCTCGTCGTGGTGAAGGCACTGGTCGGCAGCCCGTGGGGCACCTTTACGGTGTTCTGCACCGTCCCGATCGCGTTGCTCATGGGCGTATACGCCCGATTCATCAGGCCGGGCCGCATCGGCGAGATGTCGATCATCGGCGCCGCGCTGCTGTTGCTGGCGCTCGTCTACGGCCGCGCCGTGTCGCAGGACGCCTCGCTTGAACATTATTTTAACCTGTCGGGCACGACGCTGGCGCTGACCATTATCGGCTACGGCTTCGTCGCATCGGTGCTGCCGGTGTGGCTGCTGCTCGCGCCGCGCGACTATCTGTCGACGTTCCTCAAGATCGGCACGATCTTGCTGCTCGCGATCGGCATCCTGATCGTGCGTCCCGACCTGCAAATGCCCGCCGTCACCAAGTTCGTCGACGGCAGCGGACCGGTCTGGGCCGGCGGCCTGTTCCCCTTCCTGTTCATCACCATCGCCTGCGGCGCAGTGTCCGGCTGGCATTCGTTGATAGCCTCCGGCACCACGCCAAAGATGATCGAGAACGAGAAACAGATCGCGTTCATCGGCTATGGCGGCATGCTGATGGAATTGCTCGTGGCCGTGATGGCGATGATCGGCGCTTCGGTGCTGCACCCTGGCGTCTATTTCGCCATGAACAGCTCGGCCGGCATCATTGGCTCGACCGCCGACC
Organism: uncultured Alphaproteobacteria bacterium; assembly: GCA_963825265.1. Taxonomy (GTDB): domain Bacteria; phylum Pseudomonadota; class Alphaproteobacteria; order Rhizobiales; family Xanthobacteraceae; genus Pseudolabrys. The sequence continues at coordinate 186,994 of CAWGSI010000012.1, read as the reverse complement.
ACGCGGCGCAGGTGATTTCGTCGTGGGGCTTCGTGGTGACGCCCGACGTCTTGACGCAGATGGCGCACGACGTCGGTGAGACGAGCATTCTCTCGCGCACCGGCGGTGCGCCGACACTTGCCGTCGGCATGGCCAGCATCCTGTCGAGCTTCCTCGGCGGCCGCATGCTGATGGGCATCTGGTATCACTTCATCATCCTGTTCGAGGCGCTGTTTATCCTCACGACTGTGGACGCCGGCACCCGCGTGCTGCGATTCATGATCCAGGACCTCGTCGGCAACGTCGTCCCGGCGTTCCGCGAGACCAAGTCGTGGGTTAACAACATCATCGGCTCCGCGCTCGCCTGCGTACTATGGGGCTACATCCTGTACGAAGGCGTCATCGATCCCTACGGCGGCATCTGGACGCTGTGGCCGCTGTTCGGCACCGCCAACCAAATGCTGGCGGCAATCGCGCTCACCTTCTGCTCGGTCGTGCTGTTCAAGATGAAACGCGAACGCTACGCCTGGGTCACCGTCGTGCCGGCGACCTGGCTTGTCATCACCACGGTGACGGCCGGATGGCAGAAGGTATTTAGCACCGATCCTGCGATTGGCTTCGTCAGCCACGCGCAGAAATTCTCCGAAGCGCTCGCCGCGGGCAAGATCTTGGCGCCGGCGAAGTCGCTGGAGACCATGAGCCGGGTGATCTTTAACGATTACCTCGACGCGACCCTCGCCGGGTTGTTCGTTCTTGTTGTGCTGGCCACCGTAATCTCCGGCTACATCAACGTGCGCAAGGCGTTGGGTTCGCCCAAGTCGACGACGGCCGAGGTGGAAATCGGCGGCGGCGCGGTGGGAAGCGGCCATGCCTGATATCCTCGCGCTGTTCGAGAGCCACAAGGATTGGGCGGTGCGCGCGGCGCGCCTCATGGTCGGCATTCCCGACTACGAAACCTACCTGCAACACCGTCAGGTCAACCATCCCGGCCTGCCGATCATGAGTTACGAGGAGTTTTTCGTCGAACGGCAAAACGCGCGCTACGCCGTCGGCAAAGGACGCTTCCGCGGCTGCTGCTGAGAGCCAAGAAAATTCAAAAATGGCGGGCGCGCGGCCCGCCATTTTTATTTGATCGACAGCCCCAGCGTCTTCACCATCTTGCCCCACTTCGCCACTTCGGCCGTGAAGTAGCTCTCGGCCTGCGCCTGCGAGCCCTCGATCGGATCGAAACCTATGGCGGTGAGCTTTTGCCGCAGCGCCGGATCCTTCATCACTTGCTCAACCGCGGCATTGAGCTTGGCCGTAATCTCCGGGCTGGTCTTGGCCGGCGCGAAAACGCCAACCCAAGACGCCGCCTCGAAGGGGTAACCGGCCTCGGCATAAGTCGGCACGTTCGGCGTCACCGCCACCCGTTTTGCGCTGGCGACGCCCAGGCCTTTGAGCTTGCCGTGTTCGATCTGCGACGCCGCGCCGCCGCCGAGCGTGGTCGCCATCAGATCGACCTGGTTGCCGATGGTCGCCGCGATTGCCGGCGCACCACCCTGAAACGGCACGTGCACGGCTTGAACTTTAGCGATCTCCTTGAAGAAATATTCGGCCGCGATATGCGAGCCGCTGCCGACGCCGGCCGTGGCAAAAGTGAAGCTCTTGCCATTCGCGTTTTTGAGGAATTCGGCGAGATTGGCGGCCGGGTTGGCCGTGCCGGTCACAAACGCCTCCGGCGAGGAGGCGACGATCGTGACCGGCTTGAGGTCGCTCGCCGCGAAGCCCTTGTCCGGCCGCAAGGTCTCGTTGATCGCCACCGCCGTGGTGGTGACCAGCAGCGTGTAGCCGTCGGGCGTCGCGCGCGCGACCGCCGCGGCGGCGATGTTGCCGCCTGCCCCGCCGCGATTTTCGACCACCACCGTACGCCCCAGCTTCTCGCCGAGGCCCTTGCCGACCAGGCGCGCCAGCGTATCGGCGACGCCGCCCGGCGCAAACGCAACCACAAAGGTGATATCGCGCTCCGGATAGCCTTGCGCGTTCGCAGCGCGCGCGCCGACCGCGCCGAGCGCAGCCAAGGCGATGACGACATGCTTGAGAAATCGCTCGATCGGCATTCAATCCTCCCCGTCGCGCCCGATTGTTCTGATTGCACGTGCCGGCGCGGACGGACGAATTGTTCCACCCCGCCCGCGGCTTGACAAGCTTCGGCTAACGTCAATTGGATCGGCCGGGCGGCTTATATCGGAAACGCGGTTATGCGCCTTAGCGTACTGACCCTCAATCTGTGGAACGTCAATGAGCCGCTGGCGGCGCGTTTTGCCGCGCTCGCGGGGGGCATCGAGCAATTACGCCCCGACATCGTCTGTTTGCAGGAAGTCGCTCATGACTTGCAGTCGGGCCGCCGCCAGTCCGACCTCGTCGCCCAAATGTGCGGTCTTCCACATGTCCTCGACCACCACGCGCTGTCGATATTATCCCGCACGCCCATCGTGCACTCGCACAGCGCGGCTTTGCCCGAGGCTCCGCGCGACGAGCCGCGCCAGGTCTTGCTGGCGGAAACTTCGGTCGAAGGCCGGCCGTTACTGATCGCCAATACGCATCTGGCCTGGCGGCCGGAAATGATCGTTGAGCGCAAGGCGCAAGCCGACGCCCTGCTCGCGGCGCTCGCGCGCTTTGCGCCGGCGGGCGAGGCGCAAGCGAAAATCCTGTGCGGCGATTTCAACGACGATCCGGATTCGCCGGCGGTCCGTCTGGTGACGGGCGGCGGCGCCGGATTTCACGACGTGTTTGCTGATTGCCACCCCGGCGATCCCGGTTTCACCTGGTCGCTGCAAAACCCTTACGTCGATCAAGCGACGAACCGCGGCCAGCGCATCGACTACATCTTTGCCGAAGGCTGCTTGCGGCCGCGGGATTGCTCCATCGTGTTTGACGGCAACGGCCTCGACTTTGCATCGGATCATTTCGGCGTGTTCTGCAATCTCGAATTTCGCTGAAGGCTAGCTCACCGCCACATCGGTCAGCCGCATCTGCACGCGCTCCTCGCCCTGCCAGCGATCGACGGCGAGGCTGCCGGCCGCATGCATAGGCCGGCCGCGGTTGTCGAGCAGAGTTTGACCGAGCGGCTTTCCCGCCGCGCGGAACGCGATCGCATTGACGATCTTGCCGTCGGGCGATTTGAAGCGCGCGCGGATGTGGTTCTCGCCGACCAGGTCGGCGTAGGCGAGCGTGTGCGCCGGCAACGCCAGCGTCGGCTCCGGATTGCCGGCGCCGTATGGGCCGGCGCGCGCCAGCAGTTCGACCAGCGCCAGGTTCACGGCGCCGGCACTGACCGCGCCATCGATCGCCAGTCCGCGCTCGCGCCGCGCCGCCTCGACCGGCGCGCCCAGCGTGTCTTCGAGAAACGCGCGGAACGCGGCCAGCGCGTCTTTCCTCAGCGTGATGCCCGCCGCCATGGCGTGACCGCCGCCCTTGAGCAGCAGACCCTCATGTACCGCGCGGCGAACCGCCTGCCCGAGGTCGACGCCGGCGATCGAACGCCCCGATCCGGTGCCCAAGCCTGCGCCTGAGCCGCCCGGCTCGAGCGCAATCGCAAATGCCGGCCGCCCGTAGCGTTCCTTGAGCCGCGCCGCCACCAGCCCGACCACGCCGGGATGCCAGCCCTCGCCGGCGGTGACGACTACCGCGCCCTTCTCCTCCAGCCCGAGCGCGGCCATGGCTTCGGCCTCCGCCTGCGCGAGAGTTGCAAGCTCGATCTGCTGGCGCTCGCGATTGAGCCGGTCGAGTTCGGCGGCGATACGGGCCGCCTCGCTTGGGTCGTCCTCCAGCAGCAGCCGCGCTCCGAGATCGGCGCGCCCGATACGGCCGCCGGCATTGATGCGCGGCCCGAGCAGAAAGCCGAGATGCCACGCCTCCGGCGGTCCGCTGAGCCGCGCGGCGTCCATCAGCGCGGTAAGCCCGATTTGATCGCGGCGTCGCAATGCGATGAGCCCCTTGGCGACGTAAGCGCGGTTGAGACCGGTCAGCGGCACCACGTCGGCGACGGTGCCGAGCGCGACCAGATGCAGGAGCGACAGCAGATCCGGCTCGCTACGCGATCCGGTCCAGAAATTTTGCCGGCGCAGCTCCCGCGTCAGCGCCACCAGCGTGATGAACACGAGGCCCACCGCGGCCAGATGCCCGAGCCCGGACAGATCGTCGGCCCGGTTCGGATTGACGACGGCGACCGCCTTCGGCAGTTCCACGTCGGCTTGGTGATGGTCGATCACCACGGTATCGAGGCCTAGCTTTGCTGCTTCGGCGAGCGGTTCGATGCTGGTGGTGCCGCAATCGACGGCGACGAGCAATTTGACGCCGCGTTCGGCAAAGCCGCGGATGGCGTCCACGTTCGGCCCATAGCCCTCGAAAATCCGGTCGGGAATATGCACGATCGGATCAAGCCCGCAGTGGCGCAGGTAACGCGCCAGCAGCGCCGAGGCGGTAGCGCCGTCCACGTCGTAGTCGCCGAAAATCGCCACGCTTTCGTTGGCGGCAATGGCATGCGCGAGGCGCGCCGCGGCGGCTTGCATGCCGGTCAGTTTGTGCGGATCGGGCATCAGCCGCTTGATGCTGGGGTCGAGATAGGCCGCAACCTCATCGGGCTCGACGCCGCGTCCCGCCAACACGCGCGCCAGCAATTCCGGTACGCCGGCGCGTTGCGCGATTGTCAGCGCACGCGCCTGGCCGCGTTCGTCCAGACGGTCGCGCCACGCCCGCCCGGTCGCGGATTTCTCCACGCCGAGGAAAAACCGCTCGGGAGCGTTCGACGCCGTTGCCGGCAATGCCGCCATCGTCATACCACGCGATCTGTCGGCGCGGACGAGAAGCGCTCGTCGTGCTGGTCAGCCGAGATGAAATTTCGCCAACTGCCGGTGTTCGCCGAACACCCGGCGCACCGTGCCGGTGGCCGAGCGCATCACCACCGTCTCGGTTTCGATAACGGCCTTGCCGAACTTGACGCCGCTCAGCATGGCGCCGCTCGTCACCCCGGTCGCGGCGAACAGGCAGTCGCCCTTCACCATGTCCTCGATCTCGTATCTTTTCTTGGCGTCCTTGATGCCCATTTTCAGGGTGCGTTCGCGCAAGGCCTCGGTGTCGATGATGAGCCGCGTCTGCATCTGGCCACCGATGCAGCGCAGCGCCGCCGCCGACAGCACGCCTTCGGGTGCGCCGCCGATACCGAGATAGATGTCGATGCCGGTCTTCGGATCGGCGCACAGGATCACGCCGGCGACATCGCCGTCGCTGATCAGGCTGACCGCCGCGCCGAGCTTGCGGATGGCGGCGATCTTGTCGGCGTGGCGCGGGCGGTCGAGCAGGATGGCGGTGATTTCCGATGGCTTGACGCCTTTGGCCTTGGCCAGCCGGCTAATGTTTTCTTCCGCCGGCGCGTCGAGGTCGATGACGCCCTTCGGATAGCCGGGGCCGATGGCGATTTTGTCCATGTAGCAGTCCGGTGCATGCAACAGCGTGCCGCCGTCGGCCATGGCGATGGTGGCGATGGCGCCCGGCATGTTCTTCGCGCACAGCGTGGTGCCTTCCAGCGGATCGACCGCGATATCGACCTTGGGGCCGGCCTTGGTGCCGACCTTCTCGCCGATGAACAGCATCGGCGCCTCGTCGATCTCGCCCTCGCCGATCACCACCGTGCCGTCGATCGGCAATTTGTTCAGCTCGCGGCGCATGGCGTCGACCGCCGCCTGGTCGGCGGCCTTCTCCTGCCCGCGTCCGCGCAAGCGCGCCGACGACACCGCCGCGCGCTCGGTCACGCGCACGATCTCAAGGGTGAGGATGCGTTCCAGCAAAAGTTCCGGCTGGACGGTAATCGATGCCATTTCTCAAGCTCCCCTTGAACGAACCCGGCTTTCGACCGGGCCGTCAATTCTTTTCGATTCGGATGACCTGCGGCGTCCCGGAGATCACCCTATCGCGCCCCACCGCCGCAAGGGCCTTGCGCACGGCGTCCTCAGTTGTCGCATAGGTAATGAGGATAACGGGAACGGAACCGGCCTTGGTGTCGGTATCGGCGTGCACCTGGTGGCGCTGCACAATGGACTCCATGGAAATATTCTGCTCGGCGAGGCATTTGGCGATAGTTGCCGCGGTTCCCGGCTTGTCGCGCGCCAGCAGTCTTATGTAATAGCCGCCCTCGTGCCGCTGCATCGGCGCCTTGCGCACGCTTTTGAGGCGCGCACTGGGCCGGCCGAACGGAGCTGTACGCACCCCGCGGGCGATATCGCCGATGTCGGAGAGCACCGCCGAAGCGGTCGCCGCCCCGCCGGCGCCGGGTCCGATCAGCGTGAGCGGATTGATGCCCTCGGCATCGACCGTGACGGCGTTGGTGACGCCCATCACCTGGGCGATGGCTGAATCCTTGCGCACCATGGTCGGATGCACGCGCTGCTCGATGCCTTTGTCGGTCTTCACAGCTACGCCGAGCAATTTCACGCGATAGCCGAGCTCGTCGGCGGCGGCGATATCGGCCGGCGCAATCGAGGAGATACCTTCCACATAGATCGCGCGCTGGTCGACTTTAGTGCCGAAGGCAAGGCTCGCCAGGATCGCAAGCTTTTGCGCGGTGTCGTGCCCCTCGATATCGAAACTCGGGTCGGCCTCGGCGTAACCCAGGCGCTGGGCTTCCTTGAGACAGGCGGCAAACGGCATCTTGTCCTGCTCCATCCGGGTGAGGATGTAATTGCAGGTGCCATTGAGGATGCCGTAGATGCGCTCGAACGAGTTGCCGGCCATTCCTTCGCGCAAGGTCTTCACGATCGGAATGGCGCCGCCGACTGCCGCCTCGAAATTAAGCGCGACGTTGTGCTTTTCGGCGAGCATGGCGAGCTTGACGCCGTGCTTGGCGAGCAATGCCTTGTTGGCGGTGACCACCGACTTGCCCGAGGCCAATGCCGCCTCGACCGCGCGCTTGGCCGGGTCGCCGGCGCCGCCGATCAGTTCCACGAACACATCGATGTCGGCGCAGCGCGCGAGCGCCACGGGATCGGGAAACCATGTCATCTTTTTGAGATCGACGCCGCGATCCTTGGCCCGCGCGCGCGCGCAGACCGCCACGATCTCGATCGCGCGGCCGCACCGCGCGGTGAGCGCCTCGCGCTGGCGCGCCACCTGGGCGATCAAGGCCGCGCCGACCGTGCCCAATCCGGCGACGCCTACTTTCAGAGACCTGGCCATGTGGGTTAGCGCCGCGTGGCGAGCGGAACGACGTTGTGCAGTTTTTCCGGCCCGGTTTCGAGGAAGCGGCGCACGTTGCGCGCGGCCTGGCGAATGCGCTGCTCGTTTTCCACCAACGCGATGCGCACAAAGCCCTCGCCATATTCGCCGAAGCCGATGCCGGGCGAGACGGCGAGTTCCGCCTTCTCCACCAGCAAAGTGGAAAATTCCACGCTGCCAAGGCTGGTGAACGGCTCGGGGATCGGCGCCCAGGCGAACATCGAGGCGCGCGGCGACGGCACGTGAAAACCGGCGCGGCCGAAACTTTCGACCAGCACGTCGCGGCGGCGCTTGTAGGTTTCGCGCATGTCCTTGATGCAATCGTCGGGCCCGTTGAGCGCCGCGATCGCCGCCACCTGCACCGGCGTGAAGGCGCCGTAGTCGAGATAGGACTTCACCCGCGCCAGCGCCGCGATAACGCGATCGTTGCCGACCGCAAAACCGATGCGCCAGCCCGGCATCGAAAACGTCTTCGACATCGAGGTGAATTCGACCGCAACGTCTATCGCGCCCGGCACCTGCAACAGCGAGGGCGGCGGCTCGCCGTCGAAATAGACTTCCGCGTAGGCCAAATCGGACAGCACGAGGATGTCGTGCTTCTTCGCGAAGGCGACGAGGTCCTTATAGAAGTCGAGGCTCGCCACATAGGCGGTCGGATTGGCTGGATAGCACACCACCACCGCGGTCGGCTTCGGGATCGAATGGATGATCGCGCGTTCAAGCGTGTGGAAAAAATTCGGCGTCGGCTCCGAGGGCACTGAACGCACCGCGCCGCCCGCCATCAGAAACCCGAAGGCGTGAATCGGATAGCTCGGGTTGGGAACGAGCACCACGTCGCCCGGCGCGGTGATCGCCTGCGCCACGTTGGCGAAGCCTTCCTTGGAGCCGAGCGTGGTGACGATCTGGGTCTCGGGGTTCAGCTTCACCCCGAAGCGGCGCTCGTAATACTTCGCTTGCGCGAGACGCAGCTTGGGAATGCCGCGCGAGGCGGAATAGCGGTCAGTGCGCGGCTTGCCGAGCGTCTCCTTGAGCTTCTCGATCACGTGCGCGGGCGCCGCCAAATCCGGATTGCCCATGCCGAGATCGATGATGTCGGCCCCCGCCAGGCGGGCGCGCGCCTTGGCCCGGTTCACCTCTTCGAAAACGTAAGGCGGCAGGCGGCGGATGCGATAGAAATCTTCCATAGTCTCAAACCTTTGGGCCGGCCACCCTATCCGACCGGCTTGCATGACCCCGGCAGGCTTTTATCACGGGTTGGTCTTTGCGCCACCCTCAGGCGCAGCGGCGTCATCCGTATCGGCGGCGGCCGGCTTCTTTTTCGCGGGCGGCGCGGCCGTTTTGGCTGCCTGGTCGCGGGCTTCCTGGCGGTCGCGAGCCGCCGCCAGCTCCTTTTCCGCCTCGACCTGCTGCTCTTCGCTCAAGGTCGGGGTTGCCCGCGGCGGCGGTATGTCGTGCACGGCCGGATAGACGTAAGGCGTCGTCGGCCGCTCCGGGGCCCCGGCCGGCAGCCCCAAGCCGGAAGGCAGTTGGTCGATCACCGCCCCCGACGAGCACCCGGCCAAAAATCCGGCCAGGAACAGGGTCGGGCTTAAGGCCAAGGCTGCCAAAATCGATCGTTGCAAGGCTCGCTCCCGGCGCCGCCTATCCGTCGTCAAGACGGGAAACCGCCACGGACTCAATGAATTATACCATAGGCCGATTAACCGGCTAATATGGCCGCAGCAAGGTGGAGCGTCCGGCTAAAGGCTCGCAGGAGGCCGGCGCCGGAGAAGCCATAAATGCAAACATGCCTTGCGGGAGGACGCGGTCCCGGCCAATTCTGAGGCCGGGGACCGACATGGCGCTGATGGATAAGGCAACCACCAAACCGGCCAAAAAACCGGTCAAGGAACAGGCGACAATCGGCCCGGTCGAGGTCGAGGCCTTCGCGCACAATATCGCCCGTATGGTCGAGGAAGGCGGCAAGGCGCTCGCCGCCTATATGAAGCCGCGCGAGCAAGGCAAAATCAAAGACGAGACGGCCGACAGCGTCGTCGACGTGGTCAAGACGGTCGGCCAGGTCCTGGAATATTGGCTATCCGATCCCGAACGCGCACTCGAATTGCAGGTGGGCCTCGGCCGCGCCTTTCTCGATCTGTGGGCGAACACGGCCAAGCGCATGGCCGGCGAAGCGACCGCCCCCGTCGTACCCGCGGATCCGAAGGACAAGCGCTTCGCCGATCCGGAGTGGTCGCAGAACCAGTTCTTCGATTTCCTGCGACAGGTCTATCTGCTCAGCGTGCAATGGGGAGAGAAGCTGGTCGCCGACGCTGCCGGCATTGATGAGCACACAAGGGCGAAGGCCGCGTTCTACGTCAAGCAGATCGCCAACGCGATTTCGCCGTCGAATTTCGTGCTGACCAATCCGGAGCTCCTGCGCGAGACGCTCGCGGCCAAAGGCGAGAACCTCGTGCGCGGCATGCATATGCTGGCGGAAGACATCAAGGCCGGTCGCGGCAATCTCAAGATCACCCAGTCCGACGCCTCGAAGTTCGAGGTCGGCCGCACCCTTGCTATCACGCCCGGCAAGGTGGTTTTCCAGAACGACTTGATCCAACTGATCCAATACGAGGCGACCACCCCGGACGCCATCAAGATTCCGCTGCTGATCGTGCCGCCCTGGATCAACAAGTTCTACATTCTCGACCTCACGCCGGAGAAATCCTTCATCAAGTGGTGCGTCGACAGCGGGCTCACCGTGTTCGTGATCTCCTGGGTCAATCCCGACGCCAAGCTCGCCAAGAAAAGCTTCGAACAATATATGCGCGAAGGCGTGTTAGCTGCCTTCGACGCGGTCGAGGCGGCGACCGGCGAAAAGCAGATGCACACCATCGGCTATTGCGTCGGCGGTACCTTGCTCGCGATAACGCTTGCTTATCTCGCGGCCAAACAAGATGACCGAGCGCTATCGGCAACCTTTTTCGCGGCGCAGGTCGATTTCATCCACTCCGGCGATCTCAAGGTGTTTGTCGACGAGGAGCGCATCCAACAGCTCGAAGCGCACATGAAGGAACAGGGCTATCTGGAAGCCTCAAGCATGGCCACTGCCTTCAACTTGCTGCGCTCCAACGATCTGATCTGGCCCTACGTGATCAACAACTACCTGCGCGGCAAGAAGCCTATCCCCTTCGACATTCTTTATTGGAATTCCGATGCCACCCGCATGCCGGCGGCGAACCACTCGTTTTATTTGCGCAATTGCTATCTCGACAACAGACTCAGCCAAGGCGAGATGGAAATTGCCGGTGAAACGCTCGATCTGCGCAAGGTGAAAATACCGGTCTATAATCTCGCCACCCGCGAGGACCATATCGCGCCGGCAAAATCGGTGCTGGAAGGCTCGAAATATTTCGGCGGTCCGGTGAAATACGTGCTGGCCGGCTCCGGCCATATCGCCGGCGTGGTCAATCCGCCCAGCAACAAGCCGAAATATCAGTACTGGACCGGCAAGGATCCGAGCGGATCAGACGTCGACCACTGGCTTGCCTCGGCCACCGAGCACCCCGGCTCGTGGTGGCCGGATTGGCTCGACTGGCTCAAGGCGCAGGGCGCCGAGACCGTGCCGGCGCGCAAAATCGGCGCCGGCAAGCTTAAAGCCACCGAAGACGCGCCGGGGTCCTATGTGAAAGTGAAAAGTTGGACTTGATCACAATGCCCGGCGCTGCCGGCTCCGCATGACAATTCTGCACGCGATTTTGTCGGTCGCCTCCGGCAGCTCTGGTCGGCTTCACCCTTGGCCTCATCGGCGGCGGTGGCTCGATCCTGGCGGTGCCGCTCTTGGTTTATGTGGTCGGCGTGCCGTCCGCGCATGTCGCGATCGGCACCAGCGCCATCGCGGTCGCCGCCAGCGCCGCCGCCAATCTCGCCGGCCATGCGCGCGCGCGGACGGTCAAATGGTCCTGCGCGCTGGTGTTCGCGCTATCCGGCATCGTTGGAGCGGCCGGCGGCGCGCAGCTCGGCAAGATGGTCGACGGCTCCCGCCTGCTGATGCTGTTCGGCGCGCTGATGGTCGTGGTCGGGCTGACGATGCTGCGGCCGCGCAAATCGGGCGGCGATCCGAACGTCACGCTCAACGCCGAGACCATGCGGCGGCTGTTGCCGTTGCTGATCGGTATCGGCTTTGCGGTCGGCGCGCTCTCGGGCTTCTTCGGCATCGGCGGCGGCTTCCTGATCGTGCCCGGATTGATGGGCGCGACCGCCATGCCGCTGATCAACGCCATCGGCTCCTCGCTGGTTTCGGTCACCGCTTTCGGGCTGACCACGGCGGTGAGCTATGCCCTGTCCGGCCTTGATCGACTGGCCCTTGGCCTTTTTGTTCATCCTCGGCGGCACGCTCGGCGGCCTCCTCGGCATCCGGCTTGCCCATCATCTCGCCGGCCACAAGCGGGCGCTCACATTCACGTTTTCCGGCGTCGTCATCGCGGTCGGCCTTTACGTTGTCGCCCGCTCGCTGCTCGCTTAAGCCGTTGACGGACTATTGAAGCCGGGGGGCGCGACAGGCGCGCCCTCATCCACTAATCTGCCGGCCGCCGGCAATCAAAAAAGGGGATGGCAATGTCCAGAGAACTGATGTGGCTGACGCTGACGGTCGTCCTGACCGGGCTATTGTGGATTCCCTATATTCTCGACCGCATCATGGTGCGCGGGCTGATGGGCGCGATGGCCAACCCCTCGCGCAACGACAAGCCGCAGGCGCCTTGGGCGCAGCGGCTTTATTTCGCCCACACCAATGCGGTGGAAAACCTGGTCATCTTCGCGACCTTGGTGCTGATCCTCGACGCCCAGGGTCACTCGACCCAGAGCACCGCGATCGCCTGTGCGGTCTATTTCTGGGCGCGGCTCGCGCACGTCATCGTTTATACGCTCGGCATTCCGGTGTTGCGCACGCTCGCTTTTGCGGTCGGCTTCGCGGCGCAAGTAGCGCTGGTGCTGGCGGTGTTCGGGAAGCTTTAGTTCTGCGTCATTCCGGGGCGCCGCGAAGCGGCGAGCCCGGAATCCAGAAACGAATTCTGCGATCGCATCTGGATTCCGGGTCCGGCCTTTCGGCCGTCCCGGAATGACGGCTATTGCGGCGCGGCGCGCTCGGCGAGCGCGCGCAGATCGAGGCCGCGCGGCAGCGTGCCGAAAGCGCCGCCCGCCTCGCCCGTAAGCCGCGACGCGCAGAACGCATCGGCCACCGCGTCCGGCGCATGCTTGATCAGCAGCGCCGCCTGCAGCGCCAGCACCAGATCGCGCACCAGCACGCGCGCCTGCGACTCGTCGTTGCGGTCGGCAGCGGCGAGCCGCTGCTGCAGCCGCTCGGCAAAGACCTTCACCCGCGCATCGCCGGCGTCCGCGAGTTCGGCGCGCAGCACGTCCGCTGCCTTCGGCGTGCGCGCGATGGCGCGCAGCACGTCGAGGCACATCACGTTGCCCGAGCCTTCCCAGATCGAATTGACCGGCGCCTCGCGATAGAGCCGCGGCATGATGCTATCCTCGATGTAGCCGGAGCCGCCCAGCACCTCCATCGCCTCCAGCGTCACCGCCGGCGCGCGCTTGCAGATCCAGAATTTCGCCGCCGGCGTGACCACGCGGCGCAACACCGTCGAGGTCTCGTCGTTTTCATCATAGGCGCGCGCCAGCCGCATGGTCAGCACGGTCGCCGCTTCGCACTCGAGCGCGAGATCGGCCAGCACATTGGTCATCAGCGGTTGGTCGATCAGATGCTTCTGGAACGCGGTGCGGTGGCGCGCGTGGTGCACCGCCTGCGCCACCGCCTGCCGCATCAATGAGGACGAGCCGATGCAGCAGTCGAGCCTTGTATGGCCGGCCATCTCGATGATGGTTGGGACGCCGCGGCCCTCCTCGCCGATGAGCTGCGCATAGGCGCCGTCGAATTCCACTTCGCTCGACGCGTTCGAACGGTTGCCGAGCTTGTCCTTGAGCCGGACGATGCGAATGCCGTTGCGTTCGCCGTCCGGCGTCCAGCGCGGCAGCATGAAGCAAGAGAGGCCCTTCTCCGCTTGCGCCAGCACCAGGAAAGCGTCGCACATCGGGGCCGACAGAAACCACTTGTGACCGGTGAGCCGGAACGATCCGTCGCCGGCGGGCTGCGCGCGCGTCGAATTGGTGCGCAAATCGGAGCCGCCCTGGTTTTCGGTCATGCCCATGCCGATGAGGACGGCGGATTTTTCCCGCACCGGGACAAAGCGCTTGTCGTAGTCGCGTCCGAAAATCTTCGGCAACCATTCCGCCGCGATCGCCGGCGCAAACCGTAAGCTCGGCACCGAACCGTAGGTCATGGCGAGCGGGCAATAGACGCCGCTCTCGATCTGATTGAGCATGTAGGTGCCGGCCGCGCGCGCCACATGCGCGCCCGGTTTCGGATCGGCCCAGGGGCTCGCATGCAGGCCGGCGCGCAGCGCGATCGCCAGCATCGCGTGCCAGGCCGGATGGTAGTCCACCTCGTCGAGGCGATGGCCGTAGCGGTCGAGCGTACGCAAGACCGGCGTGTACTTATTGGCGTCGAAGCCGAACTGGATGGTTTCCGGCTTGCCGAGGGTGGCGCCGAGCGCGGCGAGCCCGTCTTGCGCCCAGCCTGCTTGCTCGCGCGCAACCGCCTCGCGCAAGACGGCATCGCTCGCGAACAGATTATAGGGCTCGAGCGGCGGCGGCTGGTTGGCGACCTCGATCATGGCGTCCCCGGCAAAGACGTTGCCATTGTAACAGCCGAATCAGGGGAACAGCGCCACCTGCTCCAGCCCCATGGTCTCCGGATAACCCAGGACCAGGTTCATGTTCTGGATCGCCTGGCCAGAAGCACCTTTGACCAGATTGTCGAGCACCGAAACGATAATGGCGCGGCCGGGAATGCGGTCCTTGGCGACGCCGATGAAGGTCATGTTGGAGCCGCGCACATGCCGGGTCTGCGGCGTCTCGCCGAAAGGCAGCACATGCACGAAGGGCTCCTTCGCGTAGAACTTTAAAAGCACTGCATGAAGCTCTTCCGGCGTCCGCCCGCGCCGGCCCCGCACATAAATGGTCGAGAGAATACCCCGGTTCATCGGCACCAGATGCGGGGTGAAGCTGACGATCACCTCGCGCCCGGCGGCGAGCGAAAACTCCTGGTCGAGTTCGGCCATGTGCCGGTGATGGCCCACGCCGTAGGCGTGGAAGCCCTCCGACACCTCCGAGAACAGCATCGACTCCCTGGCCGCCCGGCCCGCGCCGGTCATGCCCGATTTGGCGTCGACCACGATCTGGTCGAGCTCGATGGCCTTGGCCTTGATCAGCGGGATCAGCGGCAGTTGCGCGCAGGATGTGTAGCAGCCCGGATTGGCGATCAGCCGCGCGTGCCTGATGTCGCGCCGGTGGATTTCGGTCAGGCCATAGACCGCTTCGGTCTGCAGCTCCGGCGCGTGGTGCTCGTGGCCGTACCATTTGGCGTAAGCGGCGGCGTCGTGCAGCCGGAAATCCGCCGAGAGATCGACCACCTTGCTGGCCGGCGCCCGCGCCAGCAATTCCTTGATCACCTTTTGCGTGGTCGCGTGCGGCAGCGCGCAGAACGCCACGTCGAGCGCGAGCTTGGCCCAGTCGAGCCCTTCGATGGCGACAAGCTGCGGCAGGTCGAACGGCGAGAATTGCGGGAATACGTCCCGCATCGCCTTGCCGGCGCTGCGTTCGGCGGTGAGCAGCACGATTTCCGCGCGCGGGTGGCGCAACAGCATGCGCACCAGTTCGGAGCCGGTGTAACCGGAGGCGCCGAGCACGCCGATTTTCGATTTTGCAGCCATGAGTTGATCCTTATCCAGAGTCTTAAAGAACTACCGGAGCAAGGCCAACAGCGCTGATGTCAGGAAAAGAAGTGCCGCGGCCTAAAATCCGGCGGCACGGGGACGTTTTTACACGCGAAAGCGCGCCCGTGCCGTGGCGATACGGCGGCGGCGGAGGCTCGGTGCGGTCAAAAACATCGTCATGGACGGGCGATATAGGCCGCAGCCCCTGCCCGGTCAACCCGGGAACCGACCAAAGGTAAAGGCTGATCGCCGAGCATGACCTTGACGACCATGTCGCGCGCCATCGCCGGGTCGACGCCGTTGGCGGCGATCAGGTCCTTGCAGTCGGCAACGATGGTGTCGGCGTCCTGCATGATCTTCAGGCGCTTGAAGGTGTCGTCGTGATGCAGTCCCATGCTTTCGCCGACGATGTCGAGAATATTGATGATCTTGAACGGCCAGTCGCGCTCATGCGCGCACAGGTCGCGGTGATCGGGGTGGTAGATCGCGACCAGCGCGTCGACGCCGGCGGCTTCCGCCGCTTCCAGCTCCGCCAGATGCAGCCCGCGTTTGTACTCCGGCAGCGCGTTGAGGAAATTGCTCATCAGACCGACCGCCGGCTGCTGCAGATCGACGATCTCGATGCCGGGCACCATTTGCAGCAACGCGATGGCGGCCTCGACCACGCCCTTGACGCCGGGATGCTTGTGCAGCGCGATTTTCAGCGGCACCGGCTTCGTCAGCAGCGGGCGCAGATCGTCGAAGCGGGTCGCCAGGAACAGCATGAACGGCGTCATTTCGAACGGCCGCGACCCGCGCACCTTCTCGATCGCCGGCAGCGTCGTCTCGGTGAACTGCACATGGCAGCTCGCGCACCACGATATCACGCCGGCTTTTCCTTCCGCCAGCTTGTCGAGCGAATTGGTAGCGACGCGTCCGGACACTTCGGTGTCGCCGGTGCGCGCCTGGACGATGCCGCAGCAATGGCTCGGCCCGCCCATGACTTTGTAAGTGACGCCGAGCGCGTCTATGACGTCGAGTGCGAGCAGTGCGATATGCGGCGTCTTGAGCACGTTGCAGCCGGTGTAGAACACGAAATCCGGCCGTTCGCCCGGCTTGACGGTCGAGCCCGATTCAAGACGCTCGGTCACCTTCTGGCCAAGGCGCGTCAATTCATTCGCCGACAATTGCATGCGCGCGAGCACGTTACTGCCGTTGGCGACCAGACGGAAATTTTCCACGCCCGTCTTGCGCCGCGCGCGCGGCTCGGCCGTTTGCCGCGCCATTTTCACGCGCGTCATCGCCAGCAGAAAGCGCGGATTGACGCCCTCGGGACAGGCCGCGATGCAGTCGCCGGTGAGCACGCAACCCTTGGCCCAGGCCTTGGCGGCCTGCGGCCCGTCGCCAAAGCGCACGATATCGAGCACGCCGGCAATCACCGCCTTCGGCGTGGCGTCGCCGATGCCGGCCGGCGCGGTGACCGGGCAGATTTCCACGCACTTGCCGCACTGCGTGCAGGCATCGAGCATCTCGGCAGTGCGCGCGGCCAAGGCGGTTTCGAAGGCGGTTTCGGCCATGTGAATACCCGATTCCAGCGGCAGGCACGGACTGTAGCGAGTGGGCGGCGAACCGGCCAGCGCGTCTAAACCCCGCCGCTTGCGGATTATACCGCGGCACCGGCGCTTCCGGTCATAGCGAGCGACCCATATAGGCGAGCGCCGACTTGTTGGCTAAGCTGCCCACCTCGACGATCCAGCGCCAGCGCCGGATCAAGCAATGCCGGCAACGACCGGCCTACACTGGGGAGGAATGAAATATGCGTCGTTTGACAATGATGGCGGGCGCTCTGGGCGTCGCGCTGCTGATGAGTTCGGGCGCCTTCGCGCAAGTGCCGGCCGACCCGGCAAATCCGAACGAAAAAATTCCGGACACGATGGCCCCGCCGGCCTATGGCGAGCCGATCAATCTTGAGACCGCCAAGAAAGTCGCCGCAGCGGCGCGTGCCGAAGTCACCAAGCGGAATTGGCGCGGAATGTGCATCGCGGTGGTCGGTCCATCCGGCGATCTCGTTTACTTCGAGAAGGACGACTATTGCCAATACGCGTCGGTCGATATTTCGCAGCACAAGGCGCGCGCGGCCGCGCGCTATCGCCGTCCGACCGTGGTGTTTGAACGCTTGCTCGCCAAGGGTGGGTTCTTCGCTTATCTGCCGACACTCGGCGACGCCTTTATCGCCTCGCGCGGCGGCAATCCGCTGATGGAAGGTGGCAAGGTCGTCGGCGCCATCGGCGTGTCCGGCGGGACAGGTTCGCAGGACGACGCGATCTCGCAGGCCGGCGCCGCGGCGTTGAAATAACAACAGCGATTGCGACAAAATCCGCCGGGGTGAAAATCCCGGCGGCGTGTCACATTGCATTGGGAGGAATGCCATGACCGGAAAAATGACAACGGCAATTGCGCTGGCAACTTGTTTCGTCTGCCTGCATCTGGCGTCCGTGCCTACCGCATCGGCCAAAGAATTGAAGGTGCTGTCGGAGAAGACCGCCACCGGCTTCGGCCATACCGAATCCGTCGCCTACGATCCCAAGGAGAAGGTGCTCTATACCAGCGACTTCGGCGAAGCCCTCAAGCCGGCCGACAAAGACGGCAAGGGCAAGATCACCAAAGTCTCGCTGGAGGGAAAAATCCTCGAGGATGGATTCCTGCCCGCCAAGGGCCAGGTGCTCAACAAGCCGAAAGGCATCTGGATCATCGGCAATCACCTATGGGTGACCGATATCGACTCTGTCTGGGAGTTCGATCTGAAAACCAAGGCCGGCAAAAAGCTCGAACTGCCGGGGATCACGTTCGCCAACGATCCGACCGTGATGAACGGTGCGCTCTATGTCAGCGACAACCGCTCCGATCAATTGGTGAAGGTCGAACCCGCCGATTTCCTGAAATCGAAAACCGCGCCCAAGATCACGGTCGTGTTCAAGGGCAAGGGCGTTTTCCCCAACGGACTCTATCCGGGCAAGAACGGCACGCTGATCATGGTCGGCTTCGAGGCCAAGGATAAACCGCAAGGCATCTACGAGATGGCGCCGGGCAAGGACCCCAAGCTCATCTCCGACAAAATAGGCATGTTGGATGGCCTCTACCGGATGAAGAACGGCGATCTGCTGGCGACCGACTGGGTTTCCGGCACGATGTTCCAGTGGAACAAGAAAATGGGCAAGAAGGATCTGGCGAAAGGCTTCAAAGGGCCGGCCGACCTTTGCGCGATCCCCAATGCCAAAGGGCTGCTGGTGGTCGTGCCCGATCTGGTCAAGGGCGAGCTGCGTTTCGTGCAACTCGGCAAGTGACCGCTCGGCCTAATACTGAGCGCATCCGTCGCGAAACCCGCCGGGACGAAAATCCCGGCGGGTTTTTTATGGGCCGTCAGGCCGGCAATTCGGGCGTTTCGACCGGAAACAGATGGTGGACGACCACAAGCGCTATCACCAGAAATGGCGCCGACAGGAACGCGCCGACGGGACCCCATAACCAGGTCCAGAACACAAGCGACAAAAACACGGTGAGCGGGCTGAGCGTTAGCCGGCGGCCAACAATGCTGGGCGTGATAAAATGGCCCTCCAGCGTCGCAACCGCCACATAGAGCAGCGGCGCCGCCAGCGCATGGGTAAGCGTTGGAAAGGTCACCACCCCCACCATGAACAAGGCGACTTCCATGGCGAGCGCGCCGATGTAGGAAATGAAATTAAGCAAGAAGCCGAGGACCGCCCAGGCGGCCGGGCTCGGCAGGCCGACAAGCCAGGCGATCACACCGGCCGCGATGCCAATACCGACATTGATCACCCCTACAACGCTGAGATACTCGGACAGATGCTGCTCGATATCCCTCATGATGCGGAGCGAGCGCAGCCGTGCGTCGCGATCGTCGAAGAAGACAACCAATAGGCGGCGCAACCGGTTGCGGCCAAGCAACATGAAGAGCAACGCACCGAAAAAGATGAGCAGTTGCCCGATCGCCGGCGTGACCACGGAGACGGCAGACTGCACGAAGCTCATGATGTCGACGCCGAGCTTGCTCTGCCCGTTCGACGGCAACAGGGCATTGCGCAAATTATCCAGCGAAGCGAGCGGCTGCTCGAGCAGCCGCAGCTTTTCCTGAATGCTGCGGCCGATATCCGGCGCTTTGCCGATCCAGTCGACCACCGGCGCCGACAGCATGACGATGACGCCGTAGAACACCACCAGCACCAGCAGCCATAGCGCCACCGCCACAAGCGAATTTGGAATGCGGTAGCGCTCGCCCAGCCTCGACAAGGGGCTCAGCATCATCGCGACCACGAAGGCGGAAGCTGCCGGTAGCAGCACGGGGCGGGCGAAATACAGGGCCGCGATCGCCAAGATGACGAAAATGCCAATCGTCGCCGCCTGCGACGCCGAGCGCCAGACGCCCGATACCGCGGCAACCGGCTTGGCGTCGCCGATCGCCAGAACCTGATGCCGCCGCTGCTCGCCGCTCCTATAGGCCAACCGACCCTCCCGAGCCCCCTGCCCGCGTTATCCCCTGTTAACGGCCGGCGGCGGTTTTGGTTGCGGACAGGCGCTACCGTCACGATTCCGGCCTGGACGTGGCATAGTCACTGGCAAACGAATCAATCGACCCCATCTCCTGGATCGCATGGCCAAATCCGCAACCAAGAAGAAACCGTCGAAACAGCCCGATCTGTTCGAGCATGCCCCGCGTGCGTCGAAATCGGCCGCCCGCAAGGGCGCCGCGCGCGGTTCAAGCGCCGAGAGCGGCTACACCGCCAAACATATCGAGGTGCTGGAGGGGCTCGAGCCGGTGCGCCGCCGCCCCGGCATGTATATCGGCGGCACCGACGAGAAGGCGCTGCACCATCTGTTCGCCGAGGTGATCGACAACTCCATGGACGAGGCGCTCGCCGGCCACGCCGACTGGATCGAAGTCGACATGGAAGCAGACGGCTTCGTCACCGTCACCGACAACGGCCGCGGTATTCCGGTCGACCCGCACCCGAAATTCAAGAACAAGTCGGCGCTCGAAGTGATCATGTGCATGCTGCACGCCGGCGGCAAATTCGATTCCAAGGTCTACGAGACCTCGGGCGGCCTGCACGGCGTCGGCGTCTCGGTCGCCAATGCTTTGTCCGAGCGCATGGAGGTCGAAGTCGCGCGCGAGCAGCAGCTTTACCGGATGGCGTTCGAGCGCGGCAAGCCGAAGGGCAAATTGGAAAAGGCCGGGCGCGCGCCCAACCGGCGCGGCACCAAGATCAGATTCCGCCCCGACCCGGAGATTTTCGGGCCCAAGGCCGCCTTCCAGGCCGAGCGCGTGTTCAAGATGGCGCGCTCCAAGGCCTATCTCTATGGCGGCGTCGAAATCCGCTGGCATTGCGACAAGGCGCTGCTCAAGGGCGTCGCCGACGTGCCGGAGAAGGCCACGTTCCATTTCGCCGACGGGCTGAAGGATTATCTCGCCAGCAATCTCGCGGACGCGACGCTGGTGCATCCCGACATCTTCACCGGCTCGGCCGGCAAGACCGGCCGCCACGGCGCGGTCGAATGGGCGGTGGCCTGGACCGCCGACGCCGACGGATTTTTGCAGTCCTACTGCAACACCATCCCGACGCCGGACGGCGGCACGCACGAGTCCGGCCTGCGCACCGCGTTGCTGCGCGGCCTGAAAGATCACGCCGCGCGCGCCGGCCAGGAAAAACGCGCCAAGGACGTGACCAGCGAAGACGTGATGACCGGCGCCGGCTGCATGCTTTCGGTGTTCATTCGCGAGCCGGAATTCCAAGGGCAGACCAAGGACCGGCTCGCCACCGCGGCGGCGCAGAAGATCGTCGAAAACGCCATCAAGGATCCGTTCGACCATTGGCTGTCGGGCAATCCGCTGCAGGCCACCAAACTTTTGGATTTCGTCGTCGAGCGCGCCGAGGAGCGGCTGCGCCGCCGCCAGGAAAAGGACATCGCGCGCAAGACCGCGGTGAGAAAGCTGCGGCTGCCCGGCAAGCTCGCCGACTGCTCGAGCTCGGCCTCGGAAGGTTCGGAGATTTTCATCGTCGAGGGCGACTTGGCCGGCGGCTCGGCCAAGCAGGCGCGCGACCGCCGCACGCAGGCCGTGCTGCCGCTTGCGCGGCAAGATTTTGAACGTAGCGTCGGCCGGCAAGGACAAGCTGGCGCAGAACGCCCAGCTTGCCGATCTGATCCAGGCGCTCGGCTGCGGCACCGGCGCGCATTTCCACGAAAAGGATTTGCGCTACGAGAAGGTCATCATCATGACCGACGCCGACGTCGACGGCGCCCATATCGCCTCGCTCTTGATCACCTTCTTCTATCGCCAGATGCAGAAGCTGATCGAGGCCGGCAGGCTCTATCTCGCGGTGCCGCCGCTTTATCGCCTGCAACACGGCGGCAAGATCGTTTATGCGCGCGACGACAAGCACAAAGAGCAGTTGATGAAAAAGGAATTCAACGCCAACGCCAAAGTAGAAGTGTCGCGCTTCAAGGGCCTGGGCGAAATGATGGCGGCGCAGTTGAAGGAAACCACCATGGACCCGTCAAAGCGCACGCTCTTGCGCGTGGTGCTGGCGGAGAAGGAACTCAAGCCCACCGCCAAGTCGGTGGAGCGATTGATGGGCAACAAGGCCGAAGCGCGCTTCGACTTCATCCAGGAAAACGCGGAATTCGCCAGCGAGGCGTTGCTGGACGTCTAGCAACGACCGCCCGTCCCCGCCGGCGCGGCAATTCAGTCTTTGCCACGGCGCGGACTTATAAACGGACAGCCAAACGGCGGCATGGATGCGCCGCCGAATGTCAGTTTTCGGACATGGCGGACGAATGTTGCGGCGCCGCGAGGATTTCGCCGGGCTAAACAAAATCCTCGATGCCTCTTGACTTAATTCCTACTGCAGTATATATTCCTATTCATCCCGTCCCTCGTGACCGAGGGGTGTCTGATCAGCGTCTCCAGACGCGGGACGGGGAGTGGTGGCCGGGGAATACGCTCGCATCGGAGATGCGGTGAGAGCGCCCGGCGGTCCAAGCCGCTTCGTCCCGGCGCGCCAGCCGCGCGCCACGGGGCCCCGTGATGGCGGGGCATGACGACCGGTCACAGGTCGCCACGCCCGGTCTGGGCCTAGAGTGGTGGATAGGCGGCCTGACAATCCGTAAGGAAAGGCAGGGTTGCCTGAAACGGTAAGTCCACCGGGGGCGAGGCGGAGCAAACCTAAAACACCGCGCGCGGGACGCCTTGGGTTTGGCGGACTTGCGGCATTATCGAACTTCGACAAGCCTCGATGTCGCGAGGCGTCGAGGCCCGTGGGTCCGTTGGGACCCCTGGCGTCCCGCGCGCCCTCGGTACTCTTTCGAGAGCGGCGGACGGAAATGGGAATTCGGCTTACCCGGGGCCGCTAAATAATACGGGCGATGACGCTTGCGCGTTTCACCCTCCCCTGGAGGGGGAGGGTGAAAGGAGCGCGCCTGTAACGCTCCCCGCGAAGCGGTTGGCTGTTTGAAAATTGCATCGGTGAATGCGCGCGCGGGGCTAACGCGCACCCTCTCCCATGGCAGAAGGAAAAGATTGCCCTAATCGCATTTCTTCAGCACCGGCGTCTTGATGCCGCGTGCGATGACGACGCCGTCCTTCACGCGCACCGCCCCGCCGTCGGCTTGGTTGAACATCGTGCGCCGCGTGCTTTTGCGAACCAGGAACACCAATTTCTGGCGTTCTTCTCCGCCGCTCTCAAGCTGGAACATTGCCTCGACCGATAATTGCTCGGCGGACAGGCGCTCCGCCGACACCATGGTGTAGCGATTGATCGTGTAATTGGGGCCGAGGTCGTGGCTCTCCAGGACCAGGCCGGGGCTCGGCTCCGCGATGCTAACATGCGGGTTGCCGGGCGAGGCCGGCGCGCCACAATCGGATGCCCAGGCGCCGAACAGGCCGAACTGCCGGAACAACGCGTCGACCGCTGCGGTCTGTGCGGCGGCTACGCGGTCGCGGCCGCAACAACGAGAACCGCCGCAATCCGCGTGACGCCGCCGCTCCGCCGACCGAATTTATGAGCAAGCATAGCCGCGTCACGTAGCCCGGCAATCGATTCGCGCCAATGCGCGCCAATAGGGTCGCGGCGGCGCGACCTATTGCGGGAAGGTCAGCTTCGCCGCGGCCACCACGTCGGCGAAAGTCTTGATGTCGGCTTCGATGCGTTTCTTGAAGGCCTCGCCGGTCGGCCCGCCCGGCGTCACCGCCATTTTTTCCAGGCCAGCCCGCACCGCCGGGTCGGCGAGCGCGCGGCCGAGTTCCTTGGTCAGCTTGGCGACGATCGGCGCCGGCGTGCCGGCCGGCACGAAGAAGCCGCTCCACAAATGGGTGTCGATCTCCGGATAGCCGGCCTCCGCCATGCTCGGCACGTCCGGTAGTTCGGGGGAGCGCTCCGATCCGGTGACCGCCAAAGCGCGCGTCTTGCCGCCCTTCACCAGCGGAACCGCCGGCCCGCCGTCGGAAATGGTGAACAGGCACTGTTCGCTGACCACGCACAGATTCAATTCATTGGTGCCCTTGAACGGGATGGCCACGCCCGGCATGCCGGTCTTCAGTTTCAACAGTTCGCTGGCGATGGTGAAAGGCGGCGCCGAGGTGCCGTAATTCGATTTGTCGGGATGCACTTTCGCCCAGGCCACCAGTTCCTTCACGCTCTTGGCCGGATGATTGGCTGGCACCACCAGGATCAGCGGAAACGAGGCGATCATATTGAGCGGGATGAAACTCCGGGTCGGATGGTAGGGCAGATTGGGATAGATGGCGGCGGCGATTGCCATTTGTCCTGTGGCGGCCACCAAAACGGTATAGCCGTCCGGCGCCTGGCCTGCCGCGTAGGTGGAGGAAATGCGGCCACCGGCACCGGGCTTGTTCTCGACCACGACGGTGGCGCCGGTGTTCTGCTGGAACTTGTTGGCGATCAGGCGCGCGAAGATGTCGTTGCCGCCGCCGGCGGCAAACCCGACGATGAAACGGATGGGGCGGCTCGGATAAGCATCCTCGGCGCATGCCGGACCGGCCGCGGCCAGAACCAACCCCGCCAAAAGGCACGCAAACAAACTGCGAATATTCATTATCATCCTCCCCCGCCCTGTCTCTATCGGACAGCGTTGATCGAAGCGTACACCGGCCGGCGCCGCTCGGAAATGGCCGCGCCGACGATGTGCTAGCCTTGCCGACGCAATAATCTCGTTTATCCTGGATGACCGCAGCCCCCTCACCCACCGCCCGCCGCCCGGCAGCCGGCCCCGACCTGTTCGGCCATCCGCGCGCCCTCACCTATTTGTTTGCGACCGAAATGTGGGAGCGCTTCTCTTATTATGGGATGCGCGCTTTGCTGGTGCTTTACATGATCAAGTACCTGCTCGAGCCGCAGCGCGCCGGCCAGGTGCTCGGTCTTGAGACGTTCCGGCACGCCTTGGAATTCGTGTTCGGGCCGCTCGCCCCGCAACCCTTCGCCTCGCAGATCTACGGCTTCTACACCGGCCTCGTTTATCTGACGCCGATCCTCGGCGGATTGCTGGCCGACCGCGTGCTCGGTCAGCGCCGCACCGTCATTATCGGCGCCACGCTGATGGCGATCGGCCATTTCATGATGGCCTTCGAGCATCTGTTTCTGTTCGCTCTCGGCTTTCTGATTCTCGGCAACGGCGCCTTCAAGCCGAACATCTCGACGCAAGTCGGCGCGCTCTATGCGCCCGGCGACCGACGCCGCGACCGCGCCTTCTCGATCTTCTACGTCGGCATCAATCTCGGCGCGTTCCTGGCGCCGCTGGTGTGCGGCACGCTTGGCGAGGAACTCGGCTGGCACTACGGCTTTGCCGCCGCCGGCGTCGGCATGACCGCGGGCCTCGTCGTCTATCTTCTTGCCACGCCGGCGCTGCCAAAGGACAGCTTCGCCAAACGCGAAATAGCCCGCGGGCCCTTGGGCCGCGAGGCCTGGCTATCGATTGGCGCCATCATGGCGTTGATGCTGCCGGTCAGCCTGTTCTGGGGAATCTACGAGCAGCAAGGCAACACCATCGTGCTATGGGCGAGCGAAAATACGGACCGTCATGTGTTCGGCTTAGACATTCCGGTCACCTGGTTCCAGGCGCTCAACCCGTTCATGATCTTCGCCTTCACGCCTTTCATCGTTTCGCTGTGGCGGCGGCAAGGCGCGCACGAACCTTCGACCGTCGCCAAGATGGCCATCGGCTGTTTTCTCGCCGCCGCCGCCTATCTGGTGCTGGTCGCCGCCGCCTGGCACGCTGACGGCGCGCAGGCGAGCTGGCTCTGGTTATTCGGCTACTTCTTCATCCTCACCGTCGGCGAACTCTACCTGTCGCCGGTCGGCCTTTCGCTGGTGAGCAAGGTAGCGCCGCTCCATTTGCTCTCGATGATGATGGGCGTGTGGCTGGCCACCAGCTTCATCGGCGGATTTCTCGCGGGCTTCCTCGGCACTTTCTGGTCTAGTCTCGCCAAGACCGATTTCTTTTTGATGCTGGCGTTTATTTCCGCCGCCGCCGGGCTCATGATCACGCTGCTGATCCGGCCGCTGCGCGAGGTGCTGCAGGACTAATCCAACGGCAGCCCGACATATTGCTCGGCCAGCGAGCGCATGGCCGGCTCCGACGTGGTGAGATAATCGAGATCGGAGAGCTGGCGGCGCCGGTCGAACGCCGTCTCGCTTGGGAAGCGATGTAATAGCTGCGTCATCCACCAGGAGAATCGCTGCGCATACCAAACGCGCCGCAAACAGGTCGCCGTATAGCTTTCCAGCAAATTGTCGCGCTTCGATTTGTAAAACGCATCGAGCGCGCGCGATAAAAACACCACGTCGGCAAAAGCGAGGTTCATGCCCTTGGCGCCGGTCGGCGGCACGATATGCGCGCTGTCGCCGGTCAGAAACATCCGGCCGTGCTGCATCGGCTCGACCACAAAACTACGCATCGGCGTGATGCCCTTTTGCAGCATCTTGCCCTCGGCGAGTTTGCGCGCGCCGCCCAGCCGCTTGTGCAGCTCCTCCCAGATGCGCGCGTCCGGCCAATTTTCGATCTCCTCGTCGTGGTCACATTGCAGATAGAGCCGCGCGACCGACATCGAGCGCATGGTGTAGAGCGCAAAACCGCGGTCGGTGTAGGAATAGATCAGTTCGTGGTCGGGCGGCGGCGACTCCGTCAAGATGCCGAGCCAGCCGAATGGATAATCGCGCTCGAACACGCTGAGCACGCCGTCGGGAATGCTCGGCCGGCAGATGCCGTGGAAACCGTCGCAGCCGGCGATGAAATCGCAATCGATTTCCTGCGCCCGGCCGGCATGGGTGAAGCGGATCTTCGGCCGCTTCGATGTCAGATCATGCACGCTGACGCCGTCGACCTCGAACAGCAGCGGCCCGCCATCGGTCAAGCGCTGCGCCACCAGATCCTTCACGACCTCCTGCTGGCCGTAGATTGTAACGCGCTTATCGATCAGCGCCTTGAAATCGATGCGGTGCAGCGCGCCGTTGATGCCGATATTGATGCCGTAATGGAGAACGCCTTCGCGCTTCATGCGCGCGCCGACGCCGAGATCGGTCAACAGATCGGCGGCCCAATGTTCGATCAGCCCGGCGCGGATGCGGTTCTCGATGTAATCGCGGCTGCGGTTCTCGATGATGACCGACTCGATGCCGGCAAGATGCAGCAACCGCGCCAGCATAAGCCCGGCCGGTCCTGCTCCGATAATGCCGACCTGCGTGCGCAAGCGATTGCTCCCGACGTTGGTATGACGACCCTATAGAAGCAACGCCCGCGCGACGCAAAGGGACGATTGCCGGAAAGGCTTGGATTTTTAGCCTAGCTCAGGTCGGAATGCCGTAGCGCGGCACGCGCGCTTTGTAGGCGCGGTAGGCGTCGCCGAATTTCGCCTCGAGATAGCGCTCCTCGCGCTTGACCACGCCGAAATGGATTACGGCTACGAAGACGATTGTCATTACCAGCATCCAATCGGAGGCGAGCAGCACGGACAGCCCGGCAAGAATAAGCGTCAGACCGACATACATCGGATTGCGCAGCCAGCCGAAGACGCCGTCGGTCACCAGCGCGGTCGCCGGCTTCCACGGCTCGACATGGGTGCCGGCAATCCGGAAGCCGTGCATCGCGGGAAAGCCGAGCGCGCCTCCTGCCGCAAGCAAGATAATGGCGAGGACAATGCGCTCCGGCCAGGTCAACAGCACCGTCAAAACATAAGCCGGCAGCAGCCAATCGAGCGCGAGGCCGATGAGCACCGCCGCCAGCGCGATGAGCGGCGGCGGCGCGATCACGCCGGCATTGTCGCGGGCTTCGATCACGGACATGGCTCCGTTACAACGCGCGACCGGTCTGCAAGTTCACGTCCCCAGCCATTCGGCGAGCGCTGCGTTCACCGCCTCGGGCTGCTCGATGGTCGTTAAATGCCCGCTATCTGGGATGACCGCGAACTTGGCGCCGGGAATACCGTCCGCGATTTCCTTGTTGAGCTCCGGCGGCGTTGCCACGTCGCTATCGCCAACCAGCACCAAAGTCGGGCACTTGATCGAGGACAGCAACGGCCGCGAATCCGGCCGCGACATGATCGCCTTGAGCTGGAGCACGAAGGCCTCAGGTCCCGTTTCCATCACCATGTCGCGCACCAGCGATGTGAGGCGTGCGTCGCGCTGATGCTTTGCATTCAAATAGCGCGGGATCGACAGATCGGGAATTTCGCCATAGCGGCTGCCTTCCGCCATGCCGATCTGCGTCTTGCGCCCGGCGATCTGCTCCGGCGTATCGGGACGCGCCGAGGTGTCCAGCAGCGCCAGCTTCACCACGCGCCCGGCCGCCTGCCGCATGATCTCGAAGGCGATGTAGCCGCCATAGGACAGGCCCGCGAGCGCAAAGCGCGGCGGCGCGTTGTCGAGAATTCGCTTGGCGACCGCGCCGATTTCGTCGTCGCGCCGGTGATCGGCAACCGCCATCTGGCCATAAGGCCAAAGCGCTTCGACCTGCGGGCCGTAGAGACGCGCCGTGCAGGTCAGGCCGGGCACCAAAACGA
Organism: uncultured Alphaproteobacteria bacterium; assembly: GCA_963825265.1. Classification (GTDB taxonomy): domain Bacteria; phylum Pseudomonadota; class Alphaproteobacteria; order Rhizobiales; family Xanthobacteraceae; genus Pseudolabrys. The sequence goes on along the minus strand of CAWGSI010000012.1, from coordinate 158,884 downwards.
GCGGCAAAGATTGCATCATTGTGACGCTCCGATAGCCAAAAGATTAAGCCTTAACGCAACTTATTGCACTGCCGTAGCATTGACTTTCGCACCTTTGCGCCTATGTTCCGCGTGAAACGGCTTCGAACTAAGATTCGACCGTCCATTCCCGCGCATCGAAACCCGTTTTTCAAATTCCGGCGCGGGCGCCGGGCGGTCCCAACTAAAGGTTATTAGAGGTATATGTCTTTTTCTCATCTTGGCTTATCCGCCAAAGTTCTCGCCGCCATTGAATCGGCTGGCTATAAGACCCCGACCCCCATCCAAGAGCAAGCCATCGGCCACGTTCTCGCCCGCCGCGACGTGCTCGGCATCGCGCAGACCGGCACCGGCAAGACCGCCGCCTTCGTGTTGCCGATGTTGACGATGCTCGAGCAGGGCCGCGCCCGCGCGCGCATGCCGCGCACGCTCATTCTCGAGCCAACGCGCGAACTCGCCGCGCAGGTGGTCGAACATTTCGAGAAGTACGGCAAAAATCACAAGCTTAATGTCGCGCTCATCATCGGTGGCGTTTCCTTCGGCGACCAGGATGCCAAGCTCACCCGCGGCGTCGACGTGTTGATCGCCACCCCGGGCCGCCTGCTCGATCATTCCGAACGCGGCCGCCTGCTGCTCTCGGGCGTCGAATTGCTCGTCATCGACGAGGCCGACCGCATGCTCGACATGGGCTTCATCCCCGACATCGAGCGCATCGGCAAGCTGGTGCCTTTCACGCGCCAGACTTTGTTCTTCACCGCGACCATGCCGCCGGAAATCCAGCGCATCGCCGACACTTTCCTGCACAATCCGGTCCGGGTGGAAGTCTCCAAGCCGGCGACCGCCGCCACCACCATTACGCAGCTCAAGGTCGCCACCGGGCGCGATCCGGCCGACAAGCGCGAGACGCTGCGCCGGCTGATCCGCTCCGCCGACGGCTTCAAGAATGCCATCGTGTTCTGCAACCGCAAGCGCGAAGTCGCGCAACTGCACCGCTCGCTGCTGCAGCATAAGTTCAACGCGGCCGCACTGCACGGCGACCTCGATCAGTCGGCGCGCACCGCCGCGCTGGAGTCGTTCCGCAACGGCGAAGTGTCACTGCTGGTCGCCTCCGACGTGGCCGCGCGCGGCCTCGATATCCCGGCGGTCAGCCACATCTTCAATTTCGACGTGCCGCATCACCCCGACGATTACGTCCACCGCATCGGCCGCACCGGCCGCGCCGGCTTGAGCGGCACCGCCATCACCATCGTGGCGCCGATCGACGGTAAGTCGGTTACGGCCATCGAGAAGCTGATCGGCCAGAGCATCCCCTGGATGGGCGAACCGGCGCCGGCCGAAAGCAGCGAAAGCCGAGCCAATGACGGCGGCCAGCATGGCGGCGCCCGCCAGCGCGGCGGCCATAACCGCGGCCAAGGGCGCGATCATGGCCGTGAGCGCCAACCGCACCGCCCGCATCCGGACAAGGAGCCCGCGCGCGCCGCCCAGCCGCCGGTCCATCAGGGCAAAGCCCCGCAGCCGCGACCGCAGCAGCCGCGCGAACCCGCCCGCGAGCCGGCCCAGGAGTCCGACGGCAGCCACCTGCCCGCCTTCCTATTGCGCCCGGTGTCGCTTAAGGCCTGATAACGGCCGCTTATAGGTACCGGCGCAGCGCAGGCGCGAACAAATATTGCGCTGCAACCGGTTCCAAATTTACCGGCGATTCACCTCCCTGACCTACCGTCGCTTCCGAGGTGCGACGCGGCCATTCGGCCGTGCGCGTGCAGACTTTCGGGCAGAATGCCCGTATTCGGGGGTTTGCGGATGGCCGAGTACGCCGACGAGCACGAACGCACCCTGGCGTTCGCGGAGATCGCGCTCGGCCAGATCAAGGCGCTGCGTCAGGCGGCAACGCCGCGCAATTACGAGATCTGGTACGCCTACGCGACCGGCTATCACCCCTCGCTCAACCAGAAGATCAACGAAACGCTCAAGAGCAGCGGCGTTCTCGCCGAGCAAAATCTCGAGAACATCTACGCGACCTATCTGTCGCCGACGCGGCTGACCGAACGGATCGACGAGGTCGGCAGCCAGGTGAAGGGCGAGATCGAACAGGTAATGTCGATGATCGACAGCGCCGCCGGCTCTGCTTCGAGCTACACCGAGAGCCTGGTCGACATGTCGGCCAAGATCGGCCAGTCAAAGGACCGCGAGGGCCTGCGCTCGATCGTCGAAAGCCTGGTACAAACCGCCAAGGAGATGGAAGTCTCCAATCTCAAGCTGGAGGAGCGGCTCAACGCCTCCAAGCGCGAAATTCTCGACCTGCACGCCCATCTCGAGGCGGTGCGCAGCGAAAGCCTGACCGATCCGCTCACGCAGCTCTCCAACCGCAAGTTTTTCGACGGCACGCTGGAAAAGGCCATCGAGGAGGCGCGCGCCAAGAACGAGCCGCTGTCGCTGATGCTGACCGACATCGATCATTTCAAGAACTTCAACGACAGTTTCGGCCACTTAACCGGCGACCAGGTGCTGCGCTTGGTGGCGATGTCGATGAAGGCCAACGTCAAGGGCCAGGACACCACAGCTCGTTACGGCGGCGAGGAGTTCGCCGTCATTCTCCCGAATACGGTGCTGCGCTCGGCGATCACGGTCGCCGACCACATCCGCCGCGCGGTGATGACCAAGGAACTGATGAAGCGCTCGACCGGCGAGCACCTCGGCCGCGTGACCGTCTCGATCGGGGTCGCCACTCTGCACAAGACGGACACCATGCAGTCGTTGCTCGAGCGTACCGACGGCTGCCTCTATGCCGCCAAGCGCCACGGCCGCAACCGCGTGATGTGCGAGACCGACCCGGAAGTCACCGCCGGCGGCACCGCGGCGCAGGTGGCGTAAATCCATCATCCGTTCGTACCCGCGCAAGCGGGGACTAGAGCCAAGTGCACTGGATTCCCGCCTTCGCGGGAATAAGCGGAATTATTGGGTGTCCTTGGCCGGCGCAAGCTGCACGCTCTCGCCGCAGCCGCAAGCGCCGGTCTGGTTCGGATTGTTGAAGATGAACTGCGCCGACAGCTTGTCGGTCTTGTAGTCCATCTCGGTGCCGAGCAGGAACAGCACCGCCTTCGGATCGACCAAAATCTTGACGCCCTTGTCCTCGACCACCTCGTCGGTCGGCTTGACCGCGTCGGCGTATTCCATGGTGTATTCCATGCCGGCGCAACCGCCGTTCTTGACGCCGACGCGAACGCCGGCGACGGGGCGCTCGGCGCGCGCCATCACGTCCTTGATGCGCAGCGCAGCGGCATCGGTCAGCTTCATCACCTGGGGTCGGGGTCGGGCAGTGGCCATCGATTTCCTCGTTAATTCCAATATGGCGCTTCTATTCCTTATCCGCCAATCCTAACTCACCACATATTGAGCACGAGTCGGGCCTCGTCCGACATCCGGCTCGGGTCCCACGGCGGTTCCCACACCACCGTCACCTTGGCTTCCTTGACACCCGGCACGCTGGAAACCGCGTTCTCCACCATGATCGGGAGTTCCTGCGCCGACGGGCAATTGGGTGAGGTCAGCGACATGTCGATTTTCACCGCCCGGTCATCGCCGATATCGATCTTGTAGATCAGGCCGATTTCGTAAATATCGGCCGGAATTTCCGGGTCGTAGACGGTCTTCAGGCCGGCGATGATGTCGTCGGTCAGCCGGTTGAGCTCGGCCTGCGGCAGCGTGGACGCGCCGGTAATGGCGGCGTTTTCCGGCGCCTTATCCGCCGAGGGAGCATTTTCAGTCGCGGGCGTATCGTCGGTCATGCGAAAAATTCCTGCGCCTTGGCGAGCGAGGCGGCCAGCACGTCCACCTCGTCCTTGGTGTTGTACATCGCAAACGAAGCGCGGCACGTGGCGGTGAGCCCGAAGCGCGCAAGCAACGGCATCACGCAGTGCGTGCCGGCGCGTACCGCGACGCCGGCCCGGTCGATGATGGTGGCGACATCGTGCGGATGCGCGCCCTTGATCTCGAAGGAGACGATCGGCCCCTTGTCGGGCGCGTTGCCGATGATGCGCAGCGAATTGATCGCGCCGAGGCGCTCCTGCGCGTATTTCACCAGCGCGCCCTCGTGCGTGCGGATACGCGGCTTGCCGATGGAATTGACGTAGTCGATGGCGGCGCCGAGGCCAATGGCCTGCACGATCGCCGGCGTGCCGGCCTCGAAGCGGTGCGGCGGCACGCCGTAGGTTATCCGGTCCAGGAACACGTCCTGGATCATCTCGCCGCCGCCGTTGAACGGCGGCATGGCGGCGAGCAGATCGTATTTGCCGTAGAGCACGCCGATCCCGGTCGGCCCATAGAGCTTATGGCCTGTGAACGCGTAGAACTCGCAATCGAGATCGCGCACGTCGACGTCGAGATGCACGGCGCCCTGCGCGCCGTCGACCAGCACCGGAATGCCACGCGCATGCGCGAGCCTGACCACCTCTTTCACCGGCACCGCGGTGCCGAGCGCGTTCGACATCTGGGTGATGGCGACCATCTTGGTGCGCGGTCCGAGAAGTTTCTCGAATTCGTCGATGAGGAAATTGCCTTCGTCGTCGACCGGCGCCCATTTGATTACCGCGCCATGGCGTTCGCGCAGGAAATGCCAGGGCACGATGTTGGAATGGTGCTCCATGATCGAGAGCACGATCTCGTCGCCCGCCTTGATATGCTCGCGACCGTAACTGTAGGCCACCAGATTGATCGCCTCGGTGGCGTTGCGGGTGAAAACGATCTCTTCCGGCCGGGCGGCGTTGAGGAAGCGCTGAACGGTTACGCGCGCGCCTTCGTAAGCCTCGGTCGCTTCGTTCGCCAGATAATGCAAGCCGCGATGTACGTTTGCATACTGCTCGATATAGGCCTGCTGGATGCGGTCGAGCACCTGTTTAGGCTTCTGCGCCGAAGCCGCGTTGTCGAGGTAGACCAGCGGCTTGCCGTAGACCTGCATGGCGAGCGCCGGAAAATCCGCGCGGATCTTGGCGACGTCATAGGAGCCGTTGCTCACCGCCGGATGCAGGGTCATGACCGACTCCCCAGCCACTTGAGCGCGGCAAATTTGAGCGCGTCGCGAATGCCCTCGTGCGCGATTTCTTCGATGGTTTCGTCGATGAACGCCTCGATCAGCAAAGCTTCGGCTTCCGGCGCCGGAATACCGCGCGACATCAGATAGAATTTGAGCCCCGGATCGAGCGCGCCGGCGGTGGCGCCATGGCCGCAGACCACGTCGTCGGCGAAGATTTCCAGCTCCGGCTTGTTGTCGGCTTCCGCGTCGTCCGACAACAGCAGCGCGCGCGTCATCATCTTGCCGTCGGTCTTCTGCGCGTGCGGTTCGACGATGATCTTGCCCTGGAAGATGCCGTGGCTTTCGCCGTCGAGCACCGACTTGAAGCGCTCGCGGCTCAAGCAGTTGCCGGCGGCATGGCTGATGACCAGCGTGTTGTCGACGTGCTGGCGGCCCTTGAGCAGGCTGGCGCCGTCGATCGCTCCTTCGCTGCCCTCGCCATTAAAGCGCACGAAAGTCTGATTGCGCACCACGGCGCCGCCGAGGGTGAAAGCGAAATCCTTGTAGGTGGCCTTGGCGCCGACCGTGACGCCGAGCGTCGAGACCCGCAATGCCGCGCCGCCGTCGGAACCGATCTGGATATGGTCGAGCCGCGCGCCGTCGCCTATTGCGATTTCGAGCGCCGAATTGACCTGATAGTCGACGCCCTCCGGGCCGGTGAAGCTCTCGATCAGCGTCACCTGCGCACCCGGCTCCACGATCACCGCCGAACGCGGATAGACTGCGCCGCCGGCACTGCCGGAAAATACATGCGCGATATGGAGCGGCCTGGCGACGCTGCCCTTTATGCGCAGCGCCACCCCGCCGCTCATGAAGGCCGTGTTGAGCCAATAGGCGGGATCGTCTGTGCCGGGCCCCTGCCCCAGCCGGAATTCCGGATTGCCGGCAAGAAACTTGAACAACTCTTCGATCGCAACACCCGGATCGCCGGCCTTGATATGGCTCCAGCCCGGCTCGTAGCGGCCGTTGACGATGGCGATACGGTCGCCCTCGACACCGCTCAGGATCGGCGCGATGTCGCCTTTCGGCTTGGCGCCGGCGGGCACGGCCAGCGGCTTGGCCTCGCGCATCAGCGCGCGCAGGTCGGTGTATTTCCATTCCTCGACCCGCCGGTGCGGCAGACCGTTGGCGTCGAAACGTCTGAACGCGTCCTCGCGCAGCTTGGCGACCGCGCCCTTGCCGGGCAGCGTGTCGCGCGCCGCCGCGTAAGCCGCGCTCAGCGCCTGCTCGGCCGCGGTCTTGGTGTTGCGCACTTCGACGTTCATCAGGCCGCCTCGTCCGCGAATTGCGCGTAGCCGGATGCTTCCAATTCAAGCGCCAGTTCCTTGCCGCCCGACTTCACCACTTTGCCCTTGGCCAGCACGTGCACCACGTCGGGCACGATGTAATTCAACAGCCGCTGGTAATGCGTGATGACGACCATCGAGCGCTCGGGCGAGCGCAGCCGGTTGACGCCGTCGGCGACGATCTTGAGCGCGTCAATGTCGAGCCCCGAGTCGGTCTCGTCGAGCACCGCGAGGCGCGGCTCCAGCACCGCCATCTGCAGTATTTCGTTCCGCTTCTTCTCGCCGCCGGAGAAGCCGACATTCACCGCACGGCGCAGCATCTCCTGATCGATGCCGAGCTGCTTGGAGGTTTCGCGCACCCGTTTCATGAAGTCGGGTGTTGAAAACTCCGGCTCGCCGCGGTGCTTGCGCTGCGCGTTGAGCGCGGTGCGCAGGAACGTCATGGTGGCGACACCCGGCACTTCCACCGGATACTGGAACGCCAAGAACACGCCCTTGGCGGCGCGCTCGTCCGGCGCCATGCCCAGGATGCTTTCGCCGTCGAGCAGCACGTCGCCTTCGATGACCTTGTAGTTGTCCTTGCCGGCCAGCACGTAAGCGAGCGTCGACTTGCCGGAGCCGTTCGGCCCCATGATGGCCGCGACCTGGCCTTTTTCGACGGTCAGCGTCAGGCCGTTGAGGATTTGCTTGCCCTCGACCTCGACATGCAGATTTTTGACTTCCAGGAGTGTCACGTCTTCGTCCTCACAAACTTGAATGCGTCAACTCGTCAGTTCAGATTCCACTTGCGTCCGAGGGTTTGCCCCAGCGCCAGCGCCATTTTCCATCGGTGCGCCGGCGGCAGAACTGGACGAACCACCATGTGACCGCCGCGATGACCGCGGCCCATAACAGCCAAGCGACGGCATTGGACTTATCGACCAGCAAATTCATCGCGATGACCGAGCCCGCCACCACGATGACGGTCGCGAACGTCACCGCCCAGCCTTCCCAGGTGATCGGCGTCGCGCCATATCCGTAGCTTTTCGGCTTGAACCAATATTTCGTCATGACTTCTAGCCCACGCTGCCTTCGAGCGAGATCGAGATCAGCTTCTGCGCCTCGACCGCGAATTCCATCGGCAACTGCTGCAGCACGTCCTTGACGAAGCCGTTGACCACAAGCGCGGTCGCTTCTTCCGCCGACATGCCGCGCTGGCGGCAGTAGAACAGCATGTCCTCGGAGATTTTCGAGGTGGTCGCCTCGTGCTCGAAAGTGGCGGAGGAATTCTTCGCCTCGATATAGGGCACCGTGTGCGCCCCGCACCGATCGCCGATCAACAGCGAGTCACAATTGGTGAAGTTGCGCGCGTTCGCTGCCTTGCGGTGCGCGGAAACGAGCCCGCGATAGGTGTTGTTGGATTTGCCCGCCGCGATGCCCTTGGAGATGATGCGGCTCGTCGTGTTCTTGCCGAGATGCAGCATCTTGGTGCCGCTATCGACCTGCTGGCGGCCGTTGGAAATGGCGATCGAATAGAACTCGCCGCGCGAGTTGTCGCCGCGCAGGATGCAGCTCGGATATTTCCAGGTGATGGCCGAGCCGGTCTCGACTTGGGTCCAGGAAATCTTCGAGCGCGCGCCGCGGCAGTCGCCGCGCTTGGTGACGAAGTTGAAGATGCCGCCTTTGCCCTCGGCGTCGCCCGGATACCAGTTCTGCACGGTCGAATACTTGATCTCCGCGTCTTCGAGCGCGACCAACTCAACGACCGCGGCGTGCAACTGGTTCTCGTCGCGCATCGGCGCGGTACAGCCCTCGAGGTAGCTCACGTAGGCGCCCTTGTCGGCGATGATCAGCGTGCGCTCGAACTGGCCGGTGTTCTGCTCGTTGATGCGAAAATAAGTCGACAATTCCATCGGGCAGCGCACGCCCGGCGGCACGTAGACGAAAGAGCCGTCGGAGAACACCGCCGAATTGAGCGTCGCAAAGAAGTTGTCGGTGACCGGAACGACAGAACCCAGGTATTTCTTCACCAGTTCCGGATGCTCGCGCACGGCCTCCGACATCGGCATGAAGATCACGCCGGCGCGCTTGAGCTCTTCTTTGAAGGTGGTGGCGACCGAGACGGAGTCGAATACGGCGTCGACCGCCACGCGCCGCTCGGCCAAATCTTTTCCATCAGAATCTTGGCGCACGACGCCGGCAAGGATTTCCTGCTCGCGCAGCGGAATGCCGAGTTTCTCGTAAGTTCGGAGAATTTCCGGATCGACCTCGTCGAGCGAGGCGAGCGCATTTTTCTTCGGCGCCGAATAGTAATAGGCGTTCTGGTAATCGATCTTGGGATAGTCGACGCGCGCCCAGGTCGGCTCGCGCATGGTCAGCCAGCGTCGATAGGCTTCCAGCCGCCACTCAAGCATCCACGCCGGCTCGTTCTTCTTGGCCGAGATGAAACGAACAGTATCTTCCGAAAGGCCCTTGGGGGCCTTCTCGGATTCGATATCGGTGACGAACCCATATTTGTATTGATCAACGTCGATGCTGCGGACGCGTTCGACGGTCTCTTGTACGGCCGGCATTCTTTCCTCCGCTACGGTTTCAAGGACCGCGGGTTGAATGTGTCGGTTATGGTCGGTTCGCTTGGCGCGTTGCGATCATTCCTTTTGGCGCCGCGTTACGCGGCATTGGCATGAGGCTTAAGTAGTGACGAAACCACCGTATTCCAAGCAGTTAGCAGGCGTTCGACGTCGGCTTCGGAGGTCGACCAGCCGAGGCTGAGGCGCACCGCGCCGCGCGTCAACGCCGGTTCCACACCCATCGCGGCGAGCACGTGCGAGACCTGCACTTTGCCGGACGAGCAGGCGGAACCGGAAGACACCGCTATGCCGTTGAGATCGAAGGCGATTATGCCCGTCTCCGCCTTCATGCCGGGAACCGCGAACAGCGTCGTATTGGGCAGCCGCGGCGCGTTTTCGCCGAAAATAACCGCCTGCGGCAGCATCGCCTTGATGGCGCTTTCGATGCGATCGCGAAGGTCCGCCATGCGGGAGGCGTCCGCCAGAGTTGCGGCGACCGCGGCCGCCGCGCCAAAGCCGGCGATGGCCGCCACATTCTCGGTTCCCGCGCGCTGCCCGCGCTCCTGGCCGCCGCCTTTGATCAATGGCTCGGATATGTGGATCTCGCCGCGACTTATCAGCGCGCCGGCACCCTGCGGGCCGCCAAGCTTGTGGGCGGAGATGCTCATGAGATCGGCGCCGAGTTCGCCGATCCGGCAATCGATGCGGCCCGGGCCCTGCACGGCGTCGACGTGCAACACACCGTTGGCTGCGTGGACGATCGCCGCGACTTCTGCAATCGGCTGGATCACACCGGTCTCATTGTTGGCGAGCATGACAGAAACAAGCGGACGCTCGGCCCGAGCAAGGGCGCTTCTAAGAGCGTGAAGGTCGACCACGCCATCGCTTGTGACGGGCAATTGTTCGACCTGCTCGGCAGGAAACCTGCCGCCGCTCAGCGCCGATGGATGCTCGATGGCCGACACGAACAGCCTGTCGCGCAACGACTTACGCCCGCCGATCTCGATCGCCGGGGTGAGCGCCAGCATGTTGGCTTCGGTGGCGCCGGAGGTGAAGGTTATACTTTTCGCCTCCGCTCCCACCAAATTGGCAACCTGTTCCCTAGCCCTTTCAACGGCATGGCGCGCCGCGCGCCCCTCGGCATGCACCGAGGATGCATTGCCGGTCAGCGCGAGCGCCGCGGTCATGGCGGCACGCGCTTCGCTCCGCAGGGGGGCGGTGGCATTCCAGTCGAAATAGGCCCGTTCGCTCATGGAATCTAAAGGTACCTGGGTATGGTTATGGCCCTAGACCCCCTAAAAAGCTTGATTTTTGCCCCGGGGATCGTGTTAGAAGCCGCCATCACGCCGCAACTTATAGCCTGTGTGGCGGCCGTGAACAGCGGAATTCAAATATTTAGAATTATTCTAAACAAGCGCCTGGACGGCAAGTTCCATCGGGCGTCGAGCGCAACATCCAGTGCCGCGGTCAGTCGCGGCTCGTCTGCTTCGAGGTCGACAGCAATGCCTGAAGTCATTTTCACCGGTCCGGCCGGACGGATCGAGGGCCGCTACCACCCGGCGCGGCAGAAGAACGCGCCGATCGCGATCGTATTGCATCCGCATCCGCAATTCGGCGGGACGATGAACCACCCGATCATCTACCAGCTCTACTACGCCTTCGTGCACCGCGGCTTCTCGGCGCTGCGCTTCAATTTCCGCGGCGTCGGTCGCAGCCAGGGCAATTTCGATCACGGCACCGGCGAATTGTCGGACGCCGCCGCCGCCCTCGACTGGGCGCAGACCATCAACCCGGAGGCGAAGAGCTGCTGGATCGCCGGCTTCTCGTTCGGCGCCTGGATCGGCATGCAACTGCTGATGCGCCGGCCGGAGATCGAGGGCTTCATTTCGATCGTACCGCCCGCCAATCTCTACGACTTCTCATTCCTCGCCCCCTGCCCGTCGTCCGGCCTGATCATCCACGGCGACAAGGACGCGGTGGTGCCGCCCAAGGACGTCACCACGTTGGTCGATAAGCTCAAGACCCAAAAGGGCATCATTATCGAACAGAAGATGATCCCCGGCGCCAATCATTTCTTCGACGGCAAGGTCGAGCCGCTGCTCACCAATATCTGCGCCTATCTCGACAAGCGCCTCAAGACCGACCGCAAGCCGAGCGCGGCGTAAGCGTCGCTTCACGCAAGGCTCTTGACTGCCGGCACGGCGTCGAGCCCGCCGAACGCGAACGAGTTCGACTGTGCGACGGCGAATTCCGGCTGAAACTCGCTAGATCGGCCATCCGCTCAATTGCGCGGCGCGGCTAGGACTCCGCCCCGCAGCGGCTGTTTGACGCCGGTGGTGGCCGGAAAAGTGATCGGTAGGCCGTTGAGCGTGCGCACGGCCAAATAGGCAAAGGCCTGCGCTTCGATCGACTGCGACGACCAGCCGACCGCGTCGGCGGTCTCAACCGTCGCCGGCTGCAGCCGCTCCGCCAGCATGCGCATCAAAGTTGGATTGCGCGCGCCGCCGCCGGCCACGATCCAGGCGCGCGGGGCGGCCGGCAAATGCGGCACGATACGCGCGACCGACGCCGCGGTCAGCGCCGACAAGGTGGCCGCGCCGTCCCGAACCGAAAAATCCGGCAGCCCGATATTGGCAAAGGCGAAAGCATTGCGGTCGAGCGATTTCGGATATGGCAAAGCGAAGAAATCGTCCGCCAAAACGCGCGCGACGAAGGCTTCATCCACGTGCCCCTTGGCCGCCTGGTCGCCGTCGCGGTCGAGCGGGCTACCGGTGCGCTCGCGCATGAAATCGTCGATCAGCGCGTTGCCCGGACCGGTGTCGCAGGCGATAGGGTCGCCACCATCGACAAAAGTGACGTTGGCGACGCCACCGACATTAAGTACGGCGATTGGATGTGGCCGTGCAAGATCGCGCGCCAGCGCCTGATGAAACGCCGGCACCAAGGGCGCGCCCTGGCCGCCCGCCGCCACATCGGCGGCGCGGAAATCATGAACCACGGTCATGTCTAGCCGGCGCGCCAGCGCTGCGCCGTCGCCGAGCTGCACGGTGAGCCGCGCCGCCGGTCTGTGCAGCACGGTCTGGCCGTGAAACCCGACAATGGCAATGCCGGATTTGTCGATACGCTCGGTCTCCAGAAAGGTTTCCACCGTCTCGGCGTGCACGCACGTCACGAAAGCTTCCGCTTCGGCCAAAATGCCCGGCCTTGCCGTACGGTCGGTCAGCGCTGGCGCCTTCCTGCAGCGCCTGCCGCAGCAGCGCCCGCTCCTTTTCCGAATAGGGCCGGTAGCCGGTCGCCCCGAAGCCGGCGAGCACGACGCCGTCCGTCTCGATCAGCGCCACATCGACGCCGTCGAGCGAGGTCCCGCTCATCAGCCCGATCGCCCGCACCACCCCCGCTGCCAAACGCCGCCCCTTTGGTTGAAACAAACGCCGAACCTGTTACACCACCGCACCATGCAGGCGACAAGCCGTCCAGGGCCCCGTCAATGAGTGCCTATAAGTCCGATTTTCTTAATATTCTTGCCGAGCGCGGCTTCATCCACCAGGTGTCGGAGCCGGACGCGCTGGACGCGCGCGCGAAGGCCGGCAGCATCACCGGCTATATCGGCTTCGACTGCACGGCCGCCTCGCTGCATGTCGGGTCGCTGCTGCCGATCATGATGCTGTATTGGATGCAGCAGACCGGCCACCGGCCGATCGCGCTGATGGGCGGCGGCACCACCCGCGTGGGCGATCCGTCCGGCAAGGACGAGAGCCGTCGAATCCTGACCGACGCGCAGATCGAGGAGAACCTCGCCGGCATCCGCGCGATTTTTTCCAAGTTCCTGAAATTCGACGGCGCCGGCGGCAATGCCGTGATGGCCAACAATGCCGACTGGCTCAACAAGCTCAATTACATCGACTTCCTGCGCGACGTCGGCCGGCATTTTTCCGTCAACCGCATGCTGTCGTTCGACTCGGTGAAAATGCGGCTCGACCGCCAGCAGGAGCTCTCGTTCCTGGAATTCAATTACATGGTGCTGCAGGCTTACGATTTCGTCGAACTGCACAAGCGCACCGGCTGCATTCTGCAGATGGGCGGCTCCGATCAGTGGGGCAATATTGTCAACGGCATCGATCTCGGCCGCCGCATGATGAACGCGCAATTGTTCGCGCTGACTTCGCCGCTGATCACCACCTCGTCCGGCGCCAAGATGGGCAAGACCGCCGCCGGCGCGGTCTGGCTCAATGCCGATCTGGTGAGCCCCTACGACTACTGGCAATACTGGCGCAACACCGAGGATGGCGACGTGGTGCGCTTCCTCAAGCTGTTCACCATCCTGCCGCTCGATGAGATTACCAAGCTCGCGCGCGTTAAAAGGTGCCGGACGTCAACGAGGCCAAGAAAGTGCTGGCCACGGAGGCGACCGCCTTGGTGCATGGCCGCGCGGCAGCGGAAGAAGCAGCCGGCACCGCGCGCAAGACTTTTGAGGAAGGCGCGCTCGCCGAAACCCTGCCGACGGTCGAGATTTCACGGGCTGAACTCGACATGGGCCTCGGCGTTCTCACGGCTTTTGCGGAAAAGGCTGCGCTTGTCGCCTCCAACGGCGAAGCGCGCCGTCAGGTCAAGGCCGGCGGCCTAAAGGTCAACGACATAACGGTGAGCGACGAAAAGATGCTGTTAACCGCCAAAAACCTGACGCCAGAGGGCGTAATTAAGTTGTCCTTCGGAAAAAAGCGTCACGTGCTGATCAAGCCGGTGTGATTTTCTCCGCTCATCCCCGCGAAAGCGGGAATCCAGGGACACAAAGATCAAATTACAAAGACTGGGTCCCCGCTTCCGCGGGGACGAGCGGAAATTTGTTCGCTTCTGATCAGCGCGACGGCGGAATAAAATTGTGGTCGAAATTGTCGGGCGACGGGATGAATTTTCGCAGCAGCCCGGGCGCGATCGCGGTCACCGGATTGACCGTGATGCGCGGCGAGCCCGGAGGACCGACCGCCTCGTAGGTGATGCCGAGCAGGCCCTCGTTGCTGCCGGCGCCGAGGAACAATCCGACGATCGGGATCTGCCCGAACATGTTGTTGAGGCCATAGAACGGCACGAACGTTCCGCGCAGGCGCACTTCATCCTTGACGTAGTCGATCTGCCCTTCGATGGTCGCCCCCACCACCGGCCCGCGCACCACGCCGTCGCGCACTTCCATGCGTCCGGGAACGCGCGTGAAGTCGCAATGCATCTCGGTAAAATGCACGCCGCCCGAGCCCTGCCCGGGCGCACCGGCGACCACGCGATCGAGCCCCGGTTCGCCGCGCACGACGAAATTGCGGATCGAGAGCGTGCCGACCTGCGGCGGCGCCTCCGGGGTCGGCGCGTCCATCGCCACCCACATCTGCCCACCGAACAGACGGGGATACATGTCGGCAAAGCGGAACAAAGCGCCGGCGTCGTTTGTCTCAAAATAGACGACCTGATGATTGTCGCGGCTGCGTACGCGCAGGTCGCCGTTGAGCGGCGAATCGCTGCCGATCTTGGCGCTCATAGCAAAGCTGCGGATGCGGCCGCTCCGGCGCATCATCTTGAAATCGAGCCCGCGCAACGTCTCGCCATTAAAGCCGATAACCGCGCCGAGTTTGACGTCGAGGTCGAGATCGGTCTTTTTTTGCTTGTTCTTGTCGGGGGCAGCGCCGGCAAGCGAGGATTTCACGAATTTGGTGCCGTCGAACACGTCGCCGCGCACCGCTACGCGCAGCGCGCCGTCGCTGGCGCGGTCGGCCTTGAGCGATACCTTGTCGCCTTCCGAAATGCTGAACACCGGAAAATTCGCAGACACGATGTCGCTCGCCGCATCGAGTTCGATCGAGCCCCTCACATTCGTGCCCGAACCGGTGATGACGAGATCGTCAAAACGCAAGGTTTGATTGGCCTTGACCAGCGTGTAGGTGGCGTGCGCCGGCTTGCCGGCCGGCTTCACCCAGCCCGGCAGCAGGTTGTCGATCTTCACTTGCGTGAGATCGGCGTCCACCGACATCGGCGGGTCGTCGTCGCCGCCGCCGGTGCGGGTCGCGACTTTGACGGGGATGGTGCCGGTAACGGTGCCGCCGAGATCGATGCCGAGCCGGCGGCGCGCGGTTTCGTCGATCATCGCCTGAAAATGCAAATCGGCGTCCGCGGCGCCTTTTTTCTTAGTCATGTTGATGCTGGCCGGCGTGCCGTTGATTTTGACGTCGCCGGTGATTTGGAAGCCATCGGACGACGCGCTCACCCGTAGCGCCGAGGCTTCGACCTTTTGACCCATCAGCAATTTGTCGGCGGCGAAATTTGTTAGATCGGCGGTGACGGTGTAGGTCGCGGAGTTTTTCGGCACATCGCGTCCGACCAGCAGGTTGACGGTGACCTGCGCGCCGACCGTGCCGCGGCTCGACGCCGGATCGAGCGAGATTCCGACATCGTCGCGGAGCCCGTCGCTGGCCAGCAGCGCGACCGCCGCCGGCACCGCTCCGTCGATGCGGAAGTGGGTGCGCGCGGGCGCCAGTTTTGGGTGGGTATCCGGTATTTCAAAGACGCCGTTCGCTATATTGAGCTTGCGCCCCGGCGTCACCTCCACGGTGCCACGGCCGAGGCTGATATTGGCGAAGCTGCCGGTGATGTGCGCGGTAAGATCGGCGTCGCGGATTGCCGGCAATGTGTCGAGCGGACGCAGCGTCGTCGCACTCGTCTCGATGTCGACTGACAGACCTTCGTCGGGCAGTTGCGGGCCATCCGGGACGAAATCCATCAGCGGCGCATTGCCGGCGACCACCACGCGCTCGACGATGCCGCCGAAAATGTGGCCCTCGATCCATTCGCGTAAGGGGACGTTGATGAACGTCGGCCACATCCGCATCAGGACTGCCTCCGGCATGCGTGTGCCGGCAATGCCGAACGCCAGATGCGGCTCGGCGCCGGCATAGGTCAGGCTGCCGGTCACCGCGACCGCGACGTTGTGCGACGGTCGCGTATCGACGCGACTGAAGTCGCCTTGTTCGAGATCGACGCGGTGACGCACCGTGTCGATGCGGGCGCGCACCGCCACCCTGTTGAGCGCAAAGCCCTCCTCGTCGGGTTTCCCCGCCGAGGCCAGAATAATCGGATCGATCACCGGATCGCCGCGCGCCAGACTGAAAAACCAGATTCCGTTGCTGTTGGTGGGAAGCTCCAGCGCCGCGCGCAACGTGAACTGATTGCCGCCCGACTGGATCTGAAACGGAATGACCAATGCCCGCTGGTGCGCTTCCCAGTTGAACCGGATGTCGGCGCGGTCGATTTTCACACTGGGATTATCGATGCTGTGATCGACGATGGTGCCGGCATCCGCGAGCACCTGCCCCTGCAGCCGCTGCAGCGTTCCATCGGACGAAATTTCCGCGCGCGCGCTCCCCGACAGCGGCAAGTCGACATCGAAATTGCCTTCGTTGAGACGCATGGCCAGAAGAATATCTTTCGACGAGACGTGCCGCGCTTCGATGCCGACCGCGCGCACGCCATCGGCGAGCGGCCGCATCGCGGCGCTCAGCACCCATGGCCGCTTGGGATCGTCCGACCCCAGGCGGAAAATCACGCCACCCTGATGCGGCCGCGTGAGGCTCACATTGATGCGGCTGAAGGTCCAACGCTTGCCGTTGCGCTGATCGTCGACAATCAGGTTGCCGTTCTTGAGACCGAGCTCGCGCAAATCGTGGCCGTCGAGGCCGGTCGCGCCAAGCCCGTCGATCCAGCCGAGCAGGCCGGCAACGTCCTGCGAGTCGGCGCGCAGCCCACCCGGCGGCGGGGGCGAGCCGGCCGGCTGGCTCGGCTGCGCGGCCGGCAAGGTCGCGGCCGCTGTGGCGATCGGCCGTTTGTTGGCGCCGGCGAACACGGTGACCCGGCCGTCGGTCTCGATGCGCACCGACAGTTCGGCACCGACCAGATTGAGGCTCGAGGCACGCAGACTGCCGGTCAGCAGACCGACGCCCGATATGCCCACTTCGGCTTTCGGTGCACTCGCGACCACGGTGCCGTCGGCGTCGCGCACGACGATGTCGCGCAAGCGCAGCGACGTGCGGCCGTTCTCGTCGCGCTCGATTTGAGTGCCGCCGACCGACACGGTCTGCTTGCCGCCGAAATTCTGCTCGATCGCGGCTTTCAGCCAAGGCGTCGCCACGTCGAGTTCGATCGGGCCGCTCGAGAGACGCCACCAGAGGCCGGCGATGCCGACCACGGCGACTGCAAAGGCGACCACAGCGCCCCAGAACAGGCGCCGCACCGTCGGCCGGTGCGCAAAATTGACCGCGCCATGGCGAAGTTTGTTCCAGGGCCGACGGCCGGACTGGTGCGCCGCGTGATGCCGCCCATGATGCGGATGCTTGCCCGCGCCGGGCGCGTGGCGGGCTGGATGGCTGTGATCGTGCTCTCTCGGTGTCATGCCCTAGCGGGCGCCCCTCGTCCGACGCGTTGCGACTATTCTGCCGCCGGCTGGAATTTCGTCCAGCGCGGCCCGTGGCACGTATCCGTGGAACCGCTTGCGCTCACCCCACGCAACTGGCAACTGCACCATTGACGTGTCGAAAACGACGAAAGGAAGGCATATGGGACGCGAACTTGCCGCGGGCTCGAAGGCGCCGGCGTTCAGCTTGCAAGGCGACGGTGGGACCAAGGCGTCGCTTAAGGATTTCAAGGGGCGCAATCTGGTCCTCTATTTCTATCCGAAAGCCGACACCCCGGGCTGCACCAAGGAGGCCATCGCGTTTTCGAGCCTGCGCTCTGCTTTCGCCAAAATCGGCACCGAAGTCCTTGGCGTCTCAGCCGACCCGGTTGCGGCGCAAGACAAATTCAAAGCCAAGCATAAGCTCAACATCGCGCTCGCCTCCGACGAGGCCAAGACGATGCTGGAAGCTTATGGCGCTTGGGGTGAGAAATCGATGTACGGGCGCAAATTCATGGGCGTCATCCGCAAGACTTTTCTGATCGACGGCCAAGGCCGCATCATGCGCGTCTGGCCGAAAGTGAGCGTGCCGGGGCACGCCGAAGAGGTACTGGAAGCCGCAAAAGAACTGTGAATTCGACTCTTCCGCGCGCAATTCTAGCGGCAAACAGCACGAATTTCCGCTTTTTTAACCATACGCGGTTGATATCGACGGGCTGGTCAACCGGCTTCGGCCGCAGCCGAACCGGCGCGGAGCGTCGATGTCGCACCCGTCTCAATCGTATTATCCAGCCGCCGCTCACGCAGGCCGCCCCGCGCAGCCGCGCGCGCAATCGGCCGCTGCCATGTCGCGGCATTTGCACCGCACGCACGGCGGCTACACGTTGACGCACGGCGGACGCCACGTCCGCATCGGCCCCGTCGCGTTCTGGATCATGGTCGGCACGTTGGTCGTCATGGCGGTGTGGTCGATCGCCACCGGAACCTATTTCGCCTTCCGCGAGGACGTCCTCACCCGCCTGATCGGCCGCCAGGCCCAGATGCAATTTGCCTATGAGGATCGGATCGCCGAATTGCGCGCGCAGGTCGATCGCATCACCAGCCGGCAATTGCTCGACCAGGAACAATTCGAACAGAAGCTCAGCACGCTGTTGCAACGGCAGGCGACGCTGGAGAGCCGCACGGCGGCGCTCGGCGGCGACCTCAACACGACCGGCTCGCTGCGGCCTGCGCACAACGCGCTGCCGGTTGAAAGGCCGGTCAAGGCTTCGCCTATCAGCGATACCGTGATCTTCAGCGCGCCGCCCGACCGCGAGGCGCGGCTTGAATCGCGCGAATTGCCAGCCACCATGACGCGCATTGCCAGCCGCAGCGAAGCCGGCGGGCTTGACGGCATGCTCGCACGAATTTCTTCGGCGCTCGACAAGGTCGACCGCCGGCAGACCGCCGTGCTGACCGATCTGGAAGAGCGCGTCGACACCAAGGCGCGCCGCATGCGCAGTGTGCTCGACGATCTCGGCGTCGATCCGAAGAGTGCGGCGGGCAGCGGTCTCGGCGGGCCGTTTGTGCCGTTGAAGTCGCCGCGTTCGGGCGCCAGCGCCTTCGACCGCCAGCTCTACCGCATCAACGTCGCGCGCGCCGAGATCAACCAATACGCCCACACTTTGGTCGCCGTGCCGGTGCGCAAGCCGGTGGCCGGCGAGGTCGACATGAGTTCGCCGTTCGGCATGCGGCTCGACCCGTTCCTCGGCCGGCCCGCCATCCACACCGGCATCGATTTGCGCGGCGAAACCGGCGAGCCCGTGCACGCCACGGCGGCCGGCAAGGTGAGCATCGCCGGCCGCGAGGGCGGCTACGGCAACATGGTCGAGATCAACCACGGCAACGGTCTTGCCACCCGCTACGGCCATCTCTCGGAGATCGACGTGAAGGTCGGCCAGACGGTGCGCATCGGCGAAGTCATCGGCAAGATCGGCTCGACCGGGCGCTCGACCGGTCCGCATCTGCACTACGAGACCCGCATCAATGGCGAGGCGGTCGATCCGCAGAAGTTTTTGCGCGCCGGCGTGCGGCTGGGCAGCGCGCTGTCGGGTTGACCCCTACTCCACATCCTCCACACTCTCCGGCCCGCCGCCGAAGGCTTTTTGCGCCAATGCCGCTTGCATGAACGCGTCGAGATCGCCGTCGAGCACGCCGCCGGTATCGGACGTCGACACGCCGGTGCGCAGGTCCTTCACCATCTGATAGGGCTGCAAGACGTAGGAGCGGATCTGGTGGCCCCAGCCGATATCGGTCTTGGCGGCCTGATCGGCCTCGGCCTTGGCCTCGCGCTTCTTCATCTCCGCCTCGAACAGCTTGGCGCGCAGCATGTCCCAGGCCATGGCGCGGTTGCGGTGCTGCGAGCGGTCCTGCTGGCACTTCACCACGATGTTGGTCGGGATGTGCGTCAAGCGCACCGCGGACTTGGTCTTGTTGACGTGCTGGCCGCCGGCGCCGCCGGAGCGCATGACATCGGTACGGACGTCGTTCTCATTGATGTCGATCTTGATGCGGTCGTCGACCACCGGAAAGACCACGACGCTGGCAAACGACGTATGCCGCCGCGCGTTGGAATCGAACGGCGAAATGCGCACCAGCCGGTGCACGCCGTTCTCGCTCTTGAGCCAGCCATAGGCGTTGTGGCCCTTGATCACCACGGTCGCCGATTTGATGCCGGCGCCCTCGCCTTCACTCTCCTCCAGCCACTCGACCTTGTAGCCGTGCGCTTCCGCCCAGCGCACATACATGCGCATGAGCATGCCGGCCCAGTCCTGGCTCTCGGTGCCGCCGGCACCGGCATGGACCTCGAGATAGCAGTCGTTGGCGTCGGCCTCGCCCGAGAGCAGCGCTTCCAATTCGCGCCGCGCCACTTCCGCCTTCAGCCGCTTGAGCGCGGTTTCGGCTTCGGCGACGGTCTTGTCGTCCTTCTCGGCCTCGCCCAGTTCGATCATGGTGAGCTGGTCGGCGAGCTCCTGCTCGATGCGGCCGATGGCCGAGAGGCGATCCTCCAACGCGTCGCGCTCGCGCATCACGCGCTGACCGCGCGCCGGGTCGTTCCATAGCGTGGGGTCTTCCGCCTCTTTGTTCAGCTCTGCAAGGCGGCGCGTCGCGGTCGCAACGTCAAAGATGCCTCCTCAGCAGCCGCACGGACTGCTTGATCTCTTCAACGAGGCTCTGGGTTTCCGCGCGCATGTTCAATTCCAATGCCGCAGAGCGGCTTTATCCTGAGTTGATGTGAGGGGGATTTAACGTCGCAAGCCCGTCGGCGCAACTCACCGGTGCGTCAATAAAGCCCGCCGGTGCCTGAGCGCACGGCGCGGTCGGCGTCGGGGCTCACCCGGAAGAAACCGGGCGGCGCGCGGCCGGGCGCCGATTCCTGCTGCTGCTGCTCATTGCCGTAGCCGACCACCGAATAATTGTCGGGCGGCGCGGTGCCCGGCTTGAAGGCTTCCAGGATCACCCTTTCGCTGCCCGGGCCGGCGCGCTGGCCGGTCTTGAGGTCGACGCGAATGAGCTTGATCCCCGGCGGCACGCGGAACGGCACCGCCGGCTTGTCGGCGAGCGCGACTTTCATGAAATCCTTCACGACCGGCGCCGCCAGACGCCCGCCAGTCATGCCGCGGCCGAGATGGCGCGGCTTGTCGTAGCCCATATAGACGCCGACCACGATGTCGGGCGTGTAGCCGATGAACCAGGCGTCCTTCTCGTCGTTGGTGGTGCCGGTCTTGCCGGCGATCGGCTTGCCGAATTCTTTCTGGAAGCCGGCACCGGCGGCCGTGCCGCGCTGGACCACGCCTTCCAGCATGGACGTGATCTGATAGGCGGTCATCGGATCGAGCACCTGCTCGCGCCGGTCGATCAGCGAGGGTTCCGGCTGGTTCGCCCATTTCTTGGCGTCGCAACCGATGCATTCGCGCGTATCGTGACGATAGACGGTGTGGCCGTAACGGTCCTGGATGCGGTCGATCAGCGTCGGCTTGATGCGCCGGCCGCCATTGTCGAACATGCCGTAGGCGGTGACCATGCGCAGCAGCGTGGTTTCGCCGGCGCCGAGCGCGAACGACAGATAAGGTGGCAACTCGTCATAGACGCCGAACCGCTTGGCGTATTCGGCGATCATCGGCATGCCGATGTCCTGCGCCAGCCGCACCGTCATCACGTTGCGCGAATGCTCGATGCCGAAGCGCAATGTCGATGGACCGTAGAAATCGTTTTCGTAGTTTTCCGGCTTCCAGACGCCGAGCCCGGGTCCCTGGTCGATCTCGATCGGCGCGTCGAGCACCAGAGTCGAGGGCGTATAGCCGTTGTCGAGCGCGGCGGCATAAACGATCGGTTTGAACGAGGAGCCCGGCTGGCGCAGCGCTTGCGTCGCGCGGTTGAACTGGCTCTGGTCGTAGGAAAAGCCACCGACCATGGCCAGCACGCGCCCGGTCCAGGGATCCTCGACCACAATGGCGCCCGAGACTTCCGGCACCTGCTGCAGCCGGTATTGCCCGGCGATCTTGTCGGGCGCGACATAGACCACATCGCCCGGCGCCAGCACCTGATTGACCTTCGCCGGCGCGCGGCCTTTGACCTTGGCCCACTTCACGCCATCGAGCGGCACGATGCCGACGTCGCGGGCCTTGCTGATGGCACCGCCCGGCTCACGCCCCGGCTGCAGGCCGATGCGGGCCGACTGATCGCTCGTTTCCAGCACCACCGCGAGCCGCCAGGGCGCGACATCCGCCAACGCCTTGACGTCGGCGAGCTTGACGCCCCAATCGCCCGAGACGTCGACCTTGGCGACCGGCCCGCGCCAGCCTTGCGCCTCGTCGAAACGCACCAGCCCTTCGGTGAGCACCTTGCGCGCCAGCACCTGATACTTGGTATCGAGCGTGGTGCGCACCGACAGCCCGCCTTCGTAAAGCTTTTTCTCGCCATAGCGGTCGTAGAGTTCGCGCCGCACTTCCTCGGTGAAATATTCCGCGGCGAAAGTGCGGGTGGCGGTCGCCTTTTGCGTCACGTTGAGGCCCGTGCGCTTGGCCGATTCGGCCTGTGCGTTGCTGATGAAGCCATCGGCCGCCATCTGGTCGATCACCCAATTGCGCCGCTCGAGCGCGCGCTCGCGCGCCCGGAACGGATGATAGTTGTTGGGCGCCTTCGGCAGCGCCGCGAGATAAGCCGCTTCCGGCACGGTCAATTCATTGACGCCCTTGTCGAAATAAGTGAGTGAGGCGGAGGCTATGCCGTAGGCGCCAAGGCCGAGATAGATTTCGTTCAAGTACAGCTCGAGGATCTTGTCCTTCGAATAAGTGCGCTCGATCTTGAGCGCCAGCAGCGCCTCCTTGATCTTGCGCGAGAAGGAAACCTCGTTTGATAACAAGAAGTTCTTGGCAACTTGTTGCGTGATGGTTGAGGCGCCTTGCGGGTGGCGGCCGGAGCCGAAATTCTGCGCGTAATTGAGCGCGGCACGCGCGATGCCCAAGAAATCGAGCCCGCCATGTTCGTAGAAGTTCTTATCCTCGGCGGCGAGGAAGGCGTTGATCACCAGCTTCGGCACCGCCTGGATCGGAATGTAGAGCCGGCGCTCGCGCGCATATTCGGCGACCAGCGAACCGTCGGCCGCGTGCACGCGGGTCATCACCGGCGGCTCGTAGTCCTGCAATTGGGAATAGTCCGGCAGGTCCTTGGAGTAGTGCCAGAGCAGGCCGGCGGTCGCGGCCACACCCACCACGAACAGAATGGTGCCGGCCGCGAACAGGAAACCGAAGAAGCGTAAAATGAGCTTCATGAATGAACCGTCCCGCCTGGCATTGCCCAGCGGCCGTCGCTGCCGTCATCCGGCATCGTGACCGGTAAATCTGACAGGAATTTCATGGGCCTGCCACAGTCGCCGGGCCTTCCGCCCAAGGCTGCGGCGCATTCTTTTGGTGGCGCGGTTTTATGTTGAAACTGAGGCCGGGCATCCATGTCAATTCGCCTTACCCGTTGCGCCGGCCATGCGCGGCGCGAAAAACGTATCGACAGCCTGCACCAGCGAATCCGCCGTGCGCGAGCGCCACGTGGGTGACATCAGGTGCACCAGATCGTCCTTGGTCGACATGTAGCCGAGTTCGACCAGCACCGAGGGCACGTCCGGCGCCTTGAGCACGATGAAGCCGGCCGATTTCAGCGGATGCAGGTGCAGCTTGGTGGTCGCCTTGAATTCGCCGACCAGATCGCGGGCGAATTGCAGCGAAAACGCCTTGGTCTCGCGCTGCGCGAGATCGATCAGAATATTGGCGACGTCGTTGGGCTCCGAGCTCAGATCGACACCGGCGATCACGTCGGACTTGTTCTCGGCTTCGGCGAGGCGCGCGGCCTCCGCGTCGGAGGCGTGCGGCGACAGCGTGTAGACGGAGGCGCCCTCCGCCTGGCCTTCGCTGCGCGGGATCGAGTCGGCGTGGATCGAGATGAACAGCGAGGCTTTATGCGCCCGCGCGAAGCGCACCCGCTCGTCGAGCGGAATGAAGGTGTCGTCGCTACGCGTCATCGCCACGCGGTATTTACCGGTCTTTTCCAGCTTGTCGCGCAGCATCAGGCCGAAGGCGAGCACCACGTCCTTCTCGTCCTGCCCGCTGCCCGACTTGGTGCCGCTGTCGATGCCGCCATGGCCTGGATCGACCACGATCAGCGGGCGCGTATCGCCGGCGGCCTCCGGCACGCTCACGGCCTTGCCGGTGGCGGAGTGCAGCGTGCGATCCTGCATGGTGATATTGTGCAGGAAGGTTTCGCGGTCGGTTGAGGAAAGATCGACCACCAGGCGCGCCGGTTGTCCGGCAGCGGCGGCGAGCGCGAAGGCCTTGTCCACCCGCACCGGGCCCTTGGTGTCGAGCACAATGCGCGAGCCGCCCTGCATGATGAGGCCGTAGCGGAATGCTTTCACCAGGCCACGGCCGTGTTCGCCTGCCTGCGCCGGCAGATGGAAGGTCACCTGCGGCAGATCGATCACCACCCGATAAGGATCGGCCAGCGTGAAGGCCGCCACGTCGATCTTCTGGCTGAGGTCCACGACAAAGCGGGTCTGCTTGTCGTCGCCGCCGAGCCGCACGTCGGTGGCGACCGGAAACGATGTCGCTTCCACGACCGGCGCGCGCGCCCGCGCGGCCACGCCCGGCTCGGCCGCCATGGCCGCCGAGCTAGCAAGAAGGCCCACTCCAAACATCAGTGCGAATGCGCGGACAGTCACGAATCCGGACCCTTTCCGCCCCGTTTTACTCCATTAGGGGATGTTTCGGTTAACGGAACTTGAGCAAACGCGTCGTTCTGCACGCAAGTGTTGCCCGGATGCAAAGCTCCCTTGCCAGCAGAGGCTTAGACCCGTATGTAGAGCGTGCTGACGGTTATAGTTCCGGTTGTGCCGCGTTCGGGCCCCCGGCCCGCCAGTCCAGGATCGCCCCCTCGAGGAAGCCGGGCGGACGGACGGCGAAGCGAGCCGAAACCCTTAGTGATTGGACTTCCGGATCAGCGCGCGGCCAAGTGGCCGTTCGCATTTACGGCCGCCAGCAACGAGAAACCTCGGCGGCGCCCCCTTAGGGCGCGGCCGCAGCGCTACGGGTCGCAAGTTTCATGCTGCCACTGTTGCAGCAAAGGCTGTTCGAGGTCCCCCGCTTTCGCGAGCCAATCGTGACTGCGCGGCTTGCTATGGGCCGAGTTTCGAATTTTGCCGCACTTTTGCGTGAAAACGCGCCCCTTTCCTTCAACACCCAATTGGCCGACCTCCCCTGCCTTGCGCCATTAACAGCGCGCGGGAACGCGGGGGCGTCCGCCTCAGTGAGAATTTCCAATGGCCGACAAAATGCTCATCGACGCGACCCATCCGGAGGAGACCCGGGTGGTCGTTCTGCGGGGCAACCGCGTCGAGGAATTCGACTTCGAAAGCGCCAACCGCAAGCAGCTGCGCGGTAATATCTATCTCGCCAAGGTCACGCGCGTTGAGCCGTCGCTGCAGGCGGCCTTCGTGGATTACGGCGGTAACCGCCACGGCTTCCTGGCGTTCTCCGAAATCCATCCCGACTACTATCAAATCCCGGTCGCCGACCGGCAGGCGTTGCTCGCCGAGGAAGAGCGCGACCACCGCGCCGCCGATGCCGACGCCGATCACCGCGCCAGCCGCCGCGGCGGACGTAACCGTAACCGCCACCGCGGCGCCGATCGGCCGCGCGACCGCGACGTGGTGCAAAGCGAGCAAATCGCCGGTGAAGCGCCGGAACACCAGGCGCCGGTAAGCGAAGCCGCCGAATCCCCGGCGGGCGAAGCGCCTGCCGGCGAGCCCTCGCCCGAGCAGATCGAAGAGACCGCCGCGGTCATGGCGGCAACGACGCCATCCGCCGAATTCGAAGCGCAAGAACTGGTGCGCGAGGAGACCGAAGCTCCCGCCGAGCAAGCGGCTGCCGAACAGGCGCCGCTGCCGGAAGGTGGCGAAGATAGCGGCGAGAGCGGAGACCATCTCGCCGCTTCCGCCGAACCGGCGCCGTCCGACGAGCCAGGCACGGCCAGCGAGCCGGCAAGCGGCAACGGCGAAGACGCCCATGAAGACGAACAGGTGGAATCCGTCGGCGGCGCCGACGCCATGGAGGAAGCGCAGGAGCGCATGCCGCGCTTCCGCCGCCAGTACAAGATTCAGGAGGTGATCAAGCGCCGCCAGGTCATGCTGGTGCAGGTGGTCAAGGAAGAACGCGGCACCAAGGGCGCAGCGCTCACCACCTATCTCTCGCTCGCCGGCCGCTATTCGGTGTTGATGCCGAACACCGCGCGCGGCGGCGGTATTTCGCGCAAGATCACCTCCGGCGAGGACCGCAGCCGGCTCAAGGAAATCGCTTCGGACCTCGAAGTGCCGCCCGGCATGGGCGTGATCCTACGCACCGCCGGCGCCAGCCGCACCAAGACGGAAGTCAAACGCGATTTCGAATATCTGCTGCGCCTGTGGGAAACGGTGCGCGACCTCACGCTCAAGTCGATGGCGCCCAAGCTCGTCTACGAGGAAGGCTCGCTCACCAAGCGCTCGATCCGCGACCTCTACACCAAGGACATCGACGAGATCATCGTCTCCGGCGAGGAGGGCTACAAGGAAGCACGCGAATTCATGCGCATGCTGATGCCGAGCCACGCCAAGCATGTGAAGCTCTACAAGGACACGCAGCCGCTGTTCACGCGCTACGGCATCGAGAGCCAGCTCGACGCCATGTTCTCGCCCACCGTGCAGTTGCGCTCCGGCGGCTACATCGTGATCAACCAGGCCGAAGCGCTGGTCGCCATCGACGTGAACTCGGGCCGCGCCACGCGCGAGCACCACATCGAGGACACGGCGCTCAAGACCAACGGCGAGGCGGCCGAAGAAATTGCCCGCCAACTGCGCCTGCGCGACCTCGCCGGCCTGATCGTCATCGACTTCATCGACATGGACGAAGGCCGCAACAACCGCACCGTCGAGCGGCGCATGAAAGACGCGCTCAAGCACGACCGCGCCCGCA
This sequence comes from uncultured Alphaproteobacteria bacterium, assembly GCA_963825265.1. Classification (GTDB taxonomy): domain Bacteria; phylum Pseudomonadota; class Alphaproteobacteria; order Rhizobiales; family Xanthobacteraceae; genus Pseudolabrys. Next base: position 132,005 of record CAWGSI010000012.1, on the reverse strand, counting down.
TCCAGGTCGGCCGCATCTCGCATTTCGGCCTGCTCGAAATGTCGCGCCAGCGCATCCGCACTTCGGTGCTGGAGTCCTCGACCGAGAAATGCCCGGTCTGCGGCGGCTCCGGCCATGTGCGCTCGGTGTCCTCGGTGTCGCTGCAATTGCTGCGCGCCATCGAAGAGACGCTGATCAAGGGCGCCACGCATAATCTGATCGTGCGCACGCGCTCGGAAGTCGCGCTTTACGTGCTCAATCACAAGCGCGCGCACTTGCGCGACCTGGAGCAGCGCTTCCGCATCACCATCACCATCTCCGCCGACCCGACGGTGAACGCGCAGGTGTCCTACATCGTCGATCGCGGCGAACAGGTGCACACGCCGGAAGCGGCCAAGCTTTTGGCGGCGGCGGCCCAGCCGCCACTCGCCTCCGGCGTCGAGGCGGACGAGGACGTGCTCGACGCGGCGGCCGAAGCGGACGACGACGTCGAAGCCGAGGCTGAGGCCGAAGCTGACGCGAACGAGGAGCCGTTCGAAGCCGCCGTCACGCCAGTCGAGACGAATGAGGATCGGCCACGCGGCGGTGATGGCGAACGCGACGGCGGCCGCAGGCGGCGCCGACGTGGCCGCGGCCGTGGCCGTGGCGGCGAGCCGCGCGAGGGCGCGCAGCCTTTCGCGCGCGACGCCGCTCCCGAACAACTCAACGCGCCAGAAGATCACGGCGAAGGTTCGCCCGAGGAGGGTGAAGGCGCCGTTCAGCAGCCGCCGCGTCAGGGCGGCGCAGCGGGAGCCGAAGGCGGTGACGGCCGGCGCCGGCGCCGGCGCGGCCGCCGCGGCGGACGCCGCAACCGGCAGGGCCGTGAAGGCGAAGCACCGTTCCAATCCAATGGCGGGCGGCCCGAAGCCGAATTGCAGCGCGCGGTCGAGGACCTCGACCGGCCGCCGGCGGCCTTCGACAGCGCCCCGGCCTATGAAGCGCCGCCCACGGAACGGCCGATCATCGACCGTCCCTATAACCAGCCGCCAGCTTCCCCAGCACCGCAGTCGGCTGCTCCGCCACAGGCCGCGGCACCGGCCGAACCGGAACCGCCGCGCCGGCGCTCGACCATTCGCGAGCCGGCGCCGATCGGCACTGCCGGCGCCCCGCCGTCGCCGGCAACGGTCGCGCCCCCGCCAACCCCAGTGATCTCTTCGACGGCGAGCGAGGAGAACGGCCAACCCAAGCGCGGCTGGTGGGCCAAGCGCCTTTTGGGCGACAAGGACTAGCGCGGGCGCGGACAGATGAAATCGGCATGGGTCGAGCGCGACGCGAAGCTTGCGGTCGATCGCTACGGCCAAGCCGGCATTAGACGCGATCTCGCGCTGCGGATTTATTCCACGCGCCTCCTCGGCGGCGACGCCAGACTCGTGCTGCATGGCGGCGGCAACGCATCGCTGAAAACCAAAGAGCGCGATCTCGCCGGTAACGAGGTCGCGGTGCTACGCGTGAAAGGCTCAGGCTGGGACATGGGCTCGATCGAGCCTGCCGGCTTTCCGGCGGTGCGGCTCGAACCCTTACGCGCCTTGCGCGCGCGCAAAGCACCGTCCGAAGCGGAGATGGCGAAGGTGCAGCGCGCCTATCTGATCGACCCGCAGGCGCCCTCGCCTTCGGTCGAGATGCTGCTGCACGCTTTCATGCCGGCGAAATTTATCGACCACACGCACGCAACCGCCGTCCTCAGCCTGATCGACCAGCCAAACGCCGCCGAGCTGTGCGCAGAAGCGTTCGGCGACAGGCTCGGCTTCGTGCCTTATCTGATGCCCGGCTTCGGGCTCGCCAAAAAAGCCGCCGAGGTGTTCGACATAAACAAGAACGTCGAAGGGCTGATCCTCGACAAGCACGGTATCTTCACTTTCGGCGACGACGCGCGCGAAGCCTACGAGCGCATGATCGGCTTCGTCACGCGCGCGGAAAACCGGCTCAAGAAGAACCGCAAGGCCGTGTTCGTTGCCGGCAAGCTGCCGCCCAAGATCGCGGATGCCGCCGACGTCGCCCCGATCCTGCGCGGCGCTTGCACGCTGCGCGATACGCAGGGCGAAGGCGCACACAAACGCCCGATCCTGGAGTTCCGCACGAGCGACGCGATCCTGAATTTCGTCAACGGCAGACAAGTCGCGCGTTACGCCCGCGCCGGCGTGATCACACCCGACCACGTAATACGCGTGAAACCCTGGCCGCTGATCCTGCCCGCGCCGGCGGCCGGCAAGCTCGATGCGTTCAAAAGCGCCGCGCATAAAGCCGCGCAGAAATTCATCGGCAGCTACAAAGCCTATTTCGCCCGCCACAAGAAGCGCGCGAACGGCGCCGCCATGCACGATCCGGCGCCGCGCGTAGCGCTGGTGCCGGGCCTCGGCCTGTTCGGGCTGGGCGCCAGCGCCAAAGATGCCCTCATTGCCGCCGACATCGCGCAGGCTGCGGTCGAAGGCATCACCAACGCGGAAGCGGTCGGCCGCTTCACGTCGATCTCGCCAGCCGACATGTTCGACTGCGAATATTGGCCGCTGGAACTGGCCAAGCTGGGTTCGCGCAAAACGCTTCCGCTCGCAGGCCAGATCGCGGTCGTCACCGGCGCCGGCGGCGCCATCGGCGCGGCCACCGCCAAAGTCTTCTCGGCGGCGGGAGCCGAAGTCGCACTGCTCGACATCGACGCCGCTGCGGCGACCCGGCAGGCCAATGCGATCGGCGGCTCGGCCGTCGCCATTGAATGCGACGTGACCGATGCCGGCTCGGTGCGCAAGGCGTTCGGCCAAGTCGTTGCCGCGTTCGGCGGTGTCGATATCGCGATCTCCAATGCCGGCGCCGCCTGGCAGGGCAAGATCGGCGAGGTCGACGAGGCGATCTTGCGCCGGAGCTTCGAATTGAATTTTTTCGCCCACCAGAAAGTCGCGCAGGCGGCCGTCAAGATCATGCTCGCGCAAGGCATCGGCGGCTGCTTGCTGTTCAATGTTTCCAAGCAGGCGGTGAACCCGGGCGCCAATTTCGGGCCTTACGGCCTGCCCAAGGCGGCGACATTGTTTCTGGTCCGCCAATACGCGCTCGATTACGGCGCCAACGGCATCCGCGCCAACGCGGTCAATGCCGACCGCATCCGCTCCGGCATCCTCACCGGCGATTTCATCAAGCAACGCGCCAAGGCGCGCGGATTGAGCGAGAAAGCCTATATGGGCGGCAATCTCTTGGGCCGCGAGGTCACCGCGCAGGACGTGGCGCAGGCCTTCCTCGCCCAGGCGCTGGCGCTAAAAACCACCGCCGACGTCACCACGGTGGACGGCGGCAACATCGCCGCCGCGTTGCGCTGACGCCATCGCAGAAAAACCATGCTATCGTGATGCCGTCTTGAGGAACCGCAAAGGAGTTAAAACCATGCCGCGACTGCTGGCCCTCACCGCCCTCCTCCCGCTACTGCTTGTCGCAACGCCTGCCGGCGCCGCCGTCACCAAGGCGGAGAAGATGGCGACCTGCAAGATCGGCGCCGAAGACCAGAAGCTAGAAGGCGCCAAGCTCAAGGCCTTCATGGCCAAGTGCATGGGCAAAGGCAATTACGAGCCGGCGGGGCGCAAAGAACTCAAGAAGACCGCCAAGAAGCCTGCGGCCAAGAAAACAGCTGCGAAGAAGCCGATGGAAAAGCCGGCGGATGCGCCACCTCCTGCTCCCTCCCCGAAGTAATAGCGCGCTGCGATCGCGCGCCAGGTGTAACGAGTATCCGCATGCCGGAAGCCGACAAAGCAGGCGGACGCTATCAGGCGGATCGTCCCCAGGCCGCGCCGGGCTTTTTCCTCAAAGGCGCGCACCAGCTCGACTGGGGCATGAAGAACCGGCTCGCCCGCGTGTTCAATCCGGCCTCCGGGCGCACGGTGATGCTCGCCGTCGACCACGGCTATTTCCAGGGCCCGACCTCCGGGCTTGAGCGCATCGATCTTTCGATCGTGCCGCTGTTGCCGCAATGCGACGCGCTGTTTTGCACGCGCGGGATTTTGCGCTCCGTGATTCCGGCTGACTGCGCCAAGCCTATGGTCCTGCGCGCCAGCGGTGGCCCCAGCATCTTGCGCGAGGAATTGTCCGACGAGCAAATCGCCATGGACATGGACGACGCAATTCGGCTCAACGCCGCCGGCGTGGGCATCCAGGTGTTCATCGGCGGCGAACACGAGACACGCTCGGTGCACAACATGACGCGGCTAGTGGACGCCGGCTTGCGCGCCGGCATGCCGGTAATGGGCGTCACCGCGGTCGGTAAGGAGATGAAACGCGACGCGCAATACTTCCGCCTCGCCTGCCGCATCATCGCCGAACTGGGCGCGCAATACGTCAAGACCTACTATGTGGACGACGGCTTCGAGACCGTCACCGCCTCATGTCCGGTGCCGATCGTGATGGCCGGCGGCAAGAAATTGCCCGAGCTTGACGCGCTCACCATGGCCTACAACGCCGTGCAGCAGGGCGCCGCCGGCGTCGACATGGGCCGCAATATTTTCCAGTCCGAGGCCCCGAAGGCGATGCTCGCTGCGGTCAACGCGGTGGTGCACAGGAACGCCAAGCCGAAAGACGCGCTCGATATCTACCAGTCACTCAAGGCCAAAGGCTAAGCGGCGGCGCGCACTTGACACCGCACCGGCAGCTTGTGACACCGCGCCACGCGCGCGGCGGACACGGAGTATTGGGGTAGTCATGCTTAGAATTTTATTGGCGGCGCTTTGCCTGTTGCTGTTTGCCGCAAATGTGCAAGCCGGCGGTCTCGACGACCTCAAGGCAGCGGAAACGGCAGCACAGCAGGGCCAGGTCGACGAGGCCATCCGCCTTTTCACGCAGGCGCTCGCGGCCAACGATCTTTCGCCCGCCGATCAAGTCGCCGCCCGCAAGGGTCGCGGCAACGAATACACCTCCAAAAGCCTGATCGCCGATGCCTTCGAGCGGCTCGATCAGGCGCGCCAGTTCCGCAGCGATGCCATCGCCGATTTCACCGCCGCGATCGGCAACAAATCCGATGACGCCAGTCTCTATGTCGCGCGCGCGCAAGCCTACGACTTGAACGGCCAATACGATCCTGCGATTGCCGATTTCGATGCCGCGCTGAAGATCAAGAATGTGCCGCTCACTTTGGTGCAACGCGCCAACAGCCAAAGCGCCAAGGGCGACTACGACCGCGCCGTGGCCGATTATAGCGCCGCGCTTGCCCTTCTCGCCCAGGATTCCAAGGATACCGGTATCGAAGCGTTGGACGTCTACAGCGAACGCGGCTATGCGCAATTCATCGCCGCGCATTATCCCGCCGCCGCCGCCGATTTCGCCAAGGCGATAGCGCTCGGCGCGCCAACGCGCGGCGGCGACGTGCTGTGGCTGCCCTACCAGGCGGCCTGGCTGCACATCGCGCGCGCCCGCGCCGGCGAGAACGACGCCGAAGAATTGGCGCGCAACGCCGGCAAGATCAACGTCAAGCAGTGGCCCGGAACGCTGATCGCGTATTTCAGCGGGCAGGCCAAGCTCGACGAACTGACGCCGCCGTCGGACCACGGCGCCATGGGTCACGCCCGCGAATGCGGTCTGTCATTCTTCGCCGCCGAACAGGCGCTGGCCCAAAAAGATAATTCGGCCGCCTCCCCGCTGCTCACGCGCGCGCGCGCGGTGTGCAACATTCACACCGTCTATTATCTCGCCGCCGGCTTCGAGCTTAAGCGTCTGGGCAAATGATGGCTCAAGCGGCCCGCACCGCGGGCCGCTCCGTCGGCGTCACCTCGAATGTGCGCAAAGTCCCCCGCCGCAGCACGTCGATTGCAAGCTTGCGTCCGATCCGCTCGCTGTTGAGCAGCCGGATCAGGTCGTCGACGCCGGTCACCGGCGCGCCGTCCGCCCGCACGATGATGTCGAGCGTCATCAGCCCGGCCTGCGCCGCCGGCGCGTTCGGCTCGAGCGCGGTGATCATGGCGCCGGCCGCATTCTCGATGCCGGCGTTGCGCGCATGCCGGCGCGGCACCGCCCCGGTCTGGCCGGATACGCCGATAAACCCGCGCCGCACCCGGCCGTGCTTGATCAATTCGCTCAGCACGAATTGCGCGGTGTTGCTGGCGACCGCAAAGCAGATGCCTTGGGCGCCCATGATGACCGCCGTGTTGATCCCGATCACCTCGCCGCGCGAGGAGACCAGCGGCCCGCCGGAATTGCCGGGGTTGAGCGCGGCGTCCGTCTGGATCACGTCCTCGATCAGCCGCCCGTTGCGCGAACGCAAACTACGCCCGAGCGCCGAAATAACCCCGGCGGTGACGGTCGATTCAAAGCCGAGCGGGTTGCCGATGGCGACCACCAGTTGCCCGCGCTTGAGTGCTTTGGAATCGCCGAGCGTGGCGTGCGCCAGATCGCGCGCGGAGCCCGCCCGCAGCAGCGCGAGATCGGTGTCGGGATCCTCGCCCAGCGTGCGCGCTTCCATGAGGCGGCCTTCGGCGTCGGCGAGCCGCACTTCCTTGGCGCCCTGCACCACGTGGCTGTTGGTCAGCACCAGCCCGTCCGGCGCAATCACGACACCGGAGCCGACCCCGCCTGGGCGCCCTTGCGGCCCGCGCGTTTCCACGCGCACCACCGCCGGGCCGACTTGGTCGGCCACGGTGATCACCGCGTTGGAATAAGCGTCGAGAAGTTCGGCGTCGGGCGGCGGCGCCGCGCACAACGCCTCGGCCTCGGAAGAGGATGCAAAATCGAGCATGGGATGCTTCTGGGTTTGGTGGCAGACCGGGATGTAGGTATTGGTGCGCAAAAATGGAATAGGATGCCGGCATGACGATGGCGTTCACCCCCTTGGAACTGGCCGGACGGCTGGCTTTGGCCGTCGGGCTTGCCGTGTTCATGGGGCTCGCCTTCGAGGAGACCTATAAGAAAGACGAGCGCTCGAGCCCGGGCGGCATCCGCACCTTCCCGATGCTCGCCATGGGCGGCGCCACGCTCTATCTGATCGACGCCGCGCATGCGCTCGCGTTCGTCGCCGGCCTGCTGGGCCTCGCCGCCTGGCTGCACGCCTATTTGCGCGCGGCGCCGCAGACGCCCGACCCGCCCAGTTTCATGATCCCGGCCTCGAACCTGCTCGCCTACGTGATCGGGCCGGTCGCCTTGATCGAGCCGCCCTGGGTCGCGGTCGCGGTAACCGTCGCCGCCGTGCTGCTGCTCGGCACGCGCGACAGGCTGCACCGGCTCATTCACGTGGTGCCGCGCGAGGAACTCATCACCGCCGGCATGTTTCTCATCCTGGTCGGGATCATCCTGCCACTGGTGCCGCACCAGCGCGTGAGCAGCCTGACACCGCTAACGCCTTACGGCGTGTGGCTGGCGGTGGTGACGGTGTGCACCCTCTCCTACTTGAGCTATCTGCTGCAGCGCTACGCGCCGATCAAAAACGCCGCGCTGCTGCCGGCCGTGCTCGGCGGCGCTTATTCGTCGACGGCAACGACCGTCGTTCTCGCCAAGCGGCTGCGCGAGGCCAAGCGAGCCCCGGCGGATATCTCGGCCGGCATCGTGGCGGCGACCGCGGTCATGTATGTCCGGCTCGGCATCGTCGTCGCCGTGTTCGACACGCATTTCGCGCTGACGCTCGCACCGGGGCTTGCCGCCTTGTGCGCGGTCGGCGCCGCGCTTTCGATCTACGAATGGCGCCGGCCGCGCCCGCGCGCCGCCAAGAGCAATCTCGCCGTTGCCCCGACGAATCCGCTGCAAATTCCGACCGCGCTCATCTTCGCCGTGCTCATCGTGGTGATCTCGGTGATCTCGGCCTGGGTCAAAGGCGCGTTCGGCGAAAGCGGAATTCTCGCGCTATCGGCGGTGGTGGGCCTGACCGACATCGATCCTTTCGTGCTCAATATCGCGCAAGGCGGCATCGCCGGCATGTCGGTCGCAAGCTTATGCGCCGCCGTGCTGATCGCGTCTTCCTCGAACAATGTCGCCAAGGCTGCCTATGCCGTCGGCTTTGGCGGCGCGGCCGGGCGCCGCCCCGCCATCATGCTGCTTGCGCTCGCGGTGCTGGGGGTCGCGGTCGCGGCGTTTTATATGTTCGACTTTTGAAATTGTTTTTGGCGATAACGACGATCGAAAGAATCGAACCCGGAGGAACCGAGCCATGGCCCAGAAAATCGCCGGCGGCTGCGCCTGCGGCGCCATCCGCTATGAGGCGCAAGCCGATCCGATCGTGATGGTGAACTGCCATTGCCGCGACTGCCAGCGCGCCGTCGGCACCGCTTATGCCGCGGTCATGGTGGTGCCGGCGGCCGCGGTCACGCTGCGCGGCGAGCCGCGCTACTACAAGACTGTCGGGGAAGCCGGGAAATGGGTCGAGCGCGGCTTCTGCCCGGTCTGCGGCAGCCCGGTGGTTGCCAAGCTCGAGCGGTTCCCCGACGCCATCGGGTTCCAGGCGGCGAGCCTCGACGATCCGACGCAGTACAAGCCGGGCTTGGACCTTTTCACCGACAGCGCGCAGCCCTGGGATCTGCTGCATGCGGAGACCCAGAAAATGCCGAAAGGCTTTTCGAACTGATCTTTCGCGCAAAACTAGACTCTGCGGCGCTTTGCTGATTATTTAATTTTGTACGGCGGCGACGGAGGGCGCGATGCGGTTGGCGTTTATCGGAGCCATTTTTTGGCGCTTTGCTGCTGGCCGGTCCGGCGCGGGCGGAAAGTCAGCTGCCGAGCCCGCTGCTCCAGGAAATACTTATCAAGACCTACCTGCTCACGCTCAACGACGCGAACCTGACCGGCAATTACACGGTGCTGCAGGCCAAACTGGCAAAACCGTTTCGCGATCAATTCAGCCCGGAACGGCTGAAGGGCGTCTTCAAGGAATTCGCGGACAAGAAAGCCAATTTCGGCCTGATCGCCGCCAAACCGCCGATCGCCACTTCGGAATCGGTTATCGACAATCGCGGCGCGCTGATCTTGCGCGGCTACTTCGACACCACGCCGAGCCGGGTCATTTATGAACTCGATTTTCTTCCCTCGGAAGGCGAGTGGAAGCCGATCAAGCTCAACGTCAATCTGAAGCCGGCAGGCGGCTGATCGTTGCGCCGCGCGCGTGCCGTAAAAAGGGTGGAGCGCGCGTCAATCGCTCTGCAAAATGACGTTCTTCACCATCGGGTAGATCTGGTGCTGCCAGGTGCGGCCCGAGAACACGCCGTAATGGCCGACGCCGGCCTGCATGTGGTGGCGTTTGCGGTAGGGCCGCAACGACGTGCACAAATCATGCGCCGCCAAAGTCTGCCCGACCGCGCAGATGTCGTCCTTCTCGCCTTCCACCGTGAACAGCATGGTGCGCTTGATCGCCTTCGGCTCCACTTTCACGCCTTCGTAAGTGAGCGCGCCGAGCGGTAGCGCGTGCTCCTGGAACACCAGCTTCACCGTTTCCAGGTAAAATTCCGCGGCGAGATCGAGCACGGCGAAATATTCGTCGTAGAACGCCTTGGTCTGCGCCGCCTTGGCCTCCTCGCCGCGCGCCAGGTTCTCATACAGTTCCTGGTGCGCCTTGAGATGGCGCTCGATGTTCATGCTCATGAAGGCGGCGAGCTGCACGAAGCCCGGGTAGACCTTGCGTCCGCCCCCAGCGTAACGCGCCGGCACCGACGCGATCAGGTTCTTCTCGAACCACTCGATCGGCTTGCCCTTGGCGAGCTCGTTGACCTTGGTCGGGTTGACGCGGGTGTCGATCGGGCCCGCCATCAGCGTCATCGAACGCGGCGCGGCGTGATTGTCGCCCTGCGCCATCACCGCCGCCGCCACCAGCGCGGCCACACAGGGCTGGCACACCGCCACCAGATGCCCGCCGGGTCCGATGTGCTCCAGGAAGCGCACGATGTGGCCGATATATTCGTCGAAGCCGAAGCGGCCGTGCTCGGTCGAAACGTCGCGCGCGTTGTGCCAATCGGTGATGTAGACGTCGTGTTCGGTGAGCATGGTGCGCACGGTCGCGCGCAGCAGCGTGGCGAAGTGGCCGGATAAAGGCGCAATCAACAGCACGCGCGGCTGCGCCTGGTCGATGTCCTTCTTGAAATGCAGCAGCGTGCCGAACGGCGTCACCTCGGCGGCTTCCTCGGTCACCGCCACTTCGCGGTTTCCCACCATGACGCTGTCGATGCCGTAAGGCGGGCGGGCGTGGGTGAGCCCCGCGCGCGCGATCAACTCGTAAGCCGCGGTGAGATTGCCGAGCGCCGACGGCCGCGCCGAACCGTTGAGCCTGGTGCCCATGGTCCTCGCCGCCATCCCGGCGAGCGCGCGCACCGGCACCATGATGTCGGAATGCGCCTGATACGCCTGATAGAGCATCGATTCCTCGGCGGCCCCGGCAGACCGCAGCCGAAAGCTAGTGCATTTGATGTTGCAGTGCGAGATAATATTCAGCGCTGGCTAGCCTGGGGACAAGCGGTCTGCCATGCCTTTTTGCGCCACGGGAAGGTATTGAACGGGCAGAACTTTCGTCTAAGCTGCCGGATGCCGGGCCGTGTCGAACAGGGATGATTGCGCCCCATGGCCAAGGCTACCCTCACCATTGCCAGCAAGAACTACGGCTCCTGGTCGCTGCGCGGCTGGCTCTTATGCAAGATGGCCGGGCTCGACTTCGAGGAGCAGACGGTCGCCAGCGACGATCCCTCGACCCGCGCCGAGTTATTGCTGCTGTCGCCCTCGTTCCTGGTGCCATGCCTGACCCACGACGGCGTCAAGGTCTGGGACACATTGGCGATCGCGCAATATCTCAACGAGACCATGCCGGAAGCAGGCCTGCTGCCGAAGGACCGCGCCGCGCGCGCGCATTGCCGCTCGATTTGCGGCGAGATGCATTCCGGCTTTTCCAATATGCGCTCGGCGCTGCCGATGAACCTGAAGGCGCATCATCCCGGCTTCAAGGTGTGGGCCGGCGCGCAGGCCGACATCGACCGCATCGTCTTCATCTGGCGCGAATGCCTCGACGCCCACGGCGGCATGTTTCTGTTCGGCGACAAGCCTGGCATGGCCGACGCCATGTTCGCGCCGGTGGTGACGCGCTTCCTCACTTATGACGTCAAGCTCGAATCCGACTGCGCCGGCTATTGCAAGGCGATCATGGCCTTGCCGGCGATGCAGGAATGGATCGAAGGCGCCAAGGCGGAGCCGGACGAAGTGGTCGAGCTGGATGTGGAGTTCTAGCGCTTAAGCCAAGCCCCAATTCGTGCCACCGCCTCGTGCATCTCGGCCGCCGAGCCGGCATAGCAGAAGCGCAAAAAGTTGTGGCCGTTGACTGGGTCGAAATCGATGCCGGGCGTCGCCGCCACGTGCGCCTCGTTGAGCATGCGTTTGGCGAAATCCAGGCTGTCGCCGGAGAATTTCGAAATATCGGCGTACAGATAGAACGCGCCGTCGACCGGCAAAAACTTGTCGAGCCCGGCTTTCGGCAAGCCATCGGTCAAGATGCGGCGGTTTTCTTCGTAGCCGTGCTTAACCGCTTCCATTTCGGCGCGGCCGTCGAAGGCGGCCTGCGCGGCGACCTGCGAGAGCGTCGGCACCGAGATCGCAAGATTGCCCTGCAGCCGCTCGACCGCGCGCACGAGGCTGTCCGGCACCACCATCCAGCCCACGCGCCAGCCGGTCATGCAGAAATATTTGGAAAAGGAATTGATCACCAGCGCGCGCTCGGAAAGATTGGCCGCGGTCTCGGCGGCGAACGCATAGTCGAGGCCGTGATAGATTTCGTCGGAGATGACGCGGATGCCCTCCGCTTCGGCAACCGCGATCAGCCGCGACAGCGCATCGGCGTCCATCATGGTGCCGGTCGGATTGGCCGGGCTTGCCACCACGACGCCCGCGAGCGGCTGCTTGCGATGCTCGGCGATCAGCGCCTTGGCCGACAGCGCCCAGCGCGTCTCGGCCGCCGTCTCGATCAGCACCGGCGCGCAGCCGAGCGCGCTCAAGATGTGCCGGTAGGGCGGATAGCCGGGATTGGCGAGCGCCACCCGGTCGCCCGGCTCGAACAGCGCAAGAAACGCCAGAATGAACCCGCCCGAGGAACCGGTGGTCACCACCACGCGCGCCGGGTCGAGCGCGAGGTCGTAGACGTCGGCGTAGTGGCGGGCGATTCGGGCCCGCAGACCGGGGATGCCGAGCGTCTCGGTGTAACCGATGCGGCCGGCGTTGAGTGCCGCCTGCGCCGCGGCAATCGCGGTTGCCGGCGCGGGCGCCGCCGGCTGGCCGACCTCCATATGGACGATGCGGGCGCCCTTGGCCTCTAGCTGCGCCGCCGCCGCCATCACGTCCATGACGATGAATGGCGGCACATCGCTGCGTTTGGAGGGCATTAGCAGGTGTTTTGCCGCCTCAAGCATCGCTAAACCGACCTGTTGGGCGCCGGTGCCGCCCCGCTGTTGCCGTATTCCCAAAGCTTCCTAGAACTTGCGTTTTTCATGACTCAGACGTGATCGCAAGCCGCGTTGACCGCCTTGCGGGCCATCACTAGGTTCACGCGATTCAGTGGCACATTTCGGCATGAACGATTACGGCACACCTATCAAGGCATGGCGCGTGGCGCCGGCAAGCCGCGCGCTTGCGCTGATCACCGCCGTTGCGGTGGCGGCCGCCGCCGGCGGCCCGGCGGTCCAGCCGGCGCGCGCGCAGGAGCGGGCCACGACCGGCGTGCCGCTGATCCGCGACACCGAGATCGAAAACCTTTTGCGCGACTACTCCGCGCCGATCCTGAAAGTCGCCGGCCTCGCCCAGCAGAACGTCAAGATCGTCATCCTCAACGACCGTTCCTTCAACGCCTTCGTCATGGACGGCCGGCACATCTTCATCAATGCCGGCGCGCTGTTCGAAGCCAAGACGCCGAACGAGATCATCGGCGTGTTCGCGCACGAAACCGGCCACCTCGCCGGCGGTCATCTGATGAAGCTGCGCGAGAAGCTTGCGCAAGCGCAAACCGCTTCGATCGTCGCCATGCTGGCGGGCGTCGGCGCCATGGTGGCCGGCGCCCGTTCCGGCTCGAGCGGGAATATCGGCCTTCCGGCAATCATGGCGCCGCAATCGGTGATCCAGCACTCGCTGCTCGCCTATGTCCGCACCCAGGAAGACCAGGCCGACCACGCCGGCGTGAAGTTCCTCACCGCCACCCATCAATCGGCCCGCGGCATGCTCGAACTGTTCAAGCGTTTGGGCAACGAGTTGCTGTTCAATGCGCGCTTTGTCGATCCTTATCTGCAGTCCCACCCCTTGCCGCCCGAGCGCGTGGCCGCACTCGAAGTGATGGCCAAGTCGAGCCCCTATTTCGACGTCAAGGATCCGCCGGAACTGCAATTCCGCCACGACATGATGCGCGCCAAACTGTCCGGCTTCCTGGACCGGCCCGATACGGTGGCGCGCCGTTATCCGCTCGGCGATCACAGCCTGCCGGCGCGCTATGCCCGCGCCATCTCGACCTACCGGTATGGCGACGCGCGCAGCGCGGTCGCGCAGATCGACGGTCTGATCCAGGCTGAGCCGAACAATCCGTATTTCTTCGAGCTCAAGGGTCAGGTCTTGCTGGAAAGCGGCCATCCGGCCGAAGCGATCGCTCCGCTGCGCCGCGCGGTTGCGCTTGCACACGGCGCCCCGTTGATCGATATCATGCTCGGCCAGGCGCTGATCGCCACCGACAACTCCAAATACGCCGCCGAAGCCGTTCCGTTGCTGCAAACAGCGCTTCGCCGCGAACCTGAATCGCCCGACGCCTATGCCCAGCTCGCCATGGCTTACGGCCGCAAGGGCGACCTTGCCCAAGCCGATCTCGCCGCCGCGCAGGCCGCCTTCATGCGCGGCGACATCAGGACCGCGGCTCAGATTGCCGCGCGCGCCAAAACTCGCCTGCCGGTCGGCTCGCCCGCTTGGGTGCGCGCCGACGACATCGTCAACCTCAAACGCTCAAGCGCCGCAAAATGACCACAGCAAGGATAAAACCGATGACATCGAGCCCGCGCACTATCGCCGTCGTTTGTGCCGCGTTGCTGGCGACCGCCGCGCCGCAAGCCGTGCGGGCGCAGAATTTAACGCCGGCACAGCGCGGCGACATCGAGCGCGTCGTGCACGACTACCTGGTCGCACACCCCGAAGTGATCCAGGAGGCCATGACCGAACTGGAAAAGCGCCAGGCCACGGCGGAAGCCGAGAAACATAAAGTCGCGGTCAAGGAACACGCACAGAAGCTGTTTTCCTCGCCCAACCAGGTCACGCTCGGCAATCCGAGTGGCAACGTCACCTTCGTCGAGTTCTTCGATTACAATTGCGGCTACTGCAAGCGCGCGATGGACGACATGCTCACGCTGATCAAGACCGACCCCAAGCTCAAGGTGGTGCTCAAGGAATTCCCGGTGCTTGGGCCGGGTTCGGTGGAAGCAGCGCGCGTCGCGGTGGCCGTGCGCATGCAGGACAAGACTGGCAAAAAATATCTCGAATTCCACACCAAACTGTTGGGCGGCCGCGGCCCGGCCGACGAAGCGCATGCGCTTGCCGTCGCCAAGGATATCGGCCTCGACATGGGCCGGCTGGAAAAGGACATGAAGAGTCCGGAGGTGAAAGCCACGCTCGACGAGGACTTCAAGCTCGCCGAAGCACTCGGCTTGAACGGTACGCCGAGCTACGTGATCGGCTCCGACGTGGTGGTCGGCGCTATCGGGCTGCCCGGCTTGCAGGAAAAGGTCAACAACGCGCGTTGCGGCAAGCCGACCTGCTGACCGCAGCGCAGCATTCCCCGTTAGTCGTTTAAATCGACAAACGGCCGCCGGCTCGCCCGGCGGCCGTTATTGCGTCATCATTGAGCGGGGAACCGCGTCCCGCCCGGGGGGTTATCGCGCGCATGTATTCGGTCGGCATGGAAGAAGAATATTTCGTGTTCGACGCCAAGACGCGCCGGGCCGTGCGCCGCGTCGACAAAAAATTCCTCACCCGCGCACGCCAAGAACTGGGCGACCGCGTCATGACCGAGATGCTGCAGTCGCAGATCGAAGTGGCGACGCCGCCGTGCGCGACCATGCAAGAGGCGCGCGAATATCTGGTGCATTATCGCCGCACACTTGGCGCCGCCGCGGCTGAGCACAGGCTCGGCCTCGCCGCCATGGGCACCTTCCCGCTCGCCTTCTGGCCCGAGCAGATTGTCACCCCGAAGGCGCGCTACGGCGCGATCATGGATGACCTGCAGATGATCGGCTACCGCAACATGTTGTGCGGCATGCATGTGCATGTGGGGGTGCCGGACGTCGACACCCGCATCAATTTGATCATGCGGCTGACGCCCTATCTGCCACTGCTGCTCGCGCTCTCGACCTCTTCGCCGTTCTGGCAGGGCCACCTCACCGGCCTGTGCGGCTATCGCCTTGCCGCCTACGATGAGCTGCCGCGCACCGGCCTGCCCGAATTGTTCCGCACCAACGAAGACTACCGCGAATTCGTCGCCGCGCTCACCTGGGCCAAGATTATCCCGGACGCGAGCTATATTTGGTGGGCGCTGCGGCCGTCACTCGGAAATCCTACGGTCGAATTGCGCGTCGCCGACAGTTGCACGCGGCTCGACGACGCCGTCGCCATCGCCGCGCTGTTTCGTTGCCTGGTGCGCGCACTCGACCGCGACCGCGCCCTGAATGCTGGTTTCGACCGCGTCGGGCGCGCCATCACCGCAGAAAACAAATGGCATGCGCAGCGTTACGGCATCGCCGCCACTTTCATCGATCCGTTTTCGCGCTCCCCGCTCACGCTTCCGCAATGGCTCGACCAGGTCTTCGATTTCATCGCCGAGGACATCGACGCGCTCGGCTGCGCGGCGGATATCAGGCGCCTGCACCGCATCGCCACGGACGGCACCAGCGCCGACCACCAGATCGACCTGTTCACCAAAGCCAAGGCCGCCGGCCGCAGACGGCTGACCGCGATCAAGGACGTGATCGACTGGGCGGCGCGCGAAACCCAAGCCCTCGACACCAAAAGGCCGCAAACCTAGGCGCCATGCGGGCTTCCCCTTGCCGCCCGGGCCACCTATAAAGTGCCGATGTTCCGCGCGCATCGATGTAACCGCGCGGCAGCCGCCGGGAAACCATGCCGAAAACCCTCTACATCCTCAACGGACCCAATCTCAATCTGCTGGGCACGCGCGAGCCGGAGAAATACGGCCGCTCCACGCTTGCCGAGGTCGAGACGCTCTGCCGCACGACCGCCAAGCGCTTCGGTCTTGATATCGTGTTTCGCCAATCCAACTCCGAGGGCGAGTTGGTCGACTGGATCCAGGAAGCATTGGCCAAGAAGGCGGTTGGCCTGCTGATCAATCCGGCAGGCTACACCACCACCTCGATCGCGATCCTCGATGCGCTGCTGATGCTGAAAATGCCGATCGTGGAAATCCACATCACCAATATTCACGCGCGCGAAGAATTCCGGCAGAATTCCTACGTCACCAAGGCGGCCAAGGCAGTGATCGCCGGCTTCGGCGTCCAGGGTTACGCGCTTGCCGTCGCCGGCTTGGCGGCCATGGTCGGCGCCAAGGCGAAAAAATAAAACGGATCCGCTCGATGGCCAAGGCGCCGAAAGCCCCGATCGTCGACCATGAATTGATCCGCGAGCTGACCAAGCTCCTGGAAGAAACGGGCTTGACCGAAATCGAGATCGAGCAGGACGGCCAGCGCGTGCGCGTCGCGCGCAGCGCCGCCCCCGGCTTACAGTCCGCAGCGCCCCGCGCGACGGCGGCGGGGCCGCAGCCGGTCGGGCAATCGGTGGCAGCGCCGCTCGATCCGTCGAAACATCCGGGCGTGGTGATCTCGCCCATGGTCGGCACTGCCTATGCCGCGTCCGAGCCGGGCGCCAAGCCGTTCATCGAGATCGGCTCGCAGGTGAAGGCCGGCGACACCCTGCTGGTGGTGGAAGCGATGAAGACCATGAACCAGATTCCGGCCCCGCGCGCCGGCACCGTGATCCAAATTCTGTTCGAGGACGGCCAGCCGGTCGAGTTCGGCGAGCCGTTGGTCATCATCGAATGACGGCATTTTGGCCGGACCGGTCCGATGTTCGATAAAATCCTGATCGCCAATCGCGGCGAGATCGCCATGCGGGTGATCCGCGCCTGCAAGGAACTCGGCATCCCGACCGTGGCGGTGCATTCCACCGCCGACGCCGACGCCATGCACGTGCGCTTCGCCGACGAAAGCGTGTGCATCGGCCCGCCGGCGGCGAAGGAAAGTTATCTCAATATCCCCGCCATTCTCGCGGCCTGCGAGATCACCGGCGCCGACGCCGTGCATCCCGGCTACGGCTTCCTGTCGGAAAACGCGCGCTTTGCCGAAATCCTCGCCGACCACAACGTGCATTTCATCGGCCCCAAGGCCGAGCACATCCGCCTGATGGGCGACAAGATCGAGGCCAAGCGCACCGCCCAAAAACTCGGAATTCCGGTGGTGCCGGGCTCGGACGGCGGCGTCACGTCCGATGCCGAAGCCGGAAAAATCGCCGATGGCATCGGCTATCCGGTGCTGATCAAGGCGGCCGCGGGTGGCGGCGGGCGCGGCATGAAGGTGGTGCGCACGGCGGCCGAACTATCCGGCGCGCTGTCCGCTGCACGGAGCGAGGCCAAGGCCGCTTTCGGCGACGACGCGGTTTATCTCGAAAAATATCTGGAGGAGCCGCGCCACATCGAAATCCAGGTGCTTGGCGACGGCAACGGCAAGGCTGTCCACCTCGGCGAGCGCGATTGCTCGCTGCAACGCCGTCATCAGAAAGTGTGGGAGGAAGGTCCCTCGCCCGCGCTCAACGAAGGCGCGCGCGATGCGATCGGCGAGCGGGTGGCCAAAGCCATGCGCGAGATCAAATATCTCGGCGTCGGCACGGTCGAATTCCTGTACGAGGCCGGCAAGTTTTATTTCATCGAGATGAACACGCGCATCCAAGTCGAGCATCCGGTGACCGAGATGATCACCGACATCGACCTGATCTTCGAGCAGATCCGCGCCGCCGCCGGCAACGATTTCACGCTCAAGCAGAGCGACATCGAATTCCGCGGCCACGCCATCGAGTGCCGCATCAATGCCGAGAACCCGGTGTCCTTCCGCCCCTCGCCCGGCAAGATTCTGCACTACCACGCGCCCGGCGGATTGGGCGTGCGCATCGATTCCGCGGCCTACCAGGGCTACGCGATCCCGCCTTATTACGACTCGCTGGTCGGCAAACTCATTGTGCACGGCAAGACCCGCACCGAGGCGCTGATGCGGCTCAAGCGCGCACTCGACGAAGTGGTGCTGGACGGCATTGAAACGACGCTGCCGCTGTTCCGCGCGCTGGTCGGCGAGAAAGACATCATCGACGGCAACTATCACATCCACTGGCTCGAGCAGTTCCTGGCGCGCGGTGGGATGGAAAGCTGAGGCGGCGCGTTGCGATAGCGGCCGCTTATCGACTTATCATCTGAAATTATGCGCGAATTGGCTGCCGCCTTGATTTAACGCAAGGCGTGTATTCGCCATTAGGCTACACGCAAAGCAACGAATCTGCGGATGCTGGGACCCTGGGTGCGGGGCGATCCGGCCCGATCCGGGGTGTCTGTCTTCGCGGGTAGAAAAAACGCCCAAGGAGATGGCCGATGACGACCCGTGGCGAACAACACGACTACATTACCGGAAGCGTGGCCGGAATACTGACAATGTTGATCATCTTGTTTGGCCTCGCGCTGGTGGGCGCGTGGTTCTACGCCTATTGATCGCTCTGTCGCCGCGGCACGCAGGGCTAATGCGCCGTCGCGGTCAGCCGTTCCAACAATCGGCATAAGTCGGCCGGGCTATAGGGTTTGCGCAGAAAGATCGAACGCGGCACCGGCGGCGCCACGGCTGACGACGAATAGCGTCCCGAACAATAGACGATCGGCAACTCGGGACGCTGCGCGCGCACCTCTCGTGCCAGCACCGAGCCGTCCATGCGACCGGCGAGATTGATATCGGTGAACAGCACGTCCACATCTGCCCCTGACTCGAGATAGCGCAATGCCTCTTCGCCGCCCTCCACCGCGTGCACGGCAAAACCGTGTTCGCACAAGACTTCGGCGATGAGCTTGCTGATCAAGAGTTCGTCTTCGACCAGTAATACACTGGTGAGTCGGCCTGACATCGCGCCACGTCCCCTCAAGTTCCGGTCCCCCATCGGCCCGGAGTTTGCGGAGCCCCAACGCATGGCGGCGAGTTGAGTTCAATCTTTCGCCAATTTGGCCAAGTCATGGTCACCGGCCGGTTAAAATCCGGCCTCCCCATTGCCGTCGCCTGCCACTAGAATGAGCAGTCCAACAGCCCGATACCGCTTCGCATGGCCAATCGCGAGAATTCAACGATCGACATCACGCCGGAGGTGCTGCTCAAGGCCTATGCCTGCGGCATCTTTCCGATGGCGGAAAGCGCGGACGATCCGGCGCTCTATTGGATCGAGCCGGACATGCGCGGCATTATTCCGCTGGAAGGGTTCCACGTTCCCGCGCGGCTGGAGCGCACCGTGCGCGCCAGTCCGTTCACCGTCTGGGTCGATCGCGATTTCGACGCGGTGATCGAAGGCTGCGCCGAGGCCAAGGCCGGCCGCGCCCGCACCTGGATCAACAGCCGTATCCGCAAGATCTACCGCAGCCTGTTCGAACACGGCCATTGCCACACCGTCGAGGTCTATGACGGTGACGTGATGGTCGGCGGCCTTTACGGCGTCTCGCTCGGCCGCGCCTTCTTCGGCGAGAGCATGTTCCATCGCGCGCGCGACGCCTCCAAGATCGCGCTGGTACATCTGGTGGCGCGGTTGCGCGCCGGCGGCTACCGGCTGCTCGACACGCAATACGTCACCGATCACCTGAAGACCTTCGGCGCCGTCGAGATCGCCAAGTGGCGTTATCACCGGCTGCTGGAAGAGGCGATTTCCGGCCATGCCGATTTCGGCACGCTCGCGCTCGAGCGCCCGCTCGGCGGCGCGGAGGCGCTGACGCATTTGCGGAATAATCCTTCAGACGCCCGCTAGCGCAGCGGCGGCAATGCTCCCGGCTGCTGCGGGCGCTGTGGCGGGCGGCGCGGCGGCGGCACGCGCGCGGGCTGCTTGGGCGGCGGCGGCGCCACGCTCGGGGCTTCCGCCACGCTCGGATTCTGCCCGCCTTTACAGTCGGTCAACCACACGTCGTAGATCGGATGCTCGACCGCGTGCAGGCCGGGGCTCGCCGCGAACATCCAGCCGGTGAAAATGCGCTTGATCTCGCCCTGCAGCGTCACCTCGTCGACTTCCACGAAAGCGTCGGTGTTGGGGGTTTCGGTCGGCGGCCGCGAATAGCACACGCGCGGCGTCACCTGCAGCGCGCCGAACTGCACGGTCTCGTTGATGGCGACGTCGAACGAGATGATGCGGCCGGTGATCTTGTCGAGGCCGGAGAACACCGCGGTCGGATTGGTGATGCGCTGCGGCGGCGGCTCGACCACGATCTCATCGCCGGGCTGCGGCGCGGTATCGGCCGGCTGCGGCGGCGCGCCGCGCGGTTGCTTCTGACCGGGCGGCAGGCCGGGCAAGGCGCGCGGCGGAGTAGCGGCCTGCGGCACCTGGCCCGGCGGCGGGGCCGGCGCAATGCCGGGCGGCGGCGGCAGCGGCTGCGACTGGATGCCGCCGCCGCCGGGACGGCTCGACGGCGGCAAACTCATCGGTGCCGGCAGCGGCTGCGGCGGCGGCTGATCGGCGCGGCCTGGATAATAAGGCGGTCGCGAGGGCGGCGCGCTCGGCACGTCGGCCGGCGGCCGCGGCGGTGGCTCGTCGCCGAATATCTGCGCGAAAGCCGGCGTCGAAAGCAGCGCCGCAACGACCAGCCAGCAAGCGGTGAGCGAAGTTCGCGCCATGAAAACAGATAGTTCCGCTGGGGCAACGGCGCGGTTAAGCGGTCGCCCACGCCAGCGCCCGGTTAACACGGCGAATACGGCAGCGAAAGGGCGAGTGCGGCGCGCGATCAGCCCCCGCCGTCGGGGCTCCAGGCCTTGTAATCCCCTGTCGCCTTGGGACGGCGGTTGGCGGCGAGTGTCGAGCCCGGCGGCCGGTAAGCGCCGGCAGTGCCGGTCATATTGGGCCGGTGCGGCTTTTCCCATTCATGCGGCTTGTAGTTCTCTTGCGTCGGCGGGGTATCGACCGTGTGGTGCATCCAACCGTGCCAGGACGGCGGAATGGCCGAGGCTTCCGAATAGCCGTTGAAGATCACCCAGCGCCGCTCGAAGCTGAGCATGCGCGGATCGATCTTGCCGCCTTTGGTGCGGTAGTAGCGGTTGCCGAATTCGTCCTCGCCAACCTTTTCACCGTACATCCAGGTCCAGAACTGGGTCCCGAAGGTCTGCGAATTCCACCAAGTGAACAGCTTTAACAGGAAACTTTTCATCGCTGCCGCGCATTGAAAGGTGTTGAATTGGCGGCGTTTTGCCACCTCGCCGCGCGCGTGTCCAGCACGCACTATTGCCGAGCTGCCATGTTCGCCGTAAAGGCATGAAAGCCATTAAATCCGCATGGATTCGATACGAACCGCCCTGACCGCCGTCAAAGACCTGCTCGCCTGGCTGCCCGACCCGGTGGTCGCGGTCATTGTCCTGGTGGTAGCGGGCGCCATCGCTTTTTCGCTGCACAAATGGGTGCGCCGGCTACTGCGCGTGGCGCTTGCCCAGCGTTACCCTTACGCGTTCTCGGTTTTCACCCAGATGCGCGGCGTAACCCAATGGGGGCTGATGATCCTGGCGATGATCATCGCCATCCCGGTCGCGCCGCTCGATCCGAATACCGTGGAATTGCTGGCGCGGCTGCTGCTGATTGCCGTGATCGGGCTGATCGGCTGGGCGGCCATTGCCGCGCTCAGGATCGCCGCCGATCTCTATTTGCGCCAATTCCGGCTCGACGTCGAAGATAACCTGTTGGCGCGCAAGCATGTCACCCAGGTGCGCGTGCTGTTGCGCGCCGCCGATGTATTGGTGGTGCTGGTGACCGTCGGCGCCGCGCTGATGACCTTCGAGCCGGTGCGCCAATACGGCGTGAGCCTGTTCGCCTCGGCAGGCGTTGCCGGCATCGTCGCCGGCCTCGCCGCGCGCCCGGTGCTGAGCAATTTGTTCGCCGGCGTGCAGCTCGCGATGACCCAGCCGATCCGCATCGACGACGCGGTGGTCGTCGAGAATGAATTTGGCACCATTGAGGAAATCACCGCGACCTATGTCGTGGTGCGGCTGTGGGACTGGCGCCGCATGATCGTGCCGCTCTCCTATTTCATCGAGAAGCCGTTCCAGAATTGGACGCGTGAAGGCTCCGCATTGATCGGCAGCGCCATGATCTATGTGGATTATCGCGCACCGGTTGGCGTCATCCGCGACAAACTCGCCGAGATCGTCAAGAACTCGAAGAACTGGGATGGCCGCGTGGTCAATCTGCAAGTCACCGACGCCAAGGAGGACACCATCGAGCTACGCTGCCTGATGAGCGCCCGCTCCGCCGGCCTGGCCTTCGACCTGCGCTGCGAGGTGCGCGAACAGCTCATCGATTTCCTGCAGAAACATCACCCGGAGGCGCTGCCGCGCCAGCGGTCGGAGGTCATCGTTGCCGGCGACGCCGGTGGCGAAACAGTCAAAGCCAAAACGCGGCGCAAGGCCGCCGTCGGCGGCGCGGCCCAGGGCTAGCCCAGGCTATGTTGCAGTGCATGTTGCGTTTTCCCGCCTGAGACGGCTATCCTGCCTAGGAATTCATCAGCCTCGGTTCGAGTCGCCTTTGGCTGGGCACCCGACGCTGAAATTCGAGATGACAGTGCCGGTAAAAAAGGCGGGCTCGTTCGCGGGTCCGCCTTTTTCCATGGAGTTTCTGGAATTTTTTGGAAAATAACCGCGGAGTGGCGGACCATGATTCCTTGCGCCGGAAAATTGCATGCACAGGCTTGGGTAACCTCGCCACCCTCCGCCAGCCCCCCGGCATTGGCGCTAACCAACTGACCTTGTTTCGAGAATCAGCGACTCTCGGTGGCCGACCCGGCGGCCTTTCCCGGCCTTATCCCCGGGCGCTTGGAACCGCGTATTTTGTTGCGGATGATTGCGAAAGCGCGGTTTTGCGTCATTTTTCCGTCATGCTGGGAGGCATAAAAACCTACTGTCCGCCCCGGATAAAAATGCTTTCCGCCACCCCCGGATCGCTCAATACTGACGCTGGTTTTGGGCGGGTTATCCCCGAAGTTAGCCGCTTAACCACAAGACTTAGTGTTTGATTCAGATTTGATCACTATCTGTTGTTGACGACGGGTACGAGTCCTCCTAGCTTTGGTGTGTTCGGTGCCAGTTGAGTTTCGGTTCCCTCCGAACCCTCATATCGACGTCAAGTCGCGAGCGCACCCACGCCAGAAATGGTGTTTTGGGACAGGGAGTTACTGTCTGTCGGGGTCAAAAAACCGGGAGCAGCCGGTGCCGGATAAAGGTACCGGGCCCATCTAAGTGAGTAACGGGGAGTCGAGCAGCGTGGCGAGCAAAACAGGCGGACAAGACATGACCATCGGTCATGAATAATAATCGGGCGGCCGCCAGCCGCCCGGCATTCTAAGGGGCAAGAGAAAAATGCGGATCGAACGGCGCTACACCAAAGATGGCCAAGATAACCAGGATGCGGCCTATGCAGGGCTCGCGTTCCGGTTGACCACCAGCGAGATCAAGAATCCCGACGGCTCCGTGGTGTTCAAGCTCGACAACGTCGAAGTCCCCGACTTCTGGTCGCAAGTGGCCTCGGACGTGCTGGCGCAGAAATATTTCCGCAAGGCCGGCGTGCCCGCGCGGCTGAAAAAAGTCGAAGAGAATTCAGTACCTTCGTTCCTGTGGCGCTCGGTCGCCGACGAAGAACAACTGCTTCTTCTGCCGGAGAAAGAACGCACCATCGGCGAACATTCTTCCAAGCAGGTGTTCGATCGCCTGGCCGGCACCTGGACCTATTGGGGCTGGAAGGGCGGCTATTTCGACATCGAGAGCAGACGCGCAAGCCTTCTTCGACGAGCTGCGCTTCATGCTGGCGACGCAGATGTGCGCGCCCAATTCGCCGCAATGGTTCAACACCGGCCTGCATTGGGCCTACGGCATCGACGGCCCGAGCCAAGGCCACTACTACGTCGATTTCGAAACCGGCAAGCTGACCAAATCCAAGTCCTCCTACGAACACCCGCAGCCGCACGCCTGCTTCATCCAGGGCATCAACGACGACCTGGTCAACGAAGGCGGCATTATGGATCTGTGGGTGCGCGAGGCGCGCCTGTTCAAATACGGCTCCGGCACCGGCTCGAACTTCTCGCGCCTGCGCGCCGAAGGCGAAAAGCTGTCGGGCGGCGGCCGCTCCTCCGGCCTGATGAGCTTCCTCAAGATCGGCGACCGCGCGGCGGGCGCCATCAAGTCGGGCGGCACCACGCGGCGCGCGGCCAAGATGGTGATCGTCGACGTCGATCATCCCGATATCGAGACCTACATCGACTGGAAGGTGAAGGAAGAGCAGAAGGTGGCAGCCCTCGTCACCGGCTCCAAGATCAACCAGAAGCACCTCAAGGCCGTGCTCAAGGCCTGCGTGAACTGCGAGGGCTCGGGCGACGATTGCTTCAGCCCTGAGAAAAACCCCGCGCTCAAACGCGAGATCAAGCTCGCGCGCCGCGCCTACGTGCCGGACAACTTCATCAAGCGCGTGATCCAGTTCGCCAAGCAAGGCTACCGCGACATCGAATTCCCGATCTACGACACCGATTGGGATTCGGAAGCCTATCTCACCGTCTCCGGGCAGAACTCGAACAATTCGGTGCGCGTGACCGACGGCTTCCTCAAAGCCGTCGAGAGCGACGCCAAGTGGGACCTCACGTTCCGCAAGAACGGCAAGATCGCCAGAACGCTCGACGCCCGCGCGCTGTGGGAGAAGATCGGCTACGCCGCCTGGGCCTCCGCCGATCCGGGCCTGCAATACCACACCACGGTCAACGACTGGCACACCTGCCCGGCCTCGGGCGAAATCCGCGCCAGCAATCCGTGCTCGGAATACATGTTCCTCGACGACACCGCCTGCAATCTGGCGTCGTTGAACCTGCTCACCTTCCGTGACGGCAAGACCGGCCAGTTCCAGGTCGAGTCCTACGAGCACGCGGTGCGGCTGTGGACGGTCGTCCTGGAAATCTCGGTGCTGATGGCGCAGTTCCCGTCGAAGCAGATCGCGCAGCTCTCCTACGAGTTCCGCACGCTCGGCCTCGGCTACGCCAACATCGGCGGCCTGCTGATGACCGCCGGCATTCCCTACGACTCGGACGCCGGCCGCGCCATCGGCGGCGCGCTCACCGCCATCATGACCGGCGTCGCCTATGCCACCTCCGCCGAAATGGCGGAGAAACTGGGGCCCTTCCCCGGCTTCAAGAAAAACCGCGAGCACATGCTGCGCGTGATCCGCAATCACCGCCGCGCCGCCTACAACGAGCGCACCGGCTACGAGAAGGTCTCGCAGCCGCCGGTGCCGCTCGACCACGCCGCCTGCGCCGACAAGGCGCTGATCGAGCACGCCAAGGCCGCCTGGGACAAGGCGCTCGAACTCGGCGAAAAGTTCGGCTACCGCAATGCGCAGTCGACCGTGATCGCGCCCACCGGCACCATCGGCCTGGTGATGGATTGCGACACCACCGGCATCGAGCCCGACTTCGCGCTGGTGAAGTTCAAGAAGCTCGCCGGCGGCGGCTACTGGAAGATCATCAACCGCGCGGTGCCCGAAGCCTTGCGCACGCTGGGCTATTCGGAAGCCGACATTGCCGAGATCGAAGTCTATGCGGTCGGCCACGGCTCGCTGGCGCAGGCGCCGGGCATCAACCACACGACGCTCAAGGCCAAGGGCTTCACCGACGAGGCGATCGCCAAAGTCGACAAGGCGCTGCCGACCGCCTTCGACATCAAGTTCGCCTTCAACAAGTGGACGCTGGGCGAAGAGTTCTGCCGCGACCAGCTCGGCATCTCGGCCGAGGACCTGGCGTCGCCCGCGTTCGACCTCCTGGCCGGGCTCGGCTTCACCAAGCGCGAGATCGAGGCCGCCAATATCCACGTCTGCGGCGCCATGACGGTGGAAGGCGCGCCGCATCTCAAGCCCGCGCATTACCCGGTGTTCGATTGCGCCAACCCGTGCGGCAAGATCGGCAAGCGCTACCTCTCGGTCGAAAGCCACATCCGCATGATGGCGGCGGCGCAGCCCTTCATCTCGGGCGCGATCTCCAAGACCATCAACATGCCGAACGACGCGACCGTCGACGACTGCAAGGCGGCGTATCTGTTGTCCTGGAAGCTCGCGCTCAAGGCCAACGCGCTCTACCGCGACGGCTCCAAGCTCTCGCAGCCGCTCAACTCGCAGCTGATCGCGGATGACGACGACGAGGAGGATGCGGTCGAGGCCTTCATCGAGCGTCCCGCCGCGGCGCGCGCCGCGGGCCTGGCCGAAAAGGTCGTCGAGAAGATCGTCGAGCGCATCACCGTGCTGCGCGAGCGCGAGAAGCTGCCGTCGCGCCGCAAGGGCTACACCCAGAAGGCCGTGGTCGGCGGCCACAAAGTGTATCTGCGCACCGGCGAATACGACGACGGGCGGCTCGGCGAGATCTTCGTCGACATGCACAAGGAAGGCGCGGCGCTCCGTTCGCTGCTCAACAACTTCGCGATCGCCATCTCGCTCGGCCTGCAATACGGCGTGCCGCTCGAGGAATATGTCGACGCCTTTACGTTTACCCGTTTCGAGCCGCAGGGCCCGGTGCAGGGCAACGACTCGATCAAATACGCCACCTCGATCCTCGACTACGTGTTCCGCGAGCTGGCGGTGAGCTATCTCGAGCGCTTCGACCTCGCCCATGTCGACCCGAGCGAGAGCGGTTTCGACGCGCTCGGCAAGGGCGAGCACGAAGGCAAGGCGGCGCCGGCCTCCAACTTCGTCTCGCGCGGGCTGACGCGCTCGCGCACCGACCGGCTGTCGGTGGTGAGCTCGCCCTCCTCCGGCGAGGCGGTCGCGCGCAGCGCGACGGCCGGCGGTAACGTGACGGCGTTCTCAGGCGCCGCCACCGCGCTCAAAGCCGAGCCGGAGGCCAAGCTCTCGCCGGCCGAGCAGCTCGACCTGCGCATCGACCCGCAGGACGCGCGCCAGCACGCCAAAGCCTCGGCCTCCGAGAAGCGCGCCGAGGCGCGCGCCAAGGGCTACGAAGGCGAGGCCTGCGGAGAGTGCGGCAATTTCACGCTGGTGCGCAACGGCACCTGCATGAAGTGCGATACGTGTGGGAGCAACGACGGGGTGTTCGTAAGAGCAGCTAGTTGGGAGATCGAAGGGCGGGGGTTCGTGATCCTCTACTCGTTATGGCCGGGCACAAGCGCGTCTTCGCGCTTAAAGTTCTGGCCAGCCATGATTTTTAAATGCGGCCGAAAGGCCGCCTTTTTTTCTAATCAATGCCGCCACAGTCTTTACGAGTAAACTGGCGACATGCTAATAATACGTGTGCTATACTCGATATGTATTTCGCGGTGTTACAATGAATGTCGCCGACAGAAATACCCG
Source organism: uncultured Alphaproteobacteria bacterium (assembly GCA_963825265.1). Classification (GTDB taxonomy): domain Bacteria; phylum Pseudomonadota; class Alphaproteobacteria; order Rhizobiales; family Xanthobacteraceae; genus Pseudolabrys. Next base: position 104,456 of record CAWGSI010000012.1, on the reverse strand, counting down.
TCACCCACCCCCGCATAGTAAAGGGGACGAACACCCTGTTTGGGGCGTGTATGACAAATTGCGAACTGCGTCCCTCAATGTAAAATATTTCAGTAGACGATTGCAGTTTTTTGAAAGAGTCAACTTCGGTTTAGAATTCGTCATAGCGGCGACAGCCCCAACGTCAGCAATAACCGGGCTTTGGTTTTGGCAAACTGATTTTGGTGGTGGAGCTTGGAAGTATCTTGCGGTTATTGCTGCAGTAGCCGCTGTTGCCAAGCCGCTATTGAATTTTACAAAACGCATTAAGGACTACGAGAGCGTTCTATCCGGCTATCGAACACTCGAATACGATCTGCGAGAGATTCGGACGCTTATTGAGCAAAAGAAGAAGTTCGATAAGCCGCTCCAATCAGACTTTTTGAAAGCAGTGCAAAGGGAGCGCGCCCTAATAGCTAAGAATCCGGAAACTAGAGAAGATGTTCGCGTAAAACGAAAATGCGAAGCTGAGGTACTACGTGCGTTCCCTACGGAGGGATTTTATATCCCTAAAGAGGTAGAGCATGCCGAATAACAACGAACCTAGGCCTAGACCGGAACCTCCATCACGACCGGAGCCGGAACCAAGGCCGCGGCATGAACCGCCACGTCCACTTGAGCATCCGCCAAGTCGACCCGGACGGGAAAATAGCGTTCCCGAGCACGTCGAACCTGACAATCCGTGGCCAAGACGAGGCCTGTAAGTATGCGGATAACGAAATTAATTTCGTTTTCGATTTTCGTGCTGGCGCATGCAGCAACGTGGGCATCAGCATCCGCAGCTGACCTACCGTTGAAACCTCTGCTAATTGAGCCAGGGAAGCCATGGCCACGAACACGGCTACACACGCCCGACTCACCTAAGCGATATGTACGCGAACTAAATATTCACAAAAATCCCATTATCTTATCGAGTAAGAGATTGCAGCAAATGCATTAAACTAAAGCAAGCAACCGCAATCCGAGAAACGATCATTGCTAACCCTCACCCGACATTATGCCTCGTTCCATGCGAGCTATACGCCGAACGACGTGGATGGCCGGGTCAAGCCCGGCCATGGCAGAAGCCTACGCCGCCCTCGCCTTCGCGGTCGGAATCTTCGCCACCACCTTCTTGAGGGCGCGCTCGGCGTGCCTGAGGTCGTAGGCCTGCTGCAGGCGCAGCCACAGGCCCGGCCCGTTGCCGCAGAACTTGCCGAGCAAGCGTAGCCGGACGGAGCGAAGCGAAATCCGGGCTTTTTGGTCCGCGACTAACTTTCCCCGGATGACGCTTTCGCGTCGTCCAGGCGACACAGGCTACACAGGCTACACAGCCCGCCCAAAAATGCCTATATTTCGTCCATGAAAACCAAATCGCTCACCCAAGTTCTTGAACGCGTCGAGACCTGGCCCGCCGAATGGCAGGACCAACTGGCTGAGATCGCCCGCGATATCGATGCGGAGCTCAAGGGCGGCGTCTATCACCCGACGCCGGAAGAACTTGCGGGCATCGATCGCGGTCTGCGCGACGCCGAACAGGGCCGGTTTGCCACCGAAGAAGAGGTCGAGGCGGCCTTCGCCAAATTCCGCGGCCCATGAAGGTCGTCTTCACCGCGGCGGCGCGGAACGATCTGCGCGAAATCGGTGAATGGCTTCAGCAGCACTATCCCGCCGTGGCGCCGCACGTGGAACGGCGCATTCGGGATGTCGCTGCGCGCATTGGGCGCTGGCCGGAAAGCGGGCCTCGTTCTGCTGAGCGTGAAGGCGTGCGGGTCATGCCGGCAGGTCGCTATCCCTATAAGATTTTCTATCGCGTCGGTGGCGACGCGGTGGAGATACTGCACATCCACCATGCGGCGCGCGAGCCGTGGGACACGGAAACGTAGGGCTGCGCGCGTCGGCGCCAAAGAGCCGTTCGGCCCAAGAGACGTCCGCCGTTCTTACGGCAGCACCGGGTTGCTCATGAGCACGGCAAGCAACAACAGCGCGACCACGACGATGAGCGCGATACCGCCGACGCGGCCAAAACCGCGCGAGGGCGGTCCGCTCGGGATTTGCTGAATATGGCTGGTCATGGGGCCCTCCGTCTTTACCGGGACACCGGCAGCATGTCCCTTATCAAGACCGATTCACGAAGGCCCGCAATGACTTGGATCAATGCGCGCGTTTCGCCGGCGCCCGGCCGCGCCGCCCAATTAACCCAGCCTTTACCGTGTCGGATGCGCGCGTTTCGCCGGCGCCCGGCCGCGCCGCCCAATTAACCCAGCCTTTACCGTGTCGGGGCCACAAGTCCGGCCAATTGCACGGCGCATCGGGGACGTTTCAATCGATCTTGCGTGCCGCGGTTGCAATGCCGGTCGCGTCTTGACGCCAAAGGGGCATACGCCATGGCCAGAAAGCGCAAAGCAGCGAAGAAGGCCCGCAAAAAGCCGGCCAAAAAATCGTCCAAAAAGCCGCGCGCCAAACGCGCGAAAAAACCGGTCAGCCGCAAGAAGCGGATGAGCAAGCCGGGCAAAGCCGCGCGCGGCAAATCCGGCAAGAAATCCGGCAAGGCCGCATCGCTAAGCCTCGTCAGCGCGCCCAAGCCGGCGCGCAAGCGCGACCCGGACGCCACCATGAACATGCTCGCGCTCCTGATGCTGCTCTTGATCGTGCTCGGCAGCGGCTCGCTCTATTGGCAGCACCAGGCGGGCGGGCCGGGGCTTGCGTCGGCAGCGGTGGCGCTGGAGAAGAAGTAGCGGGCGCCAATATCCGCCGGCCGTCTCACTTCCACCACGAAGGCCGCCGCCAATGGCGTTTGCGCCGGTTGGGAGGCCTTTGATGCTGCGAACCGTTTCACTCGCGCTCGTCTGCGCGCTGGCGCTTGCGCCGGCGGCCATGGCCGCGCCCGTGCACAAGAAGCACCACGCCGCCAGACACTGGCACGGCTACGGCTTCCTGCCCGGCTACCGCCCGCCCGAGGTGATCGCGCGCGAACGCGCCGAGCATTACGAACGGCTGTACGGCCCGCATTTCTACGGCCCCGCCTGGCCGCGCTTCTACCGCGGGCGCTGGAACGGCGGCGGCTTCGGGCCCTGCTACACCTACACGCCGATCGGCTATATGTGGACTTGCGGGCAATAGACGTCCGGCCGCTCAAACGGCGGCGCTGACGGCCTTTCCCCTACCCCCTAACGGACAAATCGTTCCATCCAAACGATGGCGGCCGTAAACTGGTCCTGATAGACGACGCAATAGATGATCGCCGCTAGCGGCGCCACCGGCCACAACCATTCTCGCATGGGTACCCCCCTTGCAAGATTGAACGCGCCATTCTGCCGCGCGCCTGTATAAAATTACCTGTGGCGGCCTGGACGATTTAGCGAAAATCCGAACGATTGCGGCGGCTAGCCGGTGCTGAGCTGCTCGACCCGCTGGCGCAGCGCGGCCTTCTCGGCCTCGCTGTCGTGCAGGCGCTTGGCCCATTCGAGCGGCACCGGCTCCGCGCCGGCCTGCTCGGCCTCGAAGGCGACGCCGGCTTCGTTGACGCGCCGCCACACCATGCGGGCGCGGAACGAGCGCTGCTTGCAGCCGATGACGAGGTCGAACTTGTCGGGAACGGTGGCGGTGTTGTTAAAGCCGAGCATGGCGCCTTGCGCCGTGAAATTGCGCACCACGCAGGTCATGGTGGACGAACGGTGGTTGAACGCGATGTCGCCGCCGAAGAAAGTGCGCTCGCGAACGGCTTGTCTCCTGTCCTGCATGGCATACTCCTGCGTGGTCTACCTCACAAGATAGCGCGGCGGCGCCAAACGACAACCGTTTGCGGCCAACAACCCGCCGTTAGCGTTAAATCGTAAGACGGAATGCGCGGCGTTAAGCGTGTTATTCTTCCGGTTCGGTGGTGAAATAAAGCGGGTAACCTTTGCTTTTGCCCATTTCGGTCGCTTCCTTGGCCTTGGTGTCGGCGATGTCCTTGGCATAGACCGCGATCACGCAGGCGCCGCGCCGGTGCGCCGTCATCATCACGTTGTAGGCCTGGTCCTCGTTCATGCGGAACACGGCCTTGAGCACCAGCACGACGAACTCGCGCGGCGTGAAGTCGTCGTTGAGCAGGATGACCTTCCACAGCGGCGGCCGCTGCGTTTTCGGCTTAACCTTGGTGCGCGGTTTGACGGTCGTCTGGCTCATCGCACTATATTTCACCAGCATCGCGCTGTGGGCAATCCCGGCTAGACTGGCCGCTTAGCGGTCCGGAGCGACTCATGCCCAGCATCTTCCTCACCCACATCCCCGACATGCTGAAGAATTACTATGGCGAGCGCGCGCTCGGCGAGCTGCGCAAGCTCGGCACCGTGCGGCTCAACGAAACCGGCGCGGTGCTTGACGCGCAGGCGTTGGCGCGGGCCGCAGCCGGTTGCGAGATCATCGTCTCCGACCGGCAAACGCCCGGCCCGGCCGAGTTTTTCGCCGTCGCCCCTCATTTGGTCGCGTTCCTGCGCGTCGCGGTAGATATCCGCAACATCGATGTGGACGCGGCCAGCGCGCAGGGCGTGCTGGTGACCCATGCGACGCCGGGCTTCATTGCATCGGTGGCCGAGATGGCGATCGGCTTCATGGTCGATTGCGGGCGCCATGTCACCGAGGCCGCGTCCGTCTATCACGGCGGCCGCGTGCCGGAGGCGCGCATGGGCCGCCAGTTGAAAGGCGCAACACTCGGCATCATCGGCTACGGCGTGATCGGCGAATATCTCGCTCCCCTCGCGGTAGCGCTTGGCATGACGGTGTTGATCGCCGACCCCTACAAAAAGGTCACCGCCCCCGGCCTGCGCCTGGCCGAACTCGTGGACCTGCTGGCGCAATCGGATTTCGTGGTCTGCCTCGCCATCGCCAACGCGGCGACCGAGAACATGATGAACGCACAGGCCTTCGCAGCGATGAAGCCCACGGCGTACTTCATCAATCTGTCGCGCGGCAATTTGGTGGACGAGGCGGCGCTGATCGCGGCGCTCGATGGCAAACGCATCGCGGGCGCGGCGCTCGATGTTGGCCGCGCGCAGGATCAGATGCCGTCACTTGCGCTGGCCAAGCGCGCCGATGTAATCGCCACCCCACATACCGCGGGCCTCACTCCCGACGCGGCTGAGCACCAGGCCTTCGACACAGTCAATCAGGTGAAGGAGCTCGTCGCCGGCCGCATGCCACCCGGCGCCGCCAATCCGCAGGCCGCGCATCGCCTGAGCCGCCTCAAGCGCGCCTGACCGGCGCTACGTCCGCCTGCGGCTCAATAGCGCGTCCAGGCTCCAGGGGCCGGGGCCGGCGAAGACGAGGTATAGGAACACAAAGCAATAGAGGATCGCGCTGTCGCCGCGGTTGAGGATCGGGAAGACCGCGTGCGGCGCATGGCTGAGGAAATAGGCGAAGGCCATCTCGCCGGACATGATGAAAGCCGCCAGGCGCGAGAATATCCCGAGCAGCAGGACGGCGCCGCCGACGAGTTCGATCGCGCCGGCAAACCAATGCAGCGAAAAAAGCCCGGGCGGCGGCAGCGCCGAGGGCCAAGCGAACAGCCGCGAGGTTCCGTGCTCGAAAAACAGGACGGCCGCCACGATGCGCAGGATCGACAGCGCATAGGGCGAGTAGTACGCGAGGTTTTGGCTAAACGTGGTTTTCGGCGGGCTGTTTCGATCGATTTGCAGCAAGGTTAATCCCCGGGTTCGATATTCCCGACAAGGTATAGCCAAAGCCGCCGCGTGCGCGCATCACAAAAACGTAAGTACCGCCGATATTGCTGCGCGGCAGCCATGCAGGTCGGGACGAGCGGTCGGGACATACGCCACAAGTTTGACTCAATTTGCCGCGGTCCGTCTTAAATATTTCATCGGACTCACGGCATGTTACGTCAGCCTTGCTGCTTCACTCCTGCGTGCATTCCGTCATGATGAACACGCGGGATAAAAACGGGGCCGGGGCCCGCGAAAAAAATCGGAGGAGCCCCATGGATTTTCATACCCGTAGCGCCGCAAAATCCGCGCGCTCGCGCACCCAACTCGAATGCGCGCAATGCGGCAACAACCTGTTCATGCCGGAATGGTCCGAACTGGTCGACGAGCGGCGCGTACGCCATCTATGGCAATGCGACGCCTGCGGCTACGCCTTCGAGACCACCGTCCGCTTCGCGGAAGCGGCATAATATTCATACAAGTTTGCGCATACGGGGGGTCGCGCTACGGCTATATTGCCGCCATGATTGACCGCCGACATTGGCTGCTGGGCGCCGCGTTTGTTGCGCTTGCCCCTCGCTTGGCGCAGGCCACCGCCATGAACCGCGTCACCGCCTATGCCTTCACCTTCAAGGGCCTGGACGGCAACGATATCCTGCTCGCCTCCTATGCCGGCCACCCGATTCTGGTGGTCAACACCGCCTCGCTGTGCGGCTACACGCCCCAATACACCGGCCTGCAGGCGCTATGGACGCGCTACGGCGCCAAGGGGCTCATGCTGCTTGGGGTGCCGTCCAACGACTTCGGCGGCCAGGAGCCGGGCGGCAAAACCGAGATCCTGCAAACCGCCCAGGGCGACTACCATGTCACCTTCCCGCTCACGGAAAAGGTCGCGGTCAAGGGGCCGAACGCGCACCCGTTCTACAAATGGGCGGCGCAGGAGCGTCCGCAGGACGCCCCGCGCTGGAATTTCCACAAATACCTGATCGACCGCGACGGCCACCTCAAGGCGGCCTTTGGCTCGGCCGTGGAGCCCACCGACCCGCGCCTGATCACGGCCATCGAGCAGGAATTGGCCGGAGAATAAGGCTAGAGGGGGATTGTTATCCTGCCGTCATATTGCCGGCTCGGCGTCACAAATCCGATAAAATCCGGTTGACGAATCGGCCTGCCCATGACGAAGTCATGGCGCAATTTTAGTCACGTGGGTTGGCTTCGCTTGCCGACCCGGAACGAGGTTCCTCCCGCGTGGCGTTTCGACTGGGCGGCCGCGAGGCCGCCCATTTTCATGTCCGGACAGGCTGGCTTTACGCGCTCAGGCGGCGCTGACTTGCGCGCCGGCTTGCGCCATGACTTCAGCGCCGACTTGCTCGCTTATTCGGTCGCTCCTGCCGCCGCCGGCTTGAGCGCTTGGCTGCAGGACGGCCAATTCCGCCTTCGACAAGCCGGCCGCCAGCGGCAGCGCATCCATGGCCTCGACCAGTTGCAGGAAGGCTTTGCCCGGCAACGGCGGCGCGAACACGTAGCCTTGCGCGGAGCGGATGCCGAGCTCGCGCAGATACATCACCTGCTCGAAGTTCTCCACGCCCTCGGCCACGACGTCCATGCGCATGTTGTGCGCGAGGTCGACCAGGGTCTCCACGATGGTGGTGGAGTTGCGGTCGGTGCCGATCGCGTCGACGAACATCTTGTCGATCTTGATGATGTCGACGCCGAGCTTGAGCATATAGGACAGCCCGCTGTGGCCGGTGCCGACGTCGTCGATAGCGATGCGCACGCCGAGCCCCTGGAAGGCCGCGATGGTCTGTCGGGTCGCGGTGAAGTTTTCGATCGGATCGCGCTCGGTCACTTCCAGCACCACTTGCGACAGTTTGATCGGCGAGCGTGAGAAGATTTTCTGCACGTCCTTGACGATCGTCTCGTCGCTGAACAGCCGGCCGGCAAAATTGAACGAAACCTTCAACGCCGGCCGGCGGCCGATGGCGCTGCCCGCTTCGACGCATACGCGCCGCATCAGATCGCGGGTCATTTCGCGGATCAGCCCGCTCGATTCGGCGAGCGGGATGAAGGCGCCGGGCGATACCACCGTGCCGTCGTGCTTTTTCCAGCGCACCAACACTTCGGCGCCGCGCAGTTGGCCGGAGCGAATATCGACGATCGGCTGATAATAGGGCACGAATTCGCCGGCTTGCAGCGCGCGCTCGATCTCGGTCACCGGGTTGCCGGGCCCGTGGCGCGGCATCATCATGTAGAACACGCCCAGGATCACGATGGCGGCGCCGGTCGCCAACAGGCCGAGCCACTGCAGCTCCGCGTGTCCGGCGACCACTTGGCCGCGCGGCATCGAAATTTGGGCACCGAAGCCGAACTTTTCGGATTTCGTCTTGGCCGTAAACGCGGGATCGGCGTCATCGGGACGCGCGCCGGTATTGCCGATCGTGATGCCGCCGGCGGTGGCGATATGCGCGTAAGCGTGGAACGCGCCGCCTTGGGTAGTCACCTGCGGCAGAAACAGCATTGCCGGCACCATCGCCGCGACGCCGTTGGGACCGGCGCCAACCTTGCGGCGGAGCCGCACCATGGACTGGCCGTTCTCGAGCTGGATGGCGTCGAGCGTATACCAACTGGCCCCGGCGAGCGGCTCGGAGGCGAGAATATTGCGCTGGCCGAGCGGCAAGCCGAGATCGGTGCAAAGCGTCTGCCCATCGGGGCCGACGATCGCGATCTCCTTGATCGGTGTGGTGTCGAAGGAGGCCTGCCGCATGGCCTCGACGTCGTCCGGCCGGCAGCTGTCGACACCGCGCGCCGCCAGACCGTCGAGCGTGGATATCACCTGCGTGACGCGGGACTCGGCGAGCGCGACGGCGCGCTTGGCCGAGGTGTCGACTTCATCCTGGCCCCGACGGTCGATCAGGCCGCCAAGCCATAAATTGAACGCAAGCAGGGGAGCGCCGGCGAGCAACACGCCGACGACGATTGCAAATATATTCTTGCGCGTCAGTGCGCGCACAACCCCGACCATCCTGGCGTCCGGCTAGCAACCCCTTCTGGTGCCCCGGCAGTGAGCCATGCCGCCGTAAAGGGGCGCTTAAATGTGAGGCGGACACTGCCATAAAGTGGGCGAATTTGGCCCAAGCGGCCGCGCATGGTTAACAAAGTGTTGACAGCCGGAAGCATGGATCAACGCGCGCCTCTTCCGCTACGATGCCATCCATATGGGAGGAGAACCGCAATGAAGCTTTATATGCATCCGGTTTCCATGACCACGCGACCGGTGCGCCTGTTCATGGCCGACAACAATATCGCGGCCGAAGAAGTGTTCATCGACCTGATGACCGGCGCGCACATGCAGCCGCCCTATTCCGACATCAACCCGAATTGCCTGGTGCCGATGATCGAGGACGGCGATCTCAAGCTGACCGAAAGCTCGGCCATCCTGAAATATCTCGCCGACAAAATCGGCTCGCCGGCCTATCCCAAGGACCTGAAACAGCGCGCCAAGGTCAACGAGGTGATGGACTGGATCAACACCAATTTCTACCGCGAATGGGGCTACAACCTCTGCTATCCGCAGCTGTTCCCGCATCTCAAGCGGCGCAGCGACGAGGCGCAGGCGGCCACGCTCGAATTCGGCAAGGCCAACGCCAAGCGCTGGCTGCAGATCCTCGACGACTATTGGATCGGGCCGAAAAAGACCTATCTCGTCGGCAACACGATCACCATCGCCGATTATTTCGGCGCCGGTATCGTGACGTTGGGCGAAATCATCGGCATCGATTTTTCGCCTTATCCCAACGTGACGCGCTGGCTCGCCGCCATGAAGAAAACGCCGCACTGGGGCAAGATCAACGAGGCCTTCGACGGGCTGCGCGAGGCAGTGAAGGGACAGAAATTCGTCACGCTCGCCTAGCGCGGGCGACACGAGCGCAAGGGAGCCGAGCATGAGTTTCTTCCCCGGCAAGGACCCGCAGGCCGGCGACGTCTACGCCTGCGAGGCGATCGCCCACGTCGTGGTGCCGCGCACCGTCGACCTTGGCGACGGCTTCACGGTGCGGCGCGCGCTGCCCTCGGCGCGCTCGCGCATGGTGGGACCGTTTATTTTCTTCGACCATTTCGGGCCGGCGGAATTCCGCGCCGGCAACGGGCTCGACGTGCGGCCGCATCCGCATATCGGCCTGGCAACCGTCACCTATCTGTTCGACGGCGAGATCGTTCACCGCGACTCGCTCGGCACCGCGGTGGCGATCAAGCCGGGCGAGGTCAACTGGATGACCGCCGGGCGCGGCATCGTGCATTCGGAACGCACCGGCGCTGAAAAGCGCGTGACCGGATCGCCGATCCACGGCTTGCAGATGTGGGTCGCGCTGCCGTGCGCCAAAGAGGAGATGGACGCGGGCTTTGCGCATCACGACACGGCGGAGTTTCCGGTGGTGCGCGAAAACGGCAAAGACGTGCGCGTGGTGGTGGGCTCGCTTTACGGCGCCAAATCGCCGGTGCCGGTGGTGCACGAGACGATTTTCGGCGACGTGCATCTGAAGGCAGGTTCGAGCCTGCCGCTCGATGCCGATCACGAGGAGCGCGCCGTTTATGTCATCGACGGCACCATCGCTATCGCTGGCGACAAATTCGAGCCGGGCCGGCTGCTGGTGTTCAAGCCAGGCGACAAGGTCACGATGACCGCCGCGACCGACACGCATTTCGTCATTGTCGGCGGCGCGCCCATGGACGGTCCGCGCCACATCTGGTGGAACTTCGTTTCCTCGCGCAAGGAGCGCATCGAGCAGGCCAAGGCCGAATGGACCGCCGGCCATTTCGGCAAGGTGCCGGGCGACGAGATCGAATTCATTCCGTTGCCGGACAAATAGCGCCGCCGATTAACCGGCGACGCTGCCCCACTTCGACACCAGTTGCTCCGCGCCGCGCTGCGACACCGCGAAGATCGTGAAAGTCGGGTTCGAGGCACCCTCGGTCGGAAACAGTCCGGGGCCGGCAACCCAGAGATTGCCGATCTCGTGCGTCTGCCCATAGCTGTCGCAAACCGAATCGCCGGCGCCTTTGCCCATGATGGTGCCGCCGAACAGATGGATGGTCGGCTGGTTGCCGCGCGCCGACCAGAACTCCTTGGCGCCGGTCGCCTTGGCGATGGCGATGCCCTCCTCGAAATTGGCGTTCCACAGCGCCACCGCGTCCTGGTCGAACGCGTGCACAATCTTGGCGAGCGGCATGCCGAACTCGTCCTTGCCGTCGGCGAGTTCGATGCGGTTTTCGATGTTGGGCATCTCCTCGCCGAAGGCGGTCAGGCGCGTGATGCCGCGCTTGGCGCGCTTCATGAAGTCGGCGAGCGCGGGGCCGAACAGGTCGAGCCGCGCATTGGCAAAGCCGCCGAGATCGGAGGTCTTGAGCGCGGTGCCGGCGACGATATAGGTGCTGCCGAAGGCGCCCTTGTGGCTGGTCTTGTCGTAGCGGTCGTAGGACATGTATTGCGCGCCGACCGTGCCCATGTGGTTCTCGACGTCCTCGTCGAACATCGCCCAGGTGCCGGAGGCGTAATGCGCCATCATGTATTTGCCCAGGAGGCCGCTCGAATTGGCGAGACCCTTGGGGTGCTTGTCGCTCGAGGAGATCATCATCAGGCGCGGATTCTGCGCCGCCCAGGCGGCGAGGATGACGACGCTTGCCTCCTGCACCTGCTTTTCCTTCTTGGCGTCGTAATATTCGACGCCGGTCACCTTGCTGCCGGCCGCGTCGGTCAAGACGCGCGTGACGGTCGAATGCGGGCGCACCACGGCGCCGGCCTTCTTGGCGTCGGCGAGATAGGTGACTAGCGGATTGGCCAGCGCCCCGATCGGACAGCCGACATGGCACCAGCCGTCATAGATGCAGGCCGGGCGGCCCTTGAACTCGGTCGAATTCATGCCGACCGAGGCCGGCACCATGCGGATACCGACCGCCTCGCAGCCTTTTTTCCAGACGTCGCCGTTCTTGAAGGTCTTCATCGGCGGCATCGGATAGGGCGCGCCCTTCGGCCGCCAGATTTCCTCCGCCTTGGCGTCGCCGGAGACGCCGAGTTCGGCCGCGACCTTGTCGTAATAGGGCGCGACATCGGCGTAGGAGATCGGCCAGTCGAGCCCGCGGTTGTGCTCGCTCTTGACCTTGAAATCGGTCGGCAGATAGCGCGGGAAGTTCGCAAAATAATGCAGCGCCGCCCCGCCGACGCCCCAGCCCGCCTGATAGGCGTAGCCGTAAGGGTTCTTGCCCTGGAGCAGGAACGGAATGCCGGCCGGCTTGACGCGACGGCCCCAGATGTCCGAACTGATGAGATCGGTGAGTTGCCAGTCCGGCCCCGCCTCCAGGATGACTACCTTCTTGCCGGCCTTGGCCAGCACCGAAGCGTACAGCGTGCCCGAGGCACCGGCGCCGACGATGACGGCATCGACTTTTTCGTTTGCCATGTCACCACCTCTTCTCGGGCGCGATGTGCGGCATGTAAGGGATCCCGAGCGCGGCGTAGCCGTCCATGGTCCCATAGACGACGTCGACGGCGTCGCTGCGCAACACGAGATAGACGAAAGGTCCGGGCGGGCCCTGCCAGCCGGCGACCTTGTTCTGGCGCATCAAGTCGACGAAGGCGTGGCGCTCCGGCTCGCTGAGTTGCGCAATCACCGCGGCCGTCCTGGGTCGCCTTGCTCGCTTTGTCGGCCGCGCCGAGCGCGGCACGATAGAAATTCGCGTAAGGCGGCCGCACGTTGAGGATGCGCGCTTCGAGCAGCGCCTCGCCGGGCGGAATCGACAATTGCTGGTCGACGAAATGGGAAATGCCGGCTTGTTTGGCGCCGGGCACCAGCGTTTCGCCGAGCGCCTCCAGGCGTCGCGACCTGTTCCGGTGTGAGTGTGCGAAACGGGATATTCTGCGCGCGCGCCTGCCGCGGCGAGAGCAGAACTTCGGCGCCGCCCGTGCTGAACGCGAGCGCGCTCAGTGCCGCGCCCTTCATGAGGGCGCGCCGTTCGATCTCGGACATCAATTCCTCCCCGCGTGTTGCCGGTTTTTAATTGTCGTTCGTGCGGCTTTGGGCGCGCCTCGCCGTCTCTGGAACGAAATGAAATCCAATCCCAAATCGATGCGCGGCGCAAGCCGCCTCGCTCGCGGCGAGCGCGCCGCAATATACATTCAATTTTTCGACTTTATTTCTTCGGCAGATCGAGGCGAATGTGCAATTCGCGCAACTGCTTGGCCGTTACTTCCGACGGCGCGCCCATCATCAGATCCTCGGCGCGCTGGTTCATCGGGAACAGCACCACCTCGCGCAAATTCTCCTCGCCGGCCAGCAGCATGACGATGCGGTCGATGCCGGGCGCGATGCCGCCATGCGGCGGCGCGCCGAGCGAGAGCGCGTGCAACATACCGCCGAATTTCTGCTCCAGCGTTTCCTCCGGATACCCGGCGATGGCGAAGGCTTTCTTCATCACCTCGGGGCGGTGATTACGGATGGCGCCGGACGACAGTTCGACCCCGTTGCAGACGATGTCGTACTGGATCGCCTTGATGGAGAGGATTTTGTCCTGGTCGCTGGCGTCGAGCGCGAGGAATTCCTCGACACCCAAGTTCGGCATGGAGAACGGGTTGTGCGAGAAGTCGATCTTCTTTTCTTCCTCGTTCCATTCGTACATCGGGAAGTCGACGATCCAGCACAGTTCGAAGTGGTCCTTGACGATCAGGCCGAGCTCTTCGCCGATTTTGGTGCGCGCCGGGCCAGCGAACTTGACGAAATCCTTCGGCTTGCCGGCGACGAAGAAACAAGCGTCGCCGATACCGAGCTTCATCTGATCGGCGATCTGCTTGGTGCGCTCCGCTCCTAAATTCTTGGCAACCGGCCCGGCGCCGCCCTCTTCGCCGTCGCGCCAGAAGATGTAGCCGAGGCCGGGCTGGCCCTCGCCCTGCGCCCAGGAATTCATGCGGTCGCAGAAAGCTCGGGAGCCGCCACCTTTTGCAGGGATCGCCCACACCGCATTGCCCGGCGTTTCCAGGATACGCGCGAAAATCTTGAAGCCGGAGCCACTGAAGGCTTCGCTCACGTCCGCCATCTCGATCGGGTTGCGCAAGTCCGGCTTGTCGGTGCCGTATTTGCGCAGCGCATCGGCGTAAGGAATGAGCGGAAACTTCGGCGTTACCTTCTTGCCCTGACCAAACTCCTCGAACACGCCGCGGATCACCGGCTCGACCGCATCGAACACATCCTGCTGCGTCACGAAACTCATTTCCAAATCGAGCTGGTAGAACTCGCCAGGCGAGCGATCGGCGCGCGCGTCCTCGTCGCGGAAGCAGGGCGCGATCTGAAAATAGCGGTCGAAGCCCGCCACCATGATGAGCTGCTTGAACTGCTGCGGCGCCTGCGGCAGCGCGTAGAATTTTCCCGGATGAATGCGCGAGGGCACCAGATAATCGCGCGCGCCTTCCGGCGACGAAGCGGTGAGGATCGGCGTCTGGAATTCGAAGAAACCGCCCGCCTTCATGCGGGCGCGCAGCGAGTCGATGATCTTGCCGCGCAGCATGATGTTGGCGTGCAGCTTCTCGCGCCGCAGGTCGAGGAAGCGGTATTTGAGCCGCGTCTCTTCCGGGTATTCCTGCTCGCCGAACACCGGCATCGGCAGTTCGGCGGCGGGCCCGAGCACCTCGATCTCGTCGATATAGACCTCGACCTGGCCGGTCGGCAGTTCCGGGTTCTCGGTGCCGGCCGGACGCTTGCGCGCCTTGCCGTCGATGCGCACCACCCATTCGGCGCGCAACGTCTCGGCGAGCTTAAACGCCTTGCTGTCGGGATCGGCCACCACTTGGGTGAGCCCGTAATGGTCGCGCAGGTCGATGAACAGCACGCCGCCATGGTCGCGAATGCGGTGGCACCAGCCCGACAGCCGCACCGTCTTGCCGATGTCCGCCTCGCGCAGGGCGCCGCAGGTGTGGGAGCGATAACGATGCATAAGGCGGTCTGGCCGGCGATTCTGTGCTGGTTGTGAGGCGCGCGAAAAGCGCATGGGGGGTGGGCTTTGTCAAGGCAACCGCCGCGGCGGCAATTGCGCCGCCGGGCGCGGTCGCGTATCCGGTAGCGCCATGCCCCGCAAGACCCGCGCCAAAGACAAGATCGCGCCCGCCGCCGCCGACATGTCCACCGGCGAAGCCGCCGCCGCCACCCTGCTCGCGCACGGGCTCGACACCGTCTACGCGCTGCCGGGCGTGCACAACGACCATTTGTTCGACGCTTTCCAGCGCGCCGGCGAGCGGCTGCGCGTCGTCCACACCCGCCACGAACAAGGCGCGGCCTATATGGCGCTGGGCGCCGCGCTCGCGACCGGTAAGCCGCAGACTTATGTCGTCGTCCCGGGCCCGGGCCTACTCAATTCCGGCGCCGCGCTCTTGACCGCCTATGGCATGAATGCGCCGGTGCTGGCGCTGATCGGGCAGATCCCGGCCGCCGCCATCGGCCGCGGGCTCGGCCATTTGCATGAAATCCGCGACCAGGCCGGCATCATTGCCCGGCTGGTCGATCATGCCGCGCGCATCGATGGGCCGGCGGAAGCTTCCGCCAAAGTCGCCAAGGCGCTTCGCTCCATGCGGCAAGGGCGCCCCGGCCCGGCGGCGCTCGAATGCGCCATCGACGTGTGGGACAAGCGCGGCCCGGTTGCGGTCGTGCCGCCGCTGCCGCTGCGCGCGCCGAAGATCGATGAAGACGCCGTGCGCAAGGCCGCCAAGCTCCTCGGCAAAGCCAAGCGCGTGCTCATTCTTGCCGGCGGCGGCGCGCAGGACGCCTCGCCCGAGGTGCGGCTCATCTCCGACATGCTGCAGGCGCCGGTGATGAGCTACCGGCGCGGCGGCGGCGTGATCGACGGCCGCAGCCCGTTCAGCGTCAACCTGCCGCTCGGCCGCGAATTGTGGGGCGAGGCCGACGCGGTGTTCGGCATCGGCACCCACATGCTCTACTCGTTTTTGCATTGGGGCGTCGACCGCGACCTCAAGGTCGTGCGCGTCGATGCCGACGCGCAAGAGCCGGCGCGCGTGCACAAGCCGGATGTCGCGCTGATCGGCGACGCCGCGCCGATCTTGCGGCGGCTGATCGACGAACTGGAGAAATATAATTCGCGCCGTGCCGCGCGCCGCGACGAGATGGTCGAGCGCCAGGCCAAGATGCGCGCGCGGCTGGCCAAGCTGGCGCCGCAACTGGCTTTCCTCGACGTCATCCGCGCCGCGCTGCCGGAGGACGGCATCTATGTCGACGAGGTGACGCAAGTGGGCTTTGCCGCCCGGCTTGCTTTTCCGGTCTATCGCCCACGCACGTTTCTCTCGCCCGGTTATCAGGACAACCTCGGCTGGGGTTACGCCACCGCGCTCGGCGCGCAACACGCGCGCCCCGACGTGCCGGTCGTCTCGATCAACGGCGACGGCGGCTTCCTCTACACCGGCAACGAGCTCGCCACCGCCATGCGCCACCGTATTCCGCTGGTCGCGGTGGTATTCGCGGATGGCGCCTTCGGCAATGTGCGCCGCATCCAGCAGGAGCGCTTCGGCAACCGGCTGATCGCCTCCGACCTGGCCAATCCGGATTTCGTCAAATACGCCGAGAGCTTCGGCGCCGCCGGCCGGCGCGCGCGCAACCCGGCGGAACTCGGCGCGGAACTCAAGGCCGCATTCGCCGCCCGCGAGCCGACGCTGATCGAGGTGCCGGTCGGGCCCATGCCCTCCCCGTGGGAGTTCATCCACATGCCGCCGGTGCGCGGACGTTAGCGCGGCGCATGATCTTATCCGAAAACCGGGGCCCACTTTTCTGGATCATGCGCGAAGGCAGTTGCCATGACCGGCCCGGATCGGGTTAGGTTGCGCCGGTACCCATGGATTTGATCACCACCACCAAAGAACTGGCCGAGGTTTGCGCGCGCATGGCGCGGCACCCCTTCGTCACCGTCGATACCGAGTTCCTGCGCGAGACCACCTATTATCCCCTGCTCTGCGTCGCGCAATTGGCCTCGCCCGACGAGGCGGTGGTGGTCGATGCGCTGGCCAAGGACATCGACCTTGCGCCCATGTTCGCGCTGATGACCGACGAGAAGGTGGTCAAGGTGTTCCACGCCGCACGCCAGGACATCGAAATCGTCTGGAACATGGCGAAGAAGATCCCGCACCCGATCTTCGATACGCAGGTCGCCGCCATGGTGCTCGGCTACGGCGACTCGATCTCCTACGACCAGTTGGTGGCACGCATCACGGGCGACCAGCTCGACAAGTCGCACCGCTTCACAGACTGGACGCGGCGGCCGCTTTCCGACGCGCAGGTTTCTTACGCGCTCTCCGACGTCACGCATTTGCGCGCGGTCTATCTCAAGCTCGCCGCCGATCTCGCCAAACGCGAACGCACCAGTTGGGTCGAGGCCGAGATGGGCGTGCTCACCTCGCCGGAGACCTACCGCGCCGAACCGGAGCGCGCCTGGGAACGGCTCAAGAGCCGCGTGCGCAAGCCGAAGGAACTCGCCGTGCTGATCGAGGTCGCGGCTTGGCGCGAGCGCGAGGCGCAAACCAGGGACGTGCCGCGCTCGCGCGTGCTCAAGGACGACACGGTCGGCGACATCGCCGTGCAGGCGCCGGCCACGATCGAGCGGCTGGGGTCGTTGCGCTCGCTGCCCAAGGGTTTCGAGCGCTCGCGCTGGGGCGAGGCGATCGTGGAAGCGGTTAAACGGGGTCTCGAGCGCGATCCCAAGACGCTGCCGCGGCTCGATCGCTTCCGCCCGGCGGCCAACGGCGCGGCCACCGTCGAACTATTGAAGGTCCTGCTGCGCATGACCGCCGAGCGCCACGGCGTCGCCGCCAAGGTAATCGCCACCATCGACGAGCTCGACCGCATCGCGGCCGACGACGAGGCCGACGTGCCGGCGCTCAAAGGCTGGCGACGCGAATTGTTCGGCGAAAAGGCGCTCGCCTTGAAGCATGGGCACCTGGCACTGGCGGTGGAAAAAGGCCGCGTGGTGACGGTGGAGAAAAACGAGGCCGCGCCACCGCCGCCAAGGGCCGACGGCATTCGATAAATTTGCAATTAAATTGAAATTAGACAGGCATTATTTCTTAAAATCTTCGCCGTAAAACGTATCGATATACCGTGCCGCGACGAAATTGGGCGGGTTATTCGACTTATGCCTCATTCGGACGAAGCCGATGCCGCAGCAATTTGTCCGCAGTGCCGGGCCTCGATGATGCATATCGCGACGACGCCCCACCCGGTCGTGCGCAACATGCGGCGCAGCGTTTACCTTTGTTCGCCGTGCAATTGCACGCGGACCTATATGCTGCCGGCGGTGGCCGACAGTGCCGCCGAGCCCGCGCAGCCTCAACCGCAGCTTGGAGACTGACCGATGCTCGAGCGCAGACAAGAGCTCCGCATAACGACGACCAAGCGCGGGGTGATCATGTTCGGCGCGGCCGGAACCGGGGTCGTTTGCAGCGTCAACGACCTGACGACGCGCGGCGCCGGTCTCAGCGTCATCAGCAGTTTTGGCGTGCCGCGCATGTTCCAATTGGCGATCGATGGCGAAGCCGCGCCCCGGTACTGCAAAGTGGTCTGGACCGACGGCAAAAAGCTCGGCGTTTCGTTCGAATAGGCGTCGCTAGCTTTCGATCACCGGCTCGCGGCCGACCAGGCGCGCGAGCTGGCGCAGGCGGTTGAACAGCCGGTCGCTACCGAGCGCCGCAAACCGGCCGGGCAGCGTGAGCACCAGCTTGCCGCGCCGCACCTTCATCGGCGTCTTCGGCAGCACGCCGCCCTGCCCGGCGGTGACGATGTAGGCGACCCGCATGGCGGCGCCGAGCACGCGGGCGCGATCCAGCATGCGGGTGGTCGCGAGTTCGCGCAGGCGCGGCGACAGGTCTTCCTCGCTAAGCCCTGCGTGGCGGAAATAGACCGAGAGCGCGAGATAGGCGCGGCTCGGATGGTCGATGGCGACGAAGGCGCCGTGCGCGATGATGTTCATCGATTGCTCTCCGCGATAATCGGGGTGCGCGCGCCAGCCGATGTCGGCCAGCAGGCAGGCGGCATGGCGCAGCCGCTTCTCGTCGGCAGTCTCGTCGAGGCCCGAAGACGCCATGAAGCGGTCGGTCCACGCGATCAACTCCTCGCCGTGATGCGGCGAGCGAGAGCGCAGCACGTTGAGGTCGGCAGCGGCCTGGATCAGCGGATCGCGCGCGCGTTCGGCCGGCTTGAGCAGCGAATAGAGCAGCCCCTCGCGCACGCCGAGCACGGAGATGATCACCTGCTTGGGCTTGATCGTGCGCACCAGATTTTCCATCACCAGCGCGGCGTAAGCGAGCAAAGGCCTGCGGGCGGCGTTGACGACTTCGATCTTGGACAGCGTCTCGGTGTCGACCCGGTGCACCAGGCGTGAGAACTCCAGCGCCTCGCGCGCCGAGATGCGATAATTGTGCATGACGTGGAACGGATAACCGGTCTGCCACATGTGCAGCCGCGCCAGCGCGCGCCAGGTGCCGCCGACCGCATAGAAAGTGCGGTCCTCGCCGTCGTGCAGCAAGTCGAGATCCTCGAACGCCTCCTCGACGATTCTCTCCGCCTTCTTGAGTGAGCGGCCGGTGATGTCTTGCAAGGCAAGGCCGCCGAGTGGCAGCGTCATGCCGCCGCGGATGCGCGTGCCGTGCACGTCGACCAGTTCGAGCGAGCCGCCGCCGAGGTCGCCGACGATGCCGTCCGGCCGGTGGATGCCGGACACGATGCCGAGCGCGGTGAGATGCGCTTCGCGCTTGCCGGACAGGATCGAGATCGGCGTACGGCAGATTCGCGCCGCCTCGGCGATGAAGGCGCGGCCGTTGCGCGCGTCGCGGCACGCGGCGGTGGCGATCGCCCAGATCTTGCTCACGTGCAGGGTGTTGCACAGCGCGCGGAAGCGCTTGAGCGCGTCAAGCGCGATGTCGATGGCGTCGGGCGCCAACAGGCCGGTGGTCTGCACCTGGCGGCCGAGGCCGGCCAGTACCTTCTCGTTGAAGATCGGGGTTGGCGCGCGCGTCAACCCCTCGTAGATGACGAGGCGGACCGAGTTCGAGCCGATATCGATGACCGCGATCGGCGGCCCGTGATCGAGCCGGCCTTGCGCCGAAATGGCGAGCGCGCGCGAAAGCCCGATCGCGGGCGAACGCTTACGCGCCTTCGGCGAGGCGGCGTATAAGGCTGCGCGGCGAGGATTCTTTGAGCGATTTTCCACGGCCCGACAAACTCGGATTTGTCATGAAATACTTATGGGCGTTGAACGGTTCCTCGCCCGGCGCGGCCTTTATGCGCGTGGAACTTCCGTCCGGCAAGAGCTTCCAACTTTGCTCGTTATCCTTGAAGTTTGCGACCATAATCTGGCCGAGCACCTGCTCGTGCACGGTCGGATTGAGAATCGGGCACAACACCTCGACCCGGCGGTCGAGGTTGCGCGGCATCATGTCGGCGGAGGAAATGTATACCGCCGCCTTGGCATGCGGCAGGCTGTGACCCTCGCCGAAGCAATAGATGCGGCTGTGTTCCAGGAAGCGGCCGACGATGGATTTCACGCGGATATTGTCGGAAAGACCCGGCACGCCCGGGCGCAGGCAGCAGATGCCGCGCACTACCAGGTCGATGTCGACGCCGGCCACCGAGGCATCGTAGAGCGCGTCGATGATGCCGGGGTCGACCAGCGCATTCATCTTCATCCAGATACCAGCCGGCTTGCCGGCTCTGGCATTGGCCGCTTCCTGCGCGATGTGGCCGAGGATGCGCTTGCGCAAGTCGATCGGCGAGATCGCCATTTCTTCGAGGTCGCCCGGCTCGGCATAGCCGGTGATGTAATTGAAGATGCGCGCGACGTCGCGCCCGATCACCTTGTCGGCGGTGAAGAACGACAGATCGGTGTAAATGCGCGCGGTCACCGGGTGATAGTTGCCGGTGCCGGCATGAATGTAGGTCGCCAGCGCCCCGCCCTCGCGCCGCACCACCAGCGAAAGCTTGGCGTGGGTCTTCAGTTCGATGAAGCCGTAGACGACCTGCACGCCGGCGCGCTCCAAATCGCGCGCCCAGCGGATATTAGCTTCCTCGTCGAAGCGTGCCTTGAGCTCGATCAGCGCGGTCACCGATTTGCCGGCCTCGGCCGCTTCCACCAGCGTTTTCACGATCGGGGATTCGGCGCTGGTGCGGTAGAGCGTTTGCTTGATCGCGACCACGTCGGGATCGCGCGCCGCCTGCTGCAGAAACTGCACCACCACGTCGAAGGATTCATACGGGTGGTGGACGATCAGGTCCTTCTGACGGATGGCGGCGAAGCAGTCGCCGCCATGATCGCGGATGCGCTCGGGGTAGCGCGGATTGTACGGCACGAATTCGAGATCGGGCCGGTCGAGCCGCGTGAGTTGATTGAGATCGTTGAGCGCGAGCACGCCGTCGACCGTGAACACCTCGTCGTCCGCCACGGCCAAGGCCCGCTGCACGAAGGCGCGCAACTCCGCGGGCATGGTGGCGTTGAGCTCGAGCCGGATCACCGAGCCGCGCCGGCGCTGCTTGAGCGCGGTCTCGTATAGCCGCACCAGATCTTCCGCCTCTTCTTCGATTTCAACTTCCGAGTCGCGGATCAGTCGGAAGGCGCCTTGGCCCTTGACCGTGTAGCCCGGGAACAGCCGGCCGATAAACAGCGCGGTCGTCTCCTCCAGCGTGATCAGCCGGAGGCCCTGATCGCTGCCGCTCGGCAGACGGATAAAGCGCTCGATCTTCTGCGGCATGCGGATCAGCGCGTTCATTGCGCGTCCGTCCTTGGCGCGCGACAGCTGCAGCGCGATCGAGAAAGAAAGATTGGGAATGAACGGGAACGGGTGCGCCGGATCGATGGCGAGCGGCGTGAGCAGCGGAAACACATGTGTGAGGAAACGCTCCTCGAGCCAGGCGCGTTCGGCCTTCTTGAGATCGGCGCCGTCGACCAGCACGACGCCGGCCTCCGACAGCGCCGGCCGCAGGTCCAGCCAGCGCTTCTGCTGATCGCTGGCGAGTTGCGACACCGCCTCGCCGATGCGCGCGAGCTGGTCGTTGGGCGAAAGCCCGTCCGGGCTTTGAGTCGTGATGCCTTGCCGTACCTGGCCCTTAAGGCCGGCGACGCGCACCATGAAAAATTCGTCGAGGTTGTTGGCCGAAATCGACAGGAAGCGCACCCGCTCGAGCAGTGGATGGCTTTCGTTGGCGGCCTCTTCCAGGACGCGACGGTTGAAGTGCAGCCAGGACAATTCGCGGTTGATGAAGCGTTGCGGCTGCGATCTCAGACTCGTTTCCGAGCCCGCGGCGGCCGCCACAAGGCGTTCGTCGCGGTCCGAAACCGAAGCGATTTCCTCAACTGTTGCAATAGCTTGGGCGCGATCTGCCATTGTAATGAAGGCCTGAATGGCCGCATCCCTAACCGATAAAAGTGGCCGGCGGATGACAGTTCGCCTCCGAACGAGGCGCCTCGTCAAGCAAATGTCGCACGCGTCGTTAAGCCGAGGTGTCTCGGAACAGCTCGGCGGCGAGCGCCCGCGTCACCGGGCGATGCTGGCGCATGGCCTCTTCGTCGAGCCGCGCGAGCGCGGCACGCGCGCCCGCAAACGAGCGCTCGATGCGGTTGACCAGATAATTCACCAGCGCCTCGTCGACCGCGAGCTGGCGGTCGGCGGCGAGCTTGACGATGAGCGCACGCAGCAGCGCGTCGTCGGGGGCAGTGAGCGCGACGCTCGGCAGCGCACGCAGGCGCGAGGCGAGATCGCGGATCGCGACCGGAAAGGTCGGCAGCGGCGAGCGCGAGGTGATGAGGACGAAGGCGCCCTCCTCGCGCGCGAGGTTGATCAGATGAAACAGCGCGCGCTCGTCGAGCCCGTCGAACGCGAGGTCTTCCAGCACCAACGCGCCGGTCGCCAAAGCCGCCGGCAGATCGCCATGTTCGAGCAATCGCGCCGACAACACGCGCGCGCCGGCGGCTTCCGCCCAGATCGCCGCGAGATGGCTCTTGCCCGACCCTTCCGGCCCGATCAGCGCCACGATACGGTCCGGCCAATCCGGCCAGCGCTCGACCAGCGCAAGCGCCGCGGCGTTCGACGGCCCGCGCAGGAAATCCTCGCGCGCGAAGCTGGCCGCATGGTCGAGCGCGAGCACGAGTTGACGCGGACTGAGCGAAGGCGCGCTCATCCGGGCGGCTCGCCGGTATAGAGCGAGCTTTGCTGGTAGCGCTGCAACGCAAAGCGCCCGAGCACGCCGATGGTGGCGGCGAGCGGCACCGCCACCATCAGGCCGACGAAGCCGAACAGATAGCCGAAGGCGAGCAGCGCGAAAATCAGCCAGACCGGATGCAGTCCGACGCTCTCGCCGACGAGCTTGGGCGCCAGCAGATTGCCCTCGACAAACTGGCCGACCAGGAAAATGCCGAGCACCATCAGAATGGAACTGTAGTCCGGCCAGAACTGCGCGACCGCGACGCCGAGCGCGAGGATCAGGCCGGTCATCGACCCGACATAGGGAATGAACGTGATCACACCCGATATCAGCCCGATCAGCAGGCCGAAATTGAGCCCGCTGAGGGTGAGCGCGACTGCGTAGAACGAGCCGAGGATCAGGCAAACCGCGGTCTGCCCGCGCACGAAGCCGGAAATGGCGGCGTCGATTTCGCGCGCGAGCTTGCGCACGGTTTCGCGCTGATTGACCGGCACCCAGCTGTCGGCCGAGTGAATCATGCGGTGCCAGTCGTAGATCAGGTAGAACGCCACCACCGGCGTCACCACCACCAGCGAGAACAGCGAGAGCAGCGAGCGGCCGCCCGACCAGAGCGACTGCACGAAGGTACTGAGCCAGCCTAGCCCTTGCGACACCAGATCGCCCATCGATTTGTCGGCGCTGAAGCTCGCGCCCAGCAGCTTGTGCACCCAAGGCCGGCTCGGATCGCTCAGCAGCGATTGCAGTCGCGTCACGTAGCCGGGGAGATTGTCGATGAAGGACGACATCTGGCCGACCAGGATCGGCACGATCAGCAGAATGACGATAACGATCGCCATCACCACCAGCGTGATCATTAGCAGCGCGGCGACCAGTCGGTTGACGCCGAGCTTTTGCAGCCGGTCGGTGACCGGCGTGAGCAGGTAGGCGATGGCGGCGCCGGCGACGAAAGGCAGCAGGATCTGGCTGAGCAGCCACAGCAGCAGCACGATGGCCGCGAGCGCGGCCAGCCAGAACATGACTTGCCGGTTGGACGGCATGTCGTCGCCCTGGGGTGCAACGCTGTTCCGGCGGGAGCGGGCGCGAGGGCTCACGGTCCGCTCGCGGTCGCGTTCATGTGGCGCACCCATTCGGCGACATAGGCGGCCACCGACAGCAAGGTCAAGATGGCGACCAGACCCATGAGGATGAGCGTGAGAGTCGGCAGCTCGTAATTGAAGCCGAGCGAGCCGAGTACGACGCTCGCGAACACGATCTGCGCCACCGTGTTGAGTTTGGAGACCAAGAGTGGCTTGATCTTGAGAGGCTTGCCGACCAGCCAGGACAGGATGATTCCGCCCACGATCAAGATGTCGCGCGACACCACCATGATCACCAGCCAGCGCGGGATCAGGTTGTTGATGCCGAGCGTGAGGTAGATCGAGACGATCAGCGCCTTGTCGGCGAGCGGGTCGAGATAGGCGCCGAGTTCGGTGGTCATGGCGAAGCGCTTGGCGAGATAACCGTCTACGGCGTCGCTGACGCCGGCTGCCAGAAACAGCACGAAGGCGATCCACATGGCGCCGGGCGTGGCGATCGCCCAGACGACGATCGGCACCAGCAGAATGCGCCCAAGCGTGATGAGGTTCGGAATGGTCAAGTCAAACCCGGTCTGCCGACCCGTCCCGGCTTGTTGCCCCGGCAACGCGTCAATCTCGGCGGAGTATAACGGCGCTTCGACCATTGCGCGACTTGCGATTTCCACGTAGGACCCCGGCGCTAGAGCGTGACCCGTTCAGAAGGGCCATCATGGCAGAAAAGGAGCGCGGCCTCACTTACGCGCAAGCGGGCGTCGATATCGACGCCGGCAACCGGATGGTGGAGCTGATCAAGCCGCTGGTGCGCGCAACCGCGCGGCCGGGGGCGGACGCCGAGATCGGTGGTTTCGGCGGCTTGTTCGACCTCAAACCCCTGGGATTCAAGGACCCGGTGCTGGTCGCCGCCAATGACGGCGTCGGGACCAAGGTCAAGATCGCCATCGAGACCGGCCGCCACGACACCATCGGCATCGACCTGGTCGCCATGAGCGTGAACGACCTAGTGGTGCAAGGCGCCGAGCCTCTGTTCTTCCTCGACTACTACGCGACCGGCAGACTCGAGCCCGAAGTCGGTGCCGCCGTGGTCGCCGGCATTGCGATCGGCTGCAAGGAGGCCGGCTGCGCGCTGATCGGCGGCGAGACCGCCGAGATGCCGGGGCTCTACCAGGGCGACGACTACGACCTCGCCGGTTTCGCGGTCGGCGCCGCCGAGCGCGGCGCGCTGCTGCCGCGGGGCGATATCGCGGAAGGCGACGTCATCATCGGGCTCGCCTCCTCGGGCGCGCACTCCAACGGCTTTTCGCTGGTGCGCAAGGTGGTCGAGAAAAGCGGCCTGTTGTGGAGCGCGCCGGCGCCATTCGATGCCACGCGTTCGCTGGGCGAAGCGATCCTGACGCCGACCCGCATCTATGTGAAAGTCGTGCCTCGCCGCGATCCGCGCGACCAAAGCGGTGAAAGGCCTGGCGCATATCACCGGCGGCGGTTTTCCCGAAAACATCCCGCGCGTGCTGCCCAAGGGCTTGGGCGCGCGCATCGATCTCGGCAAGGTGCCGGTCAAGCCGGTGTTCAAGTGGCTCGCCGGCGAAGGCAAGATCGCGCAGAACGAAATGCTGCGCACCTTCAATTGCGGCATCGGCATGATCGTCATCGCCGCGCCCAAGGACGCCGCCGCGGTGGCGCAGGCCTTCACGCAAGCCGGCGAGAAGGCGGTGACCATCGGCAGCGTGGTGCGCGCAGACGGCGCAGCGCGCGTCGTCTATGACGGCAAGCTCGATCTTGGTTGATTGATTTTGGGTGACGCATGAGCCGCAAGCGCGTCGCCGTTCTCATTTCCGGCCGCGGCTCCAATATGGCGGCGCTGATCGAGGCGGCGAAGGACAAGACTTATCCGGCCGAGATCGCGCTGGTGCTGTCGAACCGGCCGGACGCCGGCGGGCTGCTGGTTGCGCGCGCCGAAGGCATCGCGACCGAAGTCGTCGATCACACGCCATTCGGCAAGGACCGCGCCGCGTTCGATGCCGCGATGCAAGCCGTGCTCGTGCAGCACCGCATCGACATCGTTTGTCTTGCCGGCTTCATGCGGCTGCTCACGCCCGGTTTCGTCGCGCAATGGCCGCAGCGCATGCTCAATATCCACCCCGCGCTGCTGCCGGCGTTCAAGGGCCTCGAGACGCACAAACGCGCGCTCGTCTCGGGCGCGAAAATCCACGGCGCCACCGTGCATTTTGTGGTGGCGGAAATGGATTCCGGTCCGATCGTGGCGCAAGGAGCTGTTGCAGTGCACGCGGGCGACACGGAAGAGGCGCTATCCGCGCGCGTGCTCAAGGTCGAGCACCAAATCTATCCGTTGGCCCTCAAACTATTGGCCGAAGGCCGCATTGCGATTAAAAACGGCCGCTGCGTGATCGACGGCGTGCCGGTGCCGGATGCCGCCTCGCTTATTCCCTCGGATTAGAACCATTCAAGAAAATATTTTGGACGATGACCGCGCGCGCGGTGTTAGTACGGGTGCACGCCGCCCACCAGAGCGGCCGAAAAAGTGGGGAGCGAAGCCATGAATGGGCGGGCAAGCGGCGAGCCGAAATTGCTGTTTCCGGGACTGGCCGGATTTTACGCCAAGGTTTCCGATCTCTGGTATCCGATGATCCGGATTGTCGCCGGCGCGCTGTCTTTACGCGCACGTCTGGCCCAAGTTTCACGCCGGGCCCGCCGTCATCGCCGGCTCCATGGCCAAGTCCGGGTTCAATCCGGGCGTCTTTTTTGCCTATCGCCGCCATGTTCCTCGAATCGGTCGGGGCGGCATGCATTATCGTCGGATTGTTCACGCGCTTTTTTGCGGCCGCGCTCGCCATTGAGATGGCACTTCATTGCTTCGTCGTCATGCGTCCGCAAGGTTGGGGTCGCATGGAGGAGACGTTTATCTGGGGCATTTTACTGTTCGCCATCGCGCTGCGCGGCGGCGGCCCCTACTCGCTCGACCGCGCGCTCGGCAAGGAACTCTGAATAACCGGAACGGCCGTTGGGGCGGTTGCCCACAAAATGCCGCATGTGCTCGCCGATCGGAGGCAGCGCCCTTCCGGGCGTTCGCGCAGCAGGCTATAGTTTGAAAAAATAAATCAAACCGGAGGGAACCAATGGCAAATTCTTCGCATCGACTGTTGTCTTGCACCGACGCATCGCCACGGGCATGGGCGATATCCTGCTGCTCGTCGCCCGCGTGCTGATCGCAGCCGTGTTTCTGATGACAGTAACGACCGGTGGCCCGAACGCCGCCTATCTCAAGTCGATCAACTTCGTCGCCCCCGATTTCATGAGCACGTTTGCGCATGTCGTCGAATGGGTCATTATCGTCACGCTGATCCTGGGCGTGGCGACGCGCTCGGCGCGTTGCTCGCGTTCGCTTTCGTGGTGATCGCGTTGTGACCGCGCACCTTTATTGGCAATTTCCGGCGGCCGCGCAAGGCCTGCAATGCATTTCCTCAGCAAGGACCTCGCCATCGCCGGGGCGCGCTCGCGCTGTTCGTGACCGGCGGCGGCCGCATCAGTGTCGACGCCATGCTTGCCGGGCAAAGGCTAAGCACGCTCTACGCAAGGCGGCGCTAAGCTGTCGCCTTGCGCATCCACACTTTGTTGTCGTGGAAGGCCGCGCCGCCATAGGGCGCGATCGAATCCGCGCCGGTCAATGAGTTGATGCCGCAGCCGTCGGCGTAAGCCGAATTCGGCCAGATCGACTCGGCAATCAGCACGCCTTGCCGCAAGCCGTCGAACAGCCTGGCATGCAGGCGCACTTGCCCGCGTTTATTGCCGAGCACGACAAAATCGCCCTCCCCGATGCCCTGCGCCTTGGCGTCGTCCGGGTGGATCAGCACGGTCGGCCGTTGCTCCTGCGCCAGCGAGGTCGGCGTCTCGTTGAAGGTCGAGTTGAGGAAGCCGCGCGCCGGCGAGGTGGCGAGGCGAAACGGATGCTCGCCATCGGCCTGCTCGATCGAGGTCCAATGATCCGGCAGCGGCGGCATGTCGTCGACCGGCCCGCCTTTGTGCGGGCTGCGGAACGGCACGTTGTTCCAATCCGGTTTGAAGCGGAACTTGCCATCGGCCCAGGAAAAACCGTCGAGGAAATGCGATTGGCGGAACGGCGGCTGGCAGTCGAGCCAGCGATTGGCTTCGAGTTCGGCAAGCGTCCCGCGCTTGGACACCTGCAGCATCTGGTCGATCAACTCACGCGGGCTCATGGCGAAGCCGCGGTGCTCGGCGCCGAGCCGTTTGGCCATCGCTGAAATCACTTCGTGATTGTTGCGGGCCTCGCCCGGCGGCTCGACCAGCTTCGGCCCGAGAATAATGTATTGATGGCCGCCGCCGCGATAGATGTCGTCGTGCTCCAGGAAGGTCGTCGCCGGCAGCACCACGTCGGCCATTTGCGCGGTCTCGGTCATGAACTGCTCGTGCACGCAGACGAACAGGTCCTCGCGCGCAAAACCCTGCTTCACTTTGTTCTGGTCGGGGCAGACCGAGAGCGGATTGGTGTTCTGCACGATCATCGCCGTTACCGGCGGCCCGTGCGCGCAGCGCCTCGGCGTCGCCGGTCAGGATCGCGCCGATGCGCGACTGGTCGAGCATGCGCACGCTGCGGTCCCAGACGTCGAGGCCCTTCGATGATCGTCTTGTCGAGCTTGAAGATGTCGGCGTTGATGTGGAAAGCGCCGCCGCCTTCGAGTTGCCAGGCGCCGGTCACCGCCGGAATGCAGCTTGCCGCGTGCATGTTGGCCGCGCCGTTGCGCGAGCGCGAGAAGCCGTAGCCGAGCCGGAAGAAAGCGCGCTTGCGCTCGCCGATCAGTTTGGCGAATGCCTCGATGGTTGCGACCGGCGTGCCGGTGATCTGCGGACGCCCACTTGGGATCGCGCGTGCGCAAGTGCGCTTCCAATTCGCGCGGCGCGTCGGTGTATTTGTCGAGATAGCCCCAATCGGCCTTGCCGTCACGGAACAGGCAATGCATCAGCGCGCAGGCGAGCGCGCCGTCGGTGCCGGGCTTCACCAGCACCGGCAGATCAGCCTGCTCCATGGTGCCGTTCATGTAAATGTCGACCGCCGCGATCTTTGCCGCCCGCTCCTTGCGCGCGCGCACGGCGTGCGTCATCACGTTGACCTGCGTGTTGACCGCATTGGTGCCCCAGATCACCACCAGGTCGGATTTCGCCATTTCACGCGGATCGACGCCGGCAACGGTGCCGGTACCGGCGGCAAAACCGGCATAGGCCGGGTTGACGCAGATCGAGGAATGGAAGCCGGAATATTTCTTGGCGTGGCGCAACCGGTTGATGCCGTCGCGCATCACCAGGCCCATGGTGCCGGCGTAGTAGTATGGCCACACGGCCTCGGCGCCGTGCTTTTGTTCGGCCTTGAGGAAATTCTGCGCGACGATATCGAGCGCATCGTCCCAGGAGATTTGCCGGAACTTGCCCTCGCCCTTGCCGCCGACGCGCTGCATCGGATGCAGCAGCCGGTCCTTGTGATGCTCCCGCTCGGCGTAGCGCGCCACTTTGGCGCAGATGACGCCGGCGGTGTAGTCGTTGTCCTTGGCACCGTGCACGCGCCCGATGGTGCGCTCGTCGATCAGTTCGACCTCGAGCGCGCAGGTCGACGGGCAATCGTGCGGGCAAGCGGAATAACCGATCCGTTTGGCCTCGGAGAGTTTGACCGCCTGATTCATCGTACCCGCAGTATAGCGCGGTTTCTCAGACGTCGCTTGCCTTCGCGAGCTTGTTTTGCCGCCACAGCCCCCCGACGATAAGCACCAGCACCGCGCCGGCCGCGGCCGACGCGTATTCGACCGTGTGCGCAACCGCAATGCCGTAAGCGTGAACGAGGTAGCCGCGCGTCACCGGATCGGTCGCAATCACCTCGCCGACGACCCAGCCGAGCAGCGCGGCGCCGGCCCAGACCAGAACTGGGAAGCGGTCGAGCAGCGTCATGATAGCCGCCGCCCCGCCCACGATCAGCGGAATGCTGATGGCAAGCCCCAGCACCAGCAGCGCCATGTTGCCGCCGGCCGCCGCCGCGATGGCGATGACGTTGTCGAGGCTCATGACGATGTCGGCGATGGCGACGACGCGCACCGCGCGCCACAGATGCGCGACCGCTTCGGTCTCGCTCTCGTCCGCGTCGTCGGGCACCAACAGCTTGGCGGCGATGTAGAACAGCGCCAGCCCGCCGGCGATCTTCAGATACGGCAGCGTCATCAGCGAGGCGACCACGCCCGTGAAGACGATGCGCAGCACGACCGCGACGCCGGCGCCAAGCGTCATGCCCCAGAGCCGCTGCCGGGGCGGCAGGCCGCGGCAGGCCATGGCGATCACCACGGCGTTGTCGCCGGACAACAGAATATTGATCCAGATGATCTTGCCGAGCGCGAGCCAGAACGCGGCCCGATCCAAATCGCCCCACCCGCTCGACAGTATCGATGCCCAGGCGTGGAAATCCAGCATTTGCGCCAATGAATGCACCCGGTCTCCCGATGCGCGCGAGCGCGCTAGCCGATGATCTCGTTCTCGGAAAAGAACTGCGCGATTTCGCGTGCCGCCGTGTCGGGGGCGTCGGAACCGTGCACGGAATTTTTTTCGATCGATTGCGCGTGCACCTTGCGGATGGTGCCGGGCGCCGCCTTGGCCGGGTCGGTGGCGCCCATCAGCTCGCGGTATTTCACGATGGCGTTGTCGCCCTGCAGCACCTGCACCACTACTGGCCCCGACACCATGAAATCCACCAACTCGCCGAAGAACGGCCGCTCCTTGTGCACGGCGTAGAATTGCCGCGCCTGCGGCAGCGAGATGCGCAAGCGTTTCTGCGCGATAATGCGCAAGCCGGCGGCCTCGATCATGGCGTTGATGGCGCCGGTCAGGTTGCGCGCGGTGGCGTCGGGTTTGATGATAGAAAAGGTGCGCTCGAGCGCCATCGGGTTATCCTTCACTGCGATTGATCGGAGAATTCAGCGACATTGATTGGAGGTGCGAACTCGCGCGGCTTATACCGGGGGCCGTTTGGCGCGGCAAGATCGGGCGATTGGCGTTCGGATTTGCTATGCTTTGGCGCGTTAAGGGAGACAGCCATGATATCCCGCTACCGGATGTTCGCCGGCTATAATGTCTGGTGCAACGAGCGGCTCTACGCAGCCGCCGCCACCCTGAGCGAGGCCGACTACCACGTCGACCGCGGCGCCTTCTTCAAGTCGATGCACGGCACGCTCAATCATCTCTTGGTCGGCGACCGCATCTGGATGCGCCGCTTTACCGGCGTCGGCGAGTTGCCGAAGAGCCTCGATGCCATCCTGTACGACGATTTCACGGCTTTGCGCGCGGCGCGCCGCAGCGAGGACACGCTCATCGGCCGTTACGTCGGGCGCCTGAGCGATGGCGATCTGCTCGGCAGCATCCGCTACCGCACCTTCAGCAACCCGGCCGATATCGAGCAGGTGCTGGCGCCCGCGCTCGACCATTTCTTCAACCACCAGACCCACCACCGCGGCCAGGCGCACGCGCTGCTGTCTTCGATCATCGGCAACGACGCGACGCCGAGCTTCGACCTCATCATCTACCAGCGCGAAACGGGGCAAGGCGGCCTGCGCAAGCTCGGCTGAGCGCCGTCCGATCCCGCTTGCACTGGAATGCGCGGAGTGCTTGGAAGGCAGCCGGAAACGCACTGCCAGCGCACAAGGACACCATTTCATGGCGACCAATCGCGTTCACCGCATCGCGGTCATTCCGGGCGACGGCATCGGTAAAGAGGTGATGCCCGAGGGCGTGCGGGTGCTGGAAACCGCCGCGAAGAAATTCGGCTTTGCGCTGCAGTTCGACGACTTCGATTTCGCGAGCTGCGACTACTACGAAAAGCACGGCCGCATGATGCCGGAGGACTGGAAGGAACAGATCGGCCGGCACGACGCCATCTATTTCGGTGCCGTCGGCATGCCTGACCGGGTGCCCGATCACGTCTCGCTGTGGGGCTCGCTGATCCTGTTCCGCCGCGAGTTCGACCAATACATTAATTTGCGCCCGGTGCGGCTGATGCCGGGCGTGCCCTGCCCGCTCGCCAACCGAAAGCCGGGCGATATCGATTTCTGGGTGGTGCGCGAGAACACCGAGGGCGAATATTCCGCCATCGGCGGCAAGATGTTCCCCGGCACCGAGCGCGAGGTGGTGGTGCAGGAAACCGTCATGAGCCGTATCGGCGTCGACCGCGTGCTCAAATTCGCCTTCGAGCTCGCTCGCTCGACGCCGAAGAAGCACCTCACCTCCGCGACCAAATCGAACGGCATAGCTATCACCATGCCGTACTGGGACGAGCGGGTGAAGGAAATGGCGAAGAGCTATCCGGACGTGAAGTGGAACCAGTTTCACATCGACATCCTCACCGCACGTTTTGTGATGAACCCGGACTGGTTCAACGTAGTGGTTGCCTCCAATTTGTTCGGCGACATCTTGTCCGACCTCGGCCCCGCCTGTACCGGCACCATAGGCATCGCACCCTCCGGCAACATCAATCCGGAGCGCAAATTCCCTTCCGTGTTCGAGCCGGTGCACGGTTCGGCGCCCGACATCGCCGGCCAGGGCGTCGCCAATCCGATCGGTCAGATATGGTCGGGCGCCATGATGCTCGAACACCTCGGCGAGCCGGACGCCGCCAAGGCCATAGTCTCCGCGATCGAAAAAGTGCTGGCCGAGCCTAAACTGCGCACCCGCGACCTGAAGGGACCGGCCAATACCGCCGCCTGCGGCAAGGCGGTCGCCGAGGCGCTCGGCTAAAGGGTTGCCTCGCAGGCCGCGCTCGGCCACAACGCGCCCGCCATGCTCGTCATCGACGACCTCACCGTCCGCATCGCCGGCCGCGCGCTGCTCGAAAACGCCTCCGCCCGCATCGTTCCGGGCGCGCGCGTCGGCCTGGTCGGCCGCAACGGCTCGGGCAAGACCACGCTGTTCAACGTGATCGCCGGCGATCTTTCACACGAGCAGGGTTCCATCGAGCTGCCGCCGCGCTGGCGCCTCGGGCGGCTGGCGCAGGAAGCGCCCAACGGGCCGGAAAGCCTGCTCGAGGTCGTGCTCAAGGCCGACCGCGAGCGCAGCGCGCTGTTGGCCGAGGCGGAGACCGCGCACGATCCCCATCGCATTGCCGAGATCCAGACCCGGCTCGCCGACATGGGCGCGCACGCCGCGCCCGCGCGCGCCGCCGCGATCCTGTCGGGCCTAGGCTTTTCCAACGCCGATCAGGCGCGCCCTTGCGCGGAGTTTTCCGGCGGCTGGCGCATGCGCGTCGCGCTCGCAGCCACGCTGTTCGCCGAGCCCGATCTACTGATGCTGGACGAGCCGACCAATTATCTCGACTTGGAAGGCACGCTGTGGCTGCAGGACCATCTGGCGCGCTACCCGCACACGATGTTGATCATCAGCCACGATCGCGACCTGCTCGACAACGCGGTCGACCAGATTCTGTCGTTGGAAGCCAAGAAGCTCACACTTTATCGCGGCGGCTATTCCGACTTCGAGCGCCAGCGCAGCGAGCGCCTGCTGCTCGACCAGAAGCTGATCAAGAAGCAGGAAGCGCAGCGCAAGCACCTGCAGGCTTTCGTCGACCGCTTCCGCGCCAAGGCGACCAAGGCGCGGCAGGCCCAATCGCGCATCAAGATGCTGGCCAAGATGCAGCCGATCAACGCGCTGGTGACCGACGAGGTGCGGCCGATCCACTTTCCGGCGCCGCCGAAAGCGCTGTCGCCGCCGATCATCGCGACCGACGAGGTGGCGGTCGGCTACGAGCCCGACCATCCGGTATTATCCGATTTGTCGCTGCGCATCGACAATGACGACCGCATCGCGCTCCTCGGCTCCAACGGCAACGGCAAATCGACGCTGGTCAAGCTGCTGGCCGGCCGTCTCAAGCCCGAGCACGGCACCGTCACGCGCGCGGCAACGCTGCGGGTCGGCTATTTCGCGCAGCACCAACTCGACGAACTCGACGAGGAGCGCAGCCCCTACGACCACGTGCGCGACCTGATGCCGGACCAGCGCGAGGCCAAAGTGCGCGGGCGCGCCGGCGCCATCGGGTTTTCGGGGCTCGCCGCCAACAATGCGGTGAAAACGCTTTCAGGCGGCGAGAAGTCGCGGCTGCTGCTGGGGCTCGCGACCTTCGCCGCGCCGCAGCTCATCATCCTCGACGAGCCGACCAATCATCTCGACATCGACAGCCGCGGCGCGCTGATCGAGGCGATCAACGACTATCCCGGCGCGGTGATCCTGGTGTCGCACGACCGCTATCTCTTGGAAGCCTGCGTCGACCGGCTCTGGCTGGTCGCCGGCGGCAAGGTCGCGCCGTTCGACGGCGATCTCGACGACTACCGGCGCATGGTGCTCGCCGGAGAGAGCCAGGGAATGACGGTCGGCTCGAAAACGTCGATGCGGCCTGATCCGGTGCAGGCCCGCCGCGCCGCGGCCGACAGACGCGTGGAGACCGCGCCCTTGCGCAAGCGGATTTCGCAGGCTGAGGTGGTGATAGCGCAGCTCACGCGCCAGCTTGCAAAACTCGACACCACGCTCGCCGACGGCGCGCTATTCGCCAGCGATCCGGCGCGCGCCGCCGAATTGTCGAAGACCCGCGCACAGGTCGTGGCGGCGATTGCGAAAGCGGAAGCGGAATGGCTCGCCGCCAGTACGGCGTTAGAGACGGCCTAACGCGGCCGCGTCACTGCACGTAGGGACGCTCGATCTCGCGCGTCGCGGTTTTCGGCTTTACCGGCTTCTTGGCTTTTTTCGACTTCGCCGGCGGTTTGACCGGCGTCTCCGGAACCGGGGCGCGGTCGACGATCTTCAGCCGGCCGGCGTCGAAAGTATAGATGCCGGGCCAGGTGCCGGTCAGGTACGTGAGCACGACCTTGCGGGCGCCGTGATCCCCGACGCCGATGGAGACGTTGCCGGGCAGGCCGGCGCGCCGCACCACGTCGCACTCGCTCATGCCGAGTGCGACCCCGCCCATGATTTGCGGACCGCCGGGCTGCATCGGCATGCCAGGGTCCGGACTGACCGAGGCTGGCGTCGCAGCCGGCATCGGCGCGCGCGCGAGATCGCCGGCCATGGAGCCGACCGGACGGTCCGCAGGAGGCGGCGGCGCGGCGGCGGGCGCCGGGGGCGCTGCGGCCTGCGGCGGCGCGGCCGGCGCTACGGGCGCGCTGCAGCGGCCATCGGCACCGACCAATTCGTCGGGCGCAACCGGCCCCGGCGGATTGAGTTGGGCATTTTTGTCGTCGATGACCGAGGCGGTCGCCCAACTGGGCTTGGCGAATACGTCGATCGGTTTGGAGAACCAGCCGGCCTCGCTGCTTTCCTCGAAGGCATGAATCGGATTGGTGCAGCCGGCGGTGCCCGTGGCCAGACCCGCGGCACACACAACAAACGCAATTCTGGCAATGGCACGATGACGCAAAACGGTTTCCCCCGGGCGGCCTATCCGCTTGTCGCTTAATAGGTATTTTGCGTCATCACGATGGCAGCGACAAGCCAAGCCTGGTCAAGGGGTTAACTACGCCATTGGCCGGTGATTCACTGGCCTACAGGCCATTGGCCTAGTCCGGACCTGCGTTTGCGCGAAAACTAGGCCTTTTTCGCCCAACGGCCCTGCACGTCCGGCTGCCAATAGGTGACCTCGAAGCCTTTCGCTTTGGCATCGCTCCAGAGGCCGCGCGCGGCGGCGACCGCGTCGTCGTCCTCGCCGTTGAACACCAGCACGATGCGCTGATAGTCCGCGGCGTCTTCCGGCATTGGCGCGCCATCGACCAAGAAGCGCACGGTCGCGGCATTCGGATTGCCGTCGTTGACTGTGAGCAGTACCGGCTGCACGGCGGCATCGCCCTCGCACCAGGTGCCGTGCGGCAGGAAGCCGTCGTCGCGGTAGGTCCACAAATGCGCGTCGAGCGCCTCGATGCGCTCTTCGGAGGCGCCCTGCACGACCACCTTCCAGCCGCGCTCGAGCGACCGCTCCAACAAGCCCGGCAGCACGCCTTCGAGCTTCTGGCCTTGCAGGTGGTAGAACAAGATTTCGGTCATGGGTTCAGGTCCACGCGCCAAAAAAGCAGCCCACTTTCGGCTTGCATTCCAATCGCGCCAGCCAACGTTCGCTTTACCCCCAATCGCGGACATTTGGTTTGAAAAATCGGCCAGCCGGCGACGATCTTCACCGCGGCGGCATCATATCAAATTTGGGGATAGATTTGAGGTCATTGACCCACGCTTGTTGTGAACGGAAGAAAAATTGGCGGCGCGGCACTAATTCATTGCGTTGGCGCAGCATGCCGACCCGAACGTTGTAAGCCTTTGGATCATCACCGGCCGAGGTCGAATAGATCGCAGTGCCGCAGCGCGGGCAAAATGCTTGCGGGCGGACCGCACCGCTGTCGGCTGTTTTCAGGTAAACCGTCGGCTCCCCCGATCGAAGCACGAACGTGCCCGGCCGCGTGATAATGACGGCCCGCAACGGAGCGCCGCTCATCATTTGACAATCGGTGCAGTTGCAGATCGTCGTCGTTTCAGGATCGGCTTCAGCTTCGAACGAAACGTAGCCACAGTGACAACGTCCATCAATTTTCATGACACCGGCTCTCCGAGCGCTGCCAGCGATCCCATAACTTTGTCTTCTCGGCCGCCGTAAACCCTCGACGATATCTTTGTTCCATTCTCACACTCCATCTTTCCCTCGAAGAAAAAGTGTTGCGTCGATCGGTTGAGACCACCGTCATTAGCGGACAAACGCCGGGGCGGCTTTACTTCTCGTAATAATCCGCCACCAGCCGGTCCAGCAGTCGCACGCCCCAACCCGAGCCCCAGCTTTTGTTGATGTCGGTCTGACGACTATCGAAACCGGTGCCGGCGATGTCGAGATGCGCCCACGGCGTCTTGTCGGCGACGTGGCGCTGGATGAACTGCGCCGCGGTGATAGCGCCGCCCCAGCGCGAACCGCCGGTGTTCTTCATGTCGGCGAATTTGGAATCGATCATCTTGTCGTAAGTCGGGCTAAGCGGCATGCGCCAGACCAACTCGCCGGTCGCCTC
Source organism: uncultured Alphaproteobacteria bacterium (assembly GCA_963825265.1). Lineage (GTDB taxonomy): Bacteria > Pseudomonadota > Alphaproteobacteria > Rhizobiales > Xanthobacteraceae > Pseudolabrys. Next base: position 67,374 of record CAWGSI010000012.1, on the reverse strand, counting down.
GCCGGCTTTGGTCAGCCGGTCGCTCAGCCGGTCGTCGTTCGAGAACATGCCGGCATATTCCTGGCCGAGCGCGACGATGATGGCGCCGGTCAGCGTCGCGAGATCGACCATGAATTTCGGCTTGAATCGCTTGGCCGCGTACCAGATTACGTCGGCCAGCACGAGACGGCCTTCGGCGTCGGTGTTGATGATTTCGATGGTCTGCCCCGACATCGAGGTGACGATGTCGCCCGGACGCTGCGCGTTGCCGTCCGGCATATTCTCCACCAGGCCGATGACGCCGACCGCGTTGACTTTGGCTTTGCGCGCGGCGAGCGCCTGCATGAGGCCGGTGACACAAGCCGCGCCCGCCATGTCGCCCTTCATGTCCTCCATGGAGGCTGCCGGCTTGATCGAGATGCCGCCGGTGTCGAAGCACACGCCCTTGCCGATGAAGGCAACCGGCGCTTCGCCCGCTCTGCCGCCGTTCCAGCGCATCACCACCACGCGGCTTTCGCGCGAGGAGCCCTGGCCGACGCCAAGCAGCGCGTTCATGCCGAGCTTCTTCATCGCCTTGAGATCGAGCACCTCGACCGCGACGCCGGCTTTTTTCAACGCGAGCGTGCGGTGGGCGAACTCTTCGGGGAAGAGCACGTTGGCCGGTTCGTTGACGAGGTCGCGCGCCATCAGCACGCCGCCGCCGATCGCCTCGCGCTCAGCGTAAGCCCTGCGCGCGGCGGCGACGCCGCCAACCGCGACCGTCATGCTGCGGTTTTCCGGTGGTTTCTCGTCGTCCTTGCGCTTGGTCTTGTAGCGGTCGAAGGCGTAAGCGCGCAACATCACGCCGAGCGCCAGATCGGCGGCCTGCCCGGCTTTGAGCGCCCCGCTTGGCAATTCGGCGAACACGGTGCCTTCGCGCGCGGAGACCGGCAACCTGCCCATGGCGAGCCCGCCGAGCTTGAGCATGTCCTTCTGTGAGAGGCCCTTGACCTTGCCGGCGCCGATCACGACCAGACGGGCGACGTCGAGCCCCTCCGGCACGATCAACTCTAGCGCGGAGCCGCTTTTGCCGGTGAAGTGCTCGCTCTTGGCCGCGCGCGCCACCAAGCCGGCGGCGGCGCCCAGCGCCTTACGGGTGGCGGGACCGAATCTGAGCCCGTCGTCGCAGAACACGATAAGAACGCCCGATTTGGCCGGCGCGAAGGGTGCAAAACCGAGCTTAAAGGCATCGGACATCGGCGCTTTCCTTAATCCTGGGGTCTTGGTTTGGCCTTGGGGATAGGCGGTTCCCGCAGCCCATATGGCCCGCCCCAGCCCCCTCTGCAAACCCCAACTGCCCACGATTCCCAGGCTTTTCACCGCCGCCCGCTGCCTGCTTTGCTCCCCGACGGCCGAAACCGTCGGATCGGGCCGCCCGGGCCCCCTCGGGCAGCCCTATCCAGCCGCCGAATTTTACGATTTGTTGTGCATGTTCAACGGCTTTGCCTTTGCGCGGCCACTTTGTGGATGGATCAAGGTAAACATACTGGGGGTGGGATTAGGCTGATTGCGCTGTGCGCCCGGGGTGCTTGCCGGGCACGGGGCGCATATTGGCGATTGGGGGACGACGCGTCGGATGGGGTCGATCAGCCGATATATATTCCGCACGACGCTTAGTGCGTTTGTCGTCGTATTGATCAGCCTGACCGCCGTGATCTGGGTGACGCAGGCGCTGCACGACATCGACCTGATGACCAACCAGGGTCAGTCCGTCCTGGTCTTCGTGGGCATCACCAGCCTCATCGTTCCGCTGCTCGTCCTGGTGATCGCGCCGATCGCGCTGTTGATCGCGATCGCCCACGTGCTGAACAAAATGTCCACCGACAGCGAAATCATCGTGATGAACGCGGCCGGCATGTCGCCGTGGGTGTTGTTCCGCGCCTTCCTGTCGGTGGCGGTCGTGGTGTCGATCTTGGTGACGGTGGTCAGCGCCTATTTCGCGCCCAAGGGCCTGCGCATGCTGGGCGACTGGCTGACCGAGGTGAGCGCCGACGTGGTGACCAATCTGGTTCAGCCCGGCCGTTTCGTCAGCGTCGAGAACGGCGTCACCATTCGCGTCCGCGAACGGCGCAGCAACGGCCAACTCGCCGGCATCTTTCTCGACGACCAGCGCGATCCGGCGCAACGCGTCACCATCATCGCGGACACCGGCGAATTGCTCGACAACGCCAAAGGCACCTTCCTGATTCTGCAAAAAGGCATGGTGCAGCGTTTCGAAGCCAAGCAACGCGATCCGACGATGGTGGAGTTTGACCGCTACGCCTTCGACCTCTCGCACGTTGTTCCGGGGCCGCAAGCGACTAAATATTCGATCCGCGAACGCTATTTGTGGCAACTGCTGTTTCCGGATCCGGCGGATCCGTTCTATCGCGAGCAGCCCAACCAATTCCGCGCCGAATTGCAAGACCGGCTAATCGCGCCGATCTATCCGCTCGCCTTCGCGGTGATCGCCTTCGCCTATCTGGGAGCGCCGCGCACCAACCGGCAAAGCCGCACGGTTTCGATGCTCGCGGCGGTCGGCGGCGCTGCGCTGTTGCGGCTTGCCGGATTCGTCTCCACCGTGTTCGGCGCCTCCATACCGTGGATGCTGTCGCTGCAATATGTGGCGCTGGCGATTGCATTCGGCGGCGGCCTCTACGTGATTCGCAGTGGGCTGATCCTGGAGCCGCCGGCATTCATCGACAATTGGATCAGCGCGCTCGCCGAGCGCGTGTCGCGCCGCGTCGCCGTGTCATGAGCCGCTTATGCCGATGATCGGAGGAACCCTCGGACGGTATTTCGGCAAGCGCTTTCTGGGCGCCGTGCTGTTGGTGTTCGGCGGAATTTTCGCGCTGGTCGCGCTGGTTGACTATATCGAGATGATGCGCCGCGCCAGCGACATCCCGAACGTGTCGGCGATCCTGGTGGCGAAGGCCTCGTTTTACCGCGTGCCGCAGATTGCCGAGCGAATTTTGCCGTTCTGCGTGCTGATCGGAACGATGGTCTGTTATCTCAATTTGTCACGGCGGCTGGAATTGGTGGTCGCCCGTTCGGCCGGCGTGTCGGCCTGGCAATTCATCGCGCCTGCGGTCGTCGTGGCCTTCCTGCTCGGCGTCGTTGCGACCACCGTCTACAACCCGCTTTCGGCGATCATGCAGGAACAGTCGAAGCGTTACGAAGCCCTCCTGTTCGGCGACAGGTCGAGCGCTCTGCATAGCGGCGGCCCGTTTTGGACCAGCCAGCGCAGCAGCGAAGGCCAGGCCATCATCAACGCCAAGGCGAGCCGCGGCCAGGGCGTCAACCTCAACGGCGTGACGATCTTCGCCTTCGACAATGAGGGGAACTTCAAGCAGCGCATCGAAGCGCGCGCGGCCACGCTCGAGCCCGGAGTCTGGCGTCTGCTCGATGCCCGAGTCAGCCAATTGGGCACCTTACCGGCCCAGCATGCGGTCTATCAGTTCAGGTCTAGCCTGACACCCGAGCAGGCTCGTGAAAGCTTTGCGACGCCCGAATCAGTGCCTTTTTGGGAGTTGCCAAAGTATATCACGATCGCGGATCACGCCGGGTTGGTCGCCGCAGGCTATAAATATCAGTTCCAGAAGCTTCTAGCGCAGCCGTTTTTGCTAGCGGCCATGGTTATTCTTGCTGCCGCCGTCAGTTTACGCTTCTTCCGCTTCGGCGGGGTCCAAAAGATGATTTTGGGTGGCATGGCAGCGGGCTTTCTGCTTTATGTCTTATCGAAAGTGACCGAGGACATGACGAAGGCCGAGCTGATGCTCCCTGCGGCAGCGGCCTGGTTGCCTGTGCTTGCAGCGGGCCTGACGGGGTTTATTGCCTTGTTATACCAGGAGGACGGGTGATGACGGGGCCTGTTTGCGCTCGTCCACCTACGCCGCGGCGGGCTCGCCGCGGCGCCGTAGCGGTCATAGCCGTCCTCGCCATACTGGCTTGCGGCGGCGCGTTCACGTGCGCGCCGGCCTTTGCCCAAAACCTATTTAGTTTTCCGCCCAGCCCGCCGACGCCGCCAAAATCGCGAATTGCCATCGCGCGCGACAAAGCCGGCCAGCAACAGCCGATGCTCGTGAAGGCGAACGAGATCGACTACGACCACGTCAATCACCGCGTCTCGGCCGTCGGCAGCGTGCAAATTTATTATCGCAACTCGACGCTTGAAGCCGACAAGGTAATTTACGACCAGACCAACAAGCGGCTGCACGCGGAAGGCAACGTCCGGCTCACCGACGAGGACCACAAGGTCACCTACGGCACCATCATGGACCTGTCGGACGATTATCGCGACGGGTTCGTCGACTCGCTGCGTCTGGACGCCCCCGACAGAACCCGCATGGCGGCCGCCCGCGCCGAGCGCACCAACGGCAACACCACCATCTTTCACAGCGGCGTCTATACCGCCTGCCTGCCTTGCAAGGACGATCCGAAGAAGCCGCCGCTGTGGCAGGTGAAAGCGATGCGCATCATCCACGACCAGACCGAGAAGATGATCTATTTCGAGAACGCAAGTCTCGAATTTTTCGGCCGGCCGATCGCCTGGCTGCCGTACTTCTCGACGCCAGATCCGACCGTCAAGCGCAAGACCGGCGTGCTGACGCCTGCGATCACCTCAAGCAGCGTCTACGGACAGTCGCTCGAAGTGCCCTATTACTGGGCGCTGGCGCCCGACTATGACGCCACCTTCTCGCCGATGATCACCACCAAGCAGGGACCGCTGCTGCAAGGCGAGTTTCGGCAGCGCCTGCTCAACGGCGCCTATTCGATCCGCGCCGCCGGCATCTACCAGCTCGACCGCGGCTATTTTACCAGCCCGACACCCGGCGTGACGGCGCCCGGCGACCGCGATTTCCGCGGCAGCTTGGAAAGCTCCGGTCAGTTCGCCATCACCGACAAATGGGTCTGGGGTTGGGACAGCGTGTTGCTGACCGACAAGACGTTCCTGCAAGACTACAATCCGCGGCTGTCGACCTATCACTTCACCGATACGTTCGGCTCCGCCGCCAACTCGGGGATCTCCCAGATTTATCTCTCCGGCAAAGGCGACCGCAGCTACTTCGACATTCGCTCGATCTACTACTACGGCTTCTCGACGGCCGACGTGCAGCAGCAGATTCCGGTTATCCATCCGGTGATCGATTACGACTACACCTTCGATCATCCGATCATCGGCGGCGAGCTCGGCTACAACATCAACTTCACCAGCCTGACGCGTCAGCAGGCCGAGTTCGACGCGATCAACCAGACCGCGGCCAACGCCAACACATGCGGCAACACCGCCGACCCCATGTTCGCAACCTCCAGCAACTGCCTGTTGCGCGGCATTCCCGGCACCTACAGCCGCTTCTCGGCGGACCTGCACTGGCGCCGCAGTTTCACCGATTCATTCGGCCAGGTGTTCACGCCGTTCATGTCTCTTCGCGCCGACGCCGCGTCCCTGCAGATCAACAACGATCCGGGCGTCGCCAACTATATCGCCACCGGCGACAGCAACCTCGTACGCGGCATGCCGACGGTCGGCGTGGAATACCACTACCCCTTCATCAGCGTGCAATCGTGGGGCACCCAGACCATCGAGCCGATCGCCCAGCTGATCGCGCGGCCGAGCGAACCGCAAATCGGCAAATGGCCGAACGAAGACGCGCAAAGCCTGATCTTCGACGACAGCAACCTGTTCCGCGTCGACAAGTTCTCCGGCTGGGACCGCGTCGAGGGCGGCGGGCGCGCCAATTACGCCATGACCTATACCGCGCAATTCAATCACGGCGGCTTCTTCAACGCGATGATCGGGCAGTCCTATAGCCTGTGGGACAATTCATTCGGGCAAGGCGGGATTGCCAATTCCGGCCTCGACAGCGGGCTGGATACAACCCGCTCCGATTACGTGGCGCGTGCGTCTTTCCAGCCCAACGCCACCTATAAATTCTCCTCGCGCTTCCGCTTCGACAACGACACATTTACCGTCAAGCGGACCGAGCTCGAAGCAAGCGCCAATTTTGACCGCTGGAGCGCCAGCCTGATGTACGGCGACTATGCCGCCCAACCCGATATCGGCTTCCTCGACCGCCGCGAGGGCCTGCTCGCCTCCGGTTCGGTCAAGCTTGATGCCAACTGGGTGCTGCGTGGCTCCGCGCTCTACGACCTCAAAGCTAACAATTTCGCGCAGAATTCGCTCGGCATCGCCTACATCAACGATTGCCTAATTTTGGGCCTAAATTACGTTACCAACTACAGCTACGGCACCGGATCGCCGCAGCTCAACCATACCATCATGCTGCAATTGAGTTTGCGGACTCTCGGCGATACATCGGTGAGCCAGAACGTTGGCGCAAACGCAAACTCGCATTGATACCAGCCGGGGACGATGCATCCGACCACCGGCGGCAATGGATGTCGCGATGCCAGGAACTAGCGTGAGATTTCTTTCATTCCGCCAATGGCTGGCAATCGTCGCACTCGCCGTGGCCGTTGCCGCGCCTGCGGTCGCCACCGCGCAGGTGGTGGTGGTCGCCAACGGCTCGCCGATCACGGCCTACGACATCGAGCAGCGCACCAAACTGATCGCGGCATCGACCCACAAGACGCCTACGCGCCAGGACGTCCTCCAGGAGCTCATCGACGACCGTCTCAAGATCTCGCGCGCCAAGAGCTATGGTTTCGAGGTGCCCGATACGGAGGTCGACCAGGCCTTCGTCAATATGGCGAAGAACCAGCACATCACGACGCAGCAATTCAGCCAGATCCTCGAACGCGCCGGAATTTCGCCGAACACGATCAAGGCGCGCATCCGCGCCGAGCTGACCTGGAATCAATTGGTGCGCGGCAAATTCAGCTCGTCGCTGGAGGTCGGCGAGGGCGAGATCACCGAAGCGATGCGCGCGCGCAACGAGGGCCAGAGCGACGTGACCGGCTACATCTACACGCTCTACCCCGTCATAGTCCTGCTCCCGCCGGGGTCGAGCCAGGCCGTCGCCGAGGCCAGGCTTCGCGAGGCGGAAAGCCTGCGCAGTCGCTTCGTCAGCTGCAACGAGGGTCTCGCCATATCGCGCGCAATGCGCGACGTCGCGGTGCGCGAGCCGGTCGCGCGCTCATCCGCCGACCTGCCGCAACAACTGCGCGACGTGCTCGCCGCCATCCCGATCGGCCACCTGACCACGCCGGAGGCGACCACGCAGGGCCTGCAGATGTTTGCTATGTGCGCCAAGAAGGAGAGCAAAGTCAACTCTCCGCTCAAGCGCGAAGTGCGCCAGCAGCTGTTTCAGAAAAAGTTCGACGCCGAGTCCAAGCGGTTCCTCGACGAAATCCGCAAACAGGCAATGATCGAATACAAAGAAGCCAAATGAGCGCTCCCGGCGGCCTTCCTCTGGCTTTGACCATCGGCGAGCCGGCCGGCATCGGTCCCGATTTGACGCTCGCGGTATGGCGGCACCGGGTCGAACTCGACCTGCCGGCGTTTTATCTGATTGGCAACATGGATTTTCTTGCGCGCCGCGCGCGCGCGCTCGGCCTCGACGTGCCGCTTGCCGCGGTCGCGCCCGCGGAAGCCGGCGCGGCCTTTTCACGCGCCCTGCCGGTCGTAGCTCTCGATCTTTCCGTTACCGCCGCCGCCGGCAAGCCCGACGCCTCGAGCGCGCCGGCCGCCATCGCCTCGATCCGCCGCGCGGTTGCCGACGTGCTGTGCGGCCGCGCCGCCGCCGTCGTCACCAATCCGGTCGCCAAGAACGTGCTCTACCGCTCGGGTTTTGCCGAGCCCGGCCATACCGAATTCCTCGCCAAGCTCGCCGCCGAAGCTACAGCTAAGCCGGTGCATCCAGTGATGATGCTGTGGTCGGCCGAGCTTGCCGTCGTGCCGGTGACCATCCATCTGCCGTTGCGCGAGGTGGTGTCGCGGCTCACCGCCGGGCTGGTGCTGGAGACCGGGCGCATCGTCGCGCGCGACCTCACCGCGCGTTTCGGCATCGCGCGCCCGCGCATCGCGGTCGCCGGCCTCAATCCGCATGCCGGCGAGGAAGGCGCCATGGGCGAGGAGGACGCGACAATCGTCGCGCCCGCGGTCGAACAATTGCGCGCGGAAGGTATTGACGCCATCGGGCCGCTGCCGGCCGACACGCTGTTCCACGAAAAGGCGCGCGCGGGCTACGACGTCGCGCTTTGCATGTATCACGACCAAGCGCTGATCCCGATCAAGACGCTGGCGTTCGAGCGTGCGGTAAACGTGACGCTCGGCCTGCCCTTCGTGCGCACCTCGCCCGACCACGGCACCGCCTTCGGCATCGCCGGCACCGGCCGCGCCGATCCATCGAGCTTAGTGGCGGCGCTGCAACTGGCGGCGCGGCTCTCGGCCAACGTAAAAACTCCGCTCATTCCCGCGTAAGCGGGAAGCCAGAGCCATGATCGCAAAAACGGAAATTGTCGTCCTGGGTCCCCGCTTTCGCGGCGGCGTGCGGTCTGTTTGAATGGCACAGATCGACGACCTGCCGCCGCTGCGCGAGGTCATCCGCCGGCATGGTCTGTCCGCCAAGAAATCGCTTGGCCAGAATTTCCTGCTCGATCTCAATCTGACCGCGCGCATCGCACGCGCCGGCGGCCCGCTTGCCGGCGCGACCGTGGTCGAAATCGGCCCCGGGCCGGGCGGCTTGACCCGCGCGCTGCTGGCGCAAGGCGCGGACCGCGTCATCGCCGTCGAGCGCGATGCGCGCGCGATCGCCGCGCTTGAAGAAATCGCCGCGCATTATCCGGGCCGGCTGCAAATCGTTGCCGGCGACGCCTTGCGATTCGACGCGCGCGCCCAACTCGGCGGCGGGCGCGCCATGGTCGTCGCCAACCTGCCCTACAATATCGCGACCGCGCTTTTGATCGGCTGGCTGACTGAGCCGTGGCCGCCTTGGTACGACGCCCTGGTGCTGATGTTCCAGCGCGAGGTGGCGATGCGCATCGTCGCCGCGCCCGGCAGCAAGACCTATGGCCGCCTGTCGGTGCTGGCGAACTGGCGCTGCGACACCAAAATCATGTTCGACGTGGCGCCTTCCGCCTTTGTGCCGCAGCCCAAAGTGACTTCGTCGGTGGTGCGGCTGGTGCCGCGCGCGCAGCCGCTCGCCTGCGACGCTGCGGCCTTGCAGAAGGCCACCGAGGCGGCCTTCGGGCAGCGCCGCAAGATGTTGCGCCAGAGCCTCAAATCGCTCGGCGGCGACGCGCTTGCGTTACTCGATGCGGCCGGCATCGCGCCGACCGCGCGGGCCGAGGAAATTCCGGTCGAGGCCTTCGTCAAGCTGGCCAATATTTTTGCTGGGCAACCGAAAGCCCGCGTGTAAAGTCCGCTCATGCAAATGCACCGCCAATCGCTGACCGCCTACGGCGCGCCTTTGTCCGAAACGGTGGCCGAGGCCCCGCAGCCCAAGGGAACCGAAGTACTGGTGCGCATCGCGCGCTGCGGCGTCTGCCACTCCGACCTGCACATGCAAGACGGTTATTTCCGTCTCGGCGACGGCAAGCAACTCGACGTGCGGGGCGGCCGCACGTTGCCCTTCACACTCGGCCATGAGATCGCCGGCGAAGTCGTAAGCGCGGGGCCGGAGGCCAAAGTTGCGCCGGGCGTCAAGGCCGCGGTCTACCCTTGGATTGGCTGCGGACAATGCGCCGCCTGCAAGGCGGGCGAGGAAAACATCTGCGCGGCGCCGCGTCATCTCGGCATCACGGTCGACGGCGGTTTCGCCACGCACGTGCTGGTCCCGCATCCGCGCTATTTGATCGATTACGCGCCTCTTTCGCCGTCTTACGCCGGTGCGCTGATGTGCTCGGGACTCACCGCCTATGCGGCGCTCAAACGGCTCGAAGACCGCGCCGCGCGCGCGCCGCTGCTGCTGGTGGGTTTGGGTGGCGTCGGCTTGATGGGGCTTGCGCTGGCGCGAGCGATGTACGGCAACTCACCTTACGTCGCCGACATCGACGCCAAGAAGCGCGAGGCGGCGCTCGCCGCCGGCGCGCAAGCCGCGTTCGATCCGGCCGATCCGAATGCGCGCAAGGCGTTGCTGAAAGCCAGCGGCGGTATCTACGCCGCGGTCGATTTCGCCGGCTCCGACTCATCACTCGCTTTCGCCACCGGCGTGCTGGCCAAAGGCGGCAAGGTGGTGGTCACCGGCCTGATCGGCGGCGGCTACCCGATGGCGGTCGCCATGTTTCCGCTCAAGGCCATGACCATCGAAGGCACGCAGACTGGCACGCTCGCCGAAGCGCGCGCGCTGATCGATCTGGTGCGCGCCAATAAAATCGCAGCCCCGCCGATCGCCGAGCGGCCGCTGAGCGCTGCACAGGCGACGCTCGACGATTTGCGCGGCGGCAAGATTGTCGGGCGCGTGGTGCTGACGGCGTGACGCCGGCGCAATCGTGCGGCGGCGATCCGGGGCACGGTAAAATTCCACCGCCGCGAAGCGGTATTATCGCACTGTCGAACTTTCCATTTTCATCGAATGCAACCGATGTCGGAAGGGTAAGGACAATCGTAACGGCGCGATGTCGTCGCATTATCCGATTGTTCATTCCAGCTTCGTATGGATTGCGAAGACCGGCCGCCACGTTCGACGCGGGCCGTTCCATTGATCGCAGCTCATGCAGGTCAGTTTAGACACGCTTCTCACCATGACCGTCGATATCGAAGCCATGCTTGGACTGCTGTTGCTGTTTTCCTGGGTGCAGAACACCAGCATTCAGGCAGTCGCCTGGTGGGGCTTTGCGTATTTGTTGCGCGCCGGCTCGCTCGTCCTTTTCGGCATGTATGGAAAAGTCTCCGACCTGATCGCGATCGATCTTGCCAACGCGACCTTGTTCATTTCGTTTGCCGTCACGTGGGCGGGCGCGCGCGTGTTCGGCAGGCGCTCCGTGCAACCGCTCGCGCTGGCCGCCGGCGCGCTGCTTTGGCTCGCCGCCAGCCGGACGCCGATGCTGGTCGAATTGCAGAATATCGGCATCCTGGTCGGCTCCGGCATCGTCACCGCCTATACTTGGCTCACCGCCTACGAGTTCTGGCGCGACCGCAACGACACGTTGGTGTCGCGCTGGCCCACGATCTTGGTATTGGCCGCCTATGGCGCGCTCGTCCTGCTGCACACCCCGCTCAGCGCCATTTTGCCATGGACCTCCAATAACGAGATCTATGCCAGCGCTTGGCTGACGACACTGAGCTTCGGGGCGCTGTTGTTCACCATCGCGGTCGCGTTCCTCTTCATGGCCATCGCCAAGGAACGCAACGAAGCCCGGCAAAAGACGATTGCCATGCGGCTATGGCGGTGGCCGACGTATTTTTCACGCGCCAAATAATTCGGCCGGCCGCGCCCTACAACTTCGCCATCAGCCCGCGCACGAAATCCGACAGCCCCGGCTGGCGCTCGCGCTTGAGCCGTTCGGCCGCAAGGACCGCTTTCACGTCGGCGTAGGCCTGCGCGAGATCGTGGTTGACCACGACATAGTCGTACTCGGCCCAATGACTCATCTCGTCGGCGGCTTTCGCCATGCGGCGGTGAATGGTTTCGTAATCGTCCTGCGCGCGCTTGTGCAGCCGCTGCTCCAGTTCGGGAACGGAAGGCGGCAAGATGAACACAGCGACCAGATCGCCGCGCGCCTTCTCGCGTAATTGTTGCGTGCCCTGCCAGTCGATGTCGAACAGCACGTCGCGGCCGGCCGCGAGCGCGTCCATCACGGGCTTTGCCGGCGTGCCGTAATAATTGTCGAACACTTCCGCGTATTCCAGCAGCGCGTCCTTTTCAATCAGCGCGTCGAAGCGCTTGCGGTCGATGAACGTATAATCGCGGCCATCCACCTCGCCCGGGCGCATGTTGCGCGTGGTTACCGAGACCGACAACGTCACGCCTTTGTCCTGCTCGAGCAGTTTGCGCGACAGCGTGGTCTTGCCGGCGCCCGAGGGCGACGACAGCACCAGCATCAGACCGCGCCGGGCGACGCTCGCTCCCTGTTGCCGCGCTTGCGCCATGCTCACTCCAGGTTCTGCACCTGCTCGCGGAATTGCTCGACCGTGCTTTTAAGCTCCAGGCCGATATTGGTGAGGTCGACGTCATTGGCCTTGGCGGTAAGCGTATTCGATTCGCGGTTCAGTTCCTGCGCCAGAAAATCGAGTCGACGGCCGGCCGGCCCTCCGTCGGCGAGAAGCTTTTGCGCCTGCGCGACATGGGAGGCCAGGCGATCGAGTTCCTCACGGATATCGGCCTTGCTGGCGAGCATGATCGCTTCCTGGTGCAGGCGATCGCTGTCGAAGCGAGTAGACGCCGACAAAAGCGTCGCCACCTGTTCGGCGAGCCGCGCCTTGATCGCTTCCGGCTTGCGGCCGGGGGCGGCCTCCGCGAGCGCGGCAAGCGCCGCGATCTCGTTCAAGCGCGCCGATAGCAGCTTGCCCAACGTCGCGCCCTCCGCGCGCCGCATGGCGACCAAATCGGCGAGCGTCTTGTCGAATCCGGCGAGGATCGCAGCCTCGGCGGCGCGGCGGTCCTCCGCGCGCTCGTCTTCCTCGGTAACCTCGATCACGCCCTTGAGCGAGAGGATGCCGTCGAGCGTGGGTTTGGCCGCGTCCACCTTGCCGCCAAGCGACTTGAGCGTCGCCAACACGGCGTTGAGCACCGGCTCGTTGACCTTGACGGTCGGCGCCACGCCTTTGCGCTCGACCGTGAGGTTTGCATAGACCGTGCCGCGTGCGAGCTTCTCCACACCGCGCGCACGCGCCGGCACCTCGACCGCATCCCAGCCGGGCGGCAGGCGCAGCCGCAGATCGAGACCCTTGGCGTTGACCGATTTGATCTCCCAGTTCCAGGCGTAGGAGCCGGAGACACCGTGGCCGCGGGCGAAGCCGGTCATGCTCGACAAGGCCATCGGGTTTGATTCTCGCGTTGCGGGGCCGCTCGAAAGTGGCCGCGACCTTAGCGGCGAGGCTTAGTCGTCACAAGGGACTAGGGCTTTGCCGGTTGCGGGTCGGGCGCGTTCTTTTCGATCACGCGCAGGCGCGCCACGTTCTTTTGGTGCTGCTCGTAGGTCTCCGAGAACACATGGCCGCCGGTGCCGTCGGCAACGAAATAGAGGTCCTTGGTGCGCGCCGGATTGGCGGCGGCCTCGAGCGAGGCGCGGCCGGGATTGGCGATCGGCCCCGGCGGCAGCCCGTCGATTTGATAGGTATTGTAGGGCGAGGGCTGCTCCATCTCGCTCTTGGTGAGCGAATGGCCGAGCGTGCCCTTGCCGCCGGTCAGACCGTAAATGATGGTCGGATCGGATTGCAGCCGCATCTTGTTCTTGAGGCGGTTGAAGAAGACCGAGGCGACGCGCGAGCGCTCGTCGGCTTTGCCGGTTTCCTTCTCCACCATCGAGGCCAAGATAACGAGCTGCTCAGGAGTCTTGACCGGAAGATCCGCCATGCGGTGCTCCCAGACCTCCGCCAGAAGCTTCTGGTGAGCCTGCTGCATGCGCTGGATGACCTGCGCGCGCGTCATGCCGCGGGTGAATTTGTAGGTTTCCGGCAGCAAGGTGCCCTCGCGCGGGATTTCCTTGATCTGGCCGTCGAGCGCCTCGTTCTCCAGAAGCTTGGCGACGATCTGCTCGGAAGTGAGTCCCTCGGGGATAGTCAGCGTGTGCTGTACCACCTTGTTCTCGACGATGGTATTGACCACGTCGGCAAGGCTCGCGCCCTTGGTGAACTGGTATTCGCCGTGCTTGAGGTCGCCGCGCGCCTTAAGCACCAGCACGCCGCCGATGAACACCCAGGGTTGATCGATCACGCCTTCGCGCGTCAGGAGGTCGGCGATATCGCGGATGCCGAGCCCGCGTGGGATATTGACCACCTTGTCTTGCGCGAGCGGCCCGGGCGTTTCGAAGCGTTGTTTGCCGATGTAAAGCGCGCCGCCGACCGCGACCGAAACCACGATCAGAACCGTGAAGATCGCGTTGCCGACGATCACCAGCGGATGCCGCACCCTGTGGGAGCGCCGCGCGGGGGCCGGCACGCGCTCCGGCTCGAGCGCGGCGCGCGGTGAGCGCGGCGGTTTGGCGCTCGGCGGCGGGACAGGCGTGGGGCCAGGCCGGCTCGCAGCTGGGGGCGGCGGCGTTTCGGAATTCACGCGCCCGCTCCCGCTATGGCGACTTGCAACCTCACCTTTGGCACACTCCCATTCGGCGACCCGTTGTGGCGAAGACAAAAAAAATCAGCGGCTTTCGCAGGTTAGGAAGAATTATGGCGAAAGCTTGGGGAGCGGACCGCTAACCGGCGTAGCGGGTGAAAATGAGCGAGGCATTGGTGCCGCCGAACCCGAACGAGTTCGACAGCGCGGTGTCGATGTCGCGCTTGCGCGCCACATGCGGCACCAGGTCGATCGGCGTTTCGACCGACGGGTTGTCGAGGTTGATGGTGGGCGGCGCCACCCGATCGCGAATCGCCAGGATCGAGAAGATCGCCTCGACCGCGCCGGCGGCGCCCAGCAAATGGCCGATGCAGGATTTGGTCGATGACATCGAGATGCGGCCGGCGGCGTTGCCGACCACGCGCTGCACCGCGCCGAGCTCGATCTCGTCGCCGAGCGGCGTCGAGGTGCCGTGCGCGTTGATATAGTCGATGTCGCCGGCGGCAATTCCGGCGCGTTTGATCGCCATGTTCATGCAGCGGAACGCCCCGTCGCCGTCCGGCGAGGGCGCGGTGATATGATAGGCATCGCCCGAAAGTCCGTAGCCGGTGAGCTCGGCATAGATCTTGGCGCCGCGCGCCTTGGCATGATCGAGCGCTTCCAGGACCACGACGCCGGCGCCCTCGCTCATCACAAAGCCGTCGCGCGCCTTGTCGTAGGGGCGCGAGGCGCGCTTGGGCTCGTCGTTGAAACCGGTGGAAAGTGCGCGCAACGCCGCGAAACCGGCGAGCGCAATGCGATTGACCGGCAATTCGGTGCCGCCCGCCACCATCACATCGGCGTCGCCCAGCGCCACCATGCGCGCCGCATCGCCGATGGCATGCGCGCCGGTCGAGCACGCGGTGACCACCGCATGATTGGGGCCCTTGAGGCCGAATTCAATCGACACGTACCCCGACGCCAGATTGATGATGCTGCCCGGCACGAAGAACGGCGAAATCCGGCGCGGGCCTTTCTCGTGCAGCACGATGGCGTTGGCGGCGATGCGTTCGACGCCGCCGATGCCGGAACCGATCAGCACGCCGGTCGAATTCTGTTCTTCGCTGTTGTGCGGACGCCAGCCGGCGTCGTCGAGCGCTTGGCGCGCCGCGCACATGCCGAACACGATGAAATCGTCGACCTTGCGCTGCTCCTTCGGCTCCATCCATTGATCGGGATTGTAGCTGCCGTCGGAGCCGTTGCCGCGCGGCACCACGCCCGCGATCTTGCAGGAAATATCGGAGACGTCGAAGGTTTCGATCTTTTTGGCGCCGCTTTCGCCCTTGAGCAGGCGGGCCCATGTCGTCTCCACGCCGCAGCCGAGCGGCGTGACCATCCCCATTCCGGTGACGACGACACGTCTCATAACCGGCTCCGAGCCAAACACCACGCTCCTATGCTCCACCGGGGCATAGCCTACAATTCAGCGACTAATGAAGCGATCGAGCAGCGGCTCAGGCTTTCGCTCAGCTTTTAGCGTTCTTCTCGAGAAATTTGACCGCATCGCCGACAGTCAGGATCGTCTCGGCGGCATCGTCGGGAATTTCGCAGCCGAACTCTTCCTCGAAAGCCATCACGAGCTCGACGGTGTCGAGACTATCGGCGCCAAGATCGTCGATGAAACTCGCTTGCTCGGTCACCTTGTCGGGCTCGACCCCGAGGTGCTCCACGACGATCTTTTTCACCCGCTCGCCAATATCACTCATCGTTGCAACCTCGTGCTTTTTAGATTGGGCTGCGGCCGGGACCGGATCGCAACCATCGCGTAGGGGCCTCGTCGTGGTTGACGGTGCTGTGACGACATTCGATCGCAATGCATCGGATGCGACGCCTGCCATCGACCGCCCCAGCCGGGCCGAATTTCGGTTACCATACTTCAAATGCGTTGACTAGCGCGGGGCAGCGTAGCCGGATGCTCCCCGAAAAGCCACGCATTTCCGCCTGTTATTCGCGCGCGCTTCGCTGCCGCGCGCGCTAGATCATGGCCATGCCGCCGTTGACGTGAATGGTCTGCCCGGTGACATAGGCCGCTTCCTCGGAAGCCAAAAAAACCGCCGCCGCCGCCACATCGGCCGGCGTGCCGAGCCGGCCGGCCGGAACCCTGGCCACGATGGATTCGCGCTGCTTGTCGTTGAGCCTGTCGATCATGGCGCTGGCGATAATGCCGGGGGCGATGCAATTGGCGGTGACGTTGCGCTTGGCATATTCGGCGGCGACCGCCTTCATCATGCCCACCATGCCTGCCTTCGAGGCGGTGTAATTGCCCTGCCCCGGATTGCCGGTGATGCCGACGATCGAAGAAATGCCGATCACGCGCCCCCAGCGCCGGCGCATCATGGTCTTTACCGCCGCGCGCGTGAGGCGGAACGTCGCGGTCAGGTTCACCGCGATCACCTTGTCCCATGCCTCGTCGCTCAACTGCACCAGCAGGTTGTCATGATTGACGCCGGCATTGGCGACCAGGATGTCGAGCTTTTGCATTTTCTCTTCCGCGCTCGGCACCAGCGCCTCGACCGCGTCCTTGTCGGCGAGATCGCAGGGCAGCACGTGCACGCGGTCCTTCAGTTCGCCGGCGAGCGCATCGAGCGCCTCGCGCCGCGTGCCGGAAAGCGCGACGGTCGCGCCCTGGACATGCAGCGCGCGCGCGATGCCGCCGCCGATGGCGCCGGAGGCGCCGGTCACCAGCGCGGTCTTGCCAGTCAGATCGAACATCATGCGGCTCCTAATTCGTTTGCGCGGCGCGCGCCGCCTTGAACGCGGCGATATCCTCAGGCGCGCCGATCGCAGTCGCGCTCGCGCCGGCGGCGATGCGCTTGACGAGGCCGCTCAGCACCTTGCCGGCGCCCACTTCGTAGAACGTCGTGACGCCTGAGCCCGCCATGGCGGCGACGCATTCGCGCCAGCGCACCGTGCCGGTGACTTGCGCGACCAGCGCGCGCACGATCTCGGCCGGCTCGCGAATCGGCTTCGCCAGCACGTTCGCCACTACCGGCACGACCGGCGGCCTGACGCTCACCTGCGCCAGTGCCTGCGCCATAACGTCGGCGGCCGGCTGCATCAAGGCGCAATGGAAGGGCGCGGATACCGGCAGCAACATGGCACGCTTGGCGCCTTTGGTCTTGGCGATTTCCACCGCGCGTTCGACCGCCGCTTTGTCGCCCGATACCACCACCTGGCCGCCGCCATTGTCGTTGGCGGCCTGGCAGACCTGGCCTTGCGCGGCTTGCGCCGCAACCGCGGCCGCCGCTTCGAATTCAAGCCCGAGCAGCGCCGCCATGGCGCCGACGCCGACCGGCACCGCCTTTTGCATCGCCAGCCCGCGCGTGCGCAACAGCCGCGCAGTATCGGCGATGGTGAAAGCGCCGGCCGCTGCGAGCGCCGAATACTCACCGAGCGAATGACCGGCGACGAATAGCGCGTCGCGCGCAAGATCAAGCCCGGCTTCCCGCTCCAGCACGCGCAAGGTGGCGAGCGAGACCGCCATCAGCGCCGGCTGGGCGTTCTCCGTGAGCGTGAGCGTCTCGGCCGGCCCCTCGAACGCGATGGTCGAGAGCTTGCTGCCGAGCGCCTCGTCCACCTCGTCGAACACCTGGCGGGCGGCCGGGAAGCTCGCGGACAACGTCTTGCCCATGCCGACCGTCTGGCTGCCCTGGCCCGGGAATAAAAACGCGACCGCCATGCCCCTCGCCCCTCGCAATCTCATTTTTTTGCCGGAATCGGGCCGAAAGACACCCCAGGGCGGGTCCTGTCAAGTTATGCACGCTCCGGTAACGAAGCGAAAAAACTCAATCGATTATTGTCCCGCTTTATTGCCGATAAGGCCGGTTTCATGCCCGCTTTCGTTAACGAACAGGACCTCGAACGCGCCCGCCGCGATTCAGCCTTCCGCCAGCACTTGATGGCCGGCTGCCTCGAACGGCTGCTGGCAGCGCTCCAGAAGATGCGCGAGACCGCGGATGCCGGCCCGGATTCGGCCTGCCACCTGCGCGAAGGCGTCGCTCTCGCCGGCCAGCTCGCCGACCGGCTGCAACGCGGCCTCGAAAGCGGCGGCCCGCATGTGGCGTAAGCACCCAAGGTGCGGGCCGGTTTTGCTTGCCTTTTTCGTCCCGATCCGCCTATAACCCGCCCGCTTCGTCGATCCCGGTTGGGAGCTGAACGGACGGCTGATTCATGAACCTCGGTCATGTCTTGACCGCGCTCATGAACGGCAGGGCCAGTGGGCCCGGCGTCCCGTGTTCCCGCCTTCAGAGCATTCGAGCCTTTCCCGAAGGGCTCGAGGGGCTAGGCGCCAGGGTCGAGGCCATGGGTCATTAGGAAAGGCAATTCATGCCGCTCTACGAACACGTCTATCTCGCGCGCCAGGATCTCTCGGCCCAGCAGGTCGAGGAACTAACCGCGAAACTGTCCGGCGTCATCACCGAAGCCGGCGGCAAGATCACCAAGACCGAATATTGGGGGATGAAATCCCTCAACTACCGCATCCGCAAGAACCGCAAGGCGCACATGACGCTGCTCAACGTCGACGCGGCGCCGGCCGTGCTCAACGAGATCGAGCGCCAGGAGCGGCTCAGCGAAGACGTGCTGCGCTACCTCACCATCCGCGTCGAGGCGCACGAGGACGGTCCCTCCGCGATGATGCGCAAATCCGACCGCGACGACCGCGGCGATCGTGGGGATCGCGGTGACCGTGGCGATCGCGGCGACCGCGGACGCGGCGAGCGCCGCCCGCGGCGCGACGAGGCCGCCGAGGACGACGGTCCCGCGGCCGCAGCGGTGGAGGAATAGACCATGGCATTCGGATCATCCCAAGGTGGCGGCGGTGGCGGCGGCGCGCGCCGTCCGTTCTTCCGCCGGCGCAAGACCTGTCCGTTTTCCGGCGCCGGCGCGCCGAAGATCGACTACAAGGACGTCAAGCTGTTGCAGCGCTACGTGTCGGAGCGCGGCAAGATCGTGCCGAGCCGCATCACCGCGGTGTCGGCCAAGAAGCAGCGCGAATTGGCGCAGGCGATCAAACGCTCGCGCTTCCTCGGACTGCTGCCTTACGTGATTACGTGACGCGCCGAACATAACGAAGCCGGCGGGGACACCCGCAGGGCCGATGGTTGGGATGGAGGGCTTCCGTCTCTAACCGCTCGAAAGGAGCGGGACAGCTTGTGATGATGCAGTTCGCCTTTATCGGAGTGGGTGCCGGCGCCGCGGCGGCTTTGCTGTTCGCCTCGGTGACGTCGGGCGTGTGGCTGTCGATCCCGCTGTTTTATCTGGCGCCGCTGCCGATCATGATCGCCGGCCTCGGCTGGAGCCATTGGGCGGCCATGATCGCGGCCGCAACCGGCGCGCTGGCGCTCGGGCTCGCGTTCGGCCCGATATTCTTCTTCTCGTTCATGGCGGGCGCCGGGCTGCCGTCCTGGCTGCTCTGCTATCTGGCGATGCTGGCGCGGCCGGCCGGCAACGGGGTGGCGGCGCTCGAATGGTATCCGCCCGGCCGCCTGGTGGTGTGGGCCGCCATTCTCGGCGGGCTGGTGGTGGTGGTCGCCATCCCCAATTTCGGCCTCGATGCCGAGAGCTTCCGCGCCGCCCTGCGGCAAACGCTGAGCCACGTCCTGCACGCGGAAACCGATTTGCCGGCGAATGCCCCGCTCGCGGTGCCGGGCATCAGCAATGCCGACCGGCTGGTCGATTTCCTGGTGACCGCGATTCCGCCGGCGGCGGCGGTGCTCGCCACCATCACCAACGTGCTCAATTTGTGGCTCGCCGCCAGCGTGGTGAAATTCTCCGGCCGGCTGAAGCGGCCGTGGCCTGAGCTCGCGGCCATGACGTTTCCGCGCACGCTAACGATCGCGCTTGCGGTTGCCGTCGTCTTGAGTTTCCTCGGCAGCCTGATCGGCATCATCGCCGGCGTCGTGTCGGCGAGCCTGCTGATGGCCTATGGCGTGCTCGGCTTTGCGGTGCTGCACACCGTCACCCGCGGCATGGCGAGCCGCATCTTCCTGCTCGGCGGCGTTTATCTGGCGGTGCTGGTGCTGGGCTGGCCGGTGCTGGCGCTCTGCCTGCTCGGCCTGATCGAAGCGGTCGTAAACCTGCGCGCGCGCATCGCCAACACGCGCGGGCCGCCTGCCCGCACCTGACGACGAGACATCCGCCAACGCTTTTAATCCAGTTCAACCAAGTTCAAATCAAGGAGTGAAGACCATGGAAGTGATCCTGCTCGAGCGCATCGGCAAGCTCGGACAAATGGGCGACGTCGTGCGCGTGAAGGACGGCTATGCCCGCAATTTCCTGCTGCCGCGCGGCAAGGCCTTGCGCGCGACCGCCGACAACAAGTCGAAATTCGAAGGCATGAAGGCCGAGTTGCAGGCGCGCAGCCTCGAACTCAAGGGCCACGCCGACACGCTGGCCGCCAAGCTCGACGGCCGCACCATCGTGGTGATCCGGCAGGCGAGCGAATCCGGCCAGTTGTTCGGCTCGGTCTCGACCCGCGACATCGCCGGCATGCTCACGACCGAGGACGCCGCAGTAAACCGCGCGCAGGTGGTGCTCAACGCGCCGATCAAGACCATCGGCCAATACAAGGTGCCGCTGTCGCTGCATCCGGAAGTCGAGTCGATCGTCACCGTCATCGTCGCGCGCAGCGCGGGCGAGGCCGAGCGGGTCGCGCGCGGCGAGGACGTCACCGTGCGCCGCGACCAGGCCGAGGAGGATGCGGCGGCCGCCCTGGAAGCCGCCGAAGCCTTCTTCGAGCCGGAAGCGGCCAAGGCATTGCGCGAGTCGGATGCGCCGGAAGCCGAGCCTGCGGCGGAGGCTCCCGCCGATCAGAAAAAGGCCCCCAAGAGCAGAAAGAAGAAGACCGAGACGACCGAAACGTCTGAGTGACCAAAGCCCCGTTTTGGGCTTGCATTCCATCAGGCCTATTTTCCATCGCCGACGAGGTGATCGAATAGAGATGCTGTTTGCTGCGGTCCGTTGGTCGCTTATGGCACTTAGCGCACAAACCCAGCCGCGTCTGCGCATGGTCGCTATTAGGGGCAAAGCGGACATTGGGCGGAATATGGCCAGGGATGCGTTGTCTGCTTTTGACCCATGAGCGACATAGGCGGTTTGGAAAGTTCCGGCTATTTCAGACTTAGCTTAATTCCATAATTCCCAAGAGGCATCTGTAATATTCCTTAAGGCGGAAATCTGAATTTCGATCATCTAAAGCGTGTGCCATGTAAACTCTCATGTCAGATTTTGAGCGGCACAAGCTAGCCGATTGTTTAATTGCTCAAGCGCGCCTCTGCGAACGCATGGCGAGCGCGTGCACTGATGCGGCAACCGCTCTAAAATTTAAGACATTGGCGAGGGAATGTCGGGAAGCCGCAAAGGAACAACAGCCAGAAAGCATCAAAGCTGAGTGGCCCGCAGTTCTAGCGTTTTGACCTCTACGCAAACATCCGTATATCTACATTTCTCATTTGTTAATTCCTTCAGGCTCATGGTCCGCAGCACTTTCTGGTGCTCCGTGCAAAGAGCCTCGCCACTCAGATAATCAGGCGGGGCTCTTTTTTTGGGCGCCTCAGTTGGCGGCCTCTTTCATTTTCATTGCAAACAAAGCGCGTAATGTCGCTTTCGGCACAAAGCGGACATTATCGATTTGTTTTCCAAGAAACATCGAATGATCTGATCCGGTACATAATTACCATTATCGGAGCGTGAAATTATCAATTTACCTCTAAGGTTCAAACGCTGCGTCTTGGGAATTCGGCGCAATCTCGGACGCGCATAATTTCAACGCTGGTTACTTAGGGAAATGTCATTCGCATTAGCTAGGTGATGCCGACGAAACCTAACCGACTTGACCTTTCGCTCACGGCACCGATTGCTGGCGCACATCATTGCATTGGTTCGAGTTCAAGCAGTTATCGATCTTGCCTTCCGTTACCTTCACGCCACTTGCGCTTCACACGGCGGACGTTTGACAGATGCCGAGCTTAATGCCGCACAGGCGGAAATAATCGACAGCCTTTCGGATACCTGGCCTGCACCCGGTTTGGTTGACACCCGGCTAAGCTAATCCAGCCTGCCGCTCGAACTCCATAGGGCTCATATATCCGATCGTCGAGTGCCGGCGTTTTGGATTGTAGAAGCGCTCGATGTAGTCGAACACGTCGGCCTTCGCTTCATCGCGTGACCGGTACATCTTGCGTGCCGTGCGCTCGGTCTTGAGCGAGGAGAAGAAGCTCTCCATCGCTGCATTGTCCCAGACATTGCCCGAGCGGCTCATCGAGCAGATGACGCCGTGATCCGCCATCAGCCGCTGGAACTGCTCGCTGCTGTATTGGCTGCCACGGTCGGAGTGATGCAGCAGCGCGTCGGGCTTGCCCCGTCGCCAGATTGCCATCACCAGTGCGTCGGTGACGAGCTGCGCTGTCATCGCCGCATTCATCGACCAGCCGACGACACGGCGAGAGAACAGATCGATGACGGCAGCGACATAGAGCCAGCCCTCCGCCGTCCACACGTAGGTGAAGTCGGCGATCCATTTGCGATTGGCGGCGGGCGCTTGGAAGCTGCGGTCGAGCACGTTGGGAGCGACGGCGACCGCCTGCCGTTCACCCAGGTCGGGCGGCAGGCGACGCCGGCGCGGGCGTGCTTTGAGAGCCTGTAATCGCATCAATCGCTCAATCCGGTGCAGTCCGCATGACACCCCCTCAGCCAGCAGGTCGTGCCACACCCGCCTGGCGCCATAGGTCCGGGCGCTGCCAATGAAGCTGGCGCGAACCTTCGCGCCCAGCTCTTCATTGCTCCGGCTGCGCTGGCTGCGCGGTCGCGTCAGCCAGGCATAGAAGCCGCCCCGCGAGACACCGAGCGCCCCGCACAACCATCCCGCCGGCCAGATCCCCCGGTGCTTCGCGATGAAGGAGAACTTCACGTCGATTCCTTCGCGAAGTAGGCCGCGGCTTTTTTTAGGATGTCTCGTTCGGCCCTGAGCTTCGTCACCTCGCGTTTGAGCCGCGCGATCTCGGCCTGCTCAGGCTTCATCTGACCTTGGCCGGGAAAGGCCTGTGCTGGATCGTCCGCAAAAGCCTTCACCCAACTGCGCAGCTGCGACTGATGCACATCCAGGTCTTGCTCGGCTTGCGCATACGACACGCCACGATCCTTGATCAGCCGCACCGCTTCAAGCTTGAACTCGCGTGTAAACTTCCGCCGCTCCATGACCCACCTCCAGTTCCATTAAAACACCTAACTTGGTGTCTTCGGAACCGGGTGCAGGCCAACCCTCGACTATTTCGAATTAATTCACAAACGTTGCATGGATGCGAGCGGCGTTACCGCCCCGGTGCCGCTTGCGCAGGGCAGAATGCTGCCAACCTTGCTGTCCATATGTAGTCAACGAATCGCGGCTCATTGCTTCGCGTTGCAAGTGGATCGTTTAGGTGCGGATTGGCTCAAGCTCTTTTTCGACGCCTTTTCGGCTTCTATTCGGAAACATGCCTGTGCCGAAGTGGAAACACGCTTGGGCCATGCCTACGCCAAGGCAGCCAGTAATCTCCGGCAGAAATTATCGATCAAGGCATTTCTCTTGGAGCACGACGCTCAAGATGCCCTACGGAATTGCATCTCACCGTTCGCAAAGCCTGATGCATGTAATGCGATGACCACCGTATTTACCGATGAGATCAATCACTGGATTGGCAAGCAGAGTGGAAGCGTGTGTCCGCACGTAAGTAAAATTACCAACGACCAGATGCGAAAATTCCTAAACTTGTTTCCATGCGAAGTGGGCATCAACCTTAAGTCGGCTACGCCGATGAAATCAAACGCTCAAAGTGGATCGGCGTCGCCTCAGAGTTTCGAGAGCGTTGCGAACTGATAACAGCAAGTCTCCTCGCACCCCTGAGTTCCACTCAGCAGGCCGCCGTCAGTGGCGGCCTTTTGATTTCAAGCCAGCGTCCAATGTCCGTTCATGGCGGTGGTCTCAACCGGTCGACGCAACACTTTATCTTTGAGGGAAAAGATGGAGTGTGACGATGGATCAGAGGTTTCGCCGAGGGTTCACGGCAGCCGAGAAGACGGAGTTGTGGGATCGCTGGCAGCAGGGCGGGTCTCTCAAAGCGATCGGGCGAGCTTTTGGTAAGCCGTCATCGTCTATCTATAACCAGTTGGCCCCCCACGGTGGGATTCGCCCTCCACCCCGGCGTCGCTCACGGTTGGCACTGACGCTCTTTGAACGCGAGGAGATATCCAGAGGCCTTGCGGCGCATCGATCGGCGCGATCGTTGGCACGGTTGCTGGGCCGTTCGGCCTCGACGGTGAGCCGAGAAATCAGCCGCAATGGCGGCTGTGATGGCTATCGAGCAGCACTGGCGGATGAGACAGCCTGGGCTCGAGCCCGGCGTCCTAAACGTTGTAAGTTGGCGACCAATGCTTGGTTGCGGCGAGCGGTGGCCAAGAAGCTGAGATCAAATTGGGCCCCCGAGCAGATCGCCGGCTGGCTCAAGCGAGCCCATCCTGACGATGAGAGTTATCACGTGTCACACGAGACGATCTATCGCAGCCTGTTTGTTCAAGCCCGTGGGGTACTTAAGAAGGAGCTCCTCGGCCATCTTCGATCGAAGCGCACGATCCGTCGATCGAAACAGGCCGGTCTCACTGGCGATGGACGGGGGCAAATCAAGGATCTCGTCTCGATCCGTGCGCGCCCGGCAGCGGTTGAAGAACGGGCGGTGCCTGGGCATTGGGAGGGTGATCTCTTGTCCGGATCGAAGAACAGCCATATCGCGACCTTGGTCGAGCGTCATACGCGTTACGTGATGTTGGCAAAGGTGGCCAACAAGGACACCCAGACAGTCATCTCCGCGCTCATCAAGCAGGCCAAGAAGCTACCCAATGAGCTCTATAAGTCGCTGACCTGGGACCGCGGCAAGGAGCTGACCGATCATCGACGATTTACGCTGGCGACCAATATCGACGTTTACTTCTGCGATCCGCAGAGCCCATGGCAGCGCGGGTCGAACGAGAACACCAATGGTCTGCTGCGACAGTACTTTCCAAAAGGAACCGACTTGTCGGTGCACTCGCAAGCCCATCTCAACAAAGTGGCGCGTCAGCTCAACGAGCGGCCACGAGAGACCTTGCAATTTGAAACGCCGGCGGAGAGATTTAACGCCTGTGTTGCGTCGACCGGTTGAGCCGGCTGCACTTAGCGGACATTCGCGGCGAGGCAACAATTCGGTCACTTTCGGAGCGAAGCGGACATTCAGCGTGCCGCGTTTACCGAACCGATTTTATGAGTCCACGCCTTAATCGGGCTTCTGCGGCTTGTCCGGTTTGGGCTCGCCTGCTTTGGCGTCTTTTGCCTTCGGCGCGGCCGGCTTGGTGTCGCCCGACTTTGGCCCGGACGACTTCGGCTCGCTCTTGTCGCTCTTGTCGCTTTTTTCGCTTTTGGGTTCGCTCTTATCGGTCTTGTCGGTCTTGTCGGTCTTGTCGGTCTTGTCGCTCTTGGGCTCGCTTTTGGCCCGGGAAGCTTTGCTCTCGGCCGGCTTGTCGGATTTCGCCTCGCCGGATTTGCTCTTTTTCTCTTCGGGCTTGCCCTTGTCGTCGGCTTTGGCCTTGCGCTTGCCGGCGGGCTTGGAGGAAGCCGGCGCGTTGCCGAAAGATTGCAGATAAGTCGCGATCATATCGGCCGATTCACGGCTGGCGGTGTAATGCTCGCGCAGGAAGCTGGACAGGCCGAGCGCCCCGCCGGACTTGGGCACGGATTGCGGTGTCTTGTGACAAATGGCGCAATCCGAGGCGAATAACTGCGCGCCGGACTTGCCCTGATCGAGATTTTCCTGCGCCCCCGCCGGCGCCGCCAGAGCGAACGCCAAAACCGCCATAGCCGGCCCGATGCCGTGCCTGAACCCCGTCATTATCGTAAACCTTTCAATAGCTTGTATTTTATCGCCGCGCGCGCCGGCGCCGCCTGCCGCCGTCTTGATAGCCTATTGGCGCGGCATTGTGACCCAGCTTGGAATTGTTGGCATGCATGCGATTTGTGGCATTGCTGGGCCGTTGGAACTTTGATTGAATACCTCCGCTAAAACACAGTGAGCCCATCACGTTAGGTGAGTACAGGGGAAATCGGAGCGTGTAGGGCGGGATTAGTTGGGTGATGGGGGCGGCCGATGGACCGGTTGCTTCAATTTCTGCTCGAGACCTTTATCAAGCGCGGGACGTTCCGGGTTACCACCTCGCGCGGGACGGTCTTGACCTTCGGCGATGGGACCGGCCAGCCGGTATGGGTGCGCTTTGCCACCCGCGCGGCCGAGTGGGGAATTCTCCTCGATCCCGAACTCAAATTCGGCGAAGCCTATATGAACGGCAGCTTCGTGGTCGAGCGCGGCTCGATCGCCGACGTGCTGGCCATCATGCTCGGGCAGAATTCCGACGTGCCGCACTGGGCGCGGCCGCAATGGCTGCTGCGCTTCCTGTACCGCCGCTTGCAGCAGTTCAATCCGCGCCGGCGCGCGCGCCATAACGTCGCGCATCATTACGATCTCGACGGCCGGCTCTATTCGCTGTTCCTTGACGCCGACCGGCAATATAGCTGCGGCTACTTCGAGAGCCCGGGGCAGTCGCTCGATGATGCCCAGCTCGCCAAGAAACGCCATCTCGCGGCCAAGCTGCTGCTCGACCGCGACCGCGGCGAGCGCGACTTGCGCGTGCTCGACATCGGCTGCGGCTGGGGCGGGCTCGGCCTTTATCTCGCGGAAGTCGCCGGCGCCGACGTGACCGGCGTCACGCTGTCGCAGGAGCAGCACGCCGTCGCCAACGAACGCGCCGCGGAAAAGGGCTTGGCCGAGCGCGCGCGCTTTAATCTGCAGGACTATCGCGACCTCAAGGGGTCGTTCGACCGTATCGTCTCGGTCGGCATGTTCGAACATGTCGGCGTCAATCATTACGACACGTTCTTCCGCAAGAGCGCGCAATTGCTGGCGGACGACGGCGTGATGGTGCTGCACTCGATCGGCCGTTCGGAAGGGCCGAACGTGACTAACCCCTGGATATCGAAGTACATTTTCCCCGGCGGCTATATTCCCTCGCTCTCGGAGGTGCTGCCGCACATCGAAAAGGCCGGCCTGCTGACCACCGATATCGAGATTCTCCGCCTGCACTACGCCGAGACGCTGAAAGCCTGGCGCGAACGCTTCCTCGCCCACCGCGAGGAGGTCGAGCGCATCTACGACCGGCGCTTTGTCAGAATGTGGGAGTTCTATCTGGCGTCCGCCGAAATGTCGTTCCGCGAGCAGAACTTGATGGTGTTCCAGGTGCAGCTCACCAAGCGGCAGGACGTGGTGCCGATGACGCGCGACTATATCGGCCGCGCGGAGCGCCGCCTGCGCGGCGCC
Source organism: uncultured Alphaproteobacteria bacterium (assembly GCA_963825265.1). Classification (GTDB taxonomy): domain Bacteria; phylum Pseudomonadota; class Alphaproteobacteria; order Rhizobiales; family Xanthobacteraceae; genus Pseudolabrys. The sequence continues at coordinate 39,848 of CAWGSI010000012.1, read as the reverse complement.
GAAGGCAAGCGTCACCCGCCGCTGCGGCTCGCCGGCGAGTAGCTTTCGGAAACCGCCGCGCGCGCGCCTGAGCGGTCAAGAAAAAACCGATCTTGTTCACCGCTGATTTGCCCTTGTGAATTGCGGGGAACCGCACCGGGGGGCCGCACCATTTGAAATGTCCGTGCTATGCCACAATTTCCGGATAAGCATAGACATCCATGGCCCCTCTCGATTCGGCGCTCCGCAAGCAGGTTGAAGAACCTGCGCAGAACTTTCGTTCTGCCCCGCATAATATCGAGGCGGAGCAGGCGCTTTTAGGCGCTGTCCTGGTCAACAACGAGGCGTTCTACCGGGTCTCCGATTTCCTCAATCCGGAGCATTTCTTCGAGCCGATTCACCAGAAAATCTATCAGCTTGCGCGCGATCTGATCCGCGCCGGCAAGGTGGCGACCCCGGTCACGCTGAAGACCTTCATCGGCGCCGACGTCGATATCGGCGGCATGACGGTGAGCCAATATTTGGCGCGGCTCGCGGCCGAAGCCACCACCATCATCAACGCCGAGGACTACGGCCACACCATCTACGACCTGTCGATCCGCCGCGCGCTGATCATCGTCGGCGAGGACATGGTCAACGTCGCCTTCGACGCGCCGGTCGACTTTTCCCCGCGCAACCAGATCGAGGACGCCGAGCGCAGGCTGTACGAACTGGCCGAGACCGGGCGCTACGACGGCGGCTTCCAGCGCTTCGCCCAGTCGCTCACCACCGCCATCGACATGGCGGCGCACGCCTTCCAGCGCGACGGGAAACTCTCCGGCATCGCCACCGGGCTCGACGAACTCGACCGCATGATGGGCGGGTTGCAGCCGTCCGACCTGATCATCCTGGCCGGCCGTCCCGGTATGGGCAAAAGCGCGCTCGCCACCAATATCGGCTACAACGTGGCGCGCGCCTGGCGCGGCGAAGTGCGGGCCGACGGCCATACGGTCACCGCCAATGGCGGCATCGTCGGCTTCTTCTCGCTCGAAATGTCGGCCGAGCAGCTCGCCACCCGCATCATCGCCGAGCAGACCGGCATTCCGTCGAACCAGATCAGGCGCGGCGGCATCAGCGAGGCCGAGTTCGAGCGCATCAAGGACCACTCGATCGAATTGCAGAACCTGCAGTTCTTCGTGGACGAAACCGGCGGCCTGTCGGTGGCGCAACTCGCCGCCCGCGCGCGCAGGCTCAAGCGCCAGCGCGGCCTCGATCTCCTGATCATCGACTATCTGCAACTGCTGCAGGGCTCGACGCGGCGCTCGGCGGAAAACCGCGTGCAGGAAATCACCGAGATCACCACCAAGCTCAAGGCGCTGGCCAAAGAACTCAACGTGCCGGTGCTGGCGCTCTCGCAGCTCTCGCGCCAGGTCGAAAGCCGCGACGACAAACGGCCGCAACTGTCGGACTTGCGTGAATCGGGCTCGATCGAGCAGGACGCCGACGTGGTGCTGTTCGTGTTCCGCGACGAGTACTATCACCAGATGCGCAAGCCGCTGGAGACCAACCGCGAGAAGTTCGCCGAGTGGCTGGCGGAAGGCGAAAAGGTGCACGGCCGCGCCGAGGTCATCATCGGCAAGCAGCGCCACGGGCCGACCGGCACGGTCGAGCTGCAATTCGAAGGCGCCATCACCAAGTTCTCGACCTTGGCGAAGGCCGACCACCTGCCCGAGCGGATCGGCTAAAGCGTCCGGACCGCGTTGCATCTTTGCCGGCAAATCACTTTACTGATTGTTCCTTTTTCGTCGGGGCGAAACTCTGGTGCAGGCAAAACACGTCAGTGAGCGGCGCAAGGCCATTGCGCGGGAATGGTTCCTCGCCGTCAGCCTGGCGACCACGCTCGCGTTCGCCTGGCTCGGCGAGAAAGTCTTTGACGCGCTGAGCAACCCGCTTGGGCTCGCGGTCATATTCATCTGGCTGTTCGGCGTCGTGCTCGGCTCCGCGCTCGCGGTCGTGCGCCACGCCGACCGGGTCGCCGAAATCCTCGGCGAGCCTTACGGCACGCTGGTGCTGACGCTGTCGGTCACCGCCATCGAGGTGCTGAGCATCACGGCCGTGATGCTGCACGGGGCGAACAATCCGACGCTGGTGCGCGACACGCTGTTTTCGATCGTCATGATCATCCTTGGCGGCATGGTCGGCGGTTCGCTGCTGCTCGGCGGCTGGCGCCATCGCGAGCAGCATTACAACCTGCAGAGCGCGAACGCCTACCTCGGCGTGATCATTCCGCTGTCGGTGCTCACGCTCACGCTGCCGGACTTCACCATCACGACCCCCGGGCCGACGCTCTCGTTCGCGCAGCAGGCGTTTCTGTTCGTGATGTCGCTCGGGCTTTACGGCGCCTTCCTCGCCATTCAGACCGGGCGGCATCGCGGCTATTTCGTCAGCGACGGCGACGACCCGACCCCGCCGCCGGCCTTGCCGCGCGCGGCCCCCTCGTTGCGCTGGCATGCCGCCTTGTTGCTCGCCTACATCGTGCCGGTGGTGTTCCTGGCCGAACAGCTCGCCCACCCGATCGATTATTTCATCGAGACGCTGCAGGCCCCGACCGCGCTCGGCGGCATCGCCATCGCATTGCTGGTGGCGACGCCCGAGGCGATCGGCGCCACGCGCTCGGCCATGGCCAACCGGCTGCAGCGCTCGATCAATATTTCGCTCGGATCGGTTCTCTCGACCATCGGGCTCACGGTGCCGGCCATGCTGGCGATCAGCCATTTCACCAAGCACGAGATCTACCTCGGATTGGACAAGGCGAACGACGTCCTGCTTCTGCTGACGCTCACCGTCTGCATCGTGACTTTTGCCAGCGGCCGCACCAACATCCTGCAGGGCGCCGTGCACGTGATGCTATTTGCCGCATTCCTGATGCTGATATTTCAGGGCTAACGGCGCGCGCCCGCCGGGCGCATAGACGGCCAAGGCACGGGCGGCTAAACCCACGCCCATGGCCGAGGCAGAACCCGCCGTTCAACAGGACGCAAGCCCGCCGGACGATCGCCCGGCGGAAATGCTCGTCACCGCCGGCCCGCCGGCGGCGCAAGCGGGCGGCATCCTGACCGTCGATCTCGCGGCCATCGAAGCCAATTGGCGCGCGCTGTCCCACCGCGTCATGCCGGCGGAATGCGCCGCCGTGATCAAGGCCGACGGCTACGGCTGCGGCATCGAGCAAGTGGCCGCCCGGCTGGCGCGCGCCGGCTGCAAGACCTTCTTCGTCGCCGATCTCGCCGAGGCCGCCAAGGTGCGCGGCGCGGCGCCGGAGCCCGCGGTCTATGTGCTCAACGGTTTGCTGCCGGGCACCGCTGCCGCCTACGCCGACATCCACGTTCGTCCGGTGATCGGCAGCATGGTCGAACTGGCGGAATGGGACGTTTTTTGCTCGACCCATGCCTGGCGCGGCGGCGCCGCGCTGCATGTCGACACCGGCATGAACCGGCTCGGTATTTCGGTGAACGAAGCCGCCGCGCTCGCGTCGCGCCTCCGTTCGGAAAACCACGGCATCACGCTGCTGATGAGCCACCTCGCCTGCGCCGAGGAGCCCGACCATCCGCTCAACGAGCGCCAGATCGCCGCCTTCCGCGACGTGCGCGTCCTCTATCGCGGCATCCCCTCTTCGCTCGCCAATTCGTCCGGAATTTTTCTCGGCGCCGCCGCCCATTGCGACATGGTGCGCCCGGGCGTCGCGCTCTACGGCGTCAATCCGACCCCGAGAGAGAAAAATCCGATGCAGCCGGTGATCGAATTGCAGGCGCGCATCGTGCAGGTGCGCACGGTGCCGCGCGGCGAGACCGTGGGCTATGACGCCGCCTGGACCGCCAAGCGCGCGACCCGCGTCGCGGTAGTCGCGGTCGGCTATGCCGACGGCTATCTGCGCGCGGCGAGCGCCTCCGACAAGGCGCCGGGCGCAGCCGCCATTGTCGCGGGCGAGCGCTGCCCGCTCGCGGGCCGCGTCTCCATGGATCTGCTGGCGATCGACATCACCGACCTGCCCGACAATGCCGCGCGGCGCGGCGACCTCGCCACGCTGATCGGCGGCGAAATGACGGTCGATGCGGTCGCTGCCGCTGCCGGCACCATCGGCTACGAGGTGCTCACCGGCCTCGGGCGGCGGTATCACCGGATTTATCGGGGCTGATGGGGAAATCCCCTTAAATCAGCACTTCCTTAAACAATGTTCTTGTATTGTTCTCATGGCCGTTTTAGCCTGCCGTGAGCCAATACAGGGGCGATTCCCGTGTCCAAGCGCAATCTGAGCTTCATCTGCCAGAACTGCGGGGCGGCGGCGCCCCGCTGGCAGGGCAAATGCGAGGCCTGCGGCGAGTGGAATACGCTCGCCGAGGAAGGCGCCGAGCGCGCCGGGCCCGGGCGCAAACCTGGCAAAGGCCGCCTATTCGCGCTCGAGCCGCTCACCGGCGAAGCGCATGAGGCCCCGCGCCTGCCCTGCGGCGTCGCCGAATTCGACCGCGTCACCGGCGGCGGCTTCGTGCGCGGCTCGGTGCTGCTGATGGCGGGCGATCCCGGCATCGGCAAATCGACGCTGCTGCTGCAGGCCGCCGCCGCGCTCGCGCGCGCCGGCCATCGCGCGGTCTATATCTCCGGCGAGGAAGCGGTCGCGCAGGTGCGGCTGCGCGCCGAGCGGCTGGGCTTGCGCGAAGCCGTCGAACTCGCCGCCGAAACGTCGGTCGAGGACATCATCGCCACCATGTCCGAGGGCAAGACTCCGCGGCTGATCGTCATCGATTCGATCCAGACCATGTGGACCGAATTGGTCGAATCGGCGCCCGGCACGGTCACGCAAGTGCGCGGCAGCGCGCAGGCGCTGATCCGCTACGCCAAGCGCTCGGGCGCCGCCATTATCCTGGTCGGCCACGTCACCAAAGACGGGCAGATCGCAGGCCCGCGCGTGGTCGAGCACATGGTCGACGCCGTGCTTTCGTTCGAGGGCGAAGGCTCGCACCAGTTCCGCATTTTGCGCGCGGTGAAGAACCGCTTCGGGCCGACCGACGAGATCGGCGTGTTCGAGATGACCGGATCGGGCCTGCGCGAAGTCGCCAACCCGTCCGAACTGTTCCTGTCGGCGCGCGATCTGGGGCAGCCCGGCACCGCGGTGTTTGCCGGCATCGAGGGCACGCGGCCGCTGCTGGTCGAAATCCAGGCGCTGGTGGCGCCGACCTCGCTCGGCACGCCAAGGCGCGCGGTGGTCGGCTGGGACCCGAGCCGGCTGTCGATGGTGCTGGCGGTGCTGGAGGCCCATTGCGGGGTCAAGCTCGGCGGCCACGACGTCTACCTCAACGTCGCCGGCGGCCTGCGCATCCAGGAGCCGGCGGCCGATCTTGCCGCCGCCGCCGCGCTCGTCTCCTCGCTCGCCAACGCGGCGCTGCCGGCGGACGCGGTTTATTTCGGCGAGGTGTCGCTGTCGGGCGCGATCCGGCCGGTCGCGCAAGCCCCGGCCCGGCTCAAGGAAGCCGCCAAGCTCGGCTTTACCCGCGCCGTCGTGCCGGAAGCCGCGCGCGCGGAAACGGCCGAGCCCGGCCTCAAGGTCACCGACGTGGCAAGCCTCGCCAATCTGGTCGCCGACATTGCGGCCTTGGGAAAACCGCGCAGCGCCGCTAAATCCCGTGGACAAGACGGGTGACGGGCCGGTGACGCCCCGCTATATACGGGGCGCGCATCGAACTGCCGCCAGCGGCCATTCTCGCAGGGTCCCGCGAGAGCAGAAATGGACGTAAAATTAAGTACTTAAGGCCGACATTGCCGCCCCGTCCGGGAGACGCTATGGCACTCCCGGATTTGCCGCATCACGGATGCAGCGAGTCTCGCCCTTGCCCGCGGAGCGCATGAGCCCCGATGCCGATCACGCTGCTCGACATCATTCTCTTGGTGGTCATGCTGATCTCCGGCCTGCTCGCCATGATCCGCGGCTTCATGCGCGAGATCCTGTCGATCGCCGCCTGGGGCATCGCCGCGCTGGTCACGCTCTATTCCTATTCGCGCGTGCTGCCGATCGCCAAGCAATACATTCCGAGCGACATGGGGGCGGCCGGCGCCAGCATCGGCGTGGTGTTCCTGGTGACGCTGCTGGTGGTGTCCATCATCACCGTGCGCATTTCCGACATGGTGCTCGACAGCCGGGTGGGCGCGCTCGACCGCACGCTCGGCTTCCTGTTCGGGCTCGGCCGCGGGTTGATCATCGTGGTTGTCGCCTTCCTTTTCTTCGCCTGGCTGGTGCCCGAGCGCAGCCAGCCGGAATGGGTGCGCGGGGCCAAGTCGAAGGTCGTGTTGCAAAGTACGGGACAATGGTTGATGTCCATGTTGCCGGATGACCCCGAAAGCACCATCTTGAAGCGGTTGAAACGGCAGAAGCCGGAAGACCAGGAACCGCCGGATACAGGCCCCGACCGCAAGTCGGAACTGCAACCCCGGACCGGAACGCTCTAGCGATGCAGCAGCCAACGAAAGACCTCGTGCAGACGGCAGGCGCCGAATTCGATCCGGACGCCGACCGACTACGCGAGGAATGCGGCGTCTTCGGCATCTTCAACCATCCCGACGCCGCCGCCATCACCGCGCTCGGCCTGCACGCGCTCCAGCACCGCGGCCAGGAAGCCGCCGGCATCGTTTCTTTCGACGGCAAGCGCTTCCATTCCGAGCGCCGGCTCGGTCTCGTCGGCGACGCCTTCGCGCGGCGCGAGGTGATCGACCGCCTGCCCGGCACCGCGGCCATCGGCCATGTGCGCTATTCGACCACCGGCGAAACGGTGCTGCGCAACGTGCAGCCGCTGTTTGCGGAACTGGAAGGCGGCGGCTTTGCCATCGGCCATAACGGCAACCTGACCAACGGCATCGCGCTGCGCAAGCGCCTGGTGCACGAAGGCGCCATGATGCAGTCGACCACCGACACCGAGGTGATCCTGCATCTGGTGGCGCGCGCGCGCCGCAATCGTTTCGTCGACCGTTTCATCGAGGGCCTGCGCCAGCTCGAAGGCGCCTTCGCCTTTGTCGGCCTCACCAACAAGAAGCTGGTCGGCGCGCGCGATCCGCTCGGCATCAGGCCTTTGGTGATCGGCAAGCTCGACGGCAGCCCGATACTGGCGTCGGAGACCTGCGCGCTCGACATCATCGGCGCGCAATACGTGCGCGACGTGGAGAACGGCGAAGTCGTGGTGTTCGACGAGGACGGCATGCAGTCGCACAAGCCGTTTTTGCCGATGACGGCGCGGCCGTGCATCTTCGAATACATCTATTTCTCGCGGCCGGATTCGATCGTCGGCGGCCGCCACGTCTACGACGTGCGCAAAACCATGGGCGGCGAGCTCGCGCGCGAGGCGCCGGTGCAGGCCGACGTGGTCGTGCCGGTGCCGGATTCCGGGGTGCCGGCGGCGATCGGTTTCGCGCAGGAGTCAGGGATTCCTTACGAGCTCGGCATCATCCGCAACCATTATGTCGGCCGCACCTTCATCCAGCCGACGCAGGCGATCCGCGACCAAGGCGTGCGCATGAAGCATTCGGCCAATCGCGCCGTGGTCGCCGGCAAGCGCATCGTGCTGATCGACGATTCGATCGTGCGCGGCACCACCTCGCGCAAGATCGTGCAGATGATGCGCGATGCCGGCGCGCAAGCGAAGTGCATTTCCGCATCGCCTCGCCGCCGATCACGCATCCCGACTATTACGGCATCGACACGCCCGAGCGCGACAAGCTGCTCGCCGCCACCCACGATCTCGAAGGCATGCGGCAATTTATCGGCGCGGATTTGCTTGCCTTCCTGTCGGTCGACGGCATCTACCGCGCCATGGGTTTCGAGAAGGGCCGCGACCCGGTGCGGCCGCAATTCACCGACCACTGCTTTACCGGCGACTATCCGACCCCGCTCACCGACCTTGGCCGCGCAAGAAGCAAGCCCGCGGCAGTTGTCGCTGCTCGCCGAAGCCATCTAGGCTTTTGCGCTAGCGTTCCCCCATGTCCAAACCCCTCTCCGACCGCATCGCGCTGGTCACCGGCGCCTCGCGCGGCATTGGCGCGGCGCTCGCCTTGCAGCTCGCGCAGGCCGGCGCCCACGTCGTGGCGGTGGCGCGCACGGTCGGCGGACTGGAGGAGCTTGACGACCGGATCAAGGCGGCCGGCGGCTCCGCCACTTTGGTGCCGCTCGACATGAAGGACGCGGACGGCATCGCGCGTCTCGCGCTCGCGCTCAACGCACGCTATGGCCGCCTCGACGTGCTCATCGGCAATGCCGGCATGCTCACCACGCCGTCCCCGCTCGGCCATATCGAGCCGAAAGATTGGGACAACGTCATCGCCATCAATGTCACCGCCAATTGGCATCTTATCCGCGCCTTCGATCCGCTGCTGAAAGCCTCCGATGGCGGACGCGCGGTGTTCGTGACGTCGGGCCTGTCGTGGATGGCGCGCGCCTATTTCGGCGCCTATGCCGCTTCCAAGGCCGCGCTCAACGAGATGGTGCGCGCCTACGCCGCCGAATGCGACAACACCAACGTGCGCGCCAATCTGTTCAACCCGGGGCAGACGCGCACGCGCATGATGGGGATCGCGTTTCCCGGCGTCGATCCGCAAACGCTGCCGCCGCCCGACGACGTCGCCAAAGCGATCGTCCCCTTGTGCCTGCCGAGCTGTGCCGAGAACGGAAACATTTTTGATTTTCGTCAGGGCAGATTTTTGGGATTCATGCCGCCGGCTTGAAGCCGCCTCACCGCGATACGCTGTCAAAGGAAACGACATGGACATCGTCGACCAATACGGTGTTCGACGGCACCTATCGCCACATCCTGCGCGCTGCCAAGGCGAAGGCGCGCTAGCGCGGCACTTAACGTAATCGCGCGTTGCCGCCGGTTGAGCCGGCCGCGCGACAACGAGCATTTTAAAAAAGGCCGCCCCGCTCCGTAACCGCTCACGCGATCCGAAGCGAGGCAGGGTAATCGGAAATTGACGCGTTCGATTAGCGAACCACCACGCCCGCACCCGGCACGCCGATAAAGACACCGCTGTGGTGGTGGTGATGATGGTGATGGTGATGGTGCCGGCGATGCCGCTTGATGATGACGACGTGATGATGATGGTGATGATGGTCTTCGGCCACCTTCACGCCGTCGACACGCTGGGCGGGCGCGGTCCGAGCCCGCAACTCGTTGTCCGCGATCAACGCCGAGGTCGCGTTCGGCACCGGCATCAACAGATCGGCATACGACGAAGCCTGCAATGGCGCGGCACCGTTGCCGGACACTTGCGTCGCCGCCTGTGCACCCGTCACCGTTGTCACTGCCGCAACCGCACCAAGCAAACCCGCGATTCTTTTATCCATAACGTTGCCTCCATGAGCAAAACACGCGCGGTATGCACGTGCAGCCTGTCGCTATCGACAACGCGAAATAACGGCCTAAGTTCCTGGCATAAATGCTCGGAACCTTTTGGCGGCGAGCGGATAAGAGATTATAGTGCTTGCGCTTGGCCCGTCCTTTGAACGGGTTGTCCTTCTCGCGCAGCGTCAGGCGGATCGGCGTGCCGGGTAGGTCAAAACTCTCGCGCAACGAATTGACCAGGTAACGCTTGTAGGCGTCGGGCAGCGCGTCGGCGCGCGTGCAGAACACGACGAAGCTCGGCGGGCGCGCTTTCGCTTGCGTTATGTAGTTGAGGCGCAGCCTGCGCCCGGATACCGCCGGCGGCGGATGCTCCTCGACCGTCTGCTCGAACCAGCGGTTGAGCGCGCTGGTCGGGATGCGTTTGTTCCAGACCGCGAAGGCATCGACGATCGCCTGCATCAGCCGCTCAAGGCCCTCGCCGGTCATCGCCGACACCGCCACCAGCGGCACGCCCTTCATCTGCTTGAGCTTCTCGTCGGCCTCGACGCGCAGTTTGCCGATGGCGCCGGCGGTCTTTTCCTTCAGGTCCCATTTGTTGACCGCGATGACAATGGCGCGGCCTTCCTGCTCGACCAGATCGGCGATGCGCTGGTCCTGCTCCTCGAAAGCGTTGGCGACGTCGAGCAGCACGACCACGACTTCGGCAAAACGCACCGCGTTGAGCGCGTCGGCGACCGATAGCTTCTCCAGCTTCTCGTCGACGCGTCCGCGGCGGCGAATACCGGCGGTGTCGTGAATGCGGAATTTCTGTCCGCGCCAATCGAGGTCGACCGCGATGGCGTCGCGCGTAGTGCCGGCCTCCGGCGCGGTGAGCAGCCGTTCCTCGCCGATCAGCCGGTTGACCAGCGTCGATTTTCCGGCGTTCGGCCGTCCGACAATGGCGACGCGGATCGGATGCGGGCCGGATGGCGCGGCCGAAGCTTCGATCGCGGCTGCCGTGCGCTCCGGCAGCGCTGCGCGCAACGCGTCGTAGAGATCGGCGAGGCCCTCGTTGTGCTCGGCCGAAATGGCGACCGGATCGCCGAGGCCGAGCGCATAGGCATCCAAGCGCCCCGGCTCGCCGGCGGTGCCCTCCATCTTGTTGGCGATCAGCACGGCTGGCTTGCCCGACTTGCGCACCAGTTCGGCAAAAACCTGGTCGACCCCGGTCGGGCCGGCGCGCGCGTCGATCATGAAGAAGATCGCATCGGCCTGCCCGATGGCGGTCTCGGTCTGCGCCCGCATGCGGCCGGTGAGGCTCTCGGGCGCGGACTCCTCGAGGCCCGCGGTATCGATCACGGTGAAATCGAGATCGCCGAGCCGGCCCTCCCCCTCGCGCCGGTCGCGCGTGACGCCCGGACGGTCGTCGACCAGCGCGACGCGCCGGCCGACCAGACGGTTGAACAGCGTCGACTTCCCGACATTGGGGCGGCCGACGATGGCGATGGTGAAGCTCATGGGCAGCGATCCGGCCCGCTTCTTGCGGGCGAGGCTCTCTTAGCCTGATGCGGGCGTCAGTGCGAGGAGGCGGCGGGCGGCGGCGCCGAGGGCCACGGGTCGGTGCCCGTGCTCTGGGTGGGCTGCTGCGGCGCCGTGCCCGGCCAAGGCGGCAGCGGCTGCTGGTCGGTGCCCTGACCTTGGGCCACCGGCTGCACGGTGACCGCCTTTGGATGCTGGGCCAGCTTGCGCGGCTTCGGCTTGCGCTTGGGTTTCAGCTTGGGTTCGGCCGCCGGCTCTATCGCCGCGGTCTTGGCCGCAGGCGCGGGCGCCGCGGTTTTGTCGCCGGGCGTGGCCGCAGCGGCCGGCACATCCGGCGTAAGGGAAGCATCCGCCGGCGGCTGATTGCCCTTCAAATATTCCGGCGGAATCCCCTGGCTGACGCCCGGTACGCCGTTCGGGAACAGCTCCTTGCGTTCGCCCGGCAGCTTCTTCTTTTCGTTGAGATGGAAAACGTCGAGACTATCCATGTCGAAATTCTCGCAACCGGCGAGCACCGGCGCGAGCGCGACCAGGCCAGCGAACAGCACAATGCGTTTCATGCGGCGCATGCGATGATCCTCAGCTCTTGCTGCCGTCGGCCGCGATCAGCGCCGAGAGCACCTCGACGCGCGCGCGCGTGCCGGGCGGGGTTTCGCCGTCGCTGGCGATCATGTCGATGTAGCGGCGCGCGGCGGCAAAATCATGGTTGTGCCAGGCCGACAGCGCCAGCAACTCGCGCGCAGTGTGACGGAAGGTGCGGCCGGGCTCGGCGACGGTATCGAGCCGGCGCTTCATGTCGGCGAGCGAGGCTTTGTCCAGCATCAACATGCCGGCGCGCACGGCGGCGAGATCCTGCAAGGTCTGGCCGAGCGAAGTGTCGGCGGCGAGTTCGTCATAGGCCTTGATGGCCTCGGCCGGCTTGGTCTGCGCAAGCTCGGCGGCGGCGCGCAGGCGCGCGAGAACGCGATAGCCGGCCGGTGATTCGGCGGCGATTTTTTGGAAGGCGGCTTCCGCCTCGGCGTGCTTGCCCGCTTCGCTCAGGCTGAGCGCCGACTCGAAGGCGGCGCCGGCGGCGGCGGCCTTCTTGCCCTGCCAGTATTCGTAGCCGCGCCAGGCGCCAATGGCGGCGACGATCAGGACGGCGAGCGCGATGACGTAGACGCCGTAGCGCTGCCACAGCTTTTCCAGCCGTTCGCGGCGGACTTCTTCGTCCACTTCGTGAAAAATGTCGGCCACGAATTGCTCCAAACCCCGTTAACGCCCGTCCCCGAGCGGATTGCGGCGTAACCTAGCGATGTGGCGGGTCCAAGGCAAAGCTTGTGGCCGACAATCGTTAAGATTCAGGGATTTAGCTCTTTTTTCCCTTCATCGGATAGACGTGCTCGGGGCCCGGGAAGGCGCGCGCGCGCACGTCCGCCGCATAATCGGCCACCGCCTTCTCGATGCCGGGACCGAGATCGCCGTAACGCTTGACGAATTTCGGCACCCGCGGCGACAGGCCGAGCATGTCCTCCAGCACCAGGATCTGGCCGTCGCAGGCAACGCTCGCGCCGATGCCGATAGTGGGAATGCGCACGGCGGCGGTGAGCTTGCGCCCGAGCGGCTCCGCCACCGCCTCTATCACCACCGCGAAGGCGCCGGCCTGCGCCACCGCAATAGTATCCTGCTCGATGCGTCCCCAGTCGGCTTCCTCGCGCCCCTGCGCGCGGAACGAGCCGATCGTATTGATCGACTGCGGGGTGAGCCCGACATGCCCCATCACCGGTACGCCGCGCTCGGCCAGGAAGGCGATGGTCTCCGCCATGCGCGTGCCGCCTTCGACCTTGATGGCGCCGCAGCCGGTTTCCTTCAGCACGCGCGCGGCGTTCATGAAGGCCTGCTCCTTGGACGCCTCGTAGGAGCCAAACGGCATGTCGACGACGACCAGCGCGCGCTTGGAGCCGCGCATCACGGCGTGGCCCTGCAGGATCATCATCTCAAGCGTGACCGGAACGGTGGTCTCCAGCCCGTGCATCACCATGCCGAGCGAATCCCCGACCAGGATTACGTCGCAATATTTGTCGACCAGCCGCGCGGTGTGGGCGTGATACGACGTGAGACACACTATCGGCGCGCCGCCCTTGCGGGCGAGGATATCGGGCGCGGTGAGCCGCCTGATCTCGTCTTGCACAGACATGGGCGGCTACCTCCCGAACACCGGCACGCCGATGATCATCGGGTGGAAGGCGTAGCCGAGCGCGAGATAGACCACGATGCCGATCACCACGACAAGGACGTCATTGATCCAGCCTTCCGGCGCGGTGGTGGTGCCGAGGTCGCCGCGCCGCTTGGCGGCGATGCGGGCATAAACGCCCCAGGCCAGGAACCCGCCGAACAGCAGGATCGAGCCGAGGTCGCCGTTCGACAGCAGATGCGCCAGCGCCCAGGTCTTCACGCTCGCCAGCATCGGATGCTTGAGCTTGGCCTTGATGTGGCTCGGGATGAACGCCGCGGTGATAAAAATGACCGCGAAAAACATGAGGCCGACGGTAATGTGCCGCATGAAGGCCGGCGGCGACCAGACCTGGATCAATTCATGCGCGCGGTATTGCCCGTAGCCCCAGACGATGAGCGCGAGGCCCACGGTCGAGACCAGCGCGAACAGTGCGCGATAGCCGTACGGACCCAGTTTCTCGATGACGCCGGCGCGCGCGCCGCGAAACGTGATGAACACGTGGGTGGAGAAAAATACCACCAGCCCGGCGACGAGGATAAGCAGACCCATACACAACTCCCGGCACTATTTGCTTGCGCATGATCTTATCCGAAAACCGGTTCCCCTCCCCGATCAAGTCGAGGACAAGCTTTTCGGGATCATGCGCTGGCGCAGTAGAGGCGAAGCCAAAGCGTGGCGCAAGAGCGCGCCTAGGCCGCTGCCGGGGCCTTGTTTTTCACGTCCTTGATATCGGTGAAAACGATGCCGGGCGCGCGCTCGGAGGTATAATCGAGGATGAACTGGTTGCGCGCCATGAACACGCGGTCGCCGTCGAGGTCTTCCGCCACGCTCGAATAATTGGCCGCCACGAAATCGTCGAGCTTCTTGGCGTCGGCGCCAGCGATCCAGCGCGCCAATTGGAATTCCGGCGTCTCGAAGCCGATGTCGAGGCCGTATTCGTCCGCTAGCCGCACTTTAAGCACGTCGAGCTGCAAGGGGCCGACCACGCCGACCAGCGCGGGCGCGCCGTCGAGCGGCCGGAACACCTGAACGACGCCCTCTTCCGCCATCTGCTGCAGCGCCTCTTTCAGCTTCTTGGCCTTCATCGGATCGCCCAGCTTCACGCGGCGCAGAATTTCCGGCGCGAAGTTCGGCACCCCGAGGAAGGCGATATCCTCGCCCTCGGTCAGCGTATCGCCGATGCGCAGCGTGCCGTGGTTGGGGATGCCGACCACGTCGCCGGCATAGGCCTCGTCGGCGAGCGCGCGATCCTGCGCGAAAAAGAATTGCGGCGCCGACAGCGTGATCGGCTTTTCGGTGCGCACGAGCTTGGCCTTCATGCCGCGCCTGAGTTTCCCCGAGCACAGCCGCGCGAAGGCGATGCGGTCGCGGTGGTTGGGGTCCATGTTGGCCTGGATCTTGAAGACGAAGGCGGTCATCGCGTTCTCGTGGGCGTCGACGGTGCGCTTGTTCGACACTTGCGCGCGCGGCGCCGGCGCGAAGCTGGCGAGCGCGTCGAGCAGATCCTTGACGCCGAAATTCTTCAAGGCCGAGCCGAAGAACACCGGCGTCAGGTGGCCCTCGCGGAACGAGTCGAAATCGAAACGCCGGCAGGCGTCCTTCACCAGCGCCAGCTCTTCCGCGACCGCCTTGGCATCGAGCAACGGGTTTTTCTTGGCGAGCGCCGCAAGATCGAGCGGCTGCGGCGCGAGGTTGCGCCCGTCCTCGCTCAACAGCCGCATCTCGCCGGTGGCGATGTCGAGCGTGCCGGCGAAATCGCGCCCGCGCCCGATCGGCCAGGTCATCGGCGCGGTGTCGAGCGCCAGCGTCTTTTCGATCTCGTCGAGCAGTTCGAACGGGTCGCGGCTCTCGCGGTCCATCTTGTTGATGAAGGTGACGATCGGAATGTCGCGCAGCCGGCAGACCTCGAACAGCTTGCGCGTGCGCGCCTCGATGCCCTTGGCGGCGTCGATCACCATCACCGCCGAGTCGACCGCGGTGAGCGTGCGGTAGGTATCCTCGGAGAAGTCCTCATGGCCCGGCGTGTCGAGCAGGTTGAACACGCGGCCGTCGTAATCGAAGGTCATCACCGAGGTCACCACCGAAATGCCGCGCTCGCGCTCGATCGCCATCCAGTCCGAGCGGGTCGAACGGCGGTCGCGCTTGGCCTTGACCTGGCCGGCGAGATTGATGGCGCCGCCAAACAGCAACAGCTTCTCGGTCAGCGTGGTCTTGCCGGCGTCCGGGTGCGAGATGATGGCAAAGGTGCGCCGGCGCTCGACTTCGGCTGCCAACGGCGTGAGCGGGACCGAATCGGCGGCGGCGAGCGGCTTGTTCATGGGGCGCATGTGGCAGGGAAAGCGCGCAGGATCAAGAGGCCGCTAGAGCATCCCGGGGCGGAAATAGCGGCGCAGATTGAGCGAGCGCCCTGCGACCATGAACATGCCGTCGCCGCGGTAATGGATGGTCTTGGGGTATTTGGGCGTGGGCGCCGCGTGCGCCTTCACCACCTCAAAGATGAAGACATTGTATTTATCGACCAGCGCGTCGTCGGCGAGCTTACATTCGAGATTGGCGTAACATTGCGCGATCAGCGGCGCCTTGACCTCCTCGGCGCGCAGCGCGGTAAGCTTGAACGCGGCGAATTTGTCGACGTGGGCGCCCGAGCAATTGCCGATTTTCGCGACGATCGGCGCCAGCTCCAGCGTCGGGATATTGATCACGCACTCCTTGCTGCGGCGGATGAGCTCATGACTGTGATTGCCGCTGGAGATGAGACAAGCGACCAGCGAGGGCACGAATTCCATCACCATGTGCCAGCCCATGGTCATGATATTTCTCTCGCCCTTGTGAGCCGAGGAGACCAGCACCACCGGCCCCGGCTCGAGGAAGCGGCGGATGTCGGAGACGGGGAAGTCGCACTTCTTGTAGATTTTCATCGCCGAATTTCTCACAGTTTGGTCCCGCTTCGCCGCAGTCTCTTCACCTCTCCCATAGGGAGAGGTCGCCACGCGGAGCGTGGCGGGTGAGGGGTTACAGCCTATCGAGACTCAGGAACCCCCTCACGCCCACCCTCTCCCCAACGGGGAGAGGGAGCGCGCAGTGCTTGCGGCAGCGGCTTCGGTCACCGGCACAATAAGCTATAAGCGTTTTGCGAGGCTATCGTCATACTGTTCCGGCTTGAAACCGACGAGGATCTTGCCGCCGCCGAGTTCAAGCACCGGGCGCTTGATCATCGACGGCTGCTTGAGCATCAGCGCGATGGCCTTCTTCTCGGTGACGCCTTCTTTGTCCTTGTCGGGCAGCTTCTTGAAGGTGAGACCGGCGCGGTTGAGCAGCGTCTCCCAGCCGGCTTTCTTGGCCCATTTTTCAAGCTGCGCGCGCTCGATGCCGGCGGTTTTGTAGTCATGGAAGGCGTAGTCGACCTCATGCTTGTCGAGCCAGGCGCGCGCCTTCTTCATGGTGTCGCAGTTTTTGATGCCGTAGATGGTGATGGGCATGGGTTTCACTCCCGGTCGCTCGATTTACGCGACACGTCGCTCAATTAGGCCTACGTTTTGACGGATGCACGTCGTCGAGACTGAATGATCGGATTTCCTGGTCCGCTAGAGCCGGGGAACTGCCAACCCATATGCGTTACTGTGTTGACGACGTTGCATATTAACTCGACGACATGCCGGTGGACTTGGTCAAGATAGGCTACATCGATCGGCGTCTCAAAAATCCTATTCTTTTTGTCAACGAAAAGCGGCACAGCCCTACCCTCCTTGTCAGGCACCCGCCACGAACCATGGCAGAGAACGTTTCGAAGAACTGCCGCCTTACGAAGGTCCTCTAAAAGACTATCCAGATTCGCTATTGTCGCCGCTATGTTGTTGCGAACCGCTTTGCCGTAAGCATCAATCAAGCCACCGAGAGGATCGCTCAGGGCCCTATTCAACGTAGGTAGC
Source organism: uncultured Alphaproteobacteria bacterium (assembly GCA_963825265.1). Lineage (GTDB taxonomy): Bacteria > Pseudomonadota > Alphaproteobacteria > Rhizobiales > Xanthobacteraceae > Pseudolabrys. The sequence goes on along the minus strand of CAWGSI010000012.1, from coordinate 22,854 downwards.
CACTTTTCGAATTCGGCCTGTATCTGATCATCAGGAATTTCTCGTGTCGCCGTGAACGAGAAGATGGCCTTTCCCAACGTTTCTTCAAGGAATCCGAAAGTTGCGACTGTACGGCCCAACGCCTCCCAAAACTCGCCAGTGTGCCGGTGAGTTGGAAAATTCTCCGGCAAGCCTTTAACATCAACGACGTACCGCTTCGGTTCCACCTCGTCCGCCAATCTTATATTCGTAGACAACGCGACTGGAGTAGTCCGAGTTTCAGCCCGCGGTCTACTCCCACTCAATCGTCCCCGGCGGCTTGCTGGTCACGTCGTAAACCACGCGGTTGACGCCCTTGACCTCGTTGATGATGCGGGTCGCCACCGCGCCGATGAATTTCATCTCGAACGGATAGAAATCCGCCGTCATGCCGTCGGTCGAGGTCACCGCACGCAGGCCCACGACATAATCATAGGTGCGGCCGTCGCCCATGACGCCGACCGTCTTCACCGGCAGCAGCACAGCGAAGGCCTGCCAGATGTTGTCGTACAAGCCCGCGCGGCGGATTTCCTCGATGTAGATCTCGTCGGCCAGCCGCAGGATGTCGAGCTTCTCTTTCGTGATCGCGCCCGGCACGCGGATGGCGAGCCCCGGCCCCGGGAACGGATGGCGGCCGACAAAAGCCTCCGGCAGGCCGAGCTCGCGGCCGAGCGCCCTCACCTCGTCCTTGAACAGTTCGCGCAGCGGCTCGACCAGCTTCATCTTCATGCGCTCGGGCAGGCCGCCGACATTGTGATGCGACTTGATGGTGACGGAAGGGCCGCCGGTGAACGAGACGCTCTCGATCACGTCGGGGTAGAGCGTGCCTTGCGCGAGGTAATCGGCGCCGCCGATTTTCTTCGCCTCGGCGTCGAACACGTCGATGAACAATTTGCCGATGATCTTGCGTTTCTGCTCGGGGTCCTCGACGCCGGCGAGCGCTTTCAGGAACACTTCGCTGTCGTCGACATGCACCAGCGGGATGTTGTAGCTGTCGCGGAACAGCGTCACCACCTTCTGCGCCTCGCCGAGCCGTAGCAGGCCGTGATCGACGAACACGCAAGTGAGCTGCTCGCCGATCGCCTCGTGGATCAGCACCGCGGCGACCGCCGAGTCGACGCCGCCCGACAATCCGCAGATCACGCGGCCCTTGCCGACCTGCTTGCGGATTTTCTCGATCGCCTCGTCCTTGAAGGCGCGCATGGTCCAGTCGCCGGATAAGCCCCGCGACCTTGCGCACGAAATTGCGCAGGAGTGCAGCGCCATGCGGCGTGTGCATCACCTCGAGATGGAATTGCGTGGCGTAGAATTTGCGGCCGTCGTCGCCGATGATGGAAATCGGCGCGTTGGGCGAAATGCCGAGCACCTTGAAGCCTGCCGGCAGCTTGGTCACCCGGTCGCCGTGGCTCATCCAGACCGGATATTTCTCGCCCTTCTGCCAGACGCCTTCGAAGATCGGGCTGTCGGCCACGACCTCGACCTCGGCGCGGCCGAATTCGCGATGGTGCCCGCCCTCGACCTGGCCGCCGAGCTGCGCCGCCATCGCCTGCTCGCCGTAGCAGATGCCGAGCACCGGCACGCCGGCGTCGTAGATCGCCTTGGGCGCGAGCGGCGCGTCCTTGTCGAGCACCGAGGCCGGCCCGCCCGACAGGATCACGGCCTTGGGCTTCATGGCGCGGAAAGCTTCCTCCGCCTTCTGGTAGGGCACGATCTCGCAATAGACCTTTTCCTCGCGCACCCGGCGCGCGATGAGCTGGGTCACCTGCGAGCCGAAATCGACGATCAGAACCTTGTCGTGCATAGGCGGCGCCGCGAACGGCCGCGGAATCGGGCCCGTTCGAGGCGGCTTTGTGGGATTGAGCTTGGGCGCGGTCAAGGCGTCAGGCTCCGGTTAACTAAGCCAGATTTCGACACATTCAGATAACTACCCATTAGCCCGCCTGTGAGAGATAAAGGGCAAGAAATTCGCCATTTCCACACGTTTGGAACCGAAGTTTGGCCTACCACGCCGATCATATGCCGCTTTCGGCGGCGCCCGCCGCCGACCGCCGTGCCGCGCTATTCCGCGAGAACTTCGCGGACGTGGCCGAGCGTTGGGTGCTGGCGGCGGCCTGGGGGCTTTCGCCCAAGCGCATTGGCGGGCTGCCGAACCTCGCGCGGCTGTACTTCCACGAAATGCTTGCCCCCGATTACGCCCTGCCCGACCCCGAGCGCGCGCTCGACAATCCGCCCGGGCTTGCCGGCATCGTGCACGATCTGACGCTAGCGACGCTGCTTTCCGCCTACCGGCGCGGGCTCTACCCGCTCGCGCATGTCGCGCCGTTGAAATGGTGGTCGCCGCCACAGCGCTCGGTGCTGCTGTTCAAAAATTTCCACATGTCGAATAATCTGCGGCGGCTGATGCGGCAGGGCCGCTACAGCGTGACCTTCGACCGCGATTTCGACGCCGTGATCGCAGGCTGCGCCGGCCGCCGCGAGGGCCGCTGGCATCTCACCTGGATCACGCCGCGCATCATGCGCGCCTATGCGCAAGCGTACGATGCCGGGCACGCGCATTCCTTCGAGGTCTGGAACGAGGCCGGTGAACTGGTCGCCGGCGGTTATGGCATGGCGATCGGCTCTGGCTTTACGTTCGAATCGCAATTCACCCATGAATCGAATGCCTCGCGCATCGGCGCGGCCGTGCTCACCTGGCATCTCGCCAAATGGGGCTACCGCTACAACGACGGCAAGCTGATCGGACCGTTGTGGGAAAACATGGGCTTCCGCGACATGCCGCGGCGCGAGTTCCTGGCGCTGCTGGCGGATGCCGTGCGCCTGCCGGGCAAGAACGGCCGCTGGCAGGTCGAGACCGATCTCGACACCGTGTCGCGCTGGCAGCCGGAATAAACCGCCTTCGCGTCCTACCAGCCGTTATTGATCACGTTTCCCATCAGCGGGATTTTCGCAATCCACCGCCGCACGCGCGATTGGTGCTCTTGCGGTTCGGCGACAGCCACATCGACGGGATCGGGGATCACGGCCGGCGGCACTGGATGGCTGGCGTCAGGCTGCGGCACGGGCGGCGCCGCGACTATAGCCGCGGGCGGTAATGCCGGCGCGACGGAAGCGGCAACCGGCGCAGCGACAGGGGCTGCGGCCGCCGGTGGCGGCGCCGCGCGCGGCGGCAAGGCCGCCTCCCGCTGCCCGGGCCATTGCGCGTGCAGCACGGCGTCCGGCTCCTTGGTGACGGCGTGCGCTGCTTCCGAGTCATGCGGCACCAAAGCGTGGCGGACCGCATCGAGCCACTGCGCGTCGCTGACGGCCGGATCGCGGCGGGCGCGCTCGCTCACGACAGCCGGCGCAGCGGCGACCGGCGCTTGCTGGACGATCGCCTGCGGCCGCGATTCGACCTTGTGAACCTGTTCCTGCGGCGGCGTATCGACACGGCGCACGACCGGCGCAGCAACCGGCGCCGCCGGCTTATCGGACGCCAGCAACCTCTTGAACGCTGCGGTTGCCTCCGGATCGATCGCGCCGCAATCCTGCTCGAACTTTTCGACGTCGCGGCGAACCAGCATGCGCCGGGTTGCGGCGTCCATGCTCTTGTCGATCATGGAGATGATGCCGCCGCGCAGGCTCTGGCAGGTCGTGTCGGGCGAAAAATTCGCGCGGTAGATCGAATAGCCGCTGGCGAGGCCGACCGGGATCGCCAGCAGCGAGCCGGCGACCTGCAGCATGCTCACGGTGCGGGCGAGCCTGGGCGTGCGGCCGATGGCGGCGTCGCCACCCTGACCATAGGACACATCGGGCGCGCCGGGATGAAAGGGATCGCGCCTAGCCACCAGCATAATGGGAAACCTCGTTCGGGGGGATCGAGGCCTACAGTCACGCGATTTTCGCGGAGAAATTGGGCCGGGATTAAGGCGCAAACGGGGTTTTCGCGTAATTGAAGCGTTAACTCCGGTTCCAGACCCTCAACCGGCGCACCGAAGCAGCGCGACAAAGAAGCCGTCGGTCCCCGTGGTGCGCGGCGTCATCAGGATGCCCTCCGCCGACAGCCGCGCCGCCTTGGCGAACATGAAGGCACGCTCGCCCAGCACGTTGGCCACTTCGGCCGGCGGCACAATCGAAAACTCCGGCTGGCGGGCGAGAAAGGCACGCACTTGCGCGCCGTTTTCCTCCTCCAGCACCGAGCAGGTGACGTAGGCGATGCGGCCGCCCGCTTTAAGAAGCGGCACGGCGCGGTCGAGAACCTCCGCCTGTTCCTTCTGCCGCTGTTCGAGCGCACCGGGCCGCATGCGCCATTTGGCGTCAGGGTTGCGCCGCCAGGCGCCAGTGCCGGTGCAGGGCGCGTCGATCAGTACCAGGTCGCAGCGGCCCTTGAGATCGTCGAGTTCGCCACCGACCGACTTCGGGGTGCGCACTTGCACATTGCGCGCCCCCGAACGCTTGAGGCGGTCGTGGATCGGCGCGAGCCGGCGTTTGTCGTCGTCGGTCGCGAAAATCTGTCCCTTGTTCTCCATCATGGCGGCAAGTGCCAGCGTCTTGCCGCCGGCGCCGGCGCAAAGATCGACCACCTGCTCGCCGGCCTTGGCGCCGGAAAACAGCGCGGCCAGTTGCGAGCCTTCGTCCTGCAATTCGACCATGCCTTTGAGAAAGGCCGGCTCGGCATGGATCGCCGGGCTCTTGGCGTCGGCCGACAAACGCACGCGCAGGCCCCAGGGCGACCAGGCGGTCGGCTCCGGTTTCAAGTCCGACAGCATCCCGGCCACTTTGTCGCGCTCCGCCTTCAGCGTGTTGACGCGCAAATCGAGCGGCGCGCGCGAGGACAGCGCCGCGCCCTCCTCCGCGCGCGCATCGCCGAAGGCGCGCGTGAAATGCGGATCGAGCCATTCCGGATAATCGCCGGCGACGTGCGCGGGCGCGCCCGTTATGTCGGCGGCATCGAGACGCTTGCGCTCATCGTCGCTCAACGCCTCCGCCGCGTATTTCTCGCCGCTCGCCAATTTGGCGATGGCGTCGCTGTCGAGCCCGCGCTCGCGCTTGAGCATGCCGAGCAAGATCGCGCGGGCTGTGTCCGCGCCCATGATGAAGGCGCTCGAAGCGCGCCGCCGCAGCGCGTCATAGACCAACCCGGCGATTGCCGCGCGGTCGCCGGAGCCGGCAAACCTGTGCGCCAGCCCCCAGCTCTTGAGCGCGTCGGCCGCCGGGCGGCGCTCGCTCTCGATCGTGATGAACACGTCGATGGCGGCTGCGAGCCGCGCAGCCGGCGTCATGGCAGGCCGAGGAGAATACGGACGGCGAAGACGATCCACATCGCCAGCAGAATGAACACGCCCGTCGCGAACGCGTTGAAGCGATGCGGAACATGATTCGTGCTGGTGTGAATATAGGCGTGCACGAGGCGTGAAAGCACGAACAGCCAAGCCATGACGACGAACAACAAGTCGGCCTTATGGGTGGCGATCGCCAGCAGCGTCAGCACGTAAAACAGAACCGGAAGCTGGAATTGGCTGTGGTAGCTGTTACTGATCTGCTGCACACGCGGGGGCCAGTTGAGTTGCCCAAGCGCGATGTCGGCCATTTTGACCTGCTTGCTCTTGACCGCGGCGACTCGCGAACGCGCCATCCAGAACAGCAGCGCGAAGGTCAGCGCGACTTCGACAAAAAGCGGCAGAAGGACAAACTGGATCGACATGTTCGGCTTTCCTGACGAGCGGGCGCTAGAGCTTGATGCTCAGCGCCGTTTCGCGTTCCTCGTCGATGAAGGCGGTAAGCCAAGACTTCTTCTCTTGCAAGGCGGCAAGATAGGCCTCCGCCCCGCCATGCGTGAGATTGGCGCTAATCAACAGCCCGCGCGCCCGCAACAGCCGGCGCATTTCTTTCAGCAGCGGCCGCGCCGGCGCGAAACCGTCGAAAAACGCCACGTCGTAGCCCGGATCGAGCGTGCGTAATATGGACGCGAAATCGCCCTCATGCACCACGATGTGGCCGGCCATGCCGTGCGTCTCGACGTTCTCGCGCGCCAACCGCACGTGCTCGCCGTCGCGTTCGATCGTGTCGATCACCGCCTGCGGCGCGCCCTTGGCGAACCACAGCGCAGTGTAGCCGAGCGCGGTGCCGAGTTCGAGCACACGCCGCGCATTGGCGGCCGCCGCCAGCGCGCCGAGCAGCGCGCCGTTATCGTACGGATAGGCGCCGCAGCCGTGCACGGCGCGGTGCTTGAGCGTCGCCTCACGCACGGCGGCAAATTGATCGGACGATAGCTTTTGCTGCGCCATGACCAAGAGCTTCCACTTTCAGATGAACGCCGCGATCAGCTTATTTAGGTTTCGTGAAGGCCGGGCGAAATGCTAGCGTATCGCATTACTCCAGCCTAGGAGACGCCCCTTGCGTGCGCTTTTATGTACGACGCTGACCATTGCAACGCTTGCTTGGGCATTCCCTGCCGCCGCACGCATCGAAAAGTTTCCGGCCGGCTTTCGCACCGAAAGGGTCAAAATCGAAGGCGGGACAATCTATGTCCGCGTCGGCGGCAAGGGTCCGGCGGTCGTCATGCTGCATGGCTTCGCCGACACCGGCGATATGTGGGCGCCGCTCGCCAAAGCGCTCTATAAGGACCACACCGTAATCGTGCCGGATCTGCGCGGGATGGGATTCTCGTCGCATCCGGACGACAGCGGCTACGACAAAAAAACCCAGGCGAAAGGAATCGCCATGGTGATGGACAAGCTCGATGTCCAGAAGGCGGACCTCGTCACCCATGATATCGGCAACATGGTCGGATACGCCCTCGCCGCGCAATATCCCGACCGCATCACCAAATGGGCCGTTATCGACGCGCCGCTTCCTGGCATCGGGCCATGGGAGGAAATCCTCAAGAGCCCGCTGCTGTGGCATTTTAATTTCCGCGGGCCCGACGTCGACCGGCTGGTGAAAGGCCGCGAACGCATTTATCTCGACCGATTCTATAACGAACTGTCGGCCAATCCGAAGGCGATCGATGAGGCGACGCGCAACCACTATGCAAAGCTCTACGCGCGGCCCGCCAATATGCACGCGGCGTTCAACCAATTCGCGGCGTTCGCGCAGGACGCCAAGGACAATGTCGAATTCGCCAAGAAAAAACTGCCGATGCCGATTTTGGCGCTCGGCGGCGACAAGTCGTTCGGTCTACAGCAGGCCGACATCATGCGGCTGGTGGCGACCAACGTCGAAGGCGGCGTGATCACCAATTCCGGTCACTGGATCATGGAAGAGCAGCCAGACCAGACGGTGAAACTGGTGCGCGCTTTCATAGACAAGCAGTAAGCGGCCGATCTCAAATACCTCAAACGCTGCCCGGATAATTCGGGCTCTCGCGCGTGATGGTCACGTCGTGCACGTGGCTTTCGCGTAAGCCCGCACCCGAGATGCGCATGAATTCGGCCTTGCCGTGGAAATCGTCCAGCGTCGTTGCCCCGACATAGCCCATGGCGGCCCGCAAACCGCCGGCCAGTTGGTGCAGCACATTGGCGACCGGGCCCTTGTAGCCGACCTGGCCCTCGACGCCTTCCGGCACCAGCTTGAGCGCGTCCTTGATGTCCTGCTGGAAGTAGCGGTCGGCCGAGCCGCGCGCCATGGCGCCGACCGAGCCCATGCCGCGATAGCTCTTGTAGGAGCGGCCCTGGTAGAGGAACACCTCGCCCGGCGTCTCGTCGGTGCCGGCGAGCAGCGAGCCGACCATGGCGCAGTCGGCGCCGGCGGCGAGCGCCTTGGCCAGATCGCCGGAATATTTGATGCCGCCGTCGGCGATCACCGGGATGCGGGCCTTCTTCGCCGCCTCGACCGCGTCCATGATGGCGGTGAGTTGCGGCACGCCGACGCCCGCTACAATTCGCGTGGTGCAGATCGAGCCTGGGCCGATGCCGACCTTGATGGCGTCGGCGCCGCAATCGATCAGTGCCTTGGCGCCTTCCGAGGTGGCGACATTGCCGGCCACCACCTGCACCGCGTTCGACAGTTTCTTGATGCGGGTGACGGCGTCGAGCACGTAGCGCGAATGGCCGTGCGCGGTGTCGACCACGACCAGATCGACGCCGGCCGCGATCAACGCTTCGGTGCGCGCGAAGCCCTTGTCGCCGACCGTGGTGGCGGCGGCGACGCGCAGGCGGCCCTGCTCGTCCTTGCAGGCGTTCGGGTTGGTCACGGCCTTTTCCATGTCCTTGACCGTGATCAGCCCGACGCAGCGGTATTGGCTGTCCACCACCAAAAGCTTTTCGATGCGGTGTTGATGCAGCAGCCGTTTGGCTTCGTCCTGGCTGACGCCCTCGCGCACGGTGACCAATTTGTCCTTGGTCATCAGCTCGGAGACTTTTTGCCGCGGATCGGTTGCAAAGCGCACGTCGCGGTTGGTCAGGATGCCGACCAGTTTGCCGGCCACTTTTTGACCAGACTTGCCGTTGTCGCCGCCTTCCACCACCGGCACGCCGGAGATGCGGTTCTCCTTCATGAGGTCGAGCGCCTGCTGCAGCGTGGCGCCGGGCTCGATGGTGAGCGGGTTCACCACCATGCCGGACTCGAATTTCTTGACCTGGCGGACCTGCCCCGCCTGGATGTCCGGCTCCAGATTGCGGTGGATGACGCCGATGCCGCCGGCTTGCGCCATGGCGATCGCCATCTGCGCCTCGGTCACGGTGTCCATGGCGGAAGCGACGATGGGGATATTGAGGGGGATCGAGCGGGTGATGCGCGAGCGGATATCGACGTCGGAGGGCAGCACCTCGGACAGGCCGGGCCTGATCAGCACGTCGTCGAAAGTGAGCCCTTCGCGCGGGCTTCCGTTGTTTTTTCCGGCCATCACCAACTCCGTCTCACCCGAAAAGGAGAACGAGGCCGGCAGCCGAAGGCTTATGAAATGCCTGTCGCGAGGGGGTTCCTCGCCCGACGTCACGGCCCGCTTTTGGGTTGGCGTGGGTCAGTAGCACGGGAAGACGGCGATTCCTAGAGCATTCGCGGATGGCTGTTATGAAGGCCGCCGCCTTCGTTCCGCCGCCGCTCTGCTATTGAAAGGCCCGGCTGCCAACCGTTAACCACCCAGCCCGGATCCCATGCGCCGAGACCGCATCGTCCCGCTGATCATCGCGGTCGCTTTGTTCATGGAAAACATGGATTCGACCGTGATCGCCACCTCGTTGCCGGCGATCGCGACCGACATCGGCACCAATCCGCTGGCGCTCAAGCTCGCCATCACCTCCTATTTGCTGTCGCTTGCGATTTTCATTCCGGCGAGCGGCTGGACCGCCGACCGCTTCGGCGCCCGTACGGTGTTCCGCGCCGCCATCGCCGTGTTCGTGCTCGGCTCGATCGGCTGCGCGCTGTCGAGTTCGCTCACCGACTTCGTGATCGCCCGCATCGTGCAGGGCATGGGCGGCGCCATGATGACGCCGGTCGGGCGCATGGTGCTGGTGCGCTCGATCACCCGGCGCGAACTGGTCGCCGCCATGGCCTGGGTGACGACGCCGGCGCTGATCGGCCCGGTGCTGGGGCCTCCGGTCGGCGGCTTCATCACGACTTACGCGACCTGGCATTGGATCTTCATCATCAATGTGCCGATCGGCCTTCTCGGCATCGCGCTCGCCACCCGCTACATCGACGACCTGCGCGCCGAGCAGCATGAGCGCTTCGACATTGTCGGCATGGTGCTGGCCGGTCTCGGGATAGCCGGCGTCGCGTTCGGCCTGTCGGTGCTGGGCTTGAATTACCTGCCGTGGACGGTGGTGGCGGCGCTGATTGTCGGCGGCGCCTGCTTTATCGCGGCCTATTTGGTGCACGCGCGCCACACCGCCAATCCGGCGCTCGATCTCACGCTGTTCAAGCTGCCGACCTTCTTCGCCAGCGTGACCGGCGGCTTTATTTTCCGGCTCGGGCTCGGCGCGCTGCCGTTCCTGCTGCCGCTGATGCTGCAGGTCGGCTTCGGCATGACGCCGTTCCAGTCCGGCATGGTCACCTTTGCGACGGCACTCGGCGCCATGGGCATGAAATGGGCGACCACGACCATCCTGCGCCGCTTCGGCTTCCGCACCATCTTGGTGACCAACGCTATCATCAGCGCGTCATTCCTGGCGGTTTGTGCCACGTTCACGCAGACGACGCCGGTGGCAATTATGGTGTTGCTGCTGCTGGTCGGCGGCTTCTTCCGCTCGCTGCAATTCACCAGCATCAACACCATCGCCTATGCCGACGTGGAACACGCCCGCGTCAGCCGGGCGACGGCGCTGGTCAGCGTTGCCCAGCAACTGGCGGTATCGACCGGGGTGGCGCTCGGGGCGCTGATGGTGGAACTCACCGTCCACCTCAAGGGCAACGGCCCGCTTCAGGCGAGCGATTTTCCGCCCGCGTTCCTGGCGGTTGCGGCCATTTCGGCGCTGTCTGTGTTGATTTTCATGCGCCTTTCGCCTGACGCCGGGGCGGAAATGGCGGATCGGCCGCCGGCCCCGACCGAACCGTCCGATCAGCGGGTCGGCTAATGCCAACGAATCGCTACAAATTAATGATTTATGGCCTAAAGCTTGGACAACCCGTTGCTGCACTTCGTATTTTCAGTGCACTGGGCCTTTTGGCGGAGGGGTAATGTTAATGCATCGGACCCGGCCAGCGCGGTTGCTGGCAGCCGTTTCGTTCGCGGCAATGGCTGCCGCTTTGGCGTTCGACGGCGCCGCGCGAGCGGAGTCGCGCGAAGCGAAGATGTGCGCCACCCAAAGCGAAAAGCTCGCCGACCAGCGCATCGCGGCATGCTCCAGCATGCTCGGTTCGGGACACCTGCGCGGCAAGCAGGAAGGCGTCGCTTACGAACTGCGCGGGCTCGCTTATCTCGACCGCGGCGACCTCACCCACGCCATCGCCGATCTCAACCAGGCGGTCGCGCTCGCGCCCGATTTCGCGCCCGCATACCTCAACCGCGGCAACGCCTGGTACGCGCGCGGCAATTACGGTCAGGCGCTCGCCGATTACGATGCCGCCATCAAACTCGACCCCAGTTCGGCGTCGGCTTACGTCAACCGCGCGACCGTGCGGCGCGACCTCGGCTATGTCGACGGCGCGCTGGAAGATTACAAAAAGGCGATCGGCCTCGGCGCCGCCAACACCCGGCTCTATGCCGGCCGCGGCCAGCTTTATCTGCGCCAGCGCGATTACGTGCGCGCGCTCGCCGATTTCGACCATGCCGTGACGATCGAGCCGAGCGCGGCGAACTACCTGCTGCGCGGCCACGCCCGCCAGGACAGCGGGGATTTCGACCGCGCGCTCGCCGATTATGCGGAAGCCGAGCGGCTCGACCCCAAAAACATCGCCGCCTATGGCGCGCAGGCCGCGATCTGGACGATGAAAGACGATTTCGCAAAGGCGATCGCGGTGTTCGACCGCGCCATCGCCGCCGATCCGAAGCGCGCCGCGTCCTATGCCTTGCGGGCGCACGCTTATGACCAGAATGGCGACCGCGAGGACGCGATGGCCGACATCAGCCACGCGATCAAATTATCCGCCCAGGCCGATTACCTGAATTTGCGCGCCACGCTGCGGCTGCAGGACGGCGACAACGACGGCGCGCTGCACGACGCCGACGCCGCTCTCAAGCTCAATGGCACAAATTCGGCCGCCTTCGCGCTGCGCGGCGCGGCTCTGGCGCACAAGAAGCAATACGACCGCGCGCTGGCCGATCTTAACCGGGCGATCAAGGGCGATCCGACGAGCGCGCTGGCCTACGGCGAACGCGGGCAGATCTATTTGGCGAAATCCGACAGCGAGCATGCCTTCGCCGATTTCAGCCGCGCCATCGCGCTCGGTACGACAGATGCCGAGCTGTATCGCGCGCGCGCCGCGCTCTACCAAGCCAAAGGCGAAAACGATCTGGCGCTGGCCGACCTCAATGCCGCGCTGGCGCACGAGCCAAACGACATCGCGACCCTGCTGGAGCGCGGCCAGATCAAGCAGGCCCGTGGCGACACCGCCGCCGCCATTGCCGACTTCGATGCCGTGCTCGCGCGCGAGCCGAAAAGCGCCCCCGCGCTACGCGCCCGCGCCACCGCGCTGATCCGCTCCAACCGGTACGCCAAGGCCATCGAGGATCTCGACCGCGCCATCCAGATCGACCCGAAGAACGCGCAAGCCTATTACCAGCGCGGCTTTGCCTACCAACAGCAGGGTTACAGCGCCAAAGCGACCGAGGACTACAACAGCGCAATCCAGCGCGACGCCAGCTTGAGTGCAAGCCGCGAAGCGCTCGAACATGCCACCCCCGCGCAGCGCCGCCAGATGGAAGCGCAAGCCGCCGAAGAGAAGAAGAAGCAAGAACAGCAATTGGCCGAGCAGAAGAAACAGGAACAAATCCGGCAGGCCGCAGAGCGGAAGAAGCTGCGGGAGCAGAAGCTCGCCGAGCAGAAGAAGCAGGAGCAACTCCGACTGGCGGCAGAGCAGAAGAAGCTCGAAGAACAGAAACTCGCGGAACAGAAAAAGCAGGAACAAATCCGCCAGGCGGCAGAGCAAAAGAAGCTCGATGAACAGAAACTCGCCGAACAGAAGAAGCAGGAACAACTCCGCCTGGCGGGAGAGAAAAAGAAGCTAGCAGGAGCAGAAGCTCGCCGAACAGAAGAAGCAGGAGCAACTCCGGCTGGCCGGGGAGGAGAAAAAGCGGCAGCAAAAACTGGCCGAAGAAGAAAAGAAGCAATTGGAAAAGCAGCTGTCTGAGTTTGAGGCAAAACGTCAAGCCAAGCAGCTAGCCGACCAGAAGAAACAGCAGGACGAGCAGCGGCTGGCCGCGCAGAAGAAACTCGAGGCCGAAGCCGCCGCTAAGGCCGCGCAAGCGGCCAAGCAGCCGGGCAAGATCGCCGCCATCCCTGCCGAGGCGCCGGCGGCGCAGGAGCGCAAGCAGCCGGAAGCCACCCCGCAAGCGACCCGACCGCTGGCGAGCAATCCGCCCGCCGCCAAAATCGAGGCACCGCCGGAAGAAAAGACGGAAGAATCGTCCCGGCATGAACGCAGCCGCCACGCCGAGCGCGCGGCCGAGCGGCACCGGCATGTTGCCCGCACCAAGGAAGCGCGCCGTCGCGCCTATTACGACGACGAGCCGCGCCGCCGCGCGTATTACGACGTCGAGCCGCTCCGCAGCTACGGAACGCCGCGCCGCGGCCTGTTCACCGACATCTGGCCGGAAGGCTCGTGGCATCAAGGCGAACGGCGATAACCCGTCGCCAATAAATAAAGCTCGGCCGAATCGGCACGGCTTGCCGCCGGCTTGACGTGCTTCACGGTCTTGAAGTCGCGCTTGAGCGCGGCCAGTAGCGCGGCTTCGGTGCCGCCTTGCAGCACCTTGGCGAGGAACGTGCCGCCGGGCTTGAGCACCTCGCCGGCGAATTCGGCGGCGGCTTCCACCAGCGCCATGATCTTGAGGTGGTCGGTCTTGGCATGGCCGGTGGCGTTCGCCGCCATGTCGGAGAGAACGAGATCGGCCGGCCCGCCCAGCATGGCTTTCAGTTTCCCTGGCGCCGCGGGATCGAGAAAATCGATCTGCGCAAAATCGACGCCGGCGACCGGCTCCATCGGCAAGAGATCGATCGCGACGACGCGGCCCGATTGTGGTGCGCCGACGCGTTTCGCCGCCACCTGGCTCCAGCCGCCGGGCGCGGCGCCCAAATCGAGCACGCGCGCGCGTTTCTTCAAGAAACGCGCCTTGTCGTCGATCTCGATCAGCTTGTAGGCGGCGCGCGAGCGCATGCCTTCGCGCTTGGCGCGCGCGACGTAAGGGTCGTTGAGCTGGCGCTCCAGCCACAAATTGGACGACTGCTTGCGCCGCTTGCTGGTCTTGACCCGCACCTTCAAGGCGCGGGTGCCGCTGCCTTTTCCCGCTGTCACGACAGCGCCGCCTGGTTGCCGCCGCCCCATACGCCGTCGTCGCGCATCATCTGCACCAGCATGCCTTCGCGCAGTCCCCGGTCTGCAACGCGCAGGCGCGGGCACGGGAAAGCGCGGCGAATCGCCTCCAGGATGGCGCAGCCGGCGAGCACCAGATCGGCGCGCTCGGCGCCGATGCAGGGACTGGCGATGCGCTCCTGGTAGCTCATGGCCAGCAGCCGCTCGATCACCGCGGTAATTTCGTTTTCGTTCATCCAGCAGCCGTCGATGCGATTGCGGTCGTAGCGTTTGAGATCGAGATGCACGCCCGCGATGGTCGTCACCGTGCCGGAGGTACCCAGCATATGGATGCCGCGCACGTAGCCGCCGTGCTCGCGCGCGAACGGCGCGATCATCGCCGCGACTTCCTCGACCATCGCCTCATAGCTTGCCGGCGTCACGATAATGCCGCCGTGGCGCTCGGCCAGCGTCACCACGCCGTGCGGCAGCGATATCCAGCCGCGGATGCGCGGCAGCGGCGGACCGCCGCGGCTCTTCTGCGAGCGTTCGAGCCGCACCAGTTCCGAGGAGCCGCCACCGATGTCGAACAGCACAGCGCCGTCGGCCTGCGGATCGATCAGCGTCGTGCAGCCGGTGGCGGCGAGCAGCGCCTCGGTCTCGCGGTCGATCACCTCGAGCTCGAGGCCTACCTCTTGCGCGACGCGGGCGCGAAAATCCTCGCCGTTCTCGGCCGCGCGGCAGGCTTCGGTCGCGATCAGGCGGGCGCGCGTGACGCCCTTGTTCTTCATCTTGTTGCGGCAGATCGTGAGCGCGGCGATGGCGCGCCCGATCGCCGCCTCGCTGATGCGCTTTGAGCTGGAGACGCCCTCGCCGAGCCGGATGATGCGGGAAAAAGCATCGACCACGCGGAAGCCGTCGCCGGCCGGCCGCGCCACCAGCAGGCGGCAATTATTGGTGCCGAGATCGAGCGCGGCATAGCTCGCCCCGCCGCGGTCGCTGCCCACGCCGCCGTCGAGTCGTCCAGGCGACCGCCGACCCCATCGGGACCGCTCCGGCGGCGCCCGATTAATAGCGGGGTCGAGGCCTGGGCTGTCCCCGGCCTCGCCGCTCATCGTCTTTAAGCCTTCCCGCCGCCCCCGGTTCGCCTCCCAGCGCTCGCGGGCGCGGCAATTGTTCCCTCGATCGCGAAAAGTGTAACAGCGTCAGTCGCGCGCGCAACCCTCCTGCCCGAAAGCTATTGTTGTAGAAGCGGCTCCCCTGCATTATTTGATAAAATCCGACACAAAGACACAAAAAGCCCCGGCATGGACGACCAAACCACCGAAAACGCGCTGGCGTTGACCAAATTCGGCATCGGCCAGCCGGTGCGGCGCAAGGAAGACCCGACTCTGGTGCGCGGCGAAGGCCGCTATACCGACGACGTCAACCGGCCCGGCCAAGCCTATGCGGTGATGGTGCGCAGCAGCCTCGCCCACGGCGTCATCCGCGGGATCGACACCGCCGCCGCCAAGGCCATGCCGGGCGTGCTCGCGGTCTATACCGCGGCCGATCTTTCCGCCTATGGCGGCCTCAAATGCAATCTGCCGCTCAAGAGCCGCGACGGCACGCCGATCCGCTATACGCCGCGCCCCGCCCTTACCGGCGACAAAGTGCGTTACGTCGGCGATCCGATCGCCTGCGTGATCGCGGAGACCATCGCGCGGGCAAAAGACGCCGCCGAAGCCGTCGCGCCCGACATCGAGCCGCTGCCGGCGGTCGTCAGCGCGCGCGAAGCGGCAAAACCTGGCGCCCCGCAGGTCTGGAAGGACGTGCCGGGCAATATCGCGCTCGATTATCACCATGGCGATAGCGAGAAAGTCGCAGAAGCGTTTTCAAAAGCGGCGCACGTGGTGAAATTGCGGCTGATCAATCAGCGCATGGTGGTGAACGCGATCGAGCCACGCTCGGCCATCGGCGAATACGACGCCAAAGACGAAAAGTGGACACTGCATTCGTGCAGCCAGGGCGTCTTCGGCTTAAAGAGCATGATGGCGGACATTCTCGGCGCTCCACCTGCCAAAATGCGCGTGCTGACCGGCAATGTCGGCGGCTCGTTCGGCATGAAGGCGGCTTCCTATCCGGAATATGTCTGCATCCTGCACGGCGCGCGCGCGCTTGGGCGCCCGGTGAAATGGACCGACGAGCGTTCGGGCAGCTTCGTGTCCGACCATCACGGCCGCGACTACGACATGACGGTCGAAGTGGCCTTCGACCAAGACGCATTGATCCAAGCGATCCGGCTCACCGGCTACGGCAATCTCGGTGGCTATTGCGCGGCCTTCGGCCCGCTGCTGCCGACCCTCAACGTGACCAAGAACATCGTCAGCATGTACCGCACGCCGCTGCTCGAAGTCGCGACCCAATGCGTGTTCACCAACACGGTGCTGGTGTCGGCCTATCGCGGCGCCGGACGCCCCGAAGGCGCATTCAATATGGAACGCACGATGGATTTTGCCGCCGCCCAGCTCGGTATCGACCGCTTCGAGTTGCGCAAGCGCAATTTCGTCAAGGCGCGCGAGATGCCGTTCAAGACGTCCTCGGGCATGGTCTATGACAGTGGGGATTTCCCCGGTCTGTTCAAGGACACGCTCGCGCGCGCCGACGTCAAAGGCTTCAAGAAGCGCAAGCGCGAGAGCAAGCGCGCCGGCAAACTGCGCGGGCTCGGCGTCGCCTGCTACGTCGAGACCACCGCGGCGATGACCGCCGAGCAAGCCGCCCTCCGCTTCAACGCCGACGGCACGGTGACCATCGTCACCGGCACGCTCGATTATGGGCAAGGCCACGCCTCGGCCTTCGCGCAGGTGCTCACCGAAAAGCTCGGCGTGCCGTTTGACCGCATCCGCCTGGTGCAGGGCGACAGCGACGCGCTGGTCACCGGCGGTGGCACTGGCGGCTCGCGCTCCGCCATGCTGAGCGGAACGGCGATCGCGCAGGCTTCCGACAAAGTCATCGAGGCCGGCAAGCAGATCGCCGCGCACGTGCTGGAAGCCTCCGCCGGCGACATCGAATTCAAGGCCGGGCGTTTCGTCATCGCCGGCACCGACCGGGCGATCGACATCATGACGCTGGCGGAACGGCTGCGCGGCGGCCTGAAGCTGCCGGACGGCGTACCCGCCTCGCTCGACGTGACGCATGTCACCGAGCAAGTCCCTGGCACCTACCCGAACGGCGTTCATGTCGCCGAGGTCGAGATCGAACCCGACACCGGCCTGACGCGCACGGTGAAGTACACCGCGGTCAACGATTTCGGCACCGTGCTCAATCCGATGCTGGTCGAGGGCCAGATCCAGGGCGGCGTGATGCAGGGCCTCGGCCAGGTTCTGCTGGAGGGCGCGGTCTACGACGCCGACGGCCAGTTGGTCACCGGCTCGTTCATGGACTACGCCATGCCGCACGCGCACGACGCGCCGATGATCGACGTCGCCAATCGCCCGGTACCGACCAAGACCAACCCGATCGGCGCCAAGGGCTGCGGCGAGGCTGGAACGTCCGGCGGCTTGCCGGCCGTCGCCAATGCGGTGATCGATGCGCTGTCGGACTACGGCATCCGGCATCTGGAAATGCCGATGACGCCGGCGCGCATTTGGCAGGCGATTCAAGACACCCAACGCGCCCGCTCATAAATCCCTGCGTAAGTTTCATAAAATAATTTTGTAGCAAATTTATTTCGCGTTTATTCGTTTGGTTCCCGCGAGAAAGTATAAGCACACGGGGCAACTCGACCGCTATCGAGCCGCATGCGCCTTCTCAGACCGCTTGAAATTAAAATTAAAGAAATCCCGTGGATCGCCAGCCGCCCTCTTGCCGGCTTCTGCAATCCAGCGGCCGTCGAATTTTATCAAAACTTGATAGCAAACGGTTACGAAGCGGACGCGTTGTTGAGCGTTCTTCCAAGACAAAAACTCATTTACATCGGCGTGCCGAAAGCGGCCTCGACCCGAATCCGCCGGACACTGGCAAGAATCGACGGCAGATTTATTCGTTCGCTGAAACCGCGCCGACGATCGATGCATCGTGGGCCATGCGGGCCGCGCAATATTACGGTCGATGCGCTTTACTGGCTGGCGATCGACCCCCAGGCGTTGCGATTTTCCTTTGTACGAAATCCTTACGCACGGGCTGTGTCCTGTTGGGCGGACAAATTCGCCGGCAAGCCGCTCATCGGCGGCGACTTTTTTGTCGATGCCTATCTCGCGGCAAGGCTAGAGATCGATCCCGCTCTTCCTGCCGGTGAGGACCGCACGTTGTCATTTCCCGAGTTTGTGCGTTTTGCTGCCGCCACGGCAAGGACCCGCCACGACATGCACCTCCAGGCGCAAGACGACATTCTCAACATGCCTGGAATAATACTCGATCTGATCGGTAAGGTGGAAACATTCGACGCCGATTTTGCCTTCGTTCTGGATCATCTGAACGCCAGTGACGCCATCCGCCGCGAAGCGGCCGTCGCCCTTAATGAATCGCATCATGACGACTGGGCAAGTTATTACACGGCTGAACTGGCCGACCTCGTCTATCGCGCCTACGAATGCGATTTCGACCGCTTCGGTTACGCGCGCGCGCTCGGGGCAACCGCGGCCGCCTAGCGAGCAACGAAAACGGGGCCGCCGTCGCCAGCGGCCCCGCGGTTTTCGCTTATTGCCGCTTCAGGCCGGACCCGACAGCTTCACGTTCTTAAGCGGCAGCGAACGCACGCGCGTGCCGGTCGCGGCGAACACCGCATTGGCGACCGCGGGCGCGGTGGCCGCCGTGCCGGGCTCCCCGATGCCACCCCATTTCTTGCCGCCGGAGAGCGCGAGATAGACCTCGATCTTCGGCGCGTCGGCGAGCCGCACGACTTCGTAGCTGTCGAAGTTGTTCTGCTCGACCTGGCCGTTCTTGATGGTGATCTCGCCATAGAGCGCGGCCGAGAGCCCGTAGATCACGCCGCTCTGGATTTGCGCCTCCACGATACCGGGATTGACCACGTGGCCGCAATCGACCGCGGCGACGACGCGGTCGACGCGCACCTCGCCTTTCTTGCTGACCGTCACCTCGGCGACCTGGCCGATGATCGAGCCGTAGCACTCATGGATGGCGATGCCCCGCCCGCGGCCTTGCCCGAGCGGTTTGCCCCAGTCGCTCTTCTCGGCGATCTTGTCGAGCACGCCGAGGAAGTCGGATTTGCCGGCGAGCAAGGCACGGCGGAACTTGTAGCCGTCCTGCCCCGCGGCCTGCGCAAGTTCGTCGATGTAGCTCTCGACGAAGAATGCGTTCTGCGAGGAGCCGACCGAGCGCCAGAACATCACCGGCACATGGGTGTTCTTAAGCATGCAGCCGACGCGCAGGCTGGGGATCGCATAAGGGATGTTAACAAAGCCCTCCACCGCTTGCGCCTCAATGCCGTTCTCGACCTTGCTTCTGCCGATCGAGCGCATGATCGAGCCGACGGCGATCCTGGCGTCGAATGCCGTCGGCATACCGTCCCCGCCAAAGGCCGCTTTCATGCGTACCGCCGCCTGCGGCCGGTAGCGGTCCTGCGTCATGTCCTCTTCGCGCGTCCATACCAGCTTCACCGGCTTCCCGACCTGCTTGGCGACCAAAATCGCCTGCCGTATTTCGTCGTTGATCGAGCGGCGTCCGAAGCCGCCGCCGAGGAAGCAATTGTGGATCTCGATCTGCTCTGGCTTCAGGCCCGAAGCGGCAACCGCGAGCTGGAGGGCACGCATCGGCGCTTGCGAGCCGAGCCAAACATCGAGCTTGTCGCCCTGCAGATGCACCGTGGCGTTGAGCGGTTCCATGGTGGCATGGGCAAGATGCGGCGCTTCGTATGTCGCTTCGACGATCTTGCCGCCTTTGGCGAAGGCGCCGTCGACGTCGCCGTCGTTGCGCGCGCTCACCATCGGCCCGTCGAGGGTGTCGCGATAGAGCTTAGTGAATTGCGCGCTGTCGGTTTTGCCAGCCGCGCCGGTGTCCCACTCGGGCTTGAGTAGCGCGAGCGCTTCCTTGGCGCGCCAGAAGCGGTCGGCGACAACCGCGACCGCGGCGTCGAGCTTGACCACTTGCAATACGCCGCGCCGGCCCTTGACCGGGGACTCGTCCACGCTTTTGAGCTTGCCGCCGGCCACCGGGCAAGCATTGATTGCGGCGTAGACCATGCCCGGAACTTGCGTATCGATGGCGAACTTGGCCGAGCCGTTGATCTTGAGCGGCGTGTCGAGGCGGGCGAGCCGCTTGCCGATCAGCTTGAACTGATCGGGCGTGCGGATCGCCGGCTCCTTGTCGAGCTTGATCTTGCCGGCATCGGCGGCGAGCGCGCCGTAATCGAGGCTGCGGCCGGACTTCTTATGCCTGACCTTGCTGTTGGCGGCCTCGCATTCGGCGGCGGGCACATTCCAGCGTTGCGCCGCGGCCTGGATCAGCCGTTCGCGCGCGCTGGCGCCGGCTTGCAGCAGCATCTGCCATGAGGTGCGCACGCCGCGGCTGCCGGCGGTGACCATGTCGCCATAGACATTCTTATCGCGCAGGTTGCGCGCGGCCGAGGCATGTTCGACCTTCACCTTCGACCAGTCGCATTCCAGTTCCTCGGCGACGATCATCGGCAGCGCGGTGATGGCGCCCTGCCCCATTTCCTGATGCGGCGAGCGGATCAGAATGCCGCCGTCCGGCGCGATGGCCAGGAAGGCGTTGACATCATGCGGATCGGTCCCTGCGCCCCAGGCCTGCGGGCCGATACTGGCAGCATCGGCGAGACCGGGAAATGCCACGCTGATGGCGAGGCCGCCAGCGACGGACGAGGAAGCGACGACGAATTGGCGGCGGGTCAGGTTGGTTTTGACGATCTGGTTCATGGCTGCCCCCTCACGTCTTCATCATCGCCGCAGCGCGATGGATCGCGCTGCGGATGCGGACATAGGTGCCGCAGCGGCAGATATTGCTGAGATTGGCGTCGATATCAGCGTCGGTCGGCTTCGGATGTTCCTTCAGGAAAGCCACCGCCGCCATGATCTGGCCGGATTGGCAGTAGCCGCATTGCGGCACATCTTCGGCGAGCCATGCCTGCTGCACCGGGTGCTTGCTGTCGCTCGACAGGCCTTCGATGGTGGTGACGGACTTGCCGGCGACGTCGCCGACCTGCATTCCGCAGGAGCGCACCGCCTCGCCGTTCACATGCACGGTGCAGGCGCCGCATTGCGCGATGCCGCAGCCGAATTTGGTGCCGGTCAAACCGATCTCGTCGCGGATGACCCAGAGCAGCGGCGTCTCCGGCTCGACATCGAGCCGATGCGCCTTGCCGTTGACGGTAAATGCAATCATGGAGCATCGCCCTCCCGTTTTACGACGATCCAGCGGCCGCCGTATTTGTTGTGCCGGAGACTCTAACACCGGACGGGGGCGTTCGGATTCACAGCTCGTTGAATATTTGTCGAATTTTATGCCGCGCTGCGAAGGGTTCCGGCTTCCCGCGGCCCTGCCCCGCGCACATGGCAACCCACTGGAAATGCACTGGATTGGCGCTGGCCCCCGGGCCATAGTCCGCCGCCCGCCGGAAAATCCAGATGAGTCAAGCGACCGAAACCCTGGGGCTGAAGCCCGCCTCCCCCGTCCGCATCGTCGGCGCGATCAGCGCGGCGCATTTCGTCTCGCATTATTACATCCTGCTGCTGGCGCCGCTGTTGCCCTTCGTGCGCGCCGAATACGGGGTCAGCTACACCGAAATCGGATTTGCCTTTGCCGCCTTCAACGTCGTGTCGGCCGCGCTGCAGACGCCGGCCGGCTTCCTGGTCGATTGGCTGGGCGCGCGCATCCTCTTGATCGCCGGCCTGGTGATCGGCGCGCTTGCCTTCCTGGTCGTGGGGCTCACCCACTCGTATTGGCTGCTGGTGGCGATGTTCGCGCTCGCCGGCGTCGGCAACACGGTCTACCACCCGGCCGATTACGCGATCTTGTCGCACCGGGTGCCGTCCGACCGCATCGGTCAGGCATTCTCGGTGCACACTTTCGCCGGCATGCTGGGATCGGCGGTGGCGCCGGCGAGCCTTTTGATGATGCAAAGCGTCTGGGGCTGGCGCGGCGCCTTTATCGGCGCCAGCCTCCTCGGTTTTGCGGTCGCGGTCCTGCTGTTGGCGATGCGCGACGGCGCGGACGTCAGGGCAATCGCGTCCCCACTCAAAACAGATACCGCAACCGCGGTTGGCTGGCGGCTTTTGCTGTCGCCAGCGATCTTGCTCAATCTCGTCTTCTTCGTGCTGCTCGCGATGATCAGCGGCGGCACGAACAACTATTCGGTAGTCGCCTTCGGCGCGCTTTATGGAACCCCGGTGACCACCGCCAATGCGGCGCTGTCCGCCAACCTGCTGCTGTCGGCGATCGGGGTGCTGATCGGCGGCGTGCTGGTCGGCCGCACCACGCGCCACGGACTGGTGGCGGGCGCGGGGCTTGCCGGCATGGCCGTGATCATCGCGCTCGTCGCGCAAATCGATCTCGGCACGCTGGCGCTGGTCGCGGCGATGGCGGCGGCCGGCTTTTGCTCGGGCGTCATCATGCCATCGCGCGACATGATCGTGCGCGAGGTCACCCCGCCCGGCTCGTTCGGCAAGGTATTCGGCTTCGTGACCACGGGCTTTAATATCGGCGGCATTATTTCGCCGCTGATTTTCGGCGCCATCATGGACCACGGCAGCCCGCGCCTGGTGTTCCTGGCGGTGGCGGCCTGCAGCCTCATCGCCATCGTCACGGTGGTGACGCGGCCGAAGCGCCCGACACCGACGGCCTGAACCCGCGCGCGCCGGTGCGGACTTGTCAAATCGGCCGAATTGCCCCATGTGAAGGCCGCTGGCGCAAGGCCCTTTTATCGCGCCGCGCCCGGCTCTGCTGGGGGATAGTTCAACGGTAGAACATCGGACTCTGACTCCGAGAATCTTGGTTCGAATCCAGGTCCCCCAGCCA
>CAWGSI010000011.1:0-153824 GCA_963825265.1 uncultured Alphaproteobacteria bacterium | reverse complement strand
GCGCGCGCGCTGGCCGAACAGCACCGCCTGCACTTTCGGATCCTTCATGTCGATGCCCTGGCGCAGTTCGAGGCCGAGCGTCATGCCGCGCTTGACCGCGGGGCGCGCCTTCATGGTCTCGAGCCAGCGCTTGAAGTGCGGAAACTCGTTGATGTCCTGGCCGTGCCGCTCCCAGCCATTGGCCCAGCCGACGATCGCCATGTCGGCGATGGAATATTTGCCGGCGATGAATTCGCGGTCCTTGAGCCGCAGGTTCATCACGCCGTAGAGCCGGTTCATCTCGTTGGTATAGCGGTTGATGGCGTAAGTAAGTGTCTCCACCGCGTAGTTCTTGAAGTGGTGCAACTGCCCCGCCATCGGCCCGATGCCGCCCATCTGCCAGAACAGCCACTCATCGACCTCGACGCGCGCGCGTTCCTCGCGCGGATAGAATTTGCCGGTCTTGCGCCCGAGATATTGCAAAATGGCGCCGGACTCGAAAATCGAGATCGGCCGCCCGCCGGGGCCTGACGGATCGACGATCGCCGGCATGCGGTTGTTGGGAGAGATTTTCAGAAAGTCGGGCTTGAACTGTTCGCCCTTGGAAATGTTCACCGGGATCATGGTGTAGGGCAGCTTGCACTCTTCCAGCATGATCGAAATCTTGAAGCCGTTCGGCGTCGGCCAATAATAGAGCTCGATCGGTTTGGCCGATTTTTTGGCCGCCTTGGCCTTCGGCTTCGATTTCACCGACCGCTTCGCCTTCGCACGCGCCATGACCTTCACTCCCTGCCCAAGATATTTCGCCCGATCGCCTCCTGACCTAAGACCGGCGCGGCCAAACCGCAACACTCATAAAGGCCCATCTCGACGGCATTTTCGGTCTATCCGGCGGCAATGCGCTGGACGGACACAACCTCCGATGGCTATGCTGGGCGTTCGGGTTGCAGGGCCACGATGCCCGCAGCCGCACAGCAAAAGGGGGGGATCAATGTCCAAAGCACTTTACGTTTTCCTGCTGGCCGCCGGCCTGATGGCGGCGCCATTGCCGCAGCTCACGCAGAACGCGGCGGCGCAGACCGAAACCAAAGCCAAGAAGCCGCCGACCGCGGCCCAACTCGCCGAACGCGAGCGCATCAAGAAGTGCGGCAAGGAATGGAAGGAAGCCAAGGCCGCCGGCAAAGTCGAAAAGGGAATGAAGTGGCCGCAATATTGGAGCGCCTGCAACAAGCGGCTCAAAGCGGCCGGCGGCTAGCCCGCAACGCGCGTCGCAAAAAATTTCCAGCTGCAGACGTAGCGAGGGCGTCGGCGAAACTCGAGGTCTCGCCGACGCCCTCTTTTGTCATCGGAACCGGGGCGCCTTGAAGCAACTGCATTGCGCTGGTCGTCTCATGACGCAACCCGGCCCTTATGACGCAATCTTCGAAACGTTCAGTCCGAAGATCGGGAAGAAAATGAGAAGCTGACTAGAGCTTCTTCTTCTTCGCTGCCTTCTTCTTTCTACGTTTCGCCATTGCTGCCCTCCTAGCCATGAAACATGGCGGATGTCTGCATTAGTACGGTCGCGGATCGACACGCACTGGACTTCGTTTACTACAGCGCAATGAAAAAAACAGTGTTCGACTTAACGAAACGTATATTCGAGCGACGTGACGCACATCGCAACGCCGTTCATCGTGCGTGCGTGCGACACGACGACGCGCGACGCGAACGCGCGAAGCATTCATGCACGCAAGTTGCCGGCATCGCAAAACGCTCGATGTAACAGGGACTTTTTGCACTGACGGTATTCGCGTGTCGCAGACTGCTTGAACAGAAATTTGTGTGCGCGCGCGTTCTGTTTTGCGTCGCGCGCGCGCGCAGCGGCGACATCTGCACAGGCTAAAATTTTTTTCCATATTTGTTGCGCAAAAGCCGTGCGCGGACCGGAATCGAGCAAAAAATGAGCGAATCAGCGCCGGGTGATTCGCGGCGCGCGTGCTCGCCACGCGGTCATTTTTTCCAAATTGTCGCGCGCGCGGGGCGCATATCGCGCCGAAAACTTTTATTTTTGCGCGCGATAGCGGCGCGTTATTGCCGCACTGCACCTAAAATCGGATGGAAATCGCGCGATTGCCGCGGCTGCGTCAGAGGCCGAGTTTCTTTTTGAGGATTTCATTGACCGCCTGCGGGCTCGCCTTGCCGCCGGAACTTTTCATCACCTGTCCGACGAACCAGCCGATCGCTTTTGGATTGGATTTTGCGTCCGCGACCTTGTCCGGATGCTGGGCGATGATCTCGTCGACGCTCTTTTCGATCGCACCGACGTCGGTGACCTGCTTGAGGCCGCGCTTCTCCACGAGCGCGCGCGGATCGCCGCCCTCGTTCCACACGATCTCGAACAGATCCTTGGCGATTTTTCCCGAAATCGTCGCGTCGGCGATCAAATCGAGGATGGCGCCGAGCTGCATGGCGGAAACCGGTGCGGCCGCGATGTCTTTGCTCTCTTTGTTGAGGCGTCCGAACAATTCGTTGATCACCCAGTTGGCGGCGAGCTTGGCGTCGCGCCCCTTGGCCACCGCCTCGAAATAATCGGCGGTTGCGCGCTCGGCCACCAGGACGCCCGCGTCATAGGCTGAGAGCGAAAAATCCCGCATAAAGCGCGCCTTTTTCTCGTCCGGCAGTTCGGGCAGATGCGCCTTCAGCGCGGCTACGTAGGCGTCGTCGAATTCCAGCGGCAGCAGATCGGGATCGGGGAAATAGCGGTAGTCGTGCGCCTCTTCCTTGGAGCGCATCGAGCGCGTCTCGCCCTTGCCGGGGTCGAACAGCCGCGTCTCCTGGTCGATCGTGCCGCCCTCCTCGATGATCTCGATCTGCCGGCGCGCCTCGTGCTCGATCGCCTGGCCGACGAAACGGATCGAATTGACGTTCTTGATCTCGCAGCGCGTGCCGAGCGGCCCGCCCGGCTTGCGCACCGAAACGTTGACATCGGCGCGCAAGCTCCCCTTCTCCATGTCGCCGTCGCAGGTGCCGAGATAGCGCAGGATCGAGCGCAGCTTGCCAAGGAAGGCTTTCGCCTCCTCGGCCGAGCGCAAGTCCGGCTTCGACACGATCTCCATCAGCGCGACGCCGGAGCGGTTGAGGTCGATCGCGCTCATGTTGGCATGCTGGTCGTGCAGCGATTTGCCAGCGTCCTGTTCCAGATGCAGCCGCTCGATGCCGACGGTCGCCGTCTCGCCGCCTTCGAGATCGACGATCACCTGGCCCTCGCCCACGATCGGCGATTTGTACTGGCTGATCTGATAGCCCTGCGGCAAATCGGGATAGAAATAATTCTTGCGGTCGAACACCGATTTCAAATTGATCTTGGCCTTGAGCCCGAGCCCCGTGCGGATCGCCTGCTTGACGCATTCCTCGTTGATCACCGGCAGCATGCCCGGCATGGCGGCGTCGACCAGCGAGACGTGGCTGTTGGGCTTAGCCGCCGAATTCGGTGGAAGCGCCGGAAAACAGCTTCGACTTGGAGGTGACCTGGGCGTGCACCTCCATGCCGATGACGACTTCCCAGTCGCCGGTCGAGCCTTTGATCAGTTTGCCGGGTTTGCTCTGCGCGGTCATGCGCGACTATCTATCGCGGGGCGGGCCGCCAGACTAGAGTTGAACCCACAAAACATAAAATGAGTGACGGGGGGCTGTGATGAAAATCTGGCACGTCGCGGCCGGCGCGCTTTTGCTGTCGGGATTGGGGGTGGTCGTGGCCAACGCGGTTGAAATCACGGTGCTGTCGACGCAAGCCACCGAGCAAGCCTACCGCGAATTGCTGCCGCAATTCGAGAAGGCGTCCGGCCACACGGTGAAGACCACCTTCACCGGAACCCTCGACGCCCGAAAGCGGATCGCCGCCGGCCAGCCGTTCGACCTGCTGATCATGGCGAGCCCCGACATCGACGCCTTCATCAAATCCGGCACCCTGGTGGCCGGCAGCCGCATCGATCTCGCCAAATCCGGCATCGGCATCGGCGTCAAGGCCGGCGCCCCCAAACCCGATATCGCCACCACCGCGGCCTTTAAGAAGACCCTGTTGGCGGCGAAATCGATCGGCTATTCCACCGGCCCAAGCGGCAACTACGTCATCGGCCTGTTCGACCGCTTAGGCATCGCCGATCAGGTCAAACCCAAGCTGAAGCAGACGCCGACCGGCGTATTCGTCGGCAGCATCGTGGCCAGCGGCGACGTCGAGATCGGCATCCAGCAAGTGAGCGAGATGTCGCACTTCACCGGTGTCGATTATGTCGGCCCGCTGCCAGCGGATATCCAGCAGACGACCATTTTCGCGAGCGGCATCGCCGCCAATGCGAAGCAGGCCGCGGCCGCCAAGGCCTGGGTCAAGTTCATCACGCAGCCGAGTTCGGCGCCGGCCTTCAAGAAACGCGGGATGGAGCCGGGCTGAGGCGCATACTCCCGAAAAACCGGAAATGGCTTTCCGATAAGATCTAAATCTGCAATTCGCGACCGAGCGCCTGCTCCACCGCGTCGAAACTGTCGATGAACTCGCGGTACTCGATCAGCCGGCCGTCCTGCAGGCGCAGGAAGCTGGCGATGCGCACGCGCAGCACGCGCGCCGTCGCGCGCTGCTTGTAGCTCACGTCCGACATCAGCGCCGCGCGCGCGCCGTCCACGATCATGACTTCCGGCTTGTAGCTTTCGAGCGCAAAGGCTTGCGCGATCTCGGCCATGGCCGCCAGTACCGCGGCGCGCCCTTTGCGCGGGCCGGCGAAAGCAAACACCGAGACCGGCGCATAGATCACCCAGTCGACGTCGTCATGGATAAGGGCCGCGACGCGCTCGAAATCCCGCCGTCCGTAAGCGTCGTAAAGCTCGCGTATGATCGCGCGGGTATCGCCCTCGCTCACCGAATCCTCCCAGCGAGCGGCAGTATGGCGTTACCGGCGCGCAGCGCCAAGTTTTGCAATCACAGACTGCGCTTGGGAATTCGGCCGAGCCGGCCGGCGGCGCGGCGGGACCGCGGTTGGCCCGGATTCTGCATAGCCGTTTGCCAGGAACGCAATCAAACGACGCACGTTCAAACGACGCACGTTTGCATGCTGGACAGCAGAGCAAAGACCATGAACCACGACAACGGCACATTTGGATTGATCGTCGGCGGCCTCGTCGCCTTGGCGGCGGTGTTTTTTATCTTGAGCGGCGGCGAACTGGGCGGCAAGACCGTGATCAACGGCGACCAGGATCTGCCGCCAATCGCCACCGCCGATCAGAATTAATTCGGCATAAACGGCGCGCTCACCACCATAGCTGCGGCGTGAACGTTCCCGCCGCCTGCTCGATCACGGCGGCGGCCGAGAACAGCGTCTCCTCGTCGAACGGCCGGCCGATCAATTGCAGACCGAGCGGCAGGCCTTGTGCGTCGAGCCCCGCCGGCACCGAAATTCCCGGCAGGCCGGCCATGTTCACCGTCACCGTGAACACGTCGTTCAAATACATCTCAACCGGATCGGCCTGACCCTTTTCGCCGAGCCCGAAGGCGGCCGACGGCGTCGCCGGCGTCAGCATGGCGTGCACGCCTTGCGCAAAGCATTGCTCGAAATCGCGTTTGATCAGCGTGCGCACTTTTTGCGCGCGCAAATAATAGGCGTCGTAATAGCCGGCCGAGAGCACGTAAGTGCCGATCATCACGCGCCGGCGCACCTCGGCGCCGAAACCTGCGCTGCGCGTGCCCTCGTACATGTCGACGATGTCGCGCCCGGGCACGCGCAGGCCGTAGCGCACGCCGTCGTAGCGCGCGAGATTGGAGGAGGCCTCGGCCGTCGCGACGATGTAATAGGCAGGCAGCGCATATTTTGTGTGCGGCAGCGACACTTCGACCAGTTCGGCGCCGGCCGCTTTCAGCCATTCCCTGCCCTGCTGCCAGATTTTCTCGATTTCCGCCGGCATGCCGTCAAGCCGGTATTCCTTCGGGATGCCGATACGCAGACCCTTGATCGACTTGCCGACCGCGGCTTCGTAATCGGGCACCGGAATATCCGCGCAGGTCGTGTCCTTCGGATCGGGTCCGGCCATGGACCGCAACAGGATCGCGGCGTCGCGCACGGTGCGCGCAAAGGGACCCGCCTGATCGAGCGACGAGGCGAACGCCACGATCCCCCAGCGCGAACAGCGCCCGTATGTCGGCTTCATGCCGACCGTGCCGGTGAAGGCCGCCGGCTGGCGGATCGAGCCGCCGGTGTCGGTGCCGGTCGCGCCCAGGCACAATTGCGCCGCCACCGCCGCCGCCGAGCCGCCCGAGGAGCCGCCCGGCACCAGCGGCGTGTTCGCCCCTTTACGTCGCCACGGCGAGGTCACCGGCTTGAAATACGACGTCTCGTTCGACGAACCCATGGCGAACTCGTCGCAATTGGTCTTGCCCAGTAGCACCGCGCCGTCACGCCACAGATTGGCGGTGACGGTGGAGTCGTAAGTCGGCACGAAATTATCGAGAATGTGCGAGCACGCCGTCGAGCGCACGCCTTGCGTACAGAACATGTCCTTGATGGCGAGCGGGATGCCTTCGAGCGGCCCGGCTTTGCCGGCCGCGATCGCTGCGTCCGAGGCTTTCGCCATCGCGGCGGCGCGCTCGGGCGTCTCCAGCACAAAGGAATTGAGCGCGCGCGCCTTTTCCATGGCCGCCAAATGCGCGTCGGCCAATTCCAGCGCCGAGAAGGATTTTTTCTTCAGCCCGTCGCGCGCCTTGGCCAAAGTGAGCGAATTCAGATCACTCACGATTTTTGCTCATCCGCAGTCGGCTTCTGCGCCGGCTCGCTTTCCGGCGTCTCGCAGGCAAAGCGCGCGGCCTGCTCGCGCAGGATCCGCTCCTGGTCCTGCGGCGGCAGCGCGTCGATCATGTTCCAGAAGCTCATCTCGCAGGCGATGCACATTTACTCGACCACCTTGGGAACGAGGAAGAAATGATCCTCGCTCGCCGGCGCGTTCTTGACGATATCCTCGGCGATCCCGCCGTCGGTGACCACGTCGGCGCGCTTTTTCATGGCCATCGGCGTCACCGAGGTCATCGGCTCGACGCCCGCGACGTTCACCTCTTGCAGTTGCTCGACGAAAGCGAGCATGGCATTGAGTTCGGCGCGCAGGTTTTCCACCTCGCCGTCGGCGACGGCGATGCGCGCCAGATGCGCGATGCGGCGGACGGTGTCGGCGTCGACGGACATGGGGCCCTCAAGGAATGCGCCGCGTATAGCAGACGGCCGTTTAGGGCCGCAATGCTACGCCGCTTTGCGCTCGTGGTCTTCGCAAACATGCACCTCGACCGTCACATGCGACAGCCCGGCGATGCCCGCGAGCCGGCTTTTGTAGAATGAAGGCGCCTGCGGGCGGTCCGACACCAGCGCCGCGATCAGCCCGGTGTGGCCGGGCCCGAGCCGCCACAAATGCAGGTCGCTGACGCGGTCGCCCTCGACCTCGAGCCGCTTGCGGATCTGGCCGGCAAGGTGGCGGTCCGGCACCATGTCGAGCAGCACGGCGCCCGCCGCGCGGATCAGCCCGTAGGACCAGCTCAGGATCACGGCGACGCCGACCAGCGCCATCAGCGGATCGAGCCACACCCAGCCGAACAGCAAGCCGCATGACAGCGCGATAATCGCCAGCACCGAGGTCAGCGCGTCGGCCAGCACGTGCACATAGGCCGCGCGCAGATTGGTGTCGTGGCCGTGGTGATGGTAGTGATGGTCGTGGTCGTCGTCGTGCGCATGGCCGTGATGATGCTCGTCGTGGTCGAACAGCAGCCAGGCGCTCAGGAGATTGACCGCCAGGCCGACCGCCGCCAGCGGGATCGCCTGCGCGAAATGAATGGCGACAGGCGCCATCAGCCGCGTCACCGCCTCGTAGCCGATCAGCAGCGCGATCAGCGCAAGACAAATCGCGCTGGCGAAGGCGGCGAGTTCGCCGAGCTTGCCGGTGCCGAAGGAAAAGCGCGGGTCGCGCGCGTGGCGACGCGCGAAGCGGTAAGCGAAGGCGGCGATGCCGAGCGCGCCGGCATGCGTCGACATGTGCCAACCGTCGGCCACTACCGCCATCGAGCCGAAAATGCTGCCGCCGACGATCTCGGCCACCATCATGGCGGCGGTGAGCGCGACCACGAACCAGGTGCGCCGCTCGTGGCGGTCGTGACCGGCGCCCAGGAACACGTGGGGGTGCTGCCAGGGTTCGATCGAATGGGTGTGCATGGGCTGCTCCTGCGAATGGCGGTCGGCAGACACATAAAGCCTGGGCGCGGCCATGCAACCGGCTTGACTTTATTCCTACTATTGAATATAGTCCTCTTTGTCCGGCTCATTGAGGGCGTCATCTAGAGGCGTCTTGATGGTGGAGCCGGATGCGGCGCCCGCGCGGGGGAGACGAACGCTCCTCCCCCTCCCGGGCGGCGCCGGGGCTCCGCCCGCAGGCACTATGACCTGCCGCGAGGAGCTCGCTGACGGCCGGGCCTTGCGGCCCGCCGGAGGCTTGAAGGCGTGGCTGCCCAAAAGGGGCCGTGCCCGAGAGCCGAAGGCGGGGCGGATTGGCCGCCGGAAGCGCGGCCCGGCGCCGTAACGACGCCGCGATGGCGCGCCGAGAGGCGCCACACCTTCGCAAGAAGGTGTGACTTGAAACGACAGGACGCGCCGCTTGGCGCGCCATCCCCTCATTTTTCGAGGGGAACGGAAAGGGAAGACGGCCTACCCGGGGCCGCAAAGAATACGGGAAGCGGAGCGTTGGCTATTCGGCCGCAACCGCGGCTCCCGGCAGAGCCATTGCCGCTGCCCCCGCGTCCCGTGTCAGCCGCGCGCCCAGCCACTTCGCCGCCGCGATCGCCAGCACCGCCACCGCCACGCCGGCGAAAATATCGATGAAATAATGCGCGCCGCCGATCGGGGTCGCCAGCAGCATCAGGCCGTTGCTCAAGAGCGCCACCGGCCGCATCCAGCGCACCGCCCAGAACGCCCACAGATAGAGCACCGCGGTACAGGCATGGAAACTCGGAAAAGTAACGATGCCGACCAGATGCAGAATATCGAGCTCGCGCAGCGCGCCGCTGTGGATCAGCGCCATCTCGTGCATCGAGGCGACATAAGCGCCGGAGGTGAACACCGCCGGATCGAGCTTGATGCCGAGTTCGTCGTAGGCGCCGAGCGCCGGCACGAAAGCCGAGATCGCCGTGGTCGCCGTCAATGCGATGATGAAGGCGAGCGTGAATTGCTGCAGCCGGCGATAGCGCCCGCTCCAGCCCAGCACCACCGGAATACCGAACACCGGCCAGCCGATCATGGCATAGCCGATCGACAGCGCCGGCAGCAGCGCCGGCCACTGCAGCATGAAATGGAAATAGGCCACCCAGTCGATGCCGAGCGCGCGGTCGAGCGCGGCCAAGTTCGCGTCCTGCAGCGGCATGCCGAGCGCGGCCGCCACATAGGTGAGCGGCGTCATCAGGAAGCTCGCCAGCATCAGCTGCGCGGTCGAGCCGAGCACGAAAATCACCCGCGGGTCGCGCTTGCGCGGCGTCAGCGCGTTGTAATAGGCGATGCCGGCATAAACGCCGATGGCCGCGAGCGAGAGCAGCACGCCCGCAGGCTTCATGGAAAACCGGGTGAACGCGAGGCACAGCGTGAGCGTCAACGCCATCACGCCCAGCGGAATCCAGTTCAATGTGAACAGCCGCCAGGCCGCATGTTCCTCGTGGTCGGTCATCGTCCCGCCAAGTCCCTGCTATTCGGGGCGATATTGGCGGCAGAACCGTTAATACCGCCGCAACCGGTTTGGTTACCTGTCCGTTTGCGTAACGAAAAAGATTGGCGGAAATGGCCTGCATGGGCCTCCCCGCGCTAGGATCGCAAGCATGAGCCGCAGCCACGACCGCTACCCCTACTCCCCGATCGCCGGGCGGCCGCCCTACGACTGGCCGGGCGGCAAGCGCCTGGCGATCTACCTCGCGCTCAATCTCGAATGGTTCTCGTTCGGCGAAGGGCTCGGCGCGGAGCTCGTCCCCGCCGGCCACCCCCCGGACGTCATCAATTATGCCTGGCGCGATTACGGCAACCGCGTCGGCGTCTTCCGCCTGGCGGAATTGTTCGGCGAGCTGAAGCTGCCGGTGTCGCTGCTGGTGAATTCCGAAATGTACGTGCAGGCGCCGCAAGCGGTCGCGGCTTTTGCCGGCGCCGAAATCGTCGGCCACGGCCGCAGCAATTCCGAGCGCCAGGGCACGCTGAGCGAGAACGAAGAACGCGCGCTGATTGCGGAAGCCACCGCCGCGATCGAGAAACATTCCGGCGCGCGCCCGCGCGGCTGGCTCGGGCCCTGGATCTCGCAATCGCATGTGACGCCCGATCTCTTGCAGGAAGCAGGCTACAAATATCTGCTCGACTGGTGCCACGACGACCAGCCGACCTGGATGAAGACGCGCAAGGGCCGCATCCTTTCCGTGCCCTACCCGCAGGAACTCAACGACATCCCGCAAATCGTCGCGCGCAAACGCGAGGGCGCCGATTTCGCCGACATGATCGTGGACGCCTTCGACGTGCTGCATGCCGAGAGCGAAAAGCGCCCGCTGGTGATGGGCATCGCGCTGCACGCCTACATCGTCGGCCAGCCGCACCGCTTCAAGCATCTCAAGCGCGCGCTCGATCATCATCGTGCGCAAGGCCGACGAGCGCATCTGGTTTACGACCGCCGGCGACATCGCCGCGCACGCGGCGAGCCTGCCGCCGGGCACCGTGCCGTGATAGACTTGGCCGATTGCCGGCAGGGAGAACCCGTCATGACGACATTTCCATTCAATGTGTTTCCCGGCGCCGGCGGCAACTGGCAGGATTTCGTGACCCGCTGGTGGTCGCCCAATATCTCGCTCAACTTCGCCGGCGACGCAGGGATCGAACGCGAGGTCAACGAGGACGTCGCGACCTATGGCCGCCAGATCGGCTGGCTCAACGATATCGTGGCCGCGCTCGCCGCCGCCGCGCCGGACGCGATCGCCGCCAGCGCCGAGGCCGAAGGCTCGCTGAAAAAACTAAAAGCAGCGCAGATCGAAATCAAAGCGATCAAGCAACGGCGTCAGACAAACGCGGTCGACAAAGCGCGCGCCGCTCTGAGCGCACTCGGCACGGACGATTATCGCCGCCTGATCCGCTCGCTCGATCCCGAGCGGCCGCCGAGCGCGGACTGACCGATGGCGGTTGGAACGCTGGTGGACATCGCGCCGCTTCTGTCCGCGCGCGGCGGCTTGCTCGGCCTCGATCTCGGCACCAAGACGATAGGCGTCGCCGCGAGCGACCCCGACCGCAGACTGGCGGCCGGCGTCGAGACCATCGCGCGCACGACTTTCAGCGCCGACGCCAAACGCCTGCTGGCGCTCGCCGCCGAACGCAGTGCCATCGGCTTCGTGCTCGGCCTGCCGGTCAACATGGACGGCTCGGAGGGCCCGCGCGCGCAATCGACGCGCGCCTTCGCGCGCAATTTCGAGAAATTGACACCATTGCCGATCGCGCTGTGGGACGAGCGGTTGTCCACCGCCGCGGTCGAGCGCGAACTGATCGCCGTCGACATGAGCCGCGCCCGCCGCGCCGAGGTGATCGACCAGCACGCCGCCGCCTATATCCTGCAAGGTGCGCTCGACCGGCTTGTCAATCTGAATAAATAGCGAATTACGGCCTGCCTTAACCCTGATCGCCGGCTAACCTTGTGGATCGACTGGCGATGCCCTTGCCGGAGGCCGCACTTGCGCCTATAGACCTGCCTTTAATGAACATTGCGCCGAAATCCTCGTTCGTCCTCAACAAACGGCATCTGTTGGGCATCGAAGGACTTTCGGTTGCCGAGATTTCCGGCCTGCTCGATCTCGGCGAGGAATTCGTCGAACTCAATCGCCAGGTCGAAAAAAAGCGCACCTCGCTGCGCGGCCGCACCCAGATCAATCTGTTCTTCGAAGTCTCCACCCGTACCCAGTCCTCGTTCGAGCTGGCGGGCAAGCGGCTGGGCGCCGACGTGATGAACATGTCGACCAGTTCGTCCTCAATGCGCAAAGGCGAGACGCTGATCGATACCGCGATTACGCTCAACGCCATGCATCCCGACATTCTGATCGTGCGCCATCAATCCTCCGGCGCGGTCGAATTGCTTGCCAGCAAACTTGAGGGTTGCTCGGTGATCAATGCCGGCGACGGCTCGCACGAGCACCCGACGCAGGCGCTGCTCGACGCGCTCACCATCCGCCGCAACAAAGGCGGCATCGAAGGCCTGCTGGTGGCGATCTGCGGCGACATCCTGCACTCGCGCGTCGCGCGCTCCAACATTATCCTGCTCAACGCCATGGGCGCGCGCGTGCGGGTGGTGGCGCCCTCCACGCTGCTGCCGCCCGGCATCGAGCAGTTCGGCGTCGAAGTCGCGCGCGACATGCGCGAAGGGCTCAACGGCGCCGACATCGTGATGATGCTGCGCCTGCAGCGCGAGCGCATGAACGGCTCCTACGTGCCCTCGGTCTCGGAATATTTCCACTATTACGGCCTCGACGAGAAAAAGCTCAGCTATGCCAAACCCGACGCGCTGGTCATGCACCCGGGCCCGATGAACCGCGGCGTCGAGATCGACTCGATTGTCGCCGACGGCGCCCAGTCGCTGATCCGCGAGCAAGTCGAGATGGGCGTGGCCATCCGCATGGCCGTGCTGGAAGCTTTGTCGCGCAACCTGCCGAACGCCTGAGTGTGATGTCGCCCTATGTTGTCTGACCGCCGCCCGATCCTGCTCGCCAACGCCCGGATCGTCGATCCGTCGCGCGACTTCGATATCGTCGGCGACCTGCTGATCGCCGACGGCGCGATCCGCGAAGCCAAGAAGGGCATCGGCGCCGGCGGCGTGCCGGAGGGCACCGACGTCATCGACTGCCGCGGCAAACTGGTGGCGCCCGGCCTGGTCGATATGCGCGCCTTCGTCGGCGAGCCCGGCGGCGGCCATCGCGAGACGCTGGCGTCCGCAAGCCAGGCGGCGGCGGCCGGCGGCGTCACCACCATCGTCTGCCAGCCCAACACCTCGCCGGTGATCGACGACCCGGCGACGGTCGATTTCGTGCTGCGCCGCGCGCGCGACACCGCGATCGTGCACGTGCATCCGATGGCGGCGCTGACCAAGGGCCTCGAAGGCAAGGAGATGACCGAGATCGGGCTCCTGAAGGCGGCCGGCGCGGTCGCTTTCACCGATGGCGACAAGAGCGTGACCAACGCGCAAGTCATGCGGCGCGCGCTCACTTACGCCGGCGATTTCGACGCGCTGATCGTGCATCACACCGAAGACCCGGATCTGGTCGGCGACGGCGTGATGAATGAAGGCGAATTCGGCGCGCGCCTCGGCCTGCTCGGCATTCCGAAGGCGGCGGAAACCGTGATGCTTGAGCGCGACATTCGCCTCGTCGCATTGTCGGGCGGGCGCTATCACGCGGCCTCGATCACCTGCGGGGAGTCGCTGGATGTGCTGCGCCGCGCCAAGGACGCCGGCCTCGACGTCACCGCCTCGTGCTCGATCAACCACATTACACTCAACGAAAACGATATCGGCCCCTACCGCACCTTCCTGAAACTGTCGCCGCCGCTGCGCGCCGAAGGCGACCGCAAGCTGCTGGTCGAAGCGCTGGCGAGCGGGCTCCTCGACATGGTGATGTCGGACCACAATCCGCAGGACGTGGAGACCAAGCGCCTGCCCTTCGCGGAAGCCGCCCCCGGCGCGATCGGACTTGAGACCATGCTGGTTGCCGGCCTGCGCCTGGTGCATTCCGGCGAGCTCGATTTGATGACCATGCTGCGCGCGATGTCGACGCGGCCGGCCGAGCTGCTCGCTTTGCCCGGCGGCACGCTCAAGAGCGGCGCGCCGGCCGACGTCATCGTCGTCGATACCGAGATGCCTTGGGTGCTCGATCCGGCCGAACTCAAATCGAAATGCAAGAACACGCCGTTCGATGAAGCCAAGCTGACCGGCCGCGTGGTGCGCACCATCGTCGCCGGCCGCACCGTCTACGAATACGTATGATCTTGGGCCTCGCCTTCGCGGTCGGCTATCTGCTCGGCTCGATCCCGTTCGGACTCATCATCACGCGCGCCGCCGGCGGGCCCGACATCCGCGAAATCGGCTCCGGCAATATCGGCGCCACCAACGTGCTGCGCACCGGCCGCAAAGGTCTCGCCGCGGCGACATTGCTGCTCGATGCGCTCAAAGGCACCGCCGCGGTGCTGCTCGCCGCCCATTTTGGCACGCTAGACGCCGCGCTCGCGGCCGCGCTTGGCGCCTTTCTCGGGCACGTGTTTCCGGTGTGGCTCAAGTTCAAAGGCGGCAAAGGCGTCGCCGTTTATATCGGCCTGCTGATCGGACTGTATTGGCCGGGCGCGCTGATCTTCTGCGGCATCTGGCTCGTGGTCGCCGCGTTAAGCCGCTATTCCTCGCTCGCGGCTTTGGTCGCCAGCGCGCTCACGCCGTTCGCACTGTGGCTGCTCGGCCAGCCGCGCGCCGCGGCATTATTTCTGCTACTGACCGTGCTTTCGTGGATCATGCACCGCGCCAATATTGCCCGCCTGCTCAAGGGCAGCGAGGGCAAAATCGGGGCGAAACCCGCAGCCTGACCCCTGGTTGCAATCCGGCAAACCCGGTTGTAGTGCGCCGCCCGCTTTGCGATGCTCCCGATGTAACCGGCCGGGGGGCGGCGTTGAGCGAGCGGGTAAAACTAAGCGATGAGCAGCGGCTCGATTGGCTGCGCCTCATCCGCACCGAAAATATCGGTCCGCGCACGTTCCGCGATTTGATCAATCATTATGGCGGCGCGCGCGCGGCGCTTTCGGCGCTGCCGGCGCTCGCCCGACGCGGCGGCGCTTCCGCGCCCTCGCGCATCCGTTCGCGCGAGGAGGCGGAAGCCGAATTGAAGGCGGCCACGGCGCGCGGCGTCGAATTCGTAGCACTCGGCGAGCCGGATTACCCGCCGCGCCTGCAGATGATCGACGACGCGCCGCCGCTCCTGGCGGTGCGCGGCAAACTCGCCGCGCTTGCGCAGCCGCTGGTCGCCATTGTCGGCTCGCGCAACGCCTCGGCCGCCGGCGTCAAATTCGCCGAGCGGCTGGCGCGCGACCTGGGCGCGGCCGGCTTCGGCATCGTATCGGGGCTGGCGCGCGGCATCGACGCCGCCGCCCATCGCGCCAGCCTTGCGACCGGAACCGTCGCGGTGCTGGCCGGCGGCCATGAGCGGGTCTATCCGGCCGAGCACGGCGATCTTTTGGAAGCGATCCTGCCCGCGGGCGCCGCCGTTTCGGAAATGCCGCTCGCCTGGGAGCCGCGCGCGCGCGACTTTCCGCGCCGCAACCGGCTGATCTCGGGGCTCTCGGTCGGCGTGGTGATTGTGGAGGCGGCGCGCCGTTCCGGCTCGCTGATCACCGCGCGGTTCGCCGGCGAGCAGGGCCGCGAAGTGTTCGCGGTGCCCGGCTCCCCGCTCGATCCGCGCGCCGAAGGCACCAACGGGCTGCTCAAGCAGGGCGCGATCATGGTCACCGAACCCGACGACGTGATCGCCGTGCTGGTCCCGATCCTCGGACGCGCCTTCGACGTGCCGGTGGAGGAGCCCGCGCCGGAGACGCAGGGCCCGCTCGACGTCGAGCCCGGCGAAGACGAGCGCGCCCGCATCACCGGCCTGCTCGGCCCGACGCCGGTGTCGATCGACGATCTGGTGCGGCTGTCGCAGACGACACCGGCGATCGTGCGCACGGTGCTGTTGGAACTCGAAATCGCCGGCAGGCTGGAGCGCCACGGCGGCGGATTGGTGTCGTTGCTATAAGATATGATGCGAATCGTGACCAATCGGACTGCGCCAATGCTCCGGAATTTCGTCTTCTTCTCGATCATCTTCACGCTGTTCTGCGCCCCGGCGCGCGCGCAGCAGCAGTCCTTCGCCGCCTTCGAAGCCGCGCTATGGCCGGACGCGCAGGCCAAAGGCGTCACGCGCGCTACCTTCGATCTCGCCATGAAGGGCGTGACGCCCGATCCGCGCGTGATCGCCGCCACCAAGCGGCAACCCGAATACGGCAAGCCGGTCGGCGCTTACGTCAATGACGCGGTGTCGCGCTCGCGCATCGCCAACGGCCAGCGCAAGGCCAAGGACTGGGCGAAGACCTTCGACGCGGTGGAAAAGAAATTCGGCGTCGAACGCTGGGTGCTGATCGCGCTGTGGGGAATGGAAACCGACTATGGCGCCGAGAGGGATCACTGGGACGTGTTCCGCTCGCTGGCGACGCTCGGCTTCGTGCGCTACCGCCACCCTTACTTCCGCAACGAACTGATTGTTGCGATGCAAATCATGCAGAACAACCACTTCCCGCGCGACAAGATGGTCAGTTCATGGGCCGGCGCCATGGGCCAGACCCAGTTCATGCCGAGCAATGTCGTCGACTATGCCATCGATTTTTCCGGCGACGGCAAGAGCGACATCTGGAGCAATGTGCCGGACGTGCTCGGCTCGACCGCCAATTATCTCGCCAAGGAACACTGGA
The DNA here is from genome assembly GCA_963825265.1 of uncultured Alphaproteobacteria bacterium. Classification (GTDB taxonomy): domain Bacteria; phylum Pseudomonadota; class Alphaproteobacteria; order Rhizobiales; family Xanthobacteraceae; genus Pseudolabrys. The sequence continues at coordinate 137,316 of CAWGSI010000011.1, read as the reverse complement.
TACGCGGCCTGCCCTGGGGCTTCGAGGTCAGCGTGCCCAAGGGCTTCGACTACATGAAGAGCCACGCCTCGTTCGCGGAATGGCACAGACTCGGCCTGCGCCGCGCCGACGGCAAGCCGTTCCCGGCTTCAGGCCCGGGCATTTTGTTTTTTCCAAGCGGCGCGCACGGCCCGGCTTTCTTGACCACGGAAAATTATCCGGTGCTCAAAGAGTACAACAATTCTGACGCCTATGTGATCGCAGTCGGTCACCTCGCCGACCGCATGAACGGCGGCCCGCCGATCAAGGCCGCCTGGCCTTCCGACGACCGCCCGATTTCGCGCGACGCGCGCATCGCCTTGCAGAAAAAATTGGCGGCGCTCGGCTACAAGGTGCTCGACTTCGAAGGTCACATCGACTTTGACCTGCGCGACAATATCCGCGCCGAGCAAAAAAAGATGGGCATGCTGCCGGACGGCAATCCGACCGCCGCGTTTCTCGAAAAGCTCGGCGTGAAGGGACCTTGACTAGGGCGCGTACTTATTAATCGGGACCGATTGCCCGTCGGTCATTGCGCGCTCCGGTCCAATCACGGACAAAGCGTTGCCGTGCCACGATTGTCCGCTTTGCGCCACATGCAGATAAACGCATGTCCTGAGCGCATTCGGGGCGGACTTTCCACCCCAACAGGGAAATCGGCTCTGCGCCGGTCAACTTCTACTAAATGCGCCTAACGCCCGCCGGTTTTCCGCTCGATGCGGCCGTTGACGCTTTCGGCCTCGAGGCGAACCATTTCGAGCAGGTAACCGAGAGTATCGAGACCGGTCCGCCGCGCCATGGTGGCGAGATCGGCGGATATGGTCGCCACATAATTGGCTACCACCGTGCGGTTGCCGGTCTCGGGTGAACTGGTCTGATCGGCCATTGCGGGTTCCCGAGCGCGAAAATACACAGTCTGTTTCGAATAGTAATCTCTAAATTGCTCTCCGTATAAAATACATCTTCAGGTTGTATTCGCACGCAAACTGCGTCTCCTTCATGCCCGAATTGGCTGTTCATAAAGGTTTTCCCGGCACCCTTATTTGACAGCGAGGGGCGCCTTCACCATGTTCCGGCCAAAGCAAGCGGCCGAGTTCCGCCACGAATGCAACCGCGTTTGGCGGCTAACCCATTGGATTTTCATGAAAGTTGTCGTTGTCGAGTCGCCGTCCAAGGCGAAGACGATCAATAAGTACCTGGGCCCCGGTTACGAGGTCCTGGCGTCCTTTGGCCATATCCGGGACCTGCCGGCCAAGGACGGTTCGGTCGATCCGGACAATAATTTCAAGATGCTCTGGGAAGTCGATCCACAGTCGCAAAAGCGGGTCAACGACATCGCGCATGCCCTGAAGAAAGCCGACACGCTGATCCTGGCCACCGACCCCGATCGCGAGGGCGAGGCCATCTCCTGGCACGTGCTGGAGGCGCTCAACGAAAAGCACGCGCTGAAGGACCAGAAAGTCGAGCGCGTCGTCTTCAACGCGATCACCAAGCAGTCGGTGACCGAGGCGATGAAGCATCCGCGCGCCATCGACGAGGCGCTGGTGGATGCGTATCTCGCCCGCCGCGCGCTGGATTATCTGGTCGGCTTCACGCTCTCGCCGGTGCTCTGGCGCAAGCTGCCGGGCGCGCGCTCGGCCGGCCGCGTGCAATCGGTCGCGCTGCGGCTCGTTTGCGACCGCGAACTGGAAATCGAGAAATTCGTCGCCAAGGAATATTGGTCGATCGTCGCCAAGCTCGCGACCCCGCGCGGCGACAGTTTCGAGGCGCGCCTGGTCGGCGCCGACGGGCAAAAACTTCAGCGGCTGGATATCGGCTCCGGCGTGCAGGCGACCGATCTGAAGAACGCGCTCGAAGGCGCGACCTTCACCGTCGCCGCGGTCGAGGCCAAGCCCGCACGGCGCAATCCGCCGCCGCCTTTCACCACCTCGACCATGCAGCAGGAGGCGAGCCGCAAGCTCGGCTTTGCGCCGGCCATCGCCATGCGCCTGGCGCAGCGGCTATACGAAGGCGTCGAGATCGACGGCGAGACCACCGGCCTCATTACCTATATGCGCACCGACGGCATCGATCTCGCGCCGGAAGCGATCGCCGATATCCGCGCCATGCTCGGCAAGAATTACGGCAAGGAATACGTGCCGGCGAGCCCGCGCGAATATCACAACAAGTCGAAGAACGCGCAGGAAGCGCACGAAGCGATCCGCCCGACCAACGCCAGCCGCACGCCGGCCGAGGTCGCCAAATTCGTCGACCGCGATCAGGCCCGCCTGTACGAATTGATCTGGAACCGCGCGGTCGCGAGCCAGATGGAATCCGCCGAGCTCGAACGCACCACGGTCGACATTGTCGCCAAGTCCGGCGCCCGCACAATCGATCTGCGCGCCTCGGGCCAGGTGGTGAAATTCGACGGCTTCCTCACGCTCTACCAGGAAGGCCAGGACGAGACGTCGGAAGACGAAGAGTCGCGCCGCCTGCCGGCCATGTCGGAAAACGAACGGCTCGCCAAAGAGTCGATCGAAGCCTCCCAGCATTTCACCGAACCGCCGCCGCGCTTCTCGGAAGCCGCCCTGGTCAAGCGCATGGAAGAGCTCGGCATCGGCCGGCCCTCGACCTACGCCTCCATCCTGCAGGTGCTGCAGGACCGCGGCTACGTGCGCATCGACAAGAAACGGCTCATTCCCGAGGACAAAGGCCGCGTCGTCGTCGGCTTCCTGGAAAGCTTCTTCAAGCGTTATGTCGAATACGATTTCACCGCCTCGCTCGAAGAGCAGCTCGATCGCGTCTCTAACAACGAGATCAACTGGAAGAAGGTGCTGGAGGATTTCTGGACCGACTTCATCGGCGCGGTCAACGAAATCAAGGAAGTGCGTATCACCCAGGTGCTCGACGCGCTCAACGACCTGCTCGAGCCGCACATTTTCCCCCCGCGCGCCGATGGCGGCCCGGTGCGGCAGTGCCCGCAATGCGGCAACGGTCAGCTCTCGCTCAAAGTCGGCCGCTTCGGCGCCTTCATCGGCTGCTCGAACTATCCGGACTGCACCTTCACCCGGCAGATGACGCCGGGCGCCAATGGCAGCCAGCCGACTAAAGTGCTCGGCGTCGATCCGGTCTCGGGTCTTGAAGTGACCATTCGCGGCGGACGTTTCGGGACTTATCTGCAACTCGGCGAGCAGGCAAAGGCCGTAAAGCCCAAAAAGGGCGAAAAGGCCGAGAAGCCGCCAAAGCCGAAACGCGCCAGCCTGCCGAAAGGCCTCGCGCCCGAGGACATCGATCTCGACAAGGCGCTGGCGCTGCTGTCGCTGCCGCGCGAAGTCGGCCTATCGCCGGAAGACGGCGAGCCGATCCTGGCTGGCATCGGGCGCTTCGGTCCCTACGTCAAGCACGGCAAGGTCTACGCCAGCCTGGAAGACGGCGATAACGTGCTCACCGTCGGCCTCAACCGCGCCATGCACCTGATCGCCGACAAGATCGCCAATCCGAAAAAGGGCGGACGCCGCTTCGGCGCCGATCCGGGCAAGGCGCTGGGCGAGCATCCCGACAAAGGCGGACCGATCGTGGTCAAGAACGGCCGCTACGGGCCCTATGTCAGCCACAACGGCGTCAACGCCACGCTCACCGGCGACAAGACGCCGGATACCGTGACGCTCGACGAAGCCATTGTTCTGCTGGATGCCCGTGCCGCGATGATGGGCAATTCGCCCAAGGGCCGCCGCGCCGCCGGCCGCAAGAACGCCTCCGGCAAGGCCACCCCCTCGCCCGCCGCCAAGCCAAAGAAAGCCGCTGCCGCCAAACCGAAGAAGGCCGCGGCCGCAGCCCAGGCCAAGCCGGCGCGCCGCACCAAGGCGACGGCGGCAGAGTAGCTGGCGAAGGCTGATTTCGATCATTACATTCAAACAACGGCGTCATATTTTTTGGCGCATGATCTTGTCCGAAAACCGCTACACACTTTTCGGGATCATGCGCATGGCGCAGGAAAATCTATTTTGAACAAGCAAACCAAACGTAGTCCCTCCCTCCCCTCCAAGGCTGACATTCTCGCCTTCATCGGCAAGCGGCCCGGCAAAGTCGGCACCCGCGAGATCGCCCGCGCCTTCGGCCTCAAGAACGCCATGCGCGCCGAGCTCAAGCGCATGCTGCGCGAGCTCGGCGAGGAAGGCGCGGTCGAGCAACGCCGTAAGAAGCTGCATCACGCCGGCACGTTGCCCTCGACCGTCTTGGCCGACGTTACCGCGCGCGACAGCGACGGCGACCTCATCGCCACCCCCGATGAATGGGACGAGGAGGCGCATGGCGCGGCGCCGAAAATCCGCATCCTTAACGTCCGCAAGGCGCGGCCGGGCGAAGCCGCCGGCGTCGGCGACCGCGTGCTGCTGCATGTCGAGGAAACCGAAGACGATGGCGGAATTCGCCACCGCGGCCGGGTCATCAAGATCATCGATCATCCGAAAGCTCGCGTGCTGGGGATTTTCCGCAAAACGCCGCATGGCGGCGGCCGGCTGGAGCCGGTCGACAAGAAGATGCTCGGCAAAGAGCTCAGCATTCCGGCAGGCAGCACCGCCGACGCACAAGACGGCGACCTGGTCGCCGTCGAAACCGGCCGCGCGCCGCGTTTGGGATTGCCGACCGGGCGCGTGGTCGAGAAGCTCGGCTCGCTCGCGAGCGAACGCGCGGTCAGCCTGATCGCCATCCACTCCCACTCAATCCCGCACGTGTTCCGCCACGACACGCTGGCCGAGGCGGAGGCCGCTCGTCCCGCCACGCTTAGCCATCGCGAGGATTGGCGGCGCATGCCGCTCGTCACCATCGATCCGCCCGACGCCAAGGATCACGACGACGCGGTGCACGCCGAGCCGGACACGGCCGGCAACAATCCCGGCGGCTTCATTGTCAGCGTGGCCATTGCCGACGTCGCCCACTACGTGACGCCCGGCTCCGCGCTCGACCGCGAGGCGCTGGTGCGCGGCAATTCGGTCTATTTCCCCGACCGCGTGGTGCCGATGCTGCCGGAGCGCATCTCCAACGATCTGTGTTCGCTGCGTCCACGCGAGGACCGCGCCGCGCTCGCCGTGCGCATGACGATCGGCGCCGACGGCCGCAAGCGCTCGCACACGTTTCACCGCGTGATGATGCGCTCGGCCGCCAAGCTTTCCTACCAGCAGACGCAGGCGGCGATCGACGGGCGGCTCGACGACACGACCGGGCCATTGCTCGCGGGCGCGCTCAAGCCGCTCTACGCGGCATACGAAGCGCTCAAGCGCGCGCGCGCCGAGCGGGGGCCGCTCGATCTCGATCTGCCCGAGCGCAAACTTTTGCTCAAAGCCGACGGCACCGTCGACCGCGTGGTCACCCCGGAACGGCAGGACGCCAACAAGTTGATCGAGGAATTCATGATCCTCGCCAATGTGGCCGCGGCCGAGACATTGGAAAAGGCGCGCGTGCCGCTGATCTACCGCGTGCACGACGAGCCGGGCATGGAAAAGGTCAACGCGCTGCGCGAATTCCTCGCCACGCTTGATATTCCTTTCGCCAAAGGCGGCGCGATGCGGGCGGAAGCTTTCAACAAGATTCTCGCACGGGTGAAGGGCCACGATGCCGAGCAACTCATCAACGATGTCGTCCTGCGCACGCAGGCGCAGGCCGAATACGCGGCGGAGAACTACGGCCATTTCGGCTTGAACCTGCGCCGCTACGCGCACTTCACCTCGCCCATCCGCCGCTACGCCGATTTGATCGTGCATCGCGGGCTGATCCGCGCGCTCAAGCTCGGCGAAGGCGCCCTGCCCGAGGCCGCCGACGTCAAGGCGCTGGCCGAAATCGCCGCGCAGATTTCCGCGACCGAGCGCCGCGCCATGTTGGCGGAACGCGAGACCAACGACCGGCTGATCGCGCATTTTCTGGCCGACCGCGTCGGCGCCACCTTCGAGGGCCGCGTCTCCGGCGTGCACCGCGCCGGCCTGTTCGTGAAACTCGACGGCACCGGCGCCGACGGCTTCGTGCCGGCACGCACCATCGGCGACGAGTATTTCCGGCACGACGAAGCCGGCCACGCCATGGTCGGGTCGCGCTCCGGCGCGAGCTATCGGCTTGGCGACCGCGTCACCGTCAAGCTGGTGGAAGCAGCCCCGGTTGCCGGCGCCTTGCGCTTTGAGCTTTTATCGGAAGGCAGAGCCGGAAAGCCGAGCCGCCGCCCGCGGCATGAACAACGCCAACACTACCGCCCGCGCGGCAAGCAACGGAAGGCACGATGACGCAAGACCCGCAGACCAGGGATCTGGGAAAAGTCTGGGCCGAACGCATGACCAGGCAGGAGCGCGACCAGTCGTTCCCCGACAGCGAGCCGCGCGATGCAGCGACCCTGATGCTGATCGACCGCTCGGGGGCAAAGCCCAAAGTTCTGCTCGGCCGCCGCCACGCCAGCCACAAATTCATGCCAGGCAAGTTCGTCTTTCCGGGCGGGCGCATCGAGGCGCTCGACCGCGTGATGCCGGCGGCGAGCGAGTTGCATCCGGACACGGCGAAAAAATTGCTCGAGCGGGTGAAGACCCCGGGCGAAGCCTTCGCGCGCGGCCTTGCGCTCGCCGCGGTGCGCGAGATGGCGGAGGAAACCGGGCTGCTGCTTGGCGCCAAACGCGACGCTGCGCCAGCGGTACCGGGCGAGATCTGGACCGGTTTCGCCAAGGCCAAGGTGCACCCCGACCTCGCGCAAATCCATTTCATCGCCCGCGCCATCACGCCGCCGCGGCGGCCGAAGCGCTTCGACACGCGTTTCTTCACCGCCGACGCTTCCGCCATCGCCCACAAAATCGACGGTGTGGTCGGGCCGGATTCCGAACTGGTCGAACTCACCTGGGTGCCGATCGAGGAAGCGACCCACCTCGATATGCCGACCATTACCGGCGTGGTGCTGGAGGAACTCGCCGCCCGGGTCGCCGCCGGCATGGGCCGCGACCTGCCGGTGCCGTTTTATTTCATGATCGAGCAGCAGTTCTTCCGGGAACTGCTGTAAATGCAGCAAAATCGGGGCTTTCTTGACATTTGCGGCACGCCCGCTAGGTTCCGCGCCAACCGCCCTTTCCGGCATTCCGTCTCGAGGAAAATCCAATGGCCAAAGCCATCAGTCTCAAGATCAAGCTCGTCTCCAGCGCCGGCACCGGCCACTACTACGTGACCCGCAAGAACTCGCGCACCCAGACCGACAAGCTGGCGAAAAAGAAATACGACCCGATCGCCAAGAAGCACGTCGAGTACAAAGAATCCAAGATCAAGTGAGCGCCATGCGCACGCTGTTTGCCGCTTTGCTGCTGGTCCCGCTGGCCTTCGCCTCGGCGAACGCGATGGAAAAACACCGGCTTGCCTTGCAGATCAGCGACAGCGATCCGGCCAAGATGAACGCCGTGCTCAACGTCGCCGCCAACGTGTCGAAATATTATTCCGACAAGGGCGACGAGGTCGAAATCCAGATCGTGGCGTTCAATGCCGGCCTCAACATGCTGCGGGCGGACAAGTCGCCGGTGCTCGGCCGGCTGAAAGACTTCAAGCAAGGCATGCCCAACGTCTCGTTCATCGCCTGTGAGAACACGCTCGCCGCCATGACCCGCGCCGAAGGAAAGGAGCCGCCGCTGGTCGACAACGCCACGCGCGTCCCCGCCGGCGTGGTCACGCTGATCGAATTGGGCGAAAAGGGCTGGACGATCGTACGGCCGTAGAGCTGCCTCAGGCCGCGTCCGGCACGACGCGGTTGCGGCCGTCGCGCTTGGCGCGATAGAGCGCGGTGTCGGCGCGCTTAAGGATCGCCGCCGCGTTGTCGCTTGCGTCGCCGCGCGCGGCAATGCCGATCGAAATCGTCACCTCAAGCGTGCGCGCGCCCTGCTGGATCGCGAACGGTTCGGTAGCGATGCGCCGGCGCAACCGTTCGGCCACCATGGTGGCGACCGCCATGTCGGTTTCCGGCATCACGATGACGAATTCCTCGCCGCCGTAGCGGCAGGCGAGATCGATGTTGCGGATCGATTTGCGGATGCGCAGCGCGAATTCGCGTAAGACGTCGTCGCCGGCGTCGTGGCCGTGGCTGTCGTTGACCGCCTTGAAGTAGTCGATGTCGATCACCAGCACCGCGATCGGCTTGCCGCGCGCGGCGGCCTGCTCGACCAAGGTCGCCAAATGCGATTCCATGTAGCGGCGATTGAACAGCCCGGTGAGCGCGTCGGTAATCGCCATTTCGATCGACATCTGCACGTTGTCGCGCAGTCGTTCGGTGTAGCGCTTTTTCTTGATCTGGGTGCGCACGCGCGCCAGCATCTCGTTCTTGTCGACCGGGCGCATCAGATAGTCGTTGACACCGATTTCGAGCCCGCGCACCAGCCGGGCATTGTTGTCGGCTTCGGCCACCGCCAGGATCGGCAGGTTGCGGGTGCGGTCGAGCGAGCGCAGCTGGCTGCACAGGCGAAGCCCGTCGAAATCCTTCAAGCCGAGCGACACGATCAGCAGGTCGTAATTGCCCTCGGCGGCGTGAAACAGCGCCTCACCCGGATTGGTCTCGATGTCCACGGTGTGTTCGCCCGACAGCGTCGCGGCGATACGCTCGTAGGAACTTGAGCGGTCGTCGACGACTAGGATGCGGCCATGCTTGCCGGTTTCCGTGACCGCTTCGAGCTCCGGGCTTTCGATGCCGATTTCCTTGGATGTCAGCGCGCGCAGGCGCAGTTCGTCGGTCACCGTTTTCAGCCGCGCCAGCGAGCGCACGCGCGAGATCAGCGCCACGTCGGTGACCGGCTTGGTGAGGAAATCGTCGGCGCCGGCTTCCAGGCCGCGCACGCGGTCGGACGGCTGGTCGAGGGCGGTCACCATGACGACCGGAATATGATGGGTCAGCGGATTGGACTTGAGCTTGCGGCAGACCTCGAAGCCGTCCATGTCCGGCATCATCACGTCGAGCAGCACGATGTCACATTCGGCGCGCTCGCATACCGCCAGGGCTTCCGGCCCGTTTTGCGCGGTGATGACGTCGAAATATTCGGCCGAAAGCCGCGCTTCCATGAGCTTCACGTTGGCTGGCACGTCATCGACGACGAGAACGCGGGCGGTCATCTCACGCGCTCCCGAGGAAATGACGGATGGTCTCGATGAATTTGCCGACCGAAATCGGCTTGGACAGGTAGGCTTCGCAGCCGCCCTCGCGGATGCGCTCCTCGTCGCCCTTCATGGCGAAGGCGGTGACCGCCACCACGGGGATCGCTTTGAGGTCGGGATCGTCCTTGAGCCATTTGGTCACTTCGAGGCCGGATACTTCCGGCAACTGGATATCCATCAGAATCAAATCGGGCCGGTACTTGCGCGCGAGATCGAGCGCCTCGATGCCGTTGCGGGTGCCGACGGTCTGGTAGCCGTGCGCTTCCAGGAGGTCGTGGAAGAGCTTCATATTCAGCTCGTTGTCTTCCACGATCAGGACGGTCTTCGACATGTCCCCCGTCCCATTTTTCCCCAATACGTCCCCAGCCCTGTGCGCGCGGCGTCGCCACGACCCGCGCGCTCGGGCATGATCGGGTTACGGTAGTGCCGATATGTTACGGAAAGGCAAATTTGATCGATGAAACCGGCGCCTTCCTTAACCCAAGAAGCGGCAGAAGGGCTTGCAGTTCAGGCACTTACCTTCATAGCCGGCGACGGCGAGCGGCTCGGGCGCTTCCTCGCCATGACCGGCATCGGGCCCGCCGAGATTCGCGCCGCCGCCCAGGAGCCGGGCTTCCTGACCGGCGTTTTGGAGTATCTGGCCGGCGATGAGCGCCTGTTGTCGGCCTTTGCCGCCGAGACCGGGAACGACCCCGCCTACGTCGGCAAGGCGCTGGCCGCGCTGGGCGGACATTGGGAGCGCGAGATACCGTGAGCTTCTGCCGCGATTGTTTGGCGGATACGCCGGACACGGCACGGCGATGCCTTGCCTGCGGTTCCCCCCGAGTGGCGCGTCACAGCGAGCTCGAACACCTGACCATCGGTCATGTCGACTGCGACGCCTTCTACGCCACGATCGAAAAACGTGACGATCCCTCGCTGATCGACAAACCGGTGATCGTCGGCGGCGGCAAACGCGGCGTGGTGGCGGCCTGCTGCTACGTGGCGCGCACCTACGGCATACATTCCGCGATGCCGATGTTCGAGGCCAAGCGCCGCTGCCCGCAGGCCGTGGTGATCAAGCCGAACATGGCAAAATACGTGAAGGCAGGGCGCGAGGTGCGCCGCGCCATGCTGGCGTTGACGCCGCTGGTCGAGCCACTGTCGATCGACGAGGCATTTCTCGATTTGACCGGCACCGAACGGCTGCACGGCATGAGCGCGGCGCGCGTGCTGGCGCGTTTCGCGCGCGCGGTGGAGCGCGACATCGGCATCACGGTTTCGATCGGGCTGTCGGCCAACAAGTTCCTCGCCAAGATCGCGTCCGACCTGGACAAGCCGCGCGGCTTCGCCGTGCTCGGGCAGGACGAGGCCGCGGCGTTTCTGGCGCCGAAGCCGGTCGGGTTCATCTATGGTGTCGGCGCCGTGAGCGCGGCCAAACTCGCCGCCGACGGCTATCGCCTGATCGCCGACCTACAGCGCGCCGAGCAGCACGACCTCATGCGCCGTTACGGCGAGGAAGGCGCCCGGCTCTGGCATCTCGCGCGCGGCATCGACACGCGCGCGGTCGATCCGCAGCGCGACACCAAAAGCATTTCGGCGGAAACCACCTTCGAGCGCGACATCGGCGAGTTCCGGCCGCTCGAGCAGCATTTATGGGATCTCACCGAACGCGTTTCGGCGCGCCTCAAGGCCAATGCGCTCGCCGGCTCGACCGTGACCTTGAAGCTCAAGAGCGCCGATTTCAAAATCCGCACGCGGGCGCGCGCGCTCGGCCACCCGACCCAGCTTGCCGCGCGTATTTTCGCCGCCGGCCGCGACCTGCTTGGCCTTGAGGTGGGCACGACGCGGTTCCGCCTGATCGGCATCGGCGTCAGCCATCTGGAGGAAGCCGCCGGCGACGATCTCGCCGACTTGATCGACCGCCGCGCGGCCGAAGCAGAACACGCGGTCGACCGCCTGCGCGCGAAATTCGGCAAGGACGCGGTGGTGAAGGGCCTGGCGCTGGACGAGGACTAATTCCCGATGGCATGCCAAGCCGCATGTCCGCTTTGGCCCCAATAGCAGACAAATATTGCAGCGCCGCGAATGTCCGCTAAGTGCCGTTAGCCGACATTGACCAACGCCGCCGATACCTAATCTTTGTTGCCTTTTTCGAGCGATGCGAGTGCACGGCGAAGTGTGTCCGCCGCCGCCTTGCGCTCATCGTCGGACATGCGTTCGGCATCAAGCTCGAGCCGCAAATGCTCCTTGCCAGCTTGTTCGGCATCCTGCTTCAGCCCGACGACCAGGTAGGTCGCGACCGGCTGAGCGATGCCTTTGACCTGCACATGCCCGCGCTCCTCGCAGCGCACATCGTCCTTTACATGCGCGTAGGTTTCGAACGAGATCAGCACGCCGCCGGGTGGCGCCGCGTGCTCCAACCGCGAGGCAAGATTCACGGTACCGCCGACCATTGTGTAGTCCATGCGGTCCTCGCTGCCGAAGTTACCGACCGTGCAATAGCCGGTGTGAATTCCGATCCGGCAGCGCAGCGGCGTCTCGATGCCGCTGTTGCGCCACTCATGCGCCAGTTCGCCGACGCGCTTTTGCATAGCCGTCGCCATGTTAACGCAGGCCAGCGCATCCTCCTTCACGCCGAGCGTCGTCGGATCGCCGAAGAACATGACAATTGCGTCGCCAACATATTTGTCGATCGTCGCGCCGTATTGCAGCGCGATCTTCGACATTTCGGTGAGGTATTGGTTGAGCAACTGCGTGAGGTCTTCCGACTCCATCTTATCGGTGATCTCGGTAAAGCCGACGAGGTCGGAAAAGCAGACGGTGAGTTTCTTGCGCTTGCTGACGATCTTGACGTCCTGTTGGCCGGCAAAGATCGAATCATACACTTGCGGCGCCAAGTATTTTGCAAGCTTGGATGACAGCGCCGCCAGCGCATTGGATTTCTCTGTGAGATCCTGCTCGCGCTGCTTGAGCTCGGTGATATCGGAATAGACCGAGACGGTGCCGCCGTCCTCGGTGCGACGTTCGCTGACCATGACCCAGCGGTCGTTGCCGCGCTGCTGCACCTGAGGCGCGCCCGGATTACGATGTTGATTGAGCCGTTCGGCGATCCATTCCTCGACGCGGCCTTCCGCATCCTTGATGTAGCCGCGCTCGGCCGCCCGGCGGATGATGCTTTCAAACGTTGTTCCTGTACTCAAATCAATATCCATTCCGGGATAGAGCAGGTCGCGATAGCAGGAATTGCAGATGACGAGCTGGTCTTCTCCGTCGTAACAGACGAAGCCTTCGGAGATGCTCTCAATCGCCTCGGCGAGTCGCCGCTCGCTGCGCAACTTCGCCTGCTCGGCACGCCGCAACGGCGTGATGTCGTATAGCCAGAACAGCCGCTTGGCGCCGGAGACGGCAACGTGGCCACCGGCATAGGCAACTTGAACATAGGAGATCAACAGATTGAGCTGATCGCCGCCTTTGGTTTTCCAAATCACCTCTTCGTTGAGTAATTGGCCGCCGTGCGCCCGCAACTGCTCGATAATGCGATCGCGGTGCGCGAGATCGTTCCAGAACCGCTTCGTGTCGAAAAGTTCGAGCTCGTCTTTCTCGTAGCCCGTCAATTCGCGCAGTCGCCAATTGTGAAACAGCAGCCGCCCCGCCTCATCGACGACGCATAACCCGGCCGGGCAATATTCGAGAATTTCGCGAAGCTGTCGCTCCTGCTCGGCAACTTGCGCCTCTTGTCGCGTCAGCGCGGTGATATCGTAAACCCAGAATACACGTTTGCCGCCGACGAAACTGACGTGGCCGCCTTGATAGGCGACTTGCACATAGGACAGCAACAGGTGAACCAATTGGCCGTTCTTGGCGCGCCAAATCACCTTTTCATTGAGAATCTGGCCGCCCCGATCTCGCAATCGGTTGATGATCCGCTCGCGCTGACCGAGGTCATGCCAAAGCATGCGCGTGTCGCAGAGGTCGAGCTCGTCCTTGCCGTAGCCTAAAATTTCGCGGAGTCGCGCGTTGTGGAATAATAGCCGGCCATCCTCATCGACGATGAGCAATGCCGCCGGTGAGAACTCCAGCATTTCGCGAAATTGGCGCTCGTGCTCGGCGGCCTCCGCTCCCGAAGCCGCGCCGCCGTTGGTTGCCGCCGATTGGCCTGCAAACGTGTCAGTAGACATGCGGTTTCCGCCAAGCTGACAGGCCGGACGCTAGCACCGAAGTTGCCGGAATTCGAGGCCCTACCCGGCCCGTGAGATACGTCCGGCTTTGCGCGATCGATGTCGCCTTCGGGTTTAAGGCGGGCGTCAGTCACACAAAGCGGAATGTCCGCTTGGTGCAAATCACAGACATTCTGGTAACACCGCCCGATCGGCAATGCTTTTAGATATCGACCCTGTTTGCCGCAATCGCCTCCTCATTCCATTCCAAGCCAATGCCAGGTGCGTCGGGAATGTGCAGCAGCCCGTCCTTGACGTTGTATGGCTGCTGCAAAATGGGGTCGGCCCAGTCCTGCCATTCAAGCCAATGCGCTGTCTCGGTGACTCGCATCACCTGCGCGGCCACTTCCGGATAGAGATGGGTGGACATTGGAACACCTGCCGTTCCAGCGATTGCTGCCGACCTCAGCCAGCCTGTAATGCCGCCGATGCGCATGAAATCGGGCATCACGTAGTCGCATGCCTTGCTCTGGAGAGCCTTATAGAGGTCGCGGGGGCCATAAAAATTTTCGCCGATCTGGATCGGTGTTTTCAACTCGGCGGCGAGTTGGGTGTAGCCGTCAAGGTTGTCATAGACGATCGGCTCTTCGATCCAGGCGAGACCAAAGTCGTCGATGGCGTGGCACCGTTGCAAGGCCTCACCGAGGTGCAGGCCTTGGTTGAAATCGACCATGAGCTCCATGTCGTCGCCGACCGCATCCCGTACAGCTTCCAGGGTTGCCATGTCATCGCGAACTCTTTCGCGCCCGAGACGCAGCTTGAGACCGGTGAAGCCTCCTTCGTCGCGCAGTTCAATCGCCTCCGCGGCCACCGCCTTTGGCTCCTTAAGCCATAGTCCATTGCTGTTGTAAGCCTTCACAGGACCGACGGAGCCACCCAGAAGTACGCAAAGCGGCATGGCCGCGGCTTTGGCCAGAGCATCCCAAGCCGCCATGTCGAGCCCGGAAACGGCGATCATGGACAAACCTTGATAGCCGACGAAGTGAAGGGACTTACGCGCAGCGTCATACAATTCAACCGGCGCCACCTTTCGACCCTTAAGCATCTCACCGAAATCATGAAGCGCTGGAATCAAATACTTCATGGTTTTCACGGTGTACGGTTCGAGATAGCTGCGACCGACGATGCCTTCCTCGGTATAGAGGTCGATCAGAACGATGGGCCAATCGGTGATGGTGGCAATGCGCGCTACCACGGGCCGCTTCAGCCGGAGGACAACCGGCCGCGCCTTGATACTTTTGAATGTCAGTGATGCAAATTGCATTGCACGCGCCTCTCGACGGCTGCCGCGAATTGCAGCATTCCATTGCGTAAAACAGCTGTTGTAAACTCACTGCTCGGTATACTTTTGAACGGCCATGGGGGCGGCAATGCGCATAAAGGCCGATCGGACGCGACAGCGAATACTCGATGCTGCCTATGATTCGTTCTGGCGTTCCGGTTTTACGCGTACGAGTATCGATAGCATTGCCGCACGGGCCAAATTGACCAAGCGAACGCTCTATTCGTATTTCCGTAGCAAGGACGATCTTCTTGCCGCGGTTTTATTTCGCTACGGCGAACTTGCGGAGGCGCGCCTTCGGCGCATCGGCAACCAAATGCCATCGGATCGAAATGGAATGATCAAATCGTTTTTTGGTCAGTTGGCTGGATGGGCGAGTGCGACACCTCGTTGGACCGGGTCGGGTTTCACCAGACTTGTCGTTGAGCTTGCCGATTTGCCGGGTCATCCAGCGCGCGCCATTGCGCGCCGTCACAAGGCAACGTTGGAAGCTTGGCTTTCGGATCGCCTCAAAACAGCACGGGTCACGCGGTCGCGGGAGCGCGCCCGCGAGCTCATGCTGCTGATGGAAGGCTCGATGGCCCTCATGCTGATCCACGGGGATCAAAACTACATATTTGCGGCAGAGCGAGCCGCCAAGCGGCTTATGAAGAAGAAGTAATCGTCAGGGATTAATGCCCGCTTCGCGTCATGAGCGGCCGAACCATCGCAAACCAAAATGCGCCGTTTGTCTGTTGTTGTCCGGAAGCGGACATTGGAGGGACGCATCCAATGCGGTCTTTGGCCGTCCGTTTATGAGTCCATGTCCAACGCCATCCGCTTGCGTGGACGATGGCGGCGTAACTAGGGACAGGGCTTGGGCTTCTTGAGGTCGAGCGAGGTCATTTCGCCCTTGATGGTGAAATCGGCATATTCCAGCAGCAGCGCGCGCGAGATGCCGTTCTCGTATAGCTCGAAGGAAATCGCATAGACCGGCGTCTGCTCGCCGGTCTGTTCCTGCTTGGCGCTTTCCTGCTCGAAATAACTGATGGTCACCGGCCAGCGCGTGAGCTTGGCCAGTTCGGGGATTTTCGCCGCCGCGTCGTCCGGCGGCTTTGCCCCCGGCGCGATCGGCTTACCGATCACGGTGAGCGTGTTGTAGAGCTTCTCGCCGGTCTCCGAGCCGTCATAGACCGGAAATTCCAGGATGCTCTTGCCTTCGCGCGCGGCGATGATGATGCGCCGCATGTGCTCGGTCGGAAACACCGCGCCTTCGGGAACCGTGAAATTCTTTTCCTTCGGCTTGCTCAAACTGATCGCGACCGTCTTGGCGTTGCGGTCGGCATGGCCGTCGACCAGATCGGTACGTTTCTCGTCGACCAGGTTCTGCGAGTTGAAGCGGAAAGCCCCGGCATTGCCGGCCTCCCAGGTGGTGGAGCGCAGATCGCTGAGCGCGGTCTTGCCCTCGCCGGAGTCGAGTTCCGACACCTGGCGGAATTGCAGTTGGTAGCCGTCGCAGGCGTTGCCCGAAAAGTCGTACAAAATCCGCCCGCGCACCGCCTCGACGCCGCGGCTGCCGCTCGTTTTTGAAAGCTTGAGGTCATAGATCGCCCGGTGCGGCGCCAGAAACACCTTGTCGGCTGAAGGCGCCGCCGCGGCGGGCCGGTAAAGCGCCGTGGCGGCGAGGCCGACGGCGAGGACCGGCAGGATCAACCGTTTGGCGGCTTTCAGATCTTTCATCGGTTCGGGCCTTGCGGTGACGGCGTTGCGGCAGCGTCGGTAAGATGAATCGTGCAAGATAAGGGCAGGATAGAGGCCGCTGCGGGCTTGGGCAATCAGCCTTGGGCAATCGACCTTGGGCAATCGGCGTTGCGCATCCTTGCGCCGGCGCTTTCAATCGGCCAAGACAGGCTAACCGATGGGGAGGAATTCATGGCCGGAACGATTGAAAAGAAGCTCGCAAGTCTCGGAATTTCGCTGCCGACCCCGGCCAGTCCGATCGCCAATTATGTGCCGTTCGTGCGCAGCGGCAACCTGTTGGTCGTTTCCGGCCAGCTCTGCTTTGGCGCCGACGGCAAGCTTGTCGCCAAGGGCCAGCTCGGCGGCGGCGTCTCGATCGAGGACGGACAGAAGGCGGCGCGCGCCTGCGCGGTCAATCTTCTGGCCCAGATCAAAGGCGCGCTCGGCGACCTCGACAAAGTCGTCCGCGTGGTGCGGCTCGGCGGTTTCATCAATTCGGCGCCCGGCTTCACCGACGGGCCGAAAGTGATGAACGGCGCCTCCGACCTGATGGTCGAGGTGTTCGGCGACCAAGGCCGCCATGCCCGCTCCACCGTCGGCGTCTCCGCCTTGCCGGCCGATGCGGCGGTCGAAGTCGAAGGCCTGTTCGAGGTGAAATAATTGCCCGGCCTCGACTGGCTTACCGCCCTGCCGATCGCCCATCGCGGCCTGCATGACGCGGCGGCCGGCGTGATCGAGAGCACCGCATCCGCCTTCCGCGCGGCCGTCGCCGGCGGCTATTCGATCGAAACCGACCTGCAGATCAGCGCCGACGGCGAGGCCTTCGTGCACCACGACGACGCGCTCGGCCGGCTCACCGAGGGCAGCGCGCGGTTGGCCGATCTGACGGCGGCCGAGATCGAGACGGTGCGCTTCAAGGCGACCGACGACCGCATCATGACGCTCGGCGACTTGTGCGATTTCGTGGCCGGCCGCGCCACTTTGGTGCTGGAACTCAAAAGCCATTTCGACGGCGACCGGCGGCTGGCGCAACGCGCCGCGGACGTGCTGGCGAACTATCGCGGGCCGGTGGCCGTGATGTCGTTCGATCCGGCATTGATCGAAGTGGTGCGCTGGATCGCGCCGCATCTCACGCGCGGCATGGTGGCCGAACGTCACTATGCGGAGCACGACTGGGACGGTTTTCCACCGGCGGAAAAGCGCAGCATGGCGTTCTTCCTGCACGCCACCCGCACTCGCCCGCAGTTCATCGCCTATGGGATAAAGGACCTGCCGGCCGTAGCGCCGCTGATCGCCCGCACGATCTTCCGCCTGCCGCTGTTGACCTGGACCGTGCGCAGCGAGGCTGACCGGGCGCGCGCGGCGCGCTGGGCCGACCAGATCATCTTCGAGGTCATCCGCCCGCCATGGCCGAAGGGATGATCAACTTCGAACGATTTCCGGCATAAAGTCGGGGTAACAGACCCCCGATGACCGACATCGAACTCCGCATCCGCATCGCCCAATCGCTGGCCGAAGTTCGGCCCGCGGACTGGGACGCCTGTGCGGACGACGGGCCGGCTTCGCAAGTTAAACTAACATCTGAGGATAACTCATCCCCGAGGTTATCCACACGAGGACAAGTCAATAACCCATTTATAACACATAATTTTTTGTCATCGCTTGAAGCCTCGTTTTCGGTCGGCGGCCGCACCGGCTGGCAGCCGCGTCACCTGTTGGCCGAGGGCCCCGACGGCACTCTTTTGGGCGCCGCGCCCTGCTATCTGAAGAGCCACTCGCGCGGTGAATACGTCTTCGACCATGGCTGGGCCGAAGCCTTCGAGCACGCCGGCGGCGACTATTACCCCAAACTGCAGGTGGCGGTGCCGTTCACGCCGGTGACCGGCCCACGCCTGCTCGTGCGCCCCGGTCCGCTGGCGCAAGCCGTGCGCGGCGGCCTTGCCGATGCCCTGGTCGAGATCGCCACGACAAACGAGCTGTCATCGGCGCACGTCACCTTCCTGACCGAGCCGGAATGGCGCCTGCTCGGCGAGCGCGGCTTCCTGCAACGCAACGACCAGCAATTCCATTGGGAAAATCAAGACTACGCCGGTTTCGAGGATTTCCTGGCCGCGCTCGCCTCGCGCAAGCGCAAGACCATCCGCCGCGAGCGCAAGGAAGCGCTCGCACCCGGCATCGAGGTCGCCTGGCTCACCGGCTCCGATCTGACCGAGGCAATATGGGACGCGTTTTTTGCCTTCTACATGGACACCGGCTCGCGCAAATGGGGCCGGCCATATCTCACGCGCGAATTCTTCTCGATCGTCGGCGAAAAGATGCGCGACCGCATTTTGCTGGTGATGGCCAAACGCGCCGGGCGCTGGATCGCCGGCGCCATCAATTTTCTTGGGGTGGACGCGATTTATGGGCGCAACTGGGGCGCCGTCGAGCACCACCCGTTTCTGCATTTCGAGCTGTGCTATTATCAGGCCATCGACTACGCCATTGCCCATAAGCTCAAGCGCGTCGAGGCCGGCGCGCAGGGCGAGCACAAGCTGGCGCGCGGCTATTTGCCGAAAACCACCTATTCCGCGCATTTCATCGCCAATCCGGCGCTGCGGCGGGCGGTGGCCGAATATCTCGCGCGCGAGCGCGCCTATGTGCGGGCGGCCGGCGAAGAGCTTGCGGCGGCCGCGCCGTTCCGCAAGGATTTGGTGGAACAAGAGTGAGTCTTGGGAGCAGCGGATGCCGAGCTACGATCCGAACAACATCTTCGCCAAAATCCTGCGCGGCGAATTGCCCTGCTACAAAGTGTATGAGGACGACAAAGCGCTCGCCTATCTCGACATCATGCCGCGTTCGCCCGGTCACACGCTGGTGCTGCCGAAGGCGCCGGCGCGCAATATCCTCGATGTCAGCCCAGACGATTTCGCGCATGTGATGACCATCGCGCAAAAGGTCGCCAAAGCGGCCATGCAGGCCTTCGGAGCCGACGGCATCACCATCCAGCAATTCAATGAAGGCGCCGGCGGACAGGTGGTGTTCCACCTGCATGTGCACGTCATCCCGCGCAAAACCGGCGTCGCCATGAAGCCGCCGGCGAGCGAAAAGGAAAAGCCCGACGTGCTGGCCGAAAACGCCAAGAAGCTCGCCACCGCGATCGCCGCTGGCTAATTTTGGCGCATGATCTTGTCCGAAAACCGGTTTCCATCCCCGGCCAAGTCGAGGACATGCTTTTCGGGATCATGCGCTAGTGCGCGAACAGGAACCCGCCCAGCAGCAATATCGCCTCGCCGGCCAGCACGCCGACGAATACCGAACGCTTGACCGCCAGGAAGGCGAGAAATCCGCAAACCGCCGCGCCAACGCGTACGCCAAGCGGAATGCCCTCCAGCGCGCCGGCGGAAAACAAGATCAATTTGGCGATGACGCCGGCGATAATGGCGGTCGCCACCGCGCGCGACCACACTACGATCTCGGAATCCTCGTTGAGTCCACGCGCCAGCACCAGGCCGAGCGCGCGCCAGATCTCGTTCGGCAAGAAGCCGACAAAAATCAGCAGCAGATATGGCCACAGCTCGGTCACGGCGGCGTTCATCGGGCCACCCGGCGCAGGCGGTTGATGCCATAGGCGAGCGAGCCGCCGATGACGCCGGTCCACATCAAGTCGAGCCCGACGTGCCAATAGGTCAGTGCCGGGCCGAGTACGAGCCCGAGCACCAGCGCCAGCCGGTCGACCATTTCCTTGGCGTTGCGCGCGGTCGAGATCAGAAACGACATCGGCGTCAAAAACAGCAGCGCGCCCGCAAACAGCGGCGGCAGCCCGGCGGCGAGGTAAAAGCCGACAAAGCCGAACGTTACCGCCGTGCCCTGGTAGCCGACCGAAAGGCCGTTGCAAAAGGCGATGCGCCGCTCATGCGGTATTGCCGGCAGCAGGCGCAGCGATTCCACCCACATGCTTACCGAGGTGAAGTGGGCGGGCAGCAACAGTTCGCGCAGCCGCGTGCCGGGGCCGCGCAGCAGCGGCAGCAGCGCCACCACCATGGGGAACAGCCGGATCGCGCTCAAGCCGACCGCAATGGCGCCTTCGATCGGCGGCGCGCCGAGGCCGAGCGAGGAAATCAGGATCACCTGCCCCGGCGCCGCCCACACCAGCAGCGTCGACAGCGCGAGCCACCAGGACGCAAAGCCGTAATCGTGCGCGAGCGCGCCGATACCGATATAGGTGCCCATCAGAACCAGAAAGAAGACGGAGGTCCACGCCGACTTCACGCCGCCGAAGAAGGCGGCCGCATTGGAAGCAAAGGGGCCGGGCGCGGACATGGGCGGCGGCTTTCCTGTCTCATAGCACAGCTAGACGCGCAACCGCCGGCGCCCGCATGCGGCCTCTGCGAAATGCGAAGGCCGGGCGCAAAGCCCGGCCTTGGCCGTTTTCGTTCGACGCGGCGAGTTGAATCTAGGCCTTGATCAGCGGCACCTTCGGCACCGAACTGCGCTTGGCCTTCGGCCGCGGCGAGGAGCGGCGCTTGGCCTTGGGCCGCACCGCCGGCAATTTCTCCGGCTTCGGCGTCACCGGCCCGTCGAGGAATTCGAAGCCCAGCTTGTCGCGCCCGTTCTCGTCCTTGGTCACGACCACCCGCACATGGCCGCCGCCCTTGAGATGGCCGAACAGCACTTCGTCGGCGAGCGGTTTCTTGATGTGCTCCTGGATCACGCGCGCCATCGGCCGCGCACCCATCAATTCGTCGTAGCCGTTGGCGATCAGCCAGCGCGCCGCCTCTTCCGACAATTCGATGGTGACGTTGCGGTCGCCGAGCTGCGCTTCGAGCTGCAGCACGAACTTCTCGACCACCTTGGCGATAATCTCCTGCGAGAGATGCGCGAAGGTGATGGTGGCGTCGAGCCGGTTGCGGAACTCGGGCGTGAACATCCGGTTGATCGCCTCGTGGTCGTCGCCCTCGCGCTTCGAACGGGTGAAGCCGAAAGCGGACTTGGCCATCTCGGAGGCCCCCGCATTGGTGGTCATGATGAGGATGACGTTGCGGAAATCGACCGACTTGCCGTTGTGATCGGTCAGCTTGCCGTGATCCATAACCTGCAGCAGCACGTTGAAAAGATCCGGGTGCGCCTTCTCGATTTCGTCGAGCAGCAGCACGCAATGCGGATGCTGGTCGACGCCGTCGGTGAGCAGGCCGCCCTGGTCGAAGCCGACATAGCCGGGCGGCGCGCCGATCAGGCGCGACACCGTGTGCCGCTCCATATATTCCGACATGTCGAAACGGATCAGCTCGACGCCGAGGGCGGCGGCCAATTGCTTGGCGACCTCGGTCTTGCCGACGCCGGTCGGGCCGGAGAACAAATAGCAGCCGATCGGCTTCTCAGGCTCGCGCAGGCCGGCGCGCGCCAGCTTGATCGAAGCCGACAGCGAGTTGATCGCCTTGTCCTGGCCGTAGACCACGGTCTTGAGCGTCTGCTCGAGATGCCGGAGCACCTCGGCGTCGTCTTTGGACACGGTCTTGGGTGGGATGCGCGCCATGGTGGCGATGGTGGTCTCGATTTCCTTCATGCCGATGGTCTTCTTGCGGCGGCTCTCGGGCAGCAGCATTTGCGCCGCGCCCGACTCGTCGATCACGTCGATCGCTTTGTCCGGCAGCTTGCGGTCGTGGATGTAGCGCGACGACAATTCGACCGCCGCCTTGATCGCCTCGTTGGTGTATTTGAGCTTGTGGTATTCCTCGAAATAGGGCTTGAGGCCGCGCATGATCTCGATGGCGTCCTCGACCGACGGCTCGTTGACGTCGATTTTCTGGAAGCGGCGGACGAGCGCGCGGTCCTTCTCGAAATACTGACGGTACTCTTTATACGTTGTCGACCCGATGCAGCGGATCGTGCCCGAGGCGAGCGCCGGCTTGAGCAAATTGGACGCGTCCATGGCGCCGCCGGAAGTGGCGCCGGCGCCGATCACGGTGTGGATCTCGTCGATGAACATGATCGCGCCCGGATAGGCCTCGATCTCCTTGATCACCTGCTTCAACCGCTCCTCGAAGTCGCCGCGGTAGCGCGTGCCGGCCAAGAGCGTGCCCATGTCGAGCGCGAACACGGTCGCACCCTTGAGCACGTCCGGCACCTCGCCGTGCACGATGCGGCGCGCGAGCCCTTCCGCGATCGCGGTCTTGCCGACGCCGGCATCGCCGACGAACAGCGGATTGTTCTTCTGCCGGCGGCAGAGCACCTGGATGGTGCGGTTGATCTCGGCGTCGCGGCCGATCAACGGATCGATCTTGCCGTCCTTGGCTTTCTTGTTGAGGTTGACGCAATAGGCGTCGAGCGCGTCGCCCTTCTTCTTGGGCTCGTCGCCGCTTTTGGTGTCGGCCTCCTCCTCGACGCCGCGCACCGGGCGCGATTCCGAGAGACCCGGCCGCTTGGCGATGCCGTGGCTGATGTAATTGACCGCGTCGTAGCGCGTCATGTCCTGCTCCTGCAGGAAATAGGCGGCGTGGCTCTCGCGCTCGGCGAAGATCGCCACCAGCACGTTGGCACCGGTCACCTCTTCGCGGCCCGACGACTGCACGTGGATGACCGCGCGCTGGATCACGCGCTGGAAGCCGGCGGTCGGCTTACTATCCTCGGCGCCGTCGGTGATCAGGTTTTCCAATTCGGATTCGAGATAGGCGACCAGGCTGCGGCGCAGCTTGTCGAGATCGACATTGCAGGCGCGCATCACCGCGGAGGCGTCCTGATCGTCGATCAGCGCCAGCAGCAGGTGTTCCAGCGTGGCATATTCGTGGTGCCGCTCATTGGCGATGGCGAGCGCCCGGTGGAGCGACTGCTCGAGGCTGCGCGAGAAGGTTGGCATTAGATTTCCATTCCCATTTGTATTGAACGCCCCTCCCCGACTCTCACTTCTTTTCCATCACGCATTGCAAAGGATGCTGATGTTTTCTGGCAAAGTCCATCACCTGCGTCACTTTGGTCTCCGCAACCTCATAAGTATAGATGCCGCATTCGCCGATGCCGTGGTGATGCACATGCAACATAATGCGCGTCGCAGCCTCGTGATCCTTGCCGAAGAAGCGCTCCAGCACGTGCACGACGAACTCCATCGGCGTGTAGTCGTCATTGAGAATGAGCACGCGATAGAGGCTCGGCCGCTTGGTCTGCGGCTTGGTCTTGGTGATGACGGCGGTGCCCGGCCCGCCCGGCTCGCCTTTGCGCTTGCGGTCGTCGTCCGCCATGCGCGGCGCCCGGCCGCCGCCTGGAGCGGCTACCGCACGAACGGCGAAGGACAGCTTCATCATGGTCGATGTCATGGCATTGCCGAGGCAAGAAACATTCCAGAACCCTAGCACCCGGGGTCGCGCCGGTGCGGCCTTCGCCGCATCATAAAGTCCGTCGCCTCCCGAGGCCAAGCCGGGATTTTGTCCCGCCCCGGGACAACTTAAGCCGATTCTGCCGGTTTCCGGGTGCATTCCGGCAGATATCCATTGGTTACCCGATCACAAGCGGCTTGCCGACAATCCATTGCTATTTTTCCCCTAATTCGGGCCCCGGTTCCAACGGTATCTCAAGGGCCTATTGGCATCTTGTCGCGGCATTACCGAGTTTCATTCGGCGCTCCGACTAGGGGGGATACCTCGATGCTGCTCAAGCGTTTTTGGAAAGACCGGCGTGGAAATGTGGCTCCCATGGTCGGAATTGCAATCATTCCGTTGATGGCCTCCCTCGGCACGGCCATCGACTACTCGCAGGCGAACGCCACCCGCATCCAGTTTCAAAATGCGCTCGATTCGACCGCCTTGATGCTGTCGAAAAACGCGGCGCTGATATCGACCGCCGATCTGCAAACCGCGGCGACCGCCGACTTCAACGCGCTGTTCACCGCCACCAACGCCAAGAATGTCCAGGTAACCGCGTCCTATTCCTCGACCGCCGGCTCGACGCTCGTGCTCAACGGCAGCGCCACCATCAATACGAACTTCCTCAGCGTCTTGGGTATCGACACGATCAACATCACCGCGTCGACGACGTCGACCTGGGGCAATACCCGGCTGCGCGTCGCGCTCGTGCTCGACAACACCGGCTCGATGGCGAGTTCCAACAAGATGACGGCGCTGAAGACGGCGTCGCAAAACCTGCTCACGCAGCTCCAGAGCGCGGCGATTTCTCCCGACGACGTCTATGTTTCGATTATCCCGTTCAACAAGGACGTTAACGTCGACTCCAGCAATGTAAGTGCAACCTGGCTGCGCTGGGATTTGTGGGAAGAGGTGAACGGACGGTGCAGCAATACGAACTACACGACCAAAACCACCTGCACGTCGCACAACAAGGTCTGGACGGCCAATAACCACAACACCTGGAACGGCTGTGTCACCGACCGCGACCAGAATTTCGACACCACCAACGACGTGCCGCTGGCCGGCAGCACCCTATATCCGACCGAGCAGTATTCTTCGTGTCCCGTGTCACTGATCGGGCTCACCAACAACTGGCAGACGCTGTCCGGTAAAATCAACGCCATGCAGCCGGTCGGCAATACCAACCAGGCGATCGGATTGCAGATGGGCTGGCAATCCTTGACGGCGGCGCCCTTCAGCGTCCCGGCCATGGATCCGAACTACAAGTATCAGCAGGTCGTCATTCTGCTGAGCGACGGTTTGAACACCGAAGACCGCTGGTACACCAACGCGTCGTCGATCGATGCCCGGCAACAGAAGACCTGCGACAACATCAAGGCCGCCGGCATCACGATCTACTCGGTCCAGGTCAACACCGACAACGAACCGACGTCGGAGCTGCTGAAGGGCTGCGCGAGCGATGCCAGCAAGTTCTTCCTGCTGACGTCGTCGGCCCAGATCGTCACCACCTTCGGCCAGATCGGCACCGCGCTGTCCAATTTGCGGCTTGCGATGTAGCGGCCGCAAGGGGCGTATTCGCCCAATCGCGGCGCGGCAAAGGCCGCCGCGCCGCCGAATAATGAAAATTGTGCTTTTCCGGGCGGCCGGACCAACCAAACGTTAACGACATCCCATAAGAACTATTCGGCATTCGCGCCATCCGGGGCAGAACGTCTTAACCATCCAAGTCATTGATCGAGCGAGCGTAACGGTCGATTGGCCTACCCGAAAATTACCGCGAGGTAAGGATTCCCCGCGTATCGATACACCAGCTTTTTAATAGCCGGGCTTATGAAAGTACGCGCATTCAACCGTTTTCGGTGATCCGTCATGATGTCGGTATGGACGAAATTTTGCAGTGCCCTGCGCGCGTTTCGCGCCGCGCATTCAGGCAACGTCGCGATCACCTTTGTGTTCGCGACGCTGCCCATTATCGCAACCGTCGGCTTTGCCGTCGATTACAGCCGCGCCAATCAGGTCAAGGTCGCGATGCAGGCCGCGCTCAACTCGACCGCGCTGATGATCTCCAAGGAAGCTGCCACCGACACCAGCTCGCAACTGCAAACGAACGCCTTGAAATATTTCCTGGCGTTGTTCAACGCGCCGAACGCCAGCAACATCTCGCTCACCGCCAACTACTCCGCGACCGGCGGCACTTCCGTCGTGATGAACGGCTCGGCCGACGTTCCCACCAGTCTCCTCGGCGTCATCGGATACAACACCATCACGGTGACCAGTTCGTCCACCGTCAAGTGGGGCTCGAACCGTCTGCGCGTGGCGCTGGTGCTCGACAATACCGGATCGATGGCCGAACTCGGGCAAAATGCCCGCGCTGCAGGCGGCGACCAAGAGCCTGCTGACCCAATTGCAGGGCGCCGTCACCGTCAACGGCGACGTCTATGTCTCGATCATTCCGTTCGTGAAGGACGTCAATCTCGGCGCCAGCCAACTGGAATTCGGATTGGATCTATTGGGGCACGCAGGCCCAGGACACGGCGCTTTCCGACAACAATTCCTGGGATGCCAACAACGGAACCTGCAGCGCCGGAAACTACTCGACCCGGAGCGCTGCGTCTCGCACAATCGACCTGCTCGATTTCGGGATATAACAGCCAGAGCAGCTGCACCGGCGCCGGGACCTGCTCGGTTTCGGGCTACAGCACCCAGAGCACTGCACGGCCGCCGGCACCTGCTCGATTTCGGGCAAGACCAGCCAGAGCACCTGCACGGGCGCTGGCGTGTGCTCGAATCCGGGCGAAACGACCCAGAGCAACTGCACCAGCAACAAAGCCTGCACTAACTCTTCATATACGTCGAAAAACCCTTGCCAGAACGCCGGCGGCACTTGGGCCAAGTGGCACCTGGTCAGTGGGCGTGTGGACCGCGGCGACCTGGACGGCAGGCGTGTGGAGCGCGGCCACCTGGACGCCCAACAACCACAACACCTGGAACGGCTGCGTCATGGACCGCGGCTTTTCGACCACGCCCGATACGACGAACAATTACGACACCATCGTCGCCCAGCCGGACGTCACGAAGAACGCGTCACTTTATGCGGCCGAGCAATATAGTTCCTGCCCGCAAGCGATCATGGGCCTGAATTACGACTGGACGACGATGAATCAACTGGTCACCAACATGTCGCCTAACGGCAACACCAACCAGGCGATCGGATTGCAGCTTGGCTGGTTGTCGCTGGTCGGCGGCGGCCCGTTCTATTCGCCGCCCATGGACCCGGCCTACACCTACACGCAGGTCATCATCCTGCTGACCGACGGCTTGAACACTGCAGGACCGCTGGTACACGAGCCAGAGCTCGATCGATAGCCGTCAGCAGCTGACCTGCAACAACATCAAGGCGGCCGGCATCACGCTCTACACGATCCAGGTGAATACCGGCGGCGACCCGACCTCGACGCTGCTGCAGAACTGCGCAAGTTCGTCGGACAAGTTCTTCCTGCTGACGTCGGCAAGCCAGATCATGACCGTGTTCACGCAGATCGGCACCAACCTGAGCCAGTTGCGCGTCGCCAAGTAAGCCGCGTCCGCAAACAGCAAGCGAACTCAAAAGCCGCGGCCCGCAATGGCCGCGGCTTTTTGCGCGGCAAATGGTCACAACGAACACTTTGAGCGGTATTCGACGCAATCCCCATTAACCACCCAAGTCGCCGCATTGTTTTGTTTTTTTTCTCCAATTGGGCCCGCATACTTGATGCTGGCCACTGGATTTTAGACGGTCGGCTAAACCTCACGTTCAGACGCGGGGCGTACCGCAGGGTTGAATTCAACCACTGTTGGAACTCTGCGATGCATTCGATCAATGCCGCTCTTCTTCGTTTTGGCCGCGCCGCGCGCCGCTTCGGCGGTGCGCGCGACGGCAACATCGCCATTATCTTCGGGCTTGCCGTAATTCCGATGCTGGCCTTTGTCGGCGCGGCCATCGATTACAGCCGCGCCAACGATCTGAAAGCCGACATGCAAGTCGCGCTCGATTCGACCGCACTGATGGTGTCGAAAACCGCATCGACCATGACCGCGGCCCAGATCCAGTCCAGCGCGCATAGCTATTTCCTGGCGCTGTTCCAGCAGCCGGACGCCGAGAATATCCAGTTCACGGCGACCTATTCGAGTACGGGCGGCTCGAACGTGGTGATCGACGGCTCGGCCGACATGGCCACCGATTTCATGGGCCTTCTCGGTTTGCAGTCGATCAGCATCACCGGATCTTCGACCGCCAAATGGGGCTCCACCCGGCTGCGCGTGGCGCTGGTGCTCGACAATACCGGCTCGATGGCCAGCGACGGCAAGATCGACGCTGTTGCAGAACTGCGCGAGTTCGTCGGATAAGTTCTTCCTGCTGACGTCGGCAAGCCAAATCATAACGGCGTTCAATACGATCGGAACCGATTTGACGCAGCTGCGTATCGCGAAATAGCGGCGGCGCCCAAAATGAAAGCCCGGCCAACCGAGCCGGGCTTTATCTTTGACGCTGACACAACGCTACGCGACGGGACGCAACACTCTACGCGGACCCGCGAATTACTTCGCCTTCGCCATCAGGGTTTCGAACGGCTTGTAGGTCTCCTTGGCGAGATCGGCATAGAGCTCGCTGATCTTGGAGGCCTTGGCCACGAAGCCCTCATAGGCGGTCTTGGCGTATTCGGTCTGCACTTCGATCGCCTTCTCGAACGACTTGACGCCGAACAGCTTTTCCAGCGCGGCGGTGCCGTCTTCGAAAGCCTTTTTCGAGTAGTCGGCGACTTCGGCCGCGATGGCCTGGGAGCTCTTCGAAAGCACGCCCATCGATTTCAGGGCCATGTCGACGTTCTCTTTCCCGACCTGCTGGAGGTCCTCTAAATTCTTGACCATTTTCATCCCTTTCCCGGCCGCAGAGCGGCACAAATGTACTGATCTCTCGATCCCGGCCCATCCGGGAATAAGGCATTTTCATACCGCACTGCACAATAAAGTCAAGGATTATTTTGCAGTGCGAAAAATGCCTTAAAATTCAGCAGATTGTCTTAATATTTTGTAAACTGTGATCTTCTAGCGTCCTAATTTGTGGCGGCGTGGGAACGCTATAAATCGGCCTGATTTTGGGGGCCTTAAGTCCTCCTGAAAACCGGGGTTGGGGAGAGCGGATGTCGCGTGCGGAAGCCTTTGTCCAAAATCGTTTCCGTTGGAGTGCCGTCGGTTTGGCGGCGCTGCTCGCCGTCACCGCAATCACCAGCGGCGCCGATGCCCGCGGACGGCGCCATCGTCACGCGCGCCGCCGAGAGCTACGAGCCGTCCTATTCCTCGATCGTAGTCGACGCCAATTCGGGCGCGGTGATGCAGGCCACCAACGCCGACAGTCCGCGCCATCCCGCTTCGCTCACCAAGATCATGACGCTCTACTTGCTGTTCGAGCGGCTGGACGCGGGCAAGATCAAATTATCGACCGAATTGCCGGTCTCCGCCCATGCCGCCGCGCAGGCGCCGTCCAAGCTCGGCTTGAAGCCGGGCCAGAGCATCGCCGTGGAAACCGCGATCCGCGCCATCGTCACCAAATCGGCCAACGACGTGGCGGTGATGGTGGCCGAGGCGCTTGCCGGCAGCGAGCCCGAATTCGCCGAGCTGATGACCGCCAAGGCGCACGCGCTCGGCATGATGCACACCAACTACCACAACGCGTCCGGCCTGCCCGACGAGCAGCAGATCACCACCGCGCGCGACCAGGCCATTCTTGCGCGCGCCGTGCAGGATCGCTTCCCGAAATATTACCACTATTTTGCGACCCGCACGTTCGAGTTCCACGGCAAGGAAATTCGCAACCACAATCACCTGCTCGGCGTCGTCCCCGGCGTCGACGGCATGAAGACCGGCTACATTCACGAGTCCGGCTTCAACATCGTCATCTCGATGCGGCGCGGCCCGCGCCATATCGTGGCGGTGGTGTTCGGCGGGCGCACCGCGTCGGCGCGCGACGCGCGCGTGCGCAGCCTGATCGACAACAATATCAATATCGCGGCCGTCACTCACACCGCCGCCGCCGATCGTCGAAGGCTGGGAGACCGCGGCAGCGCGCGCCAAGGAGATCAAGGAAAAAGTCGCGGCGGCGGAGCCCGTGCCGCGCCGCGCGGAGCCCGCTCCCGGCTCCACCGAGCCGATCAAGGCCATCCCGGTGAAGACTTTCACCGTCAGCGCCATGCGCGGCGCTCGCCGTCGCAGCCGATCGAGACGGATCGCAAGCTGGTGACGGTGGAAGGCCCCACCAAGGTCACCACCGTCATTGTGAA
The DNA here is from genome assembly GCA_963825265.1 of uncultured Alphaproteobacteria bacterium. GTDB lineage: Bacteria > Pseudomonadota > Alphaproteobacteria > Rhizobiales > Xanthobacteraceae > Pseudolabrys. Next base: position 107,315 of record CAWGSI010000011.1, on the reverse strand, counting down.
ACGAGAGTCGCGCGCCGGCCGCAAAGCCAAGCGTGCTCGGCGTGTTGCCGGCCAAGGTCGCCTCGGCCGGCGACAGCGTGCCGGTCGTCGCCGTCACGCAGCCGCCTGCGGCCAAGCCGCGCGGCGGCTGGATGATCCAGGTCGGCGCTTTCCCAGACGGAGCAAGAAGCCAAAGCAGCGCCTGGCCGCGGCGCAAGAAAAGGCCAAGGCTCAGCTTGGCCAGGCCAACCCGTTCACCGAACGGATCGCGAAGGGCGACAAGGCGCTTTATCGCGCACGCTTTGCCGGACTGGACAAGAATCAGGCGGAAACAGCCTGCAAGCACCTCAAGCGCAGCGATATTCCATGCATGCTGCTGAAGAATTGAAAGAGCACGAATAACAGGGATGTGCCGATACCCAGGAGCCGCTGATGGTGTTGTGTAAGGAGTACCTCAGCGATGGCGGCGAGAAAGGACTTCCTTGGCCTCGTTGACGCGAGCCGCCAAGTACGTCGACCCCCCTTGGTCGGGATGCAGTTTCTTCATGAGCGCGCGGTGCGCGCGCGCGACGGCGTCGGCGCTCGCGCCCGGCTCAACGCCAAGGATCTGATAGGCCTCCTGTTCCGTCATTTTGCCGCTCGACCCGGCAGCCCGCCCCGCTGCCGCGTGTCCCTGCGCGTGTTCACTCCAGCTGGCATCCCGGCGGTCAAGATAAGCCACCAGTAGCGCGCGGCTTTCCTCGTCCATCTCGTCGAGCAGCACTGCCAGCGTCTTGACGTCGAGCGCCTCGAGCGCCGCGCCTTTGCGGCTGCCGGCGATAATGCGCCCGCGCATCGCGCCGCTGTCGTGGTCGAGCTCCATGTCGAGAAACGCCGAGCGCACGTGCGAGGTCTGCCCCGCGCTCTTCTGGGTGCGCTGGGAAAAGCCGGCCGGCCCGAACGGGATCCAGCCGAGCAGCCCGAGCCCGAAGATGCCGAGCGGAATGGCGACGCCGACTTCCCCGCGCAGGCCGAGAAACACGGCAAAGCCGATGGCAAGGATGCCGCCGGAGGCTTTCAGCACGCGCGCGGCGATCTTCGGGTCGACCTTCGAGATGATGCCGAGCACCCACAGCGCGATCGCCAGCACCAGGACGCCGAAAATGATCTCCGGCATGGCTAAAGGCTCATGGGCTTGCGGTCATGCGCGCAGCTGCGCCAAAAGCTTGCGCGCGCCGTCCGAGCGCCGCGCCGACAGGTCGGCGAGCGCCTTGATGCCGCCGGCGGCATAGGCCGCGACCGCGCGCAACAATTCGCCGAGCTGGTGCGCGGCGCCGGTATCGAAGCGGCAATAGGCGCCGCGCGAGAGCCGGGCGATCTCGCGATAGGCGTGCTCGGCGATCGGGTCGCTGCCTTCCTGGAACATGAACACCGGCACGCCGAGCAGGCCGAGTTCGCCGGCCGCCTTGCACAAATCGTCGATCTTTTCCTCCATGGCGTCGCCGACGAACACCAGCGCCTGCACGCGCTGCTTGCCGTATTCCTGGCGGGCGTGGCTCAGCACCTTGCCGATCTGGGTGTGGCCGCCGCGGCAATCGATGCGCGACATCAGCGTCGGCGAGTTTCTCGGCGCCGGCGACCCAGCCGGAGGCGCGGCATTCGTTCAAGCCCCGGAAATAGACGAGCTGGATATCGAGCCCGCCGGCGGAGGCCGCCTCGCGGAACATGTCGGCCTGCAGCGCGCAGGCCGAATCCCAGGTCGGCTGCCGGCTCATGGTGGCGTCGAGCGCAAAGATCAGCCGCCCGCGCGTGCCGCCGGCTGCGGCTGGCCCGAGCGAGCGCACCCGCTCGAGGAATTCGGCGATCTCCGGCCGCGAGGAGGCCGGCGCCGGGGTTTGCTGGGAAGGGTCCTTGCTCATGGCGGCAGTCTACACCGATTTAGGCGAAATCGGCGGCCGCGCAAGGCGCCCGGGCGTTAGCCGATGACGTCGTGGACCTGCAGCGGCTGGTCCATGACCGAATACCATTCGGCGCGGGCGGCGGCGCGCCGCTTGCCGTTTTCCGACAGCGGCAGATGCAGCGCGTTGAGCAGCGCGATCACTTCCTCGCGCGCCGTCAGATGCGACAGGCTCGGGCGCATGCCGAGCGTGGCCTCGTCGAGGTCGTCGAACGCGGTCAGGCCGCGCGGGAAGAATTCGCGATAGACCACGCGCTCGGCGAAACCGTCGACGCAGCGGAAGCCCATGCGCTTGGACAATTCGGCCAACCCCTCGCCGACCAGCCGCTTGTTGCGCGAGCCGAGCGTGGACAGACGATTGCGCACCACGATCCAGTCGGTCAGCTGGCCGTCGACCAGCCGGCGCTGGCGGCGCGCCTCGCGCACCATCTCGGCGTAATGGCTTTCGCCGGTGACGGCGAAATTGGTCGGGTCGAGGGTGGCGAGCACGTCGAAATCGACGAAAGCTGTCGTTGAGCGGGGTGACCAGCGTGTCGGCCATCGAATGGGCGAGCCGCATCAGATAAGTGTCGTTGCCGGGCGTGTCGATCACCACCACGTCGTGGCTGTGTTCGATCGCGCTGATCGCCTTGGAGAAATTGGCGAATTCCTCGCGCCTCGTTGGCTTCCAGCGAATTGCTTTCGGCGCGCGCGACGCAGTAATGCGTCGGCAGCTCGAGCTTGACGCGCGCGCGTTCGGCCCAGGCGCGGCGGTTCTCGATGTAATGGGTGAAACTTTTTTGCCGGCTGTCGAGATCGATGGTCGCCACGCGCTGGCCGGCTTTGAGCAACGCGACCGCGATGTGCAGCGCCGTGGTCGATTTACCCGACCCGCCTTTCTCGTTGCCGAGCACGACCACGTGCGCGGACTGACGGCCTCCTCGATCGGCTGGACCAACATGACGCGCCCCTTGATCCGCCAATTCTCGAATTTTTGCCGCACCTTAGTCAAGTTTATCATTTTAACCATTCACCCGCGTGGCCGGATCGCCGCGGCTTTGCTAGGGCTAGCCCGGTTTTGCGACAATCAGCCGACAGGCCCACGAATTATGGCAAACCGCCCGACCGTCACGCGCACGGTTCCCTCGCTCCGCCGCGCCTTGGCGCGGTTCCGGCGCGCCGGCGAGCGCATCGCGCTGGTGCCAACCATGGGCGCCCTGCACCCCGGCCATCTGGCGCTGGTGCGCGCAGGCGCGCCGGCGCGCCGACCGCGTCGTGGTGTCGATCTTCGTCAATCCGACGCAATTTGCGCCGAACGAGGATTTCGCCAGCTATCCGCGCGGCTTTGCGGCCGACCTCAAGGCGCTGCAAGCGGCCAAAGCCGATCTGGTCTGGGCGCCGTCGGCCGAGGAGATGTATCCGGAGGGCTTCGCCACCCGCATCGAGCCGCAAGGCGCAGCCAAAGCCGGGCTGGAGGACAAGTTCCGCCCGCATTTCTTCGGCGGCGTCGCCACCGTGGTGGCCAAGCTGTTCACCCAAGCCGCGCCCGATTTCGCGCTGTTCGGCGAGAAGGACTACCAGCAGTTGCGCGTCATCACCCAGATGGCCAAGGATCTCGACCTGCCGCTCAAGGTCATCGGCGTGCCGACCGTGCGGGAAAAGGACGGCCTCGCGCTGTCGTCGCGCAACGCCTATCTGTCGGCAGCCGAGCGCGCGTCGCGCCGACGCTTTACCGGGTGCTCAAGGCGAGCGCGGCGCGGATCAAGCAGCGCGAGCCGATCGAGATCGTCTTGGAGGAAGGCCAAGCCGAGATCGCGCGCGCGGGCTTTGCGCTCGATTATCTGGAAGCGCGCCATGCGTTGACGCTGGCGCCCATTGCTTCGCGCAAGGACGGCCCGATCAGGCTGCTGGTCGCCGCCAAGATCGGCAAGACGCGGCTGATCGATAATTTGGCGGTCTAGAGCAGCCCCAGCTCGCGCAATTCGCGCCGCATCTGTTCGGGCATTTTGGCGGCGCCGGGGGCGGCGCGCGAAAGATCGCGCGGCGCGTCTTTGGCCTCGAGATAACGCCAGCCCTGGAAGGCCGAGCGCGGGCGCGGCTCGACCAGCACCATCTTGCCGTCGAGCACGACCCGGCAGCGGCCGATGCCGTCTTTGTCGGTGAACGGGCGGATGTCGAGGATGCGCTCGCGGCAGGTGATCTGGCCGCGGATCACCCAAAAGAGCGAGCCGCCGGCGGTGAGCTCCTCGGCGCGCTTGGGCACCATGCGGGTGGTGTGGATGTGTTCGGGCTTTTGGCCGCGCTTTTCTTCTCTTTGAGCTTCTGCTCGATCCAGTCCTCGAGGTCGGCGACCGAGTCGCAGCCGACGCAAAGCTTGATGAGATGAAGCGGCATTTCCAGCTTTCCGACGCGCGCGACCACTAAACGAGCCCATGGATAGCCCGCAAGCCGCCGCTAAGGAAGCCGGCGAGCGGTTTTCTCCACGCCCATTGAGGCGGTCGCGGCTTGCTAACTTATGGCCTGCGTCCCATCACGACAAATTAATTGTCCGGTTCGGGGAACTTTCCGTATGCTGACACCATTGGGGCTTTCGCAGGGGCAATATTCGGAGGATTTTTCCTTGAAAACACGGGTCATTCACCTCATCAACCCAAAAACCGATTCCCTTACGACCCGCCCGATCTATCTGAACCGCGCGCTCTATTCGCCGCTCGCCGGACTGCTCGCCGTTGCCGCCGTGCATCCCGCGCGACCAATACGAGGTCGTGCTCACCGACGAGAACATCGAGACCATCGACTTCGATCTCGAAGGCGACCTGGTCGGCATTTCCGCGATGACCAGCTACGTCAACCGCGGCTATGAAATCGCCGACCAGTTCCGCGCCAAGGGCGTGCCGGTCGTCATGGGCGGCGTGCACCCGAGCTTCATGCCGCAGGAAGCGCTGAAGCATGCCGACGCCGTCGTGATCGGCGAAGTCGAACTGGTGATCGACAAGCTGCTCGACGATCTCGACAACGGCGAGATGCGCGGGACCTACAAGTCGGACAAGCTGCATCCGATGGTCGGCATGCCGATGCCGCGCTACGACCTGCTCAAGAAGCACCGCTACGTCAACAAGACCTTCGTGCAGACCTCGCGCGGCTGCCACCAGGGCTGCACCTTCTGCGCCGAGCCGCTGATGAACGGGCTGAAATTCCGCTACCGGCCAGTCGACGAAGTGATCCACGAGATGGAGAACTGCGGCTCGCGCATCATCTCGATCAACGACGCCGACTTCTTCGGCACGCCGGAGCGGCCGAAGGAGGTGATGCGCGCGCTGAAGGGCCGCGGCATCCAGTGGCAGGCCGGCGTCACCTCCAAGCTCGCGCAGGACGACCGCATGCTCGAGCTCGCCGCCGAAAGCGGCTGCACGATGCTGAGCATCGGCTTCGAATCGATCTCGCGCGCGACGCTCAAAAGCGTGCACAAGCACGTCAACCGGCCGGAGACCTTCGCCGCGCTGGTCGAGAAAGTGCACTCCTACGGCATCATGGTGTTCGGCCTGTTCATGTTCGGCTTCGACGGCGACGATACCTCGGTCTTCGACGAGACCGTCGACTTCAATATCGAGGCCGACTACGACGCCTGCGCCTATTCGACGCTCACGCCCTATCCCGGCACGCTCACCTGGTACGAGATGAAGAAGGAAAACCGCATCGTCTCTTTCGACTGGACGATGTACGACCAGGGCCATGTCGTCTATCGGCCGGCGCAGATGGCGGGCGGACGAACTGCGCATCGGGCTCAGCCGCGCCTATCGAGAATTTCTATTCGAAATCCTCGATCGCCAGCCGCTTCCCGCTGCGCGGCAAACGGCATCGCGCGCAATGGGCGATCTACAACCTGTTCATGCGCGGGCTCGCAGACCGAAAACATCGATTCGATCGCGCCGCCGACCGCGGAGCCGACATCGCGCCGATGCCGCCGATCCTGCCGATCAAGCGCGAATGGCGCGCGGCCGTGCTGGAAGCGGCCGGCGGACCCGGGCCGCATCTGAGCTGACCGGTTCACCAATGATAGTTGATGCCGGCCCGCACCAGATCGTTGGTAAGCGGGACCGACAGCGTCGATGCGCTTGAGGCCGGGCTGAACAAAGTCGCGGTGCCCAGATCGAGGTGGAGATATTCGGCCTTGGCGCTCCAATTGTGCGTGAGCGCATATTCCACGCCGCCGCCGGCGCTCCAGCCGAACTTGGTTTGCGTCGCATCGCCCGTCGGTTGCGACGCGATGATATCGCCGTAGGCGACGCCGCCCGTCACGTAGGGCATGAAACGGCCGAAGGAATAGCCGATGCGCCCGCGCGTGGTGCCGAACCAGTCCTGCTTGGTCTGGCACAGGCCGCCGCCGTCGTTGACGCAGACGCCGCCCAAGCCCGCGGTGCTGCCCTTGATATTGGTCCAGTCGGCGTCGGTTTCGATGCCGAGCACAATCGGACCGGTCTGCCAGTTGTAGCCGAGTTGGCCGCCGAATAACGCGCCTGTGGTGTTGAACGTCTCCGGAGCCCGCGCCAGCTACCGGATCGCTCCAGCTTGCGCGGCCCCAGCCATAGCCGCCGTTAATGCCGATGTAGAAGCCGGTCCAGCTAAACGGCGCTTCCGACGCCTTGTAATAAGGCACTGGGTTGGCGCGCGGCATATCGGCGGCGTGCGCGGATAGCGCGTTTGCGGCGAAGCAGGCAGCCGCGACTGCAAGGGCGAGCGACCGGTTCATTGAGTTTTCCCAACCACGCGCCCCCGGCGGCAATAATCATCAGGCCTTCGGGGCCAAATCGGGGCGTAAAGAGGGGAGATTGTTGGCGCAAAGTGGGACAGCGGCCGCGCGCGCCGGCGTTTAATCTTGTGGCGCTGTTTGCGTCGGCGCGATCACCATCACCTTGGCGCCCTCGGCGACCTGCGCATCCTCGGCAGACCGCGATCTCGGCGACGGTGCCGTCGACGGCGCTGCAGCGTGTGTTCCATCTTCATCGCCTCGATGATGGCGAGCCGCTGCCGCGCGTGACGCTTCGCCCGGCTGCACCAGAATGGCCAGCACCTTGCCGTGCATCGGCGCGCGCACCAGCCCGCCGGCTGTCGATCCCCAGCCTCGTCGAGGGCAAGATCGCGCAGGGCGACTTTGGTCTGGCGGCCGTGGCGCAGCACATAGACCGCCTCGCCCGCCGCGACCGTCACGGCGTCGACCGCCGGCGCGACGCCGTCGATGGCGACTTTGACGCCGTCGCGCCCGTAGTCGACTTGCGCCACCACGCTTTCGCCCTCGGCCAGAATCGGCAATGCCAGGCGGCGCGCGCCCGCGAGTTGAAAGGCATCGCCGCTGTCCCAGGGCGAGGCCGGCGCATCCGGCTCGCGCCGATCAAGGCGGCGATGCGCGCGGCTTCCCGCTCGAGCAGCTTTTGCGCGCCGGCCGCCGCGGCGGCGCGGTCGAGGCGCCTGCGGCGCGGCGCCGAGCGCGCGCGAGATGGCGCTCGATGAAGCCGGTGTCGATCTCGCCGGCGCGGAAATCCGTCGGCGCGGCAGAGCGCGGTCAGGAAGCCGGCGTTGCTTCACGGGCCGACCTCGACGGTGTCGTCGCAGCGCGCGGCGAGCCGGTCGAGCGCCTCTTCGCGCGTTTGCGCGTGCGCGATCACCTTGGCGATCATCGGATCGTAGAACGGCGTGACCTCGTCGCCCTCCTCGACGCCGGTATCGACGCGGATCCCTCGCCTTGCGGGCAGACGCAGCGCCAGCAGCTTGCCGGTCGACGGCAGGAAGCCGTTCTCGGGGTCCTCGGCGTAGAGCCGCGCTTCGATGGCGTGGCCGTGCGAGCTGCATCTCGTCTTGCGCTGAGCGGCAGCGCCTCGCCGGCGGCGACGCGCAACTGCCATTCGACCAGATCGAGGCCGGTGATCGCCTCGGTGACCGGATGCTCGACCTGCAGCCGCGTGTTCATCTCCATGAACCAGAAGCGGTCTGCGCTCGAGGCCCTCCGACGCTCGGCGATGAACTCGACCGTGCCGGCGCCGACATAGCCCACGGCCTTGGCGGCCTCGACCGCGGCCTCGCCCATGCGCGGCGCGCATCGCCGCGCTCATGCCGGGCGCCGGCGCTTCCTCGATCACCTTCTGGTGGCGGCGCTGCAGCGAGCAGTCGCGTTCGAACAGATGGACGACATTGCCGTGGCTGTCGGCGAACACCTGCATCTCGATGTGGCGCGGCGCGGTGACGTATTTCTCGATCAGCACGCGGTCGTCGCCGAAGGCCGATTGCGCCTCGCGCTGGCGCCGCTCCAGCGCGGTCGCGAAATCCGCGGCGCGTCGACGCGGCGCATGCCCTTGCCGCCGCCGCCGGCCACCGCCTTGATCAGCACCGGATAGCCGATCTCGTCGGCCTTGCTCGCCGAGGATTTCGGCTCCTGATCGTCGCCGTGATAGCCGGGCACGACCGGCACGCCGGCCTTCGCCATCAGCGCCTTGGCGCGCTCCTTGAGGCCCATGGCGCGGATCGCGGCCGGCGGCGGGCCGACGAAGACGATGCCCGCGTCGCGCAGGCTTCGGCGAATTCGGCGTTCTCCGACAGAAAGCCGTAGCCGGGATGGATGCCGTCGGCGCGCGCGGCCTTGCGCGCGCGGCGATGAATGTCGTCGATGCGCAGATAGCTTTCGCGCGCCGGCGGCGGGCCGATCGCGACGCGCCTCGTCGGCCCGCGCACGTGCGGCGCCTCGCGCGTCGGCGTCGGAATAGACGGCGACCGTGCGCATGCCCAGCCGCCGCGCGGTGCGGATGATCCGGCAGGCGATCTCGCCGCGATTGGCGATCAGGACGGATTTGAACATGAACGGGCCCGGCGGCTAGCTTAGGCCGATACTAGAGCAGAGGCAGCGGGGCCGCCTGGGGGCGAGCGGTCGTTTGCGGCTGCGCCGGCGCAGGTGTCGGCGGCGCGGCGCGGACCGCTTGCGCCGGCTCGGCCGGGTTGGCGCGGCGCGCGCCTCGGCCGCCGCCTTCGGCAGCGGCGGCTCGGCATTCATGATGCTCACCGGCGGGATCGAGGCGGCCGAGGGAACTCGTATTTGTTCGGCACCGGCGCCTTGGCGGGCGCCGCCGGCGGCGACCGGCGCGGTAGCCGGCGGCGGCCTGCCGGCCACGGGCGGCTTGCGCTCGGGCTTGTCCCAGTCGCCGGCATAGCGCGAGACATACTGGTCGAAGACCTGCGCCTTCAGATTGGACTTGATCGCGTTGGCGTCGCCGAGCAGCGCGAAAGCGGGGCAGCGCTCGGCGGTGCAGCCGTCGCGCACCGCCAGCACATGCGCGGCAATGCCGAAACGGTCGAGCTCGATCGCGCGGCGCAGGCCGGAAAGCGAGCGGCAAAATCGGGATCGCCGCTGCGGGCGAAAGCAAGCGCGTCGGCGAGCAGCGTCAGCCGCGCCGCCATATAGGCGACCGCGGCGGCGGTCGCTTTGCGGCGCGTCGAACACCGTCTTCTCGCAGGCATTCTCCACCGCCTCGCCGGCGGTATCGTCGAGGCAGGCGAGGCCGAGCCGGGCGCCAGTGTTTGCGCGGTCAATTCGGCATCGCGTTGGACAGCGCACGGCGTTCGGCTGCGCGATCGTCCTGCGCCATGCGGTCGAGCATGGCCACGACGCCGATGCCGACCAGCACCAGCAACGCCACCGGGAACAGCAGCGGCGCGGCGCCCCCACGCTGGCGCGGCGCAGCGCCAGCACCAACAATGCACGAACAGCGCCGCCAGCACGCCGGCAATGAGGCACCAGCGGGCTCGACAACAGCCCGTTCAGCGATGCGTCACCGAAGTTCGCCATCGATCTCCAGCCCTACGCGGTTACTGCACCTTCGCCCCGGACACTTTCACCACGTTCGCCCATTTCTCGATGTCCTTGCGCAGATAGGCGTCGAATTCGGCCGGCGTCATCGCCATCGGCAAGGCGCCCTGCTTGGCCCAGGCCTCCTTGACCGTCGGGGGTTTGATCGCCTTGTTGATCTCGGCGTTGAGCTTGTCGACGATCGCCTTCGGCGTTCCCTTCGGCGCCATCAGGCCGATCCAGATGGTCGCCTCGTAGCCGGGCACGCCGGCCTCGGCGATGGTCGGCACGTCCGGCATCGAGCGGATTGCGCTTTACGCAGCTGGTGCCGAGCGCGCGCACCTTGCCCGGCCTTGACGTTCTCGGCCATGGTGGTGATGGCGTCGAACATCATGTGCACGTGGCCGCCGATGACGCTGTTGCGCGCTTCGCCGGAGGCCTTGTGCGGCACGTGGACGATGTCGGTGCCGGTCATCGCTTTGAACAGTTCGCCGGCCATGTGATAGGGCGTGCCCGGTCCGGACGAGGCGTAGTTCAACTCGCCCGGCTCCTTCTTGGCCAGCGCGATGAACTCCTGCAGGTTCTTCGCCGGCACCGACGGATGAACGACCATCACCAGGTCGGAATAATTGATGCCCGCCACCGGCTCGAAGTCGCGCATCAGCTGGAACGGCTTGTTGTGCACGAGCGACTTGTTGGTCGTGTGGGTGTTCGACATCACCAGCAGGGTGTAGCCGTCGGGCGCCGACTTCGCGACGGCGTCGGTGCCGATGATCGAGCCGGCGCCGGGCCGGTCCTCGACGACAAACGATTGCTTCAGGTCTCCGACAGCTACTTGCGCGATCTGGCGGCCAAACACGTCGGCCGGGCCGCCGGCGCCGAACGGCACGATCATTCGGACGGTGCGGCTCGGATAGGTCTGCCGCCGAGGCCGGCAGCGCCAGCAAGAGCGGCAGCGAGGAACGCAATGAAGACGGAAAACTCCGCACATTTGTTTTCCTTTTCGGTTGTTCAGGCTGACTGATAAAGCCGGTAGTCATTCGATTCATTGCCGCGCACGGTTAAGTGCCCCCGGCCGACTTGAAGCCCGGCGCCAGATCGCTCGCCGCGGCGAAAGCGCCCTTGGCCTCGACCGAGGTCATGGCCACCGTCGTGCGCAAATCGGTGACGCCGCCGCCGCCGGCCGCCGCCAGCAGCACCGCCGCCATCTGGTGTCGCTCGGCATCTCGGCGATGCAGAGGAAATCGTAGTCGCCGAATGTGAGGTAATAGCCGATCAGGTGGCCGCCGGCCTTGGCCACGCATCGGCCGACCGCATCGGCGCGATCCTCCGGCTTGACGATCATGCCCTTGATGGCCTCGCGGGTGTAGCGGCCCTGCGTGATGTAGATCGGCATGCAATCCTCCTGCGGCGCGCTCGGCGCCCTAATTGGCACGCGCTTCATAATTGCCGGCGCAGACGAATTGCGGGCATCCAGCGGATGGAGCGAGGCTTAGACGCGGTCCAGTTGGCTTTCCTTGGCGACGCGCTCGAAGGCTTCGCCGGAACTCTTGATCCGGTACTGGTAGTCCTCGCCCTCGGAAGGCAGCAGCTTGACCACGGTGTAACTGCCGGTCGCGGCGGCGCGGCCGAAGGTCGGCGAGGTGTAATAGACGGTTTCGCCGACCTGATATTTGTGTGTCTTAAAGGTGATTTCGGGAACGGCGTTTGGCTGCACCGGCGGGCTCGCCGTGCGCAACATCTTCGCCGCCACTTGATGTACGACTTCGGCGCGATGCTCGGCGCGCGGATCGCCGGCGGCAGCGGCCGCATGGCCTTGCCGACCTGGCGGCGCGCCGATTTCGACGCCTTCTTGATCGATCTCAGCGAGCGGGTCGCCTTTGGCGGTCTTTTTGTCCGTTCGCCGGGTGGCTTTGGCCGACCGGCTGGCGGTTTTGGTTGACTGGTTACTCATGGCCTCAATATAGCAGCTTATTTTAAATACGGGGGAAGTTTTTGAATCAGTAATCATAAGCATTTTCAATGGGTTATAACAATGTTTCCGAGTGCCTTTCGGCGCCATGGGCATCCGCCAAAATCGCCCGGCCAGGCCCTTAGGGCGCATTTTAGCACGCGCGCTGGCGGGAACCGTGGCACGGCGGCGCGTTTTGCTGCGGGGGACGTGGAGGTTCAGTCATGCGACTTCCTGCTCGGGATCATTCTCGGCGCGCTCTTGACCGTCGGCGGCGCCTATCTTTACGATTTTCACAACGCGCTTGCCGCTTGCAAACGCCACCGCGGCCTGCAACGCCCGCTGGTCAATTGGGACGTGGTCGGCACGAAATGGCAGCGGCTGACCGAGCGCGCGCGCGCCGAATGGAACCGGCACGGCCGAGCTGATGGTTCCGCTCAAGCGGTTGCCGACCTGTTCGCGCTCGCCCGACGCCGCAGCGCGTCGGCGATGACGCGGCGGTCCATGCGAGTGCCGTCGTCGCCTTCGATCAGCAGCGGGACACGCCCGTCCCGCTCGACATGACGCGCCCATGACAAAGCCTCATCGAGCATGGTGAATTCTTTGAACAGCATTTGCTCCTTGACGATGGGTGTCCTCGCCGCGAGCCTTTCGGGCCGCTATAGACGCGATATCGCATGACGGGACCTCCTTTTTTGATGTGTTTCGCCTGCGATACGGCCACCGCTTCGGACAGCGCCGGAAATTCCGCGCGCCTTGGCGCGCTGCTATCGTGCCGCAGCGGAGGATTTCAGATATGCGGGCGGCCTATTACGAGCAAAACGGTGCCGCGCGCGAGGTTTTGCGGGTCGGCGAGGTCGACACGCCGCAAGCCGGCCCGGGCGAAGTGCGGGTCAAGCTCGCAACCTCGGGCGTCAACCCCTCCGACGTCAAATCGCGTCAGGGCACCACCCGCAAGATCGCCTAGCCGCGCGTGATCCCGCAAAGCGACGGCGCCGGCGTCATCGACCAGGTCGGCGACGGCATCGCCACCTCGCGCATCGGCGAGCGCGTGTGGGTCTGGAACGGGCAATGGAAGCGCGCCTTCGGCACCGCCGCCCAATATATCGCGCTGCCGGCTGCGCAGGCGGTCAAGCTGCCGCGACAAGATCAGCTTCGAGGCCGGCGCCTGTCTCGGCATTCCGGCGATGACCGCCATCCACGCGGTAGCGCTGGCGGCGCGGCGAAGGGCACGACGTTGCTGATTGCCGGCGGCGCGGGCGCGGTCAGCCAATATGCCATCCAATTCGCCAAGGCGCAGGGCGCCACCGTCATCACCACGGTTTCCTCGGACGAGAAGGCCGCCGCCGCGCGCGAGGCCGGCGCCGACCACACCATCGACTACAAGCGCGACGATGTCGGCGAGAGGGTGATGGAGATCACCGGCAAGCGCGGCGTCGACGCGGTGATGGAGATGGATCTCTCGGCCAACGCCAAGTTGATCCCGTTTGTGCTGCGGCCCAAAGGCAGCGTCATCGTCTATGGCACCGGCGCCGGAGGCGACGATCCCGCCGGCCTTCTTCTGGCTCACCAGCGATCCGCCTGCAATTCTTCCTGGTCTATGAACTGGACGCCCGCGAACGCGAGCGCGCGGTCACCGGCATCACGCGCGCGCTTGAACACGGCATGCTGGTTAACCGCGTGGCGAGCCCGACTTTTGCTCTGGCCGACACCGCCAGCGCCCATGAGGCGGTGGAGCGCGGCAGTATCGGCAATGTGGTGGTGACGATGTGACTATCCACCGCGATTGTGTCAGTGGCATGAATTTTTGTTGCAACGCGGGATAAAAAATGCTGCAATGCACCTGCTGAAGGGTCGCAGGTGCTTTTATGACCGTCAAACGCTTCAGAAACCGGGCCGAGAGGTGCGCCTTTCTGGCCAAGCAGACGCACGATGAAGAAAGCCGCCAACGCTTCATCAAGCTGGAGCAGACTTATCTTCAGCTTGCGATCGAGAGCAGCTTGCCCGCCAGTTGAGTGCGCTGCCTAGCGGCGAAGCCAAGCGCGCAGAACACCTTAGTCTATTTCGACGATTCAATTTTACGTTTGCGATCAGGCCGCCGGCGGCGCCACTTCGGCGTCGGGGAAACCGGCGGCATCGAGCGCGCGGCGCACCAGCCCGGATTTCTTGGCATTCTCGATCAGCGCCGATGCGAGCTCGAGCGCGGCGGGCGCGGCCCTTGGGCACCGCGACGGCAATTCCGGTCTGCTGGAAATGGCCCGGCAGCACGCGCGCGCCCGGCAGCTTCGGCAACAGGCCGGCAAACGAATCATGCGACAAGCGCGAAGGCATCGCCCTGCCCTTTGCGCGCCATTTCGGTCATCAGATCGACGCTCGGCACTTCCTCGATCGAGGCATTGCGGCGCGGTGCGGCGCGCGCTGCGCGCGGTCGTGGTGTTGGAGATGGCGACGATGCGCACGCCCGGCCGGTTGACCTCGTCGATGCTTTGAATTTTGGAGCCGGCCGGCACCAGATAGGTGCTGGAGATGAAATAATAGGCCGGGCCGAAATCGACCTTGGCTTCGCGCGCGGAGTCGCGCGGCATGAAGGCGAGATCGCAGGCGCCGCTCGCCACCGCGTCGGTGACCTGGCCGGAATTGTCATAGACCTGCATGTCGAGCGGCACTTTCAGGGTCGCGGCGAAATCACGCAGCAGATCGACGGTGACGCCGCGCACCGCGCCGTTGCGTCGCGGATGGCGAAAAAGGCGGAAGGCGCCGGCGACACCACCACGCCGCCGCGCAATTTGCCGGTCGGCGCCAGTTGCTTGAGATCGTCGGGATTTGTCATGCGTCCGCGTCTAGCACGCGGGCCTGAGCCTAAGCCAGCGCGAGGACTAAGCCAGCAGGTCGATGGACGGTTGGGAATTGATTCCGACGGCGTGGCATTGCCGGCGTGTGGCTGACTCGCATTCCTTCAGCGCGCCACCAAGGACCGTCGCAGGCTGGTTGGAGAAGGGAGAATTTTTGTCGGTTTGCCGGATTGCCCGGCGGCGAGCCTGGCGGGGCGTTCGGGTCCTTGCCGGCGCGCGCGGACGCCGCCTCGCAGGATGTGGTGCAGACATAGCCGTTGACGACGCTGATCATAACGCGACGCTCCCCAGGCCGGGAACGCTAGGGAGGTACGCAGTAAATCGATCATGAATTGGCCCATCACAGGCCCGTGACGGCGACGGCAAGAAAGCCGGCGCCGCTGCGGGCGATGACGACGGGCTATGCTCGGTCGTCTGGGGGCAGGTGCAGGCCGGTCTTGCATGCGGGAGGCGGTCATGAAGTTCATTCTTGGCGTTTTCGTCGGCGCGGCGCTGATGCTCGGCTCGGCCTTTCGTGCACGACACCGGCATGATGCAGCGCCGGGCCGAACGCAGCCGTTCGTCAATTGCGACACCGTGGTCGGGATGCTGGGGCGGTAAATCCGTTGTCGTCCGCGCGCAGGCGACAAAAAATCAGAATTTCTCCACCCACGGCCGCAACTCAATCTC
Organism: uncultured Alphaproteobacteria bacterium; assembly: GCA_963825265.1. Classification (GTDB taxonomy): domain Bacteria; phylum Pseudomonadota; class Alphaproteobacteria; order Rhizobiales; family Xanthobacteraceae; genus Pseudolabrys. The sequence goes on along the minus strand of CAWGSI010000011.1, from coordinate 92,118 downwards.
CTGCGTCCAGGCGCTGCGCGGCTGTTGAGCACATGCGAGATAGCTTTGCGCGATGGCGTCGGGATCGAGCAGCGCATCCGGCTTGTCCGGCCGGCATCGGCGCGGCGCGCGCTCTTGATGCCGCCGTCGATGACGAAATGCGCGACGTGGATGCCCTGCGGCGACAATTCGCGCGCCATGCTTTGCGCCAGGCCGCGCAAGCGCGAACTTGCCCATGGCGAAAGGCGCCGACTGCGCATAGCCCTTCACGCTGGCCGAGGCGCCGGTGAATAGGATCGCGCCCTGCTTGCCGCGGCAGCATGCGCTTGACCGCCGCCTGCGCCACCAGGAAGCGCCGAAGCCGTGATCTCGATCGCTTTCGCGACCTCGGCGGATCGAGTTCGGTGAACGGCCCGCGCGTGCGGTAGCTGGCGTTGTAGACGACGACATCGGGTGAGCTGGCGGCATCGAGAGCGGCGAACAGCTTTTCGACCTCGTCGCGCTTGGCGGCGTCGCAGTTAAAGCCTTGGCGCCGGTCGCCTTGACGAACTCGGCGAGCTTGGCCGCCGAGCGCGCGGCCAGCGCAACTTTCATGCCGGCTTTGGCGAAGACGCGCGCCAGCGAGGCCGAGAGGCCGGAGCCGGCGCCGACGATGAGGGCGGATTTATAGTTCATGGACCGAAGCTGCTACTTTTTGCACGCCGCCGCCATCCATATCGACTCGGTCGAAAGCTTCGAAACGATTTTCTGCCCCATCATACTCATGGTCGATGTGGTGACGCTGGATGTGCTTCGTGCCGAATGGACGGTATAGGTCATGGACAGTTCGATCGCTCCCTGATCGGAACTGCCGCAGACCATCTCCAGCAAAACGACGTTTCCGTTGGTCTGGACGTTGAACTTTTTACATTGCTGCGTTTGATCCTTCATCTGGTCTTTGATCATCTTGACCGGATCCTGCGCGTCAGCGGCCGTCACACAATTGGCGGAGGTTTTCGGCGGCTCCGCCTTGCCGTTCACGACGCTGGTTTCCATGTCCTGCCAGAGTCCGGGCTGGATTTCGTTGGCGGCGTGAACGGGCGCCATACTCTGCAAGAGCAGTAAACCCGCGCCGGCGATACAAAATCTTATTGAGCATGATGCCCCCCTCACATCCTAAACACGCCGAACCTCGTCTCCGGCACCGGCGCATTGAGAGCAGCGCGAAAACGCCAAAGCCAGCACGCGGCGCGTATCGGCCGGCGCGATGATGCCGTCGTCCCATAGCCGCGCGGTGGCGTAATAGGGATTGCCCTCGGTCTCGTACTGCTCGCGGATCGGCGCCTTGAACGCTTCCTCTTCCTCGGCGCTCCACGTTTCGCCGCGCGCCTCGATACCGTCGCGCTTGACGGTCGCCAGCACGCTAGGCCGCCTGCTCGCCGCCCATCACCGAGATGCGCGCATTCGGCCACATGAACAGGAAGCGCGGGCCGTAGGCGCGCCCGCACATGCCGTAATTGCCGGCGCCGTAGGAGCCGCCGATGATCAGCGTGATCTTGGGCACCTGGGCGCAGGCCACCGCCGTCACCATCTTGGCGCCGTCCTTGGCGATGCCGCCGGCCTCGTATTCGCGCCCGACCATGAAGCCGGCGATGTTCTGCAGGAACAGCAGCGGAATGCGGCGCTGGCAGCACAGCTCGATGAAATGCGCGGCCTTCAGCGCGCTTTCGGAAAACAGGATGCCGTTGTTGGCGAGGATGCCGACCGGCATGCCTTCGATGCGCGCGAAGCCGGTGACCAGCGTGGTGCCGTAAAGCTTCTTGAACTCGTCGAACTCGGAGCCGTCGACCAGCCGGGCGATCACCTCGCGCACGTCGTATTGCGTCGCGAGATCGACCGGCACGATGCCGTCGAGCTCGGCCGCGTCGAAGCGCCGGCTCGCGCGGCGCCGCGCAGCGGGATGTCGACCGTCTTCTTCGGCTATTCAGCTTGGCGACGATGCGGCGCGCGAGCGCCAGCGCATGATCGTCGTCCTGCGCCAGATGGTCGGCGACGCCGGACTTGCGCGCGTGCACATCGGCGCCGCCCAGCTCCTCGGCGCTCACCACTTCGCCGGTGGCGGCCTTCACCAGCGGCGGGCCGCCGAGGAAGATCGTGCCCTGCCCCTTGACGATGATGGTCTCGTCCGACATCGCCGGCACATAGGCGCCGCCGGCCGTGCACGAGCCCATCACCACGGCGATCTGCGGGATGCGCCCCGCCGACAGCGTCGCCTGGTTGTAGAAGATGCGGCCGAAATGTTCGCGGTCGGGAAACACCTCGGCCTGGTTCGGCAGATTGGCGCCGCCGCGAATCGACCAGATAGATGCAGGGCAGCCGGTTCTCGCGCGCGATCTCCTGCGCGCGCAGATGCTTCTTCACCGTGATCGGATAATAGGTGCCGCCTTTGATCGTCGCGTCGTTGGCGACGACCATGCATTCGCGGCCCTCGACGCGGCCGATGCCGGTGATGATGCCGGCGCCGTGGATGTCGCCGTCATACATGCCGAAGGCGGCGAGCGGCGACAGCTCCAGGAACGGCGAGCCGGGATCGAGCAGGTGCTCACGCGCTCGCGCGGCAGCAGCTTGCCGCGCGCGACGTGGCGCTCGCGCGACTTCTCCGAGCCGCCCAACGCGGCCTCGGCGCGGCGCGCCTGCAATTTCGCGGCGAGCGCGCGCATCTTTTCGGCATTGGCGCGGAATTCGCCCGAATTCCGGTCGATCCGGCTGCCGATCTGTGCCACGCCGCCCTCCCCAATCCGTCCCCCGCACTATGGCGCGGCCGGAAATGAAGGAAACGCTTCCGCGCTGGGCTAGCATGGGCCGCTTTTGGCAGAGTAAAGACCGCATCAGCGAGCACCCGCCATGATCCAGCGTTTTCCCGGCCTCACCCCCACCCGCAGCCGCGCCGTCGTGCACGACGGCCTCGTGTTCACGGTCGCGGTGTCGCCGGACGGCGACCCGAGCTTCTACGAGCAGACCCGCAAGGCGCTCAAACGCATCGACGAGAGCCTGGCGTTGTCGGGAACCGACAAGAGCCAGATCCTGTCGGCGATCGTCTACATCGCCGACATCGCCCGCAAGGAAGAAATGAACAAAGCCTGGGACGAATGGGTTGACCGCGAGCAACCGCCGATGCGCGCTTGCCTCGGCGTCGCGCTCGAGCCGCCGCATCTGGTCGAGATCGTGGTCACCGCAGCGAATACTCCGGCGCGCTAAACTTCCAGCTTGCCACGCACGCGCCGCATTTTGAAATTTTTTTCCGATGAAGCCCGCGAGTTCCCGGAACACACGTTCTAGCCTCTCGTTGTATGTGGGTGCCGCCAGCGCGGCATTCATCCCAAGGAGGAGCATTATGAAGACATTGACCACGCTTACCGCCGTTGCGGCGTTGATCGCGGGCATTTCCATCGCCAGCGCGCAGACGTCGACGATGGACAAGAGCGGCACGATGGGCAGCAGTTCCATGCAGCGCGACCGGCAGCGGCAAGTTCTGCATCAAAGGCGCCGGCGGCGCGCTGAACTGCCAGTACGCCAGTCTCGCGGCCTGCCAGAAGGCCGCCAAGGGCAGCGAAACCTGCGCGCCCCGTCCGAGCAGCACCACCGGGTCGAAATACTGAGCTGTTTTCTCACAGTCTGACCAAAACCTCGTGCCGGCCAGCCGCCGGCGCGAGGCTTTCGGCCGAGCGCGCAGCGTAATAGGCTTCCTCCCTTGCGCGCGGAGGGAGCCAATGCAGGCCAAGCTCGACGATTACAAAGACCTCAAGCTCAAACTCGATGGCCTCGTGCCGGCCGGCCACGGCTTCCACCGCAATCTGTTGCTCGACACGCTCTACGCCTCGCTGCCGCGCGACCCGCAGGTCAAGGTGCAGATCTATAACGCCGAGATCGCACCGGGCGGCTACACCAATTGGCATTGCCACAACGGCGCGGCGTTTTTCGTGGCGCTGCAAGGACTATTCGAAGCGCACTTCCAGGAAGGCGTGCTGGTCAAGGCCAAGGCCGGCGAGTGCTACTCAGAGCCGATCGCCAAATTTCATCGCGGGCACAATCCGCATCCCGAATTGCCCTATCTCTGTATCGGCCTGTGCTTCACCTCGCCCGATCGCGAACACGTCACCAATTCGGTCGAGCGGCCGTGGTGACCCCTCACGCCTTCAACACGGTCGGCCAATCCACTTCGTCTTCAGCGAGCACCCACGGCTCCTTCACCCCGGCGTCGTGCCATTCGCGCCAGGCCGGCAGCGCCATCACCGCATTCATATAGGCGCGCGCGTCAGCGCCGACGTCCACGGCATAGGTATGCAGCCGCGCGACCACCGGCGCGTACATGGCGTCGGCGGCGCCAAAGCGGCCGAACAAAAACGGCCCGCCGCTCCCGAACCGCGCTCGGCAATCGCCCCACATCGCCTCGATGCGCTGCACGTTCGCCGCGGCTTCCGGCGTCAATTCGCGTTTGAGCACCGGCCGCCACATGTTCATCGGCAAATGCCGACGCAGCGGCAGGAAGCCGCCATGCATTTCATTAGCGATGGCGCGCGCCAGCGCGCGGGCCGCGGCATCAGCCGGCCACAGGCCGGCGGCGGGAAATTTCTCCGCCAGATATTCGAGGATCGCCAGCGATTCCCACACCCGCACATCGTTGTCGATCAGCACCGGCACCTTGCCGGTGCCGGACACGGCGCCGACATGCGCCTTGAAGTCCGGCGCGTTGAGCGAAATCACCGTCTCTTCGAACGCAATGCCGGCCACTTTCATGGCGATCCACGGCCGCATCGACCATGAAGAGTAGTTCTTGTTGCCGACGATCAGCTTGAGCGCCATCGCTCTCTCACGCTTTCTTCTTCTCACCCGGCGCGGCTTCCGGCAGCTCGACCGGTCCGCCCGCCTGCTTCCAGGCGCCGAAGCCGCCTTTGATATGGGCGACCGGTTTGAGCCCCATGCGCTGGGCGGTCTGCGCAGCAAGCGCGGAGCGCAATCCGCCGGCGCAGAAGAACACGAATTTCTTGTCCTGCGCGAACAGCGGCTTGTGATAGGGGCTCTGCGGATCGATCCAGAATTCCAGCATGCCGCGCGGGCAATGCACGGCGCCCGGCACCTTGCCGTCGCGCGTCAATTCGCGGATGTCGCGGATATCGACCAGCACCACGTCGTCGCGTCCGGCAAGTTTGATGGCCTCTTCGGTCGGCAGCGTCTCGACCTCGCCGTTGGCGGCGTCCACCAAAGCGCGGTATCCGGTCGTGATGTTTTGCGGCATGACTGGCTCCTTCGCGGCCGATGGTGGCAGACCGCGGGCGGGCGCTCAAGCTTACGGTTGAAGCGCGCGGCGAGAGCGGGCACCATGGCTCGTGGGGAGCATGGTATAGGCACCATGCTGAGGGTTTGCGGCCATGGCGTCTTTCACATTGTTCGATCTTTTGGCCTTCGCCTGGTTTCTCGGCGCCTGGCTTGGCTATTCACTGCTGATCGAGAAATCGGCCAAAGGCCGCAGCGGCCTCAACGCCCTGATGAACCTCTATCGCGACGCCTGGATGGAGCGGCTACTGGCGCGCGAGATACGCTTGGTCGATGCCCAGGTCACCGCCGCGCTGCAGAACGGCACCGCGTTTTTCGCTTCCACCAGCCTGATCGCCATCGGCGGCACGCTCACGCTGCTGCGCTCGACCGAGCAGATTTTGACCGTGGTGGCGGCGCTGCCGTTCGGCGTCGCGCAGTCGCAGGAAATGTGGGAGCTCAAGATAATGGGGCTCGCCGTCATCTTCGTCTACGCCTTCTTCAAATTCGCCTGGTCGTACCGGCTGTACAATTATCTCGCCATCATGGTCGGCGCGGCGCCGCCGGTGGCGGAAAAGGACGGCGCGGACGCGCGCGCCTTCGCGCATCGCGGTGCGCGGCTATGCGCGGAAGCTGGCCGCCATTTCAACCGCGGCCAGCGCGGATTTTTCTTCGCGCTCGGCTATCTCGGCTGGTTTCTCGGACCGCTTGAGCTCGCGCTCACCACCACCGGTATCGTGATCGTGATGTGGCGCCGGCAGTTCGCTTCGGATTCGCGCCTGGCGTTTACGCAAACGACGACCTGACGGGCGCCGGGCAATGCTCAAGATCGACGCGCAGGCCACCGACGAAGTCATGATGCGGCACTGCTTCGCGCTGGCGGCGAAATCGGCCGCACAGGGCGAGTACCCCTACGCCGCCGTCATCGTGCGCGACGGCGAAATCGTGGCCGAGACCACCAACAAGGTCGCGCGGGAGCGCGACGTCACGCGCCACGCCGAAATCGTGGCGATTTCGCTCGCCCAGGAGGCGCTCGCCTGCACCGACCTGTCCGACTGCACGATCTACGCCAACATGGAGCCGTGCGCCTTCTGCTGCTACGCAATCCGCGAAAGCCGCATCGGCAAGGTGGTTTTTTCCATGCGCTCGCCGATCATGGGCGGCGCCTCGCGCTGGAACATATTGGGCGACCGCAAGCTGTCCGACGCCATGCCGGAAGTGTTCGCGCCGCCGCCCGTAGTGATGGCGGAGTTCCTGTTCGAGGAAGGCGACGCGGCGTTGCGGCGCAGTTCGCCGGTGATCTGGGCCTTCATGCGGGCGCGCGGATTGTCGGTGGCACCGTCGCCACCGCAAACCGGCGGCGGTGCCTTCGACGCCGGCGCGGCCTCCGACGCGCGCGCAGATTTGGCGGCGCAGCGCAGTGGATTATGCGCGCGCTCCGCAAGAATTTTTTCGATCGTTTCGGGCGCGGCGGCGGCGCGCGGAAAAGACGCTAGGCCATCCCCATCACGACGGCGATCAGCGCCACCACCAGTATCGCCAGGCTCGCCGCGACGACGGTGACGATGTGCTCGGCCCAATTGGGATAAAGCACGCGCAGCCGGTCGGCGGCCGGCTCCTCCGGTGCATCGGCATGCGTTCTATGAACCTGTAAAGTCATGGGCAGCCCCTGGTTGGCATCGCGTGACCGCGATGACTTAACGCGCACGCCGACGCGAACCCGGGCTGCGAATCGCCCATAACGTGAGAAGAATATCACAGATTTATGATCGGCCGTTCGGCCGGCCAAGCGGCATTTTACTTGCGCACGATCTTATCCGAAAACCGGTTCCCACTTTTCGGGATCATGCGCTAGCGCTTCTTCTTCCACTCTTCGTAGCGTTTCTTGTTCTCGTCGTTGGGCGGATAGAGGCCGGGGAGCTTTTCGCCCTTCTCGACTTGTTCTACCAGCCAGCTTTCCAGGAGCTCATGTTCCGCACCTTCGCCGGCGACGAAATCGGCGAGCGCGGCGGGGATTACGACCGCGCCGTCGTCGTCGGCGACAATGATGTCGTCCGGGAATATCGCGCAGCCGCCGCAGCCGATCGGCTCGTTCCAGCCGACGAACGTCAACTGGTTGACCGAGGCCGGCGCGGCGACGCCCGCGCACCAGACGGGTAAGCCGGTAGCGATGACGCCGTGCTTGTCGCGCATCACGCCGTCGGTGATAAGCGCCGAGACCCCGCGCTTGACCATACGCATGCACAAGATGTCGCCGAAAATGCCGGCGCCGGTGACGCCCATGGCGTCGGCCACCACCACGCAGTTTTCCGGCATGGCTTCGATGGCCGAGCGGGTGGAAATCGGTTTTGACCAGCTTTCCGGCGTCGCCAGATCCTCGCGTACCGGCACGAAGCGCAGCGTAAAGGCTTTGCCCACGACGCGTTTTCCCGAAAAGCCGAATGGCATGGCGCCGGCCATCCAGGAATGGCGGATGCCCTTTTTCAACAGCATCGTGGTGATGGTGCCGGTGGTGACGTTCTTCAGAACTTCGAGCGCGGATGTCATTGGGTCCTCACGCGGGTTTCAGGCCGAGCCGCTCGTCGCGGCGGCGCAGATAGGCGACGAAGGGGGTGGCGAGCAGAACCATCCAGAACTTGCCGACGATCTGGCCGGCGAGGAAATCGAGCGAGCCGAAGGCAAGCCACAAGAACACGATTGAATCGACGACAAGCCCGATCAGACTTGAGGCGAACACCGCCAGGACAAGCCGGCGCCGCGCAAGCGGCGTGTAGACCAATAAGTCGGCGAACTCGGAGAGCAAAAAGGCCGTCGCCGAGGCGAGCACCAACGAGCGCGGCGCAAGACCGGCGGAAATCGCCGCCCCGGCGATAACCGCCGCAATGCCGAATTCTACGCCTAACCGGCGCTGTACAAGGTCGCGAAGAACCAGAGCAATGCCGATCATCAGAACGCCGGACGGCGCCATCAAATGCGGCGCGACCGGCAGCAGACAGGGTCCGTTGACGACGCAAACCGCGCCGACGTGGCCGATCATCCAATTGGCCAGCGGAATGGTCAGACAGAACAGGACCAGAAAAACCGCGCCTTCAATGTTCTTCTGCTTTTCTACGCCGCTCATGTACTTCGCCGCTGCATGAATGCCGCAAACCCCTGGCGCCGCAGCTTACAGGCCGGGCACTCGCCGCAGCCATAGCCCCAATCGTGGCGGCGCGCGCGGTCGCCCAGGTAGCAGCTATGGGTCTCCTCGACAACGAGGTCGAGCAAGGCTTGCCCGCCGATCTCCTCGGCCATGGCGAAGGTCGCGGCCTTGTCGACCCACATCAGCGGGGTGTGCAGGGTGACGCGCCGGTCCATGCCGAGGGTGAGCGCGACCTGCATGGCCTTGACGGTGTCGTCGCGGCAATCGGGGTAGCCGGAATAATCCGTCTCGCACATGCCGGCGACGATGTGGCGCGCGCCGCGCCTATAGGCGAGCGCGCCGGCGAAGCTGAAAAAAATAAGATTGCGGCCGGGCACGAAGGTGTTGGGCAGGCCGCTATCGGCGATCTCGATTGCGGTCTCGCGCGTGAGCGCGCTGTCGGAGATGGCCGCGAGCGCGTCGAGCTTGATGAGGTGGTCCTCGCCCAGCCGCGCGTGCCAGTCCGAATTGAGTGCAACGAGACGTTCGCGGATGCGCGGACGCACCGCCAACTCGACGGCATGGCGCTGGCCGTAGTCGAAGCCGACGGTTTCAACGCGGGCAAAGCGCTGCAGCGCCCAGGCGAGGCAGACGGTGGAATCCTGCCCGCCGGAGAACAGGACGAGGACATTATCTGAGCTGACGTCGGGTGCCACCGTTCAATCCCAATTCGGCGACCAGGACCAATCGACAATGCGGCCGCCGCGGCGGGCGAGCCCGGCGATCTCCTTCATCTCGGCATCCGACAGTTCGAAATCGAAAATATTGATATTCTCCTCCAGCCGCGCGAGTTTGCTGGTGCGTGGGACCACTACGATGCCCTGCTGGATGAGCCAGCGCAGGCAGACTTGCGCGGCGGTTTTGCCATAGGCCTTGCCGATGCGCGCGAGCAGTTCGTCGCCCTGGGCCTGGCCGCGCGCGATTGGGCTATAGGCCTCCATCGCCATGCCGTGCCTGCGGCAGGCCGCCAACACTTTGTCCTGGTCGAGGTAAGGGTGGCATTCGACTTGATTGCAGACCAGCGGCTCGCTCGCGACCTTATTGGCCTCCTCGAGCAAGGCGACCGTGAAGTTCGACACCCCGATCGCGCGCACGTAGCCGGCGCGTTTCATCTTGGCCATGGCGCCGAGCGTTTCGGAAAGCGGCACGCGCGGGTTCGGCCAATGGATCAGCAAGAGGTCGATGGCGTCGAGCCGCAGCTTCGCCAGGCTTTCCTTCACCGAGTGCTCGAGATCGTGCGGCGCGAGCAGCGAGGGCTGCACCTTGGTGGTGACCATCACCTCGCCGCGCTTGCCGGAGGCGCGCACGCCCTCGCCCACCTCGCTCTCGTTGTCGTACATCTGCGCGGTGTCGATGTGGCGATAGCCGACGCGGATCGCTTGCTCGACCAGCCGCGCGCAGTCGCGCCCGCGCAGCGGCCAGGTGCCGAGACCGATGATCGGAATCTTGAAGCCCTTGGCTTCGACCGCGTGCATCTCAAGCCTTCATTTCCTGTCGGCGACGTCGTCGGCAAAGCCGCGCAGGTACAGAGCCTGCATCCCGGTCGCGCGGCTGAGGCAGGCCGCGATCATCGGGTTGGCCATCGTGCCCTGGAAATAGTCGTAGAGGAATTCGCAACTCTTGTCGCGTGAGGCGATCCAGGCGCGCTGCATCTCCTGCAGTTTGCCTTTTTGCTCGTCGTCGAGCGCATCGCGCAAACGCCGGTAACTTTCGTTCAGGACACTGTCCCAAACCGCGCGCTCGCGGTCTTCGCAAGCGACGACCTGCGACGGCGCCATCGACTCATCGTTTTTCGTGCAAGGTTCGGAAAGGATGCCGATGCACCGTTCCCAGGCCCAATGACGGCCGGTCTTGGCCTTGATGCACTTTTCGACGGCCGCCAAATCCTTCGCCGCCGGCTTGTCCTGAGCAAATGCCGCCGCGCTCAGGACGAGCGCAGCGACAAGCAGGACCGATCGCATCAGGGCGTATCCCATTCCGGCGCGTGCGGCGGATTGACCACGCGCATATTGGTGGCGTTGAGCTTCTTCAACTCGGCCATCTCGCCGTCCGACAATTTGAAGTCGAACACATCGAGATTTTCCTTCATATGCGCCGGGCTCGCCGTGCGCGGGATAGCGCAGAGGCCTATCTGCACCAGATAGCGCAGCGAAACCTGCGCGGCGGTCTTGTCGTGCGCCTTGCCGATGCGCTCAACCGCCTCGGCGCCCGGCACCTTGCCGCGCGCGATCGGCACATAGGCGACCACCGCCATGCCGCGCTTCTTGCTGGCCGCGATTACCTTGTCCTGATTGATAAAGGGATGCACCTCGACCTGGTTGCAGACCAGCGGCTCGCTGGTCACCGCCCAGGCTTCGTCCAGCATCTTGGTGGTAAAATTGGCGACGCCGACATGTTTGGCTTTGCCGTCCTTCTTGGCTTGGCAGAGCGCACCAACCGACGTCTTGAATGGGATGTCCTTGTTGTTCCAGTGGATCAGCAGGAGATCGACCCACGGCACTTGCAGATTGGCGAGGCTTTCGCCGAGCGATTGGCGAAACTTTTCCGGCTCCAGGTGAGTCTCGCGCACTTTAGTGCAAAGGAAAATGTCCTCGCGTTTGATGCCGGACTGGCGGATCCCTTCGCCGACCTCCTTTTCGTTTCCGTAAAACCAGGCGGTGTCGATATGGCGATAACCGAGCTGCAGCGCGGTCTTGACCGCCTGCACGCAAATGTCGCCCTTCAGGGTCATGGTGCCGAGACCGATCTGCGGGATCCGACATCCATGGGCTTCAACGAATTGCATCACAATCTCCTTAGGCATCGGCTGGAATGAGGTGGCGGGTGGGAGGCGAAGAATGCCCGGTCCGCGCGGCGCTGCCAACCGGGTCGGCTCGCGCGGGTTTCGGCAAAACTTGCCGCGCCAAGTGTTTAGCACGGATCTTCAGTTTGGAATAATTCGAGAGTAAAAATAAGGACTTGCAACGTTTGCGATTAATGCTTTTGTACGGGCCGACCGCCCCTGTTCAATCCAATTCGGTAAGTTTTCGGTCGCAAAATAGAACCATGCTCGGCGCACTTATCATCGTCTTTCGCGAAGTCATCGAAGCCGGCCTGATCGTCGGCATCGTGATGGCGGCAACCCGCGGCGTTTCCGGGCGCGGGCGCTTCGTCAGTTACGGCATTTTCGCCGGCCTGGCTGGCGCATGCCTGGTCGCGGTTTTTGCCGGCGCGATCTCGCAGGCCTTCGAGGGCGCCGGCCAGGAACTGTTCAACGCCACGGTGCTCGGCATCGCCGTGATCATGCTGATGTGGCACAACGCCTGGATGGCGCGGCACGGCCGCGAGATTGCCGAGGAAATGCGCAATATCGGCACGGCGGTAAGCGAAGGGGCCAAGCCTTTGACCGCGCTCGCCGTCGTGGTTGGATTGGCGGTGCTGCGCGAAGGTTCGGAAGTGGTGCTGTTCCTCTATGGGATTTTCGCCTCCGGTACCTCGGGCGCGGCTTTGCTGGTAGGCGGGTTGCTCGGCGTCGCCGCCGGAGCGGCCTTTACCGGGCTGACTTATTTCGGACTGCTGGCGATCCCGAACCGTTACATCTTCTCGGTGACGAGCTGGCTGATCGCGCTTTTGGCCGCCGGCATGGCGGCGCAGGCGGTGCAGTTCCTCAGCAATGCCGGCGTCGTTATCGCGCTACAGCGCACGGTGTGGGACACATCGTGGCTGCTGTCGGACGGCAGCCTATTCGGCAAATTGCTGCACACGCTCATCGGCTACACCGAACGGCCGACCGAAATGCAGCTGATAACCTATATCGCGACGTTGTTCGCGATGTTCCTGCTGATGCGCATTGCGCGCCCGGCGCCGCGCCAGCGCGTGGCGGCCGCCGAATAATCAACGCCGCCTTTCCGCCAAAAGGCGCGTCAGCGGCGTCTTCCACCCAAAAGGCGCGTCAGCGCCGTCTTCCACCTAAAGCCGCAAACACCGCCTCCGGCGCGGTGTCGATCAGCCTGAGCAGCGCGCGCGCCGGCCCGCGCGGCAAGCGCTTGCCCTGCTCCCAGTTGCGCACGGTCTCGATCGGCACCTCGATCTTCTCGGCAAAGGCCGCCTGCGTCAGGCCGCAGCGCGCGCGCACCTGCCGCACGAACGCTGCCGGGTCGCTGTGATCGAGGGTTTTCTCGCTGCCGTCGGGAAGGATTTCCACGATCCGCCCATCGGCCTTCAAGCGCACGCGCAGCATGGCTTTCCCCATCGCCGGTGATATCGGCCAAAGCACTAGCTGATTCGCGGCGCCGAGATGTTAACGGGACTGGTGCTATGGCCTACTCATCCAAAGGCCGACTAGGCCATTGGCTTATTTGGCGGCGCTTGATCTTGCCCGAAAACCGGTGCCCATCCCCGATCAAGTCGAGGACAAGCTTTTCTGGATCATGCGCTATCGCGTCTTCTCGAAAATCTCCCGGCCGATCAACATGCGGCGAATCTCGCTCGTCCCCGCCCCGATCTCGTAGAGCTTGGCGTCGCGCAGCAGGCGGCCCGTGGGAAAATCGTTGATATAGCCGTTGCCGCCCAGGCACTGGATGGCTTCGAGCGCCATCCAGGTGGCGCGCTCGGCGGCGTAGAGAATGGCGCCAGCGGCGTCCTCGCGCGTGGTGCGGCCCTCGTCGCAGGCTTTGGCCACCGTGTACACGTACGACTTGGCCGCGTTCATGGTCACGTACATGTCGGCGAGCTTGGCCTGCACCAGCTGGAAGGTGCCGATCGGCTGGCCGAACTGCTGGCGCTCGTGCACGTAAGGGATCACCACGTCCATGCAGGCCTGCATAATGCCCAAAGGCCCCGCCGCCAGCACCACACGCTCGTAATCGAGCCCGGACATCAGCACATTGACGCCGTTGCCAACCGCGCCCAAGACGTTGTCCTCCGGCACCTCGCAGTCGGTGAACACCAGCTCCGAAGTGTCGGAGCCGCGCATGCCGAGCTTGTCGAGCTTCTGCGCCGGCGCAAAGCCCGCCATCCCTTTCTCGATAATGAAGGCGGTGATGCCGCGCGCGCCAGCGGTGCGGTCGGTCTTGGCATAGACCACCAGGGTGTCGGCCACCGGTCCGTTGGTGATCCACATTTTCGAGCCATTGAGCACGTAGCTGTCGCCCTTCTTGTCGGCGCGGGCGCGCATCGACACGACGTCTGAGCCAGCGCTCGGCTCGGACATGGCGAGCGCGCCGACATGCGCGCCGGAAATCAGCTTGGGCAGATATTTCTTCTTCTGTTCGGCATTGCCGTTGCGGCTGAGCTGATTGACGCAGAGGTTGGAATGGGCGCCGTAGGACAGCCCGACCGCGGCGGAAGCGCGCGAAATCTCCTCCATCGCCACGCAATGTTCGAGATAGCCCAAGCCGGCGCCGCCATATTCCTCGTCCACCGTGATGCCGTGCAGGCCGAGCGCGCCCATTTCCGGCCACAGGTCGCGCGGGAACACGTTATCGCGGTCGATTTGATCGGCGCGCGGCGCGATGCGGTCTTGCGCGAAGCCGCTGACGGTCTTGCGCAGCATTTCAACGTCGGGCCCGAGGCCGAAATCGAAGCCCGCCCAGGCATTGGGGATCATCGCTTTGTCTCCGGCAGAACGGAGACAACTCTATAGGCTTGCGCTCAGGCTGTCAGCGGCTCGGGCGGGGCGCTGCGGGCCTGCTTGGCCTGCGCCAACAGGCGGTCGATCGCCTTGGCCGGCGCCGGCTTGGCGAACAGGTAGCCCTGCATCTCGTCGCAACCGGCCAACCGCAGCAGCACGCGTTGCTGCTCGGTCTCCACGCCCTCGACCACCACGGTGAGGCCGAGCGCGCGGCCGAGCGCGACGATCGCCTGGATGATCACCCCGCCATTGGCGGAAGCACCGAGCGCGGTCACGAAGCTGCGGTCGATCTTGAGCTTGTCGAGCGGGAAACGCTGCAAATAGCCCAAATTCGAATAGCCGGAGCCGAAATCGTCGAGCGCGATGCGCACCCCGAGCGCGTGCAGGTCCGCGATGCGCTTAACCATTTCGTCGGGGTTGTCGATCAGCACGCCCTCGGTGATTTCCAGCATCAGCCGCGCCGGCGGAACGCCGCTATCGGCCAATGCCGCGCGCACCAGACTGACGATGGAAGCATCGCGCACCTGCAGCGGCGACAGGTTAACCGCGACGTAGAGATCCGGCCAGCGCTTGGCCTCATGGAGCGCGCGGCGCAGCACGAAGGCGCCGAGCGTATCCATCAGACCCATCTGTTCGGCGACCGGGATAAAAACCGCCGGCCCGATCGGCCCGCGCGTGGCATGCGTCCAGCGCAGCAAGGCTTCGACGCCGAGGATGCGGGCGCCTTGCGCGGCGACGATCGGTTGAAAGTGCAGATCCAGCTCGTTGGCGGCGAGCGCGCGCGGCAATTCGCGCTGAATGAATTTCTCGTCGGTCGACACGGTATCGATCGAGCGGTCGAATCCGACGATGGCGGCGGCGCCTTTCTTGGCTGCCGCCCGCAGCGCGAGCCCGGCGCGGCGGGTCAGTTCGCCGCGGCTGGTGGCGTGGCGCGGCGCCTGCGCGTAGCCGGCATGCGCGCTGATGCGCACCACGGTATCGATCCAATGCGGCCGTGCGATCGCCGCAAGCGCGGCGCGCAGAATTTCCGCCGCATCGACGCCGGCGCCGGCCGTGAAGCTCACCGCAAACTCGTCGCTGCCGATGCGGCCGCACACGGCGTCCGCCGGCAGGGTTTCCGTGAGACGCGCCGCCACCGCCGCAATCAGCTCGTCGCCGCCGAGCACGCCGAGCTGCGCATTGACGTCGGCCATGGCGTCGAGCTCGATCAGCGCGAAGGTCGTGACCTCGTCGCCCGAGCGCTCGGCCAGCGCGCGGTCGAGCAATTCGAGCATCTTGGCGTGGTTCGGCAGCCCGGTCAGCTTGTCCTCGTCGGCGGCGCGGCGCGCCGCTTGCTCGCTCGCTTTCAGTTCGTCGCGCGCGCGGCGCAACTGCCACAGTGAAAATCCGGCAAAGCCCGCCAGCACGACAGCAACGCCGCCGACGAAGGGCATCAGCCGCTCCATGGCGCGCAGCATCGGATGCGTCTTGTCCCAGGTCAGGAATCCGGCGATGCGGCCGCGCGCGTCGATCACCGGCTGCATCTCGCGCCCGCTGACGGCCGGGTCGCTTTCGAATTTGAGATTTTTCAGGCCGACGCTTTGCTCGATCATGCGCACGAAGTGCGGATCGACCGCACCGGATTTGCCGAACAAAGTACGGAATTCGGCCGTTGCGTTGCGCAACGAGACGCGCTGCTCGGCCCACAGCTGTTCGTCGCTTTGCCGCGCCAGCGTGTAGCCGACGGCGCCGGCGAGCATGGTCGCGCCCATGGCGACGACCGCAAGGATGACGATCAGCCGCGAGGCCGACAGCAAACGCTTGGCGCGGGCGCGCAGCGCGCCGGGGAATCGTACCCAAGCCGACACCGAGCGGCCGGGCATCGCGCCCGCCGCTTGTGTTATGACCTCGCCGTCCACAAGCCTCTCCCCGCGCTTCGCTGCGGTAATCGGCCAGGACGCTAGGGTTTTATCGTTAATGGCGGATGATCAAACAAGGTGAATGAAGCGTAACCGCGGCTTACGCATGGCCGGGATCGGCGTCGGTCCGCGCCATCGATTCTTTCAGCACGACCCCGCCCGCGATCCCGACGCCCACCACGTAGACCCAGCCATGGGTGAAGTCGAACAAATGCGAGTTGAACAGCGAGCCGACGACGTTTTGGATGACGACGACAAGCCCGACCCAGGCCGCAAAGGTGGTGGGCCGGAACAGCATGAGGTGCGCGATCCACATGGCGTACAGCAGCGCAATGCCGACCAAGCCGAGTTGAATTCCGACCGCGAATGTCTGGTTGTGCGGATTGGCCGCCATTTCCGAGGCTATGCCGGTCTGCCCGACGGTGCTGCGACGGAACTGATCTTTGATCGAGCCCGTACCGTGGCCGAACACGGGCGCCGTCTCTATAAATTTCACCGACTTCGTCCAATACGTCAAACGTTCGCCAACCGAGGTGGATTGCCCGCCGGACCGATATGAATCGAGTTCATGAAAAAACGAAACGACCCGGGTTCGCAGGTAAGTCGACGACGGCCATGCCGCCGCCGCCAGCACGACACATGCGACAATCAAGCCGAGCGCACCTTTCCATCCCGATAGCTTGTAACCGAACACGAGTGTCAGTATGGGAATGACAGCAAGAGCGGTTCGGGCGGTTGCGACATAAAGCACGTTTGCGAGACAGACCAGCGCAAGCGCTGTCAGCGCCAGAGCCAATCGGCGGCGCCCATCCCGCCACATGTCATACGCAAACTGGACGATCACGAAGATGCAAATCGTGAGCATCGTGCTTTGCGCAATGTAGTCTTTGACCGGAATGCCGAAAGCGCCAGGCCTGTTGTGCCAAGGGAATCCGGGCCACGCGACCATCAACCATGAGAGCGCGAGCAGCAGAACGCAGGACGCGAGGAAACCGATCAGGACGCGGCGTCCGTTACCGGTCCGGGAATATTGGTGCATCAGCAGCGGAATGAACAGTAGCTTCAAAAATGAAGTAACGCCGCCAAAGCGTTCCGCCCACGACACATCCGCCCACAGCATGCCTACGGCGCCAAGCGCCACCAACAGCACCGGCAACCCGCCGGCCGTAAGCAAGACGACACGCCGCAACGATCGAAGCTCGAGCGTCGGTATCACCGCCAGCAGCCACACGACGGCAAGAATGCCAGTAGCCGAGGTAGACCAGGGCAGCGATACCGCGAGCGCCAAGGCCAGATAATCGGCCGCCTGCACAAAGGTTTTGCGATCGAGCGGCATGAATTTCCGGCTCCTTAGCGCAATCCAAACCACAACGTGGCGATGCTCAAAAACGAAAAGAAGCCGACCACGTCGGTGACCGTGGTGACGAAGGGGCTCGAGGCCACCGCCGGATCGAACCGCAGGCGGTTGAGCGCCAGCGGAACGAGAATGCCGCCGAGCGCGGCCGCGATCAGATTGCAGATCATGGCGAGCCCGATCACCACGCCGAGCGCCGGCACGCGGAACCAGACATAGGCCGCGATGCCGGTGATGACGGCGAACGCAATACCGTTGAGAATTCCGACCAGCAGCTCGCGCAGGATCACGCGCCGGGCGTTGGCGTCGCCGAGTTCCTGGGTCGCCAGCGCGCGCACCGCGACCGTCATGGTCTGCGTGGTGGCGTTGCCGCCTTGGCTCGCCACGATCGGCGCCAGCACCGCCAGCGCCACCATTTTCTGCAGCTGGCCCTCGAACAGACCGAGCACCGACGAGGCGAGAAACGCGGTGCCGAGATTGACCAAGAGCCAGTTGAAGCGGCCGCGCGCGATGGTCCACACCGAGTCGGACAGTTCCTCGTCATGGGTGACGCCGCCGAGCGCCTTGATGTCTTCTTCCGCCTCCTCCTCGATCACGTCGGCCACGTCATCGAAGGTGATGACGCCGACCAGCCGGTCGTCCGCGTCCACCACCGGCGCGGTCACCAGGTCGTAGCGCTGGAACAGCCGCGCCACCTCTTCCTGGTCCTCGTCGGCGCGCACCTGGCGCTTCTCGTCCTCGATCAGATCGGAAATCGGAACCGGCCGCTTGCTGCGCAGCAGCCGGTCGAGCGGCACGGCGCCGAGGAAGCGGCGATCGTCGTCGGTCACGTAAAGCTTGTAGAAATGGTCGGGCAGTTCGGCGGTCTCGCGCATATAGTCGATCGCCTGGCCGACGTTCCAGGTCGGCGGCACGGCGATGAATTCGGTCTGCATATGGCGGCCGGCCGACTCTTCCGGATAATCGAGGCTGCGCTTGAGCGCGACGCGTTCGGGCGGCGGCAACTGCTCGAGGATCTCGGCCTGCTCGTGCTTCGGCAGGTCTTCGAGGATCGCCACCGCGTCGTCGGATTCGATGTCGCGCACGCCCTCGGCGACGGTTTGCGGCGGCAGCTCGTCGAGAATTTCCTCGCGCACCGAGTCGTCCACTTCGGTGAGCGCGGTAAAGTCGAAATCGATGCCGAGCAGTTCGACCAGGCGCGGGCGCTTTTCGGGATCGAGCGCTTCCAGCACCGCGCCGAGATCGGATTCGTGCAGGTCGCCGACCAGGCCGCGCAAGGCCGCGACGTCGGCTGAGTCGATAGCGCGGGCAACCTGACGCACGAAGGCGACGCGGATCGAACCGTCCTTGGTGCGCAGCGGCGGCGCGTTGATGGTTTGCTCGGTCATGCCGGCCTCGGTCGCGGAACGTTTTCGCGCGCCGCTTGTACGCCCGCCCCCTGGGAATGGGCAAATGTTTAGCGCATATATTCATGCCATGATCCGCAGCCTTGCCATCGCCGCCCTGCTCGCCTTGGTTCCCGCGGCCGCCCGGGCCGCACCCTGCCCCGGCAATGCGGACGCGCTCGGCACCGAGCGCGTGCTCAAGGTCAACGCCAAGAGCACGCCGCGGGTTGGCCGCAAGGAATTTCCGGTCACGCTGCCGCTCGCCAAAAAGGAGCTGGTGCTCACCTTCGACGACGGCCCCTGGCCGACCACCACCCCGAAAGTTCTCGACGCGCTCAAGCACGAATGCGTGCTGGCGACCTTTTTCCTGATCGGCCGCAATGTCGAAGCGCACCCGGAAATCGCGCGGCGCGAACTGGCCGAAGGCCACAGCCTCGGGCACCACACGTTTTCGCATCCTCTGCTATCCCGCATGGCGCCAGCTAAGGCCCAAGCCGACATCGACCGCGGCATCGCCGAAGACGAATTCGCCCTTTACGGCAAGCGGCGCAGCACGCCGACCACGCCGTTCTTCCGCTTTCCGGGTTTCGCCTCGAATAAGGCGCTGCTCGACTGGCTCAATGGCCGCGGCATCGTGGTCTTCGGCGCCGACGTCTGGGCAAGCGACTGGCTACCGATGACGCCGGAGCAGGAACTGCGCCTGATCCTTGCCCGCATCGACCGGCTGGGCAGCGGGATCGTCCTGCTACACGACACCAAAAAGCAGACCGCCCGGATGCTGCCGGCCTTGCTGCGCGAGCTTAAACGGCGCGGATACCGCATCGTCCACGTCGTTGCGGCCTCAAACGGCGCAAATTGACGCTAAAGCTGGACGTTATTCGCCAAACTTTAGGAAAACGGGCGGCATTGTCTTTCTGTGGGCTGCCTTAGTCGGTTAATTTGCCGTTAATGTTGCGATTCGTATTTTGGGAATAACGCGCTGTTCGGGGGTAGAAGGCGCGGTGGATCCGGGGGCGGGGGAAGCGTCATGCGCATAGTCGCAGGTGTCTGTTTTTTGCTGGCCGCGATGGCGGGGCCGTCCTTGGCCGGGACGTGCCCGGGACATCCGGACGCGCTCGGCACCTCGCGCGTGCTCACCATCAGCCCGCAAGACTACTCGCTCATCGGCACCATTCAATACAAGCAGACGCTGCCGCTCAACGACCATGAGGTCGTGCTCACATTTGACGACGGGCCGATCGCTTCCTATTCGGACAGCATCCTCGACACGCTGGACTCGCAATGCGTGAAAGCGACCTATTTTATGGTCGGCGATATGGCGCATGCTTACCCCTCCATTGCGCGGCGCATCTACAATGCCGGCATGACCATCGGGACGCATACCCAACACCATCCGTTCGCCATGCAGCGTCTGTCGATGCAGCAGGTCGAACGCGAAGTCGACGACGGCATCGCCTCGGTCGGCGCCGCACTCGGCGATCCGAAAGCTGTGGCGCCGTTCTTCCGCATTCCCGGCTTCGGCCGCACCAATGCAATCGACCACTTCCTCGAGAGCAAATCGCTGGTGACCTGGAGCGCCGACGTCGACACGGACGACTGGTGGCGCGGCACCACCCCGAGCCAGCTCGTCAAACGCGCCATGAAGCGGCTGAATGCGAAAGGTCGCGGCATCCTGCTGTTGCACGACATCCATCCCGCGACCGCGCTGGCGCTGCCGACGCTGCTTAAGGAACTCAAAGCCCAAGGCTATCACGTGGTGCAGGTGGTGCCGGCCGGCGAGCGGCCGGCGTCGGTGCCGGTCCTCGTGGCCTCGCCCGATAGCGGCAACGGCGCCTGGCCGCGCGTGATCAAGACCAGCGCGACGGCCGGGGAAACCGTGCACAAGCCGGCGCAGCACCACCGCGTCAAGCGAGCAATCGCACGCAAGCGCCATCGGCCGACGGTCGCCAGCGCTCGGGAGCCGGAGCGCGCCGGATTACGCGGCTTGATAGTCAATTAGGTCTAGGCCCCGCCTAAGTGCGCATCCGGCTGTGAAAATGCCGGCACCGCGCGCCGGAGTGTCCCAAAATTTGGCTGGTGCGGCCAAGAGGACTCGAACCTCCACGCCTTGCGGCGCTAGCACCTCAAGCTAGTGCGTCTACCAATTCCGCCATGGCCGCATTGGATGGACGAAAGGCTCATAAACCTCCCGTCCCGACGAAGCGCGGTTCCTGTAACAAATAGGGTCTTGAGGGACAAGGGCCGCTTAAATGCCGCCCCGGCGAGGTCAGCGCGCGTCCGGCTGGCGGGGCATGATCTCGCCGACCTCGACCGCGATGCGGTTGCCGCTGACCACCACCGTGCCCTTGGCGACCGGCAAGTCGTTGGCGAGAATATGGACGGCGTCGTCCTCGGATGATTCCAGCTCGATGATGGCGCCACGGCCGAGCCGCAGCACCTGGTGAACCGGCATGGTGGTGGTGCCAAGCACGACCGTGATATCGACCGAAACTTTATCGAGTGTGGCCACGTTTCTCGTTCCCCTGCCCCGCGACGGCGGGTTGATTTCAGGTCACCATGGTATAGTTACTGGTCGGTTAACGGCGCTCGGCCCGTCACCGCACCATGCCGAGATGACGGCCAAAAAAGGGGGTAAAACATGCGGAAATTAGCGTTGGGAATGCTTGTTGCGGCGTTCGGCGCGCTGGCGGCGCAAGGTCCGGCCTTGGCGCAGTGGCCGGCCAGCTCATCGAGTTGGCAAACTTATAACGGCAACATCAACGATTGCGTGACGCGCGCGGACAACGCGGTACATCAGGCTGGCCTGATTCAAAGCGTCCACAACGCCGGCAGCGGCGACGATATTTCGGTCTACGGCCATCTCGACAAATACGCCGCCGAAGTGCGCTGCATCATCAGTAAAAACATCGTCTTCTTCATCACCATCGGCCCGAACCTTGACCAGGCGACAAAGTACCGAGAAGCGGTTATTGGAAAGTTCTAGCGGCCAGCCGCGCAGCGCGCGTGGCGGCGAAGCGGCGGTGGCGATGATGGACGCACGCGCACGGCTTGGGCTGCTGCCGCGTCCGGCTGACGCCGCCGCGGTCGAGTGGCGCGTGAGCGGGAGCCGCGTGCCCTACGAGCAGGCCGTCGCGACCATGCAGGCGCGCGCCGCGGCGATCGCCGCCGGCAAAGAGCCGGAACTGGTCTGGCTCCTGGAGCACCCTCCTCTCTACACCGCCGGCACCAGCGCCAAGCCGGGCGAACTGATCGAGGCGCGCTTTCCCGTATTCGAGAGCGGCCGCGGCGGGCAGATGACCTATCACGGGCCGGGCCAACGGGTGGCTTACGTGATGCTCGACTTGAAGCGGCGCGGGCCGGACGTGCGCCGTTTCGTCGCCACTTTGGAGGAATGGATCATCCGCACGCTCAGCCGTTTCAACGTGCGCGGCGAGCGGCGCGAAGACCGCATCGGCGTCTGGGTGCGCAGGCCCGAAAAGGGCGAAGGCTGCGAGGACAAGATCGCCGCCATCGGCATCCGCGTCACGCAATGGGTGACGTTGCACGGCATGGCTTTGAACGTTGCCCCCGACCTCACGCATTTTTCCGGCATCGTGCCGTGTGGCGTCAGCGCGCAAAGCTACGGCGTCACCAGTCTGGCCGATCTCGGCATTGCGTGTGTCGATGGCGGAAGTGGACAGGGTGACTGCGCCAAGAATTCGAGGAATTATTCGGTGCGACGGATCAAGCGGTCGGCAGCACCGAGAACAGCTCGCCCGGCCGGCGGCCTTTAAGGTCGTCGTCGGCCCCTCCGCGTTGATGCAGCACATCGACGCGGGCGCCGAACGGCCCGCCCCGGCAGGCCTCGATCATCGCCTCAACAATTTCAAGTGAACCCGCGAATACCGCCTCGACAGAACCGTCGCGGCGATTGCGCACCCAGCCTTCCAGGCCGCGCCGGAGCGCCTCATGCTCGACAAAGGCGCGGAAGCCGACGCCCTGCACGCGGCCATGCACGATCACGTGACGGATAGCGCTCATGCCAGTTCGCCGGCGTCGATCACGCGCGCGCCGGTGAAGCGCGACACCGACCAGCGTTCGACCGAGCGGACATAGCGCTCCGGCAGTTGCCATGCGCGCGCGGACACCGCAATCATCTCGACGTAACCGGGTTTCGGCTTGCCGGGCGCGCGGCGGCGCAACAAATAGATCATGGCGCGCACGCGTTTGCCCCCGCTGCGCACCGGCAAATGACGCACGTCGTAGAGGCCCTGGTGCAGCAACTCGTAGGCATGCAGCGCCGCGATGTCGCGCGCGGTAAGCCGCCACAGCACGCCGTGCACGGTATCGCCGGCGCTCGGTTTGACCGAGCCCCAGCCATCGATGCCAACAAAGAATTTGTGACCCGCGAGCTCGGCCGGCCCAATGGCGCGCGCGCCCGGGCAGCGGCGCGCCATGGCGGCGCGGTTCATGTTGGAGCCGTAGGCGAAGTAGAGGGTCATGGGCTTCTATTTGGCAGCGCGCGACCAACTTTTCCGCTCGTCCCCGCGAAAGCGGGGACCCAGGGCGACAAATCGCGGCGCTCGCGGGCGGTTCCCTGGATTCCCGCTGGCGCGGGAATGAGCGGGGCTAACGGCCGCGCCGGCGATCACGCAAACTCCAAAATCACCGCGTCCACCGCCAGGCTGTCGCCCGGCTTGGCGTTGATCTTCTTCACGGTGCCGTCGATCTCGGCGCGCAGCACGTTTTCCATCTTCATGGCTTCGACCACAGCGACGGTTTCGCCGGCCTTGACCTCCTGCCCTTCGCTGACCGCGATGGAGACGACCTGCCCCGGCATCGGGCAGAGCACCAGTTTGCTGGTGTCGGCGACTTTTTTCGGCGGCATCAGCCGCGCATAGCCGGCCTCGCTCTCGGTGTAGACGTAAGCCTTGGCCTCGACGCCGCGAAAGCTAAGCGCAAAGCCGTTCGGAACGGGGCGCACCTGCACCGCCACCGGCTCGCTGTCGATGGTACCGGTCCACAGCGCGTCGCCCGGCTTCCAGTCCGATTGCAGATGGCGGCGGGTGCCTTTGCTTTTGCCCGGAAAACGCACCTCGATGGTGCCGTTCTCGCGCCGCACTTCGAGCCGGCATTCGGTCTCGCCGAGCCAGACCGCGCGCTGGCTCTCGCGCGTCACGTTGCGCCCGTCCATCTGGCCGGAAATCTGCCGCTTGCGCTCGCCCAGCACGTGGTCGATGGCCGCGGCGACCGAAGCCAGCACCTGCGCGCGCTCGCCGTCCGGCGCATGGGCGTGGAAGCCGTCGGGAAATTCCTCGGCGATGAAGCCCGTAGAAAGTTTACCCGCGCGCCAGCGTGGATGCGCCATCAGCGCGGCGAGGAACGGGATATTGTGGCGGATGCCGTCGATGACGAATGAATCGAGCGCGTCGGCCTGCGCGTCGATCGCGGCTTCGCGCGTGCCCGCGTGGGTGACGAGCTTGGCGATCATCGGATCGTAGTAGATCGAAATCTCGCCGCCCTCGTAGACGCCGGTATCGTTGCGCAAGGTGACGCCGTGGGCAACGCGCTCCTCGGGCGGGCGATAGCGCGTCAGCCGCCCGGTCGACGGCAGGAATTTGCGATACGGGTCCTCGGCGTAGACACGGCTCTCGACCGCCCAACCGTTGAGCTTCACGTCGCTCTGCTTGAGCGACAATCTTTCGCCGGCCGCGCTGCGGATCATCTGCTCGACCAGGTCGATGCCGGTGATCAATTCGGTGACCGGGTGCTCGACCTGCAGCCGCGTGTTCATTTCCAGGAAAAAGAAGCTCTTGTCCTGGCCGGCGACGAATTCCACGGTGCCGGCGCTGTCGTAGCCGACGGCCTTTGCGAGCGCGACCGCCTGCTCGCCCATTTTCTTGCGCGTCGCTGCGTCGAGCAGCGGGCTTGGCGCCTCCTCGATCACTTTCTGGTTGCGGCGCTGGATCGAGCATTCGCGCTCGCCCAGATAGATGACGTTGCCGTGCTTGTCGCCCAGCACCTGGATCTCGATATGGCGCGGATCGGTGATGAATTTCTCGATGAACATGCGGTCGTCGCCGAAGGAGGATTTCGCCTCCGACTTCGAGCGCGCGAAGCCTTCCGCCACCTCGGCCTTGCTGTAGGCAATGCGCATGCCCTTGCCGCCACCGCCGGCGGAAGCCTTGATCATCACCGGATAGCCGATGTCGTCGGCGATCTTCATGGCCTCGACCTCGTCGGCGATCACGCCGAGATGGCCGGGCACGGTCGAGACCTTGGCGGCGGCCGCCGCTTTCTTGGACTCGATCTTGTCGCCCATGGCGGCGATGGCCTTGGGGTTCGGCCCGATAAAGACGACCCCGGCGGCTTGCAGCGCCTTGGGAAAGGCCTCGCGCTCGGACAAGAATCCATAGCCGGGGTGGACGGCCTCGGCGCCCGAGGCCTTGCAGGCGGCGACGATCTTGTCGATCAGCAGGTAGCTTTTGGCGGCCTCCGGCGGGCCGATGGCGATGGCGGTATCGGCCATTTCGACATGCAGGGCGTCCTTGTCGGCCTCCGAATAGACGGCGACCGTCTCGATCCCCATGCGGCGGGCGGTTTTGATGATCCGGCAGGCGATTTCGCCGCGATTGGCAATCAGAATGCGCTTGAACATTACGCGGAACGCCCTTTGCCATTCCCGGTGGAATTGGCTGCGGATAGCCGGCGTCTGTTACAATACTGTCTTGGCGGCCGGGTATCTAGCGCAACATCGCAACAAAGGCACCAGGGAGAACTGCCATGTCTTTCAGGAACAGCCTGCTGGTATTGGCCTGCGCCACAGCGATACCGCTCGGCGCAGCCGCCGCGCAAACACCGCATAACCTGATCCTGTTCGTGCCGGACGGCCTGCGCGCCCAGTCGGTGACACCGCAGAGCGCGCCGACCATGGCCGCGATCCGCGACCAGGGCGTGAATTTCGCCAATCCGCATTCGCTGTTCCCCACTTTCACCATGCCCAACGCCTCGGGCCTCGCCACCGGCCATTTCCTCGGCGACACCGGCGTGTTCAGCAATACGCTGTTCGCCGGCTTCGCCGTGCCGCACGCCGCCGGCAGCATGACGCCATTCATCGAAAGCGATCCGATCCTGGGCGACATCGACGCGCATTTCTCCGGCAACTTCGTCGACGAGGACACCGTCGTGCTGACCGCCCATCACCAGGGCTTCTCGACCGCCGCCATTGGCAAGCTCGGCCCGACGCTGATGTTCGACCACACCGAGCGCGACGGCGAGCACACCATCATCGTGGACGACGCGACCGGCAGCCCCGCCGGCATTCCGCTGTCGCAGGCCATGAAGGACGCGCTCACCGCCGCCGGACTGCCGCTTGTCGCACCCTCGCGCGGCGAAAACGGCAAGGCCGGCGACTTCAAGACCCCGGGCACGCTCGTCGCCAACGTCACCCAGCAGGGCTATTTCGCCGACGTCGCCGCCAAAGTCGTGCTGCCGATGTTCAAGGCGCGCAACAAGCCCTTCGTGCTGGTGTTCTGGTCGCGCGACCCCGACGGTACCCAGCACAATCAAGGCGACAGCCTGCTGAGCGTGACGCCGGGCATTAACGGGCCGACCTCGCTCGCCGCGATCGGGAACGCCGACGACAATCTCGCCACCATCCGCAAGGCGCTCGACGAACTCGGCCTCACGGCCACCACGGACATCGTCATCGCGGCCGACCACGGCTTCGCGACCATCTCGAAGGAGAGCAAGACCAGCCCGGCCGCTCAGGCGAGCTACAAGGACGTGCCGGCCGGCTTGCTGCCGCCCGGCTTTGTGGCGATCGATCTCGCCACGGCCCTGGCGATGCCGCTGCACGATCCCGACGACAAGAACGCCGCGGTCGCTGCCGGCACGCATCCCAAGCGTGGTAACGGTCTGATCGGCGACGACGCGACCAACCCCACTGTGGCCGTCGCCTCCAATGGCGGCTCCGACCTCGTCTATATTCCGGGCAAGGATCGCGCGCTCACCGCCAAGGTGATCGATGCGCTGCTGGCGCAGGATTACGTCAGCGGGCTGTTCGTCGACGACGACCTCGGCAGCTTCCCCGGCACGCTGCCGATGTCGGCGGTCAACCTCAAGGGCCTGGCGCGCACGCCGCGGCCGTCGGTGGTGATCAATTTCCGCTCCTATGCGACCGGCTGCGATAAGCCGGTGATGTGCACGGTGGAAATCGCAGACACCGGCTTGCAGCAGGGCCAGGGAATGCACGGCAGCTTCAGCCGCGCCGAAACCATGAATTTCATGGCAGCGATCGGCCCCGACTTCAAAGCCGGCTTCGTCAACGCGGCGCCGGTCAGCAATGCCGACATGGGCAAGACCATGGCGCATATCCTTGGCCTGAAGATCCCGTTCAAGGGCGCGCTGATGGGCCGCGTCGCAGAGGAAGCGCTGCCGGGCGGCGCCAGCCCGACGGTGGAGAATTTCATCGAGCGCTCGGACCCGGGCGCCGAAGGGCTCGCCACCATCCTGGTCGGCCAGCGCATCGGCGTGAACCGCTATTTCGACGCCGCCGGCTTCCCCGGCCGCACCGTCGGCATGGACGAGCGCAAGGCGGCGAGCCGCTGAGGCCCGCCGCCGCTGGCGGAAAATAATTTCATCCTGGCCGTGCCGCGGCGCAGCTTTGTGCTGCGCTGCTGCATAGCGCCGTACGGAGTTTCCTCTTTGTCCGCGGCCCTGTTCCGGCCGGGCGCGGGCGTCTATATTGAGTGCGCGACGATAAATCGAGCGCGTATTTGGAGGTTTGTCATGGCATTGGCGATTGGCGATACCGCCCCGGATTTCGAGGCGGAGACCACGGAAGGAAAAATCCGTTTTCACGACTGGCTGGGCAATTCCTGGGCGGTGCTGTTCTCGCACCCGAAGGATTTCACGCCAATCTGCACCACCGAGCTCGGCACCATGGCGCGCATGAAGCCGGAATTCGACAAGCGCAACACCAAGATCATCGGGCTGTCGGTCGATCCGGTCGACAACCACAAAAAATGGGCCGTCGACATCAAGGACGTGGTCGGCTTTGCGCCGAACTATCCGATGATCGGCGACACCGATCTCAAAATCTCCAAGGCCTACGGCATGCTGCCGGCCTCGACCTCCGGCACCTCGGAAGGCCGCACGCCGGCCGACAACATGACGGTGCGCAACGTCTTCATCATCGGGCCGGACAAGAAGATCAAGCTGATCCTGGTCTATCCGATGACCACCGGGCGCAACTTCGACGAGATCCTGCGCGTGCTCAACTCGCTCCAGCTCACCGCCAAGCATCGCATGGCGACGCCGGCGAACTGGAAACAGGGCGAGGACGTGATCATGACCGGCGCTATCACCGAGGACGAAGCCAAGAAGCTTTATCCGGGCGGCTGGAAGCAGCCGAAGCCCTATATCCGCATGGTGCCGCAGCCGAAATAGCTTAAATCCGCGGCGTGGACTGAAAGAGCGCGGGCTTTAAAAGTCCGCGCTCTTGCTTTCGGGCGCGGCCGACGCAATTGTGTCGCCCGCCGCCACGGCTGGAGTCTTTGCAATGAACGACGGGGCCATCAACGCGCCGGCGCAACAGCAGCCGCCCTTCGCCCAGTTCCTCGGGATGAAGGTCACCCATGTCTCGCCCGAGCGCGTAACCGCCGAACTCGCTGCGCGCGAGGATCTCAACAACCGCCACGGCATCATGCATGGTGGCGCCATCATGGCGCTGGCCGACAATCTCGGCGGCACCGCCACCACCGCCAACCTGAAGCCGGGCCAGACCACCACCACGATCGAGAGCAAGACCAATTTCTTCGCCGCCATTCCGATCGGCGACACAGCCTATGCCGAATGCACGGCGCTGCATCGCGGGCGCACCACCATGGTCTGGCAGACCCGCATCACCCGCGGCGACGGAAGATTGTGCGCGCTGGTCACGCAGACGCAGCTCGTGCTCGATCGCGGGAAGTGATCCTGCGCTGAGGCCTCGCGTCAGGCCGCGTCGCGCGCGCGGTCGGGCGTCGCCGCGCTTGCCGCCGCGGCCAAACCCATGCTTTCGAGCAGGCTCTCGATCTCCAGCCGGGCGGTGACGTGCGACATGGTCGGGCGTGTGCCCAGCGTGCCTTCATCGAGGTCGTCGACCGCGGTCAAACCGCGCGGATAGAACTCGCGGAAGATCACCCGCTCGGCCAAGCCCTCGACGCAGCGGAAATTGAGACGTTGCGCCAGTTCCCGCAGCCCGTCGCCGACCAGGCGCTTGTTGCGCGAGCCGAGCGTCGACAGCCGGTTGCGCAGCACGATCCAGTCCGGGGTCACGCCGTCGAGCAGTTGACGCTGCGAACGCGCATCGTCCACCATTCGGGCGTAGTGGCTGGTGCCGCTGACGGCGAAAGTCGCCGGATCGACGGTGCCGAGAACGTCGAAATCGACGAAACTGTCGTTGAGCGGTGTCACCAGGATGTCGGCCTTCAGGTGCGCCAGCCGCGTCAGATGCCCGTCGTGGCCGGGCGTGTCGATCACGATATAGGCATAGTCACGCGCCAGCGACTCGAGGACCGAGGCTAATTCCCGGCTTCCTTCCGCGCGCTGGTCCGCGGTCGCCAGATTGTCGGCCTCGTCGAAGCAGAGATGGTTGGGAATTTCGAGATCGCGGCCGGCGTGCCGTGCCCAGGCCCGCCTATTCTCGATATAAGTCGTGAAGCTCTTTTGCCGCGTGTCGAGATCGATGGTGGCGACGCTTTGGCCCGATTTTATCAGCGCCACCGCGATGTGCATGGCCACGGTCGATTTGCCGGAGCCGCCTTTTTCGTTTCCAACGACGATGACACGCACGGACCGCGCCTTATCAAGAGTCATGGGTGTCCTCCAGACCGAGGTTGATCGCACAAGTCACGCTGGCTTTTTGTGGTCCTATTTATTTGCCGTGATTCTTTCGTTCGATGCCAGTTAAAACAGGACGGCGCCGAAACTTTTTCGGCTAAAGTTTCATCGGAACATTTTAGTTATCGGCCGTCACCGAGGCCGCCACATTGGCCGCGACCGGCTTCACCCCGCCGACGCCGCGATTAACCAATATGACGCCGGCCGCGCAGACCACCATCCCGCCGATCGACAGTGCATCGAGCTTCTCGCCGAACAGCGCAAAGGCGAGCAAGGCGGTCACCACCGGCACCAAATAGAACAGGCTGGCAAAGCCGGTCGCCGCCGACCGGCGGATCAGCCAATACATCAGGCCGACCGCGGCGACCGAGAGCACCAGCACCAGCCAGGCCATGGCGAAGACGAGTTCGCCGCTCCAATGGATAACGCGCGTCTCGAACGTGAAAGCGGCCAGCGCGAACAGCGCCAGCGCGCCGGCATATTGCACGGTGTTGCCGGCGCGCCAGTCGATGCGGCCGCAATAGCGTTTCTGGTAGAGGGTGCCGAGCGTGATGCCGATGAGCGAGCCGAAGCTCGCGATCCAGCCGAGCGGCGAGCCCGCCAGCACGATGCTACGGTCGTGCAGTACGAGCGCGACGCCGATCAGCCCCAGCACCAGCCCGAGCCATTGCAGGCGCGTGACTTTTTCGCCCATGAAGCGGTTGGCGATGGTGGAGGTCAGGATCGGCTGCAGGCCCGGGATCAGCGCCGAGATGCCGGCCGGCACGCCCTGGCTGATGGCTGTGAACACGCCGCCGAGATAGAGCCCATGCACCAATGCGCCGGCCACCAGGCTGTGGCCGATCTCGGCGCCGCGCGGCCAGCGCGCCTGCGCGATAAGGGCGATGGCGCCCATGATGGCGACCACGAACGCCATGCGCACCGCCAGAAACGTCATCGGCTCGATATAGGGCAGCCCGAAGCGCGCGCCGATGAAGCCGGTGCTCCACAGCAGCACGAACAGCATCGGCGCGGAGGCGATCGCCAGGTTGGTCAGGCGCATAGCGGTTTCGGCATCGGGAACCCGGGGAATCCGAAAGGAACCGCTCCCCTTAGCATTTCCGGCGCGCCGTCGCGTGCGAAAGTTCCTTCCGCACTGCACACCTGGCTTTTTTCGGAACCGCCGGTGCGGCCGGCGGGTTGCTTACGGACGAGACGACCAAGCGCGTCTGGAACCGAAGGAGGGTTACCATGAGTGATCCACGTTATACCGATCCGCGGTTGAGCGACCCGGTGCTGCGTCGTGACGAAGGCCTCGGCGGAACCTGGGGCTGGATTGCCGGAGTGGCGGTATTGCTACTCATCGGGTTTCTGATCATCGCCGGCGGGCACGGCATCGGCATTAGCGCAAGCAACGGGCCGTCGCCTGCCGTCACCGGGAGCACGTCGCATCCCGCAACGCCACCGGCGACCACCGGCTCGGGCGCCATGTCGCCGCGGCCGCTGATGCCGCTGCCGAACAAGAGCGGCACGCAATAACGCTCAAACGCTCAGCGTTTGGGTTTCGACTTTGTGCGCGTCGCGCCGCAGGGCGCGGCGCGCCCTAGCCGACGATGGCCGAGAGCCCAAAGCCGACGGTCGCGCTGAGCACCGCCTCGACCGCCTGGAACTGTATGCCGCTCAAGACGTGGCTGACATAGGGGAACAGCAGATGGCCGAACGGCAGCATCACCGCCGCGACCAGCGCGACGCAGATCAGCCTGATTAGCAGTCGCCGGTCGATCATTTTCGGTCCCCTGCCCCCAGCGCTGGCGCGCTTTTTTGTTATTCTCTCACGGATTGCCCGGCTTGAGCAATCGCGTCAGGTCTGGAAAGCCGCGTCGATCGGGACCCGGTAGCCATTGGCGAGGCGGTTGGTTTCATTGGCCATGCCGGTAACCGCCATCACCTCGCCGAACATGGCCTCGCTCATGCCGGCCTTGCGGGCGGCCGCCGTGTGGCTGGCGATGCAATAGGCGCAGCCATTGGTGACGCTGACCGCAAGATAAATCATTTCCTTGGTGAGCGGGTCGAGCGCGCCCGGCGCCATGATCTGTTTGACGCTTTCCCAGGTGCGCTTGAGCGTCACCGGGTCGCGCGCCAGATTTTTCCAGAAATTGTTTACGTCCGGCACGTTGCGGGTCTTTTTGATGTCATCAAAGACCGCGCGCACGGCGGCGGAAGCGTCGGCGTATTCGATCGGGTTCATGGTTATGCCTCAAAAATCGAGTTTGTCGCGCACCGCGGCGATGCCGGCCTTGGCGCAAGCCTCGTCCTTGTCGCCGCCAGGCGCGCCGGAGACGCCGATGGCCCCGACCAGCGTGCCGCCCGCCTCCACCATGACGCCACCGGCGGACACTGTTGCGCCGGGAAGCGCACGCACGCCGGTGCCGGCAGGCGTGGTAGCGACGACGTCGCCGGTGTTGTTGCGGAAATTGACCGCGGTCCAGGCCTTGCCCGTGGCGGTCATGACGGCAAATGCGCCGGCGTAGCGGTCACGCAGCAGCACCTGGGTGATGCCGAAGCGATCGACCACCGCGACGGCGACCTGGTAGCCGCGCTTCTGGCAATCGGCGAGCGCGGCGCGGGCCAGCGCCAGCGCGAGATCCGGACTCATGGATTTGAAGGTGACGAAGTTGTCGTCGGCGCGCGCCGGCGCGTTGAGCAGCGGCGCCAGCACGAGCGCCAGCAATAATATTCGCGGTTTCATAGGGCACTCCTTGGCTCGCGGCGAGTTTACGTCCCCCGATATAGGCCCGCCCGCGGGGCGGAGCTATATTCATAGCAAGGGTGCGACACGTCCGGGGAGAAATCCGTGTCGCAACTCTACGGCCACGCGGCCGTCGCTGTCGCGCGCTATCCTGTTGGGCGCGAAGGCGGCAATCCGCATCGGCGGGGTGTCTTACGGCGGCTGAAGAATACGCTAGTCTTGCCCAACGGTCGCTAATGACCGCCATTGGGCGAGGACACCATGCCGAAGACGCCGGATTACTTCTCTGGAAAAACCATCGTCATCACCGGGGCCGGCAGCGGCATCGGGCGGGCGACCGCGCTGATTTTCGCGCGCGAGGGTGCCAACATTGTCGCCGCCGACATCAACGAGCAAAGTGTGCAAGAGACCGTCGAGCAGGTCAACGCCAAAGGCGGCCAGGCGCTGGCGCTCACCATCGACGTGACCAAGCGCGCGGCGGTCGAGGACATGATCCAGCTCGCGATCGGCGATTTCGGCAGCGTGCAGTTCCTGTTCAATTCGGCGGGCGCCGCGCTGCGCCGCTCCAAGTTTCTCGATATCGACGACGATCTGCTCGAACGCACCTTCGACCTCAATTTCAAAGGCACCTTCTACGCCATCCAGGCGGTGCTGCCGCATATGCTGAAGAACAAGTTCGGCGTGATCGTCAACGTCGCCAGCATGGCGGTCAAACGCGGCGGGCCGGGCACGTCGGTCCATTACGCGGCGGCAAAAGGCGCGGTCAATTCGATGACGCTCGGCGTGGCGCGCGAATTCGCCAAGGACAATATCCGCTGCCTGTCGATCTCGCCCGGACCCATAGACACCGCCTTTGCCGCGGCGGCGGCCTCCTCGCCGGAGTTGCTCAAGCGTTTCCTCGACGACATTCCGATGGGCCGCTTCGGCGAGCCGGAGGAAATCGGCGAACTCGTGTTGTTCATGTGCTCGGACGCCTGCCAGTTCATGACCGCCGACACGGTCTATGCGAACGGCGGCGGCGGCTGGCGCTGAGTCCGGCTCCTTACTCCGCGACGATGCTGGCCCAGCAGGTGATCGCGCTGCAAACCGAACTCCAGCGGCCGTAGCCCTTGTAGATCTGGGCCGCGACCTGCGCCTGCTGTTTGAGCGTGCCTTCGGCCTTGATCTGCGGGTCGGAGACGTTGCGGATCGCCAGCCAGCGCGGCGCACTCGCCCCCATCTGAGAGGCCACCAGGCCGAGCACCGCATCGCCCATTTCGGAAACGTCGCCCAGCCCCTGCAGCTTGTAATGGTTGTCCGAAGTGTCGAAGCCGAAAAAATCTGTGGTGACGACCGAGGACTTCAGAGCCGTCTTTTCCGGCGTCGGCGGGACGCGGATGATTTTCGGCGGCCGCGTGTTGTCTTTCGGAAGCTGCGGCGCATTGGCCTTGAACAGCGTGCGCGCCGCGGCGAACCGCGTCGTTTTCGCCGGCGCGCTGGTGTAGTGCGCGAGCGCGAACGGCTCCGCCTTGAACTTCTGGATGCAATCGAAGCGCACGATCGAACTCACGATCACGTCGCCGACTTCGAATTCCTTGCCGATTCCACCGGCGGTGCCGGTCGTGATGACGAGTTTAGGCTTCACTTCGTCGATGATCTGCCGCCACACGTCGATGTTCGGCAGTTGCGGACCGTCCTGCGACATGTGTGAGTCCGACTTGAACACGACGACCGATTTGCCGCCAATGCTCACGGTCCAGTAGGCGCCCAGGCGCTTGGCTTCGATCGCCGGGCAGCCGTTGCGCATTTTCTGGGAGATGGTCGCGAAGTTGTGCCGGTAGGAAAGATAATCGTTATGGCTGTCCTTGCCGGGGGTGAGCACGCGGCTCAGCGCATGGCCCTCATCGACGGTCCAGGTCACCACCAGCACGTCGGCGTGCGGCAGCGGGCTATCGGGGCTTTGCGAGAGCGCGGCCGCGGGCTTTGGCTCCAAGCCCTTGGGCCAGGGAATGTCGGTGAAGCGCGACAGTCCGGTGGCCGTGCTGAAAGCGAGGAATTCCTTGCCGGCCGGCGCTTCCGAGTCGAAGTCGATGATCTCGCGTTGAAAATCCTCCGGCTCCGAGGAAGTCGCCGCCTTGGCGAAGGCGAAGGTGGCCGGCGGAGGCGGGGTGGAGATCGGATCGAAGCCAAGATTTCTTTCGACCCATTTGCGATCGGCGCGCATGACGCATACCCCCTGAATGCAACCTCATTGATGCTAACGCCCGTCCGGCGCGTACACAACCCCTGATACATATCTTTATAATTAAATCGTTTTGCTTTTATGACAGAGGGCGGGCGTAGCGAGTTAAATGACTTTCCGCAGCCATTGCGGGACTTGACGCCCGGCGGGCTCGCCTTTCTCCTTCCGCTCTTGCGCTTGCAGGCGGATATTCAAATGAAGGCCTAACCGATGACGACGTGGTGCCGTTTCAAGACCGACGAGAGGACGAGCTACGGGATCGTCGAAGGCGACCGGATCGTGGCCGTCGACGGCAGTCCGTTCGGCCAGCATCGCCGCAGCGGCGGCGCGTTTCCGCTCGCCAGCGTCAAGCTGCTGATCCCGGTGGTGCCGCCGACCTTCTATTGCGTCGGCATCAATTACGCCGACCACATCCGCAAAATGGCGGCCAAGCGCAAGACCGAGCCGGTGTTCCCCAAGAAGCCGGACATCGGCTACCGCGCCAACAACGCGCTGATCGCGCACGAGGAGAATATCGTGAAACCCGCCGACGCCGGCGAGGCGTTCCAATACGAAGGCGAGTTGGTCGCCGTGTTCGGCAAGCGCGCGCGCAACGTGAGCAAGGAGGACGCGCTCGATTATGTGTTCGGCTGGACCATCGGCAACGACGTCTCCGAACGCGGCTGGCAGAAGGACGACCGCACGCTCTGGCGCGCCAAGAATTCCGACACCTTCAAGCCGATGGGGCCGTGGATCGTCACTGGCTTGGACCCCGCCAAGATGGAGACGATCATCCGCGTCAACGGCAAGGAGACCGACCGCTTCGCCACCAACAACATGATCTTCGACACGGCGACCTACATCGCGGAAGTGTCGAAATACTGCACCATCGAGCCGGGCGACGTGATGTGGATGGGCACCGACGGCGTGCCGGAGAACATCAAGCCGGGCGACACCGTCGAGATCGAGATCAGCGGCATCGGCGTGCTGCGCAACAAAGTGGTGGCGGGGGCGTAGCGCCTAAGGCTTGTCGCAGCGCTCGATGCCGCCGATGAATTTGTAGGCCTTGCCGCCGGTCGGGCGCAGGCACACGTACCAATTCTTGGCGCGGCCGGGGATCTGCTGCGTGCAATCGACGCTCGC
This sequence comes from uncultured Alphaproteobacteria bacterium, assembly GCA_963825265.1. Classification (GTDB taxonomy): domain Bacteria; phylum Pseudomonadota; class Alphaproteobacteria; order Rhizobiales; family Xanthobacteraceae; genus Pseudolabrys. The sequence continues at coordinate 56,484 of CAWGSI010000011.1, read as the reverse complement.
GGTGCCGCCGGGCACGTTGAAGCGGCAGCTCACCGTACAGGTGGCCGGCTTGGCGTAAGGGTTGTCGGTCCTGATGATCACCGCGTCGCCTTTGACCGTGAGCTTGCAGGTGAAAGCGGCGGCAGGCGCCGCGCCGGCGAGCACGAGACTGGCGATAATCAAAACCGGATAACGCACGGCTTCCCCCTTCGCATTCCCCCCGCCGAGCCTAGCACACCGCGCCCGCGCTACAGCTAGCCCCCGCGCGCCATGATCGCGGCGCACAACAGGATGATGACGACGGCGGCGAGCTCGCCGTGGATGATTTTCTTGATGAAGCGCAGCTTTTCCGCGCTCACTATGGGCGCCTGCCCGGCTTTCACGGCCTTGCGCCATTTGAGGAATTCGAGCGTCGGCACGACCGAGAGCACCGACACCGCGATGAACACCGAAAACTTGGTCATGAAGGCGTGGCTGTGGAAATAATAGGCCGCGCCCTTCTCGAAATAGAACACGCGGGCCAGCCCGACGACGAACAGCAGCGCCGCGGAGGCGCCGAGCACGCCGTCGGTGATCACGATGCGTTTGGCGGTCGCGTGCGACAGCGCCTGGCCGATCAGGATGAACTCGACCGCCAGCGCCGACACCAATGTGAAGGCGAGCACGTGATGGAAAAAGGCGAAGAGCGTGGACATGGCGGCAATCCTTTGTTCCCATTCTGTCATTGCCGGGCTTGACCCGGCAATCCATGAGGCGGCGAGCGACCCCACCCGGCGAGCTTTGCTCGCCACCCTCCCCTTTCAGGGGAGGGATAGGAAAGCGCGCGTGCGTCATCGCCCCTGTTCTTTGCGGCGCGGGGACGCCGGCTTCCCTTCCTTTCCCCCGCGCAAAAAGCCGAGGGGATGGCGCACCGAGCGGCGCACCAGTCTTCCGTTTAGCCGCGTTCCCGTTGCCGAGAACGCGGGCGCCTCTCGGCGCGCCATGGCGGTTTCGCTCCTCCGGAGTTGGGCCGGAGTCACAGGCCCTGGGTCCGCGCTTCCTGGGACGAGGCTTTCGCCAATCCCAGTCCAGCGAGCTCCTCGCGGAAGGGTCATAATGCCCCCCGGTCGGTTTCCCGGGCCTCCCGGGAGCGGGGGTACGTCCGTCCCCGCCCGCAGGCGCCGCATCTCGGCTCCATCCTTCACGACGCCTCTAGAGACGCCCTCATTGAGCCGGACAAGAGCTGAGGAGATATAATCCTATGTAGGAATAAAAGTCAAGGGATATCTTCAGCCATACCCGCCTCATCCTGAGGAGCGGCGCGCAGCGCCGCGTCTCGAAGGATGAGGCGGCCGCATGCTTCGAGACGCGCCCTATCTGGGCGCTCCTCAGCATGAGGCCGATTGAGGCTACAGCAGCCCCCCGCTCTTCGGCCAGCGTCACCACGTCGCGCGTGCGGGTGACGCCTTCCGGCCAGGCGCGGCTGAAGTCGGCGACCAGTTCCTTGAATTCGTCCGAGCCGAGCGCTGCGTCGCAGGAAGCCTTGTCGGCGAAACGATAGACCGCGTAATGCACCCCCGGCTCGAGCGCGCTCCAGAAGCGCCAGGCCTTCTCGCACTTGAACGCCTTGATCGCCCACGGCAGGTGGTCGGTCGAATACCAAGTGTCGAATTTCTCGCGCAACGGCGCGACGACGACGGCACGGACGAGGAAGAAGGTGGCGGGCATGACTCCCCTTGGCTTTCCCTGGGTCATTGCCGGACGCGTTCCGGCGCGCCATGATGACCCTCCACGGAGGCCAAGACAACGTAGACAAATGCCGCGCCCGCGCTTTCTCGCGATTGTCCTCCTGCCGCTGCTGGCCACGCTGCTGGCGGCGCAGGCGCCTCCGCTGCCGCCGAAGAAGCCCGCAGCGGTAGCCGCGCCGAAGATAACCACACCTGTAGCCCAGCCGAAGAAACCCGAAGCGAAGAAACCCGAGCCGAAGAAAACAGAAGCGAAAAACCTGAAGCGAAGAAGCCCGCGCCGAAGAAGACAGAAGCGAAGAAATCCGCGCCGAATAAAAACGCGCTCGAGGACTACCACAGCCTGTGGGACGTGACCGCTGAGACGACGCGTGCCGACATCGTCAAGCGCTTCGGTGAGCCGCAGCGCGTCGGCGACGGCGCCCGCAAGCCGTATTATTATTTCAACGACACGCTGGAGTTCTTCTTCACGAGCGAGGACACGGTCGCCACCATGATCGTCGGCAATTCGTTCGCGCCGATCCCGCCCAACACGATCCCGCCCGAGGTCATCAAGAAGGCCTTCATCGGCCGCACCCGCGACGACCTGCTCAAGATGTTCGGCCCGGCCGATGTGGTGTCGTCGGAAAACTACAGTTACCGGCCGAAATCGGGCGCGTTCTACAAGGTCGAGTTTCAGTGCTACGACATCAATGGCTATGTCTGCGAGCAGGTGCTGGTGCAGTTTTAGTTCGCAAGCGCCAGGCTTGCCGGCCGAACCCCCGACTTGATCGAGGGGAAGGCGGCCTTCTCGCATTTGAACGCATGAAGCGCCCACGGCAGGTGGTCGGTCGGATACCAAGCGTCGAATTTCCCACGCAAAGGCGGGACAACGACGGCACTGACGAGGAAAAGTGTCGTCGGCATGAGGGCACACGCTTCAAACACCTATTTCATCCTGCACGTCAAACTTGTATAATAAGAAACATTCGGGACGGGAGGGGAAACAGATGTGGCTTAATCCGTTACCCGCAGAGACGGTAATTGGGGCAATAGTCGGTGCGGTTCTAAGTACGATCCTGTCAAAGTACAGTTACTTTGATATTGCCGTATGGACGGACGCGCGATTCGCTCTATACTTTACATTCCTCATCTTAGCTTTTGGGATTTGCATTCATTTTTATTGCGCGGCTATTCTATTAGGCCGCACGGCAATCCTCCGTACATTCCGGTTCGCATATATACTTATTCTGTTGGTAGTCTGGGTGGGATATGCCAAACGGGCGGGAATTCAACATAATGGCATGGTCATCTTTCTGCCTAATGAAGGAAATTCTCTTGTCTGTGGCGTGCTCTTGATTTGGTTGATTGGCCTGCACCCGGTTTGGTTGACACCCGGCTAAGCTAATCCAGCCTGCCGCTCGAACTCCATAGGGCTCATATATCCGATCGTCGAGTGCCGGCGTTTTGGATTGTAGAAGCGCTCGATGTAGTCGAACACGTCGGCCTTCGCTTCATCGCGTGACCGGTACATCTTGCGTGCCGTGCGCTCGGTCTTGAGCGAGGAGAAGAAGCTCTCCATCGCTGCATTGTCCCAGACATTGCCCGAGCGGCTCATCGAGCAGATGACGCCGTGATCCGCCATCAGCCGCTGGAACTGCTCGCTGCTGTATTGGCTGCCACGGTCGGAGTGATGCAGCAGCGCGTCGGGCTTGCCCCGTCGCCAGATTGCCATCACCAGTGCGTCGGTGACGAGCTGCGCTGTCATCGCCGCATTCATCGACCAGCCGACGACACGGCGAGAGAACAGATCGATGACGGCAGCGACATAGAGCCAGCCCTCCGCCGTCCACACGTAGGTGAAGTCGGCGATCCATTTGCGATTGGCGGCGGGCGCTTCGAAGCTGCGGTCGAGCACGTTGGGAGCGACGGCGGCCGCCTGCCGTTCACCCAGGTCGGGCGGCAGGCGACGCCGGCGCGGGCGTGCTTTCAGAGCCTGTAATCGCATCAATCGCTCAATCCGGTGCAGTCCGCATGACACCCCCTCAGCCAGCAGGTCGTGCCACACCCGCCTGGCGCCATAGGTCCGGGCGCTGCCAATGAAGCTGGCGCGAACCTATAGCGCCCAGCTCTTCATTGCTCCGGCTGCGCTGGCTGCGCGGTCGCGTCAGCCAGGCATAGAAGCCGCCCCGCGAGACACCGAGCGCCCCGCACAACCATCCCGCCGGCCAGATCCCCCGGTGCTTCGCGATGAAGGAGAACTTCACGTCGATTCCTTCGCGAAGTAGGCCGCGGCTTTTTTTAGGATGTCTCGTTCGGCCCTGAGCTTCGTCACCTCGCGTTTGAGCCGCGCGATCTCGGCCTGCTCAGGCTTCATCTGACCTTGGCCGGGAAAGGCCTGTGCTGGATCGTCCGCAAAAGCCTTCACCCAACTGCGCAGCTGCGACTGATGCACATCCAGGTCTTGCTCGGCTTGCGCATACGACACGCCACGATCCTTGATCAGCCGCACCGCTTCAAGCTTGAACTCGCGTGTAAACTTCCGCCGCTCCATGACCCACCTCCAGTTCCATTAAAACACCTAACTTGGTGTCTTCGGAACCGGGTGCAGGCCAGATGATGATCAGAGCCCTGACGGAATTTAAAATTAGAATTGGCGAATAATGCAAACGTTCATCTCTCTTGCGTCCGAAGTAGTCACGATATTTCTCATTCCCACCGTGATGCTGTACGGGTTTAGATTGATTCAACTCGATCTCCAGCGCCGGCCGGACACGATAGAACCGAAAATGAAAGGGCCTGCAGCCTCGGCCTTTGCAAAGGCTGACATATCAATTGGCGAAGCGACAACAGTTGAGGCGCGAAAGCACGCTGTTGAAATTCAAAAACGCTACACCGCCAACGTTTTCTCCAATCCACACCCTCAGCAGCGACGAAAATTACGGGCAACTTATCAAAATTAAATATGGAGGCAACAATGACTAAAAAACCTGCCTCTACAGATTCTCGCGATGATAAAGACGCTGATGCAGCGGTCGCGAAGTTTGAAAAAGCGACCGAAGTCGGAGACCAATTCTTTTTTTACGACAGTTGGCCCGCTTGGATTGTCCACTCAAATAAAAAATTTGTCGGGCCAATCACTCATGTCAGCCTCGGCGATTACCAAGGTAATGTGGTCTTCGAGCGAAATTTAGTTCTGACGGCCTTCGCGTATTTAATTGTCGAATTAACGAATACATTGAACTACGAGGCGACCAACCTTTCGAAAATGTCTGGCTTCAATATTGAAATTCCGGGCACGCGATCCGATTTTTTGAAAATGTTAGTAGACGCTGAAGCGCATCTTAAGAAGGCACGAGTTACTTTTGAAAAGCTGAGCTCGCTACGGGGAGGTGATGATCCTAAAAAATGACTTGTGCACAAAGTCCTACAAAGATTGACGCAGTGGCGTTTGTGCCTACACCGGCAAATTGTCGTGCTTCCTGGCCGGCATCTCGACCTGCTTGCTCTTCAGCATCGCCAGCGCGCGGGCCAGCCGCTTGCGCGTCGAGTGCGGCATGATCACGTCGTCGATATAGCCGCGCTCGGCGGCGACGAAGGGCGACAGAAAGCGGTCCTCGTATTCCTTGGTGCGCGCGGCGATCTTGTCCTTGTCGCCGATGTCGGCGCGGAAGATGATCTCGACCGCGCCCTTGGCGCCCATCACCGCGATCTGCGCGGTCGGCCAGGCGTAGTTCAGGTCGCCGCCGACGTGCTTTGACGCCATCACGTCATAGGCGCCGCCGAAGGCCTTGCGCGTGATCACCGTGACCAGCGGCACCGTGCACTGGCTATAGGCGAACAGCAGCTTCGCGCCGTGCTTGATCAGCCCGTTATATTCCTGCGCGGTGCCGGGCAAAAAGCCGGGCACGTCGACGAAGGTGACGATCGGAATGGCGAAGGCGTCGCAGAAGCGCACAAAGCGCGCGGCCTTGCGCGAGGCGTCCGAGTCGAGCACGCCGGCGAGCACCATCGGCTGGTTGGCGACAAAGCCCACCGTCTTGCCGGAGATGCGGCCGAAGCCGGTGACGATGTTGCGCGCGTAAGTCGTCGCGATTTCGAAGAAGTCGCCCTCGTCCACGACCTTGAGGATCAGCTCCTTGATGTCGTAGGGCTTGTTCGGGTTGTCGGGGATCAGCGTGTCGAGCGACTTGTCGATGCGGTCGTCCGGGTCCTGCGTCGGCCATTGCGGCACGCCGGTCTCGTTGTTGGCCGGCAGGAAGTCGATCAGCCGGCGCATCTGCAGCAGACACTCGACGTCGTTCTCGAAGGCGCCGTCGGCGACGCCCGATTTGGTGGTGTGCACGGAAGCGCCGCCCAGTTCTTCCGCGGTGACGACTTCGTTGGTCACGGTCTTCACCACGTCCGGCCCGGTGACGAACATGTAGGAGGTGTCGCGCACCATGAAGATGAAATCGGTCATGGCCGGCGAATAGACGTCGCCGCCGGCGCAAGGCCCCATGATGACGCTGATCTGCGGGATGACGCCCGAGGCGATGACGTTGCGCTTGAACACCTCGCCGTAGCCGCCGAGCGCAGCGACGCCCTCCTGGATGCGCGCGCCGCCGGCGTCGAACAGGCCGATGATGGGCGCGCGCGCCTTCATCGCCATGTCCTGCACCTTGATGATTTTCTGCGCATGCGTCTCGGAGAGCGAGCCGCCGAACACGGTGAAGTCCTTGGAGAACAGATAGACCGTGCGCCCGTTCACCGTGCCCCAGCCGGTGACCACGCCGTCGCCGGGGATTTTCGTCTTCTCCATGCCGAATTCGTTGGAGCGGTGCTCGACGAACATGTCGAGCTCCTCGAACGAGCCCTTGTCGAGCAGCAGTTCGATGCGCTCGCGCGCGGTCAGTTTGCCGCGCTTGTGCTGGGCCTCGATGCGCGCCTTGCCGCCGCCGAGGCGCGCGTTCTCCCGCCGCACTTCGAGTTTGTCGAGAATGTCTTTCATGAGCCCCTGCCCTACGGAATCCGACCCAGGAAGGAATAGCACGGTACAGCGCCACACGCTCGGCGGGCTCCCTCTCCCCAGGGGGGGAGAGGGTTGGGGTGAGGGGGCAAGGGCCTACCGATGGTCCGTACGCCCTCACCCGGTCCTCGCTTCGCTCGGACCACCCTCTCCCCTCGGGAGAGGGAAGAAAGGTGCGCTTGGCATCGCACCCAAACCCTGCTTACAACCCGTCCCATGTCCGAACCCGCGACCGCCGCGCAGCTGCTGCAGCAGGGCCTGTTCCACCATCGGGCGGGCCAACTCGAGCTCGCCATGCAACGCTATGTCGAGGTGCTGCAGAGCGACCCGCAGAACGCCGACGCGCTCTATTACGTCGCCGTGGTCGCCTGCCAGGAGGGCCAGTACAAAGAGGGCGTCAAGCTCGCCCGCCGCGCCATCGAATTCGGGCCGCCGCAGGCGCGCGTGCACAACCTGCTCGGCCAGGCGCTGCACCGGCTGGGCGAGCCGCTGGAGGCGATCAAGAACTACGACCAGGCGATCGCGCTCGACGCCAATTTCGCCGACGCGCACGGCAACCGCGCCAACATCCTGGTCGACGCCGGCCTGCCCGAGCAGGCGCTGCAAAGTTTCGACCGCGCGGTCACGCTCAATCCGGCCTCGGCGACCGACTGGCTCAACCGCGGCGCGCTCTTGGAGACGCTTCGCCGCCATGACGAGGCGCTCAGGAGCTTCGACAAGGCGATCATCTGCGCGCCGGATCTGCCGGAAGCCCATTTCAACCGCGCCAACACGCTCGCCGGGATTGGTCGGCTGGAGGAAGCCGTCGCCGGCTTCGACCGGGCGATCGCGCTGGCGGCGGATTTCAGCGCGGCGCTCGTCAACCGCGGCAGCGCCTTGCGCCGGCTCGGGCGGCTCGACGAGGCGCTCGCCAGCATCGACCGCGCGCTCGAATCCAACGCCGACCTCGCCGAGGCGCACAGGGCGCGCGCCGCGGTGCTTGAGGCGCTCGGCCGGCCCGAAGAGGCGCGCGCGGCCCTCGATCGGGCGGCCGCCGCCGCGCAAACGCCGCCTGCCCCGGCGGTTTGAACAATTCGCGGCTTCGCGCGTTGTCCGTGCCTGGCCCGCTCCGGTTGCGATCCTCCGCCTTCACAAAACTGACCGCGAAGGCCTATATTATCGCGCGGGGGACGGCGCTAACGCGCCCGACTGAGGGGTAACCGGCGTCAATTGAGGATATTCCCATGAACAATGTTGCAAAATCCGCCACCAAGCCGCGGCTCGCCACGCCGACCGATCTTGGCGCCAACGCCACCCGGGACATTACCGGCGCCATCAACGCGCTGCTGGCCGACACTTTCGCGCTCTATCTCAAGACCAAGAATTTCCACTGGCACATGAGCGGCCCGCATTTCCGCGACTATCATCTGCTGCTCGACGAGCACGGCGACCAGATTTTCGCCATGACCGACGTTCTGGCCGAACGCGTGCGCAAGCTCGGCGGCCGCACCTTGCGCTCGATCGGCGAGATCTCGCGCCAGCAGCGCATCGCCGACAACGACGCCGACTATGTCACGCCCGACGACATGCTGGCCGAATTGCGCGACGACAACCAGCGCTTCGTCGCCGCCATGCGCGAGGCGCACGACGTGTGCGAGGAGCACGGCGACGTCGCCACCACCAGCCTGCTCGAGGTCTATATCGACGAGACCGAGCGGCGGATCTGGTTCCTCTTTGAGGCCGGCCGCCAGGGCGACCAGAGCGGGCATTAGCTCTCCCTCTCCCCGCATTTGCGGGGAGAGGGTCGGGGTGAGGGGCAGTTGTCGACGCTCAGAATTGCAGCAACGCCCCCTCACCCGACCCGCCTTCGCTACGCTTAGGCGGGTCGACCTCTCCCCGCACGCGGGGAGAGGTTAAACAAGCCGCAATACCGCCACTGCCGCCTCGAATTCCGCGCGCCGATAGGCGCGCCGTTCGAGCGCGGCATCGTCGCTGCCCCATTGCGACATTTGCCAGTCCTCGTCGACATGGGCGGCGGCCCAGGCGGCCTCGGGCGCGAGCGCGCCATGGGCAAGCGCCAGCGCCAGCAGGCCTGAGCCGGTGAGCGTGGTGATCACCGAGACCGCGCCGAGCCGCCAAATATTTTTCACGTCGTTTGCATCGGCGGGAATTTTGGCGCGCAGCTTCGCGATGGTCTCGGCCGGCTGCGCCACGTGCATGACGCCCTGCGCCAGTACGAAGCGGGCGCCGAGCACTTCGCGCGCCCACTCCAGCACCGGGTCCCAATGTTGCGCCTGCAGCGCGACCAGACCGTCCGGCGCCTCGGCGCGATAGCACAGCAAGTCGGCGCCGAGGTATTCCGCGACCTCCTCGGCCACCGGTCCGGGCGCATCCGCCACCGCGTCGATCACCGCATTGGCGAGCCGGGTAAGCGGCATGCGAGTGGGGTCGATCAGGTCGCGCTTGCGCGTTCCATTCGCCGGCGATTTGCTCGGCCAAGGCCCGCGCTCGGGGCGGCCAGCGCCCGCCGCGCCGGCGTCTTCACCTGCTTGCCGTCGAGCAGCAGCGGAAAGCGGCCGGCTTCGGCTTCGCCGGCATGCGCCCGGCTGTAGAATCGCTTGCGCAAATTCGGCCGCCCGCCGCGGCGCGCCGCCTCGCGCGGGTCGAGCGGCTGGTTTTCGAAAATCTCGGTAAAAATGTCGCGCATCGGGATCACGTGATTGTGCGCCGCAATAGGGGCTTTAGGGGCGGCGGGCGAGGTCCGCCAAACCCGGGGAAAATAGCCGGTTCGGCGAGCAAAAACATTAAGGTAACGCGGCGAAATTCGCCCGCCGCCGCCATGCTCCCGCCCCTTTCAGGGAGCGAAAAATGTGAGTGAAAGCCAGCGGTTGATAGGTTCCTGGGCTGACGGAAGGATAGGTAGCCTTGGGGGGTTCTTACCCATATATTCCGCCCCCTGAATCGCGGCCGTCCCGATAAGGCCGCGCCGGGGGAGGACCAGCCGCCTGCGGCTGTGACGCGAGACCGGCAAGCTTCTTGCACGTGTCGAGGCTTGCGGGTGCGGGGCGCGTTTCGAGGAGTGAATGAAGAATACCGACATTGCCAAGCCGGACTACTTCCACAAGGTCGTGGATTGCCAATGGGCTTGTCCGGCGCACACGCCCGTCCCTGAATACATCCGGTTGATCGCGGCGGGGCGCTACTCCGACGCCTACATGGTCAATTGGTATTCGAACGTGTTCCCGGGCATCCTCGGGCGCACCTGCGACCGCCCCTGCGAGCCGGCCTGCCGGCGGGTTCGCGTCGAGAACGAGCCGGTGGCGATCTGCCGCTTGAAGCGCGTCGCCGCCGATTACAAGGATGACATCACCGCGCGGCTGCCGCAGCCCGCCCAGCACAAGAACGGCAAGCGCGTGGCGCTGGTCGGCGGCGGGCCGGCTTCGCTCACCGTCGCGCGCGATCTGGCGCCGCTCGGCTATCATTGCGTGGTGTTCGACAGCGATCCGCGCGCCGGCGGCATGATCCGCTCGCAGATCCCGAAATTCCGCCTGCCCGACGCCGTCATCGACGAGGAATGCGGCTATATCCTCAACCTCGGCGTCGAATTCCGCGGCGGCAAACGCATCGACAGCATGAAGGCGCTGCTCGCCGAAGGCTGGGACGCGATCTTCGTCGGCTCGGGCGCCCCGCGCGGCCGCGACCTCGACATTCCCGGCCGCAAGGAAGCGGCCAAGAACATCCATATCGGCATCGATTGGCTCTCCTCGGTCTCGTTCGGCCACACCTCGAAGATCGGCAAGCGCGTGATCGTGCTCGGCGGCGGCAACACCGCCATGGACTGCTGCCGCTCCTCGCGCCGGCTCGGCGGCGAGGACGTGCAGGTCATCGTGCGCTCGGGCTTCGAGGAGATGAAGGCGTCGCCTTGGGAAAAGGAAGACGCCATGCACGAGGGCATCCCGATCCACAATTATCTCGTGCCGAAATTCTTCACGCACGACAACGGCAAGCTGACCGGCATCACCTTCGAGAAGGTGAAGGCGCAGTACGACGACAAAGGCCGCCGCAAACTCGTTCCCGCCGGCGAGCCGGAACAGCATTTCCCCTGCGATGACGTGCTGGTGGCGGTCGGCCAGGAAAACGCCTTCCCCTGGATCGAGCGCGACGCCGGCATCGAGTTCAACGAGCACGGCATGCCGAAGGTCGATGTCGCGACCATGGCCTCGACCAACCCCAAGGTGTTCTTCGGCGGCGACGCGGCGTTCGGCCCCAAGAACATCATCTGGGCGGTCGCGCACGGCCACGACGCGGCCATCTCGATCGACAAGCTGCTCAACGGCGAGGACATCGCCGATCGTCCGGCTCCGATGGTCACGCTGATGAGCCAGAAGATGGGCATCCACGAATGGTCCTACGACAACGAGATCGCGCTCGATAAGCGCTACAAGGTGCCGCTGCGCGACAAGGTGGTGGCGCTCAAAGACATCAAGGCCGAGGTCGAGCTCGGCTTCGACCCGGAACTAGCGCTGTCGGAAGCCGGCCGCTGTCTCAATTGCGACGTGCAGACGGTATTCTCGGCGCAGCTTTGCATCGAATGCGACGCCTGCGTCGACATCTGCCCGATGGATTGCATCACCTTCACGGTGAACCGCGAGGAAGCCGATCTGCGCAAGCATCTGACCGCGCCGTCGCTCAATTTCAGCCAGGACCTCTACGTGCAGGACGGGCTCAAGACCGGCCGCATCATGGCGAAAGACGAGGACGTCTGCCTGCATTGCGGCCTGTGCGCCGAACGCTGCCCGACCGGCGCCTGGGATATGCAGAAATTCTTGTTGGAAATGACCTACGCAGGGACGTCATGCCGACCGCAACGCCGATCAGCCGCGTAAACGACTTCGTCGTCCGCTTCGCCAACGTCAACGGCTCGGGGTCGGCGAGCGCGAACGAGATGTTCGCGCGCGCGGTGCTGCGCATGGGCGTGCCCGTCGCGCCGCGCAACATCTTCCCCTCCAACATTCAGGGGCTGCCGACCTGGTACGAGGTGCGCGTGACCGAGGCGAGCCATTTGGGCGCGCGCGGCGGCACCGACCTGATGGTGGCGATGAACCCGCAGACCTTCGACAAGGACATCGCCTCGATCGAACCGGGCGGCTATCTGCTGTACGATTCCACAAAGCCGCTGCCGGACTCGAAATTCCGCGAGGACATCACCGTCATCGGCGTGCCGCTGACCGCGATCTGCAATCGCGAATACACCGATCCGCGCCAGCGCCAGCTGTTCAAGAACATCATCTATATCGGCGTGCTCACCGCGCTGCTCGACATGGACGTGAAGGCCGTGGAGGGGCTGATCGGCGAGCAGTACAAAGGCAAGGAAAAGCTGATCGAGCCCAATATCAAGGCGCTGCATATCGGCCGCGACTACGCCGTGCTCAACCTCGCCTGCCCGATCGGGCTGCGCCTGAAGAAGAGCGACAAGGTGGGAAATCGCATCTTCATCGAAGGCAATTCGGCGGCCGCGCTCGGCGCGGTCTATGGCGGCGCCACGGTCTGCGCCTGGTATCCGATCACGCCGTCATCCTCGCTCGCCGACGCCTTCACCCGCCATTGCGCCAAGTTCCGCATCGATCCGCAGACCAAGCAGGCGAAATACGCCATCGTGCAGGCCGAGGACGAACTCGCCTCGATCGGCATGGTGATCGGCGCCGGTTGGAACGGCGCGCGCGCCTTCACCGCGACTTCCGGCCCCGGCATCTCGCTGATGCAGGAGTTCATCGGGCTTTCCTACTTTGCCGAAATTCCGGCGGTGATTTTCGACGTGCAGCGCGCCGGCCCCTCGACCGGCATGCCGACGCGCACGCAGCAGTGCGACATCATCTCCTGCGCCTACGCCTCGCACGGCGACACCAAGCACGTGCTGCTGTTCCCCGAGGATCCGGCGGAAGCCTTCGATATGGGCGCGCAGGCCTTCGATCTCGCCGACCGGCTGCAGACGCCGATCTTCGTCATGCTCGATCTCGACATCGGCATGAACCACCACCTCGCCCGCCCGCTCGCCTGGGACGACAAGCGCGTCTACGACCGCGGCAAGGTGATGACCGCCGATGAGCTGGAAGCCGGCAAGGAATTCGGCCGCTATCTCGACGTCGACGGCGACGGCATCCCCTACCGCACCTATCCGGGCACGCATCCGACCAAGGGCTCGTTCTTCACCCGCGGCACCTCGCGCGACCGCTACGCGCGCTACACCGAGGAAGGCGCGCCCTATGTCGACAACATGCAGCGGCTGGTGCGCAAGTTCGACACCGCCAAGGACCTGGTGCCGCGCCCGCTACAAGCCAATGCCGCCAAGCCCACCAAATACGGCGTGATCTATTACGGCTCGACCTCGCCGGCCATGGACGAGGCGATCGCCATGATCGAGGGGCGCGGGCATGCGCTCGACCGCATGCGGGTGCGCGCCTTCCCGTTCCATTCGAGCGTCAACTCGTTCGTCGCCGACCACGATTTCACTTTCGTGGTCGAGCAGAACCGCGACGCGCAACTGCGCTCGCTCATCGTCAACGAATGCGGCATCGATCCGGTGCGGCTGGTGCCGATTCTACATTATGATGGCACGCCGATCACCGCGCGCTTCATCGCCAAGGCGATCGGCGACCACGTCGACAAGCTGAAGGTTACGCCGATGAAGGTGTCCTCATGACCTATCTCGCCAAGCCGAAATTCCACCACCCCGACCTGCCGAAGAACGCGCTCGGCTACACCCACCGCGACTACGAGGGCACGGTGTCGACGCTGTGCGCCGGCTGCGGCCACGATTCGATCACCGCCTCGATCATCCAGGCCTGCTTCGAATTGTCGATCGAGCCGCACCGCGTCGCCAAGATTTCCGGCATCGGCTGCTCGTCGAAGACGCCGACTTATTTCCTCGGCAATTCGCACGGCTTCAATTCGGTGCACGGCCGCATGCCGTCGGTCTTGACCGGCGCCAATCTCGCCAACCGCGATCTGATTTATCTCGGCGTCTCCGGCGACGGCGACAGTGCCTCGATCGGGCTCGGCCAGTTCGCGCATTCGCTGCGGCGCGGCGTCAACATGGTCTATATCGTGGAGAACAACGGGGTCTACGGGCTGACCAAAGGTCAGTTCTCGGCCACCGCCGACCGCGGCTCGAAGTCCAAGCGCGGCTTCATCAACACCGACAATTCGATCGACATGGTGGCGATGGCGCTGCAGCTCGGCGCCACCTTCGTCGCCCGCTCGTTCTCCGGCGACAAGCACCAGCTGGTGCCGATCATTTCGGCCGCGATCTCGCACAAGGGCGCCGCCTTCATCGACGTGATCTCGCCGTGCGTTGCCTTCAACAACCATCTCGGCTCGACCAAGAGCTTCGATTTCGTGCGCGAGCACAACGAGGCGGTCAACCGGCTCGATTTCATGTCGAGCCGCATGCCGATCGAGGTCGACTACGAGCCAGGCACGGTCGAGATCGTCGAGCAGCACGACGGCTCCAAGCTCGCGCTGCGCAAGCTCGACGCCGACTACGACTTGCACGACCGCACGGCGGCCCTGGGCTTCCTGCAGCACCACGCGTCCAAAGGCCAGATCGTCACCGGCCTGCTCTATGTCGAGAAGGATTCGGAAGACCTGCACGCCCATCTGCGCACGGTCGACGGGCCGCTCAACGCCCTCGGCGAGACCGAACTCTGCCCGGGCGAGGCGGCGCTGGAGAAGTTCAACGCCTCGCTGCGTTAAACGGATGGACCTCCGCCGCCTCGGCCGCTCCGATCTCCGCATCGCGCCCTTGATGCTGGGCGGCAATGTCTTCGGCTGGAACGTCGATGAAGCGACGTCGTTCGGCCTGCTCGACGCCTTCACCGACGCCGGCTTCAACGCCATCGATACCGCCGACACCTATTCGCGCTGGGTCAAGGGACACCAGGGCGGCGAATCCGAAGCGGTCATCGGCAATTGGCTCAAACGCTCGGGCAAACGCGGCCAAGTCGTGATCGCCACCAAAATCGGCAACGACATGGGCGAAGGCAAGAACCTGCGCAAGGACTACGTGCTGCGCGCGGCGGAGGCCTGCCTCAAGCGTCTGCAGGTCGACTGCATCGACCTGCTGCAGACGCATTTCGACGACGAGGTAACGCCGCCGGAGGAAACCATGGCGGCTTACGCACAATTGATTGCGCAAGGCAAAGTACGCGCGGTCGGCGCCTCGAACATGAGCGTGGCGCGGCTCAGGGCCTCGCTCGCCGCCAGCAAGAAACTCGGCATCCCGCGCTACGAGAGCCTGCAGCCGAACTACAATCTCTACGACCGCGTCGATTTCGAGAGCCAGTACGCCCCGCTCTGCCAGGCCGAAGGCATCGGCGTCATCACCTATTATTCGCTCGCCGGCGGTTTCCTCACCGGCAAATACCGCGCGGCCGCGGATGCCGCCAAAAATCCGGCGCGCGGCGGCAAGGTGAAGGGTTACTTCGACGCGCGCGGCCAGCGCATCCTCAAGGCGCTCGACGAAGTATCGGCGCGCCATGCGGCGACGCCGGCGCAGATCGCGCTCGCCTGGCTGATCGCACAGCCCGCCGTCACCGCGCCAATTTCAAGCGCCACCAGCCTGGCGCAGCTCACCGAAATCATGCAGGCGCCGCGGCTCAAGCTTGCGCCGGACGACGTCGCCGCGCTCGATCGCGCCAGCGTTTAATGGAAAAGGGCGCCCGCGCGGCACACGGGCGCCCTCCTCGACGCACGCACTAAACCGCGATCACGAGGCGACTTTTTCCTTGTCGTACCAGGGCGCATAGAGAACCCGCCCGGTCTCGAGGTAGCTCTTGAGGCTGGAGAGCACGAGCGGCCAGCCGTTGCTGATGGCGGAGAACACCTTGCTGTCCTCGGCGAAGTCGTCGTGGGTGACGGTGAGCTTGACCTGGTCTTTCTGCTGTTCGACTTCGTAGACCACGCGCGAGGGCTGCTCGGCGCTGAACGCCTCGTCGTGCATGGGCCTGAAGCTGTGGGAGAGCCGCCGCGGCGGATCGTATTCGAGCACCTTGCCTTGCAGGATCAGCTTGCCCTCGCGGTGAAAGGTGATGGGGGAGCCGACCTTCCAGTCGGACGTGACCGCGTTGCCGAACCAGAACTTGCCGGTGGCCTCGGCCGAGGTCAGCGCCTTGAACACCTTGTCCGGGGTCGAGGCGATATAGCTCACATAGACGAACACGGGCTTACTCATTCCATTTCTCCTTACTACTCTGTCTCCAATGCCTTCTTCATGTCGCTGAGCGCCTGAAGACGGTGGCGCTCGAATTTTCCGATCCAGCGTTCGCCGATCTCGTGGATCGGCACCGGATTGAGGTAGTGCAGCTTCTCCCTGCCCCGCTTGACGGTGGCGACCAGATTGGCCGCCTCCAGAATTCCCAGATGCTTGCTCACCGCCTGCCGGGTCATGTCGAGACGCGCGCACAGCTCGTTCAAGCTCTGTCCGTTGTCGGCGCGCAGCCGGTCGAGCAGGTCTCTGCGGCTCGCGTCGGCCAACGCCCTGAACACCAAATCCATAATGACAATATGCAACCTTTTGGTTGCCTGTCAAGCGGCATTTTTCGGAGGTTCCGCGCCAGGAACTCGGGCCCCCGCCGGGCGTTGACGCCGGGCATGGCGAGCAAAGCCTCCCTCCTCCGCAAGCATCGCGACCACGGCAAATCCCAGCAAAAGCAGGGCGGCGCGCGCGGCATAACCGAGACCGAAGTCGAGGACGTCGAGGAGATGTCGAGCCCGCGCACGCCGGTGATCTACGAGGTGGTGCGCCGGCTCGGCGAAGAGGAAATGGAGCGGCCGCTCACGTCGCTGTGGTGGTCGGGCGTCGCCGCCGGCCTGTCGATCTGCTTTTCATTGCTGGCGCAGGCGGTGCTGGAGGCCCATCTGCCCGACATGCCGTGGCGGCCGCTGGTATCGGGGTTCGGCTATTCGGTCGGCTTTCTGATGGTGGTGATGGCGCGCCAGCAACTGTTCACCGAAAGCACCATCACCGTGGTGCTGCCGGTACTGGCCGAACTTTCCTGGAGCAACGTCGCGCGGCTGCTGCGGCTATGGGCGATCGTGCTGGTCGCCAACCTCGCCGGCACGCTGATTGCCGCGCTATTCTGCAGCTTCACGCCGGCGGTGTCGGGCGAGTTGTTGCACGGTATGCTGCAGGTCAGCCGCGCGCTGCTGGCGCTGAGCTGGCCGGAGATGTTCTTCCGCGCCATCGGCGCCGGATTCCTGATGGCCGCCATGGTCTGGCTGATCCCGAGCGCCGAGAGCGCGCAATTCCACGTCATCACGCTGATGACCTGGCTGATCGCCATCGGCGGCTTTACCCACATCGTCGCCGGCAGCATGGAGGCCTACATGCTGGTGCTCGACGGCGACTGGGAATGGTGGCGCATGGCGGCCGAGTTCATGGCACCGGTGCTGCTCGGCAATATCGTCGGCGGCACGGCGCTGTTCGCGTTGATTTCCTATGCGCAGGTGATGAAGGAGATCTAGCGCTACTGGTTGATGCAGCTGCCGATATAGGCGGTTCGGTCGCCGGCGGCCGGGCCGTAGACGCCGGCCTGATGCGCGCAGCGGACCGCGCGGTCCTGCGAGGTCTCGGCGCCGTTCGGTCCCGCTCCCGACACCGACGGCAGGTTCGGCAGCACGCGGCCGGTTTGCGGGACATAGAGCGGCGGCGGCACGTCGGGCGGCTGCGCGACGAAGGTTTGCGACGGCGGTGAATTGAAATGCTGCGGCGGCGGCAAGGGTACAGGATAGACCGTGCCGGCCGAGCCGCGGCGCGTGTCTTCCTTCACGCCAAATCCCTTCGGCTCCCGCGCCGCGCGGCCGGAACGAGGTTTGTGGGCGTGCCCATGCTTCGCGGCAGGCGTAGCCGGTTCCGGCCGCATGATGTTGATCGTACCGCCGTCGTCGCCGGACTGGGAGCCAAGCGCGGAGGCCGCGAGCGCCAAAGTTATAATGGCTGCAGTATAAAGACGCCGGATCATCGGCCCCTCGCGCATTGGACTTGCGTCACTTAATCAACGCGCCCGCGGCGGCCTTCCTGCGCATGGCGGCTAATCTTCTTCCGGCGCGCCGACGATCGGGTCGTAGCGCGTGGTATCGAAACCGAGCAAGTTCCAGGACTGCGCCATATGGGGCGGTAACGGCGCGGAGACGTCAATGGTTCCGCCGCGCGGGTGCGGCACCACGATCCGGCGCGCCAGCAGATGCAGTTTGTCCTGCATGCCGCCGGGCAACTCCCAATTCTCGATATTGAAATATTTCGGATCGCCCACGATCGGGTTGCCGATATGCGCCATATGCGCGCGCAATTGATGGGTGCGGCCGGTGACCGGCTTGAGCGATATCCAGGCCAATTTCTGCGCCGCCGTCTCCACCACCGCGTAATAGGTGACGGCGTGCACGGCGTCCTTGTCGCCGTGCCTGGCGATGCGCATGAAACTGTCCTCCTCGACTTCCTGCTTGGCGAGAAAGGTGGAGACGCGGCCCTGCGCCGGCTTCGGCACACCCGCGACCATCGCCCAGTAGATCTTGCGTGCCGCGCGCGTGCGGAAGGTCTTGCCGAGCGCGGCGGCGGCAAAGCGGGTCTTCGCCACCAGCAGGCAGCCGGCGGTGTCCTTGTCGAGCCGGTGCACCAGGCGCGGACGCTGCGCGTCAGGGTGGGCGCCGCGCAAGGCGCCGAGCATGCCGTCGAGATGGTGTGTCGTGCCGGAGCCGCCCTGCACGGCGAGGCCCATCGGCTTGTTGAGCACCAGCACGTCGTCGTCCTCGTAGAGCGTGATCGACTTGATGAAGGCGCGGTCCTTCTGCGCTTGCGGGGCGTCGTCGCGCGGCTTGGGCGCTTCGAGCTGCAGCGGCGGGATGCGCACCGCCTGCCCGGCTTCCAGTCTGTTCTTAGGCTGCGTGCGCTTGCCGTTCACGCGCACTTCGCCTTTGCGGATGATGCGCTGGATGTGGCTGAACGACAGGCCGGGAAAGCGCGCCTCGAAGAAGCGGTCGACGCGCATGTTGTTCTCGTCGGGCGTGACGCTGACGGTTTGCACGCCGGCGGAAAAATGCACAGGCTTTGGCACGGCCACCGGCCGCGCGGACCTGATTTCGACCGGCTGTTCTCGCGGCGGGCGCGCGGGAATGGCGCGGCCATTGCGCTTCGGCGAATGCTTCACGCGCAGATCGGATTGGCGTGGGTTGAACCGTTCTTTGGCCCGCTCTTTGATCCGTTCATCCCGGTCACGGCCGTGACCGCGGCCGCGCGGCCCCGCCTGTTGCCGCCCGCCGCCCGGCTGACGCGGGCCCTGTCTACCGCGGCTCATGCGGTACCCGCGGCAAGCCGCGCCAGCGTAGTATCAAGACCGTCGAGGCCATCGAGGCGGATCTTGAACAGGTCGCCGAGCGCGTCGCGCAGTTCGGCGGCGCTGCCGAGCGCTTTCTTTTCGGTGCCGCCATTGAGCTTGTGCACCGACAGGCCGTTGTTGAAGAGGGCATAGCGGCGGCCGGGCTCGGCGCGCGCCGCCAACAGCCCGTTGACGAAAATCGACTCCGGATGCGCCGAGGTGAACCAATTGCCCATTTCGAAATCGGCCGGGATGCTCTCGGCGAGATCGGTGGCGTAGAGACTTGTCCATTGCCCGCCGATCTTCGCCTCGACGACAAGGCGATGGTCCTCGGCGACGAGACGGAATGGCTCGTGCGGGGTCGTCTGCTCGTCACGCGATTTCAGCACCAGCGGACCCGTCGCCACATTGCCGCCGAAGCCGACATCGACCAGGTAGGTTTCGCCTTCCACTTCGACGATCAAGAGCGCATGGACGCGCGGCGTGTGCACGCCGGGCGGCACGCTCCAGCGCACGCGCGCCGTCGCTTCCCGCACCCTGAAGCCGAGCGCGCGTAGCACATAACCGAACAAAAGGTTTTGCTCGAAGCAATATCCGCCGCGCCCGCCTTTGACGAGCTTGGCTTCGAGCGAGGCCGCATCGAGCTTGACCGGGCGCTTGAGCAGCGGATCGAGATTCTCGAAGGCGATCACCTGCGGCTGCAGGCGATGGAGTTCGCGCAGCGTCGCAAGCGTCGGCGTGCGCGGGCCGTCATAGCCGATGCGCTTGAAATAGGCGTCAAGATCGATCATCCGCCACCCCGCTCCTTGCGCAGCTTCGCCCAGTATTCCAGCCGCTTGTTGATCTCGCGCTCGAAACCACGCTCGGGCGGATTGTAGAATCGCTGGCGCGGCAGCGCGTCGGGAAAATAATTCTGCCCGGAGAAGGCCTCTTCGGCGTCGTGGTCATAGGCGTAACCGCGCCCGTAGCCCTCGTTCTGCATGAGCTTGGTCGGCGCGTTGAGAATGTGCTTGGGCGGCAGCAGCGAGCCTGCCTCCTTGGCCATGCGCATGGCGGCGCCGAAGGCCGCGTAAGAGGCGTTCGATTTCGGCGCGGTCGCCATGTAGAGCACCGCCTCGGCGATCGCCAGTTCGCCTTCCGGGCTGCCAAGGAAGTCATAGGCGTCCTTGGCCGCATTGGCGATCACCAGCGCCTGCGGGTCGGCGAGCCCGATGTCCTCGACCGCCATGCGCACCACGCGGCGCGCGATGTAGAGCGGCGGCTCGCCGGCATCCAGCATGCGGCAGAGATAATAGAGCGCAGCGTCCGGATCGGAGCCACGCACCGACTTGTGCAGCGCGGAGATCAGATTGTAATGGCCGTCCTGCGCCTTGTCGTAGATCGGCGCGCGCCGCTGCACGATCTCCTGCAATTTGGCGGCGCCGAAGACCTCGTCCTTGCGCGCGGCGCGCCAGACTTCCTCGGCCAAAGTCAGCGCGGCGCGGCCGTCGCCGTCGGCCATGCCAATAAGCTGCGTGCGCGCGGCGCCGTCGAGCGGCAGCACGCGGTGCTCGATCTCCTCGGCGCGCGCCAGCAGCTTTTCGATGGCCGCTGCATCGAGCGATTTGAACACCAGCACGCGCGCGCGCGACAGCAACGGCGCGTTCAATTCGAACGACGGGTTCTCGGTGGTGGCGCCGACCAGCACGATGGTGCCGTCCTCCATGACGGGCAGGAAGCTGTCCTGCTGGGCGCGGTTGAAGCGATGGATTTCGTCGACGAACAGCAGCGTGCCTTGCCCGCTTTCGCGTCTCGCCCGCGCAGCCTCGAAAACTTTCTTCAAGTCGGCGACGCCGGTGAAGATGGCGGAAATCTGCTCAAAAGCGAGGTCGGTCGCCTGCGCCAGCAACCGCGCCACCGTGGTCTTGCCGGTGCCGGGCGGGCCCCAGAACACCAGCGAGCCGAGCGAGCGGGTCGAAAGCATGCGTGTGAGCGCGCCATCGGGGCCGAGCAGATGGTCTTGGCCGACCACCTCGTCGAGCTTTTGCGGCCGGAGCCGGTCGGCGAGCGGCCGCGGCGCGTCCTTGTCGAGGCCGGCGGCCGCGAACAAAGTCGGCCCAGCCTTGGCGCGCGGGCTCATCCGTTGAACACCGCGGTGATCTGCTGCCCGCCGCGGCGGATGACGATGTGCCAGGCGCGGCTCGGCGTCTCGGTGATGCGCGCGAGATCGCGGGTCTTGGCAATATGATCGCCGTTCACCGACACGACGATATCGCCGCGCTTGAAGCCGAGGTTGCTGGCATAGGAGCCGTTGTCCACGTCCACGATGACGACGCCCTCGTCGGCGTTCTGCAATTGCAGTTCGTCGGCCAGCGCCGGCGACAGGTTGGCGACCTTGGCGCCCAAGAACGGCGAGCGCGAGTGGATGGTAATTTCTTCGCGCGGCGTCGATGGCGCGGTCTGCAGCGCCACCGTCACGCTCGCCTCGCGGCCACTTCGCAGCAGGCCGAGCGTCGCCGTGCCGCCCAGCGGCTTGGTGGCGAAGCGGTAATCGAAGGCGTTGGGATCGTCGACCGGTTGCCCGTCCACGCTCACAATCACGTCGCCCGGCTTGAGCCCGGCGCGCGCCGCGGGACTGTTCGACTCGACACTCGCGACCAGCGCGCCGATCGGGCGCTTGAGCCCCATGCTGTCGGCGATGTCGGCGGTCACCGCCTGCAGCCGGGCGCCGAGCCAGGGCCGCATCACCGTGCCGCCGCCGCTCTTGGCGGAGGCCACCACCACCCGCACCATGTTGGCGGGGATGGCAAAGCCGATGCCTTGCGAGCCGCCCGAGCGCGAAAAGATCGCGGTGTTGATGCCGACCAACCGGCCGGTGAGGTCGACCAACGCGCCGCCGGAATTGCCCGGATTGATGGCGGCGTCGGTCTGGATGAAGAACTGGTAATCGGTGATGCCGACTTGCGTGCGCGCCAGCGCCGAGACGATGCCGTGTGTCACGGTCTGCCCTACACCGAACGGATCGCCGACCGCGAGCACCACGTCGCCCACCTCGAGCGCGTCGGAATTGGCGAATTCCAGCACCGGAAACCGCTCATGCGCGTCCTTGATGCGCAGCACGGCGAGATCGCTGCGCTTGTCCTTGAGCACGATCTCGGCCTCGAACTCGCGCTTGTCGGCGAGCGCGACCTTCACTTCGTCGGCGCCCTCGATGACGTGCACGTTGGTGACCACGAGGCCGGAGGGATCGACAATGACGCCGGAGCCGAGCGAGCGCTGGATCTGGCGGCCGCCGTCGCCCGGCACGCCGAAGAAGCGGCGGAAAATCGGATCGTCGAACAGTGGATTGCGGTTCACCACCACTTTGGCGGCATAGACGTTGACCACCGCGGGCGACACCCGCTGTACCACCGGCGCATAGGACAAGCGCAGCTCGTCGGCGGTCGGCACCCGGCGCTCCTGCGCGGCGGCGGGTGCGGCTGCGATGACGGCAAGCAGAAACGCGGTTAGAAACGGCCTAAGGCGCATTGGATAAAGTCTCCCGGCGGATGCCGAGATATAGGCTACCGGCCGGGCTAAATGAAGGCCGCTTCTTTCTCCCTCTCCCCGTTTTTAGGGGAAGAGGGTCGGGGTGAGGGACTTTTTCCATCCGCTCAGAATCGTCAAGAAGCTCCCTCACCCGCCCGCCTTCGCTGTCGCTTCGGCGGGCGACCTCTCCCCGCACGCGGGGAGAGGTAAAGCCGCCTACTCCTTCGCCGGCACCGTTCGCAGATAGGCCACCACGGCGTCGAGGTCGTCAGGCGTCACCGTGGAATAGTAATGGAAGCCCATCGGCGGCTTGAGATGGCTGCCGTCCTTGGTGACGCCGGTGGTGATCGCCCGCTTGATCTCGGCGTCGGTCCACCCTCCGATGCCCTTGGTCTTGCTCGAGGTGATGTTGCGCGAGGTCGAGACGCCCCAAGGGCCCGGGAAGTCGAAGCCGCCGGCGCCCAGACGCGTATCCCACTGACGCATACCCTTCACCATCGGGGTATGGCATTCCATGCAATGCGCGATGGTGGCGAGGTAAAAGCCCTTCTTCACTTTGTCGCCCATCATGGCTTCGGTGTAGGGCTTCTCGCCGCCGGGCAGGACGTGTTCGACCTGCGGCATCTTGTAGATCGGATCGGCGACCTTGTTGCTGATCGGCTTGATCGTGCGCAGATAGGCGACGACCGCGTCGAGATCGCGTTCGGTCATGATGTGATAGAAGCCGGTCGGCATGATCATGGCGATGTGCGCACCGTTCGGCAAATCGCCGGTGCGCATCAGCTTCTTGATGTCGGCGTCGCTCCATTTGCCGATGCCGGTTTCCTTGTCCTGCGTGATGTTGGGCGCCGTCACCTTGAACGGCGGCTCATCCCAGGACAGCCCGCCGGAAAATAGCTTGCCGGGAATGTCGCCGGCCGGCCCTTTCGGCGAGTGGCAATTGCCGCAGGTGAGGATCCCGTTGACCAGATAGTCGCCGCGCTTGACCAGATCGGATTGCGCGTGGGCCGCGCCAACGGTGGCGGCAAGAGCGGCAAGCAGCGTTGCGACAAAACGGATCATGGTGTTCCTCCCCGTATTTCCCATGCAGCGGAGTATACATAGCCCGCCACCACCCGCTATCGCCGGATAACAAAAAAGGGCGGCCCACCGGCCGCCCTTGTGAATTACGCTGGGGAACTGCGGATCAGGCCGCCGCGGTCGCGTCTTCCGCCTTTTTCTCCTGCACGGGTCCTGAATCCTTGCCCTTGGCCTCGACGTCGCGGTCGACGAATTCGATCACCGCCTGCGGCGCGCTGTCGCCGTAACGGAACCCGGCCTTGAGCACGCGGGTATAGCCGCCTTTGCGGTCCTTGTAGCGCGGGCCGATCACCTCGAACAATTTCTTGACCATCGGGATGTCGCGCATTTCCGAGATGGCCTGGCGGCGCGCGGCCAGCCCGCCCTTCTTGGCGAGCGTCACCAGTTTCTCCACGATCGGGCGAAGTTCCTTAGCCTTCGGCAGCGTGGTGACGACCTGCTCGTGCTTGATCAGGCTTGCCGCCATGTTGGCGAACATGGCGGTGCGATGCGCCGAATGCCGCCCGAGTTTGCGGTGAACTTTTCCGTGACGCATCGCTTAACTCTCCTGACGTGGCCGCAGCGCGGCTTATTCCCTTGCGCTTGATCTTTTCCGAAAACCGGTTCCCACTTTTCGGGATCAAGCGCTAGTAATGATCCTCGAAGCGCTTGGCGAGCTCTTCGATGTTCTCCGGCGGCCAGCCCGGCACTTCCATGCCGAGATGCAGGCCCATCTGCGCCAGCACTTCCTTGATCTCGTTGAGCGACTTGCGGCCGAAGTTCGGCGTGCGCAGCATTTCGGCTTCGGTCTTCTGCACCAGGTCGCCGATGTAGACGATGTTGTCGTTCTTGAGACAGTTGGCGGAGCGCACCGACAGTTCGAGCTCGTCCACCTTCTTGAGGAAGGCCGGGTTGAAGGCGAGGTCCGGGATCGACTCCGCGGCCTCCGCCTTGCGCGGCTCCTCGAAATTCACGAACACGTTGAGCTGGTCCTGCAGGATGCGCGCCGCGTAAGCGAGCGAATCCTCCGGGCTGACCGCGCCGTTGGTCTCGATGGTCATGGTCAGCTTGTCGTAGTCGAGGATCTGGCCCTCGCGGGTGTTCTCGACCTTGTAGGAGACCTTGCGCACCGGCGAATAGAGGCTGTCGACCGGGATCAAGCCGATCGGCGCGTCCTCGGGACGGTTGCGCTCAGCCGGCACGTAACCCTTGCCGGTATTGACGGTGAACTCCATGCGGATCTCGGCACCCTCGTCGAGCGTGCAGAGCACCAGGTCCGGATTGAGCACCACCACGTCGCCGACGGTCTGAATTTCGCCGGCGGTGACGGTGCCGGGGCCCTGCTTCTTGACCACCATGCGCTTGGGACCCTCGCCCTGCATCTTGATGGCGATGTCCTTGATGTTGAGCACGATGTCGGTGACGTCCTCGCGCACGCCGGCGATCGAGGAGAATTCGTGCAGCACGCCGTCGATATGCACCGATTGCACCGCCGCGCCCTGCAGCGACGACAGCAGAATGCGGCGCAGCGCGTTGCCCAGCGTCACGCCGAAGCCGCGTTCGAGCGGTTCGGCGACGACGGTGGCGGTCCGCGCGGCATCGTTGCCGGCGGCCACCTGCAGCTTATTCGGCCTGATCAATTCCTGCCAATTTTTCTGGATCACGTCATTCACCTATTGAGCGGCGCTGGGTTCAAGGCCCGGCGCATCCCACCCGCCGTGTGGGGAAATGTTCGGCGGCAGCGGACGCGACGCGCCCGCCCGAAATGATAGTCACACGCGACGACGCTTACGCGGCCGGCAACCGTTATGCGGGATCGTGGTCACGTCGCGGATCGAGGTGATGGTAAAGCCCTGCGCCTGCAAGGCGCGCAGTGCCGATTCACGGCCCGAACCGGGGCCCGATACTTCGACTTCGAGCGTGCGCATGCCGTGCTCCTGCGCCTTCTTGGCGGCGTCTTCGGCGGCGACCTGCGCGGCATAGGGCGTCGACTTGCGCGAGCCCTTGAACCCCATCGTGCCCGACGACGACCAGGCAATGGTGTTGCCCTGCGCGTCGGTGATGGTGATCATGGTGTTGTTGAACGAGGCGGCGACATGCGCGACGCCCGACGCGATGTTCTTGCGTTCGCGCCGGCGTACGCGGGTGGCTTCCTTACCCATTCTCGATCCCTTTACAGCCCGCCGCCGTCAGGCGCGGGCGATTCCCTGTCGTCACTGCGCTGTCGGTGTCTTCTTCTTGCCGGCGATGGTCTTGGCCGGCCCCTTGCGGGTGCGCGCATTGGTGTGGGTGCGCTGGCCGCGTACCGGCAGGCCCTTGCGGTGGCGCAGGCCCCGGTAACAGCCGAGATCCATCAGCCGCTTGATGTTCATCGCCACTTCGCGGCGCAGGTCGCCTTCGACCATATAGTCGCGGTCGATCATTTCGCGAATCTGCAGCACTTCGGCGTCGGTGAGCTGCGACACCCGCCGCTCCTGCGGCAGGTTAACCTTCTCCATGATTTCGTGGGCTTTCTTCTGCCCGATGCCATGGATGTACTGCAGCGCGATCACGACGCGCTTGTTGGTGGGCAGATTGACGCCCGCGATACGAGCCAAAGAGTCTCTCCTATTATCGGCCGGCCGCGCGGAACGCGCCGATTCTTTGTGCCCCTGGAAGGGGATAGCGCAAAGCGTAACACGACGCCCGTCCCCGGATTTCTGGGGCCCGGCATCGCGTCAAACTTCTGAATGCGCAGCTTATTAAGGGATTCATCTGGCCTTCGTCAACCTCCGCCGGGTACGCGATTTGCGCTGTCCAGCCTTGTTTTTGGCGCGCGCCGGTCGGGTCGCCTTGCGGGCGGATTTGCGGGCTTTGGCGCGTCCCGGACGGCTCCGGCCGGCTTTGCCCCGCCCTTTGGCCGGTTTGGCCTTGCGGCGAGCCGGATTGGCCTTCCGGGCCGGGCTCAGGATGCGGTTGATGGCAGCGGTGACGGTATCGATAGGCGCCATGCCGTCCACGGCTTTCAACATGCCCTTGGCGCCGTAGTGGGCGGCCAACGGCGCGGTCTGCGCCCGGTAGGCGGTAAGCCGCCCCTTGAGCACTTCCGGGTTATCGTCCTTGCGCAGCGCTTCGCCGCGGGCGGCCATTTCGGCGACCCGCGTCTCGATGCGCTTGAGCAGGATGCCCTCGTCGACCTTGAGTTCGATCACGCCGTCGAGCTTGAGGCCGCGCTCGGCGAGCAGGCGCTCGAGGGCTTCCGCCTGCGGCACGGTGCGCGGGAAACCGTCGAGCACGAAGCCGCGGCGGCAATCTTTCTGACCGATGCGGTCGGCGATGATCGCCACCACCACTTCGTCGGGAACGAGCTGGCCGGCTTCCATGATGCTCTTGGCGCGCAGGCCGACCGGCGTTCCGGCGGCGACTGCGGCGCGCAGCATGTCGCCGGTCGAGAGCTGCACGATGCCGTGCTTCGCTACCAGGCGCTGCGCTTGCGTGCCCTTCCCCGCCCCCGGCGGACCGAGCAGGATCAATCTCATCGATTGCGCCCCCGCAGTTTCGACCGTTTGATCAGGCCTTCGTATTGGTGCGCCAGCAAATAGCCCTGGATCTGCGCGACCGTATCCATGGTGACGCTGACCACGATCAGCAGCGAGGTGCCGCCGAAATAGAACGGCACCGCGGCGTAGGAGATCAGGATTTCGGGGATCAGGCAGACGATGGCGAGATAACCCGCGCCGACCAGGGTGATGCGCGAGAGCACGTAGTCGATGTATTCGGCGGTACGTTCGCCCGGCCTTATGCCAGGGATGAAGCCGCCGTGCTTCTTGAGATTATCCGCGGTCTCGGTCGGGTTGAACACGATCGCCGTGTAAAAGAAGGCGAAGAACACGATCAGCCCGATGTACAGGATCAGGAACAGCGGCCGCCCGTGGCCGAGCAGCGTGGTGACCGTGGTCAGCCAGCCCGGTCCCGAGCCGGCGTTGAAGTTGGCGACCGTGGTCGGCAGCAGCAGTAAGGATGACGCAAAGATCGGCGGGATTACGCCCGACGTATTGAGCTTGAGCGGCAGATGCGAGGATTGACCCTCGAACATGCGATTGCCCACCTGCCGCTTGGGATATTGGATCAACAGGCGGCGCTGCGCGCGCTCCATGAACACGATGAAGGCGATCACCGCCACGCACATCACGATGACGGCGAGGATCAGGCCGGTGGATAGCGCGCCCTGGCGGCCCAATTCCAGCGTGCCGGCGATGGCCGAGGGCAATTGCGCCACGATGCCCGACAGGATGATCAGCGAAATGCCGTTGCCGATGCCGCGCGAGGTGATCTGCTCGCCCAGCCACATCAGGAACATGGTGCCGCCGGTGAGCGTGATGACGGTGGAGATGCGGAAGAACCAGCCGGGATCGGCCACCACGCTGCCGGCGCCTTCCAGCCCGATCGAAATGCCGTAGGCCTGGAAGGCGGCGAGCACCACGGTGAGATACCGGGTGTACTGGTTCATGATCTTGCGGCCCGACTCGCCTTCCTTCTTGAGCGCTTCGAGCGTCGGCGAGACCGTCGTCATCAGCTGAATGATGATCGAGGCCGAGATGTAGGGCATGATGTTGAGCGCGAAGATCGCCATCCGGTGGATGCCGCCGCCGGAGAACATGTTGAACATGCCGAGAATGCCGCCGGCCTGGGTATTGAAGATCTGCTCCCAGGCGCCCGGATCGATGCCAGGCAGCGGAATGTAGGTACCAAGGCGATAGACCAGCAGCGCGCCGACCGTGAACCAGATGCGCTTCTTGAGCTCTTCGGCCTTGGCGAGGGCTCCGAAGTTGAGATTGGCCGCCAGTTGTTCCGCTGCCGAAACCATCAATCGCTCCTGCCGCCGCGCCCCGTCCTGCCCCACCCCGCCAGCCGCGGGCCGCCTTCAGAAAACTCTAGATAGGCACCGCGCCGCAAACTTGCGACCGGCTCACTCGGCCGGTTTTTGCTCGCCTTCGGCGGCTTCGCGCCTTGGCTTCTTTCGCCTTGCCGCCCTTCGGCTTATTGCCGCCTTTGGCGGCTTCCAGCGCCATGCGCTTGTTCTTGCCCTTCGGCTCGGCGTCCTCTTCCTTCGCCGGGGCGAGGATTTTCACGCTGCCGCCGGCTTTTTCGACCGCCGCGATGGCGGATTTCGAAGCGCGGAACACGGCGAAATCGGCCTTGCTCTTGATCTCGCCATCGCCGAGCAGCTTGACGCCGCCCTTGGCGCGCCGCATCAGGCCGGCCTTGACCATGGCCGCCGCATCGATTGGGCTGCCGACATCGATCAGCCCGGCGTCGATCGCCGCCTGCACCTTGCCGATATTGGTTTCGTTGAGCTTGACCGCGAACGAGGTATTGCGGAACCCGCGTTTGGGCAGGCGGCGATGCAGCGGCATCTGGCCGCCTTCGAAGCCCTTGATGCGCACGCCCGAGCGCGCGGTCTGGCCCTTGCCGCCGCGGCCGCCGGTCTTGCCCATGCCGGAGCCGATGCCACGGCCGATGCGCAGGCGGTTCTTGCGCGCGCCCGCATTGTCGGCGATCTGGTTCAGTTTCATCGCACGCGTCCTTCTTATTTCGCTTCGCCGACCACGCGCACCAGATGGTGCAGCTTGCGGATCATGCCGCGCGTCGACGGCGTATCCGGCAGCTCGCGGGTGCGGCCGACTTTATTGAGCCCGAGCCCGATCAGGGTCTCGCGCTGGTCGTGATGGCGGCGCAGCGGGCTCGCAATCTGTTCGACCTTGACGGTCTTTTTTGCCTCGGCCATGGCGATCCCCCTATTCCGTCGCGTCCGCCTCGCCGCCTTCGCGGCGGCGCGACTGCAGCGTGGAGACCTTGAGGTTGCGGCGCGCCGCGACCGAGCGCGGCGAATCCTGATGCTTAAGCGCGTCGAAGGTCGCGCGCACCACGTTGTAGGGATTGGACGAGCCGAGCGATTTCGCCACCACGTCCTGGATGCCGAGCGTCTCGAACACCGCGCGCATCGGACCGCCGGCGATGATGCCGGTGCCCGGAGGCGCCGCGCGCAGGAACACCTTGCCGGCGCCGTGGCGGCCGAGCACGTCGTGGTGCAGCGTGCGGCCTTCGCGCAAGGGAACGCGCGTCAGGCTGCGCTTGGCGGCGTCGGTCGCCTTGCGGATCGCTTCCGGCACCTCGCGCGCCTTACCGTGGCCGTAACCGGCGCGGCCCTTCTGGTCGCCGACGATGACGAGCGCGGCAAAGGCGAAACGCCGGCCGCCCTTCACCACCTTGGCCACGCGATTGATGTGAACCAGCTTGTCGGTGAACTCGCTGTCGCGTTCCTCGCGGCCGCCGCGTTCACGGTCGCGGCGCGGCTCTCGTCGGGGTTCATGTGCCATTTTCGATCGATCCAATTGAATTAGAAGTTGAGGCCGCCTTCGCGCGCGGCGTCGGCCAGCGCCTTGACGCGCCCGTGATAGAGATAGCCGCCGCGGTCGAACACGACGTCCTTGATTCCTTTTTCCTTCGCGCGCTCGGCGATCAGCTTGCCGACCGATTTCGCCGCGTCGATATTAGCGCCGGTCTTGGCGCCTTCGCGCAGCGACTTTTCGAGCGAGGACGCTGCCGCAAGCGTGCGGCCCTTGGCGTCGTCGATGAGCTGGGCATAGATGTGCTTGGACGAGCGGAATACCGTCAGCCGCGCGCGCCCGCTGGTGCCGGCGGCGAGCCTGACGTTGCGGCGCACGGTTGCCGTCCGTCGCGCAGTCCGATCGCTTAATCTCGACATCGCAACGTTCCTCTACTTCTTCTTGCCTTCCTTGCGGAAGATGTATTCGCCGACGTATTTCACGCCCTTGCCCTTGTACGGCTCGGGCGGGCGGAAACCGCGGATTTCGGCGGCAACCTGACCGACCTGCTGCTTGTCCATGCCGGTCACAACGATCTCGGTCGGCTTCGGCGTGGCGATCGCGATGCCCTGCGGGATCGCGAAATTCACGTCGTGGGAGAACCCGAGCTGCAGGTTGAGCGACTTGCCCTGCACCGCGGCGCGGAAGCCGACGCCGGTGATTTCCAGCTTTTCCTCGAAACCCTTGGTCACGCCGGAGACCAGATTGGCGACCAGCGTGCGCGAGGTGCCCCATTGCGAGCGCGCGCGCTTGCTCTCGGAGCGCGGATCGAGCTTGATGCCGCCTTTGTCCATCTTGGCCGTCACGTCGTCATGCAGCACGACCTGCATGGCGCCCTTCGGGCCCTTCACCTTGACGGTCTGGCCTTCCACGGCGGCGGTAACGCCGGACGGGATCGCGACCGTTTTGTTGCCAATGCGCGACATTAGAATCTCTTCCGTTTAGTTCAACTCATCGCTTCCCTAACACTTTTCATTTGCCCATGATCTTGTCCGAAAACCGGTTCCCACTTTTCGGGATCATGCGCTAGAACACCGTGCAGATGATTTCGCCGCCGACATTGGCGTCGCGGGCGGCGTGGTCGGCCATCACGCCCTTGGGCGTCGACAAAATCGAGATGCCGAGGCCGTTATTGATGCGCGGCAGCGCGCGCACCGAGGCGTAGACGCGCCGGCCGGGCTTGGAGACGCGCGAAATCTCGCGGATCACCGGCTCGCCGTCGAAATACTTGAGCTCGATCTCGAGCTCGCTGCGGCCGTCGGCGTGCGCCACGCTGGCGTAGCCGCGGATGTAGCCTTCGGTCTTGAGCACCTCGCAGACGCGCTCGCGCTGCTTGGAGCCCGGCATGGAAACCTTCGACTTGGTTCGCATCTGCGCATTGCGGATGCGGGTGATCATGTCGCCGATCGGATCGTTGACAGCCATTGCGATCCCCCTACCAGCTCGACTTCACGAGGCCCGGAATCAGGCCCTTGGAGCCGAGGTCGCGCAACGCGATGCGGCTGAGACGATGCTTGCGGTAATAGGCACGCGGACGGCCCGAGAGCTCGCAGCGATTGCGGATGCGGGTGGCCGAGGAATTGCGCGGCAGTTCGGCAAGCTTGAGGGTGGCGGCGAACCGCTCCTCCATCGGCAGCTTCTTGTCGCGGGCGATCGCTTTCAGCGCTTTGCGGCGATTGGCGTAACTTTTCGCCATCCTGCGCCGCCGGTTATTCTTCTCGATCATACTCTTCTTCGCCATGCCTATCGCTCCTTGTTTCCGCGTTTGAGGGAACGGAAATCGCCCCTCACTGCCGGAACGGGAAGTTGAATGCCGCCAAAAGCGCGCGTGCCTCGTCGTCGGAGCGCGCGCTGGTGCAAACGGTGATGTCGAGGCCCCAGGTGTCGGTGACCTTGTCGAAATCGATTTCCGGGAAGACCGTGTATTCCTTGATGCCGAGACTGTAGTTGCCGCGGCCGTCGAAGCTCTTCGGATTGAGGCCGCGGAAGTCGCGGATGCGCGGCAGCACGATGTTTACCAGCCGGTCGACGAAGTCGTACATGCGCGCCTTGCGCAGCGTGACCTTGCAGCCGATAGCCTGGCCGTCGCGCAGCTTGTAGGTGGCGATCGACTTGCGCGACTTGGTGATCACCGCCTTCTGGCCGGCGATCAACGAAAGGTCATTGGCGGCGCCATCGACCTTTTTGCGGTCGGCGACGCCCTCGCCGATGCCCATGTTGAGCACGACTTTGGTGATCATCGGCACCTGGAAGCGGTTGGTGTAGCCGAACTGCTTGCTCAGTTCGCCGCGGATCACCTGCTCGAAATGCGTCTTCAGCCGCGCCACGTAGTCGGAGCGCTCGCGCGGCTTCTTGACCTTCGGCGCGTCGCTTTTGGGCGCGCCGCCGTCCTTGGCGCCCTTCGGGGCGCCCTGCGGCGGCTTCGGCTTCTTGGGTTCGGCGTTCGGTTGCGTATCAGCCATCGATCTCTACTCCGGAACGCTTGGCAAAGCGGATTTTCTTGCGGTCCTGCCCCTCCCCGACGAATTTGAAGCCGACGCGGGTCGGCTTGCCGTCCTTGGGGTCGGCCATCGCCAGGTTGGACAGATGGATCGCGCTCTCTTTCGAGATGATCCCGCCTTCCTGCTGGGCGGTCTGGCGCTGGTGGCGCTTGACCATGTTGATCGCCGCGCACCAAAGCGCGGTCTTGATCGGGGCGCACCTCGATCACCTCGCCGGTGCGGCCTTTGTCGCGGCCGGCAAGCACGATGACCTTGTCGCCTTTCTTGATTTTGGCGGCCATTAGAGCACCTCCGGCGCGAGCGAGATGATCTTCATGTGATTCTTGGCGCGCAATTCGCGCGGCACCGGCCCGAAGATGCGGGTGCCGACCGGCTCCATCTGCGGCGTGATCAGCACCGCCGCGTTACGGTCGAAGCGGATGACCGAGCCGTCGGCGCGCTTGATGTCCTTGGCGATGCGCACCACCACGGCCTTCATCACCTCGCCCTTTTTCACGCGGCCGCGCGGAATGGCTTCCTTCACCGAGACGACGATGACGTCGCCGATGGTGGCGTATTTGCGCTTCGAGCCGCCCAGCACCTTGATGCACATGACGCGGCGCGCGCCGGAATTGTCCGCCACGTCGAGGTTGGTTTGCATCTGGATCATGATGCGGCTTTCATTGTCTGTGCGAGCATGATGCTCATTGAACTTTCTGTTTCTTCTCGCCGCGGATCACTTCCCAGCACTTGAGCTTGGAGATCGGCCGGCGCTCTTCGATCCACACCACGTCGCCGACGGCAAATTCGTTCTTTTCGTCATGCGCGTGATATTTCTTGGAACGGCGAATGACCTTCTTCATCGTTGCGTGCGAAAAACGCCGGTCGACGCGCACGACAATGGTCTTGTCCTGCTTGTCGCTGACGACGACGCCCTGGAGCGTACGCTTCGGCATCTCGAACCCCTTACTTCGACTTCTTCGCGGCAGTCTTCGTCGCGCCAGCCTTGCGGCTCTTCGCGGACTGCGGCTTCTTCGATTTCGGCTTGTCGGCTTTCGGTTTCTCGGCCTTCGGCTTGGCGACCTTGGGCTTCTCCTCCGCTTTCGGTATCGGCGCGATGTCCGGCATCGACCCGGCGCGCTTCTGCGCGGCAATGGTTTTCAGCCGCGCGACGTCGCGGCGGATGACGCGCACGCGCGAGGTGTTCTCGAGTTGACCGGTGGCGCGCTGGAAACGCAGGTTGAACTGCTCCTTCTTGAGCTTGAGCACCTCGTCGTCGATCTGGTCGAGCGTCATCGCTCTTACGTCTGCGGCTTTCATTGGCTTACTCGGCGATGCGTTCGATGAAACGGGTCTTGACCGGGAGCTTGGCGGCGGCGAGCGCCAGCGCTTCCTTGGCGACGGCGACCGGGATGCCGTCGACCTCGAACAGGATACGGCCGGGCTTGACGCGGCATACCCAAAGCTCGGGCGTGCCCTTGCCCTTGCCCATGCGGATTTCGATCGGCTTCTTCGACACCGGCACGTCCGGGAAAACGCGGATCCACACCCGGCCCGACCGCTTCATGAAGCGGGTGAGCGCGCGGCGCGCGGCCTCGATCTGGCGCGCGGTGACGCGATCGGGCTCGAGCGCCTTCAGGCCGTATTGGCCGAAGGCGAGCGTCGCGCCCGAGGTGGCGACGCCGTGGATGCGGCCCTTGAAGGCTTTGCGGAACTTGGTGCGGATCGGTTGCAGCATGACTTACTCGTTATCCCCTCAGGCCGCGGTTTCGCGGCGCGGACGGCCCTGGTCGCCCTCGGCGAGCTTCTTGTCCTGCGCCATCGGATCGTGCTCGAGGATTTCGCCCTTGAAGATCCAGACCTTGACGCCGCAGGTGCCGTAAGTGGTGAAAGCGGTGGCGACGCCGTAGTCGACGTCGGCGCGCAGGGTGTGCAGCGGCACGCGGCCTTCGCGGTACCACTCCATGCGCGCGATTTCGGCGCCGCCGAGGCGGCCCGAGCAATTGATGCGGATGCCTTCGGCGCCAAGCCGCATGGCCGACTGCACCGCGCGCTTCATGGCGCGGCGGAACGCCACGCGGCGTTCGAGCTGCTGGGCGATCGATTCGGCGACCAATTGCGCGTCGAGCTCGGGCTTGCGGATTTCGACGATATTGATGACCACGTCGCTGTCGGTGAGCTTGGCGACTGCCTTGCGCAGCTTCTCGATGTCGGCGCCCTTTTTGCCGATCACCACGCCTGGACGCGCCGAGTGGATGGTGACGCGGCACTTCTTGTGCGGGCGCTCGATGATGATCTTGGACACCGCCGCCTGCTTGAGCTGCTTCATCAGCTCTTCGCGGATCTTGATGTCCTCGTGCAGCAGCGTGCCGTATTCGGCCTTGCCGGAATACCAGCGCGAGTCCCAGGTGCGGTTGATCCCGAGACGCAGCCCGATCGGATTGACTTTTTGACCCATCGAATACCCCTTTAGGCTTTCGCTGCGGCTGGCGCCTCGACCTGACGCACGATGATGGTCAGGTGGGAGAACGGTTTCAAAATGCGTCCCATGCGGCCGCGGCCGCGCGGACTGAAGCGCTTGATCACCAGCGCCTTGCCGACATGGGCCTCGGCGACGACCAGATCGTCGACGTCGAGGTCGTGATTGTTCTCGGCGTTGGCGATCGCCGATTCCAGGCACTTGCGTACGTCCACGGCGATGCGCTTGCGCGAAAACTCCAGATCGGCGAGCGCGCTCGCGACCTTCTTGCCGCGGATCATCTGCGCGACCAGATTGAGCTTCTGCGGGCTGACCCGGATCATCCGGGCAACCGCCTTGGCCTCGTTATCCGGGAGGCCCCGCTCGCGTGAACTCTTGCCCATGACCTGTCTCTCGATTCCTTAGCCGGCGTCCGACGCGGCGGCCGGCGCCGCCGCCGGTGCGCCAGGAGCAGCGGCTACGCCCGGGGCTGCCGCCGCGCGCTTGGCTTTGCGGTCGGATGAATGGCCGTAGAACATGCGGCCCGGCGCGAATTCGCCGAACTTGTGACCGACCATTTCCTCGGTCACCATCACCGGGATGTGCTTTTGCCCGTTATAGACGCCGAAATTCAGCCCGACGAACTGCGGCAGGATGGTCGAGCGCCGGCTCCAGATCTTGATCATCTCGTGACGGCCCGACGCGCGCGCGGCTTCCGCCTTTTTCAGCAGATAGCCGTCGACGAAAGGGCCTTTCCATAAAGAACGCGCCATAATCTTTGTCCTACTTCTGCTTCTTGCGCTCGTGACGGCTGACGGCGATGAATTTGGTGGTGCGCTTGTTCTTGCGCGTCTTCTTGCCCTTGGTCGGGAAGCCCCACGGCGTGGTCCAGTGACCGCCGCCCTTGGTGCGTCCGCCATGCGGGTGATCGACCGGGTTCATGGTGATGCCGCGGTTGTGCGGCATGCGGCCCTTCCAGCGCTGGCGGCCGGCCTTGCCGATGGTCGTGTTCATGTTGTCGGGGTTGGACACCGCGCCGATGGTCGCCATGCAGCGGCCGTGCACCAAACGCTGTTCGGTCGTCGACAGCCGCAGGATGACGTAATCCTGGTCGCGTCCGACGATCTGCACGTAGGTGCCGGCCGAACGCGCGATCTGCCCGCCTTTGCCGATCTTGATTTCGACATTGTGCACGATGGTGCCGACCGGAATATTGCCGATCGGCATGGCATTGCCCGGCTTTACGTCGGCATGCTCGGAGGCGATCACCTGGTCGCCCGCGCCCAGGCGCTGCGGCGCCAGGATGTAGGCGAGTTCGCCGTCCTGGTACTTGATGAGCGCGATGAAGGCGGTGCGGTTGGGATCGTATTCGAGCCGCTCGACGGTTGCCGGCATGTCGAACTTTTTGCGGCGGAAATCGATCTTGCGATAGGCCTGCTTGTGGCCGCCGCCGCGGAAACGTGAGGTGATGCGGCCATTATTGTTGCGGCCGCCGGTCGAATTCTGGCCTTCGGTCAACGCCTTGAGCGGCGCGCCTTTATACAGCGACGGAGCGGTCGATGTTCACCAGCTGGCGCTGGCTCGGGGTCGTCGGATTGTATGATTTCAACGCCATCGGAGGCTTCCCTTACAATCCCGTGGTCACGTCGATGCGGTGACCCTCTTCGAGCGTCACGATCGCGCGCTTCACGTCGGACTGCTGCCCGAGCCGGTTCTTGAACATCTTGAGCTTGCCCTTGCGGGTGAGCGTGTTGACGTTCTTGACCTTGACGTCGAACAGCTTCTCGACCGCTTCCTTGATCTGCGGCTTGGTCGCGTTTTTGCGCACCTTGAACACGACCTTGTTGTGTTCGGACGCCATGGTCGCCTTTTCGGTGATCACCGGCGACAGGATGACGTCGTAATGGCGGGGATCGCTGGTGGTCATTTGAAGCGCGCCTCCAGCGCATCGAGCGCGGCCTTGGTCAGCACCAGGGTCTTGCGCCGCATGATGTCGTAGACGTTGATGCCCTGCACCGGCAGCACGTCGATATTCGGAATGTTGCGCGCGGCGTTGCGGAAATTCAGCTCGACCTCGGCGCCGTCGATGATCAGCGCGTTGGCGAGGCCGAGCTTGTCGAACTGCTTGGCGAGGCCTGCGGTCTTGCCGTCCTTGAGCGTCATCTTTTCGATAATGATGATGCCGCCATCCTTGGCCTTCGACGACAGCGCGTGCTTGAGCGCAAGCGCGCGCACCTTCTTCGGCAAACCGTGCGCATGGCTGCGCACCAGCGGACCGAATGCGCGTCCGCCACCGCGGAACTGCGGCACGCGCGCCGAGCCGTGACGGGCGCCGCCGGTGCCCTTCTGCGCATACATTTTCTTGCCGGTGCGCCAGATTTCCGAGCGGTCCTTGGTCTTGTGCGTGCCGCGCTGGCGCTTGGCGAGCTGCCAGTTGACGCAGCGCTGCAGGATGTCGCTGCGCGGCTCGAGCCCGAAAATCGCGTCCGGCAGATTGACCGAACCGGCTTCCTTGCCTTCCAGCGTGGTGATTTTCATTTCCATCACGCGCCCTCCTTCGCGGCGGGGGCAGCGGGGGCTTGCTCGGCGGCCGGTTTGGCGTCGGCGGCTTCCGCCAAGCGGAATTTGCCGGGCTTTGGCGCTTCCTTGGGCAGCGCCTTCTTCACCGCGTCGCGCACGGTGACCCAGCCGCTCTTGGCGCCAGGCACCGCGCCTTCGACCAAGATGAGGCCGCGCTCGACGTCGGTCTGCACCACCTTGAGATTGAGCGTGGTGACGCGGTCGGTGCCGAGATGGCCGGGCATCTTCTTGTTCTTGAAGGTTTTGCCGGGATCCTGCCGGCCGCCGGTGCCGCCGATCGAGCGGTGCGAGATCGACACGCCGTGCGAGGCGCGAAGGCCGGCGAAATTCCAGCGCTTCATGCCGCCGGCAAAGCCCTTGCCGATCGAGGTACCGCAGACGTCGACGAACTGGCCGATCACGAAGTGGTCGGCGGTGATCTCGGCGCCGACGGGGATCAGCGCGTCTTCGGTGACGCGGAATTCGGCGAGCTTGCGGCGCGGCTCGACCTTGGCCTTGGCGAAATAGCCGCGGTCGGCCTTGATCATGTTGCCGGTCCGGCGCGCGCCCGCACCGAGCTGGAGCGCGACATAGCCGTTCTTGTCCTTGGTGCGATGCGCGATCACCTGGCACTGCGCCAGGCGCAGCACCGTGACCGGCACGTGTTCGCCGCCTTCGGTGAACACCCGGGTCATCCCAAGCTTTTGCGCAACCACTCCGGAACGCATTTTCTTCCTCGCGCGGCCTTTACAGTTTGATCTCGACGTCGACGCCGGCGGCAAGATCGAGCTTCATCAGCGCGTCCACCGTTTGCGGCGTCGGATCGACGATGTCCAAGAGGCGCTTGTGCGTGCGCATCTCGAACTGTTCGCGGCTCTTCTTGTCGACGTGCGGCGAGCGGTTCACCGTGAACTTCTCGATTCGCGTCGGCAGCGGGATGGGCCCACGGACCTGCGCGCCGGTGCGCTTGGCCGTGTTCACGATCTCGCGCGTCGACGCATCGAGGATGCGGTGATCGAACGCCTTGAGCCGGATCCGGATATTCTGGCCGTTCATTTCGTTTCTCTCGTACCCCGCTCATTCCCGCGAAAGCGGGAATCCAGGGCCACACATTCGCTCCTGCCCGGAGCACTGGGTCCCCGCTTGCGCGGGGACGAGCGGACCTTTGCTTACTCGATGATGCTCGCCACCACGCCGGCGCCGACGGTGCGGCCGCCCTCGCGAATGGCGAAGCGCAGTTTCTCCTCCATGGCAATCGGCACGATCAGGTGCACTTCCATCGCCACGTTGTCGCCCGGCATCACCATTTCGGTGCCGGCCGGCAGGTGCACCACGCCGGTCACGTCGGTGGTGCGGAAGTAGAACTGCGGACGGTAGTTGGTGAAGAACGGGGTATGACGGCCGCCCTCTTCCTTGGTGAGGATGTAGGCCTCCGCCTTGAACTTGGTGTGCGGCTTGACCGAGCCGGGCTTGCACAGCACCTGGCCGCGCTCGACTTCCTCGCGCTTGGTGCCGCGCAGCAGGCAGCCGACGTTGTCGCCGGCCTCGCCCTGGTCGAGCAGCTTGCGGAACATCTCGACGCCGGTGACGACGGTCTTCTGCGTCGGCTTGATGCCGACGATCTCGACTTCCTCGCCGACCTTGATGATGCCGCGCTCGATGCGACCGGTGCAGACGGTGCCGCGGCCGGAGATCGAGAACACGTCTTCCACCGGCATCAGGAACGGCTGATCCTTCGGGCGTTCCGGCTGCGGGATGTAGTCGTCCACCGCCTTCATCAGCTCGAGGATGGCGTCGTGGCCGAGCTTGGGGTCCTTGCCTTCGAGGCCGGCAAGCGCCGAGCCCTTGATCACCGGGATCTTGTCGCCGGGGAAATTGTACTTGGACAGAAGCTCGCGGACTTCGAGCTCGACCAGCTCGAGCAGTTCCGGATCGTCCACCATGTCGACCTTGTTCATGAACACCACCAGCGCCGGCACGCCGACCTGGCGGGCGAGCAGGATGTGCTCGCGCGTCTGCGGCATCGGGCCGTCGGCGGCGGACACCACGAGGATGGCGCCGTCCATCTGCGCGGCGCCGGTGATCATGTTCTTCACGTAGTCGGCGTGGCCGGGGCAGTCGACGTGCGCGTAGTGGCGCTTGTCGGTCGAGTATTCGACGTGCGCCGTCGAAATGGTGATGCCGCGCGCCTTTTCTTCCGGCGCCTTGTCGATCTGATCGTAGGCGGTAAACGTGGCGCCGCCGGTTTCGGCCAGCACCTTGGTGATCGCCGCCGTCAGCGTGGTCTTGCCGTGGTCGACGTGACCGATCGTGCCGATATTGCAATGAGGCTTGTTGCGCAGGAATTTTTCTTTGGCCATGGAACTCTCCGTTCAGATTCCTTCAGGTTGCGATCGTCACGCGAATTTCTTTTGCACTTCCGCCGACACGTTGGCGGGCAGTTCAGCGTAGTGATCGAATTGCATGGTGAATGTGGCGCGGCCCTGGGACATGGACCGCAGGTTGTTGACGTAGCCGAACATGTTCATCAGCGGCACCATCGCGTTGACCACGTTGGCGTTGCCGCGCATGTCCTGGCCCTGGATTTGCCCGCGCCGCGAGTTGAGATCGCCGATGACGGAGCCGGTGTAGTCCTCCGGCGTCACCACCTCGACCTTCATGATCGGCTCGAGCAGAACCGGCCGCGCGCGCTGCAGCGCCTCT
The DNA here is from genome assembly GCA_963825265.1 of uncultured Alphaproteobacteria bacterium. Lineage (GTDB taxonomy): Bacteria > Pseudomonadota > Alphaproteobacteria > Rhizobiales > Xanthobacteraceae > Pseudolabrys. The sequence goes on along the minus strand of CAWGSI010000011.1, from coordinate 16,313 downwards.
TTCAGGCACTGGCGGGCGCAGATTTCGAACGCCAGGGCCGACGAGTCGACGTCGTGATACTTGCCGTCGATCAGCGTCACCTTGAGGTCGACCACCGGGAAGCCGGCGAGCACGCCGGAGCCGAGCACCGACTCCAGACCCTTCTCGACGCCCGGGATGTATTCCTTCGGCACCGCGCCGCCGATGATTTCGTTTTCGAATTCGAACGGCGTGCCGGGCGGCGTCGGCTCGGCGATGATCTTGATCGCCGCGAATTGGCCGGAACCGCCGGTCTGTTTCTTGTGGGTATAGTCGTGCTCGACCTTCTGGGTGATCTTCTCGCGGAACGCCACCTGCGGCGCGCCGATATTGGCGTCTACCTTGTAGGTGCGCTTCAGGATGTCGACCTTGATGTCGAGATGCAGTTCGCCCATGCCCTTGAGAATGGTCTGGCCGCTCTCCTGGTCGGTGGAGACGCGGAAGGACGGGTCCTCGGCGGCGAGCTTGGCCAAGGCGACGCCGAGCTTTTCCTGGTCGGCTTTCGACTTCGGCTCGATGGCGATCTCGATCACCGGATCGGGGAATTCCATCTTTTCCAGGATCACCGGGGCCTTCGGATCGCACAGCGTGTCGCCGGTGCGCACTTCCTTGAGGCCGGCCAGCGCCACGATGTCGCCGGCATAGGCTTCCTTGATGTCCTCGCGGTTGTTCGCATGCATCAGCAGCATGCGGCCGATGCGCTCCTTGCGCTCCTTGGTCGAATTGATCACCCCGGTGCCCGAGGTGAGCGTGCCGGAATAGATGCGGCAGAAGGTGATGGTGCCGACGAAGGGGTCGTCCATGATCTTGAAGGCGAGCAGCGCCAGCGGCGCGTCGTCCTTCGGCTCGCGGATGACGTCTTCGTTTTCCTTGTCCGGATTGATGCCGTGGATCGGCGGCACGTCGAGCGGGCTCGGCAGGTAGTCGACCACGGCGTCGAGCAGCGGCTGCACGCCCTTGTTCTTGAACGCCGAGCCGCACAGCACCGGGAAGAAGGCACCGGTGATCACGGCCTTGCGGATCAGTTTTTTCAGGGTCGCCTCGTCGGGCATTTTGCCTTCGAGGTAGGCGGTGGCCGCGTCGTCATCGAGTTCGCAGGCGGCCTCGATCATCTTGTCGCGGTATTCGGTGGCCTGATCGAGCATGTCGGCCGGAATGTCGATGTCGTGATAATCGGCGCCGAGCGACTCGTCGTTCCACACCACGCCCTTCATGCGCACCAGGTCGATCAGGCCCTTGAACTGCTGTTCCGAACCGATCGGCAGCTGGATCGCCACCGGCTTTGCGCCGAGGCGGGACTTGATGTCTTCCATGCATTTGAAGAAGTCGGCGCCGATCTTGTCCATCTTGTTGGCAAAGACGATGCGCGGCACCTTGTATTTGTCGCCCTGACGCCAGACCGTCTCGGTCTGCGGCTCGACCCCCTGGTTGCTGTCGAGCACGACGACGGCGCCGTCGAGCACGCGCAGCGAGCGTTCGACTTCGATGGTAAAGTCGACGTGGCCGGGGGTGTCGATGATGTTGAGACGCTTTTCCTTCCAGAACGCGGTGGTCGCAGCCGACGTAATCGTGATGCCGCGCTCCTGCTCCTGCTCCATGAAATCCATGGTCGCGGCGCCGTCGTGCACTTCGCCGATCTTGTGGCTCTTGCCGGTGTAATAGAGGATCCGTTCCGTGGTCGTGGTTTTTCCGGCATCGATGTGCGCCATGATGCCGAAATTACGGTAGTCCACGATTGGATGGGCGCGAGGCATTTGCGTTCTAGTCCTTGAGGTTGTTCGCCGTCACCAGCGGTAATGCGAGAAGGCCCGGTTGGCTTCCGCCATTTTGTGGGTATCCTCGCGCTTCTTGACGGCGTTTCCCCGGTTATTGGATGCGTCGAGCAGCTCGGCCGAGAGCCGCTCCGTCATCGTCTTTTCGTTACGCTCGCGCGCCGCCGAGATGATCCAGCGGATGCCGAGCGCCTGCCGGCGCGAGGTGCGCACTTCGACCGGCACCTGGTAGGTGGCGCCGCCGACGCGGCGGGAGCGCACTTCGATCGAAGGCATCACGTTGTCGAGCGCCTGCTGGAACACCGTGAGCGGGCTCGCCTTGGTCTTGCTCTCGATCATCTCGAGCGCGCCGTACACGATGCCTTCGGCCACGGACTTCTTGCCGGCATACATGACGGCGTTCATGAACTTGGAGACGACGACGTTGCCGAACTTCGGGTCCGGGATGACTTCGCGCTTTTCTGCGGCGTGGCGGCGGGACATGGCTCGGATTCCGATTATTTGGGACGCTTGGCGCCGTATTTGGACCGGCGCTGCTTGCGATTCTTGACGCCTTGCGTATCGAGCACGCCGCGCAGGATGTGATAGCGCACGCCCGGCAGATCCTTGACGCGGCCGCCGCGGATCATCACCACCGAATGTTCCTGCAGATTGTGCCCCTCGCCGGGGATGTAGCCGATCACCTCGAAGCCGTTGGTCAGGCGCACCTTGGCCACCTTGCGCAGCGCCGAGTTCGGCTTCTTCGGCGTCGTGGTGTAGACGCGCGTGCAGACGCCGCGCTTTTGCGGCGAAGACTCGAGCGCTGGCGCCGTCACGCGCACCTTGAGCGGCTTGCGCGGATTGGCAATCAACTGGTTGATCGTCGGCATTGTTTGCCTTCGCATCCCTCGTTTGGGCTCGGCGTGAGCCCGGAATCGTTTGAGGCTTACGCCCCTCGCAGTTCGTCGTTGTGGGCTTTCGCCCCGGCATTTCTCACGCGCAAAACGAAATCGCGCCATCCGCTCGATAGCGGGGGCGCTCTTCCGTTCCGGACGGCCGCGATGCGGGTAAAGCACCGCAGCCGTTCACTTCAAAGTCTGACAGTGGCTGTCAGTGGCAGCGTTTGAGCTTCATTCCTCGAGGCGATGCGCCGGCCAAGTTTTGAGATATAACACAATGATCTCAAAAGGTTAGTCGGGCGGCCGTTCCGAGCAAGCGAAGCTCACCGCCTGCCGAAAAGTGTGGCGTATGTATCGGCCGGGGTAGCGCAAGTCAAGGCGAAAGGGCTGGAAAACCGAGGCTTCTCGCTGATTTGCGGCCGCACCGGCCCGTTCAGGCGGCAAGCGCGACGACGGCCCCGTGGTGGGGCCTTAAAGCCAATGAATGCCTCACTTCTTCGCCTTCGCGGCCGGCATCCGACGAGAGCAGGACGGTACCAGGACACGGTAAGGCCAAGGCGGCCTCCTCGGTACCGAAATTCAGCGCGACCAAGACCCGGTCGCCGGCCTCCTCCCGCACAAAGGCCAGAACGTCGTTTTCGGCCTGCTGCGGCCGATAGGCTCCCCGGTTCAGAGCCGGCCGCGTCCTGCGCAAGGCGATCAGCCGTTTGTAGAGATTGAACAGCGAGCCCAGGCTCGGCGCGCTGGCTGGCGACGTTGGTGGCGGCGAAATTCTCCGCCAGCGGAAGCCAGGGTTCTGCCGTCGAGAAACCGGCAAAGCGGCTTGCCTCCCACTGCATCGGCGTGCGGGCGCCGTCGCGGCCGGGGACGTGCGCTGCGGCCGGATCGCGCGCAGCATCCGGCGGCATCGCCACCTGGCGCATGCCGATCTCGTCGCCGTAGTAGAGCGTCGGCGTACCGCGCAGCGTCAGCAGCAGCATGGCGGCGACGCGCGCCTGCTCCGGCCCGATGCGCGTTGCGAGCCGCGGCCGGTCGTGGTTGCCCAGCACCCAGTTCGGCCAGCCGCCGGCCGGCAAAGCCGCCTCGTAGCGATCGACCGCTTGCGCGATCGCCGGCGCGCGCCAAGGCGTCTCCAGCAGACTGAAATTGAACGGCAGATGCGCGCCGCCAAGATCGCGGCCGTAATAGGCGACCAGCCGCCCGAGCGGCAGATAGATTTCGCCGATCAGAACGCGCCCGGGAAATTCGTCGATGACGGCGCGCAAGCCGCGCACGGCCTCGTGCACTTCCGGCATGTCCGCCGAATAGAGCGGCAGCAGGCGCCGGGACGGCGGCTCGCCCGCGCGGTAGTCGGGATTGGGCGGGTTGTCGCGAAAGGCCGCGTCCTTGATCAGATGCCACATGACGTCAACGCGGAAACCGTCGACGCCTTTGCGCAGCCAGAACCGCATGACTTCGTGCATGGCGGCGCGCACCCCGGGGTTGCGCCAGTTCAGGTCGGGCTGCGCCGCAAGAAACGCGTGATAATAATACTGCCCGGTCTGCTCATCGAATGCCCAAGCCGGGCCGCCGAATTCCGACAGCCAGTTGTTGGGCGGCCCGCCGCCGGGGGCGCCATCGCGCCAGATGTACCAGTCGCGTTTCGCACTGGTGCGCGACGAGCGGCTTTCCAAAAACCAGGGATGCCGGTCGGAGGTGTGATTGGGCACGAAATCGAGCAGCACCTTGATGCCGTGCGCATGCGCCGCCTCAAGCAGGGCGTCGAAATCCGCCATGCTGCCGAACAGCGGATCGATGTCCTCGTAGCCGGCAATGTCGTATCCGAAATCGGCCATCGGCGAGAGAAAGATCGGCGACAACCAGACTGCGTCGACGCCGAGCTCGGCGAGATAAGGCAGGCGCGCGAGAATGCCGGGCAGATCGCCGACGCCGTCGCCGTCTGTGTCCTGAAACGAGCGCGGATAGACCTGGTAGATGACCGCCGTTTGCCACCAGTGCATGGCACCGCTCTACCGGGCGATTCATTACCCGCGTGTGACAGCAAAGAAAAAGGGCCGCCTTGCGGGCGGCCCCTTTCGATTGTCGTGAGGCGAAGCGGCCTATTGCACGGCCGGCAGCGCCGGAGCCTCCGCCGCCTCGGCCTTGGCCGCGGCTTTGGCGGCATCCTTCTCGCGTTCCTCCAGGATGAGCGCGTCGCGTTTGACGGCGACCTCGCGCAACTCGTCCATCATGGCGCCGGTGCCGGCCGGGATCAGGCGGCCGACGATGACGTTCTCCTTGAGCCCGTCGAGCGTGTCGGCTTTGCCGTTGACGGCGGCCTCGGTGAGCACGCGCGTGGTCTCCTGGAACGACGCCGCCGAGATGAACGAACGGGTCTGCAGACTCGCCTTGGTGATGCCGAGCAGCACGGGATGCCCGCTTGCCGGCTTCTTGCCGTCGGCTTCCATCCGGGCGTTGATTTCGTCCATCTCGCTCCTGTCGATCTGCTCGCTCTGCAGCAGCTCGGTATCGCCGGGTTCGTCGATCTCGACCTTCTGCAGCATCTGGCGGACGATCACCTCGATGTGCTTGTCGTTGATGTTGACGCCCTGCAGCCGGTAGACCTCCTGGATTTCGTTGACCAGGTAGGCCGCCAGCTCCTCGACGCCCTTGATGGCGAGAATATCGTGCGGGGCGGGATTGCCCTCGACGATGTAATCGCCCTTCTCGATGACGTCGCCATCCTGCAGATGGATGTGCTTGCCCTTCGGGATCAGGTACTCCCTCGGCTCGTCGCCCTTGGCCGTCGGCTCCAGCGTCAGGCGGCGCTTGTTTTTGTAGTCCTTGCCGAAGCGCACCGTGCCGCTGATCTCGGCGATGACCGCCGCGTCCTTCGGCTTGCGTGCCTCGAACAGCTCCGCCACCCGCGGCAGACCGCCGGTGATGTCGCGCGTCTTGGCGCTTTCGGTCGGAATGCGCGCGATCACGTCGCCCGCCTTCACGTGGGCGCCGGGATCGACCGAAAGGATCGCATCCACCGCCAGCACGTAGCGGGCATCGCCGCCGCGGGCGAGCTTGAGCAGCTTGGTCCCCGACTTGATCACGATCGCCGGGCGCAGCTCCTGCTGGTTACGGGACGAGCCCGTGCGCCAGTCGACCACCACGCGCTTGGCGATGCCGGTCGACTCGTCGAGCGCTTCCGACATCGACAGACCGTCCACCAGGTCCTCGAAGGCGATCGAGCCCTCGACCTCGGTGAGGATCGGCCGCGTGTAGGGATCCCATTCGGCGATGCGCTGGCCGCGCTTGACCTTGTCGCCGTCTTCGACGCGCATGCGCGCGCCGTAAGGGATGCGGTGATGCGCGCGTTCGGTGCCGTCGGGGTCGACCACCGCCACCACCATGTTGCGCACCATAGCCACCGTGTCGCCGTCCGAGTTCTTGGCGATATTCTTGCCCTTGAACTTGATCTTGCCGTCGAAGTTCGACTCGATGAACGACTGCTCGGAGATCTGCGCCGCGCCGCCGATATGGAACGTGCGCATGGTGAGCTGGGTGCCCGGCTCGCCGATCGACTGCGCGGCGATGACGCCCACCGCCTCGCCCATGTTGACCGGAGTGCCGCGGGCGAGATCGCGCCCGTAGCAGGCGCCGCACACGCCGTTCTTCGACTCGCAGGTGAGCACGGAGCGGATTTTGAGCTCCTGCACGCCCGCATTGGTGATGGCTTCGACCTCGGGCTCGGTGAGCAGCGTGCCGCGCTTGACCACGACCTTGTTGCTGGCCGGATCCTTGACGTCCTCCGCCGTGGTGCGGCCGAGGATGCGGATGGCGAGCGGGGCCACCACGGTGCCGGCATCGATGATGGCGCGTACTTTGATGCCGCCCTTGGTGCCGCAGTCTTCGCTGGTGATGATGCAGTCCTGCGCCACGTCCACCAGACGCCGCGTCAGGTAGCCCGAGTTCGCCGTCTTCAAGGCGGTGTCGGCGAGACCCTTGCGGGCGCCGTGCGTCGAGTTGAAGTACTCGAGCACCGAGAGGCCTTCCTTGAAGTTCGAGATGATCGGGCTCTCGATGATCTCGCCCGAGGGCTTGGCCATAAGTCCGCGCATGCCGGCGAGCTGGCGCATCTGCGCGGGCGAGCCGCGCGCGCCGGAATGCGCCATCATGTAGATCGAGTTGACCTGCATGTCGCGGCCCTGCGCGTCTTTCTTGACCGAGGAGATTTCCTTCATCATCGCTTCGGCGATCGCTTCGGTGCACTTCGACCAGGCGTCGACCACCTTGTTGTATTTCTCGCCCTGGGTGATGAGGCCGTCGTTGTATTGCTGCTCGAACTCCTTGGCGAGCTGGCGCGTGTCCTCGACCGTCTTCCACTTGGAACCCGGCACCACCATGTCGTCCTTGCCGAACGAAATGCCGGCCTTGAAGGCGTGATAGAAGCCGAGCGCCATGATGCGGTCGCAGAAGATGACCGTCTCCTTCTGCCCGCAATGGCGGTAGACGGTGTCGATCATCGCGGAGATTTCGCGCTTGGTCATCAGCTTGTTGACGATGTCGAACGGCGCCTTCACGCTGCGCGGCAATACGCTGCCGAGCACGACGCGGCCGGGCGTGGTCTCGTACCATTTCAGGAACGATTTGCCCTTCTCGTCGACGCCTTCCCAGCGGTAGCGGATCTTGGTGTGCAGGCCGATGATTTTCTCCTGCAAGGCATGGTCGATCTCGGCCATGCTGGTGTAGTGGCCGCGCACCGTGTTGACGAGTTTCGGATCCTTCTTCAACTGCGCTTCGGTGTGCAACTCGAGCTTCCACTCGCCCGGCTCGCCCTCGCGCATCAGCGAGAGATAATAGAGGCCGAGCACGATGTCCTGCGACGGCACGATGATCGGCTGACCGTTCGCCGGGTGCAGGATGTTGTTGGTCGACATCATCAAGACGCGCGCTTCCAGCTGCGCTTCGAGCGACAGCGGAACGTGCACGGCCATCTGGTCGCCGTCGAAGTCGGCGTTGAACGCGGCGCAGACCAGCGGATGCAGCTGGATCGCCTTGCCCTCGATCAGCACCGGCTCGAAAGCCTGGATGCCGAGGCGGTGCAGCGTCGGCGCGCGGTTCAACAGCACCGGATGCTCGCGGATCACCTCGTCGAGGATGTCCCAGACCTCCGGCTTCTCCTTCTCGACCAGTTTCTTGGCCTGCTTCACCGTAGTCGAAAGGCCCTTGGCGTCGAGCCGCGAATAGATGAACGGCTTGAACAGCTCGAGCGCCATTTTCTTCGGCAGCCCGCACTGATGCAGCTTGAGTTCGGGACCGACCACGATCACCGAGCGGCCGGAATAGTCGACGCGCTTGCCGAGCAGGTTCTGCCGGAAGCGGCCCTGCTTGCCCTTGAGCATGTCGGCGAGCGACTTCAACGGACGTTTGTTGGCGCCGGTGATGACGCGGCCGCGGCGGCCGTTGTCGAACAGCGCATCGACCGCTTCCTGCAGCATGCGCTTTTCGTTGCGGATGATGATGTCGGGCGCGCGCAGCTCGATCAGCCGCTTCAGGCGGTTGTTACGGTTGATGACGCGGCGATAGAGGTCGTTCAGGTCGGACGTGGCGAAGCGCCCGCCGTCGAGCGGCACCAGCGGCCGCAGGTCGGGCGGGATCACCGGCACGACGGTCAGGATCATCCATTCCGGCTTGTTGCCGGAGGCGATGAAGGCCTCGATCAGCTTGAGCCGCTTGGCGATCTTCTTCTTCTTGATGTCGCTGTCGGTCTCCACGATGCCGGCGCGCAATTCGGCCTGCATCTTGTCGAGGTCGAGCGCCTTGAGCATCTCGCGGATCGCTTCCGCGCCGATAGTCGCGGTGAAGCTGTCGGCGCCGAACTCCTCCTGCGCCTTGAGGTACTCGTCCTCGGACAGCAACTGGCGGTCCTTGAGCGGGGTCAGGCCCGGCTCCAGCACGACGTAGTATTCGAAATAAAGGATGCGCTCGAGGTCCTTGAGCGTCATGTCGAGCAACAGACCGATGCGGCTCGGCAGCGACTTCAGGAACCAGATGTGGGCGACCGGCGCGGCCAGTTCGATATGGCCCATGCGCTCGCGCCGCACGCGCGAGAGCGTGACCTCGACCGAGCACTTCTCGCAGATGATGCCCTTGTACTTCATGCGCTTGTACTTGCCGCACAAGCACTCGTAATCCTTGATCGGCCCGAAGATGCGCGCGCAGAACAGGCCGTCGCGCTCGGGCTTGAAGGTACGATAGTTGATCGTCTCCGGCTTCTTGATCTCGCCGTAGGACCACGAGAGGATCTTTTCCGGGCTCGCGATCGAAATCCGGATCTGGTCGAAGACCTGAGCCGGAGCCTGCGGGCTGAAAAGATTCATCATCTCTTGATTCATTGCCATCTCCGCTTCGCCGGCCGTCGCCGGCAGTATTCTCAATAATTCATGACGCCGCGTGGACGGCCGGGCCCTTGTTGCGTGAAGACGCGCTTCGCGCTTTAGGCCCGGCCGGACCGCTTGTTATTCGGCCGCTTCCGCCGTGTCTCCGCCCTGCCGCTGCTGCTTGGAATTGTGCAGATCGACATTGAGGCCGAGCGAGCGCATTTCCTTGACCAGCACGTTGAAGCTTTCCGGAATGCCCGCCTCGAACGTGTCGTCGCCGCGCACGATCGCCTCGTACACTTTGGTACGGCCGGCGACGTCGTCCGACTTCACGGTGAGCATTTCCTGCAAGGTGTAGGCCGCGCCGTAGGCTTCCAGCGCCCACACTTCCATTTCGCCGAAACGTTGTCCGCCGAACTGCGCCTTGCCGCCGAGCGGCTGCTGGGTGACCAGCGAGTAAGGACCGATCGAACGGGCGTGGATCTTGTCGTCCACCAGATGGTGCAGCTTGAGCATGTAGATGAAGCCGACCGTGACCTTGCGGTCGAACACTTCGCCGGTGCGGCCGTCGAACACGCTGACCTGACCGGAATGATCGAGGCCGGCGAGATCGAGCATCTTTTCGATGTCGGCTTCCTTGGCGCCGTCGAACACCGGCGTCGCAATCGGCACGCCGTGGCGCAGATTGCCGCCGAGCTCGATCAGATCGTCTTCGCCCAGCGACTTGATGGTCTCGTCGTCGCCATAGACCTTCTTGAGGATGTCCTTGAGCGGGCGCGTGTCGTGCTTGCTGTTGTAGAGATCGACCGCCTGCCCGATCTTGAGGCCGAGGCCGGCGCAAGCCCAGCCCAGATGGGTCTCCAAAATCTGGCCGACGTTCATGCGGCTCGGCACGCCGAGCGGATTGAGCACGATGTCGACCGGCTGACCGTCGGCGAGGAACGGCATGTCCTCCGCCGGCACGATCTTCGACACCACGCCCTTGTTGCCGTGGCGGCCGGCCATCTTGTCGCCGGGCTGGATCTTGCGCTTCACCGCGACGAAGACCTTGACCATCTTCATCACGCCCGGCGGCAATTCGTCGCCGCGCTGCAGCTTCTCGACCTTGTCGAGGAAGCGCTGTTCCAAGAGCTTCTTCGACTTGTCGTATTGCTTGCGGATCGCCTCGATCTCGGCCATCAGCTTGTCGTTGGGCGAGGCGAACAGCCACCATTGCGAGCGCGGATATTCATCCAGCACCGACTTGGTGATTTTGCTGTCCTTCTTGAAGCCCTTCGGACCGGCGATGCCCTGCCGGCCTTCGAGCAACTCAGCGAGACGGCCGTAGACGTTGCGGTCGAGGATCGCCTGCTCGTCGTCGCGGTCCTTGGCGAGGCGCTCGATTTCCTCGCGCTCGATGGCGAGCGCGCGCTCGTCCTTCTCGACGCCGTGGCGGTTGAACACGCGCACTTCGACGACGGTGCCCTGCACGCCCGGCGGCACGCGCAACGAAGTGTCGCGCACGTCGCTGGCTTTTTCGCCGAAGATGGCGCGCAGCAGCTTCTCTTCCGGCGTCATCGGGCTTTCGCCCTTGGGCGTGATCTTGCCGACCAGGATGTCGCCGGCATGAACTTCGGCGCCGATATAGACGATGCCCGCTTCGTCGAGATTCTTGAGCGCCTCTTCCGAGACGTTCGGGATGTCGCGGGTGATTTCCTCGGGGCCGAGCTTGGTGTCGCGCGCCATCACCTCGAACTCTTCGATGTGGATGGACGTGAACACGTCGTCTTTCACGATCCGCTCGGAGAGCAGGATCGAGTCCTCGAAGTTGTAGCCGTTCCACGGCATGAACGCGACCAGCACGTTGCGGCCGAGCGCGAGCTCGCCGAGATCGGTCGAGGGACCGTCGGCAATGATGTCGGCCTTCTCGACCGAGTCGCCCACCTTCACCAGCGGACGCTGGTTGATGCAGGTGTTCTGGTTCGAGCGCTGATATTTCATCAGCCGGTAGATATCGACGCCCGGCTTGGTCGGATCCATTTCGCCGGTGGCGCGCACCACGATACGGGTGGCGTCAACCTGGTCGACGATGCCGGTGCGGCGGGCGGAGATCGAAGCGCCCGAGTTGCGCGCGACCACGCCTTCCATGCCGGTGCCGACGAACGGCGCCTCCGAGCGAACCAGCGGCACCGCCTGGCGCTGCATGTTCGAGCCCATCAGCGCGCGGTTGGCGTCGTCGTTCTCCAGGAACGGGATCAACGCCGCGGCAACCGAGACGAGCTGCTTGGGCGACACGTCCATGAAGTCGACTTTGTCGCGCGGAACCAGATGCACGTCGCCGGCGTGGCGGCACACGATCAGGTCCTCGGTGAAGCGGCCACGGTTGTCCATCTCCGCGTTCGCCTGGGCGACGGTGTAGCGGCCCTCTTCCATGGCGGAGAGATAGATCACCTCGTCGGTGACGCGGCCGTCCTTGACCTTGCGATAAGGCGTCTCGACGAAGCCGTATTTGTTCACCCGCGCATAGGTGGCGAGCGAATTGATCAGGCCGATGTTCGGGCCTTCCGGCGTCTCGATCGGGCAGATGCGGCCGTAATGCGTCGGGTGCACGTCGCGCACCTCGAAGCCGGCGCGTTCGCGCGTGAGACCGCCCGGCCCGAGCGCCGAGAGACGCCGCTTGTGCGTGATCTCGGACAGCGGGTTGGTCTGGTCCATGAACTGCGAGAGCTGCGAGGAACCGAAGAATTCGCGCACCGCGGCCGCCGCCGGCTTGGCGTTGATCAGGTCCTGCGGCATCACGGTATCGATATCGACCGAGGACATGCGCTCCTTGATCGCGCGCTCCATGCGCAACAGGCCGATGCGGTACTGGTTTTCCATCAGTTCGCCGACCGAGCGCACCCGGCGGTTGCCGAGATGGTCGATGTCGTCGATCTCGCCCTTGCCGTCGCGCAGATCGACCAGCGTGCGGATGACGGAAATAATGTCTTCCTTGCGCAGCACCCGCATGGTGTCGGGCGCGTCGAGGTCGAGGCGCATGTTCATTTTGACGCGGCCGACGGCGGACAGGTCGTAGCGCTCGCTGTCGAAGAACAGCGAACGGAACATCGCTTCCGCGGTGTCGACGGTCGGCGGCTCGCCCGGGCGCATGACGCGGTAGATGTCGAACAGCGCGTCCTCGCGCGTCATGTTCTTGTCGACCGTGAGCGTATTGCGGATATAGGCGCCGACGTTGACGTGGTCGATGTCGAGCAGCGGCAGTTCCTTGTAGCCGGCCTCGATCAGAATCTTCAGATTCTTCTCGTCGATCTCCTGGCCGGCCTCCATGTAGATTTCGCCGGTCTTGCCGTTGGCCAGATCCTCGGCGACGTAGTGGCCGATCAATTCCTCGTCGGTCATGCGCAGGTGCTTGAGGCCCTTCTCGGACAGCTGGCGGGCCTGCCGTACGCTGAGCTTCTTGCCGGCTTCGACCACCACACGGCCGGTATCGGCGTCGACCAGATCGTTGACCGCCTTGTAGCCCTTGAGCCGGTTGGCATCGAACGGCACGCGCCAGCCTTCCTTGGCGCGCTTGTAGGTGACGTGCTTGTAGAAGGTGCGCAGGATTTCCTCGCCGTCGAGGCCGAGCGCATAGAGCAGCGACGTCACCGGAATCTTGCGGCGGCGGTCGATGCGCGCATAGACGATGTCCTTGGCGTCGAATTCGATGTCGAGCCAGGAACCGCGGTACGGAATGATACGGGCGGCAAACAGCAGCTTGCCCGAGGAGTGCGTCTTGCCCTTGTCGTGATCGAAGAACACGCCGGGCGAACGGTGCATCTGCGAAACGATGACGCGCTCGGTGCCGTTGACGATGAAGGTGCCGTTGTTGGTCATGAGCGGGATGTCGCCCATGTAGACATCCTGCTCCTTGATGTCCTTGACCGAACGCGCGGCGGTTTCCTCGTCGATATCGAACACGATCAGCCGCAGCGTCACTTTGAGCGGCGCGGCATAGGTCATGCCGCGCTGGCGGCACTCGTCGACATCGTATTTCGGCGGTTCGAATTCGTATTTGACGAATTCGAGCATCGACGAATTGGAAAAATCCGAAATCGGGAACACAGATTTGAACACCGCCTGCAGGCCCTCGTCGGGACGCCCGCCCACGGGTTCCTTGACCAGCAGGAACTGGTCATAAGATGCCTTTTGAACCTCGATGAGGTTCGGCATCTCCGCTACTTCTTTGATTGTCCCGAAAAATTTCCTTACGCGCTTGCGACCGGTAAATGTCTGCGCCATCGTATCTTTCTCTCGATTCGATTTTGGCGGCCAGCGCGGGCGCCTCTCCGAACGGTCGCAATCCATCGCGACCATCAGGACAGGCGTCGGGGCTACCCGTTTCTATGTGATTCGGGCCTCGCCCGAACCGCCGCACACTTCACAATTCCCGTGAACGGGCAGCGCCCGTTCAGGTCTCGCCTCCAAATGACCGTTTGCCGGTCACTGCTTACCTCTTGTTCGAGACCCCCGGGGGTTGAACCCCGGGGATATCGGCATTTCTGGCGATCCCCGGGTCTCGCTGACGCTTGCCCGGGGATTTCGCTCAAATAGGCATTCGCCTACTTAAGCTCAACCTTTGCTCCGACCTTTTCCAAGGTGGCCTTGATCTTGTCGGCCTCTTCCTTGTTGACGCCTTCCTTGACCGGCTTGGGCGCGCCTTCGACCAGGTCCTTGGCCTCCTTGAGGCCGAGGCCGGTGAGCGCACGCACTTCCTTGATCACCTCGATCTTCTTCTCGCCGGCAGCGACGAGGACCACGGTGAACTCGGTCTTCTCTTCGGCAGCGGCAGCGCCGGCCGCGGGACCGGCCGCCACCGCAACCGCGGCCGCGGCGGAGACGCCCCACTTTTCTTCCAGCATCTTGGCGAGGTCGGCCGCTTCCAGCACGGTCAGCTTCGACAAGTCATCGACGATCTTTTGCAGGTCAGCCATTGTTCAGTTCCTATCGGTTCGAACCAGAGATTTGCTTGTGAGCCGTCACGCAGCCGCGCTCTTGGAGGCGTAGGCCTGGACCACGCGCGCGACCTTGGCCGCCGGTGCGTTGACGAGCTGCGCGATCTTGGTCGCCGGGGCCTGAACCAGGCCGACGATCTTGGCGCGCAATTCATCGAGCGACGGCAGCGAGGCGAGCGCCTTGACGCCGTTCAAATCCAGAGCCGTTTTGCCCATCGAGCCGCCGAGAATGACGAACGCTTCGTTCGCCTTGGCGAAATCGACGGCCACCTTCGGCGCCGCCACCGGATCGCCCGAGTAGGCGAGCACGGTCGGCCCCTTGAGCAGGGCCGAAATGGAGGCAACGTCGGTGTCCTTGAGCGCAATCTTGGCGAGACGGTTTTTTGCGACCTTCACATGGCCGCCCGCCAGCTTCATCTGCTTGCGCAGAGTCTGCATCTGGGCGACGGAGAGGCCGTTATAGTGAGCTACCACCACGACGTTCGAGGTCTTGAACACCCCGCTCAGTTCGGTGATGGACTCAGCTTTTGCCGCTCGATCCACTGCAAGCTCTTTCCGGTTATGACGGGTCGCCGCACGCTCGCGGGAGCCGCCGGGTTGAGACCAGCCGTCCCGCCTTAGAGTTCACGCGCAGCGAACCGGGGAGGACGACGTTCCAGAAGCCTGCCCCCCGAAACATGACCACCGGTCATGAATTCATGACCTGCGGCCGTGAACGGGTCTTTCCGAGGTTCGAACCGACCTTGGCGCGGCCTTGCGGTCGCGCAAACTCGGATCTCATCCCCATCTATGCTGGCCCTTTGCAGGATTAAGCGTCAGCCCGAAGGCGTCGGCGCCGGCAGTCTTGGACAGGTCGGCCAAATCCGTTGCCGGACTTGACCTCGCGCGCCACTCAATGGCGAAAGCTCCTTCTCCCTTTCAGATGTCCCGCCGGGATGCCCAAAAGGAAAAAGTTCCGATCACCATTTGCTAGAGAAGCAATTTTAGAGACGCGCAAAGGCGTGCCGACAAACTGGGCCGGCACGCCCGATAGCCGCTATTTAGAGCGTCCAAGCCCCTTTGCCAAGTCCCTTTTTGCCCCTTTTTGCGGGAATTCCCGCCGAAATGAGCCGTAAAAACGAGGTCAGTGGCCCGCACCGCTGGCGCCAAACAGCGAAGACGGCTCGACTTTGACGCCCGGGCCCATGGTCGAGGAGATCGCCACCCGGTTGATGTAGTGGCCTTTGGCCCCGGGGGGCTTGGCCTTCTGCACCGCATCGGCAAACGCCTTGATGTTCTCGACCAGCTTGTCCTCGGTGAACGAGGCCTTGCCGACGCCGGCCTGGACGATGCCGGCTTTCTCGACGCGGAACTCGACCGAGCCGCCCTTCGAGGCCTTCACCGCGTTGGTCACGTCCATGGTGACGGTGCCGACTTTGGGGTTCGGCATGATGCCGCGCGGGCCCCAGCACCTTACCCAGGCGCCCGACCAGCGGCATCATGTCGGGGGTGGCGATGCAGCGGTCGAAGTCGATCTCGCCTTTGTTGACCTTCTCGACCAGGTCCTCCGCGCCGACCACGTCGGCGCCGGCGGCTTTCGCCTCCTCCGCCTTGGCGCCGCGCGCGAACACGCCGACGCGCAGCGTGCGGCCGGAGCCGTTCGGCAGACTGACGACGCCGCGCACCATCTGGTCCGCATGCGTCGGATCGACGCCGAGATTCATCGCGATCTCGATGGTCTCGTCGAATTTCGCCTTGGCGCGCTCCTTCACCAGCTTGACCGCTTCCGCGATCGGATAGGACTTGTCGCGATCGACGCCTTCGCGCGCGGCTATTGTGCGTTTTCCGAGTGCCATGACCGTTACTCCGCCACCGTGAGGCCCATCGAGCGGGCGGAACCTTCGATCATCTTGACCGCCGCTTCGATCGTGTCGCAGTTCAAATCCTTCATCTTCTGCTCGGCGATCTCGCGCAGCTGCTTCTTGGTCACCTCGCCGACCATTTCGCGGCCCGGCGTCTTCGAGCCGCTGTCGAGCTTGGCCGCCTTCTTCAGGAAATAAGACACCGGCGGCGTCTTCATCTCGAAGGTGAAGGAGCGGTCCTGATAGGTGGTGATGATCACCGGGATCGGCGTGTTCTTCTCGATCTTCTGGGTCTGCGCGTTGAACGCCTTGCAGAACTCCATGATGTTGAGGCCGCGCTGACCGAGCGCCGGCCCGATCGGCGGCGACGGGTTGGCGGCGCCTGCCGGCACCTGCAATTTGAGGAATCCAGTGACTTTTTTGGCCATTTCTCACTCCTGTAGTGGTGCGGATTTTGACGGTTGGCGGCCGCCTCACC
>CAWGSI010000010.1:0-10147 GCA_963825265.1 uncultured Alphaproteobacteria bacterium | reverse complement strand
GATGGTGGTCGCGGGCGTGGGGGTTGGGGCGTTCATGGGGCCTCGCAATAAACGCCAATCTGGCGCTTACACTTCGGAGATCGATATCGTACGCTCCTTATCAAACGCTTCATAACCAAGCAATTTAACTTTGTCGCCTACGTGGCGCGCGGCCCAATAGGGGTAGACAATGTTTTTAGGACTTGATCTTGGGACTTGGCTCGGACTCTCGGTTCTCGGTGCAATTATTTCAACTACTGGCTCGCTTATTGGCATTTATTTGAAAGACTATATCTTCTCTCGTTCCTTCGAGCGATGGAAGCAGCAGCAAAATCTAGAATCGCTTTAGGACAAATACCGCGACCCCCTTTTCTTGTCCGCGCGTGAACTTGGTTCACGAGTTGGCGAAATCCTTCATCACTATCCGACAGTTTATCTTAAAGCGGCGGTTCTTGCTTCAAGCCCGAAACATCAACTCCATAACAGCATCGATGACCCGTATTTCCAGCGATACAAATTAGTGAGCACCGCTTATCGTTTTTGTGCATTTCTTGGATGGCTCGAGCTTTATCGACAGGAAATCACTTACTTACATTCTGGCGACAACGAGCATTCGGAAAAACTCGAAAACGCCATCGAATTGATAAGAGCTGATTTGGCCGATGGGCAGCTTAATACCGCAGACGATTGGATGCGATGGCGAGACACGCTGGTCTTTCGAGAAGAATTGCGCGCAATAGGAGAATCAATGATCGAAATTCGCGGCAATACTAGGACAGTGATGGGCTACTGCCGATATGTAGAATTATTTGAGGCTGACGACCCTTCGGCGACAAAGAAATGGTCGACAGTCATGTTAAATTTCCTGCTTAACCTTGAGATTAAACGACCTGATTTTCGCCAGATGCGTTTGAAACGGCTGGTTGTCCATTTGGTTGGTCTTCTAAAATTACTCAATGCAGATCAGATTGAAGACTATCTCCTTCAGTATCGCAAAAGGTGGCTTTCGGAAGTTAAGTAGCCCGTAGCATGGGTCGAGCGTAGTGAAACCCATCGCAATCGACGCCGCAATTGATGGGTTCGCTGCGCCCAACCAGTACAACTGCCCTGAATGCTCTTAGCGAACTGAATCTCTAGCTGCCATCTCCGACCTTGCGACTCAGATTTAACCGCGATGCATATTCCAGCGCCATTGAATCAGCCATCTTGTCCCATTCAGAAGGTGGACTTCCGTGACCGGCCCACACAACCCACTCGCCCGTTTTTGGGTGACGAACCATGCGGGACGAAGAAGGATATTCATGACCTGTTTCGCGCAGAAGAATTCGAAAATCTTTGACTTCAACAAACCAAATACCTCGCCGCTTAGTTTGATCAGACGCAAAGAAGAACCCAACGATTCCCTTCTTCGGCGCACAAACCTCTACAAATACGAAGCTATGAATTATTCGATGGCAGAGATCGAGCGCCGTCAAAGAATTCGACTCTGGGGTATCCAGGTCAAAGTGTCTTTCTATTTGATGCCAATTCATCAAATCCGGGGGACGACCCCTCAACCGATAAAAAATGCAAGGAACCTTCTTCACTTTCCATTCAGTCGAAATCTTTTCAGCCTCGCTAAGCTTTCGCATGATGTAGGCGCACACGAAGATCGTTCGCTCAAAACGATATGATCGAGTGTCTGACCGTCGTCGCGTTTGAATAGCTTTTAATGAACGAGCGCTTGCGAGCAGTTCATCCTTCCAGGGCTTGCTATCCCAAATCATATGTCCTCACCCCATCACCACTTCCGTCTCCCCTTGCGCCTTCCTGGTCGGCTTCACCGTAATGCGCCGTCCTGCCCGAGCGCGGTCAAAAACGCCATCAGCCGCCCGACCTCAACATTGCCTGTGCGGTTGCGCATCAGCGTTCTTCCTTGCTGCGATCTCTTGCGCCGTGCATCACCGCCAGCACCGTTATCTCATCCGCCGCTTCTTCCACCGAATAGACGACGATATACGGCGGCTCGACCAATTCGCGCGTACCCTCAACCAGCCCTGGGCGTCCGATGCGCGAAAGCCCGGGAAACGCCAGCCGATTGATACGCAGGCGTATGCGTTCGACCATCTCGGCCGCGGCGCGCGGGTTGTCTTTTGAAATCCAAGCAAAGATGTCTTCGAGATCAAGCGCCGCACTCTCGCGGACGATGACCCTTATTCGCCAATGAGGCGGTGCAGGCGCTCGTTGAATTCGTCGAGCGTCAGCCGCTTGGCGTTCGGGTCGGAACGCCGCCGCCGCACTTCCTCGACTTGCGCGTCCGTGAGCCGGTAGGCGTTATAGTCCTGCGCCTCCATCAAGCTCAGCACCTTGGCGGCGTCTTCCTGGCGCTCGCTCGGCCAGGTCAGGACACGGTCGAGAACCGCTTTCACCTGCTCTTTGCTCATGACGATGAATATATACGCATCCCGTGATTCACACCACCCTGCAGGTCCGCCTCACGCGCTCCCAAACCCCTTCCCCGCCTTCTTATACTCCGCCCTTGGCGGGCTGAAGATGTCGAGCACGCGCGCGCCGTCGGGGCCGGCGCGCATGGTGTGCGGCACGTTGCCGGGCGTGCGCCAGAAATCGCCTTTCTTCACGGCGATTTCCTCGCCGCCCTGGAAGCGCACGGCGGAGCCTTCCAGCAGCACGCCCCATTGCTCCTCCGGGTGATGATGCATGACGCCCTCGGCGTTGGGCGCGATCGTCACCACCGACAGCATCGCGTGCTCGCCGGCGAAGATGCGCGTCGTGACGCCTGCGGCAAGCTCGCGCAGCAGACCGTCGTCCGGTTTGCCCAGATTGTGAAATTCGGCCTTTTGGCTCATCGCGCCCCTCCCTGTTCCTCGCGCGCAGTGTAATGCAAAACCGAATTTGCTGTCTAGGAATAAAATCCACACTTTCGCCACATTGACCTTGCAACCTCCCTCTCGCCTGGCTCGGCTGAGGGCGTCGTCGCGAGACGTCTCGATGATGGAGCCACGATGGGGCAAGCGCCGGAGATGCGGCGCCGCGCCTCAAAGGACCGGCGGGAAACCGCCGGTTGGTGCGGCGCCTGCGGGCGGGGCTCGTGACCCCGCTCCCGGGAGGCCCGGGAAACCGACCGGGGGGCATTATGACCCCTCCGCGAGGAGCTCGCTGGACTGGGATTGGCGAAAGCCTCGTCCCAGGAAGCGCGGACCCAGGGCCTGTGACTCCGGCCCAACTCCGGAGGAGCGAAACCGCGATGGAGCGCCGAGAGGCGCCCGCGTTCTTGGCAACAGGAACGCGGCAAGACGGAAGACTGGTGCGCCGCTTGGCGCTCCATCCCCTCGGCTTTCGAGGGGAGAAGGAATGAAAGACGGCGCCCCCGCGCCGCAAAGAACAGGGGCGGCAGAGCGTTGGCTGATTGACAATTGAATCGGGGAAACGACGCCGCCGCTAGATTGCGCGCGGCTTGCCCGCTTCGCCCAACGCGCATTCCAACGCCTTGCGGTCCCACTTCGCCAGATCGGCCGCGGCCTCATACGTGCTCTGCAGAAATTCCATCAGCGTCGCGTCGCCATCGCGGCCCCCGCGCACAACATCGTAAGGCAAAATGAATTCGCCCAATTCCTTGCAGAAAAACGCCGCGTCCGGCTTCACCTTGGCCGCCGCGAAGCCCGCGGGCGCCGGATAGGCGTAGGAATAAAACGCCGGATAATTCGACCGGCCCGGGCGAGCCCGGCCAGAAGCCCGCGCTCGACACCTCGTGCGAATAGGCCTCTTGTGCGACTGAATTGGGCAGATGCGGGACGCCGCCGGGGTGGCGCGGCGCGCGCCGCCCCGAGAATCGCGTCACCGCCAGATCGAACGAGCCCCAGAAAAAATGCACCGGGCTCGCTTTGCCGAGAAAGCCGGTGCGGAAATGGCTGAACACCGCGTGCGCCGCAAGCAGTGCGCGCCAGAAGCGCTGCGCAGCTCCTGCGTCGTAAGAGGCGTGCACGGTGTCCTGCTCGAACGGCACGCAGTCGGCGATTTCGCATGGCATGGTGCGGATGGCGACGGCGATGCCGAGCTCTTTGAGCGCGATCATGACGTCGGCGTAGAACTCCGCGACGCTTACGGGGCGCAGCGCCACCTGGCGGAAATGGCCGTCGCTCGTTCTCACCCACAGCACGTGGTCGAGAAAATCGAATTCCATCTCGAAGGTGCGCCCGCCGTCCGGGATCGGCGAGGTGGTCAGCCCGCGCGCGTTGACGTAAAGCGCGACGTGCCAGGAATGATTGAGCCAGGGCGTGCGCGCGAGGCGAATTTTGCCGACAATCTGCGTCCACAGTTGCAGCGTCGCGGCGGTGTCCGCCCAGGCGGCGTAAGGCAGTTCGGGCCAGCGGTCGCGATCGGATGCCATCGCGCCATCATGCAGCGCGCGGCGGCGCGCGGCAATCCGCGCGCCTCAGCCATCTTGCCGCCGCCGCGCGCTTGCCGGATGATCCCGGCGGTGGGGCACAGCAGTCCCCAAGGAGGAACATCATGCTGTTCATCATGTCATTGAACTTCACCGAACAGGGCATCCGCGGCATCAAGGACGCCCCCAAGCGGGCGGCGGCGGCGCGCGATCTCGCCAAGAAAGTCGGCGTCGACATCAAGAACCTTTATCTCACCTCCGGCGATTGCGATCTCGTCGTCATCACCGAGACGGCGGACGGCGACAACATGGCCAAGTTCGCGCTGGCGCTCGGTTCGCTCGGCAATGTGCGCTCGCGCACCGCCCGCGCCTGGACCGCCGAGGAATACCAGAAGATCGTCGCCGGCCTGCCGTAAGCCGGCGCAGGCTTTCCACCCGGTTGCATGCGGCGTCCGCCGCGCGCGGGCGCCGACCAACGGCGCATTGACGCGCGCGCGGCGTTCTGGCATCCGCAACGTCCGTGCGTTGGAATCGATTCCGGAAAATGCCCAAGAAAAATAACAGGCGACCGTTCCGCGCCGCCCGCGCACGTACCGGCCTCGGCCTGTTCGCCACAAGACCGATCAGGAAGGGCCTGCGCATCGCCGAATACAAGGGCCGCAAGCTCGCCACCAAGGAAGCCAACAGGCTCGAGGCGCGCGGCAACCGCTACCTTTACGAAATCAACAGCCGCTGGACCATCGACGGCACGCCGCGCGGCAATATCGCGCGCTACTTCAATCATTCCTGCAATCCGAACGCGGAAATATACGACGTCAGACACCGGGTGTTCATCCGCACGCTGCGCGCCATCAAGCCGGGCGAGGAAATCACCTACGATTACGGCATCGACTACCTCAGGAACGTGATCGGGCGCTCGAACTGCAAATGCGGCCGCTGCATGCGGCGGCGCGCCCGCAAGGCGCGCGAACGGCGCGCGCGGCTCAAGCGGCGGGCCGCACGGCTACGGGGCAAGCGGCGGAGCAAGTAGCGGCCTCAGGACGAGGCGGAGGAAGGTTTTCGCAAGGCAAGCATTCCGATTTACCCCTGCCCGCTCGCGCGCGGCCATGCTAGGCCCATCGCCCCGCCACCAAAGGCCGAATTCTCAGGTGACCTCCGAGCGCCTCGACCAGCGCCTGCCCGCCGCGCGCGCCGACCGCGTGCCGCGCGGCATTCTCTATATGCTCGCGGCCACCGTCATGTTCGCGGCCTCCATGGCGATCGCGAAATGGCAGGTGGCGAGCTATTCCTTCGCCGAAGTCCTGTTCTACCGCGCCATCGGCTCGCTCGCCGTCTGCGCCGCGCTCATTTTGCCGCGCACCGGCCTTGCCGTATTTCGCACGCGGCGGCTGCGCGATCACATCGGGCGCAGCTGGACGCAGGCCGTGGCGCAGAGCCTGCTGATCGTCGCCTTCTCGCTGATGCCGCTCGGCGGCGCCATCGCCATCAATTTTTCCGCGCCGCTGTTCGCCACCTTGTTCGCCGCGCTCTGGCTCAAGGAAAAAGTCGGCCTCGCGCGCGCCTGCGCGCTCGCCGCCGGCTTCCTCGGCGTGCTGCTGGTGGCGGCGCCCGGCGCCGACAGTTTCCGCCTCGGCGCGCTGTTTGCGCTCGGCAACGCGGTGCTGTTCGGCAGCGTCACGGCGGCGGTGCGCGGCATGACCGTAACCGAGTTGGCGGAAACGCTCACCATGTACCAGATGGTGCTGCTGCTGGCGTTCTTCGCCGTCGCCATGCCGCTCTTCGGCATGACCTGGCCAAGCGGCCTCGGCCTTGCCGCCATGCTTGCAAACGGCCTGCTCAACGGCTTCGGCCAGTACTGGTGGACGCGCGCGCTCTCGCTCG
This sequence comes from uncultured Alphaproteobacteria bacterium, assembly GCA_963825265.1. GTDB lineage: Bacteria > Pseudomonadota > Alphaproteobacteria > Rhizobiales > Xanthobacteraceae > Pseudolabrys. The sequence goes on along the minus strand of CAWGSI010000010.1, from coordinate 3,903 downwards.
CCCCGCCGGCGGCTGTCGGGCCGTTCTATTATTTTTCGCTGGTGTGGGCGCTTGGGCTCGGCTTCCTGTTCTGGGGCGATATCCCGACGCTGCCTTTGCTCGCCGGCTCCGCGATCGTGGTCGGCTCCGGGCTGTTCCTGCTCTGGCACGAATCCAGTAAGAAGCCGCTCATCGCCGAATGAAAATCAAAGGGAGGACTGATTCATGAGCCTACAAATTCGCCGCGTCGTCACCGGCCACGACGACCAGGGCCGCGCCAAGGTGCTGATCGACGAAAACGTATCCAACGTGATCTCGACGCGGCCGGGCGCCAATTCATCGGTGATCTGGTCGAGCGTCGGTTTCCCGGTGAACAACGACGGCGATAAGGATCCCTCGGGTCAGAAGATCGCCACGACCATCGACAACGGCACGGTGTTCCGCATCGTCAGTTTCGGACCGGGCGTCTCCCCGCGCAACCACCGCACCGATTCCATCGACTACGCGGTGGTGATCTCCGGCGAGATCGACATGGAACTCGATATCGGCAGCGTGCATCTGAAAGCCGGCGACGTGCTGGTGCAGCGCGGCACCATCCACAACTGGGTCAATAAAGGCACGGCGCCGTGCGTGATCGCGTTCACGCTTATCGCCTCGAAGCCGGCGAGCGCGGGCGGCAAGACCCTCAACGCGCACGGATGAAGCAAGCAATCACTCGTCCAACTCCGGATAGTGCCGGAAAATTCCCCACTCGTTGAACGGCAGGCGGCGCTTGGAGCCGAGATAGGCCTTGATGCGCGGCCTCCCCGCCACCCGGTCGCGCAACGCGACCGTGCGCGGAATTTTGCGCTCGATGCGCGTCATCGCCCTGGGAAAGGCGTAGCGCAGACCCTCGAGTAGCTGGAACAGCGACAGGTCCACGGTGCTGAACTTGGCGCCGAGCACGTTCGGACCTCCGCCGCTCTTCAGCACGCTCTCGAAATAGCCGAGATATTTCGGCGCGCGTTCGCTTAAGAAACTTTCGGTAAAACGTTTGGCTTCCGCTTTCTGGTCTTCGTAATAAAGGCCGCCGGAGATCGGGTGGTGGGTATCGTGGATTTCCTTCACGAAGTCGGTCACCGTGAGCTGCAGCTGATTGAGCCAGAGCCGGCCGGCCTCATCGCGTGGGGCAAGTTTCAAGCGCGGTCCGAGATAGAACAGGATATTGGCGGTCTGCGCGATGACGAGCTTGCCGGCTTTCAGGAACGGCGGCGCGAACGGCGCGTGCTTGCCGCTCCCGCTCATCATCGTCAACATGCGGTCCATGCCGGCTTTGCCGCGCGCGACGTCGTCGTAAGCCGAGCCGGCGTCTTCCAGCGCGAGCCGCACGAATTCGCCGCGCCCCTGGATTTCCGGCCAGTAGAAAAGCTGATAGCGCATGGCGCACCTACTCCAGCGTCAGCCCGCCAGCTTGGCCTTGTACTGTTCGTCGGTCACCGCCTCCAGCCAGGCGACATGCTCGCCGCCTTTGGCTTCCTGCATGGCGATGTGCTCCATGCTGTGCTCGGGCGTCGCGCCGTGCCAATGCTTTTCGTCCGGCGGAATCCACACAGTATCGCCGGCGCGCACCTGACGGATCGGTCCGCCCCAGGCCTGCACATGGCCGGTGCCGGAGATGATGTGCAGGGTCTGTCCGAGCGGATGGGTGTGCCAGAAGGTGCGCGCGCCGGGCTCGAAGCGCACCCGGCCGGCGCGCAACAACGCCGGATCGGGCGCCTGGATGATCGGGTCTTGCCACACCGTTCCGGTAAAGCTCGACGGCGGCCCTCGGCGCGAGGGCCGCGATCCGCAAGCAATGATGTCCATGATGACGTCCTCCCCTGGTCGGGTTTATGTTTTGCGGTCGTCTTGTTTAGCACAGCCGCATGCGAAAAGCCCGGCGTCGCCGCCGGGCTTTGTATTTCGCGAAGTTCTTCTTCTTGAATTAAGCCGACTGCAGATTGCCTGCCGCCTGCTTGCCGCGCTCGGTGACGATCTCGTAGCTCACCTTCTGGCCTTCCATCAGCGAGCGCATGCCGGCGCGCTCAACCGCGGAAATATGCACGAACACGTCTTTGGAGCCGTCTTCCGGCTGAATAAAGCCGAAGCCTTTTTGGGTATTGAAGAACTTCACAGTTCCGACAGGCATCAGAGTTCCTTTCAAGCATCTTGTTGAACGCCCGCGCATATCGCGTTGACGGCAACACTCCAAGTTTTGGGAGTTCACTTGAGGCGCAGCCCAAAGCCGGGAGCGTGTCAGCAAGGTGAGCCGAAAACCAGGTTGCGGGCGGCGACATAGACGGATTTGGGCGCGCGGTCAACGCCCAAGCCGGGCTTGGCGTGGCGCAAGCAAGCGCCACAAGGGTTCAAGGCGCGTTTTATGAATTGGTAATGGCCGACGCCTACAATTGCGCACGGCATAAGCCCGAGCGTTAACGGAACGTGAATCCCGCAGCGTCCGGCGGCACCGAGGTCCCACGATGAAGGAAAAGCGCGTAGCACGCCGGCAGTCCTTGCGGTACACCGCCTGGCTCGCGGTCACCGCCAGTCAACGGCTCGGTTGTGTCGTTTCCGACGTGTCGGAAACCGGCGCGCGCATCGACGTGCAGGATTCCGAGGCCATCCCGGGCCATTTCGTCCTGATGCTCTCGAGCAACGGCGCCGCGCGCCGTTTCTGCCGCGTGGTGTGGCGCAAGCCGACCCAGATCGGCGTGAAATTCGAACGCAGCCTCGCCGAGGCGGCGGAGGCTTCGAAAACGCCGGCCGCCGACTTAGCGGCGGTGCCATCGGAAGTTAGCGAAGCCGCAACCGCCGAGCCGGCCGAAACAGCCTGATCAATCCTCCGGCGGCTATTTTCTCCGGCGCAATCAACCGGCCATGGTCTCTTTGACTTTGGTGACCAGTTGCTTGAGCGTGAACGGCTTGGCCAAAAATTGGTAGGGCTCCTGCTCCGGCAGGTTCTTTTGGAACGCCTCCTCGGCATAGCCCGATACGAAGATGATCTTCACATTCGGATCGCGCCGGCGCAGCTCCTTGAGCAACGTCGGCCCGTCCATTTCCGGCATCACCACGTCCGACACCACCAGGTCGACATGGCCCTGCTTTTCCAGGACCTCCATTGCCTCGACGCCGTTGCTCGCCTCGTGCACGATGTAGCCGCGCGAGGTAAGCCCGCGCGCATTGAGCGACCGCAAGCCCTCTTCGTCCTCGACCAGCAGAATGATGCCTTGCCCGGTGAGATCGGCCGCGGCCTTCGCCATGGTGCCGGCGATCGCCGGCGCACCGGCACCGGTGGTTTGCGGCAGCGCGTCCCGCACATCCGCGACGTAGCGCGGCAGGAAAATGCGGAATGCGGTGTCGCCCGGCTTTAAAATCGACATAGATGAAGCCACCGGTCTGCTTGACGATGCCGTAGACCGTGGAAAGGCCGAGGCCGGTCCCCTTGCCGACCTCCTTGGTCGAAAAGAACGGCTCGAAGATTTTATCGATGATGTCGGGCGGAATGCCAATGCCGGTATCGACCACCTCAACCCGCACATAGTCGGCGCTCGGCATGCCCTTATAGGCGGCGCCGCCGGCTCGCCGGCCGGCACATTGGCGGTGCGCATGGTGAGATTGCCGCCCTCCGGCATGGCATCGCGCGCATTGACCGCCAGATTGATGATCACCTGCTCGAACTGCGACAGGTCCGCCTTGACCGGCCACAGGTCGCGGCCGTGCACCACGTCGAGCGTCACCTTCTCGCCAATCATGCGCTTGAGCAGCATGCCGAGATCACCGAGCGTATCGTTGAGATCGAGGACTTGCGGCCGCAAGGTCTGCTTGCGCGAGAACGCCAGCAAATGCCGCACCAGCGCGGCGGCGCGATTGGTGTTCTGCTTGATCTGGATGATGTCCTGGAACGCG
>CAWGSI010000009.1:0-28587 GCA_963825265.1 uncultured Alphaproteobacteria bacterium | reverse complement strand
CCAAACCCCTTCCCCGCCTTCTTATACTCCGCCCGTGGCGGGCTGAAGATGTCGGCGCGCCGCGCGCGCCGTCGGGGCCGGCGCGCATGGTGTGCGGCACGTTGCCCGGCGTGCGCCAGAAATCGCCCTGCTTGACCGCGATTTCCTCGCCGCCCTGGAAGCGCACGGCGGAGCCTTCCAGCAGCACGCCCCATTGCTCTTCCGGGTGATGATGCATGACGCCCTCGGCGTTGGGCGCGATCGTCACCACCGACAGCATCGCGTGCTCGCCGGCGAAGATGCGCGTCGTCACGCCTTCTGCAAGCTCGCGCAGCAGACCGTCGTCCGGTTTGCCCAGATTGTGGAATTCGGCCTTTTTGGCTCATCGCGCCCCTCCCTGTTCCTCGCGCGCAGTGTAATGCAAAAACGAATTTGCTGTCTAGGAATAAATTCCACACTTTCGCCACATTGACCTTGCAACCTCCCTCTCGCCTGGCTCGGCTGAGGGCGTCGTCGCGAGACGTCTCGATGATGGAGCCACGATGGGGCAAGCGCCGGAGATGCGGCGCCGCGCCTCAAAGGACCGGCGGGAAACCGCCGGTTGGTGCGGCGCCTGCGGGCGGGGTTCGTAACCCCGCTCCCGGGAGGCCCGGGAAACCGACCGGGGGGCATTATGACCCCTCCGCGAGGAGCTCGCTGGACTGGGATTGGCGCGAGCCTCGTCCCAGGAAGCGCGGACCCGGGGCCTGTGACTCCGGCCCAACCCGGAGGAGCGAAACCGCGATGGAGCGCCGAGAGGCGCCCGCGTTCTTGGCAACAGGAACGCGGCAAGACGGAAGACTGGTGCGCCGCTTGGCGCTCCATCCCCTCGGCTTTCGAGGGGAGAAGGAATGAAAGACGGCGTCCCCGCGCCGCAAAAAAACAGGGGCGGCGGAGCGTTGGCTGATTGACAATTGAATCGGGGAAACGACGCCGCCGCTAGATTGCGCGCGGCTTGCCCGCTTCGCCCAACGCGCATTCCAGCGCCTTGCGGTCCCACTTCGCCAGATCGGCCGCGGCCTCATACGTGCTCTGCAAAAATTCCATCAGCGTCGCGTCGCCATCGCGGCTCCCGCGCACCACATCGTAAGGCAAAATGAATTCGCCCAACTCTTTGCAGAAAAACGCCGCGTCCGGCTTAACGCGTGCCGCCGCGAAACCCTCCGGCGCCGGATAGGCGTAAGAATAAAACGCCGGATAATCGACCGGCCCGGGCGAGCCCGGCCAGAAGCCCGCGCTCGACACCTCGTGCGAATAGGCCTCTTGCGCGACCGAATTGGGCAGATGCGGCACGCCGCCGGGGTGGCGCGGCGCGCGCCGCCCCGAGAACCGCGTCACCGCCAGATCGAACGAGCCCCAGAAAAAATGCACCGGGCTCGTTTTGCCGAGAAAGCCGGTGCGGAAATGCGCCGAGCACCTCGTGCGCCGCAAGCAGCACGCGCCAGAAGCGCTGCGCGGCGCCGGCGTCGTAAGAGGCGTGCACGGTGTCCTGCTCGAACGGGATGCAATCGGCGATTTCGCACGGCATGGTGCGGATGGCGACGGCGATGCCGAGTTCTTTCAGCGCGATCATGACGTCGGCGTAGAATTCCGCGACGCTCACCGGCCGCAGCGCCACCTGGCGGAAATGGCCGTCGCTCGTCCTCACCCACAGCACGTGGTCGAGGAAATCGAATTCGATCTCGAACGTGCGCTCGCCGTCCGGGATCGGCGAGGTGGTCAGCCCGCGCGCGCTGACGTAAAGCGCGACGTGCCAGGAATGATTGAGCCAGGGCGTGCGCGCGAGGCGGATCTTGCCGACAATTTGCGTCCACAGTTGCAGCGTCGCGGCGGTGTCCGCCCAGGCGGCGTAAGGCAGTTCGGGCCAGCGGTCGCGATCGGATGCCATCGCGCCATCATGCAGCGCGCGGCGCCGCGCGGCAATCCGCGCGCCTCAGCCATCTTGCCGCCGCCGCGCGCTTGCCGGATGATCCCGGCGGTGGGGCACAGCAGTCCCCAAGGAGGAACGTCATGCTGTTCATCATGTCATTGAACTTCACCGAACAGGGCATCCGCGGCATCAAGGACGCCCCCAAGCGGGCGGCGGCGGCGCGCGATCTCGCCAAGAAAGTCGGCGTCGACATCAAGAACCTTTATCTCACCTCCGGCGATTGCGATCTCGTCGTCATCACCGAGACGGCGGACGGCGACAACATGGCCAAGTTCGCGCTGGCGCTCGGTTCGCTCGGCAATGTGCGCTCGCGCACCGCCCGCGCCTGGACCGCCGAGGAATACCAGAAGATCGTCGCCGGCCTGCCGTAAGCCGGCGCAGGCTTTCCACCCGGTTGCATGCGGCGTCCGCCGCGCGCGGGCGCCGACCAACGGCGCATTGACGCGCGCGCGGCGTTCTGGCATTCGCAACGCCCGTGCGTTGGAATCAATTCCGGAAAATGCCCAAGAAAAATAACAGGCGACCGTTCCGCGTCGCCCGCTCACGTACCGGCCTCGGCCTGTTCGCCACCAGGCCCATCAGGAAGGGCCTGCGCATCGCCGAATACAAAGGCCGCAAGCTCGCCACCAAGGAAGCCAACAGGCTCGAGGCGCGCGGCAACCGCTACCTTTACGAAATCAACAGCCGCTGGACCATCGACGGCACGCCGCGCAGCAATATCGCGCGCTACTTCAATCATTCCTGCAATCCGAACGCGGAAATATACGACGTCAGGCACCGGGTGTTCATCCGCACGCTGCGCGCCATCAAGCCGGGCGAGGAAATCACCTACGATTACGGCATCGACTACCTCAGGAACGTGATCGGGCGCTCGAACTGCAAATGCGGCCGCTGCATGCGGCGGCGCGCCCGCAAGGCGCGCGAACGGCGCGCGCGGCTCAAGCGGCGGGCCGCACGGCTACGGGGCAAGCGGCGGAGCAAGTAGCGGCCTCAGGACGAGGCGGAGGAAGGTTTTCGCAAGGCAAGCATTCCGTTTTACCCCTGCCCGCTCGCGCGCGGCCATGCTAGGCCCATCGCCCCGCCACCAAAGGCCGAACTCCCAGGTGACCTCCGAGCGCCTCGACCAGCGCCTGCCCGCCGCGCGCGCCGACCGCGTGCCGCGCGGCATTCTCTATATGCTCGCCGCCACCGTCATGTTCGCGGCCTCCATGGCGATCGCGAAATGGCAGGTGGCGAGCTATTCCTTCGCCGAAGTGCTGTTCTACCGCGCCATCGGCTCGCTCGCCGTCTGCGCCGCGCTCATTTTGCCGCGCACCGGCCTTGCCGTATTTCGCACGCGGCGGCTGCGCGATCACATCGGGCGCAGCTGGACGCAGGCCGTGGCGCAGAGCCTGCTGATCGTCGCCTTCTCGCTGATGCCGCTCGGCGGCGCCATCGCCATCAATTTTTCCGCGCCGCTGTTCGCCACCTTGTTCGCCGCGCTCTGGCTCAAGGAAAAAGTCGGCCTCGCGCGCGCCTGCGCGCTCGCCGCCGGCTTCCTCGGCGTGCTGCTGGTGGCGGCGCCCGGCGCCGACAGTTTCCGCCTCGGCGCGCTGTTTGCGCTCGGCAACGCGGTGCTGTTCGGCAGCGTCACGGCGGCGGTGCGCGGCATGACCGTAACCGAGTCGGCGGAAACGCTCACCATGTACCAGATGGTGCTGCTGCTGGCGTTCTTCGCCGTCGCCATGCCGCTGTTCGGCATGACCTGGCCAAGCGGCCTCGGCCTTGCCGCCATGCTTGCAAACGGCCTGCTCAACGGCTTCGGCCAGTACTGGTGGACGCGCGCGCTCTCGCTCGCCCCGCCGGCGGCTGTCGGGCCGTTCTATTATTTTTCGCTGGTGTGGGCGCTTGGGCTCGGCTTCCTGTTCTGGGGCGATATCCCGACGCTGCCTTTGCTCGCCGGCTCCGCGATCGTGGTCGGCTCCGGGCTGTTCCTGCTCTGGCACGAATCCAGTAAGAAGCCGCTCATCGCCGAATGAAAATCAAAGGGAGGACTGATTCATGAGCCTACAAATTCGCCGCGTCGTCACCGGCCACGACGACCAGGGCCGCGCCAAAGTGCTGATCGACGAAAACGTATCCAACGTGATCTCGACGCGGCCGGGCGCCAATTCATCGGTGATCTGGTCGAGCGTCGGTTTCCCGGTGAACAACGACGGCGATAAGGATCCCTCGGGTCAGAAGATCGCCACGACCATCGACAACGGCACGGTGTTCCGCATCGTCAGTTTCGGACCGGGCGTCTCCCCGCGCAACCACCGCACCGATTCGATCGACTACGCGGTGGTGATCTCCGGCGAGATCGACATGGAACTCGATATCGGCAGCGTGCATCTGAAAGCCGGCGACGTGCTGGTGCAGCGCGGCACCATCCACAACTGGGTCAATAAAGGCACGGCGCCGTGCGTGATCGCGTTCACGCTTATCGCCTCGAAGCCGGCGAGCGCGGGCGGCAAGACCCTCAACGCGCACGGATGAAGCAAGCAATCACTCGTCCAACTCCGGATAGTGCCGGAAAATTCCCCACTCGTTGAACGGCAGGCGGCGCTTGGAGCCGAGATAGGCCTTGATGCGCGGCCTCCCCGCCACCCGGTCGCGCAACGCGACCGTGCGCGGAATTTTGCGCTCGATGCGCGTCATCGCCCTGGGAAAGGCGTAGCGCAGACCCTCGAGTAGCTGGAACAGCGACAGGTCCACGGTGCTGAACTTGGCGCCGAGCACGTTCGGACCTCCGCCGCTCTTCAGCACGCTCTCGAAATAGCCGAGATATTTCGGCGCGCGTTCGCTTAAGAAACTTTCGGTAAAACGTTTGGCTTCCGCTTTCTGGTCTTCGTAATAAAGGCCGCCGGAGATCGGGTGGTGGGTATCGTGGATTTCCTTCACGAAGTCGGTCACCGTGAGCTGCAGCTGATTGAGCCAGAGCCGGCCGGCTTCATCGCGTGGGGCAAGTTTCAAGCGCGGTCCGAGATAGAACAGGATATTGGCGGTCTGCGCGATGACGAGCTTGCCGGCTTTCAGGAACGGCGGCGCGAACGGCGCGTGCTTGCCGCTCCCGCTCATCATCGCCAACATGCGGTCCATGCCGGCTTTGCCGCGCGCGACGTCGTCGTAAGCCGCGCCGGCGTCTTCCAGCGCGAGCCGCACGAATTCGCCGCGCCCCTGGATTTCCGGCCAGTAGAAAAGCTGATAGCGCATGGCGCACCTACTCCAGCGTCAGCCCGCCGGCTTGGCCTTGTACTGTTCGTCGGTCACCGCCTCCAGCCAGGCGACATGCTCGCCGCCTTTGGCTTCCTGCATGGCGATGTGCTCCATGCTGTGCTCGGGCGTCGCGCCGTGCCAATGCTTTTCGTCCGGCGGAATCCACACAGTATCGCCGGCGCGCACCTGACGGATCGGCCCGCCCCAGGCCTGCACATGGCCGGTGCCGGAGATGATGTGCAGGGTCTGTCCGAGCGGATGGGTGTGCCAGAAGGTGCGCGCGCCGGGCTCGAAGCGCACCCGGCCGGCGCGCAACAACGCCGGATCGGGCGCCTGGATGATCGGGTCTTGCCACACCGTTCCGGTAAAGCTCGACGGCGGCCCTCGGCGCGAGGGCCGCGATCCGCAAGCAATGATGTCCATGATGACGTCCTCCCCTGGTCGGGTTTATGTTTTGCGGTCGTCTTGTTTAGCACAGCCGCATGCGAAAAGCCCGGCGTCGCCGCCGGGCTTTGTATTTCGCGAAGTTCTTCTTCTTGAATTAAGCCGACTGCAGATTGCCTGCCGCCTGCTTGCCGCGCTCGGTGACGATCTCGTAGCTCACCTTCTGGCCTTCCATCAGCGAGCGCATGCCGGCGCGCTCAACCGCGGAAATATGCACGAACACGTCTTTGGAGCCGTCTTCCGGCTGAATAAAGCCGAAGCCTTTTTGGGTATTGAAGAACTTCACAGTTCCGACAGGCATCAGAGTTCCTTTCAAGCATCTTGTTGAACGCCCGCGCATATCGCGTTGACGGCAACACTCCAAGTTTTGGGAGTTCACTTGAGGCGCAGCCCAAAGCCGGGAGCGTGTCAGCAAGGTGAGCCGAAAACCAGGTTGCGGGCGGCGACATAGACGGATTTGGGCGCGCGGTCAACGCCCAAGCCGGGCTTGGCGTGGCGCAAGCAAGCGCCACAAGGGTTCAAGGCGCGTTTTATGAATTGGTAATGGCCGACGCCTACAATTGCGCACGGCATAAGCCCGAGCGTTAACGGAACGTGAATCCCGCAGCGTCCGGCGGCACCGAGGTCCCACGATGAAGGAAAAGCGCGTAGCACGCCGGCAGTCCTTGCGGTACACCGCCTGGCTCGCGGTCACCGCCAGTCAACGGCTCGGTTGTGTCGTTTCCGACGTGTCGGAAACCGGCGCGCGCATCGACGTGCAGGATTCCGAGGCCATCCCGGGCCATTTCGTCCTGATGCTCTCGAGCAACGGCGCCGCGCGCCGTTTCTGCCGCGTGGTGTGGCGCAAGCCGACCCAGATCGGCGTGAAATTCGAACGCAGCCTCGCCGAGGCGGCGGAGGCTTCGAAAACGCCGGCCGCCGACTTAGCGGCGGTGCCATCGGAAGTTAGCGAAGCCGCAACCGCCGAGCCGGCCGAAACAGCCTGATCAATCCGCCGGCGGCTATTTTCTCCGGCGCAATCAACCGGCCATGGTCTCTTTGACTTTGGTGACCAGTTGCTTGAGCGTGAACGGCTTGGCCAAAAATTGGTAGGGCTCCTGCTCCGGCAGGTTCTTTTGGAACGCCTCCTCGGCATAGCCCGATACGAAGATGATCTTCACATTCGGATCGCGCCGGCGCAGCTCCTTGAGCAACGTCGGCCCGTCCATTTCCGGCATCACCACGTCCGACACCACCAGGTCGACATGGCCCTGCTTTTCCAGGACCTCCATTGCCTCGACGCCGTTGCTCGCCTCGTGCACGGTGTAGCCGCGCGAGGTAAGCCCGCGCGCATTGAGCGACCGCAAGCCCTCTTCGTCCTCGACCAGCAGAATGATGCCTTGCCCGGTGAGATCGGCCGCGGCCTTCGCCATGGTGCCGGCGATCGCCGGCGCACCGGCACCGGTGGTTTGCGGCAGCGCGTCCCGCACATCCGCGACGTAGCGCGGCAGGAAAATGCGGAATGCGGTGTCGCCCGGCTTTGAATCGACATAGATGAAGCCACCGGTCTGCTTGACGATGCCGTAGACCGTGGAAAGGCCGAGGCCGGTCCCCTTGCCGACCTCCTTGGTCGAAAAGAACGGCTCGAAGATTTTATCGATGATGTCGGGCGGAATGCCAATGCCGGTATCGGCCACCTCAACCCGCACATAGTCGGCGCTCGGCATGCCCTTATAGGCGGCGCCGCCGGCTTCGCCGGCCGGCACATTGGCGGTGCGCATGGTGAGATTGCCGCCCTCCGGCATGGCATCGCGCGCATTGACCGCCAGATTGATGATCACCTGCTCGAACTGCGACAGGTCCGCCTTGACCGGCCACAGGTCGCGGCCGTGCACCACGTCGAGCGTCACCTTCTCGCCGATCATGCGCTTGAGCAGCATGCCGAGATCGCCGAGCGTATCGTTGAGATCGAGGACCTGCGGCCGCAAGGTCTGCTTGCGCGAGAACGCCAGCAAATGCCGCACCAGCGCGGCGGCGCGATTGGTGTTCTGCTTGATCTGGATGATGTCCTGGAACGCGGGGTCGGTTGGCTTGTGCGCGTTGAGCAGGAAGTCGGTCGCCATCATGATGGCGGACAGCAGATTGTTGAAATCGTGCGCCATGCCGCCGGCAAGCTGGCCGATTGAATCCATTTTCTGCTGCTGCAGGATGCGGTTCTCGAGCGTGCGCTGGGCGGTCGTCTCGAGCGCATAGACGATGGCCGTCTCACCGTCGCGATCCTCCTCCTCGACCGCGGACACGAAGAAGCTCGCCCAGCGCTCGCCGCGGCCGGCGAGCGCGGCTTCGACCGGGGCGATTTCGCCATGGCCTTCGCCCGCCTTGCGGATCGCGGCTTCGAGCGCGGGCCGGTCGCGCTCGGTCACGACCGAGAGGATCGAACGATCCTCGCCCTTGAGCACGTCCTCGAAGGTCGAGGCAAAACGGGGATTGCTGCGCGCGATGCGGCCGGCCTTGTCGACGGTGGCAATCGCCATGGGCGTGTTCTGGAAGAAGCGCATGAAGCGCACTTCCGCCGCGCGCGCCGAATCGTTGCCGGCGTCCTTGGTGCGGTTGAGCACCAGCGTGCGCGAGGCGCCGGGCGCGCCGTCGGCGCCGAACGCCACCTTGTGGAACAGGCGCACCGGCACCGGCTTGCCGCCGCGCGTCCGCAGGTCGAGGTCGAGCACTTCGGTTTTGACTTCGCCGGGCGCGGCATTGAGCGTGGTCAAGAGCGCCGCGCCCTCGCCGGCCACGATATCGTTAAGCTTGAGCGAGCCGGCGCCCACTTGCGCGAGGTCGTGATCGAGCCAGGCGGCGAGCGTGGCGTTGAGATAAACGATGTCGCCCGCACTATCGACCGAGAAGAAGCCGGCCGGCGCATGGTCCAGGTAATCGATGGCGTGCTGGAGTTCCTGGAACACGTTTTCCTGCCGCTCGCGGTCGCGCGTCACGTCGGCGATCGACCACACCGTCATGCGCGCGTCGTTACCCTCGCCGAGCGGGCGCACGCGCAGGCGCAGCCAGCGCGCGGCCTGCAGCGTGGCGCCGGGAACCCGCACTTCCTCCTGCAGGCGGCGGCCCTCGCGCGCGGCCTTGAGCAGGCGGTAGATCGATTCGGAGACCTCGGGATCGCCCACGAAGACCCGCTCGACCGGCCGCACGTCGTTGTCGTCGGCCGCCCCGATCAGGTCGAGATAGGTGGCGTTGGCGTAGAACACGCGGCCGGCATGGTCGGTGACCACGATGCCGTCGAAGGCATTGTCCACCACCGCCTTGAGCAGCGGGTTGCCATGGGTGCGGCCGGAAAACTGCAGGAAACCGGAGGCCATGGCGAACAAGGCGGCCACGCCGACGGTGCCGAGGGTGGCCAGCAGCACCAGGATATAGGCGCCGCCGGAGCGCGGCTCGATGTAGAGCAGGCCGCCGGCCGCCACGATCAGCGCCAGCGCGACCAGCAGCACCAGGCCGACCGAGCCCGAGCGTGGGGCGCTCTGGCTTTTGTCGAACGCCTGGCGTCCAGGTCCGCGACCTTGCCGGTCATTGCGGTCCGGGGCCTGCTTTGCGGGTTTCTGGCCTGCCATAACTCCTCAGTGCCTTAGCGCATGATCCCGAAAAGTGGGAACCGGTTTTCGGATAAGATCATGCGCAAACAAAATGTTAGGGACGGGCGCGATTCAGTTGAACGGATCAAACGCTATGGCGGGCTATAGGCGCAAGAGCCAGCCCGCGGCAATCCCATACTTTGAACGGTGGTTTACGATGCCCGGCGAACGACCGCCCGGCGCAGCCGCATGACATAGCCGATCACTTCGGCCACCGCCTTGTAGTGCTCGATCGGGATCGCCTGGTCGACCTCGACGGTGGCGTGCAGCGCGCGTGCGAGCGGAGGGTTTTCGACGATCGGTATTGAATGCTCGGCGGCCACTTCCCTGATCTTCATGGCCACCGCATCGACGCCCTTGGCGACGCAGACCGGCGCCACCATGCCGCGCTCGTATTGCAGCGCGATCGAGTAATGCGTCGGGTTGGTGATGATCACCGCGGCCTTCGGCACATTGGCGATCATGCGCCGGCGCTGGCGGGTCTGGCGCACTTGCCTCATCTTGCCGCGGATGACCGGATCGCCCTCGTTCTGCCGGAACTCCTCCTTCAATTCCCGCAACGACATCTTCTGCCGCTCGTACCATTGGCGGTACTGGAACAGATAATCGCCAAGCGCCACCACCGCCATGATGGCGACCACGGCGCCCATCAGCTTCAGCGCCAGGGTCTTGGCGAGGGGAAGCACCGCGCCGAGATCGGTGCGCTCGAGCGCCATGATGCGGTAGCGCTCGGGCCACATCAGCGCGGTGAGCACCGCGCCGATCAGCAGCAGCTTAACGAGGCCCTTGGCGAAATTGGCCAGCGCCTGCGCCGAGAACAGGCGCTTGAAGCCGGCGGCCGGCGAGACTTTGGACAATTTGGGCGCCAGCACCTCGAGCGACCAGACCAATCGATGTTGGATCAGGTTGCCGCCGAGGGCTGCCAGCATCAGCAACAGGAATGGAATGGCGACGGCCGCGATCAGTTCGACGCCGATCTTCTGGAACAGCCGCGGCAGCGCCGGCCCGTCCATGTTGATGGCGTGCGCGTTGGCGAGCAGTCCACGCATGGTGGCGCTCAATTCAGCGCTCATGCTGCCGGAGAACGCCATCAGCACCAGCGTCGCGCTGGCAACGATGAACCAGGTATTGACCTCCTGGCTCTTGACCACATCGCCACGCTGGACCGCCTCGTCCAGGCGCTTCTGCGTCGGTTCTTCTGTCTTTTGACTGTTGTCGGGTTCGTTGTCGGCCATATGGGTTTTTTTCGATCAGGCGTGCGGCGCGAGGGCGCCGAGCACGCCTTCCATGTAGCCGACGAAGGTACCCATCATGGCGCCGATCACCAACAACAACAGCAGCAGGCCAAGCAGGATCGACAGCGGCAAGCCGATGAAGAACACCTGCATTTGCGGCATCAGCCGCGACAGCACGCCGAGGCCCAGATTGAACAGCAGGCCGAACACCAGAAACGGCGCCGACAGCTGAATGCCGATGCGGAACGCCGTCGCCGCGATGCGGACGACGTGCTGGGCGGCATCGCCCACCAGCGGCATCTCGCCGGGCTGGAAGATCGTATAGCTGTCGTTCATCGCCGCGATCACCAGATGATGCAGGTTGGTGGCGAAGATCAGCATGATGCCGAGCAGCGTCAGGAAATTTCCAACCAGCATGCCCTGCTGGTTCTGGGTCGGATCGATGGCGGTCACGAAACCGAGCCCGAGTTGCTGGGCCACCACGGAGCCGGCGACCTGCAGCGCCGAGATCGCCAGCCGCGCGGTCAGGCCGAGCACCGCCCCGATCACGAGTTCCTGGAACAGCATGGTCAGCAGCGGCGGCAGCGACGTGAGATCGATCGCGTAGGCCTTTTGATGCGCCGGCAGCAGCACGGCGGTGAGGACCAGCGCGATGGTCAGGCGTACGCGCGCGGGCAGGTTCAATTCGCCGACGCCCGGCAGCAGCATGACCATGGTGCCGACGCGCGCGAAGGTCAGCAGGAATGCCGCCGCCAGCACCGGCAAAAATGAAACATCGACGCGCATTATTTAGCCGCTGACGATGCGGGCGGCGATCCGCAGCATCTCCGCGTGCAACCGCTCGGCCATGAACGGCAGCGCGATCAGCAGCGATATGAAGATCGCCAGGATTTTCGGCACGAAGGCGATGGTCATTTCCTGGATTTGCGTGACCGCCTGCAGCAGCGAAATCGCCACGCCGACCGCCAGCCCCACCAGCATGACCGGACTGGCGACGACGATCAGCGTGTAGATTGCGTCGCGCGCGACGTCGAGAACTTCCGGTCCGGTCATTGTCTTCCTTTACGCTCTCCCCTGCGCGGGAGAAAAATCAGATCGGCATCTTCATGATTTCGTCGTAGGCCGCGATCACCTTGTCGCGCACCGCGACCACGGCATCGACCGCGACCTGCGTTTCCGCGACTGCCGTGACCACGTCGACCATGTTGGACTTGCCGTTCACCATGGCCTGCGCCTGGGCGTCGGATTTCTTGCCGGTTTCCACCACCGAGCCGATCGCGTCCTTGAGCAGGGACGCAAAGCTGCCCTCGCCGCTCGCGGCGGCGGCGCCCGGCATGCCGGCGGGCGCGCGCGAGGGATCGGTGGCAAGGCGCGCGATGTTGGCGTAGGCGCTGGCGGCGGCGAGCGGTGAAGCCATGAATTATTCCTTTTGTTTGCGCATGATCCAGCTCGAAACCCGGTTGCCACGTTTCGGGATCATGCGCTTAGTCCTTCAGGCTTTGAGGATGTCGATGGTGCGCTGGAGCATGCGGCGCGTGGCGCTGATCACATTGATATTGGCCTCGTAGGAACGCTGGGCCTCGCGCATATCGGACATTTCCAGAAGCGCGTTGACGTTGGGATATTTGACGTTGCCGTTCTTGTCGGCGGCCGGATGGCCGGGCTCGTATTTCAAGCGGAATTCGGAGTTGTCGACGCTCGGCTTGCCCAACTCGACCAGTTGCACGTCGAGGGTGCGATCGACTTCGGTCTGAAAGCTCGGAATCTTGCGCCGATAAGGTTCGGCGTCGGGCGAGGCCGGCGTCGAATCCGCGTTGGCGATGTTCTCCGAGATGATGCGCATGCGACCGGCCTGCGCGCGCAGGCCGGAGGCCGCGATTGCCATGGTCTTGAGGAAATCCAAAATCAGCCTCTTTCGTTTTTAGCGCGCGCCATTCGCGCGTGGTGTAACGTCAGCTCTTGCCGAGCGCGGTTTTGATCAGACTGAGACTGCGCACGTAGAGCGCGCTCACCGCCTGGTAGTCCATCTGGTTGGCCGCCACTTTCATCATTTCCTGCTCAAGGTTCACCGCGTTGCCGGTCGGACTCGCGTCGTATGCCGTTTCGGTTTGGGTTTGGAACGTCGTATCGCTTTGCCCGATCCCGCCGATGTGGCCGGGCGCAGTGCGCGCGAGCGAAACGGTCATCAACGGCGGCGCGGTTCCCGCAGGTCCCGTAGCCGGCGTCTCGAATTTCGGCGCCGCCAGATCTTTGGCGCGGTAGTTCGGCATATCGGCGTTGGCGACATTCTCGGCCAGCACGCGCTGGCGCGCCTGCGCCCATTGCAGCCGGGTTCGCAGCATGGACAGGATCGGGAGATCGGTGAGCGCCATGAGCCAATCCTTAAAATTTGCCGGTCGCGGCCAGGCCGCGCTAGGCAGACTTTGCCGGGCGTATGGTTAATGGCGGGTAAAAAGATAGGGCCGGAACGGCCTGCCGCGGGCGGCGTTTACCTCGTCTGCATGGCGTATTTGGCAGTGGGATGGCAAAAGGTCCAATTTTTGTTAATGCTCTGTTAGTATTCCGGGCGGCAAATTGTGCTTTACGGAATTAACCATTTGGGCGATTCCCGCCTTATGCGCCGCGGCACAAAGGACGGAGTGTATTGATGTTCGAGACTCTCTTCGGCTCGGAGATACCGCTGGCTGCGAAATTCTTTATCGCATTCGCGGTGGTGCTCGCGCTGATCGGACTCACTGCCTGGCTGGTGCGCCGCTTCGGCGCCAATCACCTCGGCGGCTCCGCGCGCGGACGTCAGCCGCGCCTGGCTGTGATCGATGCCGCCACCGTCGACGGCCGCCGCCGCCTGGTGCTGATCCGCCGCGACAATGTCGAACATCTGCTGATGATCGGCGGCCCCACCGACGTCGTGGTCGAGCCCAATATCGTGCGCGCGACCGGCGGCGTCCGCGAGACAGCGCGCGAACCGTCGCGCGCGGGCGAGCCCGCTCCGCGGCAAAACTCGAATGGCGAAAGCACCTGGCCGCTGCAGCCGGTCAGCGAGCCGACGCCAATTCCGCCGCCGCGTCCCTACCGCACGTCGGCGACTGAAGAGCCTTGGCTGCCGCCCGAGCCGGGCGGACGGGCGCGCCCCGCGGAAGGCGTCACCGGGGTTCCCGCCGAGCCGTCGACGACCCGGCTCAGTGCTCCCGAAATCGCAGCCCCTGCGCCGCGCAGCGAACCGGCACCGCGGCCGAGTATAGCTCCCGCGGTGCCACCGCCCTTTGAGCCGGTAATCGTGTCGCAGACCGATCACAACCTCGCCGAGATGGCGCAGCAGCTCGAAGCTGCGCTGCGCCGCGCGCCCAATTCGGAGAGCCGTCCGCCGGCGACCGATCCGCTGGCCTCGGTGCCGGCTAAAGCCGCGCCGACGCGCGATTTCAAGCCGCGCCTCGAGCCGAGGTTCGAACTCGCCCGCGAAACCAAGCTTGAGCCGAAGATGGAGCCCGCGGCAGAGACGAAGGCCGTGCCGAAGGCCGCGCCCAAGCTCGAACTCGCGCCGGGCAAAGGACCATTTGGCAATCTCGAAGAGGAGATGGCCAGCTTGCTGGGCCGTCCGCCAGGAAAGACGTGACAGGCTTTTCCGACCGCCGTGTCCGTCTTTTGACGGTGGTGGTCGGAGTAGCCGGACTGATCGCTGCGACGACGCCTGCCGGCGCGCAGGACATCAGCGTCAATTTCGCCCAAGGCAGCGGACTGACCGAGCGCGTGATCCAGCTGATCGCGCTGCTCACGGTGCTGTCGCTGGCGCCGTCGATCCTGGTGATGATGACGTCGTTCACCCGCATCGTGGTGGTGCTTTCACTGCTGCGCACCGCGCTCGGCACCGCCACCGCCCCGCCCAACGCGGTGATCGTCTCGCTCGCGCTCTTCCTCACCGCGTTCGTGATGGGCCCGGCGCTGCAAAAAGCCTACGACACCGGCGTGCGGCCGCTGGTCGCCAATCAGATCACCGCCGAGCAGGCCTTCGAGCGCAGCGCGGTGCCGCTGCGCGCCTTCATGCAGAAGAACGTCAACGAAAAGGATCTCAAGCTTTTCGTCGACATGGCCAAGGAAGCCGAACCCGCCAAGCCCGAGGATATTTCGCTGCGCGTGCTGGTGCCGGCCTTCATGATTTCCGAGCTCAAGCGCGCATTCGAGATTGGCTTTCTGCTGTTCCTGCCGTTTCTGATCATCGATCTGGTGGTGGCCTCGGTCTTGATGTCGATGGGCATGATGATGCTGCCTCCGGTCGTGGTGTCGTTGCCGTTCAAGCTGATTTTCTTCGTGCTGGTCGACGGCTGGAGCCTGGTGGCCGGCTCGCTCATCCAGAGTTACGGGACGTAGCGGCAAATCCGCTCATTCCCGCGCAAGCCGGGACCCAAAAACACAATCGAGA
The DNA here is from genome assembly GCA_963825265.1 of uncultured Alphaproteobacteria bacterium. Classification (GTDB taxonomy): domain Bacteria; phylum Pseudomonadota; class Alphaproteobacteria; order Rhizobiales; family Xanthobacteraceae; genus Pseudolabrys. The sequence continues at coordinate 13,686 of CAWGSI010000009.1, read as the reverse complement.
CTTCTAGAATGCTGCGCCGGGTCCCCGCTTTCGCGAGGACGAACGGAGCAGTTAGCGCCGCCCGATCGATCCGGTCGGCATGCGGTCGGGTTTGGGCGGCGGCGACGCCGGCGCGGCGGCATCGGGCTTTGTCGGCGCTGTGGACGCGGCCTTTTCGGGCGCGGCGGCCGGCGGTGCGGCCGGCGGGATCGCGGCCGCATCCGGATAGCGCGTGCGCATGTCGCGCAGGAAGGATTCGAGCGAATCGGCCCCGGCGATCTTCTTGGCGATGTCCTGGAATTCCGTGGAGCCGCTGCCGACCGGCGTGGTCACGATCTCGAAGGCGCGGCGGTCCGGCGTATCCGCCATCTTGGCGAAATAGCGCTCGCGGAAGCGCGCCAGCCCGATCGGCTCCTCGCCGATCGAATAGCCGATGGCCGCGCGCAGGATATCGAAGCGTTCGGTCTCGGTGAGCGGCGCGAAGTCCTTCCAGCGGTCGCCGTAGAGGATTTCGATCTGCTCGGCGGCCGCGCGCCAGCGCCGCGCCGCCCACAGGATATCCGAGCGCAGCCGGATCGCCTCGTGGCTGTCGATATTGGCAATCAAATCAAGCGCCAGATCATGACTGCCGGTGTCGGACAAAGCGCGCGCCTCCAGCAACAGGCGCTGGTCGCGCAATTCGTTGGTCAACTCTGCCGTGCGCGTCGCCCGCAAGGCGGCGATCGCGCGCTGCGGCTTGTGGTTCATCAGATAGATGACGGCGAGGCGGGTGGCGACCTGCGCGCGCGCACCGCCCTGCAGCCGGTGATCGACCTGGTGCTGCAGCAGCTCGGCGGCCTGATCGAGCAGATCGACCGACACCAACCGGTCGACGAGGCGCCGGATCATCTCGTCGCCGCGCCGCCCGATCGGGGTGAGATCGCGGTAATCGTAGAACAGGCCGAGCGCCTCGATCGGCGGCAACGCATCGCTCTTGCCGCCGAGGAACAGGTTATCGAAGGTCACCGTCGCCTCGTCCTGGATCGCGCGGGTGAAATCGGAATTGGGAAAGACCTGCAGCGCCACGCGCATGACGTGGAAGGCGGCGCGATATTGGTTGTCCTGGGTATAAAGATGCGCCAGCAGCTTGAGGCCTTCGGCCTCGGTGTCGTCGCCGCGCCAGATGGTGGTGAGCGTTTCGAGCGCGGTGATCGTGTCCTTGCGCGCGATCTCGCCGACGGCGTAGCGCAGCACAATCTCGCGCAGGCGCGCTTGCGCGGCGGCAAGCCGGTCGGGCGAATTCGCGGCGGCGTGGAATATGCGCAACGCGTCGCCGTTGCGGCCCAGGGCTTCGTCCAGACGCCCGATCAGCACGTCGAGCGGGGGCTCCGCCTCATGCGACAGGCCGATCGTTTTGATCAAGTTGATGATGCGGTCGGCGCCGTCGAAATCGTGCACCTCGACGGCGGTTCTCAGCGCCGCCAGCAGCGCCATACGCTGGAATTCGATCGGCAGCGCGGCAATCGCGCTGTCGACGTTCTTGAAAACGGCTTGCGCCTGCGGCCATTTGCCGGTTCGGGCGTCGGCGATCGCGCGCCAAACCGGCGCATCGAGCTGATTGCCGATGCGCGGATTGGACAATTCCTTGAGCGCCTCCTCGGGCCGATCGAGCATGATGTCGGCGACCCCTTTAAGCACGGCGCCGGTGACGTCGTCGGCGGCACCCTTCTCGGAGAGCGCGACATCGAGCACGGCCTTGGCCTCCGCCGCCATTTGGCGGGCGAAATAGAAGCGCGCGAGATTGAAGCGCGCCTGTTTGCGGTTGGCGACCGGCGCCATGGCGGCGATCTGGACCAGTTCCGCCTGCCGGGCGTTGAACTTGGCGGCGCGGTTATAGGACCACAGCTGGGGGTCGAAGCTCAGGCCGCGCGGATTGCCGGAAAGCTGCGCCTGGCCGATCGCGCTCGGCGACAGCGAAAGCCCTTGCGGACGGGTGACGGTGATTTTGTCCTCGGCAAGCTCCGCCGCGACGTCGTCGGCGAGCGGTTGCAGCACCACGCCCTGGGTCGAAGGCAGCGCGCGCAACTCGACGAAATTTTGCTCCTTCAAGAAGCCGCGCGCCGGAGCGAGCGCGGTGACCACCAGCAGCCGGTCACCGCTGTCGGGGTCGGTGAGGACGTGGATTTTGCGCGGGTTGTCGAACGGAATGACGATGCTGGAACGGTTTTTGCCGGCGACGTTGCGGGCCATCACGAGCGGCCGGGTCGCGGTCACTACGGTGTCGCCGATGGCGACGACCCAGCCCGGGCCATCGGCCTGCAGGCTGACCACGCGCGGCCGCTCCAGTTTGATGCGCAGGATCGCCGCGCCGTCCGTGTCGCGCGTCAGCATGACGGCGCGGATCATGCGGCTGCTGTCGGCCGAGAGCGCGGCGGGTTCGATCTTGGCGGCGCTATCGAACACCAGCCACAACATGTCGGCGCGCTGGAACGCGGCGGCCGGGGTCGCTACCCCGAACGGGAATTCGGCGAGCAGCCCGTCGCCGGACTGGCGCAGATCGACGACGACCGGCGCGTTCGGATTGGGCGCCGGGCGCTTGGGTTCGGCGGTGGCGGCTTTTGGTAGCGCGGGGGCCGCAGCCACCTTCGGCGCCGGACTTGTCGTCGCCGGCGGCATAGCGGGCGCATCGGCCTTGGGCGTTTCGGACTTCGGCGCCAGCGGCGGCGCGCCTTCCGCCGCAGCAACCGGCGGCGGCTCTACCGCTCCCTCTTTGGCCGGCACGGTCTCGGGCGGCGCGATGGCCGGCCCCACGGCAGGCGCGGCGGGCGCGGCGGGCGCCGGTTGGGACGTGTCGGCGTCGGATGTCACCGTCTTGGGTTTGGCTTCGTCGTGGCCGACATCGACGACAATGCTGCGGTCTTCGCGGAAGGTGCGCACCTCGGGCGTGCCGTTGAGCGAGAAAGTCACGGCGGTCGAATCTTCCTCGGTGTCGGCGTCGATCGAACGCAAGGTCTTCGGCATCGCCGCGCGCGCGTCCGCCAGATCCCATTTGATCACCTGGTCGAACTCGAGCGTCAATTTTCCGTCGGAGGTTTCGGGAACGACGTTTGCCAATTCCGGCATGACGAAGACATAGCGCGTGAAGGTCGGCTGGGTCGCGACCTTGACGCGGATCGCCGACGGCTTTTGCGTCTTGGCGGCGAAGCGCTGCTTGCGCAGCTGGCTTTCGGCGGTCAGCGCACGGTTCGCCAGTTCCTCGATTACCTCGCGCGGCAAGCCGGGCGGCAAGCTGTCCCACGTCTCGGGCAGCAGATCGACGTAGAGCCGTTCGGCGGCCGGTATCGAATTGAGCTTCACTTTGTGCACCAGCGCGAGACGGATCGACATGCCGTCGGGATCGACGCGCGCGGCGCTGATATACGTCGGCGCGCCGGCGTTGAGCCGGTCAACCGCGATTGCAACCGGCTTTTTGAACGTCACCACCATGACCGGATAGGCGACCTTGATGGTGGCCGGCACTTCCTTCTCGAAACGGAACGCCAGGCGCGCATAGCCGCCTTCGGTCGTAACCTTTACCTCACCCTTGATCCGTTCCTCGGCCTGCGCGCAGCCGGCGAGCGGCGGCGCGAACAGCATCAGCGTCTGTAGAAGTGCGAAAATCGCCAGCGCGCCACGGCCCCATAGCGGATGCGCCCGCCTGCGCTCGCGCGCGCGAGTGTCCACCGGGCTCAACGGGGAAGCCGTCATGCAGCCGTTCCAGCCGGCGACAATGCCGGCCGCGGCAGCCTAAAGTTCGGCGTTTAACGTCGCGTTAACTAAGCGGCGTTTTTAGCGCCGTAAAAGCCGAAAAACCGGCGGCACAAAAGCGGCAAAAAGCCCCGTCAACCGGTCACTTCCGGCACTCGGTCAGGCGAAGGCTGGCAGCCCAATCGGCACCGTCCGGCGCTCGAGGCGAAAGGCGACGCCCGGCGCGACCACCGCGGCCTGAAAACCGGGCATGGGCGCAAAGCTCTGCACCGACCAGCCTTCGCAGCCGCGCCGCAAGGCGGCCGGCTCATCCGGGGCAAGCGAGACGTCGAAACTGTCGAGATCGATCGACAGGCCGCGGCCCACGGCCTTGATGTAGGCCTCCTTGCGCGTCCAGCAGTTGAAGAAGCCTTGCGTCTGCTCGTGCACCGGCAACGACCGCAATACGCGCACTTCCTCGCGCGAGAAAAATCGCTCGGGAATCTGCTCGGCGGCGAACTTTGCGTCGCGCCGTTCGATATCGCAGCCGACATCGGCGCCTTTGCTAAACGCATAGAGCGCCATCCCGTGCGAATGCGACAGGTTGAAGCGGAGATCGCCTTGCGCGAGCGCCGGCTTGCCGTAGGCATTATGCACAAACGCGACCGCGGCCGGATCGCATGCCAGATACGATCCGATGAGCTCGCGCAAAATGCCCCGGCGCGCGGTGTAACGGCGGCGGTCGCGCTCGAAGCGAAACTGGCCGGCGCGGCTGCGCTCCTCCGCCGACAAGACGGCGCTGTAGCGGCCGGCGTCGATTTCCGGCGCATCGACATCGACGCAATAAGTGTCAACGACGACTTCGGTCATGGCGTCAACCGGCGAGACGCCGGACCGGCCGGCGGCTCTCCTGCGCCTCGCGCAGACAGGCGTCGATCTTGGCGCCCAAATCGGCGACATAGGGACGCTCCATCAAGGTCGCGTGCGTTCCGCTGATGTCCTGCGTGATGAACTTGCCGGTCACCAACCCCGCCCAGGCGGCGCGATAGTCGAGCGCGCGCGGGCGCTTGGCCGGCTGCAACAGCGCGACCGCGCCGGGATAAGGCTTGGGAACGTAGACGATGGCCGCGCGATCTTGTACCTCGTCGAACGCATCGCCTTCCACCTCCGGCTTGCGGCCTTCGTGCAAGAGCCGCCTGCCATTCCACAGCAGCCGGTCGGCGAGCGCGCGCCATTTCTCCCTGCCCGGCAGGCTCAATGTCTTGCGCAGACCGTGACTGAACCTGTCGAATTCAAGGGCGAGCTTTTGCTGCCATCCGAACAGGACCGGATTGGTCGAATGCAACATTACGACCAATCCGACTTCGCAACCCGCGGCAGTCAGCTGCGCGGCGACCTCATAAGCGACGATGCCCGAGGTGCAGTAGCCGCCGATATAATAGGGTCCCTGCGGCTGCTGGGCGCGGATGAGTTTCACCAGGCGGCTGCCGATGTCGGCGAGCCGCGGGCTGTCCGAAAGCTCCTGCTTTTCCGCAAGATCAAGCGCAACCGTGATGAACGGCTGGTCCGGCCCGATTTCGGCGACCAATGAAAGCGCGGCGTGCGGCTCGCTCAGCCAGAAAAACGGCGGCCGCGATCCGCCCGCCCGCAGCACCGTCGCGCGCGCCGGCTGCGCGCGGGAGCGCGGATCGGCCAGCAGCGCCGCCATCGCTTGCAGAGTCGAGGCCTGAAACGCCGCCGACATCGACAGGCGCACGCCGAAGGCCTCTTCGATCCGCCGAACCAGCCGCGCGAACAAGAGCGAATGTCCGCCGAGATTGAAAAAATCGTCGGTCGCGCTGACGCTGTCGATCTGCAAAACATTTTTCCAGACATCCGCCAGTTTGCGCTCAAGCTCGCTGCGCGGCGCTACGAATGCAAGCCGCGGAGCCGGCTCACCGGGTTCGGACAGCGCCTTGCGGTCGACCTTGGCGTTCGGCGTCATCGGCAGTGCCGGCAGCCACACATAACGCGAGGGGATCATGTAATCGGGCAAGCTTTGCCGCAAGAATTGCCGCAACTCGGCGACATCGGGCGCGGGCTGCGCGCGGGCGACCATATAGGCGCACAGGCCGAGTTCGCCCGACGCGTCCGGCCAGGCCTTGAGCGCGGCCGCGACAAGCGCGGGGTGGCGCGCCAGGGCCGCCTCGATCTCTTCAAGCTCGATACGGAAGCCGCGGATTTTAACCTGCTGATCGTTGCGGCCGAAGCATTCGATGGTGCCGTCGGCCCGATAGCGCGCGAGATCGCCGGTGCGATAAATCCGCTCGCCCCGGGCGGCCGCGATGTTCACAAAACGCTCGCGCGTCAGGTCGTCGCGCTTGTGATAGCCGCGCGCCAGCCCCTCCCCGCCAATGCACAATTCGCCGGTGACGCCGACCGGAACCGGATTTCCCTGAGGATCGAGAATGTAAATTCGCGTGTTGGCAATCGGACGACCGATCGGAACCGATCGCCCGCCGCGCGCGACCTTATGGATCGTCGACCAGACCGTCGTTTCGGTCGGGCCGTACATGTTCCAGACTTCGCCGGCGCGATCGAGCAGCCGGTCGGCCAGTTCGCGCGGCAGCGATTCACCGCCGCACAGGATTTTCAGGTCCTTTTTGCCGGTCCAGCGGGCTTCGATCAGCGCACGCCAGGTCGCCGGCGTCGCCTGCATGATGGTCGCCCCCGAGCGCTCGATCAGACGCGCAAGGCGCGCCGGGTCGGCCACGTCGTCTTGGCTTGCAACGATGACGCGGCCGCCGGACAGCAAAGGCGTGAACAATTCGAGCGCTGCGATGTCGAAGGACAATGTCGTCACCGCCAGCAACGCATCGTTCGCGGTGCAGCCGGGCTCTCGCCGCATGGACGAGAGCAAGTTGACGGCCGCGCGCTGCGGGATTTCGACACCCTTCGGCCTGCCGGTCGAGCCCGACGTGTAAATCACATAAGCGAGGTCGTCGCCGCTCAAGTGCGTCGGCGGGACCTTGGGGCCGGTCAGGGCGCCGGCTTCGGCGTCATCGCATAGAACAATTTTTAAGTCCGAGGTCGGCAGCGACTCGACCAATGAGGGTTGCGTGAGCAAAAGCGCCGGCTGCGCGTCTTGCAGGATCATCGCCAGGCGCTGCGGCGGAAAGCCCGGATCGAGCGGCAAATAGGCGGCGCCCGTCTTCAGGATCGCCAGCAAGCCGACCATCATCTCGACAGAGCGCTCGACGCAAATCGCAACCAGCGTGCCGGTCGCGGCGCCCTCGCCGCGCAGACGGTTAGCCAAGGCGTTCGCCTTGCGGTTCAACGATTGATAGCTTAACGACTTGCCGCCGCATTCGACCGCCGTGGCGTGCGGGCTGCGCGCCACCTGATCCTCGAAAAGCTGTTGTATCGTTGCGTGCGGAATTTCCGCTGCCGTATCGTTCCACTTAGTGAGCAGCTGCTCGCTCTCGCCCGGCGTCAACAGCGGCAAGCGCTCCAACAGGCAGTCCGGATCGGCGACAATCGCTTCCAAAATGGTGCGCCAGTGCTCGATCATCCGCCGGATCGTCGGCGCGTCGAACAGCTCGGTGCTGTACAAAAACCGTCCGATCATGCCCTCGGGCCGCTCGTCCATTTCGAGATAGAGATCGAATTTGGACGCGCCCACCGTCACGTCCATCTGGGTCAGGTCCCAGCCGTCGGCGAAAATCGGCGCCGGCGGCTCGACCGAAAACAACACCTGAAACAGCGGATGCGCGGAGAGCTCGCGCTTGGGCTGAATGTCCCGGACGATGCGGTCGAACGGCACGTCGCTTGCGCTCAGCGCGCCGACAACCGCGTCGCCGACTTGCGCCAGATACTCGCGAAAGCGTTGGCGGCCTTGCGGCTTGCTGCGCAGAACGAGCGAGTTGAGGAAATAGCCCACCACCTTTTGCAGTTCGGGCCGGCGGCGCGTGTCGGTGACGCCGCCGATGATGATGTCTTCCTGGCCGGAATAGCGGTGCAGCAGCGCCTTGAACGCCGCGAGCAGCGTCATATAGAGCGTCAGGCCTTCGTTGCGGCTGAACGTCTTGAGCGCTTCGGTCAAAGGGCCGGACAGCGAAAACGTCTCCATCGACCCGCGGTAACTCGGCAGCGAGGGCCGCGGGCGGTCGAACGGAAGCTGCAGCACGGGCAGCGGCCCGCGCAGGTTCTGCCGCCAATAATCCATCTGCCTGGCGAGCGGTTCGGCCGCCATTTGGCGTTCGCGCCAAAGCGCGTAATCGCCGTATTGCAACCCGGGCGGATCGAGTTGCGGGCTCCGGCCCGCCGCATAGGCGTCATAGATCGCCGACAATTCCGGCACCACGATCCGGTAGATCGAAACGCCGTCGAAAATGATGTGATGCAGCGTCAGATGCAGGCGATGATCGTCCGCGGCGATCTTGAACACGCGCGCGCGGAACAGCGGCGGCGCGGCAAGATCGATCGGCGTATGCGCGTCAAGCGTTGCAAGCCGCAGCGCTTCGGCCTCGCGTTCGGCGGCCGGCAATCCGGTGAGATCGACTAGCGGCAGGGGCACATAGAGGCCGTCATAGACGACCGGCGCGACCTCGCCGTCGACGGTCTGGAACGACGTGCGCCAGGCCTCGTGGCGGCGCAAAACCTCGTTGAAACTCTTTTCCATCAGCGCGAGGTCGAAAGACCCCCGGCGATGAATCGTGATCGGCTCGTTGTAGAGCGGCTGGCTCGGCGCCATCGCGGAATGCAGCCAGACGTTTTGCTGTTCGAGCGAGATCGGCACCCGGTCGATGGCTGCGCGTTTCGTGACACCCTCGGCCTGCTTCTTGCGCGCGGTGCCGCCGCTCAGCATCTTTTCGAGCAGCCGGCGCTTGGCGTCCGGCAGTTCCAGGGCGGTCGCTGTATTCCCGTCCGCCATGATCAGGGCGCACCCGTTTGCGCCGCGAAGCGCACCGGCAGCGCCTTGAGGCCGCGCAGACCGAGATTCTCGCGCCATTCGAGTTTTTCGGTTTCGAGCGCAAGCTCAGGCAGGCGCCGCAGCAACGTCGAGAAGGCGATCTGCCCTTCCATGCGCGCGAGCGGCGCGCCGAAGCAGAAATGCGCGGCCCAGCCGAAGGCGAGGTGACGGTTGTCCGTGCGGGTCAGATCGAGCCGGTCGGGATCGGGGAAACGTTTCGGATCGCGGTTGCCGGCGGCCATCACCGCCATCACGGCGTCGCGCTTGCGGATGTGCTTGCCGCCCATGACCACGTCGTCCGGCGCGAGCCGCGCGGTGTGCTGGCTCGGGCTTTCGTAGCGCAGCAGCTCTTCGACGCCGCTCTCAAGAACGGCCGGATCGTCGCGCAGCTGCGCCAACTGCGCGGGATTGCGCAACAAGGTCAAAAGCCCGTTGCCGATCAGGTTGGTGGTGGTCTCCTGCCCGCCGACCATGGTCACAATGGTATTGGCGATGACTTCTTCCTCGGTAAGCCGGCCGCCGTCGACCTCCGCCGTCATCAAAGAGCGAATAAGGCCTTCGCGCGGCGCGCGTTCCTGCTCGCGGATGGCGGATTTGAAATAGGCGGTCATGCCCTGCACGCTGCGCAGCACCCGGTGCGCGCGATCGGGATTGTGCTGAAAATTGCCGAGCATTTCTGCAAAGTCGGCGGACCAGGCCTTGAGCTGCTCGTGGTCGGAGGTCGGCACGCCGAGCAGCGTCGCGGTGACGATCGCCGGCAAGGGCGCGGCGAAATCGGCGACGATGTCCATGCGGCCGCTTGCCATGGCCTTGTCGATGAGACCGTTGGCGATGTCGTGAATCTGCGCGCGCAGGCGCTCGATGCTGCGCGAGGTGAAGGCCGCCGAGCACAATTTGCGCAAGCGCGTGTGCGTCGGGGCGTCCATGAACAGCATCTGCTTGGTCATCATCTGGGCGATCGGCTCGAGCGTCTGCAGACCCATGGTCTTGATCTGGTCGGGCGTCGGCGTGCGATCGGCCGAAAATTTATGAAGAACGGTCAGCACGTTGTCGTAATCGGTGACCACCCAGGCATGCAGGAAGGCGTCCCAGTGCACCGGATCGTGCTCGCGCAGCCGCCGGTACAGCGGATAGGGATCGGCCAGAACAGCCGGATCGAGAAGCTGATAGAGGCTGAGCGCCGGATCGGGCGCGGCCTTCGCCATCGTGGGCGCGGAAACCGTCATGTTACGTCCTCGCTCCCCGCTTCAACTTGCGGCTTTCTGTTCGGCTTCCGCGACGCTCATCGCCGCCACTTTCTCGTAGGCGAGTTGCTCAATCACGGCCGCGAGCTTGGCCACCGTCGGCGCCTGGAACAGATGCCGCAACGTCAGGTCGACGTCGAAATCGTCGCGCGCGCGCATCACCACTTGCGTGCCGAGCAGCGAGTGGCCGCCGGTCATGAAGAAATTATCGTCGAGGCCGATGTCTGCCGTCCCGAGTACGCCGGCAACGATCTCCGCGAGGCGGCGCTCGGTTGGGGATTGCGGCGCGCGGTGCTTGGCCTCACCGAGCGCGTTGTCGGCGCTCGGCGCCGGCAGCGCCTTGCGATCGAGCTTGCCGCTGCTCGTCAACGGCAGCGTGTCGATGCGCACGAAGGCCGCCGGGATCATGTAGTCCGGCAGCGACGCGGAAAGAAACGTGTGCAATTCATTGGCGTCCGGTTCGCCGCTTTCGGCCGCAATGACATAGGCGACGAGTTGCTTGTCACCCTGCTCGCCGGCGCGCGCGACGACCGCACACATCATCACCTGCGGATGACGGTTAAGCGCGGCCGCGATCTCTTCGGGCTCGACGCGATGGCCGCGAATCTTTTCCTGATTGTCGAGCCGGCCGTGAAACCCGATCTGGCTGTCCTGCCGCACGCGGCCGAGATCGCCGGTGCGATACATGCGCGCGTCGGGCACCGAGCGAAACGGATCTGGCAGAAACCTTTCCGCCGTCAGCGTGTCGCGATTGCGATAGCCGCGGCCGACGCCGGTGCCCCCGATATAGATTTCGCCGACTTCGCCGGCGTCGACCGGCTGGCGCTTTTCGTCGAGCAGATAGATTTTCATATTGGCGATGGGCATGCCGATCGGCGGCAACTCCTGGCTGTCGCCCACGGCCTCGATCGGCCCTGAGGTCGCCACCACCGTGCATTCGGTCGGGCCGTAATTGTTGACCAGCGTGAACGGCAGCGAGTTGCGCGGACGGCCATGCAGCGTGTCGGCGCCGGTCAAGAGGAACCGCAAGGCCGTGTCGGCCGGCCAAGCTGCCGCGATCATCGGCTCGGCCAGCGCGGTCGGGACGAACGCAACGTTGATTTTTTCGTCGACGATAAAGCGCCGCAACAGGTCGGGCGACGTCCGGGTGGTCTCATCGACCAGCGCGACCGAGGCGCCGGCGGTCAAATAAGGCCACACCTCCCAGACCGCGGCGTCGAAGCCCAAGCCGGCGAGATGGCTCGCGCGGTCGGACGCCGTCACGCCGAACGCGCTGCGATGCCAGAAGATCAGGTTCAACAGATTGCCGTAGGTGACTTCGGCGCCCTTCGGTTCGCCGGTCGAACCGGACGTGTAAATGACGTAGGCAAGATTTTCGCGCCGGGCTTTTGTCACAACGTCGCCGCCGGCGCCTGCGATTATTTCCTGGTCGCGGCCGGGGACGATTGCGACACGATCGTCGCTCTTGAGCGCTTCGGCGTAGTCCGAATTAGTGACGACAAGCTGCGCCTTTGCGTCGTCGAGCAGCTTGCGCAGGCGCGGCGTCGGCCAGGTCGGATCGAGCGGAAGGAAAGCTGCGCCCGCCTTCATCACCGCCAGGATAGAAATGATCTGATCGAACGAGCGGTCAAGACAGATTCCGATTAGGACCTCGGGGCCGGCGCCGAGCGAACGCAAATATCCCGCAAGCACGTTCGCGCGCGTATTCAGCTCACCGTAGGTAAGTTGAGCCGAAGCCGCTGTCAGCGCGATCGCATTCGGCCGCTCCTGCGCGACCGTGGCGACAAGATCGGCGACCAGCAATTTTCGCCGGCAGTCGGGAAAGACGGAGAGCGCGGAAGTGTCGGAGGCGGGATGACGCGAATGCAACATGTTGCTCGTCCTCGCAAGCAAAGGGGCCCCTGCGGGTGGTACCGCAGGGCTGACGGGCAGACAATCGCACACGACGATTAACCTAAATTGCGCGCGATCTCGCGCATTCGCTCCAACAAATTTTCTAAAAATTTACGAAATGTCGCCGCGGTTCGCGGATGATTTCGTCGGCACGACGGTTAACGCTGCAGCGCGTGCCTTGCAGCCCCGCACCTAGGGCGGAATTAACGATTTATTGGAGTGCTCTTGCCGGTTCGACGGCCGTCGCCATGGGGCGTTCAACTACCGCCCGGCTTGGCTTCGATCTTCGGCAACTGGTCCGGATTCTGCGACTTGACGTCAGCGCTGCGGGCGAGTTCGACGGTGAGCCGCTCGGCCGTCTCCGGCGTCATTTGCGCGAGGATTTCCGACATCTTCGCCGGCTTGATGTGGGTCACGACCTCGACCAGAATTTTCATGTCGAGCCGTTCGAGAATGCGCGCGGCATCTTTCGATTTCATATTCTCGTACATCGACACGATGCTGTTGAAGCGCTGTGCCTCGGCCTTGTCGCGCACGCCCATGGCGACGTTGACGCGCGCCTCCACTTCCTTGAGCTCGGCGACCTTGGCGTCCAGCCGCTTTTCGGTGACCTTGAGCAGGCTCTCGCGCATTTCCAGTTCGCGGCCGCGTGTGTCGAGCTCCTTGCTGCGCTGTTGCAGACGCCCGAGCACGGCGCGCTCGCCGGCCGAGGCGATGTGGCCGGGTTCCATGGTCATGGTCATGGCGCCGACTTCAAGCTTGGGCGGGTCCGGTGGTTTGGTGCTGGTCTTGAGCGCGGGACCGCTCGATTGTTTTTCTTCGCCGCCGACCGAACCGGTAATGTCGCGGCTGTCGCCGCCGAAATTGAACATTTCCCCCGCCCAGGATTGTTTCGGCTCCTGGCTGATCGGCGGGCCCTGCCCGTCGGCAATGACGATCTTGGGATAATCGGGCACGTTCTCGTGCTTGGAAATCTGCAAGCCCTTCTTGTCGAGGCCTTGCAGCCGCTCGGCCAGCGTATAGCCGCCGTCGAACACCAGACCCGACACTTTGAGCGCGAACAAAGAGATCGTCGCCAGCAGCACGACCGGGATAAGCCGGAAATCGCGCGCCCAGCGGATCATGCCGCAAGACCGGCCGGTTGATTGTGCAGCCGCGCGCGCGCGCGCTCGGCGAAAGCTTGCGCCGCGGCGGCCACCGTTTTGGCGTCGGGAGCCGCGGCGGCCACCGTCTTGGCGTCGGGCGCCGCGGCCGGTTTGTCGGTCGGGCGCGCAGCGCCGGCGATGCGGGTGATGCGCGCCAGCAATGCGTCGCCGGCGGCAAGTTGGCGATCGATGTCGGCGGAGACGCTCTCCGCCTTTTGCAGCCGCGCACCCAGGTTCTGCTCGCCCTCGCGCATAATCGCCTTCAGGCCGGCGATCGCGCGTTCGGCGATCTCGGTGGCGGTAATCAGCTCGGATATGGTTGCGCGTAGCGTCTGCTCGTCGGCCTTGAGCAGCCGCAGCTGCTTGTTGAGCCGGACGCAATAAAGGATCGTAAGCAGAAGCAAGATCGAGACCATGCTCTCGACCAGATAGCCATAATGGTAGCTCACGGCGTCTCCATTCGGTTGGTGGGCTCGTCCGCCTTCTCAAACATGGCAAACGTCGTCCGCGGGGTGCGCAGGGGCTTGGTGACCCGTACCGCGACGCGGTCGCCGACTTTGCCCATGCGGCCTTCGGTCAGCGTGACGTCGCCGCAACGCACGGTGACCAGCGAGTCCGATTTGATTTCGAGGGAAAGCGTGTCGCCAACGTTGAGATTCATCATCTTGCGCAGCGGCAGCCGCTCCTCGTACAGCACGGCGTTGACCGTGATATCCGCCTGGCCGATTTCGGTCGCCAGGTGATCTTCCCAGATCGGGTCGCGGCCGAA
>CAWGSI010000008.1:0-15936 GCA_963825265.1 uncultured Alphaproteobacteria bacterium | reverse complement strand
GGTCATTCGCGACCGATGCACTCAACCTCTCCATTGACATTTGTCCGCTTTGGTCAGTGGCTCAACCGGTCGACGCAACACTTTATCTTTGAGGGAAAGATGGAGTGTGAGGATGGATCAAAGATTTCGTCGGGGGTTACTACAGCGGAGAAGACAAAGTTATGGGATCGCTGGCAGCGTGGGGAGTCGCTCAAAGCGATCGGGCGGGCTTTTGGTAAGCCGTCATCGTCTATTTATAACCAGCTGGCGCCGCATGGCGGCATTCGTCCGGCTGCTCGGCGTCGCTCACGGTTGGCACTGACGCTCTTTGAACGCGAGGAGATATCGAGAGGCCTTGCGGCGCATCGATCGGCGCGTTCGTTGGCACGGTTGCTGGGCCGTTCGGCCTCGACGGTGAGCCGAGAAATCAGCCGCAATGGCGGCTGTGATGGCTATCGAGCAGCACTGGCGGATGAGACAGCCTGGGCTCGAGCCCGGCGTCCTAAACGTTGTAAGTTGGCGACCAATGCTTGGTTGCGGCGAGCGGTGGCCAAGAAGCTGAGATCAAATTGGGCCCCCGAGCAGATCGCCGGCTGGCTCAAGCGAGCCCATCCTGACGATGAGAGTTATCACGTGTCACACGAGACGATCTATCGCAGCCTGTTTGTTCAAGCCCGTGGGGTACTTAAGAAGGAGCTCCTCGGCCATCTTCGATCGAAGCGCACGATCCGTCGATCGAAACAGGCGGGTCTCACTGGCGATGGACGGGGGCAAATCAAGGATCTCGTCTCGATCCGTGCGCGCCCGGCAGCGGTTGAAGATCGGGCGGTGCCTGGGCATTGGGAGGGCGATCTCTTGTCCGGATCGAAGAACAGCCATATCGCGACCTTGGTCGAGCGACATACGCGTTACGTGATGTTGGCAAAGGTGGCCAACAAGGACACCCAGACAGTCATCTCCGCGCTCATCAAGCAGGCCAAGAAGCTACCCAATGAGCTCTATAAGTCGCTGACCTGGGACCGCGGCAAGGAGCTGACCGATCATCGACGATTTACGCTGGCGACCAATATCGACGTTTACTTCTGCGATCCGCAGAGCCCATGGCAGCGCGGGTCGAACGAGAACACTAATGGTCTGCTGCGACAGTACTTTCCAAAAGGAACCGACTTGTCGGTGCACTCGCAAGCCCATCTCAACAAAGTGGCGCGTCAGCTCAACGAACGGCCACGAGAGACCTTGCAATTTGAAACGCCGGCGGAGAGATTCAACGCCTGTGTTGCGTCGACCGGTTGAGCCGGCTGTCCAATAACGGACAAACGTGGGTGCAGTCGGATTGTCCGCTAAGTGCCACAACCGGACTCATGCACCGCGACAAACAGCGATTTTATTCGATCACCTCGTCGGCCAATGCTACCAACGTGTTCGGCACACTGAGATTCATCGCCTTGGCAGTTTTTAGATTGAATACGAATAGGTAGCGCGTCGGCTGCTCGACCGGCAGGTCGGTGGGTTTTGCGCCTTTGAATATGCGGTCGACGAGAGCGGCGGCACGTTCGAATGATTTGCGCTGATCCGCACCGTAAGACATCAAGCCGCCGTCGCGAACGATGGAGTTGGCCTCATAGATCGCCGGCAGCCGATGCTCGGCGGCGTAATCAATGACGCGCTTGCGATTGAGGATTGTCAGCGAGTTCGAGACCATCAAGATGGCATCGGGCGGCTCTCGGTCCATCGCTACGAAGGCTTCGTTAAAGTCGTCGGGCTCGCGCACGCCGAGTGCCTGGACAGCAATACCCAGTTGCTGCGCGGCCTCTGCGGAAGCCTCGTAACGCAATGACATTCCACGATCATCCTTGTTCCAAAGCATCGCTACGCGGCGCATCTGCGGCAATAGCGCCTTCAGCAGGGAGAGGCGCTTGGTCGATAGCATCGAAGCGTCGTCGGCTATTCCGGTCATGTTGCCGCCCGGCCGGGCTAGGCTTTCGACAAGCGCGGTGGCGACCGGGTCGCCTGAGCCGGACGCAATTACCGTTGGAACGCCCGACACCTTGGCGGCGACGGCGGCCGGATAGCCAACGGTCACGACCACGTTGACATTGGCGGCTTTCAACTCCTGCATTAATTGCGGTAACCGCCCTTTGGTGCCTGCCGCGCCACGCGCCTCGTAGCCGAGATTTTTTCCGATCATATAGCCGCGCTGCGCCAGCGCGTTGATGAGAACGGCGCCACGTCCGTCTGTGATTTCAATCGGGGGGCCGACGCTAAGCGTCCCGAGGCGATATACCTTGGGGGCTTGGGCAAAAGCCGCGCGCCGGGTTGCTATCGGCCAAGCAACAGCCGCGCCGCCGAGAAGCGTAATGAACTCGCGACGTCTCATTCGATCACCTCGTCGGCGCGCCCGATTAGCGTGTTGGGTACGTTGATGCCGAGCGCCTTGGCGGTCTTCAGGTTGATGATGAGTTCGACTTTAGTGGCCTGCTGCACTGGCAGATCGGCGGGCTTGTCGCGCTTGAGAATCCGGCCGGTGTAGACGCCGGCCAGGTGGTATAAGTTGGCAATGTCCGATCCATAGCTCATCAGACCTCCGGCTGCGGCGAACTCGCGTCCTTTGTAGACCGCGGGTATCGCGTGACGGGCCGCTAGTACGGCAAGTCGCTCGCTATGAACTCGTGAACAATACATCGGTGGCGATTACAAGCCCGCCCGCTTGCAATTGGATTATTTTTGCAAGGACCACATCGAAGTCGCGTTCGGTGCTGGCATTCAGGACATGGAGTTCTAGCCCCAGGGTTTGTGCAGCCGATAGCAATTCCTTTGTTTCGGTCTCAGTTACTGAGCGATTGGTCGGGTTAACGAGCAGAGCCATGACGCGCGCCGTTGGGAGCAGTTCGTGCAGCAATTGCAACTCCTTCGGCACTAACCCCACGGTCAATTGGGTCACCCCGGTGACGTTGCCGCCAGGGCGGGCAAGGCTGGCGACGAGGCCGAGCTGGACCGGGTCGCCGGCCGTTTCAAAGACGATCGGAACGGTCCTAGTCGCCGCTTTTGCCGCAAGCGCCGCCGGAGTGGTAGTCGCGGCAATCACGGAGACCTGGCGATGAACAAGATCGGTGGCCAATGCCGCGAGCCGATCGTATTGGTCGTTCGCCCAGCGGTATTCGATCGCTACGTTGTGACCCTCAACGTACCCAGTTTCGCTCAGCCCTTTTAAAAAGGCCGACAAGGGCCGCGTGTAATTTTGGGGAGAGGCGGCGTTGAGAAATCCAATTACCGGCATTGCCGGCTGCTGCGCGCGCGCCGCAAGCGGCCAAGTGGCTGCTGAATTAGCAATTAACTTTATGAAATCGCGTCGTCGCATTGCTTCCCCCGAGGCTCAGGGCAAGGCATCGTAGCCGCTCAGGCTACTACTTTGATAGGGGCTGAAAACCATTGCCGCAGTGCACAGCCAAGGTCGCTGATGGGTCATTCGCGACCAACGCACCGCGGTATGATCGGCGCAAAAGGTAAAGACCGCCAGTGCGGCGGTCCGGCCATTCCCTCGCCGTCAGCTTGCTGCTCAAGGATTGTGCCCAACCGGAATCGCTCCCAAGGATGCGGTCGTCGGATCGATCTTCATATCAACCTTGTGAATCCTCGTTGCGGGGAATCCGCTCAATTCGGCGTGCTTACGGATGAGGTCCTCGTTTGCGGACAGGTAAACGCAGAATATTTTATCGCCACTGACATAACTTTCGACCCATTGAATATCAGTGCCAAGCTGCTTCAACAC
Source organism: uncultured Alphaproteobacteria bacterium (assembly GCA_963825265.1). GTDB lineage: Bacteria > Pseudomonadota > Alphaproteobacteria > Rhizobiales > Xanthobacteraceae > Pseudolabrys. Next base: position 12,188 of record CAWGSI010000008.1, on the reverse strand, counting down.
TTCGTTTGACTTCTTTGAAGCATTTCTAAAGAAAATCACATCGGCAGCTCCGATGTTAGGTATATCACGCTCTATAATGAATCTCTGCATGACTTCCTCCATCTATGTGGGATCAAGCATACGCGGGTTACTTCGCGAAGTCTGCTCCGGGTTATAAGCAGACAAACTGCCCCCTGGCCATAACCCACCTTTGTTCGCTTTTGTCCGCAAGCGGACAATCGTTGGCACACTTGGATTGTCCGCAATGTGCGACCGACGCACCGCAGCAAACGGCACAGCTACTCGATCACCTCGTCGGCTTCGGCAAGCAGGGTCTGTGACACGGTGAGCCCCAGCGCCTTTGCGGTCTTCAGATTGAGGACCATTTCGAACCTGGTCGGCAGTTGCACCGGCAGGTCGGCAGGCGATGCCCCGCGCAATATCCTGTCAACATAGGATGCCGAGCGTCGAAAGAGGTCTTCGATATCCGGCGCATAGGTTATGAGGGAGCCGCTTTGCGAGACCCCGGAAACAACGGGGATACGAAACTGCAGCGCCATCTCGTTGGTGAAAGCCCTGTTCACCGTCAGAAAGGGATCGCTCATCAGCACAATGCCGTCGTCGCGGTTTCTTGTCGCGAAAGCCTGCTGGATTGCGGCAATGTTACGCACCGTAAGCAAGGTGGATTTCACACCAGCGGCTTCAGCGGCAGCCGCGAACGGCTTCAAATAATAATCGAAATAGGTAGCGGTCGTGGGATTGTACATCAGCCCGGCGCGCTTGATGCTGGGGGCCGCCTCCTTAAGAAGTCCTAACCACTTCCCGGCAATGGATGCCTCGACATTGACAAAGCCGGTAATATTGCCGCCGGGCCGCGCCAAGCTGGCCACGAAGCCGCTGCCTACCGGATCGGAAACGGTGGCGAAAACCACCGGGATAACGTTTGTTTCACGCTGCACGGCAGCGGTAGCGGATGTGGAGACGACGAAGATCACATCAGGATTGAGGCTGACCAGTTCCTTCGCAAGGGCGCGGTTTTTGTTTGCATCCCCGGCACCGTAACGAAATTCGATCAAGACATTGCGATCGCGTGTCCATCCCAGATCGGCGAGACGCTTCAGAAAGGCGGCAACGTGCTCTTGCGTGGCCGGATCATGCTCGGCAAATCCAATGAGAACGCCAACCCGCAACATGCGCTTGGGCGCCTGCTGCGCACGTGCTGCCAGCGGCCACACCGCCCATGCGCCGCCTAAAACGCTGAGAAAATCTCGCCTCCGCATTTGCGACCCCAAGCTCAGGAGTCTGCATCGTAGCGGCTCATACGAGTACTTTGATAGTGGGTGAAACCGACATTAAAACATTGCCGCAGTGCACAGCCAATGTCGCCGATGAGTCAAAAGCGGACAAACTGCGATGTCCGGCCAATGTCCGCTATACCCCCGAGAGCGGACATTTGGCGGTGCATCCATGCCGCCATTTGGCTGTCCGTTTATGAGTCAACGCCCTAGGGGCGATGACGCTTATCCTCATGGTGAGGAGCGCCCACCGATGTCGGGTTCACCCGGCATCGGCATTTAAGTGCGCAAGTCGGCAATAGCCGACTTGCGTGGCGCGTCGCGAACCATGCGGCCGCATCCTTCGAGACGCGCTCCTACGGAGCGCTCTCCACGATGAGCAGAAGCCACCTTGCCCCCGCCCCCTCCGGCGTCGCATGATCGGCCTCCGATCTGTCCTGCAAGCCAATCTCAAAAAACGAAAATCCCAGGGAGAAACTTCACATGAAGCTCGTCCGCTATGGCGCGCCCGGCCGCGAAAAGCCCGGCATTATCGGCGCCGACGGTAAAATCCGCGACCTGTCGCGCGTGGTGCCGGACATCGACGGCGCCATGCTGGCGGGGGGCGGCCTCGCCAAGATCAAAAAGGCCAATCTCAAGCGGCTGAAAACCGTCGCCGGCAGGCCGCGGCTCGGCCCCTGCATCGGCCGCGTGCGCAACTTCATCGCCATCGGGCTCAACTACGCCGACCATGCGGCCGAATCCGGCGTGCCGGTGCCGAGCGAGCCGGTGGTGTTCAACAAGGCGCCGTCCTGCATCGTCGGGCCGAACGACGACACCATGGTGCCGAAGGGCTCGACCAAACTCGACTACGAATGCGAGCTCGGCGTCATCATCGGCAAGCGCGCGCGTTACCTCGCCAAGGACAAAGCGATGGACGCGGTCGCCGGCTATTGCATCTCCAACGACGTGTCGGAGCGCGCATTCCAGATGGAGCACGGGCAGACCATCTGCAAAGGCAAAGGCGCCGAGACCTTCGGCCCGCTCGGACCCTGGCTGGTGACCAAGGACGAGATCAAGGACCCGCAGAATCTCGCGATGTGGACCAACGTGAACGGGCAGAAGCGCCAGCACGGCTCGACCAAGACCATGGTGTTCGATGTCGCGCACCTGGTCTGGTACCTGTCGCAGATCTTCGTGCTGGAGCCCGGCGACGTCATCGCCACCGGCACGCCGCCCGGCGTCGCCTTCGGCATGAAGCCGACGCCGGTCTATCTCAAAGCCGGCGACGTGGTCGAACTCGGCATCGACGGGCTCGGCACGCAGCGCCAGAAGATCGTGCCGTTCAAGGCGTGAAAACGCGCGCGCCCGCGCGGCTTTCCGCATGACCGTTATGTGATCCGCCCCCTAGGCGGCGCCGGCGCGCGAGTTGCAGAATAGCCGTGGGAGCGGGACCAGCATGGCGCAGCGCAAGCCTTTCGCGGCCGTTTCCGGCATCGTCGACGTGCCGGTGACGCCGTTTACGCCGGACAACAAAGTCGATCTCGACACCTTCGGCCGCGTCGTCGAATTTCTGCTGCGGCACAACGCGTCCTCGCTCTGCATCAATCTGCATCTCGCCGAGTCGCTCAATCTGACGCTCGACGAGCGCAAGCTGATCGCCAAAGCCGCGGTCGAGGTCGCCGCCGGCCGCGTGCCGGTGATCGTGCATGTCTCGACGCCGGGCACCGACCAGGCGGTGGAGCTTGCCCGCCACGCCGAACAGATCGGCGCCGACTGCGTGCTCGCGATTGCGCCCTATTACTGGAAGCCGTCGCAGGAGCAGCTCTACGATCATTTCGCCGCCATCATCGGCGCGACCGGGCTGCCGTTCATCGCCTATAATTCGCCCACCATCATGGACGGCGTCGGCATCGCGCCGGCGACGCTCGTCAAATTGATGCAGCGCTTTCCGCAATTCATCGGGCTGAAAGAGGCCAGCCACAACTGGGAGAAATATCTCGAGCTCGGCCGCGCGGCGAAGTCCGTGCGCGCGGATTTCGGCCTATTCGTCGGCACCGAATGGATGCTGCCGAGCCTCACGCTCGGCGGCACCGCCTGCATGTCGATCTTCGGCGGCATCGCGCCGCGCTTTGTCAAAGCGCTGTACGACGCGACGACGGGCGGCGAGCTGAAAACCGCGCTCGCGCTGCAATACAAATTATCCGAGCTCTACCAGATCGCCAAGGTCGAATATCCGGCGCCGACCAAGGCGATGTGGGAGATCATGGGGCGTGCGGTCGGCGCGCCGCGGCTGCCCAACCGTCCGCTTACCGCGCAAGGAAAAAAACAAATCAGATCGACGCTTGAGTCGCTCGGGCTTTACGACAGCGAACCGCACGGCTGGTAGCGCGCCTGCGGCAACACACCGGCAATTCGTCCAGCAAAAAAACAAGGAGGCGACATTGAGAAAATTGAGTTCCGCCATCGTGGCCGCCATCGGCCTCATGATCTTCGCGGCGGCGCCGGCTCCGGCGCAGGAATGGCCGACGCGCGGCACCATCCGGCTGATCGTGCCCTACCCGGCCGGCGGCGGCACCGACGTGGTCGCGCGCATCGTCGCGAAGTTCCTGCAGGAGCGCCTGCACCAGACCATCATCGTCGACAACCGCGGCGGCGCCAACGGCCAGATCGGCCTGCAGAACCTCAAGCAGTCGGCGCCCGACGGCTACACCATGGCGATGACGTCGGACAGTCCGATGACCGTCAACAAATGGGTCTACAAGTCGATCCCCTACGACCCGATGACCGATTTCATCCACGTCACCTCGGTCATCCGGCTGCCGTCGCTCTTGGCCGTGCATCCCTCGCTGCCGGTCAACAGCGTGGCCGAACTGATCGCGCTGGCGAAGGCCAAGCCCGGCTCGCTGTCTTACGCCTCCGCCGGCGTCGGCAATTTCAGCCATCTGGAAGCCGAACAGTTCGCGCAGAAGGCCGGCATCAAGATGGTGCACGTGCCCTACAAGGGCACCGGGCCGTCGGCCATGGGCATGATCGGCGGCGAAGTGCAGCTCGGCTTCAACAACGTCTCGACGCTGTGGCCCTACGTCAAGGCGGGCAAGCTGCGCGCGCTCGCGGTCATGGAAGCGAAGCGCATGCCGGAACTGCCCGACGTGCCGGCGGTGGCCGAAACCATCCCCGGCTTCGACATGGCGCCCTGGGTCGGCATCATTTTGCCGGCGGGGGTGCCCAAGCCCATCGTCGAGCGCCTGACCAAGGAAATCCTCGCGGTGATGAGCGACCCGGCGGCGGTCAAGATCTTCACCGACCAGCAATTGGTGGTGATGACGCTGCCCGGCGCGCAGTTCACCGCGCTGATCCAGAAGGATTCCGACAAGTGGGAGAAGGTGGTGAAGTCGGCGGGCATCAAGCTGGATTGAGAAAGCGCGCACAGCGCGGCTTGACCATGTTCAAAAAGACACCCGGGGCGCAGCGGCCCCGGGCGCCGGCGCGCCCGCCGTTGCGTCTTTTCGGCAACAGCATGGCGGCATAGCGTCCTGACGCACGCTTTTTGGCGTCGGGGCGCGCCGCCGCGCCTTGACCGCGCGCCGGCCGCTTGCTTTCGTTGACGCGGGCAAGGCTGCGGCAGCAGCGATTTTGGGGGGTGTTCGATGAAAATTCGCAAGGTCATTGCGACCGTTACTCTTGCAGCTTTGTTTTTCTGGACGCCCTCGCTCGTCCCGGTGAGCCTTGCGCCCGCTCCCGTCAGGGTCGCCCTGATAACCGCGCCTTGCGGGTTTTCGGTTGTGAATTGGCGCACCGCCGACACCGCCAATGCTGCCCCCCAACCTTTCATTCCTTGTCCGGTCGGGACGGGACCCAAGCCGTGGGTTGTCGTCGGGATTGGGGCGGGCATTATCAGCGTTATCCTGAACGCCGCCATTGTCTCCCACACCGAATGCCGCGAATTGTCTTTGAACGAAGCCTACGCGTCGTTTTTCCTGCCGTTCGTCGGCCTGGCGCTCAACCAGCATCATAACCACTGCCATCATTAGCCGGTCCGCGGCGCGCGCGGCCGCCCCTCAGCGCGTGAACTGCCGCCACCACACCGGCACCAGCCGCGGCTCGTCGAAGCCGCGCACGCGCGGGCCGCCCCGCGCGGCGCGCTCGGCGAGTTCCGTGACCGCCCAGACCAGCGCGTCCAGCCGGTCGGGCGAGCGGCCGGACGACAATCCGTCAAGTCCGAAGTCGGCCATCTCGTCTTCCAGCGCCGGAAACGCGCCGGCGTGCTTGACCCTGCCCTGCGCGTACATGGCGGCGACCGGTTCGGCGCGCAGCCATTTGCCGCGCGTGGCGCGCACGCTGCGCACGGCGACATTGGCGTCCACCTGTTGCAGAACGCTACGCACCATGTCGCCGCCGAGATTGACCTCGGCGACGATGGCGTCCGCCTTGAGCCGCCGGTAGAGCGCGACCGCCTTCATCGCCCAGCCGGCCGGCGACAGCCCCGCAATGCTCGCATCCTCCAGCACATAGACGACGCCGTCCTCGCCAAGACCCGCGGCGACAATGCCGCAGGCGTCCGCCCCCGGGCGCGCCGAGCCCGGCGGATCGATGCCGACGACAATGCGCTTCAAGGCCGGCGCCTGCGCCACGCGGCACGCCTCGATAGCGCCGCGCGGCCATAGCGCGTCGGCGCGCTCCGCGATGATCTCGCCGTCGATTTCCTGGCGCCCCAGCCGCGTGCCGGCGTAGCGCGCCATCACCTCGTCGAGGAAACCGGGCGCGAGGAAGCCGGCATTGGCCTGCGTGCCCGCGCGCGTCACCGCGGTGCGCGGATCGGCGACCAGCCGCCTGATGAGCGGGATCGGCCGCGGCGTGGTGGTGACGAGCGCGCGCGGGCGCGGCCCGAGCCGCAAGCCGAACTGCAGCATGTCGAAGGTTGCTTCCGCATAAGTCCACTTGGCGAGTTCGTCGCACCAGGCGGCGTCGAACTGCGGCCCGCGCAATTGCTCGGGATCCTCCGCCGAGAACGCGTAAGCCGTAGCGCCGTTCGGCCATTGCAGCCGCTTGCGCATGCCGGTCCATTGCGGCCGCTCGCTGCGCGGCGCGCTGCGCAAAATGCCGGAGGGGCCTTCGATCATCACCTCGCGCACGTCATGCGCGGTTTCGCCGATGAGCGCGATCGCCCCGTGCCGCGTGTCGGCCCACGGCGCGCGCCCATGCACCAGCGCGCGCACGAATTCGGCGCCGCTGCGCGTCTTGCCGGCGCCGCGCCCGCCGAGCAGCAGCCAGGTGCGCCAAGCCGCGCGGTCATTGCCGGCCAAAGGCGGGCGCTGATGCGCATGCGCCAGCGCGAGAAAGTCACGGTTGAGCCGCAGCAGCGTCGCCGCCGGCAGCGCCCGCAGCGTCTCCTTCGTCCGGCGCGCTTGCGAGCAGCGCCTCAATGCGGCGCGCAAGCGCGTCACGGAATTCGTCGAGGTCGGCGGGCATGTCGTCATAGCTGTCATCTTGGGAATTTCCGCTGTCGGGTTCGGCCGCGCGCGGGGCCATGGGTTTCAGCCGGTTGAGCGAGTTGGACAGATCGGCGATCACGCGCGCGACCGCCTGCAATTCGTGCTTGGCGTAGCCCTCGCGTTTCATGCGCTTGCGGTGGGCGCGGACGTCGTCGAGGTGGCCGGCGACCTCCTGCAGCAACTCGCCGGCGATCTTGGCGTGCAGGGCGGCGTTTTGCTCGGACGTGGGCGCTTCCCCTCCCGCTATTTTTCTTTCTTCACCTCCCGCTGCATCTCTTTCTTCACCTCCCCCTGGAGGGGGGAGGTCGGCGCGCGTCAGCGCGCCGGGAGGGGGTGATCTTTCTTGTTCGTTCACCCCACCCCGCTCGTCCTCGCTTCGCTCGGCCTCGCGACCCTCCCCCTCAGCCGAAATCGGGTTCACCCGATTTCGGCCATCGTCAAATTGCCGAACTCGGGCAGGCCCGAGTTCGGTGGGAGGGTGAAGAGCGGCACCGCCCTGCTCCGCCAACTTCTCCGCCCTCACCCTTAACCTCGCCGCCGGCGAAAGATCGCGCGGCGGCGGCTCGTAGCGCACCCAGCCCTCGCGCCTGGCCATGGCGCGCACGGTCTCGATGCAGCAGCCGAGATCGGCCGCCATGGTGGCGAGCCGCTCCTCGCTGTGCTCGAAGCGGTGACGGACATTGGCGGTGAGTTCCGGCGTGACATTGAGACGGCGCGCGCCTCTCTTGCGCGCGGGCTTCTTGCCCATGGGGGTTCTCCTGTCGCTGCCGTCATTCCCGCACCCGCCTGCGCGGTGCAGGCATCGGCGGGAATCCAGCTTTTGCTTGTGATGATGGATTGCGCGCCAACGAAAAAGCCCGCGCAGCGGGCGCAGGCTCGGCACGTTATGGGATTATATGCCTAGTAGCGTCGCGCTGTCAAGGGCTGCCAGCGCGTCCATGTGGCCTTCTTTGCCGACCTTCTCGATCAGGTCGAGTAATTCAAATTCGTTCCAATTCCGAGAACAAATGAAGTCGGATACGCTCTTTCATTCGGTCCCAAGCAAATTTCATCGGGACAGGATTTTTGAACACAAGATGGCCTTCCAGCGTCGGGCTCTTGGCAAGCTTCAAGTATTTCGACACCTCCGAACGATGTGTAGAGACGACTTCTATGCGTTTTAGGTGGCGCAGTAATAAATCTGGTTTGCCGTCAAAATCTTTTTCGCCCCGGAAGTCCGACAATTGCTCGGCGACCTCACCCTCTGTTTTCTTGTGCTGAACGTCTTTGCACTCGATAAGCAGAACACGGTTGGCAGTTTTCTTCTAAGCTAGGACGTCAATATCGCCGTAGTCCTGGTCGAAGGCCTTGCCAAGAAGCTTTGTGATACGAACTTCCGTTTCAACTTCCCAACCACGCTCAGTTAGTCGTGCGGCAACTTCGGCGCTGAACTCTTTGCCCATTTTGTCACGCGCTTTACCAGCCCAGCGATTTATTTTCGGCGTGAGTTGCCAGCGCGGGAAATCGCCAGTGTGGTAATTGCGGAACATATAGCCGAAGGCGTCCCGCAGAATACCGGGCGCGATGAGTAAGGTATCGCCCTAAGCGAGACCGCGCCAAACCCAAAGCCTGCCGGGATGCGGCCCATCAACTCTTCAATAGTGGGAACCGCATCACTCAAAGCGGGATTTCCAATTTTTCATGCGTTTTGCGGTCTGGCTCGGGCATCATTTGCGAGAGCAAGCACGACTTACCTGAACGAACATAAAGAGAACAAAAATGCAAGTGATTTTGGCAGTGCAATAAAAAAGCCCCAGGCTCATCGCCCGGGGCTTTGCGTTCTTAGCTCTGGATTTCGGGTTCGCGGGCTTTCGCCCGCGCCCCGGAATGACCCGCCTACGCCCTTCGGGCTTCGGCGGGCAAGCCGCCCTACTCCGCCGCCTGCTGCTGCCCGCGCCCCAGCACGTTGCGGGCGAGGTCGCGGAATTCGGCCTTGCTCAGCATCTTCTTGTTCTTGAGCGAATAGGCCTTGGTCGCCTGCAGCACCTTCATGGCGTCCTCTTCCGACACCTGCATGCCGACGTCGTTGAGCCACATGTTGACCGAGTTGATGCCGGAGCCCTTGCCCATCACCACCTCCGCCGGCGGCTGGCCGACCGCCGACCAGCGGATCGGGAACAGTTCCGTGGCGTTCTTCTCGCCGCAGTTCTTGAACCACGACGCGATGATGCCGGACTCGATCTGGTAGAGCCCCGAGCCGACGATCGCCTTGTTGGACGGCACCGCGACGCCGGTTAAGCGCTGCACCAGATTGGCGAGCGGGGTCAGCTTGGTGGTGTCGATGCCGCAGTCGACGCCGTACATGGTCTTGAGCGCCATCACCACGTCTTCCATCGGCGCGTTGCCGGAGCGCTCGCCGACGCCGAGCACGGTGGTGTGCATCACCTCGACGCCGAGCGAGAGCGCCATGATGGTGTTGGCGACGCCCATGCCGAAGTCCTGGTGGAAGTGCGCCTCGAGCCGCTTCGGAATGCGCGCTTGCACCTGCGTGACGAAGTATTTCATGGCGTGCGGCGACAGCACGCCGAAGGTGTCGACCAGCGCGAGCGCGTCCATGTGGCCTTCTTTGCCCACTTTCTCGATCAGGTCGATCGCCCATTTCAGCTCGGCGCGCGAGAAGTCGATCGGGAAGAACACCACCTCGAGGCCGTTGTCGTGCGCGAACTTGGTGGCCTCGACCGAGGTCGCGATGGCCTTTTCCAGCGGCCAGCGGTAGGCGAGCTCGAGCATGTGCTTGGACGACGGGATCTCCATCACGATGCCGTTGACGCCGGTGTCGACCGCGCGCTTGACGTCTTCCTTCATGCAGCGCGCGAAGGAGAAGATTTGCGGGCCGAGATTGCGCTTGACGATTTCCTTGATGGCGTCGTTGTCGGACGGCGAGACGATCGGCATGCCGGCTTCGATGCGGTGCACGCCCGCTTCGGCGAGGCCTTCCGCGATGCGGATTTTTTCGTCCTTCGACAGGATGATGCCGGTCTGCTGCTCGCCGTCGCGCAGCGTGACGTCGTGGATTTTGATGTTCTTGGCGAACTTGAAATCCTTCGTCACCTCCGGCGCATAATTCCACTCGCTCACAAACCAGTCGTTGGTTTTCCAGGGGGTTGGGTTGGCCATCCGTTTACTCCTCTCGCATGGGCTTGATCGGTTGTTTTACCGGCAGACCGGGCCTGAACGCAGGCCCTTTTGCCGGCGCAAAGCATTGATATTTCGCAAGACCCGGCCGGAATTCCTCTTTTGCCAGCGCCTTTATAGAGGGTGGCGGGCGCTCAGACCACCGGGTTCGTGAGCTCGCCGATGCCCGATATGGCGATGCGGACGACATCGCCGGCGACCAGATAGCGCGGCGGGTCGAACCCGATGCCGACGCCGGCCGGCGTGCCGGTCGCCAACAGGTCGCCCGGCTCGAGCGGCACATAGGCCGTGACGGTTTCGATGAAGGTCGGCACGTCGAAAATCATGTCCTTGAGCTTGGCGAACTGCCGGCGCTCGTCGTTGACGAAGGTCGATAGCTCCTGCTCGGCCGGCACGCCGAACTCATCGCGCGTCACGAGATAGGGCCCGACCGGGCAGAAGCCGTCGAGCGACTTGCCGAGGAACCACTGCTTGTGTTTCTGCTGCACGGCGCGCGCGGTCATGTCGTTCACGATCGTATAGCCGAACACATACTCCAGCGCGTCTTCGCGCCTGACGTTCTTAGCGTGCCTGCCGATGACGACGCCGAACTCGCCCTCGTAGTCGACCGTGTGCGTCGGATCGAGGGCGGCCGAAATCTTCTGCCCCGGATCGGCGAGCGCGGAGGGCGACTTGGTGAAGATCACCGGATCGGCCGGCACGTCCTGCTTGTCGCCGGACTGGTCGACGCCGCTCTGGGCGAATTCGCGCGCGTGGTCGTAATAATTCTTGCCGACGCAGATCACGTTCTTGGACAGCGGGCCGACCGGCGCCGCGAGCCTGGCGCGCGCGAGGCCGACCGGATCGCCGTAGTCCGGCGGCGCGCCGGCCGCGAGCAGCTTGATGACATGGCGCAGGTCGCGCAGCGTGCCGCCGCCAACCGAAAACGGCCGAAAACTGTCGCCCTCGACGGCGCCGAAAACCTTGCCCTGCGGGGTGTGGATGGCTGCGATTTTCATGGGGGGAACGCTGACCTTGGTGGAATGCCGCTGTTTGGATTGGCGGCGCGCGGGACGCGGGCAAGGCGCTAGCAAAGAGCGCGGCGGCGGGCAAGGCGGCTCTCAAGTCTAGTCGGCGGGGTGGCCGGGCCGGCGCTCGGCGAAATGCCAGAGGACGCCCGCCGGATCGTAGACGTAGGCCACCCGCAACCCCCAAGGCTGCAATTCGGGTGGCTTCGGCGGGGTAACGTCAAATGTCTCGGGCAAGTCCAGCGACACGACGCGCTCCCACCAATCGTCCAGGTCGTCGACCAGGACCTGCATCATCGTGTTCTTGGCCCAAGTCTCTTCGTAATAGCGTTGCAGAATGAAAGAGGTCGCGCCGACCGCGAATATCGCGACATCGCCCTGAAATATCTTCTTGAAGCCCAGCGCCTCATAAAACGCGCAGCTGCGCGCGAGGTCTTTGGTCGGCAGAAACGGGCGGCAGACTTCGTTTCCCGATGGCGTGGTCACGCGTATCACCGTGCTGTCAAACCACCCCTTCATCCTACCGAAAACTGCCGTCCCTGCGAAGATGGGGGTCCGGTTCTTCCGTCATTCCGGGGCGCGCCGCAGGCCTAAGCTGCCTTCGCGCGCAGCGTTGGAATTTTGCTGACGTCCTCTTTGCGCTCGGCATGCCAGGTATCGTAAGCGCCCTGCATGCGCACCCAGACGCCGGCGCCGTCGCCGAACAGCTTGCCGAGCCGCACCGCGACCGCCGGCGACACCGGCTTGCGCTCGCGCAGAATGTCGTAGAGGTGCTGGCGCGAAATGCCGAGCAGGTGTGCGATCTCGATCTTGCTCCGCCCCGTCGCCGGAATCACATCCTCGCGCAGCAAGGCGCCGGGATGCGTCGGGTAGCGGCCTCGATTGCGCTTGGCGACATGGACCATGACGTTTCTCCTCAGTGATACTGCTCGAAGTCGACGCGACAAGCGTCGCCTTCTTCGAACTCGAATGTGATACACCACGGCCCATTGACGTGGACCGAATAACGCGTCGGCCTGAAGCCGCGCAAGGAGTGGAAGTCGAAGCCGGGCAAGTTCATCTCATCCGGCCGCCTGGCGACATCCAGGCGGTCCAGACGGCGCAAAATCCGTTCGTGCACCTTTGCGTCGATCTTGCCCGTTCGCCCCTTCTCCCAAAGCTCGGCCAGCCCCTTGATTTTGAAGCTTCGGATCACGCTTATCAATGTAAGCTAATTGATGACAAATGTCAACTGTTCGCTTACGTGACGCCTCACACAC
>CAWGSI010000007.1:0-31431 GCA_963825265.1 uncultured Alphaproteobacteria bacterium | reverse complement strand
GATCAACAGCACTTTTATGTCGCTTAGCCTTATTAGAAAGCGCGAAGAGGGCGCTGGCAAAATGTCACCCATTTGGCACATCGCGACATTCGTGGCGCTGCAACATTTCTGGTCGCTATTGGGGTAATAGCGAACAATGAGCGGCACAGGCGCTGGTTGGCTTGATCGCGAATGACCCAATTAGCAGACAAGCCTGCCGGCCGATTAAGTTTATATTCCGCTAGTTGCCCAAATCGATTTCTGCATTACACTCTAAGGTGGTGATCCCGTCCGGGCTCTACGTCCGACATTGGAACTAAACGTTTGTCTTTAAAACCTAGACGGGCGGGATCGGCCTTCGCAGCACTCGCAAGAGACGTGTTCCAATTCGCGAATGGGATTCGTGAATGCACGACCCTTGAGCAATGCAAGATTATGTTCCGCGGCACCATCGCCCGCTACGGGTTCGATAGCTTTGCCAGTGGCGAGGTCGATTCCGTCGAGCGCGGCCGGAGCATGTTTTACATGGTCGATTGGCCAAAGCGGATGTTCGATTTTTACGTCAAATCCGGATACGTCAGCCAAGACCCGCTTCTCGATGAAATCAAACGGCGTTCCGTACCGTTTACCTGGTCGACGCTGTTGCGCGACAAGTTCGTGTCGCGGGCCAGCCGAGAGTTGTTGAGCCGCATGGCCGAAGAAGGCTGGACCGAAGGTTTGGCGGTGCCATTCCGGAGAAGTGAAACGCGTTTCGGCCTGGTGAGCATCGTGGGATCGCGCGGGACACTCCCAACGGACGAAAAGGATGCCCTTTCGCTCATGGCCCTGTGCCTGCACGAGCAGGCGCGACGGTTAGGCCCTTCTTTGGGCGTGGCGCTCACGCTGTCGACATTGACCCTGCGGGAACTCGATAGCCTGCGCCTGGTGGCTCGCGGTCAATCCGACAATCAGATTGCCGTGACGCTCGGCATCGCCAAATCGACCGCGCATGAGCACGTCGAAGCCGCCAAGCGTAAGCTAAATGTCAGCACCCGGGGAGAGGCAGCCGCCGTCGGTGCCTCGCTCGGTCTAGCGTGAGTCTGCATGTTCCGTTGAAATTGGAATCGAATTTCTTGCCCGGAAACGATCGCCGCACAGAACCGACATCGAGCGATATCGCCGATGACGTTTTCTCTTTCGCCAAGGCCATTCGAGACTGCAAAAGTCTCGATGCTTGCGGGGCGTTGTTTCGCGGGACAATCGCGCCATACGGGTTCGATACGTTCGCCTGCGGCGAAGTCGACCTGGACGAGCGTAATCGCAGTGTTTTTTACATTGTCGATTGGCCCAAGCGTTTCTTCGATTTCTACATCGCCTCCGAGTTCATCAGCCGCGACCCGCTGATCGGTGAGATCGAGAGAAAAAAGCACGTGCCCTTCGCATGGTCGGAATTGTTGCGCGACAAGCTCCTCGCCGATGTCGGGCGGCAAATGCTGCGGGCCTTAGCCGAACTAGGCTGGACGGAAGGCTTGGCCGTGCCATTTCTCAGGAGCGAAAGGCGGTTCGGATTGGTCAGCCTCATTGGCGCGCGCGGTCCGCTTCTGCAGCATGAAAAAAACGGGCTCTCGATCATGGCGATGTGCTTGCACGAACAGGCACGGCGCATCGGCCCATCCTTGGGTGTGGCGCTGGCGCTGTCGGCGTTGAGTTTGCGCGAGCTCGATGCTCTCCGCCTCGTTGCGCGCGGTCACTCGGACAAGCAAATCGCGGTTCTGCTCGGTATCGCGCCATCGACCGCGCACGAGCATGTCGAGGCGGCCAAGCACAAGCTGAAGGTTAAGAACCGCGCCGAGGCCGCCGCCGTCGGCGTGTCTCTCGGTCTGGCGTAAGTTTTCGCCCTTAAATCGCGACAAATATCAAAACGAGGAAAAGCGACGAATCCCTCTGTTTGGAGGGTACTCATCGCTCGCGCTTCCTGAATACTCTTGGTTGCAAGGCGCAAGAAGAATCCCATGTGGAATGCTGCCGTGCTGGCACACCCGCATCACTTAATTCTTGGAGGCGCGGATGCCTACCACTCTACCAAAGACCGTCCCAATCACGTTTGCCATTTACTCGTAAGATTTCGAAGTCGTGTGCTTATTCACGCTCGTCGGGCTGGCGCTTAGTTGCGCTGTCCTCGTGTCAAACATTTCGGTCGAAACGTTCAGCATGATTTTTTCTTCCATCGAATGATGCCGTGCTTGTGGGTGAAAATGCGTCGGGAACGAGATTGCTGACTTAGCGGGACACGCAGTGGCGAGCTGACGGGATGGAAATGCATCAGGTTCGCTACTTTCTTGCTCTCTGCAAAGAGCGGAATTTTACGCGGGCGGCGAAGCGTTGCGGCGTGTCACAGCCTTCACTTACAAATGCGATCAAGCGATTGGAGCAGACACTAGGTGGACCATTATTCCACCGAGATCGGGCAAACATAGAACTCACCGAACTTGGACGGGTCGTAAAGCCTTATCTCAAGCAACTCGATCAAAGCGCTTATGAGGCGAAACAAAAAGCAGAAAATTTCCTGTCCGCACCCTCGGTCACACGTCAACCCAGAGCAATGGAGGCGTTCATGCGTGTACACCATGTCATCGCTATCGTCGCAGTTCTCGTTGTTGGGATAGGAGCAAAACAGTTTTTGTTTCCGCCGAAGCAAGCAAACGCGGACATACAGGCCATTCCGAGTGCCAGCGTGGACGTCCTTCAAATGCATCGTGATATGGATACCAAATCTCTTCCGGTACAGAAAATGAATGACAAGACGTTTATCTTCACCGATGAAGAATGATCGCTCCGTTTTAGCATCGACAGTGATCTCAGCTTAGTCGATTATCGACATCGAAGCGCCGCCAAAACAGGACGTCTTTTCGGAAGCCGATAAGCTTTTTCTGGAGACAATTTATGCCAACCCCGAAACCTGTCGGAAAATTTGTCAAGGTAGGTGGCTTGCGGCGTCCGATCGAGGCGTTCGAGATTGCATTCGCACTTATCGGTGTCGCCGCCATAAGCTTGGCGTCTTTCGTTTACTGGGGCATCTACGATCAGAGCGGCGCATCGTTCATTCTGATCGGCGCGGCCAGCCTTCTCGGTGTGCTCATGAACGGTCTTCGCAAACCGAAGCCAGATTGACGGATTGCGGTTCAGCTTCCGGCAATGTGGGTTAATCCGAGAAATCGCAATGTCCGTTATTGATGCTGTCGACGCCTCCTCTGCCGTCACGTGAGTGCCATAGGGTGGTCGCTAGAGAAGGCCAAAAGACCCTCCGCTATTTTGCATCGCAACGAATGACGCAAATGGCACAAAGCGGACAAACGCGCTCAATAGGTTTTTGTCCGCTTTCGGACCATAGCAGACAAAGGAGGGCCTTAGTCCGGCTCCGGTTTGTCGCCTTTTGACCCGACAGCGACATTGGCTGTGCACTGCGGCAACGGTTTTGATGCCGGTCTCAGCCCCTATCAAAGTGCTCGTTTACTTGCCTGTCTTTTTGCGTTCAATGAATGAAACGAAAATCCAATACAAAATCGCAATCGCAACGCCTGCGACGATAATCTCCGCCCAATAGATGGCGCTCTGAAACATAGAATTCTTTTAGGTATCGCGCCCGTCGATGTCGCATAATTATTGCGTACAAAAAGAAGCCTCGGAGCGCGAAGCTACGCCAGAGCCTAACTAACTGTACGTTTACGAGAAAGTTATTTGTAAGGACGCTGCTAATAGCGTTGACTGCTCCAGTGCGCGCTGCTGTTTACTCCTAGAGGGACGGCAGCATTTATCCTCCATTTTCACTGCACAAACCCGCGCCCTAAACGGCGCGGTTTTTTTATTTAATAGAAATGCATAGATAGTCGCGGCTGCTCTCACCAGCGCCCTTGAAAAGCCCATCGAAACAGCATTGCACCAGCACGTGCCGAATCGTCAGCCTCACCAAAAAATTGAAAAAGATCGCGCCGGGTTGATGGCGCGCCTGTCGGCGCTAAAAGGGCAGTCACACAAGCATCCGGGCTATAAGCGCGCGCTTGGATTGCTGACTAACACTTTCGGCAAATCCTCCCTCGCGCAACGCTCTGCTGTCCTGAAGGCCGCCAATTGGTTGATCAATATTATTGAGCGTCAGGGCTCAAAGGCATCTGATGATTAGGCCGCGGCCACCCCATTAGTTGGCGACCTCAATCGCCGCGTCGCAATAGTTTGTCCGCTTTCGGAAGCGGCCAACGGTGGTTTCCTGGCTGGACATCGATTGTCCGCTTATGACCCATGAGCGACATCGGCCAGCATTTCATGTTGCAGTAGCGAAGGGGTTAAGCATTCGCTTTATGGCCGGCGCCGCGCTAAAAACTCCTGATGAAGCACGCTTATGCATTGGCACTAATTATCGCCATAGCCGGAGTTCTGGTTCTGGCAATTGCATTGTATGCAACGCATCGATTTTAAATGGCTGAATTCATTCTATGGCATACAGCGATGCGAGTGCAGCGATCCCGATGTGGAGCAATGCCTGCAGTCGAATTTATCTCATCTTTTCCAAATGTAGACGAATGATGGTATTTCCATTTCCTTGATTAAAGCTGATTGCGTATTGCTCCATCATCATGATCGATCGTTCGTCATCGGCGCGCGGACATTGCACTACATCGTGACGTAATCCCGCTCGGTCGAGCATTTGTTCGAACAAATTGCCGGCATCGTCCAATGCGCCGTGGACAGGAAACGTGCCCGACATGTAGATCTTGTGTTCTGCATACGAGGGGGCGAGGCAGTATTGCCAATCAGTCGCCAGTGCGGCTTGTGAACTTGTCGCAATCAAAGCAACGCCAAGGAATATTTTCGTGAGCATCGATCAAAATAATCTTTTTGCTTGCGTATCAAACAAGCATCCTTGGTCGCCCCCTTTATCGCGACTATTAGTATGTCTCAGTCCATGGTCGATTCGTCTAAAAATGCCATAAAGAATCAATGGTCACATTCGGCAAAATATGCGGCTCCTAGCAAGGCTGAGCACATAAAGAAGGTTCGTCGCAATGGTTGAAGTCTGTACGCGCGGAGTTGATACCGGTTTTGTGGCGCTGGGTTATGCCAAAGTCGCGGTTCTGGGCGTTGTGCAAGGCATCACCGAGTTGCTACCGATTTCCTCCACCGCGCACATGCGTCTGGTGCCTGCCGTGCTCGGCTGGCAGGACCCCGGTTCGGCATTCTCTGCCGCTATGCAGCTTGCGGCCTTGGCTGCTGTCGTGAGCTATTTCTGGAGCGACGTGAGGGGATTGGCGGCGAACTCGCTTCGGGCGATTGCCCATGGTCAATTGCGGGACCGCGACCTGCGCTTCTCCATCTGGATTATATTAGCAACGATCCCGATTGGTATTGCCGGTTTACTGCTGGCGAAGCTGTTGAATACCTGCAATTCGCCGCTTCGCACGATCAGCGTAATCGGCTGGGCTTGCGTGGTGATGGCGCTTCTCTTAGGGATTGCAGAGGTTCGCGCCCGCCATTGGCGCAATCTAAATGATGTTTCGTTTGTCGATGCAATTCTCGTCGGCATCGCCCAAGTTGGCGCCCTCATTCCAGGCGTATCCCGCTCCGGCTCGACTTTGACTGCGGCTCTTGCTCTTGGCTTCAAGCGAGATGAGGCGGCTCGCCTTTCGTTCCTTCTTGGCCTACCAGCCATTGCCTTGGCCGGCCTGAAGGAAATGTGGGAGCTCTATAAAATCCACCTCGACGCGCACGGTTGGTCGGTCCTGCTGCTTGGATTGATTGTAGCTTCGATTTCCGCGTTCCTCGCCATTTGGGGGCTGATGCGCATCCTCGAACAATTCTCGACTTGGCCGTTTGTGGTCTATCGACTCTTGCTCGGCATTGTCATCCTCGCCGGCGCTGCGGCGGGGTGGCTCGGGTAATTCCTATTTCTAGTTGGTTGTCTGCTTCTGGCACTTCGCGGCCTACCGGACCCAAGCCCCAAATGGTCGCGATTGGACTATGAGCGGACAAAGGTCAGTGCCGAGGCTGAAAAGCTACGCAGTGTTTGACCCACAACGGACATCGGGGCCCTATTTGAAAACGGAAGTCCTTTTTCGAAATTGACGCCCAATTTACGCGATACAACTATGGGTCCCGTATAAACTTCCTGGTCAATTTAACCAGGAAGGAATGCCATGAAAACACGATACACGGTTGCCTTGGCCATGCTCGCGGGCGTTGTCATTGGTGGGGGAGCCATCCAAGCGCTTCATGCTCAGGCCAAACCGCCTGTCTACGTTGTGGCACAGATCGATGTCTCGAACCCAGAGGCGTACGCCAAGGAGTACGTTCCGAAGGCTATCGCGATCAACAAAGCGGCTGGCGTTCGTTATATCGCCCTAGGAGGAAAGGTAACCACGCTAGAAGGACCGCCGGTTAAATCGCGCGTCGTCATTCAGGTCTGGGATAGCCTCGAAAAAGCTCAAGCCGCGCGTAGCTCGGCAGAATTCATCGAAGCCAGAAAGATCGGCGAGAAATACGCCACATTCAGTGCCTTCGCCGTCGAAGGGATAGCGAAATAGCTAACCAATTTTCGTAAACTTTGAGCCCGCCTCTACTGGCGGCCTCTTTCATTTTTCGACGCATAACCCGGAGTTTGATTCTGGCACATCGCGTCATTCGCTGCGCTTGCCTTGGATGGTCGCTATTGGACCAACTACGGACAAAGGTTAGCCCAGAGGCTCAGTAAATACGCAGCGAATGACCCGAAGCGGACATGTGCTCGCGAAAAAGACTGAGATTCTTAACACCCGGATGGCTTTTCATCCTTACCTTGTCATTTCTGAAGTTGTCGGGCAGCATCTCGCCCGCTGGCGCTGAAAAATAATAGATGGCCGCGCCACTACTTAATTAAGGGGGCGTCGTGGAATCTTCGGCCGCAATTGAAATTGCAAAACATACTCTGCTTTCCGGCGGCCTAATTCTCGCTATAGGCACTGTCACAGGTTTTGTGGCTCGGAAGATCAAGGTTCCAGATATCGCCCTGTTTTTGATAGTCGGCATGGCGATCGGCCCGGCAGTGTTAGGGCTGATCAACATCAAGTCCGATTCGGCACTCTATCAAATCATTCTACTATTTGGCGCGAGCTATATCCTCTTCGATGGCGGCGCATCACTGCGGTTCGACGTTTTGAAACGGGTATGGATCACGATTGTCGGGCTCGCGACCCTTGGCGTGCTGATTACCGCGGCTGTGACTGCTTTTGCCGCGCATCTCGCTCTCGGCGTTCCCTGGATTGTGGCGTTGTTATTGGGCGCGGCGACTGCCTCAACGGACCCGGCGACGCTGGTGCCGATATTCCGGCAGGTGAAAATTCGCGACCGGGTGGCCCAAACGGTCATGAGCGAGTCAGCTTTCAACGACGCCACCGGCGCCATAGTCACCGTTGGCGTGCTGGCGGTGGCCATGGGCACCGGCGAATTTTCAATTGTCACATCATTGTTCGATCTGCTTAAGCAAGCCGTCGTCGGAATTCTCGCCGGCGCCGTGCTTGGCTACCTGGCCGCGCTCCTCATCGCGCATGAACGATGGGCGTTTCTCGTGGAATACGCACCAGTGGTGACTTTGGTGGCCGTGATCGGCGCCTATTTTGCCGCCGACAACTTACAGGCCAGCGGCTTTATGGCAGTGTTTGTGTTCGGAATTGTGATCGGAAACAAGGATTCTCTCGGTTTCAAGATGGCGCCGACGGAAGCACGAAAGCTCGACGAATTCGTAATGACCACCGCCTTCATCATGCGACTGTTCATTTTCTTGTTGCTGGGTTCTCAGGTCGATTTTTACCTCATGGGCCAGTATTGGTTCGGCGGCGTAATCGTAGTCACCATCTTCATGCTAGTAGCCCGACCGTTGGCCGTTTTTCTCTGCGCGCTGCCGGATCGGCGCGCGAAGTGGAGCTTCAACGAAATGCTGTTTATGTGTTGGACGCGCGAGACCGGCGTCATTCCGGCCGCGCTTGCTGGCCTCTTGCTCGGTATGAAGGCGCCCGGTGCTCAAGTGATCGCGTCGGTTACCTTCATCGCGATTTTCATGACTATTCTAATACAGGCGCCGACAACTAAGTGGCTAGGAAGCAGATTAGGCCTTTTGGAGTAAAAAAGCGACCGGGCTGACTCATGTCACTCAATAAAAACTGTCGTAGAGAATTCTAGCAATGAAGTCCTGGAAAAGTCGTGAGTTGCTGATATTGGCCTACCTCGTTGGCGACGCCATAACCTACCGCCACCTTGTAAAAATCGATCCTACTAATGCGCTTGAGACCGGAGCGATGCTTAAGAACCTAGGCATTTCGTTTCTTTGGCCTCTATATTGGCTGATTAGTATGTTCACATAAACAATTCTGCGCGCACTCCGATGTCGCCTAATGGCACAAAGCGGACATTCGCTGCGCCGCAATAGTTTGTCGGCTATTGGACAACAGCGGACATGCCGTCCAGCCGCGGCCCCCTAGAGAACCGTTCGTCAGCTCTCGTTGTCGGCGCAAATCGCGACGACGAGCACGTCCCGGTCCTGAAAATCGACCAGCGCGCGCCAGAACGAGTTCATCCTCTCCGCGCGGTCGTCGAGGCTTATGCCCGCAGGCAGCGCGACGGTCGCGGCATCGAGGCCGGGTGAGCGCGTGACGCTCACGCCGCCGACGTCCTCGCTGATCTGACGACGCGTGCGCCGGGGCCTCGCGGGCCGGCGTCCTCGGTACTGGCTGGCAATGTGTTGCTTGAGACTGGTCACGAGCATCTCCTTCTCGGCAGGCGCGCCGCAGCGAATTATTTATGCGCGGCACGGCGTCACGCCGGACTGGCGCTGAAGCCGCCAACCGGCAAAAGCCTTTTGGATGTGCCTGGAGCCTCCCGGGCCGGCTCGGCAAGGCCGGATGCCGGGGCGTCGACCCGGAGCCCTCCAAATGCATCCGGTAGGCCGGGAGGCCGGAACGGACCTGCGACCGACTGGCGCCAGGTCAATGGGAGGCGTCGAGCCTTATGCCGCCTGCAGCAGCAGGCGCACCTTCGGCCAGGGGTCGGGCTCGAAGCTGTCGTAGCGGTCGTGCTCGACCTTGGTCAGCCAGCCCTCGACAGCCTTAGCAAACGACGGCCGCTGCTGGATCCCCTCGTACCAGCGCGCCACGCCGGGGCGGTCGTCCCAGAGGCGCGACAGCCGCAGCTTGGTCAGGCGCCAAACGTACGGAGTCGCCGCGACGTCCGCGAGCGAGTAGTCGTCGCCCGCGATGTGCGGCCCCTCCCTCATCGCCGCGTCGATGCGGTTGAGCAGCTTCTGGTGGTGCCGCAGCGCGTCGATGACGACCGGCGCGTCCAGCCCGTGGTGGTAGACCTGCCGCTTGACCTCGGCGCGCGCCTTGCTGGGCGACCTGGCGAGCTCGGCCTCCAGCTCCTTAACGCTCTTTTTCAAAAGTCCCTGCCGGTTCACGGTCGCGAAGGTCAGCACGGTGCAGCAGTTGTGCACGTACTCGTCCATCAGCTTGGTGGTCATGTGCACCTTGCTGCGGGCGAACGGGTCGCGCGGCATCAGCGGCGGGTCGGGGAACAGGTCATCGACGTAGTGCATGATCGCGGTCGACTCGATGACGACCCTGTCGTCATGCACGAGCGTCGGCACCACGGCGTTGGGATTGAGCTTCATGTAGGCGGGGTCGTACTGGTCGCCCTGCAGGGTCATGAGCTGGCTGTCGAAATCCACGCCCTTTTCCGCGAATACAAGCCGCGCCTTGACCGAGCACACCGACGTGCGGCCATGATAGAGCTTGAGCATTTGATCCCCTTGCCGACACTATTTCCGCTGATGAAGTATAGGGCGTAGCGCCGCCCGTCGCCACGCCCAGCGGAGGAGGACATTCCTGATGCGCCATAAGTCTCAGCCCAATACGCACGGCATCATGCGCGCGAACGGCATGCGGATCGCTGGTTGTGCTCGACGAGTCACTGCGACATGATTGAACCATGTGCGGTCGCTTCACTCGGATGTACACGTGGCGGGAGCTGGTGAGGCTGTACCGGCTGACTGACCCGTCGCCTCCGTCGAACCTCCAGCCGCGCTACAACATCTGTCCCACGACCACGATCGACGCAGTGATTGAGCGCGACAGCAAGCGCAGGCTGGAGCAGATGCGATGGGGCCTGGTGCCGAGCTGGTGGAACAAGGCGCTGAAGGAGCTGCGGCTGGCAACCTTCAACGCGCGCGCCGAGACGGTCGCCGAGAAGCCGTTCTTCCGCTCCGCGTTCAAGCGCACGCGCTGCCTGATCCCAACGTCCGGCTACTACGAGTGGAAGACGGCCGGGAAGGAAAAGCAGCCCTACTACTTCACGCGACGCGACGGCCAGATCATGACCATCGCGGGCCTGTGGTCGGAGTGGACGAACCCGGAGACGGGCAAGCCGCAAAACACGTGTACGATGATTATCACCGAGCCCAACAAGTTCGTTGCTGGCATACACGACCGCATGCCCGTCATTCTGGAGGAGAAACAGTTCGACGCGTGGCTCGACGACGCCGCAGTGCCGACCTCGCTCGTGAAGATGCTCAAGCCCGCAGGTGAGCGCCTCCTCGCATGTCACCCGGTCAGCAAGCGGGTGAACAGTTCGCGGGCGGACGGCGACGACGCGACGCTGATCGAGGAAGTGGCCGTATGACGTCCCCCATGACGCTCGGCAACATGCGCGCCAACGGCGTGCGCACGCTCGCCGCGTGGTGCTCGGGGCGCGACTGCCACCACATCGCCGTCGTCAACGTGGAGCGCTACGGCGACGACGTGCCAGTTCCGTCATTCGGGCCGCGGATGCGATGCGAACGGTGCGGCCACCTCGGCGCCGACGCACGGCCGAATTGGAGTGAAACCACGGCGCCAGGCAGGATCGGCTACAACAGTGTTGACGCGACTGGGGCGTAGAGCGGCTGCACCGGTCGCTCAGGGGTGACCAATTAGGACCATGAGCACATGGAGCCTTTATGAACTTGCCAATTTATTCTTATGACCTTGCGTCTACAAAAGAACAATTCATCGAATTTTGGGCTCGCCAAGTCACTTCCAATGATATTGGGCAAGACAAAACATTGTATTTGCCAAACATCGGAAAACCACTGACCCGCGAAAGTCTCGAGGCGCTATTTCTCTGGAAGAATCAGATGCCGTTCTCGGCGGCGAAACGCGGATTACTTGAGACATACATTGCGCGTTGTGATGAGATTAACAAACTATCGCCGATGACTGCCGCAAGTGACTTTCTCGAAAGGTTCAACGGTCGCGCGATCTGGAGAATTTTTCTGCTTCATTGTTGGCAGCCATCCAAGTATCCGATCTACGATCAGCATGTGCATCGTGCAATGAAATTCATTTGTGAAGGATTGCAAGAGGAAAACTCCGGCTGGAGCGATCAAGAAAAAATAGAAACATATACTGAAGAATATATTTCTTTCCTCAGTTCTTTCGGCTCCCACGATCCTGCCGTTGACCGGGCACTTTGGGTCTTTGGCCGCTTTATCAAGCTATTCCCGAAATTCTGTATAATGGCCGCCTGACTATGTTCATATTTCAAACTAAGCCATCACCCGAATTGCAGATGGACAAGCCGCAGGGCGGCGCGCCGCCAGTTCGGACAGGGCAATTGGCCGGTCTTGCGGCGCTGTATCCGCGAGCCCACGTAGGCCCGGGGTATGGCGTCGCGGCCATTGCGGCCTGCTTGGAGAGCCCATTTCGAGGAGGCTAGCCATGACACTCACATACTATGCGGTCGTACACGAGCGCGGCAGCTCGTCCGCACTCCTCGACGACCCGCTGGTCCGCTGCTTCGCCGGCAAGGAGATCGTCCTCGTCTTCGTCTCGCGACAAGCCCTCATGGACTATTTTAGGCTACCGGGTGACAGCAAGATCACGCTCCAGCAGTGGAACCTCGTCGTCGACCGTAACCTCGACGCGTTCAAGCCGATAATCGAGGCGAAGTATGAGCGCGACGACTGGGAGGTCTACAACGCCAGCGGCCAGAGCTACCCAAAGGTCGTCGTGACGCTTGAGGACATGCAGCGCAGCGGCGAGCAGTTCTCGATCGACGTGCTTAAGCTGGATGCCGGCTTCTGGCGTCGCGCTTAATCATCGACCGATTGTTTTTCCGTAAGACGGGTTGCCTTTAGTTGCTCGGTGAGGACAGACCCTCTTATCCCTAAGTGGACCTCGCGATGGTGCCCCGCGCATAGGCACGCAACATTTTCGATCGTGTCAGGGCCGCCGTCTGCCAGTGGTATGATGTGGTGCACTTCGATGTAAGGCACTTTCTCTTGGGTTTCGAAGGGCGGATGGGCGCAATTCTGGACTTCACAGCGGTGCCCTGCGCGCTTTCGCGCGATGGCGACAACAAGGGGATCGCGGTCGTAGTCGGGCGCGGTTAGAAGCCGTCGTCGCGGCCGTCCGGGTCGCTGTCTAATCTGCGCCCGGTACTTGGCGATTAGGTCGGCGAGTGATTGCTCCCCGAGCCGATCCGCCTCGTCGCCCAGGGTTTCGGCAGCGGCGCGCGCCTCGACCGCTTCGTCATTGTCAAATGCCGATTCTGGCCACATGCGGCTGAACTCGCCTGACAAGGCCTCCATGCGCAGCGTCGCCGATGCAGGGTCGAAGAACTCCTCCCAGACCTTTCGGTCCGTCTCGCCCGCACCGGACATACCTTGGCCGGCGACGCGCGGATCAATGGAGCGAAAGTTCATCACTTTGGCATACACGCCACTCACCGCTCTGCCGATGACCAGCGCTACATTTGCAACTGGCGAGTCAGGCAACCGTGAAACCGGCTGGCCAAAGGTTTGCGCGTACGCCCAAAGACCCGCAATTGATTCGTTTCTGGTCCAGTCGCGCCCAGTTCTGCTCCAGAGCGCACCCAGGCGTCGGGCCTGTTCAGCCGACACCGGATAATTCGTTCCGGCTTGCATGCGTAGGTTCGGAAGGTCTCGCAGGATCGGGTCATCCACACACCATTCGCGCCGGATCACCTCGCGCGCGCTGGCTACCTTCACCAACCGCATGACAGCCCGCACCTGGGGCGCCTGACTTCGCTCGCCTTGCTCACGCCAGAAGAGGACTGCTTCGGGGTCTTCGATTCGGAGAGCGGGAGAAGCCAAGACAGTGGCCTCAGCCACTACCCCCGCGACAGCGCGATCTTGCCCTTGGTTGCGCCAGAGATAGACGCGATCTTCGACTGCGATCTCGAGGGCATAGCGCGTGACGAGCCAGAGCACCTGCGCTGGACGCGAGGCGAGATAGCTATCAATGTCGTAGTCGTCGGGATTGCCTTGAAAGATCCAAGTGCGCATCGAGTCGAACTCCAGTCCTTCGCCGGAAGGGGCAATGGGTTATGCTACCCCTGCATTCTTGCGCCGCGGCGGTTTTCCGATGAAGATCGAACAATAACAATTTCGGGAGGAACAGTGGGAAGCTTTCTCAAGCTATTGGGCGCCATCACATTTGCGGCTCTAGCCTCGCAACTCGCGTCGAGTCCAACGCCCGCCGTCGCGCAAGCGGTCGCGGCCCGCGCCGTTCAATCTCCCGCGATCCCGCAAGGCAAAGAGACCGACGTGAAATTCTACGCCGCGACGGGCGGCCATGCCGTCATCGGCAAGGACGCGCTCGAGAAGATGCCGAGCGCGGGCCTGGTTCTCTGGCTGGCCGGCAATCAGTTCTTTGCGATGGACGACGTTATCGGTGCGTTCCAGAAGGCCCACCCGTCGACGAGCGTTGGCCTGATCACGCTGCCGCCGGGGCTCCTCCTGCAGGCGATCAGGGCCGGCGGCTGGACATTCGACGGCGGGGACTACCGCGGCGTGCCCGACGTGTACGCGTCCGTCAGCCTCGGGCACCTCAAGCAGCTCAAGGCCGCGGGGATGATGGACAGCTACATCGTCTACATGCACAACGAGCTGCAGATCATGGTCGCGAGGGGCAACCCCAAGAAGATTAGCGGGCGTACAGGACCTAGCGCGCGCGGACGTTCGCACCTCGATGCCGAACCCGGTCAACGAGGGCATCACGCAGTTCTACATTCGCAGGGTGCTGGAGCGGCACGGCATCTGGCAGACCATATCAGGCGGCAAGGAGTGCGTGCACTGCCAGACCACGCCGAACAACTGGTTCACGGCCGTCCACCACCGCGAGACGCCCGACCGCATCCTGGCGAACCAGTCGGACGCGGGGATGGTGTGGAAGACCGAGGTGCTGGCCGCCCTCGGTCGCGGCGCTCAGGTTGAGGCGGTCTCTCTTCCCGACCAGGACAGCCTCCGGAACGACGTGTCCTACGTGGTCGGCATGCTCAAGGATTCGAGGCACAAAGCGGCCGCGCAAGCATTTCTCGGCTTCCTGAGCTCGCCGGCATCGCAGGACGTCTATGCGAAGTACGGCTTCGTGAAAGCGACTGAAGAAGACCTCAAGCCGAAGCCGATAGAATAGGTGATCAATGCCACACAGTGAGCAGCCGCGCTCCGAGCCCAAGATCATTCCGCCCGATCACGCGGAGCGGGATGCGTCGCGAGCGCGCGCGCCGTATCGGCGGCGTATTCACCCGCGGCGGTAACCGCGGCCTGGCGCGCTTTCGCCTTCTCCATCCAGGCCCGCGCCGTCGCACGCAAGGGCGGCTCGCCTGTCCGATGGTCTCGCGCGCGCCCCAAAGGGCGCCGACATTAGCGCGCCCGAACATCATTCCGAATTCCGAGAGCTGCGAGGTAGTGCTCGCGCATGTCCCGGGACTGTGGGTGGTCATAGCGTACTCGCCAGAACACACATATGGGTTGCAGCTCGCGGCCATCCGCGACCCCCAGCTTTCCTAAGTCGCCCTCCGGAGCGGTTTCAAATTCGCATCGAGACGGCCGTTTTTAACGCCACGGTCGGGGCCCCCCGTTTTTCAGCCGGGCATCTGCAGCCAGCCCTTGTCGGCCGTTTCTGATGACGTTACCAAACGTAAGCACATTCAGGTCTTACGGGGGTCGGGTGTCGATGTCAACCAATCGCAGCTTCGTCCCGCCTATTCTCGCGCAAAAGTACTATGCGACGCCGTCAGCGTTTACGCCAGAAAACCTGCTGCGCGAGGCGCGCCGGCAAAAACGCGGCACGGGGGCCAGCATCCCCGCCACCTGCATGCTCGACCCCGATGGCGATATAGTGCGCAGTCTGATCGCTCGTGGCGCGGCGCAACTCAATCCTGCCTGGGCCTGCTATCACACGCAACTTTACTCATTCAGTCATGGCGGGATCGACTTCGGCATCGTCGGCTGCGCCGTCGGCGCGTCTTTTGCGGTATTGATTGCGGAAGAGATGTTTGCCTCAGGATGCCAGCTGCTGATCAGCATGACCTCTTCCGGGCAGATCGTGCCGTTGCGGCCGCCGCCTTATTTTATCGTTATCGACCGCGCATTGCGTGACGAAGGCACCAGCTATCACTACATGGCGCCATCGGATTTTTCCCATGCTGACCCGACGCTGATCGCCGCACTTGACGGCGCATTCGAAGGCTTTTCGTGCGCCGGTGCTTACCGGCGCGACCTGGACGACCGACGCGCCGTTTCGCGAAACCCAGCCGGCCATCGATGCCATGCGCGAGAAAAACCTGTTCGCAGTCGAGATGGAAGCTTCGGCGCTCTATGCCTTCGCACAAGTGAGGCGCAAGCCAGTGCTATGTTTTGCCCATGTCACCAATCAGATGGGCCGCATCGACGGCGATTTCGAAAAAGGGGACGCCGACGGCAGCATCGACGCGCTGAACCTAATCGCGATCGCGGCCGGCCGTCTGCGCTCGCGATTAGCCTGTGACGACAGCGACTGCAGCCATCGGCATCATGTGCAAGGCGCCGCAGCCGGGCCGCACGAAAACACGGCTGGCAATGGCGATCGGGAACCGTTGCCGCCGCGGAATTATCCGCCTGTTTTCTGCGCGACGTTGCCGATGCCATCGACGCGGTCCCTGAAACGCTTGGAAGACGCGGTTATGCCGTCTACGCACCGGCAGGAACGGAGCAGATATTGCGTGACCTGTTTCCGCCGCATTTCGCTCTGTTCCTGCAGGCCGGCGAGGATTTCGGCGATGTGCTGTTTGGCGCGGCGCGCGGTTTGCTAGCCGC
Source organism: uncultured Alphaproteobacteria bacterium (assembly GCA_963825265.1). Lineage (GTDB taxonomy): Bacteria > Pseudomonadota > Alphaproteobacteria > Rhizobiales > Xanthobacteraceae > Pseudolabrys. Next base: position 15,320 of record CAWGSI010000007.1, on the reverse strand, counting down.
GGGTCACGATTGCGTCTTGCTCGTCAACGGCGACAGCCCGACCCTGCCTCCGGCTTTTCTGGTGCAAGCCATCGAAATTGCTGCGCCAGCCGGGCGACCGCATGGTGCTCGGACCGGCGAGCGATGGCGGGTATTATCTGATCGGCCTGAAACATCCGCACCGGCACCTGTTCACGGGAATTGCCTGGGGAACCGACACGGTGGCCCGCCGCACCTGCGAGCGCGCCATCGAGATCGGGCTTGAGGCCGCGCTGCTTCCGGAATGGTACGACATCGACGATACGACGACGCTTGATTGGTTGCGCGACGAGTTGGCGGGAACGTCGCGCCGGTTTCGCGGCGGCGGCCGCGCCGCGGCCACCCGCAGCTTCCTGGCTGCGACGTCGGGAGCCGGTCGATGAATCCATTGCCGGATTCCGATGCCGTTCACGGACCGCCGGATCGCGATCGCCGGTCGAAGACACATCGGCGCTGTTTCGGCTAGCCGGCATCGGCGCGCTGTTGGCCGCTTTCACCTTGGCGACGCCATTCGCATTCCGCAACGGCGGCGATAATGCGTTTATTGCGCTGACTATCCCGGCCGGCCTGCTGACGATTACGGCGACCTATGTTGCCGAGCGCGCTCCCAGCAGGCGCGCGCTATGGCTCATCTTCGGCCTTGCCATTGCGCTGCGCGGCTATGTACTGCTTTTCGATCCGCTGTTGTCGAGCGACATCTACCGATACATCTGGGACGGCAAGGTTCAGGCGGCGGGCATCAATCCTTATCGCTATTTCCCCGCCCACGATGCGCTCGCGGCACTTCGCGACTCGACCATTTTTCCACGGATCAATCGCGCCGACTACGCCGTGACGATTTATCCGCCCGTTGCCGAATTCTTCTATCTGCTAGTGACCCGCCTCGGGACCAGTACGACGGCGATGCGGCTTGCCTTGCTCGCTTGCGAAGCGGTGAGTGTGGCTGTCATGCTGCTGTTGCTCAAGCGCATGCAACGGCCGCTGACGCGGATTGTCGCCTATGCTTGGCATCCGCTGCCGCTATGGGAGATCGCCAACAGCGGCCATATCGATGCATTGATGATCGCGCTGATGCTGCTCGGGGTGTGGATTGCGCTGACCGGACACGCCTTGCGCGGAGCGCTGCTGATCGCGCTTGCCACGCTGGTGAAGCCATTCGCGGCGCCGGCGCTTGCTGTGATATGGCGTCCGTGGGACTGGAAGATGCCAGCGCTGGTCGTCGCCACGATCGCGGTCTGCTATCTGCCCTATGTTTCGGTCGGCGCGGGCGTATTCGGGTTCCTGACCAAGGGCTACCTGACGGAAGAGGGTCTTATTTCAGGCAGCGAATTCTGGCCGCTTTCCGTCTGGCGCTTCGTCTTCGGCGCACATCGCGGCGATGTCGCGATCTACGGCGCGCTGGCGCTGTCGATATTGCTGCTGCTGGCGTTTCGCGCGGTTCGCCGGCCGATCCGAACTGTCGCCTCCAGTCTCGCCGATATCAACATGCTGTTACTCGCCGTTCTGCTGCTGTTTTCGCCGAACTATCCTTGGTACTTTCTGGCGATCACGCCGTTCGTCGCACTTTGCGGCACCGCGCCGACCTGGGCGATTCAATCGGAGCGCTGCTGCTGACGGACGAGGTCGACTGGGATTTCCACATTCCGACGCTGATCGTCAAATCGGTTATTTACGGCGCTTTCCTTTTGGCGTGCGGCTGGTCGGCGTGGGCGGCCTATCGGAAGCGGACGGCGGACGGAGAACGGGCGTCATGAGCATTTCCGCCGGTGATCCTCCGGTCGATCCGCGCCGCTATCACGAGTCGCTCCAAGGCGAGCGCAGGGCGGTCGCCGCCCGGCCGCCGGTCTGCGTTTATCTGGAAGTGACCAATCGTTGCAATTTGCTGTGCACGACGTGCCCACGCACCTATGAGGAGCTTGAGCCGCCGGCGGACATGAGCTGGGACTTGTTCGCCTCGATTGTCGATCAATTGTCCGATCTGAGCCGGGCGGTGCTGCACGGCGTCGGCGAGCCGATGTTGGTGGAGAGCCTGCCGCGCATGGTGCGATACCTGAAGGATCGCGGGGCCTACGTTCTCTTCAACACCAACGGCACGGTGCTCAATGACCGCAACGGCCGGGCGCTGATCGCGGCCGAGCTCGACGAACTGCGGGTGTCGCTCGATGCATCAAATCGCAAGAGTTTCAAGAAGATCCGCGGCAAGAATTACTTCGACCGCATCGTGCGCAACGTTCGCGCTTTTCGCGACATGCAGGAACGGGAGCGGCACGCCAAACCGCAGGTTTCCGTCTGGCTCACCGGGCTGAAGGAAACGGTTGAGGAGCTGCCGGCCTTTGTCAGGCTTGCGGCGGAGATCGGCGTCAAGGAGGTGTATCTGCAGCGCCTCGTGTTCTTCGATCGATCCGCGATCGGGATGGCGCAGCCGGATCAGGCCTTGTTCGAGCGCATGACGCGCGAGGAATCGGCCGCTCTCAAGGAGGCGGAGGCGCTGGCCCGTTCGCTCGGCATCGCCTTTAGCGCGTCGGGCGCGGCCTCTGAGCCGGGCCTCAGTCTGAAAAAAGATGAAACGGGCTCGCCCTGGTCGCTCTGCCGACGGCCCTGGACGCTGATGTATTTCACCGCCAATGGCCGCGCATTGCCGTGCTGCATCGCGCCATTTTCGCAGCATGGCTACGAGAACTACACGCTAGGCGATGCGACCCAACAGACCTTGCGCGACATCTGGAACGGGGCGGCCTATCGGGAATTCCGCGCGTCGCTGTTGTCCGAAAAGCCGGCAACAACATGCGCGAATTGCGGGCTGCGTTGGAGCTTGTGAATCGCGATCGGCATAACGCCGGCATGGCGCGGTCCGACCAAGGCCGCCCGGCTCGCGTTTGCGCCATCGTTCCATGCCTCGACGAAGAGGCGGCGATTGCCGATGTCGTTGCCGCCGTCTTGGCGCAGGGCGTGAGTGAGGTCATCGTGGTCGACGGCGCTTCGCGGGATCGGACGGCGACCCGCGCAATCGCCGCCGGCGCCCGCGTCGTCATCGAGCCGCGGCGCGGCTACGGACGCGCCATCCAGGCCGGGATCGCCGCCGCAACCGCCGACGCCGAGATCCTGGTCTTCCTCGACGGCGACGGCAGTGACCCCGCCGAATTCATTCCCGACTTGATCGCGCCGATTACGGCAGGACGCGCCGTCTTTGTTCTCGGCTCCCGCGTGCGCGGCGCGCGCGAGCGCGGCAGTCTGGCGCCGCAACAGATCGCCGCCGCTCATGTCGGAAGTCTGCTGCTGCGCCTGATCTACGGTGCGCGCTTCAGCGATCTGTCGCCGTTTCGCGCCATTCGGCGCGATGCCCTCGAACGCCTCGGCATGCGCGAGCCGACCTACGGCTGGAACCTGGAAATGCTGATGCGCCTCGCCGCCGCCGGTTTGCCGACGATAGAAGTTGCCGTCGGCCAGCGGCGGCGCATCGGCGGCGTGTCGAAGGTGTCGGGCAACTTCGCCGCCGGCATCGCTGCGGCTTGGAGTATGGCGGCGACGTTCATCCGCCTCGCCTTGCGCCTGCGGCGCGAAAAGCAGATGCTGAACGCCAGCGCCGATCACCCCGCGATGTGCAGAAACCGTCCGAGAAAGCCTTTGCCGTCGCGCACCGCCGGAACATGGCGGCGCAACCATGCGTCAAAACCGAGAGTAGCGGCCGGCGCCTTCGAGCGCAAAGAGAAACATGAGCATCGCTAAAAACATGTAGGACCAGGGCCACTCGGCCGGATCGCCCGGCCGGTAGATGCCAAGCCATAACTGCAGCACGAAGGCGATGCCAGCACGCTGACAAAGCGCACCGCAAGCCCAAGGATCATTGATGTAGCGAAGGTCAGTTCAGCAAGAAATACGAATGGTCCGAATATCGAGAGGTGGGGCAACAGAAAATTCTTGACGAAGTCGCGGTGAAATTCGAAGGCCGCGCGTGTCGCCTCCTGCTCGGTCCAGTATTGCAGCCCGTCGGACAACGGCAGCGGCAGTTTCCACAGCATGCCCTCGAACCACATGCACCCGATAAGAACACGGACAATACAGATTCCGATGCTTCGGCCGCTGCGTTGCGTGGGGTCTTCCCGCCAATTGCGAAAGGCGACCACCAGGCTCGCGATCATCAGTGCCAGAACAGCGCGAGGATCAGAAATCGCCAGCCTGCCAAGATCGAGATAATCGCTTGTTGTTGCGGTTAGAAACTTCAACATATCGGTGATAGGGTTTTTGGGCATCTCCGGCAAATCCAAAGACATGACGGAACACGCGTAGAATTAGCACGCCGATGACAAGAATGTTAATCACATTCCTGTTGATCGGCGGTTAGCAGCGCTGCTCGCGCCAACCTGCCGACGGACTCCCACCTCATCATCATGTGCGTCGATTCGGCTTGATGAATGAGCGTCCCCGGAGACCTGTGCGTACTATAAACCTAATTCTGAACGTAATGGCGATGAAGTCAGCCAAGCATCGGCCTTGAACTGATGACTTTCGACGCCACAGAGAAAGAAGCATGCGATTATTTGACGACGGAAAAACTCGAATGGTCGCGGATATGTCGCACGCCTTCCCGGCCTCAACGCGCGGTGATTGCAGTTGAATGCGATTGAGCGTCGCCGGATGCGGCGAACTCAGCGCGACGGATCAAGGCGTTAAATGTCAAGTTGCTGATCGGCAACGAGTTTTAAGATTGTCCCGGACGCGCTACGAATTTGGGGGTCAGGAGTTCGAATCTCTTCGGGCGCGCCATTTTTCTTTTGAAATCAATTACTCACGCGGGCGCCTTTGGCGCACGATAATCGCGGCAGTCTGATTGTACATTTGCCGGCGCAAGTCTTGCCGTCGGCTCAGCGCTCTGGCGGCGTGTTGGCGTTGTCGCCAAGGCGCCTGGGCGCGTTCATCTTCTCCAGATAGAGCAAGAAGGCGCTATGATCCCAGCGCTCATGGCCCTGGTCGTAGAGCGCCTTAAACACGTCACGCACCGCCTTAACGATCGGCAATTGCGGCAGACCAATCTGCGCGGCCGTTGCCAGTACCGTGTCGAGGTCTTTGACGAAGTTGCGGATTGGTGCGCCCGGGCGAAAGTCGCGATTGATCATGCGCCGACCGTGCTCCTGGAGCACACGGCTATCGGCATGGCCGCCAGCCAGCGCCACCGGGATTTGGGCGGGGTCGGCGCCGCCGGCGCACGCGAATAGGAGGCCTTGCGCCACGCTAGCGATATTGCAGGCGACCATGATCTGGTTGGCGAGCTTAGCGATCTGGCCGCTACCAGCGGGGCCGATGTAGCTCGCCCGGCCCATCGGCTTCCACACCCCGTCGCGCTCGGTGCGGTTGAAATCGGCCTGTTCGCCGCCGGCCATGATTGCTAGCGACCCCTCTGCGGCACCGACGTTGCCGCCCGAGACCGGGGCGTCGAGATGGCCGACCCCGCGCTCTTTGAGCCACGCGGCGTGCTCCTGGGCCATCTTCGGCGGAATCGAGGCCATGTCGATGAACACGGAATCGCGCTTCATCGCATCTGCCGCCCTGCTGTCGAAGAACACCTCGCGCACGACCGGCCCGCTGTCGAGGATGGAGAGGACGTAGTCGGCGCCCTTAACGCAGTCGACCGGGCCGTCGGCGACCCGTGCGCCCTGCACGGCGAGCGGGTCGGTCTTGGAGCGTGTGCGGTTCCAGACGGTGGCCGTGAAGCCGGCCTTGATCAGGTTCGCGGCCATCGGCGCGCCCATGATGCCAGTGCCGAGAAATGCGATGTGGTGGGTCATTGGATGGTCCCCCTTGGTTGAACGACACGTGGTTGAAGCCCCGGGTCGGCGGCTTGGGAATACTGATGTTGCGCACGGCTTGGCGTTGGCCGACGGGCCTCGTGTTGATTTACGATTCTGCTGTGGGATCGACCACCTCAAGTGCGTGGCGCCGCAGGGCCCGCAGCTCCGCCTCCGCCTCGACGACCTCGGCCTCGGTCAATACCTCCGGCCGCCTGAACATGCTCGGCGGCGCCCAGTGCGCCGGCCGCTGCTTTGCAACGAGCTCACGCTTACTGGCAGCGTGCGCAATAGCGCGCGGGAGCGCGTAGCTGCAGCCCGCCTCGTAGAGCCGCAGGCAGCCCTCGCGACTCATGTGGGTAAAGTCGACCAATGCAAATCGGCGCTCAGACATAGACTACGCCCTCGGAGCCTCGAGGGCCGCAGTATAGCCGTTGCGCTCGATCGCATCGAGAGCCAGGATGGTGCGATGAACGGACAGACGACCAATGCCGCAGGGTGAGAAGCCGCGCTCCGAGCCCGAGATCATTCCGCCCGATCACGCGGAGCGGGGCGCGCCGCGAGCGCGCGCATTCACCGACGAGCGCGTCTACGTCGCCAGGATCGGCCCGCTCGGCGTCATTTTGACGATCATGGCGATGGGCATGCTGGCGGCGGTGATGCTCGTCCTGCTGTTCGCCACGTTCGTGATCTGGATACCCGTGGTCGCCTTCTTCGTCGTCGGCGCCATCGTCGCTGGGCTGCTGCGGACATTCCGGTGAGCGCCTTAGCGCCATTCGCCATCATCGCGGGCGCAGTCACAGAAGCTCTCTAGTCGTATTGGCATTTCACTGTGGCCCTTCGGGCCGCGCCCTCGGCCTTCGGCCTCGGGCGGGCCTGACGAACATGATCACGATCACGAGAACGGTAATTCGTTCGAGGCAGTTCCGCCTCTTTCAAATTCATCTACGCGGCTGCTTCATTCGGGTGTTCGGAGCATAGAACGCCCTACACAGGGAACGCCCTACGCTCCGTGAACACCAGCTTCATTCGGTATCCCGTCGCATTACTGGATCGCACACTCGGGCTTGCCGAGTACGGGAGGTTGGGCTGTCTCCGTTCAGTGTGCGGGCACGCTCAGGGCTCGCGCCCTGACCCAGCGGTCGTCCTTAATCCCAGCCATCCATGCGACCGGGCGGACTAGGTGGTCGTCGTTCCACCATCTTGCCGATTAGTTTTTGCGGACGTGTCGGCTCCGGTCCGGCGGCCATGATCAGCAGCAGGGGCACGCCATCGCCATGGCGTGTTTGCGAGGACTGCCGGCCGCCCTTGAGCCCGCGCCAGCGGCGTGTCGTTCATGGCAAATTTCAGGATGCTGGCAGCACTATTTATGGCACCAATATTGCGCCGACAGCATACGAGGAATGATCCACGCATGAGCGATTACCTTGCGTAACCGTACGCCTGCGGTCCCACGAGCTCCATGTCAATTTTGGCACGTGTCGGATTCGGGTTTGGCTTGAGCCTTATGGTCGTAGAACCCTCATGCCCGCAGTAAAGGGTCGAGCGTTTGATCCATTGCTTGAATTTCAGATCATGGCGAAGTGCATCTCGGATACGCAAACCGAAATAGCCGGTGTTGGTGTTGACAAATCCTGGACTGATACCCCGATTGCGACCATGACCGTGGATCAACGTGAGCTCAGACGCGCCGGTCTCCCAGGCCTGCCTCACGAGCGTTGCCAAATCGATGTCGTTGGGGTGATAGCCGTGCAGATCGATTTCCATCTCATTTACTCCATAATTGCGAAACGCATTCGGGCTCGCCGCACTGTGTTCCGCCTTGTTTAAAGGCGCCGCCAGCCGCTATTACTTTTTCCGATGGCGCGCGGCTGCGACTTCTGCCTCAGCGCGCTCGACCCGCCGGCGCTCGACGCCCCTGCGGTCAACGACGACGGCGCCGAGCTCCCTGAGCTGGTCGAGCAGCGCGTGGACCTGGGGCGTATCAGCGGGATTGAAAGTGTCGCTTACTATGGCATAGGCGTTGGCGACGGCCGCGACGGCTGCCGCCGACACTCCCGGGTCGCGGATTAGCCTTGCGGCTTTGGCCTCACGCGCCGTCATCACGCGCTCGAACCTCGCGTATGCGTCTTCCTTGTCAGAGGCGCGGCCGGCGGTCGCCGACAGCGTCGCGTCATTGACGTCGTCGTGTTTTTTGTCTTTCACTGCACATCTCCTTTAGTCATGTCGGCGTGCGGGCAATCAAGCCGCATCCGCTGGGCGAAGTTTCTGATAATGGGCGAGCGCGTCCACGTCGGGCGCGTATTCTTGGTCGGGGCCCCTGAACTCGTCGGCCGAGAAGCACGCCGGCGGGATGACGCCCGGGTAGAGGTACCAAGTGCGGTGACCGGCGCCGTCGGCGCGCACCAGGGAGCCGTAGACGTGGGAGGCCACGCGCTGACGGCCCCACCGACTCCAGCGCAGCAACCTGCTCGGATCAGGCAATTCTCCGATGGCGATGCGCACTGCGCGCTTGTCGGGGTACCTCGCGCCCCTGGGCGGCAACACCCCGGTCAGATGGCGGTGAAATTCTCGATCCTCGTCGGTCAACACGCGCGGCGATCCGAGCCCGTGGCCGCTCGGGCTCGGGTCGGACGTCAGCCAGACGGCATTCTCGCCGACGCTGGTGAAGGAATGAATGGGTACATCACCGAGCTGCAGGCCCTCGCGCATTATGAGCGCCAGCCGCTCGCGAGCGGTGAAATGATAAAGCCTCCGTGTTTGAAGTTTACTGGTCATAACGCTTCTCCGGCAATTGGCTTATGAATTTCTTCAGCACGTCGATCGCCGCCTCAACCAGACGACCGTCGGTCTCGCCCCCGCCGAACGGGTGCATGCGGCCGAGATGGTCGACGGTGATGCCGATTGCCATCTGGATCTCACCGTCCCGGTAGCGACGAAGCACCTCGCGGACGGCCGCCGCGACCGCGGCCTGTTGTTCTTCGGGATTGCGTGTGTGCACCATCCCCGGGCCGAGCGTGACCGCCGTGATCGGATCGGCCGCGGGCGCCGGCATGTCGACTATTTGAGCGAGTCCTTCCTTGCTGCTTAGGAACTCAGCACCCAGCACCCAGTTTTGCTCCTCAGTCCGGCCGCCACCGAACAGGCGAACGTCGCCGGCCGCGTTGACGGTGAAGCCGGCGAGCGCAGCCACCTCGCGCCGTCGAAACCGGGTCATGACGTGGCCGATACCGTTGGCAACTGAGACCTGGTCCGCCGCGTTGAGATCAACATGCCGAGCGGCGTCGTCTCCCCGTGCAGTTGCCGCTTCGGCGGCCCAGTCGGCGAGCGTGTCGCCGAAGTGCTCGTCGAAGCTCTGCTCGGCAAGCGCCGCGAGCTCGGCCTCCTCGAGCAGCCGGCGTCGACGACAGCGATCAGACGCCGGTTGTGCGCGTCGGCTCGCTGATTCATCCACGTGGGGACGCCATATTTCTCAAGCATCGCGCGGTGCTGCGGCGGGTAGGCATCCAGCCACGCGTCGCCCTGCTCGTCGTCGGAATCGATCCTGCTTAAGTCAGTCAAGCTGCTTCTCCTTTTTTGATTGTGATGATCGGGGGACGGCCTTGCCTTCGCTCCACGCCGACGAGGCCGGCCGCCTCGAGCTGGCGCAGGGCGCGCGCCTTCGCGTCCGTGGAGACGCCCAGCTCGCGCATGAGGCTCGCCGGCAGCGTGACCGCCGTGCTGCGTGTCAGGTCGGCGCGGTGGCGGACGGTGAGGTAGACGGCGAGCGCCTTGCCCGCCAGCTTGGCAACGGCGGCGATGTCGCGCAACGTAACGGGGCCTTGAGGAAGCGGCCGGCGCGGCGCTGCCGGGCTTGCCGCAGGGCCGCCGTCTCGACCTCGACGGCGGGGATATCGTCGATGCTCGATTCTTGGCGCGCTCGGCCAAGAGCTGCTGGGCGCGCCGGAGGGTCGCTTCGCCGGGCACGTATTCACGATCAAAACCGTCGCTGGTCGCGTTGGTGCGTGCGCCGCCACTCGCGCATGGCATATTCGCCATCTACCTCGGCCCGCTCGACCCGCCAGCGCTCGACGTCCCGGCGGTCCACGACGACGGCTCCGAGCTCCTTCAGCCGATCGAGCAGCGCGTGGACCTCGCGCGAGTGGGCGGGATCAAAGGTGTCACCGACAAAGGCGTAAGCCTTGGACAGGATCTCGGCCATGGTGGCGTGGCCCTTGTCCCGTTGAAGCAATTCGGCTTCGGCCTTACGGGTCTGCACCATTTGCTGGAGACGCGCCAAGGCGTCTTCCATCTCGGTGACGTGACCTGCGGACAGCGCCAGCGGCATGTCCTGCGGTTCGATCTCATCGTGTTTCTTATTTTTCATTGCGTGTCTCCTCTGGATGGTGGTGAGTAAATGCTTAGGCGGCATCCGACGGATGTTGAGCGAGCGGGCGCCCGACTTATCGTCCGTGTCGCCTCGTTCCGCTTCGTTCGACTTCGTGGTGCTGGTCTCAGCCATTTTTACTCTCCTGCGTGATGGTGATGACGGGTGATCGCCCCCGCTTCCGCTCGACTGTGACGAGGCCGGCCGCCTCGAGCTGGTGCAGCGCGCGGGCTTTCGCGTCCTTGGAGACGCCAAGCTCGCGCATGAGGCTCGTCGGCAGTTTCACCGCCGCACTGCGTGTCAGGTCGGCGCGGTGGCGGACTGCGAGGAAAACGGCGAGCGCCTTCCCCGGCAGCCGGGAGGCCGCGGCGATGTCGCGCATCGGCACCGGGCCCTTGAGAAAGCGACCGGTGTAACGGCGCTTGGCCTCACGCAGCGCGCCAGTCTCGACCTCGACGGCGGCGATATCGTCGACGCTCGATTCCTGGAATTGAATAGAAGATTTATAATAAGATGCACCGGGTTCGCACCGGCGCGACGGCACCTTCGCACTGGCGCGATGGCGGCGCGGCGGCAAGGAGCCGGGCGATGCGGTGCGGCCGATCACGGCGCTGCCTCCACCTGTTCCAGCAGGCGCATCACGCGATCCCACATGGGCTGCGCGCCGTCGGGCATGTAGCGGTCGGGTAGCGCACGATCTGTCGCTTCGGTGCGGATGTCGAGCCCGCCGGTGACCACGTTGCCCGCCCTCGTCATGATCTCGCGCATTTGCGCGACGTCCTCGTCGAGGCGGCCGAGCGGCGCCGCGATCAGGAAGGCGTCGTGCACCGGCGCGCAGACCTCGATGCCGGACTCGGTGGCGGCGATGGCGGCGACGCGCATCATCTCGGCGCCGTTGGCCTGCATCGGGAAGTTCGCGATGGACCGGGGATTGGGGTTCGGCCCGATAGTGCGCTGCCAGCCGAACACCGTGGTCATCTTGTTGGTGAGCATCGCCTCGGCGACGCTGTTCTCGATCCACGGCCAGAAACGGCGATATGTACGGCGGTGAAGGCGAAGCAGCTCCGCAGCCTCGGCGGCGGTGATGCCCGCGCTGGCCGCGAGCCCCTCGGCGCGCATTCCGAAGATAACGGCGATAAAGAGCGCCTTTGCGCGCTCCCGCGCGATGGCGTGCGTGTCCTTCGTGGCCTCGGCGGGAGCCATTCCTGCCGACTTGGCGAAGGCCAAGTACGGGTCGCCCGACCGGTAGTGTTCGAGCATCGCCTCGTCACCCGAGAGCGCGGCGGCGACGCCGATTTCCTGAGCGCTCCAGTCGACGTAGGCGAGTCCAAAGCCCTCGGGCGGCTTGATGAAGCCGCGCGCCCATTTCGGAAGTGCAAAGACGAACTCGCTGACGCGGGGCTGGTTGCGGCCGGTGATCGAGCTAAAGGGCATGATCGAGCAGCGCGCGCGGCCGTCGGCGCCGACGGGGACGCTCGCCTGCGCATTGCGGCGAGCGTCTCGCGCAGCTCGCGCAACGCCAACAGTTCCGGGTGCAGCAGGGCCTGCCGCCGGAACGTGTCGTCGTCGAGTGCCAGCCGGCCGGTTGGCGTGCGCGGCCAGGCGATGCCGCGGTCGGCGAGATAGCGCGCGAACAGGTCGTGCTTGAACACGCCCTGCTCGTAGACGCCGTAGGCTTCATCCACCGACTCTATCAACGCTGACCTCAGTGCGGACCAGCCGCCGACGAAGCGATCCAGAAGCGCCCGATCGACCGGCACGCCCGCGCGCTCCATGCAGGCGACGGTGGCAGCGTATCGGCCGCGGAGCAGCGCGAGCGGCCAATCGATGCTCGGCGCGATGGCGCGCATGAGCGCCTCGAGCGCGTCGACGTCGGTACGGCAGTAGTCCATGATCGCCACTTGCTCGTCACTGACCATTGGGTCTGACCGATGATGAGCTGGCGCATCGCGCCCTTCTCGTCGGCGCCGATGTGCGGCAGCCCTCGATGAGCGAGCGCACCGAGGAGGCCATTGCCATGTGGAAGCAGCATCCCGTTGGTGCCGCAGCGGTGCTCGAAATACAGGTCGAGAATATTCGTCGGCAGCGGCCAGCCAAGCTCAAGAAAACACCCGATCTCGGCGGCGGCCGCGTAGGCGACAAATAGCGTGTCGGGGCCAGTGTCAAAGGGCGCGCGATCAAGCGCGAGCAGCTCGTCGCGCCACAGGCGGATCTCGCGGCCGGTCCTCATCTCGATCGCCACCATGCACACCGGCCACGGCTGCTCGCCGCGGTCATGGCGGAATTCAAAATCGACCAGCCAGATTTCGCGGAAGGGGGCGGCGACGATATAGTCGCCGTCCCACCTGATTGCGGTCATGGTCACGATTTAGGCCAGGCCGCGCAGGCGGCGCACGATCGGATGGTCCTCGCCATCGATGACGCGATCGCGAAACCCAACCCGCAGGAGTTCATTCAGACTCTGCTGCGGCCAGACCGGCTCGGCCAGGGCACCCTCCGCCGTGTAGATGCGGTAGGCGCCCAAGCTCATGTCGGCGGCGAGCCGGACCCATTTGGTCTTCGCCAGCTCCGCGCCCTCGCGCGCGGTCGCGTGCCAATCGTTGCGGCGCCCGTCGTCGAGCGGCAGCGGCAGCGGCCACAGGAACAGGGTGCCCTGCATGTTGATGGTGGGCAGGATCAGCACCGGCCGGGCCTCGGCCAGGAGCGCGCCCACGGCCGACGGCGGAATCAAGTATACCGCGTCACGGTCGTCCGGGTCGATGTAGACCATGGTCGGCACTCGCATCGCCGGATCGGGATTGGTCCTGACGAACCCGTTGCGCTTCGGCTTGCGCACTAGCACATGCGGCGGCATTTCCTGCACGGCGACGCCGCCAATAGCGCCGCCCGCCGTCAGACGGATCGCATCGAGGTTTTCGAAGATATCGGGCATTTCAAAACTCCATATTGACTGGTCGAAGCTCTTAGCTTATAGCTTATAAGGTCTGAAATGGCGCAAAAGATGGCCCAAGTCAACTTCATCGACGCACCTTATTTTTCGGTGGCGGAGCTTGCCCGGATAGCTGGCATTGACCGCGCTGTCGCTGACCAGTGGGTGCACCGGCAGCTGATCAAGCCCATCTTGGTGAAACGCGCCGGTTCGCTGAAGCGACCTTTTTTCTCGGTGCGTGCGATCTTCAAGGCTCGGCTCGCCGTTGTGCTCAACCAGCAGCTTTTGTTCGGTCCGGGGCAGTCCGCGCCGGTCTCGAACAAATCCGATTCCCGAGGAAGTCGCCACAGAGCTCGGTGATCTTCTTGCGAAGTGCGAACTTGCCGAGACGGTAGCGGGTTCAGATTGGATGTACGCAGCAGCGCGCGGCATCGACAGCGGAAAGCTTATGCAGTTCTGGATGGCGGTGACGCGGTACCGGAAAGGTTGGCGCTGGAAGCTGGTATCGCACGTCGACAGCGACAAGTTCGACGACGTGTTTGGACCCGACATCCCGATGCTCATGCTGCCGCTGCCGGCAATCTTCGAGCCCGTATATCGGGCGTGTCGCAAGGTTTATGCGGCACAAACATCTAGCGCCACGACCAATGACTGATCGTGACCGCCAGCGCTATCGAGCCGCGCGGTCTGTCGCGCGAGGAGACACATGGTGGCTTGCTCGGTACCGCAGCGGCGGTCACGGACTACGCGGCTGCCCATTAGCGTGCGGATCGCACGGAAATGTCGCCGTTGGGATGAGCTGGTGAAGAGCGGAAATGCGAGACGTGCGAGAAACGCATTGAGCAGGCCCGCCGATCATTACCTAGAGCCTTGGTGCATAAGGAAGCGGCCGGCTATTGCGGGTTGTGGATCGCGCCAGGCGTTCAATTCATATAGGCGTCGTGGATTAACTTCCCGGCCCCACGCTGCCGGGGAAGCGCTATGACATCGAGCTGATCGACAGCGCCCTGAACAAGTTGAGCGGTATCGGCGACTGGGCCGAAATCGATGACTGCTCTCCCAGGAATGGAGGAGGGCCCGTGGTGCGCGCGAACCTTAAGGGCGTCTTCCCCGAGTCCTACAAGATTCTGCGCGATGGGACCCGGCGGCGGTACTGGTATCACCCAGCGGCTAAAAAGCGCCTTCGCGGCGATCCCGGGTCGGCGGAGTTCATGGTCGACTACGCGGCCGCAGAGGCACGCATTCAAACTCCAGCGGACGATGGCGCCACGTTTAACGGCCTCGCGCGTCAATATACCCTCAGCGCCGAATTTCAGGGGACGCTCACCGCTCCAGTGACGCAATCGGAATATCGCCGCCTGCTCAAGACTGCCGAACAAGAGTTTCGGGATCTGCCCGCCGCCGCCCTGATGGACTGGCAAGTGCGAGAAGATTTCTTGACTTGGCGAGAGAAGGTCGCGCGGACCTCGGGAAATAGAGAAGCCGATCATCGTCTTTCGGCGATCTCCGCGATGCTCACTTGGGCAGTGGGTCGGGGCCGCCTGCCCGTCAATCACCTCAAAGGCTTCAAGCGCCTGGTACGGCACCGACCGATCCGAAATGATCTGGGAGGCAAAAACACATCGAGGCGTTTCTCTCTGTCGCTTCACCGGAGATGCAACTCGCGCTGGTGCTCGCCCTGCACACCGGCCAGCGGCAGGGAGATATTCGACGGGATCGCTTGGTCTGCTTACGATGGAGAGTGCATCACGCTGCGGCAGAGCAGGTCGCAGCGGCGAGGCCTCAAGCTCCCAAGCCCGTCGTCGTGCCCTGCACGCAGGCGCTCAAAGCGACGAGCCCTGATCACGCGCCTCAGGCGCGCCGCACGTCATTCTCGCCACCAAGACCCGGGCGTCGCGTTCACCAAACGATACCTTGCCGCGCAGTGGGACGCGGCGCGCAAGGCGGCCGGCATCAAGCGGCCTACACTTTGCACGACCTCCGCGGCACGACCGTGACCATGCTCGCCGAGGCCGGCTGCACCGTTCCCTGAAGATCGCGAGCATCACCGGACATTCACTGCGCACGGCGCAACAAATTCTCGACAAATACCTGGCAAAGACCAGCAAGCTCGCTGCCAACGCGATCGCCAAGTTCGAGAACGTATGGAAACAAATTCTGCAAACCGCGCTGCAAACCGGGCAAGGGCGTTAGAACGTAATATGGCGCGCCCGAAGGGATTCGA
>CAWGSI010000006.1:0-13398 GCA_963825265.1 uncultured Alphaproteobacteria bacterium | reverse complement strand
CAACCTTCCGCTACTCTGGCGGGCAGCGGGATGAGGGGCATCGCCATGGTCCAGCGCGTCAGTACCGTTGCCTTCGAGGGCATCGAGGCCCGCGCCGTCGACGTGCAGGTGCAGGTCGCCCCCGGCCTTCCGGCATTCAACATTGTCGGCCTGCCCGACAAGGCGGTGTCGGAAGCCAAAGAGCGCGTGCGCGCGGCGCTGGTCGCCTCGGGGCTGGCGCTGCCGGCGCGCCGCATCACCATCAATCTCGCGCCCGCCGATCTGCCGAAGGAAGGCAGCCACTACGACCTGCCGATCGCGCTCGGCCTGATGGCGGCCATCGGCGCCATTCCGCAGGACGCCATTTCCGGCTTCACCGTTTTGGGCGAGCTCGGGCTCGACGGCGGCATCGCGCCCGTCGCCGGCGTACTGCCGGCTGCCATCGGCGCCAATGCGCGCGGGCAAGGGCTGATCTGCCCGGCCACCTGCGGCCCGGAGGCGGCCTGGGCAAGTCCCGAGATCGAGATCGT
Source organism: uncultured Alphaproteobacteria bacterium (assembly GCA_963825265.1). Classification (GTDB taxonomy): domain Bacteria; phylum Pseudomonadota; class Alphaproteobacteria; order Rhizobiales; family Xanthobacteraceae; genus Pseudolabrys. The sequence continues at coordinate 12,889 of CAWGSI010000006.1, read as the reverse complement.
CGCGGCGGCCTCGCTCATCCAGCTCGCCAATCATTTCAAGGGCACGCAGGTGCTCAACCGCCCGCAGCCGAAGATCCGCGAACTCGACGGCACCCCGCTCGATCTTGCCGACATCAAGGGGCAAGAGAGCGCCAAGCGCGCGCTCGAAGTCGCCGCCGCCGGCGGCCATAATTTGTTGATGATCGGGCCGCCCGGCGCCGGCAAATCGATGCTGGCCGCGCGGCTGCCCTCGATCCTGCCGCCGCTGCTGCCGGCCGAATTGCTCGAAGTCTCGATGATCGCCTCCGTCGCCGGCGAGATCGAGGGCGGCGCGCTCACCAACCGGCGGCCGTTCCGTTCGCCGCATCATTCGGCATCCATGCCGGCGCTGGTCGGCGGCGGCCTGCGCGCGCGGCCGGGCGAAATATCGCTCGCCCATAACGGCGTCTTGTTTCTCGACGAGATGCCGGAATTCTCCGCGCAGGTTTTGGATTCGCTGCGCCAGCCGCTGGAAACCGGCGACGTCGCCATCGCGCGCGTCAATCACCGCATCACCTATCCGGCGCGCTTCATGCTGGTCGCCGCCATGAACCCGTGCCGCTGCGGGCGCGCCAACGATCCCGGCTTTGCCTGCAAGCGCGGGCCGAATGCGCGCTGCATCGCCGAATACCAGGGCCGGCTGTCCGGTCCGCTGCTCGACCGCATCGACCTGCACATCGAGGTGCCGGCGGTAACCGCCGCCGATCTGATTTTGCCGCCGCCGTCCGAAGGCAGCCGCGAGGTCGCCGCCCGCGTCGCGCGCGCGCGCGACATCCAGCTCGCGCGCTACGCCGCCTTGGGCCTGGACAATGTGCGCACCAATGCGCAGGCGCATGGGCCGGTGCTGGAGGAGATCGCGCGCGCCGACGGCACCGGCTTGGCGCTGCTGCGCGACGCCGCCGATTCGATGCATCTGTCGGCGCGCGGCTATCACCGCGTGCTGCGCGTCGCCCGCACGCTCGCCGATCTCGACGGCGCCGAGAAAGTCGGCCGCGTGCATCTGGCGGAAGCTCTGTCCTACCGCGCGCTCGCCGACGAAGTGCGGCGCGCGGCGTAACTTCGCCACTGAACAGACAAGTAAGCGCGCCGCGTTAACCTTTCCAGCCGCGTGGCCGCCGGTCCGCGCCGCCGCGCGGAACCGACCCCGTTATCATTCCCTTAACGCTCCTTTCACCACGTTCGGCGCGCGCGCGGCCACCGCCCGCGCTGGGGAATGAAATTGCAAGATTCAAGGCGCCAAATGCCCGCCTGACAGGCGGGCGCCGAAACATGGGACTAGGGTCGCAGGATTCACTCGCGCTGAAGCTGCGCAAGCGCGGGCGCAACAAGGCGGCGCTGGTGCTGTTCGGCCGTTCGGTCGTCGCCACCATGTCGGTGGTATCCGGCTGGCTCGGCTTCCTCACCGGTATCCGCCTGCAAAGTTCCACTTACGACCCCTACGCCTACGGCACCGGCGTCGGCGCGCTGTTCGCTGCCGCCTGTGCCATCATCGCCTTCATGCTGATGCGCCAGCGTGCGCACACCGACAAAGTGCGCACGCTGGAGGCGCGTATCGAGGAATTGTCCGACGACAATTGGGAACTGCACGACGTCAAGATGAACGCGCTCGAAAAGGCGCGCGACGAGGCGGAAAACGCCAACCGCGCCAAGTCGCGCTTCCTCGCCACTGTCAGCCACGAAATCCGCACGCCGCTCAACGGCATTCTCGGCATGGCCGATCTCCTGCTCGACACGCCGCTCACGCCCGAGCAGCTCACATATGCCAGGGCGGCCAAGACCTCGGGCGAAACGCTGCTGTCGCTGATCGAGGAAATTCTCGACTTTTCCAAGATCGAGGCCGGCAAGCTTGAACTGGAGGAGGCGCCGTTCGCGCTTGTTCCGCTGGTCGAGGAGGCCGTCGAGTTGCTCGCGCCGCGCGCGCAAGCAAAAGACATCGAGATCGCGTCCTTCGTGGACGCGCGGCTGCCCGAGAAAGTCTTGGGCGACGCCGCACGCTTGCGCCAGGTGCTGCTCAATCTCGCCGGCAACGCCATCAAGTTCACCGAGACCGGCGGCGTCGCGCTGATCGTCGAGCCGGGCGAGAGCGACAACGACGTTCGTTTCCTGGTGCGCGATACCGGCATCGGCCTCGCGCCGGAGGATCAAGCGCGCGTGTTCCGCGACTTCGAGCAGGCCGACGGCTCCTCCACCCGCAAGTTCGGCGGCACCGGCCTCGGGCTCGCGATCTCCAAGCGCATTGTCGAGCGCATGGAGGGGCACATCGCGGTCGAGAGCGAAGCGGGCCGCGGCGCGACCTTCAGCTTTAGCGTTCCGCTCGCGCCGGCGGCGGCTGGCGCGGCGGAATTCATCCCGCCCGATCTCGCCGGCAAGGCGGTGTTGATCGTGGCCGCGTCGGACCTTGCATCCGCGCTGCTGGCGCGCCGGCTCGCCGCCTGGGGCGCCGAGACTTGCGTCACGGCCTACGAGGAAAGCGCCGCCGCGCTGTTGGCAAAGCGGCACTGGGACGCGCTGCTGGTCGACTACCCGATGGTGCGGCCGATGATCGCCCACGGCAACCTTGCGGGCCGCGACGGCACGCGGCGCATTGTCCTGATCAGGCCGGCCGATCGGCACCAACTGCCCGCGCTGAAGAAACACGGCTTCACCGGTTACCTGGTCAAGCCGGTGCGCATGGCCTCGCTCGCCGCGCGGCTCACCGCCGCCGATGGCTTCGAAGACATGGCGCCGGAAATTTTCGCTCCCGGCCAAGCGGGCTCCGTCGCCGGCCATAAGGGCTTGTCGATCCTGGTGGCCGAAGACAACGAGATCAACGCGCTGCTCGCGCGCGCGCTGCTTACCCGGCTCGGCCATCGTCCGGCGGTCGCCGGCAACGGCGAAGCCGCCGTTGAAATCCTGGGCCGCCGCGCGCGCCGCCGGCACGCCTTACGATCTGGTGCTGATGGACGTGCAGATGCCGGGCATGGACGGGCTGGAAGCCGCCCGCCGCATCCGCGCCGTCGAGGACGCGGCCGGCGGCCGGGCGGTGCGCATCCTGGCGCTCACCGCCAACGCCCAGAGCGAGGACCGCACGGCCTGCCTCGCCGCCGGCATGGACGGTTTGCTGGTCAAGCCGCTCGACCGCGAGCGCCTGCGCGAGGCGCTCGAGGCCGCCGCCCGGCTTGCGGCCTGAACTTAATCTCCCCGCCTTGTCATAAATCCGTGTCCCGTCCATGTTGTAGCTGGGTGGCGACGCTCGACGCTTGATTCGGCCGCTAGAGTTCCAGGCCGATCGCCCAGTTTTCGCGCCGACATGGAGCCAAAACGACATGCCACGCCGCGATAGGCTGTACCCGCCGCGCAGTCTGTTCGAACTTTTCCGCCCCGCCGCCGCAGTGCCCGGATTGATTTCGTCGCTGCAAGCCTATGGCGGTTTGCAGGCCTGGGCGGCGGGCGCGCATCGCCCGACCCAGAGCCTCGGCCGGCTCGGCGCGCTCGAGGTGCGGCTGGCGCAGACCGCCGCCGAAGTGCGGCAGGCGCAGAAACTGCGCTACCGCGTTTTCTACCAGGAGGGTTCGGCCATCGCCAATCCGGGCCGTCTGTTCGCGCGCCGCGACGTCGACGCCTATGACGCGATCTGCGACCACCTCTTGGTGCTCGACCATGCCGCCCCCGATGCGCAGAACGGCAACCGGCCGGCGGTGGTCGGCACCTACCGGCTGCTGCGGCAGCCGATAGCGGAGGACTATGGCGGCTTCTATACCGCGGGCGAATTCGACATCGGCGCGCTGATCGCGCGGCACACCAATCTGCAATTCCTCGAGCTCGGCCGTTCCTGCGTGCTGGCGCCCTACCGCAACAAGCGCACGGTCGAACTGCTGTGGTACGGCATCGCCGGCTATTTGCGGCACAACCGCACCGAGGTGATGTTCGGCTGCGCCAGTCTCGACGGCACCGATCCGAGGCAGTTGGCGATGCCGCTGTCGTTCCTGCATCACTACGCGCGCGCGCCCGAAACGTGGCGCGCCCGCGCGCTGCCCGAGCGCTACATCGAAATGAACCGCATTTCGAGCGAAGCGCTCGATCCGAAGCAGGCGCTCAACGCGCTGCCGCCGCTGATCAAGGGCTATTTGCGGCTCGGCGCCTATATCGGCGACGGCGCGGTGGTCGACCACGAGTTCGGCACCACCGACGTGCTGATCGTGCTGCCGGTGTCCGCGATCAAGCAGCGCTACGTCGAGCACTTCAGCGGCGGGCGGCGGGCGGCCTAGTTCACAGCCGCCGCAACGACACCTTCTCGACCTGGTGGCTCTCGCCCTTCTTCAAAATGAGATCGGAGCGCTGGCGGGTCGGAATGATATTCTCGTGCAGATTGACCAGGTTGATGCGCGTCCAGATCGACGACGCGGTCTCGATCGCTTCCGCGTCCGACAAATTCGAATAGCGATGGAAATACGATTTCGGATCGCGGAACGCCGTGCTGCGCAATGTCAGAAAGCGATCGACGTACCAGGACTTGAGCACGTCCTCGTCGGCGTCGAGATAGACCGAGAAATCGAAAAAGTCCGACACGAACGGGATCGCCTTGCCGTCCTTGGGCAGACGGCCGGTCTGCAGCACGTTGAGGCCCTCGACGATGAGAATGTCCGGGCGGTCAACTTCGACCCATTGGTTCGGCGTCACGTCGTAGGTCAGATGCGAATAGACCGGCGCGCGCGCCGGGCGCCGCCCCGCCTTCACGTCGGAGAGGAACAAGAGCAGCGCCGGCAGGTCGTAGCTTTCCGGGAAACCCTTCTTCTCCATCAGGCCCTCGCGCTCGAGGATCGCATTCGGAAAAAGAAAGCCGTCGGTGGTGATGAGATCGACCTTGGGCACGTTCGGCCAGCGCGCCAGCAGCGCCTGCAGCACGCGCGCGGTGGTGGATTTTCCGACCGCGACCGAGCCGGCGACGCCGATGATGAACGGCATCTTTATGTCTTCGGTGCCGAGGAAGCGTTCCTGCGCGCGGAACAGCCGCTGTGTCGCCGCCACGTAGAGCGAAAGCAGCCGTGACAGCGACAGATAAATCTCCTCGACTTCCTTGATGTCGAGCCGGTCGTGCAGCGAACGCAGGCGCGTGACCTCCTCCGAGGTCAGCGTCATCGGCGTATCCTCGCGCAACGCCGCCCAGTCCGCCCGCGAGAAGGTGCGGTAGGGCGAAAGCGTTTCTTCGGTGCGCTGTTCCATCAAGCTATTTTCTCTTCTTACGCGCCGCCTTTTCCTGATGCCCGCTTTGCTTGGTGCGTTTTTCGAGTTCGGCCTCGACCTGCTTGAGCGTGACGCCGCGCGCTTTCAGCACGACCATCAAGTGATAGATAAGGTCGCTCGCTTCCGCGATCACCCGGCGCTTGTTTTCCTGCACGGCCGCCAGACCGGTTTCGAAAGCCTCTTCGTTCAACTTCTTGGCGCAATGGGCGAGGCCCTTGTCGAGCAGTGCGCGGGTATAGGATTCCTTCGCGCTCGCCTTGGCGCGTTCGCCTACCCGCTTCTCCAGATTGGCCAGCGTAAATTTGCTCATGCGCGGGTGCATAGCATCTCTGGATTTATGAGTCATTCCGGGGCGCGAGCCCTGAATGACAGACGGCTCACGCATCCAGCCGCATCGGCAGGCCGGCTTTGGCCATATAGGTTTTGGCCTCGCGCACGCTGTGCTCGCCAAAGTGGAAGATCGAGGCGGCCAGTACTGCCGTCGCATGGCCGTCGCGGATGCCTTCGACCATGTGGTCGAGCGTGCCGACCCCGCCGGAGGCGATTACCGGCACGGGGACTGCGTCAGCGATCGCGCGGGTGAGCGCGATGTCGAAGCCGCGCCGGGTGCCGTCGCGGTCCATGGAAGTGAGCAAAATTTCGCCGGCGCCGAGCGCGACGACCTCCTTGGCATATTCCACCGCATCTATACCGGTCGGTTTGCGGCCGCCGACGGTGAAGATTTCCCAGCGCGGCGTCTCGCCCAGGTTGGACACGATCTTGGCGTCGATGGCGACCACGATGCACTGGTCACCGAATTTCTCCGCCGCTTCCTTGACGAAGCCGCGCCGCTCGACCGCCGCGGTGTTGATCGATACTTTGTCGGCGCCCGACGCCAGCAGCGCGCGGATGTCCTCGATCGTGCGCACGCCGCCGCCGACGGTGAGCGGCATGAAGCAGGCTTCCGCCGTGCGCCGCACCACGTCGAGAATGATGCCGCGGTTTTCATGGCTCGCTGTGATGTCGAGAAAGCACAACTCGTCGGCGCCGGCCGCGTCATAGGCAATCGCGGCCTCCACCGGATCGCCGGCGTCGCGCAGATTGACGAAATTGACGCCCTTGACCACGCGGCCGTCTTTCACGTCGAGGCAGGGAATGACGCGGACTTTGAACATGGCCTAGGCCGCCGTCCTTGCGTCATGGATCAGCTTGAGCGCCTCTGCCGCGTCCAGCCGCCCGTCATAGAGCGCGCGGCCGGCAATCGCCCCTTGCAGCTTCTTGGCGCGCGGCTCGAGCAGCGCCTTGATGTCCTCGATCGAAGCCAAGCCGCCCGAGGCGACCACCGGAATCGAAATCGCTTCGGCCAGCGCGATGGTGGCGTCGAGATTGAGACCTTTGAGCATGCCGTCGCGCGCCACGTCGGTATAGACGATGGCCGCGACGCCGGCGTCCTCGAAGCGGCGCGCGAGGTCGAGCGCCGACAATTCGGAAATCTCCGCCCAGCCCTGCACCGCCACCTTGCCGTCGCGCGCGTCGAGCCCGACGGCAATCTTGCCGGGAAACTTTTTCGCCGCGTCCTTCACCAGCGCCGGATTGCGCACCGCCGCGGTGCCGATGATGACGCGGTTGACGCCTTTGCCCAGCCAAGCCTCGACCGTCGCCATGTCGCGGATGCCGCCGCCGAGCTGCACGCACAGCCCGACGGTTTCCAGAATGCGGTCGACCGCGTCGCCGTTCATCGGCTTGCCGGCAAAGGCGCCGTCGAGATCGACCACGTGCAGGTGCTTGAAGCCCTGCATTTCGAATGCGCGCGCCTGCGCCGCCGGATCGCGGTGGAAAATGGTCGCGCGCGCCATGTCGCCCTGCTGCAGGCGCACGGCGAGGCCCTCTTTGAGGTCGATGGCGGGGAACAGGATCATGGATTCCACCGCAAAAAATTCGCGATCAGCTTCAAGCCGAGCTTCTGGCTTTTTTCCGGATGGAATTGCGTGCCGACCATGTTGTCGCGCCCGGCGATGGCCGTGAGCGGGCCGCCATAGTCGGCCTGCGCCACCAGATCGCCGCGCTGCGCGGGTTTTAGCTCGAAGCTGTGCACGAAATAGGCATGCAGGCCGTCCGGCCCGAGCGGAATATCCTCGAGCAGCGGGTGGGCCTTGAGCATGTTGAGCGTGTTCCAGCCCATGTGCGGAATCTTCAAATTGGCATCATTCGGCGTGATGCGGCCGACCTCGCCGGCGATCCAGCCGAGGCCCGGCGTAACCTGATACTCCAACCCGCGCTCCGCCATGAGCTGCATACCGACACAGATGCCGAAAAACGGCTTGCCGCGCTTTCGTACGCTCTCGTTCAATGCATCGATCATGCCAGGGATGGCGTCGAGCCCGCGCCGGCAATCGGCGAAAGCGCCGACGCCCGGCAGCACCACGCGGTCCGCGCGCGCGACTTGCGCCGGGTCGCTGGTCACCACGATAGGCTGGGTCGAGCCGCTATCGCGCGCGGCCCGCTCGAAGGCCTTCGCCGCCGAGTGCAGATTGCCGGAGCCGTAGTCGACGATGGCGACGCTCATCGCGGACCGTCCGGTTCGGGGAACAGGCCGATCACATCGGTCGGCGTGGCGCGGCGCAGCGGCGCAGCGACTTGCGCAGGAACTTGCGGCGCCGGCGCGGCGAGCGCTTGTTCGCCGGCGGGTCTGGCCGTCTGTTTACTCCATTCGGCGAAGAATCGATGTTCGGCCATTTCGACGTCCTCGCCGACCACGAAGCCGAGCATTCGCCAGCCGCGCCGCGTCAGTTTCCAGCGTCGCAGCGTCGCCGCCTCAAAGCCGATCAATAGCGCGACCAGCATACCGGCGAGGAATTGCACAACCGCGTTCGCGCCGGTCAGTTTCAAGGCGACGCCGAGCAAGATCGTAATCGCCAGATAGCCGGCGAAGGCCAGCCACAGCCGGTAGAGCAGCAGCCAGAACGGCGCCAGCACGAAAGCCCAAAAATGGAATCCGTCGCGCACGAACACGAAGCGTTCCGGAGCGATGGCGGCTTCGCCCGGTCGCGGCGGCGGCTGGTGCACGGTGAATGTGGGCATCGGCGTTCTCTTCACCCTCCCCCTTGTGGGGAGGGTCGCTTGCCGAGCGTCAGCGAGGCAAGCGGGGTGGGGGTCCTGGTTACTTAGGGTCTCTTGTCATCAATCGCACTCACCCCCACCCGCTCGCGACCTACGGCTGCTCGCTGCCCTCCCCACAAGGGGGAGGGCAAATCACCCGCCGAGTGAGCCCTTGGTGGACGGCACTTCGTCCTTGGCGCGCGGATCGATCGCGACCGCCACGCGCAGCGCGCGCGCCAGGCCCTTGAAGCAGGACTCGGCAATATGGTGATCGTTGGTGCCATATAAAGTCTCGGCGTGCAGCGTGATGCCGGAATTCATCGCAAAAGCCTGGAACCATTCCTGCACCAGCTCGGTGTCGAACGAACCCACTTTGTCGCGCACGAACTCGGCCTTGAACACCAGAAACGGCCGCCCGGAAATGTCGATCGCGACGCGCGTGAGCGCTTCGTCCATCGGCACATCCACATTGGCATAACGCGTGATGCCCTTCATGTCGCCGAGCGCCTGCTTCACCGCCTGGCCGAGCGCGATGCCGACGTCCTCGGTGGTGTGGTGGTGGTCGATGTGCAGGTCGCCCTTGGCCTTGACCGCGATATCGATGCGCGAGTGCCGCGCCAGCAAATCGAGCATGTGGTCGAGGAAGCCGATGCCGGTCGCAATAGCCGAACGCCCAGACCCGTCGAGATCGACCTCGACCTCGACGTCGGTCTCCTTGGTCTTGCGCTTCACGGCCGCTTTGCGCATTTCAAACCCTTGGCGATGCCCTTCGGTCGCGCGCCTTTTATCAGGGGTTTGCCGGATTCGCCACCGTCGTTGCGGCCCGTTTGCAAACGCCGCGCGCCATGCCTAGATGTTGCCGATTGCAGGGGTTAACGCGTATGGCATCGAACGAGCTCCCTTCCTGGCATGGCACCACCATTCTCACCGTCCGCAAGGGTGGCAGCGTGGTCATTGGCGGCGACGGCCAGGTCTCGATCGGGCAGACCATCGTCAAATCCAACGCCAAGAAGGTGCGCCGCCTGGGCAAAGGCGACGTGATCGGCGGCTTTGCCGGCGCCACCGCCGACGCGTTTACCTTGTTCGAAAGATTGGAGAGCAAGCTCGAGCAATATCCCGGCCAGCTGCTGCGCGCCGCGGTCGAGCTCGCCAAGGACTGGCGCACCGACCGCTATCTGCGCCGGCTCGAAGCCATGATGATCGTCGCCGACAAGCAGGTTTCGCTGGTGCTGACCGGCACCGGCGACGTGCTCGAGCCGGAAGCCGGCGTCGCCGGCATCGGCTCCGGCGGCAACTACGCGCTTGCCGCCGCGCGTGCGCTGCTCGACGGGCCGCTCGACGCCGAGGCGATCGTGAAGAAATCGCTCGATATCGCCGCCGACATCTGCGTCTACACCAACCGCAACGTCACCATCGAGTTCGCTGAAATCGTAGAGTGCCCCGTTGACCGACTTCTCCCCGCGCGAAATCGTTTCCGAACTCGATCGCTTCATCGTCGGCCAGACCGACGCCAAGCGCGCGGTCGCCATCGCTTTGCGCAACCGCTGGCGCCGCCTGCAGCTCGACGACAAGTTGCGCGAAGAAGTGCTGCCGAAAAACATTTTGATGATCGGGCCGACCGGCGTCGGCAAGACCGAGATCTCGCGCCGCCTGGCGCGGCTCGCCGGCGCGCCGTTCCTCAAGGTCGAGGCCACCAAGTTCACCGAGGTCGGCTATGTCGGCCGCGACGTCGAGCAGATCGTGCGCGATCTGGTCGAGATTTCCATCGCGCTCACCCGCGAACGCAAACGCAAGGACGTGCAGGCGAAAGCGGAACAGAACGCCGAAGAGCGCGTGCTCGATGCCTTGGTCGGACCGGGCTCCGGTCCCGGCACGCGCGAGAGCTTCCGCAAGAAACTGCGTGCCGGCGAACTCAACGACAAGGAAATCGAGATCGAGGTGTCGTCGGGTGGTGGCGGCATGCCGATGTTCGAAATTCCCGGCATGCCGGGCGCGCAGATGGGCGCCATCAATCTCGGCGATATTTTCGGCAAGCTCGGCGGCAAGCCGAAGACGCGGCGCGTCAGCGTGCTGCATTCGCACGACATTCTGGTCAACGAGGAGAGCGACAAGCTCTTGGACAATGACCAGCTCATCCAGGAATTGATCAAGGCGGTCGAGCAGAACGGCATCGTGTTCCTCGACGAGATCGACAAGATCGCCGGGCGCGAGGGCCGCATGGGCGCCGACGTGTCGCGCGAGGGCGTGCAGCGCGACCTGTTGCCGCTGATCGAGGGCACCACGGTCAACACCAAGCACGGCCCAGTGAAGACCGACCACGTGCTGTTCATCGCCTCCGGCGCCTTCCATATCTCCAAGCCGTCCGACCTATTGCCCGAACTGCAAGGCCGCTTGCCGATCCGCGTCGAACTCAACGCGCTGTCGCGCGACGACATGCGCCGCATATTGACCGAGCCGGAAGCCTCGCTGATCAAGCAATACGTCGCGCTTTTAAAGACCGAAGGCGTGACGCTCGATTTCACCGAAGACGCCATCGACGCGCTCGCCGACATCGCGGTGGCGGTGAATTCCACCATCGAGAATATCGGGGCGCGCCGCCTGCAGACCGTGATGGAGCGCGTGCTCGACGAAATCTCCTTCGCCGCCACCGACCGCTCCGGCGAGACCGTCAAGATCGACGCGGCTTACGTGGAAAAGCACATCGGCGATCTGGCCAAGAACGCCGATTTGAGCCGGTTTATTTTGTAGAGTTCAATCCTTCCGGGGCGGGGTTGCTCGCATGAAAGCCGTTCGGCTGTTCGAATTCGGCGGGCCGGACAGACTCGTCTATGGCGAGCATCCGATGCCGGAAATGGGCGCGGGCGACGCGCTGGTGAAGGTGCTGGCCACCTCGGTGTCGCGCTGGGACGTCAAATACCGCACCGGCGAGGTGCATGAATTCTACGGCAAGGCGACCGGCCACGCGGGCGGCATTGCCGGCCGCAAGCCGTTTCCGATGCCGATGCAGCTCGGCCGCGACGTGGCCGGCGACGTTGTCGCGGTCGGCGCCGACGTGCGCGGCCTGCAGGCCGGCGACCGCGTGATCGGCGTCGTGCACCCGGAAAATCCGCAATCGAGCGCGGCAAAGCGCGGGCTCGGCAATCTGTCGACCGGCGTGGACCTGCCCGGCCACACCATGTTCGGCAGCTATGCGCAATTCGTCGCGCGGCCGGAAAGCTACTGGATCAAGGCGTCGCCGGCGCTCGACGTCGATCAGGCCGCCGCCTGCATGTGGGCCTGCGCCACCGCGCACCACGTGGTGGCGGCGCGGCTCGGGGCGCGCGCGAACGACACGCTGCTCGTTACCGGCGCCGCCGGCGGCATGGGCACCGCCACTATTCTGCTGGCCAAGCTCGCCGGCGCCTCCGTGATCGCCACCACGCGTTATCCGCAGAAAGCCGCCGCGCTGAAGAAACTCGGCGCCGACTTGGTGGTCGAAACGCGCCAGGCCGACGCTTTGCCGCAAATCCGCGCCTTCACCCAAGGCGAAGGCGTCGACGGCGCGGTCGAATATACCGGCGCCACCGAATTGATGCGGCTTTGCATCGACGCGCTGCGGCTCGGCGGCACGTTCTGCCCGGTGGGCGGCGAGATGAAGGAACTGCCGCTGCGCGTCGTCGACATGGTCGGCAAGGAGCTCAACGTGCACGGCGTGCGCGGCTCGACCCTGAAGGATCAACGCCTAGTGGCCGAACTGGTTGGAGGCCGGCCGCATTTCAATGCCGATCCACGCGGTGCTGCCGCTGTCGCAGGCGAACGAAGCGCATCGCATGCTGGAAGCGGGAACCGATCTGGTCGGGCGCATCGTGCTGCACCCGTGGGACGACTAGCGCTACTTCTTCGTCATGCAATCCATGACGAATTTGGCGCGCTCGTCCATTTTGATGTTCTGATCGGCCGCCTGCTTTTCGCAAGCATGCATTTTCTGCGCTTCCTCGGGCGACATCATTTTTTGCGGCGCGCTCGGTTTCATCGGCGTTTGCGCCAAGGCCGCGCCCGCGCCGATAACCGCCGCCGAAAGCAACACGACCAAACGCGGCATGACGAATCCTCCTGCGGCCGGTTATTTCTTCTTTTCGTCCTTGGTGTGAACCGGCGCCGGCTCGGTCACCGCGACCGGATCGGACGCCGGGAAGGTTTCTTCCAATCCCTCCTCGAGTTCGCGCTCGAGCATTTTCTTTTTCGATTCGGGCTCTTTGCCGGGAGATTTCGTCTTGTTCGACATGACCGATACTCCTTGCTGGACCATTCAGCCGCGCGCCCTGCGCAGGCGCACGTAAAGCGCGCCTTCGCCACCATGCGTAACGTGGGCGTCTTCGAAGCCGACCACAAGTGAGCGGAATTCCGGCAAGCCCAGCCATTGCGGCACCTGGCGGCGCAATACGCCGGTCTCGCCGCCGCGTCCTTTGCCGGTGATCACCAGCACCAGCCGCGCCTCGCGCGCGTGCGCGTCGTGCAGGAAATGCAGCAGCGCCGAGTGCGCTTGCGCCTGCGTCAGTCCATGCAAATCGAGTTTCCCGTCAATCGCGTG
>CAWGSI010000005.1:0-486377 GCA_963825265.1 uncultured Alphaproteobacteria bacterium | reverse complement strand
CACGAGCGCGCCAAGCCGCTATGCTTTACCCTCCCCCTCCAGGGGAGGGTGAAGAGCCACCCCAAGCGCTTGAGCGAGGAACCCCATGGATCTCGGAATTGCCGGCCGCAAGGCCATCGTGTGTGCGTCGAGCCGCGGGCTCGGCAAAGCGTGCGCCCGCGCGCTGGCCGACGCCGGTTGCGCGGTCGTGATCAACGGCCGCGACCCCAAACGGCTGGAGGCGACCGCCGCCGAAATCGCCCAGGCAACCGGCGGCAAGATCACAGCCGTCGCCGCCGACGTGGCAACGCCCGAGGGCCAGAAGGCGCTGCTCGCCGCCTGCCCCGCCCCCGACATCCTGATCAACAACAATGCCGGCCCGCCGCTGCGCGACTTCCGCGAGCTCACGCGCCAGCAGATGATCGACGGCGTAATCGCCAACATGATCGTCGCGGTCGAACTCATCCAGAAGGTGATCGACCCGATGTGCCAGCGCAAGTTCGGCCGCATCGTCAACATCACATCCGGCTCGGTGAAAATGCCGCTGGCCGGCCTCGACCTCTCCTCGGGCGCGCGCGCCGGCCTGACCGCGTTCCTCGCCGGCGTGGCGCGCACGGTCGCCGGCAACAACGTCACCATCAACAACATCCTGCCCGGCGCCTTCGACACCGACCGGCTGCGCGGCACGCTGGCGAAGGGCGCCGAGCAGAAGGGCATCAGCGTCGAGGAAGCCGCCAAGGCGCGCGCGGCGAGCATCCCGGCCAGGCGCTTCGGCGAGCCGGCCGAGTTCGGCGCGGCTGCCGCCTTCCTGTGCTCGGCGCAGGCCGGCTACATCACCGGGCAGAATTTGCTGATCGACGGCGGCACGTTCAACGGGGCGTTTTAGAAGATCAAGTCACCCGCTCATCCCCGCGCAAGCGCGGACCCGGGGCCGCCTAAAAAGAAAAAGGCCGGCGTCGCCGCCGGCCTTTTCATGTCGCGATAAGCGAAACGCCTATTTGTGATAGAGCTGCGACACCGGCGCCGGCGCAGGCGCGTCCCAGCGATACTTCATCGCCACCGAGATGATATCGATGTGCGAGTCGACGGTGCCGATGTAATCGCTGATGCCGTTGAACCACGGATTTCCGGAGGCCGCCGTGACGTTGATCGACGTGCTCTTCACGAACACGTGCGAATAGGCAAGGTCGAAGGACAGTTTCGGCGACCATTGATAGGTGCCGCCAATCGACGCCCAGAACCGGTCGTTGTCCGGCAAAAGCGGGATGCGCACTTGATCGGTGATCGGCGATATCTCGTAGCCGATGCCGGCGCGCACCTTCAGCGGATCGGACCACTGATATTCGCCGCCGATCGAGAACAGCCAGCCGTCTTGGTACTGGAACGGCAAAGTGGTCGGCAGCGGGGCGCCCGAAACGACGGACGTCCCGATGCGGCTCCAGTTGGTCCACTCGATAGTGGCCAGGCCGGTTAGCTGCGGGGTCAGGCGTTGGCGCAAACCGAGGCTGACGATGTCCGGCAGATTGAGTGTGGTGCTGACAGACGACGAGCCACCGAACGGAGGCGGGGCCATCACGGCGAGCGAGCCGCCGATCTTTTGATTGATCGCCGAGCGATAGCCAAGTCCGATAGTAGTCGTCGGCGTCGGCGTCACGGTGACGCCCGCGGTAAAACCGTATCCCCACCCATTACCGGACAATTCCGCAAGTCCGACCGGGCCGCACGCGGCGAGGCAGAAGCTGAAGCCGTGGCTGAGGTCGGCCTTGGCATATTGAATCTGCACGCCGACACCGACGCTGATCATGTCGTTGATGCGCCAGGCAAAGCTCGGCGTCGCGTTATAGGTCTTCAGATAGCTGCTTCCCGACCCATAATCCTGACCGGCCCAACTGACCGGGAAGTTCACCGCCAAACCGAACGGCGAATTGACGGAAAGGCCGAGCCACATATCCGGTCTAAACTGCCAGGAATAGTAGCTGGATGGCACCAAGGCATCGTCGGAAGTGTTGCCGGTGCCGCCCAAGCCAAAGTAGGTACCCGCGGTCGGGCTATTGGTCGAAGACGGCAAGATTCCGCTCATCACCGTCTCGCTCTGCAAGCCCGGCATCTGCGTCATGGTCGCCGGATTCCAGAACAGCGCCGACAGGTCGCCGCCGGCGGCGACTCCCGCGTAGGATGTTCCCTGGCCCCAGGCGCTCTGCTCGCGCACGGCGAAACCACCCGCGCTAGCCGCGCCCGTCGCAGCGACCAGCGCCGCGATGCCGCCGCATGCCACCAGGACCGCCTTCAAACCGCGAACCGACATTTCCGAGCCCCCCAAATTTCACGCCGTGCCACGGCAGGCGCATGTTGAACGCATGGTGCCCTTGGACGTGCCCGCCGACAATGGCCACAAGCCAAATAGCGGCGCACAAACGCCCAATTGCACAAATTTTGGCGGGATGTGGCAGTCCGGCCACAGGCGCGGGGGCGGTATATTTGAGCTTCGCCGGGCCGAAAACGGCTACGAATTCAACCGGTTGACGCTATTATGCGGCCGGATTGGCGTCCGTATGCGCGAGCTCGGGCTTCGCGTTCGGGTCGAACGCCACGCCCAGGCGCGTGGCGGTGCGCCAGATCACGCGGCACGGCGCTTTCACGTGGTCGATTTCGACCACCAGCACGAACTCATCCGGAATGCCGATCTGGCTCGCCACTTCGAGACAGGCGCCGACCGGCGACAGATTGCGCACGCGGCAGTCGACGCCGCCGTCTTTGTTGAAGCTGATGCTCCCCGCTTTCAGCGTGCGGTGGCGAAGAACCTTGCGTCTTTCGTCCATGACATCCTCCGTCCGGTTCGGCGTTCGCGCACCCCCTCGCGGCGCCCACGGTCAGACGGTTTGACCGCTGGTGTAACTGTACGCCCGGCGCTTTAGCCGAACGTGAAACTGATCTTCTAAATGCGAGGGTTCCCGTTAAAATTTGCTAACCATGAACCGGCGCGCACGCCGCGTTTGCGCCGAAACCCGCGCAATTTATCCGCAATTTACGAAATTTGCCGCCGCGCCGGGCCTAAACTGGCTCATCGGCCACGACGGACTTAAAGCCATGCTGAATTGGCTCACCGGAAATTTCGAGGTGTTCGGCCTGCCCGGCCAGAACTGGATGCTGGTCGTCGCCGGCGGCTTCCTGCTTTACATCGCCGTGCTGGCGATCGGCCGGCGCCACGCCGGCACGCGCTAGCGGACCGCGGCGCCGATCACAAAACGGCGTTCGGCAAAAGCGCGCGTTCCGACAGCGTTGCCTTGAAACTCGCCATGGCCTCCTCGATGAGG
Organism: uncultured Alphaproteobacteria bacterium; assembly: GCA_963825265.1. Lineage (GTDB taxonomy): Bacteria > Pseudomonadota > Alphaproteobacteria > Rhizobiales > Xanthobacteraceae > Pseudolabrys. Next base: position 483,084 of record CAWGSI010000005.1, on the reverse strand, counting down.
ATCGCGCTATTGGCCCGTTCCAGCTTGCGCAGCAAAGCCTTCAGCGCCGGATCCTTGTCGCGGATCACCCAGCGGCGCGTGAAGATCTGCGCGTCGTAGATCGAGGTGATGCGCACCGGCGCGGCGACGGCCGGCAGCCAGGCATCGAAGTGCTGATCGAACGGAATGGTCATGACGGAAAACGCACGGCTGGAGGCGGCAGGCCCTCCCCTACCATGCGCGCTCGCGCGCCACAACGATAGGGCCGTGACGCGTTTCTTCCCAACGAATATCCGGCCGGCGGTAGTCGGCTGCGCGCCTTGTGGCGATACGCCATTGCGCCTATATCCAACAGCAGGTGGCAGGTTTGGTTATACCGGCACATTTGAGCGGATCGGCGTCCGCGGAAAGACGGTCCATGCAATTCTACATTTTCAAATCCGAGGCGAGCCGCGGCCTGCGCGCGTTTTGCGACGACCGCGGCGGCCAGAAACTGCCGGCGCAGTTCCGGCCCTGGCACGCTGTCGGGGTGGTGCGCGAGGACGCGGCGCCGCCGAACAATCTCAGCCGCGACGTGATCGAGGCCTCGATCGCCAGCGACGGCTATCAGCTCTGGAAGCTCAAGGGCGCCGAAAAGCAGTAGCCGATGGCCGATCGTCCCTGCAAACCGGACGCCGACGCCAAGCGCCTCTGGCAGTTGCTGCTGCCGGACACGCCTTTCCCGGCCTGCGGGACGCAAGAAGATGCCGCTAAAGGTGGAGATGCCGCGCGTTATGAAGGCGATGCCCGCTGGCGTTTCGGGCCGCCTGTGGGGAATTGGTGACATAGTGAAGGCGCTAGGGAACTGGGAATAAAAAGCACACTGGATAGCTTGCTCAATAAGAGCCTGTCTGGCCGCTGAACATTACCCTCCCGAAACGTATTTGCTAACGTGCTTGCCGCTTATGAGCACTCAACGCAGCCGCGAGGCGTGGCGACGGCAGCGCTACATTGCGGACGAGACCGAGTAACTCCAGCCCACGAATAGTAAGCCAAGTAATATCGGGTTCACGCCAACTGAAGCCATGCCTTGCGGAACGAGAGTTGGCATGGTGGTTGTTGTGCCACCCCTCACCATTCGAAATAATCCCGATGATGATATTGTTACGGCTGTTATCGGGCGTGTCGTAGCTACGATAACCCCACAAGTGGGTAACCGAATTGATCGACCACGTGATGTGCCAAACGGCTATCGTCCTTACGGCAACTGCCCAGATAAGGAGACTTGAACCAAATTGAATTGCATCCGCCACTTGGCCACCCGTGACGTAGGCCGCCGCAAAACCGATCGCAAAAAATATCGTCCATGACAGCGCAACGACTTTGAACCAGTTATCCGATTTTTCTAACCATACATAGAATGGATCTTTTGCCAAATCTCTGGCGTAACGAGTCGTCAATCGCGCAGACTCGCTATTGTCGCTCTTGATCATGAGCCATCCGATATGACCCCATAGAAAGCTAGCCAGCGGACTATGGGGATCCGGCTCTTTGTCGGCTTCATGGTGATGCTGGCGATGCCACGCGACCCAAATTATCGGGGACTCCTCCGCGCAACACACACCTAGAGTGGCAAACAAGTGCTCGACCCATTTCGGGCAAGAAAAACTACGGTGCGTCAAAAGCCGGTGGTAGCCAATATTCATCCCAAGCGTACCGAAGAGGTAGCACCCCAGCCCTGCAAGAACGACTCCAGTCCAGCTGAAAAACCAAGGTACGCATGCCAGGGCCGCCACAAGATGCACGAAAATGATTGGTCCGGCATATCGCCATTTGACGCGCCACTGGCCAGGTGCATCCGAAGCCAGTGCACGAGCGCGGGTCCTGAGCTTATCGCGCATGACTGTATCTCTGCCTGACATACCAGGCGTGCCTCGCCATCTTTTTCGTTATCAGCCTAGCGCGCCGTCATTCGGATAATCAACGGCCCTCCCAGAAGGCGGCTGACTGGACAAATAACTGCGGCGGTCCATTTGTCGGAGTTGGGTCATTCGCGACCGATGCACTCAACCTCTCGACTGACATTTGTCCGTTGTTGGTCGGTGGTCTCAACCGGTCGACGCAACACTTTATCTTTGAGGGAAAGATGGAGTGTGACGATGGATCAGAGATTTCGTCGGGGGTTCACGACAGCCGAGAAGACGCAGTTATGGGATCGCTGGCAGCGTGGGGAGTCGCTCAAAGCGATCGGGCGAGCTTTTGGTAAGCCGTCATCGTCTATTTATAACCAGCTGGCGCCGCATGGCGGCATTCGTCCGGCTGCTCGGCGTCGCTCACGGTTGGCACTGACGCTCTTTGAACGCGAGGAGATATCGAGAGGCCTTGCGGCGCATCGATCGGCGCGATCGTTGGCACGGTTGCTGGGCCGTTCGGCCTCGACGGTGAGCCGAGAAATCAGCCGCAATGGCGGCTGTGATGGCTATCGAGCAGCACTGGCGGATGAGACAGCCTGGGCTCGAGCCCGGCGTCCTAAACGTTGTAAGTTGGCGACCAATGCTTGGTTGCGGCGAGCGGTGGCCAAGAAGCTGAGATCAAATTGGGCCCCCGAGCAGATCGCCGGCTGGCTCAAGCGAGCCCATCCTGACGATGAGAGTTATCACGTGTCACACGAGACGATCTATCGCAGCCTGTTTGTTCAAGCCCGTGGGGTACTTAAGAAGGAGCTCCTCGGCCATCTTCGATCGAAGCGCACGATCCGTCGATCGAAACAGGCGGGTCTCACTGGCGATGGACGGGGGCAAATCAAGGATCTCGTCTCGATCCGTGCGCGCCCGGCAGCGGTTGAAGATCGGGCGGTGCCTGGGCATTGGGAGGGCGATCTCTTGTCCGGATCGAAGAACAGCCATATCGCGACCTTGGTCGAGCGACATACGCGTTACGTGATGTTGGCAAAGGTGGCCAACAAGGACACCCAGACAGTCATCTCCGCGCTCATCAAGCAGGCCAAGAAGCTACCCAATGAGCTCTATAAGTCGCTGACCTGGGACCGCGGCAAGGAGCTGACCGATCATCGACGATTTACGCTGGCGACCAACATCGACGTTTACTTCTGCGATCCGCAGAGCCCATGGCAGCGCGGGTCGAACGAGAACACTAACGGTCTGCTGCGACAGTACTTTCCAAAAGGAACCGACTTGTCGGTGCACTCGCAAGCCCATCTCAACAAAGTGGCGCGTCAGCTCAACGAACGGCCACGAGAGACCTTGCAATTTGAAACGCCGGCGGAGAGATTCAACGCCTGTGTTGCGTCGACCGGTTGAGCCGGCTGTCCAATAACGGACAAACGTGGGTGCAGTCGGATTGTCCGCTAAGTGCCACAACCGGACTCATGCACCGCGACAAACAGCGATTTTATTCGATCACCTCGTCGGCCAATGCTACCAACGTGTTCGGCACACTGAGATTCATCGCCTTGGCAGTTTTTAGATTGAATACGAATAGGTAGCGCGTCGGCTGCTCGACCGGCAGGTCGGTGGGTTTTGCGCCTTTGAATATGCGGTCGACGAGAGCGGCGGCACGTTCGAATGATTCGCGCTGATCCGCACCGTAAGACATCAAGCCGCCGTCGCGAACGATGGAGTTGGCCTCATAGATCGCCGGCAGCCGATGCTCGGCGGCGTAATCAATGACGCGCTTGCGATTGAGGATTGTCAGCGAGTCCGAGACCATCAAGATGGCATCGGGCGGCTCTCGGTCCATCGCTACGAAGGCTTCGTTAAAGTCGTCGGGCTCGCGCACGCCGAGTGCCTGGACAGCAATACCCAGTTGCTGCGCGGCCTCTGCGGAAGCCTCGTAACGCAATGACATTCCACGATCATCCTTGTTCCAAAGCATCGCTACGCGGCGCATCTGCGGCAATAGCGCCTTCAGCAGGGAGAGGCGCTTGGTCGATAGCATCGAAGCGTCGTCGGCTATTCCGGTCACGTTGCCGCCCGGCCGGGCTAGGCTTTCGACAAGCGCGGTGGCGACCGGGTCGCCTGAGCCGGACGCAATTACCGTTGGAACGCCCGACACCTTGGCGGCGACGGCGGCCGGATAGCCAACGGTCACGACCACGTTGACATTGGCGGCTTTCAACTCCTGCATTAATTGCGGTAACCGCCCTTTGGTGCCTGCCGCGCCACGCGCCTCGTAGCCGAGATTTTTTCCGATCATATAGCCGCGCTGCGCCAGCGCGTTGATGAGAACGGCGCCACGTCCGTCTGTGATTCCAATCGGGGGGCCGACGCTAAGCGTCCCGAGGCGATATACCTTGGGGGCTTGGGCAAAAGCCGCGCGCCGGGTTGCTATCGGCCAAGCAACAGCCGCGCCGCCGAGAAGCGTAATGAACTCGCGACGTCTCATTCGATCACCTCGTCGGCGCGCCCGATTAGCGTGTTGGGTACGTTGATGCCGAGCGCCTTGGCGGTCTTCAGGTTGATGATGAGTTCGACTTTAGTGGCCTGCTGCACTGGCAGATCGGCGGGCTTGTCGCGCTTGAGAATCCGGCCGGTGTAGACGCCGGCCAGGTGGTATGAGTTGGCAATGTCCGATCCATAGCTCATCAGACCTCCGGCTGCGGCGAACTCGCGTCCTTTGTAGACCGCGGGTATCGCGTGACGGGCCGCTAGTACGGCAAGTCGCTCGCTATGACTCGTGAACAATACATCGGTGGCGATTACAAGCCCGCCCGCTTGCAATTGGATTATTTTTGCAAGGACCACATCGAAGTCGCGTTCGGTGCTGGCATTCAGGACATGGAGTTCTAGCCCCAGGGTTTGTGCAGCCGATAGCAATTCCTTTGTTTCGGTCTCAGTTACTGAGCGATTGGTCGGGTTAACGAGCAGAGCCATGACGCGCGCCGTTGGGAGCAGTTCGTGCAGCAATTGCAACTCCTTCGGCACTAACCCCACGGTCAATTGGGTCACCCCGGTGACGTTGCCGCCAGGGCGGGCAAGGCTGGCGACGAGGCCGAGCTGGACCGGGTCGCCGGCCGTTTCAAAGACGATCGGAACGGTCCTAGTCGCCGCTTTTGCCGCAAGCGCCGCCGGAGTGGTAGTCGCGGCAATCACGGAGACCTGGCGATGAACAAGATCGGTGGCCAATGCCGCGAGCCGATCGTATTGGTCGTTCGCCCAGCGGTATTCGATCGCTACGTTGTGACCCTCAACGTACCCAGTTTCGCTCAGCCCTTTTAAAAAGGCCGACAAGGGCCGCGTGTAATTTTGGGGAGAGGCGGCGTTGAGAAATCCAATTACCGGCATTGCCGGCTGCTGCGCGCGCGCCGCAAGCGGCCAAGTGGCTGCTGAATTAGCAATTAACTTTATGAAATCGCGTCGTCGCATTGCTTCCCCCGAGGCTCAGGGCAAGGCATCGTAGCCGCTCAGGCTACTACTTTGATAGGGGCTGAAAACCATTGCCGCAGTGCACAGCCAAGGTCGCTGATGGGTCATTCGCGACCAACGCACCGCGGTATGATCGGCGCAAAAGGTAAAGACCGCCAGTGCGGCGGTCCGGCCATTCCCTCGCCGTCAGCTTGCTGCTCAAGGATTGTGCCCAACCGGAATCGCTCCCAAGGATGCGGTCGTCGGATCGATCTTCATATCAACCTTGTGAATCCTCGTTGCGGGGAATCCGCTCAATTCGGCGTGCTTACGGATGAGGTCCTCGTTTGCGGACAGGTAAACGCAGAATATTTTATCGCCACTGACATAACTTTCGACCCATTGAATATCAGTGCCAAGCTGCTTCAACACTTCGTTTGACTTCTTTGAAGCATTTCTAAAGAAAATCACATCGGCAGCTCCGATGTTAGGTATATCACGCTCTATAATGAATCTCTGCATGACTTCCTCCATCTATGTGGGATCAAGCATACGCGGGTTACTTCGCGAAGTCTGCTCCGGGTTATAAGCAGACAAACTGCCCCCTGGCCATAACCCACCTTTGTTCGCTTTTGTCCGCAAGCGGACAATCGTTGGCACACTTGGATTGTCCGCAATGTGCGACCGACGCACCGCAGCAAACGGCACAGCTACTCGATCACCTCGTCGGCTTCGGCAAGCAGGGTCTGTGACACGGTGAGCCCCAGCGCCTTTGCGGTCTTCAGATTGAGGACCATTTCGAACCTGGTCGGCAGTTGCACCGGCAGGTCGGCAGGCGATGCCCCGCGCAATATCCTGTCAACATAGGATGCCGAGCGTCGAAAGAGGTCTTCGATATCCGGCGCATAGGTTATGAGGGAGCCGCTTTGCGAGACCCCGGAAACAACGGGGATACGAAACTGCAGCGCCATCTCGTTGGTGAAAGCCCTGTTCACCGTCAGAAAGGGATCGCTCATCAGCACAATGCCGTCGTCGCGGTTTCTTGTCGCGAAAGCCTGCTGGATTGCGGCAATGTTACGCACCGTAAGCAAGGTGGATTTCACACCAGCGGCTTCAGCGGCAGCCGCGAACGGCTTCAAATAATAATCGAAATAGGTAGCGGTCGTGGGATTGTACATCAGCCCGGCGCGCTTGATGCTGGGGGCCGCCTCCTTAAGAAGTCCTAACCACTTCCCGGCAATGGATGCCTCGACATTGACAAAGCCGGTAATATTGCCGCCGGGCCGCGCCAAGCTGGCCACGAAGCCGCTGCCTACCGGATCGGAAACGGTGGCGAAAACCACCGGGATAACGTTTGTTTCACGCTGCACGGCAGCGGTAGCGGATGTGGAGACGACGAAGATCACATCAGGATTGAGGCTGACCAGTTCCTTCGCAAGGGCGCGGTTTTTGTTTGCATCCCCGGCACCGTAACGAAATTCGATCAAGACATTGCGATCGCGTGTCCATCCCAGATCGGCGAGACGCTTCAGAAAGGCGGCAACGTGCTCTTGCGTGGCCGGATCATGCTCGGCGAATCCAATGAGAACGCCAACCCGCAACATGCGCTTGGGCGCCTGCTGCGCACGTGCTGCCAGCGGCCACACCGCCCATGCGCCGCCTAAAACGCTGAGAAAATCTCGCCTCCGCATTTGCGACCCCAAGCTCAGGAGTCTGCATCGTAGCGGCTCATACGAGTACTTTGATAGTGGGTGAAACCGACATTAAAACATTGCCGCAGTGCACAGCCAATGTCGCCGATGAGTTAAAAGCGGACAAACTGCGATGTCCGGCCAATGTCCGCTATACCCCCGAGAGCGGACATTTGGCGGTGCATCCATGCCGCCATTTGGCTGTCCGTTTATGAGTTAACGCCCTAGGGGCGATGACGCTTATCCTCATGGTGAGGAGCGCCCACCGATGTCGGGTTCACCCGGCATCGGCATTTAAGTGCGCAAGTCGGCAATAGCCGACTTGCGTGGCGCGTCGCGAACCATGCGGCCGCATCCTTCGAGACGCGCTCCTACGGAGCGCTCTCCACGATGAGCAGAAGCCACCTTGCCCCCGCCCCCTCCGGCGTCGCATGATCGGCCTCCGATCTGTCCTGCAAGCCAATCTCAAAAAACGAAAATCCCAGGGAGAAACTTCACATGAAGCTCGTCCGCTATGGCGCGCCCGGCCGCGAAAAGCCCGGCATTATCGGCGCCGACGGTAAAATCCGCGACCTGTCGCGCGTGGTGCCGGACATCGACGGCGCCATGCTGGCGGGGGGCGGCCTCGCCAAGATCAAAAAGGCCAATCTCAAGCGGCTGAAAACCGTCGCCGGCAGGCCGCGGCTCGGCCCCTGCATCGGCCGCGTGCGCAACTTCATCGCCATCGGGCTCAACTACGCCGACCATGCGGCCAATCCGGCGTGCCGGTGCCGAGCGAGCCGGTGGTGTTCAACAAGGCGCCGTCCTGCATCGTCGGGCCGAACGACGACACCATGGTGCCGAAGGGCTCGACCAAACTCGACTACGAATGCGAGCTCGGCGTCATCATCGGCAAGCGCGCGCGTTACCTCGCCAAGGACAAAGCGATGGACGCGGTCGCCGGCTATTGCATCTCCAACGACGTGTCGGAGCGCGCATTCCAGATGGAGCACGGGCAGACCATCTGCAAAGGCAAAGGCGCCGAGACCTTCGGCCCGCTCGGACCCTGGCTGGTGACCAAGGACGAGATCAAGGACCCGCAGAACCTCGCGATGTGGACCAACGTGAACGGGCAGAAGCGCCAGCACGGCTCGACCAAGACCATGGTGTTCGATGTCGCGCACCTGGTCTGGTACCTGTCGCAGATCTTCGTGCTGGAGCCCGGCGACGTCATCGCCACCGGCACGCCGCCCGGCGTCGCCTTCGGCATGAAGCCGACGCCGGTCTATCTCAAAGCCGGCGACGTGGTCGAACTCGGCATCGACGGCCTCGGCACGCAGCGCCAGAAGATCGTGCCGTTCAAGGCGTGAAAACGCGCGCGTTCGCGCGGCTTTCCGCATGACCGTTATGTGATCCGCCCCCTAGGCGGCGCCGGCGCGCGAGTTGCAGAATAGCCGTGGGAGCGGGACCACCATGGCGCAGCGTAAGCCTTTCTCGGCCGTTTCCGGCATCGTCGACGTGCCGGTGACGCCGTTTACGCCGGACAACAAAGTCGATCTCGACACCTTCGGCCGCGTCATCGAATTTCTGCTGCGGCACAACGCGTCCTCGCTCTGCATCAATCTGCATCTCGCCGAGTCGCTCAATCTGACGCTCGACGAGCGCAAGCTGATCGCCAAAGCCGCGGTCGAGGTCGCCGCCGGCCGCGTGCCGGTGATCGTGCATGTCTCGACGCCCGGCACCGACCAGGCGGTGGAGCTTGCCCGCTACGCCGAACAAATCGGCGCCGACTGCGTGCTCGCGATTGCGCCCTATTACTGGAAGCCGTCGCAGGAGCAGCTTTACGACCACTTCGCCGCCATCATCGGTGCGACCGAGCTGCCGTTCATCGCCTATAATTCGCCCACCATCATGGACGGCGTCGGCATCGCGCCGGCGACGCTCGTCAAATTGATGCAGCGATTCCCGCAATTCATCGGGCTGAAAGAGGCCAGCCACAACTGGGAGAAATATCTCGAGCTCGGCCGCGCGGCGAAGTCCGTGCGCGCGGATTTCGGCCTATTCGTCGGCACCGAATGGATGCTGCCGAGCCTCACGCTCGGCGGCACCGCCTGCATGTCGATCTTCGGCGGCATCGCGCCGCGCTTTGTCAAAGCGCTGTACGACGCGACGACGGGCGGCGAGCTGAAAACCGCGCTCGCGCTGCAATACAAATTTTCCGAGCTCTACCAGATCGCCAAGGTCGAATATCCGGCGCCGACCAAGGCGATGTGGGAGATCATGGGGCGTCCGGTCGGCGCGCCGCGGCTGCCCAACCGCCCGCTTACCGCGCAAGGAAAAAAGCAAATCAGATCGACGCTTGAGTCGCTCGGGCTCTACGACAGCGAACCGCACGGCTGGTAGCGCGCCTGCGGCAACACACCGGCAATTCGTCCAGCAAAAAAACAAGGAGGCGACATTGAGAAAATTGAGTTCCGCCATCGTGGCCGCCATCGGCCTCATGATCTTCGCGGCGGCGCCGGCTCCGGCGCAGGAATGGCCGACGCGCGGCACCATCCGGCTGATCGTTCCCTACCCGGCCGGCGGCGGCACCGACGTGGTCGCGCGCATCGTCGCGAAGTTCCTGCAGGAGCGCCTGCACCAGACCATCATCGTCGACAACCGCGGCGGCGCCAACGGCCAGATCGGCCTGCAGAACCTCAAGCAGTCGGCGCCCGACGGCTACACCATGGCGATGACCTCCGACAGTCCGATGACCGTCAACAAATGGGTCTACAAGTCGATCCCCTACGACCCGATGACCGATTTCATCCACGTCACCTCGGTCATCCGGCTGCCGTCGCTTTTGGCCGTGCATCCCTCGCTGCCGGTCCACAGCGTAGCCGAACTGATCGCGCTGGCGAAGGCCAAGCCCGGCTCGCTGTCTTACGCCTCCGCCGGCGTCGGCAATTTCAGCCATCTGGAAGCCGAACAGTTCGCGCAGAAGGCCGGCATCAAGATGGTGCACGTGCCCTACAAGGGCACCGGGCCGTCGGCCATGGGCATGATCGGCGGCGAAGTGCAGCTCGGCTTCAACAACGTCTCGACGCTGTGGCCTTACGTCAAGGCGGGCAAGCTGCGCGCGCTCGCGGTCATGGAGCCCAAGCGCATGCCGGAACTGCCCGACGTGCCGGCGGTGGCCGAGACCATCCCCGGCTTCGACATGGCGCCCTGGGTCGGCATCATTCTGCCGGCGGGGGTGCCCAAGCCCATCGTCGAGCGCCTGACCAAGGAAATCCTCGCGGTGATGAGCGACCCGGCGGCGGTCAAGATCTTCACCGACCAGCAATTGGTGGTGATGACGCTGCCCGGCGCGCAGTTCACCGCGCTGATCCAGAAGGATTCCGACAAGTGGGAGAAGGTGGTGAAGTCGGCGGGCATCAAGCTGGATTGAGAAAGCGCGCACAGCGCGGCTTGACCATGTTCAAAAAGACACCCGGGGCGCAGCGGCCCCGGGCGCCGGCGCGCCCGCCATTGCGTCTTTTCGGCAACAGCATGGCGGCATAGCGTCCTGACGCACACTTTTTGGCGTCGGAGCGCGCCGCCGCGCCTTGACCGCGCGCCGGCCGCTTGCTTTCGTTGACGCGGGCAAGGCTGCGGCAGCAGCGATTTTGGGGGGTGTTCGATGAAAATTCGCAAGGTCATTGCGACCGTTACTCTTGCAGCTTTGTTTTTCTGGACGCCCTCGCTCGTCCCGGTGAGCCTTGCGCCCGCTCCCGTCAGAGTCGCCCTGATAAACGCGCCTTGCGGGTTTTCGATTGTGAATTGACGCACCGCCGACACCGCCAATGCTGCCGGCCAACCTTTTATTCCTTGTCCGGTCGGGACGGGACCGAAGCCGTGGGTTGTCGTCGGGATTGGGGCGGGCATTATCAGCGTTATCCTGAACGCCGCCATTGTCTCCCACACCGAATGCCGCGAATTGTCTTTGAACGAAGCCTACGCGTCATTTTTCCTGCCGTTCGTCGGCCTGGCGCTCAATCAGCATCATAACCACTGCCATCGCTAGCCGGTCCGCGGCGCGCGCGAGCCCCACCTCTCCCCCCCACCCACCACCGCCGTCGACGCGCAGCGCGGCCGCGCGGCGCGCTGGCGAGTTCCGTGACCGCCCAGACCAGCGCGTCCAGCCGGTCGGCGGCCCGCGCCCGACCCCCCCGCCCCCCGCCCCCCGCGCGCCGCGGCGCCGGCGCGCGCGCGCGCGCGGGCGCGCCGCGCGCCGGCGCGCCCGGCGCGCCGGCGCGCCGCCGGGCCGGCGCGGGCGCGCCGCGGGGCGCGCGCCCCGCCGCCGGCCGGCGCGCCCCGCGCCGCACAAGACGCGCCGCCGCCGCCGCGGCGCGCCGCGGCGCCGCCCCCGGGCGCGCCGGCCCGGCGGCGGCGCCGGCGCCGCGCGCCGGCGACGCGGCACGCCTCGATAGCGCCGCGCGGCCATAGCGCGTCGGCGCGCTCCGCGATGATCTCGCCGTCGATTTCCTGGCGCCCCAGCCGCGTGCCGGCGTAGCGCGCCATCACCTCGTCGAGGAAACCGGGCGCGAGGAAGCCGGCATTGGCCTGCGTGCCCGCGCGCGTCACCGCGGTGCGCGGATCGGCGACCAGCCGCCTGATGAGCGGGATCGGCCGCGCGTGGTGGTGACGAGCGCGCGCGGGCGCGGCCCGAGCCGCAAGCCGAACTGCAGCATGTCGAAGGTTGCTTCCGCATAAGTCCACTCGGCGAGTTCGTCGCACCAGGCGGCGTCGAACTGCGGCCCGCGCAATTGCTCGGGATCCTCCGCCGAGAACGCGTAAGCCGTAGCGCCGTTCGGCCATTGCAGCCGCTTGCGCATGCCGGTCCATTGCGGCCGCTCGCTGCGCGGCGCGCTGCGCAAAATGCCGGAGGGCCTTCGATCATCACCTCGCGCACGTCATGCGCGGTTCGCCGATGAGCGCGATCGCCCCGTGCCGCGTGTCGGCCCACGGCGCGCGCCCATGCACCAGCGCGCGCACGAATTCGGCGCCGCTGCGCGTCTTGCCGGCGCCGCGCCCGCCGAGCAGCAGCCAGGTGCGCCAAGCCGCGCGGTCATTGCCGGCCAAAGGCGGGCGCTGATGCGCATGCGCCAGCGCGAGAAAGTCACGGTTGAGCCGCAGCAGCGTCGCCGCCGGCAGCGCCCGCAGCGTCTCCTTCGTCCGGCGCGCTTGCGAGCAGCGCCTCAATGCGGCGCGCAAGCGCGTCACGGTATTCGTCGAGGTCGGCGGGCATGTCGTCATAGCTGTCATCTTGGGAATTTCCGCTGTCGGGTTCGGCCGCGCGCGGGGCCATGGGTTTCAGCCGGTTGAGCGAGTTGGACAGATCGGCGATCACGCGCGCGACCGCCTGCAATTCGTGCTCGGCGTAGCCCTCGCGTTTCAGCGCTTGCGGTGGGCGCGGACGTCGTCGAGGTGGCCGGCGACCTCCTGCAGCAACTCGCCGGCGATCTTGGCGTGCAGGGCGGCGTTTTGCTCGGACGTGGGCGCTTCCCCTCCCGCTATTTTTCTTTCTTCACCTCCCGCTGCATCTCTTTCTTCACCTCCCCCTGGAGGGGGGAGGTCGGCGCGCGTCAGCGCGCCGGGAGGGGGTGATCTTTCTTGTTCGTTCACCCCACCCCGCTCGTCCTCGCTTCGCTCGGCCTCGCGACCCTCCCCCTCAGCCGAAATCGGGTTCACCCGATTTCGGCCATCGTCAAATTGCCGAACTCGGGCAGGCCCGAGTTCGGTGGGAGGGTGAAGAGCGGCACCGCCCTGCTCCGCCAACTTCTCCGCCCTCACCCTTAACCTCGCCGCCGGCGAAAGATCGCGCGGCGGCGGCTCGTAGCGCACCCAGCCCTCGCGCCTGGCCATGGCGCGCACGGTCTCGATGCAGCAGCCGAGATCGGCCGCCATGGTGGCGAGCCGCTCCTCGCTGTGCTCGAAGCGGTGACGGACATTGGCGGTGAGTTCCGGCGTGACATTGAGACGGCGCGCGCCTCTCTTGCGCGCGGGCTTCTTGCCCATGGGGGTTCTCCTGTCGCTGCCGTCATTCCCGCACCCGCCTGCGCGGGTGCAGGCATCGGCGGGAATCCAGCTTTTGCTTGTGATGATGGATTGCGCGCCAACGAAAAAGCCCGCGCAGCGCGCGCAGGCTCGGCACGTTATGGGATTATATGCCTAGTAGCGTCGCGCTGTCAAGGGCTGCCAGCGCGTCCATGTGGCCTTCTTTGCCGACCTTCTCGATCAGGTCGAGTAATTCAAATTCGTTCCAATTCCGAGAACAAATGAAGTCGGATACGCTCTTTCATTCGTTCCCTAGCAAATTTCATCGGGACAGGATTTTTGAACACAAGATGGCCTTCCAGCGTCGGGCTCTTGTCAAGCTTCAAGTATTTCGACACCTCCGAACGATGTGTAGAGACGACTTCTATGCGTTTTAGGTGGCGCAGTAATAAATCTGGTTTGCCGTCAAAATCTTTTTCGCCCCGGAAGTCCGACAATTGCTCGGCGACCTCACCCTCTGTTTTCTTGTGCTGAACGTCTTTGCACTCGATAAGCAGAACACGGTTGGCAGTTTTCTTCCAAGCTTGAGGACGTCAATATCGCCGTAGTCCTGGTCGAAGGCCTTGCCAAGAAGCTTTGTGATACGAACTTCCGTTTCAACTTCCCAACCACGCTCAGTTAGTCGTGCGGCAACTTCGGCGCTGAACTCTTTGCCCATTTTGTCACGCGCTTTACCAGCCCAGCAATTCATTTTCGGCGTGAGTTGCCAGCGCGGGAAATCGCCAGTGTGGTAATTGCGGAACATATAGCCGAAGGCATCCCGCAGAATACCGGGCGCGATGAGTAAGGTATCGCCCTAAGCGAGACCGCGCCAAACCCAAAGCCTGCCGGGATGCGGCCCATCAACTCTTCAATAGTGGGAACCGCATCACTCAAAGCGGGATTTCCAATTTTTCATGCGTTTTGCGGTCTGGCTCGGGCATCATTTGCGAGAGCAAGCACGACTTACCTGAACGAACATAAAGAGAACAAAAATGCAAGTGATTTTGGCAGTGATAAAAAAGCCCCGGGCTCATCGCCCGGGGCGTTGTCATTCTTGGCCTATCCTTCGAGACTCGCCGTCGCTTCGCCGCCACGCTCCTCAGGATGAGGTCGGTCCTACTCCGCCGCCTGCTGCTGCCCGCGCCCCAGCACGTTGCGGGCGAGATCGCGGAACTCGGCCTTGCTCAGCATCTTCTTGTTCTTGAGCGAATAGGCCTTGGTCGCCTGCAGCACCTTCATGGCGTCCTCTTCCGACACCTGCATGCCGACGTCGCTGAGCCACATGTTGACCGAGTCGATGCCGGAGCCCTTGCCCATCACGACTTCCGCCGGCGGCTGGCCGACCGCCGACCAGCGGATCGGGAACAGTTCCGTCGCGTTCTTCTCGCCGCAGTTCTTGAACCACGATGGCGATGATGCCGGACTCGATCTGGTAGAGCCCGCGAGCCGACGATCGCCTTGTTCGACGGCACCGCGACGCCGGTCAGCCGCTGCACCAAATTGGCGAGCGGGGTCAGCTTGGTGGTGTCGATGCCGCAGTCGACGCCGTACATGGTCTTGAGCGCCATCACCATGTCTTCCATCGGCGCGTTGCCGGAGCGCTCGCCGATGCCGAGCACGGTGGTGTGCATCACCTCGACGCCGAGCGACAGCGCCATGATGGTGTTGGCGACGCCCATGCCGAAGTCCTGGTGGAAGTGCGCTTCCAGCCGCTTGTTGATGCGCGCTCTGCACCTGCGTGACGAAGTACCGCATGGCGTGCGGCGACAGAACGCCGAAGGTGTCGACCAGCGCCAGCGCGTCCATGTGGCCTTCTTTGCCGACCTTCTCGATCAGGTCGAGCGCCCATTTCAGTTCGGCGCGCGAGAAGTCGATCGGGAAGAACACCACTTCGAGGCCGTTGTCGTGCGCGAACTTGGTCGCCTCGACCGAGGTCTCGATCGCCTTTTCCAGCGGCCAGCGGTAGGCGAGTTCGAGCATGTGCTTGGACGACGGGATCTCCATCACGATGCCGTTGACGCCGGTGTCGACCGCGCGCTTGACGTCTTCCTTCATGCAGCGCGCGAAGGAGAAGATCTGCGGGCCAAGATTGCGCTTGACGATTTCCTTGATGGCGTCGTTGTCGGACGGCGAGACGATCGGCATGCCGGCTTCGATGCGGTGCACGCCCGCTTCGGCCAGGCCTTCGGCGATGCGGATTTTCTCGTCCTTCGACAGGATGATGCCGGTCTGCTGCTCGCCGTCGCGCAGCGTGACGTCGTGGATCTTGATGTTCTTGGCGAACTTGAAATCCTTCGTCACCTCCGGCGCATAATTCCACTCGCTCACAAACCAGTCGTTGGTTTTCCAGGGGGTTGGGTTGGCCATCCGTTTACTCCTCTCGCATGGGCTTGATCGGTTGTTTTACCGGCAGACCGGGCCTGAACGCAGGCCCTTTTGCCCGCGCAAAGCATTGATATTTCGCAAGACCCGGCCGGAATTCCTCTTTTGCCAGCGCCTTTATAGAGGGTGGCGGGCGCTCAGACCACCGGGTTCGTGAGCTCGCCGATGCCCGATATGGCGATGCGGACGACATCGCCGGCGACCAGATAGCGCGGCGGGTCGAACCCGATGCCGACGCCGGCCGGCGTGCCGGTCGCCAACAGGTCGCCCGGCTCGAGCGGCACATAGGCCGTGACGGTTTCGATGAAGGTCGGCACGTCGAAAATCATGTCCTTGAGCTTGGCGAACTGCCGGCGCTCGTCGTTGACGAAGGTCGATAGCTCCTGCTCGGCCGGCACGCCGAATTCGTCGCGCGTCACGAGGTAGGGCCCGACCGGGCAGAAGCCGTCGAGCGACTTGCCGAGAAACCATTGCTTGTGTTTCTGCTGCACGGCGCGCGCGGTCATGTCGTTCACGATTGTGTAGCCGAACACGTAGTCGAGCGCGTCCTCGCGCTTGACGTTCTTGGCGTGCCTGCCGATGACGACGCCGAACTCGCCCTCGTAGTCGACCGTGTGCGTCGGATCGAGGGCGGCCGAAATCTTCTGCCCCGGATCGGCGAGCGAGGAGGTCGACTTGGTGAAGATCACCGGATCGGCCGGCACGTCCTGCTTGTCGCCCGACTGGTCGACGCCGCTCTGGGCGAATTCGCGCGCGTGGTCGTAATAATTCTTGCCGACGCAGATCACGTTCTTGGACAGCGGGCCGACCGGCGCCGCGAGCTTGGCGCGCGCGAGGCCGACCGGCTCGCCGTAGTCCGGCGGCGCGCCCGCCGCCGAGCAGCTTGATGACGTGGCGCAGGTCGCGCAGCGCAGCCGCCGCCAACCGAAAACGGCCGAAAACTGTCGCCCTCGACGGCGCCGAAAACCTTGCCCTGCGGGGTGTGGATGGCTGCGATTTTCATGGGGGGAACGCTGACCTTGCTGGACTGCCGCTATTGGATTGGCGGACGGGCGGGATGCGGGGAAGGCGCTAGCAAAGAGCGCGGCGGCGGGCAAGGCTGCGCATGTCTATTCGCGGGGTGGCCGGGCCGGCGCTCGGCGAAATGCCAGAGGACGCCCGCCGGATCGTAGACGTAGGCCACCCGCAACCCCCAAGGCTGCAATTCGGGTGGCTTCGGCGGGGTAACGTCAAATGTCTCGGGCAAGTCCAGCGACACGACGCGCTCCCACCAATCGTCCAGGTCGTCGACCAGGACCTGCATCATCGTGTTCTTGGCCCAAGTCTCTTCGTAATAGCGTTGCAGAATGAAAGAGGTCGCGCCGACCGCGAATATCGCGACATCGCCCTGAAATATCTTCTTGAAGCCCAGCGCCTCATAAAACGCGCAGCTGCGCGCGAGGTCTTTGGTCGGCAGAAACGGGCGGCAGACTTCGTTTCCCGATGGCGTGGTCACGCGTATCACCGTGCTGTCAAACCACCCCTTCATCCTACCGAAAACTGCCGTCCCTGCGAAGATGGGGGTCCGGTTCTTCCGTCATTCCGGGGCGCGCCGCAGGCCTAAGCTGCCTTCGCGCGCAGCGTTGGAATTTTGCTGACGTCCTCTTTGCGCTCGGCATGCCAGGTATCGTAAGCGCCCTGCATGCGCACCCAGACGCCGGCGCCGTCGCCGAACAGCTTGCCGAGCCGCACCGCGACCGCCGGCGACACCGGCTTGCGCTCGCGCAGAATGTCGTAGAGGTGCTGGCGCGAAATGCCGAGCAGGTGTGCGATCTCGATCTTGCTCCGCCCCGTCGCCGGAATCACATCCTCGCGCAGCAAGGCGCCGGGATGCGTCGGGTAGCGGCCTCGATTGCGCTTGGCGACATGGACCATGACGTTTCTCCTCAGTGATACTGCTCGAAGTCGACGCGACAAGCGTCGCCTTCTTCGAACTCGAATGTGATACACCACGGCCCATTGACGTGGACCGAATAACGCGTCGGCCTGAAGCCGCGCAAGGAGTGGAAGTCGAAGCCGGGCAAGTTCATCTCATCCGGCCGCCTGGCGACATCCAGGCGGTCCAGACGGCGCAAAATCCGTTCGTGCACCTTTGCGTCGATCTTGCCCGTTCGCCCCTTCTCCCAAAGCTCGGCCAGCCCCTTGATTTTGAAGCTTCGGATCACGCTTATCAATGTAAGCTAATTGATGACAAATGTCAACTGTTCGCTTACGTGACGCCTCACACACCCCTCGCCCGCAAAACCGCCTCGATGCTCACCCGCGACCACGGCGCGGAGCGTTCGCGGAAATCGTCGTAGGAGCCGGAGATCTTGCCGGTGATGTCGCTGCGCGCGGCAAATCGCCGAGCATGACGTCGCGCGCCTGCTGGCGCGCCGCCGCGACCAGGTCGCCGGGAAACGCCGCAAGCTTGACGCCGTGGTCCTTCACCAGCGCATCCAGCGCCTGCGCGTTGAGCCGCTCCATCTCGGCCAGCGCGTAGTTCGCCTCGGCCGCGCAGGCATGCGCGACGATCGCCTTGAGGTCGTCGGAGAGCGCGTTCCACACCTTCAGCGCGACGATGCATTCGCCGGTGCCGTTCGGCTTGTTGAAGCCGGGATAGTAGTAGAACGGCGCCACGCGATAGAGCCCGAGCGCGATGTCGGTGCCGGGCCCGACGAATTCGGCGCCGTCGAGCACGCCCGATTGCAATGAAGTGAGGATTTCCGCAGGCGGCGTGGTCTGCGGCGTGGCGCCGAGCCGGCGGTAGACTTCGCCGCCGAGGCCGAGCGAGCGCAGCTTGAAGCCCGCGCAGATCGGCGAGCGCTCTTGAGCTCGCGGCGGAACCAGCCGCCCATGCAGACGCCGGTGTTGCCGGCCATGAACGGCTTGACGCCGAACGGCGCGTAGAGCGCGTCCCACAGCGCCTGGCCGCCGCCGGCCTCGATCCAGGCGACGTGCTCGGACGGTGTGAGGCCGAACGGCACGGTGGTGAAGAAGGCCGCGGCCGGCATCTTGCCCTGCCAGTAGAAGGCCGCCGTGTGGCCGATGTCGGCGACGCCGTTGCCGACCGCGCCCAGCACCTCGAAGGCCGGCACCACTTCGCCGGCGGCATAGACCGTGATGTCGATGCGCCCGCCGCTGAGTGCGCGGATGCGGCTGGCGACGCGCTCGGCCGACATGCCGGGGCCGGGCAGGCGCTTGGGCCAGGAGGTGACCATGCGCCATTTCAGCGTGTCGGCGCGCGCGATCGCCGGCGCGGCCAAGAGCCCGGCGGCGCTCAAGCCGGCGAGACGGGTGAATTGGCGGCGTGTGGTCATGGCATGCTCCATTGACGGTAGAAGTGATGCAAAGGCCCATTTCCGTGCCCGATTTGCAATTCGTCGGCGTGCGCGATGACCGCGGTGACGTAAGCTTTCGCGTCCTGGCAGGCGGTCACAACGTCGCGGCCTTGCGCCAGCCCCGCCGCAATCGCCGACGACAACGTACAGCCGGTGCCGTGCGTATTGTTCGTGACGATACGCTTAGCAGAAAGACGCACGACATCGCCCTGCCCGATCAGCAAGTCGACACTCTCCTCGCCCGCGCCAAAATTCGTCGCATGGCCGCCTTTGATCAGCACATGGCGAGCGCCGAGCGACAAGATTTCGCGCGCCTGGATCTCCATTTCGCCTTCGTTGCGCGCGAGGTTCGCGCCGGTGAGCGCGGCGGCTTCCGGCAGATTGGGCGTGACGATCAAGGCGCGCGGGATCAGTTCGCGGCGCAAGGTCTCGACCGCGTCGTTTGCCAGCAGCCGGTCGCCGGACGAGGAGACCATCACCGGGTCGAGCACAATGTTTTTGGCGCGGTGGCGCGCGAGGCCTCGCGCCACCGCTTCGATCGCGGCCACCTGCGACAGCATGCCGATCTTCACCGCGCCGATGGTGAAGTCGGCGAACACAGCATCGATCTGCGCGGCGATGAAGTCGGTCGGCACGTCGTGGATTGCGGCAACGCCTTGCGTGTTCTGCGCGGTCAGCGCGGTCACGACGCTCGCGCCATAGACCCCGAACGCGGCGAAAGTCTTCAAGTCGGCCTGGATGCCGGCGCCGCCGCCCGAATCCGAGCCGGCAATGGTGAGCGCGACAGCGGTCATGGTGTGCGCCGTTTCAGCGACGCGTCGACCGCGGCGCGCAACTCGCGCGCCGCCTTGCCCGGGTCGGGCGCGAGCGAGAGCGCGGAGATCACCGCCACGCCGTCCACCCCCGCTCCAATCACCTCGCCGGCGTTGCCGGCATTGATGCCGGAAATGCCGCAAATCGGAAATTTCGGCGCGCGCGCGCGGATCGCGCACGCAATGTCGCGCAGGCCGGAAACGCCGATCGGCGTCGAGGCATCGTCTTTCGAGCCGGTCGGATAAACTGCGCCGATGCCGACATAATCGATGACGTCAAGCGGGGCCGCCTGCGCCTGCGCGAGCGTGCTCACGCTCAGGCCGATGATCGCCGTGCGGCCGAGCAGCAGCCGCGCGTCGGCGGCCGCCATGTCGTCCTGGCCGACATGCACACCGTCGGCCTCGGCGGCAAGCGCGACGTCGACGCGGTCGTTAATCAGCAGCGGAATGCCGGCCGGCTCCAGCACGGCGCGCAGCGCGCGCGCCTCCTCGACCATGGCGCGCGTTCCGCCGCGTTTGTCGCGCAACTGCACCAGCGTGGCACTGCCCGCGATAAGCCCGGCGAGATCGACCAACTGGCGGCCGCCGGCGACGGCCGGATCGACAAGCGCATAAAGCCGCAGATCGATGTCCATCAGTTCACCTTTGCAAAATCCACCCGAGCTTTTGCGATAAGCGTCGGCGCATCGAGATTATGCAGCGCGTCGATAATCGCGACCGCGAAACTGCCGGGGCCTGAGGCCTTCTCGGCTGCAAGTTCGCCGGCGACACCGACGATCACAAGCGCTGCCGCGACGGCGCGCCAGGCGTCCGGCTCGACCGCAAGGCAGGCCGCGACCAGCGCCGAAGCCGCGCAGCCCATGGCGGTGACCTTGGCCATCAGCGCATGGCCGTTGGCGATGGCCGCGAAACGCTCGCCGTCGCCGACCCAATCGGTCGCGCCCGACAGCCCGATCACGGCCTTGCTGGCGCGCGCGTAGACGGACAGCGCTTCCGGCATCGGCTCGCTTCCGGCAAGCGTCGAAAATTCCGCGCGGTTGAGCCGCACTGCTTTTGGCGCGCTCGCGACCAGCGCGCGGGCGAAGGCTGCGCGCGGCGTGCTGCGGTCGATGAACACCGGATCGAGCACCCAGGGCACGTTGCCGCGCATGGCGGCTTCCACCGCCATCGCGGTCGCCTCGCGGCGCTCGCGATCCAATGTGCCGAGATTGACCAGCAGTGCGTCGGCGCTTGCAACGAACGGACCGATTTCCTCGGGCGACAGCGTCATCGACGGCACGGCGCCCGCCGCCAGCAGCATATTGGCGGTGAAGCTCTGCGCCACCGCGTTGGTGATGCAATGGACGCGCGGCGAGCGGGCGCGCAGGCGATCGAGCAGCGCGGCCGCGATTTGCGCTACGTTATCGCGCGTCGCTGTTTCGGAATGCTGCATCTCATCTCCCTCCGCCGGCATGACCCGGATCAGGTTCGTTGGGTTGGCCTTGGAAGGCCTCTCAGTCCGGCGCGGCCGGACACCCCACGAGATTGCTGCTATCTAACTAATCCGCGTGGTCGCCCAAGGCAAGCCTGGGGGCTTGCCGCCTTGCAAGTGAGGCCTGTTTTTGCTGCATTGTCGGGAAATCGGAGGATCGCAATGACCCCCTTCTTCGTCCAGATCAAATGCGAACTCGGCAAATCCTATCAGGTGGCCAACGAACTGGCCGAAGCCGAGATCGCCTCCGAAATCTACTCGACCGCCGGCGACTACGACCTGCTGGTAAAATTCTATGTCGATGCCGGTACCGATATCGGCCACTTCGTGAATGAAAAAGTGCAATGCATGGCCGGCATCAAGGACACCCACACCATCATCACCTTTAAGGCGTTCAAGGGCTAAACCGTTATCGGCTCCGCCTCGGCCGGCTCGCCCTGCGGGTCGAGCAGGCTTGCAAGCACGGTCGGATCCTCCGCGGTACGCACCGTCATCGGCTCGTCGTGCCCGCGGATCGCGACCTGCGTGCGCGTGAGCGCATCGTCCGCGATCCCCGCGGTCTTGCAGACGTCTTCCGACACGACCGCCTTGCAATTGAGGCTCTTGGTCATGTCCTGCAGCCGCGCGGCGACGTTGACGGAGTCGCCGAGCGCGGTGAACACGGTGTGGCCGCGAAAGCCGACGTCGCCGATGATGACGTCGCCCGCGTTGATGCCGATGCCGTATTGGATCGGTTCGCGCACTTCGGTGGCGAACTGGTGGTTCAAATAGGCCACATTCGACGCGACCAGTGAGGCGGCGCGCAGCGCCTGCCGGCAGGCGGTCGAGCGATCCGTGTCGAGGCCGAACAGCGCGAGCACGCCGTCGCCGACGAACTGGTTCGGCTGCCCGCCGGCATCGGTGATGCCTTTGGAGGCCGCTTCGACGAATTGGTTGATCAGGAAGACGATGTCGAACGGCAGCCGCACCTCGGAGAGCTTGGTCGAGCCGCGCATGTCGACGAACATGCTGACGACGTAGCGTTCCTCGCCGATATGCATGCGTTGCCGGCCGCGCACAAAGCCCGCGCCGATCTGCGGCGGCAGGATCGGGATCACCGCCACGTCGCTCTTCGGCCGCAGTTGACAGGCGAGCCGGATCGCCGGATCGGCGCTGGCGCCGACGCGCGCCAGAACGAAAGCCTCGCGCCCCGAAGGCCGCGGCAAAGCATGGCGGTCGCTGACGACGCGCACGCGGCAGGTCGAGCAGCGCGCGCGGCCGCCGCAGACGCTGGCGTGCGGAACGTTGAAGCGCAGGCTCGCCTCCAGCACGCTCAGACCCTTGGGCACCCGCACCTGCCGGTTCGGATAGGTCACGGTATACATGCCGCGCTGGCGTTCGCGCAGCGTGCGCACGCCGCGCGCCACAAATACGAAAACGATCGCGCCGGCATAGCCGATCGGAAAGTAAAATAGCGTCAATTCTTCGACGACCGCGCGCTGGCGCGCAGGTATGCCCCGGACATGTTGGGCGCGCCATTCCGGCTGCTTGGCGAGTTGAATGACCTCGCGCGCGCCTTGGTTCGCGCCAAGCATCGCGAGCGGCGGCAACAGCACGGCGATGGCGAAGAAGATCGGCCACGCCCATTTAAAGAACGGCTTCAGCCGCAGCCAGAAATAGAGCCCGATACAGCCGTGCGTCCACGCGATCGTCAGTAGGATGAATTGCACCGCAATCATATGCGGTCTTGCGACCCAATAGGCCAGCAGCGGGCCTACATAAGTGGTCGGATCGCGCCCGAACAACCAGCCCACGACCCGCACTGCCCCAAAGTGGCTGGCTAGCCAAAGCGGAATGCTCAGGCCCAGAACGAGTTGGGTGATTTCGGCAATCGTGTAGCGAAAATGCCGGCGTTGATAGAGCGCCCACAGCCCAAGCGAAAAATGGATAGCAGCCGCGGTGTAGAGCGTTGCGTTGACGATTGGAATTCGCCACCACCAAACGTGATACGTCAGCCACCATTCCATCGTCGCGTAGGAGACGTTGCCGAGCGCGTGATTGAAAAAATGCGAAAAAATGTACGAGAACATGACGAGGCCGCAGGCAAGCCGTACCTGCCGCACACCGATGCCGCGCAGCCACATCGGCAATCCGGACGCCGTATTCGCGCCGCCCGGGCGCACGTCTATGACAGCCGTTGCCTGTGACGCCATGTAGGATTTGCTTTCACGATCCGGTAGACGATCCGAGGTCGGAAAAATCGGTCTCGCGGCGATTGTAGCCGGCCCGAAAGGCGCGGGCGGCGCGGATGATAGGCGCGAATCGCGAGACGCCGCAATGCGCTAAATCTCCGGCCGGCGCAGCCATACCGCCTCGCGGGCGCGCCTGCAGCCGGCCTAGCGCCAAATCACGAATAGGCCGTCGTCTTAAATCAGATCCGGCCGAGCACCATCAGAATGACAACGATGATCAGAATGGTGCCGATAAGACCGACACCGCCGTGACCGTAGCCATAGCCGTAGCCGCCGAAACGGCCGCTGAAGCCGCCGAACAGAAAAATGACGAGAAGGATGACGAGTATGAGTCCGATCGACATGGCCTAATCTCCGTTGCCATTGCTAATTTCAAATTGCGAACGCCCTGCTACTTCTTCACGACAGAAATTTCAGTGCCGTCTGCGCTGGAGCGCCGGGGCACCCTGTTTCTAGTTTCAAGGCATCGGCAAAATATTCCTCCGACATCAGTCTGAGGTCTCTTGCCGTGCCGAGGTCCATGCTGCTGCGCGAAAGACGCTGACAACGGCTGGCTTGCAGCCGGAGATAAGCCGGCCCCAATTGCGTCCCCAAATTCGCAGTCATATCACGATCTCCCTACCAGAAGCGAAGCCCGGAGCGGCAATCGACCGCTCCGGATCGCAACGGCGCGAACATGGATCGCAGGCTCAGCGCCAAGCGCAATGACGATAGCCGCTATCGTTGATCCAGCAGTGGCGATGGCGATGCACGATGTTCGGGCCGCCGACCACAGCGCCGATGACGCCACCGACGATCGCGCCGGGAGGTCCGGCAACGACGGCGCCGGTGCCCGCACCGATAGCGGCGCCTTCCAATGTTCCGGCCTGGGCCGCGAGCGGCATCGCCGTCAGCATCAGAACAAACATCCCAGTCTTGAGGATCGAGCGCATGGCAATCTCCTTGGTTAAGTTATGAGCTTGAGTATCTGGCGGATCGAAACGAACCGGCTGGCCCGGCCATCTTAAACCGGCCGGTTTCAGTCAATGTTGGAGGAGAATGGAAAGGGTTGGATGAGAACGGATATGTTCGGACAACTCGCCGGGTTGATTAGAGTTCCAGGCGAACGTCATAATATTTGCGGCGGTAAATACTAGGCTTAAACGCAGTATTCGGCTCTGAACGCCACGCAATATTTGGTTTTACTTTGCCCGCCGCGGAACGTTCAACCCAAGCTCGCGTTGTCCACCTATACGTTCATTGGATGCAGGGGGACGCAATGCTCAGACCGATCGTCAGGCTGGCCGCCGCCGTGGTCGTAGCGGGCGCCATCGCCTTTGCCGTCACCGCCGCACCGGCGGCAAATGACCCCAAAGTGAACGCCGGCGCGGCCGAACAAGGGTTGCCGCAAGCTCTCGCAAAAGCCGATCGCCTTCGCGTCCCACTCAAGGGAGCCGCATGCTCCGCGTACGGTTGGCCAAATTTCGAGACCAAATGCCAATTCGATCTGCGGGAAACCGCCAGCCAAGCGCGCGTCGTCAGGGTCATCGCTCGTCGCTAGTCCCTAAGAACGACGCGAACTCCACACCCTAGATCTCCGGCCGGCGCGGCCCCTCCGCCTCGCGCGCGCGCTGGAGGCCAAGCGCCCGTTCGCGCCAGATCACGAACAGTCCGGCGCCGGCAACGATGACGCCACCGAGATAGACCAGCGCGCTCGGCAATTCCCCGAACACCCAATAGCCGAGCATGAGCGCCCACAGCATCGAGGAATAGTCGAACGGCGCCACCACCGAGGCGGCGGCGAAACGGTAGCTTTCGGTCAGGAAGATGTGCGCGACGCCGCCGAGGACGCCGAGCGCAATCAGCGCGGCGAGCTCCGATCCGCTCGGCGTGTGCCAGGCGAACGGCAGCGTCAGCGCGCCGGCTATCGCGCAAACGATCGAGAAATAAAACACGATCGACGGCGTCGTTTCGCTTTGCACCAGACGGCGGGTCTGGATCACCGTGCCGGCATTGCTGACGGAGGATGCGAGCGCAAACATCGCGCCGACAGACGCGGTCGCGGCGGCACCGGCCGCGGCGTAGCGGCCAACTTCGAAATGCGGGATCAGCATCACGATCACGCCGGCAAATCCGACCAGCACCGCCGACCAGCGATAGACGCGTACGCGCTCTTTCAGGATGAGCGCGGCAAGCGCCACGGTAAACAGCGGCGAGGCAAACGAAATCGCGGTCGCGTCCGCCAACGGCAGCCGCGTCAGTGCGGAGAAATTGGTGAACATGCCGAAGACGCTGAGCAGGCCGCGGCCGAGTTGCCCGAGCGGCCGGCGGGTATAGACCGCGCTCGCGAGCTCCCCGCGCCAGGCATAGATCACCACCACCGGCAGGATGGCGAAGGCGCTGCGGAAGAACACCATCTGCCCGACCGGCGCGACGTTGCCGAGCTTGCGCACCAGCGCCGACATGGCGGCGAACAGCAGCGCGGAGATGAGCTTAAAGCCGATGGCTTTGAACAGATTCATCGCCGGGCGCTTATAGCAGCCCGCGGCGGCGGCGAAACGGCATGCCCGGAGCGCGCATCATTCCTTTTTCTTCGGCGGCGGCTTCACACCTTCGACCGCCGGTAGCGACTTGATATAGACCGCGATCGCCATGCGATCGGCCGCGGTCAGCTTGGACGTATTGGATACAACTTCGATCATGTTGCCGCCGACCAGGTCCGCATCCGGCGTCATGCCGTCGGTCAACGTGTCGGCGATATCCTTCACCGTCCATGTCTTGAGCTTGTATTGGGTGATGTTGGGGACGCCACCCTGCCCATCCGGGCTTGGCCCGCCGGTGAAGCGCAGGCTTTCGATGACTGCGCCAAAGACATTGCGCGGCGAGTGACATTCCGCGCAATGGCCGGGGCCGTTGACCAGGTAGGCGCCGCGGTTCCATTGCGCCGAGCGCGACGGGTCGGGCGTGAACGTCGCGGCCTTGAGAAACAACAGCTTCCAGATACCGACCGCGCGGCGGATGTCGAACGGAAACCGCAGGTCGTGATCGCGTACGCGTCCCGCGACCGGCGGCAATGTCTTGAGGAAAGCGAACAGGTCGCGCAGGTCGTCGAGCCGCATGTTGCGATAGGACGTGTAGGGGAAAGCGGGGAACAGGTGCTCGCCTTGGGGCGAGACGCCCATGGTCATGGCGGTGACGAATTGAATTTCGCTCCAGCCGCCGATGCCGTCCTGCCGGTCGGACGAAATGTTCGGAACATAGAACGTGCCGAATGGCGAGTGGAGCGCCAAGCCACCGCCGAGCCGGGTCGCGTCTTTCTGCTTCGGCACCGCATGGCACGACGCGCAGCCGCCGGCGAAGAACATCTCGCGGCCATTGGCAAGATCGGGCGTATGCGGCGGGAGTGCCGCGATCGGCGCGGGCGGCATGGTCAGCACCCAGAACGCGCCCACCGCCAGTAGCGCGGCAAAAACGGCGCCGGCGATCAGCCTGCGAATCATCGCTCCCCCCGCGCTGCGCATGGCTTGTACAGGAAAAACCGCAATTTTGCGGTCGGATTCCGCCCCATGCATGCCTGTCTTCGATTGTGTGGACGGCCGGTCACGCAGTTCCACAATTGAATAAAGCTCATCCCCCGGTGTTACAAACACCGGACATGCCGGATAACGTTCCCGACAAATAGTTGTGGAGGATTCTCAATGCGCCGCTTCGTTTCCGCAATCGCGCTTGCAGCGACTTTGCTGCTGGCCGCCGGCCAAATCTGCGTCGCGCAAACCGCGCCGGCCCAAATCGTCAAGGAACGGCAGGACGCGATGGAGAAGAATTGGACCGAGTATTTTCGCGATATCGCGCGCACGGTGCGCACCGACAGCCCGGATTTGACCCTGATTGCGACCAAATCGGCGCAAGGCGCCGAGCATCTGAAAAAACTGGCGCAGCTCTTTCCGCCCGGGACCGGCCGCGACGTGGTGCCGAGTACACGGGCAAAACCGGAGGTGTGGACGCAGCGGGCGGATTTCGAGGCCGCCATGAAGGCCTTGATCGACGCAAGTGACACGATCGGCGAAGACGCCAAGAAAGGCGATGTCGCGAAGGTCAAGGCCGACTGGACGGTCCTCGCGAAAGCCTGCGGCGGCTGCCATGGCGGTCCCAAGAAAGCCGGCGGCAAATTCCGCTTCGAGGAGGAATAATCAGCATCGGGACGGCCGGTTTCAGGTGCGGCGGCTCGTCGCGATCGCCGTCCAGACCTTCTGCGCGGTCGCCGGCATGTCAATAGTACGGATTTTATAGGCGCGCCAGAGCGCGTCGAGGATGGCGTTCATGACCGAAGGGCATGAACCGATCGCGCCTGCCTCGCCCGCCCCCTTCACCCCGAGCGGGTTGTTCTTGCACGGCACGTTGCGTGTTTCGAACACGAAGGACGGCGCGTCGGCGGCGCGCGGCATGGCGTAATCCATGAAGCTCGCACTGAGCAGTTGGCCGGAGGCTGGATCGTAAACCGTGTCTTCCATCAACGCCTGGCCGA
Source organism: uncultured Alphaproteobacteria bacterium (assembly GCA_963825265.1). Taxonomy (GTDB): domain Bacteria; phylum Pseudomonadota; class Alphaproteobacteria; order Rhizobiales; family Xanthobacteraceae; genus Pseudolabrys. Next base: position 455,271 of record CAWGSI010000005.1, on the reverse strand, counting down.
TGCCCTGCACGGCGCCGCCATGCACCTGACCGGCCAGTAGCAGCGGATTGAGCGTGGCGCCGAAATCGTCCACCACGACGTAATTGCGGATCGCCGTCGCGCCGGTGTCGGGGTCCACTTCCACTTCCGCGATATGTGTGCCGTTCGGGAATGTCGGCTGCTCGGTACCGAAATCCTTGGTGGCGCTGAGCCGTTCGGGTGTCGCCTGCGGATGCGCGGCCAGATCGACGAATGAAATCGCGCGGTCGGTGCCGGCGACGCGCACCGTACCGTCGGCGATTTCCATATCGGTCGCGGCCGCTTCCAGCGCGTCGGCGGCAAGCTGCTTGAGCTGCTCGGCCAGCGTCTTCGACGCGCGGTCGACCGAAACGCCGCCGACCGGAATCGAACTCGAGCCGCCAGTGCCGGCGCCCGTCGCTATCAGATCGGTGTCGCCTTGCACGACCCGCACTCGCTCCGGCGGCAGATCGAGCCGTTCGGCGACCAGCTGCGCATAGGACGTTGCGTGGCCCTGCCCGGTCGACTGCGAGCCGATCAGCACGGTGACGCCGCCATCGCGGTCAAGCCGCACCACGGCGGTTTCAGGACCGTTATTGCCGCAAGCCTCGACATAGGTCGCGATGCCGATACCGCGTAGTTTGCCGGCGCGCTTGGACGCCGCCGCGCGCTTGCTGAAACCGCCCCAATCGGCAATTTCCTGCGCGCGCGCCATGCCGCCAGCGAAATCGCCCGAGTCGTAGATTTTCCCGGTCGCCGTCGTGTACGGCATTGCCTTTGGCTTGATCAGATTTTTGCGGCGCAGCGCGTCGGGCGCCATGTCGAGTTCGCGCGCCGCCGTGTCGACCAGCCGCTCGATCAGATAGGAAGCTTCCGGCCGCCCGGCGCCACGATAGGCGTCGACCGGAACGGTGTTGGTATAGGCCGCGCGCAGGCGTACATGCGCCACCGGAATATCATAGGCGCCAGTCGCCATGCCGGCGCCGAGCCATGGGATGTACGGCGCGTAACACGACAGATAGGCGCCCATGTCGGCAACGATATCGAGTGCGAGCGCGAGAAAGCGCCCTTTGTCGTCCAGCGCCAACCGCGCGCTGGAGATATTGTCGCGGCCGTGGCTGTCGCCGAGAAAATGTTCGGAACGCTCGCAAATCCACTTCACGGGCTTGCGCAGCCGCTCGGCGGCGACCGCGGCCAGCGCGTATTCGCGGTAGGGAAACAGCTTCGTGCCGAAGCCGCCGCCAACGTCGGGCGTGACGACCCGCATCTCGTCGAGCGGCAGCTTGAGCACCTGGCCGCAGATGATGTCGCGGATGATGTGGCTGCCCTGGCTGCCGAGCGTGAGCGTGTAGCGCCCACCGTCGTACTCGGCGATCACGCCGCGGGTATCCATGTAATTCGTCACCAGCCGCTGGTTGACGATGGTCAGCTCAATCGTCTTCGCGGCTTGCGCAAACGCCGCCTTGGTGGCGGCGGCGGCGCCCAGCTCAGTCTCGAAGGCGAGGTTGCCCGGCCGGTCGGCCCATACGCGCGGCGCGCCGGGCGCGAGCGCGGCAACCGCGCCGATCACGTGCGGCAGCGGTTGCCAGTCGACCGCGATCGCCTCGGCGGCGTCCTTGGCAGCGGCAAGGCTGTCAGCCACCACAAAGGCGACGGCATCGCCGACGTGCCGCACGACATCTTTTGCCAAAATCGGATAGTCCGGAATCTTGATCTCGGGCCCGGGGATCACCCCGGGCGTCGGCAGCGGCCCGAGCTGGGCGATTTCGGCGGCGGTCAGCACCAGCCGCACCCCCGCCATGGCGCGCACGCGCTCGAGATCGTGGATGACGAAACGCGCATGCGCGTGCGGCGAACGCAGGACTACCGCGTGCAGCGTCGCTTGCGGCGCGACGTCGGCCACGTAGCGCCCTGCCCCGCGCAGCAGCGCGTCGTCCTCCTTGCGCGTAAGTGCCTGACCAAATCCGAATTTCATCGTCATCGTTCGGCCGCTGGCGATTGCCGGCCGCCGCGCGCGAAGCGATGCGCGAGCCAGCGCGTGAGCACGTAGAATACCGGCGTGAAAATAAGGCCGAACGTCGTGACGCCGATCATGCCGGAGAACACGGCCGTGCCCAGCGTTTGCCGCAGCTCGGCGCCGGCGCCAATCGCCCAGACCAGCGGCGTCACGCCGAGGATGAAGGCGAGCGAGGTCATCAGGATCGGACGCAGCCGCAAATGCGCCGCCTCGACCGCCGCTGCGAACCGGTCGCGCCCGGCATCTTCCAACTGCTTGGCGAACTCGACAATCAGAATGGCATTTTTGGCGGCAAGCCCGATCAGTACGATGAAGCCCACTTGCGTCAGAATGTTATTGTCCTGGCCGCGGATCACCACGCCGACAATGGAGGCGATCAGACACATCGGCACGATCATGATCACCGCTAGCGGCAGGGTCAGGCTCTCGAACTGCGCGGCCAGCACCAGGAACACGAACACCACCGCCAGCACGAAAGCGAAAATCGCTGTGTTGCCGGCGCGCAGTTGCTGGAAGGCGAGCGTCGTCCACTCGTAGGAGAAGCCCTCCGGCAGCGTCTGGGCGGCCAGTTGCTGCATGATCTTGATCGCCTGGCCCTGGCTGTAGCCGGGCGCCGCCGCGCCATCGAGTTCGGCGGCCGGATAAAGATTATAGCGCGGCACGCGATAGGGCCCGGTGACGGTGCGCACTGTCGTGAAGGCGCCGAGCGGCACCGTGTCGCCGCTGTTGTTGCGCACGCGAATGCGCAACACGTCCTCGGTGTCGTTGCGGTAGTCGCTCAGCGCCTGCGCGACGACGCGGTAGGTGCGGCCGAATAAGTTGAAGTCGTTCACATAGGCCGAACCCAGATAAATCTGCAGCGCGGCGAACACGTCGGGGATATTGATGCCAAGCAATTGCGCCTTGACCCGATCGATGTCGAGATAAAGCTGCGGCGTGGTGTTCTCGAACAGTGAAAAGACCTGCACGAGCCCGGGCGTCTGCGCCGCCCGCCCCATCATCGCATAGACCGCGTTTTGCAAGGCCTGCGAACCGCGCCCGGCCCGATCTTCGACCATCATGCGGAAACCGCCCGCATTGCCGATGCCGGAGACCGGCGGCGGCGCGGCGACGAAGATCAAGCCGTCCTTGATCGCCTGCAGGCGCATGAACAACTGGCCCTGGATGGCGGCGGCCGATTGCCTCGGGTCTTTCGCCCGTTCCTCGAATGGATCGAGGGTGACGAAGATCGCGCCGGAATTGGGCGCGTTGGTGAAGGTGGCGCCAGAGAAGCCCACGATGTTCACCGCGTGCGCGATGCCGGGCACCTTGAGCGCGATCTCGACCGCGCGCCGGTTGACGTCGTCGGTGCGCGCGAGCGAAGCCGCCGGCGGCAGTTGCGTGATGATGATGAGGTAACCGCGGTCGAGCTGCGGGATGAACCCGATCGGCGTCTTGCGGAATTCGTTGAGGCCGAAGGCGATGACGCCGCCATAGATCAGCAGCATCAGCATGGCAAAGCGGACCGTACGCGCCGTCAGCCGGCCGTAGCCGCGAGTCAGGGCGTCGAAATAGCGATTGAACAGCCGGAAGAAGCCGTGGATTGGCCGGTTGAACCAGGTATCGTCTTCAGGCTTCCCATGCGGCTTGAGCAGCAGCGCGCACAGGGCCGGCGACAAGGTCAGCGACACGATCAGCGAGATGACGGTGGCGCCGGCGATGGTGAGAGCGAACTGCCGGTAAAACTGGCCGGAAATTCCGGTGATGAAGGCAGAAGGGATGAACACCGACGACAGCACCAGCGCAATGGCAATCAGCGCCGCGCCCACTTCGTCCATGCTCTTGACTGCCGCGTCATGCGGACTCAACCCCGCCTCGATATTGCGTTCGACATTTTCCACGACGACGATGGCGTCATCGACGACAATGCCGATGGCAAGCACGAGCCCGAACAGCGACAAGTTGTTAAGCGTGAAGCCGAACATCGACATCACGAAAAAGGTACCGATCAGCGACACTGGAATGGCGACAATCGGGATCACCGCGGCACGCCATGTCTGCAGGAACAAAATGACCACCAGCACAACCAGGACGATCGCCTCGCCGATGGTCGATTCGACCGCATCGACCGATTGCTGGATGAACTGCGTCGGATTGTAGACGATCGTGTACTTCAGGCCGGGTGGGAACCGCTTGGAGAGATCCTCCATGGTGTTTTCGATCGCCTTTGCGGTCGACAGCGCATTCGATCCCGGACGCTGGAAAATGCCGATAGCGATCGCCGGATCGCGATCGAGATAGGAATTGGTCGAATAGTCCTGCGCCGCGAGTTCGACCGTCGCTACATCCTTAATCCGCACGACCGCGTTGGGCGTCTGTTTGACCACGATCTTGCCGAACTCGTCCGGATCGGCGAGACGCCCTTGCGTCTGCACCGAAATCTGGAACGCACCCGGCTTGTCCATCGGCGGCTGGTCGAGGACGCCGGAGGCCACCTGCACGTTCTGCCCTTGCAAAGCCGTCACCACGTCGGCCGCGGTCAAGCCGACCGATTGCAGGCGGTCGGGATCGAGCCAGATGCGCATTGCGTAGTCGCGGGCGCCGAACACGATGAGCGAACCGACGCCGTCGACGCGCGTCACCGCGTCGGTTATTTCAAGTGTCGCGTAATTGGAAATGAACAACGTGTCGCGCGACTTGTCCGGCGAATAGAGATGTACCACCATCATCAAGTCGGGCGAGCTCTTGTTCACCGTGACGCCGATGTTGCGCACGTCTGCCGGCAAGCGTGGCTGCGCGATGGCGACGCGGTTTTGCACCTGCACCTGCGCGATATCGAGGTTGGTACCGATGTCGAAGGTGACCGAGATCGTGAATTGTCCGTCGGCGGTCGAGTTCGACGACAGATAGATCATGTTCTCGACGCCGTTGATCTGCTGTTCGATCGGCGTCACCACGGTCGAGGCGACGACGTCGGCGCTGGCGCCGGGATACTGCCCGGTCACGGTGATGGTCGGCGGCGCAATCTCCGGATATTGCGCGATCGGCAGCCGGAAAAACGCGACCCCGCCGAGGATCACGAACACGATCGAGACCACGGAGGCGAAGATCGGCCGGTCGATGAAGAAGTGCGAAATACGCATCGTTTCTGGCCGGGGTTATTTCGGCGGCGGCGCTGCGCCGCCCTGCTTCGGCGGAGCCGCGCCCTCTTCCTGCGGCGTCACCTTCTGGCCCGGCCGTGCGCGCAGCAACCCGTTCACGATCACGCGGTCGTCGGCATTGAGCCCGCCCTTGATCACCCGCAAATTATCGCCGGTGGTCTGGCCGAGCGTCACGTATTTTGGAACGACCGTGTTATCGGCATTGACCGTGAGCACGAATTTTCGCGTCTGCTCGGTGCCGATGGCCGCGTCCGGCAACAACAGAGCTTCGTATGGCGGCGAGCCGGGCACGCGCACGCGGGCGAACATGCCGGGCGTAAACAAATTGTTGGGATTGGCAAATATCGCGCGGCCGCGAATGGTGCCGGTCGAACGATCGATTACGTTGTCGACGAAATCCATATGGCCTTGATGATCGAATTCATGTTCGTCGATCAGCTTGAGTGCCACCTGCACGCCGGCGCCGCGGCTGGCGATATCGTTGCCGGTCTTTGACATGCGCTCGTAGCGCAGGAACGAGGCCTCATCGAAAGTGAACTCGAAATAGATCGGATCGGTCGACACGATGGTGGCGAGCAGCGTGGTGTTGCCGGCGGTGCCGCCGGTCACCAGATTACCGGGCGACACGCGCCGGTCGCCGATGCGGCCGTTGACCGGCGCGCGCAATTCGGTGAATTCGATATCGAGTTCGGCCTGGCGCACCGCCGCTTCATTATTGCTGACGGAAGCTTGCGCGTTATGGAAGGCCTGCGCGCGTTGTTCGAATGTCTGGTCGGTGATGGTCTTGTCGTGCACCAGTTGCTGGCCACGCGTGTAGTCGGATTGGGTAAAGGCAAGATTCGATTTCGCTTGCGCCAGATTGGCGCGCGCCTGATCGAGCGTATTCTGGAACGGCCGCTTGTCGATGGTGAACAAGAGATCGCCTTGCTTGACGATCTGCCCGTCCTTGAAATGCACGCCGTCAAGGTAGCCCGACACACGCGCGCGCACTTCGACGGAATTGATCGCGGTGAAGCGGCCGACATATTCGTCGAAATCGGTGACCGTGCGCTTGACCGGCTTGGCGACGGTGACGGCTGGCGGCGGCGGCGCGGCGCCCTGCTTCTTCGCTTCGCCGCAGCTTGCTACCAAAGTTGCAAGCGCACATGGCAAAAGGATGCTCCTGCCAAAGCGCATCACTGAAAATGATGGAATTGCCCGCGCGAAATTCATGAATACCTGCGATATCGGCCAGCCACGAATAGCCCGGACCGTCCCCATAGCGTCGGGGGGCAGTTATGTCCACCGGGCCCAGTCGGCAAGGACCGCTTCAGGGAACCTTGCGTCAGCCGCGCGGCCGGGCGCGAAATGCGGCAAGCCAGCGCGGGCCGAACAGCGTCAATAAGACGCCACCATAGACCGCGGCGCCGATCGCGGCCAACAGCGCTAGGGCCGCCAAATGGCGTAGCCGCTGCCAGTCCGCGAACAGACGCTCCACCGGCCCTTGGCACAGCCACAAGGCTGCGGCGAGCGCGAGCCCGGCGCCCGCGAGCTTGACGGCCGAATTGCGCAGCCGCTCGTCGAAATGGATATGCCCGGCGCGCGCCGCGAACCAGACCACCAGGCCGAGATTGATCCAGGCGCCGATCGCGGTGGCGAGCGCCAGGCCCACCTGCGCCAGCGGGCCCATCAGCAGGAACTTGAAAGCGATATTGACCGCGGCGGCGACGAGCGCCGCCTTCACCGGCGTCGCGGTGTCGCCGCGTGCAAAAAACGTCGCGACCGTGCTGCGGATGAGCACGAAGGGCAGCAGTCCGACCGCGTAAGCCGAGAGCGTGCGGCCAGCGGCGACGGCGTCGGCCGCGCTGAAGGCGCCGCGCATGAATAGCGCCTGCATGATCAACTCGGGGACGACGAGGAAAGCCGCGAGACAGGGGATCGACAGCAGCAGCGTGAATTCGATAGCGCGGTTCTGCGCGCTCGATGCGCCGGCTTCGTCGCCAGCCGCAATGCGCCGCGCCATTTCCGGCAAGATGACGGTGCCGGCGGCGATGCCGATCACGCCGATCGGAAGTTGGTCGATGCGGTCGGCGTAATAAAGCGCCGACAGCGCGCCGGCCGGCAGGAAGCTCGCGATGATGGTATCGGCGAACAGCGCGAGCTGCACGCCCATCGAGCCGACCGTCGCCGGCCCGAGCGCGCGGAAGAATTTCCGCACGTCGGCGTCGAATTCCGGCCAGCGCAACGCGGCAAGCGCGCCGGCGCGCCAGGTATCGCCGCCGACGAGGAGCGCCTGCAACACGCCGGAGATCAACACGCCCCAGGCGGCGGCATGGCCGGCGGTCGGGAAAAAGGCCGCCAGCAGCAGCGCCACGGCGATCGATAAATTCAACAGGATCGGCGCCGCTGCGGCGGCTGCGAAACGATGCAACGCATTGAGAATGCCGCCGTAGAGCGTGACCAACGTGACCAGCAGCAAATAAGGAAAAGTGATGCGCGTGAGCTCGACCGCAAGCGCGTAGCGGCCGGGGTCCTTGGCAAAGCCCGGCGCAAGCACATCGATCACCGCCGGCGTGAACAGCAAGGCGACCGCCAGCAGCACCACCTGGCTTGCCAGCAACAGCGTGAAAATGCGATCCGCGAACAGCGCCGCCCGTTCGGCCCCGCCCTGCTCGCGGATGCGGGCGTAGGCCGGTACGAAGGCGGCATTGAAAGCGCCTTCGGCGAAGATGGCGCGGAAATGATTAGGCAGGCGAAATGCGACAAAGAAGGCATCGGCCGCCGGCCCGGCGCCGAGGATTGCGGCCAGCGCGATGTCGCGGATAAAGCCGGTGATCCGCGACAGCAGCGTCCATCCGCCGACCGTAAGGATGCGATCTATCATCGATGATCTTGCCTATCGCCGCTCGAAACCGAGGAAGTTGAATGGACTTGGACTATGGGGAACGATAGCGATAGTCAGTTATTCTAAGCTGCATTAAGGCGATTCCCGCCCTAAACATAGAGCCCGAACCAGGCCTGCCATAGCCATGCCCTCGCCGATCATCCCCATTCTTCTCGCCGGCGGCGCCGGAACGCGGCTTTGGCCGGTTTCGCGCGACGCGCTGCCCAAGCAGTTCCTGCCTTTGGTCGGCGACCGTTCGACCTACCAGGAAACCCTGTTGCGGGTGCAGGACCCGATGTTCGCGCCGCCCATCGTCATCACCGGCCCGAACTTCCATTTCTTCGCCCGCCGGCAGGCCGAGGACGTGGGTGTCGAGGCGACGGTGGTGATCGAGCCGCTGCGGCGGGACTCAGGGCCGGCCATCGCGGCCGCGACCGCGGTCGCGCGCCAACGCGACCCGGATGCCGTGGTTCTGGCGCTCGCCGCCGACCACATCATCCTCGACGTGCCGCAGTTCCGCGCCACGTGCCTTGCCGGCCGCGAGGCCGCCGAAGCGGGCAAGATCGTCACCTTCGGCATCAAGCCGAACGAGCCGAAGACCAGCTACGGCTACATCCTCCCGGGCAAGGCGATCGGGAAAGGCGGCGCGCATGCGGTCGAGCGATTCGTCGAGAAGCCGGACGCCGCCACCGCCGCCCGCTACGTCCGCGACGGCTATCTGTGGAATTCCGGCAACTTCCTGTTCCGCGCCGACGTGCTGCTCTCGGAACTCAACCGCCTCGAACCGGCCATGGCCGAAGCGATCGAGGCCGCGGTCGCCCAGGCTACAATCGATCTCGGCTTTTTGCGTTTGCAGCCGGAAGCCTTCGCGCGCGCACCGCTCAAGTCGATCGACTACGCGGTGATGGAAAAGACCGACCGCGCCGCGGTGGTGGCGGGCGATTTCCGCTGGTCGGACATCGGCAGTTGGGATGCGTTGTTCGACATTACGCCGCCGGATGCCGCCGGCAATGTGACTGCATGGGCCTGCGGTGACCATGGACGCCTCCGGTTGCGTGGTGCATTCCGACGGCCGGCTCACCGCCGTGGTCGGCGTCAAGGACCTTGTGGTGGTGAGTACGTCCGACGCGGTGATGGTGATACCGCGCGCGCGTTCGCAGGAGGTGCGCGAGCTGGTGGCCAAGCTCAAGGCCGCCAAGCGGCCCGAGGCAACCGACCACAAGCGCGTGCACCGGCCCTGGGGCTATTACGAATCGATCGACATGGGCGAGCGCTTCCAGGTCAAACGCATCGTCGTGATCCCGGGCGGCGTGCTGTCGCTGCAGAAACACCGCCACCGCGCCGAGCACTGGGTGGTGGTGCACGGCACCGCCGAGGTCACCGTCGCCGAGACGATTCAAAACGTGCACGAGAACGAGTTGGTCTATATCCCGATCGGCTCCGTCCACCGCATGGCCAATAAGGGAAAAATCCCGCTTGAATTGATCGAGGTGCAGACCGGCAGCTATCTCGGCGAGGACGACATCGAGCGCATCGAGGATATTTACAAACGCAGCTAACGCCGGCGCGATCAAGCCGCCGTGACGGCCGATTTGGCCGCAGCCTGCTTGAATTGTTCGAATGCATCGAGCGCGTGGCTGGCGTACATCGCCGAGGGGCCGGCGCCCATGTAAACGGCCATGCCGAGCGTCTCAATCACTTCATCGCGCGAGGCGCCCTGCTCCAACGCCGCCTTGACGTGAAATCCTATGCAGTCGTCGCAGCGGATCGCGACCGCGATGCCGAGCGCGATCAGCTCTTTGGTCTTGCAGTCGAGCGCCTTGGGCGCGAGCGCGGCCTGCGCCAGACCGGAAAACGCCTTCATGACCTCGGGCGCGCCGCCGCGCAATGTACGCAAATGCGCGCTCAGTTCCTTGGTGTGCTCGGGCCACTTCGTCATCCGCCACTCTCCATTGCCATGCGGCGCGCGCCCGCACGGGTCGCGCGTTTCATATTCGTAAGCGCCGATATGATAGGGGCGCGGGCCGCGCGCTTTATTGATGTCGATCAAAAACTGGCCGCCGAAATCGCGCCGTTTCAACCGCGTTTCAATATCTCGCGCCGCTCCAGCGCCTCGACGACTTCGGTCGCCAGCCGGTCGGCTTCCTTGTTCCCGGCCATCAGATGCAGCTCGGGATTTTCCGGCGCTTCGTAGGGCTGATCGACGCCCGTGAAGTTCTTGATCTCGCCGGCCAGCGCGCGGGCGTACAGGCCCTTGGGATCGCGCGCGATGCATTGGTCGATGGGCGTATCGACGAAAACCTCGATGAACTCGTCGCCGCCGAGCAACTCCCGCACCATGCGGCGCTCGGCGCGGAACGGCGAGATGAACGAGCACAGCACGATGAGGCCGGCGTCGGTCATCAGCTTGGCCACCTCGCCGATGCGCCGGATATTCTCCACCCGGTCGGGCTCGGTAAAGCCGAGGTCGCGGTTCAATCCGTGCCGCACATTGTCGCCGTCCAGCATCACGGTGTGAACGCCGCGCGCGTGCAGCGTGGCTTCGACCAAATTGGCGATGGTCGATTTGCCCGCGCCCGGCAGGCCGGTAAACCACAAGACCGCCGGGCGGTGATGCATGAGGTTCGACCGTTCGGCCTTGCTGACGGTCTGTTTTTGATGATGGATGTTGGTCGCCCGCCGCAGGGCGAAATCGATCATCCCGGCGGCGACGGTTTCGTTGGAATAGCGATCGATCAGGATGAAGGCGCCGGTGTCGCGGTTGTCGGCGTAAGCATCGAACGCAACCGGCCGCGCCACCGACAGATTGCACACTGCTACTTCGTTCAACGCCAGCGTCTTGGCGGCAAGCTTCGACAGCGTATTGACGTCGAGTTTGTGCTTGAGGGCGGTCACCGTGGCGGCGAGCGTGCAGTTATTAATCTTCATGAAATAGGAGCGCCCCGGAAAGAGACGCTCGCCCGACATCCAGATCAAGTGGGCTTCGAACTGGTCGGCAACCTGCGGCCGGTCGCGCGAGGCGGCCAGCATGTCGCCGCGCGCAACGTCGATTTCGTCGGCAAGCGTGACGGTGACCGAATCCGGCGCCTGCGCGGCTGCGAGATCGCCGCCGGCGCCGACAATCCGCTTGATCCGCGTGGTTTGGCCGGACGGAAGAATTGCGATTTCGTCGCCGGGCTTGAGGCAGCCGCTCACGATCGTGCCGGCAAAACCGCGGAAATCGGAATTGGGCCGATTGACCCATTGCACCGGCAGGCGGAACGGCTTGCCGGCGCGGCCGTCCTCGACATCGACGGTCTCGAGATAATCGAGCAGATGCGGCCCGCGATACCACGGCGTGCGCTCGCTGCGCGCGAGACATTGTCGCCATGGCGCGCCGACACCGGGATTGCCGCGATCTGCTTGAAGCCGAGCGGGCCGGCAAAGCGGTCAAAGCCCGCCGATATCTGATCGAACACGGCTTTATCGAAGCCGACCAGATCGATCTTGTTCACCGCAAGAACGACGTGGCGAATGCCGAGCAGGCTCGCGATGATGGCGTGACGGTGGGTCTGGCTGAGCAAGCCCTTGCGCGCGTCGACCAGCAGAACCGCGAGTTCGGCATTGGACGCGCCGGTCGCCATGTTGCGGGTGTATTGCTCGTGGCCCGGCGTGTCGGCGACCACGAAAGCGCGCCGTGGGGTCGAGAAATAGCGGTAGGCGACGTCGATGGTGATGCCCTGCTCGCGCTCGGCTTCCAGGCCGTCGAGCAACAAGGCGAAGTCGACGTCCGCGCCGTTGCTGCCGTTCTTTTTCGAGTCGCGGTCGAGCGCGGCCAGATGATCGTCGAAGACGAGGTTCTGTTCGTAGAGCAAGCGGCCGATCAAGGTCGACTTGCCGTCGTCGACCGAGCCGCATGTCAGCAAGCGCAAGGCCGGGCGGGTATCGACGCCGTCCTTGCGTTCGGGCGCGTCGGCGATCATCGGCCCAGGATCCCTCATCAGAAATACCCTTCGCGCTTTTTCTTTTCCATCGAGCCGGCCTCGTCGCGGTCGATGACGCGGCCCTGCCGTTCCGAGCTGGCCGAGCCGCGCATTTCCGCGATGATGGCGTCGAGCGTTGTGGCGCTCGAGCGGATCGCGCCGGTCAGTGGGTAGCAGCCAAGCGTGCGGAAGCGAACCTGCATCATGCGCGGCGTTTCGCCCGGCGCGAGCGGCAGGCGGTCGTCGTCGACCATGATCAGCGCGCCATCGCGCTCCACCACCGGGCGTTGCTTGGCGAAATAAAGCGGCACGACCGGGATATCCTCGGCCCGGACGTATTCCCACACGTCGAGTTCGGTCCAATTGGACAACGGAAAGACCCGCATGGATTCGCCCGCCTTGATCCGGGTATTGAACAACCGCCACAGCTCCGGCCGCTGATTGCGCGGGTCCCAGCCATGGCTGGCGGAGCGATGCGAGAAAACGCGTTCCTTGGCGCGGCTTTTTTCCTCGTCGCGTCGCGCGCCGCCGAAAGCTGCATCGAAGCGCCATTTGTCGAGCGCCTGGCGCAGGCCTTCCGTCTTCATGACCTGGGTATGCATCGCCGAACCGGACGCCACCGGCGAAATGCCGCGCTTGAGCCCTTCTTCATTGATGTGCACCACTAAGTCCATGCCGAGCCGCGCCGCGGTCGCGTCGCGGAAGGATATCATTTCGCGGAATTTCCAGGTGGTGTCGACGTGCAAGAGCGGGAACGGCACCTTCCCCGGCCGAAACGCTTTTTGCGCGACGTGCAACAGCGCGCTCGAATCCTTGCCCATCGAATAGAGCATCACCGGATTGCGGAATTCGCTGAGGACCTCGCGCATAATATAAATCGCCTCGGCCTCGAGCCGACGCAGGCGAACGTTCTGGTCACGCCAATTCATGCGATCAATCCGAGCCTTTTGCCCGGTAGTGCTACTGCATTTCGATCGCTTGCGGGAGAAACTGATATTTCAATTTTGCAAGCCGCACGGAAAAATTAGCCTCTAAAAGCTCACGGCACTAGAGCGCGACGGGTGGCATCGACGATGCGGTCTTGCGTCGGCTCGTCGAGATAGGCGTGCATGGGCAGGCTGATGACTTCGCCGGCCAAGCGGTCGCTCACCTTAACGCCGCCCTCGCCCACCGGGTAATGCCGGTAGGCCTGTTGCCGGTGCAGCGGGATCGGATAGTAAATCGCGGTCGGGATGCCTTCCGCCTTGAGCGTAGCCGCCAATTTGTCGCGACGACCGCCCGAGACGCGAATCGTGTATTGCGCCCAAACCGAGGTCGACCCGGCCGCCACCTTGGGGACAACCGCAATGTCGCTTAAGCCTTCGCTATAACGGCGGGCAATACGGTTGCGCGTCTCGATCTCGTCCGGGAAGATTTTCAGCTTTTCGATCAAGATCGCCGCCTGGATGGTGTCAAGACGGGAGGCAAGACCGATACGTATGTTGTCGTATCGATCGCCGCCCTGCCCGTGCATGCGCAGGCTGCGCAGGACCTCGGCCATGGCGTCGTCATCGGTCATCACCGCGCCGCCGTCGCCATAGCAACCGAGCGGCTTTGCCGGAAAGAAGCTAGTCGCGGTGGCTTGCCCGAAGCTGCCGAGCCGGCGGTTGTTGAAGGTCGCGCCGAACGCCTGGGCGGCGTCGTCGAGAATGAACAGGCCCTCTGCCGCGGCGGCGATGGCGGCATGGTCGGCCGCCAGACCGAACAGATCGACCGGGATGATCGCCTTCGGCTTGAGGCCGGCTTTTTTTGCCGACGCCATCGCGCCCGCTATTCCCTTCGCATCGATGTTGAAGGTGTCGGCGTCGACATCGACGAAAACCGGCGTCGCGCCCACGAGCGCCGCCACTTCGGCGGTCGCGCAAAACGTGAACGAGGGACAAATCACCGCGTCGCCGGGGCCGATGCCCTTGGCGCGCAGCGCCAGCACCAATGCATCCGTGCCGCTGGCGCAGGTCACGGCATGGCGCGCGCCGCAGAACTTCGCCAGCTCCGCCTCAAACGTCCGCACTTCCGGGCCGAGGATGAACTGGCAGTGGCCGAGCACGCGCGCGGCCGCGGCATCGATGGCGGCGCCGAGCCGGCGGCGCTGCGCGGCCACGTCGATAAACGGAATCATGGGCGGCGTGGGTCGTTGATTCATACTCATTCCAAGCCGTGGCGCCGCTCAGCCGACCACCACGCGCGGCGCCTGCCGCTGTGGCGAGCCCACGGCCACCGGGCGAGAGGCAAGACAACGGATGGCGATTTCGAGGCTGGCCACGCCTTCTTCTCCGGTTACCGCCGGGGTCGATCCCGGAGCGCACCGCGCGCAGGAAGGCGAGCAGTTCGGAGCGCAACGGCTCGGCATGTCCGACCGAAAGATGGCGCATGGAATAGCTGCCGTCCGGCTGGAAGCCGAAGCATTCGGTCACCTGGCGCGTGAGCAGATCGGCCTGGATGTATTTGCCGCGCGTGGCGACGATGACGTTGCGCGCCTTGAACGGCGTCAACCAGTTGGTGTTGATGTGGGCGAGCACGCCCGACGCCGTGCGGAACTGCAGTAGTGCGATGTCCTCGCGCTCGGCGACCGCGCTGGAAAGCTGCGGCTGCACGTCGATGATTTCGCTGTCGGTGAACCAGCGGATCAGGTCGATATCGTGCACCGCGAGATCGATCACCACGCCGACATTCGACATGCGCGGCGGAAACGGTCCGACCCGGGTGATGGCGATCGAAAGAATGTCCTCGTTGCGGATGGCGTCCTTGATCGCCTCGACCGCCGGATTGAAGCGCTCGACGTGGCCGACCATCAAGGTGACGCCGGCGCGCCGCGCGGCGGCGATGATTTGGTTGCCCTCCTCAACCGACGAAGCGATCGGTTTTTCCACCATCACATGGATGCCGCGCGCGATGCAGGTGAGCGCGATGTCGCGGTGAAGATGGGTCGGCGCCGCGATGGTGATGGCATCGACCTTGAGGGCGAGCAGTTCCTCAACGTTGGCGACGGCGGTGCAGCCAAGCGTGCGCGCGACGAATTCGGCCTGCTTGCGGTCGGGGTCGGCGACGCCGACCAGCACGGCGCCGGGCAACCCGGTAAGCACGCGGGCATGATTGCTGCCCATCACGCCGACGCCGATCACGCCGATACGCAACGAGCTTTCCGCATCCGGTTTTACCGCTTGCGTCATTTTCTGACGGATTTCCCCAGGCCCTGACCCTTAAGCCAGCCCTTCCACTAGCACGCGGCGCGACGGCTGGCGACCACCCCGGGAAAACGCGGTGAACACGTTTTGATTCAAAGCGTTACAGCGATATTTTGGCGCAAATTCAGGCCGCGGCGGGCGCGTGCCGGATCGCCTCATTCGGCGGCGCGCGAGGCGGGAACCGACAGCCGAAGCCCGGCGGCCAAGGCGTCCTCGCGAAACGATTTCACCGCCCCGAGCGAGAGTTCCGCCGCCGACTTGGAGCTGAGGCCGGGGAGTTTTTTCAGCACGTCGGCCGGCGCGGTGATGATGTGGCAACCCATGCTGTCGGCTTCCACGACGTTGAACACCTCGCGCGTGGAAGCCCAGATGATCTCGACATTGCGCGTCTTGCGCGCGCGCGCGACCGCATCCTGCATGATCGGCCGATAGTCGATGCCGAAATCGGCCAGCCGTCCGGCGAACACCGATACGCAAGCCGGCGCGCCGCCGTCGAGCGCTTCGACCGCGTGGGCGACCTGCTCGGGCGTGAAGATCGCCGTCATGTTGATCTTGACGCCGTCGCGCGACAGCGAGCGCACCACGTCGAACAGCGGCTCGTTGCGCGTCGTCGTCACCGGCAGTTTGACGTAGACGTTCTTGCCCCAGGCCGCGATGACGCGCGCCTGGGCGACCATTTCAGTGATTTCGTCGGAGAATACCTCGAACGAGATGTGGCGGTCGGGCACGGCCGCGACCAGATCGCGCGCAAAGGCCTCGTAGTCGCTCACCCCGGCTTTCTTGAGCAGCGAGGGATTGGTGGTAAATCCGGCAATCCAGGCCTGTTTGGCCATCTCGACGATCTGTGCCTTGTCGGCGCCGTCGGTGAAGAGTTTTACCTTTAAATCGGTCAGTTTCGGCATATGCATCGCCTTTTCGATTTCCCATTTATCCCATTCTCATCGCGGCACAATCAAGCTATGAGCAGTGAAATTCCGGGATTTCCCCAACACGCTTTCGATCTATCGCCGCTTTACGCCAGCACAGACCGCACAAATCCGTGCGAGTTGCCCCGCAGGACCCACGATCGATGCGAAACTTGGCCACATTCGCGCTGAAAGCCGCGGTCTCGTGCGTCCTCTTGTATTTCGCCTTCGCGCACGTGAATTTCGACTTGGTCGGCCGGCAGCTCGGTCACCTGAAATATAGTTGGCTGGCGGCGGCCATATTCATCTTGATCGCTCAAATTTTTGTCGCCGCGCTGCGCTGGCAGCAGATCGTCCAACACTGCAAAACGCCGGACGAGCCGCCGTTTGGGACGGCAAGCGCGTTCCGCTACAACTTCATCGCGGCCTTTTTCAATCAAACGCTGCCCTCGACCGTCGGCGGCGACGCGGTGCGGGTCTGGCTCTTGGCGCGCGACAATGGCGGCTGGCGGAGCGCGACCTATTCCGTGCTGATCGACCGCATGGTCGGCATGCTGGTGCTGGCGCTCCTTGTGATCTTTTGCCTGCCATGGTCGTTCGCGCTCATCGGCGATTTTTCCGGCCGCGTCGCGTTACTGATCGCGGGGTTCGGCAGCATCGGTGCCTGTCTGATATTTTTGGCACTGGGATTTGTCCGCTGGCGCTGGCTCGAACGCTGGTGGCTGACGCGCCAGGTGACGGGGGCAGCCTCCGCTGCACGCAACGTTTTTGCCTCGACCTCGAGCATAGTGCGCATTCTCGTCTATTCGCTGATCATCCATTCCATGAACATAAGTGCGGCATGGTGCCTCGCCAGATCGGTGACCGCGCCGCTCGAGTGGGTGCAGGCCCTGCTGCTGGTGCTGCCTGTGTTGCTGATCGCCACCATCCCGCTATCGATCGCGGGCTGGGGCACGCGCGAGACCGCGATGGTTCTGGCTTTCGGCTATGCCGGACTGCCGGAAACCGACGGTCTCATCGTGTCGGTATTGCTGGGCATCGCCACGTTCGCCGCCGGCCTGCCGGGCGGCGTCATCTGGATCCTCGATCACGGCAGACGAGCGCGCGAAGCGCGTCAACCGGCGGCGTGATAGTCGCGATACCAGGCGATGAAGCGCGCGATGCCCTCGGCGATCGGCGTCGACGGTTTGAAGCCGACGTCGCGCATGAGGTCGCCGACATCGGCGAAAGTGGCCGGGACGTCGCCGGGCTGCATCGGCAGCAGCTCGCGAATGGCTTTTTTTCCGAGCGTCCGTTCCAAAATTTGCACAACATCGAGAACATCGACCGGATTGTTGTTGCCGATATTGTAGACCCGCCAAGGCGCTGAACTGCGCGCGGGGTCGGGCGCCTCGCTCGACCAATTCGGATCGCTCTCGGCGGGCTTGTCGATCAGCCGCACCACGGCCTGCACGACGTCGTCGATATAGGTGAAATCGCGCCGCATGTTGCCGCGATTGAACAGTTTAATCGGCTTGCCGGCCTCGATCGCGGCGGTGAACAGCCACATCGCCATATCGGGCCGTCCCCACGGCCCATAGACCGTGAAAAAGCGCAAACCGGTCGCCGGCAGATTGAATAGATGCGAATAGGAATGCGCCATCAGCTCGTTCGCCTTTTTCGAGGCGCCGTAGAGGCTGAGCGGATGATCGACGTTATCGGAGGTGCGGAACGGCATCTTGCTGTTGGAGCCGTAGACCGACGACGAGGATGCATAGAGCAGATGACCGCAGCCGTGGTGGCGGCAGCCTTCCAGGACATTGAGAAAGCCGTTGAGATTGGCATCCGCGTAGGCATAGGGGTCGACCAGCGAGTGCCGGACGCCGGCCTGCGCGGCGAGATGGACGACGCGCGCAAACCGGTGCTCGGCAAACAGCGTCGCGGTGCCGGCGCGGTCCGCCAGATCGAGCCGCACGAAGTTGAAACTCTTGAAGCCGGCGAGTTGCGCCAGCCGCGCTTGTTTGAGCTTCGGATCGTAGTAAGGCGACAGATTGTCGACGCCGATCACCGCGCGGCCAGCCTCTGCCAGCGCGCGCGCGACGTGGAAGCCGATGAAGCCGGCGGCGCCGGTGACTAAAACGGGATTTGCGGCTGCCACGGATCGATGCCTTTTTGCCTACTGCCGAGCCCGGATTTCACGCCGATAACGGCGAGATTGTTGCAAATCGCTTGAGCAGGTAATGAATATCCGCAATGACGGGTCGGGAGCAAATAGGAACCTCGCAACCTGGCACGGTCCAGACCCCACCACTATTGTCGGGAAACGCATACATTTTGGTCTCGCGCATTGAAATAGTCTTGTTGCGGCGGCATAGGTTGTCGACCTGATGGCGCAGAAGATTCTCTATCTCGTTTCCGAAGACTGGTATTTCGTGTCGCATCGTCTACCGATGGCGCGGGCGGCGCAGCGCGCCGGCTTTGAGGTCCATGTCGCGACCCGGGTCGCCGGCCACGCCGCCGCGATCGAGCGCGAGGGCTTCGTCTTGCATCCGCTCGGGTGGCGCCGCGGCAGCTTTGCGCCGCTACGCTTGCTGTCGGCGGTGCGCGAGGTACGGCATCTTTATCGGCAGGTGCAGCCGGACCTTGTTCACCACGTGGCTTTGATGCCGGCCGTCATCGGATCGCTCGCCGCGCTCAGTCTGCCGGTCGTCTGCCTCAATGCCATGGCGGGTCTCGGTTTTGCCTTCACCACGCGCACGCCCAAGGCCATGCTGCTGCGCGCCGTGCTCGAGCCCGTGCTGGGCCGGCTATTCGGCCGCGCGCGCACCTTCGTCCTGGTGCAGAACCCGGACGACCGCGCCGCCATCGAGGCGCTCGGTGTCGCCGGCGACAAGATCGCGCTGATCCCCGGATCGGGCGTCGATATCGATGCGCTTAGCCCCTTGCCGGAGCCGCCGCCGCCGATCGCCGCCGGCTTCGTCGGCCGGCTGCTGAGCGACAAGGGCGTGCCCACGCTGGTCGAGGCGCATGATTTGCTGGCGCGCCGCGGCCGGCTGATCGCGCTGCTGATCGCCGGCGAACCCGATCCGACCAACCTCGCCTCGATTCCGCCCGCTATTATCGCCGATTGGAAGCGACGGCCGGGAGTGACCTTGCTCGGCCAAGTCGAGGACATCGGCGCGTTCTGGGCGCGAGCGCACATCGCCGTGCTGCCGTCGTTGCGCGAGGGCCTGCCGCTGAGCCTCTTGGAAGCCGCCGCCTGCGCACGGCCGATCGTTGCCACCGACGTGCCGGGCTGCCGCGAGATCGCGCGCGCCGGCGTCAATGCCTTGCTGGTGCCGCCGAACGACGCCGCGGCTCTTGCCGACGCCATCGACCGGCTCGCCAGCGATGCCGATATGCGCCGCAGGTTCGGCGCCGCCGGCCGCCGCATGGTGGAAAGCAAGTTCTCGCACGTGCGCATCGGCCAGGAGATCGTCGCGCTTTACCGGCGGCTGCTGTCGCGAGCTCCGGGCGCGGGCCCGCTATTGCGGCCACCGGGAACTCCCGGATAAACAGGGGCCCGACCAGCGAAGGAAACCTCCGTGGGGCATGCGCGTAAGATCGCCGTCATCGGCCTCGGCTATGTCGGCTTGCCGGTCGCGGTGGGTTTTGCACGCACGGGCGCGAGCGTCATCGGCTTCGATATCGACGCCGCGCGTGTCGCCGATATCGCGGCCGGTCTCGACCGCACCCGCGAGGTGACGCCCGAAGACTTGAAAGCGGCGAAGGCGCACTGGACCGCCGATGCGGCTGAGCTGCGCGCGGCGGATTTTTTCATCGTTACCGTGCCGACGCCGATCGACGCACAGTTTCGTCCCGATCTGAGCATGTTGCTGAAAGCGTCCGACTTGGTCGGCCGCGCGCTCAAGCAAGGCGACATCGTGGTCTACGAGTTCGACGGTCTATCCCGGCGCCACCGAAGAAGATTGCATGCCGGTGCTCGAACGCGCCTCGGGGCTCGTCGGCGGACGCGATTTCACGCTTGGCTACTCGCCCGAACGCATCAATCCCGGCGACCGCCAGCATCGCTTCGAAACCATCGCCAAGGTGGTGGCCGGGCAGGACGCGCGCACGCTCGACATCGTCGCCGAAGTTTACGGCTCGGCCGTGCAAGCCGGCATCCACAAGGCGCCCTCGATCAAGGTGGCGGAAGCCGCCAAGGTCATCGAGAACACCCAGCGCGATCTCAACATCGCGTTCATGAACGAATTGTCCGAGTTGTTCCACGTGCTCGGCATCGATACCGCCGACGTGCTTGCCGCGGCCCGCACCAAATGGAACTTCCTTCCCTTCACGCCCGGGCTGGTCGGCGGCCACTGCATCGGCGTCGACCCTTTCTATCTGACCCACCGCGCCGAGAAGGCCGGGTTCGATCCGAAGATCATTTTGGCCGGCCGGCGCGTCAACGACGCGGTGGGAAAGAAAGTCGCGCGCGAAACCTTGCGTCTGCTGCAAGCCGGCACCCGCAAGGCGGAACGCGTGACGGTTCTCGGCCTCACCTTCAAGGAAGACGTGCCGGATATCCGCAATTCGAAAGTCGTCGATATCGTGCGCGAATTGTCGGCGTCCGGCATCGCCGTGCAAGTGCACGACCCGCTGGCCGACCCCGCCCATGCGCGCCGCGAATACGGCATTGAGCTTGTGGCGCTCAAGTCTTTAGAGCCCGCCGATGCGGTGGTGCTGGCGGTCGCACATGAGGCCTACAAAGCCGGCTGGCCTTTGATCGTGCCGCTGCTGCGCGACGGTGAAGGCGTCGTCATCGACATCAAGGCGCGCCTCGACCGCAGCCGCGTTCCGGCCGGCGTTGCGCTGTGGCGGTTGTGACATGACGGGCGTCGGAGGCCTTGCGCTGGTATTCGCGGCCTCCGTGCTGACCAGCGGGGTGCTGATTTGGCTGTTGCAGCCGCTGCTCGCGCGCCACGCGCTGGCGCGGCCCAATGCGCGCTCCTCGCACACAGCCCCGACGCCGCAAGGCGGCGGCATCGCGGTGGTTGCGGCAACAGTCGGCGTCGTCGCCGCAGCCATTATGTCGGGCGCGCCCGGTCTCGGCGGAAATTCTCTGTGGCTCGTCCTGACGGCCGTGGTGTTCATCGCCCTCGTGGGCGCGGTCGATGACGCTCGTCCGATCCCGGTGCTGCCGCGGCTGATTCTGCAGGCGGTCGGGGTAGCGATTGTGCTCGCCGCGCTCCCCGACGATCTGCGCGTCGTGCCGTTTCTGCCCGGCTGGCTCGAACGCGCGCTCATGGGCGTCGCCCTGCTGTGGTTCGTCAATTTGACGAATTTCATGGACGGCATCGACTGGATGACGGTCGCCGAGGTGGTGCCGCTCACCGCCGGACTTGTCCTGTTCGGCCTCATGGGCGCATTGCCGCGCGACGCCACCATGGTGGCGCTGGCGCTCGGCGGCGCCGTGATCGGCTTTGCGCCGTTTAACCGGCCGGTGGCGCGACTGTTTCTCGGCGATGTCGGCAGCCTGCCGATCGGCCTATTGCTCGGCTGGCTGCTCGCCATGCTCGCCGCAAGCGGGCATGTCGCGGCGGCGCTGCTGCTGCCGCTCTATTATCTCGCCGATGCGACCATCACGCTGCTGCGCCGGCTGGCGAAAGGCGAACCGTTTTGGCAGGCGCATCGCAGTCACTTCTATCAGCGCGCGACCGATAACGGCTTCAGCGTCTATCGGATCGTCGGCCGCGTGTTCCTGCTCAATATCGTGCTTGCCGCGCTTGCCGCCGCGACCGTGCTGGCACCGTCGTATCTCGCGCAGGGCGCCGCGCTGGCCGTGGGCTGCGTTTTGGTTGGCCTGTTGCTTTACCGTTTTGCAGCCGCCAGAGCCTGACCGGAGGCGGCGGCAAGCGCGGACAGTCCACTCCGCGCACGGATGGTATCGCTGGCGACAATATCCGAAAGCTTGCGTTCGTTCTCGGCCAGCCGGTCGCGGCCGGCATCCGGATGCCATAGATGCAGCACGCCGGTCGCGAACACGCCGTCCTTGCGGCGCACGCCGGCATGCAGCAGGCGCACGATGATATCGGAATCCTCCTTGCCCCAGCCGCTATAGTCGGCATCGAAGCCATCGACGCGATCGAGATCGGCGCGCCAGATCGCGAGATTGCAGGAACGCGCGCCGCGCCAGGCGTATTGCCGCAGCCGGCGCAGCGGCCCGAGCGGCAAATGCAGCAGCGCAGACAAGCGATTGACGCCGCCGCGCAGGCGCTGCGCCAGCCAGTGGCCGATGCTCCAGCTTTCCGGCATGAGCCCTTCGTTTAGAACTTCCGCCGTCAGTTCGGGCGACAATAGAATGCGGTTGCCGGTGACGAAACAACCTTGTTCGGCGAGGCGGCGGTGCGTGGCGACGAAATCCGGCCGGGCGATGCAGTCGCCGTCGAGAAAGATGCAGTAGCTGCCGCGCGCGGCCAGAATCGCGCGGTTGCGGATTTCGGCGGCGCGGAAGCCACGATCCTCGTGCCAGACATGGCCGAGGCGGCGGCCGAGTTTGGCCTTCCAGGATTCGACCAATTGGCCGGTCGTCGCAGCCGAGCCGTCGTCGGCCACCAACACCTCGAAATCCTGGTCGGTCTGCCGCGCGAGCGAGCGCAGCACCGCCGCCAGCGCATCCTCGCGGTTATAGGTCGTGACGATGACGGAAATCAGCTCGGCCACTGGCGCCCTAAGGTTTGTTTGCGCATGATCTTATCCGAAAACCGGTGCCCACTTTTCGGGATCATGCGCCCGCTGAGGCTTTAACCGATGTCTCAGTTTACGACAAACCCCTAGGGCGCGCCCGTCCGGCGATGTTATGAAGGGGCACCGCGCGGCGCGAACGTCCAACCACCGGACCATGGCAAAGATATCCGCCTATATCCTGAGCTATAACGAGGCCGAGAAAATCGCCGCGGCGGTCGCAAGCGTGCTGTGGGCCGACGAGGTGGTGGTGGTCGATTCCAACAGCGCCGACCGCACCGCCGAGATCGCCACCGCGCTCGGCGCGCGCGTGGTGCAGGTGCCGTTCACTGGCTTCGGCGAATTGCGCAACCGCGCGCTCGAAGCCTGCCAATACGATTGGATTTTCAGTCTGGACGCCGACGAGCGCTGCACCGAAGAGGTGCGCGACGAAATTCTCAAATTGCTGGCCGCGGGCCCCGCTCACGACGTCTATCGCGTGCCGCGCCGGAGCTACATGATGGGCCGCTGGATCCGCGGCTCCGGCTGGTATCCGAATTTCCGCCAGCCGCAGCTCTTCCGCAAAGGCAGCCTGCGCTACACGCTCGAGCCGGTGCACGAGGGTTTCGAGAACTTGAGCGGCAAGCCGCTCGGCACGCTCGACGAACGCCATCTGGCAATTCCCCTTCCGCAATCTGGAAGAGGTCATCCAGAAAATGAACCGTTATTCTTCGCTCGGCGCGGCGAAGCTTGCGGGCAAACGCGTGTCAATGGCGGGCGCGCTCGGGCACGGTGCGTGGTCGTTCCTCAAGCATTACGTCTTCAAGCTCGGCTTCATCGACGGCTGGACCGGCTTCGTCATCGCGCTCGGCAATTTCGAGGGCACGTTCTACCGCTACGCCAAGCGCTACGAGCAGACGCAAAATTGGCAGCCGCCGGATGAGAAGCCGCTCAAGCGTGAGCCTTAGCGCGCCTTCGGCGCGCGCGTGCGCGCGACCATGTCGCTGGTCGAATGGCCGGGCACGATCTCGATCAGGATTACCTGCCCGCCCATAGCCTCGACCAGCTCGCGGCCGACGACCTGCTCGCGCGTATAGTCGCCGCCCTTGACCAGCACCGTCGGCTTGACGCGCGCGATCAATTTCTCCGGCGTGTCCTCGTCGAACACGGCGACGAGATCGACCGCTTCGAGCGCGGCCAGCACCTCGGCGCGCGCCGCGACCGGTTGCACCGGACGGCCCTGCCCCTTGAGCCGCGCGACCGAGGCATCGCCGTTCAGGCCCACCACCAGCCGGTCGCATGCCGCACGCGCGCCGGCCAGCAATTTGACGTGGCCGGGATGCAGCAAATCGAAGCAGCCATTGGTGAAGCCGACCCGCAGGCCCTGCTTCCGCCATTCGGCAAGATGCTCGTCGAGCAGCGCCCAGTCGAACACGATCTTTTCTTCCGGCGCCAGCGTCGAGGGCGGCAGGATACGGTGGCGCAGCTCGGCGACCGAAAGTGTCGCGGTGCCACGTTTTCCGACCACCACCGCGGCCGCGGCATTGGCCGCGCGCATGGCGGATTCGAAATCGGATTTCATGGCAAGCATGGCGGCAAGCACCGCCACCACGGTGTCGCCCGCTCCCGACACGTCGCGCACCCGCACCGGATAGGCCGGCACGTGAACGGCTGCGCCCTCGCTCACCAGCGTCATGCCGGCTTCGCTGCGCGTCACCAAAACCGCCTTGGCGCCGAGCGTGCGGCCGAGTTCGGCAGCGGCGGCGGCGACCTGATCGTCGGTCTGCGCCGGGCTGCGGGTCGCCTCGGCGAGTTCGGCCCGGTTCGGCGTGATCATGGTCGCGCCGCGGTAGACGGCGTAATCGCGGCCCTTCGGATCGACCACCACCGGTTTGCCCGCCTTGTTGGCGGCCTCAATGACGGCGCGGACGACGCGCGGGGTGAGCGCGCCTTTGGCGTAATCGGACAGCACCACGCTGCCTGCGCGCGGTATCGCCTTGACGGCGTGGCCGATGAGCGCGTCCTCGCTCGCCGCATCGACGGCCGAGGCCATTTCCCAGTCGGCGCGCAACATATGGGTGGAGTGGTGCTCCGACACGAAACGAACCTTGCGCGTGGTCTGCCGCGCCGCATCGACCGCCAGGTGGAATTCGATCAGCGGGTGGTCGGCGAGCGCCTCGCTCAGCGCGCGGCCGGCCTCGTCGTCGCCGACCGCGCCGACGAATATGCAGCGCGCGCCGAGCGCGACCAGATTGCGCGCCACATTGCCGGCACCGCCGATCATCATTTCGGTACGCTTGACCGCGATCACCGGCGTCGGCGCTTCCGGCGAAATGCGCGACACCTCGCCATAGACAAATTCATCGAGCATCAGATCGCCGACGCAGAGCACCGTCTGCCCGGCGAGATTCGCGAGATGTTTGTCGAAGTCGAACATAGGGTCAACGGTACTTGTCTTCGCGGTCGAGATAGCCGGTGACGTATTGGCCGACGGCGGTCTCAAGCGGGGTGAAGCCGGCGTTATAGCCGGCGCGGCGCAGGTTTTCGATGCGCGCTTGCGTGAAATACTGGTATTGGGGGCGGATCGCGTCGGGCATCTCGATATAGTCGATATTGGCCGGCCGCCCCAGCGCCTTGAACATGGCCCCGATCATGTCGCGGAAGCTTTCGGCCTTGCCGGTGCCGACGTTGAAGATGCCGCTGACCGAGGGCGCTTGGAGCAGCCAGCGCAGCACCGCAATGGCGTCGTCCACATAAATGAAGTCGCGCCGCTGCTCGCCGTCGGCGATGCCATCACGATACGACTTGAACAGCTGGACCGGAGAGCCCGCTTTCGCTCCGTCGAACACCTTGGCCAGCACGCTTTGCATGTGGCCTTTGTGATATTCGTTCGGGCCGTAGACGTTGAAAAATTTCAAGCCGGCCCAATGCGGCGGCAGTTTTTCTTTTTTGACGTGGCGGTCGGCGACCACCTGATCGAACTGATGCTTGCTCCAGCCGTAGAGATTCATCGGCTTGAGCTTGTGCAAACTTTCCGGCGACCAGTCGTCGTCGAAGCCTTCGCTGCCGTCGCCATAGGTCGCCGCCGAGGAGGCATAGATGAATGGCGTGCGCGTCGCCGTGCACCAGTCGAGCAGGCGCAGCGACAGGCGGAAATTATTTTCCATCACCAGGTCGCCGTCGGTCGCGGTGGTGTCGGAAATGGCGCCCATGTGGATGACCGCCTCGAGCTTGCGGCCGTCGAGCCAGGCCATCAATTCGGCCGGCGGCACCAAATCGGCCACCCGGCGCTTCGCCAGATTGCGCCATTTGGCGTCGCCCTGGCCGAGCAGGTCGTTGACCACGATGTCGCCGGCGCCGGCCTCGTTGAGGCTCGCCACCACGTTCGACCCGATGAATCCGGCCCCGCCGGTGACCAAAAACATGCCCAATCCTTCGTCCCGGCAAAGCTTTGCCCCAGTCCGTGGACCGGCGCAATGTTAGGGCGTATTTCCCTGTAAATGGCTCAGGATACGGTAAAAATCGTGGCTGGACAGTTCCCGCTGGCGCAGGCTAACGCCTGTCTGCAAGGCTGCAACGCGAAGGCCTATGGACTGGCGGCCGCCACAGAATGACCCCTCAATCGACCTCCGCGGCGAGCCCGATCCTGATCGTCCCCTATGTCTGGATCGGCGACTTCGTGCGCTGCCACTCGGTGGTGAAGCTGTTGCGTGGCGAGGCGCCCGAGCGGCCGGTCGACATCGTCTCAAGCACGCTATGCGCGCCGCTCGCCGACTATATGCCCGGCATCCGGCAGACGATCGTGATCGACCTGCCGCGCCGGCGGCTCGGCCTCGCTTTGCAGCGGCAACTGGCCGGCCGGCTGCGCGAGAATAATTACGCGCAGGCGCTGGTGATGTCGCGCAAATGGAAGGCGGCGCTCGCGCCGTTTCTTGCCGGCATTGCGCGGCGCAGCGGTTTTGCCGGCGAAGCTCGTTTCGGTCTCATCAACGACATGCGCTGGGGCGAGCGCCGACTGGCGCGCATGATCGACCGCATGGGCGCGCTCGCTCTGCCGAAGGGCGCAGCGCTGCCGGCCGAATGGCCGCTGCCCGAATTGAAAGTGCCGGCCGAAGAGGTCTCCCGTTGGCGTACGCAACGCGGGCTAAATGCCGATGCCCGGCCGGTCGTTACGCTTTCGCCCGGCGCGGTCGGCGAAGGCAAAGCCTGGCCGGCCGGCCACTACGGCCAATTGGCGCGTGCGCTCGCGCAGGACGGCGCATCGGTCTGGGTGCTGGGCGGACCGAACGAAACGCCGCTCGCCAAACAAATCGCCGCGGCCGCGGGCAACCAAGTGCGCGACCTCACCAGCAGCGACTTGCGCAACGCGATCCTGGCGCTCGCCGCCGCCGACGCCGCGGTCAGCAACGATTCCGGACTGATGCATGTGTCGGCGGCGATCGGCACGCCGACGATTGCGATCTTCGGCCCGACCAGCCCGTGGCACTGGAAACCGCTCAACCCGATCGCCGCCATCCTCGAGCCGGGAGGCGATGAGACGCTACGCGAACGCGCCCGCCTTGCAGGCAACGATGCGGTGCGCCACCGCCGCACCGCCGATGTCGCGGTCGAGACGGTACTGGCGAGCGTGCGCGACGTGCTGCGGAAAGGCCGTTAGGACGCCCCTGCCGGCCTCCGCCGCGCCGAGCGCCGGCTTGACCAGCGAGACTAGTCGTATCTCGGCTTTATAACGACCGGTGGAATGGTTTTGAGCTGGCCCGCGATCACGGCGTTAAGTTGATCGATGTCGCCGGTATGAAACGTCTGTAGTCCGTCCGGACCTTGCTCTCCCTGGAAGTACCAGCCGAAAAGCGGAAATTGCAATCCGCCTCCCGCGTTGACGATAGTTCCGTCCCACTGAATGGGCCCCGTCACGCCGCCGTTACTGGTCACAATATACGCCGTGCCGGGGATTGTGAGATTGAGCTGCTGTCCCGCCGGAAGGGTCAGAGTGGCACAGCATTCGACGAGGATAAGGGTGAGCGTATAACCGGTTTGAGCGTTGCCGGTAACAAGACCGTCAAGCATGGTCCCGCGAATCCCGATGGTCGCGACCGGAGTCTTGATCGTGTAATCCCGTGGATTCTGCGCGCCGGTGATAAAGCGAAAGGCGCCCTGCGCGGCATTGATCACCACACGACCGGCGCCGCGATTGGGATTATAGACGAAGCTATCGAGCACCAGGTCCGCATGCGGGCCGATGCTGACGCTTGTTTTATCGAGAAACAAGAGCTGCGCGGTACTGGCATCGCTGGTGACAATATGTTCGTGCGCGAAGACATCGCTGCGCGACGAGCGCGCCATCAACGGCCAACGTTGGCGCACGACCGGCGCGATCGCCGGCCAAGTCTACAGCCAAAGCGGGGACCTCGGTTACGGCTATGCCGGCGGCAATATCGGACCGGTGCTCGATTTATTCTCGGGCGTGTCGATGGTGCCCGCAATCGGCGGGGCGGCCGCTTTCTACGACCGGCATTTCTATTACGGCGAAGCCGCGGTCAGCGCGACTTTCGAAGGCGCATCGCAGGGCCTCTATCAATCGCTGCAGTTGAAGACCGCTTACCGTTCGTATGACGATTTCTTTGCATCCGGCGACGGATTCTATACCGAGGCACGCGGACGGCTTGCCTTTCCCAATGTAATTGCGAACGGCGGCGTGCTCATCGTGTCGCCTTGGCTGCTTTATAGCGACACGCCGGGAACGGCGATTTCCCCCGCGCTCACCGAACTGGCGCCCGGCGCCTACGTTGAGGGCGGCGCCAAAATCGAAGCCTATCGGGCAATTACCGATTGGCTGATCGTCGGCGCCAATGTGTCGTATAGCAGGCGCGCGTACCGCGATGACGTCACGCCGGAAGGAGACAAACGGGCCGACGACCTTTTCGTGCCGGGAGCTACTTTGTTGTTTCCGCACGCTCTGTCGTACCGGACGGATATCCGCCTCGATTACAAATACCTCTGGAATAATTCAAACGACCCGACCAAGAGTTTTACCGACCACCTCATCACCGCCACTTTGATTTTCCGCTTCGACCCCAGACAGCCGTTCTGGGCGCAAACCCCAATGTTGCCGGCCGCACGCTAGATTCCCCGGCATTAACGTTTGGCCCACCGCCAGCCTGACGCGTGGCCCAATCCGTGCTATCAAAACCGCGATAAAAAGGGACGCTCACTTGGCCAGACTCAAAACCGCCGACATCAACAGCGAACGCACGCAGGCGGCGATCGATTCCGCGCTGCGCACGTTCGACGCCGAAGGCGGCGGCATCGACGCGCTGGCCAACGCGCTGCGCGACGGGCTGGGTGCGAGCTTTGCCGCCGCGGTCGACCTGATCCGCGGCGCGCAAGGCCGCGTCATCGTCACCGGCATGGGAAAATCCGGCCATGTCGGGCGCAAGATCGCCTCGACTTTCGCCTCCACCGGAACGCCGGCGCTGTTCGTGCATCCGGGCGAAGCGAGCCACGGCGACCTCGGCATGATCGCGTCCGGCGACGTGATCATCGCGCTGTCGTGGTCGGGCGAGACGGCGGAGCTGAAAAATCTCACCGATTACTCGCGCCGCTTCCGCATCGGATTGATCGCGATGACCGCCAATATCGACTCCACGCTGGCGACCACCGCCGACGTGGTGCTGGTGCTGCCGCAGGCGCGCGAGGCCTGCCCGCACAATCTCGCGCCCACCACCTCTTCGCTGATGCAACTCGCGCTCGGCGACGCGCTCGCCATCGCGCTCTTGGAAAGCCGCGGCTTCACCGCGATCGATTTCGGCTTGCTGCACCCGGGCGGCAAGCTCGGCGCGCTGCTCAAGACGGTGCGCGAGTTCATGCATGGCGGCGAGGCCGTGCCGCTCACGGCGCTCGGCACGCGCATGTCGGACGCGATCCTGGTGATGTCGGCCAAGGGCTTCGGCTGCGTCGGCATCACGGACCCGGCCGGAAAATTGGTCGGCATCATCACCGACGGCGACTTGCGCCGCCATATGCGCAACGATCTGCTCGATGCCCGCGTCGATGACGTGATGACGCGCTCGCCCAAGACGGTGCGGCCCGATCAGTTGATCAGCGAGACGCTCGAATTGCTCAATTCGACCAAGGTGACCGCGCTGTTCGCGGTCGAGGCCGGCAAGCCGGTCGGCGTCATCCACATCCACGATCTGTTGCGCGCCGGCGCGGCCTGAGCGATCAGCGCGCAAGGCGCGCGACCGCATCGGCAACCTCGCCAACCGACGGCGCCGCACCCTCCGCGCCGAGCACGGTTATCGGGCCCGAGCCGACCGGGCCGGTCAGGCCGGGCTCGCTGCCGGCGAATATCGCCACCAGCGGCACGCCGAGCGCGGCGGCGAGGTGCGTGAGCCCGGTATCGACCCCGACCACGAATTGCGCGCCGGCGATCAGCCGCGCGACGGAATCGAGCGGCGCGCGTTCGGGCACGCGCGCACGCGGCAGCGCGGCGGCAAGCCGTTCGCTGCGCGCCTGCTCGGCTTGCGTGCCCCACGGCACGATCCAGGCGAGATCGCCGAGCGCCTGGCCGAGTAATTTGCCGAGCGCGATCCAGTTCGCCTCCGGCCACAGCTTGCGCGGCTCGGCGGTGGCGTGCAGCAGCACTGCGTAGCGCTCGGATGGAGCGGGAAATCGCGCGCGGTCGAGCCCGAAATCGGGCGCGCCTTGCGGCGTGTAGCCGAGCGCGAGACCGCTCAGGATGCGGTTGCGCTCGACCGCGTGGAGATCGCGGCTGACGCGATGGCGGACGTCGTAGAACATCGCGGCCAGCGGTTCACGCACGCTCGCGGCGTCGTAGCCGTGCCGACGCCCCTGCGCGAGGCGGGCGAGGATGGCGGTGCGCAGCAGGCCCTGGCTGTCGACAATCTCGTCGTAGCGCGGCGCGCGGGTGGCGCGCAGGCTGCCGGCGATCTCGCCCAGCGTTGCCGGCGATAGAAGCGACTTCCGCCAGCGCCGCCAGGCCACCGGCACGACCTTGCCCACCGCCGGATGCAAGGCGGCGAGCGGCGCGAAGGCCTCCTCTACAAGCCAGGTAAACCGCGCCTGCGGCCGCGCCTTGCGCGCCTCCGACAGCGCCGGCATATGATGGATCAGATCCCCGAGCGACGATGTCTTGATGAAGAGAATATCGGCCATTGTGCCTCTGCCGGCGTCATATACCGAGCATTAAGCATGACCGCCATAACCCTGCCGGGCGCCGCACAGACTATGCGCCATTTCAGGGACATTCGGTAAAATGCGACGCAAATTCGAGGGGCAAGATTCATGACGACCCTGGTCACGGGCGGCGCCGGATACATCGGCAGCCATATGGTGCACGAGCTCAACGATGCCGGCGAGCCGGTGGTCGTGCTCGATAACCTGTCGACCGGTTTCCGCTTTCTCGTCCCCGGCAAGGTGCCGTTCGTCGCCGGCTCGACTGGCGACCGCGCGCTGGTGGCGCAGACCATTGCCCGCCACAACGTGACCGCCATCATCCATTTCGCCGCCTCGATCGTGGTGCCGGATTCGGTGCGCGAACCGCTCGCCTATTACGCCAACAACACTATGAACACCTGCGCCCTGGTCGATACCGCCATCAAGGCGGGCGTGCGCCAGTTCATCTTTTCGTCGACCGCCGCGGTCTACGGCAATGCCGAACAGGTGCCGATCCGCGAGGACGCACCGACCGCGCCGATCTCGCCTTACGGCACCTCCAAGCTGATGTCGGAGATCATGCTGCACGATGCCGGCGCCGCCCACGGCTTGCGTTTCGTGACGCTGCGCTACTTCAACGTCGCCGGCGCCGATCCGAAACTACGCACCGGCCAATCGACGCCGGCCGCGACCCATCTGATCAAGGTCGCCTGCGAAGCCGCCCTCGGCAAGCGCGCCAAGCTCGACGTGTTCGGCATCGACTATCCGACGCCGGACGGCACCTGCATCCGCGACTACATTCACGTCAGCGATCTTGCGCGCGCGCATTCGGCGGCGCTCGCCTATCTGCGGCGCGGCCGCGCAAGCACTACGTTCAATTGCGGCTACGGGCACGGCGCGTCGGTGTTGCAGGTGATCGAAGCGGTGCGGCGCGTCAGCCAAAGCGATTTTCCGGTCGAAATCGCGGCAAGGCGCGGCGGCGATCCGGCCGCGCTGGTGGCCGATGTGGGGCGCATGCGGGGAATGCTCGACTGGCGCCCGCAATTCGACGACCTCGACACTATCGTCAGCCACGCGCTCGCCTGGGAACGACGGCTGCCGGGCAAGCGCGAAACCGCGCCGGCCTGACGGCAAAGTAAATTCGGCCGTGGAATTCGGCTTTTATCCCGTTTTGGCTTGAAAATCCCGCCGTCAGCAGGCAAGGAAACGCCTGCTCCAGCCAGCATGAAACCTGTGCCATAATCAGTGCCCGACAGAGGGCGGATGAACGAACACACTTTGCCATCGGCCGACGACGCGCGTTACGGGACCATCGCCCTGATCCGGCGATTGCTGACCGAACAGGGCCTCGCGCATTGGCGCAAATATGCCGTTGCCTTCGCCTGCATGGCGGTTTCCGCCGCCTGCACGGCGCTCAGCGCCTATTTGATCGGCAACGTGATCAACGAGGCCTACGTCAACAAGAACATGACCGGCATCTTCATCCTCGGCGGGGTCACCGCCGCGCTGTTCATGACCAAGGGGCTCGCCACTTACGGCCAAAGCGTGTTGCTCTCGCGTATCGGCAACCGCATCGTCGCCGACAATCAGCGCGCCGTGTTCGCCAAGCTGCTCAACGAGGGCATCGGCTTCTTCTCCGACCGCCATTCGACCGAATTCATCGCGCGCCTCTCCGCGGGCGCCGCGGCCGCAACGCAGGTCATCAACCTATTGATCACCTCGCTTGGCCGCGATCTCTTGTCGCTGATCGGGCTGGTGACGGTGATGGTCATGCAGGACCCGTTAATGTCGTTCATCAGCTTTGTGGTGGCGCCGCCCGCGTTCCTGGTGCTGCGCAAACTGATCCGCCGCGTCTACCGCATAGCGCGCGCGCAATTCCACGGCGGCACCCGCATCATCGAAACGCTGCAGGAAACGCTGCAGGGCATCCGCATCGTCAAGGCTTTCACGCTCGAAGACATGATGCGCGATCGCTTCGACCACAACGTCGCCGCGGTCGAACACGAAGCCAACAATATGGCGCGCGTCTCCGGCCGCGCCAGCCCGCTGATGGAAACGCTGGGCGGCTGCGCGATCGCCATCGCCATCACCTATGGCGGCTATCGCGTGATCGAAACCGGGGCGACGCCCGGACAGTTCTTTTCCTTCATCGCCGCCTTCCTGCTGGCCTATGAGCCGGCCAAGCGCCTCGCCCGCCTCAATATCGAGCTCAACAGCGGGCTGGTCGGCGTGCGCATCTTGTTCGAGGTGCTCGAACTCGCCGCCGAGCGAGGCAGTCGACGACGACAAGGCGGCGCTCGTTATCAAGACCCCACGGCTGGAATTCGACGACGTTTATTTCGCCTATCGCCCCGACGAACCGGTGCTGCGCGGCATTTCGTTCGTGGCGGAGCCGGGCAAGCTGACCGCGCTGGTCGGCCCCTCCGGCAGCGGCAAGACCACGATCATCAACTTGATCCTGCGCTTCTACGACGCCGAGCGCGGCAAGATCGTCATCGACGGGCAGGATATCCGCCAGGTCGCGCGCCGTTCGCTGCGCCGGCACCTCGCCTATGTCGGGCAGGACGTGTTTTTGTTCCGCGGCACGATCCGCGACAACATCGCTTTCGGCAAGCCGGGCGCGAGCGAAGACGAGATCGTGGCGGCGGCCAAGGGCGCCTTCGCGCACGATTTCATTCACTCCTTTCCGCGCGGCTACGACACGCCGGTCGGCGAGCACGGGCTGCAACTGTCCGGCGGGCAGCGCCAACGCATCGCCATCGCGCGCGCCTTAATCAAGAACGCGCCGATCATTCTGCTCGACGAGGCCACCGCCGCGCTCGATTCGGAATCCGAACTCGCCGTGCGCGAAGCCATGGAGCATCTCTGCGCCGGGCGCACGACGGTCGCGATCGCGCACCGCCTGCATACGGTCTCGCACGCCGACCGCATCTACGTAGTCGAGGAAGGTGAGGTGGTCGAATCCGGACGGCATGACGAATTGCTGCGCAAGGACGGCCGCTATTCCTCGTTCTACCGGCTGCAGCTACAAAAACAGGAAAGCCGCACGCCGTTCGAAGCGGCCGCGCAATAGGCCGGCCAGCGTTGAAACTAGTTCCGCTCATTCCCGCGCAAGCGGGAATCCAGCGCCACAATCGAAGCCTGAGCGATTTCGTTCCTGGGTCCCCGCTTTCGCGGGGACGAGCGGGTCAATGGAAATCCCGCGCTCGCTTTTCCACCTTGTTCAGGCCGGGATAATGCGATACCGGATGGGCCCGCCGGCCATCGCATTCCCATAAATGTCTCAGAAGGCACATTCCCCATGAGCGCGGACTACGTCATTTCACCGCCGCCGCAGCCGAGTATTTCGGTCGCCGGCTCGAACAAAGTCTTTCCGGTCCGCCGCATCTGGTGCGTCGGCCGCAATTATATCGAGCACATCCGCGAAATGGGCCAGGACGAACGGCTGCCGCCGTTCTATTTCGCCAAGCCCGCCGACGCCATCGTGCCGGACGGCGGTACCGTGCCCTACCCCTCGCTCACCAAGGACATGCATCACGAGGTCGAGCTGGTGGTCGCGCTCAAAAGCGGCGGCCGCAACATTCCCGTCGCCAAGGCGAACGAATGCATCTGGGGCTACGCGGTCGGCATCGACTTGACGCGCCGCGACCTGCAGATCGCCTCGCGCGACCTCAAGCGGCCGTGGGAGATCGGCAAAGCCTTCGATCATTCCGCGCCGTGCGGCGCGCTGGTCGAGGCGAGCAAGATCGGCCATCCGACCAAAGGCAAGATCACCCTCAAGTGCAACGGCAAACTGCGCCAGGACGGCGACCTCAATCAGCTGATCTGGAACGTGCCGGAAATCATCTCCAACCTGTCGGAAATGGTGGAGCTGGTGGCCGGCGACATCATCATGACCGGCACGCCGTCGGGCGTCGCCGCCACCGTCGCCGGCGACAAGCTCGAATGCGAGGTCGAGGGCGTCGGCAAATTGACGGTGAATATCGGCCCGCCGCTCAAGTAGCGCTACAGCCCGAGATAAGCCTGCCGCACCCGGTCGTCGGTGAGCAGCGCTGCGCCGGTGCCCGACAGCGTGATGTGGCCGTTCTCCAGCACATAGGCACGGCTGGCGAGCTTGAGCGAGACCGCGACGTTCTGCTCGACCAGCACGCAGGTGAGGCCCTCGCGGTTGAGGTCGCGCACGCAACGCAGCACGCTTTGCACGATCGTGGGCGCCAAGCCCAGCGAGGGCTCGTCGAACATCACCAGATCCGGTGCGCCCATGAGGCAGCGCCCAATGGCGAGCATTTGTTGCTCGCCGCCCGACAGCGTGCCGGCAGACTGATGGCTGCGCTCGGCGAGCGCCGGGAACAGCGCATAGACGCGATCGAGATTGCGCGCGCGGGCCTCACGCGCGCGTGGCAGCATGGCGCCCATGGCCAGATTTTCCGCGATCGACAGCGACGGGAACACCTGGCGGCCTTCGGCGACCTGGCCGATGCCGAGGTCGCAAACCTTGTGGCTCGGCCAGCCGGCGATATCCGTGCCGCGAAAATAGATCTGCCCGCGCGACGGCTTGTGCATGCCGGCGATGGTACGGATCAGCGAGGTCTTGCCGGCGCCGTTGGCGCCGACAATGGCGACGATAGCGCCTTCGTCGAATTCGAGCGAGACGCCGTCGAGCGCCTGGGCGTCCCCGTAGAAGACGTCGAGGTTTTCGATCTTCAGCATTATGCGATCGCCTCCACGCCCAGGTAGGAGTCGATCACCGCAGGGTCGCGCACGACCTGTTCCGGCAGCCCTTCGGCGATCGCGGCGCCGTGATGCAACACCAGAATGCGCGAAGCGAGCGCCATCACCGCGCGCATCACATGTTCGATCAAGAGGATGGTCAGCCCGCTTTCCCGGTTGAGCGCGCGCAAGGTGGCGACGATGCGGTCCATTTCGGCCGGCCGCAAGCCTGCCATCACCTCGTCGAGCAGCAGCAGTTTGGGATCGGTGGCGAGCGCGCGCGCCATTTCAAGCCGCTTGCGGTCGGGCAAGGTCAGGGCCGATGCGCGCCGCTCGCGCTTGTCGTAAAGGTCGAGGCGGCGCAGCACCTCGTGCGCGCGCTCGCGCGCGGCGCCGACGTGGCCACGATGCAGCAGTGCGCCGATGATGACGTTGTCTTCGACGCTGAGAGCCGGAAACGGCCGCACGATCTGGAATGTACGGCCTATGCCGCGCCGGCAGATGCGGTCGGGCGGCAGGCCGTCGATGCGCTCGCCGGCGAAAGCGATCGTCCCGGAGTCGGGCGGCAATACCCCGGCGATCATGTTGAACAGCGTGGTCTTGCCGGCGCCGTTCGGCCCGATAACTGCGAATATGCCGCCTTCGGGCACCGCAAAACTGACCCGGTCGACCGCCACCAGGCCGCGGAACCGCCTGCTTGCGCCTTGAACCGACAGCAAAGCGCTCATTTCCTCTGGCTCCCCAGGCCGAGCCGGCTCGCCACCCAAGGCCAAACGCCTTCCGGCAGCGCCGTGATCACCACCAGCAGGCACACGCCGTAGAACACTTGCTTGGCGCCCGGCAAATCGACGCCGAGCGCGTTGAGCGCGGCGGTAAGTGTTTCGGCAGTGCCGGTCAGCAGAAAGGCGCCGACGATCGGTCCGATCAGCGTGCCGACGCCGCCGACGATCGGGCCCAAGATCAGCTCGATCGAGCGCCCGATGCCGAATGCCTGATCGGGAAACAAGTTGTTATAGTAGAAGGCATAAAACACGCCGGCGAACGACATCATGCCGGCTGAGATCATCACCGCCGCCATTTTGTAGCGGAACGTGTCAATGCCGGCCGAGCGCGCGGCCTCCTCGTCCTCGCGAATCGCCAGCCAGAAATATCCCATGCGGCTGCGCAAAAGCACGCGGCACAAGACGCAGGTCACTATCGAGCCGGCCAGCGCGACGTAATAGAACATCGTCGGCGAGCCGCGCAGCCGCCATAGATCGTTGTGCGCATATTGCTTCACCGGCAGGAATAGCCCGGCGGAGGCATTCACCAGCCCGAAATGATCGAAACCGATGCGGGCGAATTCGGCAAAGGCGATGGTGAGGATGGCAAAATAGACCCCGGCCACGCGGAAACGGAAAGCGAGGAAACCGATACAGGCGCCCGCCAGCATGTTGACCGGGATGGCGGCGGCAAGACCGAGCCAAGGCCCGACGCCGAGATAGACGAAGAGCGCGCCCGACAGATAGGCGCTGAGCCCGAAATAAAGCACGTGACCGAGCGACAGTTGTCCGGCAAATCCCATCATCACGTTCCAGGCCTGGCCGGCGGTGACGAAATAGGAGATGAGGATAAGCACGGTTATCAGATAGTCGCTGGCGACCAAGGGCGCGATCGCAAGAGTCACCAGCAGCAGGCCGAGCAGGATCAGGCCGCGGCGCGGAACGCCCTCGGTGAGACGCGCGATCATGCCGCCCTCTTGCCCATAATGCCCTGCGGCCGGAACAGCAGCACCAGAACCAGAATGCCGAACGCGAACATGCTTTTCGCGGAAGGCGTGAACAGCAATCCAGCCATGGCCTCGGTCAGTCCGATCAAAACGCCGCCGACGAGCGCGCCCGGCATCGAGCCGAGGCCGCCGGTAATAACGATGACGAAGGCGAGCAGCGTATAAACCGGCCCGATCGACGGCGTCACATCCACGATCAGCACCAGCATCACGCCGGCAGCGCCGACGCAGGCAGCGCCCAAGCCGAAGGTCAGCGCATAGAGATGCTTGACGTCGAGCCCGACCACCAGCGCGCCGGTGTAATTGTCGGCGCAGGCGCGGATCGCGGTGCCGATCTGCGTATGCCGGAAGAAGGCGAACAGCGCCGCCGAAACGATGAGCGCGGCGGCCGCGGCATAGAGCTTGGTGGCGTCGACGATCAGCCGGCCGATTTGGAAGCTGTCATTGGCGTAGGACGCCTGCACGCTCTGCGCGTCAGGGCCGAAGGCGATCAGCAGCACGTTGACGATGATGATCCCGACCGCGACCAACAACAGAAACTGACTGTGCTCCGGCCGCGTGATGAACGGGTTGATCAGGCGCACCTGCAGCACATAGCCGAAGGCGAACATCACCGCCGCGATCGGCACCAACATGATCAGCGGGTCGAGGTGGAAGGCGGTAAACAGGACGACCGCGATATACATGGCGATGGTCATCATCTCGCCATGGGCGAAATTGACCACCCGCACCACGCCGAAAATCACCGACAGGCCAAGCGCCATCAATCCATAGACGAGGCCGGTCAGGACCCCGCCGACAGCCACATTGAGATAGAGATCGAAAGGCACGGGGAAATCCTACCGCGTTTCTCGATTGTGTGGCGGCGGCCCCTCGACCGTCATGCCCGGCCTTGTGCCGGGCATCCACGCCTTACTTTTTTGCCAAGACGTGGATGGCCGGGACAAGCCCGGCCATGACGACGTGGGATGAAAATCTTCAGCCGCGCTTGTCGTAGGGCTTCAGCGGCCATTCCGGCTTGCCATTGGCCGCTTCCTTGGGCGCGACGGTGATCAGCTTGCCGCCGCGGTTCTGGATACCGCCGCCCTTGATTTTGTCGTTTTGGCCCTTGGCGTCGAACTGGATGCCGGGGCCGATGCTGACATTGTCCTTGATGTCGGTCTTGCGGATGGCGTCGGCCAGCGCCTTGGGATCGGCCGAACCGGCGCGCTTGTAGGCGTCGGCGGCAATCAGCAAGGCCTCGAAAGTATAGACATGGTTGGTGTTCAGGTTGACGCCCGGATGCGCCTTGGCGAGCGCGGCATCTAGCTGCTTCGACAATTTCTTGTTCGGGTCGTACCAGGGCGCGAAGCTCAGCGGCCCGTCGGAAAGCTTGCTCAAGGTCTTGAGGTACTGGTCTTCGTACCAGCCCGGGCCCATGCTCAAGATCGCCATCGGCGTCCAACGCTGCTTGACCATTTCGCGGGTGAGCAGGATAGCGTCGTTGAGGCGGCTGACCAGCAGCAGCGCGTCGGCGCCGGTCGCCTTGGCCTTGGAGATTTCCACCGACAGGTCGCGCGCGGCGGGATCGTAGGAGATTTCCTCCACGATCTTGAACGGCATATTGAACTTCGGCATCACCGCGCCGATGCCTTTCGACATGGCGGTGCCGAAGGTATCGTTGACGTGCATGAACACCGCCGTCTTCGGGCTGGCGCCGACCTCCGCGAATATTTCCAATTGGTCGATGAAGGCGTCGCGCAGGATCATCGGGGCGGTGGGGAAATTCCGGAACACGAATTTGTAGCCCTGTTCCGTAATCGGGGGGGCGGCAGCGATGTTGATGACGAAGGGAACGCCCTTCTGCTCGGCAACCTGCGCGATGGCCGTGCTCTGCCCGGAATTGAAGGCGCCGACTAGGAGTTGCGCGCCCTCGCCGATCAGCTTCTCGGCGCGGGCGCGGGCGGTGCCGACGTTCGATTCGGTGTCGGCATTCATGATCTGTAGCGGCGGCAGGCCGAGATCATTCAGGATGCCCGCCGAAATATCGACGCCGCGCTGGCAGTCCTGGCCGATGCCGGCCTCGAAACCCGAGCGCGGTAACAGCACGCCGACTTTGAGCGGTCCGGCGGCGCGCGCGATATTGAACGGCGCGGTCCCGGCGAGCAGTCCGGCGGCGCTCAATCCGGCGGTGAAGCTGCGGCGGCTTACGCGCACCGCATGCGATGGCAATTTGCGTTTCATGGACATTCCTCCCTGGCCTGGCTTGCGGCCATTTGCGGCAATGATGCCGGACTTTTAACAGCTTTCACAAGTACGAAAAGCGGGGCAATGGGTTACCGCCTTTCAAGCCGCCAACGCGCACTCGATCGCCGCGGCCATGCGGAACAGACGGCCGTCATGGCCGTTGCGCGCGACCAGCATCAGGCCGACCGGCAAGCCGCCCTCGCGCGGCAATGGCAACGTGATCGCGCAGCAATCGAAGAAATTCCAGATCGAGGTGTTGCGCAGCAACAGCGCATTCTGGCGGAAGAATTCCTCCTGCTTTACCACGTCGGCGAGAAGCGGCGCCACGATCGGCGTCGTCGGCATCGCCAGCACGTCGAGATCAGCAAGGCGGGCGTCCATCGCTTGGATCAGACCGGCGCGTTCGCGCAGCATGTCGATATAATCGGCAGCGCCGATCGCGCCGGCGCGCTCGATGCGCAGGCGCACATTGGCATCGACATCGTCGCCGCGCCGCGCCAGCCGATCGCGATGCACGGCGAAGGCTTCAACCGGCGGGATGCCGCCTTTGGCATTGATCGCGTTCATGCGGTCGAGCAGCGGCAGCTTTTCCGACGACAGCCGCGCGCCGGCTTTTTCCAACCGGTCGAGCGCCTCGGGGAAGCGCTTTCCCACGGTGGCATCGAGCCGGTCGAGCGGTGCGCCTTGCGCGATGCCGAGCCGCAGGCCAGCGAGCGGGGCCGGCTCAAGCGCCCGCGGCTCGTCACCAGCCATGACCGCGTCGGCGTTGGCACAATGCACGACAGTCTTCGCCATCGGCCCGATGGAATTGAGCGTATAGGAAAGCGGAAAAGCGCCGTCGGTCGGAATGCGCTGGCGGCTCGGCTTGAAACCTACAATACCGCACAGCGCGGCCGGAATGCGCGTGGAGCCGCCGGTATCGCTGCCGATGGCGATCTCGCAAAAATCGTCGGCGGCGGCGACCGCCCCGCCCGAAGACGAGCCGCCGGGCACCCGCTTGCGATCGGCCGGATTGCCCGGCGTGCCGAAATGCGGATTGGCGCCGATGCCCGAAAAGGCGAATTCGGTCATGTTGGTCTTGGCAACGATCACCGCGCCGGCCGCGCGCAAACGCTGCACCACCGGTGCATCGGCCGCGGCCGGCTTGCCTTCTTCGGCGAGCACCTTGGAGCCGGCGCGGGTGACTTCGCCGGCAATGTCGAACAGGTCCTTGATGGAGACAATGGCGCCATCGAGCGGACCGAGCGAAATGCCGGTCTTCGCGCGCGCATCGGCGGCGTCCGCTGCGGCGTGCGCCGCATCGCGATAGACGGTCAGGCAAGCGCGCGCGCCCTCGCCCGCGGGATCGTCGATGCGGGCGAGCGCGGCCTCAAGGCGGTCTCGGGTGGAAGGTGAGTTCATGGAAGAGTCTCCGATCACAAATACGCCCGTTCGTCCCCGCGAAAGCGGGGGCCCAGGGGCGGCTTGGCGCGGCAATTACTACCCTGGATTCCCGCTTGCGCGGGAATGGTCGGAGGATGGATCATGCGCGCAGCCCACCCTTTTCGACGATGAACTTGGCGATCTCATCGACGCCCTTGCCCTCGCGCAGATTGGTGAACACGAAGGGGCGCTTGCCCCGCATCTTCTTGGCGTCGCGCTCCATCACCTCGAGCGAGGCGCCGACATAAGGCGCGAGATCGACCTTGTTGATGACCAGCAGATCCGAGCGCGTGATGCCGGGGCCGCCCTTGGACGGAATTTTGTCGCCGGCGGCGACATCGATGACGTAGATCGTGAGGTCGGCGAGCTCGGGCGAAAACGTCGCGGCGAGATTGTCGCCGCCGGACTCGATCAGCACCAGATCGAGATCGGGAAACTTGGCGCGCATATCGGCGACGGCGGCGAGATTGATCGAGGCATCCTCGCGGATCGCGGTGTGCGGGCAGCCGCCGGTCTCCACACCGGCGATGCGGTCGGCCGAAAGCGCGCCCGAGCGCACCAGAAATTCGGCGTCCCATTTGGTGTAGATGTCGTTGGTGATGGCGGCAATGTCGTAGGCGCCGCGCAATTTCTTGCACAGCAGATCCATCAGCGCGGTCTTGCCGGAGCCGACCGGGCCGCCGACGCCGACGCGCAAGGGACCGTGGGGATTATTCATTTCTGCCTCTCGATCCTACGACCTGAACAGCCGCGTATACTGCGTCTCGTGCCGCGCGCTGGCGAGGTCCGCGCGGAAGGCGGACGAGCCGATATCGTCGAGCGAGGTTGCGAGCGCGCGTTGCGCGGTGGCCGCGACAATAGGCTCAAGCGCCGCCAGCACGCGCTGGCCGTCGGTCTGGCCGAGCG
This sequence comes from uncultured Alphaproteobacteria bacterium, assembly GCA_963825265.1. Classification (GTDB taxonomy): domain Bacteria; phylum Pseudomonadota; class Alphaproteobacteria; order Rhizobiales; family Xanthobacteraceae; genus Pseudolabrys. Next base: position 413,275 of record CAWGSI010000005.1, on the reverse strand, counting down.
GGATCAGCCGCACGCCGGCGGAGACCCAATTGGCGGCGACGGCTTGCAGATAGGCGGCGAGCGCGGGCTCGACAGCAATACCGTGACCGCTGGCCGCGACCGCCACCGCCACCGGATAGGCGACCGGGCCGTCCCAGAGTGCTTTCAGCCGGTCGAGCGCTGGCGTTGGCCAGGCGGCGCGCGCGGCTTCGACAAAGGCGTTGCCTTGCGCGGTGGTCTCCAGATGGCGTTCCTTCGATGGCGCGAAGGCGGCGGCGAGTTCGGCCACTTCGCGCAGCGCCTTGTCCCTGGCTTCCGCAGTCGCGCGGTGCGCACGCGCGAACAGCACCGCATCGCAAAAGCCGCCGCCGTCGGCCAGCATCACGCCGAGCCAGGCCTTCAGCGTGTCGGCATTCGTGATGTCGCCCGCCTCCACCGCCCATTCGATGCCGCTGGAATAGGAAAAGGCGCCGACCGGGAACGCCGGCGACAGCCAGGCCATGAGGCGGTAGAGGGCGGGTGCGGCCACATTCTCCCGTTCATTCCCGCGCACCAGGCGCGAAGCGCCGTCTTGGCGCAATAAGCGGGAATCCAGTTCTTTGGCCAAAGGACTGGGTCCCCGCTTTCGCGGGGACGAGCGGAGGAGAGGTACGGGCTTTTTGCTACGCGCCATGATCATGCTCATGTGGCGCGGCGGTTTCCGGATCGAACGGCGCCTCGAGCGGCGCGACATGCGCGCCCAAGCCCCGCAGCATGTCCTCCAGCACGTGGTCGCGCCTTATGCGGATTTTATCGCCGACGATCTGCACGTCGGTGTGGCGGTTACCGAGATGCCAGGCCAGCCGCACCGCGTCGAGCGCGCTATGCGCGGAAATCTCGATCAGCGCCTCCGGCGCGCCGGCGACGAGCACAATGGCGCCGTCATCGAGCACGAGGCCGTCGCCGTCGCGCAGGCGCACCGGCTTCTCGAAATCGAGCAGGAATTCGGTACCCTTTTCGCCGGTCAGCACAATGCGCCGCCGATTGCGGTCGCCGGCGTCCAACACGACGCGGTCGCGGGCGGCGATCGCGTCCCATCCGCCGGCGTGCTTGATCGATGTCACTCGGTGCATGGCGATTTTCTCAGGCTCTCATGCCCGCGAAAGCGGGTATCCAGTAATCGCAGGTTTTTATCATATCACGGCGGCCGGCGTTTACCGGGTCCCCGCCTTCGCGGGGACGACAGTGAAGCGCACGGGCACATATTTTACAGCGTGTCGACTTTTTCCGGAGTGATGATCTCGACCTTGCGTTCCAGCACGAATTCCTTGCCGGCTTCGCGCCAAGCTTTCAGGTGCGGCGTGTGCATGTGACGGTCGAGCGCGTCGCGCGAGGCCCAGCGCTCGACGACGACGATCTTGTCGGCAACGTTCACACTGCGGTGCATGTCGTAGAAGATGCAGCCGTCTTCCTTCACCGTCTCGGCGACGACCTTGCGGGCGGCGGCAACGGCCTTATCCGCCATGCCGGGTTTCAGGCGTACCTCGGCGACTACATAGATCATGGGCGCCTCCCTTTCGTTTTTTGTCGTCAGAACAAGAAATAGCGCTGCGCCATGGGTAGCACTTCCGCCGGTGCGCAGGTCAAGAGCTCCCCGTCGGCGCGCACCTCGTAGGTTTCCGGATCGACCTCGATATCGGGGGTAGCGTCGTTGTGGATCATGTTCTTCTTGCCGATGTCGCGGGTGTGCTCGACCGCGACGAACTGCTTGTCGACGCCGAGCTTCGAACGCAAATTGCTCTTGGCCGCGGCCTTCGACACGAACACCAGCGAAGAGGCCGTCAACGCCTTGCCGAAGGCGCCGAACATAGGCCGGTAATGCACCGGCTGCGGCGTCGGGATCGAGGCATTCGGGTCGCCCATCTGCGCGGCGACGATCGAGCCGCCCTTGATGATCATGTCCGGCTTGACGCCGAAGAAGGCCGGCGACCACAACACCAGATCGGCGAGCTTGCCTTTTTCGACCGAGCCGATGTGCTTGCTAACCCCATGCGCGATGGCAGGATTGATCGTGTACTTCGCGACGTAGCGCTTCACCCGCTTGTTGTCGTTACCCTCCTTTTCGCCGGGCAGCGCGCCGCGCTGCTTCTTCATCTTGTCCGCCGTCTGCCAGGTGCGGATAATGACTTCGCCGAGCCGGCCCATGGCCTGCGAATCCGACGACATCATGGAGAGCGCGCCGAGGTCGTGCAGGATATCCTCCGCCGCGATAGTCTCCTTGCGGATGCGGCTTTCGGCAAACGACAAATCCTCGGCGATCGACGGATCGAGATGGTGACACACCATCAGCATGTCGAGATGTTCGTCGAGCGTGTTCTTGGTGTAAGGCCGCGTCGGATTGGTCGAGGACGGCAGCACGTTCTTCAGGCCCGCGACCTTGATGATGTCGGGCGCGTGGCCGCCGCCGGCGCCTTCGGTGTGAAACGCATGAATGGTGCGGCCCTTGAACGCCTTGATGGTGTCCTCGACGAAACCGCTTTCGTTCAACGTGTCGGTATGGATCATCACCTGCACGTCGTATTTGTCGGCAACCGACAGGCAGCAGTCGATCGCCGCGGGCGTGGTGCCCCAGTCCTCGTGCAGCTTGAGCGCACAGGCGCCGGCCTTGACCATTTCTTCGAGCGCGGCGGGCCGCGACGCATTGCCCTTGCCGGCAAATCCGAGATTGACCGGGAACGCATCGGCCGCCTGGATCATGCGGCCGAGATGCCAGGGGCCCGGCGTGCAAGTCGTCGCGTTCGTTCCCGCCGCCGGGCCGGTGCCGCCGCCGAGCATCGACGTGACGCCCGACATCAGCGCCTCGTCGACTTGTTGCGGGCAGATGAAATGGATGTGAGAATCGAAGCCGCCGGCGGTGAGGATTTTTCCTTCGCCCGCGATGATCTCGGTGCCGGGGCCGATGACGATGGTCACGCCCGGCTGGACGTCGGGATTGCCGGCTTTGCCGATGGCCGCGATGCGGCCTTCTTTGATGCCGACGTCGGCCTTGACGATGCCCCAGTGGTCGAGGATCAGCGCGTTGGTGATGACGGTGTCGACCGCGCCCTGTTTGTTGGTGATCTGCGACTGCCCCATGCCGTCGCGGATCACCTTGCCGCCGCCGAATTTCACTTCCTCGCCATAGACGGTGAAATCCTTTTCCACCTCGACGATGAGATCGGTGTCGGCCAGCCGCACACGGTCGCCGACGGTCGGCCCGAACATGTCCGCATAGGCCGCGCGTTTTATGGCTATAGGCATCGCGTTGTCCCCGCAGTTCACAGATCCAAAAATTCCACCCTTGCCTCACCCGCCGGTCTGGATAGGCTTACCTCCAGGTCACCCATCTTCGGCTCACGCCGGACACGGATGGCCGCCATGACCGGAGCGGGCATGGGACGTGGGTGCTGCTTGCAGTATTCGTGGTCCATGTTTGCCGGCCCTGGCTCTCAGTAACTGGGTACCGTGTTGCGCGCTCACGCGCGCGGCCCGGAAATGGATCCGAGAGCTTGTGACGGGTGGACGACGGTCCGCCCGTTATGGCTTTTAGGGGTCCATTTTCATTACGCATGACCTTGTCCGAAAACCGGTGCCCGCCTTTCGGGGTCATGCGCGGCATCACAATTTCCCCATCACGTCCTGGCGGAACCCGTAGATCGTGCGCTTGCCGGCGAGTGCGACCAGCGTGACCTCGCGCGTCTGTCCCGGCTCGAAGCGCACCGCCGTGCCGGCGGCGATGTCGAGCCGCATGCCGCGCGCTTTTTTGCGGTCGAATTTCAGCGCCGGATTGGTCTCGAAGAAATGGTAATGCGAGCCGACCTGGATCGGCCGGTCGCCCGCGTTGGCGACGCTGAGCGTCACCGTCTTGCGGCCGGCGTTAAGCGTGATCTCGCCGTCCTTGATGAACATTTCGCCGGGGATCATCACATTTTCCTTTTTCGCATGATCTTGTCCGAAAACCAGTTCCCACTTTTCGGGATCATGCGAGCACTCCGGCGTAAAGCCCGGCGCCGACCACCACGCACAGCGCACCGGCAACGCGGATGAGCGAGCGCAAACGCGCGCGCTGCATCGCGAGCGCAAAGCCGATGCCGACGCCATGCAGCGTGGCGGTGGCGAGCGCAAAGCCCGCTATGTATTCGATGCCGCCGACGTTCTCTGCGACTTCGCTGCCATGCGCGTGGCCGTGTAGCAGGGCGAACACGGCGACGACGGCCGCACCGGCCGCGACCGGCAGGTCGACCGCGAGCGCCACCAAGAGGCCGAGCGTGACGACCGAGGCGAGAATGCCCGGCTCAACAAACGGAATCGCCACATGCGCCATGCCGAGCGCGCCGCCGATGAGCATCACGCCGACGAAGGCCGCCGGCCAAACCCATAACGCGCGGCCGCCCTTGAGCGCGGCCCACAGGCCGACCGCCACCATGACCGCGATGTGATCGAGACCCGACAGCGGGTGCGCAACGCCGGCCGCGAACGAGGCCGTCGAGCCGACGCCGACATGGGCGAAGGCCGGGCTTGCGCCGAGCACGAGCAGAGCGGCGAGCGGAATCTTTTTCATCGGGTTAGGTCCTTTCACCGGATCGGATTGTGCACCGTGACCAGCTTGGTGCCGTCGGGGAACGTCGCCTCGACCTGGATGTCGTGGATCATCTCGGGGATGCCGTCCATCACCTGCGCGCGCGTGAGCACATGCGCGCCGGCTTCCATCAGCTGCGCGACGCTTTTGCCGTCGCGCGCGCCTTCCAGGATGAAATCGCTGATCAGCGCCACCGCCTCCGGATGGTTGAGCTTGACGCCGCGTTCGAGCCGGCGGCGCGCCACCATGGCGGCCATGGCGATCAACAGCTTGTCCTTTTCGCGCGGCGTCAGGTTCATCGTCGCCTCAGTTGAGCCAAAGCCGCGGCACGCTGGCGCCGAGCGCCGCCAGCAGCGCGATCAGATCGTGGCGCAAGCGCGCGCCGTCGCGCGCAACAAGCCGCGCCACGGCGACACCGTTCCAGGCCGAGATGCCGGCCTCGCCGGTAAATTCAAGGGCACGCACGGCGGCAAGTGTCCCCTCGCCGGCCGGCGTCACCAAGACGCTGGCAATGGCAATGCCGCCGGCGGCCGATGCCGGTGCGGCGAGCCTTGCCGCCACGTCGCCGTCGAGCCGCGCGCTGTCGGCGAAAACGAGCCGGCCGGCGCGGCGCACACGCCAGCGGTCGGCGAACAAGCCCTCGCTCATCGCCTCGCCCATGGCGGCGCGGCCGAACACCACCGCCTCCGCCAGCAGCAGCGAGGCGCCCTCGGCGAGTTCGACGTCGATGCGGCGCGACAGGCGCGCGCCGTCGAACAGAATGGTCTCCTGCGGCAGCCAGGCAAGTTGCGCACCCGCGCCGATGTCGAGTTTGACGTCCATCGTGGCGTCCGGCCCGTTCGAGCGGTAGATTTTTTCAGCCGCCGCCCCGCCGGCGATCAGCCGGGCGCCCTCGCCCAACGACAAATCGATGCCGAAGCGGTCGCCGCCGGTCATGCCGCCGCCGGTGTTGACCATGACCGCTTCCAGCGCCTCGCCGGCGGCATTGGGAAACCGAACCCGCAAAGAGCCGTCTTCGCGGACATGCGTACGCCGCGTGGCACCGCCGGCCGCCGCCACGCGCAACGCGATGTGCCCGGTCGCACGATTGGCGGCGAAGACGTCCGAGCTCGTCGTTGTGGTCAGCACCGCCCAAACCCTCTTCCGTCATGCCCGCAAAGGCGGGCATGCAGTAGACACGAATGCCTCGCCTGAGACGAGAGCTGCGGCGTACCGGGCCCCCATCGCGGGGACGACGCCGAGAAAATCATATCGCCAGCGCCCGTTTGAGCGCGGTTTCGTCCATGCCGGCGCGGTCGCAGGAATAGACGATCGATCCGCGGTCCATGACCACCAGTTGGTCGCCCAGTTCCTGCGCGAAGTCGAGATACTGCTCGACCAGCACGATCGCCATTTCCTTCAAGCCGCGCAGGTAGGAGATGGCGCGGCCGATGTCTTTGATGATCGAGGGCTGGATGCCCTCGGTCGGCTCGTCGAGCAGCAACAGGCGCGGCCGCATCACCAGCGCGCGGCCGATCGCGAGCTGCTGCTGCTGGCCGCCGGAGAGGTCGCCGCCGCGCCGGCCGAGCATGGAATTGAGCACCGGGAACAGCGAGAACACGTCGTCCGGCACCGAGCGGTTGTCGCGCGACAGCGGCGCAAAACCGGTCTCCAGGTTTTCCTCCACCGTCAGCAGCGGGAAAATCTCGCGGCCCTGCGGCACGATGGCGATGCCGTGGCGTGCGCGCTCGACCGTCGACAGTTTGGTGATGTCCTTGCCCTCGAAAACGATCGAGCCGGAACTCACCGGCCGCTGGCCGACGATGGCGCGCAACAGGCTGGTCTTGCCGACGCCGTTGCGCCCGAGCACGCAAGTCACCTGCCCGGTCTCGGCCTTGAGCGAAATGCCGCGCAGCGCCTGCGCCGCGCCGTAATACAACTCGATGTTATTGACCTCGAGCATCAACTTTTTTCCTTAGCGCACGATCTTTTCCGAAAACCGGTGCCCACTTTGCGGGATCATGCGCTAGCGCCCCAAATACACTTCGACCACGCGATCGTTGGTCGACACCTGATCGATCGAGCCTTCCGCTAGCACCGAACCCTCGTGCAGGCAGGTCACTTTGACGCCGAGCTCGCGCACGAAAGCCATGTCGTGCTCGACCACCACGACCGTCTTGGTCTTGTTGATCTCTTTCAGCAGTTCGGCGGTCTGCATGGTCTCGACGTCGGTCATGCCGGCGACCGGTTCGTCGACCAGCAGCAGTTTCGGCTCCTGCGCCAGCAGCATGCCGATCTCCAGCCATTGCTTCTGCCCGTGCGACAGGCCGCCGGCGACGCGCGAGCGCAGTGGCTTCAGGCGGATGGTGTCGAGGATGCCGTCGATGCGCGCCTCCTGCGCCAGCGACGACTGCCACAACAGTGTCGCGCGCACGCGGCGGTCGTTCTTGAGCGCCAGCAGCAGATTGTCTTCCACCGTATGCATCTCGAACACGGTCGGCTTCTGGAACTTGCGGCCGATGCCGAGCTCGGCGATTTCGGTTTCGTCGAGCTTGGAGAGATCGTAAGTGCCTTCCTGGAAGAACACGTCGCCGGAATCGGGTCGCGTCTTGCCGGTGACAACGTCCATCATGGTGGTCTTGCCGGCGCCGTTCGGGCCGATGATGGCGCGCATTTCGCCGGGCTCGATGATGAAGGACAACTCGTTGAGCGCCTTGAAGCCGTCGAAGGAAACGGAAATGCCGTCGAGGTAGAGCAGCGCCGAGGTGGTCTGCTTTTCGATCTTCTTGTCGGTCTGCGTGGCGGTCGTGGATTCGATCATGGGTCCTACTCCGCCGCACGCGGCGATGCCGACGGCAACGCACCGTCTTCTTTGGCGGCGCTCTTGGCCGCGGCCGAAATCTCGTTGCGGCCGCTGCGCCAGTTATTGTAGGTGCCGATGATGCCGCGCGGCATCAGCAAAGTGACGCCGATGAACAGGCCGCCCAGCATGAACAGCCAATAGGGCGCGAGCAACCCCGAGGTGAAATAGGTCTTGGCGTAGTTGACCACGAAGGCGCCGAGCACCGCGCCGGTGAGCGTGCCGCGGCCGCCGACCGCGACCCAAATCACGGCTTCGATCGAGTTGCCGGGCGCGAATTCGCTCGGATTGATGATGCCGACCTGCGGCACGTAGAGCGCGCCGGCAACGCCCGCCATGCAGGCCGACAGCGTGAATACGAACAGCTTGTAGGCCTCCACCCGATAGCCGAGGAAGCGCGTGCGCGCTTCCGCGTCGCGGATCGCCACCAGCACCTTGCCGAATTTCGAGGTGACCAGCGCCCGGCAGATCAGGAAGGCGAGCGCCAGCGCGATGCAGGTGATGACCAGGAGCGCGTTGCGCGTCGTCTCGGTCTGCACGTTGAAGCCGAGGATGTCCTTGAAGTCGGTCAGCCCGTTATTGCCGCCAAACCCGAAATTGTTGCGGAAAAATCCCAGCAGCAGCGCGAAGGTCATCGCCTGCGTGATGATCGAAAGATAGACGCCGGTGACACGGGAGCGGAAGGCGAACCAGCCGAACACGAAAGCGAGCAGTCCCGGCACAAACAGGATCATCAGCGCGGCGTAGGCGAAATGCTGGAAGCCGTACCAGTAGACCGGCAGTTCCTTCCAATTCAGGAACACCATGAAGTCGGGCAGGACCGGGTCGCCATAAACGCCGCGGGTGCCGATCTGGCGCATCAAATACATGCCCATGGCATAGCCGCCGAGCGCGAAGAAGGCGCCATGGCCGAGCGACAAAATCCCGGCATAGCCCCAGATGAGGTCGATGGAGAGCGCGAGCAGCGCATAACAGAGATACTTTCCGAACAGCGCGACCAGATAGGTCGAGACATGCAGGGCAGAGCCGGAAGGCACCAGCAAATTCAATACCGGAATGGCGATCGCGAAGGCGCCGAGCAGCACCAGGAACAATACGGCGCCGCGATCCAGAATGCGGATGAGCGGAAACGCCTTCATGTCTCGACCGCCCTGCCCTTGAGCGCGAACATGCCACGCGGACGCTTCTGGATGAACAAAATGATCAGCACCAGAATGGCGATCTTGCCGAGCACGGCGCCGGCGAAAGGCTCGAGGAATTTGTTGGCGATGCCCAGCGTCATTGCGCCGACCAGCGTGCCCCACAGATTGCCGACGCCGCCGAACACCACCACCAGGAAGCTGTCGATGATGTAGCCCTGGCCGAGGTTGGGCGACACATTGTCGATCTGCGAGAGCGCGACGCCGGCCATGCCGGCGATGCCGGAGCCGAGCCCGAAGGTGAGCGCATCGATACGCGCGGTGCGGATGCCCATGGCCGCCGCCATGGCGCGGTTCTGCGTCACCGCGCGCATCTCCAGGCCGAGCCGCGTGAAACGCAGCATTCCGAGCAAGGCTACGAACACCATCGCGGTAAAAACGATGATCCACATGCGGTTATAGGTGATGGTGATGCCGCCGAGATCGAAGGCGCCACTCATCCAGGACGGGTTGCCCACGTCCTTGTTGGTCGGACCGAAGATGGTGCGCACCACCTGCTGCAGGATCAGCGACAGCCCCCAGGTGGCGAGCAGCGTTTCCAGCGGGCGGCCGTACAGAAAACGGATGATGGTCCGCTCAACGATAACGCCGGCGCCGCCGGAAACCAGGAAGGCGAGCGGCACCGCGAATGCGAGCGAATAGTCGAACAGCGCCGGATTATGGGTTCGGATGACGGTCTGCACCACGTAGGTGCAATAGGCGCCGAGCATCACCATCTCGCCGTGCGCCATGTTGATGACGCCCATGACGCCGAAGGTAATGGCCAAGCCGATGGCCGCGAGCAGCAGCACCGATCCGAGCGAGAGGCCATACCAGGTGTTCTGCACCGCGCTCCATAGCAACAGCCTGCGGGCGATCTGCGCCCGGGCGGCGACCACGGCGGCGCGTACCGCGGGCTGCACGTCTGCCGGCAGACTGTCGAGCAGGCCGAGCGAATCCTGGTCGCCGCGGTCGCGGATTATCCTAATGGCGGCGATTTGATCGGCGGCGCTCGATTTTTCGTCGGTGAGGATGACGGCAGCGCGCGCTTCCGCCAGCGCCTTCTTCACGCGCGGATCGGTTTCCTTGGCCAGCGCCTTGTCCAAGTTGGGCAGCGCGCTCAATTCGCGCGACTTGAATACGGATTGGGCCGCATCGAAGCGCTTGTTGGGATCGGGCGCCATCAACGTGAGGCCGCCGATGGCGGCGTCGATCGAGTTGCGTAGCCGGTTGTTCACGATGACGGTGTCGAGATCGTCCGGCGGCGGCGTCGAAATCTCAGTGCCGGTGGCGGCATCCGTGAGCTTGCCGTCCTTGGTCTTGATATAGACCTTCTTATCCTTCGCGCTGAACATCACCCGCGCATCTTCCAGCGCCGCGAGCAAGCTGGCGGCGCGCGGGTCGCCGCCGGCGACGATTTTGTCGATCGCATCGCCGGTATCGCTCAGGGAGCCTTCGGTAAATCCGGCCAGCGCGTCCTCGTAAGGACCGGCCTGGGCCATCGCCGCGGAAGCGATGACGAACCCGAGGGCGCATAAAAGCGCCGCCATGCGACCGCGGAAGTTACGCATTGCAATTATTCCCGGCGTCTGTGTTGTTCGTTGGGAGGCGGCGGCACGCCCGCCGCCTCCGTGGAAGCCATGATCGGTTCCGGTTGATTGGCGGTTGCTAAGAGATCACGACGAACCGCTGCACTTCTTGGTGACCTTGTTGTAGTGGCCGCACTTGAGGGTCACCCAGTCAGACATGAAGTCCTTCGAGCCGGGCAGAAAGTCGGACCAGGCATCGCCAGGGACCAGACCCTTGGTTTTCCACACCACGTCGAACTGACCGTCGCCGCGGATTTCACCGATATAGACGGGCTTGGTGATGTGGTGGTTCGGCAGCATGGTGGAAATCCCGCCGGTCAGGTTGGGCGCCTTGACGCCGGGTAGCGCGGCGATCACCTTGTCGGGGTCGGTCGACTTCACCTTCTCCACCGCCTTCACCCACATGTTGAAGCCGATGTAGTGCGCTTCCATCGGATCGTTGGTGGTGCGCTTCGGATTCTTGGTGAACTCATGCCATTCCTTGATGAAGTCGGCGTTCGCCTTGGTCTTGATCGACTCGAAGTAGTTCCAGGCGGCGAGATGGCCGACCAGCGGCTTGGTGTCGAGACCGGCGAGTTCTTCTTCGCCGACCGAGAACGCCACCACCGGGATGTCGGTGGCCTTGATGCCCTGGTTGCCGAGCTCCTTGTAGAACGGCACGTTGGCGTCGCCGTTGATGGTGGAGACCACCGCGGTCTTCTTGCCGGCCGAGCCGAAGGCCTTGATCTTGGAGACCTCGGTCTGCCAGTCGGAGAAGCCGAACGGCGTGTAGTTGATCATGATGTCCTCGTCCTTCACGCCCTTGGCTTTGAGGAAGGCTTCGAGGATCTTGTTGGTGGTGCGCGGATAGACGTAGTCGGTGCCTTCCAGCACCCAGCGCTTCACCGAGCCGCCTTCCTTGCCCATCAGGTATTCCACGGCGGGAATGGCCTGCTGGTTGGGCGCGGCGCCGGTATAGAACACGTTGCGCTCGCTCTCTTCGCCCTCGTACTGCACGGGATAGAAGAGGATCGAGTTCAATTCCTTGAACACCGGCAGCACCGATTTGCGCGACACCGAGGTCCAGCAGCCGAACACGACGGCGACCTTGTCCTTGGAGATCAATTCGCGCGCCTTCTCGGCGAACAGCGGCCAGTTCGAGGCCGGGTCGACCACCACGGCTTCGAGCTTCTTGCCGAGCAGACCGCCTTTCTTGTTCTGCTCGTCGATCAACATCAGCATCACGTCTTTCAGCGTCGTTTCGCTGATCGCCATGGTGCCGGAGAGCGAGTGGAGAATGCCGATCTTGATGGTGTCTTGGGCCTTGGCGGGCTGGATGGCTGCCACGGCCGCAAACGCCAATCCCGCGGCGGCGGAGAGCCACCGGCGGGCATTCGGTCGCGACGCGACCGCCTGAATTGAGTTGAGCATGAGCGAAGTCCCCTGCGTTTGACGCGCGCGATTGTTCCCGGCGACATTTCCGCGCGTGACAGGGTTCGCAAGGCTTGTGCCAAAGCCGCAATTACTCGATAACCAGTTGAAATGAGTAGATGTTTTCTGCGTGCCCTGTGGATTGCCTAATTTGCAGGCTTAGGCAGCCGACTAAATAATGGGCAAAATGGCGTAGATTCTCTCAATCGTACACAATTCCCGCCAGGGCTCGACTCCGCCTACCAAAGCTCGTTGAACGCGAGCCGCCGCGGAATCAAGGCCTGCTGAACTGCGTAAGAGAGCAGCAGTTCAAGACAAGGCCGGTTGGCCTCCTTGCCGAACGGCAAGAGATCGATTTCGCCTGTAGCCGGTAGACCCGACGCCCGCTTGCCGGCTTCCAGGAGCCGGTAAAGTTCGGCGATCGCGTCCGGTTTCGCGCGTGCCAGCGTGTCGGTCACGACCACCATGTGATTGACCGGCACCAGGCGGTGCTGGCCGTACCAGGCGCGCGCCGCGGCCTGCGGATCCGGGATCACGCTTCGCAGGCGCGGGTCTTTGGGAAGGTCGGCGCCGTAAATCGCGGCATCGAGTTCGCCGTCGATCAGCATTTTGGTCATGTCCTGATCCGCGCCGGCGCGGATAACACCGGCGGGCTCCTCGGCCTCGGCGACGTGGCCTTCCTCGAAAGTGACCCACTGCACGCGCGAAAGATCGACCGCGTAGTCGTTTTGCAGAATGCCGCGCAGCCAGCCGCCGGTCGTCTGGCTATAGGCGCGCACGCCAATGCGGCAGCCCGGCAGACGGGCGGGATCGAGCTTGCCTCGTTCGGCGTTGTACAGCATGCAGCCGTGCTGGAAACGCGCCAGCATCGCGGCCGGCAGCAGCGTGAGCCCCTTGTCGTAGGCTTTCGCCTGTAGATAGGTGACCAGCGCCATCTCGCTCGCATCATAGGCGTGCTCGCGCACCATCGGCTTGAACGCCTTGTGCATCGGCTTGACCTCGGCGAAATCGAGTTTCAGCCAAGGCGAGACGATCTCACCGCGCTTGAGCGGCAGCGTGTGCGGATAGTCGCCGATGGCGATGCGAAGGGTGGTAGGAACGTTGCTCATGGTGAAAGCCTATCGCACCGCGGCATGATTTGGGGCGGCCGGCCGCCCGGCAACTTGACCGCCGGGCATACTAGCTAGTTTAAACGGCCAGCACGGAAAAGGGAGTTCTCATGCCGGAAGCAAAGACCGGACAAAAAACTGGACTTGTCATCACCGCCCATCCGGGCGATTTCGTCTGGCGCGCGGGCGGCGCCATCGCGCTGCACGCCAAGCGCGGTTACCGGGTCAAAATCGTCTGCATGTCGTTCGGCGAACGCGGCGAAAGCCAGTTCGCCTGGAAGGAGCCGGGCGCGACGCTTGAGAAGGTCAAAGCCGGCCGCAAGGACGAAGCGATGCGCGCAGCCAGCTTGCTCGGCGCCGAAATCGAGTTCTTCGATTGCGGCGATTACCCGCTCAAGCTCACCGAGGCCCATTTCGACCGCATGGTCGACATCTACCGCGAAACCAATCCGGCCTTCGTGCTCACCCACGCGCTCGAGGACCCCTATAATTTCGATCATCCCAACGCCGCGCATTTCGCGCAGGAGACGCGCGTGGTGGCGCAGGCCATGGGCCACAAGCCGGGCGCGCAATACAAATATTCGGCGCCGCCGGTGTTCCTGTTCGAGCCGCACCAGCCCGAGATGTGCAACTACAAGCCCGATCTGATCCTGAAGATCGATGAGGTATGGGAGACAAAATACAAGGCCTTCCAGATCCTCGCCGCGCAGAAGCACTTGTGGGGCTATTACGAGCGGGTGGCGATCAATCGCGGCATCCAAGGCGCGCGCAATACCGGCGTGCCGATGACTTACGGCGAAGCCTACCAGACAGTGTTCCCGCGCGTGGCAGAAACGCTCGGCTGAATTCGGAGGAAACAAGAATGAAACCCGTCGTCGTCCGCAACATCAAACGCGCCGATCCCAACGCCATCGGCACGCTCGCCGCGGCCGGCGTCGCCACCGCGCACGAGGCGCTCGGGCGCTCCGGGCTGATGAAGCCCTACCTGCGGCCGATCTGGCCGGGCGCGCAGATCGCCGGGCCCGCGGTCACCGTGCTGGCGCAGCCGGGCGACAACTGGATGATCCATGTGGCGGTCGAGCAGTGCCAAAAAGGCGACGTGCTGGTGGTCGGCTGCACCGCCGACAACACCGACGGCATGTTCGGCGAATTACTGGCGACCGCGCTGGTGGCGCGCGGGGTGATCGGCCTGGTGATCGATGCCGGTTGCCGCGACGTGAAGCCGCTCAAGGAGATGGGCTTTCCGGTCTGGTCGAAGGCGGTCTCGGCCAAAGGCACGGTGAAATCCACGCTCGGCGCGGTCAATGTTCCGGTCGTGTGCGCGGGCGTCAATGTCGAGCCGGGCGACGTGGTGGTGGCCGACGATGACGGCGTGGTGATTATCCCGAAGAAGCTTGCGGTCGACACCGCCGCCAAAGCACAGAAGCGCATGGACGACGAGGACGGCAAGCGCAAACTGTTGCAGTCCGGCGTGCTCAGCCTCGATCTGTACAAAATGCGCGAGGGGCTGGAGAAAGCCGGGCTGCGCTACGTCGACAAGCCGGAAGACGTATGAGAATTGTGGATAATAATCGACTAAAACTAAAATTTTAAAGGATTGATTGCACGCGCCGCCGGTCGCGAATTTTGCAATCGGAAGAGGAAGATACAATCGAAGATGGACAACCTGTAATAATTGCCGGCCTGACGGCGCGGAATTTTCCGCTAAATTTTTAGCCGCCGCATTGAAGGTATCTTTAAACCGGAGGAACTATTGTTCCCCCGCATCCATAACGCGGAGCGTTCACATGTCTAAGTTCGTTGCATTCTTGAAGAACGATTCGGGGGCTACCGCTATTGAATACGGTCTGATCGCTGCCGGCATCTCGGTTGCTATCATCGCCGTGGTCAATGCGCTGGGCACCCAGCTCAACGACAAGTTCACCAGCATCTCGACCCAGCTGAAATAACGGCCGGGTTTCTCGCGATCCGAACAAAGCCGCCGGCAACGGCGGCTTTTTTTGCCAGCTCCCGGCGAATTTTTCCCCGCCGATCCCCCGCATTGACAAAGATCAATGAAAATTCGCGGCAGATTCTATAAAAGGACTGCGCCGGGCTAATAAGAACGAAAAAAGGATGAACCGCCATGCCCGCGGTTGCAGGGAAACGTCAATCTACCCAGCTTTGCCGCATGATGGAGTGCCTCGGCATCGAGCCTGCCGGCGGCGTGATAGCGCGCTGGAGCCTGAGTTACGCGACCGCGCTGCATCGCTGCGCGGCCTGCCCGTCCAAAGAGACCTGCCGCGCCTGGCTCGACAGCATTCCGCAGGCGGTGAGCTTCGCCCCGCCCTTCTGCCCGAACGCCGACGTCTTGTTCGAGATGCAAGTCAATCAGCCGCCGGACGAAGCGCCCGCGCATCGTCACTAAGGCCGCGTTAGTCGGCTTGCTGCGCCGGACGGAATTTGATCGCGGCGATAAGCCCGAGCACGACCAGCAAAACCAACACCACGCCTTGCGCAATGGCGAATTGGGTATTTTGCGGCTCGGGAAACGGCGGTCCGACCTGCGGCGCGTGCGGGTTGAGCAGCGAAATCTTCTCGAAAGTCTGCACGATCAATACGAAAGCGTTGAACCACAGCGCGGCCACCGCGCTCACCACATAGATCCAGCGCCAAGCGCCGGCGAGATGCCTGCCATAGTGCGCCAGCAGCGCGATTGCCAGAATGACAAGCGAGACGATCCCGACCCCGATAGCCGGCGTAAAGCCTTTAATCGGAAACAAAAAACCGGTGACGCTGGTCAATATCGTCGTCAACAGGAACAGCCCGGTCAAGGCGGGCATCCGGTACGAGCCGAGCATACCGAGCAGCACGATCGCGCCGCTCGCGATCGCGATCAGGCTGATGACGACGTGCAACTGGGTGAAAGTGTGAAGCGACATGCCGAGGATCATGACAACTCCTTCGCTGCCCATTATGACGCTCAATATGATACTACGATGATACCGCCGCGACGAAAAGCCATTGCGTGCCGCGCATGTCGAACCACAGCCCGGCCGGGGTATGCGTAAGGCGGAGCACCACGGTGTCACAATGCGTACAGCGCAGGATCGCGCCCATCGGCCCGCCATAGGCCCGCACCGCGCCGATTTCGGCGACCGCGCCGCAACCGCCGCAGACGATTTCCGCCGCCGTCATGTCGCGCGCGAATAATTCGCGCAAAAGCCCGCCGGCCGCATTGCCATCGAGGGCGCTGTCCATGGTCGATCTCCTAGATTCCCGTCGGTCCGAAACGTTCGGTCTTGATCAAATGCGGCTCGTGGCCGATGTCGCGCAAGGCTCGCGCGGCGGCCTCCACCAGCGGTGTCGGGCCACACACGAAAATGCGCGGATGCGCCTCGGGCGCAAAGCCGACGCTTTCGAGCATGGCGCGGTCGACGCGGCGCGTAAAGCCGCTCCAGCCGGCGGGACGTTCACGCGTCAGTGTGTGAACAACGTGCAGGCCGCCGCCCTCTGCGGCCAGCCGCTCTAGCTCGGCACGGTAGATGATGTCGGCAAACCCGCGCGAGGAATAAAGCAAGGCTGTCGGCAGCGTGCTTTTGGCCGCCGCGCGTTGGCGCAGCATGGCCATCAGCGGCACGATGCCGGAGCCGCCGGCGACCAGGAACAGCGGGCCGCCGAGCGCCGGCGTCCAGACGAAATAGCCGCCGATCGGACCGCGCAGTTCGAATTTGTCGCCGGCGCGCGCCTCCCCTGCGAGATAAGGCGACACCTCACCCTCGCCGATGCGCTCCACGGTCAGCGTCAAGGGCGCGCCCGGCGCCGAGGCGATCGAATAGCTGCGCTGCGCCTGGTAGCCGTCTTCCGCGGTGAGCCGCACATCGACGTGCTGGCCGGCGCGGTGACCCGGCCAATCCGGCACTTCGAGCGCGAGACTGCGCACGCGCAGCGTCTCCTCGATGACCTCGCGCACGCTCGCCGTCAGCCATTCAAGCCGGAGCGGAGCCGCCGGCTTAATCCCCGGCATAACGCTGCTCGCGCCAGGGATCGCCGTAAATGTGGTAGCCGAGCTCCTCCCAGAAGCCGGGCTGCTCGGTGTCGATGAACTGCAGGCGGCGCACCCATTTCGCGCTCTTCCAGAAATAAAGATGCGGCACCAGGAGCCGCGCCGGGCCGCCATGTTCGGGATCGAGCGGCTCGCCGCCGAAATGCGTCGCGATCATAGCCTTGCCGTCGACCAAGTCCTCGGCCGGCACGTTGGTGGTGTAGCCGCCGTCGCAATGCGCCAGCACGAAGGCGGCCGGCGGCTCGCTCAAGCCTGCGGCCTCCAGCAGCGTGTCGATGGAAGCGCCGCGCCAATGCGTGTCGAGCTTCGACCAGGTAGTCACGCAATGGATGTCGACCGTCACTTCGGACTGCGGCAGTGCGTTGAATTCGGCCCAATTCCATTCGCCGACCGGGCGGTCGCCGTCATCGAGCGAAAAGCTCCAGCTCTTGAGTTGGGTTTCCGGCGTCGGCCCGGCCGAGAGCACCGGAAAATCGGAAACCAGATGCTGGCCCGGCGGCACGCGCGCGCTTTGCGCGCCGGGCTTACGCCCGCGAAAGCCGCGTGAAATCGGAGGTTCGCTCATGACGCAATGCCCCGCTGACCGGCGGGCCAGTGTCGCGCGCGCCTAAGACAAAAACAATACGCCGGAAGGCGCCGCTCAGCGGGCGGCGTTGCTCCAGGGCGCGATGCGTTGCCCGAACCATTTCAACAAGGACGTGAGCGAGACACCGAGAAACATCAGCACAATCACCGGCACGAAGGTCTTGTCCATCTCGAAATTATTGGCGTAGCGCGTGATCATGAAGCCGAGGCCGGAAATTGTGGTGTAGAACTCGGCGATGATCATGCCGATCAGCCCGCGACCGATGGCGAGGCGAATGCCGGCGATAATATAAGGCAAGGCAAACGGCAGCAGCACGTCCTGCCAGACCCGCCACTCGTTCGAGCGGAATGAACGCGCGACCTCGAGCATGTTTTTGTCGCATTCGCGCACGCCCTGATAGGTATTGATCAGGACCGGGAACACCGCGAACAGGAACACCACGATGATCTTGGCCTTGAGATAGATGCCGAACCACAGCACCAGCAGCGGCACCACCGCGACCAGCGGGGTCGCGTAGAGCGCGTTGATCGGCAGGTCGAGCGCCCAGTCGAGCCAGCGGATGCGCGCCATCAGGATGGCGAGCGGAATGCCGACCACGATGGCTATGCCCAGCCCGTAGATCATGACCTCCAGGCTTTGCCCCAGGTAATACGGCAGTTCGCCCGAGGCGGTAAGCGTGTAGAAGGCGACCGCGATTTTGGTCGGATAGGTGAAGAAGATCGGACTGATCGTGGGCCCAACGATCTGCCAGACGATGAGCACCAGCGCGACGAAGCCGTAGCGGAACAGCGCCCTGCGCTCCCACCACGGCATCTTCTTTTCCGCCGGCGCCGCTTGCCGTTCGCTCGCGAGCGGGACGGCGTGAACCTCGTTGGCAACGCTCATTGCATTGGCTCCCGGGCACTCGGCCCTCGCGGCCGCCCGATTTACTCAGTCCCTACCCTCAGAACGCAGCCGAAGGACAAACGGGTCCTTTCCATTCGCCGAGTTCCTTGATCGCCTTCTCGGCGAAAGACTTGTCGACGATTTGCTCGTAGGTCGGCGCCTTGCCGGCTTCGATGTTGCCGACCTTTTCCATCAGCTTGGACGTGAAGTTGACGCGTTCCGGCGACAGCCCGGTATTGGCGTTCCAGATACAGTTCTTGACCAGGAAGTCGTAGGTCTCGGCGATGATCTTTTCCGGATAGCCGGTTTGCTTGACCAGGATCGGCAGCACCTTGGCGCGCTCGGTGTACATTAAGCGCGTGGCTTCGATATTGGCCTTCACGAAAGCTTCCAGCGCCTTCGGCTTTTCCTGGATGGTCTTTTCGGTCACGTCGAGGAAGTTATAGACCGTGTGCGGCTGCAGGTCCCACATGCGCGCGATCGCGTGCAGGCTCGGCACCTTTTCCTTGGCCAGCATTTCCTGCTCGACATGCAGGATGGCGGTGTCGACCTGATCGGCGACCAGCGCCGGCACGTCTTCGGTGGCGATGGTGACGAAGTGCACGTCCTTCGGATCGATCTTGGCCGCGCGCAGCACGTTCTTGCTCAGGATGTCGGCGAAGCCGCCGGGCTGCTGAATGCCGATGCGCTTGCCCTTGAGATCGGCCATGGTCTTGACGTTGTCGCGCACGACCATGGATGCCTCGAACTTGTCGGTGCTGGCAAGAATGGCCTTGACCTTCGAGCCCTTGGCAATGCCGACCGCGGTGAGCGCGGCCGGCGCCATGGCGACGTCGATGTTGCCGGACAGCATGGCGCGATAGACTTTGACGCCGCCGTCGAGCGCGACGAAATCGACATCCACGCCATACTTCTTGTAGAGCCCGAGCTCTTTGGCCACGACCACCGGCATGTGCACGACGTTGGGTGGCGTGGTCGGCATGCCGACGACGAGTTTGTCGGCTTGCGCGCTGGCCGCGCCCGGCAGCGCCAGCGCGGCGGCCGCGAGCACCGCCAATGTCGAATAAAGTTTGCGCATAGGAATCCTCCCAGATTCTTTTTAAAGCCTGTCCGAAGCCCCACGCCGTCGAACGGATCGCGGGTTTGCCCGCTGAAGGCGCGATATTGCCCCATCGTACAGATAAAAACAACGAAGGCGGCCTGCGTAATCCCATAGCAGGCGTCGATAACCGGCGTTTGACCGCACCGGCGGGCAACGGTTAATTGCACCGCGCAATTGACCCAGGGCCGATATCAGTCATGGCGGAATTCGTCGTCGATTTCGGGAAATCCGGAGCACCGGGCGCTTCCGACGGACGGCTGAACGGTCCGGCTTTCCACCGCAACCATGACGCCATCTGGTCGGCGATGACGGGCTACCTGGGCGGGCGGACCGGCGACGTGCTGGAGCTTGGCAGCGGCACCGGGCAGCACGTTACGGCCTTCGCCGGCCGCACGCCGCGGCTGACCTGGTGGCCGAGCGATATCTACCCGTCGCATCTTGCCAGCATCGAGGCCTGGCGGCGCCACGCGGGGCTGGCAAACTTGCGCGCACCGCAGCGCATCGACCTCGCCGATCCGGCATGGTCATGGACGGCGGATGGCCAAGCCCGCGCAATGCTCACCGCCATGCTCTGCATCAACGTGCTGCACATTTCGCCCTGGGCGGTGGCGCAAAACCTGATCGCCGGCGCCAGCCGTTTCGTGAGCGACGGCGGCCGGCTGTTCGTCTACGGCCCGTTTGTGCGGGACGGGGCGCATACCACGCCGAGCAATGCGGCCTTCGATCAAAGCCTGCGCGCGGAAAATCCCGCATGGGGCCTGCGCGACGTGGCCGATATCAACGCGCTCGCGCAGGACGCCGGCCTGACGGCCGCCGAGGTTACGCCCATGCCGGCGAACAATCTGGTTCTGGCGTTCTCACGCGCCGTCCGGCAGAATTGACCTCCACCCATACCAGCAAGGCACCATGACGCCGGAACCCATTCGCGACATCGCCCATCTCGGCCATGTCGAAATCCTGACCCCGAAATTCGAGGCAAGCCGCAAATTCTTCATCGACGTGATGGGCATGACCCAGAGCGGCGAGAAGGGCGATAGCGTTTATCTGCGCGGCTGGGACGACTACGAGCGCTATTCGCTCAAGCTGACCGCGTCGAAAACCTCAGGCATGGGACACGCGGCCTTCCGCACGCGAAGCCCGCAGGCGCTGGAGCGGCGCGCGGCGGCGCTTAAAGGCTCCGGCTTCGACGTCGGCTGGAGCGACGGCGACCTCGGCCAGGGCAAGACCTTCGTCTGCAAGGATCCGGACGGCCACGTGATCGAGCTTTACTACGACACCGAATGGTACGTGGCGCCGCCCGGCCTCAAGCCCGCGTTGAAAAATCAAGCGCAAGCGTTTCCAGCGCGCGGCGTCAACGTGCGGCGCATCGATCATTTCAACGGGCTGGCGGTCGACATCAAGGCCAATCGCGAATTCTTTGAGAACTATCTCGGCTTCATGCTGACCGAGCAGATCGTGATGGACGACGGCTCCGAGGCCGGCATGTGGATGACCGCCACCAACAAGTCCTACGACTTCGCATACACCCGCGATCACACCGGCACCAAGGGACGCTTTCACCACGTCACCTACGCGCTCGATGCGCGCGAGGACATTCTGCGCGCCGCCGATATTTTCCTGGAGAACGGCGTCTTCATCGAGACCGGCCCGCACAAGCACGCCATCCAGCAGACGTTCTTCCTTTACGTCTACGAGCCGGGCGGCAATCGCGTCGAGGTCGCCTGCGCCGGCGCCCGTCTGGTGCTGGCGCCGGACTGGAAGCCGATCACCTGGTCCGAGGCCGAACGCAAGAAGGGCCAGGCCTGGGGATTGCAGACCATCAAGTCTTTCCATACCCACGGCACCCCGCCGGTGCCGGGCGTGGCGGACTCGTGACCGCTCCATGAACGAACACGTGCTTGGCGCCGACCGCGCCCTGATCGCGGCGCTGGCGAAGGGCGATGCCGACAGAGTCGCGGCGGTTCTCGATGACGATTTCAGTTGGGTGGACTTCAACGGCCGCATTCTCGACAAAGCGGAGACGCTGAGCGCCCTGCCCAAACCGCTGCTCGCCGACGAGGCTGGCCTCACGCCGGTGCGCCACGATCACGGCGAGGTGGCCACCATCGCGGTCGAGCGCGATAAGCATTTTGTGCTGCGCATCTGGGTCAAACGCCCCGCCGGCTGGCGCCTCATCGCTTATCACGAGGTCTCGCAGAGTTTGCCGCCCGCCCCGCATGGCCCCGGGAAAAAGGAATGGGACAATCCGTGCCACTCGCTGCCCTATACGCCGCGCAATGCCGACGAGCGCGATTGTCTTGCTTCCTGGCAACGGCTGGAAGTCGCGGTGATGCATCACGAGCCCGAAACTTGGGCGCAGCACGTGGCCGACGAATTCATGGTGGTCGGCGCGGCCCGCCGCCACAGCAAGACCGATCGCCAGGCGGTGATCGAGGAGCAGCGGCGCGCCAATGCCAATTCGGCTCCTGCCCCGCTGGTTTCGGCGCGGCTGTTCGGCTTTAAGGACGCCATCGTGATGGCTTGCGAGCACCAGCCGTTCCACGGCAAGGCCGCACGCGTTTCGCGCGTTTTCGTCAAGCGCGACGGACAATGGCTGATGGCGGTGAGCTTCCAAACGACGCGGCAGGACGCGCCGGTGAAAACGATCTAAAATGGATATGTCATGACTCGACGCAATACCCCACGGATTTCCTTCATCGGTTTCGGCGAGGCCGGACAGGCGATCGCCTCAGGCCTGCGCGAGGCCGGCATCGAGCGCATCGCCGCCTGGGACATCCTGTTTCCCCAAGCCGAAGGCGCGCGCCTTAAGGCCGCCGGCGAAGCCATCGGCGTGCGGCTGGCGAATTCGGCGGCCGACGCGGTGGCCGAGACCGACATGATCGTTTCGGCGGTCACCGCGGCGTCGAGCCTGGATGCCGCGCGCTCGGTCGAACCGCACCTCAAGGGTGCGCCCTATTATCTCGACATCAATTCGGTCTCGCCCGGCCGCAAGCAGGAGACCGCCAAGCTTCTGGGCGAGCGCGCCCGCTACGTGGACGTGGCGGTGATCGCGCCGATCCATCCGCTGCGCCACAGGACGCCGCTTTTGATCTCGGGGCCGCATGCGCAGGCTATATCGCCGCTGCTCGACGAGTTGGAGATGAAGCTGAGCGTGGTCGGCGCCGCAACCGGCCAGGCCGCCGCCATCAAGATGATCCGCAGCGTGATGATTAAGGGTATCGAGGCGCTCACGGCCGAGTGCTTCCTCGCAGCCAGCCGCGCCGGCGTGCTGGAGGAAGTGACCGCGTCGATGAAAAACAATTATCCTTCGCTCGATTGGGTGAAGATCGCCGAATACAACCTCGAGCGCATGGCGAGCCACGGCGAGCGTCGCGCCGCGGAGATGGAAGAGTTGGCGGCAACCTTGCGCGAACTCGGCCTCGATCCATTGATGGTCGATTCCACCGTCAAACGTCAGCGCGAGATGGGCGCGCTCGGCAAAGATGGCAAAGTGCGTGCCGCGCTCAAGTCCGGCCGCGCCGCCATGCTCGAGGCCATCAGCGCCGCCGCCAAGGACCGCCACTGAGCGGCCGGCGACATGAACGCGTGTTCAGGTTTGGGTGCGCCGCAACGGCGCAAATTTCTTGTAATCGCGGTAATTTCCCTCCTAGTATGGCGCGCCAATAACGTCGGGAGGAAATGATGAAACTGAAGAATATCGGTTACGCTGCGTTTATTGCCGCTACGGCCGCCGCTCTCTTGATCGGCTCGGGCGGAGCGAGCGATGCCAAGTCCAAAAAGAAGATGATGGCGCCCCCACCGCAACCCGGCCCGTGCTGGGAAATCCAGAAGCCGGTGTGCGGCGCCAAAGGCGGCATGAAGTTCACCTACGCGAACGCATGCTTTGCGGAAAAGGACGGCGCCTCGGTAGTCTCGCAAGGCGCTTGCCCGGCCAAGAAGGCCATGAAGCATCACAAGAAGCACGGCAAGAAGAAGATGGCCAAGCCGATGAAGAAAGAAATGAAGAAGATGTAGCCGTCGGCAATTATCGACCGCGAAAAAGCGGGCCGCTGTCATGCAGCGGCCCGTTTGCGTTATTGCGCGTCGCCGCGACTATTTCTTGCGCGGCGGAATCTGCAACAGCTCCGCGATCTGCTCCTTGGTCAGCGGCTTCTCGAGGAATTTGAGCTTGACCGCGTCGCGGATGGAGCCGTCGAGATCGGCGAAGTGATCGGTCTGCAACGCCTCCTTCGGCTGGAACTTGGCCATCGACTCCTTAAGCATTTCGATGGGCCGGTGGATTTTGGCGGAATACATCTCGACCGCCTTGGGATCGGAATACATCCAGTCCACAGCCTCACGATAGGCGTCCATGAAACGCATGATCGCGTCGTGCTTGGTCTTGAGCGCATTCGCATTGACGATCAGAACACGCACGGTCTGCCCGCGCAGCGAGGGCACGTCGCTGCCGTGCGCGATGATGCGGATCTTGCCGTCCTTGATTTCCTGCAGGCCAAACGGGGGCGCCGCCCAACCGATATCGACCTGACCGGACATCACCGCAGTCAGCGTGGCGGCCGGTCCGCCGGTGGCGGTCGGCCGAGCCTTGGCCCCGAGCTCGTTGATGAAGGCGACGACGATATTGTTCGAGCTCGATCCATTGGTCGAATAGGCGATGGTGGTCTCGGGCGTTGAATTTTTCAGGCTGTGGATCTTGGAGTCGGTCTTGACGTACCAGAACAGGTCGCCCGTGCCGGTAAAGGCCGGCGCCAATATGCGGATCGGTGCGCCCTTGGCAAATGCGCGCATGGCGCCCGCCGCACCGACGCCGGCGCCGATATCGGCCGAACCCGAGATCACCGCCTGGATGGTCTCGCCGGCGCCCTGCGTGCCGGTATTCTCCAGCACCAGCCCGTGTTTCTTGAAGATGCCAGCGTCCTGGCCGAGCGTCGGCGCCTGATTTTCCCAATTGTTGATCTGGCCGATCACCAGCTTGAGCGTGTCCTCGGCGGATGCCGGGGTACCCGCGAGCGCCAACGGCACGACGAGCCCGAGCGCAGCGGCCACCGTCTTGAAGCTATTCATTCGATTTCCTCCCTCTAGTCAGTTTCTATCGTTGGACGTCATCCGTGGGCCACATTCAACACCGAGTGCGGCCCACGGGGAAAGGCTAATTTCTCAGCGCCGCCGCATTTTACGCGCCCGGCGCGGCTTTGCCGAGGCCGTGGATTTCTTGGCCGGCGCCGGCAGGCCGCCGGCCTTGGCAATCCGCAACGCCCACGAATCCCAAGAGCGCGTGACCCCGGTTGTCTTGCCGACGATATCGCCACAGCGCTCCGTTTCGCCCGGCGAAAGCGATGCGATGGTCCCGCCGATTGCCATGGCGCGCACCAGGTGCTCGGCATTGCGGCAGGTTTGGACAGCCCGGTACACGCACACCCGAACATTGGCGCCGACGACCGTGGCGCCGTGCCGACGCATCAGCACCATTTGATGGCCGCCGAGCGCGCGGGCGAGCGAGGCGCCCTCCTCCGGTTTGACCACCAGCATATTGGTGTCGCCGAACTCGTCATGCTGATCCCAGTATGGAGGCTTGATACCGCCGACCGAGCCCAAGTGAAAAATCGGAAAATAGTCGGCGCCGACGGCGATCAGCGGCATGAAGGACGCGGAATGATGATGGCACACCGACATCACATCCGGCCGGGCCTTATAGATCTCGCCGTGAATAACCCGCTCGGAATATTGCGGCACGCCGGGATCGCGAACCGGGCGGGAGTCGAGGTCGTATTCGATCAAGCCTTCCGCCGTCACCATGTCGGGCGCACTCGAGCGCGACAGGAAATAGCGGTTTGGGTCGTCGGGATGGCGCATGCTGACGTGCCCGAACGTGTCGACCACGCCTTCGTTGGCGGCGATCCGGTTGGCAAGCGCGAGTTCGGCGCGCGCTTCTTTAAGCTTATTGGCCACTGCGGTTTCCTCTGAGAATGGGGATGGTTGGATGTCCCACATTATAGGACAGCGCAAGGTCCCGAAACAGCGCCGACGGCGCTTGACAGACGGCGGCGGTTAGGGACGCTTCATGCCGTTATGGCCGGTTCAGCGCAGATTGTCGTCGACGGTGTCAGCCACCTCTATCGCCCGGCGCGCGGCCGCGAGGTGCTGGCGCTCGACCAAGTGTCGCTTGCGGTAGCCAACCGCGAATTCGTCGCCCTGCTCGGGCCGTCCGGCTGCGGCAAGTCGACGCTGCTCTACCTGATCGGCGGCTTTATGCCGGTCGAGACCGGCACCATTGCGATCGACGGCAACGCGGTCGTCGGCCCCGGCCCCGACCGCGGCATCGTGTTCCAGCACTTCGCGCTATTTCCGTGGAAAACCGTGCGCGGCAACATCCTTTACGGGCTGGAGCGGCAGGGCATGCCGAAGGACGAGCGCGAAAAGCGCGCGCTCGATTTCATCGAGCTGGTCGGCCTGCACGGTTTCGAGGACAGCTACCCCTCGCAGCTCTCCGGCGGCATGCGGCAGCGCTGCGCCATCGCGCGCACGCTGGCGTTCGACCCGAAAATCCTGCTGATGGACGAGCCGTTCGGCGCGCTCGACGCGCAGACCCGCGGCCTGATGCAGAGCGAATTGCTGCGCATCTGGCAGGCCACCCCCAAGACCGTGATTTTCGTCACCCACGACGTGCAGGAGGCGGTCTATCTCGCCGACCGGGTGGCGGTGATGTCGGCGCGGCCCGGCCGCATCAAGACCATCGTCGACACCAAGTTCGACAAGAACGACCCCAACATCCACAAGGCCAAGCCGTTCGTCGAGAAAGTGGACGAAATCTGGAACCTGGTGAAGGAAGAAGCCATCAAGGCGCAGGGAAAGCGCGCGCCATGACGGCCTCGATCCGGAAAAATTTCATCCGTTACCTCCCGTTGCTGCTGCTCGCCATCGCCTGGGAACTGGCGGCGCGCCTCGAATTGGTATCGACCACCGCGCTGCCGCCGCTGTCAGACGTCATCAAAGCCTGGATCGAACTCATCAAGGACGGCGATCTCGTCAATAACGGCGCTTCCTCGCTTTACCGCGCCGGCGCAGGGCTGGCGCTCGCGGTCCTCGTCGGCGGCACGCTCGGCATCGTCATGGCCTGGTCGAAGCCGGTGAACGTGCTGCTCGCGCCGCTGGTGGAGATGTTCTATCCGCTGCCGAAATCGGCGCTGATCCCCGTCACCGTGATCTGGCTCGGCTACGGCGACAGCTCCAAGATCCTGCTGATCTTCCTCGGCTGCATGCTGCCGGTCACCATCGGCGCGTTCAACGGCGCGCGCTCGAGCGAACAGGTGCTGGTCTGGTCGGCGCGCAGCATGGGCGCGAGCAAACTGCGCATGCTGTGGGACGTCGTGCTGCCGAGCGCCATGCCGGAACTGCTCAACGGCATCCGCACCGCGCTGGCGCTCTCCTTCATCTTGCTGGTGGCGTCCGAATTGATCGTCGCGCAGAAGGGCTTCGGCTATCTGATCGGCTATCTCGGCGCCAACGGCTCCTATGACGCGATGTATGCGGTGGTGCTCACCGTCGCCTTCCTCGGCTTTGCCGCCGACCGGGTCTATCTCGTCATCACCAAACGGACGCTGGCATGGCGGGAGTAATGCAAACCACGCCGGGCAAAATGCCTGACGGGCTGCCCGAGAAGGCGGCGCGCCTTGTCTACGCGCTGTATCGGGGCTTGACCCGCGTCTTCTCGATCGTGCTGCTATTGGCGGCCTGGGAATTTCTGGCGCGCAGCGGCACCTTCACGCACTTCCAGTTGCCGGCTTTCAGCGAGGTTGTCGAGCGCATCTGGAGCGACGGCCGGTCGGGCGATCTCGCCATCAATACCGCGCTGACGCTCTACCGCGCGCTCACCGCCTTCGCCATTTGCGCGGTGTTCGGCGTGCTCATCGGCATGGCGATGTCGCGCAACGCGATCGCCAACTGGTTCTTCGATCCGATCATTTCGGTCGGCTTCCCGATGCCGAAAATCGCCTTCCTGCCGGTGGTGATCCTGTGGCTCGGCGTCTACGACGTGTCGAAGATCACCATCATCGTCATCGACGCGATCTTCCCTGTGATTGCCGCCACCGTCATTGCCATCCAGGGCGTCGAGCGCGAGCTGATCTGGTCGGCGCGCAACATGGGCGCCAATAACCGCGAACTGCTGACGCAGATCGTGTTGCCGGCGGCCAGCCCGCAGATCATGACCGGACTTCAGGTTGCGCTTCCCCTTTCGTTGATCGTGGCCGTGGTAGCCGAGATGCTGATGGGCGGCTATGGCCTGGGTGGCGCCATGATGACGGCCTCGCGCTTTGCCAATTCGACCGGCGTGTTCGCCGGCATCGTCGAGATCGCGGTGGTCGGCTATTGCCTGGTCAAGGCCATGGCGCTGATCCGCCGCCGACTGTTGATCTGGCACCAGGAAGCGAACGAGCCGACCACGGCGTAGCTGTACCGCATAGCGGGTAAAACGCCGCAACCGGGAGGCTTGCCAAAATCGGTTGGACACCCGACAATCTTTAAAGTTCGCGGCGTGAAGCTTGCCAAACCGAAGCGCAAGCCCGGCGAAACTGGGAGGATACCATGCGATTGCTGAAATTCGCGCTGGCCGGCGCCTGCGCGCTCGCACTGTTCGCCGCCGCTTCGGCGCGCGCGGAACCGGTGAAAATCCGAATGTCGTGGGTCGCGCCGCTGGCCAATTGGGGCTCGATCATCCTGGAGAAGAAAGACCTGCTCACGCACATGGGCAAGTCCTACACGCTCGAATCGATCCACTACCAAGGCACGCCGCAGACCATCACGGCGATTGCCAATAACGAGCTGGAAGTCGCCAGCCTCGCTTATTCCTCGCTCGCTATCGCCATCGAGAACGCGGGGCTCGACGACCTGCGCGTGATCTCCGATGAATTCCAGGACGGCGTGCCGGGCTATTTCAGCGAGGAGTACTACGTCCGCAAGGATTTCAGGCATCAACAAGGTTGAGGACCTGAAAGGCAAGGTGATCGGCACCAATGGTGCCGGCTCCGCCGTCGACGTCGCCACGCGCGCCATGCTGCGCAAGCACGGCCTCGAGGACAAGCGCGACTACACCATGCTGGAGGGCCCG
Organism: uncultured Alphaproteobacteria bacterium; assembly: GCA_963825265.1. Taxonomy (GTDB): domain Bacteria; phylum Pseudomonadota; class Alphaproteobacteria; order Rhizobiales; family Xanthobacteraceae; genus Pseudolabrys. The sequence continues at coordinate 384,850 of CAWGSI010000005.1, read as the reverse complement.
CTGCCGGCGATGCCGACCATGCTGTTGGAGAAGAAGGTCGACCTCATTCCCGCCGTGCTGCCCTTCGCGCTCAATCCCAAGCTGCGCGCGGAAGGGAAGATATTGTTCTACCAGCGCGACGCGCTCGGCGTGACGCAGATGATCATGTTTGTCGCGCGCAAACCGTTCATCGACAAGAACCGCGCCGCCATGGTCGATTTCATGGAGGACCTACTGCGGGTCGCGCACTGGTATCTCGACCCGAAGAACCACGCCGAGGTGGCGCAGATCGCATCCAAGATCACCAAGGCGCCGCCGGAGCGGTTCGGCTGGCTGTTCACCAAGGCCGACACCTATCGCGATCCGAACCTGGTGCCGAACCTCGAGGCGCTGCAGCGCAACGTCGACACCACCCGCGACCTTGGCTTTGTGAAGAAGAAGATCGACATCACGAAATACGCCGATCTGAGCCTGGTGAAGGAAGCGGCCAAGCGTCTCAAATAGCGTTCAGGCAAATCGAAGCCGCCGCGCCGGGGAACCGGCGCGGCGGTTTTTTATTACGCGGGGGTCCGTTTGATCGGAATGGCGCCCAGGAAGTCGCGCTTACCCACTTCCACCCCGCAATGCCGCACGATGGCGTAGGCGGAGGTGAGGTGGAAATAGAAATTCGGCAATACGAAATGATTGAGGTAGTCGCCGCCCATCATCTGGCCTTTGTTGGGCCCGAGCGGAAAGGTGATCTCGCGGTCGGCCGAGGCGTCGATCGCCTTGCGATCGAGCGTCTTGAGAAATGCCACGGTCTTGGCGATGCGCGCCTTGAGTTGATCGAGGCTCGTTTCGTTGTCCTCGAATTTCGGCGCCTCGGTGCCGGCAAGACGCGCCGCGCCGTTCTTGGCTTGGTCGCAGGCGGTCTGCACCTGGCGGGCGAGCGCGAACATGTCGGGCGCCAGCCGGTAGCCGAGCAGCACCGCCGCGTCGACCTTCTTTGCCGCCGCGAAAGCCGCGGCCTTGTCGAGCACGCCCGAAAGCGCATTGAGACCGATCTCGAAGACCGGCAGGGACGCTTGAGACATCGAAAATGGCATGGGGACGGGTCCTTGAGGATGCCGGCATTGGCCGGGGCGCGGACGATGCATGCAAAGCCCTGCCGGTTCAATCGGCGTTTGACTTCGGCCGTAGAATGTAATGTTATAGTATAACATTCTGCAGGCGACGCCACAGATTTGCGTTTGAGAGGCCCAATGCCGTTGAGATTTGGTCAGGCCCTGTTGCGGGCGGTTTCGCCATTTATGGTACTGGGCGCGCTGGCGGGCACGGCGCCGGCGCAAGAAGTGCTACCGGAAATCGTCGTCGAATCGCAACGGCCTGCACCGCCGCGTCCGGCCGCGGCCCCGACCGTGCAGCCGAAAAACGATCTCGCCAGCCAGAACACGCAGTTCGACGTCGCGCGCGACAACCTGTCGCCGCGCTTCGGCGCCAGTTCCTTCGATATGAACCGCGCGGCGATCGAGGCCATGCCGCAAGGCACCGATACGCCGATCGAGAAGGTGCTGATGCAGGCGCCGGGGGTGTCCCAGGACAGCGCCGCCGCCGGCGACCTGCACGTGCGCAACGAGCATGGCAATGTACAGTACCGCATCAACGGCATCACGCTGCCGGATGGCATTTCCGGATTCGGCCACGTCCTCGACACCGGATTCGTCGGTAGCCTGGCGGTGATCACCGGCGCGCTACCGGCGCAATACGGCCTGCGCACCGCCGGCGTCGTCGACATCCAGACCAAAAGCGGCAGTGCGCTGGTGCCCGGCGGGCAGGTCGGCATCTACGGCGGCAGCTACCAGACCCTGACGCCGACTTTCGATTACGCCGGACGCGCCGGCAACACCGAATATTTTTTCAGCAGCCGCGGCTTCACCAGCAATCTCGGCATCGAGAACCCGACGCCGAGCGCGAGTGCGATCCATGACCGCACCTGGCAGGGCAATTTCTTCAGCTACACCTCCACGGTGCTCGACCCGCACACACGCGTCAGCACGATTTTCGGCAATACGTCGAACTACTATCAGATACCGAACAATCCCGGGCAATCCTTCGCGTGTGACAGCACCGGCACGCACTGTGCGAGTTCGGCGTTCGGCGTCTCGTCTTTTGATTCGGCCAATCTCAACGAACACCAGACCGAACAGAACGACTTTGCCGTGCTCGCATTGCAGAAATCCGCCATCGGTTTTGACTACCAAATCGCCTCGTTCTCGCGCTACAGCACGTTGCATTTCGTCCCCGATACCGTCGGCGACATTTTGTTCAACGGGCAGGCTTCCGACGTCTATCGCAGCAGCTTCGCCAGCGGCATCCAGGGCGACGGTTCTTATCGACTTAACGATGCCCACACTTTGCGCGCCGGCTTCACTTTCAGCGGCGAGCAGACCCATGTCAGCAATATCTCCACCGTGCTTCCGGTTAACGGCGCCGGTGACCCGATGGATTCCCCCTACACCATCACCGATGAGACCGCCAAGCTCGGCTGGATCGCCGGAATGTATGTGCAGGACGAATGGCGCATCACCGACAAGCTGACGATCAATGCCGGCTTGCGCTTCGACCAGATGTGGCAATACGTCGATGCCAACCAGCTTAGCCCACGCATCAACGCAGTTTACAAGCCCTTCGCCGGCACAACCTTGCACGCCGGCTATGCGCGCTATTTCACGCCGCCGCCGCAGGCGCTGTCCGGCCCAGTTAATGCCGCCGCCTTCGTTCCGACATTCACGCCGCCCGACACCACGCAGCAGAGCCCGGCGCGGCCGGAGCGCTCGCACTATTTCGACGCCGGAGTTGTGCAGATGCTGGCGCCCGGGCTGCAGGTCGGCGTCGACGGCTACTACAAGATCGCCAAGGACCTGCTCGACGACGGCACCTTCGGTCCCGGGCTGGTGCTCAACGCCTTCAACTACGAGAGGGCCGTTAATTACGGCGTCGAGCTCTCGGCGACCTACACCAACGGCAACTTCAAGGCCTATGGCAACTTCGCCTGGGCGCGTCAGCTCGCGACCAACATCGTGTCGAACCAGTATCTATTCGGCGCCGACGAACTTGCCTATATCGGGAGCCACTGGGTCAACACCGATCATGAGCAGATCATGACAGGCTCGGGCGGCGTGTCCTATCTGTGGAACGGCACGCGCTACAGCGCCGACATGATCTATGGCTACGGATTGCGCAGCGGCGATTTCAACACCGACCACGTGCCGGCCTATACGCAGGTCAATCTCGGCGTTTCGCACGAATTCGACACGCCGAATTTCGGAAAATTCACCGCGCGCTTGGCGATCGTCAATGTGTTCGACACGGTCTATCTGGTCCGTGACGGCAGCGGCATCGGCGTGTTCGCGCCGCAATACGGGCCGCGGCGCGGCTATTTCGTCGGGCTGTCGAAGAAGCTGTAAGAACAATGGCGATGGGTCAGGCAGATCGTCAGTCCGCTCCGGTGCGGCGGCGGCGCCCGACAAATTCGTTAGCGGCCGCCCGCGCAGGCCTCGTTCGCCCTCGCCGTCCGCCAGCGCGGCGGCCCAAGCGATGGAAACTCCGATTTCCGAATGCGTTTAGTTGGTGATGCCGGGTCATAAGCTCTAGCCGCAACGGCCCTGATTCAGCCATCGGCACCTGCTATATGAGACTGAATCCGGGAGCGTTATCGGCGCAAGGCCGAAAGGGTCAACACATATGCGATCGCCAGATATGCCGCAGCATCTGGGTATGCTCTTGGCTTTACTGTTTTCCGCCACCCTGCTTGTCGCCGCGCCCGCCTTCGCGCAAGCGCCGCAAGGGCCACCGGCTCCCGCAATTGCCCAGCCCGCACCCACTGCGGCCCCCGCACCGGCCCAGCCCGCCGTGGCGCCATCGCCCAGCCCCGAAGCCGTGCTCAAGCTGCCGCGCGATCTGTCGCCCTGGGGCATGTTCATGGCGGCTGACATCGTGGTCAAAGCCGTGATGGTCGGGCTTGCCTTTGCCTCGGTTCTGACCTGGACGATCTGGCTTGCCAAGGTCATCGAGTTGATCGCAGCCCGCCGCCGCATGCGTGCGGCGATCGCAGCACTCAATAAGGCACGTAACTGGAGCGAGGCGACCGCCGGTCTGGCGGGACGCCGCGATGCCGTCGCCACGCTGATCGACGCCGCCGACGCCGAGCTGCGGCTGTCGGCCGATGCTTTGTCGTCAGACGGCGTCAAGGAACGCATCGCCTCGCGTTTGGAGCGCGCCGAGGCCGGTGCCGGACGGGCGATGATCCGCGGCACCGGAATCCTCGCCACTATCGGCGCCACTGCGCCTTTCGTCGGCCTGTTCGGCACGGTCTGGGGCATCATGAACAGTTTCATCGGCATTTCGAAGGTGCAGACCACTAATCTGGCGGTGGTGGCGCCCGGCATCGCCGAGGCGCTGCTGGCGACCGCGCTCGGATTGGTGGCGGCAATCCCGGCAGTTGTGATGTACAATATGTTCTCACGCTGGATCGCCGGTTATCGGGCGCTGCATGCAGACGCCGCGGCCGACGTCCTGCGCCTGATCAGCCGCGATCTCGATCGCGGCGCCTTCAACCGCCCGGCAGAGCGCCGCCGGCCGGTGTCAGCAGCCGAGTAATTAATCATGAGCGTGCGCCTCGACCACGGCGACGAAACGTTGAGCGAGATCCACGAGATCAATGTCACGCCGTTCATCGACGTTATCTTGGTGCTGCTGATCATTTTCATGATCGCGGCGCCGCTCGCGACCGTGGATATTTCGGTCAATCTGCCGGCCGCCAATGCCGAGCGCAGTGCGCGTCCCGACAAGCCGTTGTTCCTGACGCTCAAGTCGGACTTAAGCCTGACGCTCGACAACGATACGGTGAGCCGAGCGGCGCTCGCTACCGCGCTCGACCAAGCCACCGCCGGCGATAAACAACAGCGCCTATTCCTACGCGCCGACAAATCCGTGTCCTATGGCGAGCTGATGAACCTGATGAACGAGTTGCGCAGCGCCGGCTATTTGCACGTCGCGCTGGTAGGCCTCGAAGCGGACAAGCTGCAGCAATGAACGCAACGCGTGAAGCCGCCGACCCGCGCCGCTGGCCCGACGCTGTACGCTGGGGCGCCTGCTTTGCGTTGGCGTTGGGTTTCCATGTTGCCGGCGCGGCGGCATTGCTGGCGCGTTGGAGCGACGACTCCAATGCGGTGGCGAACGCGCCGGTGATCATGATCGAACTGGCGCCGCTGCCGGTCGCGCCCGAGATCACGCCGACGGAAGTGCCGCCAGACACCGTGCTGAGCAAAGAGGCCGAGCCGGAGCCCGAGCCGCCAAAGCCGGTCGAGAAGGTCGAGATACCAACCGCGCCGCAGGCTGAAATGGAGATGGTGCCGCCACCGAAGCTGCTCGAAAAAAAGATCGAAAAGAAGGCGAAGCAAAAGCACCCCAGCGTGAACAGCGCGCCGAGTACAGCCGAGCACAAGGCCGAGCGCGCGGCGGCGCCCGCGCCGGGCGCCGCATCGCATAATCCGAATGCCGTGCCGAACTGGAAATCGGCATTGGTCGCGCGGCTCGAGCGCGCCAAACGCTATCCGGCGGAGGCGCAATCGCGCGGCGAGCAAGGCGTGGCGCAGCTCGCCTTCAGCATCGACCGCAGTGGCGGCGTGCATGGCGCACGCATTGTCCACAGCTCGGGCTCGAGCCTGCTCGACGCGGCGACACTGGCGATGGTCGAGCGCGCCGCACCGCTGCCGCCGCCGCCGCCGGAGATTGCCGGTGCGCAGATCGCGATCTCGGTGCCGATCCGTTACAATATGCGTTGAGTTTCAGCCGGCTTTCTGATCCGCGCGCGTGATGCGCGATTGCGCGCCCGCATCGTCGCCGAACACGCGTCCCAGCATCACCAGCACCGGACCGGGCAAATCGGCCTGCGCCAGCCGCGCCGGCAGTTCGCCGATCGGAGCCGAAACCACCGCCTGGTCGGGCCGCGTGGCGCGCGCAATCGCCAAGGCGGGCGTGCGCGGATCGAGGCCTTCGGCGGTGGCTTTCTCGACCAGCGCGGTGAGCGTGCGGATCGGCATGTAGATCGCCGTGGTGGTCGCCGGGTCGGCGAGGCTCTGCCAATCGAGATCAGCCGGCAGCGCGCCGTTGTGTACGTGCCCGGTGACGTATTGCAGCCGGCGCGCGTGCTTGCGGTCGGTCAGCGGTAGGCCGAGCTTGGCCGCCGCGCCCTGCGCCGCTGTGATGCCGGGCACCACGTCGACCGCGATCGACGCCGCCTCGCAGGCCGCGATCTCCTCGGCCGCACGACCGAAAATCAGCGGGTCGCCGCCTTTAAGCCGCACCACACGCTTGCCCTGGCGGGCGAGGCTCACCATCAGCGCGTTGATGTCTTCTTGCTTGCACGACGGCCCGAAGCCGGTCTTGCCGACCAGCATCTTGCGCGCCTCGCGGCGCGCGAAGTCGAGCACGTCGCGCGACACCAGATCGTCGAACAGGATCACATCGGCCGATTGCAAAGCCCGCACGGCGCGCAGCGTCAGCAATTCGGCATCGCCGGGGCCGGCGCCGACCAGAGTAACCGAGCCGTTGCCGATTGCCGCGCCGAGCTCTTGCACCTCGGCGACGAAGCGGTCGAAATCGGTCTGCGTCGGTTCGCTGTCGGGATTCTTGACCGCGTGCGCCGTGAATAGTTGCCAGAACTTGCGCCGGCCGGAAAACGGCAGGCCCGACGTCTTCACCGCCGCGCGCCAGCGTGCGGCGGCAGCCGCCCAATCGGCAAAGCCTTTCGGCAGCAGCGCTTCGAGCTTGGCCCTGATGGCTTGTGCGAACACCGGCGCCGCGCCGTCGGTGGAAATGCCGATGACCAAGGGAGAACGGTTCACGATGGCGCCGAAGGCGAAATCGCAGAAAGCCGGTCGATCGATCACATTGACCGGAACGCCGGCCGCGCGCGCCGCGGCAGCGAAAGCGGCGGCGCTTTCGTCATCCTCGAAGGCGCCGATGGCGACCGCCGCGCCGCGCAAGTCGGCCGCGGCCCAGGCGCGCCGGGTCACAACGATTTGGCCGCGCGGCGGATCGCCGGCTATCTGCAACAGCTCGTCGGACGGCGTCTCGGCGTAGACCTCCACCCGCGCGCCCGCGGCCGACAGCAGCTCCGCCTTCCAGGCCGCCGCGGCGCTGCCGCCGGCAATGACCGCGCGTTTTCCCTCGAGCGCAAGAAACACCGGCAGCCGCGCCAGCGGCGCCATTTTGCCCGAACGGGTTTCGGAAGGGGTGCGAATGATGTCCACGGCCTTGATCCTTTTTAGTTGCGCAGGGCCTTATCCGAAAACCGGTATCCACTTTTCGGGGCCATGCGCTAATACACGTCCGACTGGTAGCGGTCGTTCTTCTTCAACTCGGCGACGTAGCGCGCGGCGTCTTCCGGGAGCGCTTGCCATGCTCGGCCACGACGTCGATCAGCGCGCGTTCGACGTCCTTGGCCATGCGCAGCGCGTCGCCGCAGACATAGAGATGCGCGCCTTTGCTCAGCCACTCCCAGAGGTCGCGGCCGTCGTCGCGCATGCGGTGCTGCACGTAGATCTTGTCCTTGCCGTCGCGCGACCAGGCGAGCGTCAGCCGCGTCAGCAGGCCGGACGAGCGCATTTCCTTGAGCTCGTCTTCGTAGAAGAAATCGTAATCGCTGCGCTGGTGGCCGAAATAAAGCCAATTGGGGCCGGGCGCGTCGGTCGCCTGGCGCTCCTGCAGAAAGGCGCGGAACGGCGCCAGCCCCGTGCCGGGTCCGATCATGATGATCGGCTTGCCGGGATCGGCGGGCAGCGCGAAGTGCTGCGCCTTCTGCACATAGACCCTGATCTTGTCGCCCGGCGAAACCCGGCCCGCCAGGAAAGTCGAGGCAACGCCGAGCCTTGTGCGTTTTTCCACTTGGTAGCGCACCGCGTCGACCGTGAGCGAGACGCGGCCGGGATTGGCCTTGAGCGAGGAGGAGATCGAATAGACGCGCGGCTGCAAGGTATCGAGCGCCTCGATGAAGGCTTCCGGATCGGGCCGGATACCGGGAAATTTCTGCAGCGCCGCCAGCACGTCGAGCGTCGCCGCATCGCCGTCCGGGTCCTGCCCGGCGGCCAAAGCCAGGGCTTTTTTCTTGCGGTCGCCGCCGGTCAGGTACGAAATGAGCTGGAACAGCATGTCCGGCGCCGGCGACAGCGAGACGCCGTCGGTGAGCGCCTCGCGCAAAGTTCTACCGCCGATCGGAAAATCCGCCGGCGCGTCAAGCGCGGCGATCACCGCCTCGACCAATGCGGGCTCGTTGGCCGGGTAAACACCGAAACTGTCGCCAACCACATAATCCAGCCCGCATTCGGCCAGATCGAATTCGATATGCCAGGTTTCCTTTTGCGAGCCTTCTTTGTTGAGGCGACGGCGCGAGAGGAAAGTGGCGGTGACCGGATTGTCGCGCGAGCGGCCCGGCGCGGAAACCGGCGCGGGCACCGTCTCCGCCTTCGCCGTCGGCGGCGCAGCGCCGAGCTCCGCATAGAGATTCTTCAACATGCGGGCGGTGTCTTTGCCGCCCGGCACGCACAGGTTCAGCCGCTCTTCCTTTTTGGTGAACAGCGCATCGGCGTAGTCCTTGCAGTTATAACCGCACTGACTGCAATCCTGCTGCGCCATCGCCGCCATCATGCGGCGCGGCAGCGGCTTGCCGTCGGCGAGCTTCATGCGGTCGGGGAGCGGCATCGCCGGGTCGTGCCAGGGCGCGCCGTCGTCTTCTTCCGCGGGCGCGACGACCCCGGGCAAGAGCGCGGCAGCCTCGGCGTTCGTCAGCGGCGTCACGCTCTCCTCGAGCGAGATCATGCCCGCGAACAGGCCGTTCAACCACGTGCGCTGCTCCGGCGTGAACGGCGCCGAATCCGGGATCAGCGAGGGGATGCGCGGCGTGATGCTCATTCCACCGCCTCCAGTTCAACCATCGATTTGAGCGCGTCGATCTCATGCCGGCGCGCAAAGTCGATGAAGCTTTCCTTCGGCGACTCGCGGTGCATCAGGTAAGTCTTGAGCACGCGCTCGATTGCTCTCGGCGTATCCTGCGCCTTCACGTCGCGATAAAGCTCGCGGCCGAGCGCCGCGTAAGGCCCGAAGCCGCCGCCGATCAGCACGTGGTAGCCCTCGACCGGATCGGCATCCTCGCCGACCTCGACCTTGCAGGCGAGCAACCCAATCTCACTGACAAAATGCTGCGCGCAGGAATGATGGCAGCCGGTGAGATGGATATTGACCGGCGTGTCGAGCGCCAGCCTCGTCTCGCACCATGCGGCAATCTCTTCGGCGTGCCGCTTGGTGTCGGAAGCGGCGAATTTGCAGCCCGTGTTGCCGGTGCAGGCAACGAGCCCGGCGCGGATCGCGTTGGTTTCGATCGCCAAACCGAGCCCTTCGATCCGCGCTTGCGCCTCATCGAGCTTGCGCGACAGCACGCCGGAGATCAGCAAATTCTGCCACACGGTGAGCCTGATATCGCCGTCGCCCAAATCGCGCGCGATACCGGCGAGGCCCTTCATCTGCGCGACCGTCAGGCGGCCGACCGGCACCACGACGCCGATCCAGTTGAGGCCTTCCTGCCTCTGCGGGTGAATGCCGAGATGCGCGGTGCGCGAGAACGGCGGTCTGGGCTCAATCGCGCCCGGCACGGCGCGGTCGAGCTTGCGGCCGAGCTTCTCCTCCATCAGGCCGAGGAATTTTTCAACGCCGAATTTGTCGAGGACATATTTGAGCCGTGCCTTGGTGCGGTCGGTGCGGTCGCCGTGATCGATGAACACGCGCACCACCGCGTCGGCAACGAGCGTGGCGTCGGCGGGCTTGACCAGCACGCCGGTATCGCCGGCGAAACTGCGGTGCCCGGTGAGCCCGCCCAGGCAGAGCCGGAACCAAACGTCCGCTTCGAGCCCGAAGCCGTCCTTCACCTGCACCGCCTGGAAGCCGATGTCGTTGGTATCCTCCAGCACCGGGATAATGCCGCCGCCGTCGAAGCCGACGTTGAACTTGCGCGGCAGACCGTAGAGCGAGCGGTCATTGAGAATGTGGAAGTGCCACTCGCGCGTATAGGGACGTGTGTCGATCAATTCCTGCGGGTCGATGCCGGCGGTAGGCCCGCCGGTGACGTTGCGAATATTGTCGGCGCCGGAGCCGCGCGAGCACAGGCCGAGGTCGAGCACCGCCTCGATCATATTGACGGCGTTCTTCGCCTCGATCTCGCGCACCTGCAGATTGGCGCGCGTCGTCACGTGCGCATAGCCGCCGCCATAGCGCTCGGCGAGATCGGCAACGCCCGCGAACTGCGCGGCTTTGAGAATGCCGTTCGGCATGCGCAGCCGGCACATGTAGGAGTTCTGGTTCGGCGCCACATAGAACAGGCCAAAGAAGCGCCAGCGGAAATTGTCGGGCGGTTTGGGATATTCGTTCTTGGCGGCGTGCGCCTTGAGCCGCTCGTAAGTGTCGAACGGATGCTGCTCGCGCTTGAATTTCTCGGGGTCCGACAGCTTGCCGCCGGCCTTGAGCACGCGGTCTTGCGCCTTGAACGCGGCGGCGTCGGGGCCGACCGGCTCCGGCGCGGGGGCGGCAACCGCCCCCGGCAGGCTTCCGGCCGAGCCGGCGAACCCTTTCGCCGTCTTGGCGATCTGCAAACCGGCGGCGAAGCCCTCCAGATAGCGTTTCTGTTCGGGCTCGAAGTCGCCGGTTGCCGTTGCGCCAGCCAGCTTGAGATCGCTGCCGGCTTGCGTCGTCATTCCGCCGGCACCTGCGTCGTCATCGCCAGCGGCGGCGAGAGCTTGCGCGGCTTGTGCGTGATGTAGATCGCAAGCCCGGTGAAGATGAAGCCGCCGACCAGATTGCCGAGCGTGACCGGGATCTGGTTCCACAGCCACCATTGCGCGACCGTGATCTTGGCGCCCATCATCATGCCGGTCGGGATGATGAACATGTTCACCACCGTGTGCTCGAAGCCTTGGGCGAAAAAGATGAACACCGGCATATAGGCGCAGGCGATCTTGCCGATGGTCGAATTGGTGGTCATGGCCGCGACGATGGCGAGGCAGACCATCCAGTTGCACAAAATTGCCTTGACGAAGACTGTGATCATGCCGGCAAGACCGATGGCCTCGTAGCCGGTGGTCTTGGCTTGCGCGATGGCGATGATCTTGGCGGCGACGCCGGCCGGCGCGGCGGTGCCGAAATTGGTCAGCGCAATCGCCAGCAGGCCGCCATAGACGACGCTGCCGATCATGTTGCCGAGGAATATCCAGCCGAAATTCGCGAGCATGTGCGGCGTGCTGGCGTCGCGCTCCATCCAGGGCAGCGGCACCAGGCCGAAAGCGCCGGTGACCAGATCGAGCCCGAGCAAGACGATGAGGATCAAGCCGACCGGAAAGATAAGCGCGCCGACCAGCGGCTGCCCGGTCTGCACCGCGCCGGTGATGGCGAGGCTGGTGGCCGCCGCCAGAATGCTTCCGGCGAGCGCGCCGCGGATGACGAGATCGACTGGCGCTAAATCCAATTTGCGGCGCCCGGTTTCCACCATGGCGCTCGCGACGTCCGCTGGCTTCACGTAATCCATATCTCGACTCCCTGTTATGGCGGTCGCCGAGATCGCTCTGCAGCACAATCCGGCCGGCCGCTGCTCCTTCTATGCTGCAAGGCAGCAAGGAGTGTGCCAGCTCAGAAGCCGCTGATATTCTTGGATTAATTATCAACAGGGGAACTTTGTCGAGGCATTTGCCTCGCAAAGCAGCAAAGTCGGTCGAAAAACTGAGCAATGCTTCGCCGGGCCGCCGCACAGCGCTCACCGGCGTCCTGCCCGGTTGCCCACATTGGCGTGGAAGTCGCGGCCGTTGCCGGTTGCCGCGACGAAGCCGGCGCGGATGGTGAAATCGCCGAAGCGCTCGCCCTTCTGCCGGCCGGCGGCATAGGCGGCAAAGATCGGGTCGAGCGCGGCGACGATGCCGACGTGATCGAAATCCTCGCCATAGAGCTTGTTGAGCCGCGAGCCGTCGAAGGCCGCACCGAGATATAAGTTGTATCGTCCCGGTCCTTTGCCGACCAAGCCGATCTCGGCGAGATAAGGCCGCGCGCAGCCGTTCGGGCAGCCGGTCATGCGGATGGCGATGTCGTCGGCGGCGAGCCCATGCACACTAAGCCGCTCGTCGAGCACACCGAGCAGGTCGGGCATGTAGCGTTCGCTTTCGGCCAGCGCGAGCCCACACGTCGGCAGCGCGACGCAGGCCATGGAATTGCGGCGCAGGCCCGACCAGGGCGCCAGCAGTCCGGCTTCCTTGGCGAGCCAGTGAATTTCCGACTGCCGTTCCTTCGGGATATTGGCGACGATCAGGTTCTGATTGGGCGTGATGCGGAAATTGCCGTCGTGCTTCTGCGCGATCTGCCGCAAAGCCGAAATTTGCTTCGCATTGGCGTTATCGAGCAAGCGCCCGTTCTGCACGAACAGCGTGAGATGGCTGCACCCCTCGGCGCCGTCGCTCCAGCCGTAGCGGTCGCCGGTCGAGGTGAAAGTGAACGGCCTCGCCGCCTCAAGCGTCACGCCGGCGCGCTTCTCGACCTCGGCGCGAAAAGCGTCGAGCCCGCGGTCCTCGATGGTGTATTTCAGCCGCGCGTGCTTGCGGTTTGCCCGGTCGCCCCAGTCGCGTTGCACCGTGACCACCGCTTCCGCGATCTTCACCGCATCTTCGGTCTTGCAAAGTCCCATCACTTCGGCGGTGCGCGGATAGGTGTCCTCCTCGCCATGGGTCATGCCCATGCCGCCGCCGACCGTTACGTTCCAGCCCGCCACGCCGCCTTTATCGTCGAGGATGGCGATGTAGCCGAGATCATGCGCGAAGATGTCGACGTCGTTCGACGGGGGCACCGCCACCACGATCTTGAATTTGCGCGGCAGGTAAGTCTTGCCGTAGATCGGCTCGACCACCTCATCTTCGCCGCCGGCGATCTTTTCGCCGTCGAGCCAGATCTCGCGGTAGGCCGGCGTCTGCGGCGTGAGGTGGTCGGAGATTGCGCGCGTCAGATCGAGCGCCGCCACATGCGCCGCGCTTTGCTCGAGATTGGCGCCGCACATGACGTTGCGGTTGACGTCGCCGCAAGCGGCGATCGAGTTGAGCAGCGCCGCGTCGATTTTCTTCAACGTCGCTTTGAGATTGGACTTGATCACGCCGTGCAACTGCACGGTTTGCCGTGTGGTCAACCGCATGGTGTGGTTGCCGTAGTCGCGCGCCACCTGGTCGAGCGCGAGCCATTGCTGCGGCGACAGCACGCCGCCCGGAATGCGCACGCGGATCATGAAGGCGAAGGCCTTCTCCATCTTCTTGCGCGTGCGCTCGGGGCGGAGATCCCGGTCGTCCTGCAGATATATGCCGTGGAATTTCACCAGTTGCTGGTCGTCCTCGACGATCGCGCCGGTGATTTCCTCGGCTAAGCCTTCGGTGAGCGTGCCGCGCAGGTAATCGCTCGCCTCTTTGATGCGCTCGTTGCGCGAGACTTCGTCGGTCATGATGCCTCCTTCCCCTCGCCCCGCGCAGCGGGGAGAGTGAAATAGCGCGCCGCGCCGCCCATTAGTATGTATCCGTCAGATAGCGCTTGTCGCGCTCCAGGCTCGCGACGGCCTGCTCGGCGGCCTCGGGGGCCAGCCCTTTCACGTCGGCGTAAGCACGCACCAGCGCGGCGCGCACGTCTTTCGCCATGTTTTTGGCGTCGCCGCAGACGTAGAAGCTGGCGCCGCCGTCGAGCCATTCGATCAAATCGCGGCGCTTGTCCCATATCTTGTGCTGCACGTAGATCTTCTCGGGCGTATCGCGCGAGAAGGCGACATCCATGCGGGTGAGCGATCCGTCCTTGAGCGCATCCTGCCAGTCGAGCTGGTAGAGAAAATCATGCGTGAACTGGCGGTCGCCGAAGAACAGCCAGCTTCTCCCGGCGGCCTTGGTGGCGCGGCGCTCCTGCACGAAGGCGCGGAACGGGGCGACGCCGGTACCGGGGCCGACCATGATGATATCCTTGTCGGCGACGGGCAACGCGAAATGCTTGTTGGGTTTGAGCTTGACGCGCACGCGGCCGCCGCGCTTGAGCCGCTCGGCGGCGTAATTGGAGGCGACTCCCTTGCGGGCGCGGCCGTGGCTGTCGTAGCGCACCGCCGAGATCAGCAGATGCGCTTCGTCGCCGACTTCACGGCGCGACGAGGCAATCGAATAGGCGCGCGGCGCCAAAGGACGCGTCACCGCGCGCAAATGATCGGCGGTCAACGCGATCGGGAACATGGCGACCAGATCGATGAACTGACGGCCGACGATCCATTCCTTCGCCTGCCCGTCCGCCAGCAGCGCCTTGACGTATTGATGGCCGGTCTGCGTTGCATAGGTTTCTACGGTCTTGAGCGACAACGTGGTCACGTCGCGCGATTTGATGAGTTCGGCGCGTAATTTGTCGTCGCCCGCCAATCCCGCGAGCTTCAGCAGCTCGTCGACATAGGCCGGATCATTCTCGGCGTAGAGATCGAGCGAGTCGCCCGGTTCATAGGCCGGCGCCGCGCCGTCGAAGGTCAGCGCGAGATGGATGGTTTCCTTGTTCGAGCGCGAGGAATTCAGGTTGACGTGCTCGGAAATCTCCGCCTCGACAATGTCGGTGTTGGGCGCAGCCGCTGGCTTGCCGAAATCGACTTCGATGACGCGCCCGCGGTTGGCATCGGGCGGGGTGAGGACCTTCAGCGCGTCGCCGATCCATTTCGACGACGGCTCGGCAAAATCGAGATCGCAGTCGACGCGCTCGACCACGCGTTTGCCGCCAAGCGCAGCAAGCCGTTCGTCGATCTTCTTGCCGATGGCGCAGAATTCCGCATAGGCCGTGTCGCCGAGCGCCAGCACGCCGAACTCGACGCCGTCGAGGCGCGGGGCGCCCCCGCCCATCAATTCGCCATAGGCGCGCACGGCGCGCGCCGGCGGATCGCCCTCGCCCCACGTGGCCGCGATGAACACCAGGCGCTTGGCTGCGGTGAGGTCGGCGAGATCGAGATCCGCCATGTCGATCAAATTCGGCTTGAGGCCGTTCTTGCGCGCGGCCTTGGCCAGATCGTTGGCGAGCTTCTCGCAATTGCCGGACTTGCTGGCATAGACGATGGTGATCGGCTCGGCGGCCTTGGCCGGCGCCGAAGGCTGCGGCTGCCCGGTGACCGACTCGACACCGGCGAGGAAGCCGGCGAGCCAGGCGCGCTGCAGCGCGTTGGCCGGACCGACCACGCGGTTGAGCAGGTCGATTTCTTCCTCGGCGAAGGGCGCGGTCTTCGGGATGGTGGCGAAGCTGGACGACATGCGCTCCGAGCCTCACCAGAACATGCGCGGCAGAATGCCGAGGAAGAACAGCGCGAGCAGGGCTGTCCCGAAGGCGAGGAGCCAATCTTCTGGCGTTATCCGCACCAGATCAGGCCGCTGTTCTTGGGGAAAATCGCTCAAGGCCGGGGCTCCCGCGGGACCGTCACGAGCCCTTAAATAGAAACTTATTCTGCGCAACTGCAATAAGCCTTGGAAAATAAGAAGATATTTCCTGTTTTTAGGCCCGCCGGATACAACAATTTCCTTCTGCAATAGCTTTGCGGAGAACGCCGGTCCTGCCGGCATCGTCCCGTTCCAACCGTCGAAATTTCCACTCGTGGCACCGCAACTTAGCTGTGGAACCGCGCTCCCGTGCCCCTCCGCCGCCCGCATTGCCCGGATAAAGTGCCGCGCCCATGGCCACTTACCGCAATCGCTTGCGCGCCCTGCTGACGCCCGCCGAACACCGGGCGCTCGCGCGCCTCGACACACCGCAGAAGATTCAGACCTTCATCGAAAAGCTGCCGCCCAATTTCGAACTCAAGGGCGAAACCTGCATGTCGCCGCGTCGCACGCTCAAGCTGCGCACTGCCCATTGCGCCGAAGCCGCGGTGCTCGCGGTCGCGGCGCTGATCTATCACGGCAAGCCGGCCTGGCTGATGGACATCCGCGCGCTGCCGAGCGACCAGGATCATATCGTGACGCTGTTCAAGGAGCGCGGCCTATGGGGCGCCATGAGCAAGACCAACCACGCCGTGCTGCGCTGGCGCGACCCGATCTATCGCAACGTGCGCGAGCTCGCGATGAGCTACGCGCACGAATACAATCTCAATGGCGGCAAAAAATCGATGGTGGCCTATTCCAAGCCGTTCTCGCTCGCGCGCTACGCGCCGGCGCGCTGGCTGATCACGGCCGACGATCTCGATTGGCTGATGGAGGCAATTGACGACTCGCCGCATCTGGCCTTGGCGCCGAAAAGCGTTTTGGCCAGACGCCGCCCCATGACGCGCGTCGAATTGAAATCGCAGGACGTCACGGAATGGCCGGTGCCGCGCGAGCGCCAAGTGGCGAAGACGAAATAATGTAATATCGGGCTTTGGGGCAGCGCGTGGCGTCATTCACCTTCCGCAGACAGTTGACCGTCGAATGGGGCCAGTGCGACCCGGCCGGCATCGTATTCAATGCCCGGTTTTTCGAGATGTTCGACGTCAGCACCTGGATGCTGTTTGAAGCCGTGCTCGGCGTGACCGCGCATGAACTGGCGGAGACCTTCGGCATTATCGGCATTCCGCTGGTCGATGCGCGCGCCAATTTCCTGATTCCGGTGAAATTCGGCGACGTGGTGGAGATCGCCTCGCGGGTGACCGCGTTTCGCCGCTCCAGCTTCGACGTCGAACACCGGCTTTCGATCGGCGGCGAGCTGGCGGTGGACGGGGCGGAAAGCCGGGTTTGGGCGGCGCGCGACAAGAGCCATCCCGACAAGATCCACGCCGTCGCCATCCCGGGCGATGTCATGGCCCGATTTGGTTAATTGCCGACCGAGCGGGGCCAATCGTCCCAGCCAATCCCGATTATGGGTCTGGAGGGGGTTGGCGCGCTGGTGTGTCGTAACAGCATAATCAGACGAAGCGCGAATCGCCGAACACGCGCCGTTCAGGGAAGAAACATTTGATCCGGCTTCTTGAGTTCACGCTCAACGGGCGTGACCGCGCCGACGCGGTCGCCGACAACATCCTGCTGCTCGATTTCCTGCGCGAAAAAATCGGCCTCACCGGCACCAAGACCGGCTGCGACGGCGGCGAATGCGGCGCCTGCACCGTGCTGATCGACGATAAACCCACGCTCGCCTGCCTCACATTGGCCGCGACGGTCGCCGGCAAGCGCGTTGACACCATCGAGTTGCTCGGCCACGACGGACAATTGTCCGCGGTACAGCGCGGCTTCCACGAAAAGCTCGGCTCGCAATGCGGCTATTGCACGCCCGGCTTCATTATGGCCTCGGCCGGCTTGCTGCGCAAAAATCCAAACCCGAGCGACGAAGAAATCCTCGCGGCGCTCGGCAGCAATATCTGCCGCTGCACCGGCTACGTGAAAATCATCGAGGCGGTGAAATTTGCTGCCGCGCTCGGCGCGCAAGGCGTGGCGCCGTGAACAAGATCGTCCCCACGCACAATATCGGCGGCTATGTGCCGATGATCGACGGGCCGGAGAAGGTTTCCGGCCGCGCCAAATACACCGCCGACATCGTCGCGCCGGGCCAACTCGCCGGCCGCATCTACCGCAGTCCTTATTCGCATGGCGACATCGTCGAAGTCGACGTGTCCGACGCGCTGAAGGTTCCCGGCGTGCGCGCTATCGTCACCGGCGCCGATTGCGACAAAGGCTTCGGGGTATTGCCGATCGCGCGCACGGAATATCCGCTGGCGCGCGATAAAGTGCGTTATCGCGGCGAGCCGGTGGCCGCCGTGGCGGCGGTCGATGACGCCAGCGCGCGCGAGGCGCTGCGCCGCATCAAGTTCACGGTGCGCGAACTGCCCGGCTATTACACATCGAAGGCGGCGCTGGCGCCGGGTGCCGTGCAACTGCACGAGAAGAAGCCCGGCAATATCGAGCGCGACGTGCTGTTCGAATTAGGCAGCATCGAGCAAGGCTTCACGCAGGCCGATTTGGTGCGCGAAGGCAGCTATAACTGCGCCGAGGTCTGCCAGAACCAGATGGAAATGCACGCCGCGGTCGCCGAATACGACGCCGTGCGCGAGCGCATGACCGTGCATGCCTCAACCCAGGTGCCCTACTACGTGCATTTGATGCTGTCGCAAATCCTCGGCATGGAAATGTCGCGCATTCGCGTGATCAAGCCGCATGTCGGCGGCGGTTTCGGCTGCCGCACCGAGACACTGGCCATTGAATTGATCGCCGCCCTATTGGCGCGCAAATGCAACGGCACGGTGCGCCTTGTGACCACGCGCGAGGAAACCTTCATTACCCATCGCGGGCGGCCCGAGACCGATATCAAGCTCAAGATCGGCATGCGCAAGGACGGCCGCATCACCGCGGTCGAATGCGACTGCGACCAGCGCGGCGGCGCGCATTCCGGCTACGGCGTGGTAACGATCCTCTACGCTGGCTCGATGCTGTATGCGATTTACGACCTGCACAACGTCAAATACGTCGGCCGCCGCGTGCTCACCAACACGCCGCCCTGCGGCGCCTTCCGCGGTCACGGCACGGTCGACATCCGCTTCGCCTTCGAAAGCTTGGTCGATGAAATGGCGGCCGAGCTCGGGCTCGATCCCTTCGCCGTGCGCCGCGCCAATCTACTGAGCGCGCCGACCTTCACCGACAACGATTTGATGGTGAATTCCTACGGCCTGCCTGAATGCATGGATTGGGTCGAGAAACAAAGCGGCTGGAAACAGCGGAAGGGCAAGCTGGCTAAAGGCAAAGGCTTGGGTATGGCCTGCTCGCACTACATATCCGGCGCGTCAAAGCCGGTGAACTGGACCGGCGAGCCGCATGCCACCGTCAAGATCAAGCTCGACTTCGACGGCTCGATCGTGGTGCTCTCTGGCGCCGCCGATATCGGCCAGGGCTCCACCACCATCCTGGCGCAGACGGTCGCCGAGGTGCTCGGCCTCGATCTTTCGCGCGTGCGCGTCGTCACCGGCGACAGCGAGGTGGTGCCGAAGGACAACGGCTCCTATTCCTCGCGCGTCACTTTCATGGTCGGCAATGCCGCGCTCGACGCCGCGCGCAATCTCAAAAGCGTGCTCACGAATGCCGCCGCGCGCAAGCTGGAGGCGCGGCCCGAGGACATCGAATGTCTGGGCGAAGTTTATCGCGCCGGCGCGCAGGACAAGGGCGCGACCTTCGACGAGGTCGTCACCGAGGCGCTAAAGGACTCAGGGACCATCACTGTCACTGGCAACTACTCGACCATTCCGGAGTCGCACGGCGGCAAGAAATATCGCGGCGCCGCCATCGGCGGCACCATGGGTTATTCCTACTCGGCGCAAGTGGTCGAAGTGTCGGTCGACGAAGAAACCGGCGTCGTCACCGTCGACAAGGTCTGGGTCGCGCATGACTGCGGCAAGGCGCTCAACCGGCTGACGGTCGAGGGCCAGGTGCAGGGTTCGGTGTGGATGGGCATGGGCCAGGCCATGAGTGAGGAAGCGGCCTATCACGACGGCCTCATGGTCACCGCCAACATGCTCGATTACCGCGTGCCGACCATCCAGGATTCCCCGCCGATCGAGGTCGGCATCGTCGAGAGTAACGATCCGCACGGGCCGTTCGGCGCCAAGGAAGCGGGCGAAGGCTCGCTCGCCGCCTTCCTGCCGGCGTTGACCAACGCCATCGCCGACGCCATCGGCATCCGCTTCAACGATCTGCCGGTGACGCCCGACCGGGTGTTCGTGGCGTTGGAGAAACACCGGCGCGCTTTGGAAAAGAAGAATGCATAACCTCCGTTCGCCCCCGCGAAAGCGGGGACCCAGGGCCAAAGAACTGGATTCCCGCTTCCGCGGGAATGAACGGGTTTGGGGCGGAGCGGTCTGATGGACGCCCTGCCCGACTTCCGCGTACTCAATCCGACAACGCTCGATGAGGCGCTGGCCGCGCGCGCCGCGCATCCGGGGAGCGCTCCATTCGGCGGCGGCACCGATCTGGTCGTCAACATCCGCCGCGGCATCGTGGCGCCGAAAGTGTTAATCGACATGAACCGCGTGCGGGAATTGCACGCGATCAAAGCCGACGACACATCCGTCGAGATCGGCGCCTCGGTGCGCTTGAGCGAACTGGCCGAGCATCCGGCTATCGTCAAGTATTACCCGGTGCTGGCGCAGGCCGCCGCCCACATCGCCGGCCCGACCCAGCGCAACATGGGCACGGTCGGCGGCAATCTCTGCCTCGACACCCGCTGCATCTTCTACAATCAGAGCGAATGGTGGCGCGACGCCAATAACCATTGTCTGAAAACCACCGGCACCGTCTGCCATGTGGCGCCGAAAAGCCGCGGCGTGTGCTTCGCGACATTTTCCGGCGATCTCGCGCCCGCATTGCTCACGCTTGGCGCCGACGTGGATATCGCAGGCCCTGCGGGCAAGCGCACCATCCCGCTCAACAAGCTTTACATCGGTTTTGCCCGCCAGGACGTGCCAGTCACCGACACGCAAGGCGACGGCAAATATTTTCTGTCGCTGCGGCCAGGCGAAATCGTCACCGCCGTGCGTGCGAAAAATACGCCGGGCCTGCGCTCGGCCTACGACAAGATCCGCATCCGCAAGTCGATCGAATATCCGGTCGCCGGCGTCGCGGTGGCGCTCAAGCGCGAAGGCGACACGCTCGCCGATCTGCGCGTGGCCTTCACGGGCACCAATCCGCGCCCGGTGCTGCTTGAGGGCACCGCGGAACTCACCGGCGGCAAGCTCGATGCGCGCGTGTTCAAGGGCCTCGACGCGCTGGTGCGCGACCAGATCATGCCGATGAAGACCACTTTCACGCCCGGCCATTATCGCCGGCGCGTGGCCGGTGTGCTGGCGCGGCGATTGCTGACACGCCTGTTCGAGAGCTGACGGGGGCCGGCGTGGACGATTTCAGTGCGCGCAGGCCTTACAACGCGGCCAGTGATTTTATCGACGCCAATGTGGCGCGCGGCCTCGCCAGTAAGCTCGCCTACATCGACCCCGACAGATCAATCGGCTATGGCGATTTGCAGTCGCTCAGTTGTCAATTCGCGCGCGCGCTTCAGCGGCTGGGACTGCGGCAGGAAGGCCGTATCGCGCTGCTGCTGCCCGACACCGTCGATTATCCAGTGGCGTTCTGGGGCGCGATCCGCGCCGGCATCGTCGTCATTCCGCTCAATACCTGGCTCAAGCCGGAACAGTACGCCTACATGCTCGGCGACAGCCGCGTCTCGCTGATCGTCGCCGCCGCCGAGCTAGCCAGGACGTTGGCGCCGATTATCGACGCTGCGCCGTATCTGCAGGACGTCGTTCTTGTCGGCGGCACGACCGTCGATAAGGCGGCGTTCCCGCGACAGGCTGTGCATCTGTTCGAGCAGCTGCTCGTGGCCGAGAAGGCCGACGTATTCGCCGCACCGACGGTCTCCGACGAGGTCGCCTTTTGGCTCTACACTTCAGGCTCGACCGGCGATCCCAAAGGCGTCAAGCACGTGCACAGCAGCCCGATGGCGACGGCCAAGCTGATGGGTCAGGGCGTCATCGGAGTTCGTGCCGACGACGTGATGTTCTCGGCGGCCAAGCTGTTCTTTGCCTACGGCATGGGTAACGCCATGTCGTTTCCGCTTTCGGTCGGCGCCACCACCATATTGTGGCCGCAGCGTCCGACGCCGGAAGCGATCTTCGACATCATGCGTAAGCATCGCCCGACCATTTTCTACGGTGTGCCTTCGCTCTATGCGGCGCTGCTCGCGCACAGGGAAATCGGACCGGGCTCGGACCGGCTGCGGCTTTGCATCTCGGCAGGCGAGGCCTTGCCGTCGCATGTCGGCGAACGCTGGCGCGAGGTGGTCGGCGTCGATGTGCTCGACGGCATCGGCTCGACCGAGATGCTGCAGACATTCGTCAGCAATCGGCCGGGTGACATCCGCTACGGTTCCACCGGCAAGCCGGTTCCGGGTTATGAGGTCAAGCTGGTGGATGAGTTTGGACACGAGCTGGGCGCGGATGAGATCGGCGAATTGGTCGTGCGCGGACCTTCGGCCGGCGAAGGTTACTGGAACCAGCGCGCCAAGAGTCGCCGCACCTTCCAAGGCGATTGGACCTATACCGGCGACAAATACCGGCGCGACGCCGATGGCTATTACTATTACTGCGGCCGCACCGATGACATGTTCAAGGTCAGTGGGCAGTGGGTGTCGCCGTTCGACGTGGAAGCGGCGCTAATCTCGCACGAGGCGGTGCTGGAGGCCGCCGTCATCGGCAAAGAGGACACCGACGGGCTGATCAAGCCGAAAGCCTTCATCGTGCTCAAGAACGGTTACATCGCCGACGACAGCCTGCTGGAAAAGTTGAAACTGCACGTTAAGCAGCACGCCGGGGCCTGGAAATATCCGCGCTGGATCGAACTACGCAGCGACCTGCCGCACACCGCGACCGGAAAAATCCAACGCTTCAAGCTGCGCGACGACGATTTGCGACCGCCGCGCGTCGATTAAGCGTCAGCGATCTTCACATATTCGAAATCGCCCGGCTTGTTGTCGATGCCCACCTTGGGCGGCGCGATCCAGCCGGCGAACTTGGCCGGCTCGAACTGCGGCTGCATCAAGCTTTCGATGAATTCGCGGTCGCTGTCCGAGGGCAGAAATTCATTGCGGCGCTTTTCCCATTCCGCCTCGCTCAGCACATTGCCGGCGACGTCCGCCTTGATCGAGGCGAACTCGCCGATGTGGCGGTGGAATGCGACATGCGGCAGCTTGATCTCGAATGGAATCCCGATCTCGGAAATCACCTTGTTCCAGCGGCCGACGCCGACATTGGCGTCGTTCACGTAGTCGTCGCGCAGCCGCATGTTGAGCGCGGAGAGCGCCGGGGAATCCTCATTCTGGATCTTGCCGTCGATCAGCCGCAGGACCGGATAGGTGTCGCCCTGGAGCTGATGATCGTCCTTGAGCCGGTCCTCGCGGTAGCGGCCTTTCAGGCCGGAATGGTAGGCGTTGGCGGCGTTGGTCGAAATCTCGTTGCCGAACAGATCGAGCGTCAGCGAGAAATGCATGTTGGCTTTTTTCTGGATAGTCGGCAGGTCGATCACCCCCAACTTGCGCACTGCCGCGATGTCGTTGGGATCGCTGATGCCCGCCGCCTTCATCGCCTCGCACGTGCGCTGCACGATGCGGGTGACGCCGGTCTCGCCCACGAACATGTGATGGGCTTCCTCGGTCAGCATGAAGCGGCAGGTGCGCGACAACGGATCGAAGCCAGATTGCGCCAGTGCCTCGAGCTGCATCTTGCCGTCGCGGTCGGTGAAATAAGTGAACATGAAGAACGACAGCCAGTCCGGCGTTTTCTCGTTGAAGGCGCCCAGCATACGCGGCGTGTCGGCATGGCCGGAACGTCGCTGCAGCAGAGCTTCCGCCTCCTCGCGGCCATCGGTGCCAAAATATTTCTGCAGCAGATAGACCATGGCCCAGAGATGGCGGCCCTCTTCGACATTGACCTGGAACAGGTTGCGCAGGTCATAGAGCGAAGGCGCGGTCTTGCCGAGATGGCGCTGCTGTTCGACCGAGGCCGGCTCGGTATCGCCCTGGATCACGATGAGGCGCCGCAGCATGGCTCGGTATTCGCCCGGTACTTCCTGCCAGGCGTCCTCGCCTTTGTGCATGCCGAACGGAATCTTGCGGCCCTCGTGCTGCGGCGCCAGCAGCACGCCCCAGCGGTATTCCGGCATACGCACGTAATCGAACTTGGCCCAGCCCTTGGGATCGACGCTGATCGCCGTGCGCAGATAGACCAGCGATTCCTGGAAGCCTTCCGGCCCCATGTCGTTCCACCAGTTGATGTAGCCGGGGTGCCACTTCTCCAGCGCGCGCTTGACGCGCGGGTCATCTCCGAGCCCGACATTGTTGGGAATCAAGCCGTCGTAGTCGACGGCGGCGATATTGATGTTCATGGGTTACACCCTTTCCTTATTGAAGGTCGGCGACACGCCGCTGCCGTAGAGTTTCAGCGCGCCCTGCTCGCCGATCGCGTTCGGCCGCTGGAATATCCAGTTCTGCCAGGCGGTCAGCCGTCCGAAAATCTTGGTCTCCATGGTCTCCGGGCCGGCGAAACGCAGATTGGCTTCCATGCCGGTCATGGCGTCGGGCGAGAAGCTCGCGCGCTCCTCCAGCATGACTCGCAATTCGTCGTCCCAATCGAAACTCTCGTAAGCCGCGGTGATAAGGCCAAGTTCGTCGGCCGCCTCGGCTTCCAACGCAATGCCGATTTTGCTCTGCGCGGTTTTCAGCGTGTCCGGCTCGCCGAGAAAACGCGTCTGCAACCGCGTCAAACCATTGCCCATCGGATAGAGACCAAAATTGACATGGCCGAGGACGATTGCGGCAGGCTCACGGTTGTCGCCTTCGCGCGCACCGACCAGCATGAAAGACCGGTCGGCGGCAAAAGCGAGTTCGGCCAGAGTGCCGGCAAAGCAGGAACCGGGTTCAATCAACGCAATGAAGCTTCTCGGCGTTACATCGATGCGCTTGAGCGTGCGTTTGAGGTAGTGCCTGATTTCGCGCATCAACCAGTCACTATCGTATTGGCTGAGAAATGCGTCGTAATCCAGCACTGCCAGCGCGTTGCCTTCGGTGCGCAGCAGCAGGACGCCGATCGATTGCTCGTTGGCGCGCAGATGCAGCACGGCGTCTTCCAGATCGCGAGCGACGGCGAGCGGCCAGAATTTGTCGCCGAGCGCGTGCGCGACCTCGACCGTCGCCGGCACCGCTTGCGTGGGACCGCGCACAGTGATGGTGGCAAGCCCGCGCGCGCGGTCGATCTCGACCTCGACATGCGAATAGCTCACCCGGTCGGCCTCGATCTTGCGCGCGAGCGGGGTCAGCGCGATGCCTTTGACGTCTTTAGGCCGGTCGGAGCGCGCGGCGATTTCGTGGGCACGCGCGGCCACCGTGTCTTTCCACTTGGAATTGGGCACGACTTCATCGACCAGCCGCCACTCGACGGCTTTGGCGCCGCGGATGCCCTCCTCAATCGAGCAGAACACATCGGCGCGGTCGCGCCGCACCTTGCGCTTGTCTGTGACGCGGGTGAGCCCGCCGGTGCCCGGCAGCACGGCGAGCAGCGGCGTCTCCGGCAGCGCCACCGCTGAGCGGCGGTCGTCCACCAGCATGATGTGGTCGGCGGCGAGTGCCAGCTCGTAGCCGCCGCCCGCGGCATTGCCATTGATCGCGCAAATGTAGTTCTGCTTGGAATTCTCGCTCGCGTCCTCGATGGCGAGTCGCGTCTCATTGGTGAATTTGCAAAAATTCACCTTCTGCGCATGCGTCGACTTGCCCAGCATGCGGATATTGGCGCCGGCGCAGAATACGTTGTCCTTGCCGGACTTTATGACGACGGCGCGCACCTCCGGATGCTCGAAGCGCAGCCGCTGCACCGCGTCGTTGAGTTCGATATCGACGCCGAGATCGTAGGAGTTGAGCTTGAGCTCATAGCCGTCGAACAGCCCGCCCGCCTGATCGACATCCATGATCAAATAGGCGACGTCGCCATCGCATTCGATGCGCCAATGGCGGTAGCGCGACGGATCGGTCTGGAAATCGATGATTTGCATGAACAATCTGGCCCCGGACAAAAAGCGCCCGGTGGCCTTCTCCCTGTATGCATTATTTTTCATATCATTAGCACTTCGGCGAGCGCCATACAATAGGGCCAATAAAGCTGGACAACTGCTCCCTATTGCCTCGCATTATAATGCATGTTAGCCGATAGAGATGAAACCAATCCGCGCCAAGCCAACCACAAGCCACGCCGCCGACGCCTACTTGCACCGGCTCGGCGGACGCGTGCGCACCTTGCGACATCAGCGCGGCATCACGCGCAAGGCCTTGGCGCAGCATGCGAAAGTTTCCGAACGCTATCTGGCGCAACTCGAAGTCGGACGCGGCAATATCTCGATCGTGCTGCTGCGGCGGATCGCGCGCGCAATCGGCTTGCCGGTCACCCAGCTTGTGCACGAGGGCGCCGAGCCGCCGCTCGATCTGGTGCTGTTGACGCAATTCCTCGAGCGGCTGCCGCCGGAAAGGCTGCTAGAAGCCCGCAAGCTCGTTACCGAGCATTTCTCCTCGCCTTCCGAGGACCGCCGGCGAATCGCGCTGATCGGCCTGCGCGGCGGCGGCAAGTCCACGCTCGGCCGCCTGCTGGCGGAACGTCTCGACGTACCCTTCATTGAACTCGACCGCGAGATCGAGCGGCGTAGCGGCGCCAATTTGAGCGAAATCTTCGACATGTTCGGCCAGGAAACTTTCCGCCGGGCCGAGCGCGAGGCGCTCGACGACGTGTTGCGCCGGCACACTAATTTCGTCATCGCCACCAGCGGCAGCATCGTCACCGAACCGGGCACGCTTGAATTGCTGCTGGCCTCGTGCTTCACGGTCTGGGTGCGCGCCGAGCCGGAGGAACATATGAAGCGGGTGATGGCGCAAGGCGACATGCGGCCGATGGCCAACAATGCCCGCGCCATGGAGGATCTGGTATCCATTCTCAAGAGCCGCGAACCGCTTTACGCCAAGGCGGAAGCCGTGCTCGCCACCACCGGCAAGACACCCGAACAGAATCTGGCGGAGCTGTTGCGCGTCGTCGCAGTCCCCGCTACTCGCATCGCGCGCCAGTCGGCGTGACCATCGGACACTAGAAGTGAGGAGCCGGCCGAGACCGGGACGAATAGAATGAGCGATACGATCAAGACCGACGTTCTGATCATCGGCGCGGGGCCGGTCGGCCTGTTCGCGGTATTCGAGCTCGGACTGCTCGACATCAAGGCGCATCTGGTCGACATCCTCGACAAGGTCGGCGGGCAATGCGCCGAGCTTTATCCGGAAAAGCCGATCTACGACATTCCCGGCATCCCCTACATCACCGGCCATGGGCTGACCGACGCTTTGATGGAGCAGATCAAGCCGTTCAAGCCCACTTTTCACCTCAACGAAATGGTAACGACGCTGGAAAAGATCGGCGAGCCGGGATTCCGCATCGGCACCGACCGCGGCCAGGTGTTCGAGGCGAAGGTGGTGGTGATCGGCGCCGGCGGCGGCTCGTTCCAGCCCAAGCGCCCGCCGATCCCCGGCATCGAGCCCTACGAGGGCAAGTCGGTGCATTACGCCGTGCGCAAGATGGACGCTTTCCGCGACAAGACGCTGCTGATCGTCGGCGGCGGCGATAGCGCGCTCGACTGGACGCTCAATCTGCAGCCGATCGCCAAACGGCTGACGCTGGTGCACCGGCGCGACGATTTCCGCGGCGCGCCCGACAGCGTCAACAAGATGCGCGCGCTGGTCGCCGCAGGCCATATGGACCTCAAGATCGGGCAGGTTTCCGCGCTGGAAGGCGCCGACGGCCAGCTCGCGGCCGCCTCGATCAAAGGCAAGGACGCGGTCGAACGCGTCGAATGCGACGCCATGCTGCCGTTCTTCGGGCTGACCATGAAGCTCGGCCCGGTGGCCGACTGGGGCATCAAGATGGACGACGAGTTGATCCCAGTCGACACCGCCGCCTTCGAGACGAATATCCCCGGCCTGTTCGCCATCGGCGACATCAACACCTATCCGGGCAAGCTCAAGCTCATTTTGTCGGGCTTCCACGAGGCCGCGCTGATGGCGCAGAAGGCCTACCACTATGTCTATCCCGACAAGAAGTTGGTGTTCCAATACACCACGTCATCGACCAGCCTGCAGAAAAAGCTCGGCGTGGCCTAATCTTTCATGCCGAAGATCACTTACATCGAACATGACGGCGCCGTGCACACGGTCGAGGCCGAAATCGGCTCGACCGTGATGGAGACGGCGCAGCGCAATAACGTGACCAGCATCGTGGCCGAATGCGGCGGCTCCTGCACCTGCGCGACCTGCCTGGTGCACGTGGACGAGAAGTGGTTTCCGGCGGTCGGCCCGCCGTCGAGCGAGGAAGAGGACATGCTCGACTTCGCCTTCGAGGTAAAACCGACCTCGCGGCTGGCCTGCCAGATCAAGGTGACGGAGGCGCTCGACGGCCTGGTCGTGCGCACGCCGGCCTATCAGGGGCGCTGAGCAGAGCCTCCGCGCTACGCCTTGCGGCGGCGGATCTCCTCGATGGTAATCGCGTTATCGCGCTCAGCGTCGCCGTGCCGCTCGCAGGCTTCGAGCACTTCGACCAGCAGCGAGGCGAAGGGCAATTGCTGGCCGCGCTTGCGCGCCTCGCTCAGGATCGTGTTGAAGTCCTTGTGGTGCTGATTGACCTTGCTAACCGGCGAGAAGTCGCCGGTCACCATCTTGTCGCCCTTGACGTCCATGATCTGCGAATAGGCGGCCGACTTGCGCGCTACCTCAAGAAAGCCGTGCAGGCCAAGGCCGAGCCGTTCGGCAAACACCAGGCCCTCGGCGAGCGCCACACGGTTGAGCCCCAGGATGTGATTGATCGCAAGCTTGGTCTTGGTCGCGGTTCCCGCCGGCCCGATGTACTGGCGGCGCGGATAGATCACGCCCAGAATATCGTCGGCGGCCGCGGCGGCGGCTTTGTCGCCGGCAATCAGTCCATAACCGTCGCCCTGCAGCACCTGCCCACTGGTGCCGGAGACCGGCGTGTCGAGAAAGGTGAAGTTACGCGCGGCCGCGCGGGCGGCGAGCGCTTCGATGCGGTCGGGCTCGCAGGTCGCGGTGCACATGGCGACGCGCGAATGCTTTGGCTCGCCGGTCTCGATGAGCCCGCCTTTGCCTTCGACCACCTGTTCGACTTGGGCCACCGTCATCACGGCGATCAGATAGCGCCGGCAGCGAGCCGCGACTTCCGCCACGGATTCGGCCGGCTCGCCGCCCATGGCGAGGAGTGCATCGCGCCGCGCCGGGGCGATGTCGAAGCCGACGACACGATATCCGGCGTCGAGCAGGCGGCGTGCCAGCGCTGTGCCCATCAATCCGATCCCGATCAATCCGACAACGCCCGCCATCGCCAGCTCCTGCCGCTGATAGATCAGCGCTTCAATAGCGCGGATTCATCGCTATGTCCGGGCTTGATTTACGATAGGCCGAGATGACGCGCGCGGCCCTTGGAAAATCTCGCCGGACCCGCCATGATTATTTGCAACCCGCACTGTCTCCTTCGACTGGAGCGCCGGGTGGTCCAATCCGAGGAATATTCCGGTCCAATGGCGGTGAACCTCTTAGCCGCTGCCGCGCTCGCGGTTTGGATTTACCTGATTGCAGGGCGCGGCGGCTTTTGGGTGGCGGGGGGGCGAGAGGACGGCGGGCCGGCGCCCGAAACATGGCCTTCGGTCATGATCGTCATCCCGGCGCGCGACGAAGCCGAAAGCGTGGGGCAGACCGTCGCCTCGCTGCTGTCGCAGGATTATCCCGGCGCGTTTTCCGTCATCCTGGTGGACGATCAAAGCACCGACGGCACGGCGGACGTGGCGCGGCGCGCCGCGGCGGGCGCGCCGAACAAACTGACCGTCCTGCCCGGCGCCGCGCTGCCGGCCGGCTGGACCGGCAAATTGTGGGCGATGCAGCAAGGCGTCGAACGCGCGCTGCACGCTGAGCCGGCCTATCTGCTCTTCACCGACGCCGACATCGTCTACGACCGCGACGTGCTCACGCGCCTGGTGTCAAAAGCGCAAGCCGACGGACTGGTGCTTAATTCGCTGATGGTCAAATTGCGCTGCGAGAGCTTCGCCGAACGCGCATTCGTGCCGGCCTTCATCTTTTTCTTCCAGATGCTCTACCCGTTCGCCTGGGTCAACCGCAAAGACCGCGCTGCCGCGGCGGCGGCCGGCGGCTGCATGCTGGTGCGCCGCGACGCGCTCGTCGCGGCCGGCGGCATCGAGGCCATTCGCGGCGCCTTGATCGACGATTGCGCGCTGGCGCGCAGCCTCAAGCCGCAGGGACCAATCCGCCTCGCTTTGACGCAACGCGCACGCAGCATCCGCGGTTATGCGACGGTGCAGGACATCCGGCGCATGGTCGCGCGCTCGGCCTATGCGCAGCTTGGCTATTCGCCGCTGCTGCTCGCGGCAACGACAGCCGGCATGGCGCTCGTCTATCTGCTTCCGCTCGTTCTGGCGCTGCTCGGCCACGGCCTTGCACAAATACTCGGCCTCATCGCCTGGGCAATTATGGCAATCGCGTTCCAGCCGATCCTGCGGTTTTACCGGTTGTCGCCATTATGGGGACCTTTTCTGCCGGCGATCGCGTTTGCCTACATGGCCTTTACCCTCGACTCCGCCTATCAATATGCCCGCAAACGCGGCGGCCTCTGGAAAGGCCGCGTGCAGTCGAATGTGAACGGCGTACGATGATGGATGCCAGTGAATTCCGGTCCGGCAAAGGCCATCGCGACGAAAATTTTCCTGTCGCGTCGTGGCTGATCGCGCCGCGTCATCGCGCGCTGATTCTTGCTTTCTACGAATTCGTGCGCTCCGCCGACGACATCGCCGACCACCCCTCGCTATCGGCGCAGGAGAAGGTCGGCCTGCTGGACCGTCTTGAAACCGATTTGCTTGGCGCAGGAGATGGCAACGCGCAGGCGGTCGCGCTACGCCGCGCGCTGGCCGAGCGCGCCATGTCGCCTGTGCATGCGCAGGATCTGCTCAAGGCCTTTCGGCTCGACGCCACCAAACTGCGCTACCGCGACTGGGACGACCTCATGGGTTACTGCGCCTATTCCGCGATGCCGGTCGGGCGTTTCGTGCTCGACGTGCACGGGGAAAGCCGCGCCACCTGGCCCGCGTCCGACGCCACCTGCGCGGCGCTGCAGGTCATCAATCACATCCAGGATTGCGCGGCGGACTACCGCAATCTCGACCGGGTCTATATCCCGCTCGATGCGCTCGCCGCGTGCGGCCTCGGCGTCGAGGCGCTTAGCGCCGCCAAAGCCTCGCCCGATTTGCGGCGCTGTCTCGCCGGGCTGGCGCAACGCACCGCGGTCCTGCTGCACGAGGGCGACGCGTTGCCAAGCATGGTCGAGGACTGGCGGCTCGCACTCGAGCTTTCGGTCATCCAGACGCTGGCGCAACGGATCGCCGGCATCCTCACGCAGCGCGATCCGTTGAGCGAGCGCGTGCATCTCGGCAAGCTTGGCGTCGCGGGCATCAGCCTGCTCGCCGTGCTCAAGGGCCTCATGCGGCGCGCCGGCCGTCAGCGTCACGTTTCGGTGGCGCGGCCGTGACGGTTGTGACCGATGAACCGACCGTGGCGGCCGAACAGCGTGCGTCCGGCAGCTCATTCTATCTCGCCATGCGCATTATGCCGAAAGCGCAGCGCGAAGCGATGTTCGAAATCTATTCGTTCTGCCGCAAGGTCGATGACATCGCCGACGAAGCCGGTCCGCGCGACGCGCGTCTCGAACAATTGCAGAAGTGGCGCGCCGACATTGGCGCGCTCTACACAAGCACACCGCCGCCGCGCTTAAGCGCGCTTGCGCGCGCCGCGCGCAACTTCAATCTGCAACGCGAAGATTTCCTCGCCGTCATCGACGGCATGGAGATGGACGTCGTTGCCGACATCCGCGCACCGGATTTCGCCACGTTCGACCTCTATTGCGACCGCGTCGCCAGCGCGGTGGGCCGGCTGAGTGTTTGTGTGTTCGGCATGGAGAAGAAGGATGGGCTGGCGCTCGCGCATCATCTCGGGCGCGCGCTGCAAATGACGAATATTTTGCGCGACCTCGACGAGGACGCCGCCATCGGCCGCCTCTATCTGCCGCGCGAGGCGCTGGCCGGCGCCGGCATCGCCATGGGCGAGCCCGCGGCCGTGCTGGCCAGTCCGACGATCGGCCAGGCTTGCGCGACGGTTGCCGCGGTGGCCGGCCGGCACTTCGCGGAGGCCGAGGCCATCATGGCGCGCAGCCCGCGCCGGACGGTGCGCACGCCGCGCATTATGGCGACGGCCTATCGCATGATGTACGACCAGATGCTCGCCCGCGGCTGGCTGCCGCCGCGCAGGCCGGTGCGGCTGCGCCGCCGGCAATTCGTCTGGATATTGCTGCGCTACGCGATTTTGTAATGACACGCTCGGTCCACATCATCGGCGCAGGTCTCGCCGGCCTCGCCACCGCCGTGCGGCTTTGCGGGCAAGGCGTGCGCGCGACCGTCCATGAGGCGACCAATCAGGCGGGCGGGCGCTGCCGCTCCTACCTCGACCCGGTGCTTGGGATCACGATCGATAACGGCAACCATCTCCTGTTGTCCGGCAACCGGGCGGCGCTCGGCTATCTTGAAACGATCGGCGCCCGCGACCGTCTCGCCGGGCCGCCGGACGCGCGCTTTCCTTTTGTCGATCTCGCGACCCATGAGCGCTGGACATTGCGCGCCAATGACGGCCGCATCCCCTGGTGGATATTCGCTTCGAACCGCCGCGTGCCGGGAACGCGCGCGCGCGATTATCTGGCCGTTCTGCGCCTGCTGCGCGCGGCGCCCGGCGCGACCATCGGCGAGGTGCTCGACTGCAAAGGCTCCCTGTACGACCGGCTGCTCGGGCCGTTGCTGCTGGCGGCGCTCAACACCGAACCGCCGGCGAGTTCCGCCAGCCTCGCCGCGGCGGTGATCCGCGAAACGCTGGCCGCGGGCGGGCGCAGCTACCGGCCGCTGTTTGCGCGCGACGGATTGTCGGCGGCCTTCGTCGAGCCGGCGCTGCGGTTCATCGCGGCGAATGGCGGCAAAGTCCTGTTCGGCGAGCGGCTGCGGGCGTTGACATTCGACGCGGACCGCGTGAGCGGGCTCGAATTCGGCGATCTCACGGTGCCGCTGCGGCCGGGCGATGCCGCTGTTCTCGCGGTGCCGCCGGTGGTTGCCGCATCACTCGTTCCCGATTTGGCGGCGCCGGACGAATTTCGCGCCATCGTGAACGCGCATTTCCGCCTCACGCCGCCCGCGGCGCTCGCGCCCATGACCGGCATCGTCAACGGCACCGCCGAATGGCTGTTTGCCTTTCCCGACCGTCTTTCCGTCACCATCAGCAGCGCCGACCGGCTGCTCGACACGCCGCGCGAGGAACTCGCCGCCCTGATCTGGCGGGAAGTCGCCGAGGTCGCGGGCATTGCGGGCCCCCTGCCCGCGTGGCAAATCGTGCGGGAACGGAGGGCCACTTTCGCCGCATTGCCGCGCGAGGACGTCAAGCGCCCGGAGCCGCACACACGTTGGAGTAATCTTCTGCTCGCCGGCGATTGGACTGCGACCGGCTTGCCGGCGACCATCGAGGGCGCGATACGGTCCGGCAACCGGGCGGCAAACTTGATCGCAACGATGAACTGACGATAGGCGCGATGTCCGACACCTTGAACCATCCGGCCGACGGCAAAGCGCAGACGCATCCAGCGCTTGAGCGCACGATCGCTTCTGCGACCGATGCCCTGCTCGCGCGCCAGCGGCCGGACGGGCATTGGGTGTTCGAGCTTGAGGCCGACGCCACCATTCCGGCCGAATACGTGCTGCTGCGGCACTATCTTGGCGAGCCGCTCGATGCCGCGCTCGAAGCGAAAATCGCCGTTTATCTGCGCCGCATCCAGGGCGCGCACGGCGGCTGGCCGTTGTTCCGCGACGGCGATCTCGACGCCAGCGCGACCGTGAAAGCCTATTTTGCGCTCAAGATGATCGGCGACCCGGTCAATGCCGACCACATGCGCCGCGCGCGCGAGGCGCTGCGCGCACGCGGCGGCGCCGAACGGGCGAACGTGTTTACGCGCATCATGCTCGCTCTGTTCGGATTCATTCCGTGGCGCGCCGTTCCGATGATGCCGGTCGAGATCATGCTGTTGCCGAAGTGGTTTCCGTTTCATCTCGACAAGATTTCCTATTGGAGCCGCACCGTCATCGTGCCGCTCCTCGTTCTGATGGCGAAGCGGCCGGTTGCGCGCAACGCGAAAGGCGTGCGGATTGACGAGCTTTTCCTTGGGTCGCCGGCCGACCTCGGCCCGGCACCGAAGGCGCCGCAGCAGAAAGCATCGTGGTTCTGGTTCTTCCGCGGCGTCGACAACGTGTTGCGCGTGCTCGAGCCGCTGTTGTTGCGGCGGCTATCCTCGCGTCAACGCGCGATCGACCGTGCCGTCGCCTGGGTCGGCGAACGCCTCAACGGCGAGGACGGCTTGGGCGCGATCTTTCCGGCCATGGCGAACAGCGTGATGATGTTCGACGTGCTTGGGTTTCCGGAAAGCCATCCGCAGCGCGCCATCGCGCGCAGGTCGGTGGAGAAGCTTCTAGTCGTGCACGAGACCGAAACCTATTGCCAGCCTTGCGTCTCGCCGATCTGGGACACCGGCCTTGTCTGCCACGCGCTGCTCGAAGCCGGCGGCGAGCGCGCGGCCGCGCAGGTCAAGCAGGGTCTCGACTGGCTGGTGCCGATGCAAATTCTCGACGTGCGCGGCGACTGGACCGCGCGGCGGCCGAACTTACGGCCCGGCGGCTGGGCGTTCCAATATGCCAATCCGCATTATCCCGACGTCGACGATACCGCCGTCGTCGCCATGGCCATGGATCGCGTGCAGAAAGCGTCTGGCCGTCAGGACTATCGCGGCGCGCTCGAACGCGCGCGCGAATGGATCGTCGGCATGCAGAGCGAGAACGGCGCCTGGGGCGCCTTCGATGCCGACAACGAGTTCTACTACCTCAACAATATCCCGTTCGCCGACCATGGCGCGCTGCTCGATCCGCCGACTGAGGATGTCACAGCGCGCTGCGTGTCGATGCTGGCGCAGTTCGGCGAGCGCGCGGACACGAGCCCAGTGCAGCGCCGCGCGCTCGACTATTTGCGCCGCACCCAGCTTGCCGACGGCAGTTGGTACGGCCGCTGGGGCATGAACTACATCTACGGCACTTGGTCGGTGCTATGTGCGCTCAACGTGCTCGGCCTCGATCCCGCCGATCCGGCGATGCGCAAGGCGGCCGATTGGCTCGTCTCCATTCAGAACGCAGACGGCGGCTGGGGCGAGGACGGCAGCAGCTACAAACTGGACTACGGCGGCTACGAGCAGGCGCCCAGCACCGCCTCGCAGACCGCGTGGGCGTTGATCGGCCTGATGGCGGCGGGCGCAGCCGGCTCGCCGGCGGTTGAGCGCGGTATCGACTATCTCCTGCGCGCGCAAGCGTCCGACGGGCTATGGACGGAAGAGCGCTACACCGCAACCGGTTTCCCGCGCGTGTTCTATCTGCGCTACCACGGCTACGCCAAATTTTTTCCGCTCTGGGCGCTGGCGCGCTACCGGAACGTGACGCAGGGGCGCGCCGTCAATTTCGGCATGTGAGGCAGCCGGACGCTTGCAACTACCGGCGCAGTTGCAGAGGCTTGGTGCTTCCGGTGTAGGGCGGCCCGCCGTCTTTCGTCATCATACCGCCGGACGTTTTTTGCAGCGCGAGCCAATACGGCATGAGGTTCGGCGGCACCTCATCTTTTGTCAGCGCGTCGTTGGGAAGCCGTTTCCACACCTGATCCTTGCCCAACAGTTCGATGCCGAAATAGCCGCGCAACGTCAGCGATTGGCCGTCGGGGCTCAGCGTCAATTTGGCTTGATAGACCTGGCCGTCACGCGGATCGAGGATGGAGCCTTTTTGATAGACGAAACCGTTGCGCTGCATGTTCTTGATGATGACGAGGCCGAGCGAGGGCGCGTTCTTCTGATCGCCCGTGCAATGGGTGCAGACCGGATTTGGATCCTCGCCCGGATGCAGGAACATCTTGGCAATGGCCCCTTGGTAAGCACCATTTTCCTCGAATATGAGGAACCAGCCGCCGACCCGGCCGTGCTCGTCGACTTGCGCCCACAAGCCGGCGGCGGTGGGTTCGGCGACGCCCGGCGGATCGCCATAGGCAAACCCGGCCATCAGACAGGCAACGATGGCGATCAACAATCTGAGCTTCATAGTGCAGCACCCAATTCGCCGAGGTGGAAGCACGCTGCGTACATGTTTCGCCAATGTGTTCTTTTCACGGAATCAAATGAACACATTCGTGATTCGATAGCATGAAGGACATGCGCACGGTTGCCCAACAAAATCGCAATTCCTGAACCTATTGCAGGCGTCATGCGCGGTTGCCGTTACTGGCCATGGCTTTCCAGCACCGCGCGGCAGGCGCGGCGAAGCTTGGCACGGTGTTCCTGAAGACAAGCAAGAAAAGCGCCATCGCCCGATCCCGGCGGGATCGTATGACAGAACCGGCGTACATCCGGGCGGCATGCCGCCTGTTCCTGAGGCGTACCGCCCGCCCGCGCCGTTGTCGCCGCGGCGGCAACAGCCAAAACGAGCGCCAGTATCAGTTTGCGGATCATCGTCATCTCTCCTTGTTCATTGCCACTCGCGCATGAGTACGGTCGCGAGCCTCCCCTTATCTAGACTTGGCAACCGGTGCAGCGTTGCGCTGCTTGCCGGTGCGTCGCTTGGTGTTGCGCTGTTTGCCTTTGTTCGGTTTGTCGATGTTTAGCGCACCGCCGCTCGATTCGCCGTTCCCTGGTGTCTCGTCGCGCGGCTTACCCATGAGCACGGGCTGGAACAAGACTGCGGCGGCCAGCGTGCACATCAGCGATAGCGCTAACAATTTGCCCATGCTGGCGGTTCCAGGGTGGCTGGAAAACCACAGGCTGCCGAACGCGGTGGCGGTGGTGAGCGCGCTGAAGAACACGGCGCGCGTGAGGCTGGTCTGCAAAAGGTTCGTCTGCCCCTCGCGCCAAGCCATGATGTAATAAATCTTGAAGGCGACGCCGACGCCGAGCAGCAACGGCAGCGCGATGATATTGGCGAAATTGAGCGGCAGGCCTATCAAAACGCAGATTTCCAGCGTCACCACGCCCGCCAACATCAGCGGAACGAGCGTCAGCAGGACATCGCCGATTCGGCGCAGCACGAGCCACAACAGGATGGCGATCGACAGCATCGCCCAGAGCCCGGCCTGGATGAAGGCGCGCACGATCGTGTCGCCGGCGTCCAGGATCGAGATCGGCCCTTCAACCGCGTTCGGCTCGACCGCGAGCACGGCGTGCGCAAACTGGCGCAACTCCACGTTGTCGTTGGGGCTGCCCCTGGCCGCGACCTCGACGCGCGCGCGGCCGTCCGGGGACATCCATTCTTGCATGAGATCGGGCGGCAGCGACTTCAGCGTCACCGGCTCCGCCTGCAACGACGCATGAAGGCTCGCCAAGACGGTTTTCAGCGGCTGGATGAACGCGGCCTCGGCCTTGCCGCGCAGCTGCGGACTTGCCTGCGCGAGCGCGGTGAGCGCGGCGGCAAGCCGCTTGGCGGCGCCGGCGCCCGGACCGTTCTGCTTGCCCGCGGCCTCGACGAGGCGGCCCGCCCCCTCCTTCAGCGCGTCGACGTTGTCCGCGTCGCTCGGCGGCGGCTCGGCATTTTTGGGGTCGAATGCGCCGCCGAGCTTTGCCGCCACGTCATGAATGAGCGGCAGTTTCTCCTGCTGGTCGCGCGGGATAAAGCTCGTCAACGTCATGACGTGCGCCACTTCCGGCACCTTCGACAGCCGTGCGGCAATCGAGTCCGCGGCGCCGAGCGATGGCGCCAGTACTTCGGCCGCATCGCCGTTGCTATTCGGGTCGCGGCTCAGATCGAGATAGGTCGCAATCGATTCCGAATGCGGGTCGCGCAGATTGATCGGATTGAAATCGAAACGCAGCCAGTACAGCAGCGGCAGGCCCGCGACCACGACGATCGCCGTGCCGACGATAATCGGGATGCGCTGCCGCTCGAGAAAGCGGTCGACCGGCGCCAAAAAGGAAAAGCCAAGCGCATCCGGCTCGCCCGGCGGGTTGAGCAGGCTGATCAGCGCCGGCAGGACGGTGACGCTGGTTATGAATGCGATCAGCATGCCGGCGCCGGCGATCATGCCCAGTTCGGACACGCCGCGGTAATCGGTGGGCAGGAACGACAGGAAGCCGGCGGCGGTCGCGCCGGCGGCAAGCGTCAGCGGCGCACCGACATATTTGCCGGCATTGAGCACCGCGCCCTTGAGATCGTCGAACTCGTGGCGCTCGGCGCGGTAGCGCACGCTGTACTGGATGCCGAAGTCGACGCCGATGCCGACGAACAGCACGGCAAAGTAAACCGAGATGAGATTGAGCGTTCCGACCATGAGCAGACCAAGTGCGGCGGTCAGCGCAAGGCCGATGAACAGGTTGACGAACACGGCGACGATCAATCGCCCGGAACGCAATGCGAGCCACAGAATGAACAGCACAATGATCACGGTTATGGTGCCGTTGCGCAGCGCGCCTTCCTTGATGGTGGCGAATTCCTCGTCCGCCATGGCGACCGGACCGGTGAGCCGCACAGTCGCTTGATATTTCGGGGCGATTTCCGCGGCCACCTGACGGATCGCGGCGGTCGCGGCGTGGCCAGCTTCAATCGCCGAGTAATCGAGCACCGGCTCCACATCGATGAAGCCGCGCAGGTCGCTCAGCTTTGCCGGCTGGCCCGCGACCAGGACGCGCCATGAAAAACTCGTCGGCTCGCCCTTGATCACTTTATCCAAGGTATCCGACACCGAATTGAACACGCGCGTGAAGTCGTCGAGCTTGAGCTTGCCCGACTGGATGCCGAGCAAGGCGTCCTCGAGCCCGGCGATGAGGCCGCGCAAGCTCGGGTCGGTCGCCATATCGTGGATTAGCGGCTCACCCTGGATCATCGAAGCGGTATTCCGCTTGAGATCGTCGACCGATTGAAACAGTAGGCCGTTCTTC
Organism: uncultured Alphaproteobacteria bacterium; assembly: GCA_963825265.1. Lineage (GTDB taxonomy): Bacteria > Pseudomonadota > Alphaproteobacteria > Rhizobiales > Xanthobacteraceae > Pseudolabrys. Next base: position 346,137 of record CAWGSI010000005.1, on the reverse strand, counting down.
GCGAAGAATTCTCCGCCGCCGAGTTGCGTCACGGATTCGAAACGCTGCTTGTCCTTTGCGAGGGCGCGTGTAAGCGCCGCCGTCGCTTCGCCCGCCAGTTCCGGCGTCGGCGCCTCGACCACGACGAAGATACGCTTGAAGCGATGAAACACGTCTTCGAAGGCGAGTTCGCGCTGGCGCCAGCCGATGTCGTTAGACAGAAGCGCGTCGATGTCCGAGTTGATCGCGAAATGCCGCGCGGCATAGAACCCCGACGCCACCGCCAACAAAAGACCGGCGACGACCACCTGCCACGCGTGGCGCGTGCAGAAATCGATGCCGCGGACAATGAGGGAAGTCAGCATGGCGTGGGGGTCATCGAATCGCCCGAGCGCAGTTTATGGGAGCAATAGGGTCAGCGTACCGTGCGCAGTGCACGCGGCAGGCCGGAGCGAAACGGCCCCGCCCTACCCGGCTGCCGCCGACACCGAGGATTCGGCCGGCTTGGCGGTCGGCGCATGGACGCCCGCGTCGGGCTTCGCCGTGTGGATGTCATGCAACATCTTCTCGACGTGGCGGGAAAACACGAACTGCGCCGGGCGCTGATGCTCGAGCGAGATCTCGGGCGCCATGGGGCCCGCCGTGCGTACGCCGCGCAAGGCGGTCCACAGGGCACTAAACGGATTGCTGATCGAGGCCTGCGCCGCAGTCGGCTCATAGCCGCAGTGGGCCATGCAGTTGGCGCATTTTTCGTAGCGTCCGGTCCCGTAGGAATCCCAGTCGGTGGTCTCCATCAGTTCCTTGAAGGTCTTGGCGTAGCCTTCGCCGAGCAGATAGCAGGGCTTCTGCCAGCCAAACAGATTACGCGTCGGCATCCCCCACGGCGTGCAGTGGTATTCGCGGTTGCCGGCGAGGAAATCCAGGAACAGGCCCGAGTGCATCAGGTCCCATTTCTTGCCCTTGCCCAGCGCGAAGACGCGGCGGAACAGCTCCTTGGTCTTGCGGCGGTTGAGGAAGTGCTCCTGATCGGGCGCGCGCTCATAGGCATAGCCGGGGGAGATCGAGACGCCGACGCCGAGTTCCTTGGTCTTGTCGAGGAACGCGGCGATGTCCTCGGCAGAATGGCCATCGAAGATGGTCGCGTTGACGTTGACGGCGAAGCCTTTGTCCTGCGCCGCCTTGATGGCACGCACGGCCTTCTCGTAAACGCCTTTCTGCGACACCGATTTGTCGTGATGTTCTTCGAGCCCGTCGAGATGGACGGAAAAGAACAGATAGGGCGACGGCTCGAACAAATGCAGCTTCTTCTCGAGCAGCAGCGCGTTGGTGCAGAGCGAGACGAACTTCTTGCGCGCGACGATGCCTTTGACGATCTCGCCGATCTCGCGATGGATGAGCGGCTCGCCGCCCGGAATGGCCACCATCGGCGCGCCGCATTCGTCGACCGCGTCGAGACACTCTTTGACCGACAGGCGCTGATTGAGGATCGGGTCCGGGTAATCGATCTTGCCGCAGCCGATGCAGGCGAGGTTACAGCGGAACAGCGGCTCCAGCATCAAAACCAGCGGATAGCGTTTGCGGCCCATGATCTTCTGCTTGAGAAGATAGGACGCGATGCGAATTTCTTTGAAATAGGGAACTGTCATAATTCGTCGGTTTCTCGTTCGAACTGTCGCGCCCCGCGCGACTTGTGGAAGGATTTATGGAGCCAGTTAGACGGTTGCCAATTCAGCCGGCAGCCGGAACTCGATTGTCTCCTCGCGGCCATCTAAGACGGAAACTTCGACAGGACCAAGGCGGGCCAGCGCATCGATCACGCCCTCGACCAGCACTTCCGGCGCCGAGGCGCCCGCGGTAAGACCGACGGTGTGCACATTCTGCACCCATTCCGACCGCAATTCGCTGCTGTCCGCGATCAGATAGCTCGGTATACCGGTTTCCAAGCCGATCTCGCGCAGGCGATTAGAATTGGAGCTGTTTTTCGCACCGACCACAAGAATGAGATCAACCTGCTTGCTCAACTCACGCACCGCCGCTTGGCGATTCTGAGTAGCGTAGCAGATGTCCCTCATTTCGGGACCGACGATATCGCTGAAGCGCAGCTTGAGCATTTCGATAATGCCCCGGGTGTCGTCCACGCTCAGCGTCGTCTGGGTGATGTAGGCGACCGGGGTGTCGGCCGGGATATTGAGCTTCTCCACGTCTTCTTCGGTCTGCACCAGCACTACGGGACCGGAAATCTGCCCGACGGTGCCCTCGACCTCCGGGTGGCCGGCGTGGCCGATCAGGATGAGGGTGCGGCCTTGCGCGAGGTAGCGCTTGCCTTGATTGTGGACCTTGGTGACCAGCGGACAGGTGGCGTTGAGCACCGGAAGGCCGCGGCCGGCCGCCTCCTCCTCGACGCTTTTGGCGACGCCGTGCGCGCTGAAGATGGTCACCGCGTCATCCGGTATCTCCGACACCGTCTCGACGAAGCGGGCGCCTTTGGCTTTGAGGCTGTCGACCACGTGCTTGTTGTGCACGATTTCGTGACGCACGTAGACGGGCGCGCCGTACTTCTGCAGCGCGCGCTCGACGATTTCGATTGCCCGCACCACGCCTGCGCAAAAGCCGCGCGGCTGCGCCAAGATAATTCGCAACGGTAGTTTCTGGCTCATCGGTGTCTCCGGCAAATCCGATGGGTCACGCAAGGCCGAGCTTGAGCGATTCCGCGCTCACATCCCGTCCGAGCGCCTCGAAAGCCTTGGCGACGATGCCGCGGGCATCGAGGCCGGCCTTGGCGTACATGGCGGCCGGCGTGTCCTGGTCGATGAAGATATCGGGCAGCACCATGCATCGCACCTTGAGGCCGGCGTCGAGCGCGCCGTGCTCGGCAAGCGTCTGCAGCACGTGCGCGCCGAAGCCGCCAATGGCGCCTTCCTCGATGGTCAGCAGCACCTCGTGCTCGCGCGCAAGCCGCAGCAGCAGGTCGGTATCGAGCGGCTTGGCAAAGCGCGCGTCGGCAACGGTGGTGGAGAGGCCGAGCGCGGCGAGTTCGTCGGCCGCCTTCAGGCACTCGGCAAGCCGCGCGCCATAGGAGAACAGCGCCACCTTGTGGCCCTCGCGCAGGATGCGGCCCTTGCCGATCTCCAGCGGAACACCCTCTTCGGGCATCGGCACCCCGCGGCCCTCGCCGCGCGGATAGCGCAGCGCCGAGGGGCGGTCGTCGATCGCCACTTGCGTCGCCACCATGTGCACCAGGTCGGCTTCATCGGCCGCCGCCATCAGCACAAAGCCCGGCAGGCAGCCCAAATAAGCAACGTCAAAGGCGCCGGCATGCGTCGGCCCGTCGGCGCCCACCAGTCCGGCGCGGTCGAGCGCAAAGCGCACCGGCAGCCGCTGGATCGCGATGTCGTGCACCACCTGGTCATAGGCGCGCTGCAGGAAGGTCGAATAGATCGCCGCAAACGGCTTGAAGCCTTCGGTGGCAAGGCCGCCCGCAAAGGTCACCGCGTGCTGCTCGGCAATGCCGACGTCGAAGGTGCGTTTGGGGAACTCCTTCTCGAACAGGTCGATCCCCGTTCCCGACGGCATCGCCGCGGTGATGGCCACGATTTTGTCGTCCTTGCGCGCCTCCTTGATCAGGCTCTCGCCGAACACCTTGGTGTATTGCGGCGCGCCGCCCTTGGACTTGGCCTGCACCCCGGTCACCACGTCGAACTTGACCACCCCGTGGTACTTGTCGGCCGAGGTCTCGGCCGGCGCATAGCCTTTGCCCTTCTGCGTCACGACATGGACCAAAATCGGCCCGATCTCGGCGTCGCGCACGTTGCGCAGCACGGGGAGCAGATGGTCGAGATTGTGCCCGTCGATGGGGCCGACATAGTAGAAGCCGAGTTCCTCGAACAGCGTGCCGCCGGTCACATAAGTGCGCGCGTGTTCGACCGCCCGCGTGATGGCGCGGTCGAGCACCTTGGGCAGATGGCGGGTCAGCTGCTTGCCGACGTCGCGCAGCTTGAGATATGTGCGCCCGGAGCCGAGCCGCGCCAGATACGCCGACATGGCGCCGACCGGCGGCGCAATCGACATGTCGTTGTCGTTGAGGATCACGATCAGCCGCTCGTTGCGCGCGCCGGCATTGTTCATGGCCTCGTAGGCCATGCCCGCCGACATGGCGCCGTCGCCGATCACGGCGATCACATTGTTGGTCTTGCCGGCGAGATCGCGCGCCACCGCCATGCCAAGGCCGGCCGAGATCGAGGTCGAGGAATGCGCCGCCCCGAACGGGTCGTATTCGCTCTCCGCCCGCTTGGTGAAGCCGGACAGCCCGCCGCCCTGCCGCAACGTGCGAATGCGGTCGCGCCGCCCGGTCAAAATCTTGTGCGGATAGGCCTGATGCCCGACGTCCCAGATCAGCCGGTCGGCCGGCGTGTCGAATACGTGATGCAGCGCGACCGTAAGTTCCACAACGCCCAGGCCAGCCCCGAGATGCCCGCCGGTCGAGGCCACCGCGCTGATCGTCTCGTGGCGCAGCTCGTCCGCCAATTCGCGCAACTGCTCCGCCGAAAGGTTCTTCAAATCGCGCGGTTCTTTAATCGAATCCAACATGTCGCTTCCAGTCTGCGTTGTGAGGGGCAATTTAGCTCATGAATCCGTGGAGCTAGCTAGGTAATCATGTGAACAAAAATTAAGGCAAGAATTATACCAATGCCATATTTTGACAATCCTTGGAGCTAGCAAATAGTGCCATATTTCAATCTCCCGGCAGAACTCACGTAACCGGAGCATAAAACTGAGGATTCCGGCCTGAATGGGCAGCCATTTAATCCATAGCGCATCAGGAATCCAGGTATCCAACCTCGCGAAACCAACGTACGGCGTCGTCGATCCCCTCCGTATAAAGCCTTGAACGGTATCCCAGTTCCCGCTCGGCCTTGGTCGAGGCGAAGAACATCCGGTATTTTGCCATGTGGACCCCATCCCGGGTTGCAAAGGGCTCGCGTCCCGTAACATTGGCAATGGCTTCCGCGGCATAGGCAAACGGGATGACGGCCTGCCAAGGCAGCCGCACCCGCGCAGCGCGGCGCCCGACCCGGCCGGCGATATCGCGCAGCATCTGGGAAAACAGGACGTCTTGCCCACCGAGAATGTAGCGCTCGCCGATCTTGCCGTGACGCAACGCCGCGAGATGGCCGCTGGCCACGTCGTCGACGTGCACCAGATTGAGCCCGGTGTCGATGAATGCCGGAATGCGGCCCTTGGCGGCTTCGATGATGATCCTGCCGGTCGGCGTGGGACGCACATCGCGCGGCCCGATCGGCGTCGAGGGATTGACGATGACGGCGGGAAGACCGCGTTCGGCCACCATGGCTTCGACCAGCCGTTCGGCCGCGATCTTGCTGCGTTTGTAGGCGCCGATGCCCTGATCCTCGCGCAGCGGTGTAGTCTCGTCCGCCGCCATCCCGTCGGGCCGCACGGCAATGGTCGCCACGCTGCTGGTGTAGATGACGCGCTCGACACCCGCCCGCATCGCCTCCTCCATGAGGTTGCGGGTTCCCTCGACATTGGACGCAAAGATCTCGCCCGGGTCGCGCGCCCAGAGGCGGTAATCCGCCGCCACGTGAAAAACGTAACGCATACCGGCGATCGGGCGCTCGATGGATTGCCGATCGCGCAGGTCGCCCTCGAAAAAATCCAGGTCCAGCCCGGCGAGGTGGGCGCGCGGACTTTTGCGACGAACCAGCGCCCGCACCGAAAAGCCGGCCTCGATGAGTTTGCGGGCGACGGCCGAGCCGACGAATCCGCTTGCGCCGGTGACGAGAATCTTTTCCTTATTGCTCATGGGGGCACTGCGGCCGACCTGCCAAGGCTGGTCGTCTATTCGAGTTGCGGCCAAAGGGGAAGCGCCGTCCAACAGCGGGATACCAGTCGGCGTCCATACCCTTTCGATCCTGCGCGCAGCTGAAGGCGAGCGGATCGGCAGCTCTCTCCGGGTACAAACTTTGCGTAAAAAAATATCGATGTCCCTATCGCGGCATGGAATTTGCTTTATTAAGGTGAGTTTCGGGGGCGCCAATGGCGGGAATCGGATTAAGCGACAGTGCGGCCTTCCAATTGCCGGGGGCCGTAACGATGCCTTGCCCGATTCCTTCAGCCAGCGGCCACGTCGCAAGCTATTCCCAGCCGGCTCGATTGGACTTGGAGAACGCTCCGCCGGATCGCTTTGTCATCGCCCTCGTAGGCCTGGCATTCGAAGCCCGCATTGCGTCGGGGCCGGGCGTGGTCGTTATCTGCCGCAACACTGAAAGCGAGGTGGCCGCCTCGCTCCATCAAGCCATCAAAAGGGGCTGCCGAAGCATAATCAGTTTTGGCGTGGCGGGTGGGCTTGCTCCGCATTTGCGCCCGGGAAACTGGGTCGTTGCCTCTGCGATCATCGACGCGCAGCACACTCGCCTGACCGATCATGTTTGGTCGGAGAAGATTCTCAAGATGATCCCGGGCGCCGAGCACAAGCCGATCACCGGCGTTGACTATGCCGTCGCCGCCCCAGATGCCAAACGGCGCATGCATGCCGAAACCGGTGCGGCGACCGTCGATATGGAATCGCATCTGGTGGCCCGGCTCGCGTCGGCCCACGGCTTGAGTTTCACGGCGGTCCGCGTCGTCATCGACCCCGCACATCGCGCCGTGCCGGAAGCGGCACTGGCCGGCATGCGGCCAGACGGCGGCACCAGTATTTCCGCGGTCGTGCGCGAACTGATCGCCGGGCCCTCGCAATTGTCCGGCCTGCTTCGCCTTGCCTATGATGGTTATGCGGCGCGCCGCGCCCTGCTCCGCGCCCGCCGGCTGCTCGGGCCGAATTTCGGCCTGCTCGGTCTCGGCGAGGCCTGATCCGGGCGAAAATAGCCCCTTTCGGAACCCTGCTCGCTCATGCGCTTTGATGGCGTTGACGCGCCGCCGAAGGATGGCGATATAGTCCCCATGCGGCCGGCAAGGGCCCGCACGAAAGACCTTTTCATGAGCGCCGCGACACAAGAACGTCACAAATCGGTCGCCGTGAACGTCGGCGGCGTGACCGTGGGCGGCGGGGCTCCCATCGTCGTGCAGTCGATGACCAACACCGACACCGCCGACGTCGAGGGCACCGCGCGCCAGGTGGCCGCGCTCGCCCGCGCCGGCTCGGAGCTCGTGCGAATTACCGTCGACCGCGACGAAGCCGCCGCCGCTGTGCCGCGCATCAAGGAGCGGCTCGCCAAGATGGGCGTCAGCGTTCCGATCGTCGGCGACTTCCATTACATCGGCCATAAGCTGCTTGCCGAGCATCCCGGCTGCGCCGAGGCGCTCGACAAATACCGGATCAACCCGGGCAATGTCGGCTTCAAGGACAAAAGGGACCGCCAGTTCTCCGCCATCATCGAAATGGCGATCAAGCACAATAAACCGGTCCGCATCGGCGCCAATTGGGGCTCGCTCGATCAGGAGCTGCTCACCCAGCTGATGGATGAAAATGCCAAATCGGCAAAACCGCGCGACGCGCGCGCGGTGATGCACGAAGCCATGGTGCAGTCGGCGACGCTATCGGCCAAACGCGCCGAGGAGATCGGCCTGCCGAAGAACCGCATTATCCTGTCGGCAAAAGTCTCGGCGGTGCAGGACTTGATCGCGGTCTACACCGAACTCGCGCGGCGGTCCGACTATGCGCTGCATCTCGGACTGACCGAAGCCGGCATGGGCTCGAAGGGCATCGTCGCGTCGAGTGCCGCGATGGGCGTGCTGCTGCAACAAGGCATCGGCGACACCGTGCGCATCTCGCTCACGCCGGAGCCGAATGGCGACCGTACGCTCGAGGTGCAGGTGGCGCAGGAACTGCTGCAGACCATGGGGCTGCGGACGTTCGTTCCGCTGGTCGCCGCCTGCCCCGGCTGCGGCCGTACGACCTCCACCACATTCCAGGAGCTCGCATCCGACATTCAGAGCTTCATCCGGGATTCGATGCCGGGCTGGAAGACGCGCTACCCCGGCGTGGAGACGCTCACGGTCGCGGTGATGGGCTGCATCGTCAACGGCCCGGGCGAGAGCAAGCACGCCGATATCGGCATTTCGCTGCCCGGCACCGGCGAGCAGCCGACCGCGCCGGTGTTCATCGACGGCAAGAAAGCCGCCACGCTGCGCGGCGCGACGCTCACGACCGATTTCAAGAAAATGGTCACGGATTACATCGAGCAGCGGTTCGGGAATGCCGGGCAAAGCGCGGACCGCGGCAAAGCTCTGCAGCTAGATGATACCGCGCCGGTGCAGTAAGCTCATTTCGACTGGTCTAAATAATCCTTCAGATTATCGCCGCAGGGGCTGAAAAGCCGGAGTTTATGGGTCAGCCTTCGCACAATTCGACACGAACCAAGTCGGCCAAACGCAAGCCCTCGCGAATAGCCGATCCAACGGACCGTTTCAAACAATCGCTCGAACAGGTCGCGGCCGACACCGAGGACTTGCTCGATCGATTGCTGGCGCCCCAAACGGTCGGCGGCGAGCTGGCGCGCCCCGACCGCCTGCTCGACGCCATGCGCTACGCCAGTCTCGGCGGCGGCAAGCGGATCCGTCCATTTCTGGTCGTCGAGACTGCTAACTTGTTCGGGGTGCCGCGGCGGCAGGCCCTGATGGTCGCAGCCGCGCTCGAGTGCGTGCACTGCTATTCGCTCGTGCATGACGACCTTCCGGCGATGGACGACGATGCGCTGCGCCGCGGGAGGCCGACGGCTCATAAGGCCTTCGATGAAGCAACCGCGATCCTGGCCGGCGACGGTCTTTTGACCTTCGCCTTCGACATCCTCTCGCGCCCGCAAACCCACGCCAAGTCCGCCATCCGAATTCAACTGGTTTCGGCGCTTGCGCGCGCCGCCGGTATCGGCGGGATGGCCGGCGGGCAAATGCTGGATCTTGCGGCCGAAGGCCGATTTACCAACGGCCGCGGGCGCCCGCTCGGTGTCGGCGACGTGAAGATGCTGCAGGCCATGAAGACCGGCGCGCTGTTGAAGTTCGCCTGTTCGAGCGGCGCCTTGCTTGGCGAAGCCCCCGGCAAAGCGCGGACGGCGCTCGATCGTTACGGTTCGGCGGTCGGCGAGGCCTTTCAAGTCGCCGATGACTTGCTCGATATCGAGGGCGACGCGGCGACCGTCGGCAAGGCGACCGGAAAAGACGCCGCCGCCCACAAGGCGACATTCCTCAGCCTGCTGGGGATCGAGGGGGCGCGGGAGCGGCTCAAGACGCTTATCGCCGAGGCCGAAAAGGCGATCGCGCCCTTCGGCAAAAACGGCGCGATTTTGAAAGCCGCCGCGCATTTCATCGCCAATCGTCGCAGTTGAGAATTTGCCCTCCTTGGCGCTTGGTGCGGCCACTGTACTTGCCCCCATGCTCATGCGATTGTCGTATTGTGCACATATGCATGGTGACCGCGCATGCTCGCTCCGCATTTCACTCCGGTACGGCCGCAGCTTGAATTTCCATAGAGTGCACCCGTGACAAGTCCTCCGACGCCGGAACCCGAACTGACGGAAACGCCACGCGCGATCGTGCCGCGAAATCTGGCGCTCGGAATTGAGCGCATAGGCTTCATCCCGCTGAAGCATCGGCTCATATCGGTTATCGTCTTTGTCGCACTCTGCGCCTTGGCCGCGGTCGGATTTTCGCGCTTGAAGGTCGACGACTCGCTCAGTCAGCTGTTCCGCTCCGATACGGCGGAATTCAAAACCTACGAAGACGTCACGCAGAATTTTCCGGCCACCGAATTCGACGTTCTGGTCGTGGTCGAAGGCGCCAAGCTGCTCGAGCGGTCTTCGGTCCAGAAGCTGCGCGATCTGGTGATCGACCTGCAACTCATCGACGGCACGCGCGGCGTCATCTCATTATTTTCGGCGCGGCAACCGCCGGAAAACGGGCAAATTCCGGCTCCGCTTTTCCCCAACCCTTTACCTGAAGGCGCGGATTACCAAGCCCTCGTCCAGCGGGTGATGGCGAACGAAATCATTCGCGGCAAATTGCTGTCGGAGGACGGCAAGCTCGCCTTGATTGTGCTCGCGCTCGACCCATCGGCGGCCCGCGATAAGCTTTCCAGCGTCATCGGCGAGGTCCGCGAAACCGTCAACGAGCATCTGGAGGGGACCGGTCTGACCGGCGAATTGTCCGGTGTCCCGGTGATGCAACTGGAGACCCGCAACGCGATTGAGCGCGATCGGCTGGTCTATAACGCGCTTGGCTTTATCGCCGGCTGCCTGATCGCCGTCCTGTTCTTCCGCCGTGTGTCTTTCATGATTATCGCCGCGGCGCCGCCGCTCGCCGCCATTCTGCTGGCATTGGGCGCGCTCGGCTGGCTCGATTTCCGCTTGAACATCTTTTTGAACGTGATGACGCCGCTCATCATGGTCATCAGTTTTTCCGATAGCATGCAGCTAACCTTTGCGGCGCGTGATCGGCTGATCGCCGGCGACGACAAATTTACCGCCTTTCGCAATGCCCTGCTGATCGCCGGGCCGGCTTGCGTGCTCACGCATGCCACCGCCGGTATTTCGTTCGTTGCCCTGCAGTTCTCGAAGTCCGACCTGATCCGCACTTTCGGCGAAGCCGGGCTTATCGCCACGCTCATTGCCATGGTGGCGGTCGTCACGATGGTGCCGTTGCTTGGCGTCTTGCTCATTCGCAACGAGGCCGGTTTTCGATCGAGCGTGCGCGGCATGGACAAGGCGCTCGACGTTTTGCGCCGGTTTTGCGGATGGATAGCCCTGCGCATGGTCGCCCATCCGGGCCTCTACACGCTGGCCGGCCTGAGCGTCGTTGTCGCGCTTTCACTCGGCTATCTGCAGCTTCAGCCGCACTACCGGCTGGCCGATCAGGTGCCTGACCGCGAGCAGGCCGTCGCGGCCAGCCAGCGGCTCGACGTGAAACTGACCGGCGCCAATCCGATTGACGTGCTGATCGAGTTTCCGAAAGGAAAATCCCTCTACGACCCCGAGTCGCTCGCGGTCATTGCCGACGTGCATTCGACGCTCGAACATCAAGCAGGCGTCGGCAATGTCTGGTCGCTGGAAACGCTGCGGCGATGGCTGGCGGAAAAGGCCGGCCGTACCGACGTCGCCACGCTTAAGGAATATGTCGACTTGCTGCCGCCCTACCTCACGCGGCGGTTCATTTCCGCCAAGCAAGATTCCGTTATCGTCAATGGCCGCGTTCCCGATGCGGACGCGAGCAAGCTTCTGCCGATTGTCGACGCCCTCGACAAGAAACTCGACGCGCTGAACGCTAAATATCCAGGCTACAAGATCGCGGTCACCGGCCTGTCCGTGATCGCCGCGCGCAACAGCGCAATTATGATCGACAAGCTGAGCCGCGGGTTGACCGTGGAGATCATCTTTGTCGCGGCATTCATCGGCTTGGCGTTCCGGTCTTTCGTCGTCATGCTGACCAGCATATTGCCGGGATTATTCCCGATCGTTTTGGCCGGCACCCTGCTATGGCTGACCGGCCTCGGCTTGCAGTTTGCGAGCGTCATTGCCCTGACGGTCTCTTTCGGTTTGGGCTTGAGCGCGACCATTCATTTCCTCAACCGGTTACAGATTGAGGATGTCGCGCCGGACCCCGCGGTGGGCGTCGAGCGCGCGACCATATTGGTCGGCCCTCCGCTGATCCTGACGTCGGCGGTACTGGCATGCGGGCTGGCCATGACGGTCTTTTCGAGCCTCCCCTCGCTCCGTTTGTTCGGCTGGCTGAGCGCGTTTGCGATGATCTCGGCGTTGACCGCCGACTTGTTGATCCTGCGGCCGACGGCCACATTCCTCAGCAAGATCGCCCGCCATATTGCCTTGCGCTCGTCACGCCGCTCGCCGGCCGAATAAATTTGCGGGAGCCAAGCGCCGGCGGCCTAATGGTGGCGGTGCAAAGAGATTGTCGCCCCTTTGATGCTGGAGTTCGGGTCGACCGTCCTTATCAGAACGGATTGCCGGCCGCCGTGCGTCGCCAAGGTTAAATTGGCGGTGAAGGCGATGCTTTCGGCACGGACGCGAATATGATCGCCCTCGGCCGTACCGGAAATTGTCCCGCCGATGCCGTGGGCGGATTCGCTCCACGTCCCGCTGACAGCACGGCCGGCCAGCGTCGCGCTGCTGAAGAGGTTAAAATTGAAACTGTCGCTGGCGCAGCGAATATTGATCTGCAGACTGCGTTGCGCCGCCAGTACATCATAAGCGGCCCGGCACCTGATCGGCTCTCGCGTGCCGTTCGACAAGTCGATGGTGCCGCCGCCCGCCCAACTGCCCGCCAATCGCTCGAACGCCCCTAGGCCGCGCTGGGCATGACTGCTGCCGGTGCCAATGAGCAATGCCGCAAGGACGAAAATGATGTTACGCGTCAATTTTACCCGATTCATCATGGGTGCCCCCCCGAGCGGCCGCGTCGCCCCGCCTTCCCGATGCTACTGTCACCGGTTTTGCAAATTCGGGCAAGAGGCCGCCGCCCGTCAGCAGCCGCGATCGAAGCCCGCCGGCACTTCGGGTTTGCAGCTAGATTTGGCGGGAATGGTGGGCGCGCCAGCACTTGAACCGGTGACCCGCGTTTCGGGCGCGCACGGGGCGAGCCAAGATGCGTGGGTGGCCTCGGCGGGGCAATCAATCCGCTTACTCTAACAATTAACGTTAAGTCGGCGTCTCACGCGAGCGCCAGCGCCGCGAGGCGGCGCAGCGCGATTCCCGATTGGTCAATATTTTTGCGGACTTCCACCCGAGCAGCGAGACGAGCCGAACATGCGTAAACCATTTCATCCTTAATTCGATTCAATAAATGCGCAGAAAATTATTTTGTTACTGTGCGACGCGTCGTCGGGGAAATGCTGGCGCATAAAAAGGAGGGGGACTCGTCAATGCACAGCACGGCGTACGGCGCAAAGCCGATACGCAGGAGCACGTACCGCGCGATGCTGTTCCACAGCAGAGCGCGTCGTACGATGCCGATGCGCACCCGAACATATCGCACGTTGCCGATGCGCGGCAGAGCATATCGCGCGAGGTCGGTGCGCCTTAAATTCGTCTCTATGATTGCAGCGGGAAGCATCAGCCTTCTGTCGCTGAGCCTTGTATATTATTTCCATTCGGCGACGCGCGTTCGCGTGGAAGCGCAAAGCACATTGCGTGGAACTTCAGTGAAACAGAGCGCATCGCCTGAGCCAGCCATGGAGCCGGCTATCCCGCGTGAAACCGATGCTCGGCCGAGCTTGCCGCCCCCAGTGGATGAGGATCAGACCGTATCGCGCGAAGGCGATGCGCCGCCGAGTGCGCCGGATAAAACCGCTATGACGGAGAGCGGGCCGGGTGAAGCCGAATCGCAAGGGTCTTTGCCACGCCAAACTGGAGCAAGTCAGGGAACATCGCGCGGTGGCAACGCGGAGCCGGTCGTGGAGTTTCAAGCCTTGCTACCTGAGTTGGTCCGCCTGCCACCGCCGCGGCCTTTGCACTTGAGTTTCGTGCAGCCCGTGCCCGCCGGGCTCAAGCTGATCGCCGAGGCGCGCAAATATCTCAACACCAACCCGACGCCACTTAAGCAACTATGGTGTGCGCGGTTCATGAACTTCATCCTCAATAAACTTGGCTATTCCGGCACCAATTCCGATGCGGCGCGAAGCTTCCTGCACTATGGCGAGCGAATTCTCGGTCCTCGCATCGGGGCGATCGCCGTGCTTTCGCGAGGAAAATATGGCGGTCATGTCGGCGTGGTCACAGCGGTCGACCGGCAAGGCGATCCGACGCTCATTTCCGGCAATGCCGGTCGACGCGTCCGCATCGGCCGATACCCGCGTTCACGCGTGCTCGCCTATGTCGCACCGCCCGCCTTGAAGCACGCCACCCGCACGAAGAATGAATCGATCCTGCGGACGACGAGTCCCTAGCTTCCGGACTTGGACAGGCGCTGTCGGCACCTTGACCTGTTAAGTTATTATGGCCGGACCTGGCGCATTAATTACATCGTTGCGATCCGCATGACATTGCCCGCATTGCCGGTCATGTCGACGGCGTCTGTTAAGGTTGCCAATTAAGGCTCGCGGAATTCTACAGATGCAATTTAAAAAGTAACGGCCTATAAATTTCCCGTGTGAAGCTTTCCCTCGCAGGCGCTCTTTCCGTCTGGCGTTACGCTGGGAAACTTTCCGGCAGACCTAACCCAAGGAGCGTAGAATGTCTCTTTTCAACTTCAAGCCAGACAGAAGCATCCGAACAGAAGTGTTTACGCTGGACGAAGGCGAAGTGATGATGAGCTTCCCGGCACACATGTCCTCAGCATCCTTGGAAGACCTGAAACAGTATCTCGACATCTTCTATCGCAGAATTATGCGGATTGCTGATGATCCGGTTGACGCGGTAGATATGAATGCGTTCAAAAAGCATGAACAATTCAAATTAACCGCAGCCGAGTGACCCGACGGATATTTTGGTACCGGCGCGGTTGAGACACTGTTGCATGTTGAGCCCTTTCCTGATGCCGCTAGATCAGGCCGTGCAAATCAGCTCATCCCTTAGTTTCCCGTTGAAGGTCTCGCAGTAGCCCTTTTCTCAGGGCTGCTGCGCGGCTCGGTCGTCGTAGCTCGCCCTTGCCGATGCAACGGCGCCACGGATCGCCGCCCTCACCGGCCACGGCTTGCGCGACGCCGAGGATTATGAAGCTCGGAACGCGAACAAGACTGTAAACGGCGCTGTAAACCGTGCCCGTTCCGTTCGGTTGCGAGTCTCTCTAAGTCGTTGAGATGAGTGGTGGGCGCACCAGGGCTCGAACCTGGGACCCGCTGATTAAGAGTCAGCTGCTCTACCAACTGAGCTATGCGCCCGGATTGCCGTCGGCGGGGGACCGCGTCAGGCGTGGTTCGCTTAGCAAAGGCGGAACGGAGTGTCCAGCCGCGCTCGCTTCGATCCAAGTCGCGACCAACAAAAGAAAAGCCGCCGGGCGCAGCCGGCGGCTTGACACCTCAACAAGAGCCCTGCCCCGCTCAGCCTACTGCTGCTGCGGGCCGCCCGCGGGCCCCATCGGGCCGTGCTCGAAGTTATCCTGGCCGCGATGCATCCAGCCGCGCTGCCCGTGCATGCCGTGCGCGCCGCCAAACCGGTGCGCACCGAGTCGCGCCAGCACGATGAAGCGGTGCTTCTGCGCGTCGTCCAGGCTCTTGTAGAGCGGCCCCGCCGCGTCGGCGAGTTTCTTGAGTGCGGCGCCGCGTTGCGTCAACACGTCGGCGCGCAAGGCCAGCCGTTCGATAGGATCCTTCGGACGATCGGCGCTGGCGCGCGCGGCGAAACGCTCGGAGCGCAGTTTGGCCATATCGCGCAGCGCGCTTTCCATCGCCGGCCAATTCTTCTCCTGCTCGGCGGTGAGCTTGAGCCCGGCATGCAACGCCGCGATGCGTGCGTCGCCGAACGCGTTGATGTCCTGCACGGTCGGCCGCCAGCGCGGTGCGAAGTCGCGCCCGGCCGGGCCCTGCTGTGCGTAGGCAAGCGTAGCGCCGGCGATCGCGAGCGCGGTCGAGCCGGCCAGAACAGTCTTCCACATGGCATTCCTCCAATGGCATTTCAGATGACGCCAATAGTGGATTGGCGCGCCGCCTTTTCAAGTTAAAGTTTGGATAGAGATTAATCCAAAGCAACGTAGATGTACGGATGTTCACCGCAGGATTTTCCCCGGGCGAACGTTGCCGCATCTCATCACATCATGTGCAGCAACCGCGGAAGCCCGAGCGACAGTTCCGGCCAATAGGTCACGACCCCGAGGAACACCAACATGGTCAGCAACCACGGCCAGACCGCAACTGTAAGTTCGGTGATGCCCATCTTGGCAATGCCGGAGGCGACATAAAGATTGAGACCGACCGGCGGATGGCACAGACCGACTTCCATATTCACGGTCATCAAGATGCCGAAATGAATCGGATTGATACCGAGCTTGATTGCCACGGGAAATAATATCGGCGCCATGATCAGCGTGATCGAAGATGGCTCCATCACGTTGCCGGCCAGCAGCAGCATGATGTTGACCACCAGGAGGAAACTGATCCAGCCCAACCCCTGGTCGATTATCCATTGCGCCAGCGCCTGCGGAATATTCTCGTAGGTCAACAAGAACGAGAACAGAATCGCGTTGGTGATGATGTAGAGCAGCATCGCGCTCAGATTCGCCGATGACAGCAGCACGCGCGGCACATCGCTCAACTTGAGGTCCTTGTAGACAAACACCGCAATAAGAAAGGCATAGACTGCGCTCATGGCGGCGGCTTCGGTCGGCGTGAACAGGCCCGAGTAGATGCCGCCCATCACGATGACGATCAGTGCCAGACCCCACGCCGAATCCTTGAAAGCGCGAACCCGCTCGGTGAACGTGGCTTTGGCCATGCGCGGATAGCCGTTGCGCCAGGCGCGATACCAGGTGGTGGCACCGAGCATGCTGGCCAGCACGATGCCTGGCACGATACCGGCGATGAACAATTGTCCGATCGAGGAATTCGTGGCGACGGCGTAGAGCACCATCACAATCGACGGCGGAATAAGGATGCCGAGCGCGCCCGAAGTCGCGATAACGCCGGCGCCGAAACGCTTGGGAAAGCCTTGCGCCACCATCGCCGGCATCAGAACCGAACCGATCGCAACCACCGTCGCCGGCGAGGAGCCGGACACCGCGGCAAACAGCGCGCAGGCGACGACGCCGGCGAGACCGAGGCCGCCATACCAGTGACCCACCATGGTCGTCGCGAAATGGATCATCCGGCGCGCGACGCCGCCATGCGTGAGAAAGGTCCCGGCCAGGATAAAGAACGGGATCGCCATGATCTCGAAGCTTTCCAGTCCGGTGAACAGTTTGAGCGCCACCGATTCCGTCGGCACCTCCGTGAGCGCGAACATAAAGCTCAGAACAGTCAGACCGAGCGCAATCGAGACCGGCATGCCGGTGAACATCAGCGAGAGGAGTAGCGCGAACAGCACGAAGGCGCGCATGCCTTGCGGCAGCACGAGGAATCCGGCTCTTTGCGCGAAGCAAACGGCCACGATCAGGAGCGGGACAAGAACGATGATCAATCCGAGCGGAGTTGAATCCGGCTTGCTGGCTTCGGCCGCCACCGGCTCGGGATGAAGATTGTCCTCTGCGACGCCCTCGACGTGGCTTGCGTCGTGATGCGGCAACTCGCCGGTCCAAAAGAACCACCAGGCAACCTGCAGGAACCGGAAGCACATCAGCCCGGAACCGAGCGGGATCGCCGAAAAGACGATCCACATTCTCACTTCAAGATCGTTCGAGCGGATCCCGGTATGGTAGACTTTCCAGACGAAGGCGCCGCCAAAGACAGCGACTGTCGCAGTGAATAAGGCGCCGCACAGCAGGCCAAACACGATCACGCGCTTGCGAGATGTCGGCCCCAGCATGTTGACGAACACGTCTACGCCCACATGGATGCCGGTGCGCACGCCATAGGCGGCGCCGAACTTGGCCATCCAGATGAACATGTAGATGCACAGCTCTTGCGCCCACGACACGTCGATCGAGCTGAGCCAGCGGAAGATCGCGAGCATGACCGACGCGAGCAGCGTCAGTCCGTGCACCGTTGCCCATTTCGATAGGTCGATCGAGGCGCCGGTGCTGTAACGGTGGATCACCGCAAAGAAAATCAAAATAGTCGCCGCCGCGATCAGCGTCGCGATCAGCCACTCTTCCAAATGGTCGAGCGCTCGTCCCAGCACGCGTCCCCCGGGCGCCTAATGTCGAGCGCGGCCGGAAGCGCGATCGCCTCCGGCCGCAATCGGACCGAATTTTTATCCGATCAATTCATCTTGATGTCGAGCTGTTTGGAGATCAAATCGAGGACTTCCTCACCGACACGGCCCTTGGCCCAAGTGTAAGTCGGCCGCATCGCGGTCTGCCATGCCTTTTTCTGATCGTCCGTCAGATAGTGCAGCGTGGTCTTACCCGAGGCCTTGATCTTTGCGAGCGCGTCCACGTTTTCTTCGTGCGCGATCGAGTTGGTGTAGTCGGTGGCCTCGTCCATCGCCTTGGTGAGCTCACCGCGGATATCGGCAGGCAGCCCGTTCCAGAACTTGGTATTCACGATCACCGCGTATTGCAGGTGGGCGTGATTGGAGACGGTGATGTCTTTCTGCACTTCATAGAATTTCTGCGTCAGATAGTTCGATGGTGTGTTCTCGCAGCTGTCGACCACGCCGGTTTGCAGCGCCTGGTAGACTTCCGAGAAGGCCATTATCTGCGGGATGGCGCCCATGTCGCGGAAGTACCGGTCCGCGATCTTGGAGCCGGAGATGCGCACCTTGAGGCCCTGGAAATCCGCCGGCATCAGCAGCGGCCGATTGGCCGAGACCATGTGGAAGCCGTTGTCCCAATAGGCGAGACCGGTAATGCCTTTGGCTTCGAGCTTCTTGAACAGCCAAGTCCCGACCGGACCCTTCATCGCCTTGGCATACGTCGTGTCATCCTTGAACAGCCATGGCAAGTCGAGCGCCTCGAATTCCTTGACGCCGAGCGGGGCGAATTTCGCCGTCGAAGGAGCCAGCATCTGCACCGAGCCGAGCTGCAGCGCGTCCATTTCTTCCTTGTCTTTGAACAACTGCGAGTTCGGGTAGACTTCGACCTTCACTTTGCCGTTGGTGTATTTCTCGGCAAGTTCCTTGAATTTGAGCGCGCCCTTCCCCTTCGGCGTATCGTTGGCTACGACGTGGCTGAATTTGATGATGATCTGGGCTTGCGCCCCATTGAAACCAGGAAGCACGAAAACGGCGGCCGCAGCCGCCGCGAGAAGCCATTTGCGCATCGAATTTTCCTCCGGTACGGTTCGTTAAATTGCGGATTCTTGGGTGCTTTTCGGACCGTAACCCTGACATTTAAGCGCCGAATCGGCAAGTAGGCGTTGCGCACGAGGCGGCGGCGTACAAACCGGTTGGAGCCGGATTTATAGCCCTAAATAAGCCTGGCGGATTTCGGGCTTGGCCGCGACTTCGGCGCTCGGCCCTTCCAGAAAGGGGCGGCCTTCGGCGATGACATAGGCGTAGTCGCTGAGCGCCAGCGCGAGATGCAGATTCTGCTCGACTAGCAGCACGGTCACGCCAGACGCCTTCAGCGCCTTCAACGTTTCCGCCAGTTGCTGCACCACGACCGGCGCCAGGCCGAGCGACAATTCGTCAATGATCAGAATCTCCGGCAACGCCATCAATCCACGCGCGATAGCCAACATTTGCTGTTCGCCGCCGGAGAAAGTTCCCGCCTTTTGGTCCCGGCGTTCTTTCAAACGCGGGAACATGGCGTATACCTTCTCAAGTTGCGCGCTGAAGTGCTGGCGCGCGCGACGCGAATAAGCGCCCATCTCGAGGTTTTCTTCCACGCTCATGTTGCTGAACAACTGCCGGCCCTCGGGCACCAGCACGAGGCCGCGCGCGGCTTTGGCATGGGCGGGCAGCCACGTTACGTCCTCGCCGGCGAACTCGACCTTGCCGGCGCGCGGACGCAAGGCGCCGGTGATTGCGCGCAGGCTGGTTGTCTTGCCGGCGCCGTTGGCGCCGAGCAGCGTCGTCATGCTACCGCGTGCGACCTTGAGCGAGATGCCCCAGAGCACCTGCACATCGCCATAAACGGCCTCGAGGCCTTCGACCTGCAGCAGCATCTCGCTCACGCCGGTTTCTCCGCACTGGTAAGTAACTTTGAATCGCCGAGATAGGCGGTAATGACGTCAGGATTGTCGGCGACCTCTTGCGGCGAGCCTTCCGCGAGCTTGGCGCCGAGATTAAGCACGACGATGCGATCCGACAGGCTCATGACCGCGCGCATGATGTGCTCGATCATCAGGATGGCGATGCCGCTGTCGCGAATCTTATGCACGGTCTCGATCATCCCCTCGGTTTCGGTCGGATTGAGCCCGGCCAGAACCTCATCCAGCAGCAATAGGCGCGGTTGCGCCGACAGGGCACGCGCGAGTTCCAGCCGTTTCTTGCCGGCGGTGGTGAGCGAGGCCGCCAGCATATCGGAACGGTCGCCGAGCCCGATCATCTCCACCACCTCGCGCGCCACCTTGCGCGCCGGCGCCAGCGCCAGCGCTTCCCGGCCGAAACAGGCGCCGACGGTGCAATTGTCGAGCACGCTGAGGCCGCCGAGCGGCTGCACGATCTGGTGGGCGCGGGCGATGCCATGGCGGGCGACGCGATAAGGCGGCCCGCCGGTGATATCTTCGCCGGCAAAGAAAATCTTGCCGCTGTCGGGCGGATAGACCCCATTGATCAAGTTGAACACGGTCGATTTGCCGGCGCCGTTTGGGCCGATCAGACCGAGGATCTCGCCTTCGTTGACGGTGAGGCTAAGGCGGTCGACGGCCTGCAAACCGCCGAAGCGCTTGCTGATGCGGCTGACTTCGAGAAGCGTGCTCATTCCAGCCACCTCCTCGTGCGCGGCCATCGCTGGTGTACCCATCCGAGCAGCCCGCCGGGAACGAACTGCACGATCAGCAGCAGCAGCGCGCCGGCGATCACCAACTGAAATTGCGAAAAGCTCTGCGCGGTCAACAGGAAGCCGCGCAATTCCTCATATAGGAACGCACCCAATGCCGGCCCCAGGATGGTGCCGGAACCGCCGAGCATGACCATTACGATGGCCTCGATCGAGGTCTGCAGGTTGAATGCGCTGCTCGGCTCGATGATTCCGCTCTTGAAAAAGTAGAGGCCCCCGGCCACAGCGGGCAGGAACGCGGAGGCGCTATAGACCATTGCTTTGTAAAGTGGGGTCGGCACGCCCAGCACCGACGCGGCATTCTCGTTCTGACCGATGGCGAGCAGGCCGAGACCGAATTTCGAATGCCTGATCGCATAGCTCGCCAACAGCGACGCCGCCGTCACCGCGACGATCAGCAGATAGGTGGTCCACAGCGCCTGCATCGGGCCACCGAGCGGACCATAGGCGTCGAGCGAGAGGTAAATGCCGGTGGCTCCGCCCCACGGCTCGAAATTGATCACCAATTGCTGGATCGCCTGGTTCACCCCGATGGTGGCGAGCGCGAAAAACGCGCCGCGCAGGCGCAGGATGCCGAGGCCGAACAGCAGCGCCAGCGCACTCACCGCCACGCCGGCGGTAAGCGCCGCCGCGATCACGTGCCAGTGCAGTGCGGTGACTAGATAAAGGCAGATATAGCCGCCGAGCCCGAAGAATACGATATTGCCGAAATTGACGTAGCCGGCGTAGCCGATCATCAAATTGAGATTGCTCGCCAAGATGATGTAGACGGCCGCCAGCAGCAGGCTTTCGCGCATTCCGACATCGTCGGTGAAATAGGGATAGAGCGCGTAGATGAGCGCCGCGGCGACGATGAACCAGGGAAACGGTCGGCGCCACACGGGGGTCAGGCCTTGGTGAATGAGAAAATGCCGCGCGGGAAAGCGATCAGACAGAATACGAACAGTCCGAACTCCACGATCGGAATCCAGCTCACCGGCATGAACGGCGTTGCCAGGCCTTCGATCAGGCCGAGCGCGATGCCGCCCATGAGAGCGCCGGCCGGATTGCCGAGGCCGCCAAGCACGGTGACTACGAAGCTCTTGAGTTGATAGGCCTCGCCCGACAGCACGGTGAAGGGAAACATGGTTGCGATCAGTGTGCCGGAAACCCCGGCGAGCGCGACGCCGAGCCCGAATGCCATGGCGAGCACCTGCGTCGTCGGGATGCCGCATAATTCGGCGGCCTCGCGATTGGTGGCAACCGCGCGCACCGCCTTGCCGATGCGCGTGTGGTAGAGCAGCAGATACAAGAGCCCCGCGATCACCACTGCCAGCACCGCCGCGGTGATATGCGTCCCGGTGAAAGTGTAACCGCGCCAGCTCACGCTGGGCATGTTGACCTGCACATTGTACGGGCTGGTGGTCCACCAAGCGGTGCCGAGCCCGATCAACACCATATTGAGGGCGAAGGTGGAGAGCAGGCTCATCAGCTCTGGGCGCCCGATCACCCGGTGTACGCCGATCCAGTACAGGCCGATGCCGACGAAGAAGCCGAAGACGATCATAACCGGCACGGCGCCGTAGGCCGGCAGCCCTAGCGTGCTTGCCAGCGCATACAGCACGAACATGCCGATGACTATGATCGCGCCATGGGCGAGATTGATGACGTTCATGACGCCCCAAATGAGCGTCAGGCCCATGGCCGCAAGGCCATAGACCGCGCCGATGAGGATACCGTCAATGACGGAGGCGAGGATGCCGATCATATGAGGTGCCGCGCAGCGGCGGCGGCCGTGACCGCCGCCGCCGTGGTTGGTTCAATCAATAGAGGGCGTCGGCGGTCTTTGCCGCCTTCGGCCAGATCACTTCCTTGACCAACTTACCGTCCTTCTTCTGCCACTGCGCGAGCACCATGTCGTGACCGATCTGCAGGCCATGTTCCTTCGGATCGGTCGAGAACTTGGTGCGGCCGAAGAAGGTGGTGACGTCCATAGCGTTGAGTTGAGCGGTCACCTTGGCCGGGTCGATCGAACCGGCTTTCTCGATCGCGTGCTGCAGGATCATGCCGGCCGCATAGCCGCCGGCCGCATGATAAGCGGGCGCGATCTTGTACTTGTCGGTGAACTCTTTGGTGAATTGCGGAACCGTCGGGCCGAAGTCAGGCTTGAACGCCGCCTGCGGCTCCCACTGCGATGGCACCGAGATGCCGACCGCCGCATCGCCGAGCTCGGCGAACTTTGGGCTGTCGGGCGCAACCAGCAACGTCACCCACTTCATGCCGGCTTTCTGCTCATGCAGTTGGCGGGCGAGCGTTGCACCGTCGGCGTAATGGCCGCCGCCGAGCAGCGCGTCCGCCTTGGCGGCGATCATCTTGTTGATTACCGGCGAGAAATCGGTCGTGCTGCCGGCATAGGATTCGTCGGCGGCAATCACGTCACCCTGCTTCTTGGCGCTGTCGCGCACGGCGCCGACCACGGCCTTGCTGAAGGGATCGTCTTCATAGACGAAGGCAATGTGGGGCTTCGGATTCTTCTCCTTCAATGCCTGCAGCGCACCGGCGAGATACTGGCTCGATCCGGTGTAGAGCTGGAACAGGTTCTTGTTGCCGAGCTTGTAGGTCTTCTCAAGCGCGCCGCCGGTGGTAATCATCACCTTGCCGTACTGCTCGGAAATGATGGCCGCGGTAGCGACCAGGCCCGACGAATACGGGCTGATCAGGAACTGTGCCTTATCCTGAGTGATCAGGCGTGTGTAGAGCTGCTGCACGCGGGTGTTCTGCGACTCGTCGTCGTAGGTCACCAGTTTGACGGTGTAGCTCTTGCCGCCGACCTTGATGCCGCCCTTGGCATTAACATCGTCGCGCCACAGTTCGATGCCGCGCATCTGCGCGGACGAGTCGTTGTTCAAGGCGCCGGTCTGCGAGGCGGTAAAGCCGATCGTGATCGAGTCTTGCGCAATCGCCGGACCCGCGGCAAAAAGCATCGCGGTAGCGAGTAGATATAAAGTTTTTCGCATGGGCTCCTCCATAGATCGCCCCCCGCCGGGCACTTCTGCCACAGAATTGCGCCGGCACTTTTCAAGTGTCAAACGGCCGAATGACGCTTGGCGGTAGGCTGGTACTATAATAACGGAGGCGCGAGAACGTTCGGTTGACTCAAATCAAAATGCCGCACCCTCAAGGTGCGGCATTTTGTATTGCAAAGAACCGAATCGGTGGTAGCGCGGTGTGTCCGCTTAATTCAGCGCCGCAAACACCACCGGACCTAGACCCATTTCCTCGGCCAGCTGGCCGGCGGCCTGCTTCTGCTCGTCATTGAGCCTGGCGATCAAAGGACGCGCCGCAACCACCAGCCGCCCGACCGCCGCGCTGTCGAGTACGATCGAGACGACATGCCGGCTGACACGCCGCACGAAGCCGTCTGATTCCACCGGTCCCTGATGGCGGGCGATTTCGCGCAATGCGGCTTCCACCGGCCGCCAGTAACGCTCCTGCTCGTGCGTCAATCTGAGGACACTACGGATACGCTCGACATCGATCGCGGCCGACATCGGCTGTTGCGCGGCGTAGCCGTCCGCCATTTCACCGGCGCGGGCGGCCGAGATATTCGCCAACAAGCCTAGTGCCGCGAGCGCGAACACGCCCGCACAAAGTGTCTTCTTCATTCGATTGACGTCCCCGAGGTTCAGGTTGTGAACGTGGCGATAACCGCCAAATCCGCCCCAAAAGAGAACGAAATGCGGGCAAAATGTGATTTTTGGGTTCCGTCGCGGACATTTACCAAGAACAAGTTGCCGAACATGAAAATACCGCCCCTTGCAGGGCGGTATTTTGCGTTCCTCGCGGATTCGTCAGCCGACGTCGGTGGAGTGGATCCGCTTTTCAATCCCCGGCGTCCGGTTGCGCTTGCTGGCCAGTTTGTTGAGCGCGCCGAGATAGGCCTTGGCCGACGCCACCAGCGTATCGGGGTCGGCGCCCTTGGCGGTAAACGAGCGCCCATCCGCCGAAAGCCGCACCGAGACTTCGGCTTGCGCGTCGGTGCCCTCGGTCACCGCATGGACCTGGTAGAGTTCGAGCTTGGCCTCGTGCGGCACCAGCGCGTGGATGGCGTTGAAGATCGCGTCGACCGGGCCGTTGCCGGTCGATTGGGTGGTGACGTGCTTGCCGTCGATATCGAGCGAAAGCGTCGCCGACTGCGGGCCCATGGTGCCGGCGATTACGGTCAAGGAGATGATCTTGATGCGATCGTGCGCGGTGGCGATCTCCTCATCCACCAGCGCTTCGATGTCCTCGTCGTAAACCTGTTTCTTCTTGTCGGCTAGCGCCTTGAATCGCACGAAGGCGTCCTCGAGCTGGTTGTCGGCCAACTGATAGCCGAGCTCCTCCAGCTTGTGCACGAAGGCATGCCGGCCGGAATGCTTGCCCATGACCAGCGAGGTCTGCTTCACGCCGACCGACTCCGGCGTCATGATCTCGTAGGTCTGCGCATTCTTGAGCATGCCGTCCTGGTGGATGCCGCTCTCATGCGCGAAGGCATTGCGGCCCACGATCGCCTTGTTGTACTGCACCGGAAACGAGGTCACCGCCGACACCAGTTTGGACGCACGCGTGAGCATGGCGGAGTCGATGCCGGTCCAGAACGGCAGCACGTCGTTGCGCGTCTTGATCGCCATCACGACTTCTTCCAGCGCGGCGTTGCCGGCGCGTTCGCCGATGCCGTTGATGGTGCATTCGATCTGGCGCGCGCCCGCCTTCACGCCGGCAAGCGAATTGGCCACCGCCATGCCGAGATCGTTGTGGCAGTGTGTGGAGAAGCGCGCCATGTCCGAATTCGGCACCCGCTCGCGCACCGTCCTGAACAGGTCGAAATATTCCTCCGGCACCGTATAGCCGACGGTGTCGGGGATATTGATGGTGGTCGCGCCGGCCTTGATCGCGGCTTCCACGCAGCGGCAGAGGAAGTCGAGTTCGGTGCGGGTGCCATCCTCCGACGACCATTCGACGTCGTCGGTGTGACCGCGCGCACGGGTGACCTGTTGGATCACCATCTCGTAGACCTCGTGCGGCTCCTTCTGCAGCTTGTATTTCATGTGCACCGGCGAGGTGGAGAGGAACGTGTGGATGCGCTTGCGCTTGGCCGGCCTGATCGCTTCCGCGCAGCGGTCGATATCTTTCGGCGAAGCGCGCGAAAGCCCGCAGATCACCGAGTTCTTGGCGCGCTTGGCGATTTCGTGGACCGCGGCAAAGTCGCCGTCCGAGGCGATCGGGAAACCGGCCTCGATGATGTCCACGCCCATGGTGTCGAGCAGCTCGGCGACTTCGAGCTTCTCTTCATGCGTCATGGTGGCGCCGGGACACTGCTCGCCGTCGCGCAACGTCGTGTCGAAGATGACGACGCGGTCCTTGTCGGACTGGGTCGGGGTAGTCATGGCAAAATATCCTTCTCGTCGAACGCGCCGTAGCGGCGCTCTATGGGGTGCTCATTCCGAAGGTCCCCCGAGTGCCCAGGCGCAAATTGCCCAGCCGGCCCTCAGGGGCGGATAAGGAGAAGGAGCGTGCCCAGAATGAGGGTGGCTGCGGGTTCGGCTTGCGCCGCCCGCCCGATCGCGCAGATGTTCTGCCGCGTCGACATGCCTTAGAACCCTCGTCTTCGACAGCTAAGCTCGCGGAACAAGGTAAAATCCGGGTTAACCGCCTGCCGGACCGCACGCTTTTAACGGAGAGCGGGCGCACAAATCAAGCGCGGCAATAGGTCAGCAATATTGCCTGATTTCGGTCGTGGATCATGGTGACGGATATAAGCGAGCTTAAACGCCAAGGATGGCGCCGGACAGCGGTGTCGATTCCGATTTTTCTTTTCCTGCTGTTCGGCCCAGCGGGATCGCTTCACTTTTGGCAAGGCTGGGTCTTTGCGTTCGTCTTCATCGTGTCGTCGATGATCATCGGCTTTTATTTTTCCAAGCACGATCCCAAGCTGATCGAGCGCCGAATGAAGGCTGGGCCTGCGGCCGAAAGCGAGCCCTCGCAAAAAATCATCATCTTTTTGGTGATCGCCGCCTTCGTGCTTCTGATCGCATTCCCGGGGTTCGATTACCGCCGGCATTGGTCGAGCGTTCCCACATGGCTTGTGCTCGCCGCCAATGGTGCGGTCGCCTTGAGCTTCGCCTTGTTCTTCGTGGTGCTCAAACAGAACAGTTTTGCGGCCTCGACAGTGACCGTCGAGCCTGACCAGACGGTCGTGTCAACCGGAGTTTACGGCATCGTCCGCCATCCCATGTATGCCGGCGCCCTTCTGCTGATCGGCTTTACGCCGCTCGCGCTCGGCTCCTATTGGGGTCTGCTCGTCGCCCTTGTCGCTTTGCCGGCGCTGATCTGGCGATTGCTCGATGAAGAAAGAATCCTGGCGCGCGATTTGCCTGGCTATGTCGAATACTGCCGCCGTGTGCGATATCGTCTCATTCCAGGTATTTGGTGAGCGGAGTGCTACGGTTTTTCCGCCTTCAGCGCTTTCTCCGCCTTGCGCAGCCCCTTGAGCGCTTTGCCCTCCACCTTCGGATAATCGAGGTCGAGGCTCTGTAGTTCCTGCACCAATGCCGCCGCCACCACCATACGGGTGAACCATTTGTGGTCGGCCGGCACCACGAACCAGGGCGCTTCCGGCGTACTCGTGTGCCGGATCATGTCCTCAAAAGCGGCCATGTATTTGTCCCAGAGCTTGCGCTCGGAAACGTCGTTCATGGAGAACTTCCAGCGTTTAGCCGGCTCCTCGATGCGGTCGAGAAAGCGGCGGCGCTGTTCCTCTTTCGATACGTTGAGGAAGAATTTCAGGATCAGCGTGCCGTTGCGCGCGAGGTGGCGTTCGAACGCGCGGATGTCGTCGAAACGTTGCTGCCAGATGTCCTTGCCGATAAGGCTCGTGGGCACCCGCTCCTGATCGAGCAATTCGCGATGCACGCGCACTACCAGCACTTCCTCGTAATACGAGCGGTTGAAGATACCGATGCGACCGTTCTGCGGCAGCCGCTTGCCGGCGCGCCAGAGAAAATTGTGGCTCAATTCTTCGGCGCTCGGCTGCTTGAACGGATGCACCTCGACGCCCTGCGGATTCAAGCCTGTCATCACATGCTTGATCACGCTGTCCTTACCGGCGGCATCCATCGCTTGCAGGACAATCAGCACCGACCAGCGGTCTTCGGCATAAAGGCGCTGCTGCAATTCGGAGAGCCGCTCGATGCCCTCGCCGAGCATGGCCGCGGCTTCTTTCTTGTCGGAAGTGAGACCGTAGCACTCGGCGGGGTCGTGCTTGGACAGACGAAACTTGTCCGGCTTATCGATGCGAAAGCGTTTGGCGATGTGGTAGAGCTTCATGGTCAAAAGCCTATCGTACCGCGAACCGTTGCGCCAGGAATGTTGTGACGAAGCGCGGCATCGCCGGATCGAAATCGGCCGCGCCGCGCACAATGCGGATGTCGGAAAGTTCCGGCCGCCGCTCGCGCGCGAGGTACGCGAGAATCCGCGCGCGCAAGGCCTCGGCGCCGTCGTGGCTGTGCAGCACCTTGATGTTGGCGATCAGGTTTCCGTCGAACACCGTCGTCCAACCCGGCTCGGGCGTGAATTCGGCGACCTCCAGTCCCGTTTCCTCTTTGAGCTCGCGCCGCGCGCTTAAATCGAGATCGGTGCGCTTGCCCACGATGTCGTCCGGGTCGGGGGTACCGCAGGGAAAATAAATCCGGCCGGCATTGGCGGTGTGCGCACCCATGACCCCGAGCAGGAATGCGCCGTCGGCGGCAAGGATCGCCGCGGCGCCGAAGCAGTCGTAGACCGCCGCCTCCGCCGGCCGGCCCCAATGGCGCCAGGCGGCGAAACTCGCATAGTCGGTTTCGAGATAGCTCCCGCGAAAAACGCCATCGGCCATGGCGTACTCGTGCAACAATAACACGCGGCCGTTCCACAATGCCGGATTGTCGCGGCGCCGCGCGGCAAACCAAGCGTCGATCTCGGCGCGCCGCTCGGCCGCAAAAGCCCAGGGCTTCGGCGCTACGGCAAGCTGAAGCCGGTCCAGGTGAACGACGGACGCCGTTTCAGTTGGCGCGGTCATAGCTGTTCCGCCTTGAACAGCTTGCTCGGCTCGACGATTTCTTGCTGCGCCGCGACGATCTGGATTTCGGGTGCGCCCAGTTCCGCGGTCTTGCTCAGCAAGCCGAAGACGGCAGAGCCGGCACGCGACAGCGCCTCGTCGATTTTTCCGCCGCGCAGATAGTGGGCGAAGAACAACGCGGCGATGGTATCACCCGCCCCGTGCGCGGCCATTTGCAGCATCGGCGTCCGCAGCCGAAAGCGGCCGGTATCGTCGGAGGCGAGCATATCGATCGCGTCCTCCGGCGTGTCGTCAACATGCAGCGAGGTGATTAAAACGGCGCGCGGCCCGAGCGTATGCAGGGCCGCGACCGCGCCGAGCGCGTCGGCCAGCGTCTTAGTTTGACGTCCGCTCAGATAGTCGAGCTCGAACTGGTTGGGCGTCACGATATCGGCGGCCGGCACCGCCTTGGCCTTCATGAATTCGGCAATGCCTTCGCGCACGTAGACGCCGCGCCCGACGTCGCCGATCACCGGGTCGCAGCAATATTTGGCCGAAGGATTGGCGCGTTTGACGGTCGCCACCGCGTCGAGAATGGCAGCGCCGATGTCGGCCCCGCCCATATAGCCCGACAGCACGCCATCGCACTCACCGAGCACGCCGCGCTGCTCGATGCCACCGACCAGTTCGCGGATCAGCGCGGCGTCGAACACTCGGCCCTGCCATTTGCCGTAGCCGGTGTGGTTGGAGAATTGCACGGTGTGGATCGGCCACACCTCGACGCCCATGCGCTGGAGCGGAAATACCGCGGCCGAATTGCCGACATGGCCATAGGCGACATGCGACTGGATCGAGATAATATTCATGATGCGACATTAACAGATACGGCGGGGCCCTTCCCCCGCCGTATGCGGGGATTATCCCCGCCGTGTGGCCGCTGCTATATTTAGACGGGGGTCTACTTCATCCCCATCTTCTTGATGGCCGCGTCGACATACTTATTGGTGTAAGTCTTCGAGAGATCGATATTGGCCTTGGCGACCTCGGGCGAGGACTGGCTGAATACGGCGAGCACCGCCTGCGCGCCCTTCGGGTCCATGCGGCCAGTTTGCGAATACATCGGCAGCGTGTTCTTGAGCGCGGCGACGTAGAGCGCCTTGTCCTTGCCGACGAATTCCGCCGGCATCTTGTCGGCGATCTCTTCCGGCGTATGCGAGTGGATCCACTTCAGCGTGGACACGATCGCATTGGTCATGCCCTGCACTTCCTTCTCGTGGCTGGCGATCCAGTCGGCCTTGGTGTAGAGCGCGCCGCCTGGATATTCGCCGCCGAACACGGCGAGCGTGTCCTTCTGGCTGCGCGTGTCGCTGAGGATTTTCAGGTCGCTATATTTGTTTTTCAGGACCGTCACCGCGGGATCGAGCATGACCGCGGCGTCGATCTGGCCCTGTTCCATCGCCGCGACCGCCGAGCCGCCGAGGCCGACGCCGATCACCGCCACCGAGTTCGGATCGACGCCGTTCTTGCTCGCGAGATATTTGAGGAAGAAGTCGGTCGACGAGCCGGGCGCGGAAACGCCGACCTTTTTACCGGCGAGGTCCTTGATCGACTTGATCTCAGCCGTGTGCTTGGGCGAGACCACCAGCGCGAGGCCCGGGAAGCGGTCATAGACCACGAAGGCCTGCAAATGCTGGCCCTTGGCCGCGAGATTGACGCAGTGGTCGAAATAGCCGGACACCACGTCGGCTGAGCCGCCGATCACGGCCTTGAGCGACTCCGAGCCGCCCTTGAAGGCGACCACCTCGACATTGACGCCGGCCTTCTCGAACTCGCCGAGTTGCTTGGCGAGCATGGTCGGCAAATAGCAAAGACAGCCGGCGCCGCCGATGGCGAGCGTGACCTTCGATTGTGCGAGCGCGAGACCCGACGACAGCAGCAACGCCGCAAGCGTAGTTGCGAGCCGCCGGACAAATGCGGACATGAGATCCTCCCTGGTTTAGCTGGCCTTTGCACAGGCCATTTCGGCGCGAACGATAAGCCAGAGGGGCCGGCCTGACTAGGGCCCACGAATCCGGTGGCGAAAGGCGCCGGATCGCTATAAGGGAGAGACCCGCATTCGAGAGCCCCAGTCCAAGGAATCAACAATATGAGGAAGCTGTTTTACGCCATGGCCGGCGTCGCGGCGTTGCTCGGCATGAGCCCGGCGACGGCCGCGGATTACCCGTCACGCCCGATCACCTTGGTGGTGCCGCTCAGCGTCGGTGGCTCGACCGACGTCATCGGGCGCATCGTAGCGGCAGGCATGGGCGAGGCGCTCGGGCAAACCATCGTGGTTGAAAACACCGCCGGCGCCGGCGGCACCATCGGCGAGGGCCGCATCTCGCGCGCGACGCCGGACGGCTACACCATCGGCATCGGCCAATGGGGCACCAACGTCGCCACCGGCGCGATCTACAAGCTGCCCTACGACCTGATGAAGGACTTCGAACCGATCGGCCTGATCGCGACGCAGCCTTTCTTCATCGTCGCCCGAAAGACGATGCCGGCCAATAATCTCAAGGAGCTGATCGCGTGGTTGCGCGAGAATGGCGACAAGACGAACGTCGGCAATTCCGGAGTCGGCTCGCCGAGCCACGTCAGCGGTATCCTGTTTCAGAAGGCGGTCGGCGCGCCGATGACCATGGTGCCTTATCGCGGCGCCGGCGATTCGACCGCCGCGCTGCTGGGCGGGCAGATCGACGTGATGCTCAACACGCCGGCGCTGTCGGTGGCGCAGATGCGCGGCGGTCAGATTAAGGTCTATGCCGTCACCGCGAAAAATCGGATTGCAATTGCGCCGGACGTGCCGACCACCGACGAGGCGGGGATGCCTGGATTTTATTTCACGTTTTGGCATGCGCTCTGGGCGCCGAAGGGCACGCCGAAGGAGATCGTCGCCAAGCTCAACGGCGCGCTGCGCACGGCGCTCGCCAATCCGGCAACGCGCAAGAAGCTGATCGATCTCGCGCAAGAGATCTTCCCGCCCGAGGAGCAGTCGCCGGAGGCGCTGCGCAAATTCCAGCAGGCGGAGATCGACAAGTGGTGGCCGATTATCAAGGAGGCCGGCATTAAGGCGCAATGATTCCGAGCGCCTGCAACGGGCGACGCCTTACGGACGGGCGTCACTCGCCAGCGGCCGCCACACCAGCAGGCGCTTCTCGACCAGCGTGACGACGGTATCGATCACGATCACAAAAGCGGCGAGCACGAACATGCCGGCGAACACCCCGGCGACGTCAAAAATGCCTTCCGCCTGCTGGATGAGGTAACCGAGCCCGGCCGCCGAGCCGAGATACTCGCCCACCACCGCGCCGACGACGGCGAAGCCGACCGAGGTGTGCAGCGAGGAGAACATCCACGACAGCGCCGAGGGCCAATAGACGTGGCGCATCAACTGCCGCTCGCTCATGCCGAGCATGCGCGCATTCGCTAGCACCGTGAGCGAGACTTCCTTGACACCCTGATAGACGTTGAAGAATACGATAAAAAAAACGAGCGTGATGCCGAGCGCCACTTTCGACCAGATGCCGAGGCCGAGCCAGAGCGTGAAGATCGGCGCCAGCACCACGCGCGGCAATGCGTTGACCATTTTCACGTAGGGATCGAACACCGCGGCCGTGCGCGGCTGGCGCGCGAACCAGAAGCCGACCACAATGCCGCCGATCGAGCCGAGTACGAATGCAAGAATCGACTCCTCCAACGTGATCCACAGATGCTTCCAGATCACGCCTGAGACAAACCAGTCGACGATCTGGCTCGCCACGTCTACCGGATTGGAGAAGAAGAACGGCGGCAGCAGCACGTGGCCGAACACCGGATAGGTGGAGAACACGTACCACGCCGCGACGAAAGCGATCGCGACAGAAATCTGCAGCAGGAGGAGGTTAAATCTCGACATCGCGCTATAGGTTTCGCAGCGTTAGAGTCCCCTCCCCCATTGGGGGAGGGGAAAGAGGGAGAAAAAATCAGTACGGGTTCTTGAAAAGACCGACCAGGCCGGTGGCGGCCTTGGCGTGGCCTTCGATCGCTTTGATCGCCTCATCGCGCGTCAGGCCCGGCTTGAGTGCGGTCGGCTCAAGATCGGTCGCGATCAACGTCAAAATATAGTGGTGCGGCGCGCCGGGCGGCGTACAGGGTCCACTATAATTCCCCACACCCATCGTACTTTTGCCGCCGACATATTTATCGCTCGGCTTGCTAACCTCGCCTTCGGCAAAACCGGTAACCGAAACCGGAATGCCGTAGGCGACCCAATGGCTGACGCCGCCTGGCGGCCTGCCCTCCGGGTCGAGCATCAACAGGGCATAGCTCTTGGTCCCGGCCGGCGGATTGGACCACGACAACGGTGGCGACACGTTCTCGCCGACGCAGTTCGGATTGGCCTTGTTGGCGCCGGCCATTTTCTTCGGCATCAAGGTGCCGTCCTTGTACGCCGACGAAGTCAGCGTGAAAGGCTCGGCGGCGAATGAGGTGCCGGCCAGCAGTAGAACACCGGCCGTGGCGGCGAGAACGTGACGAACTCCAATCATTGCATTCCTCCCATTGTTTTTTCAGTCAATACCGAGAACAAGGCTAGCGCAAAAAAACACCGATTAAAACTCCATTGCCGTCAGCCTGCGTCGCTTTGCGCATAGCCCTTGATCACTTCGGCTTTGAGCCTATGCCAGATGTCGCGGTGCAGTTCGTGGAAGGCATGATCGAGTTTGATCTCGCCAATGTCGCGCGGGCGCGGCAGCGGCACGCGCCAGTCGCCGATGATGCGCGCCGCCGGTCCTGCCGACATGATGACGACGCGGTCGGAAAGCGCGATTGCCTCTTCCAGGTCGTGGGTGACGAACAGCACCGCCTTGCGGTCGGCGCTCCACAGGTCGAGCAGCAGATTGCCCATGATCTGCCGGGTCTGCGCGTCGAGCGGGCCGAACGGCTCGTCCATCAGCAGAATTTTCGGATCGCGGATCAGCACCTGCGCGAGGCCGACGCGCTTGCGCTGGCCGCCCGAGAGCATGTGCGGATAGCGGTCGCCGAACGAACTCAAGCCCACACGCGTCAGCCAGGTTTGCGCCCGCGCGCGCGCATCGCTCGTCGGCACGTCCGCCGTTTCCAGTCCGATCGCGACGTTCTCCAGCGCAGTCTTCCAGGGAAACAGCGCGTCGGCCTGGAACAGGTAGCCGGCCTGGCGGTTGAGCGCGGCAAGCGCGCTGCCGAAAACATCGACGCGGCCGGACGACGGCGCGATCAGGCCGGCGGCGACGTTGAGCAGCGTGGATTTGCCGCAACCGGTCGGCCCCACGATGGCGACGAATTCGCCGTCGCCGACGTGCAGCGTCGCCCGCTCGACCGCTGTGTAGCTGCCGCCGCCGGCGAGCCGGAAGGCGATCGACACGTCACTGAGCGCGACGGCCGTATTCTGCGCGGTGGCTGTCGCACCATCGGCCATGCATATTCCCTCGCGCCGTCGCCTCGTGTGCGCAAACTATCCGGGCGGACGAAACTTGCAAAGTGCAGCCTATAGCCCCTTGATCAGGCCCGCCTCGATCAAGAGCCGGTTGAAACGGCGCGCCTCGGCGCCGTCGGCGCAGCCGTAGAACAGGCCCTTGCAGCGTTGCAGAATCCGCTTCTGCTCGGCGAAGGTCGGGTCGAGCGGCAAGCCGGCCGCTTCCTGCACGACCAGCGGCAGATACGGCGCTTCCAGCGTCGTCAGCGCCGACGACACATCGGCCGGTTTGAAATTGACGGTGTCGATCGCGTAATAAGTCGTGAAATAGCGGGGATCGTAGGCGTCCAGCCGGTCCGCGATCTCGTCTTCGTCGGCCTTCGGATCGATGATGCGCTCGGCGAAGTCGGGCTGATGATCCCCGAACCGCACCAGCATGAACGATTCATTTGGGAAGTCACGGCGCAGGCGTTCCAGGAATTCGGCATAGTCGCGCTCGCTCATGCCCTGCCGCCGCACGTATTCATCGATGTGGGGCTCGTTGCCGAGCTTGCGCCAATCGGGCGTCAAGTTCGGACGGAAGGTGTAATCCCAGGGGAAATGATTGGCGGCGAGATAGGAGAAAATAAACAGCGGCCCGTTGCCGCGCTCGCGCGCGATGACCTGCGCGGCCTGGTCGTAAAAATACGAATCCGGCTCGACGCCTCTGGTCCGCATGTCTTTGCTGTCCAAAAACTGCTGAACCCCGACGGTGGCCTGGAAGCTGCGCGCGCTCATGAATGCGCCGCGCGCCGGATAGAGCGTGAAGGTCTTATAACCACAGCGCCGCAGCACGTGCGGCAGGCCGCGCTCGACGCGGCCGGCGGCGATGCGGGTGACGAAATAGGCGAAACGCCCGAACGAGCGCGCCGACAGGCCGGTGAGCACGCTGTATTCGGCAAACCAGGTCGGGCCGCCGGCGGCTTCCACGAGGAACGACCGCTCTTTGCCATCGAAGGAATTGAAATGGCGGCCGTAGCCTTCGGGCACCTTGATACCGGGCGCATGACGGATGTCGAAGCTCGAACTCGTCGAGGATCATGATGATGTGTGGCGGCTTGGCGGCGGGCTTGCAGGCGCCGGCGGCGGCAGCAAGACGGAATTGGCCCGCCACATGCGGGTCGGAATCCATGTAACCGCGCGTTGCGTAAGTCACGATCGCATCGACGCCGGAATTGACGAATTTCGACACGTAGCCGTCGCCCGAGAAGGCTTCGTGCGGTTCCATCGGCTCCGCGATCGAAATGGCGACGGCAGCGCCGAAGCAGAGTGCACCGCCGGCGGCGGCGACGCGCAGCCGCACGCGATAGGGATCGAGCCACCAGAGCAGCCCGAGCACCGGAACGGCGACCAGCGCGCTCAGGATCACGCGGCGCAACAGGTCGGGATAGATCGTCAGAAAGAACGCGACGGTGTCGGCGTCGAGGATCATGACGTCGACGAAGTTGACCGTCATCATCAGCTTGTCGTACTTGAACTGCGACAGCAGGATGAGCGTGTAGACCACCCCCAGCGACACCAGCGCCGCGGCCGCCGGCCGCCGCAGCAACGCCAGCCAGAGGAAATTCAACAGCAACCAGGCGAACAGGAAGGTGGCCTTGCTCTCCAGGTCGTCCTCGGTCGTCAGCATGATGTAGAGAGCGGCGACGTGCAGCAGGCCGGCGATGAGGAGAGCCGCGCGTTCGCGGCGTGACAGCGCCGGATAACTCGCGAAACGCGCCAACAAGGCGGATGCAACAGGCGGCATGGCCCCACGACGGCCCGGTCCGTCGCGACCCCACGCTGCGACTGGCTCATGGCCCCACTGTCATATGACGGTAATCAAATCGTCATGGCAAGTTGGGCGGACCCGTGCCGGCAGGATTCTCCTTTCTTGGTCAATGCGATGGCCCAAAGCCCCGGTAAATGGCGGTTTCGCGACCGGTGCCACGCATGCCATCATCGCGCATGGCCATCGACCCCCGCCTCGCCGACGCCTTCGCGCGGCTGCCCGACTACCTCGGCAGCCATGTCCTGGTGAGCATTACGGCGCTCGCCATCGGGCTCGGCATTAGCCTGCCGCTGGCGGTCGCCTCAAGGCAGCGGCCGCTGCTGCGCGGCGCCCTGCTCGCCGTGGCGAGCGTATTCCAGACTATTCCGGGCCTGGCGCTGCTGGCGCTGTTTTATCCGATGTTGCTGGCGCTCGCCGGCCTGTCCGAGCGGCTGTTCGGCAAGGGCTTTTCGGCGCTCGGTTTCCTGCCCTCGGTGTTGGCGCTGGCGCTTTATTCGATGCTGCCGGTGCTGCGCAACACCGTGATCGGGCTCAACGGCGTCGACCGCTCGCTGCTCGAGGCCGGACGCGTGATCGGCTCCAAGCCCGGCAAAGTGCTGCGCGATATCGAACTGCCGTTGGCGATGCCGGTGATCATGGCCGGCATCCGCACCTCGGCGGTTTGGGTGATCGGCACGGCAACT
Organism: uncultured Alphaproteobacteria bacterium; assembly: GCA_963825265.1. Lineage (GTDB taxonomy): Bacteria > Pseudomonadota > Alphaproteobacteria > Rhizobiales > Xanthobacteraceae > Pseudolabrys. Next base: position 309,643 of record CAWGSI010000005.1, on the reverse strand, counting down.
TTGTCCACGCCAATCGGCCAGACCAGCTTGGGCAATTACATCTTCGCGGGGCTGCAGACGCAGAACTGGGTGTTCGTACTGTTCGGCTGCGTGGCCGCCGCCGCCTTGGCGCTCGTGGTCGACCAATTGCTGGCGCTGATGGAGCGCGGCGTTGCCGACCACAGCCGCTTGCACATCGTATTGGGCGGCGCCGGTCTCGTGCTCGTCTTGCTGGCCGCGCTATTGCCGGGCCAAACGGCGGGTCGCGCGCAAGGCGCCTACGTGATCGGCGCCAAGCCGTTCACCGAGCAATATGTGCTGGCCGCGTTGATCGAGCAGCGGCTCAAGGGGCGTGGATTATCGGCGCAAGGCCGCAACGGATTGGGTTCCGGCGTGATCTTCAACGCACTCGCCAGCAACGATATCGACGCCTATGTCGAATATTCCGGCACGATCTGGGCCAACAATATGGGCCGCACCGATGCGCCGTCGCGTGAAGCGGTGCTCAACAAAGTCGCCCGTTGGCTGCATACGACCCACCACATCCGCATGCTCGGCACGCTCGGTTTTGAGAATGCTTATTCTCTGGCCGTGCCGCACGCATTGGCGCAAAAGCTCGGACTGCATTCGATCGCCGATCTGGCGGCGCATGCCGGCGAGCTTTCGATCGCGGGCGATTATGAATTTTTCGAGCGCCCGGAGTGGAAAGCGATCCGCGCCGCCTATGGCTTGAATTTCCGACAGCAGCGCACCATGCAGCCCGACTTCATGTACCAGGCCGCGGCCAGCGGCGACGTCGACGTGGTGTCGGCCTACTCAAGCGACGGCCGCATCGCGCAATACGATCTCGCGGTGCTCGACGACCCCAAGCACGCCATCCCGCCCTATGACGCGATCGTATTGCTTTCCCCGCGCCGCGCCGACGACGAGGCGTTGATCGCCGCGCTCAAGCCGTTGATCGGCGCTATTCCGGTGACGCTGATGCGCGAGGCGAATTTGCGCGCGGCGGCCGGCACGGCCGAGGCTTCGCCGCCCGCGGTGGCGCGCTGGCTGGACCAGCAGATTTCGGCGAAGGCGCCGCGTTAGTGCTTCTCGGTCTTTTCCTCAAGTTCGACCGCGCGGGTTTTCGTCATGTCCTTCATGCAATAGCCGGCCTCGATGCGCGCGATGGTGCCTTCGCCGAGATCGTAATAGAGGCAATTGGCGTCGCGATATTTGATCCACAGCCGTTGCGCCACGCGCAACTGCTCGCGCTGTTTGGGCTCGGCATCCTTGATCGCCTGCTGGTAGGCGATGGTCATGCGCTTGTCCCAATAGGCCGTCTTGGCCTTGAGACAATCCACAATCTCGTAGGTGCTGCCGTCGCAAGCTTTGTCGGGCTCGCCCTGGTCGCCGGCGAATGCAAACGCGGCCGCCCCGATGAGAGCGGCCGCGGCAACGATCGCGACAGAGGCGCGCAAAATCAGTTCCTTGTCTTGTCCACCAACGCCCGCTGCTTGATCCACGGCATCATCTCGCGCAGCTTGGCGCCGATCTGCTCGGCCGGATGCTCGGCGAGCTTGGCGCGCGTCGCTTTGAACGAAGTCTGGTTGACCTTGTTTTCCAGCATCCAGTCGCGCGTGAAGCGGCCGGACTGGATGTCAGCCAAAATGCGCTTCATCTCGGCGCGCGTTTCCTGTGTGATCACGCGCGGGCCGGAAACGTATTCGCCGTATTCCGCGGTGTTCGACACCGAATAGTTCATGTTGGCAATGCCGCCCTCGTAGATCAAGTCGACGATCAGCTTCATTTCGTGGATGCACTCGAAATAAGCCATCTCGGGCGCGTAGCCGGCCTCGCACAAAGTGTCGAAGCCCGCTTTCATCAACTCGACCACGCCGCCGCACAGCACGCTCTGCTCGCCGAACAAATCGGTCTCGCATTCTTCCTTGAACGTGGTCTCAATGATGCCGGCGCGGCCGCCGCCGATCGCCGAACCGTAGGACAGGCCGAGATCGTGCGCGTTGCCGGAGGCGTCCTTGTGGATCGCCAGTAGGCACGGCACGCCGGCGCCGCGCTGGTATTCCGAGCGCACGGTGTGGCCAGGGCCTTTCGGCGCGATCATCAGCACGTCGAGGTCGCCGCGCGGCTCGATCAGATTGAAGTGCACGTTGAGCCCGTGCGCGAACATCAGCGCTGCGCCTTCCTTCATGTTCTTGGCGAGGTGGTCGCGATAGATGTCGCCCTGTAATTCGTCGGGCGTGAGCATCATCATCACGTCGGCCCATTTGGCCGCTTCCGCCACTTCCATGACCTTGAATTTCTCGCCTTCGGCCTTTTTCACGCCGCCCGACGACTTGCGCAGCGCCACCGCCACTTCCTTGACACCGCTGTCGCGCAGATTGAGCGCGTGGGCGTGGCCCTGGCTGCCGTAGCCGATAATGGCGACCTTCTTGCCCTTGACCAGGTTCAGGTCGGCGTCGCGATCGTAGTAAACACGCATGGTACTTAACCCCTATTTGGGCCGCTCAGGCGGGCCGTTCGTTCCTCGTAGCGCAGCTTCTAGATTTATTGCACCGTTGGGACAAGCCCGCCTACCGCGCGTTCATCCCCTCCGGCCCGCGTGCGATGGCCGCGATGCCGGTGCGAGAGACCTCGACCAGGCCGAGCGGTAGCATCAGCTCGACGAACTGGTCGATCTTGTCGCTCTTGCCGGTGATCTCGAAGATGAAGCTTTCGGTGGTGGCGTCGATCACGCGCGCCCGGAAGGCGTCGGCCAGCCGCAGCGCCTCGACGCGGTGCTCACCTTTGCCGCGGATTTTGACCATGGCGAGCTCGCGCTCGATCGAGCGGCCCGTGAGCGTCATGTCCACCACGCGGTGTACCGGCACCTGGCGGTCGAGCTGGTTCTTGATCTGCTCGATCACCATCGGCGTGCCGGTGGTGACGACCGTGATCAGCGAGAGATGCTTGGCGTGTTCGGTCTCCGACACGGTGAGCGACTCGATATTGTAGCCGCGGCCGGAGAACAGGCCGATGACGCGCGCCAGCACGCCCGGCTCGTTGTCGACCAGCACCGAGAGCGTATGGGTTTCGACCTTCTGCGCGGTCGGCGCGGCGGGATAATGCGACGTCGAGGGGGCGTTCATTGGAGCTCGATCCATTTTGGTTGAATTACTTTGCGTGCCTAACATTTTGTTTGCGCATGATCTTATCCGAAAACCGGTTCCCACTTTTCGGGATCATGCGCTAGACCATCACCTTGCCTTGCTTCGGTGATCGCGCTGTCGAGTTTTTCAGCCGCGTCGCCGAGGATCATTTCATTATGCGCGCGTCCCGACGGGATCATCGGGAAGCAGTTTTCTTTCGGATCGACCACGCAGTCGAACAGCACCGGTTTATCGACGTCGATCATTTCCTTGATGGCGTGGTCGAGATCGCCGGGCTTCTCGCAGCGGATGCCGACCGCGTGATAGGCCTCGGCGAGCTTGACGAAATCCGGCAACGCCTCCGAATAGCTTTCCGAATAGCGGCCGCCATGCAGCAATTCCTGCCACTGCCGCACCATGCCCATGTAGCGGTTGTTTAGGATGAATATCTTGACCGGCAGCCGGTACTGCACCGCGGTCGAGAGCTCCTGCATGGTCATCAGCACACTTGCCTCGCCGGCAATGTCGATGACCAGCGATTTCGGATGCGCGAGCTGCACGCCGACGGAGGACGGCAGGCCGTAACCCATGGTGCCAAGCCCGCCGGAGGTCATCCAGCGGTTGGGCTCCTGGAAATTATAGAACTGCGCCGCCCACATCTGGTGCTGGCCGACCTCGGTCGTGATGTAGCAGTCGCGGTCCTTGGTCGCCTCGTACAGCCGCTGGATTGCGTATTGCGGCTTGATCAGCTCGTTTGAGTTCCGGTAGGCGAGCGACTTACGCGCTCGCCACTTGTCGATCTGCTTCCACCAGTCGCCCAGCGCCTTCTTGTCGGGATGGATGGCACCGGTGCGCCACAGCCGCACCATGTCCTCCAGCACATGCGCACAGTCGCCGACGATCGGCACGTCGACGTGCACGTTTTTGTTGATCGAGGATGGGTCGATATCGACGTGGATTTTCTTCGAGCCCGGCGAGAAGGCGTCGACGCGGCCGGTGATGCGGTCGTCGAAGCGCGCGCCGATGCAGATCATCACGTCGCAATCGTGCATCGCCATGTTGGCTTCCAGCGTGCCGTGCATGCCGAGCATGCCCATCCACTGCGGGTCGGCGGCGGGATAAGCGCCGAGCCCCATTAGCGTCGAGGTGATTGGATAGCCGGTGAGCTTGACCAGTTCGCGCAACAGGTCGCTCGCCGCCTTGCCGGAATTGACCACGCCGCCGCCGGTGTAGAACAGCGGCCGCTTGGCGTGCGCCATCAGTTCGACCGCCTGCTTGATCTTATCCATGTCGCCCTTGAGCTTGGGCTTGTAGCCGGTGTGTGCGAAATCCTTCGGCTTGGAATAGACGCCCTTGGCGAACTGGATGTCCTTCGGGATATCGACCACGACCGGCCCCGGCCGTCCGCTTGAGGCGATGTGGAACGCCTCGTGCAGCACGCGCGGCAGATCCTCGATGCGCTTGACCAAATAATTGTATTTGGTGCACGGCCGGGTGATGCCGACGGTGTCGCATTCCTGGAACGCGTCGTTGCCGATCAAGTGAGTCGGAACTTGCCCGGTGATGCAGACGATCGGAACCGAGTCGCACAGAGCGTCCGTCAAGCCGGTCACCGCGTTGGTGGCGCCCGGGCCCGAGGTGACCAGCACGCAGCCGACTTTGCCGGTCGAGCGCGCATAGCCTTCCGCCGCGTGCACCGCGCCCTGCTCGTGCCGCACCAGAATGTGCTGCACTTTGTCCTGCGCGAAGATGGCGTCGTAGATCGGCAGCACCGCGCCGCCCGGATAGCCGAACAGATGCTTCACGCCCTGGTCGGCGAGCGCCTCGATCACCATTTCGGCGCCGGTCATTTCCTTCGTCATCGTCCTTATCCTCGTCTGCATCGCGCGCAATAAAAAAGGCCCGTAGAGGGCCATGTCCGGACGCTTCCCTAGAGCCCTTTGTCAGGGCTGGGTTTGCGTCCGAACCTTTACCACTACGGTAATAATATTGCGCAACATTGTGTCTACCCGAACTTTCATTGCGCGGTTTTATAGGACCGGCCCGGCCCCCGGTCAAGCGAATTTTGCACCGCAAAGCGCAATTCAGCCAGCCGAAAACTGGTTTTCGAGGGCTTCTTGCACCTCCTCCGGCGCCGCCATCGGCCAATCCGTCATCTGATTGCGGAACCAGGTGACCTGGCGCTTGGCGTAGCGGCGGGTGTCCATGACGGCGCCAGCGGCCGCCTCGTCGAGCGTGATCTCGCCATTGAGATGGCGGATCAGCCAGGGCACGCCATGCGCCTTCATGGCCGGCAGCAACGGATCGAGCCGGCGCGCGGCGAGCCGCCTCACCTCCTCGAGCGCGCCCGCCTGCAGCATTGCGGCAAAGCGCGTCTCGATGCGCGCCACCAATTGCTTGCGTTCGCAGGTGAGAAAGATTTTTGCCGCCCGCGCGGGATCGACCAGCGCCGGCATGCCTTCGCGGTGCCAATCCGTGAGCGATCGCCCCGTCGCCAGTATCACTTCCAGCGCCCGCGAGATGCGCGAGCGGTCGTTCACCATCAGCCGGGCTGCAGTTACCGGATCGAGACCGGTAAGCTCGCCGTGCAACGCCGCCGCGCCTTCGCCCGCCAGGCGCGCGCGCACCTGACTGCGAATTTCCGCCGGGATCGGCGGCACGGCGGCAAGCCCGCTCAGCAGCGCCTTGAAGTACAAGCCCGTGCCGCCGACCAGGATAGGCATGCGGCCTTGCGCCGCGATCTCCTTGAGCGCCTCGGCGACATCGCGGCACCAGCGCCCGACCGAATAATTTTCCGCCGCGTCGACATGACCGTACAGCACATGCGGCACGCGCGCCTCTTCGTCGGGCGAAGGCCGCGCGGTGATGACGCGCAGATCGCGATAGACCTGCATGGAATCGGCATTGACGATGGTGCCGCCGAGCTTTTCGGCCAGCCGCAGCGCCAGTCCCGACTTGCCGCTCGCGGTTGGGCCGGCGATCAGGATGGCGGTGAGTTTGCTCATAAACTTGCGGCCGCCCGCGTTGCGCTAATTCAACCGCCGAGACGACGGCTGCGATACAGCCTCCTCGACCAGCGCGGCGATCGGGCTCGCCTGATGGTGGGTCATTCGCCAGGCGTCACCGACGCGCTTGAACAAGTTGGTCGCGGCCAGCGCCGCCCCGCCGACGAACTCCACGCAAATCACGCGCGCCTCGTCGCCCGAGATCATCACGGTTTCGTTGCGCGCGTCGATCCGCTCCTGGTCCGGGTTGCGCAGGATTTCACGATAGGATTCGAGAATCGCCGGGCGGCCGATCAGCACCGGCCAGCCGGGGTGGATGCAGGATACGTCGTCGTCCGCCCAGATACTGCTCATCGCCGCGATATCAGCGGTCGTGAAGGCGCGGTAATAGGCGGCATTGGCGGCCAGAATTGCGGTTTCCTCGCTCATGCCCCGTGAGGTGCAGGAATTGCCGGCCGAAATCAATCGCCAAATCGCCCGCGCTTGCCGCTCGCGGCAGGGCCTGCAATAAGCACCGCCGTCAACCGTCGCCTCGGAGTTCGTCTTGCCGCTGATCCAGCCTTTTCGTGCGCTTCGCCCCGCGCCCGGCCGCGCCGCCGAGATCCTGGCGCCGCCCTACGACGTGCTCTCGAGCGCGGAGGCGCGCGAACGCGCCAAGGGTAAGCCCTGGAGCTTCCTGCATATCTCCAAGCCGGAGATCGACCTCGATCCGGCGACCGACCCTTACGACAAGGCGGTCTATGCCAAGGCGGCCGAAAATCTCGCGACCATGATCGCGGGCGGCATCCTGATCCGCGATCCCAAGCCTTGCTATTACGTCTACCGGCTCACCTGGCGCGGCCGCACGCAGACCGGCCTCGCCGCCGCCGCCTCGCTAGCCGACTACGCCAGCAATCGCATCCGCAAGCACGAACTCACCACGCCGGTGAAGGAAGACGACCGCGTGCGCCAGATCGAGGCAGTCAACGCGCAGACCGGGCCGGTGATGATCGGCTATCCGGACTGCCCGGAGATCGACGCGCTGCTGGCGCAAGCCGCCGCCGGCAAACCGGAAGTCGATGTCACCGCCGACGACGACGTCCGCCACCAGCTCTGGGTGATCGCCGATGACGCGATTATCGGCAAACTCAGCCGCGCTTTCGACGCTCTGCCCGCAATCTACATCGCCGACGGCCATCATCGTTCGGCGGCGGCCGCGCGCGTCGCCGGGTCACGTAAAGGCGAAGGCTCGCACAGCTACTTTCTGTCGGTGATCTTCCCCGAACGCGAGATGACCATCCTCGACTACAACCGTGTGATTAAGGACCTCAACGGCCGCAGCGCCGAACAGTTTCTTGCCGAGCTGCGCAAACGATTTGAAGTTATCGCGTCGGATACCCCCGTACGCCCGACCTCGTCAGACGAATACGGAATGTTCCTTGACGGTAGCTGGTACCGGCTGAGGGTGCGGCCCGATCTAGTGCCCACGGATCCGATCGGCCGGCTGCCGATCACCGTGCTCACGCGTAACGCGATCGAGCCTCTGTTCGGCATCAAGGACCCGCGCACCGACAAGCGCATCGATTTCGTCGGAGGCGCACGCGGGTTGGCCGGCCTCGAGGCGCGCGTGACGTCGGGCGAAATGGCGGTCGCCTTCGCGCTCTATCCGACGCAGATGGCCGACCTGATGGCGGTGGCCGACGCCGGCGCCATCATGCCGCCGAAATCGACCTGGTTCGAGCCCAAGCTCGCCGACGGCATGGTCAATCACGTGCTGGATTAGACGCCGATTGAAATTTTCCGGCGGTCAAGACTTCGTCATGCAGCCATAAAGAAAGATCCAGCTTTTACGGCCGTAAATCTTTTTTTCGACGGCCTGCGTTTGACAGTCGGCCCACTTGACCTTTTCTTTGACCCATTTCGCTTTCGCCGCGTACCACTGCTGCTTGGTCCAGTTCGCGACGTCTTCCATTTTCGCCGACATTGCCGCGTGTGATTTTTCCGGGGTCTGCGGCGGCGTCTGATTTTGCGCGGCGACCGGCGCCGCGATGAAAAGCAGCAACAGCGCAGTCGACAAGATTGGCCTGCTTATCCAAATCATATTTCAACCTTCAGACAACAAACCGGATGCTGCTATTCAATCGGCGGTCGTGCGCGGCACCGCCGCCGATGTTATTGCAAGCTGAGCGCCACGAAACTCGGATCGCCGTTGGGTGAAACCACCAGCAGCACCACGGCCTTCTTGCCGTCCTTCTTGAGTTTCTCGATACGCTGCTGCAATTCGGCGGCGGTCGCCACCGGCTGCTGCTGCACTTCGGCGATCACCATGCCGGGCATCAGGCGCTTTTCCGCCGCCGCCGAATTCGGTTCGACCGCGGTGATCAGCACGCCCTTCACGCTGTCCTTGATATTATTCTTTTTGCGAAGCTCGTCGGTCAGGTTGGCAAGGTCGAGGCCGAGCGCCTTCTTCACCACCGGCTTTTCGTCGGAGTTTTCGCTCTTGGGCGTCAGCGCGGCCTGTTTATCGTCCGCCAGCCGGCCAAGCTTGACCGTCTTCTTTTCTTCCTTGCCCTTGCGGACGATCGTCACCTCGACCGCTTTGCCGACCGGCGTCTCGGCCACGATCTTGGGCAGGTCGCGCATCTCCTTGATGTCCTGGCCGTCGAACTTGACGATGACGTCGCCCGGCTCGATGCCGGCAGGCTTGGCCGGACCCTTGTCGTCGACGCCGGCGATCAGGGCGCCGCGCGGCGGCTTGATGTTGAGGCTGTCGGCGATATCGTCGGTCACTTGCTGAATGCGCACGCCGAGCCAGCCGCGCCGAACTTCCTTGAACTTGCGCAACTGATCGATCACCGCCACCACGGTCTTCGACGGCACCGCAAAGCCGATGCCGATCGATCCGCCCGAGGGCGAAATGATCGCGGTATTAACGCCGATCACCTCGCCATTGAGGTTGAACAGCGGCCCGCCCGAATTGCCGCGATTGATGGCGGCGTCGGTCTGGATGTAGTTGTCGTAGGGGCCCGACTGGATGTCGCGGTTGCGCGCCGAGACGATGCCGGCGGTCACCGTGCCGCCCAGACTGAACGGATTGCCGATCGCAATCACCCATTCGCCCAGCCGCAATTTGTCCGAGTCGCCGAACTTCACCGACTTGAGCGGCTTGTCCGACTTGACCTTTAGCAGCGCGAGATCGGTCTTGGTATCGCGGCCGACGATTTCCGCCTTCAGCGTGGTGCCGTCGTTGAGAATGACGTTGATTTCGTCGGCGTCGGCGATGACGTGGTTGTTGGTGACGACCAGCCCGGACGGATCGATGATGAACCCGGAGCCGAGCGAATTGACCCGGCGCGGCGTCTGTCCGCCGCCCGGCCCGCCCTGACCCCGGCGGTTCTTGAAGAACTCGTCGAAAAACTCCTCGAACGGCGAGCCCGGCGGCAGCTGGGGCATGGCGTTGTTGCTCATGTCCACGGTCTGCTTGGTCGAGATATTGACCACCGCGTCGATCACGGCTTCCGCCACGTCGGCGATGCCGTCCGGCCCGCGCGCTTGGGCGGGCTCGACGAAAATCGGCCAAGCGATTGCCGCGGCTAACAAAACCGCCAAGCCGGTACGGCGGGACGTCGTGCGAAAGAAAGCGCCCATGGGCGTCGATTCTCCTGGGGAAAAGATTGCGACCAAGCTGGCCCCGATTTCAAGGCGATTCAAGGGCATCGGCCATCAACACCACGGGAAGCCGATTCCCCCGAAAAAGGAAGCCGTCAGCTCCGTACCAGCCACACCAAGATCAGCCCAACGACGGCCGAGCCGATACCTATCGCGCGCAAGGTCGCCTCCGGCGTTTCCATGACGCTCGCCATTGCGCGTTTGGCCTGCGCCGGAAAGGCGGCAAACACCAGGCCCTCGATCACGAAGACCAGCCCGAGCGCGGCCAGGAAATCCGTCATAGCGGCGGTGCGCCACTATTTCGCAGGCGCGGCCTGCGGCGGCGTCGCCGCGGACGGCTTGCCGGACGGATTGTTGAAGTAACGGAAGAAATTGGTGTCCGGCTTGAGCAGGAACCGCGTATCGGCGGGTTTGAGGCCCGCTTCGTAGGCCTGCATCGAGCGGTAGAAAGCGAAGAAGTCGGGGTCCTGGTTGAATGCGTCCGCAAAAATCTGGTTGCGGGTAGAGTCGCCTTCGCCGCGGATCTGTTCGGACTTGGAGGTGGCGTCCGCTACCAGCACGGTGACCTCGCGGTCGGCCTTCGAGCGGATTTCCTGCGCGCGCTGGAGGCCCTGTGCGCGATACTCGGCTGCCTCGCGCTGACGCTCGGTCTGCATGCGCTGGTAGACCGCCTGGCTGTTCTGCTCGGGCAGATCGGCGCGTCTGATGCGCGCGTCCACGACCTGGATGCCGTAGCTCTCCGCCTCGTTATTGATCAGATCGCGGATGCGCGCCATCAGCTCGGCACGCTGGTCGCGCACCACCTGGATGAACGTCGCCTCGCCGAGCACGCGCCGCAGCGCCGAATTGAGCAAGCTGGCAAGCTGGGAGTCGGCCGCGAACTTCGAGCCGAGCGTCTGGTAGAAGCGCAGCGGGTCATGGATGCGGTAGCGGGCGAAGGCGTCGACCACCAACCGCTTCTGGTCCGAGGCGATGACTTCCTGCGCCGGCGCTTCCAGATCGAGGATGCGCTTGTCGATATCGATCACGTTGTCGATGAACGGCAGCTTGACATGCAGGCCCGGCTCATTCACCACGCGCACGACCTTGCCCAAGCGCACCACCAGCGCCTGCTGCGTCTGATAGACCGTGAACAACGCACTATAGACGACGATCAGCGCGGCGAAGGCGAGGACGGCGACAACGCCGCCGATGAAATTGAGTTTCATCGCTGGCCTCCCGTCGTAGTCTGGCTGTGCGGCGGCGTCGGCGCGCCGAGTTCATTGAGCGGCAAATACGGCACCACGCCTTGCGCCCCCGAATTGGAATCCACGATGATCTTATTGGAACTGCCGAGCACGCGCTCCATGGTTTCCAGATACATGCGTTCGCGCGTGACGTCCGGAGCTTTCTTGTACTGCTCGTAGATCTTCAAGAAGCGCGAGGTCTGGCCGGTGGCCTGCGCCACGGTCTGCGACTTGTAGGCTTCCGCGGCCTGGGTGATCTTGGCCACGTTGCCGCGCGCTTCCGGGATCACCCGGTTGGCATAAGTCTGCGCTTCGTTGACCGAACGATCCTGATCGATACGCGCGGCCTGCACATCGCGGAAGGCGTCGATCACCTGCGTCGGCGGATCGACCTTTTGCAGCTGCACCTGCTGGATCAGAATGCCGGCGCCGTAATGGTCGAGCGTCTTCTGCATCAGGTCCTGCACCGCCGCTTCAGTGGTCTGTCGCGCGCCGGTCAGGATCGGCTGAATATCCGCGCGACCGATTACTTCGCGCATGGCGCTTTCAGCGACCGCTTTCACGGTGCCTTCCGGGTTCTGGATGTTGAACAGATATTCGCCGACACCGGTCGGCTTCACTTTCCAGAACACCGAGAAGTCGACGTCGACGATGTTCTCGTCACCGGTCAGCATCAGGCTTTCCTCGGGCACGTCGCGCGTTGCCGAGCGGCGCCCGTCCTCGACCTGGCGCATGCCGATGTCGATCTTGTTGACGCGCAGCGCCTTGGGCGTGAGCACGGTCTCGATCGGATAAGGCAGGTGGTAGTTCAATCCGGGCTGCACTTCGCGCACGTCCTGCCCGAAGCGCAGCACCACGCCAAGTTCGTCCGGCTCGACGCGGAAGAAGCCGGAGAAACCCCACAGCGCGATGGCCGCTAGGCCGAGTAGCGCGAAACCTTTGCCGCCGAGATTGCCGCCCGGCAGTACGCGCCGCAGGTTGTCCTGGCCGCGGCGCAGGATTTCCTCGAGGTTTGGCGGCGTCGGCCCCGGCGATTGCGGGCCGGAGCCCCAGGGCCCCTTGCCGCCCGAGCCCCAGGGACCACCGCCCCCGCCGCCCTGATTGCTCCATGGCATCGAATTGTTCTCCCGGCGCCGGCTGCCGGCCGGCCTTGTTGGGTGGGGTTATAGGGGACCGGACGGGTGGTTACAACGCGCGGGCTGGCTGCCTTTTGCCGCGGTTTGACGCGGTTTAGCGCCTTAAATATGACGCGACCGCATAGCTCGCGCTGTCGTCCGGCCCGGCCGCGCGATTTTCGCGCTTTTCCTCGTACCAATGTTCCGTATCGATGACGGGGAAATAGACATCCCCTTCAGGCGCGGCATGGACATGTGTGATTTCGAGGCGATCGGCCAGCGGCATGGCGGCCGCGAAAATGTCGGCCCCGCCGATGATCATGATTTCGTTCACGCCGCGCTTCTTGGCGTCCGCGCGCGCAAGCGATAGCGCCGTCTGCAAGCTCGGCGCGGTTTCCACGCCCGGCGCGGAAAAGTTCGGGTCGCGCGTGACCACGATATTGCTGCGGCGGTCGAGCGGCTTGCCGATCGACTCATAAGTCTTGCGGCCCATGATCACCGGTCTGTCGAGCGTGAGCGCGCGGAAATGCCGGAGATCGGACTTGATCTTCCACGGCAACTGTCCGGCACGGCCGATGATGTTGTTCTCGCCGACGGCGGCGACCAGCACGATCTGCATCAGTGTGCCCCGTCACCCGCGAAGACTTGCAAGGCCTCCCCGCTCAAGCGGCAAATGCGCCACTCGTCCATCACCAGCGCACCGATTGACTTGTAGAATGCAATCGAAGGAGCGTTCCAGTCTAGCACGGCCCATTCGAAACGCGCATAACCCTCCTCGACGCAACGTTTGGCCAGTCGTGCCATCAGCGCCTTGCCAATGCCGCGCTTGCGAAAGGCCGGCCGCACGAAAAGGTCCTCGACGTAAATCCCGTGCCGGCCGCGGAAGGTCGAGAAATTTAGAAACCAGACCGCAAAACCCGCCGGCTCGCCGCTCCATTCGGCGATGTCGCAAAACAAACGTGGCTCATTGGCAAACAGCACGGCGGCAATTCGCTCGGGCGTCGCATCCACTTCGCCCGACAGTTTCTCGTAGTCGGCAAGCTCCCGCACCAGGGCAAAGATCAGCGCCGCATCCGCCGGCACCGCCGCGCGCAGTGACGAGGCTCACACCGCCACCGCGGCTTTGATGTGTGGATGCGCGTCGTAGCCTTCGACGGCGAAATCCTCGTAGCGGAAACCGAAAATATCCTTCACCGCCGGATTGAGCCGCATGGTCGGCAAGGCGCGCGGCGTGCGCGACAATTGCAGACGCGCCTGCTCAAGGTGATTCAAATATAAATGCGCATCGCCAAAAGTGTGGATGAATTCGCCCGGCTTGAAGCCGGTCACTTGCGCCACCATCAGCGTGAGCAGGGCGTAAGAGGCGATGTTGAACGGCACGCCGAGAAACACGTCGGCCGAACGCTGGTAGAGCTGGCACGACAGCCGGCCCTCGGCGACATAGAACTGGAACAGGCAGTGGCAGGGCGGCAGCGCCATCTTGTCGACATCGGCCGGATTCCAGGCGGTGACGATCAGCCGGCGCGAATCCGGATTGCGCTTGATCATGTCGATGACGTGGCTGATCTGGTCGATGGTCTTGCCGTCTTTGGCCGGCCATGAGCGCCACTGGTGGCCGTAGACGGGCCCGAGGTCGCCGCGCTCGTCGGCCCATTCGTCCCAGATGCGCACGCCGTGCTCGTTGAGGTATTTGATATTGGTGTCGCCGGCCAGGAACCAGAGCAGTTCGTGCACGATCGACTTCAGGTGCAGCTTCTTGGTGGTGAGCATCGGAAAGCCTTGGTCGAGCGCAAAGCGCATCTGATGGCCGAACACCGAGCGCGTGCCGGTGCCGGTGCGGTCGTGCTTTTCCGCACCGTCGTCGAGAATATGCCGCATCAGATCGAGATATTGGCGCATCGCCTGCCTTGTTTTCCCGCGACTCGGACGTCTGACGATACGCGACCCGCCAGAGCCGAGAAAGGAGCACCATCATATAGCTTCGGCGCGCGTGGACGACTATTCTGGCCAAAAAACTTGCCAAGAAAACAGGGAAACGGAGGGCTTATGGGCCGCATCATTGCACTGTTAGCTGTCCTATTCGTGGCGAGCGGCGACGCGGGCTCTGTCATTTCGTCCGCATCGGCGGCGCCGCGCCGCGTCGAGGTGCCGATCCATCAGAGGGTCCTCAGCGACGGGACGGTACGTTATTGGATTCCCGTCCGCATCGGAAATTCGCGACCTATTGAAACCATGTTGGATTCGGGTTCGATCGGCCTGCGCATTTTGCCGGGCGCAATTTCGCCGGACAATTACAGCATGACGGACCGCCCGAGCACCTACGGCTATGGATCTGGCGTGCGGTTGAACGGCAACGTCGCCAACGCGCGCGTGGAGATCGGCGGGATTGCGGGCGAGGCCCCCACTGCAATTCAAGTCGTGCGCACGGTCGACTGCTTTGAGAAAAAGCCGAAATGTCCAGCCTCACGAATACCGCAAGCGGCTTACGGCCTCGGCGGTGACGGACTTGCCAACCAAGGCTTCAAAGCCATTATTGGAATCGAAATGCCGCCGCCCGGAAAAGAACAACCGGTCTTCAATCCAATCACGCATATCGGCGGCGAATCTTGGATCATCATCTTGCCGTTGCCCGGCCAATCCGCTCCGGGAAAGCTGATTATCGATCCCGACGCCTCGGACCTGGCGGGCTTCGCCATGTTCACGCATCTGGTGAAGGAAACTATTTCCGGGTGTCTACATAACGAGGCGACCGGCAAAAGATTTTGTGGTCCGGTCGTGTTCGATACCGGCGCTCCCGGAACTTCGGTCAACACCCGCCAGGTCGTACGGCAAGTCGAATGGCCGCAGGGAACGCGCGGCTCTTACTCGTTCGCAAACGATTCTGGCGCGACGCTGCGGATGCATTTCACCGTCGGCCGTGCCACGCCCGGCTCCCACGTTACGTTAAGGCCGCAGGATGCCCCACTTCCCGCGAGCATAGCCGGCGGCACCGTTCCGTATTTCTTTTTCGCCGTACTTTACGACACGAAGATCAATGCAATTGGCCTCAAGCCGCGCCAGTAGGATGCCCCGAGCGATTACCGCAAAAACCTGGTAATCTTCAAGCCAGCTTCAAGAGAGGAATCCCATGCACATCGCGTTCGACAGCAATCTCATCGCCCGCATTTTGCTCACGCTGGTGACCATTGGCTATGGGTTCGCCACAATACTGGCCGATTTCAACAAAACTCACGCGACCAATCCGCAATGGACGCCGCACGCGCGCTTCCATGTGGTCTGGCAGATCTCGAGCTATGCCGGTTTCGGTCTTCTGGCGCTGGCACTCACCTGGTGGCCGGGGCCTTTTGCCGTCGAGCGGCTCTACCTGGTCGCGCTCATGGGCGCGATCGTCTATATCGCGTTTTTTGTCGCGGTCTTCGCCATGCCGATCTACGGAGGCGAAGCCTATGACCAAAACGGCTATCTGCCGTTCGCTGCGCCGGTGCCCGTCATCGCCAAGAAGTGGGATGTGAACATCACGCTGTTCTGCGGATTTACTGTGCTGCTGATCGCTGCCGCATTGTCGATTTCGGGCGCCACCGCCGGTTAATTCTGTTAATTCGCAATTTATGGCGGCGTTACTAATCGTTACGCCCGCCGCGCGCCGGCTCGCGTAACAAGCCCCTGCTCCGCAATCCAGGGAGCGGGGGTTTTGCATGATTGCCGCAGTGTCCGCTGCCGTCTCCACCAGCCCGCTCGGCCGCGGCTTCGCCGTGCCGCTCAAGGGCCCGCTGCGCGCCGCATCGGAATTTATCGATCGGGCGATCCCGCTCGCGCTCGTCACACTTATTGCGGTCGCCTTTGCCTGGATCGCCTTCGCTCCGAAGTGAGCGTCGCCGGGCGTTTATCCGGTTTTTACGGCGGCGCGGCCAAGCTTTACGTCAGACCTCCGGCGAGGCGACTAAAACGACACCCGCTGCACCAAACGTGGACCGGGAACCTTGTCATGATTTCAATTATTTCGGGGGCGATCGTAGCCGGCGGCGGCGGCGCGGGTTTATGGTATTTCATGCCGCACAACGGCAAGCCGCACCGCCTCACCAAGATGCCGCTCCTGGATTCGCTGATTCCCATCGCGATCGTGACCGCGCTCGCCATCGGGGTGGCGTTGATCGTCGCCGGCATCGGGATTCAGTAATTCGGCGCCAGTGCCGCGCCCGGATCACAGCCAGCCGCTGAGCCCCATCACGCCGGCCGCCAGGAAGAGCCAGAGCGGGTTGACGCGGGTGAAGAACGCCACCGCCGCGGTCGCCGCGGTGATGAGGCCGGCATACAGATTATGGTCAGCCGCGCGCGCCAGTACGAAGGCGCTCGCCCCGATCAGCCCGATCGAGAGCGGCACCATCCCCGCCTGGATCGCAATCCGCCAGCGCGCCTCCTTGAAGCGGTCCCAGACGCGCGCGACGAAAAAAGCCAGCAAGCAGGTCGGGCCGCACATCGCGGCGGTCGCGACTGCACCGCCGGCCAAACCGGCGACGTGGTAGCCGATCAGCGCGACGATAATGACGTTCGGCCCCGGCGACACTTGTGCAATGGCAAACATATCGGCGAATTGCCGGTCGTTCATCCAATGCATCACCTCGACCGCGACGCGATGCATTTCAGGGATAGCCGCATTGGCGCCGCCGACCGCGAACAGCGACAGCAGCGCGAAATAGCCGGCGAGCGCGGTGAGCGGATTTGCGTTCATCGCTTGAACCACGCAAAGGCGATACTGAATGGCGCCAGACCGAGAAACACGTAAGGCAGCGGCCAATGCATCATGGCGACGCCGATGAACGCGAGAATCGCGAACAGCGGCGCCGAATTCCATCGCTTGAGAAACAGCGGCGCCGCCATTTTTGCGACCACGGCAATCAGCAGGCCGACGGCGGCGGCGGTGATGCCGGCCAGGATGCGGCTGAGCGTTTCAACGCCGCCGTAGCTCTCGTACAGAATCGCCAGCACCGTGACGATCACCAGCGGCGGCCCGAGCAGACCGGCAAGTGCCACCGCCGCCCCGGCCGGCCCGCCGAAGCGCGAGCCGAACACCACCGAGAAATTTATTACGTTCGGCCCCGGCAGGAATTGCGAGAGCGCGAAGGTCTCGTTGAACTCCTCCGTCGTCATCCAGCGCTTCTGCTCGACGATGGTGCGCCGCGCCCACGGCAACGCGCCGCCAAAGCCGGAGATCGATACGATCACGAAGGCGCGGAATAATTCGGTGAGTGAGGGGCGCAGGGCGGGCGGCGCGGCGTTCTCGGGCATTGGCCGAAAAACTTTACATGGCGCAAGCCTGCGCGAACAGGCCCGTCGCTAGACTTAAGCTATTGATATTCATGGCGCTCCCTAGGGGACTCGAACCCCTGTTTTCGCCGTGAGAGGGCGACGTCCTGGGCCGCTAGACGAAGGGAGCGTGGGGCCAAGGCCTATCGAGATAGCCTCGATCCCCGGGCCACGCAAGCATTCCGGCCGGATGGGCGATCTTGCGGCCGGCGGCGCGGCAATCCACCCTGCGCAGATTGTCCGGGAGGTCTCCACGTGCTCGACAAAATCGCCAGCCTCGTGAATGCCGACGCAAAGCTCGTCCACCGGGGCCGCTTCGTCGACACGACTTTCATGATCGCCATCGATGACGCCGACACGTTGATCCGTGTCGAGCACGGCCGCATCGCCAAGGTGACGCGCGGGCCGTTCATCACGCCCGACTACAGTTTCGCGTTGCGCGCCTCGCGTGCCGTCTGGGAAAAATTCTGGCAGCCGCTGCCGCCGCTCGGCTTCACCGACATCTTCGCACTGGTGAAGCAGAAATTGATGCGCGTGGAAGGTGACCTGCATCCGTTCATGGCCAACCTGCTCTATTTCAAAGACGTGCTCGCGAGCCCCCGCAAAGAAACCTCAAACAAGCAGGCCGTGCGATGACGCCGAACTTCGAACCCATCGCCGGCCGCTATCTGCATCTCGATTTGCTCGGCAAGCCGCACCGGCTCTATGTCGAAGAGGCCGGCCAAGGCATCCCCCTGCTCTGCCTGCACACCGCCGGCTCCGACGCGCGGCAATATCGGGGGCTGATGAACGACACGCGCATCACCGCCAATTTCCGCGTCATCGCCTTCGACATGCCCTGGCACGGCAAATCGTCGCCGCCGGCGGGCTGGCAGGATGCCGACTACCAGCTCTCCTCGCGCGATTATGTGCGCATGATCGTGGAAGTGGCCGATGCGCTCGGCCTCGACAGGCCGGTCGCCATGGGCTGCTCGATCGGCGGGCGCATCGTGCTGCATCTCGCGCACGAATGCCCCGAGCGTTTTCGCGCGCTGATCGGGCTTGAATCCGCCGCACATACCGAGCCCTATTACGATCTCTCTTGGCTCAACCGGCCCGACGTGCACGGCGGCATGGTCTGCGCCGGCGTCGTCTCCGGCCTGGTGGCGCCGACGGCGCCGGACGCCGAACGCTGGGAGACGCTGTGGCATTACATGCAGAGCGGCCCCGGCGTGTTCAAGGGCGACCTGTATTTCTACATGATCGACGGCGATATCCGCGGCAAAGTCGGCGAGATCGACATCACGCGCTGCCCGCTATACCTCCTCACCGGCGAGTACGATTATTCCTGCACAGCCGAGGGCACGCTGGCCATCGCCGAACGCACCGGCGCGCCGGCGACCATCATGAAAGGGCTCGGCCATTTTCCGATGAGCGAGGATCCGGCGCGATTCAATGACTATCTGTTGCCGGTGCTGGAGAAGATTCGCGGGCTTTAGTGTTTCGGCTCAAGTCGCAACCGCCCCAACGGCTTGAGGGTATCCGGATCGAATGTGCGCAGCTCGGTGACGCCATTGACGTCGATGGTCACCACAATGTGGTCGGCGCCGACCGCGGTCGAGACCACCTTGGCGCCGGCTGGCAGCGCGGCGGTCACGTCGGCGAAAGACGGCGCGCTTTCCTTCACCTGAAAAAGGCGGTAGCCGATAACGACAAGTACGAGCGCGAGCACGGCGAAGGTGGCCGCCATGACGATCACCATCATCCGGCGCACTTTCGCAATCGTCGCCGCTGCCTCCGGATCGAGGGACTTCTGGTCGTCGGACATCGTCTAAACCATGGCTGAAGAGGCAATCGAAACGATCGAGATCGCCGCCGGGGAGAACGGCCTGCGGCTCGACCGGGTGCTGGCCGCGCGCATTCCGGCGCTGTCGCGCTCGCGCCTGAAGTCGCTGATCCTCGACGGTCAGGTGACGATCGCGGCGCGCACGATCCGCGATCCCGCCACGCACGTCAATTCCCGCGACACCGTCACCGTCACGCTGCCGGCGCCGGCGGAGGCGAAGCCCGCGGGCGAGCCGATCCCGCTCGCCATCGTCTATGAGGACGATGCGCTGATCGTGATCGACAAACCGAAAGGTCTGGTGGTGCATCCGGCCGCCGGCCACGCCAAGGGTACCCTGGTCAACGCGCTGATCGCCCATTGCGGCGAGAGCCTGTCCGGCATCGGCGGGGTCAAACGGCCCGGCATCGTGCACCGGCTCGACAAAGACACCACCGGGCTGATGGTGGTGGCCAAGACCGACGCCGCCCACCGCGCGCTCTCGGTCCAGTTCGCCAACAAGGCCGAAAGCGGCATCGAGCGGGGGTATCTGGCATTGGTCTGGGGCGCGCCCGGCCGCCCCCATGGCACCATCGACGCCCCGCTCGACCGCCACCCCAAATCCAGAGACAGACGCGCGGTGCGTGAAGGTGGCCGGGCGGCAGTCACGCATTGGCAGGTGCTTGAGCGATTCGCCGGATCCGACGGCAATCCGGTCGCCAGTCTCCTCGCCTGCGAGCTCGAGACCGGCCGCACCCACCAAATCCGGGTTCATTTGGCCCATATCGGCCACCCGATCCTGGGCGACGCCGTTTACGGGACTGGCTTCAAGACCAAGGCTAGCCTGCTTTCCCCCGCAGCCCGCGCCGCCCTGGGGGCCCTTGGAAGACAAGCTCTGCATGCTTATGTACTCGCCATCGAACATCCCCAAACCGGAAAAAGCTTGCGGTTCCAATCGGAACTGCCGGCCGATTTGCGTCGTTTACGTGATGCCTTGGCCGCGCAGAGCCGCAACCAGGGATCGCGGTAGGCGAAATAAGCCATTCAAGACAATGGCTTGGTAGGCATCACCGGGGTCACGGCGACGTGACGGGCAGATACTGGTTTTGCCCGCCTCATTCGGCTATGCTGCACCTGCGATCAAGCTTTCGCAGTCGCAAAATTGGATGGGTGCCGTCGGCTCGGGGAGCGGCGGCGACAATCGCCCGCCGATTCATCGGGGGCAAATAAGGAGGGCGCTATCATGGCCCGTTCTGCCGCATTACCGGCACTGAAAGCCGAATCCGGTCTTTCACACTACCTGGAAGAAATCCGCCGGTTCCCGATGCTGGAACCGCAGCAGGAATACATGCTGGCGCGCAGCTGGCGTGAGCACGGCGATCGTGAAGCCGCGCACAAGCTCGTCACCAGCCATCTCCGTCTGGTCGCCAAGATCGCCATGGGCTATCGCGGCTACGGCCTGCCTATTTCGGAAGTCGTGTCCGAAGGCAATGTCGGGCTGATGCAGGCGGTCAAGCGCTTCGAGCCCGAGAAGGGCTTCCGGCTCGCCACTTACGCCATGTGGTGGATCAAGGCCGCCATCCAGGAATACATCCTGCGCTCGTGGTCGCTGGTGAAGATGGGCACCACCGCCAACCAGAAGAAGCTGTTCTTCAACCTGCGCAAGGCCAAGAGCAAGATTTCCGCGCTCGACGAAGGCGACCTGCGGCCCGATCAGGTCAAGGTCATCGCCAAGCGATTGGGTGTCAACGAGCAGGACGTGGTCGACATGAACCGGCGCCTGGGCGGCGATGCCTCGCTCAACGCGCCGATCCGCGACGACGGCGAGAGCGGCGAATGGATGGATTGGCTGGTCGACGACGCGCCCAGCCAGGAGCGTCTGCTGGCCGAGAGCGAGGAAAAGGACAACCGCCATCAGGCGCTTAACGCCGCGCTCGACGTGCTCAATGAGCGCGAGCGGCGCATCTTCGAGGCGAGGCGGCTGGCCGACGATCCGATCACGCTCGAGGATCTCGCAGCCGAATTCGGCGTTTCGCGCGAGCGCGTGCGCCAGATCGAGGTGCGCGCCTTCGAGAAGGTGCAGAAGGCGGTGAAAAACCGCGTGGCCACCATGGAGCAGCCGAAGGCAACGCCGGCCGTTTCCGCGACGGTGCACTAAGGCGGGTGACGCGACATCCAAAACTACAAATGGCCGGGAGCAATCTCGGCCATTTTTGTTTCTCAATCCCTCCGCGTTTTGCGGGGGGATAAGACATCTACTCCCCCCACGCCCGGAACGCTTCCTCGAAGGCGCGCACGCCGGGGGCGCCCTTCTCCAGCGCCATGATGGCGCGCTTGCCGTTGGTATAGACGATCGGAATGTCGAACCAGTCGCGGTCCTTCAGAAGCTGGATATTGCGCTGCAGGTCGACGTCGACCGCCGACAGGCCGATCAGGAAATAGCCGTTGGTCACCTTGACCGCGAGGCCGGCAAGCGGCACGCCGCGCGCCTGCTCGTCCTGTTTCATGAGTATGCCCGGCACGTTGGCAATGCCGCCCTCGGGAAAATCCGCCGGCAGCGTGAACATGATCTCGATGGTGTGGCTCGCCGGCAGCGCCTTGTCGGTGTTGCGGCGGAGCGACCAAGTCATGCGCATATGCCGCTCGGGAATTTCCACGTCGGCGCGGATCGCGAGTTCGGGCGCAAGACCCGTTCCCGGCGACACCGTCACGGTGTGCCAAATCGCCGAGCCGACAAAACGCTTGCCTTTCGGATCGTTCGGGTCCTCGTCGTACAGCACGACCTTTTGCGCGACGGCCGCGGCCGGCGCGTTGACCGGCGCGGTCGTCCCGTTTGCCGCTCCGACGCGGTCGGGAATCTTCGGTTTGGTGGCGGGCGCGGCCGCTTGTGGCTTCGGCGCCGGCGTACTGCGGAAACTCGCCACCATCGCCGTGATCGCGTGACGCTGCCAGTAGGCGCCGCCGGCGAGACCGGCCACCACCAGCAGCAGCACGATGAACCTGACGACGCGGCCATACGAGCGCGCCGGGCGCCGGTAGACTTCGTCGTCCTGTTCATAAACCGGCGGAGGATGGAACGGAACCTCCGCTTCCCGAGACGCGCCCTCGCCGCCCATGAACGGCGCGTCGTGCAACGGCTCGGCTCCGGACGGCGGCTCGAAGTAACGCCCGGGCGACGACCGATGATGCTCGCCGGGCATCGCATCGTAGAGTTCGTGTGCCGACCGGTTGGCGGCCGCGGCCGCATCGCCGAGACTCGCGGCATCGGTCGCCGTGCCACGCAAGCCGCGCAGGCCGCGCTCGGGGGCGGGCGGCGGCCCGGCAGGTGCGTCCGCGCGCATGCGCCTGACCGCATCGGCTTCGACCTTGCGGATCGCGTCCTCCAACGCCAGCCGCTCGCGCGTAATATCGGATTCGTCGAGCGCCGGCTCGACGCTGCGCAACTGGGTGACCAGCGCGGCGCGCGCGCGCTCGTACAGCGCCCGGCGGATTTCGCCGGTGCTTTTGTCTAGGCCGGTAACGGCGCGCGAGATCAGGGGCAGATAGTCAGCCATCGCTTGCTACCGTGACCCTGCAATGTTGTCTTTTTTCGGTAATCATAGCTCGAATGGGTTCTTCATCAGGATTGTGTCCTCGCGCTCCGGGCTGGTCGAGAGCAACGTCACCGGGCATCCGACCAATTCCTCGATTCGGCGGACATATTTTATCGCCTGCGCCGGCAATTGCGCCCACGAGCGCGCGCGCGCCGTGCCTTCGTGCCAGCCTTCAACGGTCTCGTAAATCGGCTCGACCCGGGCCTGAGCGTGCTCGCTTGCCGGCAGGTAATCGATCTCGCGGCCGTCCAGCCGATAGCCGACGCAGACTTTTACCTCGTCGAAGCCGTCGAGGATGTCGAGCTTAGTGAGCGCGATGCCGTCGATGCCGCTGGTGCGTACCGTTTGACGGACCAGCACGGCGTCGAACCAGCCGCAACGCCGCTTGCGGCCGGTCACCGTACCGAATTCGCGGCCGCGCTCGCCGAGGCGCTCGCCGGTAGCGTTCTGCTGTTCGGTCGGGAATGGGCCGGCGCCGACCCGAGTCGTGTAGGCCTTGCAGATGCCGAGCACGTAGTCGATCGCGCCCGGACCCAGGCCCGACCCTGTGGCTGCCTGCGACGCAACCGTGTTGGATGAGGTCACGTAAGGATAAGTGCCGTGGTCGATGTCGAGCAGCGCGCCCTGCGCGCCTTCGAACAGGATGCGTTTGCCCTCGCGCCGCTTGGCGTCGAGCAATGACCAGACCGAATCCATATAAGGCAGGATTTTCGGCGCCACCGCAGCCAACTCGTCGTAGACGTCGCGCGCTGCGATCTCTTTCATGCCAAGGCCGCGGCGCAATGCGTTGTGATGCGCCAGAAGCCGCTCAATCTTGCCATTGAGCATTTGCAGATCGGCGAGATCCATGAGGCGGATCGCGCGGCGGCCGACTTTATCCTCGTAGGCGGGGCCGATGCCGCGGCCGGTGGTGCCGATCGCAGCTTTGCCCGACGCGGCCTCGCGCGCAACGTCGAGTTCTTGGTGCAAGGGCAGGATGAGCGTTGCGTTCTCGGCAATGCGCAGATTTTCGTGGCTGACAGTTACGCCCAGCTGTTTAAGCCGGCCGATTTCATCGATCAGGGCGCGCGGATCGACGACCACGCCGTTGCCGATGATAGAGAGCTTGCCGCCGCGCACCACGCCGGAAGGCAGCAGCGACAATTTATAGGTGACGCCGTCGATCACCAGCGTGTGGCCGGCGTTATGGCCGCCCTGGAAACGGACGACGATGTCGGCCTGCTCGGACAGCCAGTCGACGATCTTGCCCTTGCCCTCGTCGCCCCACTGGGACCCGACAACCACCACATTCGCCATCAGACGTGCACCCCAGCGCATTCTAGTCGCGCATGATCTTTTCCGAAAACCGGTTCCCACTTTTCGGGATCATGCGCAGCGCCCCGGACACTGGCGCCGGTCGATGCCGGCCAAGCCTTTTCCCGAGCAAGCCCACCTTCGGATAAAGGAAGCAGACGGCCGAGGCAAGGCGCAGAACGCCGCGCCGAAAGCCCCAGACGGTGCTCGCAATGAGTTGATATTACATCGTTATTTCTAGAAATGCAGCGGCTTGGCCTGCTGCACCTGCGGCAGCGCGCGCACCTTTGCGAGCACGTCGGCGGGCAGTTCCCCGTCGATCTCGATCAGCGCGATGGCGTTGCCGCCTGGCGCTTCGCGGCCGACATGGAAGGTGGCGATGTTGATACCCGCCTCGCCGAGCGTTGACGAGAAGCGGCCGATGAATCCCGGCTTGTCGAGATTGGTGATGTAGATCATCGAGGGGCCGAACTCGGCGTCCATGCGGATGCCCTTGATGTTGACAATGCGCGGGCGGCCGTCGGCGAAGACGGTGCCCGACACCGAGCGCGTCTGCTTCTGCGTGACCACCGTCACCGTGATCAGGCTTTCGAAGTCGCCGGCCATCTCGCGCGTGGTTTCTTCGACCATAATGCCGCGCTCCTTGGCGACAATGGGCGCCGAGACAACGTTTACGTCTTGCAGCATCGGCCGCAGCAGGCCGGCGACGGCCGCCGAAGTGAGCGCCTTGGTGTTCATCTGCGCCACCGCGCCCTCGTAGGAAATCTGCACCTTGCTCAAGCCGGTTTCGGTCAACTGGCCGGCGAAGGAGCCAAGCTTTTCGGCAAGCGCGATAAACGGCCTGAGCTTGGGCGCCTCCTCGGCGCTGATCGAGGGAAAGTTGACCGCATTGGAGATGGCGCCGCGCAGCAGATAATCGGACATCTGCTCGGCCACCTGCAGCGCGACGTTTTCCTGCGCCTCGCTCGTGGCGGCGCCGAGATGCGGCGTGCACACAACGTTCGGCAGGCTGAACAGCGGGCTTGTCGTCGCCGGCTCCTCGACGAACACGTCGAACGCCGCGCCCGCTACTTGCCCCGACTTGAGTGCGTCGGCGAGCGCCGCTTCGTCCACCAGCCCGCCACGCGCGCAATTGATGACGCGTACGCCCTTTTTCATCTTCTTGAGCGCGGCGGCGTCGATGATGTTCCTGGTCTTGTCGGTGAGCGGGGTGTGCAGCGTGATGAAATCGGCGCGCTTGAACAGCGTGTCGAGTTCGACCTTCTCGACGCCAAGGTCGCGCGCGCGCTCCTCCGACAAAAACGGGTCGTAGGCGATCACTTTCATGCGCAGGCCGATGGCGCGGTCGGCGACGATCGCGCCGATATTGCCGCAGCCGATGACGCCCAAGGTCTTGGAAAAAATCTCCACGCCCATGAACTTGTTCTTTTCCCATTTTCCCGCGCGGGTGGAGGCATCGGCTTCCGGGATTTGCCGCGCCAGCGCCAACATCAGCGAGATCGCGTGCTCGGCGGTGGTGATCGAATTGCCGAACGGCGTGTTCATCACGATGACGCCGCGCGCGGTCGCCGCCGGGATGTCGACATTGTCGACGCCGATGCCGGCGCGCCCGATGACCTTCAGATTCTTGGCCTTTTCCAAGATCTTGGCCGACACTTTGGTGGCCGAGCGGATGGCGAGGCCGTCGTAATTGCCGATCAGCTCGGCCAGCTTTTCCTTGTCCTTGCCGAGGCTGGGTTGGAAATCGACCTCGATGCCACGATCCTTGAATATCTGTACGGCGGCGGGCGACAGGGCGTCGGAGATGAGAACTTTGGGCATGGACTGCCTGCTTTTCAAATGCGAATGGGTTCGATTGGTTTCAGCTCTCCCCGCGTGCGGGGAGAGGGAAGAATGGATTAGGCCGCCTTCGGCAGCGCGGCCTTGGCTTCGGCGAAGGCCCAGTCGAGCCAGGGCGTGAGCGCCTCGACGTCGGCCGTCTCCACCGTCGCCCCGCACCAGATGCGCAGGCCCGGCGGCGCGTCGCGGTAATAGGCAATGTCGTAGGCAACGCCTTCCTTTTCCAACAGGCCGGCCAGCGTCTTGGCGAAAGCGGCCTGATCGTCGGCGGAAAGCCGTGTCACCGCCGGATCGATCACCTTCAGGCACACCGAGGTGTTCGAGCTCTGGCTTTCGTCGTTGGAGAGATTCTCGACCCAGGGCGTAATGGCGACCCAGTCGGCAATCGCCTTGGCGTTGGCGTTCGAGCGCGCAACGGTGGCGGAAAGCCCGCCGATCGACTTCGCCCAGGAAAGCGTGTCGAGATAATCCTCCACACAGAGCATCGACGGCGTGTTGATGGTCTCGCCGGCGAAAATGCCCTCGTTGAGCTTGCCGCCTTTGGTGAGCCGGAAAACCTTCGGCAGCGGCCAGGCCGGTTTGTGGCTTTCCAACCGCTTAACCGCGCGCGGCGACAGGATCAGCATGCCGTGCGCACCCTCCCCGCCGAGCGCCTTCTGCCAGGAGAAAGTGACGACGTCGAGTTTTGGCCAATCGAGCTTTTGCGCAAAGGCCGCCGAAGTGGCGTCGCAAATGGTGAGGCCTTCGCGTTTGGCGGCGATCCAGTCGCCGTTCGGCACCCGCACGCCCGAAGTGGTGCCGTTCCAGGTGAACACCACGTCGGTCGTAAAATCGATTTTCGTCAGGTCGGGCAAGTCGCCATAGGGCGCCTTCACGACGGTAACGTCCTTGAGCTTGAGCTCTTTGGTGACGTCGCTGACCCAGCCTTCGCCGAAGCTCTCCCAGGCCAACATCGTGACCGGCCGGGCGCCGAGCAGCGACCACAGCGCCATCTCCACCGCGCCGGTGTCGGACGCCGGCACGATGCCGATGCGGTAATCGGCGGGCACTTCCAGTACGTCGCGGGTGAGGTCGATGGCGCGCTTGAGCTTCGCCTTGCCGCTTTTCGAGCGGTGCGAGCGTCCCAATACGGCGTCGGTGAGGGCGGTGAGATTCCAGCCGGGGCGCTTGGCACAGGGGCCGGAGGAGAAGTGCGGGACGACCGGCCGCACGCCGGGCTTGTTCGCTGTCATGTCTCTATCCTTCCAGATAGGCGCCCCTCGTTGGGGAGGGGTGTCCCACTGGCGGACATAATCGAGTTGGCGCGTGCGGTCAATGACCTGCAACGCCGATAAAAGTCGCAGAGCGGTATCGGGAAACGGAGCGAGCAGACGGAAGCCGGTCGGGGCGCGAAAACCCGCGCCGTCCCTGCGCTAGAACTTCAGCCCGACCGCGACATGCGCGGAGTTCGCCTGCACGCGAAAGTCGGCGACATTGGGGAATTCGATGAATTCCCATTCGGCGCGAACGAACAGATTTTGCATCAGCGCCACGTCAACTCCGAGCCCGGCGGTAAAGCCGTAAACAATCAAACCGTTTTGTGCTTGCGATTGCGGATCGCGCGGCGAACACAAACAATACGTAGTGGATGTCGTGGGGGCCGTAGTCGTTGTAAAAGTTTCGGTGCTGGCGCCCAGGGTTGCATAGCGAGAAACATCGGCGCGGCCGATCGCGACGCCGGCAAAACCGTATGGCAGGAAGCGGTCAAAGGTCCAGCCCCCGCGCGCGCGCGCCGTCATGATATCGTGGATCGATACCGAAGCAGCCGATGTCACCGACACATTGTAAACAAGCGTGTAGCCGGGCGGAGGATTACCGCTCGTAATCAGTACTGGATCGGTCGTATCTTGCGCACCAATTCCGATCGATGTGTGGTTGTAATTGAGTTCGCCGCCGGCAACGACATCGTCCCACTGCCAATTGTAGCCGATGAAGCCGCCAAAGCTTGTGCTGCCCGTAGAACCTTTTGGCAATGTCGTGAAGTGAGTGACAATATTCTGCAATTCCGTGTTGGCCAGCATGTAGCTGATCAGCGAATTGTCCGCGTTACCGAAATCGGCCGAGCCCCAGGTCTTGCCGGCCTGCCCGCCGGCATAGAAGCCGTCCCAGCGGGTGTAGCTCGGCGTATAAGAGCCGCGCAAAAATTCCGGCATGTCGGCGGCAAAGGCGCCGGCTGGCGCCAGCAGGATCAAAGTGAGCGCCGCAAGGCCGGCGCGCAGGCCGCGGCGGGATAAAGCGCGATGGCGGCCGTGCGATGTCGCCATTGGCGCATCGGAAACCACTGATGTCCTCGGCCAACCCATAACCGCACATTCCCTCGTTACCACTCGACGGGGCGCCGCACGTTTAGCGGCGCTTAACCACGAATATTTGCCTTGTTCAGCGCGCCGTTAAGGAAACGGCGCGCTGTATCTCGTGCGACTAGCCCTTGCTGTGCAGCGGCGGCGGCGGCGGCGGCGTGTAGACGTAACGCGGCTGATCCACATCGCAGCAGGTCCAGCGCAGGCCGAGCATGATGTCTTGCGAGCTGAGTTTGCTGAATTTGTAGGAATCCGCGACGCAGCCACCGATGCAATCGACGGTGTCCGTGACTGTTCCGTAGTTGAGATAGCGGTAGGACAGATCGATCTTGAGGCTCTTGCTCACGTCATAGGAGACGCCGGCGTGCAACGCCCAGGCAAGACTCCAATTGGCGCTGTTTCGTCCGAACCCGGCCCCGGTGGTGCCAATGCCCATATCGACGAAATCGGCCAATTGATTGTATGCGCCGCCGACACCGGCGCCGATATAGGGCGTGAAGCAATTCCAGGTGCCGAGATCGACATAGCCGTTTACCAGGAACACCCATGATTTTAGGTATCCTTGATAGGCGTCGCCTTGGCCCGTCACGACGTCGTAAACGCCGCGCGCGTTGACTTGGGTACGGCCGCGATATTCGGCAGTGCCGTCGAAGCGCAGCCAGTTGTTGAAATTGTAGCCGACGCCGCCGCCTATAAAGAGCGAATCGGCGTTTGAATTTTGGTCGAAGGCGAAGCCATTGCCCACGTTGGCCGGCGCCGGCAGGTATTCAACGCCGAATTTGTTGGTCATGCCCTCGCCGATAAAGCCGCGCAGGTACCAGTTGCAGCACGGCTCCGCGGCCGGCGGGGGCACCGGCATATCGGCGGCGCGCACGGCCGGGCTCGCTGTAAGTGCGGCGAATGCCGCCAGTGCGGGAATTGCATAACGCCAAAACATGTTCGTCCCTCGTCGAATCCGGCGCTCACCCTGAGCGCGATGATGAGGGACATTGCCAGCAATTCCTTAAGTGGGACTTAACCGTATTTTTTAACGACGATTTTTAATCATAACCGCCCCGGCACGCCGGTGCGGGCGCGCCCGGCGACGCGAATTTAACGGAGCGTTTACAGTTGAGGCGCGCTTGGAACCGTCATCGCCGGCAATGTTCCGGCCATGCCAATGTCAATCCGCTTCGCCCTCGCCCATCTCGCCGATGTGATGCTGCGCGTAAAGCTCGAGGCCAAGCTTGGCCACGAGATCAAGCTGCGTCTCGTAAAATTGGGCACCGGTATTTTTCGCAGCCGCCGCTCAGCGATGCTGGGCCCTGCGCACCCACTCGTGGGTCACCAGTCGCTCGGCCAGCGCAATCAATGCGTCGCGTGCGGCCGCATCCTCGATCGCCAGGAACGCCTGCATCAGCCGCATGGCTTCCTGCATGCGCGGGTCGTCCGGACTGCCGGCCGCGGCAAGCGGCCCGGGCGCCGTCACGTTAGCGTGAAAGTCATTCGCCGGCTTGCGGTCGCCGCGCGGCTTTGCGGGCATTTGCAGGACGTTGTGGCCTGGTTTGCGTGGGTACTTGTTCATGGCGCGCCGCTCTATGGGACCAAATTCGCGGGGTAATTGAGACAGTTATACGCGCGGCAAAGCAAGCAACGTGACAACTTTGCATTGAGAATTGTCCAGGCACATCGAAAAGTCATTAACGGCGGTATCGCATTTTATGAGCTTCCATCTCATAATCTTCGGATGGAACTCCGCCATCTCCGGTACTTCGTTACGGTCGCGGACGAGTTGCATTTCGGCCGCGCCGCCGCCCGCCTCAATATCGCGGCCCCCACGCTCAGCCATCAGATCGGCGCGTTGGAAGGCCTGCTCGGGGCCAAGCTGTTCACGCGCAAGACCAAAAGCGCCGTCACCCTGACGCATTCCGGCAAGCGCTTCCTGGTCGAAGCGCAGGAGACGCTCAAGCAGGCGGCGCGTGCCGAAATGATCGGGCGCCGCGCCGCCCGCGGCGAGGCCGGCTCGATCGCGGTCGGCTATGTTTTGTCCGCCGGCGCCAGCGGTTTGGTTTCCTCGGCCATGGCCGGTTTCAGAAAACTGCACCCCGACGTGTCGTTTCAACTGCAGCGGACGCAAACCTTTGCGCAGTTCAAAGCGCTGCTCGACGGCTCGCTCGACGTCGCCTTTACCCGGACGCCGCAGCGATTTCCGTCCGAGTTGACCGGCTTCATCGTCGAACGGCAACCGTTTTGGCTGGCGCTGGCGGAAGATCACCCGCTCGCCGCGCGCAAGCAGGTCAATCCGGCCATGCTGATCGACGAGCCCTTTGTCGCCGCGTCGCTGGAAATGGAGGTCGGATTCTGGGGAAACATCGCGGCCGTCATTCCGCCCGGCGTGTCGCCGCGCATCGTCGAGCGCGCGAACGACGTCTTCACGGTGCTCACGCTGGTGGCCGCAGGCATCGGCATCGGCGTGGTATCGGGATCGCTCGCCCGCATCGCCATGCCCGGCTTGACCTATCGTGAGATCGTCGGCGTGACGCGGACATCCGATCACGTCGCGGCATACCGCAAGAATGAAACCGCCCCGCTGGTGAAGGCCTTCGTCAAAACTCTACGCGCGCGAGCCGGCACGCGCTGACATCTTAAGCTGGCGATCGAACATCGCGAAAATCTCGCGCCAGTCGGTCTCGACGGCGTCGTGCGCGTAGACGTCGCGGTCGGGCAACCCATAGCCGTGTTTCACGCCGGCATGCAGGTTGAAGCGATAGGCGACGCCGGCGTTGCCGGCGAAACCGGCGGCAAGCGCGGCAAGCATGTCGGGCGCGCCGAAGCGGTCTTTCTCGCCGTAGCCGCAATAGACTTCGCCGCGCATGCGATGCACGAGCCGATGCGGCGAGTCGGGCTTATCGGTGACCAGCCAGGTGCCGTGCAGGCTGGCGTTGGCTAAAAACCGTTCGGGGAATTCCTGCCCGGCATAAAACGCGGCGCGGCCGCCGAGACAAAATCCGAGCGACCCGGCGGGCCCGGGATCGACCGGCTCGTTGCGGCAGAAATCGAGGATGCCGGCGATATCCACGCGCATGCGCGGCCGGTCGACTTTCGCGGAATGGCCTTGCATTTCCTGCTGCTTGGCGGCCGGCAAGGCCTCGAACGACACCATCTGGCCGGCCGCGTTGCGCAGCGCGTAACGAATTTTGCCTTCGCGATAAAACAGGTTCGGCACCACGCAGTAATAGCCGCGCGCGGCAACCCGCCGCGCGATGGCAAACAGTTCCTCGCGCAGGCCCCATACGTCCATGAACAGCGCCACCAGCGGGAACGCACCGCCGCCGGCGGGATGGGCGGCGTAGCCGTCCATCGTTCCGTCGGGAGTTGCAATATCGATCGCCCTTGCGATCATGTCGCGGCCATTTGCGCTATTTCTGCGGACTTAAATTCATACGGGCGATGATCGGTCCCCACTTCGCGCGCTCCTGCACGACCCATTCTTTCACCCGGGCGGGCGGGCCGCCGAACGCACGGTAGCCCACTTCGTTGAAGCGGCGGCGTGTTTCGGGCTTGCGCAAAAAGGCATCGATCGCGCCATTGAGCCTGGCGACGATCGCGGCCGGCATGTGGGCGGGCCCCATGATCGCATGCCAGGTGCCGCCGACCACATCGAACCCGCTCTCCTTCATGGTCGGCACATCGGGCAGGAATTCGACCCGTTCCGCGCTGGTCACCGCCAGCACTTTCGCCTGCCGCGTGGCGGGATTGTAGGCCGGGAAGCCGGCATCGATCGTCCCGCCCAGCACATCGAGCATCATCGGGGCGGTGCCGCGGTAGGAGACCGAGGTGACATCGAGGCCGGCTTCGGACGCAAACAGCGCGGTGCAGAGTTGCCCCACGGTGCCGGGGCCGGAATGGCCGATGCTGATCTTGCCGCCTTTCGATTTGGCATAGGCGAGGAGATCCTTGACCGTTTTGAGCCCCAACTTGGGATTGGCGACCAGCACGTTCGGCGTTTCGCCGACCAGGATAATGGGCGTGAAATCGGTAAGGGTGTTGTAGCCGACCGACTTATCCATCAGCGGCCGCAGGACGGCGGGACCGGCCCCGTTCAGCAGCAAAGTGTATCCATCCGGCGGCGCCTTGGCGACGTAAAGCGCGGAGACCACGCCGCCGCCGCCCGGCTTGCTTTCGACCAGGACCGGCTGACCGATCGCCGCCGCCAGATCGTCGGCGATCGCGCGGCCGACGAGATCGAGCATCGAGCCCGCCGCAAAGCCTATGATCAGCGTCACCGGCCGCGTCGGCCAATCGGCCGCGGCGGCCGGGCGCGCGGCGCCGCAGAGCACCGCCGCGACGACGGCCACGACGAGTGCTTTGGCGAGACCGCGCAGCGCCAGAACGGACGGCACCCGCATCGATACGTCTCCGCTCGTTTAACGCTCCAAGGTAGCATCCTCGGGCAGCCGGCGTCCGCACGCAATGCCGGTTCGCCGGCTGCGACAATATTTTCGGTTGCAGGAATATCGCCGCGTCCTGGCCGCGGCTTATAAGGCCGCTTACGCCGCCACTTGGCTCAGCGCCTCGACCACGTCGTCCACCACCGCTTCGACCAGAATCTTGTCGTCGCCTTCGGCCATCACCCGGATCACCGTTTCGGTGCCGGATGGACGCACGATCAGGCGGCCGCCGCGGCCGAGCTTCTTTTCGGCGCTGGCGATGGCCGAGCGCACTTGGGCGTTCTCCAGCGGCTTGCCGTTCTTGTAGCGCACGTTCTTGAGAACTTGCGGCAGCGGCTCGAAGCGGTGGCAGAGCTCCGATACCGGCCTGTTGCTGCGCTTGACCACGGCGAGCACCTGCAAGGCGGCGATGAAACCGTCGCCGGTCGTCGTGTAGTCGGAGAGGATAATGTGGCCGGATGGCTCGCCGCCGACATTGTAGCCGTGCGCGCGCATGTGCTCGAGCACGTAGCGGTCGCCGACCGGCGTGCGGATCAATTCAAGCCCGAGCCCGGCAAGATGGCGCTCGAGCCCGAGATTGGACATGACGGTCGCGACCACGCCCGGGCGCAGCAAGCGGCCGTCGTCCTTCCAGCTTTCGGCGATGACCGCGAGCAACTGGTCGCCGTCCACCACGTGTCCGCGTTCGTCCACGATCATGACGCGATCGGCATCGCCATCGAGCGCGATGCCGATATCGGCGCGCATCTCGCGCACCTTGTGGCAAGTCGCGGCGAGATCGGTGGAGCCGCAATCTTTGTTGATGTTGAAGCCGTCGGGATCGACGCCGATCGAAACCACGTCGGCGCCCAGTTCCCATAGCGCGCCCGGGGCGACTTTGTAGGCGGCTCCATTGGCGCAATCGATAACAACGCGCAGACCGGACAGATCGATCGCCTTGGGCAGCGTGCGCTTGGCAAACTCGATGTAGCGGTCCTGCACGCCGTCGATGCGCTTGGCGCGGCCGAGATCGTCGCTCTTGGCGAGCCTCTTGCCGAGATCGGAATCGATCAGTTCTTCGATCTCGCTTTCGACCTGGTCGCTCAGCTTGTAGCCGTCCGGCCCGAACAGCTTGATGCCGTTGTCGGCATAAGGGTTATGCGAGGCCGAAATCATCACACCGAGATCGGCGCGCATCGAGCGCGCCAGCATGCCGACCGCCGGCGTCGGGATCGGACCGGTCAGCAGCACGTCCATGCCGACCGAGGTGAAGCCGGCGACCAACGCGGTCTCGATCATGTAACCGGAGAGGCGGGTATCCTTGCCGATCAGGACGCGGTGGCGGTGGTCGCCGTTCTTGAACACCAGCCCGGCGGCCTGCCCGACCTTGAGCGCCAATTCGGGGGTAATGACCCGGTTGGCCCGGCCGCGAATGCCGTCGGTGCCGAAATAACGACGAACCATGCAACTACCCCTACGCCCGCTTTGCGGTTTTGAGCCCGGATTATTGGCGGACCGCGACGGCTGCCCCGCGCCCGCATAATAGGGCTTACGCTGTGAATTTGCCTCAAGAATTATGAGGAATCGTTACCACCGGTCATTAAAGTTTGTCGGCCCGGGCGGATTATTTGCATATAAATACCGCCGGAACCGGCGGTTTCGCCGCTCGCGCCCCTGTGCTAACCGATTTGGTCGACTTGCGAGCGTCCCGGGCGTCCCATGAAAGACATCACCTGTATCGACGATTTGCGGCAGCTTGCCCGCCGCAAGGTTCCGCGCGCGTTTTTCGATTACGCCGACAGCGGCTCCTATCAAGAGGAAACGCTGCACGCCAACCGCGCCGATCTGCAGGCGATCAAATTGCGCCAGCGCGTGCTGGTGGACGTGTCCGAGCGCAGCCTCGCCACCACCGTCATCGGGCAGAAGCTCGCCTCGCCGATGATCCTCGCGCCGGTCGGCCTGACCGGCATGCAGCACGGCGACGGCGAGATCCTGGCGGCGCGCGCGGCGGAAGCCGCCGGCATTCCCTACACGCTCTCCACCATGTCGATCTGTTCGATCGAGGACGTGGCGGGCGCGACAGCTAAGCCGTTCTGGTTCCAGCTTTACGTGATCCGCGACCGCGGCTTCTCCAAGGACATATTGGCGCGCGCGCAGGCTGCGAAATGCAACGCGCTGGTGCTCACCGTCGACTTGCAGGTGCTCGGCCAGCGCCACCGC
Source organism: uncultured Alphaproteobacteria bacterium (assembly GCA_963825265.1). Taxonomy (GTDB): domain Bacteria; phylum Pseudomonadota; class Alphaproteobacteria; order Rhizobiales; family Xanthobacteraceae; genus Pseudolabrys. The sequence continues at coordinate 274,744 of CAWGSI010000005.1, read as the reverse complement.
GACATCAAGAACGGCATGACGGTGCCGCCGCAAATCCGTCTCGCCAACATCATCGACATCGCCACCAAGCCGGCCTGGGCCTGGAGCGTGCTCAAAGGCAAGCGCAAGACCTTCGGCAATCTCGCCGGCCACGTGAAGGGCATGGAGAACGTCAATTCGCTCGGCGTCTGGATCCAGAGCCAGTTCGATCCGGCGCTGAACTGGAAAGACGTCGAGTGGATCAAGAGCATCTGGCCCGGCAAGCTGATCCTCAAAGGCATCCTCGACGCCGAGGACGCCAAGACCGCGGTCAAGCTCGGCGCCGACGCCATCGTGGTGTCGAACCACGGCGGCCGCCAGCTCGACGGCGCGCCGTCCTCGATCTCGGCGCTGCCGGCGGTCGCAGACAGCGTCGGCTCCGACACCGAGGTGCTGTTCGACGGCGGCATCCGCACCGGCGCCGACATCATGCGCGCGCTGGCGCTGGGCGCGCGCGCCTGCATGATCGGCCGCGCCTATGTCTATGGGCTGGGCGCCGGCGGGCAGGCCGGCGTCGCCAAGGCGATCGACATCCTCGAGAAGGAACTCAGCGTCACCATGGCGCTCACCGGCACCAACCGGATTTCCGACATCGGGCGGCATGTGCTGGTGGGGGGCGCGGCGAAGTAGAAGACGGCGACGAATAAGAAAAGTTGAGACGTTGCCCCATTCTCCGTTCATTCCCGCGAAAGCGGGAATCCAGACTTTAAAGCACTGGGTGCCCGCTTTCGCGAGGACGAGCGGTGTTGAATCACCGCCAGCCGAGGCCGGGCGCGACGTGCTTCAAGATCGCCTCGATGACGTGGGCGTTGTAGTCGACGCCGAGTTGGTTCGGCACCGTGAGCAACAGCGTGTCGGCCTCGGCGATGGCTTCGTCCTTCTTCAGTTCGTCGATCAGGACGTCCGGCTCGGCGGCGTAGCTGCGCCCGAATATGGCGCGTGAGTTTTCGTCGAGAAAACCGATCTGGTCCCTCTCCTCGCGCCCCCCACCGAAATACATGCGGTCGCGCTCGTCCACCAGCGCGAAGATGCTGCGCGATACCGACACCCGCGGAGTGCGCGTGTGCCCCGCCTCCTTCCACGCCGCGCGGTAAAGCCGGAGTTGCTCCGCCTGCTGCACATGGAACGGCTTGCCGCTCTCGTCGATCTTGAGCGTCGAGCTTTGCAGGTTCATGCCGAGATTGGCCGCCCATTGCGCCGTGGCGTTGGTGCCGGCGCCCCACCAGATGCGCTCGCGCAAGCCCGGCGAATGCGGCTCGACGCGCAGCAGGCCCGACGGGTTCGGAAACATCGGCGTCGGGTTGGGCTTGGCGAAGCCTTCGCCGCGCAGCACATCGAGAAAAACCTCGGTGTGGCGCCGCGCCATGTCGGCGTCGGTCATGCCCTCGGGCGGCACGTAACCGAAATAGCGAAAGCCGTCGATCACCTGCTCGGGCGACCCACGACTAATGCCGAGCTGCAGGCGGCCGCCGGCGATGAGGTCGGCGGCGCCTGCGTCCTCCGCCATGTAGAGCGGGTTCTCGTAGCGCATGTCGATGACCGCGGTGCCGATCTCGATCGCTTGGTTCGCGCGCCGCAGGCGGCGAGCAGCGGGAACGGCGAGCCGAGCTGGCGGGCGAAGTGATGCACCCGGAAATAGGCGCCGTCGGCGCCGAGCGCCTCGGCCGCGACCGCAAGCTCGATCGATTGCAGCAGCGCGTCGGAGGCCGTCCGGACTTGCGACTGCGGCGACGGGGTCCAGTGGCCGAAGGAGAGGAAGCCGATGTGTTTCATGGGATGCTGAATGGGGGCGATGCGTTCGATGCTCTTCTAACCTGAAAAATTCGAGCGGGAATAGGCCGTATTTGCGGCCCGTAGGCGCTGCGTGCCGAGCGTCGGGACGGCTCGTTGTGCACCTGGATTCGTTTAAGTAGGCGGTTTCGCCAGATGACCCGCCAAGCCCTTCAGCGTTCCCATTGCCGTCGTGAAATCCGGTGCAGCTCCATAGACCATGTCACGAGTGAATGCAGTATAAGAATTCGAGAAATATTCATCCGCGGCGATGCCATCAATCGCCTTGATCGTCTCGGCGAGTGGATCCTTTTGATAGGCGGGGAAGTCCCGACCTCGTGTCGCCGCGTCGTCGATCATAACCTCACGCGCCAGCGCAACAACTTCTGCGGCTTCATGACGACCACTAATCTCGTGCAAGTCGTAAATATGGCGGACGAGCGTTGAATCCCGATTCTTACGCAATCCGGCAAGTTCGGCGCCAGCGCGGCGGGTTAGCGCCACAAATTTTTCGGCTGCCGACTTAACCACACTCGTACACGCGATGCCTGATACTTCGGGTTCCTGTTCGTAAGCCTCAGCGATGAACGACTTTACCGGCAGGTCCACTGCGGGCCGACGCATTGGCCATACGGAAGTCTCGATTTGGATTTGTGGCCGCAGGACGCCCTTGCCTTCAGCAAAGGCGTGATAGGGAAGCTGATAGCGTGTAAAGCTACTCCCGTGCATTACCTTGACATGCTCTTCGTTTGCAGGGTCGAATTTGAAACCAGCCGCTGAGAGCGCTGAGATAATCTTGCGACGCAGATCGCGAAGCGCGGGGCGCGAAGGCGCTTTCTCGGCCACGATCTTAAGGTCAATGTCTTCCGACATTCGCCGAATAAGACCGTGGGCTCGTCCCAATGCGGTTCCGCCCCCAAACACGAGGCGTAGATCGCCCGTATCGATTGCCGCGATAGCAGCAAGGGCCTTTACGACGAACCAATCCTTTTCGACTAAGGCCGACGTGGGAAGGCCAAAGTGATCCCGCACTTCATCAAGTTGTTCGATGGTCGGCCTATCGCTCAAGGGTCAGCTCCGAATTGCCGTAACGTAGGTGCCGCGAAAAGCGGCCCTTCACGCGGACAACTGGGTTGACGGGAATTTGTGTAGAACGGCCTTCATTGTAGGCACGCTGGGCTTCCGTCAATTCCCACTTCACCCCTAGCTTGTCGAGCGCCTGTCGAGCAGCACCAATGAAGCCATCGGTGGTTCGCAGCACCGGCTTGCCCGTTAGGCTCGACTTGAAAGCACGCCCATAGACGCCGTAGCCAAGCCGCGCGAGTTGGCCCTCCCGAACGATGCCTCGTAGCACGCGCAAGACCTGGTCTTCGCCACCAAGATCGGAGAATTCGCGAGTAAGAAACACGTCTTCGCCCTTCCTCCGGGCGATCCGTGCCTCAATCTTCTCACGTAGTGTCTTAGAACGTGGCATCGTATGTCCGTTGCAAAAACCCGACACATTATATAGCCAAACACCCGACATAATTCAATTGGAAACATAATGGTTTCAATAGAATGACATAGCTAATGGGATTATCGTGACTAATCCCTTGCTCGGACACCGATATAGGGCTATATCGATTACCTACACTGGGTCCTTGTTCCGCGGAGGAGCCTATGGCTGACGATATCCGAGTGTCTCGGCAGATGCTGAAGGTGCTCAAAGCGATGGTCGAAAAGCCGCGCGAGGGCCGGTCCGGCGCTGAGCTCTCGAAGGGAACGGGCATTTCGTCCGGCACGCTCTATCCGCTGTTACAGCGGCTTGAGCAGGCCGGATGGGTAACGAGCGTGTGGGAGGAGATTGATCCGTCAAAGGCTGGCCGTCCCCGTCGTCGATATTACACGCTGACGGCCCTGGGGCGTTCGCACGCGGTCGCTGAGCTTACCGATTTGCAGGCTGCTCCTGGAGTTCTCGCATGCACCTGATCACAGGCGTGCTCTCCATAGTCGGCGTCGCCATTGTGGGCTTCATCGGCCACGTCTTAGCGAATGACTTCTGCGAGCGCGCGCCGACGCTCGCGCGCTGGCTCCTTGCCATTGCCACCAAGCGGTTACCGCTCGCCACCCGGGCGCGCTACGGAGAGGAGTGGGCCGCGCACCTTGCCGACTGCGAGGGCGTTTGTGCCAAGCTCCGCCAAGGCTTCGGCTGCTTGTGGTGCGCGCACGACATGCGCCGCCAGACCTTCAAGGCAATGACGCTCAGCGTTTCATTCAACCTGCCCACCATCGGGCAAGCTGTTGTGAGGACCAACCTGTACGAGGTCGGCGTCCTGTTCTGGCTCTATTGGCTTTTCGCCCGCACCAAGCCGACGAACTACGCGTACGTCGGCGCCCTTACTCTCCTCTTTTGGCGCCGGGCCTTCCTCGATGCGCGCGAGCGGAGCGGCGTAACGGAGCGGCAGTTCGCCGACTTCATCCGCGCCACCAAGCGCGAGGACTGGGTGCCGACCGCCATCACCCTCACCACAGAGGGCAAGCGCATCGAGTTCATCTCGCTGCTGCGCGGTCTCGGCAATTCGCTCAAGGCGTTCGTAGCCAAGATCGCCCAGGCGCTCAACGTCGAGGTAAAGTCGGGAGAGAAGCCGAAGACCGATGGTCCCGCCGCCAACTGACGCAGCCGGGCGCGCGTCCCCTCACCCCCTACTCCTCCTTCAACCCCAACGCCAACGCATTCCCCGTCGCGCCGTAATATTTGTACGGCAGGAATTTGCCGGTCATCCCCAGGCTCACCCGGTCGCCCTTGGGGTCGGCCTTGCGCGTGATGTCCATGTCGAAGTCGATCGCCGACATGATGCCGTCGCCGAATTCCTCCTCGATCAGCGCCTTGAGCGCCGGGCCGTTGACCATGATCAGCTCGTAGAAGCGGTAGATCAGCGGGTCGGTCGGCGGCATCGGCGTGCCGGTGCCGCGGAACGGCACCTCGTTGAGCAGCGTCTGCTCGCTCTTGGAGAGGCCGAACAGCTTGGCGGCGTTGGCCGCCTGCGGCTTGGTCAGCTTCATCTGGCCGAGGATCGCCCCCGTGATCAGGATCGGCGACATGCCGCCGATCTCCCCGCAAATATATTTCCACGTCCAGCCCTTCTCGCGCTTGATGTCGAGAAGCTTTTCCGTGAGACCGTCCCGTGTCATGGCTAACTCCTTGTCTTGCGCACGAAATAAGCAGCCAGACCATTCAAGCAAATTTTACGCCAGTCTTTCGCCGGCTATGCCAGAGTTGCCGCCGCCCGGCCGGCAACGGCACGCGAGGGACGACCATGAGCATCATGTATCACGACGGCAACCGGCACCTGCAGGACCGCTTCGACAGCCGCCGCATCTCCGACCGGCTGGAGGAGAAGCTCACGCGCACAGCTTTCAGCGACGACGACAAGGCCTTCATCGAAGGCGCGGCCTATTTCTTTCTCGCCACCGCCGACAGCGAAGGCCGGCCGGATTGCTCGTTCAAGGGCGGCATGCCCGGTTTCGTGCGGCTGACCGGGGCGTCCGAACTGGCGTTTCCCGATTATGACGGCAACGGCATGTTCAAGAGCCTGGGCAACGTCATCGTCAATCCGAATGTCGGCCTGCTGTTCATCGCGCTGCACGACAAGCCCAAGCGACTGCGCGTCAACGGCACGGCGCGCGTGAGCGACGCCGATCCGCTGCTCGGCGAGACGGTCGGCGCGCAATTGATCGTGCGCGTCACGGCGCGCGCGATTTTTCCCAATTGCCCGCGCTATATCCCGAACATGCAAATGACCGGGCCGTCGATTTATACCCCGCAGCCGCAATGCGAGACGCCGGAGCCGTCCTGGAAGACCTTCGACAGCTTCAAGGACGTGGTGCATCCGCGCCAGCCGACGTTCAAAGGCTAGGCGCGCGGTCGGCCAATACCTGGTGGATTTGCGCGACCACCGCCGCGCCCTCGCCGATGGCGGCGCCGACGCGCTTGGTCGAGGCCGAGCGCACGTCGCCGATCGCAAACACACCCGGCATACTGGTCTCCAGCGCGAGCGGCGCACGCTTGACGCCGCTTGCGGCAAGGTCGTTACCGGTGACGACAAAGCCCTTTTTGTCCACCGCCAAACAATCCTGCAGCCAGCCGGCATTCGGATCGGCGCCGATGAACAGGAACAGGTGGCGCAGCGGCGCGGTCTTGTCCTTGCCGGTGGCGCGGTTACGGAAGGTGGCCGCGGTGAGACCGCCGGCACGGTCGCCGGCAAGCGCGACTATTTCGCTGCCGGTGTGCAATTCGACATTCGGCAGCGCCGCGATGCGGTCGATAAGATAGCGCGACATGCTCGCCTCCAGGCCGGTGCCGCGCACGACCAGATGCAGCCGCTTGACCTTGGGCGCCAGGTACACCACCGCTTGGCCGGCCGAATTGCCGCCGCCGATGAGCGCCACCTCCTCGCCTTCGCATAGCTTGGCTTCGATGGGCGAGACCCAATAGGAAACGCCGGCGCCGTCGAAATCCGACAAGTTGGCAATCGCCGGGCGGCGATAGCGCGCGCCGGAGGCGATGACGACGGTGCGCGCCTGCACGGCGTTGCCGCCGTCGATCTCAAGGCGGAAGCGATTCGACGGCGCGCCGCCGCAATCGAGCCGCGTCACTTCGAGCGGGATGGCAATCTCGGCGCCGAACTTCTGCGCCTGGGTGAAGGCGCGCCCGGCCAGCGCCTGCCCGGAAATTCCGGTCGGGAAACCGAGATAGTTCTCGATGCGCGCCGAGGCGCCGGCCTGGCCGCCGATGGCGCGCTGGTCGAGCACGATCACCGACAAGCCTTCCGACGCGCCATAAACCGCGGCGGCAAGGCCGGCGGGACCGGCGCCGACCACCGCCACGTCATAGACGGTTTTAGGATCGAGCACCGGCGTGATGCCGAGACACATGGCGGCTTCGGCGTCGCTCGGCCGTTTCAAGAACGAGCCGTTGGGACAGATCATCAGCGGCAGTTCGTTCGGCTGCACGCCGAAACGTTCGATCGCCTCACGCGCGTCCTCGTCGGAGGCGGCGTCAAGCACCGTGTAAGGATAGCTGTTGCGCGACAGGAAACTTTCGAGCCGCAGCAATTCGGGCGAACCGGGACGGCCGATCAGCAGCGAGCCGGCGCCGCCCTCCTGGATCAGCGCCGTCCGGCGCAGGATGAAGGCGCGCATCACGATCTCGCCGAGTTCAGCCGAGCCGATCACCAGCGCGCGGATATGCACGGCGTCGAACGGCAGCGCCAGGCAGCCTTCGGGCCCGGCTTGCGCGGCTCCCAAGGTGCCGCGGCCGGCGAGCTGGCTGACCTCGCCGGAAAACTGGCCCTCGGTGAGCAAGACGACCGAGGTCTGCCGATGCAGGCCGTCGCGGCGCATGACCTCGAGCCCGCCGGCGAGCACCAGCCAGGCCGGCGCGTTGCGCACGCCCGCGTCGTAGGCAAGCTCGCCCGGGGCGAAGCGCCGGGCCTCGCCGCAGGCAAAGCGCCGGGCGGTCTCGACCTGGGCGGGGTTCAGGACCGGAAAGAGTTGATCAAATCGGGTATCGGCGAGACTCATCCTCATCTCCTAACCGGCCGCGTCCATTGAGCCGGCGCCCCGGCCGCAAGATAGAAAAGCTGGGCCGGCGGGGCGACATTTTCAAGCCGGTCAAACGCCGATAACTTTTGCGTCATGCCGGCGCTGCCGCGCGCATTGGTCCGCCGACGCGTATACATAAGGCTGCGATGCCGCGCCGACTTGAGGAGTGCTTGCCATGCGCAGCGAACGTTTCAATTTTCCCAACGCCAAGGGCGAGCAGCTCGCCGCCACGCTCGATGTGCCGCTCGGCAAGCCGACGGCCTACGCGCTGTTCGCGCATTGCTTTACCTGCGGCAAGGACAACCTCGCCGCCAAGCGCATCGCCGAGCGGCTGGCGGCAAACGGCATCGCCGTGCTGCGCTTCGATTTTACCGGCTTGGGTTCAAGCGAAGGCGAATTCGCCAACACGCATTTTTCATCGAACGTGGACGACCTGGTCGCCGCCGCCGATCATTTGCGCAAGATGTTTGGCGCGCCGGCGATTTTGATCGGCCATAGCCTGGGCGGCTGCGCGGTGCTCGCCGCCTCGCACCGCATTGCCGAGGCGCGCGCGGTGGTGACCATCGCCGCGCCCTACGATCCGAGCCACGTCGTCGGCCTGTTCAAAGATCAAGTCGATAAAATCAAAGAACAAGGCGAGGTCGAAGTGCATCTCGCCGGGCGGCCGTTCACGATCAAGCGCGAATTCCTCGCCGACGTGGCGGAGAAGAAACTCGACGAATGCCTCGCCACGCTGCGCAAGGCGCTCTTGGTCTTTCACTCGCCGACCGACGATACGGTCGGCATCGACAACGCCTCGCGCATTTTCGGCGCCGCCAAGCATCCCAAGAGCTTCGTCTCGCTCGCCGGCGCCGACCATCTGCTGAGCAAGAAGGACGACGCCGTCTATGTGGCCAACGTCATCGCCGCCTGGGCCGAACGCTATCTCGACCAGCCGGAGATCATGACCGAGGAACAGGTTGAGGAAGGCCTTGTCCTGGTGCGCGAGACGCATGGCGGCAAATTCCAGCAGGAGATATTAACCGGGCCGCACCGGCTGCTGGCCGACGAGCCGGTCAAGCTCGGCGGGCTCGACTCAGGGCCGGGGCCTTACGATTTTCTGCTGGCGGGCCTCGGCGCCTGCACCGCGATGACCATCCGGCTTTACGCCGAATTCAAGAAGATTCCGCTCGCGAACGTCTCGGTGCGGCTCAACCATGAGAAAAAGATCCACACCAAGGATTGCGAGGACTGCGCGGACAAGGTCACCAAGGTCGATCACATCGAGCGCGCCATCACGCTCGAAGGCCCGCTCGACGCCGAGCAGCGCAAGAAGCTGATGGAAATCGCCGACAAATGCCCGGTGCACCAGACGCTGGAGTCGAAGGTTGACATCCACACTGTCGAGCGGGCGGCCTGAGACTAAACCGCTCATTCCCGCGTAAGCGGGAATCCAGTCTTTGGCAAAGGTACTGGGTCCCCGCTTCCGCGGGGACGAGCGGAATGTATTGGTTGCCGCTCTTGAAATAGACGCGCGTAAGAGTATTTTCCCGCCGCCATGCAGACCGCCGCAGCCGCGCTGACGCAGCAGTTCCTCGCCTGGGTGGAAGAAGCCCCACGCAGCTACGCCGACGCGGAAGCCTGGCGCCGCAGCTGCCCGCATTTGTCCATCTGGGAAGACGCGATTTCCGACGGCCTGGTGCGTTTCCAGAACGGCAGCAGCATGCAGGGCTCGCGCCTCGTGCTCACCGTGCGCGGGCGGGCGCTGCTGAAAACGCCTGACTAGGCCGCATTCGCAGATCGGAACGAGCGGCGGCCGGCGTTATCGGGGCGCCCCCTATGGTTAACGGACCGTTAACGGTCATGTGGCCTGCTCCCGTCGGGGCGATGTGACATTTCACTTTCACGGACGTCATGAGCGACGATGGCAGATGGGCGCCCCGCGCGGCGCAGGAGGCAAGACTTCGAACGCTTGAGCATCAATGCGCGAGCAAGCACGCCGCTATCGATATAAAAATCGAACGTGCCGCGCTTTTGGCCGCTTTAGATCGACGCGTCGATGCTCAGCAGGCATTTGTCGACATCTTGCTGTCGGAACCGACACATTTCAGCGCGCTCAATGAATTCGGTAGTTGCCTGACGTCGATGGGCTTCATTGCCGCCGCGTGTCGCGTTTACTCCGAGGCGATCGCGCATCACCCGGCAAATCCAATGGGGCACGTGAATTTGGCCAACTTGCTGCTTCGCGGCGGCGATCTGGCGGGAGCGCGGAAGCATTATGAAATCGCATTGCGATTGAATCCGGATCATCCGCATGCCCATCAGGGACTCGGCGCGGTTCTCTCGGGGATCGGAGACCACGGCAGCGCTCAACCGCATTTTCAAAAGGGATTTGCCGATTGCGCCATCACATCGCTGCCTTATCGCGGGACCAAGCCCCCGGTATCGGTGCTCCTGCTGGTATCATCCGGCAGCGGCAATATCCCGACCGCGTCATTCCTCGATGACCGCGTTTTTATGACATCGGTGATTGTCGCTGACTTTCTGGATCCTTCTGTACCGCTGCCGGTTCATCAATTGGTATTCAATGCAATCGGGGACGCCGATCTTTGTGCGCCCGCACTTGAAGCAGCGATTTGGTTGCTGAAGCGGACGCGCGCGCCCATCATCAACGACCCGTCGGCGATATTCAAAACGGGCCGCCTCGCCAATGCGCAACGTCTTCGCGCGTTGGCAGGTGTGGTGACCCCGCGAATGACCGCAATGTCGCGCGCGGTTCTCACCGGGCCGGATGGCGCTGCCGCAGTTTCCAGTCATGGCTTTTCGTTTCCGTTGCTGTTGCGCTCGCCAGGCTTCCATACGGGACATAATTTCGTACTGGTCGAATCTGCGGCCGAATTACCTGCGGCGGCGGCCGGCCTTCCGGGAGACGATCTGTTTGTGATTGAATATCTCGATGCCCGCGGTAACGACGGCAATGCGCGAAAATATCGCGTGATGATCGTTGACGGTCAAATCTATCCGATGCACCTCGCAATTTCCCGGCAATGGAAAGTGCATTATTTCACCGCGGACATGGCCGACCGTCCGGATTATCGGATTGAAGAAGCCGCGTTCCTTGGCAACATGCCGGAAATCATCGGGAAAAAGGCGCTGACGGCGCTTGAGCAAATCGGCCGCGAACTCGATCTTGACTACGGAGGCATCGACTTCGGCCTCAGCCCTGCTGGCGATGTGTTGCTGTTCGAGGCTAACGCGACAATGGTCGTGAACCCGCCGGATATGGATGAGCGGTGGGCTTATCGGTGCTCCGCCGTCGGCAAAATCTTGGATGCGGTGAGCGTCATGATTTTGGGCAGGGCTGCGGATATGCCGAAATATAAGGTTGCCTGAAAGCGCGCCGATTTGTTTGAGGGCGCCTTCGGATTTGCCTGGCTGTCGTTTCCCTCGCGCAAGACTAGGCGTGGTGCTGTTCCGCCTCTTGCATCCCCTTTCCCTTGCGGCTTGACGGCCCAAGGTGCCTCCGGCACACTAGAACAAATAGTGAACACAAAAGAGACGCAGCCTGTCCGAGGGGGCCGGATTTCTTCGCGTCTCCAGAGGCTTAACGCCATGCTCAAGCAGTTGCGCCAGCGCCTGCAGGCCCTGCAGAAACCCGCCGGGATCGCCGACGGGCCGCGCGTGCTGCCGCTCGGCATCGCGGCGATCGACGCGGCGCTCGGCGGCGGTTTCGCGCGCGGCGCGCTGCACGAGATCGCGGCCGCGAGTGAGGCCCATCTCGCCGCCGCGGCAGGCTTTGCGCTCGGGCTGGCGACGCTTTCTTTTCCTGTCATTCCGGGGCGCCGCGAAGCGGCGAACCCGGAATCCATAACCCCGGCTGCGGAGTATGGATTCCGGGTCCGCGGGCTGACGCCCGCGTCCCGGAATGACGAGAAAAGGGCGGGGAGAGGTGAAAGAAGGAAAAGCGTCGTCTGGCTCGCCGAGGACATGGCGCTGGCCGAAAGCGGCGCGCCCTATGGCTCCGGGCTCGACGCCTTCGGCCTTGCGCCCGAGCGCCTGCTGACGGTTTCCGCCGCGCAACGCGGCGACCTCTTGTGGGCGATGGAGGAAGCGCTGCGCTGCCGCGCCGTTGGCGCCGTGATCGGCGAACTGCGCGACAGCGCGATCATTACCGTGGCGCCGCGCCGGCTCGCGCTCGCCGCAGGAGAGAGCGGCGCGCTCGCTTTGCTGCTGCGCGCGGCGCCGCCGGCCGACGCCTCGACCGCTGCCACGCGCTGGATCGTCGGGGCGGCGCCGAATGCGCGCTTTGCCGTCGCGCTCGTGCGCAACCGTCGCGGCCCGCTCGGGGCGTGGATTCTCGAATGGAGTGACAGCGATGAGCGTTTCATCCTCGCGCATGCTCAGCCTATGGCTGCGCCGGCTCTCGACCGACCGCATCGAAAGGTCGCGTGACTCTTGCTTATCCCTCCCCCTTCTGGAGAGGGATGAAGCAATTGCCGTCTATGGCAAGCGCGGCAATGCCGAGCTGATCGTCGCCATCGACGCGGCGGCGGAACGGCTTGGCCTCTCGCCCGGCGTGGCGCTGGCGCAGGCGCGCGCCATGCACCCGGCGCTGCAGGCGATCGAGGAAGATACCGACGCCGACATCGCGCTCTTGGAAAAAATCGCCGGCTGGTGCCTGCGCTATACGCCGCTTATCGCCTGCGATGCGCCCGACGGCCTCATGCTCGATATCGGCGGCTGCGCGCATCTCTACGGCGGCGAAGCGGCGCTGGTCGCCGATCTTGGCGAGCGGTTGGAGCAAGCCGGTTTTGCCTACAGCATTGCCGTCGCCGGCACGATCGGCGCGGCGCACGCCGCCGCACATTATGGCGAACCGGCAAGTTACCCTTGCGGCGAGGAGCGCAACGTTCTGTCGCCGCTGCCGCTCGCCGCGCTGCGGCTGCCGCCCGAGACCGTCGCGGCGCTGGCGCGCGTCGGCTTGAAACGCATCGGCGATATCGTCGACCTGCCGCGCAGCCCGCTCACCGCCCGTTTCGGCGGCGAACTCATGCGCCAGCTCGACCGCGCGCTCGGGCGCGAGCACGAGCCGCTCAATCCGCGCCTGCCGGTCGCGCCCTATGTCGCCGAGCAGCGATTCGCTGAGCCGATCGCGCGCGAAGAGGACGTGCTCGGCACTGTCGCGCGGCTGGCGGCGCGGCTTGAGTTTGCTTTGGAGCGGCGCGGCGACGGAGCGCGGCGCATCGAGCTCACGCTGTTCCGCACTGACGGCGCGCTGCGCCGCATCGCTGCCGGCTGTTCGCGCCCCTTGCGCGATCCCGAACAAATCCGCGCGCTGTTCGTCGAGCGGCTCAACGCGCTCGCCGACCAATTCGACCCCGGTTTCGGCTTCGACATGGCGCGGCTGTCGGTGCTGGTCGCCGAGCCCTGCCCACCCGAACAGGTCGGCATCGGCGGCGGCGAGGATGAGGCCGAAATGGATCGTCTGGTCGATCGTCTGAGTGCGCGGTTGGGCTCCCACCGCGTACGCCGGCTGATCGCGCAGGACAGCCATATCCCTGAGATCGCCGCGGTAGCCGTGCCGGCGCAGACCGTGGGCGCTGATTCCAGCTGGCCGGCGTTCCGCGATTACCGCGCTCAAGCCGACTTGGCGCCCCGCCCCTTGCGCCTGCTGACGCGGCCGGAGCCGATCGAGGCGGTGGCCGAAGTGCCGGACGGTCCGCCGCTCCGCTTCAGGTGGCGGCGCGCGCTGCACGAGGTGATCGCCGCCGAAGGCCCCGAACGCATTGAGGGCGCCTGGTGGAGCGAACACGGCGGGCATGTTTCAGGAAATCTTGCGCGCGATTACTTCCGCGTCGAGGACAAAACCGGCCTGCGCTTCTGGCTGTTCCGCGCCGGGCTTTACCGCGATCTCGCGCAGGGCGCGGCCGCGCCAAGCTGGTTCCTGCACGGGACGTTTGCGTGAAATCGAGAATGAGTAATGCCCTACCTCGAATTCGCCTGCGCCTCGAATTTCTCTTTCCTGCGCGGCGCCTCGCACCCGGAAGAGCTGATGGCGCAGGCGGCGCAGCTCGGCCTCGCCGGCCTCGGCCTTTGCGACCGCAACTCGGCCGCCGGCGTGGTGCGCGCGCATCTCGCCAGACGCGAGCAGAACCTCGCGTTGAAATATCACCCGGGCGCGCGGCTCGTCTTCGCCGACGGCACGCCCGACATCCTCGCCTACCCGCGCGACCGCGCCGGCTGGGGCCGGCTGACGCGGCTGCTCACGCTCGGCAACCTGCGCGGCCAGAAGGGCGAATGCATCCTGCATCTCGACGATCTGCTGGCGCATGTCTTTGGGCTGGAATTGATCGTCATGGGCGGCGATGCGCCCCTGCTCTCGACGCTGCGCGCCGCCACCCCGCACCGCGTCCGCCTCGCCGCTTCGATGCTCTATCGCGGGCGCGACCGCGCGCGGCTGGCGCGTCTCAAACAAATCGCCGGCGAAGCGAAGGTCCCGCTGATCGCGGTCAACGACGTGCTCTATCATCACCCCGGCCGGCGCCCGCTCGCCGACGTGCTCGCCTGCATCCGCGAAAAGACCACCATCGACCGCGCCGAGCGCAAGCTCGCGGTCAATGCCGAGCGCCACCTCAAACCGGGCGAGGAAATGGCTCGGCTGTTCCGCGACGCGCCGACGGCGATCGAGCAGACGCTGGCGCTGTCCGACGCGCTCACCTTCTCGCTCGACGAACTGCGCTACGAATATCCCGACGAAACGCTTCGTGGCTTCGCCAACGCACAAGACGCGCTCGCGCACCTGACCTATGAAGGCGCCGCGCGGCGCTATCCGAACGGCCTTCCCGAAAAAGTGCGCGCCACCGTCGAGCACGAACTGGCGCTGATCGCGCAGCTGCAATACGCGCCCTATTTCCTCACCGTGCACGACATCGTTCGCTTCGCGCGCGCGCAAAAAATCCTCTGCCAGGGCCGCGGCTCGGCGGCCAATTCCGCCGTGTGCTTCTGCCTCGGCGTCACCGAGGTCGATCCCGACCGCGCCGATCTTCTGTTCGAGCGCTTCATTTCACCCGAGCGGCGCGAGCCGCCCGATATCGACGTCGATTTCGAGCACGAGCGGCGCGAGGAGGTCATTCAATATATCTACGGCAAATACGGGCGCGAGCGCGCTGGCATCGCCGCCACCGTGATCTGCTACCGCGGCCGCTCGGCCATCCGCGAGGTCGGCAAGGTATTCGGCTTGAGCGAAGACACCATCGGCGCGCTCTCTTCATCCATATGGGGCAGCGGCGACGGCAACGCGGATCTCACGCGCGCCGGGCTCGACCCGCAAAGCCGCCGCGTCCAGCAGATCGCCGCGCTGGCGCGCGAAATCGCCGGCTTCCCGCGCCACCTCTCGCAGCACGTCGGCGGCTTCGTCATCACAAGGAGCCGTCTCGACGAGGTCATGCCGATCGGCAACGGCGCCATGCCCGAGCGCACTTTCGTCGAATGGGACAAGGACGATCTCGACGCGCTCGGCATTTTGAAGATCGACGTACTGGGCTTAGGCATGTTGAGTTGCCTGCGCAAGGCGCTCGATCTGGTCGAGCAGCGCTATGGCGAAACGCTGACGCTCGCCACCATCCTCGCCGAAGACCCCGCCGTCTACCGCATGTTACAGCGCGCCGACTCGCTCGGCGTATTCCAGGTCGAGAGCCGCGCGCAGATGACCATGCTGCCGCGCCTCAAGCCCGCGAACTTCTACGACCTGGTGATCGAAGTCGCCATCGTGCGTCCCGGCCCGATCCAAGGCGACATGGTGCATCCCTATCTGCGCCGCCGCAGCGGCAAGGAGACCGTCACTTATCCGTCGAAGGAACTGGAAGCCGTGCTCTCGAAAACGCTGGGCGTGCCGCTGTTCCAGGAGCAGGCAATGAAGATCGCCATCGTCGCCGCCGGCTTCACGCCGGCGGAGGCCGACAAATTGCGCCGCGCCATGGCCACCTTCAAGCGCGTCGGCACCATCGGCAGCTTCCAGCGCAAGATGATCGACGGCATGCTGGCCAACGGCTACGCGCGCGACTTCGCCGAGCGCTGCTTCCACCAGATCGAGGGCTTCGGCGAATACGGTTTCCCCGAGAGCCACGCCGCGAGCTTCGCGCTTCTGGTTTACGCCTCGGCCTGGCTGAAATGCCGCTATCCCGACGCTTTCGCTGCCGCGCTGCTCAACGCACAGCCGATGGGCTTCTACGCGCCGGCGCAGATCGTGCGCGACGCGCGCGAGCACGGCGTCGAGGTGCGCGCGCCGGATGTCAATCATTCGGATTGGGACTCGACGCTCGAGCCCGGCCCGCGCGCCGCCGATCGCCTGCACGAACTGCATCGCGACATGCACGCAGATGTATGGGCCACCCACGCGCTGCGTCTCGGCCTGCGCGAGATCAAGGGGTTCGCCGAGGAGGAAGCGCAGCTAATTGTGGAGCGGCGGCGCGCAAATTACGACTCCGTGCGCGACGTCTGGCTACGCACGGGCCTAAGCCCGCGCGTGCTGGAGCGCCTCGCGGACTCCGATGCGTTCTCTTCGCTCGGCCTCACCCGCCGCGAAGCGTTGTGGGCGGCCAAAGCGCTCGGCCGCGTCGGCGACCGCGACGATGATTTGCCGCTATTTTCGTCTTCACCTCATCCCCACGGGGGAAAAGAGCCGGAAGCGCGCGTGGAGAGGGAGGCGGAAGTTCATCTGCCCCCCATGCCGCTGGGCGAGGAAGTCGTGAACGATTACCGCTTCCTGCGCCTGTCTTTGCGCGCGCACCCGGCGCAATTCCTGCGCACCGATCTCGCGGCGCGCGGCATTGTGCGCAACGAAGCGCTACGCGGGCTTGCCAACAACACGCGCGTGCGCATCTCCGGCCTGGTCACCTGCCGGCAGCGGCCGGGCTCAGCCAAAGGCGTGGTGTTCATGACCATCGAGGACGAAAGCGCGGTCGCCAATGTCATCGTCTGGCCGAAAGTGTTCGAGCGCGTGCGCCCCGTCGTGCTGGGCGCGCGCTACGTCGCGGTCGCCGGCCGTGTGCAGGCGGAATTGGGCGTCATCCACGTGGTGGCGGACAAACTCGAGGATCTCACCGTGCTGCTGGCGCGGCTCGCCGAGCAAGGCGCCGACATCGACAGCCTCACGCGCGCCGACGAAGTTCGCCGCCCGGTCGAGGACCAGCGCGAGGCCCACGCGCTCGGCGGCCGCAACCGCCTGCTGCGGCTATTGCGTGAAATGCCCGAGCTTGCCGCCGATCTCGACGTGCCGGCCCCCGGCTCGGCGCATGCGCCGACGCGGCACGCATCGCCAAGAGCCTAAATAGTTTGCGCATGATCTTATCCGAAAACCGGTTCCCACTTTTCGGGATCATGCGCTACTGCGGTACCACCTCGCCACGCCCGACATTGACGCGGTTGGTCTCCAGCGAGCCATCCGGCTTTTTCAGCGCGCGGATGATGGCGACGTGGGCGCCGGCTTTCAGCTCGCTTTTGTCGCCGACCGCATAAGCGAGGATGCTCGCGTCCGGCGGCACCACGATCTTCTGCTCGCCGCCCTTGTATTTGACCGTCAAAACCGGACCGTTGACGCTTGCCACGGTCTGTTCGACCGCGCCATTGGTCATGGTGCTGTTCGGCCGCGCATCCCACGGCCGGAAGCCCTCGCCCAGTCCGCGCTGCCCCTCAGTAAAGATCGTGACTTGAACCGCACGCTGGCTGCCGTCCGCCTGCGGCATGGCGCCGACGCCGATATAGGCGCCCGGCTTGACGTCGGCGACGGTCGCCTTGCTCACGCCGAACACCGCCACGTTGTCGGTGAGATTGATCTTCACGTCGCCGAGCTTGGCCGATTTGACCGCCAGCACGTGGCCGTCGAAGCTTTCGACCGTGCCGGCAACGCGCACCGTCGGCGGCTGCTGCGCCCAAGCTGTGCCGGCGAACGCGAGCAGCGCCGGCACGATAGCGATCCATTTGACCATGCGCATGCCTACATCGCCGGCGCGATGTTGCGCCCGACATACATGGTCTTTATCAGAATCACGCCGTCCGCCTGCTTTTCCGAAGCGAAGATGATGATATGCGCGCCGGGCTTGAGTTCATCTTTGCTGCCCGGCGCCGCGGCGGCAATCACCGTCTGCGGCGTCACCACGATCTTCTTCTCGCCGTCCTTGTATTTCACCGTCAGCGTCTCGCCGTCCTTGGCCTGCACGATGTCCTCGACATAGGCATTGGTCATGGTGCTGTTCGGCCGCGCATCCCACGGCCCGTGGCGGTCGGGCACTACCCCGCGCTGCGCCGGCAGGAAGATGTGGATCGAGAAAGCCTGGATGCTGCCGTCGGATTGCGGCATGCCGGCGACGCCGATGAACGAATCCTTCTTGATGTCGGCGAGCGTCGCTTTCACCAGCGCCGACACGCGCGTCTTGTCGTCGACTTTGACGTTCAGCGTGGTGCCTTCGCGGGTCTTGAGCACCAGCATGGAGCCATCGGCTTTCTCGATCTCGCCGCGGATGCGCCCCGGCTGCTGCGCGAGCGCGGCGGTCGCCGCCAGGCTCATCGCGACCACGGCGGCGCCGAGCGCCCGCCGCGTCATATTCATCTTATGCATTGTATCCTCCCTGCGGGGCCGCGGCGTTACGCTGGCCCTCAGGCGGATAACCCCTCGCCGCGCTTCTTATTCCGGCGCGGCTTTTTGGCCGGCGGCTTGGCTTTTTCCGGCGCCGGCGCGAGTGGTTTTGCTCCCAAATCGGCCTCCACCAGGGCGCGCAGTTCCGGCGTCACTTCGGGCTTGACGCCGAACCAGCGTTCGAAGCCGCGCACTGCCTGATGCAACAGCATGCCGAGCCCGTCGGCGGTGCGCAGGCCGCGCTCGCGCGCCAGTTTCAGCAGGCCGGTCTCCAGCGGCGCATAGACCAGGTCCGCCACCACCAACGAGGCCGGACAGCGCAGGTTGATCTCCAGCGGCGGCTGCCCAACCATGCCCAACGTCGTGGTGTTGACCAGAAGCCCGGCGCCGCCCAACAGGCCGGTGGTTTCCTCCCACTTGGCGACGTGCACGCGCGCGCCCAGTTTTTTCTTCAGCGCTTCCGCGTGCGCGAGCGTGCGGTTGATCACATAAATGCGCCCGACATTGCGCTGGATCAACGCGAACACCACCGCTCGCGCGCCGCCGCCGGCGCCGAGCACCGCGGCGGTTTCCAGGCCGCGATCCCAGCCCGGCGTGGTCGCATCGAGATTGGCGAGGAAGCCTTCGACGTCGGTATTGGTCGAGCGCAGTTTTTCGCCCTCGTACCACAGGCAATTGGCCGCGCCGACCGCCTTGGCGCGCTCGTCCGGCTCGCTGAGCGCCAGCACCGCCTGCTTGTGCGGAACCGTGACGTTGCCGCCGATATAACTTTGCTCGCGAAAGTGGGCGATGAAATCGGCGAGCTGTTCCGGCGGCACCGCCTCGCGCCGGTATTCGGCATTGAGATTGTGCTGCTTGATCCAATAATTGTGGATCAGCGGCGAGCGCGAATGCCCGGCCGGCCACGCGATGATGCAGACGTTTTTGCGTACCTCGCTCATGCTTCCGCCACCACGCTATTGCGCAACACGCCGATCTGCGGCACTTCGATTTCTACCACGTCGCCCGCTTTGAGCCAGACCGGCGGTTCGCTGCGCGCGCCCAATTTTACCGGCGTGCCGGTGGCGACAATATCGCCGGGCTTGAGCGTCATGAAGGTGCTGACATAGGCGACGATATCGGCAAACGACTTGATCATGCTGGCGGTGGTATCGTCCTGCGTGAGTTCGCCGTTGACCTTCGCCGTGATGCGCAGCGGCTGGGCGAGATCGACCTCGTCCGCCGTCACCAGCCAGGGACCGATGCTGCCGCTTGCGTCCCAGTTCTTGCCCTGCGTCACGTTGAATTTGCCGTGCCGCGTCCAGTCGCGGATGGTGCCCTCGTTGCACAGCGTTACGCCGGCCACGTGGTCGAGCCAGCGTTCGGGCGCGATGCGGCGGCCCTGGCGGCCGATCACCAGCGCGATCTCGCCTTCATAATCGAGCTGTTCGGATTCGCGCGGCCGCACGATCGGCTGCCGATGCCCGACCAGCGAATCGGGCGCGCGGTAGAACAGGCTGGGATATGGCGGCGCCTCGGCGTCGCCATAATCGGCGTTGCGGTTGGCGTAATTGATGCCGATGCAAAGGATTTTCTCAGGATTCGGCACCGGCGGCAGGAATTCCACTTCGCGCATCGGAAAATCGGCGCGAACCCCGTGCACCACCTCGCGCGCGAAGTCGAGCCCACCCCCGCGCAACAGGTCGAGCACGCTGGCAAACTGCGGGGCGAGCCGCGTCTTGAGATCGACAACGCCTTCGCCCGCAACCGCGCCGAAACTGTCCCGGCCGCGCACTTTGAAGCTTGCAAGTTTCATTGAAAATTCCACTCGGACACGCCCTATTCCCGGCGGCATGGAACCGTCGGCGGTTCGGCACTATGCTGCGGGACGGGCGGCGCGCATGCATCTATTCTTTGCGCGCCGTGCCGTCAACGCCGGGATTGCATGAAAACCATCTTCCTCGACTGCAACGACCAGCTCGCGCCGGTGTGGGCGCGCGTGATCCGCCCGGACGATCCGGTAATCGACGTCAACCGCGCGGCGTTTGCGCGCGACGACTTGCCGCGCATTATCCACGGCTACGACATCGCCATCGACGACCATTCCTACATGCCGACGCCGCTGGTGGCACAATGTCCGGAACTCAAGCACATCGTGTTCCTCGGCACCGGACCGGCGAGCTACATGAACGTCGGCGAGATGGAAGCGCGCGGTATAAAAGTGCACATCATCAAGGGTTATGGCGACACCGCGGTGGCCGAGCATTCGATTGCGCTGATGGTGGCGGCCGCGCGTGACGTAGCGCGCATGGACCGTGAAGTGCGCAGCGGCGTGTGGACGCCGCACGAAGGCGTGCAACTTAAGGGCAAGACGCTGGGCGTCATCGGACTGGGCGGCATCGGCCGCGAAGTGGCGCGTATCGGCAAAGGCATGGGAATGGAGGTGATCGGCTGGAACCGCACCCGACACGCAGATATCGCCGTGCCGCTCATCGACATCGACACGCTGCTGGGCAAGTGCGACGTGGTGTCGATGAATCTCACGCTCGGCGAAGAAACGCGCGGCTTTCTCTCGGCCGAGCGCATCGCGCGCATGAAACCGGGCGTCATCTACGTCAACACCGCGCGCGGCGCTCTCGCGGACGAGGCCGCGCTCATCGCCGCTCTCAAGAGCGGCCATATCCGCCACGCCGGGCTCGACGTGTTCCACGCCGAGCCGCTGAAACCCGATTCCCCGCTCGCGCAACTGCCCAACGTCACGCTGACCGCGCACGCCGCCTTCCGCACGCTGGAAGCATCGATGATGTTGCTGCGGCGGGCGGTGGATATTGTGAAGACGCTTGTTTAATCCCTCCCCTGTAAGGGGAGGGTCGATCCGAGCGAAACGAGGATCAGGGTGGGTTCGCCCCCCTTCGGGGGAGGGATAAGAAGTTAATAATAACCCGGCGTGCCGCCGCCATCGACCGAGATCGCGGTGCCGTGAATGTGGCGCGCCTTGGCGCTCGCCAAAAAGACGGCCAGCGCAGCGACGTCCTCGGGCTGGCCGATGCGGCGCAGCCCGCTTTTCACCAGCGCCTCCTCGCGTATCTGCTCGACCGTTTTGTTCTGCGCCTTGGCGAATTGCGCGAATAACTGTTCGACGCGCTCGGTCTGCGTCTGGCCGGGATGGATGACGTTGATGTTGATATCGTCGCGGTTGCCGAGCGCGGTGAGGCCCTTGGCGAAATTCGCCATGGCCGCGTTGACCGCGCCGCCGATCAGGAAGTCCGGCCCCGGCGTGCGCGCGGCGCCGCCGACGACAAAAACCACATTGCCATGCGCCGCCTTCAGCAGCGGCCAGAACAATCGCGTCAGCCGCACCGCGGCGTGGAACTTGAGCGCGAAGCCGTCGCTCCAAGCGTCGTCCGGCTGTTCGAGGAATTTGCCGCCTTTGGTGGCGCCGGCATTGTTGACCAGCACGTCGCAACGCTGGAAACGCTTGCTGACCTCGGCGAAGACCTGTTCGCAGCCGCCGAGCGTGCGCAGGTCGCCGGCAACCGTCAGCGGCGCCTTCCCGACGGCGGCGACCGCTTTGGCGCCCTCGGCGAGATTGGCCGCGTTTGACGCCGCCAGCACGCACTGCGCTCCCTCGCGCGCGAAGGCAACCGCGACGGCGCGGCCGATGCCGCGGCTACCCCCGCTGACGACGACGACTTTTCCTTCGAATTCTCCAGCCATTGCTTCACCCCCTGATTTCGGCCGGGCTTTATACGCGGCCAGCGCCGCTTCCGCGAGTCATTGACCTGCCCCGTTTCCCGGTCACAATGAGAAAAAAGCAACGCAGGGGGAAACGTGAAGCCGGCGCCATTCGCATACAAAAAGGCGCGCTCGATTGAGGAGGCCGTCGCGCTTCTGGGCGAGCACAAGGATGCGCGCCTGCTGGCCGGCGGGCAGAGCCTGATCGCCACGCTTAACATGCGGTTGTCGGCGCCCGCGCTGCTGGTCGACATCAACGGCATAAGCGGGCTTGGCGGCACCGCCCACAAGAACGGCAAGGTCGAGATCGGTGCGCTGGTTCGTCATGCGCAGGCCGAGCGTTCCGAACTGATCGCAAAGCACGCGCCGCTGATCGCGCTCGCCGTACCACATATTGGCCACGCCGCCATCCGCAACCGCGGCACGCTCGGCGGCTCTATTGCCTTCGCCGATCCGGCCGCCGAATTGCCGGCCTGCCTGCTGGCACTCGAGGGCGAAGTGGACGCCGTCGGCCCCAAAGGCAAGCGCACTATCCGCGCGCAAGATTTTTTCCAGGGGCTGTTCGAAACCGCGCTCGGGCCGCAGGACGTGCTCACCGCCATCCGCGTTCCCGCTGCCGCCAAAGACGCGCGCTTCGGCTTTGCCGAACTGGCGCGCCGGCACGGCGATTATGCCATCGTCGGCCTTGCGGCCGCCGCGCGCGCCGACGGCAAGAAATTGAGGGATGTGCGGCTCTCCTTTTTCGGCGTCGGCGCGACGCCCGTGCGCGCCCGCAAAGCCGAGGCCGCGCTGGCACGCGGCTCGATCGATGCCGCCGTCGCGGCACTCGACCTCGATCCACTGGACGACGTGCAGGCGACCGGCGCCGTCAAGAAACATCTCGCCGGCGTGCTGCTGAGCCGCGTCGCCAAGCAATTGCTGGAGGCGCGGTGATGGACCGCACCCTCGATATTTCACTGACCGTCAACGGCGAGCGCGTCGCCGAGCGCGTCGAGGCACGCAAGACGCTGGTCGATTTCCTGCGCGAGGATCTCAGCCTCACCGGCAGCCACGTCGGCTGCGAGCACGGCGTCTGCGGCGCCTGCACGGTGCGCGTCAACGGCGAGATCGTGCGCGGCTGCCTGATGCTGGCGGTGCAATGCGACGGCGCCAAGGTCGAGACCATCGAGGGCCTCTCCGACTCGGGCGAAATCGCCGATTTGCAGACCGCGTTCGAGCAACGCAACGCGCTGCAATGCGGCTATTGCACGCCCGGCATGATAGCGGCGGCGCAGGATTTGTTGCAGCAAGGCGGGGTGCCGTCACGCGACGCCATTCGCGAACATCTTTCCGGCAACTACTGCCGCTGCACCGGTTATCACGCCATCGTCGATGCTGTGGAATCCGTTGCGCAAGCGCGCGCGGGGGGCAAGAAATGAAAATCACTGCCGACTCCCCGCCCGTGCTCACCGTTCTCGACCGGCCGAATTCCTACATCGGCCGCTCGGTGCCGCGGCCGAATTTGGCGAGGCTGACGCAAGGGCGCGGACAATATGTCAGCGACGTCACGTTACCGAGAATGGCGCATGTCGCCTTTGTGCGCTCGCCGCACGCGCACGCGCGCATCAAATCGATCAAGGCCGAGGCGGCGAAAAAAGCGCCCGGCGTGATCGCCGTCGTCACCGGCGCCGAACTGGCGAAAGTCATTACGCCCTGGGTCGGGGTGCTCACGCATTTGAAGGGCCTGAAATCCGCGCCGCAACACGCCATCGCGGTCGAGCGCGCCTGCTGGCAGGGCGAGGCCGTGTGCGCCGTAGTCGCGCGCACGCGCGCCCAAGCGGAGGACGCCTGCGAACTGGTCGAAGTGGCCTACGAGCCGCTGCCCGCCGTCACCGATCCCGAGACCGCGCTCGATGCCAAGACGCCGGTGATTCATGCCTCGCTCGGCGACAATCTTTGCTTTGAAAGAAAGCTGGAAGTAGGCAACCCCGACAAGGCGTTCACCGAATCCGACGCGGTGGTGGAGACGACCTTCATGTTCGGCCGCCACACCGGCGTCACCACAGAACCGCGCGCCTGCGTCGCCGACTGGAACCCGGGCGATGCGCGCCTAACCGTCTATCACGGCACGCAGGCGCCGCACATGATGCAGGACCTGTTCGCCAAACACCTGACTCTCCGTCATGACCAGGTGCGCGTCATCACCAAGGACGTCGGCGGCTCCTTCGGCATCAAGGTGCATACCTACGCCGACGAAATGGCGACGGTGGCGCTGTCGAAACTGCTCAAGCGGCCGGTGAAATTCGTCGCCGACCGTATCGAGAGTTTCGTCACCGACATCCACGCCCGCGACCATCGCATCAAGGCCAAGATCGGCGTCAAGAACGACGGCACCATCACCGCCTTCGAGATCGACGATCTGACCGGCATCGGCCCTTACTCGGTCTATCCGCGTACCTCGGGGATCGAGGCCAACCAGGTCGTCAACCTGGTCGGCGGCCCCTACACCTGCGGAAATTATCGCGCGCAGGCGCGCGTGGTGTTTCAGAATAAAAACGTGATGTGCCAGTACCGCGCGGTCGGCCATCCGCTCGCCGTGGCGGTGACGGAGGGGCTGGTGGAACTGGCGGCGGCGAAAATCGGCATGGACCCGCTGGAACTGCGCCGGCGCAATCTGATCGCCGACGACGCCTATCCGTACACGTCCGCCGTCGGACTCAAGTACGAGAAACTCTCGCACCATGAATCGCTCGCCCATCTCGACTCGATGATGAACTACGCCGGCCTGCGCGCGGAGCAAAAGAAGCTGCGCGAAAAGGGAGTTTATCGCGGCATCGGTTTTGCCAGTTTCATCGAAGTGACCAATCCCTCCGCCGCCTTCTACGGAGTCGGCGGCGCCCGCATCTCCTCGCAGGACGGCGCCACCGTGAAGCTCGACGCGCAAGGCAATATCAGCGTGGCGACCGGCGTCACCGAGCAGGGCCAGGGCGCCGAGTCCGTCGTGGCGCAATGCGTCGCCACCGCCTTCGGCGTCGCAATCGACAAAGTGCGCGTGATCACCGGCGACACCGACGCCACCCCCTATGGCGGCGGCACCTGGGCCTCGCGCGCGGCCGGCATCGGCGGCGAAGCGGCCTGGCAGGCCGGCAAGGCCTTGCGCGGCAACGTCCTCGCCGTCGCCGCCGCGATGCTGCAAGCCAAACCCGAAACGCTCGACATCCGCAACGGCATCGTGGTCGACAGCCTAAGCGGCACCGAGCGCCTGCCGCTCGAAGAACTGGCGCGCGTCGCCTACTTCCGCCCCGACACGCTGCCCTCCGGCCTGCAGGCCGAATTGGTCGCCACGCGGCATTACGTGCCGCGCGCCTGGCCCTTCGCCTTCACCAACGGCGTGCAGGCGAGCTATCTCGAGGTCGATACCGACACCGGCTTCGTCAAACTGCTCAAGCACTGGTGCGTGGAGGACTGCGGCACCATCATCAACCCGCAGCTGGTGGACGAGCAGATCCGCGGCGGCATCGTGCAGGGCATCGGCGCCGCGCTGTTCGAACACTGCCTCTACGACGAGCGCGGGCAGATGCTCAACGGCAACATGGCCGATTACCTGGTGCCGATGGCGGCGGAAATGCCCGACATCGAATGCGGCCACGTGGTCTCGCCCACCGCCGACTCGGAACTCGGCGCCAAGGGCGCGGGCGAAGCCGGTACCGCCGGTGCCCCCGCCGTGGTGATGAACGCTATCAACGACGCGCTACGCCCGCTGGCGGCGAAGCCGCTCACCGACATGCCATTCACGCCGGGGAAAATTTTGAAGGCGTTGGGGAAGGTGTAGCTTATTCACGCGTTCGGCTGTCATGCCCGCGAAGGCGGGCATCCAGTAGGCGCAAGCGCCAAGATCCATCGGCCGGGGGTGCTGGGTCCCCGCTTTCGCGGGGACGACAGCCAAGGTTCAAAACTTGATCATGTCGATCTTGGTCAGCGTCACGCCTTGCGGCATGCGCGGCGCGTCGGTGAACGTGTAAGCCGTCGCCAGGTCGGTGAAGGCGCTCTGCGACGACATGCCGTCCACCGGGACTATCGCCTTCATGTCGCGGAACACGGCGCCGGCCGCTGTAAAGAGCACCGCGCCGTTCGACGAGGTG
Organism: uncultured Alphaproteobacteria bacterium; assembly: GCA_963825265.1. GTDB lineage: Bacteria > Pseudomonadota > Alphaproteobacteria > Rhizobiales > Xanthobacteraceae > Pseudolabrys. The sequence goes on along the minus strand of CAWGSI010000005.1, from coordinate 248,926 downwards.
CCGACCGCGATCACCGTCTTGATGCCTTTGTCGTGCAGGATTTTTTCGAGGTCGGTGTGCAGGAACTTGTCGGGTCCCGACAGCACATGCGGCTCGTCGGCGAGCGGCGCCACGTCCTTGATGACGTCGGCGGGCGTCGTTTTGGCGATCAGCGAATAGACCACCAAGGCCTTGGCGGCGCGCGCCTCGGCAAGCAGCTTCTTCACCGCCGGAATAGAGGCGAGGCAAGCCGGGCGCTTGCCGCAGTTCTGGTTCATGAAATCGAGCATCAGCAGCGCGGTGGTCTTGGCGTCCACGGTCACCGGCTTGAGCGCGGGCGCGGGCGGCGTCTTCACGCTTGCCCAATCGTCGACGATGTTGCCGGCCTGCGCGGGCAGCGCGAGCGCAACGCCGAATGCAACGGCCGCGGCCGCCATCAGATTGCGTTTCATGGATATCCTCCCCTGGGTAGCCGGTTCGTTGAGCGGCCGGCCTGTCGATTTCGATCATGGGAAATTTGGAAGGTGCTTGTCAAAGCCGCGCACAGCCCCGCTTGCTGAAACACCGCAACCCGGAGCAATATTGCAAACCAACGGCCGGGCATTCATCACAGTTTCGGCCTGTAAAAAACGTCAAAAAGGGATGAACGCCATGGACATCAAGGTCGGCAAACAGGCGATCGCCGAGGCCTCCAAGAAGCTGTCGAACTGGGGCCGCTGGGGCAAAGATGACCAGAGCGGAACGCTCAACCACGTCACGCCCGAGGACATCGTCAAGGCGGCGGGCCTGATCCGCACCGGCAAGGCGTTCGCGCTCGGCATCCCGCTCGACCGTGAGGGGCCGCAGACCGGCCTGTTCGGCGGCCGCTTCAATCCGATTCATCAGATGCTCGCCACCGGCACCGACGCAATCGCCGGCCGGCAGGACTGGAACAAGATCCGCTATGCCGACGACACGCTGATGCTGTGCGTGCAGGGCGCGACGCACTGGGACGCGCTCGGCCACATCTTCTACGAGGACAAAGGCTACAACGGCCACGAGGCCAAGATGGTCGATGCCAAAGGCCTCAACGTGCTCGGCATCGAGCATTCCAAGAACAAGATGGTCGGGCGCGGCGTGCTGCTCGATATCGCGCGCTTTCGCGGCGTGAAATGGATGCAGGACGGCGAAAGCATCTCCAACGACGAACTCGACAAATGCGCCAAGGACCAGAACGTCTCGGTCGGGCGCGGCGATTTCGTCATCGTGCGCACCGGGCAGATGGAGCGCTGCCTCGCCGAAAAACAATGGGGCGGCTATGCCGGCGGCGATGCACCCGGCGTCAAGTTCGAGAACTGCTACTGGTGTCAGGAGAAACAGGTGGCGGCGATCTGCTCCGACACCTGGGGCGTCGAGGTGCGGCCGAACGAAACCACCGAGGCCAACCAGCCCTGGCATTGGGTGGTGATCCCGGCCATGGGCCTGTGCATGGGCGAGATTTTCTACCTCAAGGAACTGGCCGAGGACTGCGCCGAGGACGGCGTCTACGAATTCTTCTTCTGCGGCCCGCCGCTGATCATCACCGGCGGCACCGGCTCGCCGATCAATCCGCAGGCGATTAAATAGGGCAAACTAAGCGACGAACTCTTGCCGTCACCCTGAGGTGCGAGAGAAGCGAGCCTCGAAGGGTGGCGGCCGATCATCCTTCGAGGGCCGCCTCAGGATGACGGCGAAACGGCAAGCGAAAGCATTATGGACCACGGCATCTGGGCGACCTGGTACGACCTCGCCGACGGCACGCGCGAGCGGTTCCTCGGCTGGCTGCATGGCGACTATCTGCCGGCGCTGCAGCAGATGTCCGGCTTCGCCTGGGCCGCGCACTACCGCAACGACGGCGGCGGCGAGAAGATGCGTGCGATCGGCGACAATGTCCTTGTCCGTCCCGACGAGGACATCGGTAACGGCTCGCAATATGTCGTGCTGGTCGGCGCGCCGTCGGCACACACCTTCCTGTCGCCGTTCGCGCTGGAGATCGAGAAGGACGCGCGCTTTCGCGACATGCTGGCATTGCGCCGCGGCGTGCGCAGCGCGATCTTTTCGGAGGAAACGCGCGTCAACGGCCCGGCCATCCGCCAGCGGCCGCAGGGCGGCACGCCCGGCCCGGCGATCCAAATGGGCTCGTTCCGCGTGCGCAGCATCGAAGAGGAATTCGACCTCGGCTGCTGGTACGCGCAATACCGCCTGCCGCATATGGCGCAGATGCCGGGCTGCATCGCCGCGCGCAAGCTCAATTGCGTCGCCGGCTGGGTCAAGCACGCGATCCTCTACGAATTCGTCTCGCTCGAGGCGCGCTTGCGCGAGTTCGAGGAGCCGCACGAGGCGCTGGCCATGGACGCCAAGGAATGGACAGGCCGCGTCGTTCGTTACACCATCCACACGCCCGGCTCGCCGGTGATCGGCCCGCGCCTCTGGCCGCCGGTCGAAAGGTAACGCTGTAGGGAGACGATCATGGCTCGCCACCTCAAACGCGGAATGGACGCGAGCGCCATCAAGGCCGCCGACGCCAAGGTGCGCGAAACGGTCGAGGGCATCCTGGCGCAGGTCGATGCGCAAAAGGATGCGGCGATCCGCCAGTTGTCGCAGCAATTCGACAACTGGTCGCCGAAGGACTTCAAGCTGTCGCCGCAGGAGGTTGAAAAAGCCGTCGCCCAGGTGCGCAAGCGCGACCTCGAGGACATCAAATTCGCGCAGGCCCAGGTGCGCAACTTCGCGCAGAAGCAGCGCGAGTCCATGCACGACGTCGAGGTGGAAACGCTGCCGGGCGTCGTGCTCGGCCACCGCCACATCCCGGTCAACTCGATAGGCTGCTACGTGCCGGGCGGCCGCTATCCGATGGTCGCCTCCGCGCACATGTCGATCGTCACGGCGAAAGTCGCCGGCGTGAAGCGCATCATCGCCTGCGCGCCGCCGTTCAAGGGCGGCCCGCACCCGGCGATCGTCGCCGCCATGCATTTCGGCGGCGCCGACGACATCTACGTGCTGGGCGGCGTGCAGGCGGTCGCCGCCATGGCGCTCGGCACCGAGAGCATCAAGCCCGTGGACATGATCGTCGGCCCCGGCAATGCCTATGTGGCGGAAGCCAAGCGCCAATTGTTCGGCCGCGTCGGCATCGACCTCTTGGCCGGGCCGACCGAGACGCTGGTGATCGCCGACGACAGCGTCGACGGCGAAATCTGCGCCACCGATCTGCTCGGCCAGGCCGAGCACGGACCGACATCGCCCGCCGTGCTGATCACCAATTCGGAAAAGCTCGCGCGCGACACCATGGCCGAAGTCGAGCGGCTGCTGAAAATCCTGCCGAGCGCCGATCTCGCGGGACAAGCCTGGAAGGACTACGGCGAGGTCATCGTCTGCGACAGCTACGACGAGATGGTCGCCGAGGCCGACCGCGTCGCCTCCGAGCACGTGCAGGTGATGACGCGCGACCCCGACTACTTCCTCAACAACATGAAAAACTACGGCTCGCTTTTCCTCGGCGTGCGCACCAACGTCGCCTATGGCGACAAGGTGATCGGCACCAACCACACGCTGCCGACCAAGAAGGCGGCGCGCTACACCGGCGGCCTGTGGGTCGGCAAGTTCATCAAGACCTGCACCTACCAGAAGGTCTTGACCGACGAAGCCAGCGCCAAGATCGGCGAGGTCTGCTCGCGGCTGTGCATTTTGGAGGGCTTCACCGCCCACGCCGAGCAGGCCAATATCCGTGTGCGCCGCTTCGGCGGCCGCAACGTGCCCTATGCCCAGGCGGCGGAGTGAGCGTGGACCTGACCAAGACGCCGTCGTTCCGCCTCGACGGCAAGCGCGCGCTGGTGACCGGCGCCGGGCGCGGGCTCGGCCTGGCCGCGGCCTCCGCGCTGGCCGACGCCGGCGCGCATGTCACGCTCGTCGCACGCACAGCGAGCGAAATCGAGGAAGCAGCCGACGCCATCCGCGCGCGCGGGCAACAGGCCGATCCGCTTACCCTCGACGTGCGCGACGTGGACGCGGTGTAAAACCGCCATCGCCGCGCAAGAAGCCTTCGACATCCTCGTGAACAACGCCGGCACCAACAAGCCGACTTTGTTCGTGGACGTGAAAGTCGAGGATTTCGACTTCGTGTTTGAGCTCAACGTGCGCGCTGCTTATTTCGTGGCGCAGGCGGTCGCGCGCAAACTGATCGAGGCGAAGAAACCCGGCTCGATCATCAACATGTCGTCGCAGATGGGCCATGTCGGCGGGCCGACGCGCTCGGTCTATTGCGCCACCAAGCACGCCATGGAAGGTTTCACCAAGGCGATGGCGATCGAGCTCGCCGCCCACAAGATCCGCGTCAACACGCTGGCGCCGACTTTCATCGAGACGCCGATGACGCGGCCGTTCTTCGAGAACGAGGCGTTCCGTGCCGACACGCTCAAGCGCATCAAGCTCGGCCGCCTCGGCCAGCTCGAGGACCTGACCGGCGCCATCGTGTTCCTGGCGTCGGATGCCTCCGCGCTGATGACCGGCACCTCGCTGGTGCTCGACGGCGGCTGGACGGCGGAGTGACTTCTTATCCCTCCCCCTTCAAGGGAGGAATTAAGCCAGCTTCGGCAAATCCGCGAAATACTCCGGGTGTTCCTTTTCGACGGCCTGCATGAACTCCGGTCGAAACAGCTTCGGCACGTCGAGCCGCGGCGCGCCGGGCAGCGTGTTGACCAGCACCTCGTCCTCGGCGTTCTCGAAGGCGCGCAGCACGTTCGGCGACATGCGCGGATCGAAGCTGATGTGCTTGATCGCCTTCTTGCCGATGGCAACATCGGTGCCCGGCACCCACTTGGCGAAAATCTCCACCGCCTCGTCGCGGTTGTTGCGCGTGAAGTGCGAGGACTGCGCGAGCCCGGCGGCGATGCTTTTGATGACCGCGGGCTTGCTCTGGACCGTCGGCCCGTGCGCCACCGCGACCATCACGTAGGACATGTGCTGTCCGCCGCGGATCACTTCGTAGGAATCCGGCACTTGGGTGAGCGTCTGCGTCACGTAGGGCTCCCAGGTCACGATCGCATCGACCTTGCCCTCCTTCAGGGCCGGCGCGAGGCCGAACTGCGACCAGATGTTCTCGATGGTGACATCGCCGTACTTCACGCCGGCGCGGCGCACCACCATCTTGAAATATTCGTCGGAAGTCTGCCCGCGCGCGAGGCCGACCGTCTTGCCGACCAGGTCGCCGATCTTGCCGACATTGATGCCTCTGCCCTTCCTGGTGACGATCGCGAGCGGCGTATCGCAGCGGTCGTTGGTCGCGTCGTTCATGATCAGGCCGATGACCTGGAACGGATTACCCGCATGCACCGCCTTCAAATACGTGGTCGTGCTCATGTCGCCGACCTGGGCGAGGCCGTCGTGCAGGGCGTTGACCATGTCGGTGCCGGTATCCACCACCTTGAAGCTGGCGTCGACGCCCTGTTGTTTGAAGTAGCCCTTCTCCGCGCCGACGAACATCGGCAGATGGCCGAAATTGTTGGCAATCACAACGTCGAGTTTGGGCAATTCGGCCATTTTACGTCTCCCGTTTTACTGATCCGCGCCGTCAGGACGGCTTCAACACTTGCGGCAAAACTTGTGCGGATTGACGATATTCGGCGGCGCGCGGCCGTCGATCAGCGCCTGGATATTGTCAACCACGATATTCGCCATGATGTCGCGCACTTCCATCACCGCGCTGCCGAGATGCGGCGTGAGCACCACGTTGGTCATCTTCAAGAGCGCCGGCGGAACCTTCGGCTCGGTCTCGAACACGTCAAGGCCGGCGCCGGCGATCTTCTTTTTCTTCAGCGCGCGCACCAGCGCCGCCTCGTCGATGACGGCGCCGCGCGCGGTGTTGATGATGAAGGCGGTCGGCTTCATCAGCGCGAATTCGCGGTCCGAGATCATGTGCCGGGTCTCGGCGTTGAGCGGCTGGTGCAGCGAGACGAAATCGGCTTCCGCCAGCACCCGGTCGAGCGGCATGTATTCCATGCCGAGCTCGCGTTCGGCGTCCGGCTTGCGGCGCGGGGCCCAATAGATCAGCCGCATGCCGAAGCCGCGCGCGCGCCGCGCCGTCGCCTGCCCGATGCGGCCGACCGCGATCAGGCCGAGCGTCTTGCCGTGCACGAAGCTGCCGGCGAAATGGTTTGACTGCGAGCCCGGGAAGCGGCTGGCGCGCACCGAGCGGTCGCCTTCGACCATGCGCCGCGCCACCGCGATCATCAGCCCGATATGCAGATCGGCGACCGATTCCGCCACGATCGGCGGCACCACGGTGACCGCGATGCCGCGCTTGGTCGCCTCGACGAGGTCGATATTGTCGGGCGTGATCGACATCGAGGCGACCGCGCGCAATTTCGGATTGGCGCGCAGCACGGCGCGCGTCGATCCTGTCGTGCAGCAGCGAAAACAGGATGTCGCATTTTTTTACCGCCGCGATCAGCTTCGGCTTGGCGATAATCTTGCCCGAGTCCGGGTTCATCTTGACGTCGGCGATGGTGCGCAGCCGGTCGAGCGCGCTCTCCGCGATCGGCTGGCTGACGAAGACGCGCGGCAAATTTTTCGGCTTGCCGCTCATCGCTGCCACCGCACGATGCCGGCGACGCCGTCGACGGCGCATTGCGCGCCGTCGGGAATTTTGCGCGTGGCGTCGAGCACGCCCAGCACCATGGGAATGCCGCGTTCGCGCGCGAGCGAGGCCAAATGCGAGGTGGAGCCGCCGAGTTCGGCCACGACGCCCGCGACCCGCGGCAGGATCTGGCTGAGCGCGGGCCCCGCCACCTTAGTCACCAGAATGTCGCCCTGACCGACGCGCGCCAGTTCGCATTCGCAGTTCACCACCACCGCCCGCCCCGATCCCCAGCCGATGCCGGCCGGATGGCCATTGACGCGCGGATGCTGCAGCCAGATCTGGTCGGGCACCGTCGCCGGCTCAACGTGCAACGGCCGCGACTGCAGCAACTTGAAACCGCTTTCGTCCATCGCCCACTCGATCTCAACCGGCGAGCCGGCAAGCTGCTCGCACTTGCGCAGCAGACGCCCGAGCGTGACCGCCTCGCCCGCCGTCAGGCAAGGCTCGTTAACCTGATCGGCCGGCACCAATTGCGGCGCCGCCTCGCCGTGTTCGCAGGTGTCGCGATGGCTCTTGCGGCCGGGGTCCACCGTGCGCAGGAAACCGTTCTTGGAAAGCACGATGCGGTCCGGCACCACCTCTCCTTGGGCGATGGCCGAGCCGAGCCCCCAGGTGGCCGAGATCAACATCTGCCCTTCCGCGGTCTCGCTCAAGCCGCCGCCCGAGGCGCGCGCGGAAATCAGCGGTTGGATCAGCACGCCCATCGCCGTGTCGGCCGGCGACAGCTCGTAGTTTTCCATGTAGCGGCGCGCGTGCGACGTCCAAAGCGCGGCCCAGCAGGCGCGCACCGCGGTGAGGAATTCGGCTTCGTCGGAAAGACCGAGGAAGCTTTCGAACTGGCCGGCGAAATTAGCCCCTTTTCGATCCTCGACCAGCGCCGAGGAGCGCACCGCGCCGAGCGATGTGTCCGCCCGTTGCGCGCGCCAGGCCGCGAGCAGCGGTTCGAGGATCTCCGGCGCGATCGGTTGCTGATAGAGCGCGAGCCTGATCGCGACCGACAACTTGCGCGAAGTCTGCCGGTCGGCGGTGTTGTACTGCGCGACCTGATCGGCCACGCCGAGCTGGCGCAGTTGGTGGCGATAGGCCTCGGCCGTGAGCGCGAAGCCGCCCGGCGTCGGCAGACCGGCTTGCGTGAGCGCCGCGAGATTGGCCGCCTTCGGCCCGACTTGTTCGGGGTCGGTGGCGGCGAGGTCGGTCAGCGGGAGGATGAACGGAGAAGACATTCAAACCGTACCTTTATCCGCCACCCTGCGGTGCAAGCGACATGAGCCCCAAAGGGCGGCGGATATAGTACTTTACTTGACGTGATCTCCATAGCCCGGCAGCGGGTCGACGACGGTGATCTGCTTGACCGGGAAGTTCGACACGATTTCGATGCCGTCGTTCTTCACAATCAGCATTTCCTCGATGCGCACGCCGTAGCGGAAGCGTTTGCCGTGCTGGGTCTCCAGCGCGAAGGTCATGCCTTCCTGGATATCGATCGGGTGATCGAGCGACCAGATGCGCGAGATCACGGGCGGATCGTATTGCGCAAGACCAAGTCCGTGGCCCCACAGATTGGCGGCGGCCTGGTCCTCGTCCTCGTAGCCCCAGGTCTCCATCGCCGACGGCCACTTCATCGCGATGTCGCGCGTGGTGGCGCCGACCTTCACCGCGCCGATCGAATCGTACAGCCACTTGAGCGCGATTTCGTAAGTATCCTTCTGCTCCTGGCTCGGCTCCTTACCGACGCAATAGGTGCGGTAATAACAGGACTTGTAGCCGTTCCAGGTGAGCGCGGCCAAATCCATGAACACGATGTCGCCGGGCTGGATGATACGGTCGGAAAAATTGCGCCAATTCGGCCAGGTGTTGGGGCCGGACGACACAATCACGTCTTCGACGTCTTCAATGCCGGCGAAGTTGTAGAGATATTCCATCAAATGCGCGGTCACCTGGTTTTCGGTGATGCCGGGGCGCAGGAACTTCATGCACTCCCAATGCGTGGCATCGCCGATGGCGCCGACGATGCGGAAACATTCCTGCTCGTCGGGCGATTTCACCGCGCGCGCCTCCATCATCGCGCTCATGCCGTCGGTCCAGTTGATGTTCTTTTCCTTGAAGATCTGAATCATGTTGATGTCGATGAAGTCGACGCCGAGCTTCTGCCCGGCCACGCCGTGGTCCTTCATCGCCTTGATGACGGCGTCGGCGAATTTTGTGACCTGCTGGGTCGAAGCCGGACCGGCCGCGCCTTTGATCCAGGCAAACGAGTGGCGCACGTTTTCCTTCGGGATCCACGGCGAATGCCGCTCGATCTGGAAACCGAGGTCGCCTTGTTCGAACAAAATCGGCCGCGCGTCGCCGCACAGCATGGCGTAACGCAGGCCGGGCTTGAGCTTGTTCCAGCCCGGCGTCAGCGTGCCGGTGATGTAGCGCACGTTCTCGTCGTACATGCAGAGTACGGCGCCGAGCCCGTGCTTTTTCATCATCGTGCGGGCGCGCTCGATGCGGTATTCGCGCAGCCGGTCCCAGTTGACCCGCTGCTGCCAATCCATGCCGACGGTGCCGAAATTCGCTGTGCCCATGCTGTCCTCCCGCGCGGCGCATTGACTGCGCCGCTTCCTGGCTCATTTCGCCGGCGATGTTATGCGGATGGCGCTCCTGAAAGAAATAATATAATCATGGCTTCGCCATTATATTTTCTAATGCCGGTGACCCATGCGTAATATCCCTTTGCAACAGGTCCGCGCCGTCATCGCGGTCTGCGAGGAAGCCTCCTTCACGCGCGCGGCGATCCGCGAAAACGCAACGCAATCAGGCATTTCGCAGCACGTGGCGGCGGTCGAGCGCAAGCTCGGGGTCAAGCTGTTCGAGCGCATGGCCGGGCGCGTGACGCCGACGCCGGCCGGCCTGCGCTACTACAAACGCTGCGTGGAGGCGGTCGGCGCGCTCGAAAACGCCGCCGAGGAGGCGCGCGCGCTCGCCGGCCAAGTCACCGGCGAATTGCGCATCGGCCTGATGCCGACCTTCACCCGCGCGGTGCTGGCGCCTGTGCTCGACGACTTCGTGCCGCGCTGCCCGGAGGTGCGCCTGCACATCGTCGAGGGCTATAGCGGCCTGCTCACCGAGATGACGCTCGACGAGCAACTCGACTTCGCGGTGGTGCCGGCCTTCGAGGGCACCATCGGGCTGAAATCGCGTTTGCTGGTGCGCGACCGCGAAATGCTGATCTCGGGCGTAAAGCGCGGACTGACGCCGCTGGCGCCGCTGCGGCTCTCCGAATGCAAGCCGCTGAAATTCGTGGTGCCGGGACCGGACAATATCCGGCGGCGCAATCTCGAAACCTATTTCCAGAGCCACGGCGTCGAAGTCGAGGCCATGCTGGAAATGGACGCCATGATCGCCACCCTCGAATTCGTCGCGCGCTCGGACTGGGTGACCATTCTGCCGAGCGTAATCTCGGTCAACGACATCGGCCGCGGTGAATTGATCGTCAACCCGATCGCGGCGCCCGAACTGCACGCCGAATTCGTGGTGATCCAGCCGACAAGGCGGACGCTCACGACGCAGGCGCGGCTGTTCCTGCAACGCTTCGAGCAGGAGGTGGCGCATATCCACGACGTGTGGGGTCGAACCTTGGCGAAGCCGGCGAAGCGGAAACTTTCCGCCTGAAAGCCCGGCGCGTCATTTCTGTGTAAGGAAACTGCGATGGCCTCTCCCCTCGTCTCTACCGCCTGGCTCGAGGATCATATCGCCGATCCGGATTTGCGCGTCATCGAGGTCTGCAATATTCGCGACGACGCAACCTACCGCGCCGGGCATATCCCGGGCGCGCTGTGGTTCTACTGGAAATCGGCGTGCTGGCACGAGACGGACCGCGATTTCATAACGCCCGCGGCGATGGCGCGGCTGTTCGGCGGCCTCGGCATCGGGCCGCAGACGACCGTCGTGCTGTACGGCGATCCCGTCCAATTCGGCAGCTACGCCTTCTGGGCCTTCGCCATGGCCGGGCATGAAAAGCTCAAGCTGCTCGACGGCGGCCGCCGCAAATGGGTCATGGAAGAGCGCCCGCTGTCGCAGAGCGTGCCGCACTTTGCCGCCGTCGCCTATCCGGCGCCGCCGGCGGGAACAACCGTCGATGCGCATCGGCCGCGACGATGTGCGCGCGCATCTGCGCGCGCCCAAGCGCCTGCTCATCGACCTGCGTTCGCCGGAAGAATATTCCGGCGAGCGCGTCGCCGATTACTCCTTCAAGACCGATCACGGCGCCGAACGCGGCGGGCGCATTCCCGGCGCCGTGCATCTTTATTTCAAGGAGTTGCTGAACGACGACGATTCGTTCAAGTCGCCCGCGCAGCTTCGCGATACGCTTGCCGCCGCCGGCATCCGCCCGGAAAAATTCGACGAGTTCGTCTGCTATTGCCGGCTCAGCCACCGCGCCACCATCGGCTGGCTCGCGCTCGGCGCAAATTCTCGGGCTGCGCAACGTCAAGATCTACGACGGCTCGTGGACCGAATGGGGCAGCATCGTCGGTTTCCCGATCGAGAAGTAGCGCGCGGCCGTCAGCCGAGCGCCGCCGCAGCGGCCTGCGCTTCCGGCACCACGTCATACGCATAGAGCTGCTTGCGAAAGTTCGCATGCGCCGCGATCTCGGCGTCGCGCACGCCCAGGTCCGCGTAGGACGAATCGTAGCGCAAGCCGTTCTCGCGCGCGCCACGCTGCACCGCCGCCACCCGCTCGCGCCGCAGTCGCTCGTAGGCGGCGAGCGCCGCCGGCGCGGTCTTACGATCGGCGCGCGCCAGGATGGTCGCCAGCGCCATGCCGTCCTCGATCGATTGGTTGGCGCCCTGCCCGAGATGCGGCAGCATCGGATGCGCGGCGTCGCCGAGCAGCGTCAGCCGCCCGCGCGTCCAGGTCGACAGCGGCTCGCGGTCGTAGAGCGCCCAGCGGAAGGTCGCCTGCACCTCGCTCAACAGGCGCTCGATGCGCGGGTCCCAGCCGGCGAACTCGCGCCGCAGCACGTCCGGGTCGCCGGGTGCCGACCAGGATTCCTTCATCTCTTGGTCGGCCGGCACGAAGCCGACGTAGTTGATGAGCTCGCCGGCGCGCACCGGGAAGGTGAGAAAGTGTTTGCCTTTGCCGAGCCACATCAGCCAGGCGTCGGTCGGCCAATCGGCGATGCGCTCGTGCGCCAGCACGCCGCGATAGGCGACCGAGCCGTGGAACACGGGACGCGCGGGCGGCGCGACGAATTGCCGAAGCTCGGAGTGGATGCCGTCCGCCGCGATCACAGCGTGAGCCTCGACGGTGGCGCCATTGGCGAACGACACGCGCGCCACGCCGTCCTCCTGGGCAAAGCCGACGCAGCGGTGTCCGGTGTGCACGACCTCCGCGGGCAGCGCAGCGGCCAGAAACGCGACGAAGTCGGCGCGGTGCATTCCGAAGGTCGCGTTCCAGCCCGACGCGTCGGTCACCTGCACCGGCGCGATCGGCGTGCCGTCGTGGCGGAAGTAGCGCGAGGCGCCGCCGACACGGCAGCCCCATTTATGCACGGCCGGCCCGAGCTTGACCCGCTCCAGCTGGCGCACGCTGTTGGGCGTCAGGAACACCCCGGCCCCGACCTCGCCGAGCGCCGGCGCCTGTTCGTAGACCGCGACCTTGAGGCCGTGCGCGATCAAGGCATTGGCGGCGAACAGACCGCCGATGCCGCCGCCAACGATCACCACGTCGAGTCGCGCCCCTGCCATCGTCACACCGTCGTCCAGGCGCCGTCGGCGTCGACCGACTTGAACACCGCTGCGAGCGCCGCCGCCGTCTGCAGGATGCCGGCGGGCGAAATCGGAAAGGCGCCCTGCCCCAGCGCCGCCTTGGCGAAATAATCCAGATTGCGGCCGAGGTGGTTGTCGGCCGGCCGCTCGATCACCTCGGGATCGTCCTTGCCGGCGCAGCGCACAATGCGCGCGCGTCTCGGAGACGCTTTCGGCCCAGCAGGTCTCGCCGAACACCGCGATGCGCCAGCGGAACGGCGTCTTGATGGTGGTGCCGAGCGTGCCGGTCGCGCCGCTCTCGAATTCGATCAGCGCCGCGGTGGTGTCGCCGGTCGGCAATTTCAGCGCGCGCGCCGTCGACAGCGCGCTGATGCGCTTCAGCGGCCCGGCAAGATCGCGAAAGCAATCGAGCACGTGAATGCCCATGCCGGTCATGCCGCCGGCGCGGCTTTCGGCGGCCTGCATACGCCAGCTGTCGGCCGGATAATTGGCCAGCCAGTCGTGGCTGTAATTGCCTTCCACATGCATGACGGTGCCGAAGGCGCCGGCTTCCTTCAACTCGGCCAGCACGCGCATCGACGGCATAAGCCGGAAATGATGGCCGACGCCGATCACGATGCCGGCGCGCTTGCATGCCTCGAGCATGGCGACGGCGTCGGCCTTGGCCAGCGCGAACGGTTTCTCGCAGTAGATGTGTTTCTTGGCGGCAGCCGCCGCCTCGACCTGCGCGCGGTGCTTGGAATGCGGCGTTGCCAGGATCACCGCCTGAATTTGCGGATCGGCGATGACTTCGTCGAACGAGGTGCCGATGGCAATCTTATGCTCGGCGGCGAATTCGCGAACGGTGTCGGGCTCGAGCGTGACCCCGCGCACGAAGCGGATCGGCGCGCCGAAATCGCGCGCCGCCTTCACCAGGTTCTTGCCCCACCAGCCGAGGCCGACGATCGCGGTGTTGAGCATGCGCGGTCAGGCCGCCGGCGCGCCGGGCTGCTTCATCGGATGGGCGCGCGCGAAGGCATCGTTCGCCATGCACAGATCGACGATGCGCTTGACCGTCGGGAACGGCGCGATGTCGACCTTGAAATAAGTCGAGCCGGCCGCCTGCCCCGCGAGACAAATATCGGCGATGGTGATCTGGTCGCCCTGGCAGTAGCGCCCGGTGTGCGGCGAGCCGGCGAGGTTGGCTTCCAGCGCCTTGAGCGCCTCCAGGTGCCAGTGCTGGCCCCATTTCATGACGCCCGGCTCGTCGACTTTGTATTCGTGCGCGAGATACTCGCGCACCCGCGGTACGATCAGCGGATGCGTGTCGCAGGCGATGATCTGCGCCAGCCCGCGCACGCGCGCGCGCGCCTTCGGCTCTTTCGGCAGCAGCGGCGGGTTGGGATGGGTCTCGTCGAGGTACTCCAGGATCGCGAGCGATTCGAACAGCACCGTGCCGTCGTCCAGGATCAAAGCCGGCAGCGCCTTCATCGGATTGACCTTGGCGAAGGCCGCCTCGCGCTGCCGCCCTTGCATCAGATTGACGTCGATCACCTCATCGGGCGCGACGCCCTTGAGGTTGAGCGCGATGCGCACGCGATAGGTCGCCAGCGAGCGCCAGAACGAAAATAGTTTCACGTCGGTCTCCCCCGTTGTCTTGTCACTTCTTCCCGCGCTCGGTCCAATATACCGTCATGCGCGAGCCGTCGCCGCCGCCGAAGCCGTGTTTGGTGGCGTCCTCGAAGCCGGCGAGCGCCGCTTTGGTGGCAATCATGTCGGCGCCCTGCGCCTCGCCGGTCGCGATCATTGTGCGCAGATCCTTGACGCCGTTGGCAATCGAGAACGTGGTCGGCCCGGGATCCTGGCCCTCGAACATTTTCACGATCATGTCGGCGCGCATCTTGAGCGCGTTGTTGGCGCCGTTGCTCTCGACGAACAGATCGAGCAGGCGCTTGGGCTCCCAGCCGACGCTGCGGGCGATAGCGAAGGCTTCGCCATAGGCCTGCCAGGCCACCATCAGCGGCAGATTGATCGCGAGCTTCATGGCGGCGCCGGCGCCGACCGGCCCGCAATGCTCGACCTTTCGGCAGAGCTGATCGAGGATCGGTTTTGCGCGCGCGGCGTCCGCCGGCTCCGCGCCCATCAGCCCGAGCAACTGGCCCTTGCGCGCCGGCGCGGTCGAGCCGCCGACCGGGCACTCCACCATGGCGGCGCCCTTGGCCCGCACCTTGGGCGCGAGATCTGTCTCGACCTTGGGCGCGACCGTGCTCATCTCGATGAACAGCTTGCCCTTGACGTCGCCCGACAAGAGCCCATTCGGCCCGTTATAGACCGCGTCGATCGCCGCGCCGTCGGTGAGCAAGGTGATCACCGCTTCGCTTGCCGCAGCGACGGCGGCCGGCGAGGTCGCCAGCGTGGCGCCGGCTTCGGCCAACGGCTTGGTTTTTTCCGGCGTCCGATTCCAAACGGTAACCTCGTGGCCGACTTCCATCAGCCGCGCGGCGACATTGCCGCCCATGGCGCCGAGACCGGCTACTCCAATACGCATCAATTCCTCCCGTTGCGCTTTTGCCGGAACGATAGGCGATCAGGGCGCGGCTTGAAAGCCGCATTGCCACTTTAGGCCTACTCGACAGCCCTGCTCCCGCCCATTATGAACGCGCGATGAATCGCGCGCATTGCTGCGTTTGTTTTCACCATGAGGAATATTGAATGGCTGCGGCTAAGAGGAAGAACAAGGGCACCGTCGGCATTATCGGCCTCGGCATTATGGGCGGCGCCTTCGCCAAGAACCTTAGCCGCGCCGGCTGGCAGCGTGGTCGGCTACGACATCAGCGCGGCGCGCCGCCGCGAGGCCACCCGCGCCGGCGTCGAGATCGCGCGCAATGCCGCCGAACTCGCTACCCAAGTACCCGTCATTCTGACCAGCCTGCCCAAGCCGCAGGCATTGATGAATACCGTGCGCGAAATCGCCGCCGCCAAATTGCCGCGCAAAGTTCTCGTCGAGATGGGCACCTTCGCCATCGCCGACAAGGAAAATGCCGCGCGCGCGCTCGCCAAGGCCGGCCACGCCATGCTCGACACCCCGGTCAGCGGCACCGGCTCGCAGGCCGCAGCGCGCGACCTGATCTTCTACGCCAGCGGCGATCCCCGCCTGATCAAAAAATTGCGCCCGCTGTTCCGCGCCTTCGGCCGCGAGGTCTACGATGTCGGTCCCTTCGGCAATGGCAGCAAGATGAAATACGTCGCCAACCTTTTGGTCGCCATCAACAACGTCGCCACCGCCGAAGCCATGGTGCTCGGCATGAAGGCCGGCCTGCCGGCGCAGAAAATTTACGACCTCATCACGCCGGGCGCCGCCAATTCGCGCGTATTCGAATTGCGCGCGCCCATGATGGTGCGGGGCAAATACAACGACGCCACCATGAAGATCGACGTGTGGGACAAGGACATGCGCGTGATCGGCGGCTACGCCCGCAAGATCAAGGCGCCGACCCCGATGTTCGACGCCAGTAAGCCGGTCTACATCAAGGCGATGAAGAGCGGGCTCGGCGCCCAGGACACCGCCGCGGTCTGCGCCGTGCTGGAGAAGATGGCGAAGCTCAAGCGCAAGAAGCGCTGACCCATACTCCGCTCATTCCCGCGTAAGCGGGAATCCAGGGTGACATTTTCAGCGTCTGCGCACTTGGCCCTGGGTCCCCGCTTACGCGGGGACGAACGGAGCTTTTTCTTCGCCCTTGCGCGCGACCGCCACACCTCTGTAGCCTCCCGGCCAACAAAATAATGCGCGGGAGGGCGCCATGGCGTCGCTGCAGAAGCTGTCCGAAGTCCGCGACAACATGCGGATCGACTGGAACGTAGCCGTAACCATGGACGACGGCGTGGTTCTGCGCGCCGATGTCTTTCGCCCGGTGAAAGACGGACAATACCCGGTCATCCTCACCTACGGTCCCTACGCCAAGAACCTCGCCTTCCAGGACGGCTATCCGAGCGCCTGGCAACGCATGGCGGAAAAACATCCCGACGTCACCGCGGGCTCCAGCAACCTTTACCAGAGCTGGGAAGTGGTCGACCCGGAGAAATGGGTGCCGCACGACTATGCGGTCGTGCGCGTCGACAGCCGCGGCGCCGGCTGTTCGCCCGGCGTCATCGATCCGTTCTCGCCGCGCGAGACCAAGGATTTCTACGACTGCATCGAGTGGGCCGGCGTACAGCCCTGGTCGACCGGCAAAGTCGGGCTCAACGGAATTTCCTATTTCGCGACCAACCAGTGGTACGTCGCCTCGCTGCAGCCGCCGCATCTCGCCGCCATGTGCGTGTGGGAAGGCTGCGCCGATTTCTTCCGCGACATGACGCATCACGGCGGCATCGTCTCCACCTTCTGGGAGAACTGGTACGACATGCAGGTCAAGGTCGTGCAGCATGGGCTCGGCGAAAAAGGCGGCCGCAGCCGCGTGCACGGCGAACTGGTGTGCGGGCCGGAGACGTTCACGGAAGAACAGCTCGCCAAGAATCGCTCCGATTACGGCGGCAACATCGTGGCCCATCCGCTCGACGACAAATTCCATCGCGACCGTTCGCCGGTCTGGGACAAGGTCACCGCGCCGCTGTTCACCGCCGCCAATTGGGGCGGCCAGGGCCTGCATCCGCGCGGCAATTTCGAGGGCTTCGTGCGCGCCGCTTCAAAGCAGAAATGGCTGGAGGCGCACGGCATCGAGCACTGGACGCATTTCTACACCGACTACGGCCGCGAGCAGCAGTTGCGCTTCTTCGACTATTTCCTGCACGGCAAGACGGATGGCTGGTCGAAGCAACCTAAGGTGCTGCTGCAGGTGCGCCATCCGGGCGAGAAATTCGTCGCCCGCGCCGAAACCGAATGGCCGATCGCGCGCACGCAATGGACCAAGTTCTATCTCGATCCCAAATCGATGGCGCTCTCGACCAGGAAGCCGTCCGGCTCGGCCAAGCTCGACTTCGCCGCCATGGGCGAAGGCCTCACTTTTCTCACGCCCGCGCTCGAACACGACACCGAAATCACCGGACCGTCGGCGCTCAAGCTGTTCGCCTCGTCATCGACCAAGGACGCCGACTTCTTCATCGTGCTGCGCGTGTTCACCGGCGACCTCAAGGAAGTCGTATTCCAGGGCGCCATCGATCCGCACACGCCGATCGCGCAAGGCTGGCTGCGCGCCTCGCACCGCAAACTCGACAAGAAATTATCGCTGCCTTACCGGCCCTATCACACCCACGACCAGAAGCAGCCGCTCGCCAAAGGCAAGCCGGTCGAACTCGACATCGAGATCTGGCCGACCTCGATCGCGGTGCCGGCCGGCTATCGCATCGGCCTCTCCATCCGCGGCAAGGACTACGAATACGGCGGCGCCAGCGGCGGCAAGCTGTCGAACTTCAAGAACGAACTCACCGGCTGCGGCCCGTTCCTGCACAATCATCCGAAGGACCGCCCGCCCGCGGTTTTCGACGGCACCACCTCGCTGCATTTCAGCGGCGGCAAGGCGCCCTATCTGCTGCTGCCGGTCATTCCGCCAAAAAAACAGGCAGGCGCGAAAAAGCGGGGACGGAAGTAATTTTTACAGCGGCATTCCGGGTTCGCGGGCTGAGCCGCCGTTTGATGCCGGTTGCAGCCCCTATCAAAGTACGCGTTTGAGCCGATACAATGCTGTCTCCTTGGCTTGGGGCGAACATGAGGCGCCGCGACTTCATCTTGGGTGTTGGCGGCGCGGCGGCGGCGTGGCCGCTGGCAGTGCGGGCGCAGCAGCCGGCGATGCCGCTGATCGGATTTCTCAATGGCGGTTCGGCGATTGCGGCCGCACCGCTCGTGCGCGGGTTTCGAAAGGGTCTCAGCGAAGTCGGCTTCGTCGAAGGTCAAAACGTGACCGTCGAGTATCACTGGCTAGAGAACAAATTTGATGGTCTGCCGGCCCTGCTTGCCGATCTGATCCGTCGCCAGGTAGCCGTAATCGTCACGCCCGGCAGTGTGCCGGCTTCGCTCGCGGCCAAAGCTGCAACCGCGACAATTCCAATCGTGTTCGGTGTTCCGCAAGACCCGGTCAAGCTTGGTCTTGTCGCCAGCCTCGCTCGACCCGGCGGCAACGCGACCGGCATTAACTTCTTCCTCCAGGAAGTAGCAACCAAGCGGCTGAGGCTCCTGCACGATCTGGTGCCAAAGGCCGTTCGCGTTGCGGTGCTCGTCAACCCGGCCAATGCGTCGATCACAGAGGGCACCTTGCGGGAAGCGAAAGTAGCCGCCGCCGCCGTAGGGCTGAAAATTCAAATCGTCAAAGCAACGACGACCGCCGAGATCGATACGGCCTTTGCCGATTTCGCACGCGAGCGCCCGGATGCTCTTTTCGTCGCTCCCGACGGGTTCTTCACTTCCCGCACAACGCAGTTTGTCACTTTGACTGCGCGGCACGGAATTCCGGCCGCGTATGCAAATCGTGAATTTGTTTCGAGCGGCGGACTAATGAGCTACGGGACCGACGTTGCGGACATGTTTCGTCAGGTCGGCGTCTATACCGGCAACATCCTCAAGGGCGCTAAGCCCGCTGATCTTCCGGTGCTGCAATCGACCAAATTCGAGTTTGTCCTCAACCTTCAAACGGCGCGAACGCTCGGCATCGAGGTGCCGCCGGGGGTGCTCTCGATTGCCGACGAGGTGATCGAATAGGGCCGCCATTTGCCGCGCCATCGATCGGAAGCGAAAGGTGAGTATTTTATGAGCACACGCGCCGGGAAGGGCAGATAAAAACCCGCGGCCAAATAGGGTGTTCATTTCCCTCGAACCTAGGGTAAGGTTCGCGCAACCTTCGACCTAACAGAAGGACCAGAGGGAGAGAATGAATACGTCGTTCTGGATCATCCAGGCCTTCAACGGAATATCCTATGGCGCGCTGCTGTTCCTGGTGGGCAGCGGCCTGTCGTTGATTTTCGGCGTCATGCGCATCGTCAATCTCGCCCATGGCGCCTATTTTCTATGGGGCGGCTACATCGCCCTTTCCGTCATAGCCGTGACCGGCTCCTGGGCGCTGTCGCTGCCGGTCGCCGCGCTCGCCGTCGCCGCGATCGGCCTCGTCATGGAACGCCTGTTCCTGCGCTCGGAAGGCTTCGGCCACCTGCGCAACGCGGTCATCGCCTTCGGAGTCGCCATCCTGGTCGCTTTGGCGGTCGCGCGTGGATTCCCGGCCGTTGCCGCGAGCCGGCCCCAGTTTGTGGCCGTTGCCGCGATCGCCACCATCGTCTTGTTTTACGTCTTCAGCCGCATCTCCATTCTGCCGATCGACAACGACGTGCTGCGCCAGGTGCTGCTCACCGTCGGCTTCGCCTTCCTGTTCCAGCAGGGCGCGCTCGATATCTGGGGCGGCAACAACATGGACATCAATCCGCCGCAGGCGCTCACCGCGAGCGTCGTGGTCGGCGGCATCTATTTTCCGCTCTACCGCGTGTTCATGATCGCCGTGGCGCTGGCGATCGGCATCCTGCTCTGGCTGGCGATGGAGAAGACGCGCATGGGCGCCGCCGTGCGCGCCACCGTCGACGACGCGCAGATGGCGCGCGGCGTCGGCATCAACACCAACCGCATCTCGATGTTCATCTTCGCGCTCGGCGCTTTTCTTGCGGCGCTCGGCGGCGTGACCGGCGGCGCCTTCCTCGGCATCTATCCCGGCCTCGACTTCGAGATGCTGCCCCTCGCTTTCGCCGTAGTGATCATCGGCGGCATGGGCTCGCTCGGCGGCGCCGCGATCGGCGCGCTGCTGGTCGGCCTTGCCGACAATTTCGGCAAGGCGCTGTTCCCGGAAGTTTCCTATTTCACGCTATACGCCCCGATGGTTCTCATCCTGGCGATCAAGCCCACCGGCCTGTTTGGACGCGACTGAGCGGCGATCGATGACCCAGAACATGAAAATCATGATCGTTGCGCTGGTGCTGGTGGCGATCGCCTATATCGTGCCGCACACCACCTCGTTCGTGGTGCTGCTGACGACGCGCGCGATGTGCTTCGCGATCCTCGCCATGAGCGTCGACCTCCTGCTCGGCTTCACCGGCCTTTCCTCGATGGGGCAAGCGGCCTATTTCGGCGTCGGCGCCTATCTCACCGCAATCCTTGCCGCGCGCTACCATATCGGCCTCGGCTGGGATTTCTGGCTGGTGGTGATCCTGGGAATGCTGATCGGCGCGGCGCTCGCCGCCCTGTTCGGGCTGTTCGCCATGCGCGCGAGCGGCGTCTATTTCCTGATGATCACGCTCGCGCTCGGCCAATGCGTCTGGGGCCTCGCCTATCGCTGGAATTCGCTGACCGGCGGCGACAACGGCATCAACGTCACCAGCCGGCCGAATTTCGGGCTCGACCTGAGCAACGAGAGGACGTTCTTCTTTCTGGTTTTTGCCTTTTTCGTCGCAAGCCTGGTCGCGCTTTACGTGCTGGTGCGCTCGCCCTTCGGCCGCAGCCTGGAGGGAATCCGCGAGCGCGAACTGCGCATGCAGATTCTCGGCTACAATACCTGGCTGCACAAATACATCGCCTTCATCATCGCCGGCGCCTTCGGCGGCCTCGCCGGCGTGCTTTGGGCGCACACCAACGGCCTGATCAGCCCGGAAACCGTGGTGCTGACCACTTCGGTCGATGCGCTGCTGATGGTCGTGCTGGGCGGCGCCGGCACGCTGGTCGGCGGCGCCATCGGCTCGGCGATCGTCTTTGCGCTGCGCGAATATCTCTCGACGCTGGTTCCGTGGTGGCAATACGCGCTGGGCGGCGTTTATGTGCTCACCATCCTCTATCTGCCGATGGGGCTGATGGGCATTCCGGCGCGTATCCGCCAGGCGCGCAACGCGTCCAACAAGACACCGAACAAATCGGGGGAGACGAAAACGTTGGCTTCGGCGCCGTCCTGAACGGGCGGCGATAACAAGAAATCAGGGAGAACGACCATGAAACGAAGACTGTCGACTAAACTAACGCTGGTGCTGGGAGGCGCGCTTGCTTTTGGCATCGCAGCGCAGGCGCAGGCCGACGACCTGCGCATCGGCTTTATCGCACCGACGACCGGCATCTTCGCCCAGATCGGCAAGGACATGGTCAACGGCTTCCAACTCTATCTCGACGAGCACGGCGGCAAGCTCGGCGGCATGGACGTGAAGTTCATCGTCGAGGACAACCAGGGCAAGCCGGACACGGCGGTCACCAAGGCCAAGAAGCTGGTGCTGCAGGATAAGGTCAACATGTTCATCGGCGGCCTGCTCGCCTCGACCGGCTACGCGCTCGCGCCGGTAAGCACCTCCGAAAAGACGCTCTATATCTCGTCGATCTCCTCGGCCGACGACCTCACCCAGCGGCAGCTGGACAAATATCCTTATTTCATCCGCACCAGCTGGTCGTCGTCGCTGCCCAACCATCCGCTCGGCCAGTGGGCCTGCGACCAGGGCTACAAGAAAGTCATCACCATCGCGGCCGACTATGCCTTCGGCTATGAATTGGTCGGCGGCTTCCAGAAGGCGTTCGAGGACTGCGGCGGCAAGGTGATCCAGAAAATCTGGCCGCCGCTCGGCACCAAGGACTTCGGGCCCTATATCCCGACCATGAAGGGCGACGCCGACGCCATTTACTCGCTGATGGTCGGTCCGATGGCGCTGCAGTTCCCCAAGCAGTTGCGCGGCTCCGGCAACAAGAAGCCGATCGTCGCTGGCGGCACCAGCTATGACGAGTTCGTGCTGCCGTTCATGGGCGACGAAGTGATCGGCGACGTGTCGTCGCTGCATTACAGCGCGGCGATCGAGACGCCGGCGAACGAAAAATTCGTAAAGGCCTACCGCGCCAAATACGGCAAGGTGCCGTCGTATTATTCGGAGAACAACTACACCACCGCGTTGTGGATCGACGAGACGATCAAGAAGGCGGGCGGCAAGTTCCCCGGCGCCGAGCAGTTCATCAAGCTGATGCAGGGCATCAAGGTCGCGGCGCCGCGCGGGCCGGTCCAGCTCGACGACATGCGCAACCCGGTCGAGAACGTCTACATCAAGAAGGTCGAGAAGAAGAAGATGTTCGGCTACGACAAAGCCGAGCTCTGGAACACCGTGATCAAGACCTACCCGAACGTCTCCCAGTTCTGGACCTATGGGAAGGAAAAATTCCTCAAGCAGCCGGTTTACAGCCGCGATTTCCCGCCCTGTAAATTCTGCGAATAGCGAACATTGCCGGGGCCTGCGCGCGCGGGCCCCGGCGATTTTTCTACGATTGGACAGAGAGTTAGCAGCGTGAGCAGCGACGCGCCCGTTCTCGAATTGAAAGGCCTGTGCAAGAGCTTCGGCGGCTTGCAGGCCGTGCGCGACGTCACGCTCACCATCATGCCGGGCGACCGCAAGGCCATCATCGGTCCGAACGGCGCCGGAAAGACGACGCTTTTCAATGTGATAACCGGCATCTTCCCGGCGACCGCGGGCAACATCGTTTTGTTCGGGCAGGACGTGACGAGCTGGCCGAGCCACCGGCGCACCGCGCTCGGCATGGCGCGCACCTTCCAGGTCACCAGTCTATTTCCGAAATTGACCGTGCTCGACAATGTTCTGCTGGCGATCAAGGGCCTGCGATCGTCGAAATTCGTGATGTGGCGCTTTTTGTCTTCGTACAAGGAAGTCTACGACAAGGCGCATCATCTGCTCGAACAAGTCGATTTTCTCGACCGCAAGGACGTCGAAGTTCGCAATCTTTCGCACGGCGAACAGCGCCAGCTCGAGATTGTCCTGGGGCTGGCCAGCGATCCGAAGATTTTGCTCTTGGATGAGCCGGCCGCCGGCCTGTCGTCGGGCGAATCGACCGAGATGGCCGAGTTCTTGATGAAGCTCGATCCAAGTCTGGCGATCCTCTTGATCGAGCACGACATGGACGTGGTGTTCGACGTGGCCTCGCAGATTTCGGTGCTTCATTTCGGCGAAATGCTGGAAACCGGTACGCCCGAGCAAATTCACGACAGCAAAAGAGTCCAGGAAATTTATCTGGGAACAGACTAGCGCATGATCCCGAAAAGTGGGAACCGGTTTTCGGATAAGATCATGCGCAAATGGAAATAAGTTATGGCGATTCTCGAAGTTCAGGACATTCATACGTATTACGGAGACGCATACGTTCTCCAAGGCCTGTCTTTGCAGTTGGAACAAGGGCAAATTCTTGGTCTTCTGGGCCGCAACGGCGTCGGCAAGACCACGCTGGTGAATTCCATCGTCGGCTTCAATCCGCCGCGCCGCGGCAAGATCGTGTTCAAAGGCGACGACATCACCGGCAAATCCTCGTTCGAGACCGTGCGCAGCGGCATGGGTCTGGTGCCACAGGGCCGCCGCGTGTTCCCGACGCTCGGCGTGGAGGAAAACCTGCTGGTGGCCGAGCGCCACCCCGAGCGCCACGGCTGGTCGCTCGACCGCGTGTACAATCTGTTTCCGCGTCTGCGCGAGCGGCGCAATCAGCGCGCCAAGACGTTGTCCGGCGGCGAGCAGCAGATGCTGGCGATCGGCCGCGCGCTAATGACCAACCCCGATTGCCTGATCATGGACGAGCCGTCGGAGGGTCTGGCGCCGATCATCATCCAGGGTCTGTGGGAGGCGATCGGCAAGCTGAAGGAAGAAGGCCTGTCGATCCTCTTGGTCGAGCAAAGCGCGCACCTCGCGCTCAAGCTGGTCGACTACGTGCACGTCATGAGTAAGGGCCAGGTGGTCTATTCGGCCAAGCCGGAAGAACTCAAGGCCAACGACGAGATCAAGGCGAGCTATTTGGGGATCTAGCGCATGATCCCGAAAAGTGGGTACCGGTTTTCGGAAAAGATCATGCGCAATGAAAATCTTATCGCGGCTTGTCGCCGGCGAGCGTCACCCGGTGCATGACGCGGCGGAAGCCGTGATAGTCGTTGACCGGATTGTGCAGCACGCAGCGATTGTCCCAAAACGCCATCGAGCCGACGCGCCAATCGAAGCGGCAAGTGAACTCGGGCCGCGTCTGGTGCTGGAACAGGAAATTGAGGATCGGCGCGCTCTCTTCCTCGCTCATGTCCTTGAAGCGCACCGTGTGTCCGACATTGACGTAAAGCGCCTTGCGCCCGGTTTCCGGGTGCGTGCGCACCACCGGATGTTCGCTGATGTACTCTTTTTTCGCCTCGGCCTTGGCGCCGTCGCGGATGCGGTCCTCGCGCGTGCGCGTGACGTCGGCTTTGGCCGAATGATTGACCGCGATCATGCCGTCCAGCATGCGCTGCATGCCGGCCGAGAGCGTCTCGTAGGCGAGATAGGTGTTGGCGAACAGCGTGTCGCCGCCGTAAGGCGGCACCTCGCGCGCGATCAGCATGGTGGCCATCGGCGGGGTGTCGAGATAGGCGGTGTCGGTGTGCCAGATGCCGCCGAAATTCTTGGTCTCGTGCTCGAGCTTGACCACCGGAATGATCTCCGGAAAGCCCTCGATGCCCTTGATGAAGGGATATTCGACCACCTCGCCGAAACGCTTTGCGAAGCTCAGGAATTTCGCCGGCGGCAGGTCCTGGTCGCGGAAGAAAACCACGCCGTGCTCGAGCCAGGTTTGCCGGATGGCTGCGATGACGTTGTGGCCGGGCTCGGCGCCGAGGTCGATGCCCAGTATTTCGGCGCCGACCGAACCGGACAAGCGCCGGACCGAAAATCCGTTGGCCGCCATCCTCGTCGCTCCTCACCCGAACGGTTTCTTTTGCATCAAATCTAGCACGGCCGGCCGCGCCCTGCCCACTACCGCAATAGTGCCGATACGGTATGTCGCGGCGCAACGGAGCAACCGGGCTTTACAGAGCGGAATACATTGGCGGATGATGGCCTTGGTTCGGTCCGCTGCCCTTGCAGCGGCGGCCCGCAAAGCCGGTTTATGATTTTCGCGTCGAATTCGGCCGTGCTGGCTGATCAAAAACGCCCGCACGAAGCCGCTCAAAAATTCGCAGCCCTGGGAGGGGCGATAAAGGGAGGAATACAATGTCTCGCAAAGTTACCCGCCGTAAATTTATGGCTGCCACCGCCGCCGGCGCGGCACTGGCGACGTTCAAATTCCCGACGCCGGCCATCGCGCAGGCCGCGCCGTTCAAGCTCGGGCTGCTCACCGTCAAAACCGGCGGATTGGCCGAGGGCGGCATACAGATGGAACAGGGCGTGCTCACCTGGTTGAAGGAGCACAACAACATGATGGGCGGCCGCAAGGTCGAGTTCTTCTCCGCCGACACCGGCGGCAAGCCGGCCGGCACCAAGACCAAGGCGCAGGAATTGGTCGAGCGCGATCACGTCGATGTCATCCTCGGGCCGCTTGCAGCCTTCGAATTGCTGGCGATCACCGATTACATCCGCGAGCACAAGACCCCGACGCTCAGCCTCGCCGGCGCCGACGATCTGACCCAGCGCCGTCCCAACCCCTACTTCCTGCGGCCGTCGGCATGCTCGTCGCAGGCCATGCATGTGATGGGTTCCTACGCGGCCAAGGAGATGGGCAAAAAGAAAGCCATCACCATCGATTGGGATTTCGCCTTCGGTTACGAGCAGGAAGGCGGATTCCAGGCGGCGTTCCAGAAGGACGGCGGCTGCGTCGTCAATAAGCTGTGGACCCCCTTAGGCACGCCCGACTACACGCCTTACATTGCCCAGATTAAGGATTGCGACGTGGTCTGCCAGGGCTTCCCCGGCGGCGTCCCGCTGCGGTTCCTGAAGCAGTACGCCAATTTCGGCCTCAAGTTTCCGCTGGTCACCGGCGAAACCGGCGGCGACGACGCGCTGCTGACATCGTTCGGCGACGAAGCGGTCGGCCAGATGAGCTGCTGCCCTTACACGCTCGATCTCGATACCGACGGCAACAAGAAGTTCATCGCCGCGATCCGCAAGCAATTCAACGTCGTGCCCGGCTTCTATGCCGCCGGCCTCTACGTCAACTGCGACGTGGTCAATGCCGGCCTCGAGGCGACCGGCGGCAAGGCCGACGACAAGGACAAGCTCATGGCCGCGCTCAAGGCCGTGAAACTCAAGGACTCGCCGCGCGGGCCGATGCACTTCGACCATCTCGGCAACGTGGTCGGCAATTTCTACGTCCGCCGCTGCGAGAAGCGGGCGGATGCGCCTTACGGGCTCAAGCTGTGGAACAAGACGGTCAAGACCTACGAGAACGTCAGCCAGTTCTGGACCTGGCCGGAGAAGGAGTTCCTGGCGCACCCGGTCTATTCGCGCGACTATCCGCCACTGACGAAGTGCTGATCTGAAAAACAGCGCGTGCGGGCGCCGCTTGCCGGCGCCCGCCGCCGCGGCGCGGCAAAGGCGGAAAGACTGCGGATATGACCTTCTGGCTGCTGCTGACGGTCAATAGCGTCACCTTCGGCGGCCTGTTATTTCTGTTGGCGGCGGGCTTTTCGCTGATCTTCGGGCTTATGCGAATTCCGAACCTGACGCATGGCTCGCTGTTCATGCTCGGGGCCTATTTCGGCGCCACTTTCGCCGGCGGCTTGCTGCGCATGACGTTTAATTTCTGGGTCGCGGTGTTGCTGGCGGCGCTGCTGGTGGCGGCCTTCGGTGCCGTCATCGAGCGGCTGCTGCTGCGCCGATTGCCGGGCCAGCCGCTGGCGCAGGTGCTGGTGACGCTCGGCATTTCCTTCATCGTCGCCGATTTCTGCCTGATGGTCTGGGGCGGCGACCCGGTCCGCGTCGATACCCCGGAAAGCCTCACCGGCGCCGTTCGCTACGGCTCTCTGGTGTTTCCCGACTACCGGCTGGCGGTCATCGCTATCGCGATGGTCGTGGCGCTCGGCCTCTGGCTGCTGCTCGACCGCACCCGGCTCGGCGCCATGATCCGCGCCGGCGTCGACGATCCCGACATGGCGCGGGTGGTCGGCATCCGCGTTTCGCAGCTTTTCACCATTGTGTTCGCGCTCGGCGCCGGGCTTGCCGCCTTTGCCGGCATCATTGGCGCGCCGATCCTGTCGGTCTATCCCGGCCTCGACCAGGACATGCTGCCGCTGGCGTTGGTGGTGGTGATCCTCGGCGGGTCGGGCAGTCTGCTCGGCTCCTTCGTCGGCAGCATTATCATCGGCGTGATTTATAATTTCGGCCAGGCGCTGCTGCCGGAGCTTTCCTATTTCGTGTTGTTCCTGCCCATGCTGCTGGTCTTATTGCTGCGGCCGCAGGGCCTGTTCGGCCGGTTCGTGCCATGAGCGACCGAGCATGAGCGCGCGCGTCATCGCCCTTGCTGTCGGCTTCTTGGCGCTGGTCACCCTGCCGCATTGGATGCACGGCGAGTATTACATCAATGTGTGCAGTCAGATCCTGTTCTCCGCCATCTTCGCGCTGGGCCTGAATGTCATCGCCGGTTACGGCGGGCTGGTGTCGCTCGGCCATGCCGGGTTGCTGGGCATCGCGGCCTACGCCACTGGCTACATGCTGCAGGCCGGCTACGGCCATCCGATCGCCATCCTCACCGCGCTCACCGCCGGCTTGGTCTCGATGGCGGTCTATGCGGTGCTGTCGCTGCGCGCGACCGGCATCGGTTTCATCATGATCACGCTGGCGCTGGGCGAGATCATCTGGGGCCTGTGCTATCGCTGGATCAGCATCACCGGCGGCGACAACGGCATCAACCTGCACGGACGGCCGCATCCATTCGGCCTTTCAATCGATTCGTCGAGCGCCTTTTACTACACGACGCTGGTGGTGTTCCTGGCGGCGTTCGCTTCGGTGGCGGTGTTCGTGCGCTCGCCGCTGGGCGCCGCCTTGATGGGCACGCGCGACCAGCCGCGCCGCATGAACGCGCTCGGCTATCACGTCTGGGCGATCCGCTTCTGGGCCTGCATGTTCTCCGGCCTGCTGACCGCGATTTCCGGCATCCTGTTCGTCTACTACACCCAGTTCATCAGCCCGCAGGCTGTGGACCTGACCTCGTCGGCCGAGGTGCTGCTGATGGTGATCTCCGGCGGCGCCGGCACGCTGTTCGGACCGATCGTCGGCGCCACGTTGGTGGTGGTGGTGAAAAGCGTCGTCAGCGGTTTCATCGAGCGCTGGAATATGCTGCTCGGCGCCATTTTCGTCGCCATCGTCATCCTGATGCCGGAGGGCATCGTGCCGGGCAGCGTGCGGCTGTGGCGGCTGGCGCGGCGCATGATGGGCGCATCCGGCAAGCCGGCGGCGGTGGAGGGCAAGCCATGAGCGCCCTCACCGTCTCCGGCCTGGGCAAATCCTTCGGCGGCCTGCATGTGACGCGCGACGTCGAC
Source organism: uncultured Alphaproteobacteria bacterium (assembly GCA_963825265.1). GTDB lineage: Bacteria > Pseudomonadota > Alphaproteobacteria > Rhizobiales > Xanthobacteraceae > Pseudolabrys. The sequence continues at coordinate 220,312 of CAWGSI010000005.1, read as the reverse complement.
CTCAACGTCGCGCCGGGCGAACGGCGGCTGATTATCGGCCCCAACGGCGCCGGCAAGACCACGTTGTTCAATTTGATCACCGGCGAGCTCAGCCCCGACAAAGGCTCGATCCATCTGTTCGGGCAGGACATCACCAAGGTACCGAGCAGGCGCCGCACGCATCTCGGAATGGCGCGCACCTACCAGATCATCACCCTCTTCCCGCACGACACCATCGTGCACAATGTGTCGCTGGCGTTGCTCGGACTATCGCCGATGCGCTGGAACCCGCTCATCGACATGCAGCGGCAGGGCCACATCGTCGAGCGCGGCCGCGCGGCGCTCGAGCGGGTGGGCTTAGCCCATATCGCCGAGCGGCCGCTGGCGCAGACCTCCTACGGCGAGCGCCGCCGCGTCGAAATCGCCATGGCGCTGGCGCAAAATCCGAAAGTGCTGCTGCTCGACGAGCCGTTCGCCGGCCTGTCGATCGACGAGCGGCGCGACGTGCAGCAATGCCTGATGGCGATCCCGCGCGACGTCACCATGGTGATGATCGAGCACAACATGGATGTGGCGCTGGAATTCGCCGAGCGCATTACGTTGTTGCATTTTGGCGAGGTGATCGTCGAAGGCAACCGCGCCGAAGTGGTGGCGGACCCGCGCACCCGTGAGGTCTATCTTGGCCACTAGCGCGCTCAGCCTGCAAGCCATCGACGCCTATTACGGCGACAGCCACGTGCTGGCGGGCGTGTCGTTCGAACTGGGCGAGGCGCGCATGCTCGGCCTGCTGGGCAGGAACGGCGCCGGCAAATCGACTTGCATGAACGTCACCATGGGCCTGCTGCCGCCGCGCCAAGGCGAGGTCCTGGTGTTCGGCGCGCCGGTGACCGGCCTGTCGCCCGAGATGGTGGCGGCGCGCGGCGTCGCGCTGGTGCCGCAGGGCCGCCGCATCTTCAAGAGCCTGACCGTGCGCGAAAACCTCATGGTGGCCGCGCGCAAGCCGGACGCCGGCAGCAAACACGCGCCGTGGAACGCTGATACGGTCTTCGCGATGTTTCCGCGCCTGCTCGACCGGCACAAGCAGATCGCCGCGCACCTGTCGGGCGGCGAGCAGCAGATGCTGGCGATCGGCCGCGCGCTGATGGGCAATCCGCGCGTGCTGCTGATGGACGAGCCTTCGGAAGGCCTGGCGCCGCAGATCGTCGCCGAGGTTATGGCCACCATCCGCAAGCTGAAGGAAAGCGGGCTGTCGATCGTGCTGGTCGAGCAGAACCCGATGCTGGTATTCGACGTCGCCGACGACATCGTCATCCTCAACACCGGACGGGTGGCGGTGACATCCACCCCGGCCGCGCTCAAGCGGGACGACGAGACGCTGCGGCAACAACTCGGCGTATTTTAATCGAAAGGCAAGACTACAATGACGGTCTGGAATAAATACACGAACACCTCGGCGCGCAAACACGGCAAACCGGGTCGCGAAATTCGACCGAAAAGCCTGACCGTTGACATGCACGCGCATGTGGCGGTGCCGCGTGTCGCCGATCTCGTCACGCCGCATCTCAAGAATTCCACCGACCCGCTCGTGCAGCACTCGACGCCGGAAACGCAGGAGTTGATGGCCAAGCAGGCAGCCGACATCCGCGAGCGCGTCGCGACGACCGATCAGCGATTTCGCGTGATGGATGACATGGGCGTTGACATGCAGCTCGTCTGCCCCGCTCCGCCGCAGATCTATTACAACCTTCCGCTCGACGTCGGCGTTGAGGCGGCGCGCGTTCTCAATGACGGCATCGCGGAATACGTCGGCAAGCACAAGGATCGCCTGGTCGCGCTCGGCGGCGTGCCGATGCAGGACGGCAACGAGGCGGCCAAGGAACTCGAGCGCGGCATGAAACAACTCGACTTCAAGGGCGCCGAGATCCTGACCAACGTCAACGGCAAGGAATTATCCGACCCCGCCTTTGCGCCGTTCTGGAAGAAGGCGGAAGAACTCGATGCCTTGGTGCTGGTCCACCCGACCGGCTTCACCCAGCCGCAACGCCTCGCCCGCTTCTATTTCAATAACGTGATCGGCAACCCGCTCGATACCACCGTCGCATTGCACTATCTGATTTCCGACGGCGTGTTCGAACGCCACCCGAAGCTGCGCGTCCTTTCGGTGCACGGCGGCGGTTTTCTCGGCGCCTACTCCGGCCGCGCCGACCATGCCTGGGGCGCGCGATCGGACGCGCATGGCACGCTGCCAAATCCGCCCACGACGTACCTCAAGCGCAATGTCTATTTCGACACCGTCGTGTTCACGCCGCATCAGCTTGAAGCGCTGGTGAAGACTTACGGCGCCGACCGCATCGTCCTGGGAACGGACTATCCGTACGACATGGCCGACTTCGATCCGGTCGAGCACGTCGTTTCGACCGGCTTCGATGCGTCGGTCAACGCCGCGCTGTGCGGCGGCAACGCCAAGAAAATTCTCGGCCTGAAATAGCGCCGCTCAGGCCGCGCAAAAAATCCAGCACCGCGGTCTCCGCGATCACCGCAGCGTCGGTCGAGTGGCGCCCGGCGCGCGCCCGCTCCTCCTGCGTCTGCGTCGCTTGCAAAAACGCGCCGAGATGGCGCGCGCGCTCGATGATGCGGAAATTCTCCGGCAGCCGCGCCGCCTCGAAGAGCTTGAGCGCCGCCGGCACATCGGCCTCGGCTGCGAGCGCCGCCACCAGCGCCGCCGCGTCGTCCGCCGCCTTGGAGACGCCGGCCGCTACATGCGGTCGCGCGACGAAAGCGGCGTCGCCCAAGATCGCCACCCGGCCGAACGCCATATGCGGCGATTCGAGATCGTAGATCGGCTGCAAAATCGGCTCGTCCATCAGCTTGACGATCTGGCGGAATTGCCATCCCGCCAGCCGCTCGGCCGCCGCGCGCATTTCCGCGACCGCCTCGCGCCGGATCAGCGGCGGCGGAATTGAGATCGCGTGCGTGACGCCGCGCTCGTCGGTGAGCAGCCACGGCAATTTGTCGCGCTCGTCGGCCGGCCGGTACCACACCACGTTGTAGCGGCGGTGGCCCGGGCGCAGATCGTTGTCGGGTCCTGCCACCGGATAGCCGAGCAACTGCTCGCCCGGCGGCAGCGTGAACACCATGTACTCGAACAGGTCGCGGTGGACATCCGGCGGAATAACGTCTTCCGCGATCAAGGCGCGCCATGCGCAATAGCCGGCATAAAGCGGCACCGCCTCGGGCAGCGCCTGCTGGCGCACGGTGGACCGCGTGCCGTCGGCGCCCACAAGAAGATCGGCTTCGATCGTTTCACCATCGGAAAAGCGCGCCAGCACCGAATCGGCGCCCGGCTCGAAAGCAGCGAGCCCGCGCCCGCGATGGTAGTGCTCGGCCGGAAAGGCGTCGCGCAGCAGCCGGTAGACGCGCTCCCAGGCGGTGAGCACCTGCGGACAACGGACCTCCTCGGTAACGCGGCCTTGCCGGTCGACGATCTTGCGGGTGGTGATGGCGACGCCGAGCGCGGAGGTTTCGAGCCCCAGCGCCCGCAACCGTTCGATCAGCTCGTATTGCGCGACGATGCCGGCGCCGCGGCCGGACAGCTCGCTTTCCACGCGCTCGTAGATATCCACGGTCCAGCCGGCCCGGCGCAGCATCAGCGCGCACAACAGGCCGCTCATCGAGCCGCCGATGATAATCGCCTTGGTCCCCGGCAATGGACGCGTCCCCAATCTTTCCGTTTACCGGAATATGCTATATATGAGCGCAAAGTACACCGGAGGAATTGCCATGGCTCTGAGCATGCTCGACAAGGCCGCCGAGAAAAAGGACAAATCGGCCTGGCCGGCGGAGCTCGTCGCCGAATTCGAGCGCGAGGCCAAGAACCCCAACCCTTGCGTCGGCTCCACGCTGTTGTCGGAGACCGAGCGCACGCGCGTGTGGATCATCCGCCTCGCCCCCGGCGAGCGCATCGGGTTTCACCGCCACGTGCTGGACTATTTCTGGACCGCCGTTAACGGCGGGCGCGGCCGTCAGCATGTGCATGACGGCACCACCGTCGAATACACCTACGCCCCCGGCGAGACCCGGCACGAGACCTATGGCAAAGGCGAGTTCAAGGTGCACGACCTGGAAAATCTCGGCGACCGCGAAATGGTGTTCATGACGGTCGAATTCAAAAACAGCGCCAACCAGCCTATGCCGCTGCCCGCCGGCGTGCGCCCGCAAGCCGCCGCCTGAACGCACGATTTCCGTTCGCGCCCGCCCCCGGCCCTGCCCGGCGGCGGGCGTTTACTTTTGTCGCGAGGGCAGGTTTGACTGATTGATCAATGCACTAGCCAAGCCGCCGGGCTTCCTGCACACTGCGGCCAAGGCCGCCGCCCACAATGACGGGCATTAAAACGGGTCACAGAGGGGAGTGAGGCCGGCGCGGTCACGATTGCCAACGCGCCGGTTGAAGCCTGGATGGAATTCGATCTCCTGATCAACGCGATTATCGCGGGGCTCTTGCTCGGCGGCTTTTACGCCGCCGTCAGCATGGGCATATCGATTTCGTTCGGCATGCTCGACATCGTCAACATCGCGCATCCCGGATTCATCATCCTCGGCTCTTACATCGCCTATATCGTCAATATCAAATTCGGCATCGACCCGATCGTGGTCAGCATCGTCGTGCTGCCGCTGTTCTATATTCTGGGTTCCACGGTCTATCAGGTTTACTACGCGTCGTTCGAGAAATACGGGCAGGAATCGCTGCGCGGCCTGGCCTTCTTCTTCGGCGTCCTGTTCGTGACCGAGGTGTGCCTGTTGCTGGTGTTCGGCGTCGACTACCGTTCGGTCAACGCAATCTATATCGGGCCGAGCCTGCATTTCGCCTACATGGAATTTCCGCTGCGCCTGCTGGTGCCGTTCCTGGCGTCGTTGGCGATGTTCGCCGCGCTGCAAATCTTCATATCGCGCACATTTATCGGCCGCGCGGTGATGGCGGTTTCGCAGGATCCAACGGCGTTGCGGCTGATGGCGGTCGACCCGACCCGCATCAAGCGCATCGCGTTCGGCATCTCGATCGCCACCGCCTCGATGGCCGGCGCCTTCCTGATCATCATCCAACCGGTCATCCCGTCGGTCGGCCGCGATTACATCGGGCGCATTTTCGCCATCTGCGTGCTGGGCGGATTGGGCAGCCTGCCGGGAACGCTGATCGCGGCGCTCCTGCTTGGCGTGCTCGAAAGCATCACGTCGGTGTTTTACGGCCCGTCCTGGGCGCCGGCGGTTTCGTTCGGCATCTTGCTGCTGACATTGGCCGTGCGGCCGTCCGGACTGCTGGGACGCTAGCGTGCGCACACCCCTCTTCATCCTGATCGAGGTCGCGGTCGCCGCCGCCCTTTATTTGGCGTTGCGCTACGTCAACAACGACTATCTGTTCTTCGCCGGCTACACCGTGCTGCAATTTATCGTGCTGGGCACCGCCTGGAATATTCTCGGCGGCTATTGCGGCTATGTGAACTTCGGCACCGCCGGGTTCTTTGCGCTCGGCGCCTATTCCAGCGTGTTTCTTTACACGGTCGGGCAGAACCTCGACGACATCATGCCAGCAAAGCTGCTGGCGCCGATGCAGCTGATCTTCCCGCTGCCGTTGCCGGTCATCATCGTCATCGGCGGCATCGTCACCGGCCTGGTCGGTCTCGGCATGGGCTACCTGACGCTGCGGCTGCGCGGCGTGTTCTTCGCCATCGCCACCCTGGCGCTCGCTGTCGTGCTGCAGACGCTGGTGGTCAACTGGGACTTCGTCGGCGGCTCGCGCGGCGCTTATGTGATTCCGCCGGAGACAATTCCGGTGTTCGGCCCCTACATCCAATTCCTGTTCGTGCTGATGCTGATCTTGGTCATCGTTTCGCTCACCGTCGCCCGCCTGATCGAACGCTCGCGCTTGGGCTACGGCTTCGCGACCATCCGCGACGACGAGATGGCGGCCGAGGCCTCGGGCGTGCCAACCCTGAAGTTGAAGTTGATCGCCACCGTCATTTCCGGCGCGCTGATGGGAATGGCCGGCGCGCCGTTTCCGTACTACATCGGCTACGTCGAGCCGGATTCCGCGTTCAACCTGTCCTATGCCGTGAACTCGATCGCCATGCCGATGATCGGCGGCACGACGACCTGGGCCGGTCCGCTGATCGGCGCCATCCTGCTCGGCACGCTGCAGCAGGTCGCGACGGTGACCATTTCGTCGGCGGTCAATCTGCTGATCGTCGGCCTGTTGCTCATCGGGTTTGTCATCGTGGCGCCCAGCGGCATCGTCGGCTTGTGGCAAAAATGGATGCGTAAAGGGCCAAAACCATGAACGCGCCTTTGCTTCAAGTCGATCAGGTCGGCAAGCGCTTCGGCGGCTTCGTCGCGCTCGACAACATCGATCTGGCGGTCGCCGAAGGCGAGCGCGTCGGCCTTATCGGCCCCAACGGCTCGGGCAAAAGCACGCTGGTCAACTGCATCTGCGGCACCTTGCGCAACGACACCGGCAGCGTGACCTTCGCCGGCGAAAATATCGACGGCCTTATCGCGCACCAGCGCACGCGGCGCGGTTTGGCGCGCAGCTTCCAGCTACCCCGCCCGTTCATGAGCATGAGCGTCGCCGAGAACATCCGCGTGCCGCTGCTCTACACCGTTGCCGCGCGCGCCGGCCATCATGTCTCGATAGCCGAAACCGAAGAGCGTTGCATGGAACTGCTCAAGCTGGTGGCGCTCGACCATAAGGCAGGGAAAAATCCGCGCGATCTCACCCAGGTCGAGATGCGCAAGCTGGAACTGGCGCGCGCCATGGCGGCCGAGCCCAGGCTGCTGATCGCCGACGAATCCATGGCCGGGCTTTCGCATTCCGAGGTCGAGGACATCGTGGCGCTGCTGATCCGGCTCAACGAGCGCGGCATCACCATCATTTTGATCGAGCACATCATGCGCGCGGTCATGAGCTTTTCGCAGCGGCTGGTCGTGCTGGTGTCCGGCAAGAAGATCGCCGACGGCAAGCCGGATGACGTGATCAAGGACCAGGACGTGATTGGAGCTTACCTTGGCGCCTAGCACCAACAGCATCACGGTCGAGAAAATCGACGCCGCCTACGGCGCGGTACGCGTGCTGGAGGACGTCTCGCTCAACGTCGCCAGCGGCGAAACCGTGGTGCTGCTCGGCACCAACGGCAATGGCAAGAGCACGCTGATGAAGTGCGTGATGGGCATGGTGCGCCCGATGCAAGGCCGCATCGTCGCCGAGATCGACGGGGAAAGCCACGATCTTGTCGGCATGAGCACCGAACAAATCGTCGACCTCGGCATCGCGCTGGTGCCGGAAGGCCGCCGTCTGTTCCCGCGTCAGACCGTCGAGGAGAACCTGCTGCTCGGCGCCAGCCGCCGCAAGGCGCGCGCCAAGATCAAGACCAACCTGGACTTCTGCTTCGAGATATTCCCGCGGCTCGCCGAGCGCCGCGGCCAGCTCGCCGGCTCCATGAGCGGCGGCGAGCAGCAGATGCTGGCGCTGGCGCGCGCGCTGATGCTCAGCCCTCGGATTTTGCTGGTGGACGAGCCTTCGGTCGGTCTCGCGCCGGTGCTGGTCGCCCGCACCATCGACGCCATCAAGCAGCTCAAGGACCACTTCAAGCTCACGGTGCTGATGGCGGAACAGAATTTCACGCAGGCCATCCGCATCGCCGATCGGGGCTACGTCATCGTGCACGGCAAGATCGCGTTCGAGGGCAGCTCCGCCGCCGAACTCAACAACAACGACCTGATCCGGCAGTTTTATCTGGGGATGTAGTGCAGGCAAATAAAAACGGCGCCGCGGTGGTCCCGTGGCGCCGTTTCTTTTTGTGTACGCTAAAGGCTACTTGTGGGCCTTTTCATACGGGTAGATCTCGTTGCCCGTCTTGTATTCCTTCGGCGAGACGATGGTCTGGTAGCTCATGCCGCGCCAGGTCTCGAGGCCGTCGCTGTCCTTGATGCCGTGGTACTGCACCTGAAGCACCCGGGACTTCGCCCACTCGCCGTTTTTGCCGAACTTCACGTCACCCATCACGGTCTTGAACGTGTGGGTGCGGATGTAGTCGGCAAGCTTATCGTCGTTGAGGCTCTTGGCGCCCTCGACCGCCTGGCCGAGGAGCTGGATGTAGGCATAACCCCAGCCGCCGAGATAGTAGCCGAGTGGATCGATGCCTGCGGTCTTGGCGCGCGACTGGTATTCCTCGAAGAATTCCTTGGTGCCGGTGTACATCATCGAATTGACCGGGACCCAGAACTCATAGTTCGTGATGCCGTTGAGCTTGGCTTTAAGCTTATCCTTGAACACGGTCGCTTGCAGGCCGACCATGCCGCCGCCGAACATTTTCGGCGTCAAGCCGATCTCGTTGGCCGCTTGCACGATGCCGACCGAGTTCGGCGGGATAGGCGCACACCACGACCAGATCGGCGTTGGCGGCCTTGAGAGCCTGCACGATCGGGGTGAAGTCGGTGGTCTTCGGCGGGGGCGGATAGGTCTTGTCGTAGATAATGCTAAAGCCCGCCTTCTTGGCGTTTGCTTGCGCGCCCTCGCGGCAGTTTTGCGAGAACTCGGCGTCCGCCGTGGTGATGGCCACCGTCTTCGGCTTCGGGTTCTGCGCGGCTGCAGCCTCGAAAAAGCCTTCGGTGAAGGCTTCCTTCGGCATCGGGCCGGTGGGAAGCATCGAGAAATATCTCTTGTACTTGAACTTGTCGTTCAGACCCAACGCGAACAGGCTGATGAACAACCTGTTCTTGCGGATCACGATCGGCATGGCCGGCGCGTTGTCGTTGGTCGCGTAGGGGCCAAGCAGGAGATCGACTTTGTCGACGTCGATCAGCTTGGTGTAGATGCCGGGAACTTCCGCCGGCGAGCTCTTGTCATCGTAATAGACGAGCTTGACCTGACGCCCGAGCAAGCCGCCGGCCTTGTTGGTTTTCTCCGCCCAGATTTGCATGGCGAGAAGCGCCTGCTTGCCGTTCGGCGACAGGAAGCCGGTCAACGCCATGCCGAAGCCGATCTTGATCGGCTCTTTCTCCTGCGCGTTGGCGCCGGAGACGACGAACATCGCACCGGCGGCGAGCGTGAGGATCACGCCCGCAAACCACGCGAATGTCTTGGTTTTAAGATGTCTAAGCATATCAGTCCTCCCGAGTAAGCCTTGTTTTTTGTTATCTTACGCGTATTTCGGCGGCCTGCGCTAGAGGAAAACCCCGGCGGCCGGTGGGCTATATCCCCTCCACCATAACGGTTTCCACCTCGCCCGCCCCGCTGCGCCGGAATGCCGCGGCTGCGTCGTATTCCGGCGATTTGAAACAGGCGGCGCCCTGCTCCAAAGTCGGAAATTCGATCACGATGAAGCGGCTGAATTTGGCGGGCCCCTCCATGATCTGGAAGCGTCCGCCGCGCGCCAGCACCTTGCCGCCGAACTTGGCAATGATGCCGGGCACCAAGTCGGTGTATTTCTTGTACTCGACCGGGTCGTTGATCTTGGAACGGGCAACCCAATAAGCCGGCATATGCATCCTCCTGGACAGTGTCGTTGCGTTGAATGAAAGTGACGTGGGTCTATCCCACAAACATCGGTCATAGCGACATGCCGCGCAAGATCATCGATATTTCGGTTCCGCTCGAAAACGACGTGGCGGCCGACCCGCCCGGCTACGGCCCCAAGATCGACTATCTCGATCATCAGGCGACCGCCGCCGACGTGCTTAAATTCTTTCCCGGGCTGAAAAAAGAAGAGCTGCCTGACGGCGAAGGCTGGGGCATCGAATGGGTGCGGCTATCCACGCATTGCACCACCCATCTCGACGCGCCCTATCACTTCGCCTCCACCATGGACCGCGGCAAGCGCGCCATCACCATCGACGAGGTGCCGCTCGACTGGTGCCTGCAGCCCGGCGTCAAGCTCGACTTCCGCAATTTCCCCGACGGCTATGTGGCAAGCGCCGCCGACGTGGCAGCCGAGCTCAAACGCATCGGCCACACGCTTTCGCCGCTTGAGATCGTGGTGGTCAACACCGCGGCGGGGCAAGCCTATGGCCGCCCCGATTACGTCGCCAAAGGTTGCGGCATGGGCCGCGAGGCAACGCTCTACCTGCTCGAGCGCGGCGTGCGCGTGACCGGCACCGACGGCTGGAGCTGGGACGCGCCCTTCGTCTACACCATGCAGAAATACGCCGCGACCCACGACGCCTCGCTGATCTGGGAAGGCCACCGCGCCGGCCGCGAGATCGGCTATTGCCATATCGAGAAGCTGCACAATCTCGAAACCTTGCCGGCGCACGGCTTCATGGTGAGCTGCTTCCCGGTGAAGGTGCGCGGCGGCTCCGCCGGCTGGACGCGGGCGGTGGCGATCCTCGATGCGTGATACCGCCGTTATGCCGGCGCGGCGTCCTTTGCGTGCAGCGCCATCGCGATCAGCGCCGAGCCGCCGAAGATCATATTGATGCCGACCAGCAGCCCGATCGCCCAGGCCGCCGTGCTCGGCAGGCCGGTGAACACCAGCGTGGCCAGCACCAGATCGACGATGCCGCTAAACAGCATCCAGCCCCAGCGGCCGGACAATTCACGTTTATGATCGAGAGCGAACATGATCGAGACGACGCCTTCGATGATGAAGAAGGCAACCAGCACGATGGTGAGCGAGAACGCCCCGCTGATCGGCCGCGCCAGCAGCAATCCGCCGACGACGATGGCGAGCACGGCGGAAACCAGCGACCACCAGAAGCCCGGCGCCTGCCGCATGCCGAAGGTCGTGATCAGCCCCATGAAACCGCTGATCAGAAACAACCAGCCCAATACGATCGTCACGGCCAACGTAGCAATCGGGGGCACCAGAATGGCGACGACGCCGAGAATGAGCAGTAGGATTCCTTCCGTGAGATAGAGCTTCCAATGCTCATGCAGCGCGTTGGCGACCGCGCGCTGGAATTTTGCGATATCGGCTTGATCGGTGGACATGACAGCCTCCGCACGTTGCCCCCGGAGGCATCATATATGCTTGCCTAGGACGCCGATATCCCCACCGCTCACGCCCACAGCCTTTCCTTTTCCAAGCCCTTGTAGATGCCGGCGACGTAGTCGCCGTAGCCGTTGAACAGCAGCGTCGGCCGGTGCTCGCCGGTGCCGATCACTTCCTCGCTCGCCTGGCTCCAGCGCGGATGCGGCACCGCCGGATTGACGTTGGCCCAGAAGCCGTATTCGGCATCCTGCAGGGCCTCCCAATAACCCTTCGGCCGCTCCTCGACGAAGGAAAAGCGCACGATCGACTTGATCGACTTGAAGCCGTATTTCCACGGCACCGCCAGCCGCAACGGCGCGCCGTGCTGCTTGACCATCGGGTGGCCGTAGGCGCCGGTGGCGATGAAAGCGAGTTCGTTGGTTGCTTCCGCCATGGTGAGGCCCTCGATGTAAGGCCAAGGGAACCAGGTCATGCGCTCGCCGGGCGCGACCTTCGGGTTCATGAAGGTTTCCATGCGCAGGTATTTGGCCGAGCCGAGCGGCTTGGCGAAATCCACCAACTTGGCGAGCGGGAAACCGGTCCAGGCAATCGCCATGCTCCAGGCTTCCACGCAGCGGTGGCGATAGGTGCGCTCCTCCAGCGTCATCTTGCGGATCAGCTCGTCGATGCCGATTTCGAACGGCTTTTCCACCAGACCGTCAATCTTCACCGTCCACGGCCGGATCGGCAAAAGCTGCGCCTGCTCGGATACTTCCTTCGACGAATTGAATTCGTAGAAATTATTGTAATGCGCGTTGATCTTCTCGTCGGTGATCGGGCGGTCGAGCGTGTATTTCCCGTTGCGCCTGGCCGGATAAAGGTCGGCGCTCGGGTCCGGCAGCTTGCCGAGATCGGTGACGCGCTGCGCATTGGCCGCGCGCGGCAGCAAAGCCAGCGCGCTCGCGCCCGCCAAGAACGTCCGGCGGTTGAAAAACACACGTTCGGGCGTGGCGAGGCGCTGGGGAATTTCCCAGCCGCGGCGGTGGATGATGTGCATGAGCGGCAGTCCCTCTCGGAATCGAGCGCCAACAGGTACGGCGGCGGCCGCTCACAGGCAAGTCACGGGTTTGCGATGAACCGGCGGCCCCTTGCGCAAACCGGCTCGTCAGCCAGCGCCATTGGCGGGGAAAAAGGCGTTGCGCAAGCGAGGGTCCTCGGCCCCCGGCTTTTTGCCGAGCGTCCGGCTCAAAACGCCGTCCATGATCTCGAAGCCGAGCGCACGGTAACTCTCGAACTGCGATTCGCTGAACCACTGATCGATGGTGGCCTGATGCGGAAATTCCGGGTTCGCCATCGCATAGCTGCGGACGCCGGCGCTTTCATCGCCGTGGTACCCCGGCTTGACGTAGAGGATCACGCCATTCTCGCCGCCGCCGTCGGCGGCGCAATAATCCACCTCGCCGATGGCATGATAGCTTTGCACCGTCCCATCGGGCACGGTGGCGCCGCGCGGCTTCAACGCCTGCAGGGTTTCAAATCGAATTTGAACGCCGAGATCGATTTCTATTTTGCGCACCGCGTTGCCGAGGTCCTCGAACCGATACTCGGGATCGCATCCGGCATCGCTCACCACGATCAGGCGACAACGCCGGCGCACCATTTCGTACAGGCCGAGATTCTCGAAATGTCCGCCGTCCGAAAGATAAACGTATTTGCGGTCGTCGGTGGTCAGGCCGAAAGCCTCGTAGACCAGCGGCTTGATCGCAAATTTCGGACCGTCATGCGTGTAGGATTTCTCGCCTTTCGGGCCGGGATTGCCCAGCCACCAGCCGAGCCGCACATTGAACATCGTCATCATGAAAGTGACGATCGGCGACGAATTGTATCCCATGTTGGGGCTGGCGGCCGCGCCGGAAATCGCCATGGCGGTGCCGAGCGTGATGCCGTCGCCGTAGGTCTCGCTCGGCCGGTAGCCGAGGCAGCTGGCGCCGCAATGCAAGGCGCTGACCATAAAGGGCTCGGCCTTGCGCTCCTGCCACGCCAATCGTCTTGTCGTCACGATATTGAGCGCAATGTTGATGATATGAAACGGTCGCCAATTCCCGGGCGCCGCCGGCGGCCAAAGCTGCCGCATTGCCGGATTGTCGTTGGTGTCGAAATCGATGAACGGATCGGCATGCCGGTCGCCGCGGGAGCCCAGAAACGCGCGGATCAGCCGGTTTCGATAAAGCGAATGCAGCGAAAATCGGTTGATATTGATGCACTTCGAGGCCCCCGCCGCGATGACCGTGAAAACGATCAACCCGGCAATGAACCATTCCAGCGCGGCCGACCGGTCCGGCATCATGTCGGCTGTATCCGCCCAATCGTCGAAAAGCTTCGGCACCAGATCCTCGCCGAGCAGCAGGTGATCGAGCGCGAAGGAAAGACCGACGAATAGCGCGGCAAAGAATACGAGCGCGGCAAACGAGAGGATCGCTCTGGTAAATTTCGACCGTACGCCCCCGGCGTTGCCGGTCACGGACGACAGGGTGCTCTTGCCCAGGAACGCGGTCACCAGGCCCGAGAGTCCGGCAATCGGCCCGCTATAGGCTTGTATCGTCGCCTGCGTTCCCGGCGACAGAACGTTGGTTCCGATCACGGCGCCGAAGAAAACGAAAAACGACAGCAACATCCAGCCGATGGCTGCAGCCAGCAGCAGGCCGGAGGCCCGCCCCAGCCATTCGCGATCCTCATCGGAACGGGGCTGATAACTCGCCAAGCCGACAAAGATCATTTCCGCGATCGTCAGCGACAGCAGGATCCAGGGGATGCCAAACACGAGGTCGAAGACGACGCTCGAAAAAATGAAAATTCCCTGTTCCGGAATCTGAACCCAGAAGTAGAGACCGAGCGCCGTCAAGGTCCCGAACACCGCGCCGGCCGCAGACCACGTGATGAAGTCGAGCACGTCTTTTCGTCTCGGCCAGCCGATCAGCCAACTCACGGCATAAATGACGACGCCGCAGAACGCGCCGCTGGCGATAAAATAAATCAATGTGTGGTCGGCGGCGGTTATTCCCAGAAAATCGGACGATGGAAACTGGGCCACGCAGCATTCGCCGCCTTTCAGGAAATAATTGTCGAAATTATCGGAGGCCATGAACTGAACGATGAATACGCTTGCGGCTATCGAATACACGGTCCCGTGCCAGATGACGTGCCTTTGACTGGGCGGATGCCCTGGATCCCGCGACGGCCGGTTATGGGCCGTGAAGGCGAGCGCTTTGACCAGGCAGGCCGTCCCCAACGATACGAAGACGATATCGAGCGGCAGCGCCCATTGGCTCGGCCGCGTCAACCAGTCGGAGCCTATGCCGACGATCTTGACGACCAGGATCAGGCTGCAAACGGCAGGCAGGATGACCAGCCAATTGAGAATGAGATTACGCACCGACAGCGCGACCGTCGCCCAAGTATCGGCAGACAGTGCGCCAAGACGCGGCGTCAGATAGTTGCTGTACGAGCGCAGCCAGCCGATGGCCGCCGGCTCCTTGTCGGGTCCGTCCGGCCGGCCAATCAGGCAGGGCCATATTTCCGAAAAACCGTGGCGCAAGCGCAATGCCGACAGCCAGCTCCCGATATAGCCGCCGCCGGAAACCGTGGACAGATAGTGGAATTTCGCCAGCAGCGACTTCTCCGCGCTTTCGACCGGGGCGCCGGCTGCGGCCGCTCGCGGATGGGTCGCCAAGGCCTGGATGACACCGAGCGCAAAAGCCGCGCTCCGGATACCGCCGCCGGATAGCGTGAGAGCCGCGGAATTGAGCGCGTTGAGCGCCCGATAAAGCGGCCGGCCGCTCAGGTCGGCGGGAAGCTCGACGCCGTGAATCTCATTCGCTTCCCTTTTGAGGACGGTCTCAAAGTCGAGTTCATGGGCCAGTGCATCCATTGGCGACACCCCACCCTGGCAATCACGCAACTTGCGGCTACAATCAAACGTTGCACATTAAAAAATAGAAATCCATAGGGGTATGGATGCGCAACGCGCGGCGCGCGCCCCGGCCAGCGCGAGGCGAAAGCGGCGTCACTCCGCCGCGCGCCGTGCCGCGATGATCTGGTCGGCGGTGCGGCCGGTGAGTTCGGCCATGTGGTCGAACTTGAAGTGGAAGCTGCCGACGCCGGCGGTGGCCGAGCGTACCTCGATGATGAGATCGCCGATCTCGGCTTCCGCCATCTGCGCGCGCACGGTGTCCCAGCCCTGCCAGCCCTCGCGGGTGTCGAAGCCGAGGATTTGCCCGCGCCGGCCGGCGAGGATCGCGTTCATCTTGGCGGTCGCTTCGCTCGGGCAGACGATCTCGACCAGATGGATCGGCTCCAGCAGCACCGGGTTGCACTGCGGCAGACCTTCCGCGATGCCGACGCGGCCGGCGATGCGGAACGCCATGTCGGAGGAATCGACCGTATGATAGGAGCCGTCGATCAGCGCCACCTGGATATCGACCACCGGGAAGCCGAGCGGGCCCTGCTTGAGGCCGTCGAGCACGCCCTCCT
Source organism: uncultured Alphaproteobacteria bacterium (assembly GCA_963825265.1). Taxonomy (GTDB): domain Bacteria; phylum Pseudomonadota; class Alphaproteobacteria; order Rhizobiales; family Xanthobacteraceae; genus Pseudolabrys. The sequence goes on along the minus strand of CAWGSI010000005.1, from coordinate 204,845 downwards.
CCACCGCCGGAATGTAGTTGCGCGGCACCACGCCACCGGTGATGCGGTCCTCGAACTTGAAGCCGGAGCCGCGCGGCAGCGGCTTGATCTCCAGCATCGTGTCGCCGAACTGGCCGTGGCCGCCGGACTGCTTCTTGTGGCGGCCGCGCACGGTGACCGGCTTGCGGATGGTCTCCTTGTAGCCGACCGCCGGCGGCCGCGTCGAAACCGGCACCGCGTAGCGCTCACCGAGCCGTTCGGCCGCCACGCGCAGATGCATTTCGCCCTGGCCCCAGATCACCACTTCGTGGTTCTCGGCGTTGTGCACGACGGTGATTGAGGGATCTTCCTCGGTCAGTTTGCTGAAGGCGGCGCCGAGCTTGACGTCGTCCTTGCGCTCCTTGGCCTGCAGCGCGAGCGCCAGTACCGGCGGATAAGGTTTCACCTCGACCAGCGAGGCATGCGCTTGCTTGCCGGCCGACAGCGTGTCGCCGGTTTTGGCGCCGTCGAGCTTGCCCAAGGCGACGGTCTCGCCGGCCGTCGCCGGCCCGCGTTTGTCGAAATGCTGGCCCATGACCTTGAACACGCCGGACACGCGTCCGGCTTCGCCGTCCGGCGTATGGAAGACGGTACCGTCGGTCACTTGCCCGGCGAGCAGGCGCGCGATCGACATCTTGCCGCCGTGGGTGGTGTGGAAGGTCTTGAGCACCAGCGCCAGCGGATCGCTGCCGGTCAAGTTCCCGATTTTGGCGCCGAGCCGCGCCGCCGTCTCGGCCACGCCGGGCGCTTCATGGCGCAGCGCCTTGAGCAGGCGCAGCACGCCGTTCTGGCGGGCAGCGACGCCGAGCAGTACCGGCACCACCAGCCGTTCGCGCAATTCCTTGGCCAGATCGTCGAACACCTTGTCGCGCGGCGGCTGGATATCCTCGAGCAACTGCTCCATCAGCTCGTCGTCGTGGTCGGCCAGCGTCTCCAGCATGGTGAAGCGCGCTTCCTTCTCGCGATCGAGATCCTCGCCCTTGAGGTCGACCACCTCGGACGGCGCGTATTCCTTGTAGACATGCGCGCGCTCGAGCGCGAGATCGACGAAGCCGGCGATCAGGTCGCCGTTCCAGATCGGAATTTGGCGCAGCAGCAGCGGCACGCGCGAAGCCGGCTGCAACAGCTTGAGCGTCTCGCGCACGCGCTTGTCGGCCTTGTCGATCTTGTTGAGGAACAGGAAGTGCGGAATGTTCTGGTCTTCCAGCTCGCGCAGGATCAATTGCAGTTGCGGGACCTTCTTCTCGTCGGCCTCGCAGACCACGACCGCGGCGTCGACCGCCGGCAGCGCCGTGCGCATGTCGTGAATGAATTCGATGGAACCGGGGCAATCGATGAAGGTGTAGCTGTCGCCCATGAAATTGGTGGTGGCGACCGAGGCCTCGACGCTCATTTTATGGCTGCGGGCTTCCTTGCTGGCGTCGCCGACGGTGGTACCCGCATCCACCGTGCCTTGCCGCTGCACCGCGCCGGTGCGGGCGAGAATTGCTTCTAACAGTGTGGTCTTGCCGCTCTGGAATGGGCCCACCAGCGCGATGCACCGTGGACCCGTATTTTTTATGACATTGGGACCCGCGCCGTTTTGTCCCATAAATACCTCCCTTGCCGGCCGGGAGGTCGGACCAAAATCCCGGCCCTGTCACAGTATCGTCTCAGGTGAGAGCGTTACTGGCAAGGGGCGCAGTGGAAATGAAACGGCCGCCCGCGGGCGGCCGTTAAACGTGCAACGTGTTATGTCGGTGCGCTCAGTTTGCCGACCGTAGCTCGAGCGAGGCGACGCCGGCCGCCAGGTTAAGCCCGGTCTGGCCCGTCACCGACAAAGGCTGCAGCGCGACCGTGCGATTGGAGCCGCCGATCAGCGCGTTGGCGCCGAGACCGACCGCGACCGTCGCTTCGGCCGTCGCGCCGGTATAGACGCCGGCAAGCACGCCGTGACCGTACGCCGACGGCGCCCAGACCGCCCATATCATCTGGCCGGCCGTGGTCGCACCGATGTCGAGACCGAACTTGCTGATGGAGCCGTAATACATTTCGGGCGGGCCGGGCATATCCGGATTGAACTGGCACTGCACGGCCTTGTTTGAGGCGATGATCAAGCCGATGCCGCCGGAAACATCGCACACCAGCGTGCCTGCCTTCACCCGACCCTGCGCGTCCGCGCCGCTCATCGCCGCGACCAAGCCGAACGCCAGAACGCCTAGCCCTAGGAAAACGCGACGCATGCAACCCCCTCCTTGGTGATTATGACTTGCTGGCGCAATTGTGGGCGGAACGCCCGGCGAAGTCAAAAGGAGGGCCGCCGACTGGTAAACGGGTAACGCGGTCTTGCGCGATTACGCCGCGATTATTTCAAATTCCCGCAAAACCGCTGGATGCGCCGGCAGGCTTCTTCCAGGTCCTCGGTCTTGGTGGCGTAGGAAATGCGGAACGCCGGGCCGAGGCCGAAGGCCGCGCCCTGCACCACCGCCACGCCCTCCGCCTCCAGCAGTTCGGTGACGAAATCCTCGTCGGTCGCGAGCTTCTTGCCGGTCGAGGCGGTCTTGCCCATGGTGCCGGCGCAGGACGGATAGACATAGAACGCGCCCTCCGGCGTCGGACATTTGATGCCGTTCGCCTGGTTGAGCATGGACACGACGAGGTCGCGCCGTTCCTTGAAGATCTTGTTGTGCTTGGCGATGAAATCCTGCGGCCCGTTGAGCGCTTCCACCGCCGCCCATTGCGACACCGCCGCCGGGTTCGAGGTCGATTGCGACTGCACCATGGCCATCGCCTTGATGAGCGGCTCCGGTCCGCCGGCAAAGCCGATGCGCCAGCCGGTCATGCAATAGGCCTTCGAGCAGCCGTTGATGGTGAGCGTGCGCGGATAGAGCGCGGGCTCGATCTGCGCCGGCGTCGAGAACACGAAGTCGTCGTAGACCAAATGCTCGTACATGTCGTCGCTCATCACGTGCACGTGCGAGTGCTTCACCAGCACGTCGGTGAGCGCCTTCAATTCGGCGCGCGTGTAGGCGGCGCCCGAGGGGTTCGACGGCGAGTTGAGCAGCACCCATTTGGTCTTCGGCGTGATCGCGCGCTCGAGCTGCGCCGCGGTCAGCTTGAAGCCAGCCGCCATCGAAGTTTCGACCGCCACCGGCTCGCCGCCGGCGAGCAACACCATGTCGTAATAGCTCACCCAATAGGGCGCGGCGAAAATCACCTCGTCGCCCGGATTGAGCGTGCAGATGAACGCGTTGTACAGCACCTGCTTGCCGCCGGTGCCGACAGTGATCTGCGAGGTCTTGTAGTCGAGGCCGTTCTCGCGCTTGAACTTCTTGGCGACCGCTTCTTTCAGTTCGGCGATGCCGTCGACGTTGGTGTATTTCGACGCCCTGCCGTCGCGGATCGCCTTGATCGCCGCTTCCTTGATGTTGTCCGGCGTGTCGAAATCGGGCTCGCCGGCGCCCAAGCCGATGACATTGCGGCCGGCCGCCTTGAGCGCGCGCGCCTTGTCGGTGACGGCGATGGTCGCCGACGGTTTGACGCGCTTGAGCTGGTCCGCAAGGAAGGCCATCGGAAGTCTCCGAAATCCGGGATTCGCAGTGCTTTATATAGTGTCGTAACGGGCCAAAACGGCGACAGCAAGACGCAAAGAATGATGCATTCATCAAGTCTGTTGATGGCCTAACCCTCCCTTAAGGCCGCTTTGTTAGACCTTCCGGCGATGGCCGGATTTATTGACATTCTGCGCTCCGGACGCTGGCTGACCCGCGAGCGGGTGCGGCTGGTGGCCTTCGCTTTGCTCGCCGCCTTCGTGCTCGGCGCCGGTTTCCTGATCGCCACCTCGGACGGACTCAACGACCGCTTCGGGCGGCCTCTCGGCACCGACTATTCCAACGTCTATGCCGCCGGCACCGACGTGCTCGCCGGCGAGCCCACCGCGCCGTTCGATCCGGCACGCCAGTTCGCCCGCGAGCAGGCGATCTTCGGCCAGGCCACCCCATTTTACGGCTGGCACTACCCGCCGTTCTTCCTCGGCCTAGCGGCGCTGCTGGCGACCATGCCCTATTGGCTGTCTTTGCTGGTGTGGCAGGGCGTGACGCTGGTTCTTTATCTCCTCGCCATTCGCGCGATCGTTTCTTCATCCACTCCTTTCCAGGAGCAGGTGAGAAAAGAGTGGCTGCTGTTCGCGCTCGCCTTCCCGGCCGTGTTCATCAATCTCGGCCAGGCCCACAACGGCTTTCTCACCGCCGCGCTGATCGGCGGCGCGCTCGCGCTGCTCGACCGCCGGCCGGTTGTCGCCGGCGTGCTGATCGGATGCCTCGCCTACAAGCCGCAATTCGGATTGCTCATTCCACTGGTGCTGGCGCTGAGCGGACGCTGGCGCGTCTTCGCCGCCGCCGCCGCGACCGTGGCGCTGATGGCGCTTGCCGTCACCCTCGCCTTCGGCCCCGAAGTGTGGCCGGCGTTCTTTGCCTCCACCAAATTCAGCCGCATCGTCGTACTCGAGCAGGGCGGCACCGGCTGGTACAAGATCCAGAGTGTGTTTTCCTGGGTGCGCATGTGGGGCGGAGGCATTCCGCTCGCCTACGCGGTGCAAGGTGCGGTGACGGTTACGCTCGCCGCGGCACTCGGCTGGTTGTGGCGTAGCCCAGCAGCCATCTCGCTCAAGGCCGCCGGCCTCATGATCGGCAGTTTGCTGGCGACGCCTTACAGCCTCGACTACGACCTGATGCTGCTGGCGCCGGCCATCGCCTATCTTGCGCGCGACGGATTTGCGCGCGGCTTTGCCCCTTACGAAAAGACGATCCTGGCCGCCCTGTGGATAGTTCCGCTGGTCGCCCGTTCGGTTCCGCAGGCCACCCTGATTCCACTGGCGGTTCCGGCGATGTTGCTGGGTTTCATCCTTTTGCTGCGCCGCGCCATGGATGAATGCGGCCAGTGGCAATTTGCCCTGCGCGCTCTAAAATAGCCCTCCAAGAGCCGGACAACGGCCGCAACCATATCAGGGAGCGCGCCATGCAGCTTTCCGCCGAACAGCTTCGAGCTTTCGACGAACAGGGCTACGTCTTTTTTCCGAACTGTTTCTCGGAAGAAGAAATCGCGCTGCTGCGCATCGAAGCCGAGAACATCCTCAAGCTCGACCGCCAGGAGGTCTGGCGCGAGAAATCGGGCGCGCCGCGCACCGCATTCGCCGCGCACACATTCAGCGAGGTGTTCGGGCTGTTGGCGCGCCACCCGCGCCTGATCGAGCCGTTGCGGCAGTTGTTCGGCGAGGAAGTCTACGTCCATCAGTTCAAGCTCAACGCCAAGGCTGCGTTCGAGGGCGACGTCTGGCAGTGGCACCAGGACTACGGCACCTGGCAGCGCGACGACGGCATGCCGGACGCGCGCGCCATGAACATTGCCGTCTTTCTCGATGAAGTCATGCCGATCAACGGCCCGCTGCTGCTGATTCCCAAAAGCCACAAGCAAGGCGTGTTCGCCGCCGGCCACGACAAGCTCACCACGTCGTATCCGTTGTGGACGCTCGATAAGGACACGGTGACGCGGCTCGCCGCCGAGGCGGAAACCGGAGCGGGCGCCGGCATCGTGGCGCCGACCGGCAAGCCCGGCTCGGTGCTGATGTTCCACGGCAATCTGGTGCACGCCTCGCCGCCCAACATCACGCCCTACCCGCGCAAGATCGTCTATCTGACGCTGTGTGCGGTCTCCAACCACATTACCAAGTTCACGCGGCCGGAATGGATCGCGCACCGCGATTTCGCGCCGATCGTGCCGGCCGACGACGACGCCTTGTTGGAATACGCCCGCGCGCACCGGGTGGCGGCGGAATAAAATTTTAGGTATCGGGCGCCCGGCAAACGACTCATGCCGCGCTGCGTCATAAATTGGTAACGACACGCACGTCGCGGCCGCGCCAGCGTCATTGAATTGCCGGACTTCGCTTGCCCTATCGCTGCGGGGGCGCGCGGAGCGCTTCGGGGCACAGAATGTACACGCTCTATTCGGATCAACGTTCCGGCAACAGCTACAAGGTCCGCCTGGCGCTGGCCCGGCTCGGCATTCCGTTCACGCTGGTCGAGATCGACATCCTGCAAGGCGCCAGCCGCACCCCGGAGTTCCTCGCAAAAAATCCGAACGGGCATGTTCCTTTGCTCGAAGTCGCGCCCAACCGCTATCTCGCCGAATCGAACGCCATTCTCTGGTACGTCGCCGGCGGCACCACGCTCGCGCCGGAAGACCGCATCGACCGCGCCGAAGCCATGCAGTGGATGTTCTTCGAGCAGCACAGCCTGGAGCCCAATATCGGCGCCGCCTATTTCTGGCTGGCGCTGGTCAAAGGCGGCCGCGACCTGCAGCAGCATGCGCTCGAGGACTGGATGGAAAACGGCTATCGCGCACTCGGCGTCATGGAGATGCACCTCACGACCCGCCGGTTTTTCGCCGCCGACCGCTTCACCATCGCCGACATCGCGCTCTACGCCTACACCCACGTGGCGGACCGCTGCGATTTCGATCTCGCGCGCTTTCCGGCGGTGCGCGCCTGGCTCGACCGTGTGGCGGCCGAGCCCGGCCACGTGACCATGGACTGGCAGCCGGAAACGCTTGCTGCGGCGCAATAACTTTTTATTGGCGCATGGTCTTTTCCGAAAACCGGTGCCCACTTTTCGGGACCATGCGCGGGCGTTCACGTTTCGTTAACCATAGTCACGAAAACGCCGCTGTTCACCAACGGCTTTGCCGCAATGGGGCCGAACGCCCGCCCGCATCGAGTCGCATCATGGAACCATTGGACGCGCGGCTGCTTTACAGGTTCATGATGCGCAAGCCCATTGAAAGCACCGGTTTCACCGCCCCGAACGGCCGCGACTCGGCCACGAGCGGCGCCCGGTCGCGCTCGCCGAAATGGTCGCCATCATCGGGCTGGCGCTGTCCACCATCGTGGCCGCGACCGTCGTGTCGGTCGGCATCGCGCGCGCCGACGTCGGCGGCGATGTCATCAACCACGAAGGCAGCGTGTTCGCCGTCGCGCTGCTGCTCGGCCTCGGCTTCATCGCCATGGGCGGCCTCACCGTGCTCACGCTGCCCGGCCACAAGCCGAAAAAGCACTAATCCAGCCAGGACTGTCGGAACCCTGCGCGTTCCCGCATAGTTGAGGCGGGGCCGAGGGAGACGGGCATGCGTTTCATTCTATTGCTGGCAGCCTTGCTGCTGCCGACGCGCGCCGCTTTGGCGGCGCCGCAAATTTTCCCTTCCTCCGCCGGCGAACTCAAAGTCGAAACCGTGGCCGGTGGCCTGGTGCATCCCTGGTCGCTCGCCTTTTTACCCGACGGCCGCATGCTGGTGAGCGAGCGGCCCGGCCGCCTGCGCATCGTCACGCGCGGCGGCCAATTGTCGCCGCCGCTCGCCGGCGTGCCGAATGTTTTCGCGCAAAGCCAGGCCGGGCTGATGGACGTGATGCTGGGCGACGATTTTGCAAAAAACCGCACGGTCTATTTCTGCTACGCCGAGCCGGCCGAGGGCGGCGGCGGCCGCATCGCGGTCGCGCACGGACAGTTGGAGGAAAACGGCCGCACCCCGCGCCTGGTGGCGGTGACCACCATTTTCCATCAGCGCGGCCCGGCCTCGCACGGGTTGAACATCGGCTGCCGCATGGCGCAGGCGAGCGACGGCAATCTGTTCGTCACGCTTGGCGATCATTTCTCCGCCGCCGAAATGGCGCAGACGCTCGACAATCATATCGGCAAAATCGTGCGAATCCGGCCGGACGGCAGCGCGCCGCCCGACAATCCCTTCGTCGGCAAGCAGGGCGCGCTGCCGGAAATCTGGGCCTACGGCCTGCGCAACGCGGAAGGCCTCGCCTTCAATCCGGCCGACGGAAAACTGTGGGAGCAGGAGCACGGACCGCAAGGCGGCGACGAGATCAACATCATCGAGAAGGGCAAGAATTACGGCTGGCCCAAGGTCAGCTACGGCCGCAATTACGACGGCACGCCGGTCGGCGCCGGCAAGGCGCAGATGGCGGGCGTGCAAGACCCGGTCTGGCACTGGACACCGTCGATCGCGCCGTCCGGCTTGGCGTTCTACACCGGCGCGCTGTTTCCCGGCTGGAAGGGCAGCCTGGTCAACGGCGCGCTCAAGTTCGAATTGCTGTCGCGGCTCGCGCTCAAGGGCGACAAAGTCGTGCAGGAAGAACGCCTGCTGCAGGCCTTGCACGAGCGCATCCGCGACGTGCGCCAGGGACCGGACGGCGCGCTCTATCTGCTCACCGACAATTCCTCCGGCCACATTTTGCGCGTTTCGCCCAAATAACTCACCACTTGTGAAACACGAAAAACGCGCCGGCCGCGATCAGCGCAAAGCCGAAGCCCTGGCTTAAGGTCAGCGGCTCCTTGAGATAGATCCAGGAGAACACGGCGAACACGGTGAGCGTGACGACTTCCTGAATGGTCTTGAGTTGGGCCGGGTTATAGACCGCGCTGCCGTAGCGGTTGGCCGGCACCGCCATGCAATATTCAAAGAAGGCGAGCCCCCAGCTGATGAGGATGACGCTGAACAACGGCACCTCCTTGAAGCGCAGGTGCCAGTACCAGGCGGTGGTCATGAAGGCGTTGGAGCCGATCAGCAGCGCGACCGGCAGCAGATAAGGCGATATTGCGGGCATGGAACTCTCTGTAAAAATGGCGTCGGCGCGGGCATTTCTAGCGGGTTTGCGGTTGCGATCAATTGTCACCGCCGCGTCACACGCCTGCGCTATCACTACAATGCTTCTGTCGTTAGTTGAGTTCGAGTAAATCCCCTTTTTTCGCGGTCCCGTGCGGCTGACCCTGCTCTGCGGGACCGCGTTTTTTTGCCCGTCCCCCGTCGCCTTGGCCTTGTGCTAGTCTTCCCGCCGGCAATGCGGGGAAGGCGATGCGTGGCGTTCGTTTGATATCCGCTTGTGCCGCGGTGCTGATCGTGGGCGCTGCCGCGGCGCAAAAGCGCGCCCCGCCGGCGCCGTCCCCGCCTTACAAGGCAGTGACCGTCACGCTGCCCCAGCCGATGACCGACGAAAGTTTCGACGCCATGCGCAAGCAGCTCGGCGCGGCCGCTCAGCGCAAGGATCGCGCCGCCATGACGCGGCTGGTGGTGGCGCACGACTTCTTCTGGCAGCGCGACAACCGCAACGCCGCCGACAAGCGCAAATCCGGATTCGACATTCTGTCGGCCGCGCTCGGCCTCGACAACAAAGAAGGCGCCGGCTGGGAAATCCTGTCCGACTATGCCGGGGACCCGACCGCTTCGTCCTCGCCCTTGCGCGGCGGCGCGCTCTGCACACCGGCCGAGCCGGCCTACGACCGCAAGCAACTCGCCGAGCTGCTCAAGGCGACCGATAGCGACGTGACGCAGTGGGGCTACCCGGTGTCGGCCGGCATCGACGTGCGCGCGCTGCCGCAAGCCAACGCGCCGGTGATCGAGAGGCTCGGCCTGCAATTCGTGCGCATTGTGCCGGTGTCCGCCTCCGACCCGGCGTCCTACACGCGCATCGCCACGCCGGCCGGCAATACCGGCTATGTCTCGATCGATTCGATCGCGCCGATCGGCAACGACCGGATCTGCTACGTCAAAGACGGCGGCGACTGGAAGATCGGCGGCTATATCGGCGGCGGCGAGCCGCAGTGATAAGGACTGAGCTATGACCGCAGCATCGCCGACCCGCCGCCTCGCCTGCGCGCGCTGCGGCACGCCGTTTGAGTGCGGCGCGCCAGGCGACTGCTGGTGCGCGGCCGAGCCCTACCGGCTGCCGCTCACCGCCGCCGGCGAAATCGAAGACTGCCTGTGCCCGGCCTGCCTGCGCCAGGCGGCGGCCATTGCCGAAAAGCGTCGGCAAGCCGGCGCCTAGCCGCGCGCTGTCATCGTCCTGTCATAGGCGGCGCACCCACTCGCACGCACAGCGAATGCGAGCGAGAGGACGCCAGCCATGACCACGAACCGCGCCGATACCGCGGACGCCACGCCGGAATCCGGCATCGTCTGGATCTATCATTTCGCGCCCGACGGAAGCGCCAAGCTCGTCCGCAACGAGAACGTCGAGCCGGCGCTCGCCGATCACGTCGGCTGGACCTGGGTGCATCTGTCGCTTGCCGACGCGCGCTGCCGCGCCTGGGTCGCGCAGAACGCGCGGCTGTCGGAACTCGCGCGCGAAACGCTGCTCGGGCCCGACGAACACTTGCGCCTCGACGTGCTCGGCCACGAGATCGTCGGCGTGGTGCCCGACCTGCAACAGGAAATCGCGCAGGCCACCGACGCCATCGTGCGCCTGCGTTTCGTGATGAGCGAGCGCCTGCTGATCAGCGCGCGCCGCACGCCGGTGCATTCGGTCGAGATCAACCGCCGCGCCATCGAAGCCGGCAAGCGCTTCCCGACCGCGGTGTCGCTGCTCGACGCGGTCATCGACCACTTCGCCGACGCCGTCGGCCACATGGCCGAGCGGCTCGGCAACGAGCTCGACAATATCGAGGACACCGTGATGGGCGACGAGCCGCCCGACCACCGCCCGCGCATCGGCCGCGTGCGGTTGCAGGCCGTGCGCGTGCACCGGCAGCTGTCGCTGTTGCGCGGCATGTTTCATCGGCTCGAGCCGCGGGTGGCGGCACAACATCCGGCGGTGGCGCAGGCGATGCGCGCCCTGGCACAGAAGCTCGACGCCATCGACCAGGAGGTCGGCTCGCTGCAGGAGCGCGCGCGGCTGCTGCTCGAAGAGGCGGCGGCCAAGATGACCGAAATCACCAACCGCCGGCTGTTCACGTTGTCGATCCTCACCGCCTGCCTGCTGCCGCCGACGCTGGTCACCGGCTTCTTCGGCATGAACACCAAGGACCTGCCGTTTCTGAACACCGACGGCGGCACCTGGTGGGCGCTCGGCGTGGCGGCGATCGCCAGCGCGGCGAGCTATTGGGCGCTGCGGCGGATGCGGGCTTTCTAGCGCACGATCCCGAAAAGTGGGCACCGGTTTTCGGAAAAGATCATGCGCGAAAATAAATGGGCACGCGCCCGCGCCTTGCGCCGCGCGGCCGAACACTCATAATGCCGCTCCCGCCACAGGCACGAGTGCCACCATGATCCTCGAAATCGCCCAGATCGAAATAAAGCCCGGCATGGAAAAAGACTTCGAGGCCGGCGTGAAATCGGCCGCGCCCATCTTCAAGCGCGCCAAAGGCTGCAAGTTCATGACGCTGCAACGCTCGCACGAAAACCCGCAGCGCTACCGCCTGTTCGTGCAATGGGAGACGCTGGAGAACCACACCAAGGACTTCCGCGAGTCCGCCGATTTCCAGGACTGGCGCAAGCTGGTCGGCCATTGCTTCGCCTCCCCGCCCAATGTCGAGCACGTCACCGAGGTGATGCGGGGCTTCTGACATCATGAAACGCAGCAGCAACCGCATCCTCACCACCCACACCGGCAGCCTGCCGCGCCCCAAGAAGGTGGTCGAGCTGATGCTCGAAGAGGACAAGAACCCGGGTGCCAAGCGCGCCGCGTTCCAGGCCGCCGTGCGCGAAGCGGTCGCCGATGTGGTGCGCAAGCAGGTCGAAACCGGTATCGACATCGTCAACGACGGCGAACAGGGCCGCCCCGACTACACCGCCCATGTGCTGCGCCGGCTGTCAGGCTTTCACGGCAAGAGCACGACGCCGCTCGGCACCGGCGACAACGAATTCCCCGAATTGTCCGAACTGCTCAAGCCGTTTGCCTCGCCGTTCCAGTACCGGCCGGCCTGCACCGGCCCGGTCGACTGGACCGATTGGCCGGCGGCACAAGCCGACATCGACGTGGCCCGGGAAGCGGTGAAAGGCGCCAAGTCTAATAATTTGGCGGAAGAGTACTTCATGACATCGCCCTCGCCCGGCCAGATCGCGCGCTATCTGAAGAACAACTACTTCCCGACCGAAGAGGCCTACATCTTCCGCCTCGCCGACGTCATGCAGCGGGAATACAAGGCGATCGTCGATGCCGGCTTCATCCTGCAACTCGACTGCCCCGACCTCGCGATGCTGCGCCACATGGTCTACCTCGACCTGCCGCTCGCCGAGTATCGCAAGATCATCACCGTCAACGTTGCCGCGCTCAATCACGCGGTGCGCGATCTGCCGGCCGAGCGCCTGCGCATGCATGTGTGCTGGGGCTCGACCATGGCGCCGCATCACACCGACGTAGAGCTCAAAGACATCGTCGACATCATTCTCACCGCCAAGCCGCAAGCCGTATCGTTCCCGGCGGCTAACGCCCGCCACGAGCACGAGTGGAAAATCTGGCGCGACGTCAAGCTGCCGGACGGCAAGATCATCATTCCCGGCGTGATCGATTCCACCGTCAACACCGTGGAGCATCCGGAAGTGGTCGCCGACCGCATCCTGAATTTTGCGTCCGTCGTCGGCCGCGAGAATGTCATCGCCGGCGTCGATTGCGGCTTCGGCACCTTTGCCGGGCGCGTGCAGGTGGACACGAAAATCGTCTGGCTGAAGCTCGCCTCGCTGGTGGAAGGCGCCCGGCGCGCGTCGAAACAATTGTGGGCGAAGGCGGCGTAAATTCACTTTTCCGCTCGTTCCCGCGCAAGCGGGACTACAGGTCCTGCGATGAAACTGGATTCCCGCTTTCGCGGGAATGAGCGGGATTTAAGCCCCGAACAACCGCGCCGGCGTCTCTACCAGAATCTTTCGCCGCACGTCTTCATCCGGCGTCCAGTCGATAAAGCAAATCCAGCAAATGCCCGTCGTCCGGCATCACTTCGGCGGCGATCGACGGGATGCGGCCAGTCGGTGCCCCAGATCAGCCGCTCCGGATTGGCGGCGACCAGCGCCTCGATGCAGCGCGCGCGCGTCGGCGTAATCGGGATACTGCGTGGACACGCGGTAGGGCGCCGAGACTTTCACATGCGCGGCGCCGTCGCCGACCAGCTTCAGCAGCGCCTGGAAATTCGGCTCGTTGACGCCGCGTGCCGCCTCCACCATGCCGTAGTGATCGACCACCACCGGCATATCGCGCGATATCTCGCGCAAGGTCGGCGCGTTGTCCGCCAGCACGCGCCAGTCGCAGAAAACCTGCATGACCCAGCCGAGTTCGGCCATGGTCTTGCGGAACACCTCGAACACGTCGAGCCCGACGCCGCGCACATAGCCGGGCTTTCGCGCCATCAGGTGAAAGCGCAAGCCGCGCATGCCGAGCCTGTGCCAGTCGCGCAGCGTCGCAGGCGCAATTCGCGTGTCGGTGATGGCGACGCCGCGCAGCCGTTGCGGAAAGCGCGCGATGGCGTCGAGCACCACACGGTTGTCGTAACCGTGCGCGTTGCCCTGCACCACCAGGCCGTGTTGGCAGCCGTTATGATCGAGCAGCGCGAGGAATTTCTCGACCGGCGCGTCGGGCGGCGTGTAGCCGCGCCCCGGCGTGTAGGGAAATTTGTCGCTCGGCCCGAACACATGCGCGTGGCTGTCCCAGGCGCCGGGCGGCGGCAGCGCGCGCGGCTTCTTCGGCTGCGCGACCGGGCCGGCGATGGCGACAGGGATGTGGGCCAAGGATCAACCGAGATGAATATTGGCTTCCTTCACCACGCCGCTCCACAATTTCATCTGGCCGTCGACGAATTCGTGGAATTGCTCCGGCGTCGTCTGCCGCGTGACGATATTGAGCTGCTTGAAACGCGTGCTGACCTCGGGCGAAACGAGCGCCGCGTTGATGGTGGCATTGAACTTCGCCACGACCGGCTTCGGCGTGCCGTGCGGCACGAACACGCCGTTCCATTCGTAAGCCTCGAAGCCGGGCAGCGTGTCGGACACCGGCGGAATGTCCGGCAAACTCTCAAGCCGCCCTTTGCCGGTGTGCGCGACCGCCTTCAGCTTGCCGCCCTTGATCAGCCCGACCACCGACGAGCCGTTGGAAAAGAAAAACTTCACCTGCCCCGACATCACGTCGGTAAGCGCCGGGCCGCCGCCGCGATAGGGCACGTGGTTGATCTTGAGTCCGGTCTGGAAACGGAACATCTCCAGGCACAGATGCTGCAGCGTACCGTTGCCGGACGACGCCATGTTGACGCCGTTCGGCTGCGCCTTGATATAGGCGATGACGTCCGCGACCGTCGTCACCGGCAACGACGGCGTGACGACGAGAATGTTGGGGACCAGCGAGACCAGCGCCACCGGATCGAAATCCTTCTCGTAGTCGAACGGCAGCTTGGGATAAAGCGAGGAGTTCACCGAGAAAGCCGTGGCGTCGTGGATGATCGTGTAGCCGTCGGCTTCTGCCTTGGCGACGACCGCTTCGCCGATGGTGCCGCCGGCGCCGCCGCGGTTCTCGATGATGAATTGCTGGCCGAGCATGTTGCCGACCTTGGCGTAAAGAATACGCGCCGTGGTGTCGGCGCCGCCGGCCGGCGGATAGGGGACAATCACCCGCACATTGCGGATCGGCCAGTCGGCTTGCGCGCGGGCGGCGCCGGCGAGCGGCGCGGCGGCGAGGCCGGCCAACAGCGTGCGGCGGGTGAGTTTGCTCCCGGACATCGTTTACCCCCTGTCGTTATTGATTTTGGTTTTCGGCCGCAGCATAGCATCGAGGCGCCGCCGGGAAAGCCCGGCTTCGCTCGATTTCACGCGCAAAGCCTGTGCAGGAAAGCGGCGTCGGCGCCTACGCCATCAGCCCGCCCAGCGGCTTCACGGCGTCGCTGCCCGGGAATACATCGCGCGCCAGCGCGCGCTCGTCGGCGCGCAAGTGGTCGCGCAGAATGCCCTTGATCACCGCGCGCAGATCGGTGGTCGGCTTCAGGTCGCGGTCCTGAAAGAGCGATTTCTCCGCGACGCCCGGCCAATCCGCGATCACGCGACCGCCTTTGACCGCACCGCCCGCCAAGAGCGCGACCGTCGCGGTGCCATGGTCGGTGCCCTCGGTGCCGTTGATGCGCGCGGTGCGGCCGAATTCGGTGATGACCATCACAGCCGTTTCCTTCCACGCGTCGCCCATGCCGATTTCGAACGAGGCCAACGCGCCGTCGAGCGCACCGAGCAGCGCCGATAGCCGGCCGTGCGCGGCGCCTTCCTGCGCGTGCGTGTCCCAGCCGTCGAAAGCAAGGGCGCCGACACGGGGGCCGTCCGGCCGTGCCATGAATTTCGCCGCGGCGCCCGCCGCTTCGGCGAAATACATGCGCACGCCGGCATAGGCTCCGGTGAGCTTGGGCGCATCCGTCTTCATGTCGCCATTGGCGATCGCGGCCAGCGCACCGCGCTCCGCCAGCGCCTGCGCCAAGGCCGGATCGGTGTGGCGATAAAGATCGAGCAGCCGGCTCATAGTGTCTTCGCTCGCGGGCTGAATGTGGGCCGGCGTATAGGACAACACCTTCGCCGGCCCGCGCGCGACCAATGGCGTGATCGGCCCGACCGCGAAAGCTTCCCGGCCGGCGATGCGCTCGCCGCGCGCCAGGCCCGCCACCGCGCGGTTGAGCCAACCGGTGTCGCTGACGCCCGGTTTCGTCATGCCGCTTTCCAAAACGTCCTGCCCGTCGAAATGCGAGCGGTCGCGATAGGGCGATGCGACCGCGTGCACGACGCTCGCCTGCCCGGCTCTATACAGACGGTGCAAATTCGGCATCGCCGGATTAAGGGCGAACATCGCGTCGAGCGGCAACGCCGCATTGTCGCCGTCGATCCGCAGCGCGTCATTGCCGCGCAACGCGATCCAATTCGGATCGCCGACCGGCGCCACCGTCGCGAGCCCGTCGAGTGCGCCGCGCAGCACGATGGTCAGGAAGCGCGGGTCGCGTCCTTCCGCCAGCGCCAGCTTCGGCATATAGGCCCAGGCGAACAGGGCGCCGGAGCCGAGCAGCATTTCGCGGCGGGTCGCCCGATGGGGGATGAACGTCATGGCGTCACCTGCACGTTACCTGCGTTGAAATTCCGGTGTCATCAGCAGCAGCGCGAGCGCCTGCGGCCGGCTCTCGGCGCGCGCCAGCGTGAGTTTGGTTTCCGGCGTCATCAACGGGCCGAGCGTGCGTTCCGCCACGACTTCGGGATCGTTGAAGCCGCCGGCGCGACGCGCGAACTGATTGGCGATATCGAGCCGTTGCGGCAGTCCGTCCATCCAGGCCGCGTTCAGGTCGGAAAATCCGTTCGGTGCCGGCGG
Organism: uncultured Alphaproteobacteria bacterium; assembly: GCA_963825265.1. Taxonomy (GTDB): domain Bacteria; phylum Pseudomonadota; class Alphaproteobacteria; order Rhizobiales; family Xanthobacteraceae; genus Pseudolabrys. The sequence goes on along the minus strand of CAWGSI010000005.1, from coordinate 188,704 downwards.
CCGCCACAAGGGTTCGCCGAGCATATTGAGCGCACCGATGAACGGTTGCGGCTTTTCCGGCGCGACGCCGAGCGCGCGCAAGCCGTCGACCAGCCATTCCGCCGGCCGCTTGAGCTTCGTGCGCGGCGCGTTCCAGGCTTCCGGCGCGGTGACCAGCGTCTTCGAGATTTCCTTGAGGTTGCCGCCGGTGTCGAGATAGCGCCGCATCAGCCGCGCGACCAAGTCCGGCGGCGGCTCATCCGCCACGAAGTGGCGCGCAAGCTTGGTCGCGATATGCTTCGCCGTGGCTGAACTTTTCGCCAGCGTCATGAGCACGGCGCGGCCCTGTTCGAAACCGTCGTCGCCATAGTCGCGGCCCATCACGCGTTCCGGCCCGGGCTCGTGCAGACGCGCATTGAACATGAACTCGCCGCCGTGCTCGGGATTCTGCTTCGGCGGCACGATGCTCCAGCCGGTGATGACCTTGGCGAAGCGCGTGACGTCGTCCTGCGAATAGCCGGTGCGCACACCGACGGTATGCAGCTCGAGAATCTCGCGCGCCAGATTTTCGTTGATGCCCTTGCCGCGGCGCTGGCCGGCGATCGAGTCCGGTCCCATCGATCGCACGTTGTCGAGGTAGAACAGCATCGCCGGATGCGTCTCGACCGCGAGCAGCATATCGGCGAAGGTGCCGGTAATATGCGGCCGGATCGCTTCGCGTTCGAATGCGCCGCACAGCGCGCGCACCGGACCTTTATCGGCCGACACGCAGAAATGGTTCGACCAGAACCAGACCAGCCGCTCGGCGAAACCGGTCTCCGAAGCAAGCGCGGCGTCGAGGCGCGCTTTGGCCTCTTCCAGATAAATCTGCTGCGGCAAGCCGGGCGGCTGTTTCGGCTTGGCGTCGGATTTGCTGTCGCCCTGCGCCATGTCCCGTTTCATGGCGGGCGTTTGCGCCGCCTCGCGTTCGGCGTTTTTGGCGGCTTCTTGTTCCGCTTTCGCCGCCAGCCGCGCCGCCTTGCGCTCCTGTCGAAACGCAACGGTCGCGCGCAGGGCTTCGCCGGCGTTCAGCAGGTCGTCATTGCGGATCTGGCCGCCGCCGGGGCGATCGAGATCGGCGAGCAGCGCCGCCCGGACGTCGGAAAAGCCGGCGCCCGGCTTCGGCGCAAAGCCAAAACGATTGAGCGCGGTAGCGGCCAGCGCGCGCGGATCGGCGGACATGCCTTCAACTCGTTCCTTGCCGCCCCCGGTCCCGTCTTGCGACGCGACTCCGGCAATATTGCGGTGGCAAAGATGAATGGAAGCTGACCGGCTTGATGCCGATGTGGCCGCGCGCCGGTTATGGTGGACGATACCTTTCGCCGGCCGCAGACTCGCCCCATATTGCCCCGCATGGCGAAGCCCCCGAAAAGGCCGAAAGACCCTGCAAAACCGACGCGTGCCAAGGCCGCGCGCCCGGTCGCGCCGGCGACGCCGCACGCGCTCGCCGATCTGCTCAATCCGGCGATCAACAAGGGCACCGCGGGCCTCGGTTCCGGCACGGGCATTAAGCCGCCGCCGGATAATTCGTTCGACCGCCGCGCCGATTTTTCCGCCGCCCACAAGGCGCGCAAATCGACGGCGAAGGGCTTCGAAGAAGCGCCGCAGCGCGACTACGCCGCCTCGCCGATCACCGGGCTCGATCCGGCGTTGGCGAGGGAGTTGGGGTTAGGAGACGAGGCGGACGCTCTTCCCTCTCCCCGCGCGCGGGGAGAGGGTGGCGAGCCGCAAAGCGGCGAGCCGGGTGAGGGGGCGCCTGAGAATGACGGCGATACCCCCTCACCCGACGCGCTGCGCGCGTCGACCTCTCCCCGCCCGGCGGGGAGAGGTGAAGCGAAGTATCGCCTGCCGCGCGCCGATCTGCCGACCAACAATGCCGGCGGCGTTGCCGGCTTCGGCGGCATGGCGAGCCAGCAGTCGCTGGAAAAATTGCTGCGCGAGGGCCGCCAGGAATTCGCCGGCGAAGCGGCCAGCGGCAAAGTCTGGATGCCGCACCGCCCGCCGCGGCCGGAAAAATCCGAAGGCGGCAAAAAGCTGGTGATCCAATCCGAGTTCGAGCCGAAGGGCGACCAGCCCGAGGCGATCCGCGAACTGGTCGAGGGCGTCAAGCGCCAGGACCGCACGCAGGTTCTGCTGGGCGTCACCGGCTCGGGCAAAACCTTCACCATGGCCAAGGTGATCGAGGCGACGCAGCGCCCTGCCCTCATCCTCGCGCCGAATAAAACTTTGGCGGCCCAGCTCTACGGCGAGTTCAAGTCGTTCTTCCCCGACAACGCGGTGGAATATTTCGTCTCCTATTACGACTACTACCAGCCGGAGGCCTACGTCCCGCGCACCGACACCTACATCGAAAAGGAATCCTCCATCAACGAGCAGATCGACCGCATGCGCCATTCGGCGACGCGCGCGCTGCTCGAGCGCGACGACGTCGTCATCGTCGCCTCGGTGTCCTGCATCTACGGCATCGGCTCGGTGGAAACTTATTCGGCCATGACCTTCACCCTCAAGCAGGGCGGCAAGATCGCGCAGCGCCAGTTGCTCGCCGATCTGGTGGCGCTGCAATACAAGCGCACGCAGGCCGATTTCTACCGCGGCTCGTTCCGCGTGCGCGGCGACACCGTCGACATTTTCCCGGCGCATTACGAGGACCGCGCCTGGCGCGTGCATCTGTTCGGCGACGAGATCGAGAAGATCGAGGAGATGGACCCGCTCACCGGGCAGAAAACCGACGAGCTGGAATTCGTCAAAATCTACGCCAATTCGCATTACGTCACGCCGCGCCCGACGCTCATCCAGGCCATCGCGGGCATCAAGCACGAACTGCGCGGCCGCCTCGACCAGCTCAACGCCGCCGGCCGCCTGCTGGAAGCGCAGCGCCTCGAACAGCGCACGGTGTTCGACCTCGAAATGATGGAAGCCACCGGCTCCTGCGCCGGCATCGAGAACTATTCGCGCTATCTCACCGGCCGCAAGCCGGGCGAGCCGCCGCCGACTTTGTTCGAATACGTGCCGGACAACGCGCTGGTCTTCGTCGACGAGAGCCACGTCTCCATCCCGCAGCTCGGCGGCATGTACCGCGGCGACTTCCGCCGCAAGGCGACGCTCGCCGAATACGGCTTCCGCCTGCCCTCCTGCATGGACAACCGCCCGCTGCGCTTCGAGGAATGGGACGCCATGCGGCCGCAGACCATGGCGGTGTCCGCCACGCCCAGCCATTGGGAGATGAACGAGGCGCGCGGCGTCTTCGTCGAGCAGGTGATCCGCCCGACCGGGCTGATCGACCCGCCGGTCGAAATCCGCCCGGCGCGCACGCAGGTGGACGACCTGGTCGGCGAAGTGCGGGCGGTGGCGGCCAAAGGCTACCGCGCGCTGGTCACCGTGCTGACCAAGCGCATGGCCGAGGACCTCACCGAATATCTGCACGAACAGGGCATCCGCGTGCGCTACATGCACTCCGACATCGACACGCTGGAGCGCATCGAGATCATCCGCGACCTGCGGCTCGGCGCCTTCGACGCGCTGGTCGGCATCAATCTGCTGCGCGAGGGCCTCGACATTCCGGAATGCGCGCTGGTCGCCATTCTCGACGCCGACAAAGAAGGCTTCCTGCGCAGCGAGACGTCGCTGATCCAGACCATCGGCCGCGCCGCGCGCAACGTCGACTCGAACGTCATTCTGTATGCCGACCAGGTCACCGGCTCGATGCAGCGCGCCATCGAGGAGACCAACCGGCGGCGCGAGAAGCAGGTCGAGTACAACACGGAAAACGGCATCACGCCGGAGAGCATCAAGCGCTCGATCCACGACATCATGGACTCGGTGTACGAGCGCGACCACGTGCTGATCTCGACCGGCGGGGCCGGCGAAGGCGAGTTCGGCGACGCCGCCACCATCGGGCACAATTTCGAGGCGGTGATCGGCGACCTGGAGACGCGCATGCGCGAGGCCGCCGCCGACCTGGACTTCGAGGAAGCCGCGCGCCTGCGCGACGAGATCAAGCGCCTGCGCGCGACCGAGATGGCGGTGGTCGATGACCCGACGGCGCGCGCTGTCATGGTGGCGCAGACCAAGGGGCTGCGCTCTTCTCCCTCTCCCCGCTTGCGGGGAGAGGGTCGGGGTGAGGGGCCAAGCCCGCGCAGCAAGATGGGACGGCCGGGAATGCGGGGTGGGTTTAAGAAGAGGGGGCAATGATTACCCTCGAATGAAACTGCGGGCTTAAATGGCGAGGCTTCATGCATTTCAACATGAAGTTCACACGGTCCGAGGCTGAAACGTGCTGGCCCGAATTCATAGGCTGGATCGGGTTCTCTACGCTTTCAGATGCTCTCAGGAGAAAGCACGCCTCGCTAGAGGAATGGGCAGCATTTCGAGAAATCACCCCAAGACTTTTTTCGATAGAAATAGGATTGGCAGAAACATTGAAGCGGTGGAGGTCAACTCGCAAGCTTTCATTTCCAAACACAAAAGAACGCTATGATGCGCTAGAATTTGTTGGCTTATGCATGAGCCTGAGAAACCAAATTACAGCTAAACAGGCTCAAATATTTCGCACGCGTGTAATATCTGAAATATTGCCGAGCGGAAGGCTGTGTAATCTAGATCACGAGTTTAGAATTGCACAAAACCTAACCAACCATGGCTGGAATTTGAATCATTTCGGCTTCTGCGGAGATCCCGGCCCTGATTTCATTGCGCAGCGTGGCGAAAGAACCATCGAAGTCGAGGGAAAGTGCCTCTCTCCGGAAATCGGGCTGGGGGTTTCATACGAATACGCGGCACGACTTTTGACCAGAATAAATCGTGATTTACGTGGAAAGAATCCAAGCTGCCTTACTAAAATAACAATTGAGCTAAAGGGGAGCTTTCACGAAGCTGCAAAAATAGAACACGTGAAAGAGCATGTCATTGAATGTTACACACATTCAAAGGTTTTCGATTCACCTGATCTAAGAATAAAAATTGAGCTAAGCAGCCTGCAAGAGTTCTTGAGGGAATATCCTGATGTTCAAAGTGAAACGTGGCTTTGGGAGACCTTTAAAGCGATACGAACACGCGAAGGTGATTACGGCTACTTCCTACGTCGCGACAACGAATTGATATTTTGTAACCTCATACCAACTCGACCGAATCGACAAGCTAGGAACGTGTTCAAGTTAATCAGCCGAACTTGCGAGCGTCAGCTTTCGGGCCTGCGGCCATCTGTTCTATGGCTTCACTTGCAAGGGTTAGATCCGAACCGCTTAGATAAAGATCCCGGAAATTCTCCCGACATTATGATTAGAATGGCACAACATGCTTTCGGAAATTCTAAGCGGGACCATCTCGCCGCGATTGTGTTTTCGAGTGACACAGATTTGATGATGGACCGGATACCGCATCTAGGGAAAAGCGCACGCGTATCTACGGCGGCAGGAAAAGTTAGGGGGTTCGATAACCCAAATTGTAAATTCGGCGAATTTCCAATTTTTTCTGCTAGTTCGTTTGGTCATGTTCCACTACGCGCTCGCCGAAGTGCTAGCGCTTCTTGATACCATTCCTATATTGAGCCGAAACGAGGGCCGCATGAGATGCAGCGCCCGCAGAGAGGCGTAGCCCGCTTGTTGAAGATTCAAAACCGTCCGAAAATAACGAATGCCCAAAAAATCGCTTAGAAAACCCCCTCCCCTCCACCCCGGCGAAATCCTGCGCGAAGAATTCCTCGTGCCGCTCGGCCTGTCGCCCGGCGCGTTGGCCAAGGCGATGGGCGTGCCGCGTACGCGGGTCGAGCGCATCGCCGCCGAGTCGACCGGCATTACCGGCGATACCGCGCTGCGCCTGAGCAAGGCGCTCGGCACTTCGGCGCAGGTCTGGCTCAATCTGCAAAACCGGTATGACGTCCAAACGGCGGAGCGGACTATCGGCAAGCAACTTGCCAAGATCGCGCGCGTGACGGCCCCCGCGGCGGCCTGATGTCTCAATCGGCCTCATGCTGAGGAGCGGCCGAAGGCCGCGTCTCGAAGCATGTGGCCGCCCCATCCTTCGAGACGCCCGCCTTCGCTGACGCTGCGGCGGGCTCCTCAGGATGAGGCGGATACCCATTCACCGCCAAAATATTCCTTGACTCTATTCCTATAGGAATATATACACGCCCCATCCCACCCAACCGAGGGCGTTGTCATGAGACGTTCTGATAGCGGGGTGGGATGCGGCGCCTGCGGGCGGGGCTCGTAACCCCGCTCCCGGGAGGCCCCGGGATCCCCGCCCGGGCGGCATTATGACCGCTCCGCGAGGAGCTCGCTGGACTGGGACAGGTCGAGGCGGCTAACGGCCGCGGAGGCCACGTCCCAGGAAGCGCGGACCTGGGGCCTGCGTCTCCGGCCGAAACCGGAAGGCGCGAAGCCGCCGTGGAGCGCCGAGAGGCGCCCGCATCCTTCAAAAGAGGATGCGGCTTGACGGAAAGACTGGTGCGCCGCTTGGCGCTCCACCCCCTCGGCTTTTCGAGGGGCACGGAAAGGACGACGGCCTGCCCGGGGCCGCAAAGAATACGGGCGCTGGCGCGCGCCTCCTCGTCACCGCGCGCCCCGGAATGACCAGATGTGAGATCGCTGTTTGAAAATTGAATCGGTGAGTGCGCCACGCGAGCGGCGGTCTCGCTTCCCTCTCCCAAAGGGAGAGGGTGGATCGCACCGACGGTCACGGGCCTGGGCCGCTAACCCTGCTCGGCAAACACGTCGATGATCTTCTTGGTCATCGGATTGACGATCAATACCTGGCCCTTGACCTTGATGTATTTGTAGTCCGCAAGCTGCGGCAGTTTTTGCGTCAGTTTCGACGGCAGCGCATGCGCCGGCATCGACGGCGGAATTTTCCCGCCCGTCTTCGGCACAAAGTCCTTCAGCGATTTGGTGCTCTTGAGTTGAAACGTCGTCTCGGTGTCCTGATCGGCGACGGCCGCGCGGATCTGCTGCTGCTGCGCGGCGCTGAGATGGAGCGGCGGCAAATCGGGTTTGAGATGGGTCTCCGGCTCGTCCGGACCGCTTGGCTCGACGGCGCCGCTGGCCTTGTCCGGGGCGTTCGAACGGCCGATGCCGCCATCGCCGCTGTCGGCGCTGGGATTTTCGGCGCCGCCTTGCGGCGATTGGGCTCTGGTGGCCGCCGGCAAAGCCACGGCTAGCGCAAACGCGGAGGATATCATCAGCATGCGAAGCAAACGTGGCATTGGCGCGCTCCCTGTAAGGTGCCCGAACGGCAACGCGCGACCGGCGGCTCCGGTTCAGGGCGCCGCACGCAATCGTGAAGGTCGCGCCGCGACAAATCGCTTGACGGGAATTGGCGGACCGGATTGCTGGGCCGACCATTTTTCGCAGGCTATTCCTGCATCAAAAGGGGGGTATCATGCCCGTTATCCAATGCGACATCCGCGAAGGCTGGAGCGACGAGCAGAAACGCGCGCTCGCCAGCGGCCTCACGAAAGTAGTTGCCGAAGTCGGAAAAGTGCCGATAAAGAGCGTCCATATCGTGATCCGGGAAGCCCGCGGCCTGCATTTCATGTTCGGCGGCGAGAGCGTGCCGGAATTCAAGCCCGCCGGGGGCGGCTGATCGAGCTTTGGAAGCGCTGCCATGACGCCGTCCGCCCGCCTTTTCCGCCTGCTGCCGCTCGCTTTCGCCGCCTTGGCGCTGGCGGCCTGCGAAACCACCGGGCTTGGCACCACGACGGAAGCCGCCAAGCCGGCGGAGCCGCCGATGACCCATACGCGCGCGGCCGAGCAGTGCTGGATGTCGACCGAAAAGGGCGCCGCCAGCATGTCGCTCGACAAGCGCGCCGACGCCGTCGACAAGTGCATCGCGGAAAAGATGAAGACCGCCTCCGGCACTGCCGAGCCCTCGCCCGCGGCCGAAACCAAAAAGCCCGAGGCCAAAAAGCCCGAAGCCAAAAAGAAAAAGCCGGACGCCGCCGCCGAAGCCAAGAAAAAGAAGCCCGCTGCCGGCGACGACAAAGGCGACAAAACCGATAAAGACAAGAAGCCGGAGGCCGACGCGCCCGACAAGAAGCCCTGAGCGCAAGCCTGCGCGATAAGCCCTTGCGGCCCGCCTTGCGCCGTATCACCATCCGTCCCCCAAGCCGCCGAGGAGGTCGTCATGGCTAAAGGTCAGATGCGGGTTCCCAAGGAGAAGAAGAAGCCAAAGGCCGACAAGGACAAGCCCAAGCAGCTCTCCGCCTACAAGCTGGCGCAGATGCAAGGCACGTCCGGCAACCCCTACAGCACGCCGCCGGGCAAGAAGCCCTGAGCCCTAGTCTTTTTTGCCGGTGCCGGTGGTGGCGTCGGGCCGGCCGGCGTCCTTGGCCATTTCCAGGCAGGTGAGCAACTCGACATAGCTCGGGAAGCCGCCGAGTTTCGACAAGTCCACGCAGCGCGTCTTTTGCCCGGACGTATATTTCGTCCAATCCTGCTTGAGCTTGTCGCGGGCGCCGAATTCGTCGCGCTGGCAGGCGGAGCTGCTGCGGTTGGGCGAGACGGCGGCCGCGATCGCGGCCTTACAGCCCGGTTCGATGTTCAGTTCCGGCACCCGGTCGGCCGCCAAGACGACGTACGACGCGGTCAAAACGATCGGCAATAAAGCTGGCATCGTGTGGTCCCCCTGTTTGTTCGCGTTCCCAACGCGCGAAGCGAGTTCCAGGTTTCACAATTTTGAACTTTTTTTGCCGGCGCAGTCGACCCATAACCGGCAGCAAATGGGCGGCATCGCACAAAATTCGCGCAGCCGCATTCACACCTTCGCCAAAGTTCCATGCGAGACGCGCAACCAATGCTTAACCGGTTTGCGTCGACCATCGCGCCATGGACGTGACCGGCAAGGCAGCAAGGGGGAGAACTTCGGGATGCGATCGGGCGCCCTGCTGAGCGCTGCTTTTGTGATGGCCGCTGCGGGCTATGCGTTTGCACCCGCCCCTGCCGTGGCGCAGGACGCGGACGCTCCCGCCATGCCGCCGGCGGTCGAGGACGAGGCGGCGCAACCGCCCCCCGCCCCGCTCACCCCGGAGGAATCCGCCGCGCTCGGCAATGCGCTGCAGTTCGATCCGGCGACGGTCGCGGACGGCAAGCCGGTCAAGCCGCTGCGCTTGCCGATGCTGAGCGATCGGGATCAATTCAACGTCAGCCACAACGGCAAGCCGGACGGCTCCGGCACGCTGGTACTCAAGCAGCCGCTGGCAAGCGAATGGGGCGCCAGCGTCGGCGCCGACCTCAATCTCTCCGCGCAAGCGGACGGCACTGTGCCAAGCAAGCCTTTGCCAGTGACTTCCGCCGATCAGGGTTCCGGCGCCGCCTGGGCCTCGGTCGGCGTGCCCAATTTCGCCTCGCTCGATGCGCGCGTCGATCCGACCAACGATCAGGGCAAGCTCGGTACCACCTTCAAGCACTCGATCCCGGTCGGCGGCAAATTCTCCGTCACGCTGCAGGATTCCTACATGGTGACGGATAACTTTTCGTCGCCCACGAGTGCGCCATCCGATGTTCCGCTGATGGCGGCGCCGGCCGCGAGCGCGCCGACGCCGCAGATCTGGGGCAGCGAGAAGGCCGTGAAATTCGACATTCTCTCCAGCGGCACGACGCTCGGCGCCGGCATCACCACCGCGAGCAACGACCCGGTCACCCACAACACTTTAAGCGCCGATCAAAGGTTATACGGCCCGCTGCACGTGACCACGGCGGTGACCGATCTCGGGCAAACGACCGCCAGCAAAAGCATCAGCGCCCGCTTCAAGCTGAATTGGTAACCTCCGCGGGGGCTCGCCGCCTGTGCGCCGCCCCGATGCCGCCCTTCCCGCGCCCAACCGCCGCCCAAGTTCCATGCGGCACTGCGTCCCGGACGGGGGGCGTGCGCGCAGCGTTCTGCGCCTGTGGAGAGGTGAAGCATGACGGCCATCAGACCCGAACGGCTTGCTGCTGACCAGAGTGGTTCGGAGAAGCCCGGCCCGGAGCAATACGCTCCGAACCGCGGCACTCCGGAAAAACTCGGCGAGGTCGACCAGGCGGCGGCGACCACCGTCGAGGGTGAGATCCGTGAGTTCGTCCGACGCGACGTTGCTTTCGTGCGCCACCAACGCAGCGACACCGGCGCGGCCAACGACCCGGCCGCCGAAAACCTGAGCGCGCTGATCCGGCGCGTCGCCGGCGCATCGATGGAGGAGATCGACCGTGTCATTCTCGAACTGCAAGGCGTGCGCGACATGTTGCACCGCGAAGGCGAACGCGTCACCCGGGAGCTCTCCGGTTACGCCAGCCTCAGCCATGCCTCCATCACCGCGATGAAGGTCATCGGCGACAGCCTCAAGCAGTGGAAGGACGCGCCGATCAACAACGGCCGGCGCAACGCGAGCTGATCTTTAAACGGTACGCCGTCGCCGCAGCCTTTGCGTCGGCGACGGCTTCTCTTACGATTCGATCTCCTCGACCACGATGCGGGTTGCCGGTTCGACCAGGAAAACCTTGTTCTTGGTTTTCACGTAACCGAGATTCTGCAAGCCCTTGATGCCGGCGACGCCGGCCGGCAGCGGATGCGTTTCGTCCAAGGCTTGACGACTGTCCAGTTCGCTCGCCGGCGCGAGATTGGCGGCGTCATTTGCCGTCGGCGTCTTGTCCGCCATCGCCGCTTGGTAAATGCGCTGGCGGTCCTGATCGCTCAGCGTCGAAGGCTGCGCCATGACGGGCACGCGGTCGAGCGTGTCGTTACGCTTGGAGAATTTCGCCGGCATGGTCTGTCCGGTGGCGCCGATCGGGCCTGACGGCGTTGCCGCCGCCGATGCGGAGCCGGTGGTGGCATTCCCGTTGGCGTCTTGCGGTCCCAACGCGGGTTGAGTGGAATCCGGCATCAGTTTCGCCGCGCGGGCTTCGGCCGGCGTCGGGATCGGCCGCGGCTGCGACATCGTTGGCACCTTCGGATCGAAGCCGCGGTTGATCTCCCCGGTATTGGGCGTGAAGCCCGGATCGGCCGCCGCGACATTGTCGCCGGCAAAGGCTGACGCTTGTGTCGGCGGCAGGGCGAAGGCCACCCCGGTCGCGAGTGCCGCCGCAAGCAAGGCATGACGTTGACTGTGTTTCATGGGGTGCCTCCTTTGGGGCTACCTATGACAACGCCAGAGCGCGCCCGCGGGTTGCATTAATTCGGTGGGTAACCCGGCGGCGCGGGCGCCCCGAGCTGTGGATTACCGGGACAGAAGAACCGGCCACCTCCGCGTCATCCATCGAGCACTTAGAGTGCGTCCGTTCGAAAGCGGCCAATGTCGCAGGCGGCCGCTGCGAGGCGAGACCGCTGCGACAGGCGACAGACGCGGCCTCGTCTTCGGGCAATCCTCCCACAAACTAGACCCCGCCAAGGCGGGGTTTCTTTTGCAGGGCAAACGGGCGATTTGGCTCAGTTGGCGGGGGCTTTGCGCGGCAGCGGATAGTCTTCGCTTTCGTACAGCCGGCGGATGCCGTTACCGTCGAAACGCTTCTCCTCGACCTCGAGATAGGCGCCGAGCAACAGCTCCGGCGGCAATTCCTCGATAGCAAAACGGATGGCCTCCGCCGCGGTCGGAAAGCGCTTGTAGCCGATCGGACGGCGCGACTTGCGGCTGCGGCTGGGAAATAGCTCGGACGGGGCCCGATAGTTGATCATCGACATCAGTACTAACTCCTCGCCGCATAATATGGCCCTCCGGCGACGAAAAATCCAGCCGTTGCGCACCTGCGCAGGATGGGGCAGCCGCTAAGGTAAATTTCATCCGCTTAAATAAACGGCTCGGCGCCGCAGCGCCGGACGCTTGCCCACGTCGCGCAACCGCGTTTAGTCGGCGAAATCGGCAACTACCTGCGGCAACGGGTTACCAACCCATCACAGCGTATGCGGCGGTCCGTCGAGAAGTTTGAGCTTGGCGGCGAGCGTGGCGATGCGCCGCTCCGCTTCGGCTTGCGTCAGATCCGGCTTGAATGCGTCCGGTTCGTAGGCATCGATGGCGAGCTGCTTGAGCCGCGCGGCCTGCTCGGCGGTCATCGGCAAATCGCTGGGCGGCGGTACGGGCATGGCACCTTCACAACAATAGGATCGCATACCGGTTCCAAGGCGTATCATGAATACGTCGCGTCAAGCCGGTGCGGATCAAGCTGCCGGCGCGTTGAGCGAGCTGCGCGCGGCCAAAGCCGGCCGCAGCGCCAACGTGATCGGCAGCGTCAGCAGCACGACGGCGGCCACCACGATGAGCGTCGACGGCACGCCGAGCGTGTCGCCGAGCAAGCCGTAGAGCGCCGGCGACACCGCGCCTGCGCCGATGGTGCCGGTGTAGAAAATGCCGAAGGCCCGCTGGCGCTTCGTCGGCTCAACCAGATCCGGCACCGAACCGTAGAGCACCGACGAAGTGCCGTTGAGCGCGATCCCGACCAAGGGCAGCAGCAAAAGCGCCGCATCGAGCGACAGCGGCAACAGCGCGACGATGCCGAGCGCGGTCACCGCTTCGGTCAACCATACGGTCGCGACCGCCCCGATGCGCGCGCCGATAAAGGCACAAACGAGCTTGCCGGCCGCGCCGCCGGCGAACACCAAAGTGAGCGCAAAGCCGACGGTCGGCAGGCTCGCCCCTTTAGCGGTAAGCACGAACGGCAGGAAGGTGAGAAAAGCCATGCGCGTGGCGCTGTCGATCACTCCGACCGACAGCAGCAGCGGGAAGCCGAATTGGCGCAGCCGCGAGGGAGCCGCCGCGCCGGCTGCGGCTTTGCGCGGCGCCGCCGCCTCGGCGGCAAAGCGCGGCATCAGCACAAAGACAACGGCCGCGACGACGAAGCCGATGCCGCCTAGCAGCATCAGCGCGTGCCGCCAGGGCAGCACCACGAACAGCAGCGAGGCCGCCGCCGGCAGCGTCATCTTGCCGATATCGCCGGCGAAATTGTAGGTGCCGAGCGCCTTGAGCGAGCGCGCGCCGGCGAAGGCCTGCGCGATCAACGAGGACGCGAGCGGATGCTGCGTGCTGGCGCCGAGGCCGCCGACGAACAGCGCGGCCACCAGCGTGGCGACGCCGGTGCTCAAGCCGGCGAGGCAATAGCCGATGCCAGCTAGCGCGGTGCCGAGCGCCAGCACGATCGCCGCGCCATAGCGTTCGGCGAGATACCCCGCGGGAATCTGAAAGCCCGCAAGCGTGCCGGAGAACACCGTCTTCATCAGGCCCAACGCGGCAAAGCCGAGGCCGAATTCGTGCTGCCAGATCGGCAGCATCACGTAAATGAGGTCGGTATAGCCGTCATGCAGCGCGTGCGCGCCGCAGGCCACGCCGAGCGCGCGCCGTTCCTCGGCCTTGGTGTGGGCGTTTTCGGCTGTCGCGGTCATGGCGCTTTCCCGCGCCGCTCGACGAAGGTGGTGCTGACGAGCGAAATCACCGGCTCGCCGCGCTGATTGACGCCGGTCGAGCGGAACGTCATCAGCCCGGCCTGCGGCCGGCTGTTGGACAGCCGCATCTCGGTCACTTCGCTTTTATACGTGACAATATCCCCGGCATAAACCGGCTTGAGCCATTTCAGCTCGCGAAAACCAAGCGCGGGGCCAATGCCGGCGACCGGTTCGCCGCGCGCACGCATGGCATCGTCCATGCGGCGGCGATAATCGATCATCAGCCGCATCCAGGCGACCGCGGTGTGCCAACCGGAGGCGCACAGCGCGCCGAAATGCGAACGCGCCGCCGCTTCCTCGTCGACATGGAACGGCTGCGGGTCGAAACGCACGGCGAAGGCCTTGATGTTGTCGGCGGTGAAGCTGTAGCGCCCCACCTCGTAGACGTCGCCGACGCGAATGTCCTCGTAGAACTTCATGTCCGCACGCCCCGGGTGCGGCGGCCGACCATCGCCGTCGTGATCATGTCCGCGATGCGGGCGTCGGTTTCGTCGATCACCTCGTAGCGGAATTTGGTCAGGCCCATGTCCAGCCGGCTGTTCGAGGCGCGGCTCTCCAGTACCGTGGCGCGCACGCGAATATGCGTGCCCGGCCGCAGCGGCTTGAGCCAGCGCATCTCGTCGATGCCGGGACTGCCCATGGACGCCGAGTTGAGAATGAACCCGTCGGCGATGATCCGCATCAGCAGGCAGCAGGTGTGCCAGCCCGAGGCGCCCAGGCCGCCGAGCAGCGTAGCGCTCGCCGCCGCCTCGTCGAGGTGCATCGGCTGCGGATCGAACTCGGCGGCGAAGGCGACGATCTCCTCGCGCGTCACCAGCCGCGGGCCGTAGACGGCGACCGTGCCCGGTTTGAAGTCTTCCCAGTGCAGTTTCGGCATGAACGCTGGTTTAGCTCAGTACGCCTTCAAAATCGACAGATAGGCCGGCTCGGCGGCTTTGAAAGCCTCGCGCGTGTTGGCCGACAGGCAAAGCACGACGACAAAGGCATTGCCGTCCTTGTCGCCGTCGGCCGCGAGCGCGACTTCCTCGTATCCCTGTTCGCGCAGCTCCGGCGCCTCGAATTGATGCCGCTCGAAGGCCGGCTTGCCGTTCGTCCGCGGCACGGAGGAAAGCTGCGCGGGCTTGGCGTTTTTCGAGCGCTGCTGCCAATCGCGATAGTCGTCCTGCACGAAGGGCGCCAGCGGCCGCTTCTCCTTGTTGTAGCGCACCAGGGCGTAGATCTTGGCGGGCGCGTCCTCGAAGGCGACGCCCTTCGGCAGCAGCATCTGCACGCCGAGCGCTTCGGTCGCTTCCTTGTCCTCTGCCCAGCCTTCGGGAACGGTGATCGAGGCGCGGAAATAAGCGCACAGCTTGTTGTCGCAATCGCGCATGAACTTTTCGATTTCCGCTTTGGCCGGCGCGGCCAATACGGTCGCGGCGGCAACGGCGGCAACCAAGGCCGAGCGGATCGACGGCATGGCAACTCCTGCGCCCCAGGGACTCTTGGCATAGTCGCGCGGAACCGGCGGGTGGTTCAACCGCTCAGGTGGCAAACCTGAAATGCATCACGTCGCCGTCGGCAACCACGTAGTCCTTGCCTTCCAGCCGCATCTTGCCGGCGTCTTTGGCGCCGGTCTCGCCGCTACAGGCGATGAAGTCGTCGTAGCCGATGGTCTCGGAGCGGATGAAGCCGCGCTCGAAATCGCTGTGAATGACGCCGGCCGCCTGCGGCGCCTTGGTGCCCTTGGTGATGGTCCAGGCGCGCGTTTCCTTCGGGCCGACGGTGAAATAAGTGACGAGATGCAAGAGCGCGTAGCCGGCGCGGATCAGCCGGTCGAGCCCGGTCTCGTTGAGGCCGACGGCGGCGAGGAATTCGGCGCGCTCCGCCGGCGGCAGCGTGGCGATTTCCGACTCGATCTTGGCCGAGATCACCACCGCGACCGCGCCCTCTTCCTTGGCGCGCGCCTCGACCAGCTTGGAGAATTCATTGCCGGTCGCAGCCGCAGCCTCGTCCACATTGCAGGCATAGAGCACCGGCGCCGACGTGAGCAGGCCGAGCGAATGGAACAGCTTTTCCTCCTCCGGCTTGCGCGCGACAAGGCGCGCCGGCTTGCCCTCGCGCAACAGCACGAGCGCGCGATTGATCAGATCGAGCGTTTCCTTGGCAGACTTGGCGTCCTCGCCGCTGCCTTTGGCTTTTTTCTCCAGCGCATCGACGCGCTTTTCCAAGGATTCGAGATCGGCCAGCATCAGCTCGGTTTCGACGGTGTCGATGTCGGCGACGGGATCGATCTTGCCTTCGACATGCGTGACGTCGTCATCCTCGAAGCAACGCACCACATGCACGATGGCGTCGACCTCGCGGATGGTGGCGAGAAACTGGTTGCCCAGCCCCTCGCCTTTGGAGGCGCCGCGCACCAGGCCCGCGATATCGACGAAGCCGATGCGGGTCGGGATGATCTCGGCCGACTTGCCGAGCACCGCGAGCCTGTCGAGGCGCGGGTCCGGCACCGCGATCTCGCCGACGTTCGGCTCGATGGTGCAGAACGGATAATTGGCCGCCTGCGCCGCCGCGGTCTGCGTGAGCGCGTTGAAGAGCGTCGACTTGCCGACATTCGGCAGGCCGACGATGCCGCATTTGAATCCCATGATCAGTCTTCGCCTTTGGTGTCGTCAGGCTCCGCAACGCCGAAGCCTTTGGCGGCCATGGCGAGATGCACCTTGTTCTGGAACGTCGAATCCTTGCCCTCGATCAGCAGCCCGGCATTGTCGGCAACCAACTCGCACAGCGCTTCCACCCAAGGCCGCTCGCTCTTGGCGAAATCCTGCAACACGTAGGCTTCCATCAAATCCTTGCTGCCGGGATGGCCGATGCCGAGCCGCACGCGGTGGTAGTCGTTGCCGATGTGCTCGGTGATCGAACGCAGGCCGTTATGGCCGGCATTGCCGCCGCCCTTTTTCAACCGCACCTTGCCGGGCGCGAGTTCCGCCTCGTCGTGGAAAACCACGACGCTGCCGGCATCGAGCTTGTAGAAATGCGCGGCTTCCGCCACCGCGCGCCCGGACTCGTTCATATAGGTGCCGGGCAGCAGCAGTAGGACCTTCTCGGTTCCGATCGCGCCTTCCACCGCCACGCCCTGAAAACGCCGGCGCCAGGGCGCGATGTGGTGACGCTTGGCGACCGCCTGCACCGCCATGAAGCCGATGTTGTGGCGGTTGCCGGCGTAGCGTTCGCCCGGATTGCCGAGGCCGACGAAAAGCAGCATGGCTTCTACCGCGTCGCCGACTCAGAAAATTCCGCGAACGAGGAGGCGCGACGGGCGCCGCCTCACTTCTTGTCGGGCTTCGCCGGCGCGGCGGCGGCAGCGGCGGGCGCAGCGCCCGCGGCCGGAGCGGCGCCGGGTGTTGCACCGGGCGCACCTGGCGCTGCACCGGGAGCCGCACCTTCGGCGCCGGGCACCACGCCCGCGGCGGCAGCGGCAGCCGCAGCGGCGGCGGCAGCAGCAGCCGCTTCGGCGGCGGCCTTCATTTCTTCGGCGTAGCCGGACGGCGGCACCACCGTGACCAGCGTGATGTCGCCTTGCGCGATCACGCGCACGTTCGGCGGCAGCGTGATCTCGCTGATGTGCTTGGAATGGTTGATGTCGAGTTCGGAAATATCGACGTCGATCGATTCAGGGATGGTCTCGACCGGGCACATCACTTCGATCGTGTGGGTGACGATGTTGACCGCGCCGCCGCGCTTGACGCCGGGCGACTGGTCGGCGTTGAGCACCTTGATCGCGACGTTGACGCGGATCACCGCGCCTTCCGACACGCGCAGGAAATCGACGTGCATCGGCAGGTCTTTCACCGGATCGAGCTGGAAGTCGCGCGGGATCACGCGGTGCTTCTGGCCGTCCACATCGAGATGAAACAGCGTGGTGAGGAAGCGCCCGGCGTAAATGCGCTTGCGCAATTCGGCATGGTCCATGAGGACCATCTGCGGGGGCTTGTTCTCGCCATAGATTACGCCCGGCACATTACCGGAGCGACGTGCAGCCCGAGCGGCCCCCTTGCCGCCTTTCGGACGCACCGTCGCCTTCAATTCCTGGACGGTCGCCATTTTGAAATCCTCATCTAAGCCTATGGAAAAGGCGGCATTTTCGGCCGCCTAGAACTGCGGCAAGCCTCCAGGGGTGCCGGGGGCCGCGGTTCGCGCGGGTTTATAGACGCGGGGGGCGGAAAGGGCAAGAAAGCCGAAAAAATCACTCCGCGGCGGGCGGGCTGGCGGCTTTCTTCGCCTTGCCACCCTTGCCTTCCAGCGCCTCGATACGCGCCTTGAGCGCCTCGTTTTCCTCGCGCGCCAGGCGGGCCATTTCCTTGACCGCCTCGAATTCCTCGCGCTGGACCACGTCGAGGTCACGCAATATGCGTTCGGCCTGGCTGCGGAATAGAGTGTCGAATTCCTTGCGTACCCCTTGCGCGACCCCGGCGGCATCGTTCATCAGGCGCGCCATCTCGTCGAAAATTCGGTTGCTGGTCTGCGTCATGGCTCGACTCCCGTTAAACTAAGAATGGCGCTCCGGTCATCCCGCTGCAAGGGGCGGCATGCTACCACTTAGGGCGGGCGCGCCCGAATCCGGAATCTGCAATGCCTTTATTCGTCATCCCGTTCCCCGACTTCGATCCGGTGCTGGTGCATGTCGGCCCCCTCGCCATCCGCTGGTATGCGCTCGCCTATATCGTCGGCATCCTGCTCGGCTGGGCCTATGCCCGCGTGTTGATCCGCTCCGAAAAACTGTGGGGCGGGCCGGCGCCGCTGACGCTGCTCGATTTCGACGATTTCGTGCTGTGGGTGACGCTCGGCATCATCCTCGGCGGCCGCACCGGTTACGTGCTGTTCTACAATCTGCCGTTCTTCGCCGCCCATCCGATCGAGATCGTGCAATTGTGGAAAGGCGGCATGTCGTTCCACGGCGGCTTCACCGGCTGCGTGGTCGCGGTGTTCCTGTTTGCGCGCAAGCGCGGCATTTCCGTGCTCTCGCTCGGCGATATCACCTGCGCGGTCGGCCCGATCGGGCTGTTCCTCGGCCGCATCGCAAATTTCATCAACGGCGAATTATGGGGCCGCCCGGCCGACGTGCCCTGGGCCATGGTGTTTCCCGGCGGCGGGTCGGTGCCGCGCCATCCGAGCCAGCTCTATGAGGCGGCGCTCGAAGGCCTGCTGCTGCTCGTGGTGCTGGCCGTGCTGATGCGGCTGGGCGCGCTCAAGCGGCCCGGCCTGATCGTCGGCAGCTTCGCCTGTTTTTACGCCGTGGCGCGCTCGATCTGCGAATTCTTCCGCGAACCCGACGCCCAACTCGGTTTTCTGTGGGGCGGCGCCACCATGGGGCAGTTGCTGTCGATCCCGCTGTTCCTCGCCGGGCTTGCATTCATCCTCTATGCCATGAAGCATCCGCCGCTGCAGGCCGAACGATGACCGATATCCCGCCGCTGGAAGCCGAAATCCGCCGCCGCATCGCCGCCGCCGGCGCGCTGCCGGTCAACGAATACATGGCGTTGTGCCTGACCGACGCCGAGCACGGCTACTACACCACGCGCGATCCGTTGGGCGCGCGCGGCGATTTCATCACCGCGCCGGAAGTCAGCCAGATGTTCGGCGAGATGATCGGGCTCTGGACGGCGTCGGTGTGGAAACGGATGGGCGCGCCGGAAAACATCCGCATCGTCGAACTCGGGCCCGGCCGCGGCACCATGATGAAGGACGCCCTGCGCGCGGCCAGGGTCGTGCCGAATTTCAGCGAAGCCGCGGTGATCCATCTGGTCGAGATCAGCCCGGCGCTCGAGGCGCAACAGCAGCGCACGCTGGAGCAACTGCCGATGCCGGTCTACTGGCATCGCACGCTCGACGACGTGCCGCCGGGGCCGGCCGTCTTTCTTGCCAACGAATTCTTCGACGCGCTGCCGGTCCACCAGGCGGTCAAGATCATGCAGGGCTGGCACGAGCGCCGCGTCGACGTCGATGCCGCCGGCCACCTCGTTTTCACGGTCGCGCCCGATCCGCTGCCGCAATTCGACAGCCTGCTGCCGGCCCCGCTGCGTAGCGCGCCGGACGGATCGATCTTCGAATGGCGTACCGACACCGTCGGGCTTGAACTGGGCAAGCGCCTGATGCGCGACGGCGGCGCCGCGCTCGCGATCGACTACGGCCATACCGCAAGCGCCGTCGGCGACACCCTGCAGGCGGTCGGGCGGCACGCTTATGCCGATCCGCTCGCCGCACCCGGCAGTATCGATCTCACCGCGCATGTCGACTTTCAGTCCCTGGCGAGCACGGTGGAGGCCATGGGACCGAACGGTTTCGGTCCGGTCACGCAGTCTCAATTCCTGCGCCGGCTGGGCATCGTCACGCGCGCCGCCTCGCTCAAGGCCAAAGCCGCGGAAGCCGTAGCCGCCGACGTCGATGCCGCGCTCCGCCGCCTGATCAGCGAGGGCGAGGCCGGCATGGGCGCGCTGTTCAAGGCCGCCGCTTTCGCGCACCCTTCGCTCGGCGTGCCGCCGGGCTTCGAAAGATAGTCCATGCTGCAGGCTGCATCGCTCGGCACGCTCGCGCGCATCCGGCACGGCTTCTTTACCCGCGGCGGCGGCGTCTCGGACGGCGTCTATGCCAGCCTCAACGGCGGCGTCGGCTCGAACGATGCGCCCGAGAGGGTCGCCGAGAACCGCGCGCGCATGGCGGCGGCGCTGGGGGTCGCGCCCGACCGTCTCATCACCGCCTATCAGATTCATTCTCCCAGCGTGGTGGTCGCCGACGAACCCTGGACGGCTGAAAACCGCCCGCGCGCCGACGCCATCGTCACGCGCACGCCGAAGCTCGCCATCGGTGTGTCGACCGCCGACTGCGCACCCCTGCTGCTCGCCGACGCGCAGGCCGGCGTGATCGGCGCCGCGCATGCCGGCTGGCGCGGCGCGCTCACCGGCGTGGTCGAAGCGGCGATCGCGGCCATGGAAAAACTCGGCGCCGACCGCGCGCGCATCGTTGCGGCGCTCGGCCCGGCCATCCGGCAGCCGAATTACGAGGTCGGGCCGGAATTTGCCGCACGCTTTCTCGCCGCCGATGCCGACAATGAGCGCTTCTTCGCGCCGTCGCAGCGCGCCGGCCACGCCATGTTCGATCTTTCCGGCTACATCGCCGACCGCGTGCAGCGCGCCGGAGTTGCAAAATTCGAGGACCTCGCGCTTTGCACGTTCGCCGAGCCCGAACGCTTCTTCAGCTACCGCCGCATGACCAGGCTCGGCGAATCCGACTATGGGCGACATATCAACGCTATTGTGCTCGCCGATTGACGCCGCGACTGGACTCGTAGGCGCTTGAGACGCTACGTTTCGGCAAGGCCGCGGGGGCGTCAATAAAAAGCGGCCAGCGGCAGGGGTGTCGATGGTGTGTAAGTTGGCCGGGCGCATTTTGCGCGCCACGCAGCGTATGTCTCGGCCCGGCTTGCTGCTCGCTGCCGCCTGCGCGCTGACGCTCGCCGCTTGTAATCCGAACGACCGTCCGCCCGCGCTCGCCGGCCAGCCGCGCGGCGCCACCGTCGCCTTCGAATCGATCGACGGCCTGCCGCCCGGCCAATTCCACGAGCTGGTGGAGGCGCTCAACGACGAGGCGCAGACGCGCAAGCTGGCGGTGATGTCGCGCGAAAGCCCGTCGGCCTATCGCGTGCGCGGCTATCTCGCCGCCAAGGTGGTCAAGCGCGAGACCACGATCTCCTGGGTCTGGGACGTGTTCGACGGCGACGACAATCGCGCGCTGCGCATTACCGGGGAAGAGACCGCCAAGGTCCGCCCGCATGACGCCTGGTCGGCCGCCGACGACACCATGCTGCGCCGCATCGCCAACACCAGCATGCGCCAGCTCGCCGCCTTCCTGACGTCGCCGGATGTGGCGCCCAGCACGCCCGACCGCGGACCGAGAATGGCGCTCGCCGGCAACGACGATTCCACGCCCGAAGCGGCCGGTATCTTTCGCATCTTCCGGCCCGTTACCGATCCGGCCGCGATCGACGCCGCTGCCACCCCGGTGTCCAGCGGACCGGTCCCGCTGCCGCCGCCCCGGCCGACCGAGGCCGCGGGATTGGGCCCGCAAGTGCGCACGCAGGTGGCCGCGAGCCATTGATTCAAAGGCCTCGTTCACCTTGTCAAAAAGCTTGCGCACAATGACTTGGACTCGTATTGCGAGCCCCTGCCCGCCTTGTTATGACCACGCCGCCGGCTCCACCGGGTCACGCGAGGATTTGTAGATGTCGGGCAAGAACGGAGCGATCAAGCTCGTCGCCGGCAACTCGAACCCTGCGCTGGCGCAGGCAATCGCCGAATACCTCAAGACCCCGCTGACCAAGGCGGTGGTGCGGCGCTTCGCCGACATGGAGGTGTTCGTCGAAATCCAGGAAAACGTGCGCGGTGCGGACTGTTTCGTCATCCAGTCCACTTCCTATCCCGCCAACGACCACCTGATGGAATTGCTCATCATCATGGACGCGCTGCGCCGCTCCTCGGCGCGCCGCATCACCGCGGTGGTCCCCTATTACGGCTATGCCCGGCAGGACCGCAAACCCGGCCCGCGCACGCCGATCTCGGCCAAGCTGGTCGCCAACCTGATCACGCGCGCCGGTGCCGACCGGGTAATGACGCTCGACCTGCACGCCGGGCAGATCCAGGGTTTCTTCGACATCCCGACCGACAATCTCTACGCCTCGCCGGTGATGGTGCGCGACATCCGCGAGCGCTTCCAGCTCGACAACGTCATGGTGGTGTCGCCCGACGTCGGCGGCGTGGTGCGCGCGCGCGGGCTCGCCAAGCGCATCAACGCGCCGCTCGCCATCATCGACAAGCGGCGCGAGCGCGCCGGCGAATCCGAGGTGATGAACGTGATCGGCGACGTTGCCGGCTATACTTGCGTGCTGGTCGACGACATCGTCGACTCGGGCGGCACGCTGGTCAACGCGGCCGACGCCTTGCTCGAGCAGAAGGCCAAGGCGGTCTACGCCTATATCAGCCACGGCGTGCTGTCGGGCGGCGCGGTCGCGCGCATCGCCAAGTCGCGGCTGAAGGAACTGGTGATCACCGACTCGATCCAGCCGACCAAGGAAGTGCTGGCCGCCGGCAATATCCGCGTGCTGGGAATCTCCACGCTGATCGGCGAGGCGATCGGGCGCACCGCCACCGAGGAGTCGGTGTCGAGTTTGTTCGACTGATTTATCGTTGTCATTCCGGGACGGCGCGATAGCGCCGGACCCGGAATTCATACTCCGCAGCTAGAAGTTATCCCCAAAAAGATTCACCGGACCGCCGATTGCCTGTGGAGATTCCGTTCCGCGCGGTTGCCTATGACAGGCAAATCACGGCCCATTAGCCATCGACGAGGCCTTTGGCGGGCTGAATTGCGTCGGATATAGTCAGTTGGCCAAGTGATTCGCTTCCGCCGTCAAGGCGTCCCCCGTATCCCTGCGTCAAAATCCGTTCGGCCGGCGTCGTGCGCGTTACTGCGTGCGTTCCCTTATCGATTCGACAAAGCGGAGACGTCATGCCCCAGATCGCCCACGCGGACGAAGCCCGGATCAACCCGCTCGACGTGGTGGAACGGCTGGCGGCGGTGAACGACTGGTCGTTCGAGCGCGCGACCGACGACGAGATCACCATTCTGGTGACCGGCAAATGGACCGACTACCAGGTCTCCTACACCTGGATGGGCGACATCGAGGCGCTGCACCTAGCCTGCGCCTTCGACCTGCGAGTGCCCGAGCGCCGCCGCGCCGAAGTGCAGTCGTTGATCTCGCTGATCAACGAACGGCTCTGGGTCGGCCATTTTGATCTCTGGATCACCGAGGGCATTCTGATGTTCCGCCATGCGCTGGTGCTCGCCGGCGGCACCGAGGCTTCCGGCAAGCAGTGCGAGGCGCTGCTCGCCAGCGCGCTCGACGCCTGCGAGCGTTACTTCACCGCCTTCCAGTTCGTGGTCTGGGCAGGCAAAGGCGCGCGCGAGGCGCTCGACGCCGCCATGTTCGACACCTCGGGCGAGGCGTGAGCGCCTAACCGAAGCGCAAGCCGATTCCCTCCAGCGGAATTCCGTGCAGCTGCGTTGTCCACGTCTCGCCCGGCTTCACCGGCAAAGCTCGGGTTAACGTGCCCGTCGTGACGATTTCGCCGGCCGCCAGTGGCGGATTAAGCGCATCTTGCGCCAGCAGCCCGACGAGATGGCGCAAGGCCGATACTGGCCCGTCGAGTACGTTCGACGCGCGACCGTGCTCGGCCAGGACGCCGTTGCAATAAAGATCGATTTCAAAGACCGGCAATTCGCGCAGCCAATCGGCCTTGCGCGGCGCTACTGGATGACGCTTGCCGATCAGCAAGGCGCCGTGCATGGCGTTGGCCGCAGCGGTATCGGCCGGCGTGAATTTCCAACCGGGATATATCGACTGCACGATCTCGTAGCCGTGCGCGACCCAATCGACACATTCGAGCATCGCCACATCGTCCATAGCGGCCTCCGGCGGACGACCAAAGCCGAATACGATCTCCGGCTCGATGCGCGGCTCGACGAAGCCAGCGAGCGGCAGCGCCGTCGTCGCCGCAAGATCGGACACGGTGCGGTCGGTCATGTATCCCCAGTTCGGCGCATAGACGCCGTATTCCGGCCAAATGGTACGGTTGGTGAAGCCGATCTTGCGGCCGGTCACCATCTCTCCGCGCGCGATGAACTTTTGCCGCAGCAGCGGCGCGACCCGCTCGGCCTCGTCGAGCGTCAAGCCGTCGGGCCGCGCCGAAAATGGCGCGATCTGCCGCCCGCTGCCGAGCGTGGCGAAAACCTCGGCGGCGATGGCCTCGACATAAGCCGGCCGCGGTGGCGTTTTGGCGTCCATGACCGGCGCACTCTGGATCGCCGCGTGCGGCTTGGCAACGGCGACGGAAAGGCGTGGATGCCCGGCGCCGGATCGGGTACTGCCGGGCGTAAACATGTATGATGATCGTCATGGCCGCCCGTAGTCCCCAACCGCTCAAATCCGTCGGCTCCCTCGTCCTGATCGGCGCCGGCAAGATGGGCTCCGCCATGCTCGAGGGCTGGATCGCGCGCGGGCTCAATCCGAAAAAGCTGGTGGTGATCGAGCCGCAGCCAAGCAAGGCGCTCAAGGCGCTGGCGCGGCGCGGGCTCACGCTCAACCCGAAAGGCAAAGCAGCCGCGGCGTCGGCGGTGGTGATCGCGGTCAAGCCGCAGACCGCGCCCGCGGCGGTGCCGCCGCTTAAACCTTACGTCGGCAAGTCGACGCTGGTGCTCTCGATCATGGCCGGGCGCACCATCGGCTTCCTGCAAAAATCTCTGCCGGCCGGCGCTGCGATCGTGCGCGCCATGCCGAACACGCCGGCCGCTATCGGCCGCGGCATCAGCGTCGCCTGCGTGAACGCCAAAGTATCAGCGCGCCAGCGCAAGCTCGCGGGCGATCTGCTCGCCGCCATCGGCAAGGTCGAATGGGCGAACGACGAAACATTGATGGACGCGGTCACGGCTTTGTCCGGTTCCGGTCCGGCCTACGTGTTCCTGCTGGCGGAGGCGATGGCCAAAGCCGGCATCGCCGCCGGCCTGCCGGGCGACCTCGCGGCACTCCTCGCGCGCGAAACCGTCGCCGGCTCGGGCGAATTGCTGCATCGCTCGGACCTCGACGCCGCCACGTTGCGGCAGAACGTCACCTCACCCGGCGGCACCACCGCCGCCGCGCTTGAGGTGCTGATGGGACCGGGCGGCTTCGACGCGTTGCTGACCAAGGCCATCGCCGCCGCCACAAAGCGCGGGCGGGAGCTGGCGGGATAGCGCGTGATCCCGAAAAGTGGGAACCGGTTTTCGAATTAGTTCACGCGCAAACAAGAAAGCTTGCCCTAGAACCGGCGCCTTTGCGGGCCTAGATTAGGCGCAACCGAACAGCCCGTAGGAGGCCGCCATGGCCCGCAAAACCAGAACGTTCCCGCAAAGCCCAGCCCGCCTGCGCCGCGCGGCAATACCGACCGCGACAAGGCGGTCGACGCGCTGATGGCTTTGCTCGCCGAACATTCCTTCGAGCACATTGGGCTCGCCGAAGTCGCCGGCCGCGCCGGCCTCAAGCTTTCGGCCTTGCGCGCCGAATTCGGCTCGACGCTGCCGATCCTCGCCGCCCATATGAAGGACATCGACCGTGCGGTGCTTTCCGGCGGCGGCGACATGGCGGAGGAGCCGCCGCGCGAACGGCTGTTCGACGTGCTGATGCGCCGGCTGGAGGCGCTGGCGCCTTATAAGGAAGCGGTGCGCTCGCTGATGCGCTCGGCGCGGCGCAATCCGGGCCTTGGCGCTCGCGCTCAACGCCATGGCCGTTCGTTCGCAGAAATGGATGCTGGAGGCCGCCGGCATCGGCGCGCACGGGCCGCGCGGCGCGTTGCGCGCGCAAGGCGGCGCGTTGATGTTCGCGCGCGTACTGGGCGTGTGGCTGGACGACGACGAGGCGGGCCTCGACCGCAGCATGGCCGCGCTCGGCCGCGGCTTGTCGAGCGCCGAACGCTGGGACGGTTTCGTCGGCGATCTGTGTTCGCTGCCGAAATGCCTCGTGCGCGGCCCGCGCCGCCGCCGCCATCGCGACGAGGAAGAAGGCGGAAGCGGCGTAACACCAACCTCCGCTCATTCCGCGCGCAAGCGGGAATCCAGAGCGGCGCGACGTTTGAGCCAATTCAAAGACTGGGTCTCCGCTTCCGCGGGGACGAGCGGTTCGGTGCCAATTACACCGGCACCCGCACCGTCGCCCTTAAACCTCCGAGCGGACTGTCGCCGAGCGTGATGTCGCCGCCGTGCGAGCGCGCGATGTCGCGCGCGATCGCAAGCCCGAGCCCGGTGCCGCCTTCGTCCTGATTGCGCGCGTCGTCGAGCCGCAGGAACGGCTTGAACACCTCCTCGCGCATGTCGGGCGTGATGCCGGGCCCGTCGTCGTCGACCGTGACGGTCAAATAGCGGTGGTCGCGGTGGCCGGTGATCGAGATCGACGGCGCAAAGCGCGCCGCGTTCGACACCAGATTGCCCAGGCAGCGCTTGAACGCCGCCGGCCGCACGCTGACCACCGGCGGCCCGTGGAACACCACGCTCGCGTTGTGGCCGTTGCGCTCGGCGTCGTCTCTGAGCTCCTCGAGGAAGGCCGCCATGTCGGTCGGCGCCGCCGCCTCGCCGAGATCGCCGCGCGCGAAGGCGAGATAGGCCTCCAGCATGCGCGCCATCTCGTCGATGTCCTTCTTCATCGCCTCGACTTCAGGCGTTTTCTTCTTGATCAGCGCCAGTTCGAGCTTGAAGCGCGTGAGCACGGTGCGCAGGTCATGCGAGACGCCGGCCAGCATCGCGGTGCGCTGCTCGAGGCTGCGCTCGACGCGCGTCTTCATCTCGATGAAGGCCTGTGCCGCGCGGCGCACCTCGCGCGCGCCGCGCGGACGGAAATTCGGCACTTCGCGGCCCTTGCCGAAGCTTTCGGCGGCGTCGGCCAGCCGCAAAATCGGCTTGATCTGGTTGCGCAGGAAGATGATGGCGACGCCGATCAGCACCGCCGCGGTGCCGACCATCCAGAACAGGAATATCCATGCGTTCGTCGCATAGGCGGCGTTGCGGCGCGCGAACACCCGCATCACCGTCTTGTCGAGCTGCACTCTGATCTCGACCAGCGCCGATTTGCCGACCGTGTCGATCCAGAATGGCCGCCCGATCTGCTTGCGCAGCTCGTCGGACAGCGCCGAATCGAGCAGCGAGAAGAACGGTTTCGGCCCCGGCGGCGGCATCTCGCTTAAGGGCAGGAAATCGACCACCAGACCGAGCCGGTCCTGCGCGATGCGGCGGATCTGCGCCGCGTCGGCGTCCTGCGGATAGCCTTGGTAGACGTCGATCAGCGCGGCAATGTCGTGCACCACGCCGGCCGATAGGCGCTCGGTGACCTCGCTCAGTTGCCGCTCGACGAATACGAAGGCGATCACCGATTGCAGAATCACCATCGGCAAAATGATGATGAGCAGCGCGCGCGCGTACAGCCCCTTCGGCATCACGCTGTTGAGCCAACGGCTGAAGCGCCGCCAGACGTCGGGGATGCGGCCGAGCACGGCGTGGATGCGGCGGATCGCGGGGATCGAGTTGTACCAACGCCAGGCCTCGACCAGCCGCTCGACAGCACCGCGGATGGTGCGGATGCCGGTGTCGAGGTTGGTCATGGGCCGGCCACCAGCCGGTAACCGATGCCGCGCACGGTCTGCACGAACAGCGGATTGCCGGGATTTTGCTCGATCTTGCGGCGCAGCCGGTTGACCTGCACGTCGACCGCGCGCTCCGACACCGTGCCGCCATTGCCGGCAAGCGCGAGCCGCGTCACCGTCTCGCCCGGCGTCGCGGTCAGGATGCGCAGCATCTCGCGTTCGCGGTCGGTCAGCCGGATGACCTTCTCGCCTTTGCGCAATTCGCCGCGCGCCAGATGATAGACGAACGGCCCGAAACGCACCGATTCGACCGGCGGGGTTGCCGCCGGCCGCGCGCGCTTGAGGATATTGGCGATACGCAGCGACAACTCGCGCGGCTCGAACGGCTTCGACAGATAATCGTCGGCGCCCATCTCAAGGCCCTTGATGCGGCTTTCGGCGGCGTCGCGCGCCGTCAGCATCAGGATCGGCACGCTCGACGTGCCGCGCAGCGACTTGGCGAAGTCGAAACCGGATTCGCCCGGCATCATCACGTCGAGAATGAGCAGGTCGAAGCTCAAGCCGTTGAGCTTGGCGCGCGCGTCGGCCGCGGTCTCCGCCGTGGTCACGCGGTAGCCCTCGCCGGCGAGGAAGCGCGACAGCAGGTCGCGGATGCGGCGGTCGTCGTCGACCACCAACAGATGCGGCGCATCGTCGGACAAAGTGGCCGGCAGCAGCATCAGGTCTTCGTTTGCCACCTCAACCTCGCGTCTTGGCGCGTTCGGCGCGCGCGATCAGGCGCAGCACGCCTTCGCGATTGTCGGCGTCGATCATGGCGGTCAGGAAGCGGCGCGCCGCCTCGTGCGCGTTCGGCCCGAGCTCGGCGAAGGCACGGTTGATGCGCTGCGTCTGCAAGGCGGCGAGCTTGAGCGCCAGCGCCTCGCCCTTCGGCGTCACGAACAGGAGCCGCTGGCGGCGGTCCTGCGCGCCTTCCTTCTGCACCACGTAGCCCTGATCGATCAGTTGCTTGAGCACGCGGCCGAGCGACTGCTTGGTGATGTTGAGGATCTCCAACAGGTCGGCGACCTTCATGCCCGGATTGCGGTTGACGAAATGCAGCACCCGGTGATGCGCGCGACCGAAGGCGAGCTTCGAGAGCACCTCGTCGGGATCGCCGACAAAATCGCGGTAGGCGAAGAACAACAATTCGATGATGTCCCAGACCGGCTCCACCGGCGCCGGCGTCGCGCCCGCCCGCTCGGTCAGGCTGCCGGCCGGGGCGACGATCTTCACATTTATGTCAGCCATGTTGACATATTTCGATTTTATGTTACAAAAACACCATCACAGACGAAAGGATCGTACCGAAGCGGCCCTTTTGGATGCGCCGGCAGCCGGACGATAGGTCCGCTCCGGACCCTTTCATACCGGGTGTTGCCCGGTGACGCAAAGTATTGGAAGAGGCGCAAAAATGCGCCATGACCGGGGCATGGGGCGGCAACTGAGACCGCTCAATGCGACAATAAGTTGATGGAGGAAGCGATGGCTGCGCAGTCCTACGACCGGCTTGAAGGGGTCATCTGGTACGACGGCAAGCTGGTGCCCTGGCAGGACGCCAATCTGCACGTGCTCAGCCACGGCCTGCATTACGCGAGCTGCGTGTTCGAGGGCGAGCGCGCCTATGGCGGCAAAATCTTCAAGACGCGCGAGCACGCCGAACGGCTGAAAAAGTCGGCGCAGACGCTCGACTTCGAAATCCCCTATTCGATCGACGACATCGTCGCCGCCAAGCAGCTGGTCGTCGACAAGAACGGCAAGAAGGAAGCCTATGTGCGCCCGGTCGCCTGGCGCGGCTCGGAGATGATGGGCGTCTCGGCGCAGGCGAACACCATCCACCTCGCCATCGCTTCGTGGGAATGGCCGAGCTATTTCGATCCCGAACAGCGGCTCAAGGGCATCAAGCTCGATCTCGCCGAATACCGCCGGCCCGATCCGAAGACCGCGCCCTGCCTCGCCAAGGCGGCCGGTCTCTATATGATCTGCACCATCTCCAAGCACCGCGCCGAACGCCGCGGCTTTGCCGACGCCATGATGCTCGACTGGCAGGGCCGCGTCGCCGAATGCACCGGCGCCAACATCTTCTTCGTCAAGGACGGCAAGATCCACACGCCGATTGCCGACTGCTTCCTCGACGGCATCACCCGGCAGACCGTGATCGCCTTGGCGCGCAAGCGCGGCTTCGAGGTGATCGAACGACGCATCATGCCGGAAGAGATTGCGAGCTTCTCCGAATGCTTCATCACCGGCTCGGCGGCGGAAGTCACCGCGGTGTCGGAGATCGGCGGCCAGTGGAATTTCAATCCTGGCGGCATCACCAAGCAGTTGATGGACGACTACACCGCGGCGGTGAACCCGTCCGGCAAGGCCGCGGCTGCCTGATCAAATCGCTTTCTTGACCGCGACGGCGGTGGCCAGCTCTTGCGGCCGCAGCAGCGTGACGTAGCGCACGCGGTTGTGCGCGAAAAAGCGGTCCATGCGCTCATCCAGCACGCGGCGCCGGCTCTCGGCGGCGTGGCGCAACAGCAACGGATGCTTGGGCGCGGTGACGGCAAAACCGCAGTGGAAATAATCCAGGTTCGCGCGCCGGCTGACGAAGCCGACGATATCGCCGGTCGCCACCTTGTCAGCGTTTGCAAGAAACACCGCGCTCGGAACGACGCGCATGGCGAATTGCCGTCTGCTCAGGCCCCTTTGCGAATCGACGGTCTTCTTGATGTCGACTGCGCCGGCCATGTCGACCCAACTGCACATCTTGTTCTCGACATTGCGCTCGCACCATTCGTAGAAATAATGATTGCGCTCGTACCAGTTCACGAAGCCTTGGCGGTAGCGGATGTCCTGCAGCGCCGCCTCGAAATCGCCCGCATCATGCGCGCGCGCGGCCGCCAGCACGGTCTCGCAAAACGTGACGCAATCGAAGGCGTCGTCGCGCACGACGAATTTTTCCGGGCGGCGCGGCCCACCGATCAGCGTGTCGCTCATGTAGCGCGTGCCGCGTAGCGCGGCCGAGATGAAATCGATGCGCCGCGAAATCGCCGGAAAGGCCTGCGCCTCGGCGATCAGGCGCGCCACGCGCGCTTCGCCGGCAACCGCAGGCGCGGCGCCAAACGCCAAAGCCGCGCCGCTTGCGAACCATTGCAAGACGTTGCGGCGGCTGATCCTTGCCTCAATCATGATCCAATCCAGCTGTGGCCTCACGTTCCCTTCATTCCCGCGCAAGCGGGAATCCAGGGCCACAAATCCCCACACTCGTCACCCTGGGTCCCCGCTTTCGCGGGGACGAACGGATAATCACTCGCGCACCACCACTAGCCGATCGGTGCCGGATTCCGCGCCCCACACTTCGCCCGGCCGGCCGAGCAGCTGGCGCACCGAGGCGCCGCGTTTGTCGCTGCGGAAGCTCTCGAATTTCTCGGTCATCGGATCGAAGCGCACAATTGCGTTGGCGAGGAAATCGCTCAGCCAGATCTTGTCCTTGTCGTCGACAAAGACCGCGTAGCAGCCGGCGCCGCTTTTCGGCAGCGCCCACACTTTCCAGATCTTGGCGGTCGGATCGAAGCGGCCGACCTCGCCGGTATGCCAGAAGCTCACCCACAACAGCCCCTTGGAGTCCGACCAGATGCGGCGCGGGCCGACGCCGGGCTTGGGCGGCGGCACCGTCAAGGCGTCGCCGCTCACGGTGTCGATCTTGGCGATGTGATCGCCGGCGAGCGAGGCGTACCAGACGTCGCCGTTCGGCGTCGTCGTGATGCCGTAGGGACCGGCGCCCTTGGGCGCCTTCCAGGCATCGACCTTGCCGGTCGCCGGATCGACGCGGCCATAGACGCCGTTCTGCCCAGTAAACCAGAGGA
The DNA here is from genome assembly GCA_963825265.1 of uncultured Alphaproteobacteria bacterium. Classification (GTDB taxonomy): domain Bacteria; phylum Pseudomonadota; class Alphaproteobacteria; order Rhizobiales; family Xanthobacteraceae; genus Pseudolabrys. Next base: position 157,203 of record CAWGSI010000005.1, on the reverse strand, counting down.
TGCCCTTGCGGTCGAAGGTCGCGGTGTTGAGGTTGGCGTCGGGGAAATTCTTCGGCAGTGGGTAGAGCTTCACCGCCTTGCTTGCCGGATCGACGCGCGCGATGGCGTTCTGTCCGCCTTCGGTGACCCAGGCGGCGCGGTCGGGCCCGACGATCACGCCATGCGGCGCGGCATGCGGCCCGAGCGGGATTTGCGTCACCTTGCCGGTTTTCGGGTCGAGAACGCCGAGCGCGCCCTGGCTCTGTGCGGTGTACCACACCGTGCCGTCCGGCGCCGGCGCCACGTCGTGCGGATGCGCGCCGCGCGGCACGTCGTAGTACGCAACGTCCGCCGCCGACGCCGGTTTGAGACCGAGCGCCAGCACGGCCACCGCCGCTACAACGATCGGAACCATCCTTGCCCCTCGCCCTGCGCTCATTCCGCCGCCGGCCGGCCGCGCCAGCGTTTAGCCGCGGCATCGTCGGTGGCCTTGGCGTCCACCCAGGTTTTTTCGCCCGCCTTCTCGACTTGCTTCCAGAACGGCGCCTGCGTCTTGAGATAATCCATCAGAAATTCCGCCGCCGCGAAGGCCGCTTCCCGATGCGAGGACGCGGTCACCACCAGCACGATGTCCTCGCCCGGTTGCATGCGGCCGTAACGGTGGATGACGGTGACGCCGAGCAGCGGCCAGCGACTTTTCGCTTCTTCGACGTGGCGCTCGATTTCGGCCTCCGCCATGCCGGGATAATGCTCGAGCGTGAGCGCGGCGATCGGCGCGCCCGCCTCGTCGCCGCGGCAAATGCCGGTGAAGGTGACCAGCGCGCCGATATCGCTGCGCCCGCCGGTAAGCTTTTTTGCTTCGGCGGCGGCGTCGAACGGCTCGCGCTGCAGGCGCACGGTGGACAAGACGGTCATAGCAATAATGTAGCGCGCCCGCGCCCGCGAGGCTAACCCCCCGTCATCGGCGGGAAAAAGGCGATTTCGACCGCCCCTTTGATCGCGGTTTGCGGCTTGACGTGGGTGCGGTCGATGGCTGCGCGAATCACCTTGGGGTTCGCGAAGGCGTGGGCATATTGCTCGCCGCGCGCGGATAACCAGGTCATTAACTCGCCGACCGTGGCGACGCCGGCGGGAACCTCGATGTCTTCTTCGGGCTTGCCGACGCGCTCGCGCACCCAGGCAAAATAACGCAGTTTCATACGCACTCCGCTCATTCCCGCCTAAGCGGGAATCCAGCCCTTCCTCGGATTCAGCAAATGCCGCTCTCGGTCCCCGCTTGTGCGGGGACGAACGGGTGGAAAGGCCTCAGTCCATCATATAGCGCAGGCCGGCGCGCATATAGTCCCAGCCGGTATAGAGCGTCAGGATCGCCGACAGCCACAGCAGCGTGATGCCGATCTCGGTGGTGGCCGGCAAGATCACGTCGCCGGCGTCGCCCGCGATCAAGAATCCGATCGCCACCATCTGACCGAGCGTCTTCCACTTGGCGAGCCGCGTCACCGGCACGCTGACGCGCAGCTCGGCGAGATACTCGCGCAGGCCCGATACCAGGATTTCGCGGCACAAGATAATCACCGCGGCGAACAGCGCCCAGCCGCGGATGGTCCCCTCGGCCGCCAGCATTAGCAGGCACGAAGCCACCAGCAGCTTGTCCGCGATCGGATCGAGCATGCGGCCGAGCGAGGACTGCTGGCCCCAGATGCGAGCGAAATATCCGTCGAGAATGTCGCTGATGCCGGCGGCTATGAAGATCGCCAAAGCCAGCCAGCGCGACCACAGCGCGCCGCCCAGGATGCTCTGCCAATACATCAGTCCCACCACCACCGGCACGGCGGCGATGCGCCCATAGGTCAAAAGGTTCGGCAGCGCGAGCGGACGCGCCGGCAACGGTCGGGAACTGAAGGCATTCATCGGAACACAAGGAACACCCCGCCCGCCGTAACGTCAACCGCCGCCGGCCGATGATCCCCCGACGATTACCGGATCGGCGCCTTGGGCAGGCGGCTTTTACCCGGCTCCATCACGAAAGTCTGATCGAGCGAATACCACTCGCCGGCCACGTCCGGCGCGGGCGCCTTGCCCTCGTGGCGGACGTAGTCGCCGACCAGCGCGCGGGTGACGCCGAATTGCACGTCGGTTTCAAGCTTGTCGTCGTCGTTGACGTAGATCTGCGAGATCAGCGTCTTGAAGCCGGGCTTGAAGATCAGGAAATGCAGGTGCGCGGGCCGGTAATGGTGCCGCCCGGTGGCGCGCACCAGGTCGCCGACCGGCCCGTCGATCGGGATCGGGTAGCCGGCGGGCTTGACGCTGCGGAAGCCGAAATGACCATGACCATCGGTCATGAATTTGCCGCGCAGGTTCATGTCGGCCTGATTGGGATCCTGCTGGTCGTAGAAGCCGTCCGGCGAGGAATGCCAGACGTCCACCTCGGCGCCTTCGATCGGCTTGCCCTTGGTGTCCGTGAGGGTGCAATTGACGAACAGCGCCGGCCCCGGCGTGGGCGAGCGCACAATCGAGCCGCCGTTTTCCGTGCGCGGCGAATTCAGGCGCCAGAACGGCCCCAGCAGATTGGCCGTCGTCTCGGTCTGCCCGTTATTGCCGTTGTTGAGCAGGCAGATCAGCGTCGAGAACCCGAGCGAGCCCGACATCAGCACCGTCTCGTTGTGGGTGTCGGTGGTCTTCTTGCCGAGCGCGGTGACGAAGCCGACCGCCTTCTCGAATTCCTCCTCGGTCAGATGCACGTCGCGCGCGAAGGCGTGCAGATGCTTGACCATGGCCGTGAGAATTTCGCGCACGCGCGGGTCGGCCGTGTTCTTGAACGCGTCCACCACCACGTCGGTGACGTCTTCCTGCCGCTTGATGAGCATAGACCGAAACCCCTATTGCGCCGCATTTTGCTTGCGCGTGATCTTATCCGAAAACCGGTTCCCACTTTTCGGGATCACGCGTGCTCGTGGAAGAACTCATATATCTTTCGCGCCGTCTCCGCATTGATTCCCGGTACCTGGGCGAGATCGGGCAGGCTCGCCCGCTCGATCGCCTTCAGGGTGCCGAAATGGCGCAGCAAGGCCCGCTTGCGGGTGGGCCCGATCCCCGGGATTTCCTGCAGGCCCGCCTCGCGGATGTCTTTCTTGCGCCGCGTGCGGTGCGAACCGATGGCGAAACGGTGCGCCTCGTCGCGCAACCGCTCGATGAAATACAAAAGCGGATCGCGCGGCGGCAGCTTGAACGGGCTGCGGCCCGCCATGAAGAAGGTCTCGCGCCCGGCGTCGCGGTCCGGCCCCTTGGCGATGGCGACCAGCGGCACGTCGGTGACGCCCATGACGGCGAGCGTTTCGGTCGCGGCAGAGAGCTGCCCTTGCCCGCCGTCGATCAGCACCAGATCGGGCCAAGGCTGCTCGTCGACCTCTTCCGGCTCGCCGGTCAGCACAGCGGCGAGCGCGGCATCGGCCGTCAGGCGCGGGTTCTCTTCCAGCAGCCGCTTGAACCGCCGCTGCAGCACCTCGCGCAGCATGCCGTAGTCGTCGCCGGGGTTAAGCTCCTGCGAGCGGATGTTGAACTTGCGGTACTGGTTCTTGCGGAAGCCCTCCGGCCCCGCCACCACCATGGCGCCGACCGCGTTGCTGCCGCCGATATGGCTGTTGTCGTAGACCTCGATGCGGCGCGGCGAGCGCGGCAGCGCGAAAGTCTCGGTCAGCGCCTTGAGCAATTTCTGCTGCGATGAGGTGTCGGCGAGCTTGCGCGCCAGCGCCTCGCGCGCATTGGCGAGCGCGTGCTGCACCAGTTCCTTGCGCTCGCCGCGTTGCGGCACGGCGACCTCGACCTTGCGGCCGCTCTTGGTCGTGAGCGCGTCCGCCAACAGCGCGCGCTCATCGAAGTTGTGCGATGCCAGCACCAGTTTCGGCGGCGGCTTGTCGTCGTAGAACTGCGCGAGGAAGGCGCTGAGAACTTCGCCGGGCCCAAGCGAACGGTCGGCCTTGGGGAAATAAGCGCGGTTGCCCCAGTTCTGCCCGGTGCGGAAAAAGAACACCTCGACGCAGGTGTAGCCGCCGGCCTGGTGCACGGCGAACACGTCGGCCTCTTCCAGCGTACGCGGATTGATGCCCTGGTGCGAGGTGATCGCCGAGAGCGCCGCAAGACGGTCGCGGTAAATCGCCGCGCGCTCGAAATCGAGCGCGTTCGAGGCGGTGTCCATTTCCGCCGCCATTTCCTTTTGCACCGCGCGGCTGCGGCCCGATAGAAATTCGTTCGCCTCGCGCACCAACTCGCCATAGCCGGCAAAATCGATCTCCTGCGTGCAGGGCGCCGCGCAGCGCTTGATCTGATAGAGCAGGCAGGGCCGCGTGCGCGCCTCGAAAAACGAATCCGAGCACGAGCGCAGCAAAAACGCGCGCTGCAGCGCGTTGATGGTGCGGTTGACCGCGCCGGCGTTGGCGAAGGGTCCGTAATAATGCCCTGCCCGCGTGCGCGCGCCGCGGTGCTTCAAGATCTGCGGCGCCCAGTGGTCGGACGTGATCAGGATGAAGGGAAACGACTTGTCGTCGCGCAGCAGGACGTTGAAACGCGGGCGCAGCCGTTTGATCAGATTGGCTTCGAGCAGCAGCGCTTCGGTCTCGGTCTTGGTGGTGACGAACTCCATCACCGCCGTGCCCGAGATCATGCGCACGATGCGGCTGTCGTGGCCGGCCGGCCGGGTATAGGCCGTCACCCGTTTCTTGATGTTTTTCGCCTTGCCGACGTAGAGCACCTCGCCCTGCGCGTCGATCATGCGGTAGACGCCGGGCCGCGACGGCGCCTGCTTGACCGCGCGCGCAATGGCCGCGCGGCCGGCAGCGAGCGTACCGGCCGGCGCTTCCGCCTCCGGCTCGGGCAGCGCCTGCTCGTCGTCTTCCTCGCGCAGGTCGCTCGCCGGATCGATGTCTTTGGGCGTGCCGTTCATGGGAATGGGCATCTATAGGCGAATAGATATTGCCCGCCAACGATAAGCCAAGGCCGGCTTTAGCCCCAAATGCAGACATCCGGCAACGCCGGCGGCCTCAGTGCGGCTCGATCAACTCGATCCGGTTGCCGAACGGGTCATCGACGTGGCGCCGGTCGCAGCCCTCGATCGGCTCGTCTTCGGTCACCCTGTAGCCGGCCTGCTTCAGCTTCTTCTCGAGATCGATAAGGCCCTCGACGATGAAAGCCGGATGCGCCTTGCGCGCCGCGATGAAATTCTTGTCGATGCCGAGATGCACGGTCACCGCGCCGTTTTCGAACCAGCAGCCGCCGCGCGCGGCCAGCTGCGGCGGCTTGGTTTTTTCCGGCAAACCCAGCATGCCGCTGTAGAACGCGCGCGCCTCTTCCTCGCGCCCCACGGGCATGGCGATCAGGATATGGTCGATCCGGCGAACCGGCATGGCACACCTCGTCATTTGTGCATTGCCATTATCCCACGATCGAATATCGACCGTCGATAGGGATTGCCGTGCCTATCACAGGCTCGATAAGGTCCAGCCCTCATGTCCGTGCTTGCCAAAGACGCGCCCGAGCAAACGCCCCTGAACGCCCGCAATCCGCGAGGCTTTACCGGCGGCACCGCATCGCTTGCTGAGGGTCGGCTCTATGCCTTGCAAAATCCCTTCGCGCTCGATGGCCGCGTCAGCTCCTATCCGGCGAGCGCGCGCGGCTTTTCGGTGGCGAACAGCTACCTGCTGACGCAGAGCGACGCCGCGTTGCTGATCGACACCGGCTTCGGCAAGGACGAGCCGGCGATCCGGGCGCAGATCGAGCAGTTGATCGCGCCCCAGCTGCCGCTGTCGATGTTCCCGCTGCGGCTCAACGAATTTATGTCGATCAACAATGTCGAAAGCTTCGCGGCGCATTTCAACATCGACCAATGCTACACCAGCAATCCCGACGCGGCTTTGTGGTTCGATTTCGGCACCACGGCGAACGGCCGCAGCATCCTGGACGCCATGAAGGTCACCGCCGTGACCCGGGCGGACACGATCGAGCTCGGCAAAACAGGCCGCGCGATCGACGTCATGCAGGCGCCGATCCGCCTGATCGCCACACGCTGGCTGTATGACCGCGCGACCCGCACATTGTTCTCGTCGGATATGTTCACCCACGTCTGGCGCGGCGGCGAGAGCGGACCCTGGATCGTGGACGAAAGCGACGACGACGCGACCTCGGCGCGCGACACCCGCTCGTTCATGTTGAACACGCGCTATTGGTGGCTGGAGGGCGTGTCGACCGACTCGATGCGGCGCGGCATCGGCGACATATTCGACAAATACGACATCGAGACCATCGCGCCCGGCTACGGCTGCATCCTGCGCGGCCGCAAGGTCGTGGCGCGGCACTACCGCATGCTCGATGAGTTCTTGAAGGCTTGCGACAAGAGCGTGGCGGTGTCGCGCTATGTCACGCGCGACGAGGAGCGCTGAGCCATGCTCGACCAGCCAACCGCACTCGCCATGAAGCCCGCCGACCGCATGCCGCGCGAGATCGCGCCTGGCGTGTTCTGGATCGGCGATTGCCTGGTGCAGCGCCACAAGGGCAAGATTTATCACGGCTACAACGCCGCCTTCCTAGTCGCCGGCAAGACCGCGTCGTGCCTGGTCGAGACCGGCCATCCGAAGGACTTTCCGGTCATCGAGCAGCATTTGAACGAGCTATCCGCCCGCGGCGTGCCGCCGATTAAATATCTGTTCGTCACCCACCAGGAGACGCCGCATTGCGGCGGCCTCGGCCGCGTCCTCAAAACCTATCCGGACGCCATCCTGTGCGGCGACGTCAGCGACTATCACTTGGCCTTCCCGCAATACGAACACCGCATGCGGTGGATGAAGGAAGGCGACGAGATCGACCTTGGCGGCCGATCGCTGATGGCGGTCGAGCCGGTGATCCGCGACCTGCGCACTACCTGGTGGGCCTTCGACACGCGCGAGCGCGTGCTGTTTCCCGGGCGACGGCTTCGCCTACAGCCACTATCACGAGGACGGCCACTGCGGCCTGGTCGCCGAAGAAGCGGTCTCGCTCGATTTGCCGGACGTGTCGTCGACCTTCGCGGACCTGGCGCTGTTCTGGACCAAATTCGCGGACATGAATGTTTATTGCGATCGGCTCGACCGGCTCATCGAACGCCTCGGCGTCAGAACGATCGCGCCGACGCACGGGCTGCCGATCACCGACGTCAAGGTCACGGTGCCGAAGGTGCAGCAAGGCCTCAAAGCCGCCGCGCTTATTCCCGAATCCGGAACGAATGAAAAGGTAACGCCGGCGGCGTGAGCCGCCTGCGCGGATTTCTCAACCGCGGACGCCGCTACTTCGCCGCCGCGATCTTGTTGGCGCGGATCACCTCGCCCCAGAGCGCGATCTCGCGCTTGAGCAAGGCGCCGGCGGCTTCTGGCGTTTCCTCACCCGGACCGAACTCGTCCATGCCGCCGTCGGCAAAGCTCTTCTTCACTTTGGCATCGGCGAGCGCCACGCGCAGGGCGGCGTTGAGCTTGTCGACGATCGGGCGCGGCGTGCCGGCGGGCGCCAGCAACATGTGCCAGAAATCGATATCGAGCTTTTTGTAGCCGAGTTCGCCCAATGTCGGGAGGTCCGGCAGGCCGGCGAAGCGCTTGCGGCCGATGATGGCGTAGGCTTTGAGCTTGCCGGATTTGATCAATTGTCCCGCGACAATGGCCGATTGCGATTCCAGATCCACCTGGCCCGACAACAGGTCGACCAGCGCCGGTCCGGCGCCGCGATAGGGAACCTGGGTCGCCTTGATGCCAAGCTCCTGGGCGATCAACACGCCGGCCAAATGCCCGTAGGAGCCGACGCCCGGATGCCCGATCCTGACCGTGTGTCCGGAGGTTTTCATCCAGACCAGCAGTTCCTTGAAATTCTTCGGCGGCAGGCTGGCAGGCGCCGCAAGGGTCGACGCCGCGGTGTTGATGAGGCCGATGGGGGCGAAATCCTTGACCGCATCGAACTTAAGGTCCGGGTAAAGCGACATGCCGGCGGCCAGCGCCACCTGATGGATCATGATGGTGTAGCCGTCGGGCGCGGCGCGCGCTCCGCGCGCGGCGCAGATCATGCCGCCGGCGCCGCCGACGTTTTCGATCACGATCGTCTGACCCAGCGTTTTCTGCATGCTGTCCTGCAGGATGCGCGCGATCGTGTCGGTCGCGCCGCCGGGCGGGAACGGCACCAGCAAAGTGATCGGGCGGTTTGGGTAAGTCTGCGCCGAAGCGGCGCCGGTCGCCAAAAGACACGCGGCCAAGAACGCCGCGCCAAGCGCGCGTACGAAATTCATGTTGCCTCCCTGCACCCGCCTGTCGCTTTTTTATGCGGCGGCCGCGCCCATATTCGCGCTTTTCAGAGCGCCTGCGCAAGCGGGACGCGGGCTGAACGTCCCTAATTTCCGCAAAGTGCCATTCGCGACCTGAGCCCGCGCAGCCGCTTGAGCCGAGCGGAGCGGAGGGTTACGCTGAGCCATAAAATGTGAGATGCGCCGCATCGGTTTCCGCCGATGCAGAACGCGCACCCGCCGGGAGGAATAAAAATGGCTGCCGACGGCACGCCTCAAGGCTGTCTTGCTGGCGTGCGTGTTCTGGATCTGAGCCAGTTCGAGGCCGGTCCTTCCTGCACCGAGGCGCTCGCCTGGCTCGGCGCCGAAGTCGTCAAGGTTGAAAACCCGCAGGGCGGCGAAGCGGGCCGCTCTCTGTTGCAAGGGGCCTCCGGCCAGGACCATGACTCCTGGTATTTCCTGTTGTTCAACGCCAACAAGAAATCCATCACCGTCAACTTGAAATCCGAGCGCGGGCTCGAGCTCGTCAAGAACATGGCGAAGCGCGCCGATGTCATGGTGGAGAATTTTGCGCCGGGCGCCATTGAGCGGTTGGGACTCGGCTACGACGCGGTGCGCGCCGTCAACCCGGGCATCGTCTATGCGCAGTTGAAGGGCTTTGGCACCGGCGGACCCTACGAGAACAACCTCGCCTTCGACATGATCGCGCAGGCGACGGGCGGCGTCATGAGCATTACCGGCGAGGCCGACGGGCCGCCGCTCAAGCCCGGCGTGACGCTCGGCGATACCGGCACCGGCATGCTGCTGGCCATCAGCATCTTGGCGGCCCTCTACCGCCGCCGCGCCACGGGTCAAGGCGAGCGCATCGAGATCGCCATGCAGGACGCCATGCTGCAATATATCCGCGTGGCGCTTTCCGCCCAGGCGTCGCAGGGCGTGGCGGCCAAGCGCAACGGCGCCAAGATCATTTCCGGCTTTGCGGTGCCGAGCGGCATCTATCCGTGCAAACCCGGCGGACCGAACGACTACGTCTATGTCTACACCAGCCGCACCAATCCGGCGCATTGGCGGCGACTGCTCGAAGTCATTGGACGCAAGGACCTGATCGGCGATGCGCGCTTCGACACCGCGGCGGCGCGCTTGGATCATGAGCCCGAGGTCGACGAAATGATCGCCGCCTGGACGCGCAAGCACGAAAAACGCGAGGCGATGCGCGTGCTCGGCGACGCCGGCGTGCCGGCAGGCGCAATCTTTGACACGATGGAGTTGACCGACGAGGCGGATTTCGAGCGGCGCGGCATCATGCAGACGATGCAGCACCCGGTCGCCGGGGCGTTCAAGATGCCGGGCTGGCCGGTGCGCTTCGGCGGGCGCACGCCGGAAGTCAAACCCTCGCCGCTGCTCGGTCAGCACACCCACGATGTTTTGGCCGAATGGCTTGGTCTTAATGCGGATGAGATCGGGCAACTCGGCAAAGACAAAATAATCTAGGGAAGGAAACAGGACATGGCGGAACTCACCGGCTCGGAGATCCTGGCGAAATCGCTGAAGAACGAAGGCACCGACATTCTGTTCTTCCTCATGGGCGGGCCGATGCTGCTCGCCGAGTCCTCCTGCATCAAGGAAGGCATCCGTCCGCTCGACGTGCGCCACGAGCAATCCGCCGCCTTCATGGCGCAGGCCTACAGCCGCCTCTTGCAAAAGCCCAGCGTGTGCATGGCGGCGAGCGGCCCGGGGACGATTAACCTCACCACCGGCATCGCCAACGCGCTGATCGATTGCTGTCCGGTCGTGGCTATTGGCGGGTCGAGCCCGATCGGCCAAAACGGCCGCCAAGTTTTCCAGGAGATCGATCAGCTGGCAATCATGAAGCCCTGCACCAAATGGGCGGATCGCGTCTACAACCTCAAGCGCATCCCCGAGCAGGTCAACGTCGCCTTCCAGAAAGCGATGAGCGGCAAGCCCGGCCCGGTCTATCTCGATTTCCCCGGCGACGTTCTCTACGCCAAGATTGCCGAAGAACAGGTCGATTGGAGCCTTTCCGGCCGGCCGTTGCTCAACGCGCGCCCGCTCGGCGATCCCAAACAGGTCGATGCGCTGATCGACGCGATCGCCAAGGCGCGCAAGCCGATCATCCTGTCCGGCAGCGGCGTGATCTGGTCGCAGGCCTGGTCGGAACTGCAGGAATTCGTCGAAAAGACCGGCATCCCGTTCTACACCACGCCGCAGGGCCGCGGCGTCGTGCCGGACGATCACGAATATTCATATATGGCGATGCGCTCCTCGGCGTTTCGCGACGCCGATCTGATCGTCGTGGTCGGCACGCGCATGAACTACATCATCGGCCACGCGGCGCCGCCCCGCTTCAACGGCGGCGCCAAGATCGCGCGCATCGATATCGACGCCGACGAAATCGCCACCGCGCCGCGCCGGGTCGATATCGGCATTGTCGGCGACTGCAAGGCGGTGCTGCGCCAACTCATCGATGCGAGCGGCAAGCGCGTTAATGCGGATCGTTTCTCGGCGTGGCGGCGGACGCTGGCCGACGGCGAGACGGCGAAACGCCAGGCGCCTGGCGCCAACAAGCCGATGGACGAGATGCCGATCCATCCGCTGCGATTGTGCGACGAGATCAAGAATTTCATGCAGCGCGACGCCATTCTGGTGGTCGACGGTCAGGAAATACTGAACTTCGGCCGTCAGTCGATGCCGACATTTGCTCCCGCTCATCGCCTCAATTCCGGACCGTTCGGCACCATGGGCGTCGGGCTGCCGTTCGGCATCGGCGCCAAGATCGCCAAGCCCGACAAGCAGGTCATCGTCGTGCACGGCGACGGCTCGTTCGGCCTCAACGCGCTCGAACTCGACACGGCCGTGCGCCACAACGTTCCGATCCTGGTGGTGGTCAGCCTCAACGGCGGCTGGACCGCCGACCCCGACCGCAACAAGCCCGGCCGCAATCTCGGCTATACGCGCTTCGACAAGATGGCCGAAGCGCTCGGCTGCTACGGCGAATATGTCGAACGCCCCGACGGAATCCGCCCGGCTTTGGACCGCGCCCAGCGCGAGGTCGATCGCGGCTCGGTTGCGCTCGTCAACGTCAAGACCGACGACCGCGCCCGCGCCGGCACTGCGGCCTTCGCCCAATATTCCACTTGAGAGTCGACTTCGGGCGTCGCCATCACAAGGCGGCGTTTTCCAACGCGTGCAAAGTTGCAGCGGCCACCCGCGGCAGCATTCGACCGACTGTTTATGAATCCAAGCCCTAATTCAGCCGCAGCTCGGTGATGTGACGCGGATCTTGCTTCAACTCGCCGCGCTCGACGCGCTTGACGATGTCGGTGAGCGCCGCGTTGGCGCGGCAGGCGATCCCGACCTTCTCGCCCTCGCGCACGATCAGGCCGTTGAGGAATTCGATCTCGGTGCGCCGGCCCTTCTGCATGTCCTGGCCCATCGAGGGGCGCTGGCCGGCAGCGGTGCGGCCGGCGTCCTTGAAACGCTGCTCGTCGCAGGCGCGAGCGGCTTCCTCGTCGCCTTCGCCGGCGCGCGCGATCGTTTCCGGCGGCAAATGCAGGATTTCCTCTAGCTGGTAGCCCTGCGCCTGTCCGACGCGGATCGCTTCGCTGCCGAGCCGCGTCGCGAAGCGCCGGATCGGATCGTTCTTCAGCATGTCGCCGCCGCCGAGCCCGGTGCAGGCCGACAGCCCGTTCTGCATGGCGTTGGCGACCAGCTTCGACCACCGCTCGCCCCAAAGATTGTCGGTCACCTTGGCGCTGTCGGCGGTGGCGACCAGCCGGCAAACCTCCTGCGCGCGCTGCGTGATGCGGCCGTGCACTTCGCCGGTGCGGAATACGGTGTGCGCCGCGCCGTGCTTGGCGGCGCCGCGGTGAATGTGGCCGGGCTCCGGCAGATTGACCGTGATGCTGCTCGCGATGCAGCCGAGCGTCCTGCCCCAGCCGACGATGCCGGCGATGGTTTCCTCGTTCATGCAGTTCTGCAGCGAAACCACGTAGCCGTCGGGCGCGAGATACTGCCGGATCAGCATGGTCGCCCAGGCCGTGTCGTACGATTTCATGCAGACGAAGGCGATGTCGACCGGCTTTTCCTTGGCAAGCTGTTGCGCGTCCGTCACGTGCAGCGCGCGCACCGGCACGCTGAATTCCGGCTCCTTCATGGCGTGGGTCACGCGCAGGCCGTGCGCGCGCATGTGCTCGACATGCGCCGGCCACGGATCGATGAAGGTCACGTCCTCGCCGGCCTGCACCATATGCGCGCCGGCATAGCCACCGACCGCGCCCGCTCCGACAAAGGCAATCTTGCGGCCCATTTTTTTCGCTACTTGATGTCCTTCGTCCCAACGACCGGACAATCCGGGTTGTTGGGTAACTGGCCGACATTGATCAGCTGCACGCGCCGGTTCTCCTTGGCCTTGGGGTGGAGCGGGTCGAGCAGTTGTTCCTCGCCGAGACCCAGCGTGTCGATGCGCAGCTTGTGGATCCCGAACGGGTTGATGAGCGCCTGCCGAATGGCTTCGGCGCGCCGTTCGCTGAGCTTGAGATTGTAGTCGCGCCGGCCGGTGGCGTCGGTGTTGCCCACGATCAGGAAGCAATAACCGTACAGCACGGGGTGATACAGCGCGTCGGCCATCAGCCCGATGGCGCGGTACGAGCGCGGGCTGATGCGCGCCGAGTCGAAATCGAACTCGATCCCTAAAGTCAGTTGCGAGAGCTTGTTGAGTTGTTCGAACAAAGGCGGCCGGTGGTAAGGGTCGGCGCGCGAGGGATCGTTCACCGCTTGCGCGGCGATCCTACGCATGCGCGCGACGTCAAAGCCGACGGCGGTGCCCTCGACACCCACGAGACTGCCGAGGATGTCGCCGGAACGCAGGTGGACCTGCGTACCCAGCGGACCCGGGTCGAGGCTGGCTTCGTAACCGGCGTCGACCAGCGCCTGCCGGCACTCCGGCCGCAGGACGCGCCGCGAACTGTACATGCAGCCCAGGATCTGCGCGTCGCCCGGCTGAATGCCGCCGCAATATTGCAGCCGGTCCAATTCGCAAAGCTGAGGAACGGCGGCGCGCGCGGCGGCCCTTCGCCTCAAAAGCGCGGCTGTCGTGGCTGCGGTTGCCTTGCAATTCGGCGAGACATTGGCTGCGTGCTGTTCCAGGCAATCGGCGACCGCCCCGCCGCCGAGATTGACCCGCCGGCAGAACCTTTCGATATCCTTGCCGCAAGTCGTCGCCAGCGCTCCGAGCGCTTCGGCGTAACCGATGGTCTGCGCATGGAGGCGTTCGTTGGCGGCCAAAAGGAGCGACGCGGCGAGCGCAATAAGTGCAAACTTTGTTCCTCTCATTTTTCCTACTCCAACGCACATGATTGTTTTTCGCAGTTTGGACGGCCGCCACTGAACGTGGCCGGAAATCTCCCCGAGCGAGGCCAGAACCGCCATGGACTGTAGCGGCTTTCCGGACCGGTTGAAACCCGCCCGTGCGCCGCCGCCGGATTGCCGGGGCCGCGCTTGTGCACTGCGGCCGTGCGCAGGCGTGCCGGCGGAGATAATGCGCGCCGGTTCGCGCTACTCGGCGCCGTCGCTGTCGAGCGTGCGCCAAGAAAGATGTTGGCCGCCGTCGACCGCGATCACCGTGCCGGTGACGCTGCGCGCTTGCGCGAGATAAACGACCGCCGCCGCGATGTCCTGCGGCGTCGGCCCGCGCTGGAGCGGCACTGATGCGGCCTGCGCGGCGAATTGCTCAACCGACTGGCGCGGGCTCGGCAGCGTCGGGCCGGGCGCCACCGCGTTGACGCGCAGCTTCGGCGCCAGCGCCTGCGCCAGCGTCACAGTCGCGCCGGCGAGCGCGCTCTTGCTCAGCGTGTAGGAGAAAAACCGCGGCGTCGGCTTGAGCACGCGCTGGTCGACGATGTTGACGATGGACGCATCGGCGCCGTCCGGCGCCTGAGCGGCGAAGGCCTGCGATAGAAACACCGGCGCCGTCAGGTTGACGGCGAACGTGCGCTCGAAGCGCGCGCGATCGAGACTGACGATGTCGTCCTCGTCGAACAGGCTGGCATTGTTGACCAAGAGCGTCAGCGGCCCGAAGGCGGCCGCCGCCGGCACCAGTCTGGCGAGCGCGCCATGATCGGCGAGGTCGGCCAGCACCACGCGCGCCTTGCCGCCCGCGCTTGCGATTTCACCGGCGAGCTTTTCGGCTTCGGCGCGCGAGTGGTTGGCGTGCAGCACCACCGCGTAGCCGGCCTGCGCGAGCGACAGCGCGATGGCGCGGCCGATGCGGCGCCCGGCCCCGGTAATGAGCGCCGCGCGTGGAATTGCTGTGCCGTTCATTCCGCCTCACCCGTGCGACCGCTCATACGCCAGAGCAATTTCCGCCGCCATCCGATGTTCTGCCGCGAAGAAATCGGCCGTCCGCCCCGTGCAATTAATAGCCGCCGCGCGACCATGGCAATTCTGCACGATGAGCAGCCCAACTCTAACAGTTCTTTAGGGTTAACGAGGCCGTTTCCTTACCGATTCATGACCGCTTAACTTAAAAGGCCCGATAAATCCTTCGCGATATCTTGATCTGCGCCAACGGCGTCAAGCGCTTGGACGCGAGCGAGAAACGTGGAGGACGCGATGAAAAAAACGCTTTTGGGGACTGCCGTTTCGGCCGCTTTGATCGCTTCGGGCGCGGCGCTCGCCGCCGATCTGCCGCGCGGCCCGACGCCCTATTATTCCGCCCCGGCGCAATCCGGCCTTTATAATTGGACCGGGCCCTATGCCGGTCTGAATTTCGGCTACGAGTGGGGCAAAGCCACCAACACCGCCGGCAATCCGAGCGGCATCATGGGCGGCGGCCAGGCCGGCTACAACTGGCAAAGCGGCCAGTTTGTGTTCGGCGTCGAAACCGACCTCCAGTTATCCGCCGCCGACGACACCTTCGCGCCCTGGAAGTTCGCCAACCCGTGGTTCGGCACCCTGCGCGGCCGCGCCGGCGCCGCCTTCAACAACGTCCTCATCTACGCAACGCTCGGCATCGCCTACGGCGAACTCAAAGGCACGTTTTTGGGCCTCGACGAATACAAGACCGAAGCGGGCTGGGCCGGCGGCATCGGCGCGGAATACGGCTTCACGCCGAACTGGTCGGCCAAGGTCGAGTATCTCTACATGGATCTGGCCAGCCGTACCTTCTCGATCACAGGCACGGACAACGGTTTGCGCGCCAACATGCTGCGGCTTGGCGTGAACTATCACTTCTGAGCGGCGCGGCGCCGCTCGCGTGGCGGAAAACCCCGGGCCTCGCGGCCCGGGGTTTTCTATTTCGGCCGATTTGCAAAAAGTTCCGGATAAAGCGCAGCGGCGTTTTCTAAATCTGCAACATCCGCATACCGGCCTGCCGCGATCGTGGCGCAATCGTGGCGAAACAAACGCAGTTGCGCGGCAACGGTCGGCGAATTCGCACTGCGCCAGGAACCCAAATCGCCAATGGCGCGTTGAATGCGCAATCGGGGAACGGCGCATTCGCGACCGTCCGCACGAACAGTGAGGTACGTCATGAGAAAGTTACTGCTTGCAAGCGCGGGCGTGCTGGCGCTTGGCGCGGTCGCGGCGTCGGCCGCCGACCTGCCGCGCCACCGCGAAATGCCGGCCAAGGCGCCGGCCTATATCGCGCCGCCATACAACTGGACCGGCTTCTACGTCGGTATCAACGGCGGCGGCGGCTTCGGCCGTTCGGATTTCTCGGGGACGGTCACCCCCGGTTCGTTCGACACCTCGGGCGGGCTCGCCGGCGGCACGATCGGCTATAATTATCAGATGGGCCAGCTCGTCTTCGGCGCCGAAGGCGATTTCGACTGGAGCGGCATCCGCGGCAGCACGAACTGCGGCGGCCTGAGCTGCGACACCCGCAACAACTGGCTGAGCACCGCGCGCGGCCGTCTCGGCTACGCCTTCGACCGCTTCATGCCTTACGTCACCGGCGGCGCCGCCTTCGGCGACATCAAAACCTCGGTCGGCGGCCTCGACAACCGCGAGACCAGGACCGGCTGGACCGCCGGCGGCGGACTCGAAGCGGCAATCGCCGGACCCTGGACCGCCAAGATCGAATATCTTCACGTCGATCTCGGCGACGCATCGACCGCCCTGCCCGGCACGACGGCGAGCTTCCGCAGCGAAATCGTGCGCGCCGGCATCAACTACCGGTTCTGACGGCAGACTTACGCGACGCGGCACAAAGCAAAGCCCCGGAGTTCGCTCCGGGGCTTTCGCTTGCGTGAGAAATCAGACGGTGACTTTGGTCGCTGCGAAGGCGGGCACTTGGGCGGCGAATTTGTCGTGCCAGGCGACGAGGCGCGGATGATCCTTCCGCCACGCGCCGGCAAAACGCAGATCGCCATAGCCGAGCATGCAGGCAAGCGCGATCTGACCGACATCGGGCGTGGACGTGAGCGGCGGCGGCGCCGCTTCCAGCGCCGCCAGGCCGCGCGCCACCTTGTCGGACTGGCGATCGATCCAGGCCTGCACCTGCTTGTCGGCCGGCCGGTAACGGCCTTCATAGACCAGCAGAACCGAGGCATCGAGGATGCCGTCGCATAGCGCCTGCAGCCGCAGCGCGGCAAAACGCGCGTCCGGTTCGCGCGGAATAATGCGGCCGCCGCCGGCCATCTGATCGAGAACTTCCAGGATCACGCGCGAGTCGTAATAGACCGTGCCGTCGTCGAGGATCAGCGCCGGAATCTTCCCGAGCGGGTTCTGCTTGCGGATCGCGTCGGCGGGATCGTTGAGATTGGTTTCGCGCACCTCGATCTTGTCGGTGAGGCCGAGCACGCCGGCGGCGATGCGCACTTTGCGCACGAAGGGCGAGGCGGGTGAGGAACGCAGGATCATCATAAAAAAATCTCTCCGCGGCAGGCGCGGGGAGACCCGCTACTGATGAAGGATCGAAGGCAATCGGCGCCGGCGCAATGCCGGCGCCGCGGTCAAGCGATCAGCCGGTGACGACCAGGTTCACGGCCTTGGGGCCTTTGCCCTTTTTGTCCGGTTCGACGTCGAAACTGATCTTCTGGCCTTCGTTGAGACCTTTGAGTCCGGCGGCTTCCACGGCGGTGATGTGCACGAACACATCACGCCCGCCATCGTCCGGTTTCACAAAACCGTAGCCCCGTTCGCCGTTGAAGAACTTCACAACACCGGTTTGCGCCATCGGGAAAACTCCTCTCCCCGCACTGCTCCGCCGCCGGCCCCACGCGCGGCGGCTCGGCCGGACATTCACAGTCGGGGAAAGCGTCGGCCTCAAACGGCCTCAGTCACTCCGCCGGCCCCCCACCAGGAGGCGGAACGTACCTGCCAATGATGGAACTACACACCAACTGGGCTCCGGTGGAAAGGGGCCACGGCGCCGTCCGGTCAGCGGGCGGCTTGCGCGGCCTCGCGGGTGAGCCAATCGAGCTTGAATCCGCCGTTCCCCTGGCGTCCCAGAATGCCCGCCAGCGCGGGCAGCAGGACGGAAAGCTCGCTTTCGAGCGTCCAAGGCGGGTTGACCACGATCAAGCCGCAGCCGTTGAGGCGGACCGGGTCGCTCAGCGGCGCGACGATCAGTTCCGCGCGCAACATTTTTGCGATGCCGAGCCGGCGCAGACGTTTGGCGAGCGCGTCGGGTTCGCCGCGGTCTTTGATCGGATACCAGAGCGCGTAGATGCCGGTGGCCCATTTGCGGTGCGCTGCGGCAAGCCCATGCGACAGGCGGTGAAAATCGCCGTCCTCTTCGAACGGCGGATCGACCAGCAGCAGGCCGCGGCGCTCCTTCGGCGGCACATAGGCGCCGAGCGCGGTCCAGCCGTCGATCTCGAGCGTCTTGATGCGGGCATCCCCGCGCAGATTTTGCCGCAGCGCGACCGCGGCCTTCGGCTCGATCTCGCAGGCGATAAGGCGGTCTTGCGGGCGCAGCCAGGCGCGCGCCAGCGCCGGCGAACCGGGATAGAGCTTGAGCCGGCCGCGCTCGTTAAGCGCCGCCACCACCTCGAGATAGGGCGCAAGCAGCGCGGCGACCGGCGCGGCGAACTCGGCGGCCAGCAGCCGCGCGATGCCGTCATGCCATTCGCCGCCGCGCACGGCTTCCGCTGCGGCGAGATCGTAGAGACCGGCGCCGGCATGGCTGTCGATGACGCGGAACGCGGCCGGTTTTTCGCGCAAATAATGCAGGATGCGGCACAGCACCGCATGCTTGAAGACGTCGGCGAAACTGCCGGCATGGAAGGCGTGACGATAGTTCACGGGCTGGCTCGAAGCTCCGCCGATCACCGACCGTTATCGGCCGTGCCGGAAAGCTTATGCCACAACCGCGATTACTTCGGCATGCCGCGCAGGCCGAAATGGCTGCGCGCTTTGACCTGCCGCAACGGCCGCGCCGGCCGGCGCCGCGCCGGGCGCAGCACCGTGGCGGGCGTGCGCGGGTGCGGCGCGGGAACCGCGCCGGCGCGCCGCTTGCTGACCGCGCGCAAGACCAGGCGCACGGGCACCAGCGCCGCCGCGGCCACGCCGACCGCGTGCAAAGTCGGCGGCAACGTCAAATGATCCGGCGAGCCGAAGAGCCACATCGCGATATAGCCTAGCCCGGCAAACCAGACCGCAAAGCCGATATAGTCCCACACACGATTCATGGACGCGCGCTCCCCGCGCTGATCGCGCGTGGAACATTGCGGATTTCCGTTACGAGAATCTTGCGCCAATTCCACACGCTCCGGGGTTATCCCCATAACGCATGCGGCCATCGTTAGTGCCGGCTTAACGCGATCGCAGACACAAGGTCCATGTTTAAGCTTTCGCGTTCAGGCGCCGTTCATCCGCCGCGCACCGCCGGCATGGCGACGCTGTCGAGTTTGCAGGAGCGGCGCGCCAGCGCCGCGCAATCGCGGAACGAGAAATCCTTGTTCAGGCACAGGCGCACTTCGCTCAAGCGCTTCCGGTCGCAGGTAACCGTGACGGCGTCGCGCGGCAATCCCGCATTGGCCTTGACGAAGGCCTCCGCCACATCGCCGGGCTTGACCGCGATCGGCTTGTCGACCGCGGCATATTCGGCGGGAATCTTGATCGCCGCGCGCGCCTTGCGCACGGCCTCGAAAAAAGCGGTTTGCGAAAGCCCCGAGCAGGTTCCATGGCGGTCCCATTCGTGGAAAATCAGCCGCGGGCTCGGCATCAAGTCGAGCATGCGGCCGACGATCTCGTGGTTGAGCCGCGGCGCCGGCACTTGGCAGAAGGACGGGAACCCCTTCTCGAATTGCGGCCAAAGCCCATGCACCACGAATGAAAACGGCCGCCCACCGCATTGCCGGTCGGGCGTACGCTCGGACGCGCGGCCATTAGCGCGTTCTTGAACGCGTTCTTGCGCGGCCTCGCAAAACGACGGCGACCAGGACAGCGCCAGCACATAGAAATCGAACTGGCCCGGTTCGTCGGGCCGGCGGTCTTGCGCCAGATCGTCCTGGGCGAGCGCGACAATAGCGAAAATGAACAGGAAGCTGAGAGCAAAGGCGGCGAGCTGCGCCGCGCGGCTCACGCGATCAGCCGAAAAATCGCGAAACATTGGACGCCCCCATCATGCTCACACGGAACAAACCGGAAATTGATCTCTCGCAACGGTTCCGCAAAACCGTACTATAAGAACTAGAACATTTCAAGAACAAAATGAAACAAACCAGGACTGACTGGTTGTTTGCGTGCTGTTGGGAGACGCGACGTCGGCAGTATTAGGGCCGCGCCATCTTGCAGACCGGATTATAGGCCCAGTCGCGGTCGAGACCGACCACGCACCATTCGACACCCCACATCATGCCGATCATGCCGGTGTCCTCGCCGATCCAGTAATTCACCCTGTGCTTGAGCCCGTCGCTCACAGTGGCGACCGCCGTACAGAAGCGGCGCGGAATGGTGTCCTCCGCCCAAGGACGGTAGGCGGTTTCGCGCACGTCTTCGAAGTCGAGGATGTGCAAGGCCGAGTTCCAGTACTGGCTCTCTTTTTCGGCAAAACGGGCCGAAATCTTGCCGAGCGCGGCCTCGCAGTGGGGCAGCTGGCCGCTGTAATTGGGCCCGCTGAGATAGAAATTCATTTCCAGCCAGTTCGCGGCGTGGGCCGGCGCCAAGCTGGCGAGGCCGATCGCTGCCGCCGCGGCAAGCAACCGAATGCAACGAAACGCCTGAACCATGACCGAACTCCCCTAAGCCTTGGGTCACTATATTCCAGTCTCGCCGCCGCGCCAATCGCCCAACACCGCTTGTACCAGGGCGAGCGCCGCCACCGCCGCGGTATCGGCCCGCAAGATTCGCGGCCCGAGCGCCAGGCGCACCAGGTTCGGCCGCCGGAGCAGCATCTCCCGCTCCTGCGCGGCAAAGCCGCCTTCCGGGCCGATCAGCACGGCGAGCGGCGCCCCGGCGCGCGCGGCCGCGGCGAGCGCCGCCACCGGATCCTTCACCGCGGCATCCTCGTCGCAGAACACCAGCAAGCGGTCGGCCTCGCCGATCGCCGCCGCGAATTCGAGCGGCTCGGCCACCTCGGGCAAGGCCAGGATGCCGCACTGCTGCGCCGCCTCGATCGCATTGGCGCGCATGCGATCGAGATTGACCCGCGCCACCTGGGTGTGCCGGGTGAGCACCGGCTGCAGGCGGGAAGCGCCCATTTCCACGGCCTTTTGCACCAGATAGTCGAGCCGGGCGTGCTTGAGCGGGGCGAACAGAAAATGCAGATCGGGCGGGCGCGGCTGCTCGCGCACGCGCGCCCCGATAACGGCCGACGGCGCCCGTTTGCCGGTGCCGGCGATCTGGGCCTGCCATTCGCCGTCGCGGCCGTTGAACAGCAACAATTCGTCGCCCTGCTTGAGCCGCAGCACGTTGAACAGGTAATTCGCCTGGGCGCGGTCGAAAGACGCCGTCTGCCCGGCGGCGAGCGGGACATCGAGATAGACGCGCGGGGTACGAAAATCGTAGTTCGGCATGGCTTCATCGTTAACACGACGCTGGCAAAGGGCTTTACGCCAGCCTTTGGGCTCTTGGCGAGGGGGCCTATTATGCCTGGATTGCCGTGATCCCGACGTATTCGCCCGCTTGGTATAGCGGACCGGTTGCACGGCAACCTGCTATGATGCGGCCGGAATCGGGAGAGGGCCTGTTCATGAACTTGCGCCGGGCATTGTTGATTGCCGCGTGCCTGACGCTGGGCGCCGTTACGACGGCCGCGGCGCAGTTCCAGCCGGCGCCGGCGCAGCAGGAGCCGACCTGCGTCAAGGAGTTCATGAGACTTCGCGACGACGCCAGCAAGAAAGCGTCGGCAATCCGCGAAGCGAGCGCGCATAAGGCGCCGGCGCCCGAGGCCTGCAAATTGTTCAACGCGTTCTCGGCCGCCGAAGCCAAAATGATGAAATATGCCGAGGACAATTCGGTCTGGTGCGGGATTCCCCCGCAAGTCGTCACTGGCATCAAGAAGGCGCACGGCAAGACGCTCGAAATTCGCACGCGGGTGTGCCAAGCCGCCGCCCAGCCCGCGCGCCCGGCCGGGCCGAGCCTGAGCGATACGCTCACCGCCCCCGTCACCGACTCCAGCAATATCAAGTCCGGCGGCGGCACCTTCGACACCCTGACCGGTACCCCCCTCGGCAACAGATGAGCGAGAACGCCGGACGCGTCGCCGATGCGACCGGGAACTGGGTCGACGGTCTCGCGCCGCGGTTCGCCCGCCCCTATCTGCGGCTCGCCCGCCTCGACCGGCCGATCGGCTCCTGGCTTTTGTTGATGCCATGCTGGTGGTCGGTCGGCCTCACCGGCATGCGCACCGAACAATTCCCCAGCCTCTGGCACATCGTGCTGTTTTTCATCGGCGCTTTCGCCATGCGCGGCGCCGGTTGCACCTGGAACGACCTGGTCGACCGCAATCTCGACGGGCTGGTCGAGCGCACCCGCTCGCGCCCGATACCCTCCGGCCAGGTGACCGTCGCCGAGGCGACCGCCTTCATGCTGGCGCAGGCGCTGATCGGTTTGCTGGTGCTGCTCCAGTTCAACCGTTTCACGGTGCTCACCGGGCTCTGTTCGCTGCTGGTGGTCGCGATCTATCCGTTCATGAAGCGGATCACCTATTGGCCGCAGGTCGTGCTGGGGCTCGCCTTCTCCTACGGCGCGCTGATGGGCTGGCCGGCGGCGTTCGGCCGGCTCGATTGGCCGGCGATCGTGCTCTATGCCGGCTCGATCTCCTGGGTGATCGGCTACGACACCATCTACGCGCACCAGGACCGCGAGGACGATCTGCTGATCGGCATCAAGTCGACCGCGCTCTTGTTCGGCGAGAACACACGGCCGATGCTGGCGAGCTTCTACGCGGGCGCCATTGTGCTGATCGGCATCGCCGGGCTGATGGCCGGCGGCGAGTTGATCTTCGTGCTCGGGCTGATCGCTTTCGCCGCGCATCTCGCCTGGCAGGTGACGCGCCTCGACATCAACGACTCCGCGCTTTGCCTGAAGCTGTTCAAATCGAACCGCGACGCCGGGCTGATTTTATTCGCCGCGATGCTGCTGGAGGCGGTGTTCTAGCCGCGACATTGCGCCACGGAACGATCGCGCGGCCCCGCGCGTAAACACGTCGGGGACGCGCCAAGCCAAGCCGGACGACAGCCGATGACGGACCGTAAACGCATTCTCATTTCCGGTGGCGGCATTGCCGGCCTGACGCTTGCCATCCGGCTCAAACAGAGCGGTTTCGATCCGCTCGTGATCGAGCGCGAGAGCGGCCTTCGCAGCGAAGGCTACATGATGGATTTCTTCGGCACCGGCTGGGACGTGGCAAGCCGTATGGGCCTCGTTGAGCGGCTGCGCGCCGTGCGCTATCCGATCGACACGATGGAATTCGTCGATGCCGACGGCAGCGCTTACGTGCACATGCCGATCGAGCGGATGCGGCGCGCGCTCGGCGGCGATTATGTCTATCTGCGGCGTCCCGATCTCGAGGCCATCCTAGCCGAGCGCGCGCGCGAAATCGGCGTCGAAGTGCGCTACGCCACCTCACTCGCCGCGCTCGAAGACCGCAGCGATTATGTCCGCGCCCAATTCGAAAACGGCGGCCAAGACGACTTCGCGCTGGCCGTCGGTGCCGACGGCGTGCATTCGCGCGTGCGCGAGCTCGTCTTCGGCCCCGAGCGGCAATTCGAGAAATTTCTCGGGCTCTATGTCGCGGCCTTCCACATCGCGCGCGGCAACCTGCCGTTCGACCGCAAGGTCAAATTGTATCAAGAAACCGACCGCATGATGTTCCTCTATCCGCTCGACGAGCAACGGCTCGATACCACTTACCTCTTCCATCATACCGAGACGCAGGTGGCGAAAGACCGGCGCTTTGAATTCCTGCGGGAGCAGATGCGCGGCGCCGGCTGGCTGATGAACGATGCGCTGCGCGCTTATGCCGGCGAGCCGCCGATTTTTTTCGACAGCGCGACGCAGATCGTGATGCCGCAATGGCACAAAGGCCGGGTCGCGCTGATCGGCGACGCCTGCGGCTGCCTGACGCTGCTCGCCGGCCAAGGCTCGCATATGGCGATGGCGGGCGGCTACATCCTTGCGCAGGAACTGGCGCGCCAGTCCGATCACGGCGCGGCCTTTGCCGCCTATCAGGCGTTCCTCAAGCCGCCGGTCGACAAGAAGCAGAAAGACGCCGCGCGCTTCGCCGGCCTGTTCGTGCCGTCGGCACGTTCGCATCCCTGGCTGCGGCGCCTGTTCATCCGTGCGCTGTTCAGCCGCGCATTCATCGGGGTCGGACTAAAGTTCTTCGGCGCCACTAGCTGCCTCGCCGGCCGCTAGCCACTGCGGCCGTTTTTCCGGCAAAGGAGCCGAGGGTTTGTTCAGCGGCTAATGGAACGCCGCTCTGCGCTCTTCGGCGCGGATGGCGACGTCGCCGGGCGAGTCGAACGGCTGGGCCGGCGCGCTCTCCGGCTCCGGTTCGCTCTGGTCGAAATCGTGATCGACGCCGCCGGACGCGCGCCGCGCCGCGCCGATCGAGCCGGTGACCATCGCATCGCCGGTTTCATCCGGGATGTAACCGTCGGCGCCGGGCGTCGCCACCGGTTCAGCACCGCGGGCGGCCTTGCCCGGCACCGAGCCGGTATAGGCCGGCACACCGTGCTTGGCGGCATAGACCGCGCGCGCGCGCGCCGCCACCACTTCGCCCGGGATGGCGTTCGGCCGGCAGGGCCGGTAGCCGGCGCGGCGGCGCATCAGGTCCACGTGGATGTGGTCGTAGTGATAGACGTTGTAGCCGGGCGCCAGCACCGTGGTGAACGTCTCGCAGGCGTAGAGCTGCACGTCGTGCAGAAAGCCCTGCTCTTCCGGCGTGCCGTGCCAGCCGTCCTTGACCGTGATCTTGCGTCCGTCGGCAAAGATGAAGCCGGCGATGTCGAGCGCATCGCCGAAGGCGTGCTCGGACATGGTCGAGGTGCCCGCGCCGACCATTTCGCGGCATGAGTAGGATCCGATCTGCTTGATCTCGGTGACCTGCGCGTGGAACCAGTGCAAGGCCGCCGGCTGCACGCCATCGCTCACCCAGCGATCGAGCGCGGAGACCAGCGGACAGGCGAGCGTCGCGGGCGGCGTCACCGCCGCCGGCATGATCGCGGCCGTCGTATTCGGGCCGCGCATCGGCCCGAGCGCCGGCAGCGCGCGCTGCGCCGGCGCCTGATAGACCGGCGCGTTATAGGCCGGCTGCGCCGGCTGTGCGGCGGGCGCGCGGCCGCGGCCGGGCGGCAGCACGGCGTCGTCGGGAATATCGTCGGGCGCGGCAACCCCCGGCGCGTAGATCGACATCGGCCGTCCAGACGCGGCCGGTTGCTCGTCCGCCGGCGCATAGCCGGCCGGCGCGTCGGTCTCGGGCCGTTCGATGCCGGGCGGCCCCGGTACCCAGCGCATGGTGCCGTTCTGGATGGGCGCGGATTGCACCGGCGCCGGCGGCGCATAACCCGGCGCGCTCGCCGGCCAGCGCGGCTGCGCCGGGGATGCGTTGGGGATTGCTTCCGGCGGCCGCAGGTCGTCGGCGTAGCTCATCGCCGTGCTTTCGCCCAGCAAGGCTACCTTGAGCGGAAAATCGGCGCCGCACATGCCCGGGCCTTCGATCGGCGACATCTGCACGACGCCGGCGCCGAGCTTGACAGTGCCCGACTTCAGGCACGCGACTTCGGCCTCGTGCCGCCAGGCCGGGCGCTCGCCGAATTGCAGGAAACTGCGCCCGCAGCCGGCGAGCGCCAGCAGCAGTACCGTGCCGGCCAAATAAGTACGGACGCCACACTTCATACCCGCGAAAATGCGAGCAGTTTCTTTAACGAGGCTTCAACGCTGGCGCTGCCGGAATTCGTTAAGGATAAGGATTCGTTGCCGGCGCAAAGATTGGATCGTCCGCCCGGAAAAACAGGGCTTCTTGCGCCGCCTTGATCCTAAGAATCCCGCCGGTCGCCGCCAGGGTAGCGCAGCGATGCGGTTCACTTGGCGGCTGCCAAATAAAAAAACCCCGCCGTCTGCGGCGGGGTTGAGCTGGGAAGTCGGAGCCCGAAGGCTCATTCAAGATTTTCGTTGGACGGGAACGTCAATCGCAGACGCGAACGCGCCGCAAGTGCACATTTCCGTACCGGTCTTCAACCTGTTCCCGCTCCATGTGACATTCGCGATAGCCGGGTTGATAGCCCGAGTCATAATAACCCGGACCGCCGTAATAGCCGCGATCCGCCTGCGAGCCGATGATCGCGCCGACGGCCAGGCCGCCGATGACGCCGGCTGCGATCGCGCCGCCATCGCGCGCAAAAGCAGGCTGCGGGGTAGCAATCGCCACCACTGCCAAGGCAGCGAGTGCGGTCAGTGATAAGACTTTCAACATTTTTATTCCCTTCAACGTCGGGGCTAATCGATGATCTGAACGATGCGGTGCGTGCGCGGATCGACCAGCACGGCATGGTCGTTCACATAGCTGTAGCGATAGCCTTGCACGTGGTACTCGGGTGGCACGTCGTAATAGGTGACGCCGCTTTCCGGCAACGTGGCGCCGACGCGGAAGTCGCTGTCATAGCGATAGGAAGGGTGATGCTCGCGAACGACGTATTCGCGAAACCGTGGGCGATCCTCGACGCCGAGGATGCCGCCGACGGTGCCGGCAACGGCGCCGACGGTTGCGCCTACGATTGCACCGAGCGGCCCGGCGTCGTGTTCACCCTGGCGCGCGCCTTCCTGGGCGCCGCGCAGAGTGCCTTGCGCCTGCGCCGCCATCGGCAGCGCCAAAGTCGCTAGAAGCATCGCGGGGGCAAAAAACGTCGTTCGCAAAAACCTGGTTTGCATGGTCGCTCCATATTGTCGGGTAAAGCTCCAATCAACGGGAGCTTGTCGTATGCCAATGCGCCGGGCCGACTTTTGTTCCGTAGGTAACAGCCGGTCTTTCGGGGCACCGGCAATTCGCCGACCTGCGAACGACAGGCGCCTGCCCTTCGGTGCCTTATTCGTGATCGCAATGTCCTCGCCTTTTCACGATTAAAGGCGCATAGTTTCAACAATTCGGCGCTCAATAGGAGCGTCCCGGCGTTCGCGCCACTTAAGCGAAAATTCGCGCTGCTTTACCCGCGTTCGAAAACGCGGCGAAAGGTTCATATGTCCGTTTCGACGTCGACGAAGAATACGCCATTCACCGACATTCCGGCCGGAATCGCGCTCGCGCTCTCGCACGCCATCATCGATACGGTTCGCGATCCTCTCCTGGTCCTCGACCAGAACCAGCGCATCACCGCCGCCAGCCGTTCGTTCTACCAAACCTTCAAGCTCTCCGGTCAGGATCTGCGCGGCCAGGTGCTGTTCGATATCGACGGCGGCCAGTGGAATATCCCGGAGCTGCGCGACCTCTTGCAAACGATCGTGAAGGATCAAGAAACAATCGAGGGATACGAAGTCGACCGCGAATTTCCCGTGATCGGCCGGCGCGTGATGCTGCTCAACGTCCGCAAGGTATTCTACGAAAAAGGCGCCCACAGCAGCGTATTGCTGGCGTTCGAGGACGTCACCGACCGGCGTGGTATTGAGCGCCAGATCGAGACGTTGATGCGCGAAAAGGACATGCTGCTGGAAGAAATGCAGCATCGCGTCGCCAACAGTTTGCAGATCATCGCCAGCATCCTGCTCATCAAGGCGCGCACCGTCCAGTCTGAAGAGACGCGGCTGCAATTGGAGGACGCGCACCAGCGCGTTTTGTCGGTCGCAGCCGTCCAGCAGCATTTGCATGTCGTCGGAGGCGGCAAGCCGATCGAGATTGGCCAATACCTTACCAAACTATGTGAAACTCTGGCGCAATCGATGATCGGCGACAGCCGGCCGGTTACGCTCAAGGTCGAAGCCGACGCCGGCACCACGACTTCACGCGACGCCGTGAGCCTCGGGTTGATTGTCACCGAATTGGTGATGAACGCATTGAAGCATGCATTCCCCGGCGAGAGGCCGGACGCGGCTATCGTCGTTTCCTACAAAGTCTCGGGAACCAACTGGAAGCTCACGGTGTCCGACAATGGGATCGGCAAGCCGGACGTGGCCGCAAGCCAGACCAAACCCGGGCTCGGCACCAGTCTCATCAAGGCGCTGACGCGACAGCTCGATGCCCTCGTGGATACGGCCAGTAATTCCAACGGTACGGCGGTAACCGTCACCCACGCAACATTCAAATCCGAACCGGTAAAGGCAGCCTAAGCCATGCGCGCCACGGACCCCGCCGTCACTTTTCTTCTTGTTCTCGTCATCGGCGTCGTTGCCGGCTTTCTGTTCGACCGGCTTGCCGGGCCGTCCTGGCTTGCCCGCCAGTTCTCCGGATCGACCCGCGGCATCGTCACAAGCGCACTGGTAGGCGTTGCGGGCGCGTTCGTCGGCTTTCATATCGGATTGTTGCTGGCGCTCGGCGGCGGATTAGTGACGACGGTCATCGCGGCGGCGGTCGGCGCCGCTGTGGTACTGTTCGCCTGGCGGATGGCCAAGTAACATATCGGTCGCGGGCCTTGTGGGCCGAGCCAATACAGGGGGATTGCCATGCTTTCAGTCTTGATCGGTGTTCTGATTATTTGTGTCGTTGGCGCCATTTGCTTTTGGGCCATCGAAAAGTTCGTCAATGAAAGACGCCTGGCATACCTTCTCAAACTGCTTGTGGTGCTGATCTGCGCGGGGGCGATCCTTCAGCGCGTGCTGCCGCTGGCGGGAATTAATTGGCTTTAGCGCGGCCCGAGACAATACCGGCGATTTTACTCGACGGCGGTCCGCATAATATTGTGCGTATTTATTCTATCGAAGAAATCAGGCGTCGGGTTTAGCAAGCATAGCGGCTGCTTTTAGCCGACAACGGACATCGTCAGGTAGCTGCTCGTTTAAAGCGACGGAGCGGGGGAAATAACCGACGTGATCGTTTGGGGCATGTCCGGATATTTCTCCGTACTCGTGAAGGCCATGGCCACGATGACGGTCACGAGCGCAACGGCACTAACGATAATCCAATGCGTGTAGTAGATATCGTCAATTACGTCGCTGCGTCGTTCGGTTTCCAGTTCGTTTTGATTTGTCATGATTGCCACCCAGGGCCGATCTAGACAAACAACGTCACACTGCGGTTAAAGTTCCTTTTGGGTGGGGTATCGGGCGACTTCAAATTTTTCGGACCGCGTATGCGGCTTCGTTCGCCAGCTTGATCCCTGACGTGCTGCGAATTGCCGCGACGGGTTTCCCGGGATGCGGCGGATGACAAATTCATGAATGGCGGCGCGCGGGATTTATCCAGCCGAGCCGCCACGCGTGACGCATGCATATTTGCGTGACTGGTTCTTCACGCGGCAGAAACCCGGGCAGTTTCACCGCGCATGTCCGGAAATTTTCGCATAAATGCAGTGCGCGCAAATTTTCGCACCGCCGCATTGCATCGCACAACGATTTATTGTGGCGCACGATCAAGCGCTTGCTGCCGCCATACCCGCCGCGCATGACGCGTCATGCAAATTTCGCGTCCGCGGCTTGCAACCCACTTCATGGCAAGTGCGTTTCCTGCTACCTTCATCGCACATCAACAAGGGAGGCACTTGCCGTGAACCTTGCCTTGAGATTCGAAGTGCTGGCAGTTTGCGCCGTGTTCGTTTTTGTTGGCGCGGTATTGCTCGGCGCATTCTGAGTTCAAGAGGGAAGCGACGACGCCGAACCAAGAATAAGGGCACAAAGCCCGGGCCACAATTCAAACACCGGAGAGCCCGCTCTCCGGTGTTTTGTTTTTTCATTGCTCCGTCAAGCCGCCACGATGCTGGGCGTCTTGCGCGGTTCGTAATTGAGGATCGGCGCCAGCCACCTCTCCGCCTCCGCCACGCTCCAGCCTTTGCGCCTGGCGTAATCCTCGACCTGGTCGCGCTCGATCTTGCCGACGCCGAAATAATGGCTCTGCGGGTGGCTGAAATAGAGCCCGCTGACCGCCGCGCCCGGATGCATGGCGAAGCTCTCGGTCAGCTTGACGCCGATGCGCTCGGCCTCGAGCAGGCGGAACAGCGTGCCCTTCTCGGTATGGTCGGGCTGCGCCGGATAGCCGGGCGCCGGCCGGATGCCGCGGTATTTCTCGGCGATCAGGTCATCGCTGCTTAACGCCTCGTCGCTGGCGTAACCCCAGAATTCCCGCCGCACGCGCTGGTGCAGGCGTTCGGCGAAAGCTTCCGCCAGCCGGTCGGCCAGCGCCTTGACCATGATGGCGGAATAATCGTCGTTCGCCCGCTTGAAACGCTCGGCCACCGCATCCTCGCCGATGCCGGCGGTGACGGCGAAAGCGCCGATGTAATCGGTGAGGCCGCTGGCGCGCGGCGCGACGAAATCGCTCAGCGCCTCGTTGAAGCGGCCGTCGCGCTTGGACAGTTGCTGCCGAAGTGTGTGCAGCGTCGCCACGGGCTTGGCGCGCACATCGTCGGCGAACACCAGAATATCGTCGCCCTCGGTTGCCGCCGGCCAGAAGCCGAACGCCGCGCTCGCGGTGAACCAGCGCTCGGCCACGATCTTGTCCAACATGGCGCGGGCGTCCTCGAACAGCGAGCGCGCCACCTGCCCGAATTTTGCGTCGTCGAGAATGGCGGGATATTTGCCGCGCAGCTCCCAGGTCTGAGAAGAACGGCGTCCAGTCGATGAAATCCACCAGCTCGGCGACCGGATAATCGGCGAGCGTCTTGCTGCCGAGGAACGTCGGCTTCGGCGGCACGTAAGCGCCCGACCAGTCGAGCTTGGGCGCGTTGCCGCGCGCGCTGGCTAAGCGGCAGCCGCACTTTGTCGGCCTGCGCGCGCGCATGGGCGGCGGCGAGCTTGGAATATTCGCCGCGCAGCTCGGCGACATAATTGCCTTTGGCCTCGCGCGACATCAAAGCCTGCGCCACGCCGACCGCGCGGCTGGCGTCGTTGACATAGACCGCCTGGCCGCGCTGATAGTTCGGGTGGATCTTCACCGCCGTGTGCACGCGGCTGGTGGTGGCGCCGCCGATCAGCAGCGGCAGTTCGAAGCCCTGCCGCTCCATCTCGGCCGCCACGTGGCACATCTCGTCGAGCGAGGGCGTGATCAGCCCGGACAGTCCGATGATGTCGGCGTTCTCGGCGCGTGCCGTCTCGAGGATTTTCGCCGCCGGCACCATGACGCCGAGATCGAGCACTTCGTAATTGTTGCATTGGAGCACGACGCCGACGATGTTCTTGCCGATGTCGTGCACGTCGCCCTTGACCGTCGCCATGACGATCTTGCCGTTCGACGAATTGTGCGCGCGGCCATCCGTCTGCTGCTCCATGTAAGGCATCAGATAAGCCACCGCCTGCTTCATCACCCGCGCCGATTTCACCACCTGCGGCAAAAACATTTTGCCGGAGCCGAACAGGTCGCCGACGATATTCATGCCGTCCATCAGCGGGCCTTCGATCACGTCAAGCGGGCGCTTGGCTTCCTTGCGCGCTTGCTCGACGTCGGCCTCGATGAAGTCGGTGATGCCGTGCACCAGCGCGTGCGCCAGCCGCTTCTCCACCGGCCGCTCGCGCCAGGCGAGATCGACTTCCCTCGCCTCCTGCCCCTTGCCGCGGAATTTCTCCGCCAGCGCCAGCAGCCGCTCCGAGGCGTCCGGGCGGCGGTTGAGCACCACGTCCTCGCACGCCTCGCGCAATTCCGGATCGAGCCCGTCATAGACCGCGATCTGCCCGGCATTGACGATGCCCAAATCCATGCCGGCCTTGATGGCGTGGAACAGAAACACCGAATGCATGGCCTCGCGCACGCGTTCGTTGCCGCGGAACGAGAACGACAAATTGGATACGCCGCCCGACACATGCACGTGCGGCAAGTTCGCCTTGATCCAGTGCGCCGCCTCGATGAAATCGACGCCGTAATTGTTGTGCTCCTCCATGCCGGTGGCGATGGCGAAGATGTTCGGATCGAAAATAATGTCCTCGGGCGGGAAGCCGACTTGTTTGGTGAGAATGTCGTAGGCGCGCTTGCAGATTCTCGTCTTGCGTTCGAAGGTATCGGCCTGGCCCTTCTCGTCGAAGGCCATCACCACCACAGCGGCGCCGTAACGGCGCACGGTCTTGGCGTGCTCGACGAAGGCCGCCTCGCCTTCCTTCATGGAAATGGAATTGACCACGGCCTTGCCTTGCAGGCATTTCAGGCCCGCCTCGATTACCGAGAATTTCGAACTGTCGACCATCACCGGCACGCGCGCGATGTCCGGTTCGGCCGCGATGAGATTGAGGAACGTCACCATGGCCGCTTCCGAGTCGAGCAGGCCCTCGTCCATGTTGACGTCGATCACCTGCGCGCCGTTTTCCACCTGCTCGCGCGCAATGCCGAGCGCGCTGGCGTAGTCGCCGGCCGTAATCAGCTTCCTGAATTTCGCCGAGCCGGTGACGTTGGTACGCTCGCCGATATTCACGAACGGAATCTCCGGCGTGAGCGTGAAGGCTTCCAGGCCGGACAGCCGCAACTGCTGCGGCACTTCGGGGATCGCGCGCGGCACCTTGCCGGCAACCGCTTTGGCAATCGCCGCGATGTGCTCGGGCGTGGTGCCGCAACAGCCGCCCACCACATTGACCAGGCCGGCTTGCGCGAATTCGCCCAACAGCTCGGCCATGTATTCCGGACTTTCGTCGTAATATCCGAATTCGTTGGGCAGCCCGGCATTCGGATAGGCGCAGACGAAAGTGTCGGCGACGCGGCCGATTTCCTCGATATGAGCGCGCATTTCCTTGGCGCCGAGCGCGCAGTTCAAGCCAATGGTCACGGGATTGGCGTGCTTCACCGAATTCCAGAACGCCGCCGGCGTCTGCCCCGACAGCAGGCGGCCGGAGCGGTCGGTGATGGTACCGGAAATCATGATCGGGATATCGAGACCGCGCGCCTCGCACGCTTCCGCGATGGCGTAGATCGCCGCCTTGGCGTTGAGCGTGTCGAAGATGGTCTCGATCAGCAGCAAGTCGGCGCCGCCGTCGATCAGGCCCTTGATCTGCTCGCCGTAAGCCGCGCGCAACTGGTCGAAGGTGATGGCGCGGAAGCCGGGATTGGAAACATCCGGCGAGATCGAGGCGGTACGGTTGGTCGGCCCGAGCGCGCCGGCGACGAAGCGGCGCTTGCCGTCTTCCTTCTCGGCCAAGGTGGCGGCTTCACGCGCCAGCGTCGCGCCGGCGTGATTGAGCTCGTAGGCGATGCCCTCCATGCCGTAATCGGCCTGGGCGATCTTGGTGGAGGAGAACGTGTTGGTGGAGACGATGTCGGCGCCGGCGCGGAAGTAAGCCAGGTGGATGTCGCGCACCGCTTCGGGCCGGCTCAGGTTCAAGAGGTCGTTGTTGCCGCGCACTTCGCGGTTCCAGGCGTCGAAACGCGCGCCGCGATAGCCGGTCTCGTCCAGCTTGAGCGCCTGGATCATGGTGCCCATGGCGCCGTCGAGCACCAGGATGCGCTCTCTGAGCGCGTCGGTGAACGCTTTACGCAAGCCACGCATTACACGGCTTCCTGTGTCACCGGCCTTAAACCGAGCAAATGGCAGACCGCGTAGACCAGATCCGCGCGGTTCATGGTGTAGAAGTGAAAATTGGTGACGCCGCGGTCGAACAGGTCGATCACCTGCTCGGCGGCGACCGCGGCGGCGATCAGCTTGCGGGTGGTCGGATCGTTGTCGAGCCCCTGGAAACGCTCGGCCAGCCAGACCGGCACCGAAGCGCCGGCGCGCGCGGCGAAATTGGCCGCCGCCTTGAAGTTCTGCACCGGCAGAATGCCCGGCACGATCGGAATGTCGATGCCGCGCGCGCGCACGCGGTCGAGATAGCGGAAGTACACGTCGTTCTCGAAGAAGAACTGGGTCATCGCGCGCGTGGCCCCGGCGTCGACTTTGGCTTTCAGCATGTCGATGTCGGCTTCCACCGTCGGCGAGTTCGGGATGTTTTTCCGGATAGGCGGAGACCGAGACGTCGAAATCGCCATGAGCGCGTTTGATGCCGGCGGTGAGATCCGCCGCGTTCAGATAGCCGCCCGGATGCGGCGCGTAGCGCGCGCCGGCGCCGCCCACCGGATCGCCACGCAGCGCCACGATGTGGCGCACGCCGGCCGCGTGATAATTGCGCACGATCGTGTCGACTTCCGCGCGGGTGGCGGCGACGCAAGTGAGATGCGCCGCCGGAATCAATGGCGTTTCCGCGCGGATGCGCTTGACCGTCGCGTGCGTGCGCTCGCGCGTCGAGCCGCCGGCGCCATAGGTGACCGAGACGAATTGCGGGTCGAGCGGCTTCAGCCGCTCGATCGACTCCCACAGGGTCTTCTCCATCTCTTCGGTCGCCGGCGGAAAAAATTCGAACGATACCGCGATGCGGCGGTGACCGGCCGGCATGAAGCGGCTGAGACGCGGATTCTCGTTCATCACGCCACCTCGCGCTTGGCCGTGGCGATCAGCGCGCGCATGTCGCGCGCCAGCCACAGCGAGACCGCGATCTTGCCGTCGGAGCCGGGCTCGGGCGCCAGCGACTTGTGCAGCACGGGTTCCAAGCCCGACGCCGTCATCCATTGCGTCACCGTCTCCGGCGCAAAACCCAGGCGCCGGTGCGCGAACTGCTCGCGCAGGAATTCCTGCTCGTGCGGCGCGAAATCGACCACCAGCAAGCGCCCGCCCGGACGCAGCACGCGCGCCGCCTCCTTGATCGCGCGCGCGCCGTCGTCGAGGAAGTGCAGCACCTGATGCAGGATGACGGCGTCGAAGGAATCGTTGGCGAGCGGCAGATCGTAAATATCTCCCTGCCGCACGCTGCAATGTTTGAGCCCGGCGCGCTCCAGCCGGTCGCGCGCGAGCTGCAGCATGTCGAGCGACAGATCGAGGCCGAGCCCGCGCTCGATCTCCGGGCCGAACAATTCCAGCATCCGCCCGGTGCCGGTGCCGAGATCGAGCAAAGAACGGAACGGCTTGCCGCCGAGCGCCGCGCGGATCGCGTCCTCGACCGCGGCGTCGGTGACGTGCAGCTTGCGGATGCGGTCCCACTCGGCGGCGTGCGCGCGAAAATAAGCTTGCGCCGCGGCGGCGCGCGCCTGGCGCACCGAGGCAAGCCGGGCGCGGTCACGCGCGATGGTTTGGTCGGCTGGGTCGAGCCGCGCCAGCAGCGCGCGCGCCACCTCGGCGCCGCCACCGTGTTCGGCCAGGCGGAAGAACGCCCAGGTGCCCTCGCGGAAGCGCTCGATCAAGCCGGCCTCGGCCAGCAGCCTGAGATGGCGCGAGATGCGCGGCTGCGACTGGCGCAGGATGTCGGTGAGGTCGGAGACGGTCAGCTCGGCTTCGGAAAGCAGCGCCAGCACGCGCAGGCGAGTCTCCTCGCCGGCCGCCTTGAGGGCCGCGTTGAGAGCGTCGAAACCGAGCCGGGCGCTATCGGGCATTGGGCCTGTTCCCACTATATAAAGATATCTTTATACGTTGAAACGGCCGCCGGCAAGGGTGCCGGGTAAGGCATTTACCGGACTGGTTAGGAAATTTTAGCGGTGGCAACCTTATTCCGCTGGCAATTGGAGAGCTTGCCGATGAGCAGCAAGGATTTCGGCATCCGCGACGGCGAGAAGGCGACCGAACTGCCAGAGGCTTACGACGCCGGCCTCTATTACATCGGCCGCATCCACACGCCCTGGAAGCACCGCAAGGACTGCCCGAAAAACGCCCGCGAATCCGACGCCGTTTGCACCGTCGAAGTCGACCCGCGCTGGCGCGAGGGCCTCAAAGACGCCGAAACCTGCACGCACCTGGTGCTGCTCTATTGGATGCACAATTCGCAGCGCGACCTGGTGCTGCAGGTGCCGAGCCATTACGGCACCCGCCACGGCACCTTTGCGCTGCGCTCGCCGGCGCGCGCCAATCCGATCGCCATGAGCGTGGTGAAGCTCATTGGCATCGAAGGCGGCAAACTCTCGGTGGTCGGGCTTGACTGCCTGGACGGCACGCCGCTGCTCGATATCAAGCCTTATTACGCCTCCACCGACAGCGTTCCCGAGGCGGTGGTGGGCTGGCGCAAGGGTTAAAGTCTAGGGCCGCAATGGTTCCCCGCTACAGCACACGTTTACGTGCGCGGCCGCACCGGAACCTTTGAACCTCCCGGGAGCTTGGCTCGACGGATGCACATGATGCATTCCTCGAGAGGCGCCCAATGTCCGTAAAATTGCACTCAATCGGCTCGCTGAGCGTGCTGATCGCCGCGGCCGCTTTGTCGTGCGGGCCTGCGCAGGCCCAGCAGCGCTTCGCCTATAATTCGCCGTCCGCACCGCAGTACGCACCGATCGAGCAAGCCGAGCCGGACGCAGACGCGCAGCTCGATCCGCGCCTGCAACGGCAAATCGTGAGCTATGCCAGCCAACGAGGCGCCCGGCACCGTCATCATCGATACCCCGCACACTTTCCTTTATTACGTGCTCGGCAACGGCCAGGCGATCCGCTACGGCATCGGCGTCGGCCGGCAGGGCTTCACCTGGTCGGGCGTCAAACAGGTCGCGCGCAAGGCCGAGTGGCCGGATTGGTATCCGCCGTCCGAGATGATTGCGCGCCAGCCTTACCTGCCGCGCATGGTGGCCGGCGGCCCGGGCAATCCGCTCGGCGCGCGCGCCATGTATCTCGGCGGCACCGAATATCGCATCCACGGCACCAACGATCCGACCACCATCGGCAAGAACGTGTCGAGCGGCTGCATCCGCCTCACCAACGCGGATGTGGAAGATCTCTACAGCCGCGTGCAGATCGGCGCCAAGGTGATCGTGCTGCCGCAGAGCGCGCCGGCGCGGACCGTGCAACAGCCGCCCGCGCATAATGCGCGCATGTCGTGGAACGTCACGCGCCCCTCCGGCCTCTATTAAAGCGCGGACCGGCCTTCGACGAATTCGAGCGCCGCTTCACGAACACGCATAATCACGCTGTCCCACGTGCACGTGTCGTTTTGCCGAAACAACCGGGCGGTCGGGTACCAAGGACTGGAATCCCGGTCGAGCAGCCAGCGCCAGTCGGGGATATAGGACAGCAAGACCCAAACCGGAATTCCCAGCGCGCCCGCGAGGTGGACGATGCTGGTATCCACCGAAATGACGAGATCCAGTTTCGATACCAGCGCGGCCGTATCGGAGAAATCCCTAAACGCGTCGCCAAACTGAAGGATGTCGCCGCATCGATCGAGGACCGCCGCATCGGCGGGACGAACATCTTTTTGCAGGCTAACAAATGTTGCTTCAACATTCAAAAGCGGCAGAAGAGCAGCAAGGCCGATCGACCGGTCGGAGTCCCTTTCGTGTGCCGCATTACCCGACCAGGCAAGGCCGATCCTGGGTCGACGTTTCTCGCCGAGCCGCGTTTCCCACTCGGCCAATTTCTGCGAGGGCGCGCGCAGATAGGGTACATGCGACGGAATTGTTTCAAGATCTGTCTTGAAGGCCAACGGCAGGCTTAGCAGCGGACAATGCAGATCGAAATCCGGCAGCGCGCCGCCTTTGGCGACGACCTGCGTCGGGCCGGCTAGCGTTGCCATAAGCGGCTGGAGCGGCGCTTCGACTTCGAGCACCACCCGGGCGCCGCGCGCGGCCACGAGCGGAACATAGCGACAGAATTGAATCGTATCGCCAAATCCCTGCTCGCTGTGCAGCAGGATGGTCTTGCCGCCGATATCCTCGCCGCCGAGCCAGAGCGGTTGAGGAAAATTGCGCATCCAGCGCGCCAAAGACGCTTTCTTCCGGCGCCACTCATATTCGGCCCAGCCGCGCTCGAAATCGCCCGTCAGGAGTCTCAAGGCAGCCTGATTCCAATGCACCACGGGCAAACCGGGCTGCAATACAAGCGCGCGGTCATAATCGGCCAACGCCTCGTCGTTCCTTCTCAATTGCGTCAGCGTGGCGCCGCGGTTGGAGAGCGCCTGGGCGTCGTCCGGCCGCAGCGCGAGGGCTCGCTCGTGGCACGCCATCGCCTCGTCGAATTGCTTAAGCGCATGCAGAGTGGCGCCGCGATTCGAAAATGCCGTGGCGAAATCCGGCCGCAAGCCGATCGCGCGATCGTAGCTCGCCAGCGCATCGTCGAACCGTTTCAACGCGTTCAAGGCGTTGCCGCGATTGGAGTGCGCCTCGGCATAGTCGGGGCGCAAGGCGAGCGCGCGATCGTAACTCGCCAGCGCCTCGTCAAATCGCTCCAGTTCCCTCAGGACGTCTCCCCGATTGCAGTGCGCCTCGGCGCTTTGCGGCCGCAGGGCGATCGCCCGGTCGTGACTTGCCAGGGCCTCTTCGTATCGCCGCTGCTCAAACAACGTGGCGCCGCGATTGGAGAACGCCACGGCATAATCCGGCCGTAGATCGATTGCGTGATTGTAGCTCGCCAGCGCCTCGTCATATCGCCTCAACGCGTTCAAGGCGTTGCCGCGATTGGAGTGCGCCTCGGCATAGTCGGGCCGCAGGAAGAGCGCGCGATCGTAGCTCGCCAGCGCCTCGTCATGTCGCTTCAGTTCCCGAAGAACATTTCCACGATTGGAATGCGCTTCGGCGATATCCGGGCGGAAACCGATGGCGCGATCGTAACTCGCCAGCGCTTCGTCAAACCGCTTCAACTCATGCAATATGACGCCGCGGTTGCAAAGCGCCTCGGCGTGGTCTGGCCTTCGCGCGAGCGCACGATCGTAGCTCTCCAATGCTTCGCCAAATCGCCCCAGATTCTTGAGGGCGTTACCGCGATTGAAGTGCACTCCCGCGTCATTCGGCGCCATGACGAGCGCTTTGCGGTAGCTCTCCAATGCTTCTTCGTCGCGGCCGAGCATGGCCAGCACGATGCCGCGACTGTTATGCGCGTCGAAAAATTTCGATTTCAGCTTGATCGCGCGGTCGAAGCTGTCGAGCGCCTCGGTGTGGCGATTGAGCGCGTTGAGCACGAGGCCATGGTTCAGCAAAATCTGAGGCGAAGGTGTTCTTGAGCGCATGGCGCCCGCGATGCACTGCAGCGCTTCGACAAATTGGCCATTCGCCAATTTGATCAGGCCGAGATAATGCAGCGCATCGGCGTGGTCCGGTTTGGCCGCCAGGATGGCCGCATAGAGCCGTTCCGCTTCGGCGAGCCGCCCCTGCTGATGCAGTTCGAGAGCCTGCTTCAGCGCTTGTGGCACATTGAGTGAGGTGGCGTTCTGTTGAAGCGGCAGCGGCATGTCGGCAAGCGCCCCAAGGAAAGGCAAAAAGGACCGGTAAATCAGTCTACCTGAGTCGCACAGGCTGAAATTTCCAATAATGCCGCCAGCTCCGGAATATCGCGCAGCGGCGCGCCGATCGCCTGCATCAGCGCCACCGGATCGGCGTTGAGCCCCGCGCGCGGCGGGTCTTCCAGATAGCCGCCGAGAAAGCGCGCGCGCGCGACCAGCACCGCGCCAAAGGCGCGTGCCTGTGCGTCATAGACGGCAAGCGCCGCCGCGATATCGGGCTTGGCGATCAGCGCGTCGGTCAGCCAGGCCGCGTTCAACGCCGCCTTGGTGACGCCGGCCCCGACATGCGGCCGCGCGACGAAAGCGGCGTCACCCAACAGCGCCACGCGCCCGGCGATGAGGCGCGGCGATTCCAGATCGAATATCGGCTGAAAAAATGGCGCCGGCGTCGCTTCGATCAGCGCGAGGAATTGCGGCGGCAGCAGCGCGCGCGCATCGGCGCGGAACGCGGCGATCACATCCGGGCGGATCGACGGCGGCGGGATCGCCGCGTGATGGCGGCCCGCCGCGTCGGTGGACATATCGCGCAGCGCGGCCGCGGTGACCGGATGATACCAGAGCCAGTTCATGCGCCGCCGCCCCGGCGTGATGTCGTCGTCGGCGCCCGGCTGCAGATAGGACAACATCATCTCGCGCGCCGGCAGGAAGAAGGCGTAGGACTCGATCAACTCGGCGCGCACGGCTTGCGGAATCGCGCCTTCCTCGATGACGCCGCGCCATCCGACGTAGCCGGCATAGGCCGGCGCGGGCGCCGTGAAGGCGCGCGCCCGCACGGTGGAATACAGGCCGTCGGCGCCGACCAGGAGATCGCCTTCCACTTTGGTGCCGTCGGCGAACAGCGCAATGACGCTGTCTTGATGGTGCACGATATCCGTGAGCGCCATGCCCGCCCGGTAGCAGGCATCCGGCAATTGCCGCCGCAGCGCGCGGTAGAGCAACGTCCAGGAGGTCAGAATTTTGTCGAACGGCAGCCGCGCGATCACCGACCCGTCGCGCCCGAAGCAAAACCGCGAGGAGAAAGAAATGCCGATCGATTCATCGACGGTGATGCCGAGCCGGCGCATGATGTCGAACAATTCGACATGCGTGCCGAGCCCCACGCCGCGGCTGGCGAGGTCGCCGGTGCTGCGCTCGAACACCGTCACGTCCCAGCCGGCCTGGCGCAGCAGCAGGCCGGCGAACAGGCCGCCGAGCGAGCCGCCGATGATCAATGCGCGACCCATGGCCTGTGCTCGGGTTGATACGATGCGGGTTCGCCTTAGCCTAGCCTCGGCCCGCGCGCCGGGCAATTTTTTGCGAGATTGGCCCAGGGCCGCGGCTTTCGGATAGACTCAGGCACAGCCTTGGGGAGACCCGCGTGTCCTTGCGCATTTACGGCATCGCCCGCACCCGCGCCTTTCGCGTGCTCTGGATCGCGGAAGAACTCGGGCTCGCCTACGAGCACCTGCCGATCGAGATCGGCGACGCCGGCGCCGGCGCGCCGGAATTTCGCAACCTCAATCCGAACGGGCGCCTGCCCTTCATCGACGACGGCGGCTTCGTGCTGTTCGAGTCGCTCGCGATCACGCTCTACCTCGCCAAGAAACATTCCGCCGGCATACTCTATCCCGGCACGCTCGAAGGCGAAGCCAAGACCTGGCAATGGACCTCGTGGGCGCTCAACGAGGTCGACCGCGGCGTCAACATCTGGTCGCTGCACGCCGTCCGGCTGCCGGCCGCCGAACGCGATGCCGCAAAGCGCGCGGAGGCGCTGAAAGTTCTGGTGGCGCCGTTCAAGGTGCTCGACGCGGCAGTGGCGAAGCAGAATTTTCTGCTCGGCGGCGATTTCACGGTGGCCGATCTCAACGTCGCCGCCGTGATCAGCCGCGCGGTCGACATGGATCTGTCCGCGGTGCCCAGCCTGAAGGCCTGGCTCACGCGTTGTCTGGCGCGGCCGGCCGCGCGCAAGGCGCTGGCGCTCAAGAGCAAGGCCGACGACGAGACGCCGCCCGACGTCATCCGCCGCATCGCCAAGATCAATCGCTTGTGAGACTTGGCCGCCCGCCGTTGGCCGGCGGCCGCTAGCGGGCTATATGTTACGGCCCTTTTTGAAGGAGCAAGGCAATGCGTATTGCGGTCATGGCGGCGGGCGCGGTCGGCGGTTATTTCGGCGCGCGCATGCAGGCGGCCGGCCACGACGTGTTCTTCATCGCGCGCGGCGCCAATCTCGACGCCATGCGAAAGCATGGCCTCAAGCTCGAGAGCGTGCACGGCGACCTGCATTTGCCCAAGGTCAACGTCACCGACGATCCCAAGAGCGTCGGCCCGGTCGATATCGTGCTGTTCGCGGTCAAACTGTGGGACACCGAACAGGCGGCCGAGCGGACCAAGCCGCTGGTCGGGTCCGGCACGCGCGTCATCACCTTGCAGAACGGCATCGACAGCCTCGAGCGCCTTGCCGCCATCCTGCCGCCGGATTGCCTAGCCGGCGGCACCGCCGCCATCGCTTCGACGATAGCGGCGCCCGGCACCATCAAGCACACGAGCAAGTTCGCCGGCATCCGCTTCGGCCGCCCCGACAAAAAGCCGGACGCGGTGCTGCAGGCCTTCGCCGACGCGGCAAAAGCCGCGAAACTGGATGCCGCGTTGGTGGCCGACATCCAGCATGAGATATGGTTCAAATTCATTCTGCTGGCCGCGACGTCGGGCGCCAACGCCGCGTTGCGCGCGCCGGTCGGGCCGATCGTCGCCGACCCCGAGCTGCGCGCGTTCATGCGCGCCTTGATGGAAGAGACCTGCGCCGTTGGCCGCGCCAAAGGCGTCGAGCTCGCACCCGACATCGTCGATCAGCGCATGAATTATGTCATCAACACCATGCATCCGACGATGCGGGCGTCGATGGCCGTCGACCTTGAGCACGGCAACCGGCTGGAACTCGATTGGCTGTCCGGCAAGGTGCGCGAACTCGGCCGCCAATACAAAATTCCGACGCCGGCGAGCGACACCGTCTACACCGTGCTCAAGCTGCACCGCATGGGCAAGCAGTCGTAGCGCTACCGATTTACCGGCGGCCGCGCTTTACCTGCGTTTTCGTTACCGCGAAGCGAAGACTTTTTGTCGCCGTGTAAACGCGCGGCCAGCCACGCCGCGCTATTTTCGCGCCGCCGCCGGCACGGCGACCTACCATGTTACAGACGCGTGCGCGCATGCCACACCATGATACGCAATCGCCGCGTTCGGCGGGCGCCGCGTCATTGAAAAAAATTAAGTGTTGCCGTGGCAAGACTGCACCCGCGATGCCGTTGCGTTGCGGATGGGTGCCGGTGTGAATTCGTTTCGTATTCTCAATGTCGACGACGATCCGCTGATGCGCGATGTGGTCGAACTCGCGCTCGGCTTCGATGCCGAATTCGTGGTGATGAGCTGCGAGGACGGCGAGCAGGCGCTCGCGGCGGTGCCGGGTTGGCAGCCCGACCTGATCATCCTCGATGTGCTGATGCCGGGCATGGACGGGCCGGCGGTGCTGGCGCGCCTGCGCGCGGACCCGGCCACGGCCAAGATCCCGGTGATCTTCATCACCGGCCGCGCGCCGCCCGCCGAACGCGAGCGATTGCTGGCGCTCGGCGCCGTCGCGGTGATCGCCAAGCCGTTTTATCCGGTGAAACTGGCGGAAACCGTGCGCCGCCATATGCAGTCGATCAAGCTCGCCGCGGCCGGCTTCGATTTCGCCAAGCGCCTGCGCGACGACGCCGCGACCCTCGCACGCTTCCGTGACAAGCTGCGCAACGGCGCCGATGCCACCTTCGTGCCGGACGAATTCCAGTCCTGCGTGCACAAGCTCGCGGGCGCTGCCGGCGTGTTCAACTACCAGGCCGTAAGCACGACGGCGGCCTCGCTCGAAGAGGCCATCGTCGAACGGCGCACCGGCCGCGGCGCGCCCGGAACCGTGGAAGCCAATCTCGACGCGCTGCTCGCCACTATCGAGCACGCCTGAAGTAACGGGGGACAAAACATGCCGGACATTTTCGAGCTGCGCGACAAGATGCCCAAGATGCTGATCGCCGATGACGACCCGGCCATCGTGCGGCTGCTCGCCGACCGCTGCATCAAGATGGGCTTCAAGGTGGAAACCGCGACCAACGGCATGCAGTTGCTGATCAAGGCGCGCCGCAGCCAACCCGACATCATGATCGTCGACGTCAACATGCCGGAGATGGACGGGATTTCGGTCTGCTCGCGTCTGCTCGATCCCGGCAGCAAACCGGTCGAGATCGTCGTGGTCACCGGCAGCCAGGACCAGGAAACCGCCGAGCGTTGCGAAAGCCTCGGTCTGTTCTACGGCCGCAAAGGTCCCGAATTCTGGAAAAACATCGAAGCCGCGCTGACCGAAATCTATCCGAACCTGACGCGCCAGATCGCCGAACAGGAAATGCAGGAGACCGGCGCCGAAGTGCACGAGCGTCCGCGCGTGCTCGTGGTCGACGACGATCCGGCCATCCACGATTTCCTCGCCAGCAGGCTGAGCAAGTTCGGCGTCGATACGCTGTATGCCTCGGACGCCGTGCATGGATTTCGCATCGCCAGCAAGGAGCGCCCGAGCGTCATCATAACCGACAATTACATGCCGAACGGAGACGCCCAGTACCTGCTGCACCGGCTGCGCGGCGCCGTGGCGACCCAGCATATTCCCGTCTTCGTCATCAGCGGGCGGCCGGTTGACGAGGTGACCAAGCAGACTTTGCGGCGGGAAATCGGCGGCCGGCCTGGCGCCCTGCAAATTTTCAAGAAATCGTTCGATACCGATGAGCTGTTCAACGCGCTGAAGAGATTTTGCGCTTTCGAGGTACACCCCCCGAAAGCGTCGAACGGATATGTCAACGGCGGCGGCCACTGACGCACCGCCCGGTGAAATAGGCGCCCGCGCGCCGCCGGTGGCGCAAAAAGCAGCAGTCTAGGCGCCCGGCCGCACGCCAATTCCACAGCTTTATCGCCCCACCCCGTCGATCGGCCGGCGCCCCACCCCTGTGGGTATGCGCGGCTGACCGTTCAAAAACAGCCGCTTGGCACGCAATCGCTACCCGGGTATTCGGCCGCGCCGGCAGGAACCGATCGAGAACGGCGCCGTTGCCGCACGGCGACAAAGTTTCGGCCGGCGGCTATTTGGCGGGATGCAACCGGCCCCACCGGGGGTATATGGAAATACGGCCCGCACTAGACTAAAGATAAGGGAAGCCGCACCGCTTCTTGAAACAGCCGGCAAGAAAAAACGCCTGGAGGGCACGCTCTTGTTCCGCACTTTGGTGAAAAAGCGGGATTTCTACGCCGGCGGACTGATGACGCTGCTCGGCGCGGCGGTCACGCTCGATTCCATGACCTATACGCTGGGCACCCTGACCCATATGGGCCCTGGCATGTTCCCGCTGATGCTCGGGGTCACGCTCACCTTTGTCGGCGTGCTGATCTTGGGCGCCGCGGTCGCCACCCCGCTCAGCGACGACGAGACCATCCTGCCGAAGGAACGTGAATGGCTCGCCTGGGGCTGCATCCTGGCGGGACCGATCCTGTTCATCATCCTCGGCGAATATTTCGGCCTGGTGCCGGCGACATTCGCTTGCGTGCTGGTGCCCGCGCTCGGCGACCGCACCGCGACGCTGAAGGGCTCGATTATTCTGGCAGCCGGCGTCACGTTCTTCGGCGTGCTATTGTTCTCCTACGTGCTGAAGATCCCGTTCCCCCTGTTCCGATTGGGCCACTAATGTTCTCCACCGCGCTGACAGATCTCTGGTACGGCTTCGGCGTCGCGCTCGAGCCGCACAACGTGATGTGGTGCTTCATCGGC
The DNA here is from genome assembly GCA_963825265.1 of uncultured Alphaproteobacteria bacterium. Taxonomy (GTDB): domain Bacteria; phylum Pseudomonadota; class Alphaproteobacteria; order Rhizobiales; family Xanthobacteraceae; genus Pseudolabrys. The sequence continues at coordinate 112,372 of CAWGSI010000005.1, read as the reverse complement.
GTGTTCGTCGGCAACATGGTCGGCGTGCTGCCGGGCATGGGCCCGCTCGCCACCATTTCGATCCTGTTGCCGCTGACCTTCGGCATCAAGCCGGTCGGCGCCATCCTGATGCTGGCGGGCGTGTTCTACGGCTCGCAATACGGCGGGGCGATCTGCTCGATCCTGCTCAATCTACCGTGTCATCCACCGCACGCGGTCACCTGTCTCGACGGTTTCCCGCTCACCAAGAAGGGACGCGGCGGCGCCGCGCTCGGCATCACGGTCATCTCCTCGTTCGTCGGCGCCTCGTGGGGCATCACCGAGATGATCTTCCTCGCGCCGATATTGGTGGTGGTGGCGCTCAAGTTCGGTCCGGCCGAGATTTGTTCGCTGATGCTGCTCGGCCTGTTGGCCGGCTCGACGCTGGCGCGCGGTTCGCCGCTCAAGGGCGTAGCCATGACCGTTTGCGGGCTGCTGATCGGCATAGTCGGCAGCGACATCGAAACCGGCACGCCGCGTTTCACCTTCGGCATCCCTAATTTGTTCGACGGCGTGGAGATCGTGGCGCTGGCGCTCGGCCTGTTCGGCATCGCCGAGTTCATGAAGAGCGTCAATCAGCTTTCCGAGGTCGACACCAAATATACCAACGTCACGTTCAAGGATCTGCGGCCGACGCGCGAGGAATTCCGCCGCGCCGTCCCGGCCATGTTCCGCGGCACGCTGATCGGCAGCCTGTGCGCGCTCATCCCCGGCACCGGCCCGACCATCGCCTCGTTCATCTCCTACGCGACGGAAAAGAAAATCTCCAAGACGCCCGAACTGTTCGGCACCGGCATGATCGAAGGCGTCGCCTGTCCGGAAGCCTCGACGCACTCCTCGGTGCAGGGCGACTTCATCCCGACCATGAGCCTCGGCATCCCGGGCGACGCGGTCATGGCGCTGATCCTCGGCGCCCTGATGATCCAGGGCATCGTGCCGGGCCCGCAGCTCATCAGCGAACACCCGGATATCTTCTGGGGCCTGATCGCCTCGTTCTGGATCGGCAACATCATCCTGGTCATCCTCAACGTGCCGATGATCGGCCTGTGGGTGAAGCTGCTGACGATCCCGTACAAATATCTCTACCCGAGCGCCATGTTCTTCGTGGCGATCGGCGTCTACTCGACCAACAACGACATGTTCCAGGTCGGCGAAGTCGTCCTCATCGGCGTGGTCGGCTATCTGCTGCTGCTGCTCGATTTCCACCCGGCGCCGATCCTGCTCGGCTTCGTGCTGGGACCGCGCTTCGAGGAGAACTTCCGCCGCGCCATGCTGATTTCGCGCGGCGACATCCTGGTGTTCGTCAAGCACCCGATCAGCGCGGTATTCATCGGCCTATGCGCGCTGCTGATCGTCATGCAGGTCTACGTGCGGCTGCGCTCGCCCAAGGCGTTGCCGACCGAGATGGCGCTGCCGACCGACCCCCATCACCACAAGGCCGCCGAAGCGGCCGAGTGAGGCGGCGACCGCGGAAAAACCGAACGCCGGCAGCTCCGCTGCCGGCGTTTCGCGTTATACGAAACGCGGGATCGGCCCGCGTTGCGGCGTCTGGTCGGGTAGATCGACGAAAGTCTCGTCGACGTAGCACCAGCCCCAGCCTTCCGGCGGATCGTAACCTTCGATGATCGGATGACCGGTGGCGTGAAAATGTTTGGTGGCGTGCCGGTTGGGCGAATCGTCGCAACAGCCGACGTGGCCGCAGGTGCGGCACAAGCGTAAATGCACCCAAGGCGAGCCGATCTTGAGGCATTCCTCGCAACCGAGCGCGCTCGGCGTCACCTTTCGGATGTCGTGCGTGTGCCGGCAGTTCTTGTTCATCGCGCTCTCCCGTTTCCGGCGCGGCGCGGCACCGTTGCCGCAATGACGGCGGCGCCCAGCGTGCACAGCGCCGCGGCGCCGGTCATGCTCGCAGCGTATCCCCAAGAATATGACGCCAGCCCGGCGGCGAGCGCAATGCCGGCCAATTGCGCGATGCGGCTCATGGCATTGTTGATGCCGGAGGCGAGCCCCTCGTCCGCATCGGCGACGCTCGACAGCACGGCGGCGGTGAGCGGCGCCACCAGGATCGCGAAGGCAAGCCCGAGCAGACCCAAAGGCGCCAGCACGCCAAGCGCGAGCGCGGCGTTGTGGCCGAGCGCAAGCCATAGGAATGAGGCCGCCGCGGCGAGCGGCCCCGCGATCAGCATGGCGCGCGCGCCGACCTTGTCGGCGACGGCGCCGAACGGCCGCGCCAGCAGGCCGACGCCGAGCGTGAAGGGCAAGAAGACGAAACCGGCTTGCGCCGGCGCCAGCGCACGGCGGTCGATCAAGTCGAACGACAGCACGAAAAACATGATGGCGAGGCCGGCATAGATCAGCAGCGTCGCCGCGTTGAGGCCGACGAAGGGATGGTTGGCGACGAGCCGCGGCGGCGTCATCGGTTGTGCGCTGGCGCGCTCCCAGGCGGCATAGCCGGCGAGCGCCGCGAGCCCGAGCGCGCCGGCGCCGAACACGACGAGATCGTTCGCCGCCCCGCCCCGGCTCGTGCCCGTCTGGCTCAGCGCCCAGGCGATCGGCGCCAGCGCGACGCCAGGATCGCCGCGCCGACGAGATCGAAGCGGCGGGGTTCGCGCACGTCGTCTTGCGCATGCAACGCCAGCAACACGATCGCGGCGAGCGCCAATGGCGGATTGATCCCGAACACGTAGCGCCAGCCGAAGCTTTCGGTCAGCCAGCCGCCGAGCACCGGACCGCCGGCGGTGGTCAGCGCCGAGGCGGCCGCCCAGACGCCGATGGCGGCGCTGCGCTCGGCCTTCGGATAGCTCGCGCCGATCAGCGCCAGGCTAGCCGGCGTGACGATCGCGGCCGCGATCCCTTGCACCACCCTGAGCGCGATCAGCCAGGCGATACTCGGCGCGAAAGCGCAGGCCGCCGACGCCAGGCCGAAGGCGGCGCAGCCGATCGCCAGCACGCGCGCCTTGCCGTAGACGTCGGCGAGTGCGCCGCCGGTCAAGGTGAAAGCGGCGAGCGCCAGCACGTAGCCGTTGAGCACCCATTGCACCGCCGCAAGATCGGCGCCGAGGCCGGCGCGCAGCTTGGGCAGCGCCACCGTCAGCGCGGAACCGTCGACAAAGGCCATGGACGAGGCGAGCACGCAGGCCGCCAGCACAAGCCGCCTTTGTTGCGGCGCAATCTCGCGCTTGAGCGCGCGCGGACAGGGTTCCGCCGCGATCACACCGCCGTCGCAGGGCTCCACGAATGGCTGCGCCATGGCGCTCCATGCTTTGCACTTTTCGGCATCCCGCGCCAAGCGGCCGGCGCGCGGCCTTGCTGCCATGCACCGCGTCGCATTGACACCCCCGCGCCCGCGCCTACATTAGCGGCATTCCGAGGGGTGCCCCGTTTGGGCTGAGAAAAACCCTTAGAACCTGATCCGGGTCATGCCGGCGAAGGGACAGGACATGCCCATGCAAAAGTCGCAGGCGATCGCGCGAGTAGCCGGCCCGGCATTTGCCGCCGTCGGCACCGGCATGCTGGCGAGCGGGCCGGCCTATCGCGAATTGGCCCAGCAGTTCGTGGCGGGCTACCCGTTCATTTATTTCTCGGGCGTGCTGCTGCTGGTCGCCGGCCTTGCCATCCTCAACGCACATAACGAATGGACGCCGGACTGGCGCTCGTCGATCACTGCGCTCGGCTGGGTCTTCGCCGGCGTCGGCTCGTTCCGCGTCATTGCGCCGAACTTCGTGTCGTTTGTCGGCGGCGCGCTGATGACCAGCAGCCGATTTTTCACCGTCTGCGGCATCGTCTTTCTGGCAATCGGCGCGTTCTTCACGTTCAAGGGCTACGTCAGCACTGCAGCATCGGAGATGAAATCATGAACAAGCCGGTCACCGCCGCCGACCTGGTCACGCCCAAGGTCACCACCGGCCCGCTGCCCGCCTCGCGCAAAATCTACGCGCGGCCCGACGCCGCGCCGGAACTGCGCGTGCCGGTGCGCGAGATCGTGCTGACGGACGCCGCGGGCGAGCCGCCTTTGCCGGTCTATGACACGACGGGTCCCTACAGCGATCCGGATATCGCGATCGACGTCGAAAAAGGCCTGCCGCGCACGCGCATCGAATGGGTCAAGGAACGCGGCGGCGTGGAGGAATATGTCGGGCGTCCGATTCAGCCGGTCGACAACGGCAATGTCAGCGGCAAGCACCTCGCGCGCAATTTCCCCAACACGCCGAAACCCTATCGCGCATTGGATGGCAAGCCGGCCACCCAATACGAATGGGCCAAGGCCGGCGTCATCACCAAGGAAATGATCTACGTCGCCGAGCGCGAAAACGTCGGGCGCAAAAAACAATTGGAACGCGCCGAAGCAGCGCTCGCCGACGGCGAGCAGTTCGGCGGCGCGCTGCCCGCCTTCGTCACGCCCGAATTCGTGCGCAGCGAAATCGCGCGCGGGCGCGCCATCATCCCCTCCAACATCAACCACGCCGAACTCGAGCCGATGATCATCGGCCGCAATTTCCTGGTGAAGATCAACGCCAATATCGGCAATTCCGCCGTCACCTCCTCGGTCGAGGAAGAAGTCGAGAAGATGGTGTGGGCGATCCGCTGGGGCGCCGACACGGTGATGGACCTCTCGACCGGGCGCAACATCCACAACACGCGCGAATGGATCCTGCGCAACTCGCCGGTGCCGATCGGCACCGTGCCCATCTATCAGGCGCTGGAGAAGGTCGACGGCGATCCGGTCAAGCTCGACTGGGAATGCTACAAGGACACGCTGATCGAGCAGTGCGAACAGGGCGTCGACTATTTCACCATCCACGCCGGCGTGCGGCTCGCCTATGTGCCGCTCACCGCCAACCGCGTCACCGGCATCGTCTCGCGCGGCGGCTCGATCATGGCCAAGTGGTGCCTGTCGCGCCACAAGGAATTGTTCCTCTACGAGCGCTTCGACGAGATCTGCGACATCATGCGCAAATATGACGTGTCGTTCTCGCTCGGCGACGGCTTGCGCCCCGGCTCGCAGGCCGACGCCAACGACCGCGCGCAATTCGCCGAGCTGGAGACGCTGGGCGAACTCACGCAGATCGCCTGGCAGAAAGGCTGCCAGGTCATGATCGAAGGCCCCGGCCACGTGCCGATGCACAAGATCAAGATCAACATGGACAAGCAACTCAAGGAATGCGGCGAGGCGCCGTTCTACACGCTCGGGCCGCTCACGACCGACATCGCGCCCGGCTACGACCACATCACGTCGGGCATCGGCGCCGCCATGATCGGCTGGTTCGGCTGCGCCATGCTCTGCTACGTGACGCCGAAGGAGCATCTCGGCCTGCCCGACCGCGACGACGTCAAGGACGGCGTCATCACCTACAAGATCGCGGCGCACGCGGCCGACCTCGCCAAGGGCCACCCGGCGGCGCAACTGCGCGACGACGCGCTCAGCCGCGCGCGCTTCGATTTCCGCTGGCAGGACCAGTTCAACTTGGGGCTCGATCCGGAAACCGCGCGCGAATACCACGACGAGACGCTGCCCAAGGAGGCGCACAAGGTGGCGCACTTCTGCTCGATGTGCGGGCCGAAATTCTGCTCGATGAAGATCACGCAGGATGTGCGCGATTATGCGGCGGGGTTGAATGATCCTTCCTTCTCCCCTCCCCCGCGTGCGGGGGAGGGTCAGGGAGGGGGCCTATCGCAGCACGAGGCCGAAGCCGGCATGGCGGCGATGAGCGAGAAGTTCAACGCCATGGGGCAGCAGGTCTACGTCGACGCCGACAAGGTGAAAGAGAGCAATAAGGCGTTGTAGCTGCACATGCCTAGCGATGACCCATTTCGGAATCGTCCCGAAGATCTAATTAACAGCGGTATAAGAGCAGCCGTCGGATCTTTGCCCGTCGTTGGCGAAGCGCTCAATGAGTTTCTTGGCTACGTGATTGGCGAGCCCGCCAAGGAACGTCGCGACGATTTCATGCGCGAAACGTTTAATAAGGTCACAGAACTCGCGACCGAGTTTGAACAATTCAAATTAGAAAATCTCAGAGCAAACGAAAGCTTCCAGGCGTCGTTTATCCAAGCAACAAATATTGCCACTAGAACCATCAATAGCGGAAAAAGAGAAGCATTGCGAAATGCTGTGCTTAATTCTGCATTTGGTACGATCGATGAAAATGTGCGTCAAATGTTCATGCAGTATATCGAGCGGCTAACCCCCGTGCATTTGGCGCTCTTAAAATTTTACGACGGGCCAACGGCTATACCAGCCGTAAAGAAGCGACTGGAAAATTTGATGAGTGGCGGCCTCCTTGGCTTGGTGCAAATCGCAATTCCAGCTGTACCCGAGGATTTGCTCAAATCGTTAGCTAGCGACCTTGAGGCTATGCAGCTTGTTGGCGGTGGAGCATTAAACGTCACAATGACGCAGCAGGGTCTTAACGCTCGGAGAACAACAAGACTTGGGCAGGATTTTCTTAGATTTATTGAGGCCCCTCCGTCGGCAAGTTAGTCCGTCGGGCAAATTAGCGAAGAGCAATCCCATTTCATCTGTTGCCGAAAGCTCGTTGGCAGTTACGTCTTCGGCTAACCCGTTACAATGCAACTCGCGATTCGCCATTGGAGGGCTTCATGACAAACCAATTGCTTGCAATTTATACGCTCCACGAGACGCATAAGGACGAAGTTTGTTTTATCGTTGTTGCGGAGAATATGGACCGAATGGGTTGGCCCTTAATGGCAACATTCAGGAATATTTTGGTCGACAACTACAAACCAATTCGTGTTGCTCATTTAGGACTCGCGCCGGATCGAGATGTTGCGGTAGTGGATGTATTCGGACCGGCCCGTAGTTTGCCCCCCGGATCGACGTGGCCTACGCCCGCCTATCAAACTGGCAACGATCTACCACCTGGCCTGCGCTAATTTCGGGGAAGCGAGCCTTGCCCTGGGACGGGTTAGCGAATTCTCTTCCATCAACGCATCGCTACTGTGCCCTTGCGCGGTAAGCACTTGTTAAGCTCCCGCCTTCACGATGATTACGCAGAGGGAATTTGGTGTTGAAAAAATTTCGTCCCCATTGGTTTTTGCACACCGTGGCGAAAATGGAGGTCGAGCGCCTTGCGCCCGGCAGTGGGATAATCGCTTGCATTCAATACGACGACAGTGAAATTGTTTGGGATGACGAATGCATAGGGCTAGGCACGGTGGCCTGGCACTGCGGCTATTTGCTTCCGGACAATGACGTCAAAACGCGCGAGTTATTGCCTATGCTTAAAAACGCAATGATTCCTTGGCAATCGCGCTACGATCTCGGCCTTACGTCCGACTAACTCACCCCACCTTCAGCTTCCTCGCCTTCCTTAAATCCGCATTGATCCGCGTCTGCCAGCCGTCGCCGGTCTTGCGATAAGCGGCGAGCACGTCGGCGTCGAGCCGCAGCTTCACCGCCTGCTTCGGGCTCGGCAGCGGCGGGCGGCCGCGGCGGATGATCCTGTCGCCGCGGCGGATTTCGCCGCGTTCGAAAAACTCCTTCGTCAGTTCGGGCGCGTCGTCGGGATCAACCCATTTGGCTGAGCCAGAGGTTTTCTTCCTTGGCATGGCAGTACCTCATTGAAATGATGTGGCGAGCCTCGTCCCGTTGCGTCCAGACCATCACCACCATGCGGTCTTCGAGGTAGCCCGCGGTGATAAAACGGGCTTCCCCGTAATCGAAGCGACTGTCCAAAACCGTAATGGTGCGTCCGGCAAACACCTCGTCCGCCCGGGCAAAATCGAGGCCACGATGCTTGAGCGTGAGATCGCGTTTCGCTTGATCGAACGTGATCCGCATCTTATTTATTGTACCCCCAATAAATTAGCGCGTCAATCTCCGTACCTTGTCATGGCCGGGCTCGCCTCAAAACCCCCTTGAAGCCCTTCAGAGAAACGTTTTGTCGTCTCCTACCAGTAAATCGCGAATATTGTTGGCGACTGGGAATCCGTAACCATGGCCCGGAGCCAGCCACTCCAGCCGGCCTGCCTTATGTTGTGTGCTCGTATAGACCTCAGCGCCGATCATCTGCAGCGCATGAATGAGAGCCTGAACGGCATCAATGCCCGCGGCCTGTCGCTCGACCATTCCTTCGGGCCAGCCAATTTCGTAACGACAAACCCAGTCAACCGGGGCGCGTTCGGGCGCATAAATATTTATCGTAACTTTGGCGTCTTTTTTGCCGCCGGTTATTTTGAGAAAACGTGTGGCAAAGATCATGATATCAACCTCAAAATGGTAACGGTGGTAGTGGTTTTCCCGTAAGACACGCAGCGAGGCGCTCATTTGCTTGGGCGCGGCAGGCCGCTCGATACCAAGCCGGCTGCAAAGTGCCGCAGTAAAGCATGTCGATTGTGTTTTGGTTCATGCAATACTGTATCGATGCGCCGGCCGCCGCTAACAGATAGGACGCGGGTTGCAGCCCGGCGCTACCCGTCACATCATCATTCACGACAGAGCCGCCGGTCCATTGCCCGCCATCCGGATTTCCAGCCAGTACACGCGGCTGATTAGGGTCGAATTTGCGCAGCAACCGAGCTGCCGAAACCGCGCGTGTCAATCGTAAACGAAAAGTTGCCTTCTCGGACAAACGCCCCAGCAAATCGATGTTTTCCCCAGTCCAAGATCTCATTCTTCACATTCCTTTTAGCTTCGGTTTAAACGAGTATTTATTCCTATAGCGGCCGAAGATTGCTGTCAAGTATTTATTCCTAGAAACCCTTGACATTCATTCCGACCTAGGATTATATCCCCGTCGTCTCCTCCGCTAAGAGGGCGCTCTCATGAGGCGTCGTGCGGGCGGGAGGAGATGCGGCGCCTGCGGGCGGGGACGGACGTACCCCCGCTCCCGGGAGGCCCGGGAAACCGACCGGGGGGCATTATGACCCTTCCGCGAGGAGCTCGCTGGACTGGGATTGGCTAACGCCTCGTCCCAGGAAGCGCGGACCCAGGGCCTGTGACTCCGGCCCAACTCCGGAGGAGCGAAACCGCCATGGAGCGCCGAGAGGCGCCCGCGTTCTCCCAAAGGGAACGCGGCGACGGAAAGACTGGTGCGCCGCTTGGCGCTCCATCCCCTCGCCTTGCGCGAGGGGCAAAACGAAGGCCCCGCGTGAGCGGGGAGGACGACGGCCTGCCCGGGGCCGCAAAGAATACGGGCGGCGAAGCGTTGGCTCTTTGAAAATTAAATCGGGACGCGCGAACTAAACCGCTCGTCCCCGCGCAAGCGGGGACCCGGCGCTGGATTCCCGCTTGCGCGGGAATGAACGGAATATGCCGCCGCTATTTCAGCGAAATCGCCAGGCCGCTCAAGTCGGCGTTGACCATCAGGCCGGTCTGCGTGCCGGAGAGCTCGAGCACGGCGCCCTTCTGGTTGGTCAGCACGATGCCGCGCACGCCGCGGCCAAGCGCTGCGCCCGCGCCGCCCGCTCCGTAGACGCCGGCGACGTCGGACGGCCGGCTGATGTTGCGCACCGTGCCGTGCAGGCTGGTCTGCGAGGCGCCGAACACCAGGCCGTAGCTCAGCCCGCCGATCGTGAGCGGGTAATAGTGGCCGTGGAAATTCAGCACGCCGCTGCCGCCGGAGGCGCCGATGAACCAGCCGCCTTTGACCACATTGATGCGGATGGTGCCGCTCTCGGCGCGCGCGGCGCTCGACAGGCCGGCGGCGATGAGGACGATCGAGGCGATGAAAGCGGTGCGAAGTCCGGATGGACGCATGATGGTTTGCTCCCTGGGCCCCTGCGGGCGTTTGGCTGTAAGCTTGCGATTCTCGGGCCACGGCGAGCATGATCCGTTTGGGGCGGAGCGGCAATATGGAACTGCGGTCAATTGCGGCAAGGTCTCGCTTTCGGTGCGCGCCGCTCGCCGCCGCGCTGCTGCTGGCGCTGCTAACGGGCGCCGCGGGCGCGGAGCCCGGTACCGGCGTGCCCTGCGAACAGGTCGAAAGCATCGGCGTCGCCACTATGACGGAAGACGGCACCATCACGCTGCGGCTGCGCTCGCTGCCGCCGGGCCCGATCGCGGAAGGCACCATGAGCTACCGGCCGGACGATCCCCAATACGAAGAGATCATGCGCCATCTCGGTGGCATCAAGCCGGGCGAAACCAAGCCGGTGCGGCCCTGGTGCTGAGGCGGGCGAGCCGAACGCGCGCGATCACCGCTTGAACAAGCCCATGATCTCCGCTTTCGCCAGCGTGGCGAAATGCAGGTTGAAGCCGACCACCGCGGCGCTGGTGTCGGCCTGCACCGGCAATTTGTCGGCGGAGACGGCGAACACCGTGAAAAGATAGCGGTGCGGGTGGTCGCCCTCCGGCGGGCACGGGCCGCCATAGCCGGGCGCGCCGAAATCAGTGCGCGTCTGCAAGGCGCCGGCCGGCAGCTTGCCGCCTTTGCTGCCGGCGCCGAGGCTAAGCTCGCTCGTATCGGCCGGGATGTTGACAACCAGCCAGTGCCAGAAGCCGGAGCCGGTCGGCGCGTCGGGATCGTAAGCCGTCACCGCGAAGCTCTTGGTGGCGGCCGGCGCCCCCGCCCATTTCAGATGCGGCGAGGTGTTGCCGCCGGCGCAGCCGAAGCCGAAATCGGCCGACAGGATGAAATCCTTGCCGAGATAGTCGCCGTCCTTGAAACTGTTGCTTAAGACCGTGAAGGCCATGGTCCGTCTCCTTCCGTTCCGCCCGCGCCAAGCGTAATCCCGGCAGGACAAATCGCAATGGGCTCTTTTTCGATCAATCCGTTCGACGCCGCCGTTTACATCGCGCTGTTCGTGGCCGTCGTCATGGGCTTCATGACCGGCATGTTGCGCAGTCTGGCGACCATCTTCGGCTATGTGGCGGCGATGGGCGCGGCGGTGGCGCTGGCGCCGAAGCTCACCCCGATCATGACCGCGCAATTCAAGCTGTCGCCGATGCAAACCTGGCTGTGGTTTGCCGTCGCCTTCCTGGTGGCGGGCATGGCATTGAGCGCGCTGCTGCGGCTCGCCGTGAGCGAAATGGTCGGCCCCACTGTCAGCATTCCGGACCGCGTGGCCGGCGCCATGCTGGGCGCGCTGCGCGTCGCGCTTTTGGCGGTGCTCATCGTGGTCGTGTTCGACCGCGTCATTCCGCCCGGCCGCGAGCCGGAGTTCCTCAAGGGCTCGCAATGGCGGCCGGTGCTCTCGCAAGCCGGCCGGCAGGGCCTGCGCTCGCTGCCGCCCGGGGTCGACGAATATATCGACCGGCTCAAGCGCCAACGCGGAATTTGAGATCCTATTCTCCACTGCATTGGTCTGTGCAACCGGACGGCGACGGGATACGTTATGGGCTTGAACTTTCCGCCAACTCAGAAATGGTGCTCCATGTCCGAAATCACCTACGAGATCGTCGAGCACGACGGCGGCTGGGCCTACAAGGTCGACGGCGTCTTTTCCGAGCCGTTCCCGAGCCACGCCGACGCGCTCAGGGCCGCGCAGGCCGCCGCCGCCGAGCAGAAGGTCCCCGGCCACACCGAGGAAATCGAGTTCGAGGACGAGAAGGGCAAGTGGCACACCGAGACCGCGCGCGGCAGCGACCGTCCGGTGACCCACATCAAGGACAAGGATTGAGGCGTTCGTGCCGGCGCGCCGCCCATGAGAAAATTCGGCGGACCGGCCGCGATCGCGGGCTTGCTGTCGTTCAACGGCGGCTTTGTCGACACCGCCGGTTTTCTCGGCCTGCAGGGCCTGTTCGTCGCGCACGTGACCGGCAATTTCGTCACGCTCGGCGCCGCTCTGGTGCTCGGCAGTCACGGCGTCATCGGAAAATTGCTGGCGCTGCCGGAATTCATTCTGGTCATTGCCGCGGCGCGCGTGGTGGGCGCCGGCTTGCGCCGGCGTCAACTGCCCGCGTTGCGCATTTTTCTCACGACCGAGGCCGCGCTGCTGTTGGCATTTTTCGCAGCCGCGGTCGCTTTCGGCCCGTTTCCCGATCCGGACAGCCCGCTCGCTTTGCTGACCGGCTTTGCCGGCATCGCCGCCATGGCGCTGCAGAACGCGCTGCAGCGCGTGCATCTTTCCAGTTCGCCGCCGACCACGCTGATGACCGGCAACACCACGCAGGCAACGCTCGACGCCGTCGACTTGCTGATCGCGCCCGAGCCGGGGAAAACCGCCGAGACCCGCGCGCGCTTCACCCGCGTGGCCTTGAGCATCGCCTATTTCGCCGCCGGCTGCGCGGCGTCGGCAACGCTCTATTGGCTGGTCGGCTTCTGGTCCCTGGGCGTCGCGGTGGTGGTCGGCATGGCGGCGGCGGCAATGCGGTTGGAAGAGGCGAAATCCGCGCCGGTCAAAACCTAGCGCGTTTTAGCCTAGCTCGTTTTGACGGCTTTCTTCTTTTTCACCGGCGGCGGGGCTGCCGCGGCGGCCGCGGCTTCCTCCGCGTCGCGCGCCAAGCGCAGCGCGCGCAGCCGCGCGGTCTTGGCGCGCATGGCGTTGGCCGAGTTCTCGTAGTCGAGCATCGCGCGCTTGCCTTCCTCGGCCTGCCGCAGTTTTCTGAACTGGCTGTTGGCGGCGTTCTTGTTGGAATTATCGGCCACTCGCAATCTCCATGAAAAGTTTCAGATACTTATTATAATGGGCCACATGCGCCGTTACGGCGCGGGCCTATTTGCCGGCGGCTTTACGCAACGCGTCGTTGATGCGCTCTTGCCAGCCGGCCCCGGCCTCTTGGAAGTGATCTAAGACGTCGCGGTCGATACGCAAGGACACGAGTTCCTTTACGCCGGGTAGCGCGGGAGCTTTTAGCGCAATTTCCGCTGGCTTGGTGGTGGCCGCCTTAAAGGCTTTCTCCGCCGCCTGCCGCGAATCGATAGGATGTCTGGCCATCGCCTAGGTTCTAGCACGCCCGTGCGCGATTGGCCCGGCCGGAATCCGCGCCTCAAACCGCACTTAATGACTCGCGAAAGGCTACATTTCCGCGGCGCGCTCTTGCGGCGTGGTGGCGTCGAGATCCATACGCGCCACCGTCTCCGAATTCTTGCCGCGCGCGGACCGGCGTGTTGACCACGCACAGATGGCCGTCCAGCGCGCACATGATCCGCAAGGCGCGACCGGCTTGGCCACCGGCTAAGCACCGATTCCCCGTTGCACGCGGGGCGTGCAAGATGCAGAATGTCGGTTGTAGGGGGTGGGGCGTGGCGTCGGTCGTCGTGCGTGCGGGATTGTTCGGATGTTTGGCCGGCGCGGGTCTGCTGCTCGCCGCCTGCGCCGGGCGCGATCCATATGTCAGTGGCGCGCTCGGCAGTGCCGGCGAATGGGGAACGGAAAAACACACCGACCGCATCACCGGCGCGCCTATGTCGAACTCGTATCTGGCCACGCGCAAGGTTTCCTATGGCGCCATCCTGATTCCGCCGCCGGCGCGCCTGCAGTTGATGTGCTTCAAAGATCAGCCGGCCGTCCTCGTCAGCTTCGACTTCAAAATCGGTTCAACCCGCAACGCCGAGGTCGCCTATCGTTTCGACGAAAAGCCCGGCCACGAGCCGCATGCGCGGATCATCGACGACCATAAGGCCGTCCTGATCGACGATCCCAAGGAGGTGGCGCAGTTTACCGGCGAACTGGCGACTTCCGAAAATCTCTACCTGCGCATTCGCGCGCTCACGGCCCCGCGCACCAGCGCCGAATTCAAGGTCGCCGGTGCGGCGCCGATGATCGCCGCCGCTTATGCGGGTTGCCCTATAAACCCCGCAGCCCGCAGCAACGCCGCTGCACGCGGTCGCCAAGCGGACGAAGACGACGATTGAGCGGTGCTTTCACCGCCACAGCGCGATCATGAGTATTTCGGATCGCGATCCAGGAGTTCGATCGAAATGCCCTGCGGCCCGCGCAGGAAGCAGATCTTGATCCCCGGCCGCGGCGAATGCGGCTCCTTGGTGAACTCGACGCCTTTCTTCTTGAGGTCGGCGGCGATGGCGTCGATGCCGGACACCGCCAGCCCGAAATGGTCGAGTCCCTGATAGGGCGTGGTGGGCGCGGCGGCGACGCCGTCGCCGGGCGTGACCTGATAGGTGAAGATATTGGCGCCGCCGAGCTTGATGTCGATGCGCGGTTTGCCGCCTTGCGTCGAGCGGATCACTTGCGCGCCGAACATGCGCTCGAACCACTGCGCGGTCGCTTCCGCATCCGGCGTGCGCAGATGGATGTGATCCCAGGTGAAGTTGGCCATGGCGTTTCTCCCGTTGTGACGCTTTGCCGCAATTTAGCGCACAGGCGGCGCCCGCGCGCAACGGGGGCGTCCCGCTGCGTCCGGATTGCATCCCCCGGTTGATCCACATCAACGCTGCGAGCGCGCGCGGCGCTTATTCTGCCCGCGTCATCCGAAGGAGGATGCCATGGGTTGGAACTATTACGGACCGGGATCGCTGATGTATTTCGGACCGGTCTTCTTCATCGTCATGATCTTCGCCTGCGGCGTGATTATCATGTATTTGATGCGCGACCGCAGCGGCGGCCGCAGTGGCGCGCTTGAAATCCTGAAAGAGCGCTTCGCGCGCGGCGAGATCGACAAGAACGAATACGAGGAGCGCCGCCGCATGTTGGACGCCTGACCATGAGCGGCCAACAAGACGCACTCGTCTATATCTGCCCGATGCACAAGGACGTGCGCGAAGCCGAGCCCGGACAATGCCCAGACTGCGGCATGGCGCTGGTGCGGGAAGGCACGCGTTTCGCAATGCTCCAGCACATTATGTCGAACCCGCTGCCAGTGGTGGTCATGGGCGCGCTCATGGTCGTGCTGATGATCGCGTCGATGATGATGCGCTAAATGTCGGTCAGTATGCGGCCCCATCGGCCCAGGAATGACCGGTTTCGTTGGGTCTGTGGGCCCGGCATGGCCTTCATGGATTTTTAGCGGTGGTAAACTAGGTTTCCCGGGCACCGCCCATGGCGAGTTCGCCCGATGGTCTTGTCAGCGACCTATTCCGCAGCCTCTCGCGATCCGCGCACTGACAGCCGGATTCTGCTCGTGCTGATCTGGTCGGTCGCCGTGCTTACGCTCAGCGTGAAGTTCGGCACCGCCGACCTGTCGACCGACGATGCCATGCGTCTGGTCGAGGTTCGCGATTTCCTCGCCGGACAAAACTGGTTCGACCTTACGCAGTATCGGCTCAATCCTCCGCACGGCATGGTGACCCACTGGTCGCGGCTGGTCGACCTTCCGCTCGCCTTAATAATCAAAACCGCGGCGATCGGGCTGCCGACCGGCGTTGCCGAGCGGATTGCCATGATGGTTTGGCCGACGGCGCTGCTGTTCGTCTTCCTCGCCGGGGCCATGCGGCTCGCGCGCGAACTCGCCGGCGAAACGGCGGCGCGCGTGGCGCTGATTTTCGCGGTCCTGATGATGCCGGTGCTGCAGCATTTCCGCCCCGGCGCGATCCATCATCATAACGTGCAGCTCGTGCTGATGATCTGGTCGCTGGCCATGGTCGCGCGCCTGCCGTCGCGCGCGCGTGACGGCGCCGTCGCCGGCATCTTGTGCGCGCTCTCCGTCGCGGTCGGTCAGGAAATGGTCCCGGTCGTCGGCACGCTTGCGGTCGTCGTCGCCTTGCGTTGGGTGGTCGAAGGCGACCGTTACCGACGCATCGCCATTGCCTACGCCGTCGCGCTGGCGGCCGGAGCGTTGGCGTTTGCCGTTGCGACGATTGCGCCCGCCGACTACCTCACGGTCCATTGCGATGCGATTTCGGTCGCTCAAGTCGGCACGCTCGGCCTTGGCGGCTTCGGGCTTGCCGCGCTGGCCGCGCTATCGCGCCTGAATTCAATCGCCCGTCGCCTCGCCGCCGCAAGCGGCCTGGCGGTGGCGCTCGCCGCCGCGATCAAATTCGGCGCCCCGCAGTGTCTCGGCGACCCCTACGCGCAACTCGATCCGCGCCTTGCCAGCATGTGGCTCTCCTCGGTCGCCGAGGCCCGCGATCTGCCCGCGATGCTGCGCGATCTCCCGCAGCAGGTTCCCGCCTATTTCGGAATTCCGCTGGCTGCTGTCGTGCTCGGCACAATCCGCTGCCTGCGGGAAAAAGATCAACTGCGCTGGAACTGGATCGCCTGTACCGCGTCGCAGGCGGTGTTGCTCCTGATCTCGATATGGGAGTTGCGCGGCGCAAGCGGCGCCAACGCCCTGGGCGCCGCGCTGGTCCCCGCCGGCTTGCTACGGATGCTTCCGGTCCCGGAGGCCCGCGCGTCCACTTTCGGCATCGGCCGCGCCGCCCTGGTCGCCATGTTGTTGCTCAATCCCGCCGCGCTGATAGCGCTCGGCAGCGGGGCGGCGCACGCTTTCGGCGCGGCGGCCGTCACCAAACAACGGATCCTCACCAGCGGCGACGCCGGCACCTGCCAGCGCGCGTCCGATTACACACCGCTCGCCCGGCTTCCGCGCGGGCGCGTGCTGGCCTTCATCGATTCCGGCCCGTTCATTCTGATGCAATCCGCCCACGCCGTGCTGGCGGCGCCCTATCACCGCAATCAAGCCGGCAATATCGCCATGCTCGACATGTTTCTGGCTGCGCCGGATGTTGCCAAGGCGCGCATGGCCGGCCACGGCATCGATTATGTCGCGTTCTGCCCGGGCGCGCCCGAGCGCTACGACTATGTCGCCAGCGCACCCGCCGGCCTGGCGGCGGCGCTCTATCGCGGCGACGTGCCCGGCTTCCTGGAGCGGGTTCCGCTTGCGGGCACCAATCTTGTAGTCTATCGCGTGCGGCGCTGAGATCGACCTTCCAAACGCCGAAGGCACCCTGCAAAAAGCCGCGACAGCGCCCCGCAAACGACGTATCATCGATCGAATCTTTTGAGCGAGGGCCGACCGATGTTCGCGCGTCTGAGAAAATTCCTAGGAAGCCTCCTAGGCGGCGCCTTCTACTGGGTCGGCTGGGGCTTTGCTGTGATCGTGCTCATACAAGCGATCATCTTGTCCGTGACAACCGGCAGTCCGCTGATACCCGTTACGCTCGGCGTCATCGGCATCATGTTTTGGCTGATCGGGATCGGGCTCAAATATATGTTGGCGGGACGCCAAGTATCGCATTAGCGGTCGCCCACCCTACCCGAATGCGGAGATCTGATCGCAAGCCGCGAAGCCTTGGTCGCGCCTACAAATGTTTCGTCACGCCCGTCAATGTCGCATTGTCGATGGTCGTGAAATAGGCGGCGATCAGAATAACGCCCATCGCAAATATCGCGATCATCAGAATTGGCACGCCGGACTCCACAAGCGGCTTGCCGACGAACCAGGCCTTTTTTCCATGGCGCGGCAGGCAGGCGAGCAGCGAAACTACGCCGATAATCATCAGCGCGGATCCGATTAGAAGCTGTTCCATATCCGACAATTTCGTCTCCCCTTGACGGTTCGCGATCAGCCTAACGGGCCGCGCCCGCCATTACTGCTAGGCTTCACGCGGCATTGTGTCACGCTTGGCGGCTAGACGGGGGACGGGCATGCACCGAAGACGTGAGCAAGTACCGCCGTACACCAAAAAGCCGGCTTGTCAGCGGCTCCCAACCGGGCAAGGCTGAGCTGCCGTCGTTACGGGGTTTCACTTCAAAACAGGGGGTGTCGTTGAAATACATGCTCACTTGGTCCGAGCGTCCGCAAGGATCGCCGATGGAATACGAAAACGCCCAGAAACGGATCCTGGAAGTTTTCACGCAATGGAAGGCGCCCGGCAATTTCAAGATCGAGTTGTTTGTCATACGGGTGGGCGACTGGGGTGGCTATATGTTGTTGGACTGCGACGATCCGACGGCCGTGCACAAGTTCTGTTCGATGCTCCCCGCCTTTGTATTCGAGGCGCGACCCGTGATCGCGATCGAGGACGCCGTTCGCGTCGAACTCGAATCGATCGTCTTCCGCGACGGCCTCAAGAGCAAGTGATAGTAGCCGGCGTTGCGCCGGGACGCCGCCAATGCGAGGAGGCCGGCCCGCCCGCGCCCACAGGGCGATGGCGGGCCGGCCATGGAATACCGGCGGCGGGAGCCCTGCGCGCTCGCCAACCTCCCCGCATGACCCATTTATGACAGCGGGCCGCCCTGCCACGTTGTGCACAACTGCGCCAAGCCCGCGCGCATTTTGCTTCATGCGCCGCTTATTTTTGCTTACATGAGATGAGGGCGGAACGTGAGCTGACTGGAAATGGCGCGGACTATTCACGCAGCGGGGGGCATCGTGGTGCGCGGCGGCAAGGCGCGGCCGC
The DNA here is from genome assembly GCA_963825265.1 of uncultured Alphaproteobacteria bacterium. GTDB lineage: Bacteria > Pseudomonadota > Alphaproteobacteria > Rhizobiales > Xanthobacteraceae > Pseudolabrys. The sequence goes on along the minus strand of CAWGSI010000005.1, from coordinate 94,154 downwards.
GCATCGCCGTCGTGCAACGCAGCAAGGACGACGCCTGGGTGCTGCCGCGCGGTAAACTCGAGCGCGACGAGAACCCCGCCCGCGGCGCCCGCCGCGAAGCGGTCGAGGAGACCGGCCACCGCGTCAAGGTGTTCGAGTTTCTCGGCGCCATCACCTATCGCGCGCGCGGCCGGCCGAAGGTCGTGCAGTTCTGGCGCATGAAGGCCGCCCAGCGGCCGAGCCGCGACGTCATGAAGGACATCGTGGCGGTCGAGTGGCTGCCGCTCGCCGCGGCGGTGCGGCGGCTGAGCTACCCGCTGGAGAAGCTGTTCCTGCGTCATGTCGGACGCCGCATCCTCAAGCGGCGGGGCGGCAAACCGGCACGGCGCAAAGGCGCGCGACGCAAAGCCGGGAAGCGGCGGCACTAGCGGGTCGCGACGCCGGCGGAAAAACGCGCCGCAATCCCGCCATAACCCTTGCTGAAATTTAATGCGCGCGGCGGGCCGCAAGGCCATTTCCAAACGCCCCGTTCACGGCCCATTCACGCGAAAAATGGAACCTTGGCGTCAATCCGAACGTTACCGTCGCGAACTGGTGTCGCAGGAAACGCTTCGAGCGGCCGTTCAATCTGCACGGCCACGCTATTCGAGCAAAGGAGAGTGCGCCATGACCAACATGCGCAAGACCCTGACAGCCCTCGCGGCCGCCGCGACCATCGCCGTCGCGGCCGTGGCCGCCCCGCAACCGGCTGAGGCGCGCGGCGGACGTATCGCCGCCGGCATCATTGGCGGCCTCGCCGCCGGCGCCCTTATCGGCGCGGCCGTCGGTGGCCCCTATTACGGCTACGGCCCTTATTACGGTTACGGGCCCCGCTATTACCCCGGACCGGTCTATTACCGCGGCCCGGGCTGCTACTGGAGCCACCGGCGATTCTGGGATGGCTGGGGCTGGCGCGTGCACCGCGTGCGGGTCTGCTACTAGGCGGGGCCAAAAACCGCTCAAAATTGAATCGAAAAGCCCGGAATCGGCGGAGAATCCGGGCTTTTCTAAGGGGGTTGAACCTAAAGCTTCAAATTTCCGACATATTAAGCCTGCCTCTTTTACAGGAGCCGGGACAGGCTTTAGAACTGTCGCTTGGCGGTCGGCCCCGGCCGACCCCGACCCTTGGAGGGAAACCTGATGAAGAAGACGATCTTGGCTCTCGCGGCCATCGCGGCCATCGCCGTAAGCACGCTGTCCCCTACTCCTGCTGACGCCCGCTGGCGCGGCGGAGTTGGCCTCGGCATCCTCGGCGGCGTCGTCGCCGGCACCATCATTGGCTCGGCCATCGCCAGCCATCCGGGCTACTACGCGCTACGAATACGACGGCCCCGCGCCGGTCGCTTGCGACGGCTACTGGGCCCGCCGGCGGATGTACGACGGTGACGGCAATTTCGTCGGCTGGAGCCGCCCGCGCTATTTCTGCCGTTAAGCACCGCGTAACGATCATCGCCTTCGCCGCGGCCGCTTCGGTGGCCGCGGCGTTGCCGTTTTTGGCGTTCGGGCGGCGGCGCGGCTCGATCATCGCCGCATGTGGTCGAGCACCGCCGCGGTCGGCCAGCAATCGACCTTCAAGGCGTTCTTCTTCTGATAGGCGCCGAGCGCGGCGCGCGTGAGCATGCCGGCTTTGCCGTCGAGCTTGTCCTTGTAAAGCCCGAGGGACGTCAGCCGCTGCTGCATCGCTTCGACCTCCTTGGTCTTGAGCTGCGCGTTCTTGCTCCAGGGATGCTCGAAGGCGCGACCGCCGCCGATCAGGTCGCTCAAGTGACCGACGAACAGCACGTAGAGATCCGAGTAATTGTATTCCTTGAGCACGTAATAATTCTTCGGCGTCAGGAAGGCCGGGCCGTAGGTGCCCTCCGGCAACAGCAGGGACGCTTCCGCCGCGAGCTCCACGCCGGTCAGCTTGCGGTCATAGGCCGGCCGGTAGCCGCGCTTGAGCCATTCGGCGACCGGCAGCGTGTGGCTCGGCTCGGCGATGGTGCAATCGACATTTGACGGCACGCGCACCTCGATCGCCCAGGGCTTGCCGGCCTGCCAGCCTTTGTCCTTGAGCTGCTTGGCCGCCGAAGCGAGCGCGTCCGGCACCGAATGCCAGATGTCGGCGCGGCCGTCGCCGTCGAAATCGACGGCGTATTTGTAATATTCCGACGGCAGAAACTGGGTGAGGCCCATGGCGCCGCCCCAGGACGAGCGCAGATCGGCGCGCGGCACGCCGTCCTGCAGCATTTTCAGCGCGTGCAGGAATTCGTTGCGGAAGAAATCCTTGCGCTTGCCGACATAGGCCTGCGTCGCCAGCACCTGCAGCGCGTCATGCGGCTGGCGTTCGGCGCCGTAATCGGTCTCGCGCGCCCAGATCGCCAGAACGACGTTGCCGGGCACGCCGAAGACCTTTTCGATGCGCGCCAGCGTGTCGCGGTATTGCGCGGCGAATTTCTTACCCTGCGCGGCAAGCCGCGCAAACGTCGGCTCGCGCAGATATTGCGCCGGCGTCTGCACGAATTCGGGCTGCTGCGGCCGCTGTTCGGGCCGCCCGGGCAGTGCGAGGTCGGGCAGCGCATAATTGGGCTCGAGGCCGCGGATGGCTTTGTCGAAGGTCGCGCGCGAGACGCCGAGGGAATGTGCATCGGGCCAGGTGGATTGCAGGAAGGCGTCGAACGCCGGCTCGGCGCGCGCCGCACCGGCGACCATCAGGCACACAAGAATCGCGAAGGCGTATCGCATGGCTGCTATCATAGCACGCGCACCCGGGGACCTGACGCGCGCGGGCTTGATGCGCGAGGATTTGGCGCGGAAGGCGCGATCGGCGGCAATTGCGGCGCCGGTTCGGCGGCCGCTTGCGGCACTTCGCGGGGCGCCGTTGTTGCGCGCCAGCGCGCCAGGTCGCGTTCGATCGCGGCTGCGGTTTCGGCCCGCGACAGCCGCGCCTCGGCGGCTTTGACGGTCGCGCGGATGCCGACTTTCATCTTCTCCGGCACGATCGGCCAGAGCCGGTCGAAACAGGCGCGGCTGTCGACGACGCAGGCCCGCGCACGCAGGCACTTCTTGCGGCCGCAAGCCTTCCAGAACATCAGGCCGGAACAGAAGTGCCGATGCGCCACGGCCCTTTTCTCCTGATAAGCGTAGTAGGCGGCGCGGGCGTGTCTTTTGGATTTTTGTGTAGCGGGCATAGGTTCTCCTTTTCGCGGCGCGGCATTCGGGCGTCCGAAGTGGGGGATGCCCTGCTTTTTTTGGCGCGAATTGGGCAAGCCCAAAGCGCGCTGCAGGGCCAGGGTGCCCGGCGCGCGATGCGCGGGGCTGGTTCAGTCCCCCCGCTTTCGCGGGGGCAGGCCTCGATCATTTTGACCGAGGGGACGGAGCGCCGAAAGGCGCAAACATCCTTGAGTAGACGGCCCCTTGCGGGACCGCCCGCGCCTTCCGGCGCTCCACCCGCCTAGGCTCGCGCAAAGCGAGCTTCGGCGGGCTTTTTTGGCGGCTTCGCGCCGCGGGGGATTGTCCCGCGTCACCGGCTCCAGGTCCGCGCTTCCTGGGACGTGGCTCGGAACGGGCGTTACCCGGCTTCGCCTGTCCCAGTCCAGCGAGCTTCTCGCAGAGCGGTCATGATGCCGCCCGGGCGGTAACCCCGGAACCGCCCGGGAGCGGGGTCACGACCCCCGCCCGCAGGCTCCGCACCCTCTCCCGTTCCCAGAGCGTCTCATGCGAACGCCCCTCGTTGGAGAAGGTAGGAGGAATATAAGCCTAGTGTGCGGGAATGTCAAGCGGGGCGCCCGGCCGCCGTCCGGCGATCACGCGGGCGGCCGATGGCGGCAGCATGCCCGAGCGCGCCATCACGACGAAGCGCGGCTCGGTGGCGGTCGAGCCTTATGCGCAACAGCGGCGCATAGGCGTCGGAGAAATAGAACGCCACCACCTCGTCCGCGCTGGGAAATTCCATCAACACCAGGCGGTCGGGCGTGAACGCGCCGCAAAGCGCTGTCACCGCGCCGCCGCGCGCGATGTAGCGGCAGCCGTAGGGCGCGATGACAGCGGGCACGCGCGCGATATAGGGCTTGAAGGCCTCCGCGTCGCGCATGCGGTGCGCGCCGATGGCGAAAGCTTGGCCTTCGCCCGGCGGCAAAGCCCCCTCGACCGTGAACGCGGTGACGCCGGGCATTGCTTTGAGCGCGGCAAGATCGGCGCCGTCATCGGCCTGCGCGATCAGCGGCGCGCCGAAACTCCACGGCTGCTCCAGCGACACCGCCTCGCCGTCGGCGACGACGCGGCAGCCGCGCGGCAAATCCGCCGCGCGCAAGCCTGAGGCGACGAGGTAACGCATCAGCGCGCGATCCTAAAAAAAAGGAACCCGGTTTCCAGAACAGATCATGCGCCGTGCATAAGCCGAAACCGGCGCTGGTTCAATGAAGTGCCATGGGGGCAGCCGCCGTATCTTGCCGGCCTCATCGTCCTGCCAAGTTGCCCGCGAACACGCGACGCCATAAGCCTCGCCATGGCCCTAGGCGAAAGGCCGCAATGGGCGCATGCTGCGGCCGGCGGCAAAGGGGCATCTCGTGGCATTGGACACACAGACGTTTCTGCTGGTTCTGGCCGGCGCCATTGTGGCGATGGGCGTCGTCGTCTGGGTTATGTACCAGAAAGTGCCGTGACGGCGCAGGCGCGGCGTTTGCCTCTCATAGAAAAACTTCCTTGCGAGATCGCCGTTGCTCGCCCGCTCGAAGCGCTCAAGCGCCTGCGCGGCAGTACTCGCCATCAAGTTGCTATTCCCACGACCGCCGCCTCCGGATTCTCTGGTCTACTTACTGAAGGCGATTATACCGAGCACTCAATCATGTTCTGATATCCCCGCGCTTGACGACCAATGCCTTCTTGTCGGGGGACAAGAATATGCGCACTGGTCCGTTTTTCGACTTTTATGCTGTGTTAATACTTCCATCGCCGCGATGGGGACTAAGTGTGTACTGCAATCGCAGGTTTTCAAAACAAATTCGGCTCTATAAACTACAGCACAACAAACACCCGCCCGGGTGACCACCGTAAGCGGCATCGCCGGTTTATTGATCCATCACTCATACAGGAGAAACGAATGGCAAAGTTTGTCTTGGCCGGTCTCGTCTTTGTCTTCATGGCCTCGATTGGGATCCGCCCGGCCGATGCGCAGGACATCCAAGGCAGGTGGATTCATACAGAAAACAGCCAAGAATGGCTGACAACGCGTATCGACACGATCGGAAATGGAATAATTCGTATTCAGATGCTATTTAAAAACCTCAGATTGGGGCGGGCTATGCAATCGACGTGCGTTGGACGGTATCGCTATGATGGCCGCAATATATATACCGCTATGTCCTCAACGTGTCAGGCTTGTGAACGCGGCGTCTGCGCTCCAATGCCTCAACAATATGCCAACGGTGCTTGCGCCATCCAATGGCAAGATCGGATTTCCTTTGTAAATTGCGCAGGACAGGCATTTCATCGATATTAAAAAGATACTTCGCTTCGATTTGTTCGCTTATGGGTTGCCGCCTCAACCGGTCGACGCGTTGGCGAAGGGTTGACCGGCAGCTACCGCTTGAACTTCTTATACTTCAACCGGTGCGGAATGATGGAGTCCTGCCCCAGGCGGCGCATCTTGTCGGCTTCGTAGTCCTGGAAATTGCCCTCGAACCATTCGACGTGGCTGTCGCCCTCGAAGGCCAACATGTGGGTGGCGATGCGGTCGAGGAACCAGCGGTCGTGGCTGATGATGACGGCGCAGCCGGCGAAATCCTCCAGCGCCTCCTCCAGCGCGCGCAGCGTGTCGACGTCGAGGTCGTTGGTCGGCTCGTCGAGCAGCAGCAGATTGGCGCCGGTGCGCAGCATCTTGGCGAGATGCACGCGGTTGCGCTCGCCGCCCGACAGCGAGCCGACCTTCTTCTGCTGGTCGGCGCCCTTGAAGTTGAACAATGAGACGTAGGCGCGCGAGTTCATCTCCTTCTTGCCGACCAGGATGATGTCCTGGCCGTTGGAGATTTCCTCCCACACGTTCTTCTTGCCGTCGAGCGTGTCGCGCGACTGGTCGACGTAGCCGAGCTGCACCGAGGCGCCGATCTTGATCGAGCCTGAGTCCGGTTTGTCCTGGCCGGTGATCATGCGGAACAGCGTGGTCTTGCCGGCGCCGTTCGGCCCGATGACGCCGACGATGCCGCCGGGCGGCAGCTTGAAGGAGAGATCGTCGATCAGCAGGTTGTCGCCGTAGCCTTTCTTGAGATGGTCGAAGTCGACGACGTTCTGGCCGAGCCGCTCGGCCACCGGAATGGTGATCTGCGCCACCTGGTTGACCTTGGCATTGGCGATCTTGAGCAATTCGTCATAGCGCTCGTAGCGCGCCTTGGATTTGGCCTGGCGCGCTTTCGGCGAGGAGGCGATCCATTCGCTCTCGCGCGCCAGCGTGCGCTGACGCGATTCGTCCTCGCGCGCTTCCTGCTCCAATCTCTTTTGCTTCTGGTGCAGCCAGGCGGTGTAGTTGCCCTCGTAGGGAATGCCGCGGCCGTGGTCGAGCTCGAGGATCCAGCCGGTGACGTTGTCGAGGAAGTAGCGGTCGTGGGTGACGATCAAAATGGCGCCCGGGTAATTGCGCAGATGGCCTTCCAGCCAGTTCACACTCTCAGCATCGAGGTGGTTGGTCGGTTCGTCGAGCAGCAAGAGGTCGGGCTGGTCGAGCAGCAGCCGGCAGAGCGCGACACGACGTCGCTCGCCGCCGGACAGCTTGGTCACGTCGGCGCCGTCGGGCGGGCAGCGCAGCGCGTCCATGGCGAGATCGACCTGGCTGTCGAGGTCCCACAGGTTCTTGGAGTCGATCTGGTCCTGCAGCTTGGCCATCTCGTCGGCGGTCTCGTCGGAGTAGTTCGAGGCGATCTCGTTGTAGCGGTCGAGCAACGCCTTCTTCGCCGCGACACCCTCCATGACGTTCTCGCGCACGGTCTTTTGGGGGTCGAGCTGCGGCTCCTGCTCGAGGTAGCCGACGCGGGCGCCCTCGGCGACCCAGCCTTCGCCGCTGAATTCAGTGTCGATGCCGGCCATGATGCGCAGCAGCGTCGACTTGCCCGAGCCGTTGACGCCGAGCACGCCGATCTTGGCGTCCGGGTAGAAGGACAGATGGATATTGTCCAAGACCTTCTTGGCCGGCGGGTAGGTCTTGGTGAGACCCTGCATGTGGTAGATGAATTGGCGACCGTTCATTGCCTGTCTTTGACCCTTTTTGCGATCCGAATCCGTCCGCGCGCGAAAAAGCCACGCCAGCGGACGCCTTGTCGGGAAATTCGAGGCTGATGTAACGGCGGGAACCCTAAAGAGCAAGGCAAAGCCGTGGCCCTTGCTCCCTCGTCATTGCCGGGCCCGACCCGGCAATCCATGAGGCCTTTTCCGGAAAAGCAGACTACGTAAGACCTTTATTGCGGCAGGCGCATCATGGATGCCCGGGTCAAGCCCGGGCATGACGGGTTCGTGGTGCGGCACCTCGGTAAATTTTTAGAAACTTTGATTTTGAAATTATCGGTCGTCTTAGCCATCCCCTACCGGGTTTTTACGGATGTTCCCGCATGATCCAGGTCAATGAACCTGGCCGCCCGAACAGGCGACACAGGGACAGGGAGCGACAAAAGCCAGTTTAGGGATCGTGTCATGGGTCGAGCCATTTTAGCCATTTCGGGTTCCGCGGCAGCGCTGCTGCCCCGTCCCTTCGGCATTATCGGCCAGGCGCTCGCGGCTTTCTGGCATGAAATGACCCGCGACATGGGCGGCCCCTACCGGCCCGAACGCCATTATATGCGCGGCCCCGGCCCCAAGTGGCGCGCCAAGCACGGCCTGCCGCAGGCCTAAGCTTTGCGCATGATCTTGTCCGAAAACCGGTACCCACTTTTCGGGATCATGCGCTAACCCCCCTATCTTTTCGAACGACCGGCTCTAAATTGGCGCCGCCCGCAAGGTTCCGGGCACGCGAATAAGGAGCGTAGGCGTATGGTTAAGGCAGCGATCCTCGACGACTATCAGAACGTCGCCCTCAAACTCGCCGACTGGTCGAGCGTCGCCAAAGAGGTCGAGGTCAAGGTCTTCAACAGCGGGCTCGGCGACGACGACGCCGTCATCAAGGCGCTGCAGGGCTTTACCATCGTCAACATGATGCGCGAGCGCACCCCGTTCAACCGCAAGGTGATCGAGGGCCTGCCGGACATGAAATTGCTGATCACCACTGGCGCGCGCAACAACTCCATCGACATGAAGGCGGCGGCCGAGCGCGGCGTCACCGTCTGCGGCACCACCGGCTTCGGCAACCCGACCGCCAGCATCGCCGTCGGCCTGATGCTGGAGCTGACCCGCCACATCGGCTTCGAAAACGCCCGCATGAAATCCGGCGCGCTCTGGCAATCGACCATCGGCCGGGATGTCGAAGGCATGACGCTCGGCGTGCTCGGCCTCGGCAAGCTCGGCCAGCGCGTCGCCGGCATCGCCAAGGCGCTCGGCATGAAGGCGATCGCCTGGAGCCAGAACCTGACGCCGGAAAAGGCGAAGGAAGCCGGCGTCGATTACGTGTCGAAGGAAGACCTGTTCCGCCAAGCCGACATCGTCAGCATCCATGTCGTGCTGAGCGAGCGTTCGCGCGGCCTGGTCGGCGCCAAGGAACTCGGGCTGATGAAGAAGACCGCCTTTCTCGTCAACACCTCGCGCGGGCCGATCGTGGACGAGAAGGCGCTGATCGCGGCGCTTAGCGCCAAGGCGATCGCCGGCGCCGGCCTCGACGTGTTCGACGTCGAGCCGCTGCCGCTCGATTCCCCCTTCCGCAAGCTGGACAACGTCGTGTTGACGCCGCATCTCGGCTACGTCAGCGAGCGGAACTATCGGACGTTCTACCAAGGCGTCGTGGAAGACATTCGCGCCTGGCTCGACGGCAAGGCGGTCAGGGTGATTGAAGCAAAATAGCTGCGATTAGAACCCAAGTTCGCTGTGCGAGCCCAGTCGAATAAGTTCGAGGCTGGTCTGGTCCGCCTTGCGATAGATCAGCACCAGATCGGGCCGCAAATGACAATCGCGGCAGTCATCCCATTCGCCAGAAAGCTGATGATCGAAATAGCGGCGCGGGAGCGTCTGGTCAGCCGCCAGCAGACCGACGGCTTCGGCGAGCAAGACGTCGAGCCGTTTCCCATGCTGGCCGGATTTCTCCCGGCGAAAATCTCGTTTGAATTGATTGGTGTAACTAATCGTCCGCATCGAGCTGTTCGATAAGCTTGCGCGAACTCGCAACCTTTTTCAGTTCGCCGCGGCGCGCCGCCTTGATGGCAGCGATCGTCTTTTCGTTCGGTACCAACGGCTCGAACGGCAAAGCCTTGTCGCGCGCGACACGCACCATCAGCAGTCGGAAGGCATCGGAAACCGTCAGACCCATGGCCGCGAGGACAGCTGCCGCTTCTTCCTTAAGCCGCCCATTAATCCGGGCACGAACAACCTCATTTTCAGGCATCATTAATTCCCTCTTGGGCTACAATGTAGCTCAACTATCGCAAAATACAAGCCCCGTGCAGCGCGATGGTGGCAGCATTACAGCCCGAGCAGCTTCGCCGCGTTGTTGTAGGCGATATCCGCGCGCAAGGATTCCTCGAGCGGCACCGTGTCGAGGAATTCGCAGCCCGGCCAGTCGAACGGATAGTCGGCCGAGAACATCACGCGGTCGCGCCCGAGCGCGTCGACCGAGCAGCGCACCGGCGGCAGGTCGTACATGCCCGAGGTCGTCACCCAGACGTTTTCCTTGAGATATTGCGACGGCGGCTTCGGCAATTTCCAGCCGTAGGGCGCCGAGCGGCTGTCGAAACGCCAGAGCTGGAACGGCAGCGTCTCGCCGAGATGGCCGAGGATCAACTTGGCTTTCGGGTAGCGATGGAACACGCCGCCGCAGATGAGGCGCAGCGCGTGCGAGCCGGTCTCGATGCCCCAGCCCCACATCGGTCGCGCCAGCACGTTGTAGCCGGCGAGCGATGGCGGCTGCGTCACCGGATCGGCCGGGTGCAGATAGATCGGCGCGCCGAGCGAAGCCGCGCGTTCCCAGAACGGATCGTAGGAACGGTCGTCGAGATATTTGCCGTTGGTGTGGCCGTCGATCATGGCGCCCAGGAATTTGAGCTCGCGCATGCAGCGTTCCAGCTCGTCGGCCGCGGCCTTAGGGTCCTGCATGGCGAGATGGGCGAAGCCGGAATAACGCTCGGGCCGCTTCTGCACTTCCTTGGCGAGAAAATCGTTCGACGCGCGCGCGTTGCGCACCGCGGTCGCGGTGTCGCGCTCGACCTGCACGCCGGGGCCGGCGATCGCCAACACGGCGCGGGCGATGCCCGTTTTGTCCATCATCTGCAGGCGCTGTTCGCCGAAATCGGTCAGCGCGCCATAGAGCTGCGCAGTTTTTGCAGGCGCCACATCCACCATGGTCGGCCGCCAATAGTGTTCGGTGGCGGGATCGATAAAATGCTCTTCGAGCGCGATCTTCTTGACCATTGGCGTCTCCTCACCCGCTGGCGAATTTTTTTGTTGAAAGGCCTGTACCGCATATTGGGCTAACGTGTACCATCATGCAAGGCGGCCGGGCCGTCCCGCCAGTGTCGAGTTGCCGATGAACCGCCACGTCACCAACGACAAGAGCCAAGTGCAGGTGATCGCGCGCGCGGCCACCATCCTGCGCGCCCTGGAAGACGAAAACGCCGGCCTCAGCCTCGGCCAGATCGCGCAGCGCGTGAACCTCGCGCGCTCCACCGTGCAGCGCATCGTCTCGGCGCTCGAAACCGAAAAACTGGTGATCGCGGCGACGCCGAACGGGCGCGTGCGGCTCGGGCCGACCATTTTGCGGCTGGCGGCCTCCGTGCGCAGCGACTTCACATCGCTGGCGCGGCCGTTCCTGGAGCGGCTGAGCGACGGAATTGCACGAGACCGTCGATCTGTCGACCGTGAAGAAGGATCAACTGGTGTTCATCGACCAGGTGATCGGCCCGCAGCGCCTGCGCACGGTATCGGCGGTGGGCGAGACCTTCCCGCTTTATTGCACCGCCAACGGCAAGGCCTATCTGGCGCGGCTTTCCGACCCCGCGGTCGAGGCGCTGATCGGGCGCAGCTTCAAGCCGCGCACGCCGAACACTCTCACCCGCATCGACGCCCTGCTCGCGGATCTCAAAGCCGCGCGCCGCAACGGCGTCGCCTTCGACCGCGAGGAGCACACGCTCGGCATCTGCGCCGCCGGCGTCGCCCTGCACGACCCGCTCGGCAACGCGGTCGCCATCTCGGTGCCGGTGCCGAGCCAGCGCTTCCAGAACCGGCAGGCGCTGATCGCCGAGCGGCTGCTCGCCACCAAGCGCGCCATGGAGACGCATATGAGTTCGGCCGCCGCCTGATCGGCCGCGGCAAAGTTTCGACAACAAAAACCAAGGGAGGATGCCGTGGCCAAAAGAATTCGCGGCGTGATGTTCGAAGAAAACCTCAAGAACAGCATGGGGCTGGAGTTCTACAATTTGTCCCATCGCTTCGGCTACCAGTCGCCGAACTGGCCGTACTTCGAGGATGTCAAGATCGAGCGCATCCACTACATGGCGAAGTCGGGCGTGCTGTCGCAGCGCATCACCACTTCGATGCATAACACCACGCACATCGACGCGCCGGCGCACGTGATCCAGGGCACGCCGTTCATCGACGAAGTGCCGCTGCCGCATTTCTTCGGCTCCGGCATCGTGGTGTCGATTCCCAAGAACAAATGGGAGCCGATCACCGGCGACGATCTCGAGAAAGCCTGCGGCAAGATCGTGCGGCCGCGCGACGTGGTGATCATCAACACCGGCTGGCACAAATTTTATGAGGACTCGGAGGACTATTTCTGCCGCGCGCCCGGCTTCGTGCCCTCGGCCGGCGAATGGTTCGTCAAGAAAAAGGTGAAAGTGGTCGGCCACGACACGCAAGCCAACGACCACCCGCTCGCCACGGCCATCGGCCCGCAGCGCAACGGGCCGCTGCATCCGCATCTCGCGGAAGAATACCGCGAGTGGTCGGGCGGCCGCGACTGGAAGGACGACTTCCCCGAATGGGAGCCGGTGCACCGCATTTTGTTCAAGAACGGCATCATGGGCATCGAGAACGTCGGCGGCGACATCGACAAGGTCACCGGCAAACGCGTCACCTTCGCCTACTTCCCCTGGAACTGGGATCGCGGCGACGGCTGCATCGTGCGTCTGGTCGCCATCGTCGATCCCGAGCCGGAAATACAAGATCGAACGCGGGAGGAAATTCTAATGCACGTCAAACGGTTCAACGACGCCAAGCCTTACGAGGCGCCCAATCACCGCAACTACACATCGCTGCGCATGTTCGGCGCCGAGGCCGGCGGCACCAAGGGTCTGGTGTTCGGCTATTCGCACTTCCTGCCCGGCGGCGGCGCCGGTCCGGACGCCTCGCCGCCCGAGAAAGTCTATTTCGTTTTGCGCGGCGAACTCACGGTTATCGTCAACGGCAAGGAGACCGTGCTGAAGGCGAACGACAGTTGCGTCATCGAGCCCAATGAGACGCGCGAGATCGTCAACCGCGGCAACGAGGTGTGCTCCATCGTCGTCGCGGTGGCGATGCCGCCGAAATAGCAATGAATGTGTCGTCCCCGCGAAAGCGGGGACCCAGTACTCACTGACAACGCAGTGATTACTGGATGCCCGCCTTCGCGGGCATGACAATCGGAGGGAAACACCATGTCCGACGAATTCCTGAAAAACCCGCTCTCGCTGTTCGAGGTCAAAGGCAAGACCGCCATTATCACCGGCGCGTCGGGCGCCTTCGGCGCGCTGGCAGCCAAGACGCTGGCCGGCGCCGGCGCGAACGTGGTGCTGGCGGCGAGCAAGCAGGACGAATTGAAAAAGGTCGCGGCGGAATGCGAGGCGCTCGGCGCCAAGGCCGCGATCGTCGCCTTGCGGCCGAGCTCGGAAGAAAACTGCGAGAAAATCGTCAAGGCCGCGGTCGACACATTCGGGCGGCTCGACATTTTGGTGGTCGCGTCGGGCTTGAACAAAGTGTCGAAAATCGTCGATCAGAAGCCGCAGGATTTTCTTGACGTGATGGACGCCAACGTCAACCAGTCCTGGCTGATGGCGCGCGCCGCCGGCAAACAGATGTTGAAGCAAGGTCAAGGCGGCAAGGTGATCCTCACCTCGTCGGCGCGCGGGCTACTTGGCCATCCGGCCGGCTACACCGCCTATTGCGCATCCAAGTCGGCGGTCGACGGCATTACCAAGGCGCTCGGTTGCGAATGGGGCGACACCGGCATCACCGTCAATGCGCTGGGCCCGACCGTTTTCCGCTCGCCGCTCACCGGCTGGATGTACGAGGACACCGAGCGGGCGCAGACCGTGCGCAAGGGATTCCTGGCGCGCGTGCCCAAGGGCCGCCTGGGCGAGCCGGAAGATCTCGCGGGGCCGCTGCTGTTTCTCGCCTCGAAGGCGTCGGATTTCTACACCGGCCACATCCTTTACGCCGACGGCGGCTATACGGCGGGATAACCAATGGCGAAAGCGCGCATCGCGGTGATCGGCGCCGGCCTGATGGGCCACGGCATCGCCCAGGTGTTCGCGCTCGCCGGCCACGAGGTGACCATCACCGACACGGTGATGGCCAGCCTTGGCAGCGTTTTGGAGCGCATCGCGGCCAATTTGCGCGACCTCGGCGAAAATCCGAAAATGGCCGAACGCGTGACGCCGGTTCCCAATCTGGCTGGCGCCGTGCGCGAGGCCGACTACGTGGTCGAGGCGGTGCTGGAGGATCTGCCGCTCAAGCAGAAGCTTTTTGCCGAGATCGAGAAATACGTGCGGCCGGACACCATCCTCGCCAGCAACACGTCGGTGATCCCCATCACCAAGATCATGAAAGGCCTCAAGCGGCGCGAGCGCGCGCTCGGCACCCACTGGTGGAACCCGCCTTTTCTGGTGCCGCTGGTCGAGGTGATCGAGACGCGGTGGACGTCGCCTCAGGCGGTCGACTTCACCATGAAGCTGCACGCCGCCGCCGGCAAAAAGCCGGCGCACGTGAAAAAGGACGTGCCAGGCTTCATCGGCAACCGGCTGCAACACGCGCTCTGGCGCGAAGCGATTGCTTTGGTCGAACATGGCATCTGCGATGCCGAGACCGTCGACAATGTCATCAAGGCCTCGTTCGGCCGCCGCCTGGCGGCGCTCGGGCCCTTGGAAAATGCCGACATGGTCGGCACCGACCTCACGCTCGCCATTCACAAATTCGTGCTGCGCGACATCGACAGCCGGCCGGGGCCTTCGCCCTATCTGAAAAAACTGGTGAAGGCGGGCAAGCTCGGCTTCAAGTCGGGCGAAGGTTTCCGCAAGTGGAGCCCGGCGCAGCAGCAGGCGTTACGGCAAAAAGTGTTGCAGCATCTTAAAAAAGCGCGCGCCCAAGACAATTGAACGGCGCGCAAAGGAGGAGACCATGACCGACAGCAAGACGATCTCACGCCGCACTCTGGTCAAGACCGGCATCGGCGCGCTGGCGGCGCCCGCCGTGCTGCGCGTGCTGCCGGCGCAAGCGCAATCGGCAACCATCAAGATCGGGCATGTCAGTCCTAAAACGGGTCCGCTCGCCGGCTTCGGCGAGGCCGACGGATTCATTCTCGATCAAGTGCGCGGAATTTTAAGCAAAGGCCTGCAAAGCGGCGGCAAGACCTACAAGGTCGAGATCATCTCCAAGGACAGCCAGTCGAATGCCAGCCGCGCCTCGGAAGTGGCGTCCGAACTGATCCTCGGCGACAAGGTCAACTTGATCGTCGCCTCGGCCACGCCCGACACCACCAATCCGGTCGCCGACCAGGCCGAGGTCAACGAGGTGCCCTGCATCACCACCAACTGTCCGTGGCAGCCTTATTTCTTCGGCCGCAAGGGCGACCCGAAGAAGGGCTTCACCTGGACCTATCATTTCTTCTGGGGCCTGGAAGACGTCATCGGCGCGTTCCTGGCGCTGTGGGACGAACTGCCTACCAACAAAGTTGTGGGCGGGCTGTTCCCCAACGACGCCGACGGCAATGCCTGGGGCGATCCCAAGCTTGGCCTGCCGCCTGCTTTAGCAAAAGCCGGCTACAGACTGCTCGATCCCGGCCGCTACCAGCTCATGAACAACGATTTCACCTCGCAGATTTCCGCCTTCAAGGCGGCGGGCGCCGAAATCGTCACCGGCAACATGATCCCACCCGACTTCACGACCTTCTGGTCGCAGGCCGCGCAGCAAGGCTTCAAGCCGAAGGTCGTCACCATCGGCAAGGCGCTGCTGTTCCCCTCGGTGATCGACTCGCTGGGCGAGCGCGGCAACGGGCTCACCAGCGAAATCTGGTGGACGCCGCATCATCCGTTCAAGTCCGGCCTCACCGGCCAGAGCTGCCAGCAGCTCACCGACGGCTATACCAAGGCTACCAACCGGCCGTGGACGCAGCCGATCGGCTTCCAGCACGCGCTGTTCGAAGTGGCGATCGACGTGCTCAAGCGCGCCAAGAACCCGCACGATCCGAAGGCAATCCTGGAGTCGATTATCGCCACCAACTACCAGTCGATCGTCGGACCGATCCACTGGACCGGACAGCCGGTGAAGAACGTCACCAAGACACCACTGGTTGCCGGGCAGTGGCAGCGCAACAACGGCAAGTTCGACCTCGTGATCGCCGAGAACAAGACCGCGCCGGAAATTCCGCTCGGCGGCAAACTGGTGCCGATCACGTAGGTTGCCTCTCCCCGCTTGCGGGGAGAGGTCGACCGCCGCAGGCGGTCGGGTGAGGGGCTCTATCGATATGCTCAGGCCCTTGGAGAAGCCCCCTCACCCCGACCCTCTCCCCGCACGCGGGGAGAGGGAGCACGGCGCAACCGGTCGATAGCCCATGGCCTCACTCCTTTGCCTCGAAAACATCTCCAAACGCTTCGGGGCCGTGGTGGTGGCCGATGGGATCGAGCTTGCGCTCGCCGATGGCGAAGCGCTCGGCATCATCGGGCCGAACGGCGCCGGCAAGACCACGTTGTTCGGCATCGCCACCGGCACAATCGCGCCGGACGCCGGCCGCGTCGTCTTTGCCGGCGAGGACATCACCCGTCTGCCGCCGCAGCGCCGCTGCCGCTTGGGGCTAGCGCGCTCGTTCCAGATTCCGCAGCCTTTTTCCGGCATGACCGTGTTCGAGAACGTCGTGGTGGCGGCGGCATTCGCGGGCGGCCTGAGCGAGGCGTCGGTCTATGCGCCTTGCGCCGAATTGCTCGAACGCTGCGGGCTCGCCGACAAAGCCAACAAACGCGCCGGCGGCCTCACGCTACTCGACCGCAAACGGCTGGAGCTGGCGCGCGCGCTGGCGACCAAGCCGCGCGTGCTGCTGCTCGACGAAGTGGCTGGCGGGCTGACCGAACACGAATGCGCGGTGCTGGTGCGGCTCATCAAAGAGGTGCGCGCCGGCGGCGTATCGATCGTCTGGATCGAGCACGTGGTGCACGCGCTGCTCGCCGCGGTCGACCGGCTGCTGGTGCTGCACGGCGGCAAGTTCATTGCCGCTGGCGATCCGCGCACGGTCATCCGCAGCCCGCAGGTGGCCGAGATTTACATGGGGATCGCCGCCGATGCCTGATCCCCTGCTCGCGGTGCGCGCCATCGACGCCTTTTACGGCGACTTCCAGGCGTTGTTCGGCGTCTCGCTCACGGTCAACGCCGGCGAGGTGGTGGCGGTGATCGGCGCCAATGGCGCCGGCAAGAGCACGCTGCTGAAAAGCATCGCCGGCATGATGCCGCCGCGCCGCGGCGATATTCTGTTCGACGGCGAGCCGGTCGGCGCCAAGCCCGCTTTCGAGCTGCTCAGGCGCGGCATTGCGCTGGTGCCGGAAGGCCGCAGGTTGTTTCCATCGCTGACGGTGGAAGAAAATCTGTTGATCGGCGGCCAGTCGCGCCGCCCCGGCCCCTGGTCGCTCGCCCGTGTCTACGCGCTTTTCCCGGTGCTGGCCGAGCGGCGGCATTTGCCCGCGCCGGCGCTATCGGGCGGCCAGCAGCAAATGTGCGCGATCGCGCGCGCGCTGATGGCGAACCCGCGCCTGCTGCTGTGCGACGAGATCAGCCTCGGGCTTGCGCCGATCGTGGTGCGCGACATCTACGCGCGGCTGCCGGACATCGTGCGCGACGGTCTGTCGCTGATCGTGGTCGAGCAGGACATCGCGCAGGCGCTCAAGGCCGCCGACCAGGTCTACTGCTTGCAGGAAGGCCGCATCGCGCTCAACGGCCCGGCGCGCGAACTGACGCGCGAGCGCATTTCGGCCGCGTATTTCGGGGTGTGATGGCGATGCAATGGGCGAACGTCATCCTGCAAGGCGTGCTGATCGGCGGGCTTTACGCCATGTTCGCAGCGGGACTGTCGCTGATCTTCGGCGTCATGCGGCTGGTGAACATCGCGCATGGCGATCTGATCGTGCTGGCGGCTTACATCGCGCTGCTGGTGACGCAAGGCTTTGGTATCGGCCCGCTCACCTCGCTGCTGCTGGTCGTGCCGATCATGGCGGCCATCGGCTACGCGCTGCAGCGCGGGCTGCTCAACTACACGCTGGGCGACGACCTGTTGCCGCCGC
The DNA here is from genome assembly GCA_963825265.1 of uncultured Alphaproteobacteria bacterium. Classification (GTDB taxonomy): domain Bacteria; phylum Pseudomonadota; class Alphaproteobacteria; order Rhizobiales; family Xanthobacteraceae; genus Pseudolabrys. The sequence goes on along the minus strand of CAWGSI010000005.1, from coordinate 76,518 downwards.
TGCTGGTGACATTCGGCCTATCCATCATCATCCAGAACGGACTGCTGGAACTGTTCACCGCCGACAGCCGCAAGCTGCAAGCCGGCGCGATTGAAATTCAAACCTTCCAGGCGATGCACGGCGTCTGGATCGGCGTGCTGCCGCTCATCCAGTTCGCCGTTGCGGTGGCGGTGATCGCTGGATTACAGGCGCTGTTCTACAAGACCGCGCTCGGCCGCGCCTTCCGCGCCACTTCCGACGACCAGGCGGTGGCGCAATTGATGGGCCTCGACACCCGCCACGTGTTCGCCATGGCGATGGCGCTGTCGCTCGCGGTGGTCGCCATCGCCGGCGTGTTCCTGGCGGTGCGCACCAATTTCGATCCGGCCATTGGCCCGGCGCGGCTGATCTTCGGCTTCGAGGCGGTCATCATCGGCGGGCTCGGCAACATGTGGGGCACGCTCGCCGGCGGCGTCATCCTCGGCGTGTCGCAGGCGATCGGCGCGCAGATCGATCCCGGCTGGCAGTTGCTGGCCGGCCATTTGGCGTTCCTGGCCATCCTGGCGCTGCGCCCGCAAGGCCTATTTCCCAAGGTGTCGGGATGAGCAAAGTCGAGCATTCCACGCGCTCAAGTCGCATCGGCGTCGCGCTGATTTTGGCGGCCCTGGCCGTGTTGGCGCTGGCGCCGCTCTGGGCCGACCGCCAAACGCTCCGGCTGCTTGCGGAGATCTTTACTTTCGTGGCGCTGGCCAGCCTGTGGAACCTGCTCGCCGGCTATGCCGGCTTGGTGTCGGTCGGCCAGCAGGCCTTTGTCGGCCTCGGCGGCTACCTGTTGTTTGCGCTGATCATGCTGGCCGGCGTGCATCCGATCGTGGCCATTTTTATCGCCGGACCGATCGGCGCGCTGGTCGCCGTTCCGGTGGCGGCGCTTATTTTCCGCCTGCGCGGCGCCTACTTCGCCATCGGCACCTGGGTGGTGGCGGAAGTGTTCCGCCTGCTCGCTTCGCAAATCTCCGTGCTCGGCGGCGGCTCCGGCATCAGCCTGCCGGCCTCGATTGTGATCGCCATGGCGCCGAGCCGGCAGCTGCGCGAGTTCGAAATCTATTGGCTGGCGCTGGCGCTCACCGCCGCCGTGCTGGGCGCGATCGTCGCGCTGCTGCGCTCGCGTCACGGCCTGGCGCTCACCGCCATCCGCGATAACGAATTGGCGGCGCAGAGCAACGGCATCGACGTCACCCGCATCAAATTCATCGTCTACGTGCTGACCGGTTTTGGCACCGCCATGATCGGTGCGCTGATCTTCCTGATGAAGCTGCGCATCTCGCCCGACACCGCCTTCAGCGTCAACGACTGGACAGCCTTCGTGATCTTCATCACGGTGATCGGCGGCATCGGCCGCATCGAGGGCCCGATCATCGGCACCGTCATATTCTTCATCATGCGGCAGACGCTGGCCGATCTCGGCAGCCTGTATTTGCTGATGATGGGCGCGGTCGCCATCGGGGCCATGTTGTGGGCGCCGAAGGGGCTTTGGGGCCTGATCGTGGACCGCTACGGCTGGCAGGCGCTGCCGCTGCAGCGGCGGCTGGTGCTGAAAAAAGAAACGGGAGGAAAACTATGAGCACGATTATCGACATTTATTGCCACATCTATCCGGACCGCTTCTTCCAGGAAATGAGCAAGGTCGCGCCGAACCTCAGCAATATCGGGCAGCGGCTGCGCGGCATTAAGAAGCTGTTCGATCTCGACGCGCGTTTCAAAGAAATGGACGAATTCGGCGACTACCGGCAGATCATCTCGCTGCCCAATCCGGCGATCGAGGACATCGCCAAGCCCGACGTCGGGCTGCAGCTTGCGCGCATCGCCAACGACTCGATGGCCGAGCTATGCAGTAAATATCCCGAGCGTTTTCCGAGCTTTGCGGCGGCGCTCTGCCTGACCGATGTCGAGGGCTCGATCAAGGAAGCGCAGCGCGCGATCAAGGACCTCGGCGCGCGCGGCGTGCTGGTCTACACCAATGTCGCCGGGGAACCGCTCGATCAGCCGAAATTCGAGCCGCTTTTCAAGACCATGGCGGAGTTCGATCTGCCGATCTGGCTGCATCCGGTCGGCACCGCCGCGATGACGGATTATCCGGCCGAGAAGAAGTCGCGCTATGAGATGTGGTGGTGCTTCCACTGGCCTTATGAAACATCCGTCGCCATGGTGCGCATGGTGTTCAGTGGACTGCTGGACCGCTATCCGACATTGAAGATCATCACGCACCATCTAGGCGGCATGATCCCCTATTACGATGGCCGCGTCGACAACGGCCTCAAGGTCTTGGGCCAGCGCACGTCGGACGAGGACTATTCGAAAATCCTGCCGTCGCTGAAACGGCCGCACGCCGACTACCTGCACGACTTCTACGCCGACACCGCGATGTTCGGCGGCGGCGTGCCGGCAACCCGTTGCGGCGTCGAGTTTTTCGGCGCGGACAAAGTCGTCTTCGCGACCGACACGCCGCTCGGGCCGATCGCGCCGACGATCAAAACCGTCAAAGGCCTCGGCCTATCGGCGGCGGACGAACGCAAATTGTTCTGCGGCAATGCCGAGAAGTTGCTCAAGATGAGCTTCGAATAACGGCTTCTTCTCGAACATCTTGCGCCGTTATTGGGCGTTCGCCGGCTTCTTCTTGATCTTCTTGGTTTCGCTCGACCCGACGCCGTGCACCGGCGTCCAACTCGGCGGGTCGCTGGCCGGGAAGCTTTCGTCGGAGTTGACCACGACCGCGTCCTCGTCGTGCTCGATCCGCCCGCGCTCGTCTTCCACGACACGCTTTGGCTTTTCCATCACATGGAACTCCATATTGCCGAACGGCCGCCCTTCCGGCGGCCGGTTGTCGCAATGTCAACCGCCGCCGTGGCAAAAAGTTCCGCGGGGGCAGAAACCCGCCTACTCCGCCGCCACTTTGTGCGCCGCTTGTAGCCGCGGCTTGACCACAACTTTGATGGCGTCGTCGACGCGGTCCTTGGCGTAGCGGATCGCGGTCGGCAGATCGGCGAGCGGGAAAGTGTGCGTGTGGATCTTGGTGGCGTCGAAACGCTTCTGCCGCATAAAGGCCTCGGCGCGGTGCACCGCGCTCTTGCCCTCGCCGCGGATACCGTAGACGTAGATGTTGTTGCTCACGATATGTGCGATATCGACCAGCGCCGGCTCGTGCGTGAAAGCCGCGAGGCAGACTTTGCCGCCGCGATTGACCATGTGCACGGCGTCGTTGACCGCCTCTTTCGCGGCCGAGCACTCGACCACGTAGTCGACGCCCTTGCCGCCGTTGAGCGCCTTCACCGCAGCGGCGACGTCCGGCACCTTGCCGACATTGACCGTAAAATCGGCGCCGAGCTCGCGCGCGATCTTCATGCGGTCCTCGCGCATTTCGGTGAGGATCACCGGGTAAGCGCCAAGCGCTTTCGCCACCGCGACCGTCATCAGCCCGATCGGGCCGGCGCCCGAGACCACCACGCTTTCGCCGGCGATGAGGCCGCCGAGTTCGGTGAGCGCATACATCGCCGTTCCGGCGGTGACGACCAGCGCGCCCTCCTCGTCCGACATGTCGTCGGCGATCGCGACCAGCGTGTTGATGTTGTTGACCTGGTATTCGCAGAACGCGCCGTCGGTGGTGAAGCCGTTGGCGCGGTGGCCCTTGTCGTGCTCGCCGTAATTGAGCCCGTAGTTAAGGCAGGACGTGTACATGCCCTCGCGGCAGCGCTTGCACTGGCCGCAGCCGGCGTGAATCTCGACCGCGACGCGCTGGCCGATTTTGTATTCATCGACTCCGGGCCCGAGCGCCGCCACCGTGCCCATGTATTCATGGCCGGGCGTGAAGTTCTTGTTGAACGGCAGGCCGCCTTGGATCATGCCCGGCGGGCCCTGGTAGATGACTTCGAGATCGGTGGCGCAGACCGCCGCAGCATCGATGCGCACCAGCACTTCGGCGCGCTTCGGGGTCGGCACCGGCTTTTCCGTAAGCGTGAGTTCGCCCGGATCGCCCAGCACCCAGGCTTTCATGGTGTCGGGAATTCGAAAGTCCGCGCTGATCTTCACCCCGGCCGGTGCGTACATGGAATCCTCCAACGCGATGGCGTCGAAGGTCGCGCATTGGCGCGCCGAAGCCCTTGAGCAAAATCAATTCCGGCTACGCTTTTCGAGCCCCGGCGGCCTCAGCCCGCCGCCGCCTGCATGCCGTTGCCCGGTCCGCCGAACTCGGCGGACAACGCGCGCGTCGCCGCGCTGATCTCGTCGCGCATGAGCGCGACGTGCGTCTCGCTCGCGCGCTGGGCCGGGGTCGAGGCGCTGATCGCGCCGATCACGGTGCCGGCCTGGTCGCGAATGGCCGCGCCGACGCAGATCACGCCCGGCAGGAATTCCTCGCGGTCGATGGCGTAACCGTTGCGGCGCACGATGCGCAGCGACTCGATCAAGGCTGGAAAATCGGTGATGGTTTTGTCGGTGAAGCGCTTCATGCCGTGGCCGACGATGCGGCGCATCTCGTCTTCCGGCAGCCAGGCCATGATGGCTTTGCCGACCGAGGTGGCGTGCGGCGCGTCCAGGCGTCCGATCTTACCGGTGTCGACGCGCACGGCGTGGCGCGCCTCGCGCACGGCAAGCGTGACCACGGCGTCGCCCTGCAGCGCCGCCAGATAGACGGTTTCGCCGGTGGCGCGATTGACGGCGTCCAGATAAGGCTGCGCGCGGCGCGGCAGATCGACCTGAAGGCAGGCGTGCCCGAGATAGAGAATGCGCGCGCCCAGTGCGTAGAGCCGGCGGCCCGGCACCTTGGCGGCAAAGCCGCGCTGGATCAGCGTCGCCAGCAAATGATGGCAGGTGGAAATGTTGAGGCCGGTGCGGTTGGCGAGATCCGTGAGCGAGGCCTCGCCGCCGGCTTCCGCGATGGTCTCCAGCAGAAACAGCGCGCGGTCGACCGATTGAATGCTGTGGCGGTCGCCGGCGGCGCGCGCGCGCGGCGGACGGGCCTTGACCCCCGGCCCGGGCAGAATTTTTGCGTCCATTTTTTGGTTCTCCCTGAGGCCCAAGGGAAATGGCTGGCCGGCATTGAGTCAAGGAAATTTTCAGGATGCGAACACCGGTTTCGTATCATGAAAAAATAAATGCCGGCCCGCACCATGGGTCGGCGGTCATTATCGCTGCCAGTGTCAGGGCTTGGCCAGTCCCAATTCGATCTCCAGGGCGCCGCAGAGCATCTGGCCGAGCAAAATATGCATTTCCTGGATGCGCGCCGTGGTGTCGGACGGCACCACCAGCAGATGATCGGCGAGGCCGGCGAGATCGCCGCCGCCTTTGCCGCCCAAGGCCGCTGTGACGAGCTTCATCGTTCTGGCCTGGCGCAGCGCCGCGACCACGTTCGGGCTCTTGCCCGAGGTCGAGATCGCGACGGCGACGTCGCCCGGCCGCCCGAGCGCCTCGATCTGGCGGGCGAAGATTTTGTCGAAGCCGAGATCGTTGCCGATGGCGGTAAGCGCGGAGGTGTCGGTGGTCAAAGCGAGTGCGGCGATGGCGGCGCGGTCGGTCTTGTAGCGCACGGTCAGCTCGGTCGCGAGATGCTGGGCGTCACCGGCGCTGCCGCCGTTGCCGAAGAACATCAGCTTGCCGCCGCCGCGGATCGAGGTCACGCAAGCCGCCACCAGGCCGGTGAAAGCCGCGGCCAGGGCCGCCTCGCTGCGCCGCGCGACGTCGTGATGTTCAGCGAACTCGGCTTTGAAATATTTTGCGATATCCATTTGCCGCCTCGTATTTTCCCGCTCGTCCCCGCGAAAGCGGGGACCCAGGGTCATTTATTCCGCACTGCTTGCCGCCCTGGATTCCCGCTTGCGCGGGAATGAACGGAGATTATTACCGCATCCGGTTCATGTCTCACGCGGCTTCGCCGCGAAACTCCGGCACGGCGTCGCGCAGCACGTTATAGATGACCGCGCGCTCGTTGCGCGCCAGGCCCTGCTCCAGCGTCGTCACCCAGGCGCGGATCGCCTCGAGCGAGGGCTGCACCGGCTTGGTGGCGACGATGCCGGGAATGCCGATCTCGTTGGTTTCCTCTTCGCGCGCGAACAAGATTTCGTGCAGCCGTTCGCCCGGGCGGATGCCGGTGAAGGCGATCTTTATGTCGCGGCCGGGCTCGAGGCCGCTGAGCCGGATGATGCGTTCGGCAAGATCGACGATTTTGACCGGCTGGCCCATGTTGAGCAGATAGACCGACACGTCGCCGCGGTCGGGCCCGAGCGCGTGGGTCGCGGCGGTGACGACCAGGTCGCAGGCTTCGCGGATGGTCATGAAATAGCGCACCATGTCGGGATGCGTGACGGTGACCGGGCCGCCGGCCTCGATCTGCGCCTTGAATTTAGGCACCACCGAGCCGTTCGAGGCGAGCACGTTGCCGAAGCGCACCGAGATCAGGCGCGTTGCGCCTGAGCCATGACGGCCCAGTTCCTTGTCGAGCGCCTCGCAGTACATTTCGGCGAGCCGCTTGGTGGCGCCGAGCACGGACACCGGCTCGATCGCCTTGTCGGTCGAGATCATGACCATGGCGGATGCGCCGGCAGCGGCCGCCGCGTCCGCGACGTTGATCGAGCCGAATACGTTTGTCTTGATGCCCTCGTCCCAATCCAGTTCGAGCAGCGGCACGTGCTTGAGGGCGGCGGCGTGAAACACCATGTCGGGCTTGAACTGCGCGATCAGGCTCATGATGCGCGCGCGGTCGCGAATGTCGGCGATACGGCCCGATATCGCCGCGTTGCTTTGTTTGGCCTTGAGCGCCTCCTGCACCGCGTGCAGCGCGGGCTCGGAGTTCTCGATCACCAGCAGGCGGGCGGCGCCGAAGGCGACCAGGCGGTGGCAGATTTCCGAACCGATCGAGCCGCCGCCGCCGGTGACGACGACCGCCTTGCCGCTCACCAACGACTCCAGGCGGCCGTAATCGATCTTGACGCTCGGCCGCAACAAAAGATCTTCGACCGCGACCGGCGCGAGCTGCACGGCCTGCCCGCCGGCGTCGAGCGAGGGCAACTGACTCATCGTCAGGCCGAGCTTGCGCGCGCGGATCAGCAAGGCTTCCGGGCGCGCCTCCGGCGAGAGCGCCGATGGCGTCAGGATGATGCGCGTCACCACGGTGCCGCGGCCGGCGAAATCGGCGACCGCGCGTTCGAAATCCTCGATATCGCCCACGACCGGGATGCCGCGGATCGACTGGCCGCGGTCGGCATCCGACGGCGACAGGATGCCGACCGGCCAGATTTTCTTGACCGCGCCGCTTTCGATCGAGCGCAGCAGAACTTCGGCATCGGCGGCGCGACCGAGCACCAAAGTCGGCGTCGCGTCGGCGATCTTGGCGCGCTGCAGCGTGCGCGCGTAATGGAAATAGCGATAGGCGATGCGCGAGCCACCCAGGAAAAACATCTGCAGCAGCCAGTACAGCAAAATGGTGATCTTGCCGAAGAAGAACTGGCCGTAGACGTTGGGCGCGACCAGGACATAGTCGAGCGCGAGCAGCGACACCGCGAGCACGCTCGCCACGCGGAAGATATCGTAGAGGTCGGGGACGGACGTGAACCGCCATTTGTTGCGGTGCAGGCCGAAGATCAAATAGATTGCGGCGGCGTAGGCCAGAAAGGCAGGCAGATATTTGAACGCGGCCAACCGCACCTCGAGCGCGTCGCCCTCGAAGCGCACGAAAAACGTCAGCACGATCGCCGCCGCGGTGGCGATAACGTCGTGCAACACGATCAGAACCTGGCGCGGCGTCAACTGCGGCAGCCGTGTCATGTCGCGATCCAGGTGACGTTCGAGGTCATGCGGCAGCGTGCGGCGACGGATTCGATGGCGGCGTCTTTCAATGGCACCTATTGGCACCCCTTCCCTGTCATCGGGGAATTATACAGGGATTTTGCCGTTTACAGTGTTTTCCGGCGGCGGGAAAGCCGCAAATTTGGCCGGGTTTTGAGGCAGTTATCGCGGAAATCCCGGTCACGAGCGAACCGCAGCGGCGCCTGCCGCCGGCCGCGCCGGACCGGCCGCCCGTCGGTCAATCGTCGCGGATATGCGCGGCTCCGAAGCGAGATGCTTTTTGGCGAGCGCGATATCCGGCCGACGCCGGCGCGGATCGTTTTCCGGCAGCGGCAGGCGGAGCAGCCGTTCGCACAAATGCGAGCCGAGAAATCCGGAACCGCCGGTGCAGGATACGCCGCTGGAGATGCATTTTTTTCGGCCAAACCACGCGATAACGGTGGATGGCGCCGGAGCGTGCATGGCAGCATAGTCTATGTTATCCCGCCCGCGACAAGATCAACATTTTTTTGCACCCCCTCCGCAATGCCGGTCCCTGCCATGCAAAACCGCGGCGAGCCACACCCGCAGGCGCGCTTCCTCACCACGCTGCTGCTGCTGTGGCTGGCCGGCGCCGGCTTGCGGCTCACCATTCTCGCGGTGCCGCCGGTCATCCCGCTGATCCACGACGGGCTTCACCTCAACGCCACCCAGGTCGGCATTCTCACCGGCCTGCCCTCGATGCTGTTCGCTATCGCCGCGGTGCCCGGTTCGCTGCTGATCGCGCGGCTCGGCGTGCGCAGCGCGCTGGTGGTGGGGCTTGCCGTCACCGCGCTCGGCGGCGCGTTGCGCGGCGCCATCCCCGACGTGGCCTGGCTTTACGCCATGACGATCGCCATGGGCGCCGGCGTCGCCGTCATGCAGGTGACCATGCCGCCGGCGGTGCGCGCCTGGTTTCCCAAGCGCATCGGATTTGCCACCGCCGTCTACACCAATGGCCTCTTGGTCGGTGAAATCCTGCCGGTGGCGCTGATGCTGCCGCTGGTGCTGCCAATGGTCGGCGGCGGGTGGCAATGGGGCTTCGTATTCTGGAGCGTGCCGGTTGTCCTCATCGCCGTGCTGATATTCGGGCTGGCGCCGCGAGCGGACAACGGGCCGGCCTCCGCCACCAGCCGCCGCTGGTGGCCGGACTGGAACAGTCATTTGATCTGGCGCCTTGGCATCATGCTCGGCACCACCAACGCCACATATTTCGCGACCAATGCCTTCGTGCCGGATTACCTCAGGAGCAACGGACAGAGCGACTGGATCAGCGCGGCGCTCACCGGGTTGAACATCGGGCAGATTCCGGCGTCGCTTCTGCTGCTCGTCGTCGCCGGCCGGCTGGAGCGCAAGGCGTGGCCTTACGTCGTCAGCGGATTGCTCTGCGTGATCTCGACCGGCGGCATCGTGTTCGGGTCCGGCGCCTGGATCGTGGCGGCGGCGACTTTGCAGGGTTTCGCCAATGCCGTGATTCTCATTCTGATCCTGGCGCTGCCGCCGCTGCTGAGCGCGCCGGACGACGTGCATCGCGTCACCGCGGCGATGTTCACCATCAGCTATAGTTGCGCGGTGATCGTGCCGGTGATCAGCGGCTTCCTTTGGGACAGCACCGGAATTGCCAGTTCGGCCTTTGCGCCGATCGCGCTTTGCGGCATCGTGCTGATCGTGCTGGCGCCGGCGATCAATCACGTGAAGCCGGCAGGGAGTTAGACTAATGCGTCCTATACCGGTCGGAGCCAAGGGGACCTATACGTTGCGAGTGACGCCGGCGCATCTTGCCAATCAATTCAAGGACGTCAGCCTGCCGCAGGTGTTCGCGACGCCGATGATGGTGACCGCCATGGAGAACGCCGCGCTCAACGCGGTGCGCGACTATCTCGACCCGGGCGAGAGCGTGGTCGGCACCCAGGTCAACGTGCGCCATTTGGCGGCGACGCCGGTCGGCCACCAAGTGACGGCCACCGCCGAGGTGACCAAAGTCGACGGCCGGCGGCTCGAATTCAAGGTGAGCGCGCGCGACGAAACCGAAGAGATCGGCAACGGCACGCATGAGCGCATGGTGGTCGACATGGGCCGGCTCGACGCGCGGCTGAAAGCCAAAAAGCCGCGATAGCGTCCTAGACCGCCACTTTGGTGAGGAAACCTTCGACTTCGCTGCGTAAATTGGCGGCGGCTTTTTCCACCGATTCCGCCGCGGCCAGCACGGTCTGCGCAGAGTCCTGGGTCTCGGTGGTGGCGCCGGCCACTTCGCTCAGCACCGTCACGACCAGCTTGGCGCCGTCGGCGGCGCTGGTCACGTTCTGCGATATCTCGCCGGTCGCGGCGCTTTGCTGCTGCACTGACGCGGCGACCGCGCAGGTGTGATTGTCGATCTCCTGCATGCGATGGGCGATGCGCCCGATCGCTTCCACGGCCTTGTCGGTCGAATTTTGCACTTCCAGGATTTGGCTCGAAATATCCTCGGTCGCCTTGGCGGTCTGCACGGCGAGCGATTTCACCTCGGACGCCACCACCGCAAAGCCACGCCCGGCTTCGCCCGCGCGCGCCGCCTCGATGGTGGCGTTGAGCGCCAGCAGATTGGTCTGTCCGGCAATGTTGCGGATGAGCTTGGTGACGTCGCCGATCTTGCGCGCACCCTGCGCCAGCGCGCCGATATCCTGGTTGGTGACCTGCGCCTCGTCGACCGCGATCCGCACCACTTCGGTGGTCTGGTTGAGCCGGCGCCCGATCTCGGCGATCGAACTCGACAATTCGTCGGCGGCGACCGCCGCGGTCTCGATATTGGATGAGGCTTCGTTCGACGTCTGCACCGCGCTTTCGGCGCGGTTCGAGGTGTGACCGGAGGCGTTGAACAAGCCCGCCGCCGTCGCGCGCATTTCGCCCGCGCTGTCGGCCACCGTTCGCAACAGGCTTTCGGCGCGCTCGCGAAACGCCGAGATCGCGTTTTCGATGACGGCGCGGCGTTCTTCCTGATGCTGCATGGCCGTGCGCTGCTGCTCGGCTTGGCGCCGCTCGGTGATGTCCTCGTGGGTGCCGATCCAGCCACCGCCCTTCATGGGATGGTTGGTGACCAGCAAAAGATGACCGCCCTTGGATTTGACCTCGTGCACGATGGTACGGCCGAGGCCGACCGCGGTCAGAAATTCCTTCCGGTATTCCTGCGGGTCGCGCGAGAAAGTGCCCTTGGCGACGCGTCGCTCCAGCACTTCGGACAACGTGGCGCCCGGCTGCACATCGTCCGGCGTCAGCTCGTACATTTTGTAATATTGCGCGTTGCACACCACCAGCCGCTCCGCGGCGTCGAACATGCATAGGCCCTGCGCCATGCTGTCGATGGCGGTGCGCACCTGCTCGACTTCGCGGATTTGGCGCCGGGTGAGCAGGGCGCCGGTCAGGCTCATCGCGAGCTGGGCAATAACCGCGGCGAGTGCGGCAGTAAGCGTCGTTTCCGAAACCGTGGAAACGGTGGCCGCGGCCCAGTTGTGCGCAAAGCTGAACAACGCGCCGAAAGCGAGCGCAAAGCTGACAAGGCCGACCAAGACGACGAGCGAGGAAGCGCGCTTGAAGCTGAGCGAGAAGAACATTCTGAGTTTATACCTTGGCGGCTGGCGGCGAAGCCGGATTATTCCCCTGCCTGCTTTTTTTGCGGTTAATTGATGGTAAAGAAATCCTTAACAAGGCGGCCGTCCGCGGAGGAGGAACTCGTGAAGTTTGTGCTGTTCCAGGCCGCGCCGGGCGGCGAAATATCGCCGGGGGTGCTCACCGAACGCGGCGTGGTCGATATCTCGGCGGCGGTGAAAAAGGGCTACACGCCGCAGCTGACCATGCAGGGTATTATCGACGCCTTCGACACGTTACGCCCGGCCTTGCAAAAGCTCGCCGACAAGGGCGCCGCCCTGCCGCTCGCCTCGGTGCGGCTGCGGCCGCCGCTGCCGCGGCCGGGAAAGATTCTTTGCTGCATCGCCAATTACTGGGAGCATGCCCAGCGCGAGCCGCGCCCGCTCAACATGTTCATGAAAAATCCCGACGCGGTGGTGGGGCCGGGCGACACCATCATGCTGCCCGAGTTCACCGTGCCGTGGATGTTCATGCACGAAGCCGAGCTTGCTCTGGTGATCAAGGGCCCGGCCAAGATGGTGAAGGCCAAGGACTGGAAGCGCGCGGTGTTCGGCTATACCGCCATGATCGACGTGTCGGCGCGCGAGCAGGGCCGCAAGACCTGGCCGGCCTCGCCGCTCACGAGCTGGCTCGGCAAGTCGTTCGACACCTTCGCGCCGATCGGCCCCTGCATTGTCACGGCGGACGAGATCGCCGATCCGAACGATCTGATCGTGCGCTTCTGGAACGACGGACAGTTGCGCCACAACTACAACACCGACGACATGGAGCATCGCGTCCCGGAGTTGATCGAGTTCGCCACCACGGTGATGACGATGAATTCCGGCGATCTCATCGCCTGCGGCACCAATCACGAAGGCCTGGGCGCATTGCAGGATGGCGAAACGGTCGAGATCGAAATTCAGAACATCGGCAAGATGGCGCTGACCGTCGCCGATCCGCTGAAAAGAACATGGGAGCGCGGCGTCTACATGGGAGCCGATTCCACCAATCCCGATGCCGTCAAACGCCACCGGCCGCAGGGCGGCCCGCTCCCGCCATGAAGGATCGAGGTCTTATGGAACCGGCAAAATCCGAAATCCGCGACGACATGCAGATCGATTGGGACGCCCCGATCGAAATGGACGACGGCATCGTGCTGCGTGCCGACGTCTATCGTCCGGTGGGCAGCGGAAAGTTTCCGGTCATCCTGAGTTATGGGCCTTACGCCAAGGGCTTGTCGTTCCAGCAAGGCTACAAGGGGAACTGGGCGAGGTTGAGCAAGGCCGCGCCGGAGGTTCTGCAGAATTCGAGCAATAAGTACCAGAACTGGGAATTGGTCGACCCCGAGAAATGGGTGCCGGACGGCTATGCGCTGGTGCGCATCGATTCGCGCGGCGCCGGGCGCTCGCCGGGATATCTCGACGTGTGGTCGGCGCGCGAGGCGCAGGACCTTTACCAATGCGTCGAGTGGGCCGGCACGCAAGCCTGGAGCAACGGCAAGGTCGGCATCAACGGCATCTCCTACTACGCGATGAACCAGTGGAACGTCGGCGCGTTGAAGCCGCCGCACCTCGCCGCGCTGTGCATCTGGGAAGGTTCCTCCGACTATTACCGCGAGCTCTGCCGGCACGGCGGCATCCTGTGCGACTTTCTCAACAACTGGCATCCGCGCCAGGTGGCGAGCGTGCAGCATGGCGTGGGCACGCGCGGCGCCAAAAGCGTCGTGACCGGCGAGCCGGTCGCCGGGCCTGAGACTTTGCCCAAGGAAGAGCTCGCCAAAAATTGCGCCGATTCGCCGGGCGAAGCCAAGCGCCGGGCGTTGCGTGACGACTACTACGCCGCGCGCACCGCCGAATTCGAACGGATCGAAGCGCCCTTGCTGTCGGCCGGCAATTGGGGCGGCATGGGACTGCATACGCGCGGCAACTTCGAGGGCTGGCTCGCCGCCGGCTCAAAGCAGAAATGGCTGGAGGTGCACGGCGACACCCACTTCACGCATTTCTACAGCCAATACGGCGAAGCCCTGCAGAAGCGCTTCTTCGGCCATTTCCTCAAAGGCGAGGACACCGGCTGGGACAAGCAGCCGCGCGTGTCGCTCAACATCCGCCACCCGGGCGAAAAGTTCGTGCTGCGCGCCGAGAACGAATGGCCACTCAAGCGCACGCAATGGACAAAATATTTTTTGCAGCCGGACGGCGGGCTCGCTTCGGCGGCGCCCACGGCGGCGGCGGCCCTGAGCTACGAAACCACCGGCAACGGCCTCACCTTCCAAACGCCGCCGCTGACCGAGAGCCTCGAAATCACCGGTCCGGTCGCCGCGAAACTGTGGGTATCGTCGGAAACGACCGATGCCGACCTCTTCCTGGTGCTGCGGCTTTTCGACCCAGCCGGCCAGGAGGTCACCTTCATCGGCTCGAACGATCCGCACACGCCGGTCGGGCTGGGCTGGCTGCGCGCCTCGCAGCGCAAACTCGACCCCGCCCGCTCGCGGGCCTACCGGCCCTGGCACACGCATGACGAGAAATTGCCGCTCAAGCCCGGCGAGCCGGTCGAACTCGACGTCGAGATCTGGCCGACCTCAATCGTGGTGCCGCCCGGCTACCGGCTCGCGCTGACGGTGCGCGGCAAAGATTACGAAAGGGAGGACGGCGACGCGGCGCTGCCTAATGCCATGTACCCGATGAAGGGGGTCGGGCCCTTCCTGCATATCGACCCGGACGACCGCCCGGCGGCGATTTTCACCTGCCGCAACACGCTGCACTTCGCGCCCGGCAAACAGCCTTACCTCTTGTTGCCGGTCATTCCGCAAGGGTAAGCTTGCCGTCAAAACGATAAACTTGGGAGGAACATCATGAGGCGCATTGCAGCCATTGTCATAAGCGCGCTTGCCGCCCTGGCTTTTGCCGGCCCCGCCGCCGCAGCCTATCCGGAGCGCACCGTCACCATCGTCGTGCCCTACCCGGCGGGCGGCCCGACCGACCAGCTCGCGCGCGTGATCGCCGACAAGCTGTCGAAGAAGTTCGGGCAGAACTTCATCGTCGAGAACGTCACCGGTGGCAGCACGATCATCGCCTCCAACAAGGTCGCCAAGGCGGACCCCGACGGCTACACGCTGCTGCTGCACAACCTGCAGATTTCCGCGAACCCGACGCTGTTCAAGTCCTTGCCGTTCGACACGCTCAAGGACTTCAAGACCGTGATCATGATCAACCGCAATCCGCTGGTTCTGGTCGGGCGCCCCGGCCTTGCGCCGAATTCATTCAAGGAGCTCATGGCTCTCATGAAGACTCAACACCTGAAGGAGGCGCTGCCGGGCTTCGGCACCACGGGGCACCTCACGTCGCGGCTGTTCGCGCAGGAAACCAAGCTGAAGTTCGATGAGGTTCCCTATCGCGGCGGCGCGCCGGCGGTAACGGATGTCCTCGGCGACCACGTCGATTTCATGATCGGCACGCCGCAGCAGATGTTGCCGCTGGTCAAGGCCGGCAAGCTCAAGGCCTATGCCGTCACGCAGAAGGGCAAGATGCCGGAATTCCCCACCGCCGACAGCATGGCCGACGACCTCGGGCCGCAGTTCGCCATCTATTACTGGCAGGGCATGTTTGCGCCGGCCAAAACGCCGGAGGCCGTGATCAAGACATTGAACGCGGCGGTCAGCGACGTCGCCGACGCTCCGGACGTACTCAAGACCTGGCATGAGACCGGCGTGGAGGCCTTCCCGAAGGACATGCGCAGCCAGGCCGCGAGCGAAAAATTCCTCAAGAGCGAGATCGCGCGCTGGGCCAAGGTAATCAAGGACAACGATATCCACATCAACCAGTGAAGGGAATTACCGCGGCCAGCGTTATTTTCTTTGGTGCATGATCTTGTCCGAAAACCGGTACCCATCCCGGATCAAGTCCGGGACAGGCCTTTTCGGGATTATGCACTAGCGCGCCGGCTGCAACACCTGTTCGAGCCAGTCCCACATATAGGCCGAGCAGATCGACTGGTTGTCGATCTGGCAGTGGTGATAGCCGCCCTCCTCGCGCGTGAACAGCTTGAAGGTCTTTTGCTTGGCGCCGACGGCGTCGAAGCATTTGCGCGCCTCGGCCAAAGGAATCTGCTCGTCGCCCTCGCCGTGCAGCATGAGGAACGGACAGGCGATCTTCTGCACGACGCCGTCGAGCTTGAAAGGTTCGAGGCGCTTGAGCACGTCGTCCTGCGAAGAGGCATTGAGCACCCAGGCGATGTGCTGCCAGGCGACCGAGAGCGACGGCGTCTCGGCCTTGGCCAGGCGCTCGAAGCGATCGCGCCAGACTTTCTGGTAGTCCCACTGCGCGCCCCAGGCGATGCAGCAGGCGAAACGCCGCTCGAATGCCGCCGCCCGCGGCGCGTAATAGCCGCCCAGGCTGATCGCCATGACGCCGATGCGCTTCGCATCGACCTCGGGCCGTGCGGCAAGATAGTCGAACGCAGGCGTCGCGTAATGCTCGGTGTCGTGGCGCAAATAACGGCCGCGAAAGCGGATGCTTTCGCCGTTACCCGGGCCGTCGACGATCAGGCAAGCGATGCCGCGGGAGACCAGATCGGCGACGCCCTTGAAATACTGAATCTCCTTGGTGACATCGAGACCGTCGAAAAACACCATGGCCGGCACTCTTGCCGGATTTGCTGGCCGGCTCGGCATGCACGTAAACCGCCGGCAGGCTGGCGCCGTCATAGGGAATCTCAACGTGCTCGATGCGCGGCCGCTTGATGAGTTTCGCCGCGTCGCGGAAACAATCGACGCCCCTCATGTAGGCCTCGTTGCCCTTCTGGCTCTTGGGCTGCAGGAAGCGCTCGCCGACGTGATAATAAGCGCTGGCGCGCTGCAGATATTGCGCGCCGCTTAGCCCGTGGCCTTCGGCGATGCGCGCGCGCCCGCGATCCTCGACCGCCCGCGCCTCGCGCGTCCATTCGCGGAACCAGGCGTCGTCGTCGCCGACGCATTTTTTGAGCCGCAGCCCGACGCGGTTGACCTCGCCGATCTCGGCGCCGCCCCAGGGCGCCATGTTGAGCCCGATCAGGAGCCCGTGCGACCAGCGGTAATTGTCCGGGAAATAAGTGAACGACAGTTCTTCGGCGACCATTGCTCAAGCCTTGCCGTTGCCGTCTTTGTCGGGGCGGAACTTGGTTTCCGGCTTGAGGCCCTTGCGCTTCTGCTGGGCGCTGATCAGGCCGTTCTCCAGATAGCGGCCGAGCGCCGCGCGCTTGGCCGCTTCGTCCCATTGCGGCAGCCAATCGCCCAAGGAGTAGCCGAACCAGGGCGGCTGCGGACGCAGCGGCTCGAAACCGAGCTCGTTCCAGATTTTCTGCGCGCGCTCCATGTATTCCTGCTTCGGCAGCGCCAAAGGCGGCATGTCGCCTTTCATGGTGGCGTCCATCAGCAGCGTCGAATCCTCTTCGTTGTCGTGTTCGCGCTTGGGTCCGTGGCCCTGGCCGCGATGCGGCACCACCTGCAGATCCTCGACCGGGTTCATGCGATAGGCCATGGCCCAGAACAGCGCGTCGGCATTGTCGGCCGATATGTCGTCGTTGACCGCGATGCATATTTTGCCGATGTCGGCCTTGAAGAAGGCGGCGCCGCGCAGCGCGCGCCAGACCTCGGTGCGCGACATTCCCTTCTCGACCGTCACGACCAAAAAGCGCAGCAGGCCGGTGAGCGGCTCGTGCAGATTGACGCGCTTGACGCCGCGGATGCCGAGCGTGTTGCGCAAGTGCGACAGAAACAGCGGCTCGTAGGCGACGCGCTTGATCACGCTCGATTCCGACGGCGCCACCTGGCTGATGTAAGACGGGATCACCGGTTTCTTGCGGTGGGTGATGGCGGTCACCGTCATCGGCATGTTGAATTCTTCCAGCGCGACGTGGCCGTGCGACTCGCCGAACGGCGCCTCCGGTTCGAGCCACACGGTGTCGATCAGGCCTTCGATGACGAGTTCGGATTCCGCCGGCACCAGCAGGTCGACCGTTCGCGCGCGCACCACGTTGATCGGCTCGCCGGCGAGCCCGCCGGCGACAGTGAATTCGTCGACGCCGATCGGCAGCTTCTGCGGCCCCATGAAGGCGACGTAAGGCGGACAGCCGAGCACGATGGCGCAGGGCATCGGCTCACCGCGCTTCTGGTATTTGAGATAATGCTGGTAGCCGCCGGCGCCGCCGACGCGCGTCGCCATGCGCACCACCAGCCGGTCCGGCGCTTTGAGCGCGGCGCGGTAGGTGCCCATGTTCTGCACGCCGGTCTCGGGGTCGCGCGTGATGACGTTGGTCGCGGTTAGCGTCGGCGCCGAATCGAAGCCGGGCGTCGACACCGGGATCGGCAGCGCGTCGAGGCCGTGGCCTTCGCCCTGCAGTGCCTTACCCTCGATCACGACCTCGTGGCAGACCGCCTCGTTGACGAGCCGCGGCTCGATCGGATTGGCGATTGCCGTGTCCCACTTGGCCTGGATGTCCTCGAGCCTGGCGTCCATGCCGATCGAGTAGATCGCCGGGTTGGCGGCGATGGCGCCGACCACGACGGGAATATCGAATTTGCGCCCGCGCCCGTCGACGATGTTGGTGAAGAGGAACGCCTTGCGTCTGTCCTCATCCATGCCGCCGACGAACTGCCAGCGCACCAGCGGGTGCAATTCGCTGTCCTTGTCGATCGGCCGGTCGATGGTGCGTAAGAGGCCGCGTTTTTCCAGAAGCTGCAGATGCTCGTGCAGATCGCGATAGTTTCGCGTCGATTGCGTCATGTCGTCCTTCCCGGCCGCTATGCGGTCAGCATAGCGGCTTAATCGGCAGGACGACAATGCCGCGTCAGATCGATTCCGGGATCATCTTGATGGCGCCGCAGGGACATTCGGTAGCGCAAAGACTACAGCCCTTGCAGTAGTCGTAATTGAATTGGAAGCGGTTGCCGGGGCCGAGCTTGATCACCGCGTTGTCGGGGCAGACGCCATAGCAGTTGTCGCACTCGAAGCAATTGCCGCATGACAGGCAGCGCCGCGCTTCGTAGAGCGCGTTGGTCTCGTCGAGCCCGCCCTGCACCTCTTCGAACGTGCTTTGCCGCCGCACGCCTTCCAGCATCGGCCGCACGGTCTTTTCCGCGTCGGCGTAGTACCAGGTGTTGAGCTTGTCGAAGCTCGCCAACTCGTGTTTTTCCGCCGGCGCGTAGACGTCGCCGCGCAGCCAGGCGTCGATGTGGCGCGCCGCCTTCTTGCCGTGGCCGACCGCGACCGTCACGGTGCGCTCCGAGGGGACCATATCGCCGCCGGCAAAGATGCCGGTATGGCCGGTCATCATGTTGGACGCGACCTGCACCACGCCGTCCTTGATCTGCAGCCCCGGTACGCCGTCGAGCAGCGACAGGTCGACGTCCTGGCCGAGCGCGAGTACGAGCGAGTCGGCTTCCAGTGTCTCAAATTCGCCGGTCGGCTGCGGGAAGCCTTTGTCGTCGAGCTTCATCTTCTCGACGGTGAGCACGCCCTCGTCCATGCGTTTGATGGTCGAGAGCCACTTCATCATGATGCCTTCTTCCAGCGCCTCCTCGACCTCGAAGTCGTGCGCTGGCATTTTCTCGCGCGTGCGCCGGTAGACGATGATAGCTTCGGTCGCGCCCATGCGCTTGGCGGTGCGCGCGGCGTCGATCGCGGTGTTGCCGCCGCCGTAGACCACCACGCGGCGGCCGAGCAGCGGTTTTTCTTCGCCTTCCATCGAACGCAGCAGCGTGACTGCGTCGAGCACCTTGGAGGCGGAGCCGGCGGGAATAAAGGCGCGCTTGCCGATATGGGCGCCGACGGCCAAGAACGCCGCGTCGAATTTGCCGGATTTCATGGTGTCGAGGATATTGTCGACCTTGGCATTGAGCTTGAGTTCGACGCCCATGTCGAGAATACGTTTGACTTCCGCGTCGAGCGCCTCGCGCGGCAGCCGGTACTTCGGGATGCCGAAGCGCATCATGCCGCCGGCGGCGGGCCCGGCGTCGTGGATCGCGACCGTGTGTCCCATGCGGCGCAAATGATAGGCGGCGGAAAGTCCGGACGGCCCGGCGCCGACCACCAGCACGCGCTTGCCGGTTTCCGTTTCCGGCGGGCTGAAACGCCAATCGCGCTTGATCGCCTCGTCGCCGAGGAAGCGCTCGACCGAATTGATGCCGACCGCCTCGTCGACCTGCGCACGGTTGCAGGCGGTCTCGCAGGGGTGATAGCAGACGCGCCCCATCACGGCGGGCAGCGGATTGTCTTGCGTGAGCACGCGCCAGGCTTTTTCGTAATCGCCGGATTCCGCGTGGTAGAGCCAGGCCTGGATATTTTCGCCCGCCGGGCAGGCGTGATTGCACGGCGGCAAGCGGTCGACATAGACCGGCCGCACGGTGCGCCAGGAGCCCGTCTGATTGGCGAGGCTTGAGCCTACGTCGAGGGTGATTGCAAAAGGATGCTCCATCACGCGTCCTCTTCCGGCCCGAGCAGGCTGTATTCGGCGATGTTGCGGTCGGCAATCGCCTGCACGAGGGCGAGGCGTTTCTTGCCCTCGTCCGAACCGAACAAATGGGCGAAGCGCCGCTGCGGCTTTAAATAGTCCTCGACCGGCACCTGCCGGCGGATCTTGCGGCTGCCGGTGACGGCGCCGTGTTCGGCCTCAAACACCGGGAACAGCCCGCACTCGACGGCGAGCCGCGCCAGGCGGATGGTGTCCTGCGAGGCCGAGCCCCAGCCGAGCGGACACGGAACGTGGATGTGGATATAGCGCGCGCCGTGGATGCTCATCGCCTTGATGACCTTGCGCTCAAGATCGTGCAGGTCGGCGACGGTCGCGGTCGCGACATAGGGAATGCCGTGAGCGACGGCGATTTTCGGCACGCTCTTGCCGGTGCCGAACACGTTGCCGGGCTCTTTGCCCATGGCGGGCGTGGTCGCGGTGCGCGCGGCAGGCGGCGTCGCCGATGAGCGCTGCACGCCGGTGTTCATATAGGCCTCGTTGTCGTAACAAATGTAGAGTACGTCGTCGTTGCGCTCGAACATGCCGGACAGGCAGCCGAAACCGATATCGGTGGTGCCGCCGTCGCCGCCTTGCGCGATGGCGCGAACCTCGGGCCGCCCTTTCACCCGCATGGCGGCGGCAACGCCGGTGGCGACCGCCGCGGCATTGCCGAACAGCGAATGCATCCAGGCCGTCTGCCACGACGTCTCCGGATAGGGCGTGGTGAACACTTCAAGACAGCCGGTGGCGTTGACGGCGATGATATTGCCACCGGTCGCGCGCATGGCCGCATCGATGGCGTAGCGCGCGCCCAACGCCTCACCGCAGCCCTGGCAGGCACGATGCCCGCAGGTCAACGCGTTGGAGCGGTCGATCGAGGCCTGCACAGCGCGCTGCGGCCCGGAGATCAGGCGGTTGCCGACGGTGAAGGTGCCCTTCTGGTAGAAATGCAGCTTCTGCGTCGCGTCCAAGGTGGCGTGTTCGTTCACGGCGTTCTCCTTCAGACCGCGGACTTTTCGGCTTCCTGGCCGAGCCGGCGCAGCAGGTTTTCGGCGGTCGGTCCCGAGCGGCGCACTTTGCGCACGTGGTGCAGTTCCTTGGCCACGATGTTTTCGTTGAGATCGAGGAACAGCGAGCCTTCCCACGGCTGCACCAGAGCGCCGCGCAGCGCCTTGTGCAACGCCGCGCGCGTGATCGCCCGGCCGCCCAAGCCGGCGATGATCGAATGAACCTGCGGCGCACCGGCGACGTTGCGCAGGGCGAGATCGACATTGTTGGCGAGCGGGCCGCCCATGCCAACGGCAAGACTTTTTTCGACCACCACGACGTTGCGCGCGCGCACCAGTTTTTCGCGCAACGCCGCAGTCGGAAACGGGCGGAACGAAACAAGCGTCACCAGGCCGATGCGCACGCCGTCCTCGCGCATCTCGTCGATGGTGTCCTTGATGGTGCCGTTGACCGAGCCCATGGCGACGACGATCAACTCGGCGTCGTCGGCGCGATAGCTGCGCAGCAAGCCGCCGCTGTCGCGGCCGAATTTCGCCTTGAAGTCGGCGGCGTATTCCGGGATCAGGCGCAGCGCCAGTTGCTGCTTGTAATGCTGCAGGTATCGCACCTCGGTGAAGGCCTCGGGACCCACCATGGCGCCGATGGAAATCGGCGCCTTCGGATCGAGCACCTGCACCGGTTCGTAGGATGGCAGGTAAGCGTCGACCGTGGCCTGATCGGGAATGTCGACGCGCTCGACGGCGTGGGTGAGAATAAAGCCGTCGACGCAGACCATGACCGGCATCGACAGTTCTTCGGCGAGACGAAAGGCCTGGATGTGCAGATCGGCGGCCTCCTGGTTGGTCTCGGCGAACAGCTGCATCCAGCCGGAATCGCACACCGCCATGGCGTCGGAGTGATCGTTCCAAATGTTGATCGGCGCGCCGATGGCACGGTTGCCGAGCGTCATCACGATGGGCAGGCCGAGGCCGGAGGCGTTGTAGACGGCCTCGGCCATGTAAAGGAGCCCCTGGCTCGCGGTCGCGGTATAGGCGCGCGCGCCGGCGGCCGAGGCGCCGATCGCCACCGACAGCGCGGCGAATTCCGATTCGACGTTGATGAATTCGCAATTCTTGATGTCGCCGGTGCGCACCATCTCGCCGAGGCCTTCGACGATGTGCGTTTGCGGCGTGATCGGATAGGCGCAGATCACTTCGGGTCGGCAGAGCCCGATCGCCTCGGCCATCGCACGCGAGCCTTCGATTTGTTTGAGCATGGCGATCCCTCAGGCAGCCGCGCTGGCGCCGGCGACGGCTTCGTAGGCGGCGGTGGCGGCGGCGATATTCCCCAGCGCGATTTTCTTGGCGAAGGCCTCGTCGATGGCGGTCGTCACCGATTTCAGCGCCACTTTGCCGGTCAGCGCGGCAAAGGCGCCGAGCAGCGCCGCGTTGGGCAGCGGACGCCCGACGTGCTTGAGGGCAAATTCGGAAGCGGGAACGGCCAGCACATGCCCTTTCGGCAGTTGCGCGACAATCTTGTCGAGATGCAGTTCGCTCAAGCTGCGGTTGCTGTTGACCAGGAGATAGCCGTTCGGCTTGAGGCCCTGGAACACGTCCACGACCTTGAACAGCGTGGGGTCCTGCACGATCAACGCGTCGGGCTCGAGAATCGGTTCGCGCAGCCGAATCTCCTTGTCGTCGATGCGGCAGAAGGAGACGACCGGCGCGCCCATGCGTTCGGAACCGAAGCTCGGGAACGCCTGCGCGTGACGGCCCTCCTCAAAAGCGGCGACCGACAGCATTTCGGCCGCGGTCACGACGCCCTGGCCGCCCCGGCCGTGAAAACGAATTTGGAACATGGAAAATTTCCCAATAGCTCGGCCTGCAAAATAGGCCGGCACCGCAGGCAGCGTTTTGATATGCCGCAATTCGACCCGCCGGCGAGGCGGAATGGTTCAGGGAATCTTATCGTCGGCGCCGCGCTCGATCGCTTCGCGCACCGAAGCGAAAAGCTCTGCGTTCGGGCAGAATACCGGGGCTTTTTCGAGTTTTTCCGGCGCCCGAACCAGCCAGTCCGAGCAGACGTGGTCGGCGCTGCAGTGCTGGCAACTGGCTACCGCGCTGCGCAGATCGCTGGCCAGCCGGCCGTGGGCAAGTTCCGCCGCGTCGAGGCCGAGCCGGTCGAGCATCGCGCACATATTTTGCCAGCGACGGTCGGCGTCATACGTGTTGGACATGACATCCCCCTACGTAAGATGAGCGTCCATACAGGGGCGCTTGGTCAAACGCTAGTCGAACATCGGAGCAAGCCGCGTTGATCTAGCGCAAAGCGACCGCGGGCCGCGAAACGTTGCGCGGCTCTGCGGCTTGTCGATATAGTCTCGGCGCCTTTTCAAGCCGCGTGCAAGGGAAACGTCCATGGCAAAGCCGCTCGCCGGCATCAAAGTAATCGAGCTCGCCAATTTCATCGCCGGGCCGCTATGCGGAACCCTGCTCGCCGACATGGGCGCCGACGTCATCAAGGTCGAGCCGCCGAAAGGCGACATGGCGCGGGCGACGCCGCCAATCCGCAACGGCGAAAGCGTCAGCTTCGTCGCGCTCAACCGCAACAAGCGCAGCCTGGTGCTCGACCTCAAGAGGCCGCAGGCGGCCGAAATCTTGCTCAAGCTCGCGGCGCAATCCGACGTGCTGCTCGAAGCCTACCGGCCGGGCGCGCTGGAGAAAATGGGGCTCGGCGCCGCGCAGGTGAAAGCGGTCAATCCGCGCATTGTCTACACCTCCGTGTCCGGCTTCGGCCAAAGCGGGCCCTATCGCCGCCGCGCCGGGGTCAACCTGATCATCGAGGCGTTCTCCGGCATGTTGTCGGTGACCGGCGAACCGGGAAAGATGCCGATGCGGCCGGGCGTGCAGACGGCCGACGTCATCGGCGCGCTGTTTGCCGCTTACGCGACGCTCTCCGGATTGGTCGGCGCCGGGCGCACCGGTGAGGGCTTTAACGCCGACGTGTCGCTGGTCGAGACCGCGATCGCGGCGGCGGCCTGGGAGGCGGCCGATTATCTGGAGACCGGCAAGGTGCCGCAGCCGCTCGGCAACCGGCATCGGCTCAATGCGCCGTACCAATTGTTCGAATGCAAAGACGGGCGTTATCTCGCCATCGGCACGCCCAACGACCAGCTGTTCGCCAATCTCATGCAGGTGCTCGGGCTGGAGGCGCATGTCGGCGATCCGCGCTTTGAGTCCTATGCGAGCCGCAAGGCCAATGAGGACGCGCTGCTGATGCTGGTCGAGCCGGCGGTGTGCGCGCGTAATTCGCAAGAGATCGAGGCGGCCTTGATGGCGGCGGGCGTGCCCTGTGCCTGCGTCAACAATTTCAAGCAGGTGTTCGACGACCCGCAGATTATCGCGCGCGGCGTGGTGAAGGATATCGAACATCCCCGGCTCGGGAAGATGCGGGCGGTGCGCAATCCGATTTTGCTCGACCATGACGGGCCCGCCGTCGACCGGCACGCTCCCATGCTGGGCGAACATTCCGAGGAAATTTTGCGCCAGCTCGGCTATTCGGCCGCGGCAATCGGCGAATTCATTGCCGCCGGCGTGACGCGCAAGGCGCCAACGAAGTCGGCCGCGCAAGCCGCGGAGTAATCAGCTTGCGCGCTTGGCCAAGCCGAACGGCGCGCTGCCCTCTTCGAACAATTCGATCAGCGTCCCCGGTCCCGACTCGTCGCGTAAGCCCACGCTGATGCGCGGGCCGTTCGTTGTGCGCACATTGGCGATGCGGCGCGGCTGCCAATCGGTCTGCCCGAGCACGTGGCGGATGACCGTGACCTCCTCCACCACGCCCTCGCTGACGCGTTCGGGCACGAAATCGTGGCCGTGACAGCGCGCGCACAACAGCCGCTCGGGAAAATACGCGGCGCCGCAGGTCTTGCAGCGCCAGATGCCGACGCCCGCGTTCATTCCATGCGCTCCAAGATGGCCGCGGCGGCGGTGCCGCCGTAGCGGTAAAGCGTCATGCCGTAGCCGGTGGCGACCGCGCGCCGCGCGCCCTTTACCTGGCGCTCGCCGGCGCGATGCTGAAGCTGCAGCACCGCTTCGGAAATACCGTTGAGCCCGCCGGCCGGTCCGCCGGGCTGGCCGGCCGACATCATGCCGCCCCAGGTGTTGATCGGCCGGCGGCGTTCGCCGATCTCGCGGCGGGCAAAGGCCGCGAGATCGTGATCCGGGATCATGCCGAGATCGTTGAGCTGCGCCAGCACCATGGCCGGATAATCGTCGTAGATGCTGGCGACGTCGATCTCGTCGGGCGTAGCGCCGGCGGCTTGCCAGAGTTCGCCGGCAAATGTGCCGATGCCGGTCTGCAGGCCGTCGCCTTCCTGGTTGTCGTAGTTGAAGCTGTTGCGGATGGCGCGCACGCGCACCGGGGCGCGCCCCTTCGGGCAGCGGTCGGGATGCGCGATGATAATCGCCTGCGCGCCGGCGACCACGGGAACGCAGTCGTAGCGAGTCAGCGGATCGGCCACCATGGGCGCGGCCAGATATTCCTCCATGGTCAGCGGCTCGCGATAGACCGCGAAGGGATTCTTCGCCGCCCAGGCGCGCTGCGCGATCGCCATGTGGCCGTAGTCGGATTTCTTGAGCCCGTATTTGTTCATCTGCCTGGTGGTGACCAGCGAATAGACGCCGTTGGGACCGCCATGGCCGAGCGGCGCCAGATGCTCGCGCGTCGCGATGTTGTAATTGGCGGCGATCTTGGCGTAACCGCCAAGCCCGGTGGCGTCGCCGGCGACAACGAGGATCGGCGAGGCAGCACCTGTCTCGACCCCGCGCAGAGCGTGGCCGAGCATGTTCATCGCCGAAGAGCCGCCATTGGTGTCCTGCAACAGCCAGCGCAGCGACAGGCCAAGACGCCAGGCGAGATCGACGGCGGTATCGGGCGCGAGCGAGAACGACGTCACCGCCATGCCCTGGATTTCGCTCGCGTCAATTTGTGCATCCTGCAACGCGGCGACGACGGCGTCGCGGATGAACGTATGCGCCGATTGTCCGGGTTGCGGACGCCGGACATAGGCCGACTGGCCGACGCCGATGATGGCCGCGTTCATGAACATCGTCGGTCCGGATGGCTCGGTGTCATTTAATAAAGTTGTGGCGGGCGCGCCATCACGTTAGCATTTCCGCACCATGACGCCAGCCCTGCACGCCATCGCAACATGATCCGCGCCGCCATCATCGGATTGGGGCGCTGGGGACGCTCGCTGGTGAATTCGGTGCAGGAGGGCGCCGACGACATCCGCTTTGTCGCCGGCCATACGCGCACGCGCGCCAAGGCGGAAGATTTCTGCCGCGACAAAGGCGTGCGCCTGGTCGACGATTTCGGCGCAATCCTGTCCGATCCCGCCATCGACGCCGTTGTGCTGGCGACGCCGCACAGCCAGCACGCCGAACAAATCAAGCAAGCGGCGGCGGCGGGCAAGCACATTCTGGTGGAAAAGCCGATCACGCTCGACCATGCGAGCGCGCAGGCCGCGGTCGCGGCGGCGCAAAAAGCCGGCGTCCTGCTGGCGGTCGGCTACTGCCGCCGTTTCCATCCTTCGTTCGGCGAGTTGCGCCAGCGGCTCGCCGACGGAAGGCTGGGAAAGATCGTCGCCATCGTGGCGCAACACACGACCAGCACGTCGACCTTCATTCCGCCCGACAACTGGCGCGCCGATCCCGACGAGGCGCCGGCCGGCGCCATGACCGCGGTCGGCCTGCACGCGCTCGACCTGATGATCGAGTTCGCCGGGCGGGTGCGCGCCGTACAATGCGTGACCGCGCGATTTGGCGACGGCTCCTCCGACGACACCACCACCGTTTTGCTGCGCTTTGCCGGCGGCGCCACCGGCACGATCTTCTGCTCGGTCGCCACCGCCACCAATTTCAGCTTCAGCGCCTACGGCTCCACGGGGCTGGCGGAAGTTCATGGCGCGGCGCTGCAGCATTTCCGTTTCGTGCCGATGTCGCAGCAGGCGCCGACCGGCCCGGTGCTGGCGCCGCCCGATCAGACCGTCGAGCACGAAGGCTTCAACATGCTCAGGGCCGAATTGGTCGAATTCGCCCGCTGCATCCGCGACCAACGCCCCTACCCGGTCGGGATCGACGACGTGCTGCACGGCATGGCGGTATTCGACGCCTGCGTGCAGTCGGCCAAGACCGGCCGCATCGTCGAACTGCCGGCGCAGTAGAATTATTTGTTTTTGATTTTCAGCCCGGCCTTTTCGATGACCTCCTTGTACATCGGCACCTCGCGCTTGACGCGCGCGGCAAAGGCATCGGGTCCTTCGGCCAGCACCGGCAGACCGAGCTTGGCGTATTTTGCGCGCATTTCGGGCTCGTTGAGGATCTTGCCGAGTTCCTTGGCGATCCGGTCGATAATCGGCTTCGGCGTTCCGGCCGGTGCAAACAGAGCCTGGAAGGTGTCGGATTCGGCGTCCTTGATGCCGAGCTCGTCGAGCGTCGGCACGTTCGGCAGATCGGGCCAGCGCGTCTTCGCCGTCACCGCGATCGGCCGCACCTTGCCGCTGCTCAAGAGCCCGGTGAGCGAGCCGTAATTGGCCGCGTAAAAGTCGACCAGACCGGCGAGCACCGCGGTATTGGCGGGGCCGGCGCCGGCATAGGGGATATGCTGGATGTCGAGCCCGGCCTTGATCTTCAACAGTTCGCCGGCGAGTTGCGGCGTGGTGCCGACGCCGGGGCTGGTCCAGTTCATCTTGCCCGGATTGGCCTTGGCCTGCGCGATCAGTTCCTTCATCGACTGAATCTTGGATTGCGCCGGCACGACGAAGACGTTCGGCGAGGCGCCGATCACCATGATCGGGATGAAGTCCTTGAACGGATCGTAGGGCACGTGTTCGTAGAGGCTCGGGTTGACCACGAAGGCGCTGGAACAGCCGAGCAGCGTGTAGCCGTCGGGCTTCGCGCGCGCGACCACGCCGGTGCCGATCGAGCCGCCGGCGCCGCCGCGGTTTTCGATGATCACGGACTGGCCGAGCGCCTTGCCGAGTTCGACATGGAACATGCGCATCGCGAGATCGGTGCCGCCGCCGGCCGGAAAGCACGAGATGATGGTGACCGGATGGTCGGGATATTCGGCGCGCGCGCTGCCGGCGAAGACCGCGGCGCAAGCCGCGACGGCGAGAAACATCGTAGCAAGCCGGAAATTCCGAACCGCTTGCAGAATGACCGAGATCGTGGGCATGGGCGTTCCTCCGGGGTATTGTTTGTTGATTTGACGATGGCCGCTAGGTTTCCGCTCGTCTAGTGGAAAGGCGATCGACGTTCCGCCATCTCGGCGGCATCAAGTCGCCAATCGATGGCTGCCGCATTTTGGCGGATTTGTTCCGGCGTGCTGGCGCCCGCGATCGCGCAGCCGACGACCGGCTTCGACAGCAGCCAGCCGAACGCCAATTCGAGCAGCGAGCGGCCGCGCGCGGCGCAGAACGCGCGCAGACTTTCGACGATGCGAAAATTCTCCGCGTTGAGGAAGCGATCGGAATAGCGCGGGTAGGACATGCGCGAGCCGGCCGGGACCGGCGCGCCGACCTGGTATTTTCCAGTCAACATGCCGCTCGCCAGCGGAAAATAGGGGATCAGCCCAAGGCGATGCGCGGCTATCGCCGGAATGATCTCGGCCTCGATCTGGCGCGACAGCAGATTGTATTGGTCCTGGCACACCACAAAACGATGCAAGCCGTTTTTCTGCGAGACCCGTTGCGCCTCCGCGATCTGCGCAGCCGACATGTTCGAACAGCCGATGTAGCGCACCTTGCCCTGCGCGATGAGCGCGTCGAGCGCGCGCAGCGTTTCCTCGACCGGCGTCGCCGGATCGGGACGATGGTAATAATAAAGATCGATCCAGTCGGTCTGAGGCGCTTGAGGCTCGCCTCGATCGCGCTCGCGACGTAGCGCGCCGAGCCGCCTTTGAGCTTGCCTTCGTCGTCCATCGCCACGCCGAATTTGGTGATCAGCACGATATCCTTGCGGCGGGCGCCGAGCGCCTCCCCCAGGATCGTCTCCGATCCGCCGCGGTTGCCGTAAATGTCGGCGGTGTCGAACACCGTGATGCCGGTATCGAGCGCCGCGTGCACGACGTTGCGCGCGGCCGCCGCATCGAGCCGGCCGCCGAAATTGTTGCAGCCGAGCCCGAGCGGCGAGACGCGCAAGTCCGTCGCGCCAAGTTGACGCTCACGCATGCGGGCTCCCCGCCGGCTCGCCCAGCACGCTTTCCGCATAGCCGCCGAGGATCAGATCGCGCGCCGCCGGCTCGATCGCCGCCGCGCGCACGCGCGCGACGCAATCCAGGTTGCCCATGTCGAACGGATAATCGCTGCCCAGCAGCACGCGATCGGGCCCGGCGGTTCCGATGAGGAATTCGAGCGTCGATTTGGCATGCACCAGCGTATCGAAATAGAGGCGGCCGATCGATGCGGCGGGCCCGTCGGGAAGGTTCACTTTGGCTTCCGGGCGGACGTCGTAGGCGTGCTGGAAGCGGCCGGCCTGGTACGGCAAGAAGCCGCCGCCATGCGCGAGGCAGATTTTAAGCGCCGGGTAGCGCTCCAGCACGCCGCCGAACACCAGACAGGCGCCGGCGATCGTGGTTTCGAACGGCAGCCCGACGAAATTTTTCATGTAATAGGCGCCCAGGCGCTCGGCCCCGGCGCCGGCCGAGGGATGCACGAAGATGAAGGCGCCGAGGCTTTCCGCTTCGGCCCAGAACGGGTCGAGCGCGCGATCGTCGAGATTGCGGCCGTTGACATGGGTGCCGATCATGGCGCCGCGCAAGCCAAGCTGCGTCATCGCCCGCTTGAGTTCGTCGGCCGCCGCCTGCGGCGCCTGCAGCGGCACGGCGCCGAGTCCGAGGAAGCGTCCGGGATGGCGGCGCACGACCGCCGCGATCTCCTCGTTCTGCAGCGCGGCGCAGGCAAGCGTCAGCGCAGGCTCATGGCCGTAGAAGAACGTGAACACGTTGGGCGAGAGCACCTGCACGTCCACGCCGTTGGCGTCCATATCGCGCAGGCGCAGGCCGATGTCCCAGATTTCGCGCGGCAGCGGCTGCTGCACGACTTTGCCGTCGATTTCGAGCGTGCCGCCGTGCGCGTCGATATTCGTGAGCTTCGGCGCCACTTTGGGCGACTGCTTGGCGAGCAGCCGCATCGCCTCCTCGGTGAGGACGTGGCTGTGGCAGTCGATGGTGCGCTGCTTGGTCATCGTGGCTGCGGCCTCCCGCCGCCGGCGCGTTCGGCGCACATATCGGCGGCGATTTTCTCGGCCAGCATGATGGTCGGAATATTGGTGTTGCCGCGCGGGATCGCCGGCATGATCGAGGCATCGACCACGCGCAAGCCCTCGATGCCGCGAACGCGCCCGGCGGTATCGACGACGGCGCCGGCGTCGTCGGCGCCGCCCATGCGGCAGGTGCCGCACACATGAAACGTGCCCGCCACGTTTTGGCGCACGTAGTCCGCCAGCGCCTCGTTGTCGTCGGCAAGGGCGGCTAGATCGATGCGGCGGCCGGTCAATTTCCCGAATATGCGGTCGGCGAGCGCGGGAACCGCGTCGAGTGCGCCGGCGATGACCGCCGCCTTGAGGGCGTTCGCGCGCGTGCGCTGGTTGAGCTGGCGGATTTTATCGGTGAAGCGCACCGGGAAGACCGTCGTGCACAGTGCGCGCACGGCATCGCTCGATACCAGCGCGACAATGCGGCGATAGCCGTCCATCAGGCGCAGCAGATCGAGCTGTTCGCCGACGAAATTGAATTCGATGCGCGGGGACTGGCCGGCTTCCGCCGAGACGAGCGTCACGCGGCCGCGCGAGGCCGGCTTAAAGATGGTGGCATTCAACGTGGCAATTTGCGCACCAAGCGCGCTCCAGGACGTCTTGCTGTGCGCGGCGATATACATGTCGCTCGGCGGCGCCGCCGGCAGCCCGGACGAATAGCGCAAGCAGCCGATGGGATGCGGGCGCAGCGACTTCGGCTGGCGCGCGCTGCGGCGCAGATGCGCGGCGATGAACAGCAGCGGGTGATTTTGCAGATTGCGGCCGACTCCGGGCAGATCGGCGACGACGCCAATGCCGAGCGCGCGCAGCTCGGCCGCCGGACCTATGCCGGCGCGCAGCAGAAAAACCGGCGAATGGATGGCGCCGGCGCACAGCAGGACTTCAGCGGCTTGGAAATCGCGACCTGACGCCGTCAACCAGCGCCGCGACGCCGGTGACGCGCTTTCCGTCGAACAAAAAACCGGTGACCGTCGCACCGGTCATGATCGTCAGGTTGTCGCGCGCGCGCACGCCGGCGTCGAGATAGCTCATCGCGGTCGAGCCGCGGCGCGTGGGCGTGTTGCTCATGGGCAGCGAGCCGAGCCCGTCGCGGAAATCGCCGTTCATGTCGGCGATATGCGGCGTCTGACGCTCGCGCGCGAATTGCTCGACCGCGCGCGACAGCGGCGGCCATTGCCCGCGCGGGGTGCGCCGGATCGGGATCGGGCCGCTGTCGCCGTGCAGGTCGCCGTGAAAATCGGCGTCGGTTTCGAGCTTGCGGAAATACGGCAAGACCTCGCGCCAGCCCCAGCCGGCGGCGCCGAGCTTGACCCATTCGTCGTAATCGTCCGGCGTGCCGCGCAGCGCGATCTGGCCCATGACGGTCGAGCCGCCGCCCATGACGCGGCCCTGGTCGAAGGCGGTTGCCGGCGACGTTTCGCGCGTGCGCCAGTGCGCCTTGAGGCCCGGCCACATGTAGGCCTTGTTGTAATAAGACGACGCGAACGTATCGAGCACGTCGGCCGGCTCGCGGCCGGGCGCGGTGTCGCGGCCGGCCTCGATCAGCAGCACCGAGCGCGCCGATTGCGCCGACAGCCGGTTGGCGAGCACGCAGCCGGCCGAACCGGCCCCGATGACGATCGTGTCAAAGCCCGCCACTCACGCCGCCTTCAGCCCGAGTATGCGGCGCGCTTCCTTCGGCGTCGCGACCTCGCGGCCGAGCCCTTGCGCGATCTTGACCATCCGCTCGACCAGCACCGCGTTATTCTTGGCGAGCTCGCCCGGCGCGATGTAGGGATTGTCCTCGTAGCCGACGCGGACATGGCCGCCGAGCGAGACCGCGAGCGAGAGCAGGTCCCATTGCTTCAGCGGGCTCATGACGCTCACGTTCCAGACGCAATTCTTCGGCAGGTGATCGACCATGTAGATGAGCGCCTTTTCGGTCGGCGGCGTCCAGGTGCCGCCCGGCCAGCCGAGGAACAGCGTCGTGTAGGCGTGCTGCAGATAGCCCTGCTTGCGGATGAATTCGAGATTCCAGAACGCGCCCGTGTGGAAGCATTCGACCTCGAGCTTCACTTTGTGTTCGTCGGCGGCTTTGGCGTAGGCGAGCAATTCCTCGACCGGATGGATCGCCATCATGCGCTTGGGCGGAAACTGCGGATCGGGATTGAAATATTCGTCGTGCGCGTTGAAGGCGACCGCCATCATGTCGGGGCCGAGCCCCATCAACTTGACCTTCTCCTCGATGCGCGCGCTGGCGACGCCGAACTGCATCACCGGCGCGCTGCGCGACAGGATCGCGTCGTTCAGCTTCTTCCATCCCTCCTGGTTCATGCGCGACACCTGCCGGCCGTCGGCCTGCATCGACTCTTCGAGGGTACGAATGCCATGGATGTGGGCGATGGCCGCGCCGGCCTTGATGCCGTCGAGATATTGTTGCGCGACCCCTTCGATGTCCTCCTGCGGCGGACACAGATGATTGATCGGATAGGAGGTCCTTGAATCGCAGGCGACGGTGATGATCAGTTTTTCCATGATTTCCCAGCTTTGCTTTCTGTGACGGCGTTTCGACGGCCGCAGGCGGCAGGAGGCGTGTTTAAAACACTGGCGGCGGAAGCCGTCTTAGTCAAACCCGACTTCACCCTCAATTTCTTTCCCATCGGGAAAAAAGAAACGGGTATTTTCGCTACAACCGTTCGGCCGGCCGGATTTGAAGACCGCCATGCGGCGGGTTTCAACGGCTTTCTGCAGCTTTCCCGCGCAACAAGCGGCGCAATGCTCGGGCTTGCGCCCAAACGGCCGGCGGCGCCTATCTGGATGGCGCCAGGCCGATGCAGTAGGCTTGCCGGGCTCGCCACAAAAAAATCAGCTCAGCGGAGGAAACCAATATGCGCCGTCTGTTGTCCCTATTGTCCGCCTGCGCCGTATTTGGCGCCGCCGCCCTCTCGCCTGCGCAGGCCGCGAGCGATTATCCCAATCGCTCGATCCGGCTCATCGTCGGCTTCGGGCCGGGCGGCGCCACCGATACATTCGCCCGCATCTTTTCCGGTCCGCTGAGCAAGGAACTCGGGCAGACGGTGTTCGTGGAAAACGTCGCCGGCGCCAGCGGCTATATCGGCTGGCGTACCGTCGCTTCCGCCAGCCCGGACGGCTATACGCTGATGATGGCGGAGAACGCACTGGTGATCCGCCCGGGCTTCAAGGACATCAAGCCGGCGTTCGACCCGAGTGCGGAATTTACCCCGGTCGCGTTCGCCGCCACCTCGCCGCTCGCCATCTGCGTGGCCAACGCGGTGCCGGCCAACAACGTGAAGGAGTTGATCGCGCTGTCGCATTCGGCGGCAAAGAAGCTCACCTTCGCCTCGGCCGGCGTGACGTCGGTGTCGCAATTGGTCTGGGACGTGGTGCGCGACGGCGCCAAGATCGACGCGATCGATGTGCCCTATCGCGGCGGCGGCCCGGCCATGGCCGACCTGATCGCGGGCCATGTCGACCTCACGCTGCCGTCGAGCCAGGTGGCCAAGCCGCTGGTCGATACCAAGCGCATTAAATGTCTCGCGGTCACCGACAAGACGCGCTCGCCGGCGCTGCCGGACGTGCCGACGCTCGGCGAATTGGGCATCAAACATGCCGACGTCGATCTGCGCTTCTGGTTCGCGGTGTTCGGGCCGAAAAACCTGCCGGCCGACGTGACGGCGAAACTGCAAAAGGCGATCCAAGCCGCGTTGGCAACGCCCGAACTCAAGTCTCGGCTGAAGGCGCTCGACATCACGCCGGCATACGCGGGCAGCGCGGAACTGCATGCGCGCGTCGTGAGCGACGTCAAGAACTGGGGCGCCTTCATCGAGGCCAAAGGGCTGAAGGGGCAATAGGCGCCCGCATCGCGGATCGTGCGCGCCGGCCGTCGCGCCGGCGCGATTTATTGCAAGTCGGGAGGTAGACTTTGGAAGACCGCAGCCGGCGTGCGCAAAAATGGGTGAACGAGGAATTCTACAAGGTTCTCGACGTTTTCGGCTTCCGTTCGGTGATGTTCGTCGAATGGGGATTCCGCCCCGCCGACGTGCGGCGCACCACCGAGCGCATCAAGAGCCCGATGGCGGTGGTCAAGCAGTGGGTGCGCACGGCCGAGCAGGAGCAGAAGCTCGCAGAGGAAGCGGAAGCTTCCGGCCACCGCGAGAGCGCGGCGGAATTCTACTACCGCGCCGCGCTCTATTACGGGCCGCCCTGCGGCGTGCTGCACGCCAATACGCCGCGCAAGATCGAATTGTATAAGCGACTGGTCCATTGCTACACGCGCTTCACCGAATTGTTCGATGAGGCGCCGGTGCGCCGTGTCGAAATCCCGTTCGAGAACGGCAAGAGCATCCCCGGCATTTTGCAGACAGTGCCGGGCGCCAAAGGCAAGACGCCTTGCGTGCTGGTGATCCCCGGCATGGACACCATCAAGGAGTACATGCCGAGCCCCTACCACAACCACTTCCGCCGCCGCGGCCTCGCCACCTTGAGCATCGACGGCCCTGGCCAAGGCGAGAGCAATACGCGCGAGACCTGGGTGACGCTCGACAACTTCGAGCGCGCCGGCAAGGCGGCGCTCGATTTCATCGAAACGGTGCCGGAGCTCGACGCCGGCAAAGTCGGCATCTACGGCTGGAGCATGGGCAGCTACTGGGGCCCGCGCGTGGCCGCCTTCGATCCGCGCGTCAAGGCGCTGGTTGGCGCCATGGGCAACTACCTGCAGAAGGACACGATCTTCAAGCACTCCAAGCCCGCCTACCGCGCCAACTACATGTATATGTCGAACACGTACGACGAGGACGCTTTCGACGCCATGGCGGCGCAGATGACGCTCGAGCCGATCGCCGGCAAGATCAAATGCCCGACGCTCCTTGCGATGGGCGAATACGACGAATTATGCCCGCTCGCCGACGGCGAGCGCATGTTCGATCTGCTGACGTGCCCAAAGGAAATGTGGGTCTACGAGGACGAGACGCACGTGTTCGGCAGCCGCCTGCCCGACTTCTACCTGCACGTCGCCGACTGGATGGGCGACGCATTGGCAGGGAAATTTCCGGCCGGCTACACGAAGCGCATCGACCACGCCGCGCGCTAAAAAGGAGTACTCTAATGCCGATAACGTCGAAGTACCTGTTCGTCGCCAGCATGGACGTCGATCCCGACAAGGAAGCGCTGTTCAACGAAGTCTACGACACCGAGCACGTGCCCAATCTCTTGGGCGTGCCCGGCGTGCACGCGGTCACGCGCGTCGAAGGCGAGCCGTTCGCCATCAGCATCGGCGGCGAAGAAAAGCGGGTGAGCCATGATGGCCCGCGCCACAGTGCGCTCTACGAGATCGACGGGCCGCACGTGCTGGTGAGCAGCGCGTGGGGAAAAGCCGTCGAAGCGGGGCGCTGGCCAAAAGAGGTGCGGCCGTTCACGAAAAACCGGCGGCATGCCCTCTACCGATTGCGGTAACTGCGTTTCTCTCGCCGCGCGGCCCGGTTACATATTGTCCGCGAGCCAATCGGCGGCGAAATCGATGCCGATCTGGCGGTTGTCGACATGGGCGTGCTCGGCGCCGCCCTCCTCCGTCGTGAAGATCTTGATGGTTTTGTTCTTCGAGCCGACCGCGTCAAAGAGCTTCTGCGCGTTCTCGACCGGCACCACGCGGTCGTTGCCGCCGTGGGTGACCAGGAAGGGACAGCTTATGTTCTTCGCCACGTCCTTGAGCGAGAACTTTTTGGCGATCTCGATGCCTTCGTCCTCGTCCTTGGCGCCGGCGACCCAGCGCCACTGGAAGTTCGACTGCGCCACCGTGCCGGGCGCGTTGCGGTTGGCGTCTTTGATCTTCTGCTGCCATGCGGCGAGATCCCAGTGCAGTGCGGAGAGCGCGATGCAGGCGGCGTAGCGCTTCTCGAAAGCGGCGACGCGCGACGAATAATAGCCGCCGAAGCTGTAGCCCATGATGGCAACGCGCCTGCCGTCGACCTCCGGCCGCTTCAGCAGATAGTCGAGCGCGGCGCCGCCCGGCACCTCGTAGTCGTAGCGGCTCGGCATGTCGCGCATGCGCCGCATCTCGCCCATGCCGGGGCCATCGAGACATAAGGTGTTGTATCCACGGCGGGCAAATTCGAGGCCGCAGAAGAAGACGCTCATCTCCTTGGCGTTATCCATGCCGTTGACCACGACCACGGTCGGTTTGCGTCCCGCGCCCGGCGCCTTCATGAACAGTGCCGGCAGCGTGGTGCCCTCATAGGGCACCTCGACAAACTCGACGTTCGGCTGGCGCAGCCTGATGCCCTGGTGCCAGATTTTATAGGCGTGCGCGCACTGCGCCTTTTTCTCCGCGCCGGGAACGATGAAGCGCTCGGCATTGTAGTGATAGATGCCGGCGCGCAGGTAATAGTCGCCGGCGCTTATCTTATGGCCCTTGGCGAGCGCGCCGTCGCCGCGCTTCTCGATCTGGTCGCCGAGTGCGCGCCATTCTTCGAACCAGGCCTTGCCGCGATCCGGCTCGTTCCAGCGCGGGCGCAGTCTCTCGCAGGCGCGGTCCATCTCCTCGAGCGAAACCACGCCATAGGGCGCCATGCCCTTCAGAATCAGGGTCGCGTTCGACCAGAGAAAATTATCGCCGAAATGGTCGATCCAGGGCCCGCGGCTCATTGAACGCTCCTTTGCGCGCGATCGATGTGACCGCGGCGGCGTGGACTACTGCGGCTTGATGCCGGCGTCCTTGATGACTTTGCTCCAGAGCGCGAGTTCCGACTTGATCAGTTTGCCGAAATCGTGCGGCTCGCTGCCGACCGGAGCCATGCCCTGCTTGGCAAACTGGCTGACCATGTCGGGCTCGGCGACCGCCTTGGCGACGGCATCGCGCAGCTTCTTGGCGATCGCCGGCGGCGTGCCGGGCGCAGCGAGCAGGCCGAAATAATTGTTCACCACAAAATCCTTGTAGCCGGACTCGGCCATGGTCGGCACGTCCGGCAGTGCCTGCGAGCGCTTGGCGCTGGTGACGGCGAGACCGAGGACATTGCCGTTTTTCACCTGTCCGACCTCGACCGGCATGGCGTCGAACATGGCGTCGATGTGGCTGCCGAGAAGGTCGGTGAGCGAAGCGGCCGCGCCCTTGTAGGGCACGTTGACGATGGAAATGCCCGAGCGCAACCGGAGCAATTCGGCCGCAAGGTAAAGCGAGCTGCCGCCGCCGCCGCCGGAGCCGAAAGTGAGCTTGCCGGGATTCGCCTTGCCGTAAGCGACCAGGTCGTTGACGGTCTTGAACGGCGCCGTCTTGCGGGCGACCAAAATGAACGGCCCGTTCGATACTTCGGTGATCGGCGTCATCTTGGCGAGGTCGAACGGATAGTCCTTGTGGAACGGCTGGGTAACGACGACGCTCGCCGAAATCATGAACAGCGTGTGGCCGTCCGCCGGCGCGCCGGTCAATTCGCGCAGCGCGGGCTCGAAAGCAGCGCCGGGGCGATTTTCGACGTAGACATTGGTGCCCAGGCTTACAGTCAGCTTCTGTGCAATCAGCCGCGCGGTCACATCGGTCGCGCCGCCGGCCACCAATCCGACGATGACGCGTATCGGCTTGCCGGAGAAATCCTGCGCCCGCGCCGGCTGCACCGGCGCCGCAACAAGCACGAGGCATGCGAGCGCAACGGTAAAGCGGACGAC
Organism: uncultured Alphaproteobacteria bacterium; assembly: GCA_963825265.1. Classification (GTDB taxonomy): domain Bacteria; phylum Pseudomonadota; class Alphaproteobacteria; order Rhizobiales; family Xanthobacteraceae; genus Pseudolabrys. The sequence goes on along the minus strand of CAWGSI010000005.1, from coordinate 38,647 downwards.
ATGCAATATGTGTTTCATTGGTCCCTCCCCGACGGAATCTTGACGCGTTTTTTCAATCCCATTTGTGCGCTTGGGGAGCAATCGATTTAAGCGGGGTACGTCAGGTCACCAGCGCGCCGCCGTCGAGATAGATGATCGATCCGGAAGCAAAGCTGTTGGTCATGAAGGCGACGATCTGCTGCGCGACATCCTCGCCGAGGCCGACGCGGCCGACCGGCAAGGCGGCCGCCGCCTTGGCGAGCATTTCCTTGCGGGCGGCTTCCGGCATGGCGGCGCGGATCGGCGTGTCGATAATGCCGGGCGAAACGCAGTTCACGCGCACCGGCGCGAGTTCGAGCGCAAGAGCGCGCGTGAGCGACTCGAGCGCACCATTGGTCGCGCCGACAATCGCGGAGTTGGGGCGCGGCCGGATGCTCAGGAAGCCGGAAACCAATGTGAGCGAGCCGCCGGGCTTTATCTCGGCCGCGCGCGCGCAACGCCAGGCGCCCCAGAACTTGCCCTCCATGGTCGCACGCACGTCATCCATCGCGACCGACTTGAACGGCCCGGTTTTGAGCTGGGCGGCGGTGACCACGACGTGATCGACCGGGCCGCATTGCTCGAACAGTTTGGCCACGCTGTCGTCGCCGGTGACGTCGGCCTGGATCGCCTTGACGCCGATTTTCGTCGCCGCCGCCTTCAGCTTCTCGGCATTGCGCGACGCGATGACAACATCGGCGCCTTCCGCCTTGGCCAACTCGGCGGTCGACAGACCGATGCCGGAGGAGCCCCCGACGACGACGACTTTCTTGCCTGCAAGCTGCATTCGTTGCTCCCACTATGTATTGATGCGTTAGTCAGGTCGGCTGATAGCGCGTGCCGATTCCCGGCTTGCTCTGCCCGAGACCGGGCAGTTCCCAAATGCCGGCGCCGGCCGGATTGATGTCGGCGGCGATGTCTACGTCGATGAGATAGGGCTTGTTGGCGGCGATGCCTTTGCGCACGGCTTCGGCGAGATCGCCGGCGCGGTCGACGCGCACGCCTTCGACGCCGCACGAACGCGCCATGGCGGCGAAGTCCGGATTGTAGCGTTCGCCGGTCTTGGGGTGATGGAAGTCGGTCGCCAGTTCGCGGCCACCGAGATAGCCGCGCTGCAGGCCGCGGATCGAGGCATAGGCGTAATTATTCCAGACAACCCAGACGACCGGCAGGTCGTACTCGACCGCGGTGCCGAGCACGCTGGCGTGCATGAAGAAGGCGCCGTCGCCGCACACCGACACGCAAGGCCGGTCGGGCGCGGCGAACTTCGCGCCCAGCACGCCGGCGACGCCGAAGCCCATCGGTCCGAATCCCATCGAGCCGATCAGCGAATCCGGCCGCCTCGGCTTGGTGAAGCCGAGCAGCCAGTTGTGGTGCACGCCGATGTCGCTGACCAGAATGGCGTCCTCCGGCAGGCCTTTGTCGATCTCGAGCGCGGCGCGCTGCGGGTTGATCGGCGTGGTGTCGTCGGTAAAGCCGGGCGCGACGAGTTTGTCCCACTCCTTGCGATAACCGTCGATCGCCTGCAGCCATTTCTTGCGAGCATCGAGTTTCTTGTCGGCGTCCTTGCGCCGCTCAATCTCGGCCAGCACCTGGCGAAGGAACGTGCGTACGTCGGCCATCAGGCCGAGCGCCACCGGATAGTTGCGGCCGATCTCCTCCGGATCAATGTCGACGTGGATGAGCTTGGTCGGCGGGATGGTGAAGGAGTAGCCGGGAATCCACGACGACGAGGTGCGGTCGTCGAAGCGCACGCCGAGCGCCAGCAGCACGTCGGCCTGCCGCGTGGCGTGGTTTGCCTGGTAGTGGCCGCCGCGCGCCACCAGTCCGAGCGCCAGCGGATGATACATGCTGATGGCGCCGAGCCCGCTTGCCGAAGCGGCGACCGGAATTTGCAGCCGCTCGGCGAGCTTTAGCAGATCGTCGCTGGCGCCGCCGTAGCGCACGCCCTGCCCGACGATGATGCACGGGCGCTCGGCCGACAGCAGCATGTCAACCGCCTTGATCACGCCCTCCGGGTCGGCGCCGCAGCGGCTCGAGATATTGGCGCTCCATTCCTGCGGGTTCGGCGCTTCCTCGGCGGCGGCTTCCATGAACACGTCGAAGGGAACGTCGAGCACCACCGGGCCCGGACGCCCGGTCACCATGGTCTTCCAGGCCTGGCGCACCGCCAGCGGCACCATCTCGCCGCGCGTCGGCTGGAACACCTTCTTGCAATACGAGCGCACGGTGGAGGGAAAGTCGGCCTGGTAGTGGCGATAGAGTTCCTGGAAGGCGCCGCGATTGAACTGGCTGGTCGGCACGTTGCCGGTCACCGCCATGAACGGCACAGAATCGAGAAAAGCATTGCCGAGCGAGATCGGTAGATTGGCCGAACCCGGCCCGCATGAGGTAAACGTCGCGGTCGGCTGCCCGGACACGCGGTAATAGACGTCGGCCATGAAACCGGCGACGCTTTCGTGGTGCACCGAGACGGTCTTGATGTCGTGCTGGCGCTCGAACAGCGCGTCGATGAACTGGATATTGCCGTGGCCGCAGAGGCCGAAAACGTTGGGGACTTTTTGCTGGATCAGATAGTCGACAATGACCTGGGCTCCGTTGAGCTTGTTGCCTGCCGACATCGTGCCGTCCTCCTGCTAACGCAACGCCGCGGCAAGCTATTTCTCATAATGCTGTACGTCAATTGATATTGTGGCAGGCGGTGCCAGCCGACGACGCACCCTTTCTAGGCTCACGGCGACTGCTTGGCGCGCTGGCCGGCGGTGGTGCCGGCGATCTTGCCGAACACCGAACCGTTCATCAGCCCGGTGCCACCCGGATAATTGAAGTAGAAGATGCCGCCGACCAGTTCGCCGGTCGCGAACAGTCCCGGGATCGCCGCTCCGTCGCTGTCCATGACGCGCGCCGAGGTGTCGATCTTGAGGCCGCCGAAGGTGAAAGTGAGCCCGCAGGTGACGGCGTAGGCTTCGAACGGCGGCTCGTCGACGGTGTTGGCCCAGTTCGATTTCGGAATGGCGAGACCCTTGGTGCCGCGCCCGTCCTTGACGTTCGGATCGAACGGCACGTCGGTCATCACCGCCTTGTTGTATTCCTTGATGGTGGCGAGCGCCTTTTCGGCGTTCACGTCTTCCATCTTGGCGCACAGTTCTTCCAGTGTGTTGGCGCGTATCTTGGTCACCCGCTTGATGCGGTACTCGTCGCGCAGCATTGGAATTATCTTGTTGTCGAACACCTGGTAGCAGAACTGCTTGGGCTGCATCAGGATGATGCGGCCGTTTTTCGCATAGGTGTAATTGCGGAAGTCGGAGCCTTCGTCGAGGAAACGCTCGCCGTTGGCATTGATCATGATGCCCCACGGGTAAGAGTGCTTCTGGAAATTGTCGCCGACCGTCAGATCGCCGGTCTCCGGCGCGTTGCGGTCCCAGGCGACCGCGTGGCCGCCCGACCAGTTGCCGGTCGGCTGCGCGCCGATCGCGAGCGCCATCTTGATGCCGTCACCGGTGTTGAAGCGGGTTCCGCGGATCTTGGCGAGCTCCCAGCCCGGCCCGAGATAGCGCGTGCGCATTTCGGCATCGGCCTGGAAGCCGCCGGCGGCGAGCACGACGCACTTGGCCTTGACGTCCATCGTATGCCCCGCGTGCTTGACGCGTACGCCCTTGACGCCGTCGTCGTCGGCGATCAGCGACAAAGCGCGCGCGCCGTAGACGACCGTCACATTGTTCTTGCGCGCGATCTTGGTGAGCGCGTCCACCAGACCCGGACCGCCGCCGACGGCTTCAACCGTTAGCCCGCCCCAGAACTTGAACATGCCGTTGATCTTGTAGGCCTGCCGGCCCCAGATCGGCATGAAGCGGACCCCCTTGTCGCGCATCCACAGCATGGTCGCCTTGCTGCTCTTGATCAGCACCTCGCACAGATCGGGATCGGTGCGGTATTCGGTGACGCGGCCCATGTCGTCGAAGAACTTTTCCTCGGTGTAGGTGCCGAAGTCGGATTTCGCGACTTCCTCGTCGGACAGATCTGGCATCAGCGCGCGCAGGTCCTCGACCCCGTCATAGACGCAGCGGAAGGCGCCGGCGGTGAAACGGCTGTTGCCGCCGGCCTCTTCCTCGGGCGCGCGCTCGAGCACCAGCACCGAAACACCCTGCTCGGCCGCCGCCAGCGCCGCGCAAAACGCCGCATTGCCGCCACCAACGACGATGACATCCGCGGAAGGGGGTAACGCTGTGCTCATGACGCTTTTCGAACCTCGGTCATTGGATTTCGCCGGCTATGGAGAAGCCTAGTAGCGCGAGTTCGTAGGCGCTGGCAATGATGCCGCGGCCGGTTCGACAGCGCGAAACTACGAGGTGGCGGACGCGATCGAAGTCGAACCCGTATCCACTCCAAAACTTCTGCAAACAGGGAAGCATTTCAGGCAAATTCTCGACGCAAGCCAACACGGAATTGTTTGCCAGGTCAGGGAATTCTGGCGCAGGATCAGGGAATTCTGCCGGCCTTACGAGAAGGCGTCTACCGATGGAAATTCAACGGGAGTTCTACCATGAAGAGGCTTCTCTTTGCGTTCGCATCTACTTTAATTCTGAGCATGGGGCTTGCGAACCAAGCGTCCGCTCAGGAATTTCCTGAGCGACCCATCCATCTCATTATCGCGTTCGGACCTGGCGGCGGTTCCGACATCATCGGCCGCATTCTGGCGGAATCACTGCAGACCAGACTCGGCCAGGCCGTGGTCGTCGAAAACAAACCCGGCGCCGGCGGCATTCTGGGGAATGATGTGGTCGCGCGAGCTCCGCCCGACGGCTACACACTTGGAATTATGACCGCGGGCCAGCTCATTGCCGCTGTCACGACAAAAAAGATGCCTTACGACACCAACACCGCCTTTGCCCCGGTCGGACAGATTGCCACCGCGAGCCTGATGATCGTGACGCGTCCGGATTTTCCGGCCAACAACGTGCAAGAACTGGTCGCCTACGCCAAGGCTCATCCCGGCAAGGTCATATTCGCCAGCCCCGGCTTCGCCGCCACCCAGCATTTCGCCGGCGAGCTGTTCAAGCAAATCGCAAAAATAGACCTGCTCCATGTTCCGTTCCGCAGCACGCCTGAAACCCTTAATGCGGTTCTCGGCAGGCACGCCGACATCATGTTCGATACCGTGTCGGCTTTGATTGGACATGTGCAGTCCGGCCAGCTCAAGGCGCTCGCGGTCACCGGCAAGGATCGCTTTCCGGCAGTGCCGAATGTGCCGGCGGCCATCGAGTCGGGCTTATTGCCCGGTTATGACGTCACCACTTGGTACGGCTTGTTTGCGCCGCGCGGCACACCGCCCGTGGTTATCGCCAAGCTGAACAAAACCCTCAATGAAAGTCTCGCCAGCGAGGAAGTTAAAAAGCGTCTCGTGACCGTCGGCGTAGTGGTCAAAAGCTCCACGCCGCAGCAGTTTGGGGCTTTCATGGCGGACGAATACAAACGATGGAACGCGGTTCGTGAAGCCGCCGGAATTCCGCTGCAATAGCATTTTGCGCCGGTCACGGCCCCACTGCCGCAGTATCGAAAAGGAGCAACCGATGGACGAGAAAGAGCTGCACGAACGTGGTTTGAAGCTGCGCATCGATATGTTCGGCCGCGAAGCCGTAGAAAAGCGCATGAACGCGTTCGGTGAGTTCGGCAAGCCGTTGCAGCACATCATCAATGCGTATGCCTATGGTGACGTGTGGAGTTGTTCGGCATTGCCGCCGGCGACCAAGTCGCTTGCCATGGTGGCGATGATGGCGGCGGCCGGGCACGCCAACGAATTGCGCGTGCATCTCAAGGGCGCCGTAAAGAACGGCTGTAGCGCCGAGCAGATCCAGGAGGTTCTCCTGTTGCTGACGCTCTATTGCGGCATCCCGGCCTCAAACGAGGCGCACCGCATCGCGAGCGAGGTATTGCGCGACAGCACGGCTGGCTGACGCCTGCATGGAGCGAAGACCGCATTGGTACGAACGCGGCGCGGAGCGTCTATTCGGCCCGAGAACATAAGAAACCCTGCTAAATGCGGGGTTGTTCAATCGCATTGCGCAATGCGATCGGGTCAATATTACAGCCGGTGAAGAGCCGAAACGCGTCTACTCCCTGATAGAAGTAGAGTTCGTATCCGCTCATGATCGACAAGCCCGCTGCATGGGCGTCTTGCATGAAAGACGTATCGATTGGCGTATAAACCGCGTCGAACGCCCATTGCGGCCCGTTGAAAACCGCGGCCGAAAAGGCGGAGCCGTTCGTCCCGGACATTCCCAAAGGCGTTGCGTTCACCAGGCCGTCAACGCCATCGCTTGCCTGAGCGATCGAGGCGCAAACCTGAACGTCGAAGCGCGGATAACCGGCAACAATGTCGCGTGCCAGATTCTCCGCTTTCGCCCGATCGGTGTCGAACAGCCGCAAACCCTTGGCGCCGAGCCAGGCCAATGCAAAACCAATGGCTCTGCCGACGCCGCCACTTCCCGCCATGGCGACGATGCCCGGCGACATGGACCTGAAGCGGTTTTGGAACGCGGCGATAAAGCCGGTGTAGTCGGTGTTCAAGCCAAGCGGTTCGGGCCGCTCGAACAGCACCGTGTTGCAGGCGGCAATCGAGCGCACCATGGCGTCTTCGATCCTAAGCCGGCGAACGACCCTTTCTTTGTAGGGATATGTAATGTTGAGGCCGCGAAACCCATGGTCGCGCGAGCGAGCGAACACGGCATCGAATTCGAGCGACAGATCGCGCGGCACTAAAAGCTCGTAAGTTACATCAAGGCCGCACAGCCGCCCCGCCGCGCGGTGCAAGTCACCGGCTCTCGATTCGGCGATATTGTCCCCGACTAAACCCAGACGGACTGTTGGCACACAATTCCTCGCCGTTCCGAATTGAATCGCCCGCAAGGTTCGGCAATATCGCCGCGGACCAAGCCGCGGTCGTACCGATTATGCCGCAGAACGAACGCCGCGCAATATATCAAAGGCAGTCATACTTGACACCCGTGTGTTGAGACGCTGCAGTGTTCGCCAGAGGACAATACGCCAAAGGCCAGCAATGTCGGACCGGATGTTAGTTGGGGCCGGCGCCGGTTATTCCGGCGACCGCGTGGACGCTCCCATCGCGGTGGTGCACGATCTGCGAGCCGCCGGCGAGCGCGCCGCCATTATCTTTGAAACTCTGGGCGAACGCACACTGGCTACCGCGCAACTACGCCGGCGGCAAAATCCCGGCTTGGGATACGAGCCCAAGCTCGCCGCCTTGCTGAGGCCGGTGCTGAAAGATTGCGCCGAAAGCAATATTCCGATTATCGGCAATTTCGGCGCCGCCAACCCCTCGTCCGCGGGCGAAATTGTCGCCGGCTTGGCGCGCGAAATTGGCGTCCCGCTCAAGATCGGCGTTGTGAGCGGCGACGACATGCTCGATGCCGATGGCCGTGCCGTCTTACGCGCATGTTGCGACGATTTGCCCGACGAAAAACTCTTGGTCTCGGCAAATGTCTATCTTGGCGCCGCGCCGATCGTCGAGGCACTAGGCGAAGGCGCGCAGGTCGTCGTTACCGGCCGCGTCGCCGACCCGTCTCTGACACTTGCCCCCCTGATCCATGCGTTCGGTTGGCGAGACGACGACTGGGTGCGGCTCGGCCGCGGCACGATGGCTGGTCATCTGCTCGAATGTGGCGCACAGGTAACCGGCGGCTATTACGCCGACCCCGGCTTCAAGGACGTGCCGGAGCCGGAACGTATTGGCTATCCGATCGCGACTATCGATTCGGACGGCGGTTTTGTCATTGGCAAAGCGCAAGGCGGCGGTTTGGTCGATCGCCATACGGTGACCGAGCAACTGCTCTATGAAGTGCACGATCCCGGCGCCTATTTGACCCCCGACGTGACGGCGGACATTAGCAACACGAGCCTCACCGAACTCGGTAACGACAGCGTGCGCGTCGATGGCGTCACAGGTCACGCGCGGCCGGAGCGGCTTAAAGTCACCATCTGCTTTGACGGCGGCTGGCTTGGCGAGGGTGAAATCTCCTACTACGGGCCGAATGCGCTGGCGCGGGCGCGGCTCGCGGGTGAGGTCGTCAAACGCCGTAGCCCGAAGGATATTCGGTTCCGCTGCGACGTAATAGGCGTCCTCAGCGTGCTGGGCGACGATTCGGGCCGCGGGTGGGACCAATTCGAAGGAATCGCCGCCGGCAATTCAACCGATGTGCGTTTGCGCGTGGCATTTGCGAGCGACGACAAACACGCTGTCGAACATGGCTTGGCGGAGGTCGAAGCGCTCTATTGCGCCGGCCCGGCAGGCGGCGGCGGCATCCGCTTCAACATGCGGCCACGCATCGCCGCCACGTCCTGCTTGGTGCCGCGCGACTCGATCAAAGCCAAAGTTGAGGTGCGTGAAACCGGTCATGCCTGAGATCCCGCTCCATAGTTTGGCGCATGCCCGGGCGGGCGACAAAGGCGACCGCCTCAATATTTCCCTCGTCGCCTATGCGCCGGAGCTATTTCCGCTCCTGCAAGACGCGGTGACCGAAAATGTGGTGTTAAAGCAGTTCGCGCACCGGCGACCGACGGCGGTGAAGCGCTATGTGCTGCCGAAGCTCGCCGCCATGAACTTCGTCCTGGACGGCGTGCTCGATGGCGGCGTGACCCAGGCGCTCAATCTCGATTCGCACGGCAAGACACTCAGCTTTCGGCTGCTGGAGCTCAATGTCACCGTGCCCGACGAACTTGTGAAATTCGCGCGGCAAAATCCGGTAGCGCAGAGTTTCACTGCTCGGCGATAGTTTGGGCCGCCTATTTGACGGCGCCGCCAGTGATGCCGGAGATGAAGCGATCGAGGAAGAGATTGTAGGCGATCGCCACCGGGATGCTGGCGATCAATGCGCCGGCCATGATCTCGCCCCAGTAGAAGATGTCGCCGCGAATGAGGTCGGTCGCCACGCCGAGTGTGATCGGCTTTTGGTCGGACGAGGATATGAACGTCAGCGCGTAGACGAACTCCTGCAAGGTCAGCGTGAAGGTGAAGATCACCACCGTCAAAATCCCCGGCAACGACAGCGGCAGCGCCATCTTGATGAAAGCGCCGAACAGGCTGCAGCCGTCGACAATCGCCGCCTCCTCGATCTCGGGCGGCACCGCCTTGAAGAAGCCCATCAACAGCCAGGTGCAGAACGGGATGGTGAAGGTCGGGTAGATCAGCACCAGCGCCCACATCGAATTCTGCAAGCCGAGAATCGGCGATCGACCCGCGACAGCGGCAGGAACAGCAAGCGTCGGCGGCACCAGGTAGGTGAGGAAGATGCCAATGCCGAGCGTCTCGCCGGTCTTGCCGGTCATCCGCGCCAGGCTATAGGCGGCCGGCAGCGCGGTGACGAGCGTGATGGCGACGACGACGAGGCCGATGATCAGGGAATTGAGCAGCCAGGTCGCGAACAGGGTCTTCTCGAACAGATAGCGGAAATGCTCGAGTGTGGGCGGATCGTTGAACCAGAACGGGATATGCTCGACGCTGTAAAGATCGGCGTTGGTCTTGAACGACGTGATCACCATCCAATAGAACGGGAACGCGGCGAGGATGAAGAAAAACGCGACCGCTCCGTAGAATGAGGTCTCTTGCACGGCTTTGGCGACAGTGACGCGCGGCATGTCAGATCTCCCGCCGGCGGATAAAGCGCAGCATCAAGACCACCACGACGAGCAGAACCGGCAGCATGAACAACGAGATGGCGGCGCCATGCGACACGTCGCCGGACGTGATGCCGGTCTGGAAACCCGCGAAGCCCAGGACCGAGGTTGCGCCTACGGGACCGCCCTGGGTCATCAGAAAGACGATGGAAAGGTCGGTAAACGTAAACACGATGCCGAAAATCAGGCCGATGGCCACGATCGGCAGGATCATCGGCACGATGATCTGATAGTTGCGGCGCCAGAAACCGGCGCCGTCGACGGTCGCGGCGTCGAGTACGTCCTGCGGGACGGCGGTGATGCCGGCGAGGAAGATGACGATGGCAAACGGGAAAGAAGCGCCAGGCATTGACGACGATCACCGAGATCATCGCCAGATCCGGATTGCCAAGCCAGTTCGGCGCCTGCGAACGGGTGTAAACGCCGAGCGCAATCATCGTCCAGTTGATGACGCTGTAAAGCGAATCGAACATCCATTCCCAGGCGACCGTGGCCAGCGCGATCGGCACCGCCCAGGGCAATATGATCAGCGCCCTGACGAACTTGCGGCCGGGGAACGGCCGCAACAGCACCAGCGCGCCGAACTTGCCGAGGATGAGGCCGAGGAATTGCGATCCGAACGTGAAGATGAAGGTATTGGAAAGCGTCTGCCGGAAGATCCGGGTTTTCGATGATGTCTACGAAATTCGACAGGCCGACGAATTGCCATGACGGATTGTAGATCGTGTAGGCGCTGACCGAGTAATACACCGCCATCAGGAACGGCACGCCGACCAGCAACAGCACGTAGAGGATTGCCGGCGAGACGAAAATCGCGCCGAGCACGTCGCGCCGGTCGAGAATGAACCGGAAGCGCGAGGTGGCAGGTTTGGACATTGAATCAGCGATTGCGACCATCGGTGAAAATCCGCTTTATTGACGGTTGGTTCGTTTGCCGTCTTTGTCGAAATTGCGCAGCGCGCTGTTGCGGACGGCGAAGGGATGCCACTCGCCGGGCCGGATCCATTCGTCGGCAACGTGCGCCGGCGGCAGTTTTGCGGTGATCACCTGGTCCGGATCGAAGCCCTCCATGGCGCCGTAGACGATGCGCTCGGAACCGAGATATTCGGAACGATCGACGCGGAAATTGAATTCGGTGAAGGCCTCGTCGTCGATCATGTCCTTGGGCAGGAAGTTTTCCGGGCGGAAGCCGAGATAGCCGCCGTTGCGCGCGACGATATTCATCGGCGGAGTGCCGACAAAGGTGGCGACGAAACGGTCGGCGGGATCGTCGTAGATTTCCGTCGGCGTTCCGACCTGGCGCACCACGCCGTGGTCGATGACGGCGATGCGGTCGCCCATGCCCATCGCCTCGACCTGGTCGTGGGTCACGTAAATGGTGGTGATGCCGACGCGTTGCTGAAATTGCTTGATTTCCAGACGTGCCGAAGCGCGCAATTTAGCGTCGAGATTCGACAGCGGCTCGTCGAGCAGCAGAGCGGTTGGCTCGCGCACCAGCGCGCGGGCCAGCGCGACGCGTTGGCGCTCGCCGCCGGAGAGCTGACGCGGCCGCCGGTCGAGCAGATGCCCGATGCCGAGCAGTTGCGACGCCCACGCGACCTTCTTGTCGATTTCGGCGCGGGGAACGCTCTGCGTCTTCAAGGGAAAAGCGATGTTGTTGCGCACGGTAAAGTGCGGATAGAGGCCGTAGCTCTGGAACATCATCGCCACGCCGCGGGCACGCGGCGGAATATCGTTGACGATGTCGCCGCCGATCAAGAGGTCGCCGCTGGTCTGCTTCTCGAGCCCGCAGATGATGCGCAGGAAAGTCGTTTTGCCGCAGCCCGAGGGCCCGAGCAAAACCATGAATTCACCGTTTGGCACTTCGAGGCTAATGCCATTGACGGCGGGAACGTCACCAAATTTCTTGATGATGTTCCTGGTTATTACGGCAGACATTGAACCTCCCAGAAGTCAAAGTTCAAAACGCGCTGGCCGCCGATCCCACAACCGGCGGAGCGTCTTCCATAACCCATATCCGTCCCCTTTGCCGATCGCCACCGGCGCCGGCATAGCCCGGACCGCGCGCGAACGCGCGGCCCGGGTAATTAGCGATCAGGCCTTGCCGGCCCATTTCTTCATGATGGTTTCGCACTGACCCGCGGCCCACTTGACCGCGTCTTCGGCGCTCAACTGACCCGTGGCCGTTTTCGCCATCATGTCGTTGATGATGAACTGGTAGTAGATTTCGTCCATCGCGGGCGTGGCCGGCCCCGGATAGCCAGGAATGGCGGACCACTTGTCCGAGTCCTGCAGGATCGCCAGCTTGTCGTGCGGCGTCGATGTCGGATCGTTCGACAGGATCGGCATCGGCTTGGGCACAAGGCCGGCGAAGCACGGATTGTTGTAACCCTCGCTCGCCTTGAAGGCTTCCGGCCAGTTCGCCGACATAGTACCTCAGGAACTCTTTCGCCGCTTCCTTGTTCTTGGCGAATTTCCAGATGCCGTAGAATTCGGACGCGGCGCCCATGATCTGCCTCACCGGGCCCTTTGGGCGGCTCGATGACGTAGATGTCGTCGGCCAGTTTCTTGTTGAGCTTCTGCGCCGTGCGGTAAGCCGAGATCGGATTGATGATGTAGCAGCCGACGCCGGAGTCGATGTACTGGTTGTTGCTGGAGTCGTTCCATGACAGCACGTCCCACGTCATCGCTTCCTTGTAGAGCGCGGCGGCGTACTTGATCGCCTCAACCGCTCCCTTGCTGTCGAGAACGATTTTCTTGCCGGCCTCGTCCTGGATGGACGCGCCGTAGCTCCACAGCAGGCCGCGCCAGTTCGTGTTCGGGTCGTTGCTGTGCCCGAGCGAGATGCCGACAGGGTGGCCTTTCGCCTTCAGCTTGGCGCCGCCGATGCGCAGATTGTCCCACGTATCCGGCAACATCCCGATCTCGCCCCACAGGCTCTTTTGATACATGCCCGGGAAGTTGATGTAGAAATCGGGGAAGGCGGACCAGCTGCCGTCGTCCGGCGTTGTAGCCGAGCTGCTTGCCGATGGTGGAAACCTCGCCGTATTTCTTCTCGGTTTCCTTCACGAGATCGGCGACGTCCATGAAAAACTTACGGTAGAGATGCGCGCCGCCGGAACCGTTGAACCCGAAAAGATCGTGCCCCGATCCGGCCGACGCTTCGGCGGCCGCGCGTGCGGGAATGTTCTGCACGGGAACGTGGTCGACCGTGACCGCAACCTTGTTCTTCTCGCCCCAGTCCTTGGCGAACTTGTCGAACCAGGTGTCGTATTCCGGAACGAAGTGCGCCCATTGCACGATCGAAAGCGACTTGTCGGCGGCCAAGGCCTTCGAAACGAATGGAGTCGAAAGAATTGGCGACGCGCCGGCGGCGGCAAGCGTGACACCCGTCCCTTTCAGGAACCGGCGTCGCGTGACACGCGATAGTTTGTTCGTGTTCATTTATGTTCCCTCCTCTGTTTGCTAGTTGGGTGAGGCGCGTCCTGATGAAAGACTTGCCTCGTCCACCGGCCTTTGTTTTTAAGATCGCCAGCATAACGCGGTGTCGCCTCGCCGCGCCAGTATTTTGCTGACATTCTCTCGCGTAAGGACGTTTGCGGGCAGAAAAAATGCGCCCGCCAGTGCGGCGATACGAATCTATTATACTTTGGATAAACCGGTCAGCAGCACTGACCTATTCTCGCATCGCGTTTACGTGGCCCCGACGCGGGTCAGAGCGCCAAACCACCGTCCACCAGATGCGGCTGGCCGGTGATGTAGCTCGAACTCGTCCGAAGCCAGAAACAAAGCAAGCGCCGCCACCTCGGCCGTTGTACCAAGCCGCTTCATCGGCTGGCGGGCGATAAAGTCGTCCCATACGGTCTGTTCGGACCTGCCGGTCCGCTTCGAAAGCGTGGCGACGCGGTCCACGAGTGATGGCGACTCTATCGTCCCGGGGCATATCGCATTGCAGCGAATGCCATTGGTTATGAAATCCGCCGCAACCGCCTTGGTTAGCCCAATCACCGCCGCTTTGGTCGCGCCATACACGTAACGGTTGGGCAATGCCTTCACCGAGGAGACGCCCGACGACATGTTGACGATCGAGCCGCCACCCTTTTTCAACATCGCCGGCAGGAACGCCTTGATCGTGCGGTGCATGGATTTGACGTTGAGATCGAAGGAAAAGTCCCAGTCGCGGTCGCCGCAGTCAAGCACCGTGCCGTGGTGCACGTAGCCGGCGACATTGGCGAGCACATCAAGCCCGCCGTACTCTGTCTCGACTGCTTTGGCCAGTTCTTCGACCGCCGCCGCAGAGAGCACATCCAGCTTGATAGTTTTTTTCGCCGCGAGGCCCTGAAGCTTGCCGGCTTCCACATCGGTAGCAATGACAATCGCGCCTTCCGCGATGAAAGTCTCGGCGATGGCTCGGCCGATGCCTTGACCCGCGGCGGTAATCAAGGCGACTTTGCCCCGCAAACGTCCGGCCATGGTTCCTCCGTTCAATGATTGTCGCGCGGCACTGGAAATTCCTGCGCCACACGTTGGAATTTGACTGCGGGCTTAAGCACCATACCGTCGGCGAGTTGCTCGACCATGGCACGCTGGATCTCCTGCCACGGCGTCTGGCTCGCCGGCACCTTATAGCCGCCGCGCTTTTGCAGCGCCGCCCGCCGCCGCGCCAATTCGGCTTTTGAAATCAGAATATCCGCGCTTCCTTTATTCAGATCGATGCGTACGCGGTCGCCGGTCTTCAAGAGCGCAAGCCCGCCGCCAGCCGCCGCTTCCGGCGACGCATTGAGGATCGAGGGCGAGCCTGAGGTCCCGGATTGCCGCCCGTCGCCGACACAGGGCAGCGCCTTAATCCCGCGTTTGATCATCGCCGCCGGCGCCTGCATGTTCACCACCTCGGCGGAGCCGGGATAGCCGATCGGCCCGACGCCGCGGATGAACAGTATTGTCCGCTCGTCGATCTTGAGCGACGGGTCGTCGATGCGGCGATGATAATCTTCCGGCCCATCGAACACCACGGCGCGGCCTTCGAAGGCATTCGGGTCTTTCGGGTTGGCCAGATAACGCCTGCGAAATTCGTCGGATATCACGCTCGTCTTCATGATCGCGGAATCGAACAGGTTGCCCGAGAGGACCTTAAAGCCGGCCATTCGCATGAGTGGCTTCTTATAGCTGTGGATCACGTCGGCATTCTTAACGGTGGCGCGCCTGACATTGTCGCCCATGCTCTTGCCGTTGATCGTGAGCGCGTCGCCGTGCCCGCGGCCGGCTTTGAGCAACTCGCGCATTACCGCCGGTAGCCCGCCGGCGCGGAAATACTCTTCGCCAAGATACTTACCGGCCGGCTGCATATTGACCAAAAGCGGCACGTCGTAGCCGACCCTCTCCCAGTCATCGATTGTGACTTTCACGCCAATGTGTCGCGCGATCGCGTTGATGTGGATCGGCGCGTTGGTCGAGCCGCCGATCGCCGAATTAGCGAGGATGGCATTCTCAAAAGCCTTGCGGGTAAGGATATCGGAGGGCCTAAGGTTCTCGCGCACGATCTCGACCGCGCGCACGCCGGTTTCGTATGCGATCTGCCCGCGTTCCCGGTAAGGCGCCGGGATTGCCGCACAGCCGGGTAACGTCATTCCGAGCGCTTCGGCGAGCGCGTTCATGGTCGAAGCGGTGCCCATAGTGTTGCAATGGCCGGCCGACGGCGCGCTCGCCGCCGCAATATTGAGGAATTCGTTGTCGTCGATGCGGCCGGCAGCCAGTTCTTCGCGCGCTTTCCAAACCGCCATGCCGGAGCCGCAGCGCTCGCCCTCCCACCAGCCGTTGAGCATCGGCCCGCCACAAAGGACGATGGACGGAGTATTTACCGTAGCAGCCGCCATAAGGCATGCCGGAGTCGTTTTGTCACACCCTGTCAACAGAACGACCCCATCAAGCGGATATCCGTAGAGCACTTCGACGAGGCCCAGATAAGCGAGATTGCGATCGAGCGCCGCCGTTGGGCGTTTTCCGGTTTCCTGGATCGGATGCACGGGAAATTCGAACGCAATACCGCCGGCCGTTCGGATGCCATCGCGCACGCGCTTAGCGAGCTCGATGTGATGACGGTTGCACGGCGAAAGATCCGAACCGGTTTGGGCGATGCCGATAATCGGCTTGCCGGACCGAAGTTCCTTGCTCGTCAGCCCAAAATTCAGGTAGCGCTCAAGATAGAGCGCGGTCATGCCGGGGTTCTCGGGGTTGTCGAACCAAAGCTGCGAACGCAAGGGACGCGTCCCCATCTGCGACCTATTTTTCTTTTTCCGCGCCATCCCGGCAAACCCTTATTGCGTTTCTGCTGCCGGCGAGCATGCGCTAAACCGAACAATGGGTGCAAGGTCGATTTCAGGTTCGCTAATTTAACGAGCCTAAACGGCATCGTTTCGCGTTTGCGTCTATGAGACTACTCCCTCGGACAATGGGCGAAAGATCACAACTTTTTTGAAAAGACCCAAGCGGCTATGCAAGCCATGAGTAATGCGAGAGCTATGATTGTCCAATATTGGATCGTTATCCCGAACAGGGTAACATTTCTTGCCAAAAAATTGAGATATTCATCCATTGCGCAAAATTATATTACGCCGCGCATGACCGCAACTCCTTGGCTCTGGGGCCTGAAATCCGCGGGTCATAGAGTGGTTCAATATCTCCACATCCCGAACTAACGGAATAGACCGCGCTCTAAGTTAGCGCGGACCCGCCGGCCTTTCGGCCGCGTTCGGCCAAGCCAATTTGCCGTGACCGCTCAGCCACCTTTGAGTTCGTGCGATTCCGGCATGAACATGTCTTTCCAGGAACCCGGCAGCCGTTTCATCGTGCCAACTTTGTGCATGAAGCTGGCGAACTCCATCGACTGTTGCGGCGTGGTCGTCCACACATTGTCCGGATCGGAGATGTACTTGGTCAAATCCGCCGGCGTGCTGCGCTTTTCATTGGTTGCCTTGATATAAATTTGCGCCGCCTGGCCGGCATTCTTGTTGATGAATTCCTCCGCCTCGCTGAGCGCGGCATAAACCGCGCCGGTTACTTTCGGATTCGCGTCGCGGAACTTCTTCGACATGATCATCACACCGTTGGTCGCCGGCCCGCCGAGCGTATCGTAGGACTTGAGCACACGGTGCACGCCCGGCGTCGCCAGCTCAAGGTAATAGTAGGGCGCAACCGAATAGTGACTGTTGACCTCGGTCGCTTTCGACATCACCGACGCAGCGGCGTCCGGATGCGGGCGTGTGATGGTGAACGGATCGAGCTTGGCATATTGATCCTGGCCCCATTCCTTGGCGGCCGCCATCTGCAGACAGATCGCTTGGCTCGACACTTTCACCGCCGGCAAAGCGATCTTGTCCTTGTCGGTGAAGTCCTTGATTGTCTTCACCGCCTCCCGATTGGTCACCAGCATGAATGGCATCGATTGCACGGCAGAGAGCGCTCGCACTTCGTTCGCCGTGCCAGCGGTCTTGTCCCAAAGCGTCGCCAGGCCCGGCACGCCGGTGACGCCGAAATTCATCTGCCCGCTCAACAGCGCGTCGATCAGCGACTGCGTGCCGCCAAGAGTCTTAAAGTTGGGCTTAAGCGCAGCGACGCCCATCTTTGCCGCGTGCTTTTCGACGAGCTTGAACTCGTCCATCACCATCAACGGCAAATAGGGAAGACCGTGCTGGCTCACCAGCACGATGCTTGAGACTTCGTCGGCGAAAGCCGAGCGCCGCAGCGCCGGCATAGCCAGAATAACGGGCGCGGCCGCGACGGCTTTGCAGAAATTACGCCTGTGAATCATGAATTCCTCCCGTTGATTAGAGCCAGGCTTGTCACGCAGTCAGGACTGCATGCCCCAGCGCTGGACCGTTCTGGTCTCGATGAAACGGAATATAACGTTCTCCACCGCCAACCCGATCAGGATGATGGTGAGCAGGCCGGCAAAAACTTCCGGAATGTTGAGCTGATTTTTGCTCTCGAAGATGTACCAACCCAATCCGCCCTGCCCCGACGACACGCCGAAGATGAGTTCGGCTGCGATCAGCGTGCGCCAGGCGAAGGCCCAGCCGATCTTGAGCCCGGCGAGAATGCTTGGAAACGCAGCCGGAATGAGAATCTTGCCGACGAAGCGCAGCCCGCTGAGATTGTAGTTGCGCCCCACCATCCGCACCGTCATGGACACGCTGCGAAAGCCGGCGAGTGTGTTGAGCGCGACCGCCCACATCACCGAATGCACAAGCACAAAGATCAGGCTGCCCGCGCCCAAGCCGAACCAGATGAGCGCGAGCGGCAGCAGCGCGATCGCCGGCAGCGGATTGAACATCGCGGTCATGGTCTCCAGGAAGTCGGTGCCGATCCGCGTGCTGATGGCGAAAACCGTGAGCAGGCCGGCGAGCACCGTGCCGGTGGCAAAGCCGACCAGCAACACCTCGATCGAACTGAGCGCGCGGGCGGGAATTGTCCCGTTGGCGACATCGGCTACGAGAGCCCTGACCGTATCGCTGAATGTCGGCACCAGCAGGGGATTGTCGAGCCAGCGGCCGTAAATCTCCCAGCCCGCCGCGAGCATCACGAGAATGGCGATCTTGCGCAGCCAGGCCTGGTTATAGATTTTCTCGGCGAAGGTCAGCGGCTTTTGAATAATACCGAACTGTTCGGGCCCCAGCGTTTCGCTGTAGATATTTGCCCGTTGAACCGCCTCAAGCATTCGGCGCCTCCTCAATCTGATCGGCAAACAGCATCTCGTGAATTTCGCGGCCGAGCGCCGCGGCTTCGTTTGAATTCTCCTGGCCGCGCGGCACGCTGTTTATTTCGGCCTTCACCTGGCCCGGATGCGGCGACAGCAGCAGAATGCGGCTGCCGATCTTGATCGCTTCCGGAATCGAATGGGTGACGAACAGCACGGTGAAACGTATCTCGTCCCACAGCGCCAACAGTTCGTCCTGCATGCGCACGCGCGTCAGTGCGTCGAGCGCGGCGAACGGCTCGTCCATCAGCAGAATATCCGGTTCCATGGCCATGGCGCGCGCGATCGCGGCGCGCTGCTTCATCCCGCCGGACAGCGTGTGCGGATAGCTGTGCGCGAATTTGGCGAGGTTGACCATCTTGATGTAATGCATCGCCCGCTCTTCGGCGGCTTTTCCATTCAAGGTCCCCGTCGTCTTGAGCGGAAAGGCGACGTTCTCCAAAACGGTCTTCCACGGCAGCAGTTGATCGAATTCCTGGAACACCATGATCCGGTCTGGACCCGGTTTCTTGATCAGCTCGCCCTTCAAGCGGATCTCGCCTTCGGTTGGCTGCAAATAGCCGCCGACCGCCTTCAGCAAAGTCGACTTGCCGCAGCCCGACGGCCCGAGCACGCACGAAGCGGTCGCCTTGCAGCACGTCGAAGCCTACGCGATAGGTCGCGGTGACCAGATGGCGCTGCGTCTTGTATTGGATCGTTACGCCGCGGACATCGAGCAATGGTTGAGCGGAATCGGCGTCCGCGCGACTGCCGCTATCCGCCGATACCGCCTTGATGCCGCCGGCACCCGGCAAGGCAGATTTTGATGCGAGTGTCGCCCCGCTCGCCATCAGATGCTTCCTCCCACCGTCATTATCGTTATTTTTATGTGAGACTTCGGTAGCTCCCGCCGTCGCCAATAATAATTTGGACGGTTTCCATAAGCTTGTCTATGCTCCTGATCGGGTGCCCGCGCCCCGAGCCGGCCGTGCTCAAAGAAGCAAGAATAGTGGGCGCAAGGAACCGCCGGATGTCATCTCGAGACACTATACGCGTCGGCGCCGGTGCGGGCACTTCCGATGACCGCATGGTGCCGGCGCTGGAACTGGCCGAGCGCGGCGACATCGACTACCTCGTCTTCGAATGCCTCGCCGAGCGCACGGTCTCGCGCGAAAATTTAGCGCGCAGCAAAGACCCCGAACTTGGCTACTCGCCGTCGCTGCACGCGCGTTTGCGCATAGTGTTGCCGGCCTGCATCGCCAAAGGTATCCGCATTGTCAGCAACATGGGCGCCGCCAATCCGCTCGGCGGCGCGCGCGCCGCGCGCAAGGAAGCCGCCGATCTGGGGCTCGGCGATGTGGCAGTCGCCGTCGTGCTCGGCGACGACGTGTCGAGCGTCGTCAAGCATCGCGGCGGGCTTACCTTGATCGAGAACGGCGAGCCGCTCGAATCCATTCTACCCAAGATGATTTCAGCCAATGCCTATCTCGGCGCCGACGTGGTCTGCGAGGCGCTCGGCACCGGCGCGCCGATCGTGTTGTCCGGCCGGGTTGCCGATCCGTCGCTTTTTCTCGCGCCGATGATGCATGAATTCGGCTGGAGCTACGAAGACCTGCCGAAGATCGCACAGGGCACCGCGGCCGGTCACCTGCTTGAATGCACGGCGTCGGTTACCGGCGGCTGCTTCGGCTGGCCCGGCAAGAAGGACGTGCCCAATCTCGCCCGCAACGGTTTTCCCTTCGCCGACGTCAAAGCCGACGGCTCGGTCGTCCTCGGCAAGACGCCAGGCACGGGTGGCCGCCTCGACGTCATGACCTGCACCGAACAACTGATCTACGAGATCCACGACCCCACCGCCTACATCACGCCCGACTGCGTGCTCGACATCACCGGCATCGCACTGACGCAAGAGTCCGGCGACCGCGTGCGCGTCGAAGGCGCCAAGGCGCGGCCGGCCACAGAGACCTACAAAGTCAATGTCGGCTATGCCGACGGCTACATCGGCGAAGGCGAGGTTTCTTATGGCGGCATCGACGCCGTCGCGCGCGCCAAATGGGCCGCGGAGATCGTCAAGGAGCGGCTGAAGCTTCAGGGTTTCGTCTATGACGATTTCCGCGTCGATCTGATCGGCATGTCCAGCCTGCACGACCAGGTCGATATCCGGCCGGAGCCCTACGAGGTCCGGCTGCGCATGGCCGGACGGACCCACGAGCGCAAGGCCGCCCATGCCATCGGCTTCGAAGTGCGCGCCATGCATATGCACGGCCCGGGCGGCGCCGGCGGCGCCTGCGAACCGCGCGTGCGCGACGTGCTGGCGGTGAAATCCGTGCTGCTGCCGAAAAATCTGGTCAATGCCCAGGTGGTCGTGGAGGGCTCTTTATGAGCGTCCGCGTCTACGATCTCGCCCATGCGCGCGCCGGCGACAAGGGCAATACGTCGAATATCTCGGTCATTTGCTACGATGCCAAGCATTGGAATTTTCTCGAGCGCGAACTCACCCCGGAACGCGTAGCGGACGCCTTCAGGCACATCGCCAAAGGACCGATCCGTCGACACCCCTTGCGCAATCTCAAGGCGTTCAACTTCGTGATCGAGAATGCGCTCGGCGGCGGCGTCACGGTTTCGCTGGCGCAGGACATTCACGGCAAGAGCTTGAGCAATGTGATGCTGGCGATCGAGTTGCCCGATCCAAAATAAGCGACCAAAAAAGCGGGAGTAGTTCAGTGCGTGCGAATGAAGTGGTGCGTAACTTGATCAAGGAAAAGCTGGCACGCAACGAAGTCGTCGCCTCGATGACGATCCGCCTGGCGCGCAGCATCGAAATCGCGCGGCTGGCCAAGACCGCCGGCTTCGACATGATCTATATCGATCTGGAACATTCGACCATAACGCTCGACGCCACCGGGCAGATCTGCCTGGCGGCGTTAAGCGTGGGAATCGTCCCGATGGTGCGCGTGCCCGCCAATACGCCGGAATATATCCAGCGCGTTCTCGATGGCGGCGCACTCGGCATCGTCGCGCCGGGCATCGGATCGGCCGAAGAGGCGCGCGCCGTGGTCAAGGCGGTGAAATTCGCGCCGCTCGGCGAGCGCGGCGCCGGCGGCGCCCTGCCGCATCTGGAGTACCGCTCGTTTCCGACCGCCGAAGCCAATGCCGCGGTCAACGACGCCACCATGGTGATCGTGCAGTTCGAATCCGCCGACGCAGTGGAGCAAGCCGAGGAAATCGCCGCGGTCGAAGGCGTCGACATGGTGCTGATCGGCGTCAACGACATGCTCGCCAGCATGGGACTTGCGGGCCAGCTCGAACACCCCAAGGTGCGCGAGGCCTATGCCCGCACCATCGCCGCCTGCCGCAAGCACGGCAAGCATGTCGGCGTCGGCGGACTTTCAACACGGCCAAAGCTGGCGGCGGAATTCGTCGCCATGGGTGCGCGCATGGTATCCACCGGAACCGACATCCAGTTTCTGCTCGCCGCCATGACCGAGAAGGCAAAGCAAGTACGCGAAATGCCGATCGGATGAGCGCCCCAGCGCAATCCAATCTCCGCGTTGTGCGGATTTTCATCGACAACCCGGCCCGGCTCTATCGATTTTAGCGCATATAAAAAATACGGAGGAACCTATGTGGAGAAAGCTCGCAACCAGCGCGCTCATTGTCGCGGCCATCAGCGGCGGCGCCCAGGCCGAAGTCAACGAAGTGCATATGTCGAAGCAATTCGGCCTGCCCTATCTGCCGATGATGGTGATCGAATCCCAGAAGCTGATCGAGAAGAACGCCGCGGCGGCGGGCCTCAGCGAGGTCAAAACCACGTGGACGCAGCGCGCCGGTCCAGCGGCTGAGCTTGATGCCCTGCTCGCCGGTCAGGCCGACTTTATCGGGCCGGGCGTGCCCACGCTCGCCACCATCTGGGACAAGACCCACGGCACGCCGCAGGAAGCGCGCGCGCTCATTGCCATGCAGTCGATGCCCTATGTACTGGTGACGCGCAATCCGAACATAAAAACGATCGCCGACTTCACCGACAAGGACAAGATCGCGCTGCCGGCGGTCAAGCTCACCGGCCATGCGCTCGCGCTCGAAATGGAATCTGCCAAGATCTGGGGCTTCGACCGTTACGACAAACTCGACTCGATCACCATCACGCGTTCACATGCCGATGCGGCGATCGCGCTGATGTCCGGAAAATCCGAGATCAATTCGCATTTCGCCAGTTCGCCGTTCTATTATTACGAACTGGCGACGCCGGGCATTCACCAGGTGCTCAAGTCATACGATGTCGTCGGCGGCAAGCACACCAACGGCGTGCTGGTGACGACCAAGAAATTCCACGACGCCAATCCGAAGCTGTGCGGCGCGATCGTCGCCGCGTTCAACGAAGCCGACGCTTTCATCAAGGCGAATCCGCGCGCCGCGGCGGAGATTTATAAGACGATCGCCAAGGATAAAAATTCGGTCGAGGCGCTCGAAAAAATGGTGGCCGATCCCGACGTGGACTACACCTCGACGCCGGTCAATGTGATGAAATTCGTCGATTTTATGTACAAGGTCGGACGCATTAAGAAGAAGCCGGATTCCTGGAAGGACATGTTCTTCCCCGAAGCCTATGGCTTGAAAGGAAGCTGACGCCATGGCGACAGCGCAGACCCAAACGGCGCAGGGTCCGGTCTATGCCAGAGTGGAGGCAGCCGACGCTTTCGGCCGCCGCCTGCTGGTCGCACATGGCCTGTCCGAAGAAGACGCGGCCACCATGGCCGGTTGCCTGGTGCGCGCCGATCTGCGCGGCGTCGATACCCATGGCCTGCAATTCCTGCCGCAATATCTCGACCGACTCCGGCGCGGACTTGTCAATCCAAAACCCGATCTGGTGGTCGAGCGCGTCACGCCGGTGGTGGGCTCGCTCGACGGCCGGAACGGTTATGGCTTCGTGGTCGCCACCAAGGCCATGGCCGCGGCCATGGACATGGCGCGGGAATTCGGCGTCGGCGTCGTGTCCGCGCGCAACAGCACGCATTTTGGCATGGCGGCGAACTATACCCTGCAGGCCATTGAGGCCGGCTTCATCGCGCTGGTGTTCAGCAATGCGTCGCGCGCGATGCCGCCTTGGGGCGGACGCGAGGCCTTTCTCGGCACTAGCCCGTTCGCCGCCGCAGCGCCGTCCGGAAAGGAACTGCCGTTCGATCTCGACATGTCGCCGGCGGTCGCCGCGCGCGGGAAAATAAGACGCGCCGCGCGCCGCAATGAGCCGATCCCGCTCGGCTATGCGCTCGACGCGCAAGGCCGGCCCACCACCGATCCGAACGCGGCGCTCGATGGCGGCGTCGTGTTGCCGATCGGCGGCCCGAAAGGCTCAGGCATATCGATGTTGATGGACATTATGGGCGGCGTCATCTCGGGCGCTTCCTGTGCCGGCGACGTCGGTAACCAGTTCCTCGATTACGACCGGCCGCAGAATGTCGGACATTTCTTTTTGGCCATGAAGCCGGATTTATTCGTGCCGAAGGACGAATATCTCAAGCGCATGGACACGCTGGTGCAGCGCGTGCACGCGATCCCGACGGCCGAAGGCGTCGATGAAATCCTCATGCCCGGCGAGAAGGAGCGCCGTTCCGAAGCGACGCGCCGGCGCACCGGCCTGCCCTATCATCCCAAGGAAGTCGCTGCCTTGCAGCAGGAAGCGGCCAAGGCCGGCCTGCCGGCGCTGCCTGTCTCCAACACGCCTTACGAGTCGAACGCGGCATGAAGATCGACGACTACGATATCGACATCGTTGTGCAGGGCTTTCCCGGCAAATCGGTCTGCCATGGCGGGCTAGGCTGGAGCTCGATCGTGCTGATCCGCGTGCACGATCGTATCGCGCTCGTCGACACCGGCGGCTTCAGCATGCGCACAATGCTGATCAAGCGCTTCGCCGAGCGCGGTCTGAAGCCGGCCGATATCACCGATCTGCTGCTCACCCATTCGCATCACGATCATTCGGTGAATTGGCCGATGTTTCCGAAGGCGCGCATCGTGATCGGCGCCCACGAGTTGGCGTGGTCATTGAAGGAACCATGGGGCCTAACGCCGGTGCCCGAGCTCTATATGCGCGAGCTCAAGACCTGGCCAACGCTGCACACCGCGACCGAAGGTGAAGAAGTGTTTCCCGGCATCACCGCGCATCTTGCGCCCGGCCACACGCCCGGCTGCCTGCTTTTTGTCTTGCACGCGGGCGAGCGCGACGTGATTTTTTCCGGCGACGCTGCCAAGAATCGCGCCGAACTGGTCTCGGGCACGACCGACATGACTTACGACGCGGCCATCAGCAAGGCGTCGATCGACGCGATCTGGGCGCTGTGGCGAAAGCGGCCGGGCAATATCGTCGTGCCGGGTCATGACATGCCGATGGTGCTGGAAGACGGCAAACCGAAATATATCGGCAAGCGCGAAGCCGCCATCACCGCCTGGTACGGCGACGACATGGAAACCACGACGCTGTTCGAACTGACGGTGTAAACACATTCATGCGGAGAATTCATGCAGCGAAACATTAAAGCGCTGATCGTGGTGCCCGAGAACAACACCACAATGGGGCCGGAAATTTCCGCGCTTTGTCCCGCGCTCGCGCCGATCCCGGTGGCGCGGGTGAAACGTCCGGCCCGCACGCTGCTGCTGGAAGATTTGCCCGCCTATGGCGATGCGACGCTCGCCGCCATCGAGCCGTTCGCGGCGGAGCAATTCGACCTCGTCATTTATGGCTGTACCGCTGCGGGTTTTCTCGGCGGTCCGGCCGGCAACGCGCGGATGGTCGAAAAGCTGCGCGCGCGGACCGGCGCGACCGTCGTGAGCACCGCCGACGCGATGATCGAGGCGCTGCGCCATGACGGCGTCACCAACACCGCGGTGGTGACGCCTTATTTGCAGCCGGTGAACGACGGCCTGCGCGACTATCTGCATTCCTCGGGCATTGCCGTCGAAACCTTGAACAGCTTTTTCTGCAAGACCACCGCCGAGCTTGGCCAGATCAACGAAGAACAGGTGCTTGACCTCGCACGGCGAACGGTGACACCGCAGAGCAAGAGCCTGTTCGTCGCCTGCTCGCAGCTGCCGACGCTGAACGCGATGGCGAAACTGCGCGCCGAGCTCGACATTCCCGTCTGGTCTTCGATCCAGGCAACGGCATGGGCAGGCGCCGGCGCGCTGACCGCCCGGGGTTTACCGGTGCAATTCAATCAAGCAGCATGATGGAAAAAGCCGTGGACGACATGACCAAACACGATCCGGACGCAGGTTTCGAGCCGGCCTTTGCCGCCCCCGCGAACGCCTGCGATGCGCATTTTCACGTGTTCGGAGCGGCCGAGCGTTACGCCTACGGCACCGATATCCGTTACAAACCGCCTTACGAGCCGCTCGAGACCTATCTCAAGCTGGCGCGCCGTCTCGGCTTTGTGCGCTACGTCTTCGTGCAGCCGAGCGCCTACGGCTTCGACAATTCCTGCATGCTCGATGCCATGCGCGAACTCGATCCGGCAATCCGGCGCGGCATCATCGACCTCGACGAAAGCAAGACCGGCGACAAGGAACTGGCCGATCTGAACGCGCTCGGCGTGCGCGGCATCCGCGTGAATATCTCTCCGATCCGCAAGCCGGAGGCCGGACTTGCCGCCTCGATGTTGCCGCGCATCGCGCGGCTGACCAAGATCTGCCGGGAACTCGGTTGGCATCTGGATTTCCTGACACCGGGCTGGCTGGTCAGCGAGCTGATGCCGACGCTGCGCGAATTGCCCATCGCGTTCACCGTGGCCCATATGGGGCTGTTTCCCGCCAAAGACGGTCCGGGACAAGCGGGCTTTCAGGAATTTCTCAAGCTCGCCGGCGACGGCTCCCATCGCTGCTGGGTGAAACTCACCGGCATCTATCGCTTCTCGACCGCGCCGGACTTCGCCGACGTCAAGCCGTTCGCGCAGGCGCTGATGCAGGCCGTGCCCGACCAGCTGATCTGGGGCAGCGACTTTCCGCATTTGTCGTTCCACGATCGCGTCGGCACGATCCAGCTCTATAATCTGCTCGGAGAATGGGCGCCCGACGCTAGCCTGCGCAAACGCATCCTGGCCGACAATCCCGCCCGGCTATTCGGATTCCAATAGACTGAAGTCGCTAGAGACAACCTTGGGGAGGACGTCATGAACCGACGCGAATTCGTCACCGGACTGGTCGCGCTGCCCGCTATTGGCGCGACCGGCCGCGGCCGAAGTTTCCAGCATCAAGCTCGGCAAGCAATACGGCCTGCCCTTCCTGCCGCAAATGGTGATGGAGGATCACAAGCTAATCGAGCAGCACGCGGCGAAGCTCGGCGTCAACGGGCTCACCGTCGGCTGGCAGACCATGGGCGGTCCGGGCGCCCTTAATGACGGGCTGCTGAGCGGACAAATTCAATTCATCAACGTCGCCTCACCGTCGCTTGCCACGCTGTGGGACAAGACGCTCGGCTCGCCCATCGAGGTGCGTGCGATTTGCACCGTCCAGTCGATGCCCTATGTGCTGACGACGCGCGATCCGAAGGTAAGGACGATCGCCGATTTCACCGATGCCGATCGCATCGCCGTACCGACGGTCAAGATTTCGGGTCAGGCCATGGCGCTGCAGATGGCCGCCGCCAAATTGTGGGGACAGGAGCATTACGAAAAGCTCGACCCGTTGACGGTGACGATGGGGCATCCAACGGCCATGCAATCGATGCTCACCGGCCAGACCGTCAACAGCCATTTCGCCGTGGCGCCGTTCAATTACTACGAGCTGAAGGTTCCGGGCATTCATGCCGTGCTCAAGAGCTACGACACGGTTGGCGGCAAACACACCAACGGCATTCAAGTCACCACCACGGCGTTCCACGACGCCAATCCGAAAATCTGCATGGCGGTGCGCGCTTCGCATGAGGAAGCCAATGCCTTCATCAAGGCGCACCCGCACGACGCGGCGCAAATCTATCTGAAGCTGACCAATGACAAGAAGAATTCAGCCGACGATCTGGTGGCGATGATCACCGATCCCGACATCGACTACACCACCGCGCCGGCCAATCTGATGAAGCACTTCGAGTTCATGCACAAAGTCGGCCGCCTCAAGCACATGCCCACGTCGTGGAAGGACCTGTTCTTCGCCGAGGCGCATGACCTCAAGGGCAGCTGACCTAGCCGCCGCGAACGGCTGTCCCTGTTGCATCTTCTCCGGCTGGACGGATTTACAGCGACGATCTCGCTATTTGCTCGACAATCGCGTCACTGCCCACGCAACTCGGCGGCAGCGTCGAGAACGGCGCGGACGACCTTATCGTAGCCGGTGCAACGGCAAAGGTTGCCGGCGAGCCAGTAGCGCGTCTCGGTCTCCGTAGGATTCGGATTGCGGTCCAGCAAGGCTTTGGCCGCGACCAGCAGGCCCGGCGTGCAGAAGCCGCACTGAAGGGCGGCATGCTCGAGGAATTTCCGCTGCAGCGGGTGGAGATCTTTGCCCCGCGCCATGCCCTCAATCGTCTCGATCGCATGTCCTTCGGCCTCGACCGCAAGCATCAGGCACGAGCAGACCAGGCGGCCGTCGACTAACACGCTGCAGGCGCCGCAGTCGCCCGAGCTGCATCCTTCTTTGCTGCCGGTCAGGTGCAGTTCGTCACGCAACACGTCCAGCAGCGTGAGCTGCGGCTCGCACAGAAACTCGGTGGGCTCGCCGTTGATAGTGGTCGATATGTGGTGCTTGCTCATCGACGCTCCCCCGCGCGCTGGTAGGCGATAACCGCCGTCCGGCGCGCCATCACGCCGGCGACTTTGGTCCGGTATTCGATGGTCCCGCGCTTGTCATCGATCGGCTTGCAGGCGCGGCGCACTGCCTGGTCGAGCGCGGCGAGCGCCGCCTCGTCGAGCTTGCGTCCGATCAGAGCCGCAGCGGCATCGGGCACCAGGATCGCGGTCGGCGCCACGGCGCCGAGCACCACCCGCGCATCGGTGCAATTCCCACCGACGTCGAGGGTGAGACAAACTGCCGCGCCGACCACGGCAATGTCCATCTCGGTCCTTGGGATGAAACGCAGATAAGCGTCCGCCGAGCGCGGCGGACGTTTCGGCAGGTGAAACTCGACGATAAACTCGCCAGGCTTCAGGGAGGTGCGCCCCGGACCGGTGGCAATGCTTTCCACCGGAACCTCGCGCCGTCCATTTGCGCCGGCGACCACACAGGTTGCACGCGCGGCGATCAACGCCGGGACGCTATCGGCCGCCGGCGACGCATTGCAGAGATTGCCGGCAAGCGACGCGCGACCTTGCACTTGCGTCGATCCGATTAAATTAGCGGCCTCGACTACCCCGGGCCACACCCGCTTGAGTGCTTCGTTTTCGCCGATCACGGCGCCGGGCGTCGCGGCACCGATCACAAAGGCGCCATCTCGCTCGCGAATGTCGGACATTCCGGGGATTTTCTTGATATCGACAATCAGGTCCGGCTTGGCTCGGCCGGAACGGAGTTGAACCAGCAGATCGGTCCCGCCGGACAGGACCTTCGCCGGTCCGGACGCACCGGCCAAAATGCTGACAGCCTCCTCGACCGTCGACGGGGCTACATAATTGAGCATGGTATTGGCTTCTCCAAACTAGCCGGGCGGGACGCTAGTCCAGCATTGGTTAGCGGTCTAGACCGAAGCGAGGCTTTGCGGCGACTGCCGGCGCATGGCCAACTTGATTGTCGAACGACTTGCATTTGGGCCCTGCCCGCGCAACTCTCATGCAAAGCTGAGTGCATTGCGGCAATCAGGTGAGGTAGCTGTGGACGATATCACTTCGCGCGAAACGGTAAAGCAATTCAAATGGGTTGGAACGCGGCCGGTTCGCCCGGACGGCGTGCCGAAGGTGACGGGAGCTGCGCAGTACGGCGCCGACCTGGAGATGCCGGGCGAGCTGGTCGGCCGTATTCTGCGCTCACCGCACGCCCATGCGCGCATCCGGTCGATCGATACTTCGAAGGCGGCGGCGTTCCCCGGCGTCAAGGCGGTGGTGACTTCCGCGGATTTCCCCGAGCAGAAGTTCGAATATGTCGGCCCGGAACGGGTCGCGCAGAATTTTTGGCACATGACGCGCAACATCATGGCGCGCGAAAAGGTACTTTATGAAGGTCATGCGGTGGCGGCGGTCGCGGCCGCCAGCAAATCTATAGCCGACGAAGCATTGTCGTTGATCGCCGTCGACTACGAGGTGCTGCCGCATGTCATCGACGTCGACGATGCGATGAAGCCCGATGCGCCCTTGTTGTTTCCCAACTTGATCACCCGCGGTGTCGAACCGCCGCCGGCGCCGTCCAATATTGCGAAACGAAACGTGTTCAAGCTCGGCGATGTGGACGCCGGCTTCGCAGCGGCCGACGAGATCGTCGAAATGTCGTTCAAGACCGCTCCCGTGCATCAGGGCTATATCGAGCCACAAGGCTGCGTGGCCCGCTTCGACGCCGACGGCCAGAGCGAACTCTGGAGCTCGAGCCAGGGGCATTTTGTCGTCCGCGCGTATACCGCGCAGCTACTCGACATGAAGCTTGGCGACCTGCGCGTCTATCCAGCGGAAATCGGCGGCGCTTTCGGCGGCAAGACCGTGATCTACGTCGAGCCGGTGGCCGTCGCGCTTTCGCGGAAATCCGGGCATCCCGTGAAAATCGTGATGAGCCGTGAGGACGTGTTCAGGGCTACGGGCCCAACGTCCGGCTCGTCCATGACGGTGAAGATCGGCGTGAAGCGCGACGGCACGATTGTCGCCGCCGATGGGCTCTTCAAGTTGCAGGCCGGCGCATTTCCCGGTTCGCCGTTCATGAGCACATGCATGTGCGCGTTTGCGCCTTACGACATCCCGAACGCGCGCGCGGTCGGTTA
Organism: uncultured Alphaproteobacteria bacterium; assembly: GCA_963825265.1. Taxonomy (GTDB): domain Bacteria; phylum Pseudomonadota; class Alphaproteobacteria; order Rhizobiales; family Xanthobacteraceae; genus Pseudolabrys. Next base: position 8,330 of record CAWGSI010000005.1, on the reverse strand, counting down.
CGACGTGGTGTGCAACCGCCCGAAGGTCGCGGCCTATCGCGCGCCCGGCTCGCCGATGGGCGCCTTCGCGGTGGAGAGCGTGCTTGACGTTCTGGCGCAGAAGATCGGCATGGACCCGCTGAAGCTGCGGCTGAAGAACGCGGCCAAGAAGGGCACCAAAATGCTCTCGGGCGCGACGCTCGGCCACAACGGCTATGCCGAAACCATTGAGGCGATCCTCAATCATCCCGGATACAAAGCGCCGCTCGGCAAGAATCAAGGGCGCGGCGTCGCCTCCGGCTACTGGTTCAACGGCGGCGGTGAATCGAGCGCCTCGATGCACGTCAACCTGGACGGCACCGTCGTCGTCGCCACCGGCAGCCCCGACATCGGAGGCTCGCGCGCCTCGATGGCGATCATGGCGGCCGAGACACTGGGCGTCGACTACAGTCAGGTGCGCGCGATCGTCGCCGATACCGCGTCGGTCGGCTATGCGCATCTCACCGGCGGCTCCCGCGTCACCTTCGCAACGGGTATGGCCGTGGTCGACACCACCAAAAAGATAATCCAGGAGCTATGCGTACGGGCGGCAAAGATGTGGAATGTCGATCCGGACGGCGTTGTCTGGGAAGACGGCTGCGCCAAGCCGGCGAGCAGCAATGTCGGCGACTTCGCACCGCTGTCGCTCAAGGAGATTGTGGCCAAGCGCGCGACGACCGGTGGGCCGATCGTCGCCGCAGCGGCGGTGAACCCCGCTGCGGTCGCGCCCGGTTTTGCCACCCAGTTCTGCGACGTCGAGGTCGATCCCGAAACCGGCAAAGTTACCGTGCTGCGTTTCGTCGCCGCTCAGGACGTCGGCCGCGCCATCCACCCGAGCTATGTCGAAGGGCAAATCCAGGGCGGCGTGACGCAAGGCATCGGCTGGGCGCTCAACGAGGAATACATCTACGACGCCAAGGGACACATGGAAAATCCGGGCTTCCTCGACTATCGGATTCCGGTCGCCTCCGACCTGCCGATGATCGAACCGGTCCTGGTCGAGGTGCCGAATCCCAACCACCCCTATGGCGCCAAGGGCGCGGCCGAGGTCAACATTTGTCCGCCAATGGCGGCCATCGCCAACGCAATCGAACGCGCGGTCGGCCGGCGGCTGACGGAGCTGCCGATGTCGCCGCCGAAAGTGCTCGCCGCAATCGATGCGGGCAAATAGGCGCTAGCGAACGCCGTATTTGTCGAACAGGTCGGGCGCAAATCTGAGGCCGAGCCCAGGCTCGGTCGGCACCTTCATTATGCCTTTTTCCGGTATCGGCGGGTCGTCGAACAGGCGCCAGGTCCAGGGCATGTATTCGACCACCAGCCCGTTCGGCGCGGCGGCGACGAGATGCACGTGGATTTCCGGCAGGAGATGGCTCGCCACCGGCTTGTTGAAGGCCTCCGCCATGCCGGCCACCTTCATCCATTGCGTGACGCCGCCGACGCGAACCAAATCGATCATGACGATGTCGACCGAATGATGCGCCATCGTTTGCCGGTGCGGCTCGATGCCGTAGAGATATTCGCCGGCGCAGACCGGCATCGCCAAAGCGTCGGCGATCTTGGCCAATCCTTGGTAGTCGTCGCAGCGCGTGGGATCTTCCAGCCAGCCGAGGCCCAAATCCTCGATGCGGCTGCCGATGGAAATCGCCTCGGCCACGCTCCAGCGCTGGTTGATGTCGACCATCAGATTGGTGTCGAGGCCGACCGCGTTGCGAACAAGCCTGATGCGCTCGATTTCCTGCGCGGCGTTGAGACCATCCACCGCCATCTGTGTCTTGACCTGGCTATAGCCTTTTTCGACCAGCGCCGCCGCGGCGCGTTCGAGCTTGTCGGTCGGCGTGGTGCGCGTGAGCGCGCCGCTGGCATAGGCTGGGACGCGGTCGCGCAGCCCACCCAATAGCCGCGCGAGCGGAACGCCGAATACCTTACCGCGGATGTCCCAAAGCGCGATGTCGATCGCCGATATGGCCAAGGCCGCCACGCCGCCGGGGCCGCACGGCGCCGACGCGGCGCGCAGCTTGGCCGTGACCTGTTCGGTGCGCAGCGGATCGTCGCCTGCGATGAGCCCGCCGAACTCCTCAAGCGCCGTTTTCAGTGTCCGCACGATCTTGCCGCCGAAGGTGGTGACCCCGATGCCCTCGATGCCGTCATCGGTGAGGATTTGCACCGTGAGAAACTCGCGCAGCATACCGGGCATCGGCGGCGCGCCGACCAAGGGCTCCTCCAGCGGCAGCCGCACGAGATTGATGTTGACCTGCTGAATTTTCATCGTGACCTCGGTTGTCAATCGACACGCAATTTGTCGAGAAGGGTTTGATTGGGCTCGACGCCAAGGCCGGGCCCTTGCGGCAGCGCGAGATAGCCGTCGACCGGCTCATACCAATCGCCGAACGGGCTTTCCGTCAGATCGCAATACAGACGCTCGATCATCGGCGCGCGCGATAACGCCGCGCTGACATGCGCGGTCGCGATCAGGCCCGGACCGAAATAGGCGGAATGCGGAGCGACCGCCACGTTCGCGGCATTGGCGGCGGCGAATATGTCGCGCACGATGGAAATCCCACCGATCTTTGCGACGCTCGGCTGCACGTAATCCACGAACCGGCCTTCGATCAGTCGAGCAAAGTCGCTCGGCGTCTGGACGTTTTCGCCGATCGCGACCGGCACGCCGCTGACGCCGACCTGCTTCGCGCCGGCAAAATCCTCCGGCGGCCACACCGGCTCCTCGATCCATTTGAGGCCGAGGTCGCGCAACGGCACGGTTGCAGCCAACGCGTCCGGCAGAGTCCAGGGCGCATTGACGTCCACCATCAGCGCGCCGCCGTTGTGCTGCCGTAGCAGCTTCGCGGCGGCAGTGATTTCGTTGCGGCCGGTTTCGTGCACTTTGAGGTCCCGATAGCCGCGGTTGAGCGCTTCCTCGCACGTGCGCACGACCACATCCGTCTCGGCATATTTGAGCAGGCTCGCATAGGCGGGGAGCTTCTCGCATTGGGCGCCGCCGAGCAGTTTGTAGATCGGCTGGTTCTTCGCCTTGCCGAGAATATCCCACAACGCGATATCGAGCCCGGACAGCGCATACATCGCCGGACCGGCGCGCCCGACGCCATGCACGCGGTAGATCAGCATTTTCATCAGCGCGGCGATGTCGAGCGGATCGGCCCCGACGCAGGCCGGCGCAATCAGGTTCTCCAAGAGCCATTTGACGGCCGGCCAAATCCGGTGCGGAAAGGCTTCGCCCCAGCCGACGATATCGGCGTCCGTCTCGACTTTGACCAGCAGCGTCTCAAACGCGTTGCGGCCTTCGCCGGCGAATTTCGGCTGCGGCCCGCCAAGCTTGAGTTGCTGGCGGTAGACAACGCCCGATACGCGCGTAATTTTCATTGCAGTGCAGAACCCGGCCCGCGCGGTCCAATTGTTGGCGCGCTCGATAAAGCCTATCATGCGCGGCGGCGAGCTCCATAGCCGCCGGCTGGAACGAAAAACACAATTGCAATTGGGGAGACGCGCAATGTCGGAGAACAAGACACTCGGATCGGTGACCCGGCGTCAGGCGGTCGCGGCGGTTGCCGGCGGCTTGGGCGCGCTTGCGGCACCTGCGATCGTGCGCGCGCAAGCCCCGCTCACGGTGCGTTTCGTGCAGCAGCGCGGCCTGCTCTATCTGCCGATCGACGAAATGGTGACCGGCGGCATCCTGCAAAAGGAGGCAACCAAGCTCGGGCTCGGCAAGATCGACGCCTCCGTGAAGACATTGAGCGGCCCCGCCCCGGTGATCGATGCCTTGCTGTCGGGCTCGGCCGATTACGGAACCGCGGCGCTGCCGTCGCTGCTGACGCTGTGGGACAAGACCCACGGCACGCCGAACGAAGTCAGGGCGGTCGGCACCGTGTCGAACGGCGCGATGGTGCTTTACACCATCAATCCGAACGTCAAGACGATCGCCGACTTCACCGAGAAAGACCGCATCGCAGTGCCTTCGGTGCGCATTTCGTTTAACGCGATGATGCTGGAAATGGCGGCGGAAAAAATCTGGAACGACCCGCACCGCCTCGATCACCTGACCGTCGGCCTCGGCCACCCGGACGCCGTCGCGGCGCTTTCCGCCGGTTACGGCAAAGCAACGATCACCGCGCACATCGCCGTGCAGCCATTCACCTCGCGCGGTTTGAAGCTGCCGGGCGCGCATGTCGTCGCCGACAGCCGCCAAGTGTTTGGCGGCCCGTTGACTCAGATCACGCTTCTCGCGTCCAAGCAGACGAAGGAGAAAAACCCGGCGCTGTTTAACGCCGTCGCCGCCGCCCTCGACGAGGCCATCAAGGTCGCCAGCGCCGACAAGCGCGCCGCGGCGATCTTGTGGAAGAAGGCGCAGAACGCGTCGGAAAGTGTCGACGATCTGGTGGCCCTGCTCGACGATCCGGGGTTCGAATTCACCTCGCAGCCGCATCGCATTGCCTATTTCGCCGCGTTTCTCAATCGCATCGGCAGCATGAAATCGAAGGTCAACGACTGGAAGGATCTATTCTGGGAGACGGCCTACAACCAGAAGGGCGACTGATCGCGCCGGGTTCGTTTGAAGTGACGCGACGACGCCGGAAAGATTGGTGGCGGACGCAGTCGCAGTCGAACCCGTCTCCACTCCCAAATTCCCTGCTAACAGGGAAATTAACAGGGAATTTTTCAATTTTGGGCCAGATCGCGGCACCTAGGGCTCATAACGCCCAATGATTATGGGGCCTTTGAGCCAAATTCCCTACGCAACGGAACAGGGAATTATTTCGGAGGAACAGGGAATTCTGGCGCAGGAACAGAGAATTTTACTAGCACTACTTTGGCAGATTACTCACGCCGCAACGCATCGCCCATCCATTTTCGGCAATGCGGGCAACGCTGCGGGGGCGGTCGCGCGATGAGTTCGAGGATGGCGTGGCGAACGGCTGGCAAGGTTGGCTGAGGCGGTGGCCCGCTGATTCTTTTTTTTCCGCCTTGCCGATGCAAGGCGGCGATACTGGAGGAAGGCGTAAGCAATCATCGTCATCAATGCATGACGATGCAGGCCCTGCCAGGATCGTCCCTCGAACGAGGCCGAGTTCTTGCTTCAGCTGCTGGTGCGCCTGCTCGCAAACCCATCGCGCCTTGATGGTAGCGGCCAAGGTGCGCAGGTCGGTGTCCGCCGGCAAGTTGGCGAGGTAGTATTTCTTCTCCCCCGAGATCCTATGTTCGCCGATGAGCCAAGCCTCTTCTCCGGGCAGATGCTGCTGACCTTTGTCCCTGATCCGCTGCGGAGGTCCATCGGCGACGCGCACGCGGACTGCGGCAAAACGAGCCTTGAGCTTGCCTTTTGTGCCGGTGCGCCAGCTGATGGTCTGCCATCTGGCCGCTGCCAGCATGACTTCGGCCGGCTTCGATAGAACATCGGGAATGTGCCGCTTGCGGGGACGGCCGCGCTTGGCAACCGGCCAGATCATCCGCACATCGGCAGGGTAAACCTTGAGATGATGCCGAGCGCAGAGGCATATTGCGCAGCCACACCCACCGAATGCATGCCCTTCTTGGGAATCGCGGTATCGTCAATCACCAGAACGGCATCTCGACCACCGACTAGCCTATCCGCTTGGACGAGCAGCTCGGTTTCCACCGGAATTGCATCCCAGACCCCGGCGGAAATGAAGTGATGCAACTGATCGCTTTCGCGGAGCGCAAGCCGCCTCGCCATCGGTTGAATGCTCTTGCGATCGCCAGCGCCGATCAGCCCCGACACGTAGAACGGACACATCCGGCGCCGCGCCTTGTGCCCCAATCGATCCAGAAACGGCTTGAGCCAGCGTCCAAGCTCGTCTCGCCAATCCAATGTCCTGCCAACCATGGTCGGCCCCTCCAACAGCCGACCACCCATGAGTCATAGAAAAAGTGATTTGAGAATCCCTCGCTTCAGCAAATCTGCCAAAGTAGTGCTAGGACGCGGACTCATTAACGCGCAGCCATAACCTGATGGAAGCAAGCTGGACGAAGGCGAGATAATTCGCCGCCAGCTTATCGTAGCGCGTTGCGACCCGACGGCAGTGCTTGATCTTGTTGAAGAACCGTTCAACCAAGTTGCGGGCGCGGTAGAGATAAGGGCTGAAGCAGATCGGCTTTTTGCGATTGCACCGTGGCGGGATGTTGGCCCAGGCGCTTTCTTGGCGGCAAGGATTCTGATCCAGTCGGCGTCATAGCCGCGGTCGGCCAGCAGCATTGTTTCTGACTTCAGGTGAGATAGAAGTTTGCCTGCAAGCCGGTTGTCGCGCGCCTCTCCGGCCGTCAGTGCGAGCCGCACCGGTAGCCCGTTGGTATCGACGACCGCATAAATCTTGCAGGTCAACCCACCTCGCGACCGACCCATCGACTGTAGTCTGTTCCGCGTGATGCATGCACCGTGCTGATGTACGCGGACAATAGACGTGTCGATCATCTGCACGGCGGTGTCATGGGCGCCAGCCAGTGCATTCATAATCCGGGCCCACACGCCCGCTCGACGCCAGCGCTAGGCGGTACTGGCCAATTTTGACCCCTAGTGGTCTGATTTGGAAATAACAATGGCCTGTTTTCATTCAGACGCACCGAAAGACCGCCAGTCCGTTGAATTTTGAAATCCGCTCCAGAGAAACCATTCTTCGTCGCCAGTATCACGAAATCGCAATCGCCCCTCGCGGCCATCGCTTCGCGTCTGGGTAACAACAGCCATCCGCTCGTCGGCGTTGTGTATGTAAACTTGCCCGACCTCAAACCACATTTAGGTACTGTCCGGGTTTGACCCCCTAGTGTCCTAATTAGATCGACAGAGTGTCCTCATTTCAAGACATGGCTCATGGAACTAATGAAACCGACCCGGCGCCACGCGTTAACAACCGGGCATCGCGCGGCTTAGGCCCTCAGTCCCCCATCCCCGAAACCTAGGTCAGCATCGATGCCTCGGGAGGCTGCGCGTGTTGCGTGGCTTTCATCCAGCTTGCGGCGTAGCGTTGTGACTGTGCGGATTTCCGGCATGAACTACCGGCCACCCCTGCTTTTGCGCTGTTACCAAGCTTGCTCACATCGACTGCGCGTAGTGTCGTAACTGACGCCGGTCTCCATGTTGAATGGGGGGAGTCCGCAAATTAAAATTTGAAGCTGCGACAATTCCTTAGTTTTGCGTAGCGCAAAGCCGAACGTGTGGTGCAAGGCGACCACCAGACAATCGCGGCTTCTGCTTCCAGTCGATCAGCAAATTGTCCGCTTAGCTTATCTAAAGATCTTTGAGCAAAACGATTGTCCAAATTGCAACAACACCACTTACGGTTAAAATCCAGTTATGGACGTCGTAATTGGATATCACCGTGTCACCGGTCATGAGCTTTAGGAGGTCGTCCATGTGGGGCCTTATAAGCCGCGCCTCGATAAAAATCTCATAGCTTTTGCGGTAGCCGTCAAACGCTGCCTGCTAGGCGGCGACGCGACAATTCGGTCGCTTTCGGAATGATGCGGACATGAGCTGGGAGGCGAAACCGGCCGCCGCGGTCGAAAATAACCCACAAGCGACATTGCCTTTGCACTGCGGCAATGATTTTAAATCCGGTTTCAGCCCCTATCGAAGTACTAGTCTGAGCCGCTAAGATATCTTTTTCAGACCTTGGGGTCGGACATGAGGCGGCGGGGATTCATCACGCTCCTAGGCGGTGCGGCTACGTGGCCCCTTGCGGCGCATGCGCAGCAGCCGGCGCTGCCGGTGGTCGGGTTTGTTCGAGACGGGTCTGCCAATACCTCCGCACGCTTTGTGGCCGCCTTTCGCAAAGGCCTCAACGAAACCGGCTACGTCGAAGGCCAAAACGTGACGGTAGAGTATCACTACCTTGAAGGACAATCCGATCGCCTGCCGGTACTGATGGCTAACCTGGCCCGCCGCCAAGTGGCCGTGATCGCCACGCCCGGTATTGTGCCCTCGCTCGCGGCTAAAGCTGCAACAGGGACGATCCCCACTCGTCTTCGGCGTCGGCGAAGACCCGGTTCGGCTTGGTCTTGTCGCCAGCTTCGCCCGGCCTGGCGGCAATGCGACCGGCGTCAATTTTTTCGATGAGGAGGTGACGGCCAAGCGGCTGGGCTCCTGCATGACCTGGTGCCCAAGGCAGTTCGTGTTGCCGTGCTTGTCAATCCGGCCAATGCTGCGAGCGCCGAGAATGTTTTGCGGGAGGTGCAGCAAGCCGCTGCCGCCGTCGGGCTGCAAATTCAGACGGTCCTCAAGGCCAACACCATCGGTCAGATCGATGCGGCCTTTGCTAGCCTTGCGCTTGAGCGCCCCGATGCTC
>CAWGSI010000004.1:0-17023 GCA_963825265.1 uncultured Alphaproteobacteria bacterium | reverse complement strand
GCTTCGACCACCACACGGCCGGTATCGGCGTCGACCAGATCGTTGACCGCCTTGTAGCCCTTGAGCCGGTTGGCATCGAACGGCACGCGCCAGCCTTCCTTGGCGCGCTTGTAGGTGACGTGCTTGTAGAAGGTGCGCAGGATTTCCTCGCCGTCGAGGCCGAGCGCATAGAGCAGCGACGTCACCGGAATCTTGCGGCGGCGGTCGATGCGCGCATAAACGATGTCCTTGGCGTCGAATTCGATGTCGAGCCAGGAACCGCGGTACGGAATGATACGGGCGGCAAACAGCAGCTTGCCCGAGGAGTGCGTCTTGCCCTTGTCGTGATCGAAGAACACGCCGGGCGAACGATGCATCTGCGAAACGATGACGCGCTCGGTGCCGTTGACGATGAAGGTGCCGTTGTTGGTCATGAGCGGGATGTCGCCCATGTAGACATCCTGCTCCTTGATGTCCTTGACCGAACGCGCGGCGGTTTCCTCGTCGATATCGAACACGATCAGCCGCAGCGTCACTTTGAGCGGCGCGGCATAGGTCATGCCGCGCTGGCGGCACTCGTCGACATCGTATTTCGGCGGTTCGAATTCGTATTTGACGAATTCGAGCATCGACGAATTGGAAAAATCCGAAATCGGGAACACAGATTTGAACACCGCCTGCAGGCCCTCGTCGGGACGCCCGCCCACAGGTTCCTTGACCAGCAGGAACTGGTCATAAGATGCCTTTTGAACCTCGATGAGGTTCGGCATCTCCGCTACTTCTTTGATTGTCCCGAAAAATTTCCTTACGCGCTTGCGACCGGTAAATGTCTGCGCCATCGTATCTTTCTCTCGATTCGATTTTGGCGGCCAGCGCGGGCGCCTCTCCGAACGGTCGCAATCCATCGCGACCATCAGGACAGGCGTCGGGGCTACCCGTTTCTATGTGATTCGGGCCTCGCCCGAACCGCCGCACACTTCACAATTCCCGTGAACGGGCAGCGCCCGTTCAGGTCTCGCCTCCAAATGACCGTTTGCCGGTCACTGCTTACCTCTTGTTCGAGACCCCCGGGGGTTGAACCCCGGGGATATCGGCATTTCTGGCGATCCCCGGGTCTCGCTGACGCTTGCCCGGGGATTTCGCTCAAATAGGCATTCGCCTACTTAAGCTCAACCTTTGCTCCGACCTTTTCCAAGGTGGCCTTGATCTTGTCGGCCTCTTCCTTGTTGACGCCTTCCTTGACCGGCTTGGGCGCGCCTTCGACCAGGTCCTTGGCCTCCTTGAGGCCGAGGCCGGTGAGCGCACGCACTTCCTTGATCACCTCGATCTTCTTCTCGCCGGCAGCGACGAGGACCACGGTGAACTCGGTCTTCTCTTCGGCAACGGCAGCGCCGGCCGCGGGACCGGCCGCCACCGCAACCGCGGCCGCGGCGGAGACGCCCCACTTTTCTTCCAGCATCTTGGCGAGGTCGGCCGCTTCCAGCACGGTCAGCTTCGACAAGTCATCGACGATCTTTTGCAGGTCAGCCATTGTTCAGTTCCTATCGGTTCGAACCAGAGATTTGCTTGTGAGCCGTCACGCAGCCGCGCTCTTGGAGGCGTAGGCCTGGACCACGCGCGCGACCTTGGCCGCCGGTGCGTTGACGAGCTGCGCGATCTTGGTCGCCGGGGCCTGAACCAGGCCGACGATCTTGGCGCGCAATTCATCGAGCGACGGCAGCGAGGCGAGCGCCTTGACGCCGTTCAAATCCAGAGCCGTTTTGCCCATCGAGCCGCCGAGAATGACGAACGCTTCGTTCGCCTTGGCGAAATCGACGGCCACCTTCGGCGCCGCCACCGGATCGCCCGAGTAGGCGAGCACGGTCGGCCCCTTGAGCAGGGCCGAAATGGAGGCAACGTCGGTGTCCTTGAGTGCAATCTTGGCGAGACGGTTTTTTGCGACCTTCACATGGCCGCCCGCCAGCTTCATCTGCTTGCGCAGAGTCTGCATTTGGGCGACGGAGAGGCCGTTATAGTGAGCTACCACCACGACGTTCGAGGTCTTGAACACCCCGCTCAGTTCGGTGATGGACTCAGCTTTTGCCGCTCGATCCACTGCAAGCTCTTTCCGGTTATGACGGGTCGCCGCACGCTCGCGGGAGCCGCCGGGTTGAGACCAGCCGTCCCGCCTTAGAGTTCACGCGCAGCGAACCGGGGAGGACGACGTTCCAGAAGCCTGCCCCCCGAAACATGACCACCGGTCATGAATTCATGACCTGCGGCCGTGAACGGGTCTTTCCGAGGTTCGAACCGACCTTGGCGCGGCCTTGCGGTCGCGCAAACTCGGATCTCATCCCCATCTATGCTGGCCCTTTGCAGGATTAAGCGTCAGCCCGAAGGCGTCGGCGCCGGCAGTCTTGGACAGGTCGGCCAAATCCGTTGCCGGACTTGACCTCGCGCGCCAATCAACGGCGAAAGCTCCTTCTCCCTTTCAGATGTCCCGCCGGGATGCCCAAAAGGAAAACGTTCCGATCACCATTTGCTAGAGAAGCAATTTTAGAGACGCGCAAAGGCGCGCCGACAAACTGGGCCGGCACGCCCGATAACGGTTATTTAGAGCGTTCAGGCCCCTTTGCCAAGTCCCTTTTTGCCCCTTTTTGCGGGAATTCCCGCCGAAATGAGCCGTAAAAACGAGGTCAGTGGCCCGCACCGCTGGCGCCAAACAGCGAAGACGGCTCGACTTTGACGCCCGGACCCATGGTCGAGGAGATCGCTACCCGGTTGATGTAGTGGCCTTTGGCCCCGGGGGGCTTGGCCTTCTGCACCGCGTCGGCGAACGCCTTGATGTTCTCGACCAGTTTGTCCTCGGTGAACGAGGCTTTGCCGACGCCGGCCTGGACGATGCCGGCCTTTTCCACGCGGAACTCGACCGAGCCGCCCTTCGAGGCCTTCACCGCATTGGTCACGTCCATGGTGACGGTGCCGACTTTGGGGTTCGGCATGATGCCGCGGGGCCCCAGCACCTTACCCAGCCGCCCGACCAGCGGCATCATGTCGGGGGTGGCGATGCAGCGGTCGAAGTCGATCTCGCCTTTGTTGACCTTCTCGACCAGGTCCTCCGCGCCGACCACGTCGGCGCCGGCGGCCTTGGCCTCCTCCGCCTTGGCGCCGCGCGCGAACACACCGACCCGCAGCGTGCGGCCGGAGCCGTTCGGCAACATGACGACGCCGCGCACCATCTGGTCCGCATGCGTCGGATCGACGCCGAGATTCATCGCGATCTCGATGGTCTCGTCGAATTTCGCCTTGGCGCGCTCTTTCACCAGCTTGACCGCTTCCGCGATCGGATAGGACTTGTCGCGATTGACGCCTTCGCGCGCGGCTATTGTGCGTTTTCCGAGTGCCATGACCGTTACTCCGCCACCGTGAGGCCCATCGAGCGGGCGGAACCTTCGATCATCTTGACTGCGGCTTCGATCGTGTCGCAGTTCAAATCCTTCATCTTCTGCTCGGCGATCTCGCGCAGCTGCTTCTTGGTGACCTCGCCGACCATTTCACGGCCCGGCGTCTTCGAGCCGCTGTCGAGCTTGGCCGCTTTCTTCAGGAAATAAGACACCGGCGGCGTCTTCATCTCGAAGGTGAAGGAGCGATCCTGATAGGTGGTGATGATCACCGGGATCGGCGTGTTCTTCTCGATCTTCTGGGTCTGCGCGTTGAACGCCTTGCAGAACTCCATGATATTGAGGCCGCGCTGACCGAGCGCCGGCCCGATCGGCGGCGACGGGTTGGCGGCGCCGGCCGGCACCTGCAATTTGAGGAATCCAGTGACTTTTTTCGCCATTTCTCACTCCTGTAGTGGTGCGGATATTGACGGTTGGCGGCCGCCTCACCTCCCACGCCGTTATGAACACCCAACGTATATAAGCTATCGCCTTATAGCTTCTCCACCTGCCCGAATTCCAGCTCGACCGGGGTTGCTCGGCCGAAGATCGACACCGCCACCTTGACGCGCGAGCGCGCCTCGTCGACTTCCTCGACCGTGCCGTTGAACGAGGCAAACGGGCCGTCCGACACGCGCACCTGCTCGCCGACCTCGAACGACACCGAGGGCTTGGGCCGCTCGATGCCTTCCTGCACCTGATGCAGGATGCGGTTGGCTTCGACTTCCGAAATCGGCATCGGCTTCTTGTCGGTGCCGAGGAAGCCGGTGACCTTCGGCGTGTTCTTGATCAGATGGTAGACCTCGTCCGTCAGGTCCATCTTCACCAGCACATAGCCGGGGAAAAACTTGCGCTCGGCGTTGACCTTGCGGCCGCGGCGCACCTCGACCACGGTTTCGGTCGGAACCATGATCTCCTCGAAGTGGTCGGCCAGATTGCGCTGCTTGGCCTGCTCGCGGATCGATTCGGCGACCTTCTTCTCGAAGTTCGAATAGGCGTGGACGATGTACCAGCGCTTGGGCCGGGTCGTCGTGGCGGTGTCGGAATCGCTCATCGCGGTTTTGCTTTCAGGTGCCAATGCCGAGCACGAAGGTAACGGCGATGCGGATCAATTGATCCGCGACCAGGAAAAAAACCGAGGCGATCGCCACCATGACGAACACCATGCCGGTGGTGATCATGGTTTCCTTGCGCGAGGGCCAGGTGACCTTGCGGGTTTCCTCGCGCACTTCCTGCAGGAAGCGGAACGGGCTGACCCGCGGCTTGTGACGTACTTCTACCGGCGTTTGATCGTTCATCGGCTTGCTTTTCTAACGGTTCCCCGCCTGGCAGGAGTGGCAGGACTCGAACCTGCAACCCCCGGTTTTGGAGACCGGTGCTCTACCAATTGAGCTACACTCCTCCGTAAAGCGGATGCGGCGGACCATAAGGGCCCGCCGCGGCGATGTCATGCATTATACACGCCGGCTTTGCAAGGGTGGAAATGCCCGGTTAAGGGCGCTTTCCGGCCGAAACGCCGTAAATCGGCGGTTCGGCCGTCCAATGCGAGCGCCTTTCATAATATCCCCGCCCGGCGCATGTTTTCCGCGCGGAACGCGCCCGCAGCCGGGGCCGCGAGCGAAATTGCCGGGGCATCGATGAAACTCGCTTTGTGCGCGAAAATCTTGCGCAAGCGGCGATCTGATCGCGGTCAGCGGGCGACTATTTCAAGACCGCAAGGTGCGCACGTCGTAGGCGACCACCGGGCGATGAAAGCCTTTGAGCGTGAGTTCGCCGGACTCTTTGACTTCGGCGATGTCTTCGATCGCCATATAGACCTTGCGGTCGACCAGGATCTGGCCGGCTTCCGCCTCCCCGCATAGCCGCGCGGCCAGGTTCACGACCGAACCGATGGCGGAATAATCCAGCCGGCCTTCGAAACCGATGCGCCCGATGGTGGCGTAGCCATGCGAGATGCCGAGCCCGAAGCCGAGCTCGTGGCCGTGTTTGCGCCATTTCACCGCAAGCTTCTCGACTTCGGCGCGCATTTCCACCGCCATGCGGACCGCGCGAACGGCGGGTTCCGGACAGGGCAGCGGATCGTTGAACAGAACCATCAGCCCGTCGCCGGCGTATTTGTCGAGCGTGCCCTCGTGCTTGTGGATGAGCGCGCCGAGGCAACTATGATACTCGCCCAAGACGTTCATGACCTCTTCGGGCTCCGCGTTTTCCGCGAAAGTCGTGAACCCGCGCAGGTCGCAGAACACGACGCTGATGTCGCGGCGGTGACTTGCCAAGATTTTCTCGTCGCCGCCGGAAGACAGAATGAGTTCGGCGACCTGCGGCGCCAGAAATCTTTTCAAGCGGCCGATGCGTTCGATTTCCGCGATCTGGTCGGCGACGCGCTGCTCGAGCGACTTATTCCAGGTGGCGAGGTCGGCCGCCTGCGCGGTGACCGTGTCGTGCAGCTCCTTGATGCGCAGCACCGATTTCACGCGCGCGACCAGCGAGGTCTGATCGACCGGCTTGGTCAGATATTCGTCGGCGCCGGCATTGAGGCCCTCGACCACGTCCTTGCTGTCCGCCTTGGCGGTCACCAGGATGATCGGCATGAACGGCATGCTGGCGTCCGCCTTGATGCGGCGGGTCACTTCGATGCCGTCGATCTTCGGCATCATCACGTCGAGCAGAATAAGGTCTGGCAGATGCTGCTTGGCGGCGGCGAGCGCCTCCTCGCCGTCGCCGGCCTGCAGCAATTCGTAGCCGTGGATTTCCAGCCGCGTGACCAGAATATCACGGTTGGTTTCGTTGTCGTCGACGATCAATATGCGCGGCGGCTTGTGCATGACGAAAGCGTCTCGATCTCTATTTCAGATATTCGTTGATCTTCGCCAGCAATTGGCGCGGGCTGTAGGGCTTGGTGACGTAGGCGTCGCAGCCGGCCGCGCGCGCCTTGGCCTCGTCGCCGCTCAGCGCATAAGACGTGACCACGACGATCGGGATCGCCTTGAGTTCGGGATTGGCCTTGATGCGCCGCGTCGCCTCGTAGCCGTCCATGACCGGCAACTGGATATCCATCAGGATCAGATCCGGCCGGTGTTTTTCGGCTTGCGCGACGGCCGCCTGGCCGTCATGCGCCTCGATCATCTCGACATCGATGCTGCCCAGGAGATCGCGCAGGATTTGCCGATTGTCTTCCTGGTCTTCGACCACGAGGATGCGTTTGTTCATGCTGGCTCCACCTGTCGCTCGACTTTAAGGGGGACGTTGAATGAAAACGTCGACCCCTGCCCGAGGCTCGAGTTCGACCCACAAGCGGCCGCCATGCATCTCCACGATCCGCTTCGAAATGGCGAGGCCGAGACCGGTGCCGCCTTTTTCCTTGGTGGTCGATGAATTGGCTTGCTGGAATTCTTCGAAGATTTTGTGCTGATCCTCGATCGCGATGCCCGGGCCGGTATCGCGCACCGATATCGTGAACGATCCGTTCGCGGCTTCCGCCTTGATCGCGACCTCGCCCTTGTCGGTGAATTTGATCGAATTGCCGACCAGATTGAGCAGCACCTGCGTGAGCCGCCGCTCGTCGCCGTGCGCGGCCGGCAGTTTTTGCGGCAGCTCGACCTTCAGGTCCAATTTCTTGTTCTTGGCCAGCGATTCGACCGAGCTGAACACGCTATGGACGATATCCTTGACCGAATAATCGGCCAGCGACAGCGTCAATTGCCCGGCCTCGATCTTGGAAAGATCGAGCACGTCGTTGATCAGTCCGAGCAGATGCTTGCCGTTGCTTTGCACGCGGGTGAGCACGCCGCGCATTTTTTCGGTCGGCTCGCCGTAGATGTTGTCCATGATCAGTTCGGTATAGCCGAGAATGGCGTTCATCGGCGTGCGCAGTTCGTGGCTCATATTGGCGAGGAACTGCGACTTGTGCTTGCTCGCTTCCGCGAGCTGGCGGCTCTTGTCCTGGATTTCGTCGAACAGCCGCACGTTCTCGATGGCGATCGCGGCCTGGTCGGCAAACGTCGAAACCAGTTCGATCTGCTTTTCGGTGAATGGCTTTACCTCGGCCCGCGTCAACGTCAGCACGCCGACCGGGACGCCCTCGCGCAGCATCGGCACGCCGAGCATAGTGCGGAAGCCGCCCAAGCGCTGCGCCTCTTTCCAGGTGTAGTCCGGATCGGCTTGGACGTCGGGGATATGAATGACCTTGCCCTCCAGCAGGGCGCGTCCCGTGCCGGTGTCGCGCCCCGGTTCGACCGGGCGATCCTTGACGAATTCCATGAAAGCGGGCGGAAAGCCGTAGGACACCGAGCGATAGAAAGTATCGCCCTTACGCTGCGTGATGGTGCCCTGATCGGCCTCGCAAAGCCGCGCGGCGGAATGCAGCAGCGTGTCGAGCACCGTTCGCAGATCGAAGGCCGAACGGCTGATAACTTTCAGCACCTCGGCGGTGGCGGTCTGCTGCTGCAGCGATTCCGAAAGATCGTCGGTACGCTCGCGCAACTCGTTGAAAAGCCGCGTATTCTCGATGGCAATGACAGCCTGATCGGCGAAGGCCCTGATGAGCGCGATTTGTTTGTCGGTAAATGGTTTGGGCTCAAAGCGCGCAACGCCGATGGCGCCGATTACGCGGTCGTCGCGCAGCATTGGGGCGAAAATGTAGGAATCGAAGCCGAATTCGCGCGCAAACTTCTCCGCCCCCGGCGGCGCCGCTGGATTGCCCTTCACCGGTGCGCATTGGTGCACCTGTTTGGACAGCATCGTCAGCCCGCCCGCGGTCGAATCATCGAGCGGACGCGGATAATTTTCCACCAGTCTCTCGAATCCCGGATCGCCCTCGGCCACCGGCATATGGATGATGTCATCCTTTAGAACCTGCACGACCGCAAAGCGCGTGCCGAACAGGAGGCGCAAGTTGCGCACGATGGCATCGAACACCGGCTTGGTATCGGCCATCGATCCGCTGATCGAAGCGAGGATTTCACCGCTCGCCTGCTGCTGCTCCAGCGATTCGGAAAGATCGTCGGTGCGCTGGCGCAGTTCCTTGAGCAGACGCGCATTCTCGATGGCGATGACGGCCTGCGCGGCGAAGTTCGACACCAGCTCGACCTGCTTGTCGGTGAACGGGCGCACCTCCTGGCGGAAAATGCCGATCTGGCCGACCAGCTCGTTGTCCTTGAGCATCGGCACATTCAGCATGGTGCGGGCGCCCGCGAGATCGAGCACGGATGCCCGCGACGGATTGTCTGTGTAAGCCGGCTCCTGCCGGATGTCGGCGATTTGAACCGCTTTTTTCGTGGCGGCGACCCGTCCAAGCCCGGTCCCGGGATCGGGCTTAAGCAACGGGTTCCGCCGGCGCGCCTCGGCAAATGCAGGCGGAGCGCCATAGAGGGCGGCCGATGCGGTACGCGTCGCCTTCGGACAAAAACAACGTGCCGAGCTTGGCCTCGCAAATGCGCACCGCGTTGGCGAGCATCGCCTCAAACACCGGCTCCAGATCGCCGGGCGACGAACTGATGACCTTGAGCACCTCGGAGGTCGCAGTCTGCTGCTCCAGTGACTCGCGCAATTCACTGAGCAGCCGCGTGTTCTCGATGGCGATGACGGCCTGGGCGGCGAAATTGGTCACCAGCTCGATTTGTTTGTCGGAAAAGGGCTTGACCTCCTGTCGGATAAATGGCGATGGCGCCGATGAGCTGCTCCGTCCTTGAGCATGGGAACGGCGAGCTGCGTCCGGGCTCCAGCGAATTTTGCCGGGGGCGCAGCCACCGGTGCAGCCTGCATATCGAGCGTGTGGACGACCTGTTTGGACTTAGTTAGTTGGTCCATGTCAGATTCGGGAATCGCTTTTCCAAGGCCGCGCCGCCGCAAGAACTCGTCGAGAGCCGGCGGTATATTCAGCGACGCCACTGATTCGAATTCGTCGCCGACAAATCGATGCATGACACCGAACTGCGCATGACAAATGCGGACCGCGTTCTCCAGCATGGCCTCGAACACCGGTTGCAGATCACCCGGCGAGCTTGAGATAACTTGCAGCACCTCCGACGTCGCCGTCTGCTGCTCCAGCGACTCGCGCAATTCGCTGAGCAGCCGCGTATTCTCGATGGCGATGACAGCCTGCGCGGCGAAGTTCTGCACCAGCTCGACCTGCTTGTCGGTGAAAGGCCGCACTTCCTGCCGGTAAATGATTATCGCCCCGACGAGCGTCTCATCCTTGAACATAGGGACGGCAACGTGCGACTTCGCGCCGGCTAGGCGGGCTGGCGAACTCTGCACCGGACCGGTCGAGTCATCGATCGTGCGCACGACATCCCGTGTTTTCAAAAGACGGTCCATCGGAGTTCCCTCTCCTGGCAGGAACGAGGGTCGGCTTCGATAAAATTCCAGCAACGGCTCGGGCGCATTGCGAACCGCCGCGAGGTGAAACACCTTTCCGTCATAGCTGTGCAAAACGCCAAACTTGGCGTCGCATATGCGCGTGGCGTTATCCAGAATCGCGTCGAACACCGGCTGCAACTCGCCGGGCGACGAGCTGATGACCTGCAACACTTCCGACGTCGCGGTCTGCTGCTCCAGCGACTCGCGCAATTCGCTGAGCAACCGCGTGTTTTCGATAGCGATCACGGCCTGGGCGGCGAAATTCGTCACCAGTTCAATCTGCTTGCCGGAGAACGGCCGCACTTCCTGGCGGTAGATGACGATGGCGCCGATCAGTTCGTCGTCCTTAAGCATTGGCACGCCGAGCAACGTGCGCGCGCCGGCGTTATCCACCAGTGCAAGGATGCGGGGGTTGCGGTCAAGATAGCTTTGATCCGTGCGCAGGTCGGCAACGTGGAGAACATCTTTGGTTTTGACAAGGCGATCGAGCGGGGTGCCCGGGTGATCGTGCAAGACGATCAAGGGATTTTGCCGGTATTTCTCTGCATAGTCCCGCTCGCCGTGCACGGCGACCGCGCGCAAACTGTCGCTCTCGACCAAGAACAGGTTGCCGAACTTGGCCTCGCAGATGCGGCTGGCGTTCGACAGCATGGCTTGGAACACCGGATCGAGTTCGCCCGGCGAACTTGAAATCACGCGCAACACTTCCGATGTCGCGGTTTGTTGGGCCAGCGACTCACGCAATTCGCTCAGCAGCCGCGTGTTCTCGATGGCGATGACGGCCTGCGCGGCGAAGTTCGACACCAGCTCGACCTGCTTGTCGGTGAACGGGCGCACCTCCTGGCGGTAGATGATAATAGCGCCGACCACCTGATCGTCTTTGAGCATCGGCACGCCGATCAGCGTGCGCGCGCCGGCAAGATTGATGGTGGCTTCGCGCAGTTCGTCCCCGAGCGTCGGCACCGCCGCCACGTCGGCCACCTGATAGTGCGCCTTCGTCCGCACCAGCCAACCCACGCCCAACTCATGGCTGAGGTTATCGAGGGGGAATACCTGTTGGCCGTGCAGGAACTCGACATAGGCCGGCGGCGCACCGTGCGTTGCCCCGATGCGGAGGCCCTCGCCCTCGCGGAGGAATAAATTGCCGAATTTTGCGCCGCAGATTCGCACGGCATTTTCCAGCATGGCTTCAAACACCGGCTCAAGCTCGCCCGGCGAACTGCTGATGACCTTGAGCACCTCGGACGTCGCGGTCTGCTGCTCCAGCGACTCACGCAATTCGCTCAGCAGCCGCGTATTCTCGATGGCGATGACGGCCTGCGCGGCGAAGTTCTTGACCAGTTCGACCTGCTTGTCGGTGAAAGGCTGCACCTCCTGGCGATAGATGAGATGGCCCCGACCAGTTCATCGTCCTTGAGCATCGGAACGACAATACGCGAGCGCGCGCCGCCCAACCTTGCTGCCGGTCGTTCCTCACCGGCGGGGCTCGATTCCGAGGCGGCGTCGACAATTCGCACCACCTCCTTTGTCCGCCGCAGGCGCCCCAGGCCACTTCCGGCATCCGGCTTGAACCGGCCGCGTTGCTCAAGAAGCGCGGCATATTCCGGCGTCACCCCGAAGCGCGCGGCTGGGTCGAATTTCTCGCCGTCGTAGCGGAACATGACGCCAAATTTGGCCTCGCAGATGCGCGTCGCGTTCTCCAACATGGCCTGGAAAACGGGTTCAAGCTCGCCCGGCGACGAGCTGATGACCTTGAGCACCTCGGAGGTCGCGGTCTGCTGCTCCAGCGACTCGCGCAATTCGCTCAGCAGCCGCGCGTTCTCGATGGCGATGACGGCCTGCGCGGCGAAATTTTCCAGTAGCGCGATCTGCTTGTCGGCGAACGGCCGCACCTCCTGCCGATAGATATTGATGGCGCCGACGAGCTGACCCTCCTTGATCATCGGCACCGCGATCATCGTGCGCGCTCCGGCAAGCGTCACGAGGTAAGATTTGCTGTATTGCTCCTCGCTCGCGAGATCGGCGACATGGAGCTTTTGCTTTGTGCGCACGACGGTACCGAGCGGCGAGATATCCAGCGGGATCGCTGTGTCTTTGGGTCGCCCTTTGGCAAACTCCTCCGGCGCGTTATGCGTGGCTGCCAGGCGCATCGTGCTGCCGTCATACAGCGCCAGATTGCCGAAGCGCGCGCCGCAGATGCGCACGGCGTTGTCGAGGATCGCATCGAACACGGGATCAAGCTCGCCGGGCGAGCTGGAGATAGCCTGCAACACGTGCGACGTCGCCGTCTGCTGTTCCAGCGACTCGCGCAATTCGCTGAGCAGCCGCGTGTTCTCGATGGCGATGACGGCCTGCGCGGCGAAGTTCTGCACCAGCTCGATCTGCTTGTTCGAGAAGGGGCCGACCTCCTGCCGGTAAATGTTGATGACGCCAATCAGGTTGCCGTCCCTCAGCATCGGCACCGAGAGGATGGCCAGGAATCCGCCGAGCTCGACGGCGGTGACATACATCCGCTGGCGATCGATATAGGCTTGCTCTTTGGTCACATCGGGGACGTGAATAGCCGACTTCGCAGCGACGACGCGGTGAAGCAAGGTTCCCGGCGCGGGTGAACCAGCGGGTCGCGGTTTCGCGCCTCGGCGAACGCCGGCGGCACGTTGTGCATTGCGGTCGTGCGCAACGCGTCGCCTTCACAAAGGTAAAGAGTTGCCGAATTTTGCCGCGCAAAGCCGCGTCGCATTTTCCAGCAAGGCCTGAAATACCGGCTGCAGTTCGCCGGTCGAACTCGAGATGACCTTGAGCACCTCCGACGTCGCGGTCTGCTGCTCCAGCGACTCGGAGAGTTCGGCGGTGCGCACTTCCACCTTCTTCTCGAGGTCGGCATAGGATTCCTGCAGACGCCCGGTCATGTCGTTGAACTGGTCGGCAAGCGCTTCCAGTTCGTCGCCGGTCTTGACCGAAATGCGTTGCGTCAGATCGCCGCCGGCGATGCGCGCGGCGCCGGCGCGCAAAGCCTGGATCGGCACCATCATGCGGCGCGCCAGGAACACACCGGCAAGCGCGGCGAGACAAAGCGCGGCCAACAACACCAGCGCCGTGCGCTGCAAGGAGGCGAACAGCGGCTCGTAAGCCTCCGCCACCGGCAGCTCGACGAACACCGTCCAGCCGAGCGGCTCGACCGGGGCAAAGGCGGTCAACACCTGCCGGCCCTGGATATCGGTGGCGGTTTCCACGTCCGGCGCCGGCGCGCCTGCCTCGAATTGCCGCGCCGCCTTGACTTGCGCGAGCTGCGTCATATCCGTCTTGCGCAGGACCAGGCTGATGTCGGGATGCGCGATCAGGCGGCCCTGCCGGTCGACCACATAAGCGTCGCCGTGCTTGCCGACCTTGATCTTCGAAACCACGTCCCAGATCAGTTTGAGATTGACTTCCGCGATGCTCACGCCGGCGTCGCGGCGCGTGCCGGCGAGCGACAAAGTCATGTAGGGCTCGGACTCGCGGCGGAAATAGACCGGGCCGTAATAGACCTTGTTCTTCACCGCCTCGGTGAACTTCGGCTCCTTCGACAGATCGAGACCGCTGCCGACCACGTCCATGGCGAGCCGCGACACCCGCAATTGTTCCTTGCCGCTGGCGTCGACCTGCGCCAGCTCGGTGATCGCGGGCACCTGGCGCAACAGGCGCAGCGCGTCGAAGCGGCGCTGTTCGATGGTGCCCGCCGACCACAGCAACTGCGTCGTCCAGCCGACCTGGCTTTCGATTTCCTTGATGAACTGGCCGATCTTGGCCGCCGCCGATTCCGCCTGCTCGTGCTGGATCTGGATGAGCGCGTCCTTGTGTTCGCGGTAGGACACCCAGATTTCGAACACGCCGTTGGTGACCAGCGCGACGCAAACCACGGCGACGAACAGGGCGGCATATTTCAGGAACAGACGGCTGCGCACCTTGCGCGGCGCCGCGGGGCGGCCGTCTCTGCCTGATCCGGTGCTGTGTGATCGGTCATTCGATCACCTCGTCGGCGAGCGCGACATTGTTGTCGGAACGTTGAGATCCATCGCCTTGGCGGTCTTCAAATTGATCACCAAATAGACGCGTCGGCTGCTCGAATGGCAGGTCGGCGGGTTTCTCGCCCTTGAATATGCGGTCGACCAGCGCGGCCGCGCGGGAACGCTTCGCGCTGGTCCGCGCCATAGGACATAAAACCGCCGTCACGGGTGATGTAATCCTTCGAATATCGCCGGCACGCGATGACTCGGCCGCGAAGTGATGACCCGCCTGCGATTGAGCACCGCCGAGCGCGTCGGAAACCATCAGGATGGCGTCCGGCATTTCGCGGGTCATCGCCGCGAAGGCTTCGTTGAAATCGTCGGGCTCGCGCACGCCGAGGGGCTGCACCACGACCCCGATTTCCCGCGCGGCTTTCGCGGAAGCGTCATACCGCTGCGACATACCGAGGTCGTCTTGTTCCACAACATCGCCACCCGCGCGAAGCTCGGCAACAGCGCCTTGAGCAGCGACAGCCTCTTGGTGCAGCATGCTGCATCGTCGGCATTCCGGTCACGTTGCCGCCCGGCCGCGGCAGACTGGCCACCAGCCCGGTCGTCACCGGATCGCCGGACGCCGGATGCAATCACCGTCGCAACGCCGGACAGCTTGGCGGCGACCGCAGCCGGGTAGCTGACGGTCACGACAGCGTCGACCTTGGCGGTCCTCAACCTCCTGCATCAGTTGCGGCAACTGCCACGGTTTGCCGGCCGCGCCGCGCGCCTCGTAGGCGAGGTTCCTTCCCAACGTATAACCGCGCTTGCGCGAGCCCATGGATGAGAATGGCCCCGGGCGCGCCTGCCTGCCGGTCGTCCGCGGCCCGGGAGGAGTTCCAGCCGATAGCGCCGCCGCGCTCGGCCGGCTGCGCGGCGCCGCGAAGCGTCACCGCCGCGCCGCCGAGCGCCGTAATGAATTCGCGCCGCTTCATTCGATCACCTCGTCGGCGGTGGTGAGCAAATCCGGCGGAATCGTCAGCCCGATCGCCTTGGCGGTCTTGAGGTTGATGATCAACTCGAATTTCGTCGGTTGCAGCACCGGCAAATCGGCGGGCTTCTCGCCCTTGAGGATGCGCCCAACGTAATTTCCGACCTGGCGGAACGAGTCCGCAAAACTGGCGGCGTAGGTCAACAGCCCGCCGGCGACAACCAAGTCGCGCTCGAAGAAGATGGTAGGAATTTTGTGGCTGATCGTCTCATCGACGATCGCCTGGCGCCGATCGATAAAAAGCGGATCGCTGCCTTCGATGAGCGCGGCGGCCCCGGATTGTGCAATGGCCGCGAATGCGGCGTCGAGTTCTTTTACATTGCTCGCATAGGCGACATTGAGCTTGAACCCGCGCGTGCGCGCCGCCTCCTCCAGTTCGCGCACTTGCGTGGCGGTCTGGATGCCTTTCGGGTTACCCAGATAGGCGATCTTCGTGGCCTTCGGCACCAGCTCGGAAATGATCCCGAGCCGCTTCGGGACCAATTCCGTAGTCAATCGTCTGGCGCCGGTGACGTTGCCACCCGGCCGGTTGATACTGGCGACGAGCCCATCCTTGACCGGATCGCTGCCGGTCTGGAACACGATCGGAATGGTCGAGGTCGCCGCCTTGGCGGCAAACGCCGGGGCCGAGCTGCGAGTGGCGGCGATGACGGCGACGCGGCGGCTCACGAGTTCGGCCGCCAGCACAGGCAAGCGATCGTAGTGGTTATCGGCCCAGCGGTATTCGATCGTGACGTTCTTGCCTTCGGTGTAGCCGGTTTCGGCGAGACCCTTATGGAAGCCGGCCAGATTGGCCTCCATGCCTTTGGCCGACCCTCGGTCGAGAAATCCGACCACCGGCACCGGCTGTTGCGCGCGTAACGACTGCGGTAACGAAACCGAAGCCGCCGCGCCGCCGAGCGCCAAAATAAATTCGCGCCGCCTCATTCGATCACCTCGTCGGCGGCCACCAGCAGGTTCTGCGGCACATTGAGCCCGAGGGCTTTGGCGGTCTTGAGGTTGATCACGAACTCGAATTTGGTCGAGCGCATGACCGGCAGCTCGGCCGCTTTCTCACCCTTGAGAATCCGCCCGGCATAGACGCCGGCCTGGCGATAGGCATCGGTGATGCTGGCCGCATAACTCATCAAGCCGCCGGCCACGACGGCCTCGCGCTGGGCAAACATGGCCGGCAGCGAGTGGCGAGCCGCCATCGCGACAATTCGTTCGCGTTTGGAATAAAAGAACGCGCCGGAACCAACGAGCAAAGCGCCAGCCGCGCGCTCGACCAAGACTGTAAAGGCCGTCTCGATATCCTGGTCGTTGCTAACATCGAGAACAATGAGCTGCTGTGCGATGGCTTGCGCCACAGCCTGCACGTTGCGTTGCTCCTCCCGTGTCCCCGCATTGTGCGAGTTCACCAGCAAGCCAATTTTTGCCGCCTTGGGAACGAGTTGACGCAACAGTTCCAATCGTTTTGTCCCCAGTTCGTCGGAGAAAAAGACTACGCCCGTGATGTTGCCACCCGGCCGGTTGAAGTTGGCGACGAGGCCGTCCTTGACCGGGTCGTTTCCGGTCACGAAAACGATTGGAGTTGTCGTGGTTGCGGCCTTGGCTGGCCACGCCGCCGTGCTGTTGGCGACGATCACGGCCGCATGCCGGTAAATCAAATCAGCCGCCAGCGCAGGCAATCGGTCGACCTGATCGTCGGCCCAACGGTATTCGACCGTGACGTTCTGCCCCTCGGTGAAGCCTGCTCGCATCAAGCCCTGGCGGAACGCGATCACAAGGTGCGGTAAGTCGGCGAACGTCGTGCTGCGGAGGAACCCAACTACCGGCAGTGCCGGACGCTGCGCACGCGCGGCAAGCGGCCAAGAAACCGAGCTTGCCGCCGCGCTTCCGAGCGCCAAGATGAACGCACGCCGCTCCATGTTCCCCCCACAAGGACCACGCCTGCCACGGGGCTAAATCATATCAGCAAGTGTGCGCGCGGCGTATGAAATCGGGGCCCGGATAAGGCATCGGGCGCAGCGCTGCGGTTGGCTCTTCTTGGCACAGTTTGCCGTGCAGATTTGCTGCGGAGCGACGCAAGACGCAAGCCCGGCGCGATATCCGGCCGCCCGGGAAATGCCCCTAAGTCATTGAAAAATTGGAGCGGGTGAAGGGAATCGAACCCTCGTCATCAGCTTGGAAGGTTGTAGGTAAACTCAATGATTTCAACGGGTCTTGTGTCAAATGGCGGCCCAAAACTGTCCTAA
>CAWGSI010000003.1:0-282507 GCA_963825265.1 uncultured Alphaproteobacteria bacterium | reverse complement strand
AACGGCCGCACCTCCTGCCGATAGATATTGATGGCGCCGACGAGCTGACCCTCCTTGATCATCGGCACCGCGATCATCGTGCGCGCTCCGGCAAGCGTCACGAGGTAAGATTTGCTGTATTGCTCCTCGCTCGCGAGATCGGCGACATGGAGCTTTTGCTTTGTGCGCACGAGGGTACCGAGCGGCGAGATATCCAGCGGGATCGCTATGTCTTTGGGTCGCCCTTTGGCAAACTCCTCCGGCGCGTTATGCGTGGCTGCCAGGCGCATCGTGCTGCCGTCATATAGCGCCAGATTACCGAAGCGCGCGCCGCAGATGCGCACGGCGTTGTCGAAAATCGCATCGAACACGGGATCAAGCTCGCCGGGCGAGCTGGAGATGGCCTGCAACACGTGCGACGTCGCCGTTTGTTGGTCCAGCGACTCGCGCAATTCGCTCAGCAGTCGTGTGTTCTCGATGGCGATCACGGCCTGCGCAGCGAAGTTCTGCACCAACTCAATTTGCTTAATTTGAAAATCGCCGGGCTCCTGGCGGTAAATAACAATTACACCGATAACATTCCCGTCCTTGAGCATCGGCACCGCAAACATGGAGCGAAACCCGCCGAGCTCGACCGCGGTGACATACATCTGCTGGCGATCGATATAGGCTTGCTCTTTGGTCGCATCGCGGACGTGAGCAGCCGACTTCGTATTGACGACCCGGTGAAGCAGAGTCCCCGGCGCAGGGTGAACCAGCGGGTCGCGGTTTCGCACCTCGGCGAACGCCGGCGGCACGTTATACATAGCGGTCGTGCGCAACGCGTCGCCTTCACAAAGATAAAGGTTGCCGAATTTTGCCGCGCAAAGCCGCGTCGCGTTTTTCAGCAAGGCTTGAAATACCGGCTGCAGTTCGCCGGTCGAACTCGAGATAACTTTGAGCACCTCCGACGTCGCGGTCTGTTGTTCCAGCGACTCGGAGAGTTCGGCGGTGCGCACTTCCACCTTTTTCTCGAGATCGGCGTAGGATTCCTGCAGACGCCCGGTCATGTCGTTGAACTGGTCGGCAAGCGCTTCCAGTTCGTCGCCGGTCTTGACCGAAATGCGTTGCGTCAGATCGCCGCCGGCGATGCGCGCGGCCCCGGCGCGCAAAGCCTGGATCGGCACCATCATGCGGCGCGCCAGGAACACACCGGCAAGCGCGGCGAGACAAAGCGCGGCCAACAATACCAGCGCCGTGCGCTGCAAGGAGGCGAACAGCGGCTCGTAAGCCTCCGCCACCGGCAGCTCGACGAACACCGTCCAGCCGAGCGGCTCGACCGGGGCAAAGGCGGTCAACACCTGCCGGCCCTGGATGTCGGTGGCGGTTTCGACGTCCGGCGCCGGGGCACCTGCCTCGAACTGCCGCGCCGCCTTGACTTGCGCAAGCTGCGTCATATCCGTCTTGCGCAGGACCAGGCTGATGTCGGGGTGCGCGATCAGGCGGCCCTGCCGGTCGACCACGTAAGCGTCGCCATGCTTGCCGACCTTGATCTTCGAAACGACGTCCCAGATCAGTTTGAGATTGACTTCCGCGATGCTCACGCCCGCGTCACGGCGCGTGCCAGCGAGCGACAAAGTCATGTAGGGCTCGAACTCGCGGCGGAAATAGACCGGGCCGTAATAGACCTTGTTCTTCACCGCCTCGGTGAACTTCGCCTCCTTCGACAGATCGAGGCCGCTGCCGACCACGTCCATGGCGAGCCGCGACACCCGCAATTGTTCCTTGCCGCTGGCGTCGACCTGCGCCAGCTCGGTGATCGCGGGCACCTGGCGCAACAGGCGCAGCGCGTCGAAACGGCGCTGTTCGATGGTGCCCGCCGACCACAGCAACTGCGTCGTCCAGCCGACCTGGCTTTCGATTTCCTTGATGAACTGGCCGATCTTGGCCGCCGCCGATTCCGCCTGCTCGTGCTGGATCTGGATGAGCGCGTCCTTGTGTTCGCGGTAGGACACCCAGATCTCGAACACGCCGTTGGTGACCAGCGCGACGCAAACCACGGCGACGAAAAGGGCGGCATATTTCAGGAACAGACGGCTGCGCACCTTGCGCGGCACGGCGGGGGCGGCCGTCTCTGCCTGATCCGGTGCCGTGTGATCGGTCATTCGATCACCTCGTCGGCGCGCGCGAGCAGCGCTGGCGGGACGGAGAGGCCGAGCGCCTTGGCGGTCTTCAGGTTGACCACCAATTCGTACTTGGTCGGCGCCTGAACCGGCAGGTCGGCCGCTTTCTCGCCCTTGAGGATACGGCTGACGTAGCCGGCCGCTTGCCGGAACGCTTCGACGTTATCGGGCCCATAGGAGACCAGGCCGCCGGCGGCGGCGAAGAAACGTTCGAAATAGGTCGCCGGCAGCTTGTATTTGGCCGCCAGCGTGATGACCAGATCGCGATAACGCACCCCCGCAGCGCCCCCAGTCAGGATCAGACCGCCATTCGGAGCGCGCGCGAAAGCCGCGACGGCGCGCTCGATCTCGCCGGCGTCGCGTAGATTGACCGGGCGCACCTCCACCCTGAGCGACGGCGCCACGGCCTGGATGGCGGCAAACTCGCTGATGGCAAAGCCTTGGGTGGCATCCCGAAGGACCGCCACGCGCGTCACGCCCGGCGCAATCTCCTTGAGCAGATCCAGCCATTTGCCGCTGAAGCTGTATTCGAAATTCATGAACCCGGTGGCGTTGCCGCCCGGCCGCGCCAGGCTGTCGATGAAGCCGGCGCCGACCGGATCGAAGACGATCGTGAACACGATCGGCACGGTGCGGGTCGCCTGCAGCAACGGCCCCAGGGCTGACGTGCCACCGGCCATGATGACGTCGGGCGCGTGCGCAACCAATTCCGCTGCTTGCTTGCGAAGCTCGGCGGCATTGCTCGTGGCCCAGCGGGTGTCGATCCGCAGGTTGCTGCCGATATCCCAGCCCAATTGCGCCAGTCCCTGCTGGAATGCCCCGGCGCGCGCCTGCCATGCCGGGTCGTCCGCGGCCGCGGGGAGGAGCATGCCGATGCGCCGCACGCGCTCGCCCTGCTGCGCGTGCGCCACGAATGGCGACACCGCCGCGCCGCCGAGCCCCACAATGAATTCGCGCCGCTTCATTCGATCACCTCGTCGGCGGTGGTGAGTAAGACCGGCGGAATCGTCAGCCCGATCGCCTTGGCGGTCTTGAGGTTGATGATCAACTCGAATTTCGTCGGTTGCAGCACCGGCAAATCGGCGGGCTTCTCACCCTTGAGGATGCGCCCGACGTAATTTCCGACCTGGCGGAACGAGTCCGCAAAACTGGCCGCGTAGGTCAACAGTCCGCCGGCGAGGACCGAGTCGCGCTCGAAGAATATGGTGGGAATTTTGTGGCTGATCGTCTCATCGACGATCGCCTGGCGCCGATCGATGAAAAGCGGATCGCTGCCTTCGGTGAGCGCGGCGGCCCCGGATTGCGCAATGGCCGCGAATGCGGCGTCGAGTTCTTTTACATTGCTCGCATAGGTGACGTAGAGCTTGAATCCGCGCGTGCGCGCCGCCTCCTCCAGTTCGTGCACCTGCGTGGCAGTCTGGATACCTTTCGGGTTACCCAGATAGGCAATCTTCGTGGCCTTCGGCACCAGCTCGGAAATGATCTCGAGCCGCTTCGGGACCAGTTCCGTAGTCAATCGTGTGGCGCCGGTGACGTTGCCACCCGGCCGGTTAATACTGGCGACGAGACCATCCCTGACGGGATCGCTGCCGGTCTGGAACACGATCGGAATGGTCGAGGTCGCCGCCTTGGCGGCAAACGCCGGGGCGGAGCTGCGAGTGGCGGCGATGACGGCGACGCGGCGGCTCACGAGTTCGGCCGCCAGCACGGGCAAGCGATCGTAGTGGTTATCGGCCCAGCGGTATTCGATCGTGACGTTCTTGCCTTCGGTGTAGCCGGTTTCGGCGAGACCCTTATGGAAGCCGGCCAGATTGGCCTCCATGCCTTTGGCCGACCCCCGGTCGAGAAATCCGACCACCGGCACCGGCTGTTGCGCGCGTAACGACTGCGGTAACGAAACCGAAGCCGCCGCGCCGCCGAGCCCCAAAATAAATTCGCGCCGCCTCATTCGATCACCTCGTCGGCGGCCACCAGCAGGTTCTGCGGCACATTGAGCCCGAGGGCTTTGGCGGTCTTGAGGTTGATCACGAACTCGAATTTGGTCGAGCGCATGACCGGCAGCTCGGCCGCTTTCTCACCCTTGAGAATCCGCCCGGCATCGACGCCGGCCTGGCGATAGGCATCGGTGATGCTGGCCGCATAACTCATCAAGCCGCCGGCCACGACGGCCTCGCGCTGGGCAAACATGGCCGGCAGCGAGTGGCGAGCAGCCATCGCAACAATTCGTTCGCGTTTGGAATAAAAGAACGCGCCGGAACCAACGAGCAAAGCGCCAGCCGCGCGCTCGACCAAGACTGTAAAGGCCGTCTCGATATCCTGGTCGTTGCTAACATCGAGAACAATGAGCTGCTGTGCGATGGCTTGCGCCACAGCCTGCACGTTGCGTTGCTCCTCCCGTGTCCCCGCATTGTGCGAGTTCACCAGCAAGCCAATTTTTGCCGCCTTGGGAACGAGTTGACGCAACAGTTCCAATCGTTTTGTCCCCAGTTCGTCGGAGAAAAAGACTACGCCCGTGATGTTGCCACCCGGCCGGCTGAAGTTGGCGACGAGGCCGTCCTTGCCCGGGTCGTTTCCGGTCACGAAAACGATTGGAGTTGTCGTGGTTGCGGCCTTGGCTGGCCACGCCGCCGTGCCGTTGGCGACGATCACGGCCGCATGCCGGTAAATCAAATCAGCCGCCAGCGCAGGCAATCGGTCGACCTGATCGTCGGCCCAACGGTATTCGACCGTGACGTTCTGCCCCTCGGTGAAGCCTGCTTGCATCAAGCCCTGGCGGAACGCGATCACAAGGTGCGGTGAGTCGGCGAACGTCGTGCTGCGGAGGAACCCAACTACCGGCAGTGCCAGACGCTGCGCACGCGCGGCAAGCGGCCAAGAATCCGAGCTTGCCGCCGCGCCTCCGAGCGCCAAGATGAACGCACGCCGCTCCATGTTCCCCCCACAAGGACCACGCCTGCCACGGGGCTAAATCATATCAGCAAGTGTGCGCGCGGCGTATGAAATCGGGGCCCGGATAAGGCATCGGGCGCAGCGCTGCGGTTGGCTCTTCTTGGCACAGTTTGCCGTGCAGATTTGCTGCGGAGCGACGCAAGACGCAAGCCCGGCGTGATATCCGGCCGCCCGGGAAATGCCCCTTAAGTCATTGAAAAATTGGAGCGGGTGAAGGGAATCGAACCCTCGTCATCAGCTTGGAAGGTTGTAGGTAAATTCAATGATTTCAACAAGCCTTGTGTCAAATGGCGGCCCAAAACTGTCCTAAACCCCCCTTCGTTTGCAACGACAATGAGGTGCGCGGCCCGGAACGGGAGCGGAGTGATTTTAGTGCGTGTTGTATCTCCGGAACGAGCAGCAAGAATGCTGTGACAGGTCCCTGAGACGCAAAAAACCTAGATTGCGCCCTTCCCGCCCGTCAGTCTCGCTTGCCAAAGCTGACGCCGCGCAGGCCGAGAGGATCCCATGGGCGCCTACAAGGAATTCCCCCGGAAAGAACTGTACGATCTCGCCTGGTCAACCCCCATGACCAAGCTCTCGAAGCAGTTTGGTCTCTCTGACGTCGGCTTACGAAAAATCTGCACCAAGCACCGAATACCTACGCCACCGCTCGGCTACTGGGCGAAATTGCAGTTCGGAAAAAAGGTCAAACAAATTCCGCTGCCACCGACCGCGAGCGGCGAACGCGACAAGGTGCTGGTTTCTGTATCCGCAGTCCGCGATATGCCTGAGGATGTGATCGCGGCCGAACTGAAGGCGCAGGAGTTGCTTCAGGCCAAGATCATTGTGCCCGAGGTGCTACCGAAGAAGCTTCATCGCATCGCCGTCGCCACCAAACGCGCTTTGAAGGCGGCCACTCCTACGGACGAGGGGTTTATTGGAACGGCTGATGCGCCCGGCACAATCCGCACGCTAATTGGTCGATCAAATATTGCACGGGTGACTGCGATCATCGAAACGATCGCACGAACACTTGAAGCCCGGGGACAGCAGGCAACCGACACCGAGAAGGGCATCGACATCATCGTCGACGGAGAGCGACTGAGCCTTTCCATCAACGAAACAAAAGACAAGACAGCTCACCAACCGGCCAAGGCCGAGCTTCAAGCAAAGGCGCAGTGGGAGGCAAACCGCATTAAATGGCCCACGATTTACAACGCCGACCGGATGCATTGGCGACGCTGGGACCACTTGCCGTCCGGCAGGCTCTGCGTCGTTCTGGAAAATCCCGCGGCCTATTATTGGCAGCCCGAGCACCTCTTGGGTCGATGGTGCGACCGCAAGGCGGCGCGCGTTGAAGATTGTCTCAACGACATCATCGTAACGATGCACTCTGGCGCCGCCCTCGTCCGGATCAATCGCCTGGCTGCAGAAGAAGCCGAGCGTCGGCGACAGGAAGCCGCCGATCGACTGCGGCGAATGCAAGAGCGGAAGGAACGGATTGCCAAAAGGGAGGCCTTTATCGAGCAGAAGGCGAAAGATTACGCGCGACTGCTTCATCTCCAGGCTTTCAGGCAGTATTTGGCAAATCAGAATGGCGACCCCGACGGCGGCGCCGTTGCAGGCATAAGAAGGGCAGCACAAGAAATGGTGGATCGCCTGACGCGCGCCTTGTCAGTGACCGAATTGAACCAAGAAGTCAGTCGTCTCGGTCTTTATACGCCAGAGGACTTCTAAACTGGTGAATGGTCGCACACGGCGTGCCCACGCTCGGTCACGCAACAAGTTGAGCAATCTCCTGGGGGGCCCCCTCGAACGCGAAAGGATTGAGGAATTGTCGCCTCCACATCAGTTTGCGATCGACCTCAGTCAGCTTTGCCTCGGCGCAAATCGTTCCCCAGCGAGCTTGCATTACTTTGATTTGGTGTTGGATCAAGACGATCGCTTCGTCGTTCGAGGTAAGAAACGATGGAGCAGCCTTGAGGCATACTGCGATTTTGGCCGCGCGGTCGTCACCCGTGATCAGCATTGCCTGAGAGGCCTCGCCGCCCGCGCGCGCTTGCGGGCATATGTCGTATGCAGGCGTAAGCGTAAGGTCTTTGCCATTCCAGAAAGCGCAGTGGTTGCGCGCATGGTCATCGGTGTTTCCGCAAAGGATGTTGAATACTATTCGAGCAAATAGCTCCTTGAGTGTAGCTTTGGGTTCTGTGAAACGATGACGGATGACCGTTGCCAGTTCCTCGTAGCTGGCATACCTCGCCATCATTTCATCAAGCTCAAGCATTGTGAGCGCCGAAACCATCAGGCGTCGGCGCCAGCTAGATTTTGTTTTCTCGCGATCGAAACGCTCGATCAGAAGAACGTCTTTGCCGCTTGTGTATTTTAGAATGACCGGTGCTACTGAGATTCCCACTTCTGCAGCCAGGCGCATAGCGACGTATTCGGCTTTCACGACGTTATATACGTCGTTCTGCGAAGAGAATTTGGCGATATATTTTTTGTGATCCGATACGAGCATCGCCTTTGGTCGCGCTCCGCCGATGGAACTACCGTGCAGCAGTGCCCTTTCGAGCTCGGAGGTCAAAGGTATGCCCTTTTCGATGCGCTCGGCAGCAGCAAGCAGCTCATCCAACGTTGCCGTCGTGTCGTCTCGTGCAACGTAGTGTGTTGCTGACAATTGAAAATCGAGAGCTCCGATACGGTCCGAGCCAGATTCCAACAGGTACGTAAGTTCATCGAACTCAGCGGTGTCGATTTCCTTCCCGCGAGCTCCGAGTTTTCGGTTTATGATCACCCGGCGGCCCCACGCATCTGGTGCGGCATCGCGAATGCAGCTCGGCATCGACAACCCGTTCAAAAGCGGCAATACGTCGGGCTTCAATGGAAGCTCGGGGATATAAAGTGCGATGGCATTACGTCTTGCGAGATAGCTACGTCCATAATTGAAGACGATCTGCTTGCCGACGGCAGCAAGCCGCCCCGCGACAATTGGCGTCGTTTCACCCGGGAGCCACACCCAAACGAAGGCTTCCTTGTAGCTCGGTTCAGAAGTCATCCTTGACCTCGATCTTGGAAGTGCGAACGGAGCTGGGCAGCAAGGCAAGCGTCCTTTTGTTGGCGTGTACCATGTCGGTCAGGGTTGTTTGGTCGGCGTCGAAAAGTCGGACGCCGACGATGGCCGCAGCCTCGAATACCGCACCGATGGCGCAGCCGGGATCGCCCTTCTCAATTCGAACTACAAGTCCGCGTGACAGGTTGGCCCGTTCCGCAAGCTGCTCCGCGGTGAGCTTATGTTCGATGCGCCCCTGCCGGATGAGCTGGCCCAGTATTGCGGCAGCGTCCCGGCTATAGCGGGAATATGGACGTTTGACGGGTTTGGCCACGAGCACCTCCCTGTATCATAAATAGATCATATAAGGCATTGCCGATCTATTTATAGGTCACAGGAATAACTAACAAAACGTATCATTAATGAAACACGAGAGGTATCCACGTACTATTTATAGAACAAAAACATCCAAAATAAGCACTAGAACTCACCCCATCCGATGGGTCAAACCATCGGCTCTAAGAGCCGATCCAAGAACTTGTTGAGTTGGATGAATCGGTTGTGATTCATTGATGGGCACCTGATTCGCACAGGAGAGCCAGATGTTGACACCCGAACACCGCCGCGCAGCTGACCGACATGGCCTGTGCTATCCGAGTGACCTGAGCAACGCCGAATGGGCTCTGGTCGAGCCGATGATCCCGCCAGCTAGACGTGGCGGACGCAAGCGTTCGATCGACATACGCGAGGTTCTCAACGCCATCTTTTACGTGCTTTGGACCGGATGTCAGTGGAAGGCGTTGCCCAAGGATCTGCCGCCGAAGAGTACCGCGCATTATTATTTCATGCTGTGGGACTGGGACGGCACGTTAGAGCGCATCCATCATGCACTTTACGTCGCGGTGCGCGAACAGGCTGGACGCGAAGCGAGCCCGACGGTGGCAATCATTGACAGCCAGAGTGGCAAAGCCGCCCAAAAAGGGGCTCTGCGCTCGACCCGCAGGGCTTCGATGCGGGCAAGAAGGTCACGGGACGCAAGCGCCATATCCTCGTCGACACGCTCGGTCTATTGCTGAGCGTTGCTGTTCATCCCGCCAACATTCAGGATCGCGACGGCATCGCATTGGTGCTCAGCCGGCGCACCCGCCGTCTGTTCCCCTTTATCGAACGCATTTTTGCCGACGGCGGCTACCAGGGAGCAAAAGCGACTGCAGCCGCTGCTCGAACAGGCAACTGGAAAATACAAATCGTCAGGCGACTTGATACCGCAATCGGCTTCGAGGTCGTACCGAAGCGATGGATTGTCGAACGAACGATCGCCTGGATCAGTCGCTTCCGTCGTCTTGCTCGAGATTTTGAGCGCTACGCCAGAACCGTCGCAGCATTTATCCGTCTCGCAATGGTCCGCATCATGCTACGACGCTTGACGAGATCAAACCTTTGCCGCTGAATCCAAACTTCTTGGATCGGCTCTAACATTACAGTTGCATTCTCTTTTTGAGATGGGCGCGGCGTGCTTCGGCTTGGTGAGCTCTTCGCCAGAGTGACCATGCGATGATGTGCGCGGGTTGGATGCGCCGTTGTGCAAGCTTGACGACGATGCGGCGGATTTCCTGAACCGACCAGCGGATCAGGAGCGATGTTTTGTCCGATGAGGGTGCATGGTTTTTTTGAGCGGCGGCGCGACATTGGCACGCTGCCGGATGACGGCCATCATGGCGAAGGCGAGCATGACCAGCGAGACATGACGGTGCCAGCCATGCCAGGAGCGTGTCTCGTTGTGATCGAGGCCGAGTTCGTTTTTGGCGGTTTCGAAACTGTCCTCGATGGCCCAGCGATGACCTTCGACCAATACCAGTTTTTTCATGGGTGTGTTCTTGGGACACCATGTGGAGAAGAAGGCGAGATCGCCGTCGGCAATGTTCCGGCGGATCAGTAGACCCCGCGTCCACTTTCCGGTGAGCGTGCTGTTGTATTCGCCGACATCGAGATCGGCCAGTTCGAGATAGGCCCAGTCATGCAGACGCGCGCCTTTGGTTCCATCGCCTGCCGACAAGCGCCGCCATGCGTTTTTGGGAAGATTTCGCGTGATCGTGGCGGCGCTCCCGCGAACCATCAGCTTCTTGCCCCAGGAATGGAACCGATGATTGGCGGCAACGCCCAGAACATAACCCTTGCCCGCTTTGCGGAGCGCGGTTTCGAGTTCTCCCGTGCCGTACACGCTGTCCGCCGCAACAAAAGAGAAGGGCACCTTCGCGGCGATCGCGCGCGCGATCATCCGACGCGCGATTTGCGGTTTCGTCGCAAAGCTCACATCACCCGGCACATGCGCCGCCGTCATGCGTTTGGGATCGTCCGTCCATGCCTGCGGCAGATAAAGCGCCCGGTCGATGAAGGCATGGCCGTGACGCGACACATAGGACGCGAACACGCCTATTTGGCAATTGGTGATCTTGCCCGCCGAGCCCGTATACTGGCGCGCAACGCCGC
Source organism: uncultured Alphaproteobacteria bacterium (assembly GCA_963825265.1). Classification (GTDB taxonomy): domain Bacteria; phylum Pseudomonadota; class Alphaproteobacteria; order Rhizobiales; family Xanthobacteraceae; genus Pseudolabrys. The sequence continues at coordinate 271,896 of CAWGSI010000003.1, read as the reverse complement.
ATGACGCCTTGCCCTGTTTAAGAAAGCCAGTCTCGTCAATGACAAGAACGGCATCTTTATCAGCGAGCGTTTCCAGCGCGTAATCGCGTACGATGTCGCGCAACGCTTCCGCGTCCCACCGGCCGCGGCCCAGGATCGCCTGCTGACGCCACGGGCCAGGATCCCCAGCCGCCTCGGCGCGCATCCATCCGGTCTTGCGCCGTTCATCCCCGAGCAGACCGTCCAGGAACAAGCTTGCCGACGCTGCTACCCGTTCCTGCGTGAATAACAATCGAATGTGCGCTTTCACATTGCGCAATGACGACGCCCACACCTCCAGCGTCGTCTTAATCGATGCACCAGACATCCATGACCTCCCCAATCATGGTTGCCCATAGATTCAGAGATCAACAAAATACGCAACTGTAATGCTAAGGTATGAATACCTTAGAGCGCCTTCATCGTAATCACGTTTCGAGTGAGCACCTGTAGCGATGGTCATCGCTACAGGTGCATCCTCCAATATTGCAAAACCGAACCGTCTCATCCTCGCTAAAGACGACATTCTCGCAACCTTCTCCTTCGCCTCGCAGAAGGTTTACGCGAAGGCATGGCTCACCGACGTGCTTCATGAAAAACGCCGTTCTTGGCATCTGCCCGAAAACACGACTGCGGCCGACTTCATTTCGTTTCTTGCAAAATATGGGGATCTGCGAACGAACAAATTAAGCTCCTAGATCTACGGAAGATAGATCATCCGCTATTCTTGGGGCAAGGTATCAGTTTTGGGCTTCCAGTTTGTCACGTCGGCAATGATGCATTCCCGGTTTTGATTAGAGTTCGCCGCTGGCTACAGGTCGACGGTGATCGCGTGCTAACCGTTGTCCGGCCATGGCTGTTCCCGGTGCGATCGCACAAACTCAGCACGACTCCACGAGACATACGCAAACTCCTGTGGTGTTGAATGATAAACCAGGACGTCGAATGGTCGTGCAGTCAACGGGTGCGCGGGCCAAATCGTAGAATTACGGTAACAACTCGCCCTTTTCGCATCGGACCGCGGTCCGGTCTGAAAAGGCCGCCGCCGAGGCACCGGTTAGCTTATCCCGCTTATGTGAGATTTACGTACGCAGAAAATATGCACATCCTCGGTGTTTGAAGGTGAGCAGCGCCATTCCGGTTTAGCACGGATAGGCGCAGACACGCCGCTTTCCTGTAATCTCGGCCTAATTCCCCACCCAGTATTCCGTCCTGTCCGGCGGCGGCTTGCCTGCCCGGCATTTATCGCACAGATGTTCGACGTCTTCGTGTTCGAATCCGATCGCCATGATGATGCCGCACCGGTTGCACAGCAGGGCGCCGTTGCCGTTGTTGAATTTGACGATGGCTCGTTTGTAGTCCTTCATCTCAGTTCCTCGACGGACGGCAGCTGTCGCGCAGCGGCCGCGACAGCTGATATTCACGCTCACCCTCGTAGGCCAGCCGCGCAGCTTTGATCGGGTCTTGCTCACCGACGACGCTCCAGCCGTGGGCCAATGCAGCCCAGCCGGCGATCACCGGGCCGACGTCGTCGCCGATATTGTGCTCGCAAAGTTCGGCGGCAAGCATCATCGCGACATCGCCGCAGGCATGCGCGTCCGTGGGGTCGGTTGCCATCAGGCGAGTGCCGCCTTCAAGATCGGCGCAGCCGGCTTTGGAGAACTCGGCGACCAGCCGGCGCATCGCATACCGCCGACCGAGCCAACGGCGCTTCCCGACCACGTCGTCGGCGATTTCCGGCAGGATGGCGCGCGCCGCCGTCGGCCAGCCGTCGGCCGTGCGCAGGACGAGCCACGCCGCCGGCCAGTCCTCGGTAAGCGCCACGGCCGTTAATAATGGGGTTCTGGGTCTTGCCACGGGAACACAACTCGCGCCTACTTAAGCGCCGGTATGGCGCCTGCTACGCCAGATAGATAACCTGGTTGAACCATGGCTGACAACGAATTCTTGAAATGAAGGTTAAGAAACGACTTACTGCGGAGAGCCGGCGGCGGGAGGCCAGGGCCTCCCTGCGGATGCATGACGACCTGCGCCGCGGTCTGCAGTTTGTCGCCAGCGCGGACCGCCGGACGCTGTCGCAGTACCTGGAAATCCTCGTGCTCGAACACCTCGGTCGGTGTTAAGGAACGAATTCACGAACGACGGCGAGCTCGTGAACAAGATGTCCGCACTGCATTTCCGAGAGGGCAGGGTCCGCGCGTCCGCTGACCGTTGTTGACCGGTCAAGTATCTGCGTGGCTTTTGAGCGCGTCCGCTCCCCGTATTTGACAATCGCAGGCTGCGGCGCGATGTTCCCGTGGAGAGCGGGGAACTTATGTCGTCGCGCTGCCGGAGTAATGCGTGACCGCGCGAGCGGTCACAACACACACACACACCCAGCGCCTCCCGTCTACCCTCCAAGCAAAACTTGTCGACAACGCCAGACCGCACAAGGCGCAGGGCGACCTTTCGCGTGTCATCGTCGGCGGCGTCTCGGTGCCGGCAGACGCCACCCGGGCGATCAAGGATTTGCTCGCTCGGCGCGGCCGGCTCGCCAGGGAAAGCGCCGAGCGCAAGGCAAAGCGTAAGCGTCCGGCCAAGAATCCTTGGAGCGGCGAACGCAAGGCGGCGGCGCGACTGCGGCGATCGCTGGAAATCCGCGCCGCTTATGAAGCATATTGGAGCAAGGTAACCACCGGCGTCGAGCCGACGGAATGTCAGAAGAAGCTAGTCGGCCAGGATTGGGCGCGCGAGGAACGCGAGTGGCGCAACAAGACTGCCGAGCTGGCGGTTGCTGGGCTTGAGCCTTGGTCGCTTGCCAAGAAATATGCAGTTTCCCGCGCGCGTGAAGGCTACCGTGGCAAAGCCGGTATGCTCGCCGGCGGCAATCCGAGATACGTGATCCAGCAGGCATTCACCGAGACCTGGCTGCGCTCGATGCTGTCGGCGGTGCTGCAGCGGTTTGTCATGGCGACGCCCGCTGCCGGCCGGCGAAGGAAGCTAGCCGACGGCACCGCGATGCAGCCGTTGATGGGAGGTCCGGCCAAGGACAACCGTCGTGAGTACTGGAGCAAGATCGAGGCTCTCGACCAGCCGTACATCACGCTGCTGTCGGTGCTGCGCGCCGGATGGCGACAGGAGCTGGATCGCGATTTTGCATCATGGGATCAGCTACGCGGATACGTCACCCGCAAGGTCCGCAAGCGGCGCCTCGCCTGTCTGCCGCACGTCGTCGTCGGTCATGTGGACGAGACGGGAAAACTCTGTCATCCGCATCTTTGGTGGTTGTTGCCGGAGGACAGCGAGGTCTGGGACGACCGCTCTGACACAAGGTGCCGCCGCAAACCGATCGATCTCTACGACGCGGTGGTGATCGGCAGCTTCTATGAACTGCAGGATCTCGGCGCCGATGCCGGCGGCCTCGGCAATGCCATGGACGGCAAAAATCCGTTGTCGCCGCAATGGAGCTTTCAAGTCTGGAATGAGGACATCTACCCGCCGCTGCAGGAATGGGCGCAATGCGTGCAGACCTGGCATCGCCGCGAGCATCTGGTTCGTGAGCAGGCGATCTCCAACTCCGCCATGGACGCCCACGTTTCCAACGGCACATTCACCGACGGCTCGACGGCGGCCTGGAACCTCCTCCGCAATGCCCACCGTTCCGGCGACAGACGCTATCTGGAGCTGCTCCGCGACCGACGGGCGTTGGCAGACTGGCTGATGGAGGGTCTGCTTCCCGGCTTCGCCCGGCTGCCGGACCAAACCGAGGTGTGCGGCATCCTGAGACGGGTGGCCCGCTATGTGTCCGGAAAATGGTCGCCGCACACAATGGAGCCGAGCCGTCGCCGCGGCATCGCCTACGCCTACGTCCGCTCGATCAAATGCCGGGACGACAATGGCAAGGTCATGGCCGCCGGAGTGGCGGAACGGCAGGCCGTCGGCGGCCGGGTCTCCGCCGCGATGAAGAAGGCCGCAACCATCGACGCGATCGTGACCGCAATGGAGGAGCTGGCAGAAGCCGATTTGGCGCTGACGATCGATAACGTCAAACCGCGCGTCGACCGACACTCCGGGACTGTCGCCAGAAACTGGTCGAGGCATGGGCCGCCTACCATGCCGGAACCGTTCCGAATTTTCGGTGCCTGTTAGGGGGAGCGGAGATAACTCTGCCCACACCAGGGGACCAACCCACCAAGCCGAGTACGGACAGGATCAGCCACAACGCGGCGGTGTGCGGGTGGCCGGGCGGATATCACTATCCCTTGGAGCGGACAGATCTCACCAGGGGGCCGGCAACCGAGATGGCTTTGCCTTTGTTCGGACCGCAACGGGGAAGTGGAATATCGGCCAAGAAGATATCTCCGCTGCTTGCGTCAGACCGCCATGACGGGATGTCGTCGGCTGTTGCGTCTTGCTGCCCGGCGACGGACACTCCTGGGCATGGAACAGCAGCCAGACCTGACATCGAACAACGGAACGACAGCGGACCCCGTGCTGCCCGCCGTCGCCTGACGGAGCCCTATCGCGGCATCCGTCCGTCGACCAGGCAGGAAATGGTCCGCGCCTACAACGAGGTTTACCGCAGATCGCTGCGGAAGAAAGGAATTCCGACCCGGCGCGAACTCGCCGAAGCGGTGCTTCAGGCAGTGGTCGAGGAAGCGATGGCGTCGGAGCCGGAACACGCAAAACGTACGCTAGGGTCGGCCGCCGCGATCCTGCGATCGGTGATGACACCGTCGAATCAGCCGATCTTCAACAACGACGGAATCAAGACGCGCATCAAGGCCGTCGCCGACGCAATGAAGCCGCAGAAGGCAAATTCTTGCCACCAGCAGAGTGCCGACTAATTTATATCGTCGCGAACGTGCCTCAGAAAGGAACCCTCAAACGGCGGTGGACGACTGCAAATCGCGTCCGCCAGTTCGGCCCGCCCGGCTCCAGAGGCGTGCAAGATTGCTGTCTGGCGGACGATCCTTTCGCTCCCGGGATTGAAAGGTAACCAGCCTGGTTTCGCATCGCGGGCGTCCATGTGGGGCGACGTTGATGGCCTAACTCCAGCTCAAACTTTCACCCCGAGACATAGCCTCATCAGCTCCGCATCCGCCGCGAGCGGGCGAAGCTCGAAGAAAGACGCGCCATGGTCGGCGGCGTGGCGCACGGTGCCGCAACTATCGCCTGACCGGCCGGGATATTCGTCAATACCGACCGCCCAATGGCGCACCGGCGCCGCGCCGTCCGCGGCAAAACGATCAAGACATGGCCGGGCGCGCTCTGACCGTCGATGTCGCGGTATGAAAATCGACTTGCGGCGACGGCCCCTACGTTTGGCGTCCGCAATAAGGCGCCGCAGCCACGTTCGGAGCGCCTGGACCGAAGCGAGGCCGCACGTTTGGCCAATCCCCGTGTCTAGGCGCTTGGTCGGGCCGGCGTACTTCGGATTGGCGTGCATCCCCTCGGCCGAGCATCGCGTGGGATTCTGGCGCCTTCGTGCGCCGGTGGAGTTCGGCGGTGAGCACGCCCCAGAGCGGCCGCGCGATGCGCAGTATGGTTTTCGCACCGTCTCCGTAGTCGCCCAGAAGATCTGGACGTCCCGCCGGTCTTGAGCGATGCCAGTCAGCCAGCGTTCGGGGCGCGAGCGGAGCGTCGCGCTCGATGTCCCACGGGCGCGCCGTCGCCGGCCTCCGCGGATAATCGCCGCACTCGAACCGCAGGCCGTACTCGATGCCGCCAGCGGCGCGCACGGCGAATAAGGCATATGGCCATGCGACCAAGACCTGCCGCCAGCGGCTGGTGGAAGCTCCGAGCAGAAGCTTCCCGGCGGCGAGGTGGCTACGGAACACCGCCTCGTCCGGACCGACGGTACCCGCCATCTTCAGCCCTCCACCCCACTTGCGCGGGACTAGATCGAACGTCACGGAGCAGGTCGTGCCGGCGGTGAGCCCAACCGAGCAATTGGCACTTCGGGTCGCCTTCCCTAGTCCGGTCGTATTCGACCGCGAATTGCAGGAACTGGTGGATCGCGAGGCGCCGCTGGTGGTCGGCGGCTGCGTCGCCGGGGAGGTAGTCACGGACGAGAGCCACGCTCGAACAGCACGTCGCACAGGAGCTGTCCGGGCCCGCTCATAAAGTCGACGCCGTCGAGATCGGAAAACGGAGTTGCGCGAGCGTGTCCTTGCCGGCCGGCGAAATTCCGCCAAGCTTTTCCGCGTCGGCGAGCGCGGCTAGCGGGGTCCATTCGGCCTCGGCAGCGTGCGCCAGGATGGCCCGGACGTCGGCGAGCGGCATGCGCCGCCGTGGCAACGTCGCCACTATCATTAGGCCGCCGCGGTGTCGTTCGGAGGCGACGACTGCCTCGACGTCTCGGCGGCGGCGGGGACTGGTGGGTTTCTTCCCGCTGTCGGGCGCCGCCACGTCGTCGTCCGATTCTTCGATTTCCTGCGGTTCCTCCATCTCTTCGGCCTCCTACCTGGCCCGCCTGATTCCTAAATCGCGACGGATCCAGAAACCCGGAAGTCGAGGCTTAAGTTTTTTTTGAGCTAACTAAATAAGAGTAGCCCACATAGCCGACCAACTACAGCGTGCAGCGATTGCCATATAGTCAAGGGCGGCGCAGCAGGCAGCCGACGACGGCGGTGTTGGCGCACGACATTTCGTGCGCGATGTTCGTGCGTGAGCATGTCGGCACCCTGGCCCCCCCGTTACTACCCCCGAAAGGAAACACTTTATTTATTCGTGCGCGATGTTCGTGCGCGATGTTCGTGCGTGAGCATGTCCACGCCCCGTTACCATCCCCGAAAGCAAACAACACATTATCGCGCGCCGCCCTCAGATTTGCGCCTTGCAGGTTCGTCGGCGATGGTCTCCTGAATACAGAGACTTACCCAAGATCAGGTCGATTCTATCCGCTTTTAGGTCCGCGATCAGGCACGTGCTTAATTTCACCGGCAGTATGATCCACGGTCTTCTGATGGCCGCCGAACTCGCACCGACGGTGCCACCGGTCGAACCAAGCGAGGATCACATCGCCGAAATCGCCACCGCTACTGCGGCAGCCGATCGCCTCCCGGATAAGAACGCCGTGAAGAACTGGGCGACCGCCAAGCTGTGGGGTCTCAAGCTCGACATCCCAGGTCGCCCGATCGGGCAGTTGCTGCTCGCGCTGACGGCCGACGACGCCGGGCGCATCGCCTCGGCCGACGGTTTCAGCAGGCGGCGCATGCACTTGTCCAGCGGCGAACTGGTCCCCGGCCTGCCGCCAGTAGGTACCTTCGACGAGACGGTCAGGTGGCGCTCGCAGCGCACGCCTGTGTCTGCCCGCCACCGCCTCGTCTCAATCGTAGAGCCGTGTCCGGACGCGAACGCCTCGGTCGCGTACCTGTCAGGCCTTGATAACGCCGGCAGAGATCGCCGCCCGCCTGAGCCGGGCGGACGCGTCAAGACCATCGAGCGCGGCCTCAGCGGCCCGGTGCGCCAGCCGCGACATGGTTCTGGTGAACCGAATCCGCAGGATTTCATGTTCAATCAGGCGCCGCGACGATGGTTGCCGGCGAGCGCACCGACGTCATAACTGACGCTGCTGCACCCAATCCGATGAGGAATCAGTTAGTCGCGAATTGCTGCGGTTAAAGTCCTGCATTTCTTTCCCCTAAACCAATATGGTTGCACTTTTACGTATCTCAAGTAACAATCGCCTACATGGTTGAACCATAGCGCCTATGTGTCAACGATCTGTTAATCGCTCCGACGTCGGGTGGTATCACGCCCGTGACGTTCTCGCGCGGCGGGTACCAGCCGAGGCAGGCACAGATCGGGAGGGCCGCATGAAGAGCATCGAAGCTGCCGCTGGCACACTGTCGGATCAAATATTCTGCCAGAACCGGTCATACAGTCGGCGCGGCGTCGTGCGACCAGCCGACGGAATGCTGCATGTCTACACGTGGGTCCCGCCGGCGAAGTGGCCACGGGGCCGGAGCAGGATTTGGCAGGGGTTTCCAGTGATGTGGCACCATGTGCTGCCTGTGGCGAGAAAGTATGAGCAGGAGCAGCACCCCTTGACGTCAATGCGGCGCGCAGCACAGACCGCGACGGATGAATGATGGGCATCTTCAGGTGCCTTAAACAAGCGGCGATTCCTTGTCGGAAAAATCCCGGCAAACCGAAGCAGCGTCTATCGAGCTGCTTCTCGAAACCATTGCGGTCGCGTGTAAGCACGGCGGCACTCTCGTTCGTTCGCAACTGTGGCGCGGCTGCTGGACCTACCCAGACTGCCCAGTGAGGGCTGCAAAATCGCCCGCCTTAACCGACATGGCGACCTGGTGGGTCACCGACAATACCGTGCGTACCCTGATCCGCCGCCGCCTCGCGACGGTGACACATGTGCGCAAGGAAGGCCGTCCGGCGGCGATCAAGATCGTGAAGCCGTACATTTCAAGTTCGATCGGCACGTCGTCGACAGACCACCGGATGCCCTGCGACCCGTCGAAGGAGCCCATTGGAAGTGAGACGCCGGCTTCGGCGTGAGCCGGCACGTACGGACCCAGAAGACCTCTTTCAGGCCCCTCCGAATCTCGGGTTAACCCCTCACAATTTCACTCATTTGCTCAGTGAACATGTGAGTGAAGTTCAGAAACGCAACGTTTATGCAGAGCGACGACTATCGGGCTCAACACCTTTGCCGAGGAGTCCGCCGTCGTCCCCTCAGGGAATCCCTCGACGCGCGCGGTCAGCGATGCAGAACTTCGGGCCCAGGGGCGGCGCAAGTCCGCGAAGATACTGCCGACCTACGCCAAGCGCGCGATGAAGCAGGTCGCCGCCGGTGCCAGAAACGGTGGCGCAGAACAGACAGCGGACATTTTTCAGAATGAGCAACAGCACCCTTGTCAGAATAGCCAGAACAGATATGGCGCAAGTCATTGAAAAGATTGGAGCGGGTGAAGGGAATCGAACCCTCGTCATCAGCTTGGAAGGCTGTTGCTCTACCATTGAGCTACACCCGCAAAACCCTTTATTTATAGATGTTTCTATACAATTCGACTCTAGAAAATCTTCGCGGTTTGCTCGTGGAAAAGTCACCGTTCCTGGACGATATGTTTGCCCCGCCGGCTAATCGCACGAACATTACACGGCGTCGCCGGCCGCGCCAACGGTCAAACCCATGAGCGCCTCAATGATGACGGAGGCAAGACGCGCGTAAATATCTATCTTTTTTCGATCCCAGCCAACTATTGTCGCACCTAATGGATTCCGTTGTTCCGTCAACAATGCGAACTTCCGAGGCAGCGAGCGGTTACCATCGGCGGCTAACAAAAGGGGGCCGACCATGCGCACTGATATCCGATCTCTGACGGATGCAGAGATGGCAAGCCTGGAGAAATACCTGGCCAATGTCCTCGACGGCACCGTGATCGGCAGTAATATGCTGCGCCACCGGGACCAGGAGTTCATCCGAAGCCGCAGCAACAAACGAGAACATTCTCGCTGCGAAAAAGGATACCGCGGATTGCTTCCTGCGCTTGGCAGTACTCCCCACCTTCCCTCTCGATCGTCTCAGCCGCTACGAATACATGCTTTGGTGGCAAGCCCGCCAAATCGTATTCACTTTGGATTTAATGCGGCACCGCCAACGACAGCCAAGCCGCTTAACCTTTCCATTCCCGTTTCGCCGCGGCAATTCCGACGAATTCAAGTGAATGCAAACGGATCAACCGTCGCAGCTAACCGCGCTCAGGGGCATTTCTTGGATTCGAGGGGAATATATTGCCCCTTTTGACCGACGCCCACGACAACGGGTTGAACACCAGGACCGCAACTAAATTTAAAGGAAAACGCAACATTTTTCTCGGCGCCAAAGGCCAGGCCAATTGCGGCCGTCACGTCGGGGCGCGCGCCTTTCGTCTCCGCGGTTGCAACTACCGGCCCGCCAATGAACACTAGGATGTGCAATGGCGTTGCATCTCCTCCCGTATCGGCGAGCCACCCCGCCATATTGACCTCGTGCTCATTAATTCTGTTAATTCCGTCTATCACGCCCTTCAGCTTTTCAGACAAACGAAGTCCCGCGCTGTACGTTGCCTCCGGTAGGTCCGAATAAATCGATATCTGCTGAAATGCTAATCGTTCCGTATCGGAATGAATGACCGCTGCCCGCCCTGCAGTAGTATCAGGCTCGGTGAACCATAAAGTTAGGAAAAAACTGCCGAATAGGGCGACCAACCCAGAAACAATCAAAATTAAGCGCCGCATCGATAGTGACCGTCTTTTGAGCCGCGTGGAGTGGCTTCGCTACCGCAGCTTTAATGTCCCAAAGTTTGCTCGCTGACGCGAGAGCTAAGCGCAGGGCATTTGAACTCTTCTATTACGGATTATTCGGGTACCGATTGGCTGCGTAAGATTTTGCGCCCGAAATTAGCCCTAGGGTTGCCGGGGGTCATATGGGTTTATTCCACCGGTCGTTGCGGCGCTGCAAACGACAGCCAATCCGTTCAACCTTTCCATTTTCGTTCCGGCGACGCCTCCTCCGGTTCCATTAAAACACCTAACTCGGTGTCTACGGAACCGAGCGCAGGCCAGAAAGTGTCCGTGTATGCATTGGACGTTATGCGGCAAAGATTCTCGACGTTTAAAGTACGTAGCCGGATCGAGAACACGTTGCGAAATCGGATTCGCTGGGTTGTCGTTATAGTCGTCACAATATGTGTTGCCGTAAGATTCCTTCAACATGCGTCCGACCGACGAGCCGCCGGTTTTTGCAACATGAACTGAAATAAGCGGCCTGGGCCCTGGCATTTTTTAGTGGTCCGATGAGGTAGGCAAGCATCTAACCATAATGCAAGTGCGCCCCTATTTATCATCGTCCAACGGACTAATGCACGGCGCGCATGAGAAGAATAGGAACATCGGCAACAATGCCGAAGTGCCTGGAGGCTATTGCGACCATCTCAGCTTTTGAAAATCCGCTCGCTCGTGCAGCATTGAGAATGTCCCACCCCGGGATGGAAAACACGAGGCTGCCCTTCGGGTCTACCGGGTTGCCGTGATATTCAGGTTCGCTAAGAAGCCGGACTTGACCATTCTCCACAATAGCTTTGACGATAGTATCTTGATCAACGGTTCTAAAAGGGAATGTCGCAATAAACACGCCTCCTGGCCGGAGAACTCGTGCAGCCTCCCTTAGGGCTGCTGCAACGGATGGAATATGCTCCATTATCTCGCAAGAAACGTAGGCATCGATGCTAGCGTTCTCGAAGGAGAGCGCTTGTATATCTTCGTGTCGAGTGTTCGGAAATTTATCGCGGCACGAAACAGTGGGCAAGTATTCGCTGGCGATAAAATTTGGAAAATGTTCACGCATAAGATTCGCCAGAGCAGTAACGCTCTCCGGCGCGTACACAACAGACGCATCGGACAGATCAGCATCGATGAGCAATCTAAGGACCGCGCGGCATCGACTGCTGAGCCCCCGAAACACAACGGATTCTCTTAAGTTGCTTTCATCAATCGTGATCAGGGATGGGCGCGCATAACCCTGAAGAGGATCAAACAATCCCTTACTTCGGATAGCAGAGACAACTTTGGCGATGTATTCAGGAGTGGTGGCCCATGGGTTTTCGTCAAGCCATCTTTTCCAAGACGGCAAGTTGGTGAACGGAGCTATGACCTCAAAGAAGCCGGTTGGGGTTGCGGCCCCGATCGCAGGCTCTGATCCATAGAGATGCAAATACTCCGCCCGCAGGCTGTCGTAGGTATACTGTGATAGTAGCCTTCCCGGAACAAAGCTGGATTCTCCAACATACCAATAGCTAGTCCCAATATGCTGAGTGATCCATTCATTCAGAGTGGGCTTGTGCTTTGCTGGCCATGTCAGTGGGGAAACTTCCATCCCAGTCACCTCAATTGCTGACGGCGCTGTCCGACCGTTTTATCTTTGATCTTGCGTTGGTCATACAGAATATCAAGTTTTGTCGTCATATAACAGTTTTGTTCAAAGCGTCTAATCGCGAATTCCAATGTTGCCTTTACCACGCGACGATGTGGCCGAAGAAGCGTCGTCACGATAAGGGTCCCAAATCAGCCAAATTATAAATCGACATTTTACCTATGACGAAAGATAAATTAAAGACTTTGTGACCTGCCACTGAACTTTCATCCAGCGACAGTTAGAGCCTCGGCCAACGTTACGCCCTTCGGCGCGGTGAGTGTACCGGCATAAGCCGCCGGTGTTTTGTAGCCTAGCGAGGAATGTGGCCTCGCAGTGTTGTAGTCGGTGACCCAAGCGCTGATGAGCTGGCGGGCCTGGTCGAGATCGACGAACAGGCTCTCATTGAGAAGCTCGTCGCGCATCCGGCCGTTGAAAAACTCGATGTAGCCGTTCTGCATCGGTCTCCCCGGTGCGATGTAATGCCATTCGATCCCGTGCTCCTTTGCCCAGCTCAGGATCGCATTCGAGGTGAACTCGGTGCCGTTGTCGGAAACAATCATCTTCGGCTTGCCCCGTCTGTCAATCAGGGCAGACAGCTCGCGTGCAACACGTTTGCCCGAAATAGAGGTGTCAGGGATCGCCGCCAGACATTCGCGCGTTACGTCATCCACAATGTTGAGGATGCGGAAGCGCCGGCCCAGGGCGAACTGGTCATGCACGAAGTCGAGCGACCAGCGCGCATTGACTTTGGCTTCGACCAGGATTGGCGTGCGTGTTCCGACGGCTCTCCGCCGAGCCTTGCGCCTGCGGACTGTCAGCCCTTCCTCCCGATAGAGGCGATAGATACGGTTGATGCCGGATGGCTCGCCCTGTTCCCGCAGCAGAATGAACAGCCGTCGGTAGCCGAACCGGCGGCGCTCGTTGGCGAGCTCACGGAGACGGGCGCGTAGTTCGACATCGGGCGGCCGGCGTGAGCGATAGCGGATCATCTTGCGATCGGCAGCAACGAGGATGCAGGCCCGGCGCTCGCTCATCTCACACACGTTACGCAGATGAGCGACAGCCTCGCGCTTGGCGGCGGGCCCTACCATTTTTTTGTCAGAAGCTCCTTCAGCGCCGCTTGGTCGAGCATCGATTCCGCCAGCAGCTTCTTCAGCTTGCGGTTCTCGTCTTCCAGCGCCCGCAGACGCTTGGCGTCCGACACGTCCATGCCGCCGTACTTGGCCTTCCAGTTGTACAGCGTGCCTTCCGAGATGCCGTGCTTGCGCGCCAGATCGGCCGTCTTCGCTCCGGCCTCGTGCTCGCGCAGAACCGCAATGATCTGCTCTTCCGTGAACCTGATCCGCTTCATCGTCCGTCCCCTTATTGAGGCCGGACTCTAACTCCCCGTGGAGGAAAAACTCAGTGGCAGGTCATTTGGCCTCGACAAAGATCGCCGTCACAATTTCACTTATGTTGATTGAACCCTTGCGTGCGCCGCACCTGACCGAAGGATCATCGGCTCGACTGGCGCCATTCCGCGTCGGTCAAATCGCTTGGATAGCGCAGGCCACGTTGGGCCGGCCAGCTGCGCGGCAGCGTTCGAGTGCCCACGTCGAACGCTTTAGTGCTGATTAAGCGCCCATCAATAAATCACAACCGATACACTCGAATCAACAAGTTCTTGCATCGGCTCTGAGAGCCGATCCAAGAAGTTTGGATTCAGCGGCAAAGGTTTGATCTCGTCAAGCGTCGTAGCATGATGCGGACCATTGCGAGACGGATAAATGCTGCGACGGTTCTGGCGTAGCGCTCAAAATCTCGAGCAAGACGACGGAAGCGACTGATCCAGGCGATCGTTCGTTCGACAATCCATCGCTTCGGTACGACCTCGAAGCCGATTGCGGTATCAAGTCGCTTGACGATTTGTATTTTCCAGTTGCCTGTTCGAGCTGCGGCTGCGGTCGCTTTTGCTCCCTGGTAGCCGCCGTCGGCAAAAATGCGTTCGATAAAGGGGAACAGACGGCGGGTGCGCCGGCTGAGCACCAATGCGATGCCGTCGCGATCCTGAATGTTGGCGGGATGAACAGCAACGCTCAGCAATAGACCGAGCGTGTCGACGAGGATATGGCGCTTGCGTCCCGTGACCTTCTTGCCCGCATCGAAGCCCTGCGGGTCGAGCGCAGAGCCCCTTTTTGGGCGGCTTTGCCACTCTGGCTGTCAATGATTGCCACCGTCGGGCTCGCTTCGCGTCCAGCCTGTTCGCGCACCGCGACGTAAAGTGCATGATGAATGCGCTCTAACGTGCCGTCCCAGTCCCACAGCATGAAATAATAATGCGCGGTACTCTTCGGCGGCAGATCCTTGGGCAACGCATTCCATTGGCATCCGGTCCAAAGCACGTAAAAGATGGCGTTGAGAACCTCGCGTATGTCGATCGAACGCTTGCGTCCGCCATGCCTGGCCGGCGGGATCATCGGCGCGACCAGAGCCCATTCGGCGTTGCTCAGATCACTCGGATAGCGCAGGCCATGTCGGTCGGCTGCGCGGCGGTGTTCGGGTGTCCACATCTGGCTCTCCTGTGCGAATCAGGTGCCCATCAATGAATCACAACCGATTCATCCAACTCAACAAGTTCTTGGATCGGCTCTGAGTGCACAAATTTCGCCAACAGATTGGCAATCTTGATCTTAGCGGCAGCAACCGATAGAACTCTCTTCCACTAAATTGAAGACGTTTTTACTAAGCTTATTCCAAAGAGCTTCGTCACTATAAAGGCGGACGACCTGATCGGCAAAGACATCTGGTGTGTCGCCAATAAGAATATTGTATCCATCTTGCAGTCCCATACCTTCTGCGGCGATCGTTGTTGCTACTGTGGGAACACCGGATGCGCCACTGCTAGCGATCTTTCCTTTAATTCCAGCGCCGAACCTTAGCGGCGCTACCGTCAATCGACAATGGCCCAGATACTGGCCAATATCCTCAACAAACCCCACCGGGACAACTCGCTCGTATTGCTGGAGAGCCCAGACCTTTTCGGGCATGTTACTACCAATGATCAATAAACGCGCGTCTGGTAAGCGATCTTTCAATAGTGGCCAAACTTCAGCGACAAAGAACTCCATCGCATCGACGTTAGGAACATGTTGAAAGCCTCCAATGAATAAGAGGTCTTGTCGCTGTGTAAATGGCATGCGGCTACCGACCGCCTCCAACACCAGCGGAATTTTCGTGAGACTTAGTTCGGGGTGTTCGCTTTTAAGCAATGCCATTTCTACATCGCTGACAACTATTGTTTCGTCGACCTTACGCATCATGCCAATTTCGACCGCCTTGGTTCGAGCCGCCCGCAATTCCAACTCGGCCGACTTGAATAATTTTGCCTCCCTTTCTTCTCGCAGATAGTGCAGATCGACTGTTTCGAATATTATTTTTGCTCTTGGGCAATATTTCTTCACAATGTCAAAGAATTTTTCGGCCGTCCATGCCCGGAAAAGCACAACAATGTCGAAATCACCTCCATATTGTTCAAGGTATGACTCATGAGAGATGTAATGGGGATAGTAAATACTTTCAATTCCTAGTTGCTGGATAGTTTCAGTATAGCGGTCCGCCCATTGCAAATTTTCCGGCATGAAGGTCACCTTATGACCCAGATCAGCGAATATTTTTAAAAAATAGAAGGCCATCACCGAGCCAGCATCTCGATCTGGAGTCGGCGTCACAGCATCAATGACAAAATCCTACTGCGCGCGAGCCTATCGCGAGCCAAACGCCATTTCTCGCCATTGCGACTGTGGGTAGCAAGTCGATCTGCCCACTTTTCCGCAAATTTTCTTTGATTTCACGCGTTGAAATGCCTTCACTCCTGCGAACTCGTCGGTGCCAGAAGTCACCCCCTCAAAATGGACCACGGTCGATTTGGGCTGATACAAAACCTTGAAACCAGCATTACGCACCGCAAACGCGAGATCTACATCCTCGTAGTACGCTGGTACGTAGCGCTCGTCGAAGCCGCCAAGTTGATTAAATAAAGTGTGGCGGAGCGCGATCGAAGCTCCTGAGCAGTAGTCCGCCTCGCGTACGTAATTGTATTCTGGTTTCGCCGGGTCGTCGAAACGGCCAAAATTCCAGCCGGTAGCATCACTCCAAATGATGCCACCTGCCTCCTGCAGTCGGCGGTCCGGATAGATGAGCTTGGAGCCTACCAATCCATTAGAGGGATGAGCCGCAAAAGTATCGATCAGGGCGTCTAACCAACCATCGAGAACCACCGTGTCGTTATTGAGAAAGACCAAGAATTCGCCGCGCGCCATATGTGCGCCAGCATTACACGACCGAACAAAACCGAGATTGGACTGATTGGAGACCACGACGATGTTATCGATTTCATCGAGGCGCTTCGCTGTATCATCTGGAGAGCTATCGTCGACGACAATGACCTCGAAACAATATTTCGATTTATGATGTTCGAGAGAGCGAAGACACTGCATTGTGTGTTCGCACTTGCCATAAACCGGAATTATTACCGATACAGCGGGTCGATAAACCGACGGAAACACCAGAGGTCGGCCATCTGGATTAGGCGCGGCAAGGATGTCGGCATTAGGATCGGCACAGAAGGCGCTGCATTCGTGTCCGGCCGATCCTGCAATTTTAGGGGAATGCGCGGACGGATTGACGCCGGAATTTGCTGCATCTGGGTATTCTGCAAGGTGCCGGTCCGTATCAAAGCGTGGACGTGGATCACGTCCCTCTGCCGCACCATGACTGACGTAATGCACAAGCGGATTGATGCCGGACAACGCTACATCTGGGTATTTTGCAAGGTAGCGGTCTGTATCGAAGAGTGGATACGGGTCACGTCCCTCTACCGCGCCACGACAAAGATAATGGGTAAGCGGATCGGTGCCTGCCTTTGCTACATCTGGGTATTGCGCAAGATACCAGCCTACGTCGAAAAGTTCTGATTTTTCAATTAACGCTTTTTCGGCGGCAAGCTTTCTGTGCGCCCTGAAACGTCGATAGAGTTGAAAACTTATTGTCCACCATATCAGCCTGAGGGTTATTTTTACTGCATGGGAAATGCCGATGGTGTCAGCTAAAAATCTCAAAGGAGCGGTGAGGCGCCAACTTGTGGAATTACGAATTAGAACGAGTTCTGTCTTTCGTTCCCAAAGCTCTGTTCGTAGCCACTGGATCTCCGCGGTCTGCCGCGAGAGCCCCGTTTGCATTCGTTCGCCCTCCGCAGTCTGCCGCGACAGGTCTGTTTGCAGCCGTTTACTCTCCACAGTCTGCTGCGACAGAGCTGCTTGCAGGCGTCGATTCTCCGTGGTCTGCTGCGACAGTTCCGCTTGCAGCCGCCCGCTCTCCGCGACCCCATGTGACAGCTCTGTTTGCAGCCGCTGACTCTCGACGGTCTGCTGCGACAGCTCTGTTTGTAGCCACGCGCTCTCCGCAACCTGATATGACAAATCTGTATGCAGCTGCTTGCTCTCGACGGTCTGCCGTGACAGCTCTGTTTGCAGTCGCTGACTCTCCGCAGTTTGCCGCGACAGTTCTACTTGCAGCCGCTGATTCTCCGCAGTTTGATGAGACAGTTCTGTTTGCAGCCGATGGCTTTCCGCGGTCTGCTGCGAAAGTGCAGACGCGTACTGGCGACATTCTGCTTCAATGTAAGTATTTTGCTGGGACAATTTGGCAATCGTCTCGACCGAAATTTTTAAAGCCTGGTTTGCCTTGGCGTCGTTTTTCTTCAAATCTGCGTAGGCGGTATCGGTAGCCCGAATCTGTTGCTTCAATACCTCGTGCTCTTCGTGAAGGCCCGAAGCCCACCGCAGCACTCGTTCCTGATCGAGATAAAGATCGTCTTCCGCATCGAGATGAATGGATGACGCAAGCGACCGGAAGCCGCGCTTGCTATTGGAGCAGACGACAAGCGAATAGAGAGAGCTGCGCAGAGGCCGCGATCCGGGTTCTATCCCATGCTTGCCGGCCATAAAACTTTGCAAGAGCTTAGGTCCTTTCGCCTCGTCAGCGAGCAAGAACGATGCGATTGCAAGCCGCTGACGATAGGCACGAACAAAGCGAAATTTCTCTCGGAAAAGGCCAACGAACTGTTCATAAGTCAGCTCGTGAATATGGTACGGATTAGTGTACCCTGGTCTCTCGCTATAGTTCTCACGATCGGGTGACGAGACAATGATAGTTCCAGTCGGGCGCAACACTCGATGGAACTCTTTCAATAATACCTCATGTTCCTGAATGTGCTCGATCGTCTCAAATGAAACGATGAGATCGACTGAGTTTTCGTCCAGCGGTATGGCGCGGGCATCACCTACTAAAAACGTCGCGTTCTTGACATCACAATATTTTTCAACCGCATGATGTGTTGTCGCAGCGTCAATATCTACGCCGATAACCTTCGCTGCACGATTTGCAAGAAGCGCACTGCCAAAACCTTCACCGCACGCTATATCAAGTACTATTTTCCCGGCCGCCGCTTGGGCACAAGCGGCATACCGATGATAATGTTCATATGCGATGCGCCCCTGCTCCGACGGAACGAAGCGCTCGCCTGTAAACGGAATTTCTTTCACAGTAATTTCTTCATCCATTCGATGGCCTGCGCAAAACTTGCCGCACTGGCTCGGATTGCCGTCGCTATTTCTACAAGTTTAGTAATGGTGAGAGCAAGGCGCTGAGCGGGCCAATCAGAAGACTTGTCCAAAACCTCAAAGCACATCCCACTCACCCGCGGTAAGACTAAGTTTTGCATCATTCAGCCCGAGCGCAACGATAGGAAACCCCCGCGGGACGACGGCATTTGGAACGCGGACGAAACCCTCATGCATTAAGCCGTGCCAATCCGATGTAAGATAGAGGAGCGCCCAGATCCCATCCGATGAAACCGCGGCAATAGCCTCTCGTAAAGCATCCATCGCAAGCTCTCCTTCGGGTTTCTCAATCGCAAGGAGAAGCCCAAAAGGTATGACAGATTTCCGCATAGGATATATGGCAGCGAAACGGCGCCTCCCTGACGCTTCAATGGTTTCGAATATTCGATAGGAGTGGCCCGGACGGTTCTTAAAACGCCACTCAAGTATATCGACAGAATAGGTTTGACGAAAAATACGACCTGGCGCTTCAGCGCGATTACAAGCGGACCACGCCGGTAGGCTGAAAGGTCGAAATCGGCCGTATCCATAGGTTTAGGTTGCCAACGAGCTGGAATCCGGCTGCGCGGAGACCGGCTCGCGAACGCGGGTTCGGCAAACAAAAGACGGGCTCGCCCGCCAGCGAATGCGTCAAAGCCTTTAGGCACGCACCAAAAAGCCCCCCCCGCTGGCGGTCGGGCCGCGTGGCGATATCGCAAAGCTGCCAGAAACGCCGGGTTTCTCTATTGTCCCCTAGAGTTATCGGCACCGCGGCCACCATCGCCACGAGCCCGGTTACATCGCGCGCCAGTGCCAAGTGTGCAATGCCGTGGGGACTCTCGTATTTCCAGCGGTAATAATCGGCGGTCTGAATGTCTGCAGCCGATATCGGCCCGCCTTGTGCTACGAATGCCTGCCGCTGCAGATTGACGATCTCGTCTAGCAGACCGGGCTCACGGTTCCAGTTAGTAATGTCGATCCGACAGCTTTTCATCAACGCGACATAACTCTGAAAGGATTGGCGGCTTCGCTCCTTAGGATCGTCCATTTAAGGGGATACCCGAAAATACTAAAATAATTCCAGAAGTTCGCATGAACGAGACCGGTTCTCCAAGGTATACAATGGCGCCAATGGTCGAAAAGGTGAGCGTAAGACCAATCGCAATCGGATAGGCAACTGAAAGCTCTTGACGCGTGAGGATCACCAGCCAGGCTAAAAAGGAAAAGATGTAGAGCATTGCGCCGGCGCAAACATAAACGATTGGCTTCACCGGTAGCGACGTTATCTGAAATCCTAGTTGCATGTGCTTTAACCAGGTTTTCAGAAGAAGAAGGCCAACGACGCTGGCCACAGCGTAGAGCAAATAAAGAGCCGCGTCGTTCCAGTATCGCATCGCGTCGATTCTCACTTTACGTAGCCTTCCTTCGGGCCACGACATACATAATATCGAATAGGTTTGCGGTGATCCGGAGATCGAGAAATCTTGATACCTTTAAGCCTGTCGAATACAGCCGGTCTCTTCATCTTCACAGCCAGTATGAAGTGAATCACGGAACGAAGGTTGCGCATGGTGCCTGGATGACTTAAGTGGATAACTTCAAATCCATGGCGTTCCAGGAGCTTCGTCAACGTCGCTGCGGAGAAGTAGTGGAGGTGCGTTGGTGGATGAATCATTCGCCAGGACTTGCCACGTACTCTTGCAATTATGCTGGATATATCGCCCGTCGTAATTAAAAAAAGTCCGCGAGGCTTAAGATCCCCAGCAACCTTCTCAACATACAGGTCCGGCCGCTGCAGATGCTCAATCGTGTCGAACATTGCTATTAGATCAACTTTTTGTCGGAGTTGAAAGGCCAGATAATCACCCTGATAAGCTTCGACACTCTGTAGCTTCTTTGCTTGGAGCACAGCTGCATCCGAAATGTCGATACCAGAGGCGCGGCGAACGAAGGACCTCACCTCATCCAAGAAATAGCCGTAGGCGCACCCGATTTCAAATACCTCTTTCGACACAAGATCTGGCTCGAGTGATTTAAGAATCTCGATCCGACGTCGAAAATTCGACCTGAGGCTCTCCTCCTCCATTGCATAATCGTGATACTCGGCACCGTGGAAATAATTCTTGTCATAAAGACAGCTCAATTCCTCATCAGAAAGTGCAAGATCGGCGGTTATAAAGCCGCACAATTCGCATTTCTTAAGTCCTGGCAACTGGCTTAGTCCGAGGCGTCCATTACAGACAAGACAGACCCCGGTATTTCGCTCTGATGCAGCGCCTAGATCGATATACCTCAAATGAACCTCTATCGGCGTGATCGCCATATAAATGATCGGCTAAAACCGTTGATCAAGATCACGACCTGTTTCAATGTGATGGAAGGTCGGGATCGCCCTACGAACAAGTCCGACTATTTCCTCCTTTGTGACCTCAGTGTAGGCGGAGTCATAAAGCCTTGATAGTTGCGTGAAGAGGTCATTTTCAATCGCTAGGCTTGTACGATGTTGGATGGCACTAATGGCCGTAAGTCCGATATCGATTTCGCTCTCACCGATGCCGACAAACTCCTCATACGCCTTTTCGCCGCTGGTGTCTAAAGCTGTAAGGAGGATTGGCCAGCGACCAGCTGCCGCGAGCTGTTCAAGATTCTTGCTCGCAAGCACCTCTTCATCGAAGAACTCAGGCTTCAGCCCGTATGCCGCAAGCAGGCGGCCCGCGACGTCCTCAAGAAGTTGCAGTTCATGTTGTGCGTCAAATCGAGGAAACAGGAGATGTCCATTCGGCGCTCGGAAGGCCGCCAGAATGCACAATTGGCCTGCTTCGCGATGCGATACGAAATAACGCCGAGTCGCTCGCGGTGCAGCGAGTGGTTGACGGTGGAGTAAGCGTTGCGTCCATCCCTGGAGCAAACTGCCATTTGAAAAGGCGACATTGGCAAATCGGACCGATGTAACACGCTGGCCCTCGGTGGAATCGACGTCAAAGATCAAGTCTTCCATAAGGCGCTTGCTCGCACCCATGAGGCTCATGGGATTAGCTGCCTTGTCGGTTGAGACTGCGAAGTAGCTATCGGCGTGACCGAACTGCTTGAGCCATTTTTTGAAACGAAAATGCTTTACGAGGTTGGTATCAATCATCTGTAACAGCGCGTAGATATCCTTCTCCGATCGCACATGTTTAATCGCCGCGAAATTCAGCACCAGGTCGTAGGGTTCCAAATCGGCGAGCAGGCGGGCCATGATTGGACTGCCATAATCGACGGGGAAAGTACGGAAGTCGACGCTCCGCACGCGCTGCGGTTGACTTCTGATCTCGCGCACCAATTCGGCAAGATAGTTTTCACTTTGGTCTACCACGTGCACAGCGGCGGGTTTAAAGTCGAACAGCAGCTTCGTGGTGGTCGAGCCGATCGACCCACCACCGCCGACGATGAGGGCGCGCTTGCCATTTACGATAGCGGCGATCATGCTGCTTGCGCGCTCGAAGTCGTCGTCAAATAGCGAAAGCTTTCGACCCGTTACGATCTGCTCGAGGTGCTCTATCTCGATGACAAACATTACGAATGCGTCTCCGCCCGTTGTCAAACTCGCGGGACGTCGCTAGGGCCATGTCGTCGTCCCGGAATATTCGCGGCACCGGCTCCGCTAACCTGGTCGAGGCCGCGGTTTTGATAGCGTTGATTAATCAAATATCTCGGCCGTCCCTTAACCTCGTCGAAAATGAGTCCAATGTACTCACCAAGTACGCCGATGAAGAAAAGTTGGATTCCTCCGAGAAAGCTAACAATAAAAAACAAAGAGGGCCATCCGGGGACACTTACGTTTCCCAACAAGTAAATGATGATTTGCAAGCCAGCAAATAAAAGGCTGATGATTGCTATGCTGAGCCCGGCGGTGGTGATGAGCCGGAGCGGCCATTTTGAGAATGAGCACAACCCATTAAGTGCGAACTGAAACAACGTCCAAACGCGATACTTGGAACGCCCTTGACTTCGGCGTGCCGGCGTAAAGCTCAGATAGTCTACTCTAAACCCGACCCACGTCACGAGAGCGCGCAAGAAAGGATTCCTCTCGCGTATATAAGATTGAAAAATATGAACTACATTGCGCGATAATAGTCTATAGTCTGCTGCGCCTTGGCGCAGATGCAGGGATGCGATACTGAAAAATGTCTTGTAGAACAAATTAGAGGTGAGCCGCTTGATCGCGTGCGTTTCTGAGTTCGATACACGTATCATTTGTACGATGTCTGCACCATTCTCCCAATGCTCGATTAGCTCTAAGATGAACTCAGGCGGATGCTGCAAATCACTATCGAGCATCACCACCGCGTCAGCTTCGCTCTCATCGATGCCGGCGACAAGCGCTGCCTGATGGCCGAATCGTCGCGACATAACCAGAACCTCAACCCGAGGATCTTTCTCAGCCATCGACTTAAGGATCAACTCGGTCTTATCTGGCGCGGGGTCAAGGACGTAACGCACGGTTACCACATAGTGAGGGCTGAGTTTGTCCATCACCACCATGAGTCTCGCGTGAAATAAGCTGATTGCCTCCTCTTCCCTGAAAACTGGGCAAATAATGTCGACCGATTTCATCTCGGCGCCCTGTTCACTACACACTGTCGAATGCCGTCCCTCAACGACGTTAGTGGTGTCCACCCTGTAGCACGTTGCAAAGCCACTATGTTCGCCACTACGTCGTCGACCTCATTCGGCCGCCGTGCGCCAATGGCTCGAAAGGTTTTATGAACCGCTGCTGCCTCACAAACTACCCCAATTATATGTTCGACCGAATGGGATTTCCCACTACCTACGTTGAAAATAATGAAGCCCGGCCGATCCATGGTCGCCAAGAAGGCGTCGACCACATCGGTCACATAAACATAATCGCGTTTCGGCGAAAGATCTTGGACTTCGACTTGCGTCCGATTCAAATCAGTGACCTGCTCAATGACAGAAGGAATTAAGAATCTTGCGTCCTGTCCGGGGCCATAGATGTTGAAAATTCGTAGAATCGTTACAGGGACTCCAAAGGTTTCGCTGAAGAACCGACAAGCCTCCTCCGAGGCTATCTTTGAAAAAGTGTACGGTGTCCAGGCCTTTACCGGGTGCTGCTCGTCAATCGGGATATAGTTTGGTTCGCCGTAGACATATGTACTTGCAAAGCTAACCGAGCACCCGTGCTTGCGGCATTGGTCCAACACGCGCACCGTGCCGTGGGTGTTTGTCAGGTGAAAACTGGAGGGATCGCTCCAGGAATCGGGTACAAATGTGCGGGCCGCGAGATGGAATACATGGCGTACACCGTCAAGCGGCAGGTTGTCGACAAGGATGTCAAATCCGAGTTTACGCGAAACGGGGATAACTGAAACGCCTCGATGCCTAAACTCTGCGACAAGATAGCTTCCTAGGAAGCCGTCTGCGCCGGTGACTAGAACTTTGTCATCCCGTGAATTCATAGATTAAGTTTCGTCTTGAGGGTTGACCAATCATCGATTGCTTGTTGGTAGTCGTCGGGCCGGCCGATGTCGAGCCAATATCCAGAATGCGGCTCGACATGTATTGTTTTGTTCGTTGCAAGCATATTCAGGACGAGTTGGTCGAAGCCAAACGGGGAGTTGCGAGGTATCAATTCGATAACTTGTCGGCTGATGCAGTAGATTCCCATGCTGACCAGATAGGGAATCTCGGGCTTTTCCTCAAAGGCATACAGGACGCCGTTCTCATCGGATTTCAGCACACCGAAGTCAATATTCTGCATCCGCATTGCGGCCGAGATGGTCAGCAACCGCTTCTCGTGCTGATGCCGCTGGAAAAAGTCCGCGAAATTTAGGTCGGTCAGAATGTCACCGTTGCAGACTAGTATGGACTCGGGCAGGTCTTCGATAAGGGTTAAAGGTCCCATGGTTCCGAGTGCCTGGGTCTCCAACGAATAGGTGATCTTCACGTTCCATTTGCTGCCGTCGCCGAAATATGCCTTCAGAATGTCCGCCTGATAATTCACGGCAAGTGTAAAGCGCTCAAATCCATGCCTTCTCAATTGCCGAATCATGATTTCGAGGATTGGCGTATCGACGATTGGCATTAGCGGCTTTGGGATAGATATCGAATACGGCCGAAGCCGTGTCCCGCGTCCGCCCGCCAGAATGATTGCTCGCCGCATGACAATTGCCTAAGTCGATTATGCACTCAGTTGGTGACAGCGTGAAGGAGCAGGTGGTGTATAGTTTTACGGAGTTAGAAAGTCGCACCCGAGACAGGGCCCAACTCAGGCCGCCGCGCTGAGCTCAATAGAGCAAAGGACTTTCCCACAGATGGCGTCTGACACTCGTTCGCTCCCCGGTATACCGCAACTGGCCCCGCGCACTCGATATGGGTTTTGGGGTCTAGACCTTGTAGCTGTCACCGTGCTCGTAGGCATCGGCGCTCTCTTTTTTTGGCCGATCCTTTCCGGCCAGTTTCATTTCATTGGCATGCCTGATACCTCTGACATGATTCTGCCGCATGAAATCATGATCACAAATTATCTTAAAAATGGCATCTTTCCATTTTGGTCCCCGAATAATATGGGTGGGATGCCCCTTAGTGGATATCCTCAATTCACTATATTCTACCCACTAAATATTGCAATTCTATGGATCGGCGGAAAACTCGACCTCAATCCCGTTGATATTTACTCATATCATTTCATATTTCATATTATTCTTCTGTCGGTTGGTAACTATTGGTTCGCCCGGACCCTCCAGCTTGAGCGTATTGCATCGCTGGTTGCCGCGGTCGGATCCTCCTATGCACCGACGGTGCTAATGTTTGACGTATGGGCCAATTCGTTGCCGGGATACTCCTGGTGGGGATTCACCTTGGCCGCGCTAATATTGACACAGCGGCGTCGGGGCGGCGCCTGGGCCGCCATCGCTGGTGTGACTCTCGGTTTGTCGATCCTGGGAGCTCCCTCACAGCCTGCAATCCAATTGATCTTTCTCATCGCTGGCCTGTTCGTTGCTCAGGCGATACCCCTTTTGCGCGAGCACAGACGGCTGGCCAGATTGTTCGGCCGCTATATGATGGTCGCAGCCATCGGCTTGTCCGTCGGAGCATTGGCGCTTCTTCCAGTCATGGAGTTCGCCAACCAGTCGGTGCGGTTTCTTGGCGCTTTAGGCGCCGCGCCGACCAATGAAAAGATGGGCTTCGCGGCGTTCACCGAACATGTTGAGGGTCTCAAGAATGTTGGCGGCTTCCTAGTCAGCGAGCTCTCTCGTACCGCCGTCGGGAGCAATTTCATCGGTGCATTCATTCTGCTTGGAGTTGTTCTTGCTGGCGCCAGCTATCAGAAAGTCAAGAATATCCACTTCTGGTATTTTGTTGCAATGTCGGCGATAGCATTAGCCTATGCGTTCAATCTTATGTTACCCATGCTATTTTATTATGTTCCTGGGCTAAATATTATTCGAGAGCCGGACCGCTACAGTCAAATCTTTGTCTTTACCTTGTGCTTCCTTGCTGCCTTCGGTCTTCAGAGCACACTACGCTTCGAGCGAACGGGATTTCTGCGAGGCCAATTGGTGGCGGGCGTCTTGTTCGTGATCATCGCCGCGCTGATGATCGCCCAGGCCTCGATCTACCTGGCACCAGAGGTTCTCGTCCCTTACAAGCTTTCCTGCGCCGTAGCCGTTGGCTGGCTACTGCTAATGACGATTGTGCACAAGATATTTCGCCTGCGTATGATCATGGCTGGATTGTTTCTCTGGGGGACGATTTGGACATTGCACAGCGCTCCGTATCCCATGCTTCCCTACAGCTATTACGATCCGCGCGCTGACATTGCCAGCATGCTCCGGATGTCAGCGCTAAAGCCTACTGGTCCGGAGCCGTTTCGGGTTTTTGCCATGCGGATCGACACTCCAACGGCGCTGACCTACAATGCAGATGCAGCGATGGTCGCCGGCTTCTACGACATTTTCGGATACGATAATCCCATCCTGATGCGGATTCTACGTGCGCGCAATCTCAGTTTTTCCCGACCGATCTATCTTTCCTTACTCAATGTCCGCTATGTCGTGACGCAGTTGGACTCCGTCGACGCAGTGAGAAAGGTTATCGGTAATGACGCCGAGATCAAGATCCGGTTTCCGGATTTGCTGGTCCGCGATGGAAACATGAAGCCCAGTCACGCCGAATTGATAGCTATGGAAAATACGCATCGTTACGGGGCCGCTTGGCTGGTCGATCATTATGACGTGGTCGATCGGCCCTGGAGCAACCGAGACGAGATCTTTGGCAGCAATGATCCCCAGTCGCTCATGTTGCGGACGGAACGAGTTGATTTCGACGCCAGGACGCAAGCTATAGTTGACCGCGCGCCGCGTCTCGCCAACGGTGAGGTTTTGGCGTCGTCGACCGGCGAGCCAATGGCGATGCCGCCAGTAGAGTGGCAGAGTTATGGGCCAAACGGCTTTAAGATGGCCGTCAATGCTCCGCGCGATAGCCTCCTCGTGGTCAGCGAATTGTGGTATCCTGGATGGCAAGCCACGGTGAACGGCAAGCATACAGAAATCGTACGCGCAGATTGGCTGTTGCGCGCTGTGGCGGTGCCAGCGGGCCCTGCCGTCGTGCAATTCGAGTACCGGCCGACCTCCGTGATCGTCGGCTTCATATTGTGCGTCTTTGGCCTGAGCTGCGTGACCGTCATGCTGCTACCATTGTTAAATCGTGGTCTCCGCGTCACTGCGTGAGACCGATGTTACTATGGATTGTTGTCAGAATCCGCGCGTAGATGGCGAAGCGAAAAAAGCCGGAGAGCGCTTGCGTAGTTTCCTCACTGAGATGGCCAGCAAAGCACAAGCCAACTCTGCACGTGATTAAACAAAGATGATCGTTCCCCCGTGGCCATCGGATGCCGTTGTAAAATTCTGAGTCGTGTATAGGCCAAGTACCGTGATATTGGCTGTATGCACGGTGTCGCTCACCGTCAGCGTGCCGCTCGTATTGTTGTTAGCTTCTACGAACGACAATGTTGTGTTCCCACCGTAGGCGATATCCGTCAGGTCGAGTTTTTCGGGGGACGTATTAAATCCGGAAATTTGGAAGTTGTTGAGGTTCGTTGAAATATTAAATGTGAGTTGCCCGCTCCCTGCGAAAGTAATGGTGCCGTTCGCAATACCGCCGGACATGACAATCTCGGTGCCGCCGCTTAGCGTCGTACCGCCCGCCGTGCCACCGGAAAATACATATTCGATGCCGCCGCCGTTCACCGTCGTGCCAGTTGCCGTGCCGTAGTCGTACTGAAAGCCGCCGCTGTTGATGGTCGTGCTACTGGCCGTGCCCCCGGCCTCGACGACCTGAATACCACCGCTGTTGATAGTCGTGCCGGTATCCGCGACATTTTGGCCACTGTCACCGGACGCATGCTCGGTTAGTGCGAAGGGGGCGCCGCTAGAGACGTTGCTAGTGTCGGCGGTAACCGTAGTTTGAAAATTGGCATCCCCGGAAACCGCATCGCCAGTCGAGGTGGGTAACGGGCTGGCGGGACCCGAGTAGCCCGTGCCCGAGATCGCATTAATATCGTTCAGAACTGCCAGAGCAGCTGCGGACAGCGTAGATGATAAGAGAAACGCGCCAAGAATCGCGTCCTGTTGCAGATCTATGCTATTGGCCGCCGCCGCGGAGCCGGAGAGGCGTCCGAGCGCATTGGAAT
Source organism: uncultured Alphaproteobacteria bacterium (assembly GCA_963825265.1). Classification (GTDB taxonomy): domain Bacteria; phylum Pseudomonadota; class Alphaproteobacteria; order Rhizobiales; family Xanthobacteraceae; genus Pseudolabrys. Next base: position 243,650 of record CAWGSI010000003.1, on the reverse strand, counting down.
TCTGCGGCGTGAAATTCGACTGAACAGGCGGTGTTTGAGATTGCCGTTTTAGCAACGTCGACTCCGCAATGTTATACCAAATCCCTGAATTTCTGACTCGTTGGGGATTCGCAAATCAGCGGCGGTCTGATTTAAGGTGGCGAACCAAGGAGGTTCGCCATGTCGGTTGCGATAGCATTGCGGCGGGATTTCAGCGCATCGCGGCTGCGCAGTTTAGCAAAGAAGACCATGGATGGGCCACAGACGCGGCGGCTTCTGACCCTTGCCGCGATCTATGATGGCGCAACCCGCACCGAGGCAGCCAAGATCGGCGGCGTTGGCCTTCAGATTATCCGGGATTGGGTGCTGCGGTTCAATGAGTATGGCGCCGATGGTCTTCTGAACGGAAAATCGCCCGGGCAGCCCTCGAAGCTCAATGATGGCCAGCGTCAGGCCGTTGCCCAGATGATCGAGAGCGGCCCAATCCCGGCGGTGCACGGTGTGGTGCGCTGGCGGCTGATCGACCTGGCGCAATGGATATATGAAGAGTTCCGTATCACCATCGCCAAGCAGACATTGAGCCGGGAACTGCGCGCCATGGGCTTTCGCAAACTGTCGGCTCGGCCACGGCATCACGCGCAGGCCGCGGGGGCGATTGAGAATTTTAAAAAAACTTTCCCGCGCGCCTGGACGAAATCGCCCATGAAAAGGCGGTCGACATCGACAAGATAGAGATCTGGTTCGCGGACGAGGCTCGGATCGGCCAGAAGAACAAGATCACCCGCCGATTGGCAAAGCGTGGCACCCGTCCCAGCGCTCCCCGTGATCAACGGACCGCCTCGACCTACATCTTTGGCGCCCTCTGCCCAAAGCAGGGCAAGGGCGCAGCCCTGATCCTGCCAGCCTGCAATACCGAAGCGATGAACCTGCATCTCGTGGAGATCGCCGCGATCATCGCGCCCGGTGCCCACGCCGTCCTCTTGGTCGATCAGGCTGGCTGGCACCTATCGACGCGCCTCGCCGTGCCATCCAACCTCACCATTATCGCCCTGCCGCCAAAATGCCCCGAGCTCAACCCGGTCGAGAACGTCTGGCAATTTATGCGCGACAACTGGCTCTCCAACCGTATCTTCAAATCCTATGACGATCTCGTCGATCACCGCTGCGAGGCGTGGAACAAGCTCGTCAACCAACCCTGGCGCATCATGTCCATCGGGCTCCGCCAATGGGCGCACGGGTTCTGATCAATGGAACTGGGTATTAGATCTATATGAATTTTTGCGACGCTGTTCGAATCAAGGAGCGATGCCAACAGCTATCGACCTTAAATAAATGCAACGAGATTGCCAGGCGCTTAATAAGGGTCGATATTGGCGGCGCAAACGAAGGGGCGCAGGTAGGTTATATTTCTCGCAATCTTGCTGCTACCAAACTGCCTACGGACTTTGGACTGTGGTGCCGTTGAATATAGGTTTGCCCTCGTAAGGCTTTACTACGCACTTCGTCTGTCTTGCTTGCGACAGTGCGCATCATTTCCGCGGCGACTCGTAAATCCGGGTTGGCCCAAGAATTTCCTGCGCTATGAGGATATTCTCCTCGTTTGACCGCGCATATTTGGTAGGGCACGGGAAAGCCCGTTTCCTCCGTCAAAAAGTCTACGTTGCCAGAATACGCTGTTCCAATCACGGGTTTACCGAGGAACATAGCCTCGGCCATTCCTAAACCAAAACCTTCTGATCGATGTAATGATACAAAACAATCAACGCTTGACATTAATTCGAGAATATCGGTTCGCTGCCAATCGCCATGCAATATAGTAATGCGCCCATCGCGATTGGCAGCATCTTCAAGTTCTAAGGTTATTTTTTGAAGTGGAGTCCGCGAGCCGCTAAGTTTAAATATCAATCCAACATCATCTCTTCCATCACTGAACGCGATTGCAAAAGCGTTTGCTACTCCTAATGGATTTTTTCGTTCCATGAATGAATTACGATCAAAAGAAAATAAAAAATAAAACTTTGTCGGGTCGAGGCCAAACTTTGCGCGATTTGGTGCTCTTGCTACGCCCGAATCCACACATGGGGGCAAGGTCAGGATATGTTTCGAAAATATTTGCCGAAACGAGTCTGCGACAAAGCGATTTGGAACCCACAGTTCGTCGAAAAACTCGAGGTCTAAGCGCCATGATTCTGGCGCATGCTGAAGCTCCCAGAAGGTACTTAGAATATTGTAGCTCTTCTCGGTGTGGCGCCTTCCAATAATTTGACGGGCGTTATTAGTCTGATCAGGCGCCATGCAAAAGATATTTATGGAATGAATTTCCTCTACATCGTAAAGTCTGGTCCAAAGCGCTTCACTCCGAATTCGACCAGTGTAAGCGTTGTAGGGGTAGATTGAAAATGCTATCCCGGCAGCTTCGAGCGCAGCCGCCAACCCTCGCGCGTATTCTCCGAGACCAAGGCATGTTTCGAAATATCCGATCAGCAAGGGAGTCGCTACCACATAGTCACGCGTTTTTTTACCCCCTTGCGATCTGTAAGGATGTATGAGTTTGCGATGAGCTGCTAATTCCTTTGCAAAGATTATCGAGCGAGCCATCGCCGTTATCGCTGGAAAGCGCTTAGTGCTAGCTCTCAGTGTTTCGATTAGACTGAACATAGTTGTTTTTTAGGACCCGTGACCTGGCCGAGATTTTTCGGGCAAAGCGGTCGTGTTAGTCCGAGTGGCGGCCACTCTAGGTTGCGACCCATCGGCGGCCTTTGCTTGCCGCGGAATTTCCGACAAAAATGGCAATAGCAGTGCGTTATCTCCGACGAGAAGCCTCACAGGGCCGGTGATATCCATCTCTCCTGTGATCTGACGGCGTTTTTAAACGAGCGGGATAGATAGTACTGTATTGAGGAAATCATGCAATTAGGTGCAAGCCGCCACCTGAACAAAGGAGAATTTTAGCATCGCGAATAACTTTGGTCACGACTGGGCGATATTTTCCCGTCACGTCTGAATGCTTGGCCAACCCCAAGGTTAAGGCTGAAAACGACGCGCTCGCACCGGCGTTCGAGATTTCTGCCAAATTGGTCAGGGCTCGCTTGCACGGTGGGCTGCCTCAGGGTGAACTCGCCGCCCGCATGGGAACAGTCCGCCATTGCCCGGCTGGAAATCGGGCAGGCGCTGCCCAACACTTAGCACTTGCGCTTTGCCAAGGCGGCCGACAGTAAGTTACACATGCGCCTGTCGACTGTTTGATGCACTATTTGTGGACGTCGGACGACGATATGGTACAAAATCGCACAATCCCGTGCGCGAATAGTTCGAGTTGCACGGTGCTCGCTAGACACGATGACACGCCACTGGCTCGCATTGCTCCCGGCTGGCTCATTTGTGCCAATCCCCCTCCCCCTCAAATCCTCGATCCACCCAACGGGTCTGACCGCTCGGGCGCTTGCTTGATGGCGATGGTCACGTCATAGGTGCCCACCTCACCTGTAGGGGTCGTCACTTCATAGACCGGGTAGTCGCTACCAGTTGCGCCAACGCGTGCCCTACTACACCACCTGCGCCGGAATTATTAGTCCGGGACAGCCTGCAATCTGGTTAGCCGAGACTTTAACCGCCGCTGGATGAAAGTTCAGTGGCAGGCCAATTGCGGGGGAAAGCGGGAATTCGCGGCAGATGGTATCGGGCCTGATGACGGGTAAGACGGTAAGAAATGGCGTCCTAACGAAACATTGTCGTGTTCTCAATAGAAGTGGGTCATGAGCCATACAAACGAGCAGCTCGCTTCACGCGGCAATAGCATCATCGTGGCTTGGTGAAGCGCCGACCATATTCACCTCAACCTGAGACGTCGTAACTGCCTGCGCGGCATGGGGAGCCGTCGCAACGTAAGCGTTGACGAGTGCTTCAGCCGTCGTGATGCTCGATGTGCTAGACGTAACAGCAGCCAATGCGACCGATACGACCGATACGACCGATACGACCGAAGCTGAAAACTGAACATCGCTGTTGAATATTTGCGTGTCGAATTAGTCGTCTCGCAATCGCGGATTCGGTTTCGTCGGTTGCAGCTTCCAGTTTTTCCGCGTCTAAGTTATGCTGGGTCCGAGCATTCGCACTGAATTAAATTAGTCGAAGGATTAAACCGCATGGCGAACTGGCTTCGAGACTATTTTTACAATCATACACTCGGGCAAGGGATTTGGAAATGGGACCACTATTTCGAGATATATGAACGCCACTTCAACAAATTCCGCGGGCAGGAAGTTCATATACTCGAAATCGGAATATATAGTGGTGGCAGCTTAAATATGTGGCGCGACTATTTTGGGCCCAAAGCCTTTATCTACGGGGTAGATATAGAAGATTCCTGCAAGTCCTATGAGCGTGACGACGTAAAAATATTCGTTGGCGACCAGGCAAATCGAGATTTCTGGCGGCTTTTTCGGAACGCCGTTCCCACCCTTGACATAGTGATAGACGACGGAGGCCACGAATTCGTGCAACAGGCAGTGAGCATGGACGAATTGCTGCCTCATCTTCGTCCTGGCGGCGTCTATTTGTGCGAGGACGTTCACGGCTATCCTAACAATGAATTTGCTTCATATGTCCACAAGCTTGCTCATGGGCTTAACGACCACCGCGAGGTTGAGAGCAGTCCCGATGACAATGACCGGCGGTTAGTCAAAACGCCAACGCCCTTCCAGGCGGCGATCAATTCAATCCATTTATATCCCTACGTAATAGTGATCGAAAAGAATGCATTGCCGATCAAAGAACTAATTGCCCCCAAACGCGGCACTGAATGGCAGCCATTTCTAAAGTAATTAGCGTCGGCAATGCACGCCAAACAAAATAATCATTAAGCTCAATACTGCTGTCGTGGAGTCGCTTGCCGATCCGGCCGCCCAGAAACTCTTCGCCAACATGGGGCGGGAGATTCCGGCTCACGAACGGCAGACGTCAACTGCGATACGCGCGTTTCAAAAATCCGAGATCTATGACCGATCATCAAGGCGGCACATGCCGAACATCGTCGCGATGACTAGCGCGCCACCATCACGGTTCTGAATGTCGGCGGCATGCACGACGGCGTTCAGCAGGCCTTGCGTGTCGACAAGAATGTGCCGCTTCTTGCCCTTGATCTTCGTTCCCGCGTCGTAACCCGGCAGATCAATCGAGGCCCCCCTTTTTTAGCGATTTTCACACTCTGGCTGTCGATAATCGCGGTAGCAGGGCTTGCGTCCCTGGAAGCCGCCTCACGGCATTTCACACAGAGCTCATGATGGATGAGATCGAGCGTGCCATCCCAACTCCAAAGATCGAAATAATCGTCCAATACCGAGCGCGGCGGCAGGTCTTTCGGGATCGCCCGCCACTGGCAACCGGTCGACAGAATGTATCGCGCTAATCGGTAAAATTCACTAACATGGGCGCGTTTCTTGGCGAGGGTGAGAATTTAGGAGCTAAGCGTGGTAAAGAACATCGTGCGGTTGGCAGCTCTCAGCATGACTCTGACGGTAGGGGCCTGCGGCGTCTATGGAGCGAAGGGTAACGATACCGGCGGGATCATTCCCTGGTCGCCTGCCGCCGAGCTCAACGCGATGAATGTCGCGCAGGACGACTGCGGCCGCTACAACAGGCGCTCAGTCATCACCGCCGTGACACGAATCTATGGCGACTACATCGTTTACGAGTGCCGCTGGAAGCGGTGATTTCATCGCTCGGGGGATCAACGACCTCTTGGGCGTTGCACCATAGGTCTTTCGGTTCCGCTTCCGCCTCGATTACCTCAGCCAGGTTCAGCTTTTTCGGCGGCCGGAACATGCGTGGCGGCGCCCAGGGCGGCGGACGCTGCTTATCGACGAATTCGCTCTTGGTCGCGGCGTGCGCGATAACGCGCGGAAGTACGTAGACGTTGCCAGCCTCGCAGAGTCGCAGGCATCCTGCGCGAACTCATGGGGGTGAAGTCGATAGTTGCGAACCGGCGTTCGGACATCGCATGTCTCAACCAGATCAGTACCAAATACACTCCGGGTGAGCTTGTCTACTATGGGCCTGCAGGCAGCGAGACCTACTCCGCGTTCTTTCAGTCAATGACGATTGCGATCTAGGCGTGCTGCTAGGCTTCGAGATGTAACTTTTTTCGGCGCCCAGGCCCGCCTGCGAAGTGCCATCGACAAGTCGCCCGCGTCTGCCTTGGGGATCACGGAGAAGCAGGCCCTGATGCGTCCCCTCGATATTTCGATCAGGACACGGCGACGACGATGCGGGATATGGCGAACCAATAGTTGAATTGATCGCGCGCGCGGCCCCCCGACGCCGACTATTGACTGACCAGGATTGAAAGCGCCGGCGCCGGCTACGGCTGCGGGCTTTGGCGGCTTCCGACAAATATAGATGGGGACGAATAATATTCCAGGGCGGGGAAGCGCGCGTTGGGGCGCACAAAATCGCTTCGGGCTTTCCTGAACCACGCTCCGCGTCCGCCGAAAGGGCGTGGAGGAATCTCCGGCGCGACGCCGGTGGTCGACGGTGACGACCGGCGCCGGCGTCATCCGAGGCGATCTAGTTAGCAAAATGTGTAGATTCATCGAGAGCCATTCTGCATTACTGACGCTTCCACGTCTCCCAGCCGACTGCTTGGCCGCCGGCGACAGTCCACACGCCAGCCCAATCGCCACCGTTCGGGCGATAGAGTGCTAGCCCAAAACCTTTGCTGGGCGCAGCATACGCGACTGAGAAGAAATCATTAGTTTCTATGCCTGTCCCAACGAACCTCATCGAGCCAATCACCCAGATCACGCGGTAGGTTTGGCCGGTTTTCTGCACCGTGACCACTCCATGGTAGGTGTCAGAGTTCCCGGGATTGCCGCCTTGGACTTGATAACTCCCGACTGGATCGGCCGCGAACGCCGCGGTGTTGCACAACAGTCCCACAAAGACCAATGCCATGTACAGGCGGCGCATACGAAACCTCACTACCGTGTGACAGTGCCGACTAGCATACATGGAACGGCATTCTTAAGGCACCGGATGAAGCAGCCGGCCACAGCGCTGCGACGACATAATACTGCTATTAACCAATCGGGTCGCCTTGGTCCATAATTGGGAGTTATGGATAGTCGGGATAAAACATCGTCTAGACTTAGCGCTCAAACACTTTTGGTAAATATCTCGCCCCCCGAGCGCCTCCCGTTTCCACGAGGTATCCATATTTGTTGGATGAATTTTAAATGTGGTCGCCAGCTCCACAGCAATCGGGGGCCCTCGATCGGATTTTTGCTACAACCTTGGTCTAGAACCGATTAGGCACAGGTGCTTTGGCGGGGCACAAAACGGATAATGCCCGCTCCTTTCTTGCCGACCATTTGCATGATAGTCATTCGTCCGCGTCGGCCATTAAGTTCAATTTCTGAGCCGGCGCCGCTAGGTTCAACTGGGGGATGCCTTGAAACGTGCTTTTATTACCGGAATGACGGGCCAGGACGGGGCCTATTTGTCTCAGTTTCTGCTCGGAAAGGGCTACGAGGTTTACGGGCTGCTACGGCGCAGCAGCGCCAGTGACGTCATCGACGCCAAATTGCGTTGGCTCGGTATCGCCAAAGAGGTTCGGTTTGTGGATGGCAACCTAATCGATCTGTCGTCGCTTATTCGCATTCTGCTCGAGGTGAAGCCAGACGAAATCTACAACCTCGGCGCCCAGTCCTTCGTCAAGTCATCATGGAACCAGCCATTGCTGACCGGAACAGTCACCGGTCTTGGTGTTGTGAACATACTCGAGGCGATGCGGATCGAGGCGCCGGCCGCGCGTTTCTATCAAGCCTCTTCGTCGGAAATGTTCGGCAAGGCCCGAGAGGACGTGCAACGAGAAACCACACCGTTTTATCCGCGCTCCCCGTATGGGGTAGCCAAACTCTACGCGCATTGGATGACGGTGAACTATCGCGAGAGTTTCGGGTTACAAACATGGTGCGGCATCCTGTTCAATCACGAGTTCGCCGTTACGTGGAATTGAGTTTGTCACTCGCAAGATCACTGACGGGGTGGCGCGCATCAAGCTCGGCCGGAGCAAGGAGCTTGCGCTCGGAAATCTCGACGCACAACGCGACTGGGGCCACGCCAGGGACTATGTAAAAGCGATGTGGATGATGCTCCAGACGGATAAGCCAGATGACTTCGTTATCGCGACCGGACGCACCGTATCGGTGCGGGAGTTCTGTCGGATCGCCTTCGACTATGTCGGGTTGAACGCGGAAGACTACGTTACCGTCAAGCAGGATTTTATGCGACCGGCCGAGGTAGACCGACTGATTGGCGATTCATCGAAGGCGAAAGCGAAGCTTGGATGGCAATCCGAAGTGACGCTAGAGGAAATGATTCGTGAGATGGTCGACGTCGACCTCAAACGTATCCACAAAGAATTGTGATGGCCGTTGACAACCCCTCAAAGTCGCGAATCCTAGTCACCGGCAGTAACGGATTTGTCGGTAGACATTTCGTTGCCGCTCTCGCAGCTCGCGAACGGAATTGCGATATCATCGTGGGGGCTATCGACGGACACGCACCCAGCGTTGATAACAGGATACGCAGTCTCACCCTCGATATTACAAATGCCGATCAAGTCCGCTCGGTCATAGGGACCGTTCGACCGACTCATTTGGTGCATCTGGCGGCGATGGCCGCCGTGTCGTCGGCGCGTAAAAATATTCGGCAGACCTGGATGGTGAATCTGGACGGCACGTTGAACCTCGTTCTTGCGCTCGCCGAAGCATTGCCGGACTGCCGCCTCCTCTTTTGCAGCAGCGCCGAAGTATACGGGGCAAGCTTTCGCAGTGGCCTTCCGCTTGATGAATCGGCGCCGCTTGATCCAGTCAATCCCTACGGTGCTAGCAAAGCGGCAGCCGATCTCATGATTGGACAGATGACAAAACTGGGCTTGCGGGCCGTACGCGTGCGACCTTTCAATCATACAGGACCAGGCCAAAGCATCGAGTTTGTCGTGCCCGCATTCGCAGCACAGATCGCGCGCATCGAACGAGGTGAACAGCCGCCAGTGATTGAAGTCGGCAACCTCGCTAGCCGGCGGGATTTTCTCGATGTCGGCGACGTGGTCGACGCCTATTGCCGAATCATTGCTCGGTTCGACGAGTTGCCCGCAGGCTGTGTCATGAATTTGGCATCCGGTCTCGCCATTTCCATCGCTGATATCCTCGATACGCTTGTTTCCATGTCTCCGAAAAAGATTGAGATCGTGCAGGATACGACTCGCATGCGCCCATCGGATACACCGGTCGTGGTGGGTGATGCCGAGCTTGCACGTCGCCTGCTTAGCTGGAAGCCAAAGGTGGACATTTCGTCAATGCTTGCTGGCGTACTTGATTATTATCGGGGTCTCGCTCCCGCGTAGACTAATGGGTCCGGCCGTATAACGTATTTCGCAGTGATGCTTTGCCGTCACGAATTGTGACGCGGCCACCCCCGGATTGTATCTCCCTGAAGCCCCGGCTGGTGACGCGCCCGGGAACCTGTGCTAAAGCCCCGCCATCATCACACTGTGCCACTAGTCCCTCCGTTGACCGCCAGCATGACAATGGATGCACGTCCTAGGCAAAAAGGGCCTATTATCCGCATTTCTGCGGAAGCGGTGCCGGCTCAAGCGTTCGTCGACCTTCTAAATGGCATTCGGCTCTACCCCTTATGGATTTGTTTCGCCGTCCACGATATCCGGCAACGGTTTCGACGCTCGGTGCTCGGCCCATTTTGGCTGACGCTTTCAATGGGAATCATGATTGGAACCTTGGGCTTCGTATTCTCCGCCCTGTTTCGTCAGGATATTGCCAAGACGCTGCCCTATATCGCGACCGGCATTATCTTTTGGGGCCTGCTCACGACTTGCATCAATGAAGGCACCACGGTTTTCATTTCGGCAGAATCCGATATCCGTAACCTCCCCCTACCGCTCAGCGTCCATTTTTACCGAATGATGGCGCGGAATATCGTGATCTGGGGTTTCAATATGGCGATCTATGTCGTCATGGCATTATGGTTCGGACTGATGCTCGGATGGGATACTCTGATGTTTGTCCCCGGTTTCATTTTGTTTCTGATTAATGTCGCGTGGATATCGCTGGCGGTCGGGTTGCTGTCCACTCGATATCGGGATGTACCACAAGTGATCGCCAACGTTATCCAAGTCGTCTTTTTCTTGACCCCGATCTTCTGGTCGCCCCAAACACTGCCGAGCCGGCCGGCCTTCGTGGTGTTGAACCCGTTCTATCACCTCATCGAGATTGTCCGCGCTCCCTTGCTTGGTTCGGTGGTGCCGCCGATGAGTTGGGGCCTCTGCGTCGGCATGGCGCTGCTCGGGGTCGGCTTCACCGCGTGGCTTTATCGCCGCGCGCACGCCCGTATCGCATACTGGGTGTAAGTCGAATGGCGCATATTTGCATCGAAAACTTGACGGTCGAATTCGCGATTTTTGGCGCGAACGCGCGCTCGCTCAAAAATAGGATTTTGGCCCAGGCGACTGGCGGCCGCGTCATGTCGGGTGCTCACGATGTCATAACCGTTCGCGCCATCGATGGCCTCAATCTTGAGATCAATGATGGAGACCGCGTCGGCCTGGTCGGCCATAACGGCTCGGGCAAGACGACACTTCTGCGCGTGCTCGCCGGGATCTACAAGCCTAACGGAGGTTCGATTACCATCGAGGGGCAGGTCGGCGCCCTACTCGACTCCAGTGCTGGGATTGATCCGGAATCGACCGGCATTGAGAATATATATCTGCGCGGCTACATGATCGGAATGAGCCGGCACGAGATCGCGTCCAAGCTTGACGATATCGCCCAATTTTCCGAGCTCGGTGATTTCCTAGAGCTGCCGATGCGCACCTATTCAGCTGGCATGTCCGCACGATTGGCCTTTGCGGTTTCGACCGCCGCGCATAACGATATTCTACTGATCGACGAGGGCATCGGCGCCGGCGACGCGGCGTTCCAGAAGAAGGCGCAAAAGCGGATCGAGAGCCTTTTCGGCCGCACTCCGATCGTCATCCTTGCTAGCCATTCGGAAACGCTGATCTCGGAATTCTGCAATCGCAGGGTAGAAATGGAGCATGGTGTGCTCAAGAGCGCCGTGTAGCATCGGGGACGGCCATCCCAACCCGCCATCAATCGATGGCAAAGAAAGGTTGCTCGTGGCCGAGCCGAGAGTTTGCGATTGCTCAAACGGGGACTGTTCAAGGTCGTAACGCTCGTCCGCCTAGCCGCGGGCCGGAAACGACGAATGGATGCGGACACGCCGGCTAACCTCGTGGCTGAGTGGCGGCTGCAACCCCCACATCATCTCAGGCAAGAGGCTCTTCGCACGACCTCACCGTTACGCCGCTTTCGCGGTATCGTCCAATCCCCAACGATTCTCGCCTGCCCGCGGATACAAATTGCTCCAGACCGGAACTCCCGGAGGAAACGCAAGTTTGAATTCGTGTTTACGCGATAGATTGAGATTGTAAAAGGGATCGCTGTCAAGGACGGCCCCCCAGCGCTGGCGCATCATAGCAATGTCTTGTGTATACCGCTCTGCGTGCGCGCCTATATCATGCCTGCCCAGAGACGCCGACCCCTGATGTATCAGCTCCGCGGCTGGCGTCCATATGATGCGCCAACGGGCGGCTCGCAACCGAAGGCATAGGTCGATATCATTATAGGCGAGGGGCATGGCTTCGTCGAAGCCGCCCATCATTCGGAAAACTTCGGCGCGGATCGCCATGCAAGCGCCGGTAATGGCAGACACGTCCTGCTCCAAATACGGGCGTCCAAAATAGCCGAGGTTACCTCGCGGCAGCTCGTGACACGCATGACCGGCTACGCCGCTGGCGCCGAGCCCGAGCGTCACGCCGCCATGCTGAATTGTGCCGTCAGGATAATAAAGCTTGGGCCCTACCGCCGCGACCTCAGGCAATGACACACGCGCAACGAGGTGGTCGAGCCAATCGGTCGTAGTCACCTCCGTGTCGTCGTTGAGAAAGCACAAGACATCCCCGGATGCTTGTGCCGCCCCAAGATTATTCACCCAGGAATAATTGAACGGATGATGGGAGTATTCGACAATATGCAGGTTGGGCCTTTTGCCAATGTCATTCAAATAAGCGTCTTGTTGAGGCGATTGCCGAACGCGCTGGTGCACCAGGAGAATCACTTCCCAGTTGTCGTAGCTCGTCAGCTCATAAAGCGAGCTCAGACACGGCACGATAAGGTCCAGTCGACCCGTCGTTGCGATCACGATGCTTACGCGCGGATTAGGGACAGGGGTTCGGTATGCGATCTCGTAGCCGGCGCGGCGATGATACACCTCGGCCGTGATATTCTGGAGCGCGAGGTGCTCTGCGATCGCGCGGCGGCCTGCCTCGCAATTATCGACAGTCGGTCCTCGGCTACCTGTGTCGGCACCGCGATGATAAAGGATGCGCGAAATATGGCGGATGCGGTGACTCTGACTTGCCCGAGAGCAGCGCAGGACTAGTTCGTACTCCTCGGCGCCTTCGAATTCGGCGCGAAATCCGCCGACGCGCTCCAGCATGCGGCGGCGGAAGACACCGAGACGGCCGAACGCGTTGCAGGAGAGCACCAGCGCCGGATTCCAATCAGGCTTGAACCAAGGATCGAAGCGATTTGCCATGCCATCGATCTTGTCCTCGTCAGAGAAGATCAAGTCAGTCTCGGGATAGGCGGTGAGTTCTTTCGCAACCCAATAGAGCGCGTGCTCAGCAAGAGCATCTCCCCGGGTCATCAGCCCAATGAAATCGCCTGAGGCAAGATCCAGTGCTGCGTTCGCCGCGTCAGCCCAAGTCGAAGCTTCCTCAACATTCACAATTCTAATTCTGCTGTCCTGTTCCGCCAGGGCGCGGATGCTTTTGGATAGGGGCTCCGATACGGAATGCTCGACTGCGAGACACAATTCCCAGCGCGGATAAAGCTGTCGTTGCACCGAGCGTATCGTCTCATTTGCCGCGAGCGCATCGTCGGCGGATATTAGCATAATGATGGAAATTATCGGCTGGGCAGCCATACGCATAATATCTGCTTCGAGGCTTTGCCGCGTACTTCGACTTAAAGTGTCGTACAGTGATACCCAGCGTCCGTACGTTCGAAAAAATAGGGTCTCCCACAACACTGTGGTGGCCCTTCTCGCGAAGGCCCGGAAACCGTCATCTCGAATAACCCGATATGAGCGCGGGAAATAATGCGTCCATAAGCGCTCAAATAGTCTCATAGCTATGCCTCGCGCTGTATCGCGAATTGCGAATCGCGAATCGCAAATCACAAATTATTTATATCAGTAAAACGAACTTACTTTAATCGAGGTAACGATTTGAATGGCTACCTTTGCCCACCAGAAAACCGTCGCTACGCGGCTTCGGTCCCAAGATGCGGCGGCGTTCCCCCGCGCGGATGGCCGGCACCCAACGGAAACCTAGGTGATGACGGTACGAGATAGGCATATCGAGGCCGCCGTCGAGTTTGCCAGCAACCTCTCGAGGAGGGCGGTACGCCATGGAAGAGAACATCCGCGTCGCATGGTTTCGTCAGCCTGACGATTCGCTCGCCAACAAAGAGGTCTCGCGCTTTACCTCGGACCACTTCCTCAGCTTCGATTTCTCCAAGTTGCGCCCAGCACGCGCAAGCCTGCGCGCGTGTCGACTTTCCATTGAAACCCGAACGACCTAAGTTTTTCGACGGAAACGACGAGGTCACCCCCGATTTTATCCCAAAGATCGCCGCGACTGAAGATTCGGAGTATCGCTGACAATACCGCCGGCGGTACGGGCAGTCCGCTGCCTCTTATTCCCGCGCCCTCCCGCAGAAGCCGAACCATTTCAGCCACCGAGACAGGCTCCGGATCGGCGAGCAGAAACGTCTCTCCCTCAGCCAGCTCCGTCTCAAGCGCGAATCTGACTGCCTCGCACATGTTCTCAACTGCCAACAAGGATCTCTTGTTGTGGAGTGCTCCAAAAGGCGGAGGGATATATCCGGTGGAGATTTGAACGAGCCGGCCAATGTTGCCAACGACGCCACTGCCGTAGGTCAGCGACGGGCGAAAGATCACGTAGCGCCCGCCGGCCGCAATAACCTCCTGCTCGGCAGCAAACTTCGAACGCCCATATGGGGTCGTCTGCGTCATACGACCACTCTCGGTCAACACTTGGTCGCCGCTAGGTCCGGACTGAGCGGCAATGGAGGAGATATAGATAAACTTGGCGCCCGCGCCGCGCGCCGCACCCGCGATGCGCTTCGTCATCCCTCGGTTGACACGATCATATTCGACCTCGGGTATAACCGAATTAATGTGCGCCAAACCGGCTAGATGTACGACGGCCTCAACCCCGTCGAGATGGCGCGACACATCTACGCTGATTTCGATATGGTCACTCTTTATCACCTTGATGGAACCACCAAACGAAAGGTCACGGCGCGCGATCGCCAGGGGCTCGTAGCCGCTCGCGTGCAAAAATGGGACCAGATGCCGGCCATAAAAGCCTGACGCGCCAGTCACTAGCACCTTGTGGTTTCGTGCTTGCATGTCGCCGCTACATCGACCGGGCCACTACGATTTTGCTTATCTCATTGCATGCAGTTCGGCCGCCACGAACGGAAGGAACAGCCGAGCGAGACTACACAGCTGGAACCAAGCCCGAAGATGGCATCACCGCGATACTTGTATCGGCGATTTGGAACATAGACTTGAACCTCGGATCGGTTGCTCGCAGCGCGTCGAGTGTAGCAGTCACATCGTCCCAGCAGCTTCCATAGTCGTGCCACAAGATAATCCCGCGTGGACTCCGCAATAGCATCGCTGTTCGTGTGTCTGCTTGCACATAAGCACGAGTGTGGGAGCCATCGACGAATATCATGTCCATTTTTCCGGTAAATTCGCTGAAATCGAATGTCGCGGAGTCGCCGTGCAATTGGGTAATCTTCTCTGACCCCATTCGGTTTACATAGCGTGCGCCCGATGAGGATTTGTCGACGTACTTACGCTCGTGAATATTGAGCTCGTGAAGAGTATTGTGAAGGCCTGAGGCCGGTAAATCGAGCGTGTAAACTCTGGAACCCAAGGGAGCATTCAGCGCCATATTCAACGTTGTACGGCCATCGAAAGTGCCAATCTCGAAAATCGTATTCGGCCGATGGCAAGCGACGATGTTAGCAATAGCCGTAAGCTCTTCAAAAGAAACGTTTCCATCAACTGCAGTCGACTCAACGAGCTCTAGGTCACCATCCAACTGGACAAAATTCCGCAGTGGAAGAACAGGGAGCCGCGATGCAGGCTTGCTCGGCGGCTTGGAAAACTTGCGCGCACACCAACGTAAAGGTGCGGTGATCCGCCAGGAGGTACTGTTGAGTAGCGCCTCCACGTGCGCTTTGGCCTGTTTTGCCTCGGTTTCAGCCTGCCAGGCTCTGAGCTCGGCCTCGTATAGCGTCCCCATGGAAAAATCCAGCTATAGCAACGGTATTTGTCAGCACCATAGCCATTTATCATGAGGCGTCCAACACGCGAAACGGTCTGAGTTAGAGTGGGGAGTCCTTCCTTAATTGAGGACCCCAATTACGCCCCCCGGGTTCCGAACGGGCTTCATTAAATGCGATAAGTCTACGGACCGGCAGGCCTCTGGGGCAAATTCGCCCTACGCGATCAAAATTTCAATCGGGCGAAGCAACGTCACTTCTGCTCCGCGCTCAACCTCTTTTTCGGCATAACTGGCTCCGCTCCAAGTTATTCTCGCAACTTTTGGCTTAAAAAAGCCGGGTCATGTCGCGACCGCGGGTCGGTTGAATACGTTCCAGGCATGTCTAGCAATGTTACGCCAATAACGCTTGGTTTTCTCGTCGCATGCTTCCCATGCCCACCCCTTTCTACCAATCGTATTGGTAAAGGCGAGGGCCGCGGCGAACATCATTGCCGCTACTTCCTCGATCTGCTCATCATTAGCCATGTACGGGCCTCGTAGAATTCGACCTGCCGTATTGTTCAACGCCTACAAGCGACTTGCACTTCGGCTGCCATTGGTGATCGCGCTGCTATGATCTGTGTTCCCATTAAAATCAGCTAACGCCAACCTCAATCGAGGCGCTAAAATCTATATCAAGATCGCTAAAAAGGACAGACTGAGGACTGAACAATGTCTCTCTGCCGGTGCACGCGAACATTAAGAAGGAGTCGCGCGAAGTGTATTTGGCTTCGAACCGAGCTGCGCCGAGGTGGCAGACCTCGAAGGCCTGCGGCGCCTCCAACACGAAATTAGTTGCTGAAAGTTATTGGAGGTGTCAGATCCCAAGATGGCATCGAGGCCATTGAAGTGTCGGCAAACCAAGTCACCTGATCATCTCATTACCTAAATTACCGCGTAGCTCCGATCCGCACCGTGTTATACTTGACCAGGTCAAACGTTTGCCGCTGGATTCAAATCTCTTGGCTGGGCTCTTGAAGGAAATAACTTTCGATGGATGTGACTGAAATAGTTGCAAGGCAGTATACCGAATGGGCTTACCCCAAACCTATCGACGATATGGTGGCGGCCATTAATGGCGGGGTGCGCGAGCCCGACACGCCAAGTTTGATTATGCCGCTTTTATGGCCTGAAAGACGCTCAACCGAAGGTTTGAAAATTTTAGTAGCGGGATGCGGCACCAACCAGGGCGCATACTATGCGCTTACAATGCCGCAAGCTGAGGTGACTGGATTAGATCTATCTCTAACAAGCCTTAGTCATGAACAATACCTGGTAGAAAAACACGATATAAAGAACCTCACTTTACACCATATGAGCTTGCTTGACGTCGGGAAGCTCAACAAAAGCTTTGACTTCGTGGTTTGCTGCGGAGTGCTGCACCACCTAGCCGATCCCGATGCTGGCTTGCGCGCCTTGCGCGACGTTCTTATGGCCGACGGAATAATGTCCGTGATGGTATACGGTCGCTATCTCCGCCAAGGCATTTATATGTTGCAAGAGGCATTTAGACTTCTCGGGTTTGGCCAAAATAAAGAAGATATAGAGCTTGTTAAGAGCACATTGAAAACTCTGCCTGAAATTCATTGTGCCAAACCTTATATAAAATCGGCTCACGACATCCAATATAACTCAGGGATTGTAGATACCTTTCTTCATCCCCAAGATCGCGCCTACTCAGTAGGTGAGGTGCTCGAGTTTGCACGTAATAATAGCCTAGAGTTTTGGGGATGGGTTGAGCCATCTCTGTATAGCGAAAAAGAGGCATTTCCCGTTCATCACCCTCTAAGAAGCAAAATTGCACAGCTTCAAGAGGAGCAAAGGTGGAAAATTGTTGAGCTTTTAACGCAAAGGTTTGGATTTCATCACTTCCTTCTTTGCCACCCTTCGCGACGAGCAAAAAGGATAGATTTCAGTCTGTCAGATTGGGAGTATTTCATTCCGGTGCAGAGATCGGAGCTACAAATTGCAAAAAAGGAGGACGTTTCAGGAAATAGATTAGTCGAACTGAAGCGCGGGGGCGGCACTTTCCGTCTGGGCAAGCGAGGCGCAGCTTTAATAGAACACGTAAACGGCAAGCGCTCAATTCTTGAAATAATGGAATTAGCTCGCGAAAAAATGCCCGAACTTACACACGATGGAATGCGCGCATTTTTCGCATTGATGCATGAATGGGGGCATCTTATGTATTGGCGCGGGCGAGAAACATCCAAAACTAATAATTAGGGTCTGGACTCACAATTTGATCCGGAATAGCGCAGCGAATAAGTGGTGTAATTCGTAATTCTTGACGGCTGACTAATCATGGTGCGATTAGCATCCGCGGCAAATGCCTTGGATTGCCTGCTTTAATTTTTTCTCCTTGAGTTCGTCCTCGGCCTGCTCCTTTTTCCATTCCGGCGACCCGACGTTCGGCGTCGTCTTGGATTCACGGCTATCGTCGAGACCCGGAACTGTCTCAATAGGGTTCTGCTTCAAGGCTGGGGACGTTGCCGTCGAGATTTTCGACCTCGATTTCACCCTTGCAGGATGAGCGTCCACGACTTGAGCCACTGCGGCCGTTCCCTGCGCTTGATACGGCGAAACTGCAGTACTACAACCGCTCAACAGAGCGGCGAAGATTAAGAACACTGGGACGCGTGAACTGGCCATTCTGTATTCCTTCGATTATCATACTACGATGCTTTCGCTGCGACGACCAGCAGATCGCAGCTGGGATTTAAATCAAGAAAAGGGATTTCTACAGATAGAGATGTGCCAGCGATTGCAATCAGGATTTGGAACAGCAAGAGCCTCAGGCACCTGGAGCAGGACGCGGAAGTTGTAACTGACGGCGGCGCGCACGGCGTTTATGGCATCGCCGCTAGTAGGGGCGAGATAACTGCAGCCCATACCGTGATCCTCCTAAAGCTGGCTGATGACGGGCTCGACGGCTGCGCGCCATCTCAAGGGCCGCTGCGGAACCTAAGAATGACGGTATGGTTCAGGTAACGTTGAGCCATTAAACTCCAAGTGGTCGCCCGCAGGAAATGTTCCCGGCGACCGCGGCGCTTCAAATCAGACGTGATAAAAATCCGCACTTGTCAGCCCGAGGTGGATACCGGCCAAGACAATTTCCATATTGGCTGCCGTAACGCTTGAGGCGCTGACAGTCTCGGCCGAGTTTGTTGTATTGACGAGAACCTCAGTATTTGTGCCGACTTCTATGTAGGCCACGCTGTTGGCATTGAGGGTCAGGTTGCCCGATCCTGTCAGTTGGCCCTGAAACGTCGGAATTCCACCGCTGGCATTAATGCCTGCAATAGTCGTAAGATCTATAATATCCACACCGTGCGTAAAGCCGGTGATCGTGTCATGGTTGCGCGGTGTGGAGTCGGCGACGGCGTTATAAACAAAGGTGTCAGCGCCTACGCCGCCGTTGATCTTATCAGCGCCCAGATTGCCGACGATGAAGTCGTTGCCTGATGTGCCAGTGAGGGTGTCAGCTTTTGTACTGCCGAGAATCGCTTCGTTGCTGCTGTGCCCGATGTTGCCGGCCATATCGGTTGCCGTTGCCGTATAAGTATGAACCTTACTGGTGGATGCGGCTGCGGTGGTGAAACCCCACGTTCCGTCGTTCGCTGTCGTGGTGGTCCCGAGCAACTTTGTGCCGTCGTAGACGGAGATTTTGTCATTCGCTTCGGCGGTGGAGGTGCCGGTCAGCGTCACCGTACTATTCGTATTCAGAACCTCACTGGTAAACACCGGCACGGGCGCCCTCGACTCTAGCGTGAAGGTCAGTGAGGCTGTACCGGCATTTCCCGCCGCATCGGTCTCGCTCGCCACGATAGTGTGCGATCCATCCGGCAAGCCGCTCGGCGTGAATGTCCAGTTGCCACTACTATTGGCCGTGGCGGTGCCGGCGATTGCACTGCCGTCCACGGTGAAATGCACTGTCGCATTTGGGTCGCCACCGCCGGTCAGCGCATCGTTCGAAGTGATCTTGTCGGAAGACGACGAGCCGGTGTCGGAGACCAGGTTCTGCGTCACGGCCGGCGCGGTCGTGTCGAGCGTGAAAGTCAGCGCGGCCGAGCCGGTATTGCCTGCCGCATCCGTCTCGCTCGCCACGATGGTGTGTGCGCCATCCGACAGGGTCGGGGTAAAGGTCCAGATGCCGCCGCTATTGACGGTCGTCGTGCCGAGGGTGGTCGAGCCCTCCTTGATCGTCACCGTGGCATTCGGATCGCCACCGCCGGTCAGCGCATCGTTCGACGTGATCTTGTCGGAGGACGACGAGCCGGTGTCGGAGACCAGGCTCTGCGTCACCACCGGGGCGATCGTGTTCTCCGTGATCGAGAAGGTGGTGCTGGCGGTGCCCGCATTACCAGCCAAGTCGGTCCACGACGAGGTACCGATGCCGCTCGCCGTGACTTGGATATTGGCTGTCTGGTTGACTTGCGCCGTCGGCGTAAAGGTCGCCGTGTAATGCGTAGCGTCAGTCTGCGAAATTGTACCTAACGTGCCTCCCGACACACTCACATCGGCGCTGTCAAAGCCGGCGACCGCCTCGCTGAACGTGAGCGTTATTAAGTCGGTCTGGCCCGCCTTCAACGTCGACGACGCACCAGACACCACCACCGTTGGGGCGGTCGTGTCGAGCGTGAAGGTGAGCGACGCCGAGCCGGTATTGCCAGCCGTATCGGTCTCGCTCGCCACGATGGTGTGTGCGCCATCCGACAGGGTCGGGGTAAAAGTCCAGATGCCTCCGCTATTGGCGGTCGTCGTGCCGAGGGTGGTCGAGCCTTCCTTGATCGTCACCGTCGCATTCGGATCGCCACCGCCGGTCAGCGCATCGTTCGAAGTGATCTTGTCGGAAGACGACGAGCCGGTGTCGGAGACCAGGTTCTGCGTCAGCGCCGGCGCGGTCGTGTCGAGCGTGAAAGTCAGCGCGGCCGAGCCGGTATTGCCGGCCGCATCCGTCTCGCTCGCCACGATGGTGTGTGCGCCATCCGACAGGGTCGGGGTAAAGGTCCAGATGCCGCCGCTATTGACGGTCGTCGTGCCGAGGGTGGTCGAGCCTTCCTTGATCGTCACCGTGGCATTCGGATCGCCACCGCCGGTCAGCGCATCGTTCGAGGTGATCTTGTCGGAAGGCGAGGAGCCGGTGTCGGACACTAGGCTCTGCGTCACTGCTGGCGGCGTCGTGTCAAGCGTGAAGGTCAGCGAGGCCGAGCCGGTATTGCCGGCCGCATCCGTCTCGCTCGCCACGATGGTGTGCGATCCATCCAACAAGCCGCTCGGCGTGAATGTCCAGTTGCCACTGCTATTGGCCGTGGCGGTGCTGGCGATCGCACTGCCGTCCACGGTGAAATGCACCACCGCATTGGGATCGCCCGAGCCGGTCAGCGCGTCATTCGATGTGATCTTGTCGGAAGACGATGAGCCGGTGTCGCTGACCAAGCTCGCGGTGACCTGTGGCGCTGGCGTCGATGATGTTAAATGGAATCCCAGAGCATCCAATTGTTGTAAGTCGAGGGCCGTGAGCGTTTGGGTCGTATTGCTTGAGTAGTATTCATCGAATGGATCGTTGAGGTTTGGACTAACATTAAGGAAGTCGCTGGGATCGGAAGTACGGCCGTAATAGGCCAAATTCGTGTTGCCGCCATCCACTGAGAAATACGCGGCCTTCGCGGGGATGTTATCCGTAAATAACTGAGTGCCGGGACTGGTAAAGCGGAACAAGTCAAAAATATCGGGTTGGGAGCCATACGGCACGCGTCCCATCGCGTGGGTCAACTCATGAATTGCTACGCCAACCAATAAGTTTGACTGTATGTCGGTCGCAAACGTAGCACTACCATCGTCGGTGGTGGTGGAGTTAGGCGACAACAAGCCCCAAAGCTTTAGCTGTGCGTTCCAGACTGCGACACTTGATTGCCCCTGGATCGATGACCCGCTCGGCAATGCATTGAAAATCGTATCGCCGGGCGTCGCATTGTTGATCAGGTCGGTTCGGATCGAGGAATAGCTTTCGTATACGCCATTATCGGGACCTGCAGCAGCTCCGCCACCGGTGCCGCTAAAATCAATATTTATGTTGACCGTGATCTTATCAGAAATCGCTCCGGCTATTAATGATGCGGCCTGCTCAATGCCTGTTCGGAAACTTGCGGGAGCCGCCATGGCTGCCGTGTCGAAGATAAGATCAATCGTAATGCCCCCGGACGTTACCGCAACAACCGACGACCCGGTACCGCTTTGGGAGGTGCTAGTCTGCGATCCCGATACCGCAAAGCCCTGCCAATCATAACTCGCAGGAATGGCGATCGCGGTCCCAGGCGCTGGGTTGTCCAGCAGAGCCACAGACGTCATGCCAGCGGTCGTGATCGCGACTTCTGTCGGTACAGGGAGCCCGGTGATGAACGCCGTACCTAGCCCATTGGGTGCTGCACCTTGCACATTTGCGATATTCGCAACGAGTGCGCCCGAAGCGAAATTTTGGTCGGCATTGCCCGCAGGATAGAACGCCATGCCGGCGCCGTGGATGACACTATGCGCGGTTTGCACCTCATCGGTACCACCCGAAGAGAGTTCGTCCTGCGTCTGTATGTCAGAGATTGGCGGCCGAGCGCCATCTACTAAATGCTGAGTTGCACTGCCGAGATCGTTAATGGTGTTTGGAAGCACGCCAACGTTGATGCCGGTATCCGCGACATTTTGGCCACTGTCACCGGACGCATGCTCGGTTAGTGCGAAGGGGGCGCCGCTAGAGACGTTGCTAGTGTCGGCGGTAACCGTAGTTTGAAAATTGGCATCCCCGGAAACCGCATCGCCAGTCGAGGTGGGTAACGGGCTGGCGGGACCCGAGTAGCCCGTGCCCGAGATCGCATTAATATCGTTCAGAACTGCCAGAGCAGCTGCGGACAGCGTAGATGATAAGAGAAACGCGCCAAGAATCGCGTCCTGTTGCAGATCTATGCTATTGGCCGCCGCCGCGGAGCCGGAGAGGCGTCCGAGCGCATTGGAATTCTGCGGCGTGAAATTCGACTGAACAGGCGGTGTTTGAGATTGCCGTTTTAGCAACGTCGACTCCGCAATGTTAGCTCGGCACTAATGGCAGATTCGATATTGCCCATGAATCCATACTGCTTTGTAAAAAAATAGATGGCAAACTAGCGGATTATGGCCGTCGTAATAACTCATTGATTTAAATAACTAATCTGTCCTACGGCTGGCGGCGGCTTGCCAATCTGCGCGACATCCGACGACAGAAGTACGGCCGCGAGGTCTAATCCGAGCATGCGCGCCGTCACGACCTCGCCACCCTCTAAGTCGGGCGCGCGCTGTGGCTGGCCGCCGGCACCAGAACCTGCTTGCCCAGCACTTCCGGGATGAACGACGCCAGCCGAACGGGGTAATAGGGACGACCCCATCCACGTGATCAAAACATAGCGATTCAAAGGTCAACCTCGCGGCCGTGGGTCACTGTTCTGGTGTAGTCTAGATCGGCGCCCACGAGCGGCGACTTGGGGTGCACCCCCCCGCCGTTCTCGTCGATGAACTCGACGCAAACCCCTTTATTCCGGAACTTTTCGGGTACCGCTTGCGGGCGCAAGTGAAATGCCCGGAAATTAGCTATCGCTGCAAAATTGACGTACGAGGCCAGCCTGCCCTCAGTTTGCCGCCCTCTAGACTCTGAATTATTGGGGTTTCTCCCAATTAAATGGGGGATATTGACGCGGGCGCCAATCGAAATGCGAGGGCGAAGTTCGGAGAATATCGAAATTTTTCGCTAACGAATCAATTTCGGGCGGGCCTGTTCCACAATATGATTAACGGATCATTAATACGGGTGTGCGACAATGCTGGAATGAGAAATTGTAATACATGCCAGCATCTCAAGCGCCCTGAGATCGACCGCCGCCTAGCCGCCGGCGAGCCGTCGGCGCAGGTTGCGCGCGACTATGAGCTGAACGCTTCGAGCCTGCATCGGCATCGGGCGAATTGCCTCAAACTCGCGTCATCCAACGCCATCAAGAAAGACGCCGCCCGCGGGAGCGCGGCAGTCGCACTGTTGCCGTCGAAAGAGACGCTCAGCGGCGCCTATTTCGAGCTACGGACCCGCATCGACCAGATCGTGGCGCAGGCCGAGCAACAAGGCTCTCTCGCGGTTGCCGTTTCAGGACTCAATTCCATCCGCCAGACCCTCGATAGCCTGGCGCGGCTGGCCGGGCATACGGTCGGCACACAGGTCAATGTCGCCGTGCAAACGAATGTCAACGTCAATCTGACGCAGATCGCGGAACGCCTGATCAAGCACTTCGACCATGAACCGGAACTCAAAGCGCGGATCGCGCAAGCACTAGTGGAGATCGACAATGAACCCGGTTCGTGAACTCGCTTACCGAGTGGATCCGGTGCTGTGGGTGCGCGAAGTGCTCGGTGTGGAGCCGGCGCCCTGGCAGGAGACATTGCTGCGCGCGCCGCGAGGAGCATCCATTCTGGCGTTGACGGCGCGGCAGGTCGGTAAAACGACCGCGGCGGCATGGGCGATGGCACATGCGGCGATGTTTATGCCTGGGTCGCTGTCGGTGGTCGCCTGCCCCGCACAACGGCAAAGCGCCGAAGCGGTCCGCCGGGTGCGCGAGATGCTGTTAAAAGCCGGCGCCAAGCTGACCAGTGACAATGTTTACGGGCTGGAGATTGCCAATGGTGCGCGCGTACTGGCGCTGCCGGGCAGTGATGATTCCGTCCGCGGGCTGACAGTGGATGCATGGATCGTGGCTGATGAAGCCGCGCGTCTCACCCCCGACTTGATTTCCGCTTTGCGACCGATGCGCGCGCGAAAACCGGACACACGCCTCGCCATGCTGTCTACGGCGTGGAGCCTCGCCGACCCGTTCTGGACCGCTTGGTCGAGCGATGATCCTTCGTGGATTACGGCTGCGCGCGACCGCCGATGTAAACCCGATCTTCAACCCGAAATTTCTTGAGCAGGAACGACATGCTCTCGGTGAGGCTGCCTTCAAACGCGAATATTTCGGCATCCCGACGGGTGCGGGCACCAGTCCGTTCACCTGGGAATTGTTTGAAAAAATAACGCGTTCGCACACCCCGATTGTACCTCCTGGCCCGGCATTTCGCCCGCCAGAGCCGGAGCCGCCAAAACCTGCTGAAAATCCGTTCCAACGCCTGAAAGGAGTTAATCCAATGATAACATTCAACCGCGATGATCCCAGCACATGGCCGGACATGAAACCGATCATCATTGCCCACGATGTGGCGCGCAGCCGTGACCGCTCTACCGCCGTTGTCGGCGGGCTGGCTTATTACCAGCCAAGGCTGTTTGGCATAGCGCATCTCGAAGAACTCCCCCTCGGTCAATCGGGATCGGAGCGCGCCAACGCGCTAGCGGCTGTGGATCGTCGCTATTATTCCAATGCGCTGATCGTCGCCGATCTGAGCAATGACGCAAGCTATGCCGAGGATTTATTTCATACATTTGGTTGCAGAGTTGTTGGCGTTCATATTACGCGGCATGGCAATGGAATGGAATTTGAGCGCCGGCAAGTGCCGGGCGGGGCCATTTGGGTCTATTCCATCGGTCGCACCACTTTGATTGAGAAATATCTAGCCGAAATGGAACGCGGCGACATGCGGATTGTCAATAATGAGATGAGCCGCCGGGCTTATCAACAACTAGCTGATCTCGAAGTCGTGGATAAAGAAACTGGTCGTTTCTATAATTGTTTGAGCGGACGGCATGATGATCTGGGGATTTCCTGCGCCATGCTGGCATGGGCGGCACGGCATCCGCACCTCCAAGAGTGGGTTCGGATTTTCGAGCAATCGCGGATTATCCGCAAGCGGAAACCCGCGCCAAGTTCGTTGGCATGGACGTGAGTGGGGCCGTTGTGGTCAGCTGTTTTATTGCCCCAAATTTATCGTGCCCGATGTCCTGGGTCTTTTTGTCGTTTGATATTTTTTGTCAGGCCTTTGCCAACGCCCGCTCAACTGCCTGCGGTTCGCGCTCGATGATAGTAAGATATGCACGGGCAGTGACGTTGGGCGTTGATCGTCCCTGTTCCCAATCTCTGTCGCGCGCCAGCTTCAGGGCGAAGTCGGAACGCAAATTCCTCCTGTGTCATGTTCAGCCGTCTGACGGACCGCGCGAACATTTATCTTCGGCGGAATATGGATCTTATAGCTTTGCGGATCAGCCGCATCGCGCGCGATCTTGCGAGCTTCTTTAGCGGACTAGATCAGTCGTTTTCCTCGGCTGCAGGGTTCTGAACGTCTAATTCTTAATCATCTTTTCAACGTCGCTACCTTTTTTCTTACTGCTGCCCGACATTCAATGGCATAACTTGCCAATTCAGTTCGTTCTGTTACGCAGGCGCACGCCCGGTCTACCGCCATTCGGCAATGAAGTTGACGCCGGCTATTTCCAAGTGGCTCCTTCAGGCCGCCACGTGGGCGACGATCAGTTCAATCTTGTCGAGCTTCTTGCCGATCTCGCGTTTGGCTATTTCCATATCGTAACGGTTCTGGAGATTCATCCAGAGTTGTGCGGAGGTGCCGAGGGCCTTGCCGAGACGCAGCGCGGTATCGGCGGTAATTCCGGTCGTTTCTGCTGCGATACGCTCGATGCGCGTGCGGGGCAGATCACAAGCCTTGGCGAGCGCACCGGCGGATAGATTGAGCGGCAAGAGAAATTCTTCGCGCAGAACTTCCCCGGGATGCAAGGGAGCAAGCTTTTTAGCCATTTTTGTCATTCCTATGTGTGGTATTCAGAGCTAGTGGTAGTCGACGATCTCTACGTCTTTCGGTCCTTCCTCGGTCCAGATGAAGCACACCCGGAACTGATCATTGACCCGGATAGAGTGTTGCCCCTCACGATCCCTACGCAAAGCCTCAAGCTTGTTTCCCGGAGGCGCGCGCAAATCATTCAGGTCAACCACAGCGTCAAGATAGCCAAGTTTCCGACGAGCGACTTTCACAAGGCTAGCTGGAAAGCCTTTCGGGCTCTCGCCTTGATAGACCGCTTCCGTCACCCGATCCTTGAAGCTTCTAATCATCGTTGCCAACGTATCAGTTTATGATACTTAAGGCAAAGCACTGTATCATATATTGATACATATGAGGCAGCTACTCGGATTTGATGGACCTATTAAAGTCGGCCGAGGATGAGCGCGATTATTTGGGCTGTTTTGGCCGCTGATGTTTTCGCAGTCGCACACCCGGCCCCCCGCCGTTCTCGTCGAGAAAAACAGTCCCAGCTTTCGTCAGCACGTGTTCGATGATTGCCAGTATTTGTGGATGACCGATTTCCAAATTAGTGACTGTGGTCCGGCGCAGCCAACTCAACGGCCTCACGCGATGCCGATAAGCTTGGCCGGCGCGCGCCGCATCAAATGCCCAAATCGCGATTTTGCGCTCCTAGCGCTTTTTCTGCGGGCCTTTGCGAAGGCGGACGCCGGGCCCGCCGCCGTTCTCGTCAATGAATTCGACCCCAGCTATTTCCAAGGCACGCCGAACCGCCAGGTCGTTAGCAGCGGTCATTGATGTCTCGCTATCGGATAGCTGGGCGCGACGAATAGCGCATCTACGGATCGCCGGCCGATGAAGCCCCACTACGAGCGCTGTTGCCGTTGTCTCAAGCCGGCCACAGACCCTCGATATCCTCTAGCCCCTTGCCGTCATCGTATATGATGGTAATATACAACATGCTTGACCTCTCGAAGATCGAAGGGTTTGAATGGGACGAGGGCAACAATCGCAAAAGCGTCGAAAAGCATGACGTGAGCCAAGCAGAAGCCGAACAGGTCTTCTTTAACGAACCGCAGCTGATCGTAGAGGATGTTAGCCATAGTTCTCGTGAGACGAGGTTGCATGCTCTCGGACACACGGATGCGGGGCGGCTGCTTCACATCAGTTTCACGCTACGTGGCGATGGCAAGCTGATTAGGGTTATTTCGGCGCGCACCATGCACCGAAAGGAACGGTTACGCTATGAACAAGAAGCTTAAGTCTATTCCCAAGTTTCGGAGCGAAGCGGAAGAGCGGCGCTTCTGGGAGACACACGACTCCGGTGACTATATCGACTGGACAAAGGCCGAGCGGGTGCGCTTTCCAAATCTTAAGCCGTCAACGACCGCGATCTCGCTACGGCTTCCAGTGACGCTTCTTGAGCGCATCAAGGTTGCCGCGAACAAGCGGGATGTTCCCTATCAGTCTCTAATCAAGACCTGGCTTGCAGAAAAGATGGGAACGCGATGACGATTTAGCTTATGGAATCAAAAGCCCAATGATCACCGCGGTGTCGGGCCTTCGGATTTTGCCCAGTTCTGGATTTCTAGGCCGGACACCCGTTGGAATTCCCGCTCATTGTTTGTGACCAGGATTAGCTTGGCAGCCTTGGCATGCGCGGCGACGCTATCCATATCTCGTCTATTACACCGCCGATGAATCAGCTGAGGAAATTGTTATAATTACCATCCAACACCCAACGCGCGAGCGTGAGCATTGCTGTCTGAGCGGCCCGTTGTTTGTTTCAATAGCTTATCTGAGCTCGAAGGGATTGAGAATGTAAACGTCTAAACCAGCGATGTCGGCCGTGTTGCGTGTCACGAGTGTCATGCGATGGGTTTTGGCCGTTGCCGCCAGCAGGCCGTCAATGACCGGCAACGGGCGGCTGGCGTTGAGCCGGCCCCATTCATTGGCAACCGCGCGATCGACAGGCAGAATACGTTCGCCAAAGGCTTTATCGGCGGCTTGAAGCCATTTCTCAATCGCGTTGGCCTGAGCGTTGTCCTTCGGTCGGATTCTTTCGATGCCTTTGCGAATTTCGCCGATCACCAGCACGCTCAGATACAAACTTGCATCGTCAATTTTTTCGTACCAGCTTGCTACATTAGGATCGCATCTTGGGCCTTTGCGAACCTCGGAAATTATATTCGTATCGATCAGATAGTTCACAGAGCGACATCCCGACCAATGTCGCGCTCACGGTTGAAATCGAGACCTTGAAGCGGCGCCGCAGCAAGGAGCGCCTTCAACCCCTCAGCTCGCCCGCTGCCGAAATGTTCGCGCAGGAAGGCACGCGCTGTCTGCTCCTGTTCCGGGCTTAAGAGCGCCTTGACCACGTTGCGAACGAGCATGGCATCGTCTTTCCGTACCTTAAGCTCCACTCGCGCCAAGCCCTGGCGTTTGAGGCGCTTGCGGAAACGGCTAATAGCCCTACGTTGCGTTTTGACCAATGTTGGGAACTCCAAGGTTATTTCCGGTAATATATCCGGCAATTACGATATCGTCAATGAGGGTGGGACGCCGAACCGCTTAGAATAGCATGTGCGATCTGCCGTTCCGGGCAGGAGAATGAAATAAACTCTTGGTCCCATAATGGGACTATGCTACATTGATGGTGTGAGGATCATTGCACTCAGCACTCTCAACGCCTTCCTCAACCGAAACCCTGCCTATGCTGACGCAAGCGAGCCGGTCATGGCGTGGTATCGGCAGGTCAAGGCCGCCGATTGGGCAACGCCAGCGGACGTGAAACGTGCGATCCGTAGCGCAAGCATTCTCAAAGACGGCCGAGCGGTATTTAACATCGCTGGCAATAAATATCGCATCGTAGTGTGGATCAACTATCCCTATCGGGTGGTCTACATCCGGTTCATCGGAACGCACCGCCAGTATGACGCAATCGACGCACAGACCATTTGAAGGTTAAAGCCATGGACATCGCACCGATCAAGACCCAGCGTGATTATCGCCGAGTGCTCAAGGAGATCGAGGGGCTGATGATAGCGAAACGCAATACTCCCGAGGGTGACCGGCTTGATATCCTCGTCACTTTGGTGGAAGCCTGGGAGCAGAAGCATTATCCGCTTGATCTGCCCGACCCGGTGGAGGCGATTAAGTATCATATGGACCAAAACGGGCTTCAACCGCGGGATCTCATTCCATTCATCGGCAGCCGAAATCGCGTGCATGAAGTGCTCAATCGCAAGCGGCCATTGACCCTCAAGATGATTTGGCGATTGCACGAGGGCCTTGGCATTCCTGCAGAATCGCTGATCAAAAAGCGAGCGGCCTGATCGCCCAAAACAGGACTTTATCGGGCACGGTATGGTATTGCCGCTGACGTTTCCGGAGACGGGGGCCGTCGCCGGCCTTGTGTATGAATTCGACCTGACATCGCTCGACCTAGTGCATGACTTTCGAGTCAGCTGCGCCGAACTCGAAACAGGTATTGAAAATGATAGGCCCCGGTCGCGAGATCGGGGCCTTCGTCGTCGTAGCCGCAGCAACTGATTATTGTTTTGCCTGATTTATTTGACCCGCTGGCGCTTGCGAAGGCGAACACCGGGGCCCCCGCCGTTCTCGTCGGGAAAAACATTCTCAGGTTTCATGAGCACGTGTTCGATGATTGCCAGTATTTGTGGATGACCGATTTCCAAATTAGTGTGCGCATTTCGCTGATTGTGAGCGGCGATTTCACGCGATGGTGAGCGCTCATTTCGTTTGATCGTGAGCAGATATTTTGCACGATCGTGAGCAGCCGCTTTGACCGACATGGTTATTGGTTCAGGCGTTTGAGGCGGCGTCAAGAGTTTGATTGCGGGCGTTCTGTTTTCGCATGCTTTCTCCGGTGAGTTGAAGGCGGTGAGCATTGTGAACGAGGCGGTCCAGGATGGCGTCGCCGAGGGTGGGATCGCCGATGATCTCATGCCAGTGTTCCACGGGGATTTGGCTTGTGACGATAATCGATGCGCGACCATGGCGATCATCGAGGATCTCGAGGAGGTCGCGCCGTTCGGAGGCATTGAGAACCGACAGGCCCCAATCATCGAGGATAAGAAGTTGAACGTGCCCGAGCGTTTTGAGCAAACGGCCATAACGGCCGTCGCCACGCGCGAGAGCGAGCGCCTCGAACAGGCGGGGGACGCGATGGTAAAGGACCGAACGATTATCGCGGCAGGCTTTGTGGCCGAGAGCGCAAGCGATCCAGCTCTTGCCCAGGCCGGGTGCTCCTGTGAGAAACAAGTTCTCATGGCGGTCGATCCAATCGCCGGCCACGAGCCTGGCGAAGACGGCGCGGTCGATGCCGCGCGGTGTGCGTAAATCGATATCTTCGACACATGCGCTTTGGCGCAGTGCGGCGAACTTGAGGCGCGTCGTAAGGCGTGGAATACCAATGCCCGTCGATCTCGACATGATAGTCGGGTGCGACGCGGCAACGCTTCCAGCGCGCAAAAACGTATGGCTGGTTCGGCAGTTCTCCCAGCTTAGGCTTGTCGATCTCGACGAAGAGTTCGGCGCGGCTGGAGCCAAAACCGCGCATTTGGCGGGCGTTGAGTTCGACGACAAGCCCGCGAATGGCGGCATTGAGCTCCGCCAGCGAAAAGAAGCAGTGATTGCGCAGACGCGCCAGGACCCAGCGCTGCGCGATCTGGACGGCGACCTCAACCTTCGCCTTGTCCTTTGGGCGTCTCGGCCTCGCCGCGAGGATGGCGGTGCCGTAATGGCTCGCCATCTCGGCGTAGGTTCGGTTGAGACCGGGATCGTAGCGATCGGGGTTGGTGACGGCGGCCTTGAGATTATCGCAGACCACAAACTTCGGCACGCCGCCCAGAAACCTGAACAGATTGGTATGCATGCCGATCCAGTCGGGCAGGCTCTCGCTCGGGCAAGCCTCGGCGTAGGTATAGTTCGAGGCCCCCATCGCCGCGACGAACAGCTTCATGGCGTGCGCTTCGCCGGTGATGGGATCGAAGATGTCGATGGTGTCACCGGCAAAATCGACGAACACCTTCTCCCCGCCCATGTGGGTCTGGCGCATCGTCGGGCGCGCACGCTTCTTCCAGGCCTCGAAGGTCGTGCAAAACCACGTATAGCCAAAGCCGTCCGGATTGGCCGCGCGATACTCTTCCCACAGCAGCAAGCGTGTCACGCTGCGGCGGCGCAACTCCTTCTCCATATAAATCCAATCGGGTACGACGCGCCGGTCGCTTTGCGACGCTGCAATTGGCGCCGGGAACAGGAGGAGTTCCAGGCCCTCGTCGTCCATCCCTTCGGGCAGCGGCCAAGTCAGTCCCGAAAGGCGGGCGCGCCGCAGATAACCATGCACCACGCCATTACTGACCCCGATCATGCGCGCGATGACGCGCTCGGTCAGGCCCTGGTGCCTTAAACGTAGAACTTCTCTGATCCGGCGCATCGACAATCTCTGGGTGGGCATCGGGCTTCCTCATTGGTTGAATGAGGCATCCCGTAGCCCGGTTGAGTTGTCGGCCGAAGCGTCCAGCACCTTCCCAAAAGGTGCTCACGATCGCCTGAAATCGTTGCTCACGATCCCGCGAAATACTTGCTCACGATGCAGTGAAATCCGTGCTCACGATCCCGCGAAACGCGCAATTAGTGACCGTGTTCCAGTGCAACCGTCTCGGCGAGATCGCGCAAGGGTGCTACCTACGAAGCATTCCCTCAATTCGATGAGTAGGCGCGCAACTTGAAGCGTTGCCCGAAGCGGCATGGGTGTCTAGCCACTCTAGCTGATGTACGGGGTTTGCCATGAATCTCGAATTTGCCGCCATCCACTATCGCGTCACCAGCGACCACATCGGGCAAGAACCCCGAAACCGAGGGCAAACGCATCACTCGAAACGTTGCCCGAAGCGGCAAGGGTGTCTAGCCACTCTAGCTAATGTACGGAGTTTGCCATGAATCTCGAATTTGCCACCATCACCTACCGCGCCGTGCGCGACCGCATCCGGGCGCAAGACCCCCAGATCGACGAACAGACGCTGGCCGATACGGTCGAGGGGCTCACCGACCTGCATGAAATCCTCCAGGCGGTCATCCGGGCCGCCTTGGCCGATGAGGCCATGGCAAGAGGCCTCAAATGCCGGCTTTCCGACATGCAAGGGCGGCTCGATCGCCTGGAGGATCGGGCCGCCAAACGCCGGCAGATCGCCAAGGACGTCATGGTCGAGCTCGACCTGAAAAAGGTAACCGCGCCGGACTTTTCCGCTTCCTTGCGGCCCGGAATGCCAGCCCTGGTGGTGCTCGACGAGGATGCCGTGCCGAAGACCTATTGGGATCCCGGCGAGCCTAGGCTGCGGCGTCAAATCCTGGCGCATGATCTCAAAGATGGCGCCGAGATCGCCGGCGCCACCCTCTCCAATCCGGAACCGGTTTTGAGCGTGAGGACACGGTGATGGGTTTCTCAGCAAAACAGGTCCAGGCGCTGCGGCGTCAACCGAGTGGCCGCCATATCCGCACCCGGGAGGCCCATGGCCGGGAACTATCCTATCTCGAGGGCTGGTACGCCATCTCGGAGGCCAACCGGATCTTTGGGTTTGACGGCTGGAGCCGGGAGACGGTCGAGTCCAAATGCGTCCTTGCCCGCGAGAGCCGCGGCACTTTCCTGGCGGTCTACATCGCAAAAGTTCGGGTCACCGTGCATGCCGATGGCGCTACTATCATTCGGGAAGGCCATGGCACCGGCGAAGGGCATGGAACCTCACCCGGCGAGGTACACGACATCGCCCTCAAGGTCGCGGAAACCGACGCCACTAAACGGGCGCTCGCGACCTTCGGAAAACCTTTCGGTCTTGAGCTCTATCGCGGCGGCAGGGCAGTAGCATCACAAAAGCCCCTACCCTCGCAGACTACCGTCACCGCGCCTGCTGTCCCCGTGCCCGCCGATGCCCGGCTCGGCTTCCATCCGGACGATACGACCCCTATTCCACGGCCGTCCCGCTACTATG
This sequence comes from uncultured Alphaproteobacteria bacterium, assembly GCA_963825265.1. Lineage (GTDB taxonomy): Bacteria > Pseudomonadota > Alphaproteobacteria > Rhizobiales > Xanthobacteraceae > Pseudolabrys. The sequence goes on along the minus strand of CAWGSI010000003.1, from coordinate 210,410 downwards.
GCCGCCGCCAAGATCTGGTCACCCGGGATCGGGCCCTGGCGCGCCGTGAAATGGAAGGCCGCCCGTCCGCAGGCGCCTCGATTATTGTCCCGGCCTCACCCGGCCTCGTCCCAGGACAAATCGACAAGAGCGTTCTGGCCATTGCCGAGCCCAAACGGCTGCGGGACAAAGCCCATCTGAGGTTCGTCGCCTCGCAGCCCTGTCTCATCTGCGGGCGTCAACCCTCCGATCCGCATCACCTGCGCTTTGCCCAACCCAGAGCCTTGGGTCTCAAAGTCAGCGACGAATTCACCGTACCGCTGTGCCGCGGCCATCACCGAGAACTGCATCAGGCCGGCAACGAGGTGGCCTGGTGGAAGAACCTCAATATCGACGCACTCCCGATTGCCAAGGGACTATGGGAGCAAACACACTCAAAATCTGCGGCGGTAGATATCCATCCTAATGAAGACGCCGCCAAGGCCCCGGCGGAAAACTGATGACGACGCAGATTACGGCAAAGCGGCAACGGGCCGGGCAAGGCGCCGCGTTGTCCCGAACGGCATTGTCCTCCCTCGAATGACGAAACGAACCCAATTTCCAGTTGATTATCAATGAGCTCGCTTAAGCAGATTGAAGCCAATCAGCGCAACGCGCTCAAAAGCACCGGGCCAATAACACCGGAAGGCAAAGAGCGTTCGCGCCGCAATGCCGTCCGCCACGGCCTCACAGCCGAGACTGTCATTGATGTGCTAGAAGATGCCGAAGATTACCAAGCCTTCGAAGCGGCCGTGATTACCGACTATGATGCGGAATCCGCAGTGGAGCGCGAGCTCGTACTGGGATTAGCAAGCGTCCTGTGGCGACTGCGCCGAGCAACTGGCATCGAGACAGGGCTTTTCGACTCTGTGACCCAAGTCCCTCGCGAGGTCGATCATGGGCCTTCACGCCCAGCCCTTATCGACGCAGCCGGCCACTCGGTTCGCAATCAATTACACGTGGTACCAACGCACCAACCAGACGCGGCGGCGGACAATGTGCACAGTCTCGATACGAAAAGCGCAATTGCCGATTGCTTCTTGCGCTTACCTGCTGGAAGGGATCGACTGGCGGATGCCGCAATATACGTGGCGCCCGCAGGCAGCCGGCTGATCGCGAAGTTTTGAATCGACGACAAGCGTGCCGACGCGACAGGCCCGCCGCGTTATGATTCCCTTCGCGGCAATGAGCACCGATGATTCTCTCCCCGACGATGTCGAGACGCTGAAGGCGATGCTGCTCTGCGAGCGCGCGGCGCGCCTGGCTGCGGAAGCCGAAGCACAGGCGCGAACGCTGTTGATCGAGAAGCTCAAGCTCACGATCAGGAAGCTACGGCACGAACGCTTCGGCCAGTCGGCGGAGCGTGGCGGCCTGCTCGATCAGCTTGAACTCCAGCTTGCCGATCTGGAAGCGGACGCGGCGCAAACCGAGGCAACTGCGGGGGCGTCCCAGATGGTGACTGTGGCGTCATTCGCGCGGCGCCGACCGGCGCGCCGGCCCTTGCCCGACCATCTGCCACGCGAACGGGTCGTCTATCCTCCGCCGTTGGCCTGCCCGTGCTGCGGCGGCACCTTACGCAAGATCGGCGAGGACATCACCGAGACGCTGGAGCTCATCCCCCGGCAATGGAAGGTCATCCAGCACGTGCGGGAGAAGTTCTCCTGCCGGGCCTGCGAGACGATCACGCAGCCGCCGGCGCCGTCGCACGCCATCGCGCGCGGCCGCGCCGGGCCGAAGCTGCTCGCCCATGTGCTGTTCGCCAAATACGGCCTGCATCTGCCGCTCAATCGCCAGAGCGCGATCTATGCGCGCGAGGGCGTCGATCTCGACGTATCGACGCTAGCCGACTGGGTCGGCGCGGCGGCGGCAACACTGATGCCGCTCTGCGAGGCGATCCGGACCCATGTCTTCGCTGCGGAGCGCCTCCATGCCGACGATACGACCGTGCCGGTGCTGGCCAAGGAGAAGACCCGCACCGGGCGGCTGTGGACTTACGTTCGCGACGACCGGCCATTCGGCGGGCCGGACCCGCCGGCGGCGGTGTTCTTCTACTCGCCCGACCGCAGCGGCGAGCATCCCGAACGGCACCTTGCCGGCTATACCGGATTGATGCAGGCCGACGCCTATGCCGGGTTCAACCGGCTCTATGAGGCCGGTCGCAAACCGGGGCCGATCGTTGAGGCCGCCTGCTGGGCACACGCGCGGCGCAAGTTCTTCGATCTCGCCCGTCTGAACAAGGCGCCGATCGCAGCTGAAGCGGTGGCACGCATTGATCCGCTGTTTGCCATCGAGCGCGACATTAACGGCCTGACGCCCGAGCAGCGCGTCGCCGTGCGCGACGAACGCAGCCGGCCGCTCATCATCGAGTTGGAGCGCTGGCTGCGCGAGCAGCGTGCCCGCGTGTCCAAGAACGGCGATACCGGCAAAGCCATCGATTACAGCCTCAAGCGTTGGGATGCTCTCACCCGCTTTCTCGATGACGGCCGCCTGTGCATGTCGAATAATGCCGCTGAGCGTGAGCTGCGTGCCGTCGCGGTCGGGCGCCGCAACTGGACCTTCGCGGGCTCCGACGAAGGAGGCCGCCGCGCCGCCGCGATCTACACTCTAATCGCCACCGCCAAGCTCAACGATATCGATCCTCAAGCTTGGCTCGCCGACGTGCTTGCCCGCCTGCCGGATCACCCGATGTGGCGGATTGACGAGCTGTTGCCGTGGCAATGGTGTCGATCACAGCGACAAGCCGCCTGAGCCTGCGGTCTTCACCGGATGCGTACCCAGATCGTGCTTACGCTGGAGTTGTTGCGGAGGCGCAATCGACTACCGGGCTGCGCGACGTTTCCATTCTCATTCGGGCGGCGCGAGCCCGGCGCCTCGTCCGAAGAGTTCAGGTGACCACAGAGCTAAGCGCCTTGCGCATGGCCTCGGGATCACGGGCAATCACGGTGAGATAGGCGCGGGTGGACTGATCGGGAATTGCAGCACCTTGCTCTCAATCGCGGAGCGTACCGAGGGGGATGTGAAAGCGTCCGGGGAATTCTTCCTGCGTGAGGCCGAGCGCGCGGCGGATCAACTTGACCTGCGGCGTGCGTTTCATGCGCTTGAAGTCAGCGGGGGTAAGCGGCAACGCATCTGGATCGTGCGTGGCGGCGGTGTGACGCTGCGCTTCACCCATCGCATCGAACCGGCTCCAATCGTGCTTCGACACCTTAGCCGTTGTCTTCATGGTATTGTCGGCGTTCATGCGGTTCGGCTCCTCGGGCCGATATTATGCGGATGGCCTCGCCCCTCATGGTGTAGGCGACGTAGAGCAGGCGGCTATCCACCATGTCGATGATGACATAGCGATCTTCGCCATAGTCTTCACGGTCATCCAACCACTCGATAGCGAAAGGGTCTTCGAAAACATCCGTCGTCCTTTCAAAGGTGAGCCATGATCGGCTTCATTGCGCGCCGCCTTAACGGCATCCCATTCGGATTCTGGCTCGTTCACGAACATACTGATTATCAGTAGTTAAGTTAAGGCTGATCAGCGGTGGAATCAAGGCAACAGCAGAACTTAAAGCCCTGCGGCGCCACGCCCGAGAGGTTGTCGACTCCGACGAACGGTGAAATCAACGCTTCAAGCGGCGCTCGTAGACGACGTAGTCGCCATAGTTTCTCGTCACGGCGGCGATGATGGCGCCGCCTTGACGCGGAGGCTTTTGAGTTGCGGCTACACATTCTTAATGTCGGAATATTCTTCGATATGACACTCGCGCTGTTCTGCAGATTTAAGCAAAACGTACAATCTTCATAGAGAATTCCAAGACAGCTTTAGCGCGACGAAAGCTAAGATAATCGCCAAAGCCCAGCGCAAAACTGTGTGCGACAGCCGCATGGAGACGTGCGCACCTACCCACACTGCCGGGATCGAACCAAGCAAAAGCCAGCCCAACAAGACAAAATCGACATTGCCGATAAAAAGGTGGCCCATACCGGCAAATATAGCGAGCGGAATCGCATGAACAATGTCTGTCGCCACGAGCCGCGCAGGAGTAAGTCGTAGAGGATAGAGGTATGTCAGTAAAACGGTGCCGAGGGCTCCGGCCCCAACCGAGGTTAAAGTCACCAATATTCCCAAGCATAGCCCTGCAAAAACAGTCAGCCCAGGTTGGATCGCCTTAAAGTACTCCGCTTCGTGTAAACGCAGTTTTTTACCAAGGTCGTGGAGATGCTTCTGAAACAAAAGGCCTATCGATGTGAGCGCAACAGCCGCGGCGAGGCCGATCTGCAAATAGACCGGCGCCAAACTCAGTATTCCGAATTTCAACAGCAATACCATGATGAGAGACCCGGGCAGGCTCCCAAGCCACAAACGACGCACAACCCTCCAGTCGATCAGCCCCGCTGAATGGTGCAATGGACTCGCAACAATTTTAGTCAGTGCGGCAAACCAAAGATCTGTTCCAACGGCAGTTGTCGGCGCTACACCAAATATAAGAAGCAATAACGGCGTCATTAATGAACCGCCGCCTACACCGGTCAAACCAACGGCAAAGCCTGTCAATGCCCCAGCGATGATTAAAAGCAATTGCGTGGGCCCAGATTATAATTTCTCTATGATGCGCTCGACGGAATTCTCCGGCGAGACTTCTGTCGTATGAATGGTAATTTCCGGGTCTATTGGGACCTCGTAGGCGCTATCAATGCCTGTAAAATTTTTCAACTCTCCGCGACGCGCCTTGGCGTAGAGTCCCTTGGCATCGCGTCGTTCACATTCTTCTAGAGGCGTGTCCACAAATACCTCCATAAACTCGCCTTCATCGAAAAGACGGCGGGCTAATGCGCGTTCTGCACGATATGGCGATATGAAAGCCACTATGGCAATGAGACCGGCATCAACCATTAGCTTGGCGACCTCAGCTACGCGCCGAATATTTTCCACCCGGTCTTCTTCCGTAAAGCCCAAATCGCGGTTGAGACCATGGCGCACATTGTCGCCATCAAGAATAAAAGTGTGACGCCCATCAACGTTCAGTCGTTTCTCTAGAAGATTAGCGATTGTACTCTTTCCAGAACCCGACAAACCGGTAAACCAAACACAACGCGGTTTTTGATGCTTTATTACGGCGCGGGCCGCCTTATTCACTTCAAGTGCTTGCCAGTGAACGTTCGCCGATCGGCGCAAGGCATAATGGATCATGCCCGCCCCAACAGTGTCGTTGGTCAAACGGTCGATTATGATGAACGATCCCAAGCGCTTGTTTTGCTTGTAAGTTGTGAATGGAACAGGTCGATCAAAACTTACGTTGACGATTGCAATCTCGTTGAGGCCAATCGTTTTTGCGGCCAGGTGCACGCCAGTATTCGCATCGATTTTGTGTTTGATCTCGGTAACGGTCAAACCCGCGGATTTAGTATGAATCAGCGCAACATAGGGCCTTCCAGGAAGCAGCGCGTGCTCGTGCATCCATAAAATTTCAGCCTCAAACTGATCGGCAACTTCAACGGGCTCGGAGGCAGCAGAAATCACATCGCCACGACTAGCGTCCACTTCATCCTCAAGAACCAATGTGACTGAATTGCCCGCAACTGCCTCGAGTTGATCATTGTTGCCGACGATAACTGTCCTTATTCTGGTGTTAACACCCGAGGGACTGAGACGGACGACGTCTCCCCGATGCGCGACGCCACTCGCTAAGCGGCCTGAAAACCCCCGAAAATCGAGATTGGGCCGATTAACCCACTGGACGGGCATTTTTAACGGCTGACCGATGAGGCTTTCGTCCGTTGGTACCCTTTCCAACCATTCGAACAACGTGGGACCACTGTACCACGGCATGTCTACTGACGCCGTCTCAATCACATTTTTCCCCTCAAGCGCAGATAGCGGGATAGCTGTGATCGTTTTGAATTCAAGGTTCGCCGCAAATTCTCGATAGTCTCGCTCAATGGCGCGGAATGTCCCCGCCTCCCAGCCAACAAGATCCATCTTGTTAACCGCTAGCGCTATATGAGGAATTCCCAACATCGCCACAATACGACTGTGACGTCGAGTTTGCACGAGAATACCCTTGCGGGCATCGACGAGAAGCACAGCGGCATGCGCCGTTGACGCTCCAGTAGCCATGTTCCTGGTATACTGCTCGTGTCCTGGCGTATCGGCCACAATGAAGCGTCGTTTTGACGTCGTGAAATGTCGATAGGCAACGTCGATCGTGATGCCTTGTTCGCGTTCGGCCTGTAATCCATCGGTGAGTAGAGCAAAATCCAGTCGCTCTCCTTGCGTTCCGAATTTCTTGGAATCTGCCAACAGCGATTCCAGCTGGTCTTCAAAGACAAGTTTGGTCTCGTAGAGCAGACGGCCGATCAGTGTTGACTTTCCGTCATCGACGCTGCCGCAAGTTATAAAACGCAGGGTATCCATCAAAAATACCCTTCTTGCTTTTTACGTTCCATCGAAGCTGCGTTGTCATGATCGATAATGCGACCTTGGCGTTCAGACGTGCTCGCGCCCAGTGTTTCAGCAATGATTGCATCAAGCGTCTCCGCCGAGCTCTCAATCGCGGCAGTCAGCGGATAACAGCCAAGGGTCCGAAAGCGAACTTGACGCATTTGGGCAACCTCGCCCGGTTCGAGCGGCATTCTGGCATCATCTACCATGATCCACTGTCCTGAACGCTGTACCACCGGACGTCGGGCAGCAAAATAAAGCGGTACAATCGGAATATTTTCGGCGCGGATGTATTGCCAGATATCAGCCTCGGTCCAGTTTGACAGGGGAAATACCCTGATAGTCTCGCCGGAATTAATACGCGTATTGTAAAGATTCCAAAGTTCTGGTCGCTGCGCCTTCGCGTCCCATCGATGTCCACGGGCCCGAAATGAAAATATCCGCTCTTTCGCGCGGGATTTTTCTTCATCGCGGCGCGCACCGCCAAATGCGACATCAAAGCCATGCCCATCGAGCGCTTGCTTCAAAGCTTCTGTTTTCATCACGTCGGTATGCACAGCAGAGCCGTGCGAGAAAGGACCAATGCCCTCCTGACGGCCGCGTGGGTTCGTGTAGACAATCAATTCAAATCCGAGCTCCTTGGCCATCCGATCGCGAAAGGCGATCATTTCACGAAATTTCCATCCAGTATCAATGTGCATTAGCGGGAACGGAATTTTTCCAGGGTAAAATGCTTTTTGCGCTAGGCGCAGCATCACCGAAGAATCTTTTCCGATTGAATAAAGCATTACCGGTTTATGAGAGGTGGCAACAACCTCCCGAAAAATCTCAATGGCCTCCGATTCGAGGGGGCGAAGATTAGTCAATTCTTCTATACGCATTATTTCTTCCATACGCATTATTATCTACATGGTTGGGTGTGTTGTACAACACGCATCAAAGCGCTACATCTGCCCAACGAGCAGGCTTCTGCGCAGGAAATTAACTGCCTGAAGTAAGATCGATTGCTTGTCCGGGGCAGTCAAGTCTTGGATTTGGTCGTTTCTCTGATATGTAGCGTGGCCTGACCGTGTTGTGGTGCGTCCGCTATTTCTCCGTGACAATTTGTGCTACTTTCTAGTTCCCTCCATTTATCAGCTCGCCGCTTAATTCCATTGCGATTTCGCAGCATTCCGGCAGGCCATCGCCGTTGAATTTCGCGGTCCACTGGAACGGCAATGAACATCTTCCGACGGCCTAACCGCTTCGATCCCGCCTCGGAATCCTATAAATTGCAGGAATCAATGAGCTGGTGTCGACATCATAGCTGAATCCCGCTCCCACTAACCGTCACCGCTATCTTCTCCACCCGCACGACGCCAGTCTCAACGTTCCTCACCTCCAGCTCCAAGTTTTCCGTGCCGACGAACCCTGGATACGACTTGTAGAGCACGACATAAACGGGCACTTGCGTCGCGAGGCAATTCGCGACGTTTGTCACCGTCGCCTTTGCGCGCCGCACCCGCACATTTCCGTGGCTGGGTCCTTTGATCAGAATGACCACGGGCAGCGGCCCGCTGCTGCAATCCTTATGCACGTTCGCCAGCACGCCGATGCGGACGTCCTTGCCCGTCTGGGCGGTCGCGCTGCGTTCGACGGCCGGCGCGGACTGGCGTGGTGAATCTTGAGCAAGGGACGCGGAGGAAAGCGCGACGCTTACGACTGCAATCGACACGATAGGTTTCAGAGTCAACATCGCATCTCCTCGCATGCAATCTCGTCTTTGGAACTGGAATCAGTTCACGGACCGCTTCTTGCTTGCCGCGGGCGCCCTTTGCCACTCCGGTTCTTGCGGCGGCGGAGCCTGGGTGCTCGGCAGCCAACCCGCTTTCGACGCCTCCTGCTCGATCAGCAGCAGGATCGTCTGCAGCTCGGACCGGCTGACGAGCCCGCCTGCGCGGCCACCTTCGCGCCCGCTGATCTCGAACAGAAAGCCCTTGGGCCGCGGCGTCAGCCTGATTCCGGTCGCGAGCTCTCCATCTGCTGCCGCCGTCATCAGCTGCCCATTTGGCACTCGAGTTATCGACTTCTGTATCTTGGCGACCGCGACCTGGCGCTCCATTGCCGCAACATCTGCTCGATACTCGAGCGGCGTCCTCGCGACCATGGCCGATGTCTGCTTGAGATATTGGTTGAGCCGGTCCAAGGCGCCCAGCGCCATGCGCCGCGTCAGCCAACAGGCCCATGCGTCATCTTGCCCCGCGTTGATCGCCAGAAGGACGCGGTCCTCCCCGAGGTCATATCGAGGCGCAACTGACTTGAGTTTGTGCATCATTCTCGCAAATGGCTAAGCGTGCTGATACTATCTGAACCTAACCGTGTCGTCATCCGGCAACTGGAAAAGGCTATCAATTGATTCCGGTAACGCCGCGACGGCGGGCGATTTTTCCTGACGATGAAATCGCGCACGCTGAGCGAATATGCTTAGCAAACCCTCCGACAGTATCTGCGCATAGGCGATAGGCAAAGCCGAAACCGCACGCAACTTCAGAAATGCCTCCTCCGACAGCGCCGCGAGGGCAGATTCTTCGACGTGATGCAATCCATTAACCACCTGCTCGCCATGGTCTGATTTTAGCTTGATTTGCCATGGCTTGATGACGCCAGTTTGCGCGAGCGCGGATACCGCCACGTCGGTCACCTGCAGGCCACGTTGCAGTTGTCGCAAAAGCTCGATTATTGGCTTCAGCGCCGGCGAGGGCGCTCCATCGGCATCGAAGAATGTTTCACCGGGCAAGTTTGCGTCGACAATAAGTCCACTTTCTTCATCAACGCACAGAACGGCTTCAGCTGCGCCTTTTTGTGGGACAAAGCAAAAAGGATAGACACGAAACCAAGCCGGCACGTAGTTGCCAAGCCACCGACCGTCAGGACCGACAAACATATTCCGGGCCGGCACCAACGACAGCACGGCAACGAGCCTGTAGCGGCCCGCCTCCTCAGCAAAGGCGATCGGCATCGACAACGCCGCTCTAGCAAGCTCCGCACCGGTCACCGGAACAGACGCCTCCGCCGCTGCGAAGGGGTAGTTTACGGGACGCCGCCACTTCTTTGTGCCATGGCGATCCTTATTTACGGCAACGAACTGTACCATCAAAAATGTCCCATTAGGGTTTCGCCGCATGTGTTTCGGCGGTATCTGCTACTGCTAGCCGGTTCGTGGGCAGAACGCACCCCGGCTTTTTGCCTTCGTCACGGCGCGGACCAACGGGGCACCGGCCACTTTCCCTACGATGCACCATGACCGGGCAATAGCCGAAATCGTCAGCGGCGGCTATGGATCGGTGCAAAACCAACAACACTATAAACGACTACCATCAAATGTCGGCTAGTTCTTCCCGCAGGATGGGCGATGTTCACTTCGCCCTCTGGCGCGATGTCGGTTAACTCATGCAACAAGATGCCCCCCAGATATTTCTACTACTCGTGCGAAATTACCGGAATGGAATTCTAGTATTCGCATTCGTTTTTCAACCATAAGTCAACTAATGTTCAGTGCCTTAAGAATCGATAATTGCTTCTCAGCGAACGTTTGCGCCTGCGCGGTCAGTTCTGCCAGATTTTCTTCCGCCGTTTCCAGCGTCTTGCCATCCTTGACGATCTTCTGCCTCTGAGATTCAAGTAGATGCCAGACATACTGCGCCCATTCAGCGGGCTGCTTCTTGCCATGTCTCCTGGCGAGCAGAAAGAGCTGCTGGAAGCGCAAAACCAAGATCCCGCCGCCGGTAACTGGACTTGCCAGATAATTGTTATCGCCGCTGCCGCGCGCCCTATCGCACAGATATAGGTTGAGTTTATCGGTCTGCTTATTGGCCTTACCGATCAGCGCTTCGTCTTGCACGGCATGCAGGATATGGGCTCCGATCAGCACCACAACTGCCTGCGCTATCTGGACAAAGGGAATAGCCTTGTCCTTCAGTAACTGCTCGATCTGGCCCAGCGTCTTCGGCCGGTGATCGCCCAGCGCGTCCAGGATCGGCCGGTACACTTGCTCCGGCAGGGTGATCTCACCTTTCGGTCCAACCTTCAGTGAAACGTCGGCGCTATGTTGCACCAGCATGACCCGTTGACGACTCAGAGCTTCGGCCTGTTCCAGGGGGTTGAGCTTGCGCGCGCCACGCACCCAGTAATCTTTGCGGAACTGCTGATTGACCATGAAGTCGCGCACTGTCTCGCGGAACATCGCGTCGGGAATTTCCTTTAGGAAAGCTTGCTGCTCAGCGGTAAGATTCAGAGCGTCGACGTAATCTAGATAGTTCGCTGAACAAACATAGTTGAGCTTGGCTGGCGCCAACCAATCCGCCATTCGGGCAAAGGACATTGGCAGCCAGTCTCGATTGAAGTATTCATGGGCTACCAAGTTGCGGTTTTGATCCTTAATTTTTTTTATGCGGTCGACGACCTGTGGATTGGCCCGGGCATAACCGGGATTGGTAGCCAGAAGCTTTTCAGCGAAATTGAGCGCGCCTACGATGCGGCTCACGATCCCCTGTCCCGACACACCCATCACCTCGCTATGCTCGGTGAGCAGATCGCGCATCGGCACCATCGTCGCCCAGCCCGGCTGACTATTGTAGCTGATGTAAAGAGCACCACCCACTTTTAGCTTGCGGCGGATGAAGTCCACGATTACGTTTCTGTTTTTGTCGGATACCCAGCTCCATATGCCATGCAGGCCGATATAGTCGAATTCTGGCAGATCGGATCGGCTGCAAAATTCGGCGAAGGATTGGTCGAAGAGTTGGGCACCCGCGCCAGACATGCTGGCCATCTCCTGGGCAAAGCCAGCATGCGCGGGGTTAAAGTCGGTGCCGAACCATTGGTTGACGGATGCCGCCGCGTGCAAATTGACACTGATGCCCTGGCCGAAGCCCAATTCGCATGCCGTTCCCCGAACGGGCGCGACCAATCCCGCGTTCAAGAAGGCAAGATCAAGCCGCAGCGGATTGAGTTCCGTGTAATAGCCGAAGGTGTAGCCGATATCGGCCATATAGCCGGCCGTCCAATCGGTCATCGTGAATACCTCATGCGCGGGTCATTTTATCCCAATTGAGAATAACCGAAAGTCACAGCAATACAGAAATTCCTCGCTGCTCAGCCAAATCCGGTCTTTCCGGGCGCACATGAGGTTCCTAAGGACCAAGCTTATTTCTCGGCTAGATGCGCATCTCCGCTTTATATTCTGATGCCGGCACGATGTCGTCCAACTCCTCCAGCAGTGGAGGCTAAACATTTCTCATATTTGCGCCAGCGGCGAAGTCCTGGTAGATGGGCTTCCTCACCTGCGTCACACTGGCAAGACCGGCGGCGCGATCGCCAAACGCCCCCTTCAGTCTTGACCAGAAGACACTTTCCAGACCAAATGTAATCGCCAGTGATGTTCGCCGAGCCAATGCTCAGCATTTGCTGAGCGGGATTGCAGTGCTGGAATCCATGATCGCCATCGCCGGTAGTGACTGGCTGCAATCCCCTTAATGTGCAGAGCGGAGCCACATACGCTAATCCGATAGAGCCAGTCAGATCAAATTGGGGAAGGTGTTCGTGAACGTAAAGCAAATCGTGGCGAGGCAGTATACGGACTGGGCGTATCCTAAGCCGATCGATGACATGCTTGCGGCCATCGCCAAAGGAATGCACGAACCCGATACCCCTACTCTGATCGCTCCTATGTTATGGCCAGAAAGACGTTCTCTCGATGGCCTAAAATTTCTTGTGGCTGGATGCGGTACCAACCAAGGGGCGTACTATGCGCTGATGATGCCGCAGGCACACGTAACCGGAATAGACTTGTCCTCGACAAGCCTAAATCATGAAACGTACCTCAAGGAAAAACACGATATTCACAATCTTACTTTGCACCACATGAGCTTACTGGATGTGGGCGAGCTCAATGAAAGCTACGACTTCATCGTGTGTTGCGGCGTGCTGCATCACTTGGATGACCCGGATAAGGGCTTGCGCGCGCTGAAGGAAGTTCTGCGACCCGACGGCCTCATGTCCGTCATGGTGTATGCTCCGTATTTACGCCAGGGCATTTATATGTTGCAGGAGGCATTCAAGCTTCTCGGATTCGGGCAGAGCAAGGAGAGTGTAGATCTGGTCAAAGCCGCCTTGAAATGCTTGCCCGAAAGACATTCGGCTAGTTTTTATATAAAACACGCTCCAGACATCGGCTACGATTTAGGTATTGTCGACACGTTCCTTCATGCGCAGGATCGCGCGTATACCGTAGGAGAAGCACTCGAATTTGTGCGCAAAAATGGACTGGATTTTTGGAGTTGGATTGAGCCGGCAATGTATTGCGCAAAAGAAGCGTTCTCTCCCGACCACCCATTACGGCACAAAATTCTCGCGCTGCCGGAAGAAGAAAGGTGGAAGCTGATAGAGCTCTTGACGCAACGGTTTGGATTCCATCAGTTTATCCTTTGCCACCCCGAACGAATGCCGAAGAGGATTGAATTCGTCCAACCGGATTGGGAGAACTTCGTTCCGGTCTTTAGCCCTGGCTTGAAGTTTGTCGGGCAGGCGGACGATTCCGGATCTGACGAAACAAAACTTGTGCGTGGAAAGTATAAATTCAAAATGGGACGAGGAGCGCATTTAATCAAACTCGTCGATGGTCATCGCACCATATTTGAAATTACTAATTTGGCTCGCGAAAAAGTACCGGAAATCACACGTGAATGGGTACGCTCCTTTTTCGCTACGATGCACGAGTGGGGGCATTTGATGTATTGGCGGGCGGCTCAATCGCGCAAGGTGGATTTGGCGACGCGTGATACCAAACAATAAATCAATCTCACTCGAGTCAAAAAAGAGAAGTGGGCATTTTCATGCTCTTTTCCGGTTCGCGTTCAGATTGACTGGCCTCCGGTGCCGAAGTGCAGTTTTCCGCCGACGAGCGTGAAGGTATGGATCCACTTCCACGACCTCGGCAACGTAGCCGCCGTTGATCATTGCTACATAGGTGGTCGTCCGTTAAGAAGCCAATTTGAGTTCGGGATCGTCTGCGAGCGCGCTGGGTAGCGCCGCGAGGATCAGGCACAAAAGAATCCTCAACCAGGCGAGGACGAGTCGGAGATTGTGGCCGACGGCGGTGAGGATGGCGTTGGCGGCGTCGCCGGCGACACCCTTGAGATAGCAGCGGCCGAGATGGCCCTCGGACTTCATATGGCCGATCACGGGCTCGATGGCGGAGCGGCGGCGCAGTTCGCGTTTGATGGCGCTAAACACGCCGCGCTTGTGCCCGGAGATGAAGACGCGATGCGGGTTGGGAGCATCGTGGCCGCGGTATCCTTTGTCGACATAGGCACGCTCGATCTCGCGCCCGGTGAGCCTCTCGGTGCCTTCGATGGCAGCGCGCAGCGTGTGCCCATCATACGGGTTGCCCGGCAGCGCCTTGGCATGCAGCACGAACTGGCCGCCCGGGGCGCGGGCGTTGGTGGTGGCGATCGAGACCTTGACGCCGAACTCATAGGGCGCGCTGGCCTTGCCCTTGCCGATGCATTCGACCTCGGGAGCATGGAAGGAATACAGCTTCCAGCCGCGCTGGCGCTGCTGCTGCGAACGGATCTGGCTGGCGCGCGCGAGCGGCCATTGCAATGCCTCCTGCAAGGCCGGCTGGCCGGTGATCTTGCGGCTTATGTCGCGGATGATGCGGCCGAGCCGCGTGCGCAGGACAACTACCGGCTGCAAACTCGATCACGCACCGGAGTTGATGCCGATGATTGAGTCCACCGACGCTCGCGTGGCGCTGTGACCATCCCGCTGTATCGGTGATCGCAGTCTGCGAGTCCTGCAGCAGGATCGTGTCGGGCTTGGTGGCATGGCTCAAGTCAATGGCTTTTTGACCGCTGTTATCGACAATGGTCGCACCGCCGCATGTCGATCAGCAACTCGGCGACGGCCGGCAATCTATGAAGGGCGTGGCCCAGGTTAATTTCTTCATGGGCACCAAAGAAACGTCGAACGTCAATGCCGCGCTTGGGAAGAACGTCAGCAGCGTGGCTTTGGCTGGAATGGACGCCGGCGTTGGAGACCTGTTCAACCGTCCACAGAACGCGACGATTGATCCGGTTGGCTGCAACTACTGGCAGCAATTACGCTCGAAGAGCGCAGGGTGCGTCCGGAATTTATGCACTCGTCCCTGTAGAGTAACATCAATACATACCGAAAGATCAGTCTACATGAGTCCTTTAATGCGCTGGGTTGGGTCTTCGCGTTAGCGGATTTTTTACCAAGAAAGTACATTGTGTTGCTGCGACTCCGTAGGATGAAAATCCCTCGAAATCGAGCATTTGGGGGGCATTTCCGTGGCGACGCGCCAAACGGACGCCGACGGACCTATTTAAGACCCTGCCAGTGCATTGGGTTAAGGGAAACCAAAAATGTCTGTCACTCATCTCGCCCCTCGACATGCAACCCACCCCGTAGCGGTAGGCCAACAGCAGGCTCGAGTTGCGGGCAATTCAAAACGCCCCAATTCAAATGTGTCGCGCGTAGATCCGTCCAGTCAATTCCAGCAAGAACTGGCATCGCAGCTCGATTCATCCCACAAGGCAACTTCCAATAGTACGCAGCAAGCAAGCGGCGGAGCTACAGACACTTCTTACAACGGCTGGAATCCCACTACGGGAACGATTTCCCCGGCGGTTGCCGACATTGCAGCGCGAGACGCTTACTTTGGACAAAGCCCTGGCAACGACTTAGCGCTTGTCAGTGCCGTGACCAATATTCCGGTGACGATCAGCGGAGATTTTTCGAATCCAGTACAGCTCACCCAACCAGCACCTCAGCCCTTCCTCAACGCACTGAACAATCCCGGCGTCACTTACTCCCCTAACACTGGGTATGTCGTCAACACGAGCGCCTGAGAATTCTCCCGCACACCTTCAATGACCGTCGCGCATTTGCGCGACGCGTATTCGTTTATTCTTTGCGAAACGAAAGCCAAACAGGTAGTGTCCAGAATCTTTCGCACATTTGATCAGGCGACGGCTCCGGTTTGCATGATCTGCGGCTGATAGAGCGGCCGCATGTTCATGTAGCGTTTTTCTGACCATGCCGTTCCCGCGATGTAACGCAGGCGAGCAGCAGCCAGGTTGAGACAGGACTGACCGTCTGGAAATGCGCCAACGACGCGTGTTCGGCGCCGGATCTCTCTCATGATCCTCTCCAGCGGGTTGTTGGTCAGCGGGCCACTGCCGTAATTTAAGTCTGATCGGTTTTAATTAGATAGAGGGCTCGCTATTTTCTAATAGAGCGGATGCTGCCTCTATCAGTTTTTGCTTCAAAATCTTTCCATTTTCATTTCGTGGAAGCTGTTGAAGGTGGATCACGCGCGAAATTTTTGCTTCGCCCATTTTTATTTTCAACGCGCCTTGATCGAGAGTGTTGTCATTGACAACTGCAGCCCACACTTCCGGAATCGCAGTCATTGTTACGCCGAACGCAGCCACGTCCGTCACGCCGGGAACAAGCCGCAGTGTTTCTTCGGCGCCAATTAAACTGAACTTCACTCCTCCGAGATTAACAACATCATCGATACGCGAGGTAATTCTAAGCAGGCCATCAGCATCGAGCGATCCGACATCACCAGGATAAAACCATCCGTTACGAAGATTTTTAGCGGTCAACTCGCGAGATTTGAAATAGGAGTCAATAATTCCAACCGTCTTTACTCGCACGACTCCTTCGCCTCCAAGCTTGACCGGCCGATCCGACTCGTCGACAATTTCTACCTGACACCACGGACTAACAAATCCGACAGCTTCTGCCGACCTTCCTGCCAATTGAAGCTTTGTAAATGCAAGCCTTCCAGCTTCTGTCGCGCCGTACAGAGTATAGACATTTGGTGATATAGCGTTACGAGCGCGACGACCCAATGGTAGCGGCAAGTGACCGCCTGCAGTTTCAAGCATTTGAAGCGATCGAAGTGGCGGTCGATTCTGCATTTGCGCTACCCATTGGCTAAGCATGTAGGGAGAACACGACAGATGCGTCACACTCAAAAGCTCCGCGTAAAGGACGCAATCCTCTAGCGAAGGAAATACCACCAACATCGCGCCTGCTGCTAAGGTCGCCAAAGCGGTCCAGTAGCCGGGCCCACCGGAAAAAAGGTGTAGCGAAAGAATGCGACTACCGGGCGCCAGGCCCAAATCGCGAATGTGTTCAGCGATTCTTGCCGCTAAGGTATGACGATGGATGGCAATAGGCTTCGGCGAACCCGTCGACCCGGAGGATAGAATAACTCGAACCAAGGTATCGGCCGGATTTGAAACCGCGTCTCCTGAATCGTTTACTCGTTGCATCCATTTTTCAGAAATTTCGATCCACTTATGCGGCACATCAAGTTCAGGATTTCTATTTGAGATGACCGCGACCACATTGTTTGGCTTCCAAGGAAGCTTCGTGCCCGGTGCAAGTAGCGAGACCGAGGTCAAGTTCATTCGGTCCAGGGCAAGGATCAACAACAAATGCAAATAGGCACGAGGGAAAATCAGCGCCACGGGCCCCGGCCCGGTAACGCCCAGGCTTTGTAGCTCAGCAACCATAGCATGAATATGTTTGATTAATTCCCGAAAGCGAATTGTACCTTGAGGGCAGACCACCGCCGGAGCCTCCGGGCGCAGGCGCGCCTGGAAGGCAATGAGATCGTAAATCGAGGCGTTCATCGAAAAGGCCCGACTTTGGACCCTGCCATCAACTTACGGCTTCGTTTGAACATGCGTTCTTTACCACTTTGCTCAGCACGGATGCCATATTGTCGGCCAGATTGCCAAGCTGTTGTGCCATTCCATGGCGTTTCATCAACCACCGCGGATCCGTATAGCTGACGCTGGTCACGCCATCGGGACCTTCCCACACGAGCACTTTCATCGGAAGGTCAATCGCCAGCTTTTGATTACCGCTGACGAGGCTATGAATTACTTTTTGATTTCCAAACGAAATGAGCAGGGTGGGTCCCGGTCGATTAGCACCCTCCATTGCCTTAGAGAAATCATGCTGTCCGAAAATAGTGAGTCCAGCTTGTTTCGCCGCGGCGCTGAATTTCGCTGCGGTCATAGGCACGTTCTGTGCGCTAACAATTGAAATAAGGCCGGCATCTTCCATGAGAATTCCTCCACATTGCGGATGAGACCGGTTTGCGCGTCGCGTGGAATAAGATTTCGCGCGCTGTCGCCGCAAATAGGCTTAGCCGATGCGTCACAATAGTCCGCACGCAGGGACACAGCTGCGCTTCCTGGCCTTGCGCTTCCCTAGGCTACCTTCTTTGCCGACAAATGGGCGATTTCATCCTCGTACTCCGGCACGATGTCTCCCAATTCATCTAAGAGAGGACGGAGGTATTTTTCATATTTCCGCCAGCGATTCGTGGATGTCGTATAAATAGGCCGTCGCACCTGCGTGACGCTCGCTGTTTTCACGGGCCGGTCAACATTATAGAAATTGAGGCAGTTTTCATTCCATTCCAACCCTAATTGGGCAATCAGCTTTTTGGCTTGCCCCTCGACATCGGCGACGTTGTCCTCATAACGCACTTCGAACATCACTCCGGGGAATTCATTGCGCCAATATTTCATTAATTCCCAATAGCGCTTGTAGAAGCGGCCGAGTTCTCGCAGATTATACGTCCACTGATGTCCTTCCGCGAAGTGAATGCGGTAGCAAGACAGACACGTCTCCACCGGATGGCGGCGGCTATGGATGATCTTCGCTTTCGGTAAGATCGCATGGATAAGACCGACAAAATTAAAATTGCCGGGCATCTTATCGACGATGCGCTCATAGGGCTTATCAGCAAGCTTGAGTAGTCGATCTACGTAGTGTTTGCCGCGCTCTTCCCAGCTCGCGTTTTGCTCTGGCGGGAAGACAGGATCTTTTTCCTGCATATTCAAGTTATTTTGCGCGACTGCGATATTCTCCAAAACTCCGGTAAGAATTTTAAGCTCTCCCGCCCCAAATATATCCGGGTGCGCCGATAGGATTTGCTCCATCAAAGACGTTCCAGAACGTGGCATTCCCAGGATGAATACTGGTATTTCGCTTTGACAGCCGACCTGTTTTGTTTCGGCGAGCCGCGCTTTAGTGACGACCTGCGGAATGATACGGGCCATCTTGGCAGCTTCGCGATCGCTGTAGGTTTCTTTTTTACGTTTTTTTTCACCGGCGATTGCATAATGACGAAAGGCCGTATCCATTTCGTCTACGTCTTCGTAAGCCTTCGCCATCGCGTAATGCATGTGAATTTGTTCAAGGGGATCAAATTCGGCGAGTTTTGCCGCTACATAGTTGATTCGCGTAAAGTTTTCATCACCGTATGCTACCTTAAGATCACTACAATAAGTGCGTATGGCCGCCGGGTTGTCCGGCTTAAGGTCGATAGCCTGCTTGATCAGCTCCTGGGACAATTCGAGATTGCCCGCGGTACGTTCAAGCACGCCTAATTCATAGATAATGCGTGGGTTATTCGCACTAAGTTCCATGGACTTACGGTAGGCAGGGCGCGCAAGTGTGATTTCGCCGGCTTGATTGGCTAATACCGCGTATCCGAAGGTGAATTCCACCGTATCGGGGTGGATCTTCATAAGCTCTTCTAGAGTGTTTTGCGCGTACCGATCACGATTGTCTTCGTGCAAAGTCGCCAGCCACAAATCGATAGAGTCGCCATAAAGATCCTTTCGCCGGATATTTTGCTCCAGCAGCTTGATCGCCGCTTGCCTATCTTTTTTGGCCAAACAGATTTGCGCGTACTCGTGAATGGCGAGCCGACTATTCGGGTCGTGCTTGAGCGCGAGCTTGATCAATTGCTCGGCTTCATCGACTTTTTCGTCGTGGCGCCGGCAGGAAGCGAGCGCTGTTAAAAGCGGGGGATACTCTGGGGCTAAGACTTTCAGTTCTTCCAATAACTTGGTCGCCTGGCTGAATTGCGCCAGGCGGATTTGACAACGAGCGATGCCAACCAACAAATCAATTTCACTCGTGCCGCCGGCTTCCTGGGTTCTTTCATGAACGCGGCGATAAACTCCGAGCGCCTTGTCGAATTCCTTGCAAGTCTCGAGAACCTCTCCAAGTTTCAGATCCACCGGGCGTACGTCTGGGAACTTGTTGGCCGCTTGATATGCGAGTTCCAACGCCACGCCAAAATGGCGTGCTCGCATTTGCTGTTCGACCGCGTGCAGGGCCTCCTGCACGCCTTTGAGTTTTGACTGCTCCATCGAAAATATCTACCGCCTGGCCGGAAAAAAGAGAAGAGGGCATTTGCATGCCCTCTTCTGGTTCGCGTTGAGATTGATCAGCCTCAGGTGGCGAAGTGCAGGAAATTGCTGCCGTCGACCGAGAAGGTGTGGATTCCCATCACTTCGACGACCTCGGCAACGTGGCCGCCGTTGTTCATTGCCACGAAGGTGTTGCCGCCTACGTCCGCGGAGTAGAAGGAATAACCATTCGTATCGATATAAGTCTCCGCGGTCGCGAGGAAGATGGCGTAGGTCGATGCACCTCCCTGCGTCGGAGCCATGGCCCCGGTGAGGCCAAATCCTGTCGCATAATTACCGGCCGCGAACCCGATCACGTCACCGGAGTGGATGCCAATGATCGAGTCCACTGACGCTTGCGGCGCGGTCACCACTGTCCCGTTATCGCTGACCGCAGTCTGCGAATCCTGCAGCAGGATGATGTCGGCCTTGGTGGTGGCAGCGGCATGGCTGACGTCGATGGCGTTCTGACCGCTGTTGTCGACAATGGCCGTACCGCCGCTCGAGCCGATGATGCTGCCGGCCCCCTTGAGAGTGTTGACATCGATGATCGTGCCGGCGGCCTTAGCGGCAATACCGTCAACGGTTCCGTTGGAGTATGCCCCGGCGCCGACATAACCACTGTAGTCAATGCTGCCCACCGTAGCGTGTGACGTACCGGTTAGCGTAAGCCACGGGCTCAAGCCATCCGATCCATTGCTGAAGTCGGCAAAGTTATCGAGGACAGTCGGCCCTGCCGTATTGAGCAGGCCGCCGCTCACGCTGATATTGCCGACGCTCACAGTGCCGTCGTGAGAATGCACCACCATGTGCACCGCCATGTTGGCGGCAGCAAACGACTTGCTTTCCCCACCGGCGCTGATGGCGATGTTGCCGACTGCGATGTTGCCACCGGGAACCGCATTGACGCTCGACGAGCTGATATCCAGCGTCGCGTGGTTTGCACCACCCGCCTTGGTGTTGGCAATGGCCAACGAGACGTTGCCGACGGTCACGGTCCCGACGTGATTGAGAGCCGAGTTCGTGACCAGCAGCTTCATATCCTGGCCTTTGCCGATCGTCATGCCGATATTGCCGACGGTCAGCGCACCAGCATTGCCGTTCGTAGCGTGCTGCGAGATGTAGTTCGTGGTGGTGGAGTTTCCCTTCAGGGTGACGTTGCCGACCGAGAGGCCGCCGGCATTGCCGCCCGTCGCCGAGTTGCTGATCGACATGTGCAACTTGCCGGCATTCATCGACACGTTGCCGACCTTCACAGCCCCAGTCGTTCCACCCGTTTCGGTGACAGAAAGAACGGCCGTCGCCTTGGCCCCGGTTAGCGATACATTGCCGATGGTGACACCCGTCGCGGTCCCACCCTTTCCGGCGAGCTCGCTGACCGTAACGTCAAGCTTCGCGCCGGTATGGCCTTGCACTGACACATTGCCCACGGTGATCTGCCCGGCAGTGCTGCCGGTCTCTGAAACGTCCAATTTGGCCGTACCCAGAGCCTTGGTCAGCACCAGCGTCACGTTGCCGATATTGATGCCGCCGGTTGTGCCGAGGTGGATGAGCCCGTCATAGGCGTAATTGTAGACCGTCGCCTTCACGTCCGCGCCGGAACCGCCCTGCATCGACACGTTGCCGATTTTCACCAGACCGGTGCTGTTCGCGCTCGTGTTGCCATTCGCGTAGTTCGACACATAGAGAGAAGCCTTGCCGGCAAGGCCAACATTTTGCGTAACATTGCCAACGGTGACGCTGCCAACCGTGGCCTTGCCGTTGACCGCATGCACGCCATTGTAGATCGTAACCTCAGCGACCGCACCAGCCTGGAACGATGGGGCAACGGCATTGACGCTGATATTGCCGATGGTCACGTTTCCGACCGAGCCGTTGCCGTGGTCCGCGGTCGCGTGGTTCTCGATATAGACCTGGTCGACGACGCCGGTGACGGCGGCCCCCGTCGAGTTTAGCCCGACGACCTGCATGCCGGTGATGTTGCCGATCGTAACGCTGCCGCCGGCCGCATTATGGGATTTTGAGCCAAAATTTGCGGCAAGATTGTAAACGTCGACGTAATTCTCGTACGACCCGGTCTGCGTTATGTTGCCGATCGACACGTTGCCGCCCGTCGCCACGCCGCCTTTGCCGCCGGTATATCCCGCCTCGGCATAGTTGTCGACGTAGACGAGATTTTCCGCCTGGTATGTTTTGGCGTGCATGGTCACGTTGCCGATCGTGACGTTGCCGGTGGTCGCGTTACCGGTGGTATCGACCTTGGCCCCTTGATATTGAATATAAATAGCCTCGTACGAGCTGGCCGACATATTGACGTTGCCGATCGTGATGTTGCCGGCGGTCGCATTGCCTTTCCCAACATCGGCACCGTTGTATTCGATGGAGATCTCTGGGCTGGAGGTGCCTCCGATCATGCTGACGTTGCCGATCGTGATGTTACCGACCGTCGCATTACCAGTGCTGTCGTTAACGTAGCGATAGATATAAACATCTTGATCGGCGCCGCCGGAGAAGCTGATGTTGCCGATCGTGAGGTTGCCGTCCGTGCCAGTTCCTTTCGCAACGGTATTATCTGCATAAAAGTCGAGGTAACCAGAGGCGCTCTTCGCGAGATGGACCGCGATATTGCCAACCGTCACATTGCCGACGGTGGCATTGCCCTTGGTATAAGCGTACGCACTATTATCAACCGTAAAATCAATCACGCCGCCCTTGGCAGCGGTGAGATTGACCGCGCCGACCGTGATATTGCCGGCCGTTGCGTTATGGCTGTAAGCAATGGCTTCGTTATAAATTTTCACGTCAGCATCATTAACGTGGCTGCCAACATTGACGTTGACATTCCCGATGTTGATGTCGCCAACCGAAGCGTTGCCTTTGCTCGCCGCATTGCTGAGTTTATGGTACAGCTCAATCGACGCGGTGCCCGACTTGCCAATCACGGCGTCGACCCCGCTCGTGCCGAAGGTCGCCACAGAGCCGACGCCGTTATGATTTTCCACGTCAGCAGAGTAGGTGAGACCGCTTACATGGCCGGAGGCGTGAAGGTAGCCATTGCCAGTTGCGGCCATGGCCGCCAGCTTGATGCCGTTGCCGTTGTTGGTATTGAGATGGCTGACAGAAACGTCCGCGCCTGTTCCAGCTAAAGTCACGCTGCCGACGTTTTTCCAGAGCACAGCATTGACGCTCAAGTCTTTGGTAGTGCCCATGAAGAAGTTAACCTGGGCCACACCGGCCATCGATGCCAGCGCAGCGGAGCCACTGACGTTTCCCGTCACTGTGAGGTCGACATTGGTCAGACCGTTGCCGTGAATGTTGTCGCCGCCGGTGTAGGTCGAGTCAGTTGAACCCACCGTCGTGTCAATAAGCCCCTGGACGTGATCGATGGTGTTGATCGACGTGATCACCACATGATCGGTATTCGTCGTGAGGTTGCTGTAAACACCCGGCAGCGGCGGCACGTTATTGATGAAGTTCGTGATGACGGTCTCTTGTGTCGTCACCGTCGTCGGATCGGAGGTGGTATTCCCGACACTCGACTGCGAAATGTTGATCGCGTTGCCTACATACGGCTGGGTGCTCCCGGCCAAATCATTGGTGAAGAAGTCGCCCACCGTCACTTTGTTCTGCAAGGTGGTATTATCGACCCCGGTCGCGCCCGAGATGATGTCCTCGATGATCTGACCAATCGCTTGCGGATTGCTTGCCGCTCCGACGACGCGCGCCAGCCAATAGGCAAAACCGGTCGGGTCGACGATCGCGTTTTCCCCGCGATTGAACAGGTCCTCGAACACCGAATTGATAAAGGCCGCGGCGTTGTCGTGGGCCGCGTCGTCGACCAATGGGTTCTTCAGGAACGGGTAAAGATTGGTGGCTTCGGTCTGCACCGAGAAAGAGGCGGCAATCGCCGCGATCGACATGCCCGCATCGTACTGACTGAGCCAGTAATTCATGCCAGCCGGATCGCCTGCGCGGCCGAAGTAGCCGACGTACAGCGCTTGAATCTGAGCTTCAGCGTTCGTGAAAGTGCTCATTTGGATTTCCTCCGTTGCGATCGAATTGATCGACTGGCCTAAGTTTGCGTGATCGATAATGATCCGCTTGAATTCGCGAGCGCTGGTGGTACGCCCTTCCCTGTAGAGTAAGGTTTATACTCAACGAAAAATCAGCCTGCAAGGGGTTTTTTTATAAAAAGAGCGATCAGGGGAAAGTCGGCGCGAGGCTCATGGCAAGCTTTTGTATCTGCTCGAAAAAGGCCCAACGCTGCGGCCCCAATCACCCCGTCGGATCACGAAAAAAAGACCAACTCGGTAATTAAGGCTGGATGTGTGGCATACGCGCCACAAGGTCGCGGATGGGCCACGAAAAATGAAAGCTGGCATCTCAGAAACCTAAAAAATATTAGACGAATCAACATGCTTTGCGATCAGCGGAGCAAGGCACAAAGCATCGTCTGCGACTGAACTGCTGAATTCACGCGATCCAGTAGGGACCGCGGCCTTTGGCTCAAAGCGCAATTACCCCGTGCAATTTATTTTTCGCGAAATGTCGTACTGACCCGATTACGCAGCGGTCGCACGAGATAGCTAAGCACCGTCCGCTCGCCGGTCGGGACAATGACCTCCGCCGCCATACCCGCAGTGATGCGCCCTTTGACCATGGCGGGCACTTCATTTTTGTCGACCGTGACGCGGGCCAAGAAATAGGAGCTCTTCTTCTGCTCGTCATTGATCCTATCGCGCGAAACGCTCTCCACCTTCCCCATAATCAGAGGAAGAATTTGGCCGTGGAACGCGCTGAATCTTATTTCGGCCCGCATGCCGGCCTGGATCGCGTCAATATCCGTCGGGGAAACTTGCGCGTCCACGACCAGGCCCTCGTCGTCGGGGATCAGTTCAAGCAGCGGCTCGCCAGCCCGGATTACGCCGCCGATTGTCGCGACGTGAACATTTTGTACCGTACCGGAACGTGGCGCGCGAATTTGGATGCGGCGCAGAATGTCTTGAGAGACCATAACCCTCTGTCGCAAGTCGCCAAGCTTCACGCGTGTTTCTACAATCTGCGTATTGACGTCCTCGGAATCTTTTTTGCGCAGTTGTTCGATATTGAGTTGCGTTTCCCCAATCCCGTTTTGCGCTTTGGCAATATCGGCGGTGGCCCGGCCGATAACGCCCTCGAGGCGGCTTTTTTCGCGCTCCATGGCAAGGACCCGCGTTTTCTGCACCAGGTTCTTTTCCAAAAGCCCGCGCAAATCGGTAAGTTCCGAGTTAATGAAGCCCAATTGACTTTCCGTAGAGGCCTTTTCGACCGTGATACCCTCGATTTCCGTTCCATACTGCTTCACGCGCGACTCGAGAATTGAGACTTGACCGGCCAGGGACGCACGGTGTTCGACAAATTGTTTGCGCTGATCGCTCAGGTCCTGAGCGATCACCGGGTTGTCGATTTTGTTCATCAGCTCAGAAGGAAAATTTATCGTTTCGGCGCGATCGCGTTCGGCAAGCAGCCGCGCTTCCTGAGCAAGCAGGGCGTAATACTGGTCGTGAGCCATATCCGCGTTGGCTTGTGGCTGGGTGTTATCGAGCAGGATGAGGACATCGCCTTGCTCAACATGCTGGCCCTCGTGCACGAGGATTTTCCGAACGATCCCACCTTCGAAGTGCTGGATGATTTTGCGACTTGATTCCAGAGTCACGATCCCTGGAGCTACCACTGCGCTATCGAGCGGCGCATACGCCGACCAGCCGCCAAGGACAACAAAAGTAAGAAATATGATGATGTAACCGAGCTTGGCCGGCCGCCTCCAATCTCCGAATGATCCGTCCTCCGAGCCTATATTGCCGGAGCCCGCACCCGAAGACGACCAAGATTGACCTAGCCTGCTTGCAACACGGCCAACGACATCACGCATTACCTCGCCCGGACGCCAAACAACGGCCGCTTTTGAGTTCTGCGGCTCCAGGCTTTTGGGCGATCCCGGCTCAAGATTTGGCGATGATTTGTCAGATTCAGCCATGACGCGCGTTCACCTCTCCGGAGGCAACAGCAGACGGCGCGGCAGAATCGGCCGCTGGCGAGCTGACGGCCCGCGGCGCAAGTAGCTTGCTGAAAATCTCATCGCGATCCCCGAACGCTGTCATCTGGCCCTGATTGAGCACCAAGATTTTATCCATCATCGCCAATATGTTGGTTTTATGGGTGATCAAAATGACGGTCCGCTTTGCGGCTTTCAAACTCTGCAACGCGCCCATCAGCGCTGCTTCACCATCTGCATCCAAGCTCGCATTCGGCTCATCGAGAATCACGATCATCGGCAGTCGATAGAGCGCCCGCGCCAAGCCAATTCTCTGACGCTGTCCGCCAGATAGGCTCTGACCGCCGTCCCCGATCTGGGTATTGTAACCGCTCGGCATGGCCTGAATCATGTTGTGCACGCCGGCCATCTGAGCGGCTGCAATCACCATCGCCTCATCGACTTCTTGGAAGCGGGCAATATTTTCTGCAATCGTTCCGGAAAACAACTCAACGTCTTGCGGCAGATAGCCAAAATGGCGTCCGAGTTGTTCGTTGTCCCAGTGCAACAATTCGGCGCCATCAATCCGGATGGTTCCATTATGCACCGGCCACACGCCGCAAATCGCGCGCGCAAGACTGGACTTGCCTGCCGCACTTGGTCCGATAACGCCTAGAGCTGATCCGGCAGAAAGTGCAAATGTTAAACCCGCCAGCACGGGGCGCTGCGTCCCTGGCGGCGCGACAACAATCCTCTCCACTACAAGATGCCCTTCCGGGTCCGGCAGCTTCATCTTCGCTTGCTGGACCGGGATAATGCCGAGAAGCTCGGTGATGCGATCGTAGGCTGAGCGCGCCGCAAGAAAAGTTTTCCATTGTGAAACGATGAGCTCAACCGGAGCGAGTGCGCGCCCCATAATAATTGAGGCTGCGATCATTGCCCCCGGCGACAATTCCTGAATGATCGAAAGATATGCGCCGGTTCCTAAAATGGCTACCTGCAAAAACGCACGCAAAAATTTTGTCGCGGTCAGCAAAACGCCAGCGCGATCACTGGCGACAGCTTGTAAGGTTAGCGTATTATTGTGGCGTTGCAGCCAGCGCGTGCGTAGCGGCCGCCACATCCCCATGGCCTGCAGCACTTCCGCATTGCGAAATGTCGCCGCTGCAAACGTGTTAGCGTGATTTGAGCTTATTGACGCACCTTTTAGCTGCTTCCGTGTCAGCAGCTCATTGGCAACCGCAAAGCTGAAAATCAGCAACGCGCCGACCAGGGCAATCCAGCCGTACCATGGATGCAGAATGAAACATCCGGCGACAAAGATCGGAACCCAGGGTGCATCACAGAACGAAATCAATCCGGCGCCGGTCAGAAACTCGCGAATTACATCGAGTTCGCGCAAGACAGTATGATGTGAGAGATTTGGTTGTTTGAGTGTACCGAGAAGCACACTTTCAAACAGATCAGAACGAGTCTTTGAATCAAACAAGATGCCGGCGCGTACCAACACCGCCGACCGAATCTTTTCCAATCCGGCGTAGACAAGAAGCAAAAACCCCGCAATGAGGGTTAAGAAAAACAAAGTCCACTCGTTGCGGCTGCCAAGCACACGATCGTAGATTTGCAGCATATAAAGCGGGCCAACGAAGGCCAGAATGTTGATAAAAAAACTAAAGATGATTGCGGTCACGAAAGCCGGACGCGTGACTCGAATACCACGCGTTAACAGGTTGTCTTTCGCCGGATTATTTTTGTTGAGCATCAGACCCATGTCGCCGAAACCCACATAGTAACCTACCCCCATTTGCTACTGCGGGCATAACAAAGACCTCGCTCTCCGGCCCTCGCGGATCGGATAGCCATCGCCTTTTTCGGTTAATATTCTATCGCCTAGACGCAAATAAGGCAATTAACGCGCGCGAGCTAGCAAAAATGGAGGGGCGTTATTTTGCGCATTCGGTTTTGCCAAATCATTAACCATCGTGGCGCGGGGGTCTACTTGTGGCAATGCGCGTTTCCGTGACGGTTCCCACGGCTGCATGTGTGCCAGGTTTTTTCCACCCAAGCGCCGCCAGGGCCCCAATGCGCTCCCGTCGACGGCTAGAGGGCTGTTCGCTTAACAACCTGGCGGCCTGCGTTTCTTTGGCAAGTTATTGATCCAGAACGAATAATCAGAAGCTCAGCGCCGCGCCGGTATACGGCATTAGCACGAACCTATGGTCGCCAATGCAAGTTTTTGCTTTGAAGGTGTAGAGTAAACCTTGTACCCTGGCCATTATTGGTCTATATAAATCGCCAGAGGTGACACATGTATACCCATGCACAGCACCGCAGCGATCCAGACGTCCAGGAATTACGACGTACCGCCGGGCACTGGCTGAAGGAACTGCGCGAAAACCGCGGCCTATCACAAAGACAATTCGCAGCTCTTGTGGGCGCCGAGCACTACACGTTTATTTCGCAACTGGAAACCGGTCGTGGGCGAATTCCGCCGGACCGCTATCGTCAATGGGCTGCGGCTCTGGCCGTCGACCCGGCCGAATTTGTCCGCAACTTGATGAAGTATTATGACCCGGTGACATACGGCATTCTTTTTGGTAGCCAAGGTTAACGTCACATAGCGGTGGCGCTTAGCTTCGATAAGAGAAGGCCTATGGCGTTTCAGCTTGTCTCCTTTCCACAACGATCGGACCGAGTCTTCGACTGGACCCGCGACGAATTAGCGGAACTTTATCGCATCGAGCATGCGCTCACCCAAGCCAATATAAGGCTTGAAACCGACCGTGGCCTTTCCGATGAAGGCGATCCGTGGTTCGTATTTTGCCGGACCGACGGCGAAGTCCTTGTGCACATCAGCCGTTATGACGGCCAGTACCGGCTTTCTAGTCCTGGCCTTGAAAGCTCTCTCGTCGGCAGGTCCTTCGCCGAACTGACAAAGTCTTTTGTTCGCCAAGTGCCCGTGCAGGTCTCGCTACAGCAGCGAGGCGGGGCAAAATTGTTCGTTCATCCGGCTGCCATGCTTGCGGTTATTGTCGGAACACTTTTTGCCGCTTCGAACGATCTGCATTTATTCTCATCGCGTAGCGAAACTGGGCAGCACGATGATGGCGGCAGCATCAAACACACACTGCAGGCCACCTTTGCGTCTTACATTGAAACCTTCTTTTACAATCTGCGGGACGCTTCGATATTCCAGCCATCCTCGTATCTAGCTCTCATGAGTGGCGTCGCAGCGTTTATTATCGAATCAACCGTCGGCATCACAGACCACTCGCCAAATGAACTTGCGAACGCAAATATCATGGCGAATGGCGCGACGCCGACTGACGGCGCCTCGCAGCACGAAAACGCCCCGTCCGTTGCCGATAATCAAGTGTCGGCGCACAAGCTTGCGACATATGAAAATAGCACGGCGCTTACAACGACGGAAACGGCTGCCCAACAAAATGTCGGAAATAATGGAGATCCCAACGCGCTTCACGAGGCGCTGGCCGTCAACGGCGCACAAGTAGCCAACGTCCATGTGGCAGAAAATGACGGAGCGTTGTCAGCGAGAGCAATCGAAAATGTGCTGAACGTGAACGATTTCTCGGCTGAGGACAACGCGGGACATGTTGCGAGGCCCGCTTTGTTAGTAGCAACGCTGAGCAGCCTAAATTCGAGCAATATCGGATCTTACACAGCGAACGGTACCCACTCTGGAATCGGTTCCGACCTATCGCAATCAAACGCATCATCCCAGACGAGCGCGCTTAGCAGCGACGTTATCGGATTGCTTTCAAATGCGCTGAATAGCTCGAACGAGGTTTTGCAGATCAATACGATTTTTCTCAATATAGGGCATGTCTCGACCGATATCGCTACTATGACTGCCGCTGCTAATACCGTCGCGTCCGCGATTAACGCCGGCGCCGCGCCACAACAAATCCCGACCTTTGATGTGGCAGCAGAGAATACGTTGATTGCATTTTTTGAAGCCAATCCGAATCCTCAAACCGTTTTTTATCACGGCAATATAATTGTTTCCGATGGCATACAGAGCGCGACGGACCCGGTGATTGTGAAAATCTGGGAAGTTGGAACATCGGGCGAAACGATTGCGATCATCGGGCATGCTGATCATGGCTTGACCGCCTAAGCGTTGTGAAAATCATTAGAACCGCCAAAATATGTGACTTTTTTGTCAACTCCGTTGCGGCTGAAGCGTTTCGAGCATAACACCGCTTCATAAATTCGGCTCATATGCTACTGTCGCTATTGTGAGGCGAAAGATCAGGAACAGATCCTGGCCTAAGCTTCGGTGCTGTGGATTTTGGAGTGTCGGGTGTGTTGCGATGTGTGAGAAAACGTGAACGGTCGCTTGTCCACGTTCGTGCGGCGTTAGTCGTTGTCATCATCGGTTTGGCATCGACGGCAACAATCGCAACGAGTGCTTCGGCCGCGGCCGAAACGGTGGAATCCGCTCTCGTACGCGCATATCTGAATAATCCGCAGCTCAACGTACAACGTGCGCTTGTTAAGGTAACCGACGAGGGTGTGCCTCAGGCGCTCGCAGGTTACCGGCCTCGAATTGGCGCCACCTTAACAGGTGGGGAGCAGTCGCTATCGACGACATCCCAACTTCTTCCGCAACCTCCCGGTACACCTGCCCAATATTTTACGAATAGCGGATACAATGCGACCTATTCAGGTGGATTCGCGATAACGCAGACATTGTACAACGGCTTTCAGACCGCCAATCGCACGCGTGCTGCAGAAGCTTCGGTCTTATCAGCGCGCGAAACCCTACGAAATACCGAACAGACTGTTTTACTCAGCGCCCTTACGGCTTACATGAATGTCTTGCGCGACTACGCAATCCTTGAATTGCAGAAACGCAACGTGGAAGTTTTGCGGGAACAATTGCGCCAGACGCGCGATCGCTTCAAAGTCGGCGACGTGACCAGCACCGATATCTCGCAGTCGGAAGCACGGCTTGCCTCAGGAATGACGCAGGTCCTTAGCGCGGATGCAAATTACAAGACGTCCATCGCGACCTTTCACCAGGTCATTGGCAGTGATCCCGGCAAGCTCAGCCCAGCTACAATAGTCGATCGCTTTTTGCCCAAGACGCTTCCTGATTCGATCGCTGTTGGCAGCAACCTAAATCCAGCAATCACCACGGCGATGTATAATCTGGATATTGCGCAAAATCAGGTATCGCTCGCTGAAGGTGCGCTTCTTCCGACGCTCGTCGTCCAGGGCAGCGGACAACAAGGTTTCGAGACGCAGCTCGCCGTTCCACACAGCTACAATTTATCGGTTATCGGCCAACTTTCCGTACCTATTTATCAAGGCGGAGCAGAATACTCTGCCGTTCGGCAGGCCAAAGAAACGCTCGGACAGCGGAGGCTCGAACTCGACCTCGCTCGTACCCAGGTGCGACAAGCTATTGTTCAAGCCTGGAGTAATCTCGATGCTACCAAAGGAGCCATCATATCCACGGAAGCCCAAGTGAAGGCCGCAGAAAGCGCACTTAACGGCGTTCGCCAAGAGGCGTTGGTCGGTCAACGCACTACGCTCGATGTCCTTAATGCACAGCAAGAATTAGTGAATGCGCGGGCCTCCGTAGTCCAAGCGCAACGCGATCGAGTCGTGGCCTCCTATGCGGTGCTGGCAGCAGTTGGCCGCCTCTCGCCGCAGATACTTGGATTGCGAGTAACACACTATGATGCTGCCGTGCATTACCAGCAAGTTCGGGACAATTGGATTGGCCTGCGCACCCCCGATGGAAAATGATCTACTTTTTCCGTGTAAAAACATCCGACCTGCCACATCACACCGCAACACGATACATTCACAAAACATGATGGACTGAGCTCAAACCGTCATCATGCGGCGTTTTCAGGCGACATTCTTGAGTGCTGGGGCAGCAGGATGGGCCCAAGACAGAAGTTCGTCGATCTGGCTGTTGGGACGATCGTTCATAATCCTGGTGGTGATGTCAGTCATCGCAACGAGAACAACGGCGCGCTAAGTGTCCGTCCGAGAACATATTGAATCCCTTGAATTGTTTGTGATTCAAAAGAGGTGGCCTGATTCGAGGAGGGTCACCGATGTGGACGGCAAAGAACCGCAGGCGATATGACCGCAGCGCATTGCGATATCCGAGCGATCTAACCGACGACGAGTGGGCGCTTGTTGAGCCGTTGATCCCGCCGGCCAGACGCGGCGGCAACAAGCGCCACGTCGACGTGCGCGAAGTGATGAACGGGATCATGTATATTTTGAGCACGGGATGTCAGTGGCGGGCGATCCCGAAAGATCTACCGCCACGCAGCACGGTACACGACTATCTCGATTTGTGGAGCTACGACGGCACGCTCGACCGCATCCATCACGTGCTTTATGTGGCGTGCCGCGAGCAAGGTGAACGCGAAGCCAGCCCGACCGCCGCCATCATCGATAGCCAAAGCGTGAAAAGCGCTGAAAAAGGGGGGCCCGGATCGATCCGCATGGCTATGATGCGGGCAAGAAGATCAAGGGCAAGAAGCGCCATGTTCTCGTAGATACGCTGGGTCTGCTGTTGCATGCGATCGTTCATCCCGCCGACATCCAGGATCGCGACGGCGGCATCCTGCTTCTTGCCACTCTATTCGGGATGTATCCGTTCTTGAAAAAGTTGTTTGCCGACGGCGGCTATCAGGGGCCCGAATTCCACAAGGCGCTCAGGAAAATCCTGCCCCACCTCGCAACTGAAATCGTCAGGCGCTCAGATCAGGCCAAGGGATTTGTCGTGCTGCCCCGTCGCTGGGTCGTCGAGCGCACAATCGCCTGGCTCAACCGCTGCCGGAGGCTCGTCAAGGATTGGGAGAACCTCAATCGCAAGGCGCTCGCATTCTTGCGCCTGGCCTCAATCCGCCTCATGCTCCGAAAACTTTGCAATCCAGCTTGATGTTCCCGGACAGACTCTAAGGTCTTATCGAAATTTATGGTTTCGTGCCCAGATCGTCAATAAATTCGCCACGAATAAGTCCGTCGAGACGTCGCGAAAGGATCGACCAAGAATGTGTGTTGACCCACGTCCGCTGTTGCTCAGCAAGTCTGAATAACTTCTTGTTATCAGAAAGCAACAGTTCGATTCCTTGAGCAAGATCGGCCGGTGCAATGCCGGGCAATCGGTGCGTTACGCTGGCAACATCATCGAAGATTGCCAATGGCGTGGTGGCAACCGGACGCAACGATGACAATCCTAATCGAACCGCTGCGCTCGAGGATTCTTGAGTATTTTGATATGGATAAACAATAAGATCCGCGTTGGCGAGTTCGCTTAAGATTTCCCGCTCGGAAAGATATTCGGTCCTAAGGTTCACACATCCACCCAGCCCATTATCACGGATAATTTTTTCACATGCCTCATGTTCGCGTTTCGATTCCTCTACTGGATAAAGTGCGTTAAGCAGGAGCAGATCTATCTTGGACCGATCGCGACGGATTTGCGCAAATGCTTCAATCAATTGCCGCAGCCCTTTGTGCGGAAGCAAATATCCAAAACTTGCTATCAGCTGCCGCGCGCCTTTGGCAGGGTTCGCATTGCGCTCTATTGCCCCAGAATTGGTCGCTAGACCGTGCGGGAATAATGTCGCATTATCCACGAGGTTGATTTGCTTGAGACGATTAAGATCGTGGACCGAGTGCACGAGCACGCGTCGCGCACTCGCAAGCGCGTTTCGTGCGTCGGAGAGACGAATGGTGACGTCCGGCCTTTGGATGTCGGCTGTAGAATGCAAGAAAATATACGCCGGTTTGCCGTCGATCGTCAGCCGCTCCATCAGACGAGCGAGTGCATTTAGGTGAAAAAATCCGAAGTTAAACTGAATGACCACGGCATCGACATCTGCCGCATCAAGCTTTTGATAAAGTTGATCGAGCGGGTCGGCCCAACCCTGCTCCCAGCAGCGAGTGATAGGCTCTAGGTTTGCCTCTAGCGGTTCGGCATTAGTATTAGCAAAAATACGAATACGATCGCTTGCAATTCCGCATGTAAGAAATTGGGAATAAGCAGCAATTCCGCAACGACTGTTCCAGGTCGAGATCCAACCAATCTTTGGCAACCGCAAAACCCGCGTATCCAATGATTGTATCTCCGCGACAGCCGCTCGCACTCGTTGCGCGACGTTTTTCCAACTGAAATTTGACAACACATAACTGCGACCAGCCTTTCCGCGGCTTGTTCGCTCCTCGGAAGAGGCCGCGTGTGCGCTCCTCAAACATTCGATTAGCGACTCTAAGCGAGGTTCCGCCCAAACTGAGCTCGGAATATTTAGATGGGTCTGTGCATATGCAAAATCAAAATCGCACAGCCAAGCGTTCTGCGAATTGCAGAAATCCATTTGACCGCCATAGGCGGTAGTGATGACCGGCTTGCCGACTGCAAACGCTTCCGCCATGGGCAAGCCGAATCCCTCGCCGCGCGTCGGGCAAGCGATGACATCTGCCCTTTGAAACAGTTCATAAGTCGCCTGTTCCGCCAATTCCTCGTCAATTAATACTATCCGAGCATGATTCGGGTTGCTTTCAGACAGTGCCGCTATTTTTGCTCCAATTTTTTGATGGGGATTTGGACTTGTTTTGATTACGAGGACCACGTTATCCTCACGATGGAATGCTTTGGCCCAAGCATTCAGAAGAACATCAACTCCTTTTCTCGCATGACCTGACGAAACGTGTAAAAAGCAGAACTCGTTCTGAACGTTAAATTTGGAAGCAAGCAAGTTTGGCTGCGCGGTGTTACATATTCGATCGCGTCGTGAAATTTGATCAACGCCGTCTCCCACAACACGAATTGGCGTGCGCACGCCATTGTCTCGTAATATTTTAGCGACGAATTGGCTTGTTACTGTCACGAGATTTAGTGATGAATTAAACGCACGGACGTGCTCGGTCGGAAAACCGCTCTCGTCCCAGGCGTAACAAGCAAGCCCGCGGACTTCCCCTTTCATGTCTGCGACAAGCGGTGGAAACTGGTTCCTTAGTGCGACCTGCGGCCGTTCCAAGGCTAAGCCCTGACGCCACATGGTTTCGATAACAGGATTGGCCCGCAGAAATGCCTTGTCGGGCGAGGTTGGCCCCGGCCCATCACGGGATTGCAGGCTGATGGATTCCCCCTCTTGCGCAAGCGCAAGAGCAAGTTCCCGATTGACAATGGCCAGGCTATAAGAGCTGTCGAATGGGCCCTCAATCTGCCAATGTGAACGGGTTTGCCGATTGCCGACTATCTGACCAAAATTTACTTCAATACCGAGCTCGTACAAGAAGCTTTCGAGTGATTTGAGGATATTGTGCCGCTCGAACCGCTCAAGTTCGTGACGTTGGGCACGGATAAGCTCCCGCCGCAACCATGGTTCCGCAAGCACGAGTTTTGCCGCCGCGGACATAGCTTTGGGGTCCTGTTTTTCAAGGAGTAACCCACCGCTGCCGAGCGTCGATGGCACACCACTAGATGCAAAAGCTAGAACCGGCACGTCGAAAGCCATGGCCTCGACGAGCGGCATGCCGAAACCTTCATGCTCGGACATGGATAGGTAAACATCCGCGCTTCGATAAAGCGCAAACAGGTCCTCATCTATGACGTGATCAAGTAGGACAATATGGTCATCGAGCCGACACCGACGAATTTCTTGCCTAACTTCATCCAAATAGTCTGCCGTGACCGTGGATCCAGCAAGAATAAGGCGAACTGGAAAATCGCTGATCGTCTGAAGCGCGCTCATCGTTTGCACAAGTGAAATCTGGCCCTTGCTTGGAATGAACCGGCCGACGAAAAGGGCATTTCGCATGCCCGCAAAACGATCAAAAAGTGGCCGAGACCACGAGTGAGTCCTTATCCTATCGAGGTCAACAAGCAATGGAATCGTGGCGATACGGGGATATCCGCACAACTCTAAATCAGCCGCATTAAATGGCGACACCGCGATCGCCCCGACAAAATCCGACCTTTTTGCCCAAGCCGCGAGCTGTTTTCGCCCAAGCTCCGCATAATACTGCAGATCACTTCCCGCGGGCATGAAATGCGAAGGCGTGATGTTGTGGTAGACGAGAATTTTTGGTCCTTTAATGTCATCAATCCATTTGTGTTTATCGTGTCCGAACGAATAATGTATCAATATTAGCTGGTCCTTACGATCTTCGAACGATCGATAGGAATTCAGATGACCAGAAAGTCTGTGGTCAACGTGCTCGCAGTAAATTTCGGATTTGTAACCGGCCTCTCGTAAAAGTCGTTGTGTAAACAACATCCCATTGGTAACGCCGTCACCATAGGCCGATGTGTAATGATATTGATGAATTGCGAATGGTTTCAACTGATTCCCCGGATGCGAGAAGTTGGACTAATTCTCATCTCCCGGACGGGATCGAGTTATAATCTCCTCCCGAAGCAATGCGGTCTGCGCGTGTAGCACTTCGATTTCCGCGCGAAGCGCATCGATCGCGCGGGTGCTATCCGACGATGACGCAATGACATTCTTCAAGTTGGTTTCAAAACTCGCCTCTAAGCCGCGAAGTGCCTGATCAAGATGTTCAATCTCCCGCTGCAATTCTGACAGACGAGCGTCTGACTTGAACACCATCCTCGCAATCTGCCGGACGCGCACGATCCAGGACGCCCAACTCAAGAAATTGCCAAAGATTGGGATCCGCCTGAGCCGATTACGGGCGAAGTGACTAATTCTCGACGGTGCAAGAGCCAAAGTTGCGGGAGCGCCAATGTTCGTGGCCTCTCCTGCATGCTCAGGTGAAGCGGGCCGCGCTCGTGCGAGCTCATCGCGAGCGCGCTCGTTTATAATATTCACATCAATAGCAGGATTATTGGGCTGAAACATTTTTCCAATCAAACCTGTAACAAAGAACGATTCCCGTTTGCAAAGCCGAAATATGATACAGCGCTTGTCTTCTGGCCCCTACCCCAAAAACATCTATATCAAAGGCGGCTCAAGGCTGCCTAGCGTCCTCGTTTGAATTGTCCATTTGGGACATTAACGGTGATACGGCCTTTTGCCTTGTGTGGCATCGAGCAGCTGAGTAGCGGCCTCACCCCAGCTCAACACCTTAATGTTTTCTGATCGCGGAATTTGATTTTTTGCGAGTTTGGTCAGCCAATCTCCCAACGCCACTGCCAATTCACGGCCGTCTTTCGACTTGAAGTAGAAAACATCACTACCGCCGACCTCGCGGAATATTGGAATATCTCGCGCTATAATTGGGGTTCCGTGGCGTGCCGCCTCAATGAGTGGCAGACCAAATCCCTCTGCCTCGGAAGGCGAAATAACCGCTGTGGCCCTCCGGTAGAGACGCGCTAACAGTTCGTCGCTGATGTGCCCTAGCCAAAACAGGCGTTTGCCTAGCTCCGCGTGATTCTTGATCCGACCCATAAGCTCATCTACCAGCCAGCCTTCCGCACCAACGAGCACAAATGCGATATCGTGATCGCGCCAAATATACTCCGCAGCATCCAAAAGCTCCGAAATTCCTTTACGTGGCTCGATCGTGCCGACCGTCAGAAACATTGATCGGCCGCCGATCCGAATAAGTGTATCGGCACACTCGTCAGCCAACTCTAAAACAGTATCGTTTGTCCGCATCGCATCTAAATCGGAACCATTGTGATACCAGGTCACCTCAAGCGGCTTCGCTCTTGTTGTCGTATACTTCTTGAGGATTGCGCTAATATCATCCGCTACACATCGAGATATCCCAATTAACCTATCCGCAAGCATAGTAATCGAGAGAAACCACTTTCTAAACTCGGACGTTAGTTCCGCACGAAAGAATTCCGGCCGCATGAGCGGCAGCAGATCATAGACAACGAAATTAACTGAGCCTCCTCGGTACCTCAAGTCGCGCAGACAGCCGATAGCCACGTCCGTCAGGTGCTTGTCATGATCAAGACCAAGGAATGTGTCCGAGGGATAGAAATCCACTACGTTATCTTTAAGCAAACTTGCATGGGAGTTTAGATTTAATAATCTGCATGTGAATTGACGAGCATACCGATAATGGTCGCCGTCTCGATAGACTGGCTCTACTCGCATTTCGCAATGTGCCACCAATAACTCTCTCAGAATGTTCCTTACGACTCGTTGGATTCCAGTTTTGATATCACGGTGCACCAGTTCAGAAATGTCGACCAGCAGCCGCGCCCGCGATGACGGCATGGGGTGGTTTTCTGCAATCGCCGATGCCACATGAACGCAATCTGCTGGAGCAAGAACTTCTATCTCAGCTAATACCTTCTGGACGATGCAAGCGGGGTGATGGGTGTATAAATTATCAATCTTGCTCGCCAATTCGGGTTCGTCGACACTACGAACTACGCCGATAACCTGGTGATAGATCGTTGCTAACACATCGAATGAGCTATAAGCGCAGCCCGAGTTTGCGGAGGCAATCAATCCACTATATCCCTCAAGATAATATCGCCACACAGCGGGCACAGAGGCTTCTGCGGTTTGTTCATTCAAGAGAATAACAGCCGGCATCCTAGCAAGAATGGCGCACTGATAGAGGTCAAGTTTGGCTGCCCCAGATAGAATAATTATGCGGTGGTTGTCGGCGAGGTTGATGTTTTCGGGCCCGACGTTATCGTAACGCTTTCCGGACATTTGTTCTAATTTACGTGCGTGTGGCTCAGTCAGTAGGACATCACCTGTCATACCGAGAATGGCGCTCAGTTTATCGACGCATGCTAATTCGTTCTTTCCAGCATCAAGTGCCGGAACCAGCACATATAGCGGCCGCTTTTTGACCATCAAACTTCGCTGCACTCGTCGCCGTGCAACGGCTTCCTGGAATGCTTCGTGTGCTTGACCAACTGTAATCTTCCAAGAGTAGCGTCGTTCTTGTAAGGAGCAATGCTTCAGCGCATGCTGGCGAAAACTTTCGTCGGTTAGTAGGTTCGTGAGCTTTTCAGCTACTGCCGACGGCTGCGTTGGACTGAATAAAAACTCGCGACTCCCAATTATTTCAGGCAGACTCCCGGCGTCTGCGGCAAGTACGGGCGCTCCGCATCGCATCGCTTCGAGTATAGTCAAACCAAAACCTTCGGCTAAAGAAGGCACCACAACCGCACGGGCGATACCATACAAGCCGACAAGATCCTCGTCGGGAGCATATTTGCTAAAGACGACATCATTAGCATCGACGCCGCTGTCCCGTGCGATCGCGCGCATACGGGCAACCTGCTGCCCGGTCGCGTCCACAACCAGAACGAGCTGATGGGAATTTCTCCTTTCTGGCGGCAACTGCGCGAAGCCACGAATAAGCGTTTCAACATTATTATGCGGCTCCTGGATCCCGACGTGCATCACAAATGGCTTGCTGATGCGATAGCGCGCCAACAGCGAACGTTTTGCCTCCGGCAATAGTTCAACTTTGCGAAAGATCGAGTCCGCGTCTGCCCCAATATTGACTACGCGGTCCGGAGCTAATTCCAGCAGCGCGATTGCTACCTCTCGGATATGCGCTGAATGCGATACAAGGAGATCTGCCTTTGAAAGACCCGCAAGCCGGCGCCGATGCCAGGCCTTGTACACCGGATCTTTCACACAGTTCTCCGGCGCTTCAAATGGGATCAAATCGTGAATTGTCACCGCTCGGGCTGGGCCCATGCGCGAGATCTCGGTCGAGCCAAGGACGATGTCGTCGCTAAAGCCTACGAAAAAATTCGGAACGTGAACCAGTTCGACACCCAAGGAGCCGACATAGGCGTCATACAACGCTTCACAGGCGTGGATCCGCGCCCTATTTGTCGACTGCATTTCTGAGGTCCCAGTCAGACCACGGAAGACACGAATTCGATCCTTAGCATTGCAGTTTGCAAGCCACTCCCTGACATTTTCGAATTCATCCCACACATTGGGTTCCACGATCTCGTGAATTGGGCGCTTCGCGGTTGCTTGTCGTGCCGATCGACCTTGAGTGACAGCCAGATTCAGCAATACCGAGGCGTCCGCGCCTTGTGGTCCACTAAGAAATGCCTGGGCGAACCCGCGTGACAGGCGCCCGATTTCCCGGGTTCGTGGTTCCGTTTGGAGAGCTTGTAGATCTAAAAGAAATTGCATCGGAATCTCAGCTCAATACATCAGACGTGCCAGCTGCGTACGAAAAATTAAATTGCAATTCAATGCCGGTTGCCAAAATGGTGGTCTAATGCGCGCAAGATCCATTCTGCGCTCTCGGGTACGACACGAATTGATTCGTCGCTAACGGCTTTTGGTGCACCGAAAGATAAGACCGCATGATAAATCTTCTTTGGGATCAAGCCACCCACGTGTCTTACGAGCCACCGCAATGGGGGGATGTTGTATATAAAGCTAATTCCCGCGTGAACAAAACGTTTCAATAGGCGTGTCGCAAAAATTAACGGTCTACTGTGCATTTCATCTCCCAAGCTTTGCGTTATGTCTTTTCAACCTTCGTAAGCATGGCTCGTTCCACGCTGAATCACCAGATGCGAGGTTCGCGGCACAGCGGCATCCGCGGCAAACAAAGCCTGCTGAATTACTGATGGTTCAAGGCCTATTATGCATTCGCGCGTCATACATCCATTTACCTCATCCACCGAGAACTGCCGACACGGTGAACAACTTAGGTCGCGCGTGGCAACGACGTTCTCTTTCCCAAACGGGGCATAGCGCCTCCAAGGACTAGAGCCAAATAGCGAGAGCACCGGCTTTTCTAAAGAACAAACATGTGCCGATCCACCATCTGTTGCGATCACGACGTCAAGGTCGTCCACAGCATCGAGAAATGACCGAAAGTCTGGCCCGCCAATAACGGTCGCAATCGAAGGGTTGTTTAAACACCGCGCCAAAAGCTTCACGTCCGCTCGCTCGGCCGGCCCTCCAATCAGGGTAAGCGCCAAGCCGGAGTGCAACAAATTGCCGGCGAGCTCTAGCCACAGCACATTCGGCAACCGGTTAGTGGGAAAGCCCGCGGCCACGCACAACCCGACTGCCCTAATTGTTTCCGGCCACCGTATTGGAGCACTGCTGAAGAGCTTTGTGCGGGAGTAATTACCGACGTGCCGAACCATCATGCGCTTATGAATTATTGAGTCATGCGTAAGATGGTCGCCGCTTGCGAAATCCTGCATTGCGTTAACCCGCTCAGCAATGAGCCGAATGGATGCATCGTCACGCAACCAAAGAATTAGTTCAAATTCGTTGAGTGCAGAGACGAAGCCATCCAAGTCAAATGTTGTCTCCCTATTTCTCGCAAGATGGGGAAGATTGACGGATCTCAATTCAATTTCAGGAAACAAAAAGCTTGCTAGCGGACGCGTCGTATCGGAAACAAACAAGCTGACTTTCCCAAAATGTTGTTGAGCCGCACGAATTGCCGGCAAAGCTAACACCAAGTCGCCAAGATGATCTGGCTTCACCAGGGCTACTTTGGTCAAAGCCGTTTCTCAACATTTTTACCATCCATGCGA
This sequence comes from uncultured Alphaproteobacteria bacterium, assembly GCA_963825265.1. Taxonomy (GTDB): domain Bacteria; phylum Pseudomonadota; class Alphaproteobacteria; order Rhizobiales; family Xanthobacteraceae; genus Pseudolabrys. The sequence continues at coordinate 169,179 of CAWGSI010000003.1, read as the reverse complement.
TGAAGTAGGTCATATTCATTTATCAGCGACCGGATAAGCGAGCTAGACAAAATTAGATCTAGCCATTTGACAAAAGCGCTCGCGAGCAGCAGCGGCCACGCACGTACGTTTTCGGTTCCAAAGCAATTGAGCGTGCGAACGAGAGAGATGCGTTTCGACTGCTGCACGAGATACAAATATTCTGGCGAATGAGTATCATTAGGCACGGTCCCTGCAGCGCGAAGAACCCGCAGCGGACGGAGCATGACTCGGGTCAAAAAGTGTGGCGCTCGCATTTTCAACATTGCTCGCTTAGAAAGGCCACCAGCTAAATTATGTATAGCTACAGGCTCGACTTAGGTAAAGACCAAGACCGGGTTCTGTTAAGCAGGAGATGAATTGCTAATTCCAAAAATGGGCATTTGCCAGCTTCCCCTCACCTGACAGCATTTATTGCTAGCCGAATAGCGACTGCTGGATTGGTTGTTCCGCTTTGGTTATCTCTATCGATAAACGCGATGTATCGACTATTTTTGCATTCGCTATCTAGTCCGCAAGAAATATAACGACCCTCCGCCCATAGTGGAGGCCTATCGCATAAACTTAACGGCTCTTTGGACGGCCCGTGCCAAAGCTACGTGCAAGCTAAATAAAGCTCGCAAGGGCCGCGTTATTCGCCAAGAGCTACTGTTTTTAATGGCGTTCAAATCTAGCTCGAACTGCTCGGCTTTCGCGACCGATTGTTCCCGTTCATGACGAAGCTGTTTACACTGGGCGTCAAGGCGCACCATTTCGCTTTGCAAATTAGCTATCGACCTACGCAAAATAATAACGTCTTCCTGAAACAGCTTTCCAGTTAATGCGAGCATATTTTTGCGTTCACCTTCGTCTTCAAGGCGACGCATGTAAGAAGGTTCGATCTCGGTCATCTCTCTGTCATCACCTGTTCAGGGACCTAAGGGCGTTACCCAATACCGTTCGAGTACGTACCTTTTCACGGATCCTCAAGGTTGTTCGCAATCGAAAATATGTTTTCCGAAACGTTCGGGTATGGAAGAGTGACAAAGTCCCGATTGTGGTTCGCAATACACTTCAAAAATGGCATTGCTGTATTCTGTTTTGGTATCAGCCAATCGTGCAACTCAATTATAATAAGCGGCGCTTTTGCCACCCATTCCGTATTTGCTGCAAATAACTCCTTTTCAGCTCCTTCAATATCAATCTTGACTATGAACGGGAAACAATCTGTTTGGTGTGCATTGCAAAGCTCATTTATTGTTACACAACTAACAATTTGATCGCTGGAAGCTGGATTCAAGGAGCTTTCGGTACGATAGCCCATGTATCCCTCGCCAACATCCACTACGCGAACACGCATCGGAATTGCTGAGATCGCGCAATGCAAAGCTGTTACTTTAAGGTCTTTGGTATTCTCAGAAAGCAACTGGAAATTCATTGCATCTGGCTCAACGGCAAGCACCAAGGCATCAGGACATTGCGTGGAAAAATAGACCGCGGAGGCCCCGATATTAGCACCGGCGTCGATTATCAATGGGCGCTTTCCAGTGATCATATTGCGACGCGCGAAATCCATTAATTCGGGATAGCGCCGCAATTTTCTTAGGTCGTAGGCACCGTCATCGAATATCTGAAGAATTGCCCCGATATCCGATGAGTTTGGGCGAAAATAGAACTCCCGCGTGAACGACCCGATTTGCAGCGCCATTGCGTCAAGCTTCACATCCGCCTCCGGCATAGACGTCACGGGATTCGATGCCCTACTAGTATTCAGCTTCACATGCTGGATTGCCGATGGATTAATCGACATAAGGCAACCAACATGACTTTTGGCGCTGGAAACACGCGCTATTTGACCTTACAGATCTTCACCCGCATCTAATTTACCCTTGCGCGGCGTCATTTCGCGATTCGCATCTGAAGAACTCGCGCCGTCGCGGGCTAGCATAACATCTTTCAAATGGGCCAGCTCTCTCTCAAAACTGACGACGATTGACGTTGCTTGAAGAAAGGTTGTCACATGGTTTTCCCATTTTTGCTCTAGCGATTCGGTCCGGCCCTGGAGATCGCCAATGTTTGCTTGCAGATCTGTCGACCTTTTATCCAGATCGACAGAGCGTGATTGCAGATCTTTCGTTTTCGTTTCTAGAGACTGAAGACGACACTCGACAAGTGCTCGAATACGACTGTCAACGCGCAGCCATATCGGCTTCGTCAGAGGCCTTACGCAGAAGTGGATTAGGTTTTTGACGACGCTTAACACTTTTCAAATTCGCTACGATGTGTGATTTATTGTGCAGAGAGCGGCACGCGCTGAATGCTCCGAAGTAGCGTTATGTCGGGGTTTTCGCGCAGGATCTTTTTCTGTCACAAACCCATCGATATATGAAATCGCTTCTTTTGCGTCGCGGTAAGTAATCAAGTTAGTATCCTCCGTGCATTTGTTATCACTGCGCGGTTCTTCCGGCACCAAAAGCGGCAACGCATACCTGCTTGCGCGTCTTTGGATTTCCGCATCAATAACTTTACTCCAATTCCATACAGCACATGCATTTTTCCACTCGTATTCGGTTGCCCACTCCTCCCAAATCAAGACCGCCTTACTTCGCTCGTGCCCGCTTGAACAATAAGAGTTGACCAGCCAGGTAATTTCGGGCGGAGGTTCGCCTCCCGCGCAGATAATCAGTCGGCCACCCTTCACATCGCGAGATTCCAGCTGTTCGTAAAGTCTAATTAATTGGTCGATTGTGCTGTTCTCATCATACGCGGATCGTCGCACAATATTTCGTCCGCTAAATGCGCACAAAAGATCGGAATCTTCGATAATAATCCGCATCGCATCCGCTAAGGCCGTAGCATTCCGTGGCATTATAAGAAATCCAGACTGCCCGTGCTCGACCAGTTCAGTATTTCCGCCAAGGCAGGTGGCAATCTGTGCTGCGCCCGATGCTATAGCCTCAAGTAGAACACCCGACTGATTTTCGGGCCAGACTGATGGAAGGACAATTACGTCATAGCCTGACAAAGATTCCAGTAACGTCACGTGTTCCACATATCCCATAATTGCGACCGCATCGGTTCTTAATTTACGAATGCGTTCTGTGATCACGTTCCGTTTTGGCCCATCCCCTACGATCGAAAGTCGCCATCGACCATTCAATTCAGGTCTCGAAAGCAATTTCTCCGCTGCCTCCAAAAGATAGTCTATGCCTTTGTGGTCAGCTAAAGTGCCCATATACAGAAACTGCACGCAACCTCGCAGTTTTCGTAGAACAGGCTGGAGTGCGTTTAAATTGATGCCATTCGACAATTTAACAATATTGGATCCATCGTACCCAGCTTGCTCATAGGCGGATTTAAGCCAGAAACTTGGGCTTATCATCAGGTCAGCGTTAGACAAACACCAACGAATGTAATCGCTCCTCATCCGAATTGGAATTCGATCTCCTTTGGACGCCGCCATATCCCACTTGCAGGCGGCACATTGGTCAAAATAACTACAAATACTTTGATTGTCTCGAATGAGAGTATGACGCATACAAAAGCCCCACGGGTCGTGAAGCGTAATCACGGTCTTAAATCCTTTGGCCTTGGCGAGCTTAATCAGGCCGGCGCCCAATTCGACAACATTATGAAAATGTACAATATCCGGCTGAATTAATTCTAGAAGTTCCTCAAACTTGCACTCACCCCCTGGCACGATAAAATTATTTTCAGGGAACGATTCCGTGGGCAAGAATCGCGTCACTTTTATACCATCGACGACGTCGACATCATTGCTATGCTCACCAATGCGCCGATCCCTTGTAAACACACTGACGGAATACCCTCTCTCGCGAAGCCGCCGTGCTTGACCGCGGGCAACAATCTCAGCGCCTCCAATTACATTAGGGGGGTAATAATTTGCTACAATCAAAATTTTCTTACTCAACTCCCACTCCTAGATTAGATTTTATCCGCATTCTTTGGATACGACGCACGGTCGATAGCACTCGTTACCAACTCATCGACAGTATGCTGTATAGCGGAATTCGGTTTAGCAACGATATTGTAAGGCTCTGGCAACAAATTATGAACAGGATATCATATAATATTTATGAGGTTAGTTGGAAGGCGGTTCATAATGGCACGGCGAATTCTTGCTACTGGCTCAACTGATTTTTTCGGGCTCGATCGGATTCCAGTTCTGTTAATGCGAGGTCGCTCCGCTCTAATTTTTGCTGAAAATAAGATCATTCCAGCTTGGACGATCGATTAGATATTCCCAGTCAATAGCAGGATGACTTTGACAACCGCACCTGTTGCCATTGAGATAAAGTACGACACAAAACCAAGGTCCAATCCCAATTTCGTACCTAACAACGGCAGGGCAATGATGAAGGCAATAAGAATCATAATCCCGTAACGCTCAAGGCGTGCAAGCTGTTTGCCTAGGACATTAGGCAACAAACCCACTGCAATACGTCCACCATCAAGCGGCGGCAGAGGAAACATATTGAAAACCGCCAGAATAATATTGATGATCAGCGCGTTCTTTAAATTCAGAGCTATCCATTGAATGGCGATCGCCGGGAGATAGACGATTAGGTGAAAACTCAAGGCAGCAATAATTGCCAATCCGATATTCATTGCGGGTCCGGCAGCAGCAACCAACACCATTCCGTAACGCGGATTACGAAGTGCTCGAAAATTGACCGGCACGGGTTTCGCGTAGCCGAACAAGAATGGCGAGCGCGCGAGTAGCAAAAGACCAGGCAGCAGAATCGTGCCAAATGGGTCAATGTGCTTTAGAGGATTGAGGCTGACACGACCAAGCTTTGACGCTGTTTCATCACCAAGATAGCGGGCAACATATCCGTGAGCCGCTTCATGAAAGGTGATGGCGATAAGGACCGGAAGTAGCCAGACTGAAATCGTATAACCCATGTTAATGTTGGCTCACGAGTTATCGCTGAATGCCCCCAAACTCTTGGCGCCCGCGATAGTACGTAACCTCACTTGCGCCGATCGGGCGGATTGCATCGCCAATTCCCTGGCCCTGCGAGACCAGGCCGTCCACTTGTCGCAGTTTCGTGACCTCAGGCTTGTGCCTCTTCCTTCGCATATTTGTCCTCACTTGTTGCCTAAAGACATACTTCAGGTCGGACCACTTCATCGAGGGTCGATCACGCAACACGCACCTTTGTACGCGGAGGCGTCATAAATTCCATAGCAAACTCAGATGGTTGTGGTAAATTAAGACGTAACGAGCACTTCTGGTCGGAACACCAAAAATTGTGGTTGTGCTCATTCATAATTGAAACCACTGAAGTTCTTGAAGAACAGGCGTCTGCTTGTGCGCTCACCTTGTGCACTTTCTTCCAACGATCATGGTCTCGGCCGAGCGCTGCGTTTCTGCCATCTTGATATGCGACTGCCTGGGCATGTTTTAGGTCAACCTCCAAGCGGAGTGCTACTGTTATGATGCGCCAGATCGTGCTTCCTGCAGCTATTTTGTTAGCTTGCCTAGTGGGCGTATTCGGCTTTTTCTTATGGGATGAATTTCATGCCCAACGGGGCCTTAACTTAGCCGTTGAAGATGCGGAAGCAGGCAACCTTACGGTCCAGCGTAATCTTGCCTCCTGCTACGCGACCGGTTGCAGTCCGTCCTTCGTACGGGAGCCTATTCTTGCCTGTGCATGGAGAGAAATTATTACTGGAGAAACCAAACCGGCATCCCACCAAGACCTATCTGCACTACACGAGGCTTGTAGCCGGCTATCTACGACTGATCGTAACGTGCTCAATTCTGCTGAAGAGGACATTCGCCTCCGCATGAGCCGTATCCAGCCAACTCGGCTGAGGCCAAAACATGCTGACGCGGGAGCGCACGCGCCTGAAGCGAATATTCCCCATATAGCACCAATGGCACCGCACGGTATAGGCACCGTAACGGCGAGGCATTCTTAGGGTTCTCCAGGATCTCGCAGCGCGAACCCAGAGCGCGCGCGAACTCACCAATCAGACCGTGGCGGAATTGGCGAGCGCCAGCGCCAACGTCCAGCAGTTGCTCGAGGCGGTCGGCCAGATCGCGCCGATCACCGGCCTCATCCAGGCGATCGCGCAGCAGACCAATTTGCTCGCGCTCAACGCCACCATCGAGGCGGCGCGCGCGGGCACCGCCGGCAAGGGCTTCGCCGTGGTCGCGGCCGAAGTCAAATCGCTGGCGCAACAGACCGCGCAAGCGACCGAGGAGATCAATCAAAAGATCGCCGCGGTGAACGCTTCCTGCAGCGCCGTCGTCGGCATCATGGAGCAGGTGGTCGGCGCCATCGGCCGGCTCGGCGAAGAAACGGTCGAGATGGCCTCGGCGGTCGGCCAGCAGGCCGCCGCCACGCAGGAGATTTCCAAGAACGCGCAGCAGGCCGCCGACGGCTCGCGCATCGTCGCCAGCAACATCGTCGAACTAGACAACAAGACGCGCGAGAACGACGACGCTTCCGGCCAGGCGCTCGCCGGCGCCAAGGCCCGCCGCGTATTCGGTCCAGGTCATCTCGTCGACGCCTGGCGCAGCAGACTTCTTCAGACCGAAGAAGCTCGCCCGCAGAACGTCGATGGTGAGATGATGCAAGAGCGCCGTCAGTTTATCCTGTCTGTTCCTGGTGACAGCTTCTCGTATACGGGCCGGCGCCTGTGACACGGCTGCCCGGCTCTGCGTCCGGACCGTGCTTTCCAGTTCCGCATTCTCCTTGGTCCCGCCCCTTCGCTCCACGAGCTCCGCCGCAGCCGAGGCCGCTTTGTTCGCTCGCTTCTCTGCTACTACGGGCAGGTCCGACTTCTCCCTCGCACTCATCGTCGGCTACGGCCTCCGGCCTTCCCGACGCGATCCCGGCCACGACTGGCGGGGACAGCGATGGAGATCTCCCGGTTCCCGGACGAAAGGCTTCTGCGCATGCCAGGGTCTACGACGACGCGGGGCTGGCTCGTGTCTTGCGATGACGACACGGTCCATCTTGCCTTCTGTTGGACGGAAAACATCAGCGCCCCGAACTTGTCTTACGCCGCTCAATACCTAGCCTACGCACTCCCCTATCAACGCTTCGCTTGCAGCCTCACGGCTACACGCGCATGAACTCGGGGCCGGTGTGGCTCGCTACCACTTCACCGTGACGGACTTGCACCGTCTACCTTCCACCGGCCTCCCGGCGCACCCATCCACAGCATCAGTAGGCGACATCGCTCGCTTTGCTCGAAATGAACTTGGCTCCAAATGAAAGAGGCCGCCAACTGAGGCGGCCTCGATTTATTGAATGCCGTACGCGCCTAGAATTTATAATTCACGCCCAAGCGGGCAATATTGTCCGTCATCTTGCCGCTGACGATTGCCAGTGTGCCGGCCGTATTGGCAGTCACGGTCGGGCCATTACCGAAGTCTATATAGAGATATTCGGCCTTGGCGCTCCAATGATCTGCGAATGCCCACTCCAATCCGCCGCCGACCGTCCACCCGCTGTAGTCTTGCGAGGCGCTGAAGGCGAGAACGGTTCCGGCCGGTGTGGTGGTGCCCGTACCACTGATGGTGCCGTGCCCAAAGGCCCAGCCGCCGGTCACATAGGGCAGCCAATTGCCTGTTGCACCCACGGCGTAGCCAATGCGGCCGCGCAGGGTGCCGAACCATTCAAGTTTGTCGGTGTAGTTGGCTGTCAGCCCTGGGAAGACGGCAATTACGCCGGTGGGGGGAAGAATGAACGCTCCATCCGCCTTTTGGGCCGATCCTTGGAAGTCGGCTTCGAGGCCAAAGACCCACTGATTGGCTTGCCAGTTGTAGCCGATCTGACCGCCGCCGATGAAACCGTCCAGTTTGTCTGAACCTGAAAAGACGGTCAGGCCGCCAGGAACGGTGACGAGATCGTTCTCCTGACGTCCCCAACTGCCGCCAGCATTGAGACCGACGTAGAAACCGGTCCAATTATACATCGGCGCCATGACAGGCGCCTTTGTGTACATCGGTGCCTTTGCTGGTAAGTCAGCTGCGGAGGCCATCGAAGTGAAGCCGAGAACAGTGGCGGCGGCGATTGTTGCACTACGAAAGTGGGCCATAATCTGTCTCCACAAAATCCTCAAGTTGTTGGCAAAAACTATAGCAAAAACCTTAGATAAGCGGGGCCTAGCAAAGCAAATCTGCACAAATGATTTTTGAATGTGATATTTATGTGACTCTTAGCCAACCGTTTGTTTGATCGACGCCATTTCCAAATGAAAACCCTGGGTAGCCGACGGCGGGCGGTGGTAATCGCCATATTGTCGCATAATGGGATGGTCCGGCCGTGCTCCTGCCCCCACCGGCGTTAGAAGCTGGGACGGGGGCGCCAAAGACAAGGAGCACGCCATGTCTCAGAAGCTCAATACCGTAATCGCCGTGGTTGGCATCGATATCGGCAAGAACTCGTTCCACATCGTAGGTCACGATGAGCGTGGTTCCATCGTGCTGCGTCAGAAATGGTCGCGTGGCCAGGTAGAAGCGCGGTTTGCCAACATGCCGCCGTGTCAGATCGGCATGGAGGCCTGCGTCGGAGCGCACCACCTCAGTCGCAAGCTTAAAGCGCTAGGCCACGACGCCCGGATGATGCCTGCGAAGTACGTCCGCCCCTACTCGAAGGGGCAGAAGAACGACTTCCGCGATGCCGAGGCCATCGCCGAGGCGGTGCAAAGGCCGACGATGAAGTTCGTGGCAACGAAGACCGCAGATCAACTCGACCTGCAGGCGCTGCACCGGGTGCGGGAGCGCCTGGTTAGCCAGCGCACCGGCATCATCAATCAAATCCGCGCCTTCCTGTTGGAGCGCGGCATTGCGGTGCGGCAGGGGTTGCGGTTCTTGCGTGTCGAGCTGCCACGCATCCTGGCAACGCCCTCAGATGTTCTCTCGCCACGCATGGTGCGCGTGATTGAGGGCCTGGCTGCTGACTGGCGCCGGCTCGATGAGCGGATCGATGGCTTGTCCGACGAGATCGAAGCTATCGCGCACCAGGATGCCGGTTGTGAACGGTTGATGAGCGTGCCGGGCATCGGGCCGATCATCTCCAGCGCGATGGTAGCCGCGATCGGCAGTGGAGATGCGTTCACCAAAGGTCGCGACTTCGCCGCTTGGCTGGGGCTTGTCCCGAGACAGATATCGACCGGGGACCGCACGATCCTGGGCAAGATATCCAAGCGCGGCAATCGCTACCTGCGCGTCCTGTTCGTACAGGCGGCATGGGTTGTGTTGATCAAACCGAAGATCTGGGAGCGCCATGGGCTCAAGCCCTGGATCGAGGCAGCCAAGAAACGGCTGCACCGTAACGTGCTGGCGATCGCGCTTGCCAACAAGCTCGCGCGCATCGCCTGGAGCGTTCTCGCTCGTGGTCGAGCCTTCGAGGTTAGGAAAGTTGATGGGGTCACTGCCCAGCCTGTCTGATCCTCATCCTACGCTGACGATCACAGGGACCGTGAATAATGAGGAGCCCGCGATGACGTAGCAAGATCGATACAACTTGCCCGCCGAGGTCTGCGAGAGGATGAGACGAAATGGAGGTTCGGTCTTCCCGGCGCATGCGAACACTGGTGACCCAACTGGCCCGATTGAGGTCTGTCGCTTAATGAGATCGCACGCGCGCTGATATCCATGATGGCCAGGAGCAACGCTCCAATCAAAGGCCGGATACATTGATGTGGGTCAAACGCTGCGTATGGGCGCTGACACCCGGCCGAATTGGGACGAACGCGCGCCGGTCTGTGTGTTCGATGCGGGGCAGTATGGGGCGGAACGCTAATTCTACGCGCCCTTCGCGGCGAGCAATCTGCCCGAATTGGAGATTGCCGAATGTGACGCGCCTCACATCCCAAGCATTTGATGGCTGTTAATTTAAGTCCTCGGCTTACGGGGACTGCCCAATGAGCAAGCAAGGGCGCGGCCTTTTAATCGCAATCGCGACGGCTGCGATCTGCGCGATTATGGTCTATGCCGCAGTCAAATTTTGATTGAATGATCCTGACCCGCTCGCCGTGTTACGCGGCGGAGGCAGCCTCGCGCTGATGTCCAGCCATCAGCAGGGTGCAGCGGCTTGAATTAGCGCGCAGCATCGCAGCGACCGCGCACGGGTCAAAGACGTTTTTAGTGACATCATTCGGCAAGCCGTTCACGGCCAAAGGTTTTGGCAACCGGTTCCGCGGCCGCTGCGATGAAGCCGGTCTAAAAGAATGCACCGCGCATGGGCTACGTAAAGTTGGCGCGACTATTTGCGCCGATGCCGGCGCGAGCGATCGGCAGTTGATGGCGCTGTTCGACTGGACGAGCGAAAAGCAAGCGACGCGCTACACCGCAAGCGCCGACAAGAAGAAGCTCGCCGGCGAAGCCGCGCGCATAATCGAACGAAGAATGAATCTGCCAATCAGATCGGATAGTGAACCGCGTTGACCCACCTAATTGACCCACTTCTGTTCCTATAATCTTTTCAATAGCTTACAACCCGGGTGGTGGGAGAGGTAGGACTCGAACCTACGAAGGCATAGCCAGCGGATTTACAGTCCGCCCCCTTTGCCGCTCGGGACACTCTCCCTAGAAGGCCGTCGCACAATATTGATCCGACAAGAAAAACGGCCCGCGCCGGCTGGCCGGATTTCGCGCGTTTTATGGGCAGCCACCCCCCTTAAGTCAATGGAGGCTGTTCGGCCCAGGACGGATCGGTTAAGGCACCGCAGATGGCAATACGACCTCCCCGCCCCGGCGCCAAACCCGGCGCCACCCGCCAGCAGATCGAGCGGCGCGAGCGCTTTGAGCGCGCCCGCCGCGACAGCCTGCGGCCCGCCGCCGACGGCCCGGTCGTGATGTACGGCTGGCACACGGTTACCGCTGCGTTGCGCAATCCGGCGCGGCGGCCGCGCTTGCTGCTCGCCACCGAAAACGCCGCGCGGCGCCTCACCGAAGAGGGTGTCGCATCGCCCATCGCACCGGAGCTGGTGCGGCCGTCCGCGATCGCCGAGCGGCTGATGCCCGACGCGGTGCATCAGGGGCTTTATCTGGAAACCGATCCACTGCCCTCGCTTGCGGTCGAAGCCCTGCCGGCCCGTGGCGTGGTGCTGGTGCTCGATCAGATCACCGACCCGCACAATGTCGGCGCCATCTTCCGTTCGGCCGCGGCCTTTGCGGCCTCGGCCATCGTGACCACACAACGGCATTCGCCCGACGCCACCGGTGCGCTGGCCAAGGCCGCATCCGGCGCGCTCGAATATGTGCCGCTGGTCAGCGTGCAAAATCTCGCGCGCGGGCTCACCGCGCTTAAAGCGAGCGGCTTTCTTGTGGTCGGGCTCGAACTCGAGTGGGGAAGCCGATCTCGCGACCTTGCCCTTGCGCGCGCCGCTCGCGCTGGTGCTCGGCGCCGAGGGTAAGGGCCTGCGCCAGCTCACCAAGGAAACCTGCGATCACGTCGCCCGCATCGAGCTGCCGGGTTCGATCAAGAGCCTGAACGTGTCGAACGCGGCGGCGCTCGGGCTTTATGTGGCGAGCCGCCGTTTGATGGCTTGAACCTAAAATGCGAACGGCGGGCCCCTAGCCCGCCGCCCGCGTCCCACGATCTCTTTTGCCGGTCAGTCGCGGCGCTCGATGGTCGTCCCGCGTCCCTTGCGGAACAGCTTAATAGTCATGCGGTCGGGCCCGAGGATTGTGATCTCGGCTTGAGCGCGGATCACGTGCTGCTCGCCGATATCGAGCGGAGCGCCGTCGTCGGTTTCGACGGTCACAGCCGCGTCTTCCCCGTAACCGCGCGGCCACTGCACGTGGCTGCCGCAACCGTCGAGGCAGTGCACATAGGGAAAAGCGCGCAAACGGTAGGGTATCGCAAAAACATTCGGCGCCAGTTCGACGGCGAGCGGGCGCGCTTCCAGGTAACGATGATAATGGCGATGATGATAAGAATAGAGCGGTGCCGTAGGAGCGCAGGGCCTGCAGTTCCAATGTGCGTGCGCGGCAGCGGCCGGCAGCAGGCCGGCGGCGATGATGGCGAGTAGAGCGAGTTTGCGCGGGCGATCGATCATGGTGTTCATCCGGTTGGACAGGCTTTCGAGGTTTCAATGCGAAGTTTCAATGAATGTGAATTCCGGGTGCGCCGTGCAGGCGCGGCTTATGCCGCGTGCCGGAACGAGCGTCGCGTTGGCTATCGGTCAGGTTGTCGTCTGGGGCCGCTTGCGGCTGCGCCGCGCCGGCGTAGAGGTGCTCGACAGCCCAGTTGTTCGACCATGAACGGCGATAGGTTTGCGCCGGCTTTAGGGGGCGGCCGACGGCCGACAGATGTTCGGAACGTCCGAGCCGCGGCGGGATGCCGGTGATCGGGAAATAGTGGTGATAGCGCCACGGCGCTTCCCAGTAGGCGCGCACAACGACGCCCGGCTGATCGTCGTAGAACCACACCATCTCGCTGCGCTGGCCATGTTCGTAATAGGTCCCGGGATAGCCTCCCGGAAGATCGGCCGCGCGCGCAGCGCCGCCGATAACGAAACCTAACAAAACAATGGCGAGCAGAAGGCGCATCCGGCTCATCTCCAACAACCCAAACAACGCATTTTATACGATGGCGGTATATTGCAGACCGCAATCGTGGGGTAACATTAATTGCCACGGCGCCTTGAACATGCCGGAATTGTCGTCGCCAATTCGTACCGGTCTTCCGACCGACCACGCAACCTCGCAGCCGTTAAAGTTAATCGCCGTGCCACGCCGCCAACCCGCCAATCCAATTGCCAAACCTTCGTCGCCGGCGCGCGCGGGTTTTCGCGAGCGTTATGACGACATCGAAAGCCGTCGCGCGGCGCTGGTGGCACGACTGGCCTCGTTCGGCGAAGCCGGCCAGCGACATCCCGCTTACCGGCGCGCGATGACGCTGCTCAACGGAACTTTCCGGCGCTCAAAGCTGGCGCAGCGCTTGGCCGTGCTGCAGGCTGCCGCCTGGCTGATCGACGTGCTGGAAAAGGTCATCTCAATCACCTGATCGGGCAAGACGAACGAGTTATCCACCGGCCGGCCCCTGGCCCTCGTTCGGTTTTCGTTTCAGCAGCTTATCAAACCGTATTATACTTTAGTCGTACGACGCGAGACGCACAGACTATGGCGCTTCGCGCGCCATACTCGCCGCCCGGGGGCGGGCTTTTGGCGACAATGCGGGAGACTGTTTCCCCTACAAGAAATCAATAATTGAAAACGGGGACAACGCTCATGACAACGATGACCGCGACCGGCGGCCGCGAAGTCGGAATGACCTCTGAACAAAGAATGGTCATTTTTGCTTCTTCGCTCGGCACAGTGTTCGAATGGTACGACTTCTACATTTACGGGACGCTCGGCGCCTTCCTGGCGAAATACTTCTTCTCAAACGTGCCGCCGAACGTCGGATTCATATTCGCGCTGCTCGCCTTCGCCGCCGGCTTCGCCGTGCGTCCGTTCGGCGCGTTGATCTTCGGCCGGCTCGGCGACACGATCGGCCGCAAATACACCTTCCTCATCACCATGTCGTTGATGGGCATTGGCACGTTCTTCATCGGCGTGCTGCCCGGCTATGCGTCCTGGGGCATCGCGGCGCCGGTCGTGCTGATTGCGCTGCGCTTGGTACAGGGGCTTGCGCTCGGCGGCGAATATGGCGGCGCGGCGATCTACGTCGCCGAACATGCTCCGCCTAATAAGCGCGGCTTCTACACCTCGTGGATTCAGACCACCGCCACGCTCGGCCTCTTCATGGCGCTGCTGCTGATCCTCGGCATCCGCACCGGCATGGGCGAAAAGGAGTTCGGCGACTGGGGCTGGCGCATTCCGTTCCTGCTCTCGGCGATCCTGCTCGCGGTTTCGATCTGGATCCGGCTGAAGCTAAATGAATCGCCGCTGTTCAAGAAGATGGTGGAAGAAGGCAAGCAGTCCAAACGCCCGCTCGGCGAGGCCTTCGGCCAGTGGTCGAACGCCAAGATCGCAATCGCGGCCCTGCTCGGCGCCACCGCCGGCGAAGCCGTGGTGTGGTACGGCGGACAGTTCTACGCGCTGTTCTTCCTGACCCAGACCCTGAAAGTGCCGTCCGTCACCGCCTGGATCATGATCGCGGTGTCGCTTGCGCTCGGCACCGGCGGGTTCATCCTGTTTGGCTGGCTGTCGGACAAGATCGGCCGCAAGCCGATCATGCTCGCCGGCTTCGCGCTGGCGGTGATCACCTACTTCCCGATCTTCGGCGGCCTCACCCACTTCGCCAATCCGAAGCTGGAGCACGCGCTTGCCGCGGCGCCGGTGGTTGTCACCGCCGATCCGAGCCAGTGCTCGTTCCAGTTCAAGGCAACGGGCACCGAGAAGTTCACCACCGCCTGCGACATCATCAAGTCGACGCTGGTCAACCTGTCGGTGAACTACAATAACGAAGCCGCGCCGGCCGGCACCAAGGCGAGCGTGAAGATCGGTGAGCAGAACCTGGCCGCCGACACGCCCAACCTTCCGGCCGCCATCACCGCGGCGGTGAAGGCGCACGGCTATCCGGCCAGTGCCGATCCGGCGGAGATCAACTACCCGATGACGGTGTTGCTGCTCACCATCCTGGTCATCTACGTGACCATGGTGTACGGGCCGATCGCCGCCTGGCTGGTGGAACTGTTCCCGACCCGAATCCGTTATTCGGGCCTGTCGCTGCCCTACCACATCGGCAACGGCTGGTTCGGCGGCTTCCTGCCGGCGACCGTGTTCGCCATCGTGGCGGCCACCGGCAACATCTACTCCGGCCTCTGGTATCCGATCTGCGTCGCGGCGATGAGCTTCGTCGTCGGCCTGATCTTCCTGCCCGAGACCAAGGACCGCAACATCACCACCATGTGACGCAAAAGGCGGGGCGGCCCTCAACCGGCCGCCCCACCCGTCAAATTTTTCGCCCCGCACGCAGGTGCGGGGCGTTTTTTTGGAATGCCCCGCCCGAGGCCGTTTAGCGCCGCTTGTGGCGGATACGGCGACGCTGGTAGCTCTTTGATTCGAGCCGGGTTAGCTCAGCGGTAGAGCAGCGGTTCTAACCGCAATGGTGGCTATGATGTATACCGAGCTACGCTCGCTGATGATAAGGCCTGGGCTCGAGCCCGGCGTCCTAAACGTTGTAAGTTGGCGACCAATGCTTGGTTGCGGCGAGCGGTGGCCAAGAAGCTGAGATCAAATTGGGCCCCCGAGCAGATCGCCGGCTGGCTCAAGCGAGCCCATCCTGACGATGAGAGTTATCACGTGTCACACGAGACGATCTATCGCAGCCTGTTTGTTCAAGCCCGTGGGGTACTTAAGAAGGAGCTCCTCGGCCATCTTCGATCGAAGCGCACGATCCGTCGATCGAAACAGGCCGGTCGCACTGGCGATGGACGGGGGCAAATCAAGGATCTCGTCTCGATCCGTGCGCGCCCGGCAGCGGTTGAAGAACGGGCGGTGCCTGGGCATTGGGAGGGTGATCTCTTGTCCGGATCGAAGAACAGCCATATCGCGACCTTGGTCGAGCGTCATACGCGTTACGTGATGTTGGCAAAGGTGGCCAACAAGGACACCCAGACAGTCATCTCCGCGCTCATCAAGCAGGCCAAGAAGCTACCCAATGAGCTCTATAAGTCGCTGACCTGGGACCGCGGCAAGGAGCTGACGGATCATCGACGATTTACGCTGGCGACCAACATCGACGTTTACTTCTGCGATCCGCAGAGCCCATGGCAGCGCGGGTCGAACGAGAACACCAATGGTCTGCTGCGACAGTACTTTCCGAAGGGAACTGACCTATCGGTGCACTCGCAAGCCCATCTCAACAAAGTGGCGCGTCAGCTCAACGAGCGGCCACGAGAGACCTTGCAATTTGAAACGCCGGCGGAGAGATTTAACGCCTGTGTTGCGTCGACCGGTTGAGCTGGCTGGCAAAAGCAGACAAACGCGGCGTCGGCTTTTCAATTTCCGCTAAGTGCAATAAGCCGACCTCGATAAAAATTATGTAGGCTCCCAGAGCATGACCCGTGCCACTTTTGCCTTCGTTTGGCTTATGCTCTGGACGCCGGCCTTCGCCCTCACTGGCAACGCGCCGCCAGCGGACGGTTATGTCGCGCGCGCTATCGTGATGTTGACAGACCCGCGCGGTGACCTGTGCACTGGTACGGCGCTCACGCGCGACCTGGTGCTCACTGCCGCCCATTGCGTCGCGCGTCCACTCAGCTACCAAGTCAAGACTTTCCAGACCGGCCAAACGATATCGGTGCGACGCATTGCGCTGCATCCGCGCTTCGATCTCGCAAGCTATGCCGCGAGCCGTGCCACTGCTGACCTTGCACTCGTCAAGCTTACTGCGCCCCTCAGCGATCTCGTGCGGCCGGCTAAACTTGCTCCGATGCGTCGCATTGTTGCCGGCGAGAACCTAACTATCGCGGGTTTCGGCGTCACCGCCGCAAACACCGACCGCGGTCTCGGCCTACCCCGAATGGCGACGCTCAGCGTCACCGGCAAGCCCGGCTCGCTGCAAATCCGATTATACGATCTGGCGACGCGCGATTTACGCGCGGGACTTGGCGCTTGCACCGGCGACTCAGGCGCGCCCGTCTTCGAACCGAAGAGCGAGGCGGTGATCGGCGTCGTCAGTTGGTCGACGGCGCCCGGGGACGAGGCGGGCTGCGGCGGCCTCACCGGCGTGACGCCGATCTTGCTCTACCGAAAATGGATCGTGGAGACCGCCCGGAATTTTGGCTCGCCGATTGAGCCATAGCATTCTCACTTGCTAGGATGAAACCGGAAGCCATAATAACGACAAGACCATAGAGGAATATGACGCTGTCCTGATTGCAAGGATGGAAAAGTCCAATAACGAGGCCCTGGATTATTTCTTGCTGCCGCGGAACATAATTAACCTTCCATCAATTCGGCTTACGGAAACGACGGTCAATCAGTTCAAGCGGTACAAATTTCGGTCATTAGCTGGCTTTTACCGAGCCTCAAAAATCGTATCGCAGGCCATTTGCGGCGGCATTCGCCTCTGATCGCGCCGCTGAGTGCGCGATGGGTTAGGGCGGAGCTGTCGCCGGCGGCGCGCTTTACAGGTCCATGAACTTCTTGAAGATCACGATGACGGTGCCCCAAGTATGCAGACACTCGTCGATATTCTCGGTCGTGCCGCGCCCAACGACGGCGTCCTGCTCGGCCCAGATCACCTTGCCGGGCTTGGTATAGACGCGCAGGTAACGCTTGGTGGTGTTCCATTCGTTGACCTTGCTCTGCGGGATTTCGCTGTTCGACCAGCCGGCGGCGAACTGGATTTCACGGCAACCGGCGTCGGAGCAATCGAAGAAATAAACGTCAAAATTGACGCCGGCGACGCGGCTTTTGATGATCACGTTGCCGTTGCTGTCCTTGTCGATGCGGGCGGGAAGCCCGTGCTGGGCCATGACCTGGACCATGTGCTCGCGCGTGATGCCGGCCTCGGGCAGTGGACTGGCCAAAGCCGGCGCCGCGGCCGACAGCGTGACCGCCAGCACGGCGGCAATGCTCGGGTGTTTCATCGGAAGGCCCCCTCAACTTGAACGCGAATTTAGTCTGCGCGGACCCAACTATCAGGCGAAACCGCGCCGGAAATCAAGATGGCCGTATGGCACTCTGATGCCGCAAGAATGGGCGCCGTCCACAGCATCATTAGCGGACAAACCGCCGCTGGCCAAAAACCCGCCGTTGTCCGCTTGGTCCAAAAGCATACAATACCGACCGCGGTTGATTTGTCCGCTAAATGCCACTTAGCGAGATCCTGTCCGTAATTTGAACCGACAGTTTTTAAGAAGGCGGCCAAGATCCGGGCATTAACGGCGGTGCGGCTGGCATTTGGAATGCATGGACGGGCGGGACCGGACGGCGGTAATGTGCCGCCAGCCACGAAAGAGAGGAAGTCATGAATCTCGCCTGTCGGGGCGCTCTGGTCGCGCTTGGTCTTGCCTTGTCGTTCGCCGCCCAGGCCCAAAGCTGGCCCGCGCAGCCGATCCGTGCCTACATCCCGTTCGGCGCCGGCAGCGCCACCGACATCGTGCCGCGTACAGTATTCGACGCAATGTCGAAGGAACTCGGCCAGACCATCACGGTGGAAAATAAGGGCGGCGCCGGCGGCACGATCGGCATCGGCGAGGTCGTGCGCGCCAAACCCGACGGCTACACAATTCTCGCCAACTCCTCCGCGCAAACCATCGCGCCGTGGATCGTGCCGAACTTCCCCTATGACGTAGTCAAGGATCTTTCGGGCGCGCTGATGATAGGCCAGAATGCCAACGTTCTGCTCGTCAATCCGTCGAAGGGCTGGAAGACGGCGCAAGATCTCATCGCCGCGGCCAAGGCCAAGCCGGGCTCGATCAACTACGGCTCGGCCGGCATCGGCACCGCGACCCACATTAGCGCCGTGCGCTTAAGCCTCGCCGCCGGTATCCAGGCGACACACGTGCCGTATAAAGGCGGCGCCGAGGCGCTCACCGATTTGCTCGGCGGCCGCATCGATTTCCTGTTCACGCCGATCTCAACGGCGTTACCGCTGATCCGCAGCGGCCGCGTCGTGCCGCTGATGGTGTCGACGGCGACGCGCGCCTCTGACCTGCCAAACGTGCCGACGCCGGGTGATCTCGGCTTAGCCAACGCCGTAACCACCGTCTGGTACGCGGTGTTCATGCCCGCGAAGACACCACGCGACATCGTTGAGAAATTCCATGCCACCGGAATGAAGGTGCTGGCGACGCCGGAGATGAAGGAGAAGCTGAAAAAGCTCGCGGTCGATCCGATGTCGATGACAACAACCGAAATGGACAAGTTCGTCGCCGGCGAGCTTGCTAACAATGGCAGGCTAATAAAGGCGGCAGGCATCAGCCCGAAGTGATCGGCCCCCTGCCCCTACTTGCAGACAGGCGTTGCGCCGCCGAAATAGACATTTTGACCATCGGCCGCCGACTCGGTCATAGCTCGCCGATGATCACGCTTGCGGTCTACAGCCACCTATTTTCGAATACCGATGCGCGGGCTGTCGAGATCACGGAAGCGACGATCTCCAAGCTTCGTGCAGGGTAAGAACAAATTGGCACACGGCCGGTGGCAATCCGGTGGCAATTTGATAAGTCGTGTGCCAGAAACCCAGCAATGCCGGGTTAGCTCAGCGGTAGAGCAGCGGTTTTGTAAACCGTTGGTCGGGAGTTCAATTCTCTCACCCGGCACCAATAAACTCAATAACTTAGCTCGAATGGGCCGACAGACTTTTTCACAAAAGTAACGTGGCAAGTAACCAAACAGCGGGTCGCCAACCCCTGTCTGATCAGCCCTGCCCAGACCAGGCTGCCAGCGCCCTGCCAGAGCTGCCGGCGGGGCCTTCCTGGGCAGGTCTACGAGGGTTCAAACTCACAGATCAGGTAGCTGGGCTCAACTGGCGATCACACGTCACTATTCACGATGAGGATTTCCCCGTCGATGAGCTCACCGTCGTCGTATTTCTGACTCGCTATTTCCTCGAACAGAGGCCGATAGAACTCGAACAGCGCCTCAATCGGTTCGAACTGTCGGCGGTCCGGCGCCGCGATGTCTTGAAGCGCCTCACTGGTGACTGTGCAGTTGACCTGCTTCGCGCCGTCGAACATCGGAAAGCGGATCGTGGATAGATTGGCGTTCGAGTAACGCCGTTCTTGGTCAGAGGTCAGCGGCATCTGTCAACCACGGGCTTGAAAGTAGCCCTTGCTCGGCGACAGCGGCGTCAGCTCAAGCGTGTCGACAAGCAACTGACCATTTACCGGCGCCATTCCTGCGTCGTAGTTGGCGCTCGCCAGCGTCTCGATATCGGTCATGTGCGAACTCCGGTGCGTAAACAATCGTGGGACCTATGTTCTGCCGTGCCCGTGTCGGTGGAGCGGCGGGGCTTGGCTTAACGCTAATACGGGCGCAGCAATCGAGGCAAACGTCATGGGTTGGCGAGTGATTTAAATTTTAAAATTTAGCGCCGTCGCAAAAGATGGAACCTATGCCCTTGGACTGGCGTTGAATTGGTGCGGCTGCCCATGGAGGCACCACAATGCAGGCCATCTACCCGAAATCTGGAAGGAAGAGTAGATTGGCCGGAGACTGTATTGATGGTGTCGGCTCTGGTCGTTTTGGCGATCATCGCCTTTTGGGTCCTTAATTCTTAACTTGTGCTACGCGGCGGCGTCAGCCTCGCGCCGATTACCAACCGCCATCAACGCGGCGTCAATCAAGCGATCTGGATTGCGCTCGCCTTGTGCCGCCAGCGCGAGGATGCCTTCGGCCAGTTGGGTCCGGCTCGTCGTCGCACGCTCCTGAGGTCTGAGGCAGGCCCACGCATCGTCTAGCGCGTCCCGCAAAAGGGCGACGGTTTCGAGATCAAAATATGCTGGCTTCTTTTCGTCCATGAACGCCTCCCAATTTTTGAGATTTTTGTCGCACCGACTGCATCGCATGCATTCCATAAGATTGAGTTTACCTGATGACAGCGATTTTATTGGTCGGGTGATGCTGCGCCGCAAAATATTAACGCAGGGATGTTCGCGAGATCGCAATCCCGCCTGAGCGGCACGCCCAGCCAACCGGTCAAAAGAAAAGCCCTGGTCGTCGGGGGACGGCAACCAGGGCTATAAGCTGGGTCCAGGCTCGGGACGGGGGCTACCTGAAACTCCTAGCTTAACGGTTGATCTCCTGACACTCGCCTGCCGCTTCCGGCAGGACGGCGGCCGATCCCATTTTCGGGGTGTCACACCGGTCCTGGCTATCGGTCGGCCGATGGTGCTGGGTAAATAATCTCCCTGCGGGCCGATAGGGTAACTGCCAAATACCGTGAAAATCTGTGTGGTGTGTGTCTGGTGGTGCATGGCGAATCTCCTTCACCGGCACGTTGGAACGTGTTCTTAAAACCTGCAATTTTGAAGTGCGAAAGGTCACAGTGCGATAGCGAGCTACTCGGGCGGTATGTTGGCCCTCAAACGCGCCTCCAAATCCCGCCCAAGCGGCACATTGTCGGACGACGACTACGACGTGTTCGACGGCGAGCCGACGGCCGCGCGGTGACCCGATGCCTGTTGTGGGTCATCAGCGGAAAACCGATCCCGCGATCAATTCCAATCTTTTGTCCGCTCCTGATCCTACAGCGGACAAACTATTCCGTGGTAACCTACCCCGAAGCCGACAAAGCTTTTGGAAAATAGCATGCGCCAGCCGTCTTACACGACTTGGGGTGAGAAAATTATAGTCGTTATTGCTGTGCTGTTTTTCGCGCTGATGACGGTCATGTCTCTCTATGCCTACAAAGCTGTGTTCTAGGTTTCCGGACCGAATGACCTGTTCCGGCCTAAAACAGAAAAATCGCCGTGAGGCGATCTTTCCGAAATTCTGTCATGCGTTTTGCTAGCGTTGATGGCCGAGGTCAATACCAAGCTTGAGCGCCTGCTGGCGCAGAGCACCTATCGTGCGCTTCATTTGCTTGGAGATTTTCACAACCGGCGTCTTTGCCTTTGAGTGTGCTTTCAGTGTCCGACGGTCACCTTTGGTCCAGCGCGCGCGCTTCGTAACCTTCTTTGCAGTCTTTGCCGAGATAAGGATCTCTTTGCTGTTCGATTAAAGGTGCGTCTATTACCGACAAACAGGTCAATTGAAAATTAAATTCTTGCAAACCGTGATTAGTGTGAAGCAGAACACGCGAGCTGCGACTAAAATCCAAATTTCTCCGCTCTTGTCCAATAACGGACAAACTATTGCGACGCGGCGAATTTCCGCTAAGTACCAGATACAGACAAACGCGGGTGTAGCTGGATTGCTCCGACTTTTAATGCTGCGACTTGGACGGTGACTTTCCAGTTGCGTCGAGTGCACGTAATTGGTCACTGCCAATAGGAGCGTATTTGCATTCACATTGGTCGCAACTGCATTGGGCAAGCGGCAGATGGGGCACGGTATTGCCCGAAAATATTCGACGCCGGTCTGAGACAATGCGGCTTCGCAAGCGTTCCGTCCGGACAGAATTCGCACGGCACGCAACAAGCCTAGCCTCTGCGCGTTTTTTAGCCTGCGTAACGCACGGGCAATTTGCGACGGGCTCTTGTGCATCCCGTGCAATTATCAGGCGGCCCGAACAAGTACCTTCGAATACGCGATTTCAGCCTAATTGTTAGTATTAATGCGCCGAGCGATGCGCAAGCGATGGCGGATTTCAAGGCGGCGTGGGAGCGCGTTACTTGAATTTATAACTTATTAACTGGCGCTTCTGGCGCGAGGCGACCAAATTAGAGGTCGTACGAGAGAGCGACAACGAACCTCGGAGCCTTGCGTGCGAGATTGGCTGATCGTGTTGGGACCAACGGCCCTGCTTCTTTATTTTATATTCAACCCAGACCAGTTCCATGCGTTTGCAAATTGGGTCGGTCACCTAATTTGGTGATCGACGCGCGACGGCGTGATCACCGCTTTATCCATGCCGCTCTTGTCCGATTGTGTTGCAATACTATTTTCACGACCAAAACGAGCAATATTGATTCAAGGGTGAGCACAAACGCGCATCATAGATTTAAAACGCTGATAGGTCGGATTCGATTATTGCGCGTTTGCGGCGCAGCAAAGAGTTTTGCAACACAATCCACCCAATAGCGACCAGAAATGGTTGCAGCGCCACGAATGACGCTAATGTGCCAAATGACCACATCGCACGGATGATTTGAAATGGAAGGAGCAATCAACTGAGGCGGCCTTTCAGGTCATTCGGTTCCCACAGGCGGAACATACTTGTTCAGCAGCACCCTTGCTAAAAGCAAGCCAACTCCCAAAAAAATAGTCAGTGCTATCGCAATCACGTACAGCGTACTCATGGCGCACCCTCACCCAACACGGCACTAACTTCTCGTAACAATCTCAGTTTTTTCAAAATTGCACAAGTCACCTTCAACAATAGAACAGGCAACTCCGAAACCCGCATGGGCCGATCAGCCCCATATCCGCGTCGGGTCTTGGTCGTGTAAAAACGCCAAAGCCACCCGCGCATGTAGAATAATTCTGCAGAAATCACGCGCCTTGAAAACCGACAATTCTGAGGGCCTATGAGCAGATGTCATGCTGCAGAATTTTATTTTCTAAATTTTTTCGAAGTATGAGTATTTACACAGTCAGGGTTATAAACGAACAAACCGCCTCTGGCCAAAAACCGCCTTTTGTCGGCTTTTACCCCAATAGATGGGGTAATCGGCCGGCAGCTTGTGGATAGCTGAAGATTTTGGGTGCTGCGCTTCAGGCTGATGGTGAAACGAGGTCAGGTCAAGCGCGTTCATTCTGCGGGGCCGGACGGCCGGAGCGCCGAAACGCTGCTATGCCTACAATTTGATCAGGATCAACGCCCACTGACCCAATCGGACCACCGTTAGGCGAACAGGGTGAAGCCGTGCTGATTGCTCTATTCGCGGATATTCACGCCAACCGGCAGGCGTTCAGCGCCTGTCTCGCGCAGGCACGCGAACAAGGCGCGCAGCGCATCGTGCTGCTCGGCGACTATGTCGGCTACGGCGCCGATCCCGATTGGACGGTGACGACCGTCATGGATCTGGTCGAGCACGGCGCCGTCGCCGTCCTCGGCAATCACGACAGCGCCGTCGGCAATCCGCGCGAACAGCTCAACGTCGAGGCCCAGATAGTCATCGAGTGGACGCGTCGGGAACTCGGCGCCGCCCAGCGGCAGTTTCTGGCCGCCCTGCCGCTCACGCATGTCGACGCCGAACGGCTCTATGTGCATTCGGACGCGAGCGATCCGGCGGCCTGGATTTATGTCACGAGTACATACGAAGCCTCGCGCAGCTTGGCGTTCAATCCGGCGCAAGTCACCTTCTGCGGCCATGTTCACCAGCCCGCTATTTACAGTATGTCGCCGACGGCGAAGATGACGGCGTTCACGCCGACCACCAGCGCCGCCGTGCCTTTGCTGCAGGGCCGGCGCTGGCTCGCGGTGCTCGGCTCGGTCGGGCAACCGCGCGACGGCAATCCGGCCGCCGCCTACGCCATGCTGGATACCGAAAAGCGCGAGCTCACATATTGCCGCGCGCCCTATGACATCGAGCAGGCCGCGGCCGCGATCCGCAAAAAAGGACTGCCGACGTGGCTAGCCGATCGCCTGTTCGCGGGAAAATGAACAATGGCTAAGCCATTGCAGGAACAAGGCTTGATCCTCGATGGTTTCCGGCTCGAGGAAATCGCGCACCGGGGCGGCATGGCGATGGTTTGGCGCGTCTCGCGCCCCGGTACCGCGACGCCGATGGTGATGAAGGTGCCGATAATCGGCGAAGGCACAGACCCCGCGACGATCGTCAGCTTCGAAATGGAACAGATGATCACGCCGCGTCTCACCGGCGCGCATGTTCCCAAATGCTTCGCGTTCGGCGACTTTGCGACGCAGCCCTACATCGCGATGGAATGCATACCGGGCAGGACTTTGTACACGCGGCTCGCAGAACTCCCGCTGCCTTATGCCGAAGTGGCGGAGATCGGGGTGAAAATTGCCCAGGCGCTGGACGATCTGCACCGCCAGCACGTTGTCCATCTCGACATCAAGCCGAGCAACATCATGTTCCGCCCAACCGGCGAAGCCGTTCTGCTCGATTTCGGCCTTTCCCATCACGACCTTCTGCCCGATCTGATGCAGGAAGAATACCGGCTGCCGTTCGGCACGGCGCCCTATATGTCGCCCGAACAATTGCGCGGCATTCGCAACGATCCGCGCAGCGACCTGTTCGCCTTGGGCGTTCTGCTCTACTTCTTTTCGACCGGCATACGGCCGTTCGGCGAAAGCGAGACGTTGCGCGGAATGCGCCGCCGGCTCTGGCGCGATCCGGAGCCGCCGCGCCGGCTGCGGCCCGACTATCCGCCTTGGCTGCAGGAGATCGTGCTGCGTTGCCTCGAAATCGAACCGGGCTGGCGCTATCCGACAGCGGCGCAACTCGCGTTCGATCTGAGCCACCCCAACGAGGTCAAGCTGACTGCCAGGTCCGAACGTATGCGGCGCGATCCGCTGACCACGGTCCTGCGCCGGCGATTCAACAAGGACCTGACGCGGCCGCGCGACAAGCCCGTGCTGGCCGCCCACCTTTCTTCGGCTCCGATCATCGCTGCCGCCATCGATCTGGCCGAAGGATCCAAATCGATCAATGACGCGATCCTCGTCACCGCCAGACGCATGCTCGCGACCTTGCCGTCGGCGCGGCTGGCCTGCCTCAACGTACTCAAGCAAGGCAGGCTCACCATCGACTTCACGCTCGACGAGCAGGGCCATAACCGGCAGATCGACCGGCTGGTCGGTCTGCGGCATTGGGCAGAGCCGCTCAAGCTCGAGGAAGGCCATCTCACCGTGCACGTGCTCGAAGCGGTCGACCCGGCCGCCGCCATTCTCGAATTTGCGCAGAACAACCGAGTCGACCACATTCTTATCGGCGCGCGGCAAAACTCGCTGATGCGTACGCTGCTCGGCAGCGTATCGGCCAAAGTCGCCGCCGAGGCGCTCTGCACGGTCACCGTGGTTCGGGCAAATTCGGCCGCGGCGGAAGAAAAATCTTCAGCGGCGGAGGACCCGGGGTCCACCGTTGGCCGCCGGCAGGCCTGACGAAATTTTGTGCGAAAAAGCTGAGGTCCCTGCAAGCGGCCGCGCACGAATTTCAATCAGCAACCCGATGATATGGTTGGTCTTTCCAACCAATCATGCGGAATTTTAAAAGCGCCCGGCGGGGTTATTGCGGCCCGCCTGGGGGGACGCCAGCCTCATTTTCGGGCCGGCCGGCACTAACTCCAAAGTCAGAGGATGACGGCCGTCTGGGACCTTGTTCGGTGGTTGCCGACTGTGCCAAACTATACGCGTTACTCGTAATACTTCGGAGATCTAGCATGCCTCAGGGCACCGTAAAGTGGTTCAATCCGACGAAGGGCTATGGCTTCATCCAGCCGCAAGAAGGCGGGAAGGATGTGTTCGTGCACATCTGGCGGTTGAGCGCGCCGGACTTAGCACGCTGAACGAAGGTCAGACCGTTCAGTTCGAACTCGTCGAGAACCGCGGAAAGACATCCGCGGAGAACCTCAAGGTTAAGTGACCTCGTCGCCCGAGGCTACTTTCGGCCTTTTTGTCTAAACCTGGCGCTGCCGAGCCGATAAAGCCCGGCGGGCGCCGCACGCCTTTTGTGGCGAGCGAAATGCGACGCGCTAACGCGTGAGCGTTGCCAGTTCGGGAAACGGCGCGAAGGCTGCGTCCTTGCAATATTCGCGCACGTCGTTCGGCCCGTCGAGGAAGCGGTCGAGCTTGCCCGACACGTAGACCGCGGCACCCTCCTTCGGGGCGCCATATTTACCATCGACGCGCGCGGTGTAGCGCACGCAGGCGACATAGCGCTGGCCTGGCCCGACCGTCTTGAGCTCCGGTTGCGACACCGCCGGGGCCCGAACATGGGTCGGGTCGTTGAGGTAAGTACGCAGGAACGCCATCAAATCGGCTTTGTAGTTTTGCGGGACGACGTTCTGCGCGTCCCACTGCGCCTGAAGTTCGGCCCGACTAGGGCCGACATCGGTCGAGCAGCCGCCGACCAAGAGCACCGCTACCAGCACCAACCACCGCATGCCTCAGCCTCCGCGCGCCCCGCTTTGCGCCCGCCGCCGCGATCATAGCGGCTTGCGTCGGATCGGCTAGGGCGGCAACGTGGAAATAGCCGCCGTGGCACGGGCTTAAAGGATCGAGCCCTTCGTCGAAGAAATGCCTTGCTCACGTGCGATACGGACCATGATGCCAGCGCTTTCCCGCCGCTCGTTCCTGACCGGCCCACTGCTCGCCGCCGGCTGCGCCGCGTTGCCAGCGCCAGCACGTGCCGCCGCACCCGCGGCCAAGACGCAAGGACCCGGCGTCTACCGGTATAAGCTCGGCGACTTTCAGCTCACCGCGCTCTACGACGGCATCTGGAACCTGCCGATCGACGACAAATTCGTGCGCAATGCCAGCGGCACGGAGGTGAACGCCGCGCTCGCCGCCGCGTTCCTGCCGCCGAACGTGCTGCCGGTTTCATTCACCGCGCTCCTGGTAAACACCGGCGCGAAACTGGTGCTGATCGACACCGGCACGGCCGGGCAGATCGCCGACACCGCCGGCTTCTTGAACGCCAACCTGGACGCCGCCGGGCTCACGCCCGGCTTGATCGACACCGTGGTCATCTCGCATTTCCATCCTGACCATATCGACGGCATCAAGACCAAGAACGGCGCCAAAGTGTTCGAGAACGCCGAAATCCTGGTGCCGGAGCCGGAATGGAAGTTCTGGATGGACGACGGCAACATGAGCCGCGCCGAGGGCACGGTGCATCGCTATTTCCTCAACGCGCGGCGCATCTTCAAGGACATCGGCAAGGAAGTACGGCAGTTCAGGCCGGGCACCGAAATCGTCCCCGGCATCGTCTCGCTTCCGGCTTACGGCCACACGCCCGGCCACACGGCTTTCGGGATCTATTCGGCCAATAAATCGCTGTTGGCGATGAGCGACACCGCGCGCGAGCCGTGGTTGTTCGTGCGCCATCCGCAATGGCAGCCGAGCTATGACATGGATGGGCTGCTGGCGGCCAAAACGCGCGCCGTCATGCTCGACCGCGCAGCCGCCGACGGTATGCTGGTCGAGGCCTACCACTTCCCCTTCCCGGCCAGTGGCCACATCGTACGGACCGCCGGCGGCTTCGACCTGGTGCCCACGATGTGGCAGCCGCTTTAGCGCGCATTACATTTTCGACAATTTGGCAATATCGACGGCGCGGGCGTAAGCAAGCTTCGCGTCAATGTCGGCCGAGCCTTCCACGGTGACCAGGAATTTATCGGCGACGACCAAATTGATCGAGCCTTCGTTGGTCTGCAGCGCGCGTTGACCGCCGATAGTGATGAGTTTGCCCATGGCGCCGGCGATGGCCGGGTTGATGAGGAATTGCGCGAACTGCACGACAAGCTTCGAGTTGCCGGTGATGCGCACCTCGACGTCGCGGCCGTCGGGGCCGGCATAGCGGCGGCTGGCCGCGGTGACGCCGAACACGGTGACGCCGACCGAAGTGGTTTCGACCTTTTCGGCTTTCCAGCCCGGCAGCGGTGCCGGTAACAGCGCCGCGAAGTTCTCGGCATTTTTCTGCCCGACCAGTTGCGAGGCAAGATCGAGCGACTGCTTGGCGGCCGCCATGTCGCCGGCCAGGTAGGCCTTGCGCGCCGCCTCGATAGTTTCGAGGATGTCGTCAGCGGCGAAAGCGGGCAGCGCCAGCGCAGCGAGGAGAAATGCGCCGCAAATGCCCCCCAACATGGATCGCCCTCCGGACTCTGACCGGGCGAAACCTAGCACAAATCGCGGAGCCGGCGCGCACGTCTTGCTTTTAAAATTTCGCGCCGGCCTTCACCATGTAGGTCCGTCCCGCCAACGGATAGGCATTGTAACGGTCGAACGTTGCGGAACTGGCGACGGCATAGTCGAAGTAGGAAACATTGAACAGGTTCTGCACCGAAGCCGACCAGAAGAAATTCCGATATTCGCCGGCGAGCCCGACGTCCACCGTGGTGTGCGCCGGAATCCGTGGCTGGAAATTGGCCTGGTCGTTGTCCATGCGCCGCTCGCCGACGTAACGCACCACCGCGTCGAACACAGCGAGTTTCCTGTAGATATTCCAAGTAACCCCAAGATTGCCGGTCCAGCGCGACACCAGGGGGATGTCGTTGCCGGCGTACATGCCATCGCGGAAGGTAGCGCGCGTATAGGTCAGCCCGCCCTTCACGCGCACGGTATCGGACAACCGCAGCGTCGCGCTGTTCTCGACGCCGAAACGGCGGGTTGGGTCGAGATTGATGTCGGCGCCGATCGGCGGGAACGGAATGAACAGAATCTCGTTGTTGAGTTGCATCTCATAAACGCTCGACTGCCATTCGAGCATGCCGAACCGTCCGCGCGCGCCGCCCTCGATGTCGCGCGAGGTCTGGGTCTTCAAGTTGAAATCGACCGGGAAGGCATTCACGCCGATGCGCTCGTCCACGTTCGGCGTACGGAAGCTGCGCGCGACCCGTCCGAACACCGCAAACATCGGCGAAAAGCGGCGCTCGAAACCGAGATGCAGCGCGTATTGCGTCTCGGTCGAATTGAGCGGGATTGCCTGGGCGTCGAACGCGCCCCCCGGCGCCGTCGGATCGTAAAGATCGCGCGCCGTCAGGCGAGTTTGCTGCAGCCGCGCGCCGAAGGAAACGTCGGTCGTCGGCAACACGGCGATCGCCTGCTGCCAATAGACCGCGGCCGATTGCTGGTTGAGATCGTAGGTGTGGTACGGCGGATCGGAAAGCTCCATGCTGCGCTTGGCGTTGAGGCTTGAATTGTAATAGTCGAAGCCGGTCGTGATCTTGCTGGGGACGCCGAACCATTGGGTGGTGATGTTCGCGCGCGGCGTGACCGAGCCAGTGGTCAGCATCCGAACGTCCGATGTGTCGAAGCCGAACAGCGAAGAAAAGATCGTCTGATCCTTGCGCCGCAGATTGCCGTCCAATATCAGCTCGACGCCCGGGCCGAACGTGCGCGATACGCCGAGCGTCAGGCTTTCGCCGGTCTTGCTCGAAAAGGCGTTCGGCGTGGTGGCGCCGCGCCGGTCGGTAACGAGTTCATTGATGCCGGCGTTCACATCGACTAGGCGCGCGCCGGGCAGACCGAGATGCTGGTCGTCGGCGGATATATTGATCCAGGCGCTACCGGTATCGCCGGTATAGCGTATGTCGCCGAGCGCATTACGCTGACGCACATAGTCGTTGACTCGATAGCCGTCCGAATTAACGCCATTGCCGAACACCGAGACGGCGAACGGTCCGTGCGAAGCAGAAGCGGAGGCATTGAGTTCGCGCTGGTTAAATGAGCCGAAGCCGGCTTCGACGCGTCCGGACGGCGGCTGTGCCCCGCCGGTTTTGGTGACGATATTGATGACGCCGCCGACTGCGCCGTCCCCGTAAAGCACCGCGCCGCTGTTGCCGCGGGTGATTTCGATGCGTTGGATGCTCTCGGGCGGGATCGTGCTGAAATCGATGCCGGACTGATCGATGTCGGTCAGCCGGCGTCCATTGAGCAGGACGAGCGTGTTCGAGCTAGCGGTCGCGCCGAAACCGCGCAGGTCCACGGTCGTGCCGGCGCCGTTCTTGCCGGCGGCGGTGCTGATGGTCTGGACGCCCACTTCTTGCGACAGCAGGTCCTGGAGCGTGGTGCCAGGAGAGCGCGCGATGTCCTCAGCGGTAATGACGCTGGTGGAAGACCCTATAATTCCGGGGCCGGTGCGGCTTGCCCAGACGTCGATTGGGGGCAGCACCTCGGTATTGCTTTGCGCGCGCGCGGCCTGCACAAGCAGCATCAGCGCCAAGACGGCGCCGGCAATGCGAAGTTGAGCTCCCATGACGCAACGTTCCTTCGTTTGCGCGCGCGATTGGCGGCGCATCGGGTGAGACCAAGCCCGGTTGCGAAGGACACGTTCAGCAAAACGCATAAAGCGACGCGCGATGCTCACGTGTGCAATGTCGTTGAGAGAGTGTCTCCCACGGCTTCGCACCGGCATTGACGTCACCGCTGCGAAAGACCGCTCCGTATGGACGCCCCGTCCACCGGTTGGGTGACCGCGCTGGCAGGTCTCCTGGCTCGCGGGTCCTCACCCAGTTGCGTCCGGCCTTCCCGGTTTCCCAGTGGCCATATGGACGCGGGCTCGCCGCTTACAGTTGCGGGGGCAGCCACGGATCTCTGCGACCAGGCAGATTCCCGTGTTCCCTCTTTCGTCCCCGGAGCGACCCGGGGAACCAGCACATTAAAATGTTCCCCCTAACCCGCTGACGAGTCAAGCGGTGTCGCGCCCGGCGGTCAAATGGCGGCGCGGTAAAACTTTTGTATCGGGCGGGACTAGGCGCCGATCACGGATTGTTTTTCTCGTATCGGAACGATTTGTCGTATCCTCGGCCTTGAGCCCCCTTAAGGAGAGCCTCCACATGAGCCCGACTAAAGCGTTTCGCACCATCGGCATCCTCGCCGCCGCAGGCTTGCTCGTGACCGCCGTCAGCATCAGGCCGGTGGCGGTCTACGCCATGGGCACCGACAACCCGCCGACCGACGACGGCGGCAAGAAGAAAAAGAAAAACGACGGCAGCGCCATCGAGCAGCAAAAGCAACAGCAGGCGGACGCGAAATTCCTGCGCGACTACCGCGCCGCCCGCGAGTTGATCCTGGCCGGCAATTACCAGGCCGGCATCGCCGCCATGCACGCGCTCGGCCGCGACGATCACCCGGATGTCGCCAATTATATCGGCTACGCCAACCGCAAGATGGGCAACTACGAGCAGTCCAAGGTCTGGTACGAGGCCGCGCTCAAGGCCGATCCCAATCACACCCGCACCTGGTCCTATTACGGCATGTGGCAGATGGAACAGGGCAACCGGTTGATGGCGCTCGACGACTTGCGCAAGGTGAAACTCTTGTGCGGCAGCACCGACTGCAAGGAATATATCGAACTCAAGGCCGTGATCGACGGCACGGGGAGCTATTGAGCGGTTTCCCGGCAGACGGAAATGCGTCATCGCCGGGCCCCGCCTGGCGATTTCGTTTCTACCCGCCGGTCTCGCTCACAATCCATTGATGATAGGCCGCATCGAGGCTTTCCACCGGCAGCACCATGATCGCAGGCGTGTCGTAGGAATGTGCGGCCTTCACCGCCGCCCGCACCTTCTCAGCGAGCGCGGCGCGAGTCTGAAAATCATTATCGCCTCTTCGGCCCGCTCGATCTTGCCCTGCCACCAGTAGTGCGAAATCATCCCCGGCAGGATATTGACGCAGGCCGCGAGCCGCATTTCGACGATCTTGCGCCCTGCCGCCTCCGCCTCGACAATCGAGGGCCAAGTCGTATAGACGAGCACCGCGCGTTCCATTGTTGACATCCTATAAATAGCCGAAAGAGTCGCCCATGAGCCGCCCGCCGCAGCGTTTCAAGCGCATCGCCTTCGTCGCCGGGACGACGCCGGAGGCGCGCGAAGCCTATGAGCGGCTGCAAGGGCACTACGGCAATGCCAACCCGAAGGACGCCGACGTGATCGTAGCGCTCGGCGGCGATGGCTTGATGCTGCAAACCCTGCATCGGTTCATGGATTCCGGCAAGCCGATCTACGGTATGCACCGCGGCACCATCGGCTTTCTGATGAACGAATTCGCCATGGACGACCTGCCTGCCCGCCTTGCCGCCGCGCATATCACCGTCATCCATCCGCTGGTGATGCGCGCGCGCGACACCGCCGGGCGTCTGCACGAGCATCGCGCCATCAACGAAGTGTCGCTGTTCCGCCAGAGCGCGCAGGCCGCCCATTTGCGCATCCTGATCGACGGCCAGGAGAGGCTCGCCGACCTGATCGCCGACGGCCTGCTGCTGGCGACGCCCGCCGGCTCCACCGCCTATAATCTGTCGGTGCAGGGGCCGATCATTCCGATCAACGCGCCGCTGCTCGCGCTCACCGCCATCAGCCCGTTCCGGCCGCGGCGCTGGCGCGGCGCGCTCTTGCCCGACAAGGCCAAGGTCACCATCGAGGTGCGGGACGGCGACAAGCGCCCGGTCGCCGCGGTCGCCGACAGCGACGAGGTGCGCTCGGTGCGCAGCGTCGATGTCGAGATGGACCATTCCGTGTCGATCGACCTGCTGTTCGATCCCGGCCACAGCCTCGACGAACGCATTTTGCGCGAGCAGTTCGGATTCTAGCTTCAGCTCCCGTACGGCCATTAGTCGGAAATGACTCGGAAATTCGCAGCACTGCTAAAGACTTGATGGCGCATTGCGCGCTCCGGGTTCCAGTGTAAGATCGCACCGCGCAGGGAGAGACCGATGACGAATGGCATCAAGACGGCAACGCTCGTGCTGGTGATTGGCTGGAGCTTGGCGGCCTTTGCCGCCGAGCCGGGCTGGGACAAGATTCGCGGCAACGACACGGGCGGCATTATCCCGTGGTCGGAGGAGCATGAGCTCAATGCGCCGGAATGGGCGGCGCAGCATTGCGCCTACTACAAAAAGTACGCGCACATCACCACCATTCAGCGGCTATACGGCGATTACATCGTCTTCGACTGTATTTCACGCCCGCCCATTCGTTAGTCGACGCACCCTCCCCTGCAATGGCCGCACTCAAATCCGCCGCAGCGGATTGGTGAGCGCGAGGAAGAAGCCGCCGGTCGAGAACACCGCCATGGTCAGAAAAGCAGCGCGAAAGGCCTGCCCGATATCGGCTTGCACGATCGTCAGCTGAGCGGGCGGCAACGCGGGTCCGACACGGGCGTGCTTGACCATGGTCGCGAACACGCGGGCCGCTTCCGGATTTTTGATGGCAAGGAAAGCGAACAAAACGGTCGCCACCAGCGCGGTCCCGAAGGCCGCCCCGATCGAGCGCGAAAACTGCACCGAGGCGGCGGCTTCGCCGAGTCGCAATTGGCCGGCGGCGCTTTGCACGCTGACTTGCACGACCCCCATCACCGTTCCCATGCACAATCCGTTGCATAATAGCAGCCCGGCCAGCGCGGCGGTGCCGAGCGCCGACGCCCAAAAGGCGAAAGCCACGAAACTCGCGGTGACCAGACAAAGGCCGATGACCGGGTAGACCGTGGTCAATCCAGTCTTGTTGACCAGACGGCCGGTAACCAGCGATCCGGTTCCGATGCCGATGGTGAGCGGAACCAGCAGGAAACCGGTCTCCGATGGCGAGGCGCCGCGCACCACTTGTAGATAAACCGGCAGGAACGTGATCAAGGAAACCAGCGCCGCGCCGTGACATGCTGCCAAGGCGTCGCTGTGCCAGATTGCCGGCTGACGCAACAGCCCAAGCGGAATGAGGGGCGACGGCGTGCGGTTTTCATGCCGCACCAGCAGCACCAACGCAACCAGCCCGGCGGCGAACAGCCCGCCGCCGACCGGCACGGCCTCAAGGTCGACGTGCTGCACCTGCTCGAGCGAAAACAACGTGGTCGCGACGAACACCGAGAACAAGACAAGGCCGCCCGGATCGGCGCGCCACGGAAGCCGTTCCACTTTCGGGCTGGGCAGCCGCCAGGTCAGCGCGACCGCGCCGAGCCCGACCGGCACATTGACCAGGAAGATCGACTGCCAGCCGAACTGTTCGGTCAGGTAGCCGCCGGCGATAGGTCCAAAAGTATTGGCGCAGACCGCGACCGCGGCGAGATAGCCTTGGTAGCGCGCCCGTTCGCGCGGCGGGATCGCCTCGCCGATCAGCGCCTGCGACAACGTCATCAGCCCGCCACCGCCCAGCCCCTGCAGCAGGCGGGCGAGCGTCAGCAGTTCGATGCTGGGCGAGGCCGCGCACAGTAGCGAGGCGACGATGAAAACGCCGAGCGCCACGAACATCAAGTGGCGGCGCCCGAAGGCATCGCCCAGCCGGCCGTAGATCGGCGCGGCGATCGTCGATGCGATCAAATAGGAAACGACGATCCACGAGGCCCGCTCGAATTGGCCGGTAGAGGCTGCGATCGCCGGCAACGCGGTGGCCACGATGGTCTGGTCCACCACCGCCAGAAACATCGGCAGCATGATCGAGGGGAATACGGTCAGGAACGCCGGATATTTGGCGACCGGCCCGGCGGGGCTTTGGCTTTGGTCGGGCCCGTTCGACAAATGAATGTGGTCCTGCGTGCGAGCGAACGGCTTATCAGTGCGCCATCAAGACCGGCAAGGCCGCATTGGCGAGAATGTGACGCGTCGCTCCGCCGAAGATCATCTGGCGCAGCCGGCTTTGGGTGTAGGCGGACTTGACCAGCAGATCGCAGCCGAGCGAGGCGGCGTGTTCAAGGATGATTTCGCCGGGCGTGCGCGTCCCGCGCTTGACCGTCAACGCGGCAGCTTTGATCCCGTTTCTGCGCAGATGGCGCGCCGCCTCCTCCGCCGGCGGCCCGCTCTCGGTGCCGCCCTCCACCATCAGCACCGTAACCTGCTCGGCAAGCCGCAGCAGCGGCAACGCGAAAGCGTTGGTGCGGGCTTGTTGCGTGCTGCGGTTCCAGGCGACCAGGACGTTGCGCGCAAGCGTCCGCGGCGCACTTTGCGGGACGACCAGTACCGGCCGGCCGCTCTCGAACAGCGCGGCCTCCAACGGCGGCATACGGGGATTTTCCGGCTCCGGCCCGGGCCGCCCGAGCACGATCAGATCGAAACTACGACCGTAGTTCCCGATGAAGGCATCCTCCGCCGCTTCCGCCCGCGGCCAGCCATACGAAAAGACCGCCGGCTCTCGGTCGGCTTGCGGGACGCCATGGCGCTGCATGAATCCCTCGAATTGGGCGCGCGCCTGAATGGCGGTGTCGCCCTCGAAGGCGCCCGCGATCGCCAGGCTGCTGACCGGCTCGACGGTCACATAGGTGCCGGGCGATGGGCGGACGGCGAAGCCTTCCATGTAGCTGCCGAATTCGCCCGCCAACAGCCGGGCGGCTTCAAGCACCGCCGGCATGGCATCGTGGTCTTCGGTCGGGATCAGAACGGTCTTCATGCTGGGCCCGCGTGAGAACACCGCCACCCCCGAGCAATGGGTCATGGTGGGGGTACCTGCGGTATCCTAAACCCTTCGTTAACGGCACCCCAGTAGCTTTTACCACACGGAATCGGGCCTCGGTCCCGAGGCCTGGGGCATCATGGTCCGCATCGATTTCAACCGCCTGCGTTTCCTCGTCATTGACGACAACGCCCACATGCGCCGGATGCTGCGCACGCTGCTGCACGGCTTCGGCGCGCGCGAAGTGCATGAGGCGGAAGACGGAGCCGCGGGCCTGGAAGCTTTTAGCCACCACACCCCGGATATCGTGATCACCGACTGGGCGATGCCGATCTTCGACGGGCTCGAACTGACCCAGATGATTTGCCAGCCGGGCGCCAATTCCAACCCTTATGTGGCGATCATCATGCTGACCGGGCATTCGGAAAAGAAGCGTGTGGTCTCGGCGCGCGATGCCGGCGTCACCGAATTCCTCGCCAAGCCGATTTCGGCCAAAGGTCTTTATCAGCGCATCGTCAACGTGGTCGCCAACCCGCGCCCCTTCATCAAGACCAAGACCTATTTCGGTCCCGATCGCCGCCGAAACGTCAATCCGAACTATGTCGGCACCGAGCGCCGCAAGGGCGGCAAGGCCGATATCATCAAGCAGGCTCCGCTCACTGAAAAATCTCGTTCAGCCGGTTGACCAGGTAAAACACCATGGGCCCCCCAAAAAAGAATTCGACGGCAGTTGCAACATACGGCGACCACGAGGTCATTACGCCCGATAACAAGTTGCGCAAGGTCGTCAGCGTCAAACCGCTACTGCCGGGCGAGGACGATCCGGTCACGCGAGCGGAAAAGGCGCTGGCCGGCCTGTCGTCGGAATTCTCATCCTGGATGGCCATCGAATGCGATCGGCTGGATCAGGCTCGGCGCGCCATCGTCGCCGGCGGGTTCACCGCGGCAAACAAGGACGCCGTCTTTCACGCCGCCCATGACATCAAGGGAGAAGCCGCGACATTCGGATATCCGCTGGTGGCGGCGGCGGCCGACAGCCTGTGCCGGCTGATCGAGCACACGCCCGACGTTACCCACATCCCGGCCAAACTGGTGGATCAGCATGTCGATGCGGTGCGCGCGATCCACCGGGAATACGCCCACTCCGACGCCAAGGAGTTGGCCGCCGTGCTGACCAAGCGGTTACGCACGGTAACCGACGAGTTTCTCAGGCACGAAAATCGCGATCGGCCGGACGTGCTCGAACAGATTTTGGGCCCGTCGATCGCGCCGGAGTGAGCCGTTAGGCCACCAGCCGCGTATCGGCGATCGGATCAACCGCTATTATCGGATCGTCGTTGGCCACCAGATCGTCGCAGAACATGCGCGCTTCCTCGCGCGCTGCTTCGACCGCAAACCGCCGCAGTAGAGCCAACAGCGTTGCCAAATCCCGGCCACGCTCGGCCTCGCAAGTGGCCAACACGCGCTCGACCAAGCGTCGCTTGAGACGCGCCGCCCCGCCTCGCTCGCCGATCAACGCGCCGCCGCGCATGGCCTCGATTGCTTCGCGGAAAGCCGGATAGGCCTGATCCGGCAGCCCTGCCTTGCGGTAGAGAGCGCCGAAGCCCGAAATATTCCGGTCGTGGATATAGCCGGTGACGCGGTCGATCGGCACGTCGGATAGTTCCGCCAGCGCTTCCTCGAACAGCACCACATTGCCGGAAAGCAGCGCGCGCAGGATCATGCCGGCGGTCAATTGGCCGCTTTGGCGCAGATGCTGCACCAATTGGCCGACTTCCTCGTAGGGCGTATCGGCGGCAAGCGCGACGGTCGCCTTTTCGCAAGCCTCGCGCGTGGCGTCTTGCGCGTGTTCGGGACCCAGCCATTGCCGTTCAGTAACAAAGCCGGCGAGCATGCGCGACAGCTTGCTGAGCAAAGCCTGGCGGGTCGCCATCGGCAGATCGTCGCGCGCCATCAGGGGCTCGCGGATCGCCGCCAAATGGCCGAAGCGCTCGACGATGCGGTCGATGGAAAACGTGGCGATTTCGGCGTCGGAATTCTCCAAAAGCGCGAGACAGGCCTGCGCCACGCCCACTTCGGCGATGGCTGCGGCGAGCGAGCGCGGCAATAATGCGCGGCTAGCGATGGCTGCCTGTGCCGCCGGCTGCGCCGTCGCCACCAGGTCGATGAGATCGGATTCTTGCAGCAGCGGGGAAAGCGCGAGGATCGACATCGCGATTTCCGGCTGGTCGTTGGCGAGCGCGTGCACCACGACCAGCGGCGCCTTCTCCGAGGTGGCGAACACGTCCGCGAGCGCGCGCCGCACCAGCGGCGAGGGATCGTCCAACAGCATGATCATCGCGCCTTCGGCGGCAGCGATATCGTCGATCGAGAGTTCGGAATAAAGATATGCGCGTGCCAGCGCGGAAGTGGCCTCAGCCCTTTCACCGGGCGGAGCGTAACGGATCCACTGCAAAAACTGACGGACAATCATTGGCGACTACCTGACGCGACCACAGCCATCGTCCACATCGACGGCACGACTGAGCATAGCCGCCGACGCTTAACAAAGCGTTCACCATAGAAATTATAGAGGCGTTAACGATGCGGTAAGCCGCGCGCGACCCCTCAGGTCTTGCCGCCGGAAGGCCTGCGGGCGACGGCAGGCGGGTCGCTGAACAGATTATGCATGAGTGAAGGCGCGGCCGGCGCATCGGGTTTGGCCGGCGCCCAAAGATCGCTCACGGTTTGCGTCACCGCGCGGTTGCCGCGGTCGCTGAACATGCTTTGGAAGAGCGGCCGCGCCTCGGGTGGCACGGCCGGGACCGGCACCGGATTTGGCGGCGGCAAGCTGTTGGCTTGCGCGAACGCCTGCGTGACGCCGGCAGTGTCGGGGGAGACGACTGGCGACGTCTGGCTGCCGCGCAAGCCGGGAGCAAACGCCATAGCGCGCGCGACCGCGAAGCGGCCGGTCAGCGTGGCATAGACTTCGCTCACGCTGCGCGACTGGCCGGTTCGGTTGGTGAATATGCTCGGGTTTGCCGCCGCCGCTTGCGGAAACATCGCGGCGGCACTGACGGCTGGCTGGC
Organism: uncultured Alphaproteobacteria bacterium; assembly: GCA_963825265.1. Taxonomy (GTDB): domain Bacteria; phylum Pseudomonadota; class Alphaproteobacteria; order Rhizobiales; family Xanthobacteraceae; genus Pseudolabrys. The sequence goes on along the minus strand of CAWGSI010000003.1, from coordinate 130,560 downwards.
TCGCCGCGGCGTTGATCAGCTTTGCGGCCCCGTCGGAGCCGAGGAAATGCGCGACGTATAGCTCGCCTTCGGTGGGCTGACGCCCGATCGTTGCGGCTAGCTGGGCGGCATTGGCCTGGGTGAAGGCGCCCGCCATGGTCGCGCTGGCGACCGGATCGTCGCGCAGTCGCATGATCGCCGCGCGCTGATTCGGATCGGCCACCTCGTACTGGCCGTCCGCATTGAGCGCGATGGCGTCGGCGTACTGGCCATAGCCGAGCGCCGGCCCGGCATGCTTGAGCGTCGCGAGCCATGTCTGGTCGATGAACTGATAGAGGCCTTTGGCCGACGAGGTCGCGGCCTGCGCGGCCGGATTGAGGTTGGATTCGATGCGCGCCGCGGTCAGCAGATATTCGAAGCTCGCACCGGTCGAACGCGCGGCGTCGCGGATCGCGCCCGCGACGCGTGCCGACGCATTGGCTATAATGGAATCGATCGCCATAACGGGCCTTGAAAAAACGGGCCTCAGGGTCGCGGGCCGGAACTCATGGCCAAAGCGGGCATCGGCATTCGCGAGCCCTGTCGATCCTGGGTAATTATGGTAAACGAACGATTAACGGCGGCGGCCTAAGGCGCCCGGCTCACGATGCGGAGGACGGCGATGGTTGACACGATCCAGCGGCACAAGCGCGGCGGGCTCTATTTCGAGGACTTCGAGGTCGGCAAGCTTTATGAGCACCGTTACACGCGCACCGTCACGCAGATGGACAACATGCTGTTCTCCAACATGACGCTGAACCCGCAGCCGCTTCATATCGACCGCCATTTTTGCGAAACCGAAACCGAATGGGGCCAGCCGCTGATGAACTCGCTGTTCACGCTCGGCCTGATGATCGGCATCCAGGTCTCCGACATGACAGTCGGCACGACTATCGCCAATCTCGGCATGACCGACGTGAAATTCCCCAATCCGCTGTTCGAGGGCGACACGGTGAATTGCACAACGGTGGTCGTCAGCAAGCGGCCGTCGAAATCTCGGCCCGGCGCCGGCATCGTCGAATTCCACCACAAAGCGTTCAAACAGGACGGCACGCTGGTGGCGGAATGCCACCGCAATGCCTTCATCACCATGCGGCCGAAATGAACCGCAGCAAAGTAAACCGCGACAACGTGGCGTAGCGCATGATGCGGTCGTTTCTGTTCGTTCCAGCCGATGGCGGGCCCAAGCTCGACAAAGCGATGGCGAGCGGTGCCGATGCCGTGATCCTCGATCTTGAGGATTCGATCGCGCCCGAACGTAAGGTGCAGGCGCGCAAAGCGGCGCTCGATTTCCTCAAAACCGCGCATAGCAAGAAAGACCGCCCCCGCCTGCTGGTGCGCATCAACGGGCTCGACACCGGCATGACCGACGCCGATCTCGACGCGATCGTTGCCGGAGCGCCCGACACCATCCTGTTCCCGAAGGCGGAGGGCGGCGCGACCGTCACCCACCTCGACGCCAAGCTCACCGCGCGCGAAGCCGTCGCGGGCTTGCCTGAAGGCTCGATCAAAATCCTGGCGCAGACGGTCAAATCGGCAATGGGCTTGTTCACCGCCGGCTCTTACAAGAATTGCAGCCCGCGGCTCATCGGCATGACCTGGGGACCCGAGGACCTCTCGGCCGAACTCGGCGCGGAAGCAAACCGCGAGGCCGACGGGACGCTCACCGAACCATACCGGATCGCCCGCGCATTCTGCCTGTTCGGCGCGGCGGCAGCGAAAGTGCCGGCGATCGAGACCATCCATGTCGATTTCCGCAATCTCGACGCGCTGCGCCACGACACCGAACTCGCCCGCCGCGACGGCTTTACCGGGCGGCTCGCCATTCATCCGGCCCAAGTGGCGGTGATCAACGCGGTGTTCACGCCCAGCCCCGATCAGATCGCCAAGGCCAAAGCGGTGATCGCCGCCTTCGCCGCCAAACCCGGCGCCGGCACGCTCGGCATCGACGGCAAGATGTACGATCAGCCGCACCTCAAGCGCGCGCAGGCGCTGCTTGCGCGGGTGAAAAATTAGTCGCGCTTGCGCGTAAGAAAGGCCGCCATCATGCGTTTGGGTTCTTCCGTCGCATAGGCGCTCGCGAAGGCGTCAATGCCGGCGGCGATGGCGGCGTCGCTCGGAAGCTTTTCCCATTGCCGCATCAGCGCCTTTTGCGCCCGCACCGCCTGCGCGCCTGCGGAAAGCAGCGCGGTCACCACCTTGTCGACTTCGGCGTCGAGCACCGCCGGCGCAACCACGCGCTCGACCAGGCCCCAGCGCAGGGCCGTGTCGGCGTCGATGATCTCGCCCAGCATCAAAAGTTCGCGCGCGCGGCCGTACCCGATGAGCGTCGGAATGAGCGCCGCCTCGACGACCGACGGAATGCCGACTTTCGTCTCCGGCATGCCGAATTTGGCGCGGCGCGTTGCGACGCGCAGATCGCAGGACACCGCCACTTCCAGCCCCGCGCCAAGCGTGTAGCCGTCGATGCGGGCGACGACCGGCACCGGCAATTTGCGCAAGGCGTCGCAGGTCCGGTGCACCAGCGTGATGAAATCCCGCGCACTAGCCGGGTCGAGCGCGGCCATTTCCGGAATACTGGCGCCGCCGATGAAGGCTTTATCGCCGGCGCCCGATAGCACCAATGCGCGCAAATCGTCACGCACCGCGAGCCCTTCGATCGCGGCGATGAATTCGCGCATCAGCTTGCTGTCGAGCGTGTTGAGTTTGGCGCGATTATCGACGGTGAGAAAGGCAATCGTGCCGCCCGCGCGTTCGTCGAGACGCAGGTCGACGTGGGCGCCACTCATGGCTTGCCGTAGACCGCCTTGGGGTCGAAGGTCTTTTCGGCGTCACGGAATTCAAGCTTCACGCCGCCGGTCTGCCCGAGCGGCACCGCACGGTAGAAACAGGAACGCCGTCCGGTGTGGCAGGCGCCCTCGCCGGTCTGCTCGACCTTGAGCCAAAGCGCGTCCTGGTCGCAATCGACGCGCAGTTCGATGACGCGCTGGACGTGACCCGACGTCTCGCCCTTCTTCCAAAGTTTCTTGCGCGATCGGCTGTAGTACCAGGCCTCGCCGCTGGCGATGGTTTTAGCGACGGCTTCGGCGTTCATGTGCGCGACCATCAGCACGTCGCCCGATTTCGCATCGGTGACGACCGCCGTGACCAGCCCGTCTGCGCCGAATTGCGGCGCAAACCCCAGACTTTCCTCGATCTCGGAATTGGCAGTCACACTCGCCTCGCGCAGTTGACGCGGGGCTTAGCGTTGCGCCCCGCGCAGCATGGTCATGAACCGGACTTGCTCGTTCGCCTCTTCGCGGAACGCACCGGTAAAATGCGTGGTCACAGTCAAGGCGCCGGGCTTCTCCACCCCGCGCAGCGACATGCACATATGCTCGGCTTCAATCATCACCGCGACGCCGCGCGGTTTCAGGATTTCGTCGATCGCGGTCGCCACCTGCGAGGTGAGATGCTCCTGCGTTTGCAGCCGCCGCGCATAAACGTCGACCAGGCGCGCCAGCTTCGAAAGGCCCACCACCCGCTCGACCGGCATATAGGCAACATGCGCCTTGCCGAAGAACGGCATCATGTGGTGCTCGCAATGGGAATTGAACGCGATGTCCTTCACCAGCACGAAGTCGTCATAGCCGCCTGTTTCGCTGAAGGTGCGGTCGAGCACCTCGACCGGACATTCGGTGTAGCCCTGATAGATTTCCTCGTAGGCGCCGATCACGCGCTTGGGCGTTTCCAAGAGGCCTTCTCGGTCGGGATTGTCGCCGGCATAGGCGATCAGCGTACGCACGGCGGCTTCCGCCTGCTCGCGCGAGGGCCGCGGCTCGACCGGTGTGGGCGCCGCGCGAACGTGTTCGGACAGGCCCTGCTTGGGCCACGGCTTGATGATGGTATTCTTGGCGTCCATAGCGGTCTCTCCGTTCGACCGGCACTCACCCATAGGGCTGCACCGGGAGTGTCACCGGGGTGGCCGCGTCATTATCCCGCCGGACCGGTTCGGTCCAATGCGGGGCGTCTGGACGCCGCATTCCCATTCGGCATGGCTCGTCTGAGCCATACTTGGCGCGCAGAACCCCTTCTCGCGCCGTCGGGTCAGCACCTATATATTCGTTTCGATGGCGGAGGCAATCCGCGGCGGCGGGCAAATCGGGAAAACTTCAATGCTTAACGAGGTTTATAACGCCAAAATCCTCGACCTGGCGGGCAATATCCCCCGCCTGGGGCGTCTCGACGCGCCCGATGCCAGCGCCACCGCCCATTCCAAGCTGTGCGGTTCCACGGTCACCGTCGACCTCAAAATGGACGGCCCGGTGGTCGGCGATTTCGCCCATGACGTGAAGGCCTGCGCGCTCGGCCAGGCCTCGTCCTCAATCATGGCCCGCCATGTGGTCGGCGCCAATCCGGCGGAACTGCGCGAGTTGCGCGAGACCGTGCGCAAGATGCTGAAGGAAAACGGCCCGCCGCCCTCCGGCAAATGGGCCGACATCGCGGTGCTCGAGCCGGTGCGCGACTACAAAGCGCGCCACGCCTCCACCATGCTGACTTTCGATGCGGTGGTCTCGGCGCTCGATCAGATCGATTCCAGGAAATCCGAGAAGCCGGCGGCGCAATAGACTACTTCGCCGCCGCCATGCCGCCGGTCTTGCGCGGCGCCAATTCGGCGCGATCCCCGATCGCCTTCGCGCAGCCCGCGGCCAGCCGCGGCAGGTTCTGTTGCGCGCCGGTATTGCCGAAGCGAATGCCGGTGACCATGCCGGCGCTCTTGGTCTCGATCAGCATCGAGTGGTTGCCGGCAGCGGTAAACGCCTTGATCAGCGCGGCCGGCACCGTGCCGGCGGCATAAGTGACAAGTTCGTCGGGTTGCGCGCGGCGCTCCGAGGACACTACGGTCAGCGCGGCCGACATGCGGCCGACCATCATGGTCACGGCCGCGAGCCGGGCCGGCACCTGAACGTGGTCGGCGTCGTGGCGCCGCTCGACATAGCTGACGTCGTAGCTGTCACCGGCGCCGCACGCGAGCATGAGATCGAAATTGCCGATGTCCTCGCCGCCGACGGTCAGCGGCTGGCGCCGCGCCAGCGTTGCGACGCCGCCGCGATTGATCACCGCCCAGCGCCGCTCGCTGATTTCGGTCGCGCCGGCGCCATCGGTCAGGCGCCGAATCGGCGGCTTCACAACTGTGACCGGCGACGACGCGACGGTAGCGGCGGCCGGCGCTGCCGGCTCATCGGTGACGAGCCGCGTGCTGCGCGTCTCGGCCGGCGTCAAGGCGCGCATCGGCTCCCAGGGCGGGATACGCAGCGCGAGATTGAGCAGATCGATCGAGCCGCCCATGTCGATCGTATATTTCGCCAGCCGTCCGATATCACGCTGCACCAGCACGAGGTCCTCGGCCGAATAGTTCGCCGCGGTCGGATCGTCACGGCGGTCGCCGAGCCAGATCTGGTGCACCATCACGCGCGCTTCGCCCGGCACCGCGCGGTGCACGCCGCCGAGCAGCACGAAGCCGCACATGGATTCGCAATCGGCGGCGCCCAAGAATTTACCGCGCGGCGTATCTTCATCGGCGCCGCCGAGATCGACGATGCGGCCGACCGTGGTGTCGAGGCCAAGTTTGCGGATAGCGCGTCCGAGCGCGATGGCGCCGAGCACCGAGCCGCCGTCGGAATCGAGCACCACGGTTGCGCCGGCAAGATCGTGACCTTGCGCGAAGGTTTCAAATTCGCGCGGCGTGTCCGCCGTGATGGCGCCGCTCGCCGAAATCCAAAGCTGGCACTTGGCGCCGCAGCTCTCGGCCGGGCCCTGCAGGCGCAAATCGAAGCGCATCGGCAGCGTGCGGTCGGCGGCATCCGCCGAAGCCGGCAACGGCTTGATCAGCGCCGCCAAAGCAAGCGCAACTGCAAACGCAAAGGAGCGAGCCATTCTTCCCCTTTTCGCCGTCGAGCCCTTATTGTTGGCGCGGTTGTTTCCGCGTTCTTATCGAGCTTTGGCGGCTTCTGAGACCCCCGGTCTATGTCGCTTTTAATGAGCCGGCGGATTCGGGTCTAGTGTAAAAAAGTCGCTATCGGCATGGTGCCGGATCAAAACCCGCGGTTTCGTGGCGATGGAACTTCAAGACGCATCTATTTCTGGAGCTTTATGGCAGCCATGAGCGGACCAAGCGGATCATCCGGCGGTTTTGCACGCCTGCCGCGGCTCGCCGGGCGCGGTCTGGTGGTGCTCTATCGCTATACGCTGGCGCCGCTGATCGGCCCGCGCTGCCGCCATCTGCCGGGCTGCTCCGACTACGCCGAGGAAGCCATTTGGCGCTTCGGGCTGTGGGCCGGCGGCTGGATGGCGCTCGCGCGCATCCTGCGCTGTCACCCTTGGGGCACGCACGGTCTCGACTTCGTGCCGGCCAAATTACCGGCCAAAAGTCGCTGGTGGCTGCCCTGGCGCTACGGCCTCTGGCGGGGGACGAACGAAGTGGCCCCGCGATGAGCGGTCGCCGCAGCCGGATTCTCCTCGCCGTGATCTTGTTGAGCGCGCTCACAGCGATATTTTTCGGGTTGCGCAGCTACAGTTCGTTCCTCCTGCTGCGATCGGCCTATGAAGCGGGCCGCCCGCAGGTCAGCAGTCTGCGCGCCTGGATGACGCTCGACCATGTGGCCGAGACTTATCGCGTGCCGTTAAATGAACTGGTTCCGCGTCTCGGCCTGCTACCGGACACCAGCGGCAGCGAAAGCCTCAAGGAAATTGCCGACCAACGCGGCATCACTCGTTTCGAATTCGTGCGGCAGGTCCAGCGCGTGCTGGGGCAATCGGGCTCCATGCCCGCGAGCGATCAAAGCTCCGGAGGTTTGGGCGACCGCATCCTGTCGGCCTTGTTGATTTACGGCTATCCGGCGCTGGCGGCGACGCTGCTGCTCGGTGCCATAGGCTTGCCGCTGCCGATTGGAGTCGCGGCGGTGCTTGCCGGCTCGCTTGCTGCGCTGGGAAATTTGCGTTGGGAATGGGCCGGGCTTGTCGCCGTCGCCGCCTCGTTCGCCGGCGACATGATCGCCTATGGCATTGGCCGCGCGGTCAACGACAACTTTCTCGCCCATCACGGCCACTGGATCGGCTACAGCGCGCAGCGCCGGGCCAATGTCGAAGCACTGCTGCAAAAATGGGGCGGCGTGACGGTGATCGTCTCGCGCACTTTGACCTCGTCGCTGAGCTCGGTGGTCAGCATATTCGCCGGCGTCAGCCGCTACAGCTTCATGCGCTTTCTGGGCTACGCCTTGTTCGGGCGCCTGATCTGGACCGCGGCCTATCTGGGTCTCGGCTATGGCATCGGCGGCAATATCGACGCCGCTAGCCAGTTCCTCGCCAATCTGAGCGGCCTCATTATCGCGCTCGGCGTGCTGGTGGTGGCGAGCGCCTACCGGGCGGGGATTGCGCCGCCCAAGACCGGCTAAAACCAGTTGCAAGGCCGCAACCGGCTGCTATATCCCTGCCGAATAACGCTTACCTGCATTCGTAGGCAGCGAGTGAGCATAGGAGCTGAGACATGGTCGCGCTGACCTTTCCCGACGGCGCACGCCGGGACTACCCGCAAGGCACAACCGGACTGGACGTCGCCAAGGGCATTTCGCCCTCATTGGCCAAACGCACCGTGGCGATGGCGCTCGACGGCCAGTTGGCCGACCTCGCCGACCCGATCGAACGCGACGCCAAGATCGAATTCGTCAATCGCGAGGACCCGCGCGCGCTGGAACTGATCCGGCATGACGCCGCGCACATCATGGCGGAAGCCGTGCAGTCGCTGTGGCCGGGCACGCAAGTAACCATCGGCCCGGTGATCGAGAACGGCTTCTATTACGACTTCTTCCGCAACCAGCCGTTCACGCTGGAAGACCTCCCCGTCATCGAAAAGAAGATGAAGGAGATCATCGCGCGCGATAAATCCTTCACCAAGGAAGTCTGGTCGCGCGAGCAGACCAAGAAAACCTTCCGCGACATGGGCGAGAATTTCAAGGTCGAGCTGGTCGACGCCATTCCGGCCGACCAGCAGATCAAGATCTACAAACAGGGCGACTGGTTCGATCTCTGCCGCGGCCCGCACATGACTTCTACGGGCAAGGTCGGCAACGCCTTCAAGCTGATGAAGGTCGCCGGCGCCTATTGGCGCGGTGATTCGAAGAACCCGATGCTCACCCGCATCTACGGCACCGCCTTCGCCAAGCAGGAAGAGCTTGACGCTTATCTCAAGCAAATCGAGGAAGCCGAGAAGCGCGACCACCGCCGGCTCGGCCGCGAGATGGACCTGTTCCATTTTCAGGAGGAGGCGCCCGGCTCGGTGTTTTGGCATCCGAAAGGCTGGACGCTGTTCCAGGCGCTGGAGAATTACATCCGCCGCCGCCAAAGCGCCGCCGGCTATCTCGAAGTCAACGCGCCGCAGCTCATGGATTCATCGCTCTGGGTCGCCTCCGGCCACATGGCGACCTTCCGCGAAAACATGTTCCTGACGCAGCCGCGCGAAGACGACGAGCGCGTCTTCGTGGTCAAGCCGATGAATTGCCCCGGCCACATCCAGATCTTCAAGAACGGGCTGAAATCCTACCGCGATCTGCCCTACAAGCTGGGCGAATTCGGCAAGGTGCACCGTTTCGAGCCGTCCGGCGCGCTGCACGGGCTGATGCGCGTGCGCGCTTTCACGCAGGACGATGCGCACGTCTTCATCACCGAGCAGCAGATCGCCGCCGAAGTGCTGGCGATGAACGACCTCATTCTGTCGATCTATTCGGATTTCGGCTTCGAGGACGTCACCATCAAGTTCTCCGACCGGCCGGACAAGCGCATCGGCGAAGATGCCGCGTGGGACAAGTCGGAAGCCGCGCTGATGGCGGCGCTCAAAGCGTCTGGCCGGCCGTGGACGCTCAACAAGGGCGAAGGCGCCTTCTACGGGCCGAAGCTCGAATACGTGTTGCGCGACGCCATCGGCCGCGACTGGCAATGCGGCACCGTGCAGGTCGACCTCAATATGCCGGGCCGGCTCGGCGCCTTCTACATCGACGAGCATTCCAACAAGGTGACGCCGGTGATGCTGCACCGCGCCATGTTCGGCTCACTTGAGCGTTTCACCGGCATCATGATCGAGCACTATGCCGGCCATTTGCCGCTCTGGCTGTCGCCGGTGCAGGGGATCGTCGCCACCATTACCGACGACGCCAATGACTATGCGCGCGAAGCGATTGAGGCTGCACGCAAAGCTGGCCTGCGCGTCGAGGGCGACCTACGCAACGAGAAGATCAACTACAAAGTGCGCGAGCACTCGCTCGCCAAGGTCCCGGCTCTGCTCGTCGTCGGCAAAAAAGAAGCGGCCGAACGGCTGGTGTCGGTGCGTCGCCTCGGCCAGGACAAGCAGGAGGTGATGCCGCTCGACCTGGCGCTCAAGGCGCTGGCCGACGAAGCCGTGCCGCCGGACTTGCGGCGAGTGAAGGCGGCGGCCTGACGCGTCGATCTATTTGCGGTCGGTCGCCTGCTTGAGCGCGCGCATCACGTCGCCGCGCGAGATCATGCCCAATAATTCGCGGTTAGGACCCAAGACCGGAAAGCTGCGAATCCGGTGGGTCACCATCAATTGCAGAACGCGGGTCAACGGCGTCGCCGGCTCGACGTGGATGATGCCCTCGGTCATCACGTCGCCGACCGTGCGCTTCATCCATTCACCGTAACTCGGCATCAACTGGCCGGTGGTGAAGGCAAAGACGCGCAGAAAATCGAATTTGGTAACGATGCCGAGCATGCGACCGTTATCCACGACCGGATAGGCGTCGAAATCGTGTTGCGCAAACATGGTTTCCAGCTCGCCCATGGTGCACTGGCGCGTCACGGTCTTCACCTTCGACGTCATGAATTGCGCGGCCGTCGATTCAAGAAAGCGAAACATGTCCGTCGGCCCCTCTCGAAATTCGGCGATGTAGGCCTAGCGGCCCTGGCTCACGATATAGGCGGTGAGGTCGGCGGCCTCGCTGCGGGTGAGGTTCATGTCCGGCATTTTCGGATGCGGGTTGAGGAGGAATAGCGCCAGCTTGGCGGCATCGAAATTCGGCACCTTGGCGATGGCGGAGAATGGGGCCACTTGGGTGTTGCCGCTTTTCTGGTCGGTAGCGACCACATGGCAGGCCGCGCACCAGCGCTTGGCGAGTCTTTTGCCATTCGCCGCGTCGGCCGCGAGCGCCGCCTGCGGCAGGGCCGTGACCGCAATGAGCAACAACAGCGAGCGAACTATGCGTTTCATGGGAACCTCACGGAACAGACAATCTTCTAGCACAGCAAGGCTGCCGCGCCGTGACCTAGATCAAGTGCGGTAATCAGCGCCCGGCCGCGGCGCGGAACGACGTCCACTCGCCGCCGGCATCGGGCTGCCGCTCCAGCAAGGCCATGAAACGCTCCGCCCAATGCGTGATATCGTTCGTCACCAGCACCTTGTAATTGGCCACGTGGCGCGCCCGCCGCTCTTCCAGCGGCATTGACAGCGCGCGGTTGATGGCGATGGCGACGCCTTCCGAATCGTACGGGTTGACCAGCAGCGCCGCCGTGCATTCGCGCGCCGCGCCCGCAAAACGCGACAGGATCAGCACGCCGGGATCGTCCGGGTTCTGCGCGGCGACAAATTCTTTGGCCACGAGGTTCATGCCGTCGCGCAACGGCGTCACCAACGCGGCGCGCGCCGCCCGGTAAAGGCCCGCGAGCGCGGTGCGGCTGTGCGCCTTGTTGATGTAGCGCAGCGGCGTCCACGACGCCTCGCCATAGGTGCCATTGATGCGCCCGACCGCTTCGCCCACCAGGCGCCCGATATCGGCATATTCCTGGATACCGGTGCGGCTGCGCGGGGTGATCTGCAGATAGGTGACCTTTCCGCGCCAGTCCGGGAAATTGTTGAGGAAGCGCTCGAAGGCGTTCATCCGCTCGGGCAGACCCTTGGAATAGTCGAGCCGGTCGACGCCGATAATCATGGCGCGCCCCGACAGACTTTCGAGCACTTCGCGCACAAATTCCGTTTCGATCGCGCGCCGCGCCAGCCGCGTGAAGGCTTCGGTCTCGATGCCGACCGGAAACACGCCGACGCGCACGATACGCTCGCCGACCGCGAAGCTGTCGCTCGCAACCGGCGTCAGGTTGGTTTCGTTGTCGAGATAACGGGAGAAATTGGTAGCGTCGATTTCGGTCTGGAAGCCGACCAGGTCGTACTGGCCGAGCGCCGGAATGAGCTGCTCGTGGTTGGGCAGCGCGGTGAGGATTTCCGGCGGCGGGCACGGCACGTGGATGAAAAAGCCGATCTTGTTCTTGTGGCCGCGCTCGCGCAGCGCGCGCCCCAGCGGCATCAAATGATAATCGTGCACCCATATCACGTCGTCGGGCCTGAGCAGCGCTTCTAGGCGTTTGGCGAAAAATTCGTTGACGCGGAAATAGCCGCCAAGATCGCGGCGCGTGAATTCGGCGAGGTCGAGCCGGTAATGCAAAATCGGCCACAGCACGCGGTTGGCGAAACCGTTGTAGAATTCCTGGTAGTCGTCCTTGCGCAGATCGGTCGTGGCGTAAGTGATGTTGTCGCTTTCGACGATCTTGGCCGGCCCCGGATCGTTGTCGGTCGCGCGCCCGCTCCAGCCAAACCACAATCCACCGCGCTTGCGCAGCGTCGGCCGAATTGCGACCTCAAGCCCGCCCGCGCGCGCGCCTTTATCGGGCACGCCAACTCTGTTTGAGACTACGACGAGCCGCGCCAATACCGGTCTCCCCAGCTCCGCGACAACTTGATCGCGGTTAAAATCAATCCCGACATTGAATAAGTCTGTGGGAAATTGCCCCACAGTTTGCCGGTCAGCGGATGCACGTCTTCCGACAACAGTCCGTAGCGGTTTCGTAATTTCAATGCGTCGACGAACATTTCACGGGCCTCGTCACGCCGGCCGATTTCCCACATTGCATCGATCAGCCAGAATCGGCAAATCAAAAAAGCCGTCTCCGGCAGGCCGAAATCGTCTGCGGCGACATACCGCATAACGTTGTAGCCGCGCCGAAGTTCATTATCGATCGCCTCGACGGTGGCGACGAAGCGCGGATCGTCGGGCGCAATCAGGCCGAGTTCGGCCAACAGCAGGCAGCTGGCGTCGAGGTCGTCGCTGCCGAAAGCCGCCGAAAACGCCTTGCGCTTGGGATTCCAGGCGCGGCGGAGCACCTCCTCGCCGATGCGATTGGAAATCTCGCCCCAGTAGGCCGCGCGCTCCGGCAGACCGAGATGGGCCGCGATCGCCTCCAGCCGCTGACAGCCGGCCCAGCACATAGCCGCCGAATATGTGTGCACACGCTTGCGGCCGCGATATTCCCAAATGCCGGCATCTGGCTCGAGCGCGAGCTGGGCGGCCTGTTCGCCGAGCGGCTCGATCACTTTGAACAGCGCGACGTCGCCCGGCTTCGGCAGCCGGCGGTCGAAGAACATCGGCGTCGCCGCCATGATGATGCTGCCATAGACGTCGTGCTGGTCTTGATCGATCGCGGCATTGCCGATGCGCACCGGGCCGTCGCCGTTGAAGCCGGCGAGCGCCTCCGCTGTTCGCTCCTCGAGCGTATCGGTATGCACGACGCCGTAGAGCGGTTTGAACTCGGTCCGCGCGACCGGCCGCGATGCTTACGATATAGGAGATGAAGTCCTCCATCGTGCGCGTCGCGCCGATGCGGTTGAGCGCGCGCACCACGAAGAAGGCGTCGCGCATCCAGCAGTAGCGATAGTCCCAGTTGCGCCCCGATCCCTGCACTTCCGGGATCGATGTGGTAAGCGCCGCCACGATCGCGCCGGTCTCCTCGAAGTTGCACAGCTTGAGCGTGATCCCGGCGCGGATGATCTCGTCCTGCCAGTCGATCGAGAACGCGAGCCGCCGCACCCATTCCATCCAATAGTCGCGGGTGCGGTCGCAGAATTCCCGGCAGGTGCTCTCGAGCGCGCCTTCGAACGGCTCGTCCACGCCCATCACCATGTGCACGGGCCGCGTGAGCACGAACGAAGCCTCATTCTCCACATATGACAACGGCGCATCGGTGGTCAGCCGCACCGGCACCTCGTCGCGCCAGAAGCGGATGCTATTGCTGCTGGACGAGCGCGTGATCACCGGCACGCCATAGCGGTGCGTGGTGCGGAAACGAATGGTGACGCGCGGCATGCCGCCGATCGGCTCGATGATGCGCACCAACTGCGGCGGCCGGAAGGTGCGGCCGTAGTGCTGGAAGCGCGGCGCAAAATCGGTGATGCGTACCGCGCCGCCATTGCCGTCGATGAGCTCGGTCACCACGATGGCGGTGTTGCGCATGTAATCCGAGCGGATCTCGACCTGGCCGTCGAGCACCACGTCGGTGAAGCCTTTTTCCTCGTCACCGGCCAAGAGCCGACAGAACACGGGGTCGCCGTCGTAGCGCGGCAGGCACCACCACACGATGCGCCCGCTAGGCTCGACCAAAGCCGCGGTGCGGCCGTTGCCGATGACGGCGAGGTCGAGCGTGGAGTCGGTCATGACGGCTGAGCCTCGCCGTTCGACGCCAGGCGCCGCAAGGCGCGGCGCACGTCCATCGGCGACTCGAAGATTCCCGCCAGCCCGCCAAAATGCCGGCCGACCGAAAAGCCCTTGCCGCCCAGTTCGGGCAATAGCGCGAACACCGACTCATCGGTGACGTCGTCGCCGATAAATACCGGCATGCGGCCGGCGAACGGCGCCTGGGTCATCAATTCGCGCACGCCGTCGCCTTTGCTGACGTTCGGCCGTTTGACTTCGAACATCGCCTTTCCCGGCAGCACTTCGGTCGCCTCGGCCGGGAAGGCCGCGCAGCCCGCCGCGATATGCGAGCGCAGGCGGTCTTCGTGCTGCGGCGCCTGGCGATAGTGCAGCGCGAGCGAATAGCCCTTGTCCTCGACGACGATGCCGGAGCCCGGCGTCGCCACGGCGGCGAGGCGCCGCCGCAGATCCGGCGGCAGCGGCGGCGCCGAACTGATTGCTTCGCGCACGCGCATTTCGGCGCCATGGCCGCCGATGGCGGGCAGCTTGAGCGGTGAAAACAGCGCATCGAGATCGGCAATCGGGCGTCCGCTCACCAAGGCGAGCGCGCCGCCGGTCGCCCGCGACAGGCGGGCGAGCGATTGGCGCAAATCGTCGGCGACCTGCACTTCATGCGGCGCCGGTCCGATGTCGATCAGCGTGCCGTCGACATCGAGCAAGAGCGCGATCGACCTGGCATCGAGTTCGGCGAAAATGTCCGTGGCCACGTCGTTCGCAATGGGCTGCGTCACCATAATCTATTCCAACGATCTTATTTGCGGATCGGTTCCGGCCGTCACTGCGCCAGCACCTCGACGTCGCCGTCGACGCCGGTAACGACCTTGAATTCGCGCTCGTAGACCTTGCCCTCGTTGCGCGCGATGGCGCGGTATTCGCCTTCGGCCAGAATCACGCGCGGAAAGGCGCCAATCAATTCCTTGATCACGTCGCCGCCGGGCGTGAGCACCGACCAGGCGGTGTTGGCGAGCGCCTCGCCGCCCTTCTCGGCCACCAGCTTGAGCGTGATGGCGGCGGCGCGATGGGTGACGGTGATGTCGGTGAGCTTGCCGGCGGCGACGCGGATGTCGGAGCGCACCACCGAATTGGCGTCGCCGTAGTTCGACACGATGTAATAGGTGCCCTCGGGCACCACGACGACGTTGCCGGTCAACACGTGTTCGGCGATCGGCCGGCGGTCGCCGGGCTCGAATTGACTGCCTTTGTAGACGTCGAACGATACTTGCCCGGCCGGAATGCGCACATCGCCGACGCGTCCTTCCATGCGCAGCGCGCCGGCCGGCAGATCGAATTCCTCGCGCACGGTCGGGCCGCCCAAGGTCACCGGCTTGACCGCGGTGGCGAGCCCAAAGCCGACATGCACGATATAGGCGCCGGCCGGCAGCACCAGTGTCGGCGCCGGCGACTTGTCTTCCTTGATGAGCCGGTATTTGCCTTCGGCGTCGCGCTTGGCCGAATAGACGCGCCACGTGAGGCCGCCGTCGATCAAGGACGCGCCCTTGCCGAAACGCGCCGAGAGCGCGAGAGCCACCTGCCCGGCCGGCACCATCGGCACCGCGCTCGGCGCGGTCGCGCGCGGGGCGGCGGCCGGCCATTCCGGTTGCGGCACCAGCACACCGCCCGGCCCGAACGGCTCGCCCCGCGAACCCGGCGCCGGCGCGACCAACCCGGTTGTCGGCGCCGCCGAAAGCAGGGAATTCTGCCCGGCCGACTGTGCCGATGCAGACTGCGGAACGAGCGAAAGCAAAATGAGCGCCAGTGCCGGCCACAGCCGGCGGCAGGCGGCGAATGCGGGTGGATGGCTCATGACAGGGCCGTTTTCGGCCCAAATCGCGGCGATTTCAAGCCACTAGGGCAGTTTGTCACCCCGCAAGCCCTATGCTAGGCGCAACCGCCCTTGCCAAGAGGTTTCAATGCCCGACGCTTTGCAGCTCCTGAAAACCCGCCGCTCGGTCAAGCCAATGGAATTGACCGGCCCCGGCCCGAGCAAATCGGAAATCGACACGTTGCTCGCCATCGCCTCGCGCGTGCCCGACCACGGCAAGCTGGCGCCTTGGCGTTTCATCGTGTTCGAAGGCGGTGCGCGCGAGGCCGCCGGCGAGGCGATTGCCGAAGCCTTCAGCGCCAACCGCGCCGACGCTACGCCCGAGCAGATTGAATTCGAACGTAAGCGGCTCTCGCGCGCGCCGCTGGTGATCGCGGTGGTCAGCCGCGCCGCACCCCATGTGAAAATTCCGGAATGGGAGCAGCAACTTTCCGCCGGCGCTTCCGCCATGAGCATGGTCATCGCGGCGCACGCCATGGGCTATGCCGCGAGCTGGATCACCGAGTGGTACGCCTACGACCGGCGCGTGCTCGACAAACTCGGCGTGGCGCCGAACGAGCGCGTCGCCGGCTTCGTGCACATCGGCCGCGCCGCCAAGCCGCCGGAGGATCGCGAACGCCCGCCGCTTGCGGCCATCGTCACGCGATTTCGGAGCTGAGCGACCGATGTTCTACGAGCCCGACAAGCGCGACAAGAACATCCTTGCGCACGATCCATTCAAAGCCATTGTTGCGCCCCGCCCGATCGGCTGGGTCACCTCGATGAGCGCCAAAGGCGAAATCAATCTGGCGCCATATTCTTTCTTCAACGGCGTCAATAGCCGTCCCAATCTGGTGATGTTCGCGAGCGAA
This sequence comes from uncultured Alphaproteobacteria bacterium, assembly GCA_963825265.1. Taxonomy (GTDB): domain Bacteria; phylum Pseudomonadota; class Alphaproteobacteria; order Rhizobiales; family Xanthobacteraceae; genus Pseudolabrys. The sequence continues at coordinate 114,304 of CAWGSI010000003.1, read as the reverse complement.
GGCAAAAAGGATTCGGTGAGCTTCATCGAGGAAACCGGCGAATTCGTCTGCAATCTCGCCACCTGGGATTTGCGCGAGGCGATGAACCTGACCTCGGCGCCGCTGGCGCGCGGCGTCAACGAGATGGTGCGGGCGGGCCTGGAGCCCGCGCCGTCGCGGCTGGTCAAACCGCCGCGCGTCAAGGCCTCGCCCTGCGCGCTCGAATGCAAACGCCTCAAGATCGTGACCATGGAAGACCTCGACGGACGGCCGCTCGATTGCCAGGTGGTGTTCGGCCAAGTCGTCGGCGTGCACATCGACGACCGCTTCATCGTCGACGGCCGGCTCGACACCGCGGCCATGCGGCCGATCGCCCGCTGCGGCTACGACCAGTACGCCGCGGTCGAAAGCGTTTTTGCGATGCAGCGGCCGTTGAACTAATTCGTTTCTGCCGCATTTAACCATTATGTAATCTCGACAGCGCACGCTCCCTGTCACGTTTCGGTCACAAGACTCCGCCAGCGTTTTTCACCCTATCGGGATGATCCGCTTGTCCGGCGGCTGGCCGGCCGAAAATCGGGGGACGGGGAGCAAAAGTTGGTGTTTGAGGGTTTATTCGCGCGCGTGCGTAACGGGGACCGCTCCATCGAAGCGACCACCGCACCGCTGCAGCCTGCGGCGACGCGCCCCACCATCGGGCTCGCGCTCGGCGGCGGGGCCGCGCGCGGCTTTGCCCATATCGGCGTGATGCGCACGCTCGCCGCGCACGGCATCGTGCCGGACGTCATCGTCGGCACCTCGATCGGCGCGGTGGTCGGCGGCTGCTATGCCGCCCGTCAGCTCGACGGGCTCGAAGAATGGGCGCGAGGCCTCAGCGTCCGCAGCATCCTGAGCTATCTCGACATCAGCCTGTCCGGCTCCGGCTTGATCCGCGGCGGCCATCTCGCGGCCCAACTGGAAAAGGCGCTCACCGACAGCCGCATCGACGACCTGCCGATCCGCTTTGCCGCCATCGCCACCGAATTCAATACCGGCCACGAAATCTGGCTCACGCGCGGACGCCTCGCCGAGGCGCTGCGCGCCTCCTACGCGCTACCCGGGATTTTCCCGCCGGTGCTGCTCGGCGGGCGCTGGCTGGTGGACGGTGCACTGGTCAATCCGGTGCCGGTATCGGCGGCGCGCGCGCTCGGCGCCCGGCTGGTGATCGCAGTCAACCTCAACTCCGATCTGTTCGGGCGCGGCACCATCATCGCCAGTCACGGCTCCGACGAAAGCGACGAACTGCCGGCCGACAAGCCCAAGCCGAACGGCCTGCTCGGCATGTTCGGGGAACGCTCGCTGCGCCGGCAATTCCTCGGGCGGCGCGGCCGCCCCGGGATTCCAACCGTGATGGTGGAAGCCTTCAACGTGATGCAGGACCGCATCACGCGCGCGCGGCTTGCCGGCGATCCGCCCGACGTATTGGTCAGCCCGCGGTTGGGCGCGGTCGGCTGGTTCGATTTCCACCGCGCCGCGGAAGCGATTGCCATCGGCGCCGAAGCGACCGAAAAGGCCATCGAGGCGGTGACCGAGGCGATCACCGCGCTGTCGCAGCCCTATGGCAACAATGGGTCGGGCAAGTAGTTACGCCGTGCGGATGTAATCCCGCATCGCCTCGGATTCCTGCTCGATCTCGCCGACGCGGTGCTTGACGACGTCGCCGATCGACACCAGCCCGATCAGTTCGCCCTTGGCCATGACCGGCATGTGACGGAATTTTCCCTCCGTCATCCGCTCCATGATGCTGGCGATGGTGTCGTCCTCGTTGCAGGTGGCGACGTTGCGGGTCATCACCTGTCCGACCGGCAAGCCGAGCGCGGCCGCGCCCTGTTCGGAGATCGCGCGCACGATGTCGCGCTCCGACAATATGCCGGCGAGGCGCCCTCCCGCGCCGCGGATCAGGACCGCGCCGATGCGGTGCTGGCTCAAGAGATTAACCGCCGCCGTCAGATCGGCCGTCGGTTCTATCGAGATTACGTCGCCGCCCAAAGCTCCAGAAACTTTGGCGGCCAGAATCGCCTTGACGTTCATGGCAGCCTCCTTGGGCCCGGCGCCCGCGGGGTGCATGCTCACCCTTCGAGTCCGGGCGATGAGCAACGATCCTGCCGTCCTGCCGGTTCCGTCAAGAGCAATCATGGCGCAACGGGCCGCGCGCGATCACATTGCTTAACGCCGCGTTGCAAAACTTTTATTGCGGCATTGCACCAATGTCGTCGGCCGGCGGTTCGGGCGGGGCCGGATCGAACCAGGAAAACAAAATCAGGCCGGCGAGAAAGCCGCCGATATGCGCCTGCCAGGCAACCACCTGGTTTGCTCCGATGCCCGGCATCGGAAATGAACCGGTCCCGAACACAATATTGATGCCGAACCACACCGCCAGGAAGGCGAGCACGCGCGGATCGCGCAGCACGCCGGAGAGCGGGATCGCCGGCACGTGATAGTCGGTGGCCTCGCCGGTGCGCCGGAAGCTGAGCGGCCCGCCACGCTGGAACGCAAATCGCATCGCCGCCGCCATGGTGCCCGAAATCGCCGCCGAGGCCCCGATCACCGGCACGGTTTCGCCGGCGTGGGTGGCGAGATGCATCGCCGCGCCGGCCGCCGCCGTCACCGCGAAGAACGCCAGGAACCGCAGCGCGCCGAACCGGCGCGCCACCGCGCTGCCGAACGGCAGCAGCCACACCGCATTGACGCCGTAATGCGTCCAGTCGGCGTGGATCAGGGCATAGGTCACGAAGGTCCACAGTTGCGCGCCGAAGCCGCCCGGCAGCACGCCGCCGAGTACGATCGACGTGTCGTAGCGCGCCGGGATGAAGGCGAAGGTGAGCAGGAATTCCATGTCCTGCTCGCCGCTGAGCACATAAGTGCGCACGGCGTGAATGAGCGCCAGCACAGCCAGCACGGCGAGGATGACGGGCGGGATGTTGAAGGCAGGTTCGCGCTTCACAGGAATCCAAAAGCTTGCGTGAGGGGTTTGAGTTACGCTGGTTGGCCGCCCGACCGCAAGCATGCACGCGAATAAAAAAAGGAGGGCTTTCGCCCCCCTGTCAGTTTCGTGTGGATGGTTCGCCGGCGACTCTAGCGGCCATTGCGCCGCCGGCAATGCGATTGCCGTTTTAACGCTAACGCGCGCTGCCCCTTCGGCGCACCCGCCCGCGGCACGGCGCCTGCACCGGCAATGGCGTCGTGGCGAAAAGCCGGCGCGGATGTCCCAGCCGGGGACACCGAACGCCGGCGCCGTCTCGCGACGGAACAGGTGGCGTCGATGAAACATCAATCCACGCGGACAGTGTTCGATTATTGGAACGCGAAACGGGGGATCCGCCCGGCCCCCGCGCGCGCCGAGATCGATCCGACCGAGATCCGCCATGCGCTGAGCGACACGTTCATGCTGGCGGCGGATTTTACCGATGAACTCCGCTTCCGGCTCGCCGGTACGCGCGTCTGCGCGCTGTTTAACCGTGAGATAAAGGGCGAGGCATTTACCGCGCTATGGAGCGAGCAGAGCAGCCAATCGATCGGCGACCTGCTCACCATCGTTACCGAGGAAGCGACCGGCGCCGTCGCCGGCCTGACGGCGCGCACCGAGGACGGCGACGAGACCGACCTGGAGCTTTTGCTGCTGCCGCTCGCCCATGTCGGCCACGCCCGCATCCGGGCGCTTGGCGTGCTGGCGCCGCCAAATCCCCCCTATTGGCTCGGCGCCAAACCGGTGGTGGAACTTACGCTTGGCGCGCTGCGCCACGTCGGACGTGACACGGACAGCCCGTTTGCACCGCGTCTTGTCCCGGCGGTCGCCGGTAGCTGGGTCCAGAATGGCTTCGTGGTCTATAGCGGCGGCCGCAAATCCGCGTCCGACGAGCCGACCGGCTAACGGCGCGTTAACGATAGGCTCATAGGGTCATGGATCGGGCGAATATGCCCGCAAAACCCTAGACGGATCATGGCCGCGCCCGTGACCAAGCCGAGATCGCTGCCGCTGGCCGAGGAACGCCGGCGGCATCAGCGCGTCAAGGTCAACCTGCTCGGCCGTTACATGCTGGCCGACCGGCGCGAGTTTCCCTGCCAGGTCGTCAACATGTCGCCGGGCGGCATTGCCGTGGTCGCGCCGGTAGCGGGCCAACCGGGCGAACGGGTAATCGCCTATGTCGACCATCTCGGCCGCCTCGAGGGCAAAATCGCGCGCATGCTCGACAACGGCTTCGCCATGACGGTCGAGGCGACCTTGCGCAAGCGCGACAAACTCGCCGCCCAGCTCACCTGGCTCGCCAACCGGCATATCCTCAATCTGCCGGAAGACCGCCGCCACGGCCGTTTTATCCCGCGTAAGGCGATGGCGCGGATGATCCTGCCGAGCGGCAACAATGTCACTTGCCGGGTTATCGACCTGTCGGAATCGGGCGCGGCCATTTCCATCTCGCCGGAACTGCGGCCGCCGGTCGGCACCATGGTTACCATCGGCAAGACGCAGGGCCGGGTCGTCCGTCATATCGAGGACGGCTTTGCCATCGAATTCACCCGCCTGCAGCACTCCGATTTCATCGAAGAAAACGTGACTGGCTCCTGAGCCGGCGCGCGACCGGGTCCAGCGCAGGCATTTTCGGCATCGCGCGCTAGCCTGAGCCTTCGGTAAACGCGGCGCGTAAAATTGCGCGCATCGGCCGCGACGGAACGGTGCCGGCCGGGCAAGTCCGCCGGTATCATCTAGGCGAAATCTCAGAACGGCTTACGGTAAACGGCGCGCGGGCGGCAACGCGCGCCGCCGCGACGCTGCTGCATTTCGGCCGTTAATGTATAAAATTTTACACAAGTTGTATTCGATAAGATTTTAAGCGAATTATATTCTAGGTTTAACAGTATTCGTCTCTTTCTTTATTTGTGTTATCCTCAAAATGACTTACTAGACTTAGCGGCGATGCAAAAACTTTGTGCGAAACGTGGTCCCAACACCTCGGGAAGGGGCCACTACTATGGGCGGGCGTTTCACACGAATTGCGGCCGGCGGCCTGCTGGTCGCTGTCTGCACGGCAGTCTTGGCCGTCGCGGTCGGCAGCGCGGCTGCGGGCGAACGTCTCGCCTATGGCGGGCCGGGCACGTCACAAGAGCGCTCCGCCTATATCGCGGTTGGCGAGCCGACGCGTGCGCCGATCGGCTGGGTCGAGTTCTGCATCCGCTACAAACCCGAATGCGAGACCAAGCCGTCGATGGCGCGCGACGTGGTGCTCACGCCCAAGGCCTGGTCCGACATGGTCAAGGTCAACGCCTGGGCCAACGACAACATCAAGCCGATCACCGATCTGGAGCATTGGGGCGTGGTCGAGCAATGGGATTATCCAAGTGACGGTTACGGCGACTGCGAGGACTATGTGCTGCTCAAGCGGCGCATGCTGATGCAGGCCGGCTGGCCGCGCGAGGCGCTGCTGATCACCGTGGTGCGCGACAAGAAGGGCGACGGTCACGCCGTGCTCACGGTGAAGACCAACCGCGGCGAGTTCATTCTCGACAATCAGGAATCGCAAATCCTGTCCTGGAACAAGACCGGCTACCGCTTCGTGAAGCGGCAGTCGCAATCCGATCCGAATGTCTGGGTCGCGCTCGGCGAGCCGCGGGCACCTGCCACGGTATCCGCGCGCTGATCCGCGATCACGGCAAACGGCTGAACTGAGCGAAACGTAAAAGGGAATTCGCGCTCCCGGTCACGTCCCCACCCCTCCCCGTCCCCAGACCGGGTTCGCGAGCGGCCGGCCCTCCCCCAAGGGCCGGCCGCACCTTTTTTGGCGCGACATGGAACTTGGGCGGCATCGTCTTTCACGCAATTGTCAACGTGCGGCCAGACTATCGACTCTTTTCGAGCGGATTTTATGGCGTGGGAGCGACAAATCGACGGAGGCGCCCCATGCACCAACGTATCGACTTCACCAAAGTGAGCCCCGATGCCTACAAGGCGATGGCCCCCTTGCAAGCCTATGCCGACAAATCGGGTCTCGACCACAAACTGCTCTATTTGATCAAGATCCGCGCCTCGCAGATCAATGGCTGCGCGTACTGCATCGCCATGCATACGCGCGACGCCCGCAAGATCGGCGAGACCGACGAACGCATGCATCTGCTCGACGCCTGGCGCGAAGCGCCGATCTTTACCGCGCGCGAACAGGCCGCTTTGGCCTGGACCGAGGCCCTCACCCTGCTCACCGACGGCCACGTGCCTGACGCGGTCTTCGAGCAGGTGCGCCGGCAGTTTTCCGAAAAGGAGATCGTCGATCTCACGCTCGCGGTCGTCGCGATCAACAGCTGGAACCGCATCGCGATCTCGATGCGCGCAGTGCCGGAAGTCAGCAGCGAGAAGATCGCGGCCTGATTTCAGCCGATCGGCTTCAGTCCCTTGGCGTATTGCTTCCAGCGCCGCACGTAGATGTCGGCGCCGTCGCGGATCATCTTGGTGGCCTTCTCGTCGAGTGAGCGGATCGCGCGCGCGGGCGCGCCGACGATCAATGAATTGTCCGGAAAGCTCTTGCCTTCGGTGACGACCGCCCCCGCGCCGACCAGCGAATTCTTGCCGATCTTGACGCCGTTGAGCATGATCGCGCCCATGCCGATCAGGCTGTCGTCGCCGACGATGCAGCCGTGTATGATGACGTTGTGGCCGATCACGCAATTGCTGCCGATCACCGTCGGGTAGCCGGGATCGGTATGCAGCGTGGCGTTGTCCTGGACTTGCGAGCGCTCGCCCAGTTCGATCCACTCGTTGTCGCCGCGCAGCACCGCGCCGAACCAGACGCTCGCCTCGCGCTTGAGCCGCACGCGGCCGATCAGCGTCGCGGTCTCCGCGACCCAATATTCCCCCTCGCCGGGAAATTCCGGCCGCTGTCCGTCGAGTTCATAGATCGGCATTCGCGTCTCCCATGAGACGCACATTCGCAATGAATGCTGAAAATTGGAAGTGCTTAGCGCGTGATCCCGAAAAGTGGGCACCGGTTTTCGGACAAGATCACGCGCAAACTAAGTCACCAGAAAGCCGCAGGCCTGCAGCGTCATGACCAGCGTGAGCCCCGACATCAGGCTCCAGAAGCCGGCAATCAGGGTCGCCACGAACACGAATTCGAAGCGGCGGCCTTCCTTGGCGTGCCCGACCAGCGTGTTGCGCATGATCAGGAACGGCGCCGCCACCATCAGCAGCGGCACCGCCGCCAAGGCCGCGGGGCTCGGGCCGGCGCTGAGCAGACCGAAGCTCGGCAGGCGGCTGGTAGCGAGCTGATAGGCCGAGCTGCACAAGCCCGCCACGGCAAAGCCGAGTGCAAGGGCCAGTACATTTTGCAGGGATTCCGGCGACATCGCGGCCTCAACGCAATACAGGAGGCCCTGTTTCGCAAAGCGGGCGCACGCGCGCCAGCCAATCCTTAACAAATGGTAAACGCGGGAAGCCGGGCCCGCCGCGGGCGCCGTGGCATAATCGGCCGCGATTTCGATTTGGAGCATGATCCCGAAAAGCATGTCCTCGACCCCGATCGGGGATGGGAACCGGTTTTCGGAAAAGATCATGCTCAAGCGAAAAAGTGAAACGGCATGGCCACTCTCATACGCGCGCCCGCCAAAGCGGCAAAGCCGCGCCGCCGCCATTCCGGACGCGGCCCGCTCGCCGCGCCGCTGGCGGTGTTTGCTGCCGCCACGCTGGTCGCGGCCGCCTATGTGGCCTACGTGCTATGGCCGCGCTGGCCGGACGCACCCATAACACTCAGCGCACCGTTTATACCTATCACCGTTGCGGGCGTAACCTTCAGCATCGAGCCGGCGGCCATCCGCATGCCGGTGCAGCGCCGCCCGGGCACGCAGGCGCGCGTCGACCTCGCCTATCTGTGGCCCTCGCTCACCCCGCCCGACCCCGCGAACAAGCCGACTTTGGGCGCGCCGGCCGACCCCAATACCCGGCTGTTCGTGACCATCGCCGCGGGCGACACCACGCTGCCGCTGATGGAGCGCGTGCAGACGATCTATCCGCGCTATCTGGCCGCCGAGCCGGCCGCCGGCCCCGACGGTCTCACGCTGCGCGGCTTCCGCGACGGCACGCCCTACCAGGGCGAGGAGCTGGTGTTCGAGTCGAAGGCACCCGAGCATTTCCTCGCGCGCTGCTCGTTGCGCGGTGTGGTCAACAGCGGTGAATGCCTGCTCGAGCGGCGCATCGGCAGCGCCGACATCACGCTGCGCTTTCCGCGCGACTGGCTGGACGATTGGAAAGACGTCGCCGCCGGCATCGACAAATTGATGGCGCGGCTGCACCCGGGCTGACCGTCAGTCCGGGACGGTGCCAACGGGTCCGCGCGAAGCGCGGCCCGATGACAAGGTCCGCGCCGGACCCGGAATCCAGATGCAGGCTCTGTGGTTGTTTCTGGAATCCGCATTCGCGCTGGAGTTTACCATCGGGCCGGCCTTCGGCCGGACCCGCTGGGCGCGCTCCGGAATGACAGCTAGATGCCCGAGTCGACCAGATCGACGTCCAAAATCGGCAATTCGAAAATATACGACTTGCGGCCTTTCTCGACTTCGAGAAACAGCACGCCGAGAAATTCCTCGCCGATATAGACTTCCAGCGAATCCGTCTTCTTCGGGCGTACCACGACGCGGATGTTCTCGTTGTCGAACTTGCGCCGCAAATAAGCGTTGAGCGTCGGCACCGGCTGGATACTAGGGTCGTTGCCGACCTGGATGACCATGCGGAAATTGTAGGAACGGTCGCCGTCCTCGTCGTCCAGCGTCAATTCGCCGAGATCGTCCTCGCCGACGAACACTTCCGCGAAATCGCCCGCCTTCGGCACCACGCGAATGAACGCGTTGCCGAACAGCTTCTTGAGATAGGCGTCGAGTTTCCTGACTTCCGATACGTCCACCGGGCCGCTCCAGTTTGATTGCGACGCCTAGTTGCCCGATTGGGCGCGGATGCGCAAGCGCCTCAACCGTCGAGCATGATGCCGTAAAGCATCTGATCCATGGCGCGCGAGGGCTCGGGGCAGCCGGCTTCGCCGACCACGCGGGCCGGAATGCCGGCGACCGTCACGTTATTGGGTACCGGTTTGATCACCACCGAGCCGGCGGCGATACGCGAGCAATGGCCGACCTCGATATTGCCCAAAATTTTCGCGCCGGCGCCGATCATCACGCCGTGGCGGATTTTCGGATGGCGGTCCTCGTGCTCCTTGCCGGTGCCGCCGAGCGTCACGTCATGCAGGATCGAGACGTCGTCCTCGATCACCGCGGTCTCGCCCACCACCAAGCCGGTGGCGTGATCGAGGAAGATGCCGCGGCCGATTTTCGCGGCCGGATTGATGTCGCACTGGAACACCGACGACGCGCGGCTTTGCAGATAGAGCGCGAAATCCTTGCGGCCCTTGCGGTAGAGCCAATGCGCCAGGCGATGCGTCTGGATGGCGTGGAAGCCTTTGTAATAAAGCACCGGCTCGATGAAACGCAGCGTCGCCGGATCGCGGTCGAAGGTGGCGACGATATCGGCGCGGAAGATTTCGCCGAGCACCGGCTCGTCCTCGAGCGCGTCGTTATAGGCCTGCCGGATCAGGTCGCCGGAAATGTCGGCATTGCCGAGCCGCTCGCTGACGCGGTGGATGACGGCGGCTTCCAGCGTGTCGTGGTGCAGGATGTTTTCATAGATGAAGGTGGCAAGCTCCGGCTCGCGGCGCGCGATATCCTCCGCCTCGCCGCGGATGCGCGCCCAGCCCGGATCGACCTTGTCGAGACCCTTGGCGGGCCGCGTTTGAAACTGAGCCATATTGGTTCTCCGGTTCGTTCCTCTCGAACCCCTACATGGCCCTTTTAGCACATTTTTCGAGGGGCCAAGAGGGGCGCCAAAAGGCTAAGGCGCATGGCTCATGCGCGTTGGTTAAGGAAGTCGAGCACCGCCGTTTTGAACACTTTGTCGCCCACCGCCAGCATGTGGTCGCGATTCGGAATGTCGAGCGCGCGCGCTCCCGGAATGAGCGCGGCTAATTCTTGGGCGGAGCCGGCGACGTCGTCGGTCGTCCCGACCGCAACCAGCGCCGGGACGCGGATACCGGCCACCTGCGCGCGGCTGAGCGTCTGGCGCGAACCGCGCATGCAGGCGGCGAGCGCCTTGAGATCCGATTTGGTCTGCTCGGCGAACGAGCGGAACAGGCGGCCGGTCGGGTCGCTGACGTCGGCGAGCGAACGCGCCTCCAGCGCGTCGGCGATGTCCTCCGGCAGCCCGACTCCCTCGACCAGCCGAATGCCGAGCCCGCCCAGTACAACCGAGCGCACGCGCTGCACATGCTGCACGGCGAGAAATGCCGCGATGCGTGCGCCCATGGAATAGCCCATCACGTCGGCGCGCTCGATTTTGAGATGATCGAGCAGCGCGCGCACATCCTCCGCCATGATAGCGCTGTGATAGGCGGCCGGATCGTACAGCTTGCTCGAGGCGCCATGGCCACGATTGTCGAGCGCGATCGCGCGGCGTCCGGCGCCGGTGAGCGTCTTCATCCAGCCCGGGCCGACCCAGTTAATTTCTTTGGTGGAGGCAAAGCCGTGCACCAGCACGACCGGCTCGCCCTCGCCTTCATCGAGAAAGGCGATCTCGACTTCGCCGTGTTTGAAACTTGGCATTGATGGTGAAACTCGCTCCGGCCGCACCCGCTAGCGGTGATACCACGGCGCCAGCCAATGCCGGAACCGGATCATCAGCGCGCGCACGCCGACCGCAAAGATCGCCAGAGCGAGAACATAAACCAGCGAGGCGTTCTCGTTGAGCTCGTTCGACTTGGTGAATACCGACATACCCATGCCGTTGACGCTGGCGAGCACTTCGACCGCGATGGCGTTGGTGATGCCGCGCGCGAAACCGAGCTCGATGCCGGCCACGATAAACGGCAGCGCGGACGGCATTGCAATGCCGAACCAGACATTGTGCGTGCGCGCGCCGAACATCTTGCCGACGTCGAGATAATCCTTGGCGATCGCCCGTGTGCCGTCCGCGGTGGTGACGGCGACCGGCAGAAACACCGAAATCACCACGATCACCAGCCGCGCCGCCGGCTGATAGCCGACCCATAGGATGACGATCGGCACCAGCGCAATCAGCGGCAGCGCGTAAAGCGCGCGGATGTAAGTGGACATGAACCAGTCGATCTCGCGCACCCGCCCCATGGCGACGCCGATCAGGACGCCCGCAATGCTGCCGATCGCCACCCCTTCCAGGATCGAGCCGAGCGTGGCGCCGACGTCGAACCAGAATTCCGCGGTGGTGACGGTGGACGGGATCGCCATCACGATGCCGCTCGGCCGCGCCACGAAATCGGGCAGCTGCGTGCGCACCCATATTTCCCAGACGACCAGCAGCACCGCGCCGGCCACTAAAGGCGCCAGGCGCTCGCGCGTGATCAAGCCGCCGCCCAACCAGCGCGCGGCCGGCGCCGCCTCTATCCGACTGCTGTATGTCGCCATCGCACCAGATACCGTTCGACCAGTTCGCCGACGCCGACCAGCACCACCGCGATCGCGCAGATGAAGATGGTGACGGCGAGCACCCAGCCCGAGTCGACGACGGTGGTCCCTTGCAGCAAAACCGCAGCCACGCCGTCGGGGTTGAGGAAGAATTCCGCCACCAGCGTGCCGACCATCGACAGCGCGATCGACTGCTTGATGCCGCTCATCGCGTAAGGCGTGACATAAGGAATAATCACGTCGCGCCAGAGCTGGCGCTCGTTCGAGCCGAAAATCGCCGCCACGTCGAGGTGCTGGCGCGGAATGCTGCGCGCGCCTTCGGTCACGCCGATCAAGATCGGGAAGATCGAAATGAGCACCGACACCAGCACGCGCGAGCCGAATTCGAAGCCGAACATCACCGACACGAACGGCACCAGCGAGATCGTCGGCGTCGCGTAAAGGATGTAGATGTAGGGCTCGAAGGCGGCCGCGATCAACTTGCTGCGCGCGAGCAGCAGGCCGAACGTCACGCCGACGACGATATTGATCAAGAGCGTGACGACGTAGAGCTTGCCCGACACCAGGAGCCCCGGCAGCAGCGGGCCGCTTTGCAGCATATCCCACAGCCGGCCCATGGTGGTCGTGAACGGAACGAACAGCACGCCGAAACTGTTGCCGAGCGCCTGCCACGCGCCGAGCAAAAGCAGAATGCTCAGCGCGTAGCAGGCAAGCCTGATCCACCACGCATGGACGATGCGAAAGCGCGCGACCCGCGCCTCGAAGGATTCCTCCTTCGCGGCCGCCGTCATACCGGGTCGCGCGCTCGCGATCGTCATAGCGAGGCTACTTGCTCATGCCGTCCATTTTCTCGACCCGCTTCATCGCCTCGGCGTAAAGCGACTTGTCGACCAGCTTATCGTAGCTCGGCTTGGCATCGGGCTTGAGCAAGCCGTCCTTCACCATTTCGCTGGCCTGACCCATCATCTGCTTTTCGTCGAGGCCGTCGTTGTTCACCCAGTAATGAATGCTCTGGAACGACTTGATGGCGCCCTCGGCCACCTTGATGTCGATCTGGCTCGCTTTCGACGCGATCTCGGCGAACTTCTGTTGATCGGCCGGCTTGGTGCTGCTCATCAGCTTCTGCGTCATGATCCAGCCTTCGAGGAAGCGGATGACGCCTTCCTTGTCGTCGGCGATCGCCTTCTTGGAGGCGAGCACCGAACCGTAGTGCAGCCCGGCCTTGATCGAAGCCGGCACCGGGATCAAATGCCACTTTTTGCCGGTCTTGAACTCGATCTGCGCCAGTTCATCGACATGAAAGACTGAAACATGAACCTGGCCGGCAATGCCCGCCTTCACCAGCGGCGCATTGGCGAGGTCGATCGGCGTCATTTCGGTGAGCTTGAGGCCGCAGGATTCGACCTCCGATTTCAGGAACAGCCAGCGCGCGTTGTTGATACCGTCGGCGGCGACGGTCTGGCCTTTGAGGTCCTTGCACGCTTTCACGTTCGGCAGATCGGAGCCGATGATCCAGTCCTGGTTGGGCATACCGGCAATGATGACGAGCGGCGCGCCGGCCGCGATCAGGTTCACCGCCACCGGCGTCGCCGTGTAGCCGACCTGCACGTCGCCGGTGATGACCGCCTTGGCGGTATCGGTGCCGCGCTGGAACCAGCGGAAGCTCATGTCGAGCCCCACCTTCTTCCAGTAACCCATGTCCTCACCGACATCGACGAAGGTGTTGGAGAATATCGGCGGACGCCCGATCGCCGACGACGCGAGCTTGATATCGGCGGCATTGGCATCGACCGGAACGCAGAATGACATCGCCGTGAGCGCGAGCATGGCGCTCAACAACGACTTCTTCGGCACGAGGCCGGATAGCGTTGACTTACTCATGGTTGGACTCCTCCCTCTTGTGTTTAACGTTGACGTCCATTTCGAACGCTTCTTGTCGAACGGTTACTGAACGCGTGTCCCGATTGTCTCCGGCTGGTCGAACAGGTCGTGCCAGACCTGTTCGCGCAAATTGATGAATTCGCGGCTCGCCACCACGCTGCGTTCGCGCGGGCGCGGCAAGTCCACTTTGCGCACCGCCCGCACATGCGCCGGGCGCCCCGCCAGCACGACCACGCGGTCGCCCATCAGCACCGCCTCGTCGATGGCGTGGGTCACGAACATCATCGCCGTCGGCCGGCGGTCCCAGATGCGCAGCAGCTCGAACTGGAGCTGCTCACGCGTCTGCGCGTCGATCGCGCTGAACGGCTCGTCCATCAGCAGCAATTTCGGTTCCATCACCAGCGCGCGCGCGAGGCCGGCGCGCTGCTGCATGCCGCCGGAGAGCTGATGCGGAAAAGATTTCTCGAAGCCCTTGAGGCCCACCAGATCGATCGCGTCGGCGACGCGCTGCGCGATCTCTTCCTTCGGCGTGTGGCGCAGCTTCAACCCGTAAGCGATGTTGCTCCACAGGTTCTTCCACGGAAACAGCCCGAAGTGCTGGAAGACCATCGACACGATCGGCAGCGGCTTCTCGACCCGCTGGCCGTCGATGCGGATTTCGCCGCCGTTGAGCTGGTTCAAGCCGCCGACGCAGCGCAGCAAGGTGGTCTTGCCGCAGCCGGACGGGCCAACGATGCTCACGACTTCCGAACTGCCGACGCTGAGACTGATGTCGTCGAGCACGGCGAGCGGCCCATAACGCAGGCTTGCGTTCTCGACCACCAGCCGCGCTTCACCGGGTCCGTGCATCGGCATCACGCTACGCCGAAACCGCCAATGGCCCGATCGGGCCGCAACGGCCGGCGCGCTCCTCCCAATCGACCGGCGCAATCGGCTCTGCGCCGGTCAGCAAAGCCCCACGGCTTCTTGTTTTCTTTTTTTGCAGCCTACCGGCTCGATCCGGCAAGGGCAATGCAGACGGTAGGGACATAAGGTCCCGGACGCCGTGCGCGATTTTCACCAGGCTGAAATGGCTCTAGGCACAACGCGCACGCCTCGCTATGGTGCCGCCGAAATCGCCACGCGTCTGCTAGCAAAAAGGCCTTCCCATGGCGGAGCACGTCGTCCCCCATTTCCACAACGACCCCGGCGTGCCGGTGATCGAGATCGGCGCCAAGGAATTCCAATGCGTCGGCGCGACGCCGCCCTACGACCATCCGCATGTTTACCTCGACATGGGCGACGACAACGAGATCATCTGCCCCTATTGCTCGACGCTTTACCGCTTCGATCCCGCGCTCGATCCGCATGCGGCGCGGCCGCCGGAATGCGCCTTGGCAGTTTCCGCCGCCGCTTGATTGAAAAAATCGGAGCTCTGAGCCTTGGCGTCCGCGCGTCATGTCATCGTCGCCGGCGCCGGCATCGCAGGGCTGACGGCGGCGCTGGCGCTGGAGCGCGCCGGTTTGCGGACGACGGTTCTGGAACAAGCCCCTAAACTTGAAGAGACCGGCGCCGGAATTCAACTTGGGCCCAATGCCACCCGCGTGCTGATCGCGCTCGGCCTGCGCGAAAAGCTTGCGCCATTCGTCTTGGCGCCGCGGGCGATCCGCGTCATGGCGGGCAGATCGGGCCGCGAGATCGTGCGCATTCCGCTCGGGGCCAACGCCGAGCGCCGCTACGGTGCGCCCTATTGGACGATCCACCGCGGCGACCTGCAAGCGGCGCTCGCCGCCGCCGCGCAGGACGCGCAGGACGTCGAACTCAAGCTCGGCGCTCGCGTCGAGGACTTCGCCACCCACCCCAACGGCGTCACGGCGCAGGCGAACAGCGGCGGGCGCGTGCTGGACGAGCGCGGCGTCGCGCTGATCGGCGCCGACGGCGTATGGTCGGCGCTGAGCGCGCGCATCCAGGGCCGCAGCCCGCCGCGCTTCCGCCACCGCACCGCCTGGCGCACGCTGGTGCCGGCCAACGCCGTGCCCGAAGAGTTCCGCGAACCGTTGGTGCATCTGTGGCTCGGGCACGACGCCCATCTCGTGCATTATCCGGTCAAAGGCGGCCGCCTCATCAACATTGTCGGCATCGTGCGCGACGAATGGAAGGA
Source organism: uncultured Alphaproteobacteria bacterium (assembly GCA_963825265.1). Taxonomy (GTDB): domain Bacteria; phylum Pseudomonadota; class Alphaproteobacteria; order Rhizobiales; family Xanthobacteraceae; genus Pseudolabrys. The sequence goes on along the minus strand of CAWGSI010000003.1, from coordinate 98,805 downwards.
GATCGGCTGGTCGGCCGCCGGCAATCGCGCGGAAATCCTGCGCCACTTCGCGCGCTTTGCCTGGGGCGAAAAAGCGCGCGCGCTGATCGCGATTCCCGAGCAGTGGCTGAAGTGGGCGTTGTACGACCGCAAGCAGCCGTTTGCCGGCGGGCGCGGCCCGGTGACACTGATCGGGGACGCCGCCCACCCGATGCTGCCGTTTCTCGCGCAAGGCGCCGGCATGGCGATCGAGGACGCCGCGGTTCTCGCCGACATGCTGGGAAAATATCTCGACGATCCTGCCGACGCGCTGCGCGCCTATGAAGGCGCCCGCTGGCATCGCACCGCGCTCGCCCAACTCAAGTCCCGCCGGCAAGGCCGCGTCTATGGGCTGAGCGGGCCGGAAGCGCTGCTGCGCAATCTCGCATTGCGCGCGATGGGCGGAGAAAAGCTGCTCAGCCGCTACGACTGGCTCTATACTTGGCGACCGCCAGAACGTTTTGCGAGCGAGCCGCCATGATGTTTCCTTCCACCGTCGCCGGCAGCCTGCCGAAGCCGGCCTGGCTCGCCGAGCCGAACAAACTGTGGCCGCAGTGGCGGCTGCAGGGCGCCGATCTGGCACAAGGCAAGCTCGACGCCACGCTGCTCGCGATCAAGCTGCAGGAGGACGCCGGCATCGACATCGTCTGTGACGGCGAAATGTCGCGCCAGCATTTCGTGCACGGCTTTCTGGAATTCGTCGACGGCATCGATTTCGCCCACAAGGTCGAGATGGGCATCCGCGCCGACCGCTACAAAGCCATGGTGCCGGTGGTGCGCGGCGCGCTTTCGCTCAAGGGCCGCGTGCACCAGACGGAGGCGCGCCACGCCCGCGCCCATACCAAGCGCCAGTTGAAGATCACCCTGCCCGGGCCGATGACCATCTCCGACACCGTCGCCGACGCCCATTACGGCGACAAAGTAAAGATGGCGATGGCCTTCGCCGACCTGTTGAACCAGGAAGCGCGCGCGCTTGAAGCCGACGGCGTCGACGTCATCCAGTTCGACGAGCCGGCCTTCAACGTGTTCATGGACGACGTGCCCGGCTGGGGAATCGATGCCTTGCATCGGGCGATCGACGGGCTCGCCTGCACGACCGCCGTGCACATCTGCTACGGCTACGGCATCAAGGCCAATATCGACTGGAAGAACGCGCTCGGCGCCGAGTGGACGCAATACGAAAAGATTTTTCCCGCGCTCGCCAAAAGCCGCATCAAGCAGGTGTCGCTGGAAGCGATCAATTCGCGCGTGCCGCTGAAGCTGCTCTCGCTGCTCGACGGCAAGGACGTGCTGGTCGGCGTCATCGACGTCGCCACCGACGAGATCGAGACGCCCGAACGCGTCGCGCAAGTGATCGGCGAAGTTCTGAAATTCGTGCCGCGCGAGCGCGTCGTCGCCTGCACCAATTGCGGCATGGCGCCGATGCGGCGCGAGATCGCGCAGGCTAAATTGATCGCGCTCGGCGCCGGGGCGAAATTGGCAGCGCGGCAGAAGTTCGGCTCGATTCAGCGCCCCGCCCGGCCCATCACATCCATCAGCTCGGCGACCTTGCGCCGCTGGTCGGCCTTGTCGCCGCTCATGATCGCGTGGTTGACGCAATGGGCGACGTGGCCGCGCAGGACTTCCTCTTCCACGCGGCGCAGCGCCGCGCGCACCGCGCCGATCTGCGTCACGATGTCGATGCAATAGCGGTCGTCCTCGACCATGCGTTCGAGGCCGCGCACCTGGCCCTCGATGCGCTTGAGCCGCCCGAGCGTCGCCGTCTTGCTGTTCTTCGCCATGCCGTCTATATACCCCCTAGGGGTATATAAGGCAAGAGCCGCCCGCTACCGCCGGCCGCAAAACCTCAGAAACAAGACCCGCCGAGAGTTGCGTCATGTCCATGGCTTCCGAACATCATCACGACGCACCGATTGCCGGCATGGCCATCGATCCGGTCTGCGGCATGACGGTCGATCCACAGGCCGGCAAGCCGCACGCCGACTACCGGGGCAAGACCTATCATTTCTGCTGCGACGGCTGCCGCGGCAAATTCCTCGCCGATCCGCAGAAATATCTTGGCGCAAGCGCAGAAGCTGCCGAGCCGGTGGTCGAAGGCGCGACCTATACCTGCCCGATGCATCCACAAATTCGGCAAATCGGCCCCGGCGCCTGCCCGATCTGCGGCATGGCGCTGGAGCCCGAGATTGCCACCGCCGACAGCGGCCCCAACCCCGAACTCGCCGCCATGACGCGCCGGTTCTGGATCGGGCTTGCGCTCGCCGTTCCGGTGATGGTCATCGAGATGAGCGGGCATTTCGGCGCGCATTGGTTCGCGCCGGCGCTGTCGAACGACATTCAATTCGCCTTCGCCACGCCGGTCGTACTGTGGGCCGGCTGGCCGTTTTTCGTGCGCGGCGCGCAATCGCTGGTCACGCGCAATCTCAACATGTTCACGCTGATCGGCATGGGCACCGGCGTCGCCTACGTCTACAGCGTCATCGCCACCTTCGCGCCCGGCATTTTCCCGGACGCCTTCCGCGGCCACGGCGCGGTCGCGGTCTATTTCGAAGCCGCCAGCATGATCACCGTGCTGGTGCTCATCGGCCAGGTGCTCGAACTGCGCGCGCGCGAGGCGACCTCTGGCGCCATCAAGGCGCTGCTCGATCTCGCGCCCAAGACCGCGCGCCGCGTCAAGGCCGACGGCAGCGACGAGGAAGTCTCGCTCGACGCCGTCGCGGTCGACGACAGCCTGCGCGTCAAACCCGGCGACAAGGTGCCGGTCGACGGCACCGTGCTGGAGGGCCATTCCTCGCTCGACGAATCCATGGTCACCGGCGAATCCATGCCGGTGAGCAAGCAAAAAGATGCGCGCGTCATCGGCGGCACCATCAACCGCTCCGGCAGCTTTGTGATGCGCGCCGACAAAGTCGGCCGCGACACGCTGCTGTCGCAAATCGTGCAGATGGTGGCGACGGCGCAGCGCAGCCGCGCGCCGATCCAGCGCCTCGCCGACCGCGTCGCCTCATGGTTCGTGCCGACGGTGATCGCGGTTGCGCTCATCGCCTTCGCATCTTGGGCGACCTTCGGCCCCGAGCCGCGCTTTGCCTTCGGCCTCGTCGCCGCGGTGAGCGTGCTGATCATCGCCTGCCCCTGCGCGCTCGGCCTTGCCACGCCGATGTCGATCATGGTCGGCGTCGGCCGCGGCGCGCAGGAAGGCGTGCTGATCAAGAACGCCGAGGCGCTCGAACGCATGGAGAAGATCGACACTTTGGTGGTCGACAAGACCGGCACGCTGACTGAGGGCAAACCGAAGGTCGTCGCGGTGGTGGCGCTACCCGGCTTCGACGAGGCGCAGGTGCTGCGCTTTGCGGCCAGCGTCGAGCGCGGCAGCGAACATCCGCTGGCGGCGGCGATCGTCAAGGCCGCCGCGGCGCGCGACCTTACGCTGGCGACCGCGCGCGGCTTCAACGCCAGCACCGGCAAGGGCGTCGTCGGCATGGTCGAGGGCAAACGGCTGGCGCTCGGCAGCGCGAAATTCCTCACTGAACTCAATATCGATAGCACTCCGCTTGCCGCGGAAGCCGAACGCCTGCGCGCCGACGGCGCCACCGCGATCTTTCTAGCCGTCAACGGCAAGCCCGCCGGCGCCATCGCCATCGCCGATCCGATCAAGGCGACCACGCAAGAAGCGATCAAGGCGCTAACCGCCGACGGCGTGCGCGTGGTCATGCTCACCGGCGACAACCGCACCACCGCACTCGCCGTCGCCAAGCGGCTCGGCATTTCGGAAGTCGAGGCCGAGGTGCTGCCCGAGCAAAAAAGCAAAGTGATCGAAAAGCTCGCGGCCGAAGGCCGCATCGTCGCCATGGCCGGCGACGGCGTCAACGACGCGCCGGCGCTCGCCGCCGCCCAAGTCGGCATCGCCATGGGCACCGGCACCGATGTCGCCATCGAAAGCGCCGGCATTACGCTGCTCAAGGGCGACCTCACCGGCATCGTCAAGGCGCGCGCGTTGTCCAAAGCGGTGATGGGCAATATCCGGCAGAACCTGTTCTTCGCCTTCATTTACAATTCCGCCGGCGTGCCGATCGCCGCCGGCATCCTCTATCCTGCCTTCGGATTGCTGCTTTCTCCCATTATTGCCGCCGCGGCGATGGCGCTTTCATCGGTCAGCGTCGTTGGCAACGCATTGCGGCTGCGCCGCGCCACATTGTAGGGATTGAGGGATGCAGCGTTTCCTTCTCGCCTTGGGCTTGCTGGCAATCGCCGGCGCGAGCCAGGCCGCCGAATGGCGCGTGAGCCGCGTCAGCGCGCCGGCGCGCGTGACGGCCATCGACACCGTCGCGGGCCAGACGCAAGTCAAAGCCGGCGGACTTTGGTACGGAATCGTGCTCGCCGGCGAAAAAGTCTCCCTCCAATTCATCGACAAGCCGGCGCAGGCCAAACTGCCGGACGGCGCGCTGCCCGACGGTAAAGTCGCCAGCGGCAATGGCGAGATCGCGCGCGCCTGGCTCGCCGAGCCGGTGACGCGCTACGACCACGGCATTCTCGGCGACAAGATCGAGGCAGGCAGCCTGGTGATCGAAACGCGCGACGGCAAAGTTCAGACCGTGCGGCTCAAAAGCGACGCCGTGTTCGAGGACCTCGAGCCGCGGCTCGCCGATCTCGACCGCGACGGACATGACGAAGTGATCGTGGTGAAATCCTATCTCAAACACGGCTCGGCGCTGGCGGTGATCGCCGCGCGCCGCGGCAAATACGAGATCGTCGCCGAGACCCCGCCGCTCGGCGGCCCGCACCGCTGGCTCGATCCCGCCGGCATCGCCGATTTCAACGGCAACGGCAAAATCGACATCGCGCTGGTGCGCCAGCCGCACGTAATCGGTGCGCTCGAATTGTGGAGCTGGCGCGACGGCGCGCTGCATAAGACCGCCGAATTGCCCGATATCGCCAACCACATCGCCGGCACGCGCGCAATCGACATGGCGGCGGTCGCCGACTTCGACGGCGACGGCGTTGCCGACATCGCCGCGCCTTCGCTCGACCGCAGCCATTTGCGCATCGTCAGTTTCGCGCCGCAGCCGCGCGAGATCGCGAATGTCCCGCTGCCGGCCAAGGCCGTCACCAATCTGGGGCTGGTCGCGGAAGGTGCCGGGCCGCCGGCCATCGCGGCCGGTCTTGCCGACGGATCTCTGGTCGTAATCCGGCGCGTGCCGTAAGGCGTCAGTGGATGGCGCGGTCGCTCGCCCGCGCGTTGGAATTTTCGGCGCCCGGCACGAAATTGCATTTCCGTTCGGCGGCGGCGGCGCGCAAATTGTTCATCTCGCCGCGCGCGCTGGCGTAGTCCGGCCCATAGGTGGCGTCGCTGATCAATTGCCCGGCGCCGGTGCCGGCTTTCGCCATCAATTGCTCCAGTTCCTTTTGGCGCGCCTGGGTCGCTTTCGCGGTCCGCGCGATATCGTCGCAATTGTAGAGCACGTATTTGCCGGGCGCGACCAGGAACGAGGAGACCGTGTCGTCCGACACGGCGCAGCCGGACAGCAGAGCCGCCGGCATGATGCCGAACAGCACCGCCGCCAGCCGTCGCAAGGTCTTGTTCCCGGTCTCCGTCATCGGCCTCCAATGTGAGGCGAATTTGTTTATTTTTGGTGCGGACGCCCGGACTCGAACCGGGACGGGATTACTCCCAAGGGATTTTAAGTCCCTTGCGTCTACCATTCCGCCACGTCCGCGTGGCACGTGCTTTCGAACTCCGCGCCGGCGCGCGGATCGGCACCACGCGGCGGCGTCCTAAACTATTTCGCTAATAACCCGCCCCAAACCGAATCCCAGTCCTGGCCGGACCCGTCGACCACGCGGCCGTCCTTTTCGAAGAACTTGTTGGGGATCTGGAACATAGCGAGGAACAGCCCGCCCTTCGGGCTCCAGGCCACGTGCCGGCTGCCGGGTGGGCGCCAGACGAATTCGCCGGGGCCGACTTCGAGGCCGGTGTCGGGGCCTTCCTTGTCGGCGAGCGAGCCTTCCAGCACGTAAGTTTGCTCGATCAGCACGTGTTCGTGGTCGGGCAAAGTCGCGCCCGGCTCCATGCGGATCAGCATGGTCGCGACCCCGGTCTTGGCGTCGAACAGCAGCGTCTTCATCTCGCAGCCGGGGAAGCGCAGCTTCTGCCAGGGCATATCGCCCGGCTTAAGATGATGTGAACGCTTGTCGTCGGTCTCAACTTTGCGGGCACTCGCGGCGGTCATGGCCTGTCCTCCGATGCGCTATATCTTAGCCGATCCGGCGCCGAAATGCGCGGGACTTTTCTTAATCCCCGCCCTCGCGGATGGGCGGCTGGAAGGCGAGCCCGGTGTCCCAGGGGAAATAGATCCAGGTGTCCTGCGACACCTCGGTGATGAAGGTGTCGACCATCGGCCGCCCCATCGGCTTCGCATAGACCGTGGCGAAATGCGCGGCCGGCAGAAGGTCGCGCACCACGCGCGCGGTCTTGCCGGTGTCGACCAGGTCGTCGACGATCAGCACGCCCTGCCCTTTGGCGCGCATCGAGGTCACTTCCGGCGCGACGCCTTTGAGCACTTTCAGCGCGCCCTCGTTCTGGTAGTTCTGGTAGCTCACCACGCACACCGTTTCGATGATGCGCACGTTCAATTCGCGCGCCACGATCGCCGCCGGCACCAGCCCGCCGCGGGTGATGGCGACCACCGCCTCGAACGGGCCGGCCTCGTGCAGCCGCCAGGCGAGCGCGCGCGAGTCGCGGTGAAACTGGTCCCAGGAGACGGGAAAGATTTTTTCCGGGCGCGGGGCGTCGGCTTGGGGCGTCGGCATGAGTATTTGTCCGTCAGCGCGCTGCGGCCGCCAGTTGCGATTTCACTTTTGTGAGCATGTCTTCGACCGCGCCTTTTGCGACACGCAATTTTTCCGGATCGCGCGCGCGCACCACGATATTGGTGTTGGGTCCGAGCTTTTCGTCGAAGAACGGATAGCTGCCGATGATGGCGTCCGGATTGGCCTTGGCGATGGCGCCGAGTTCGGTGCCGACGTCGCCTTCCTTGGCGTCGGCGCGGATGGTCTCCGACAGAAGCTTGGCGCCGGTTTTGAGTTTCGGCGCCACCTCGTCGACCATCGCCTGCATGATCGAGGGCACGCCCGCCATCACGATCACATTCTCGATCCAGAAGCCGGGCGCGCCCGAGACCTTGTTTTTGACCAGCGCGGCGCCGTGCGGAATGCGCGCCATGCGCATGCGCGCCTCGTTGAGTTCGCCGCCGATCTTGGCCATGCGCTCCTTCAGGATGGCGACCGCTTCCGGGTGATGGCTGATGCCGACGCCGAACGCCTTGGCCACGCATTCGGCGGTGATGTCGTCGTGCGTCGGCCCGATGCCGCCGGTGGTGAAGAGATAGGTGTAGCTCGCGCGCAGCGTATTGACCGCTTCCACGATCGCCGCCTCGTCGTCGGAGATCACGCGCACTTCCTTGAGGTCGATGCCGATGGCGGTGAGATAATCGGCGATGAAGCCGATGTTCTTGTCCTTGGTGCGGCCGGACAGGATTTCGTCGCCGATGACCAGCACCGCGGCGGTGACGATTTCAGGATTGGCGTTCATGCCGAAGACCTAGCGTGGCCCCGCCAGCCACTCAAGTTGCGGCCTGACCGCGCAGCCGCGGCGCACCCCCTCCCGCTGGCCGGCTGCGCCCATTATTTAGGCATAAACCGGCCGCGTCGTTTGGCGTAAATACGCGGTTTTCCTGGGTTTTTCTTGGCCTGAAGCTTGCAGCTTTATGGGCGGAGACGCGGTGGCCTGCGTCCCATGGGGGAAAGGGCACTAAACTGCGCCGTCAGGCGTTTCTCGAACGTGGCTACGCGCTGGGGGTCCGAGATGATTGCCGCCTTTGATGAGATGAAGGGAGCCGATGGCGGCGTGCGGCCCGCCTATGGCGAACTGTCGCGCTGGCTCGCGGAAGTCCCCGCCGACGTGCTCGATTATCGCAGGCGCGAAGCCGAGCTGCTGTTCCGCCGCATCGGCATCACCTTCGCGGTCTACGGCGAAGCCGACGCGCAGGAACGCCTGATCCCGTTCGACGTCATCCCGCGCATCATGGCCGGCGCCGAATGGCGGCTCCTGGAAAAGGGTCTCATCCAGCGCGTCAGCGCGCTCAATGCGTTCCTCAAGGACATCTACGGCGCGCGCGAGATTTTGCGCGCCGGCGTGGTGCCCGACGATCTGGTGTTCCGCAATCCGGCCTTCCGTCCCGAGATGAGCGGCCAGCGCGTGCCCTACGACATCTACATCCACGTCGCCGGCATCGACATCGTGCGCGTGGACGCCGAGACCTTCTACGTGCTCGAGGACAATGCGCGCACGCCTTCCGGCGTTTCCTACATGCTGGAGAACCGCGAGATCATGATGCGGCTGTTCCCGGAATTGTTCGCGCGCCACCGCATCGCGCCGGTGGAGAATTATCCCGACGTCTTGCTCGCCACGCTCAACTCGGTCGCGCCCTCGCCCGGCGCGCGCGACCCGACCGTGGTGCTGCTCACCCCCGGCATCTACAATTCGGCCTATTACGAGCACTCGTTCCTGGCCGACAAGCTCGGCGTCGAACTGGTCGAAGGCCGCGACCTGTTCGTCAAGGACGAGATCGTCTACATGCGCACCACGCAAGGGCCGCACCGGGTCGACGTGATCTACCGGCGCATCGACGACGACTTCATCGACCCGCTCACTTTCCGTCCCGACTCGGCGCTCGGCGTCGCCGGGCTGATGTCGGCCTTCCAGGCCGGCAACGTCACGCTCGCCAACGCGGTCGGCACCGGCATCGCCGACGACAAGGCGGTCTACAGCTACATGCCGGCGATCGTGAAGTTCTATCTCGGCGAAGAGCCGCTGCTGAAAAACGTGCCGACCTGGCGCTGCCGCGAGGAGGAGCACCTCGCTTACGTGCTCGACAATCTGAGCGAACTGGTGGTCAAGGAAGTGCACGGCTCGGGCGGCTACGGCATGCTGATCGGGCCGGCCGCCAGCAAGGTCGCCATCGAGCAGTTCCGCGCCAAGCTCAAGACCGCGCCGAAGAACTTCATCGCCCAGCCGACGCTCGCTTTGTCCACCTGCCCGACCTGCGTCGAGCAGGGCGTGGCGCCGCGCCACGTCGACCTGCGCCCCTTCGTGCTGACCGGCAGCAATGGCACGCGCATCGTGCCGGGCGGCCTGACGCGCGTCGCCATGAAAGAGGGCTCGCTGGTGGTCAATTCCAGCCAGGGCGGCGGAACCAAGGACACCTGGGTGTTGGACGGATAGAATGCTCTCGCGCACCGCCGACAACCTGTATTGGCTTTCGCGCTACGTGGAGCGCGCGGAATACCTGGCGCGCATTCTCGACGCCACCCAGCGGCTCGCCGCGCTCCCGCTCGCCTATGTCGGCACCAGCAACGAATGGGAATCGGCGGTCTTGACCGCCGGCTGCGCCACCGCCTTCTTCAAGCAGTACGACGAGGCCAACGAGGAAAACGTCACCGATTTCCTCGCCTTTTCCACCGCCAATTCGTCCTCGATCCGCAATTGCTTCGAGGTCGCGCGTTCGAACGCGCGCGCGGTGCGCACCGCGCTGACGATGGAGATGTGGGACGCCATCAACGGCACCTGGCTCGAGCTCAAGCGCTACGGCAACGGTCCGACCTCGCGCGAGGAATTCTCCCGCTTCCTGCGCTGGGTGCAGGAATCCTCGCTGCGCTACGACGGCTCCGCCTACCGCACCATGCTGCGCAACGACGCCTACTGGTTCTCGCGCCTCGGCGTCTATATGGAGCGCGCCGACAACACCGCGCGCATCCTCGACGTCAAATATCATCTGCTGCTGCCCGACAACGAGCGCGTCGGCGGCCCGCTCGACTATTTCCAGTGGGCGGCGATCCTGCGTTCGGTGTCGGCGCTCACGTCCTATCACTGGGTCTACCGCGAAAGCCTGCAGCCCTGGCTGGTGGCCGATTTGCTGATCCTGAAGGAGGAGATGCCGCGCTCGCTCGCCTCCTGCTACGAGGCGGTGGTGCGCAATCTCGACCAGATCGCCGGCGCCTATGGCCGGCAGGGCCCGGCCCAGCGCCAGGCGCGCGGCATCCGCGCCCGGCTGCAGAACAGCAAGATGGACGGCATCTTCCAGCGCGGCTTGCACGAGTTCATCGGCGAATTCATCACCGAGAACAACCGCCTGGGCGCCGCCATTACCGAGCAATTCCTGCTATGAGCGTGCTAGAACGTCACCGGTAATGCTGGCCCGCCTGAACCTCATGCGCATTCGCATCTCGCACGCGACCACTTATCGCTACGACGCGCCGCCCACCGGCGTGATCCAGATGCTGCGTCTCACTCCGCGCAATCACGATGGGCAATACGTGGTGAACTGGCGCGTCGACCTGTCGGAGGACTGCCTGCTGCACCAGCACGAGGACGCCTTCGGCAACATCAGCCATTCGTTCACCGCCGAAGGACCGTTTCGCGAGCTGTCGATCGCGGTCGAAGGCGAGGTCGATACCACCGACACCAAGAGCGTGGTGGCCGGCGCGGTCGAACGCTTCCCGCCGCAGTTGTTCCTGCGCGAGACCGCGCTGACCGAACCGGATGCCGCCATTGTCGACTTCGCCGAAACCGCGCGCGCCGAGGCGGGGCGCGATCCGCTGACGCTGCTGCACGGTCTGATGACCGGGCTCAATCGCGAGATAAAATTCGACACCGATCCGACCCATTCCGCGACCACGGCCGCGGAAGCCTTCGCGCTGCGCCGCGGCGTCTGCCAGGACCTCACCCATGTCTACATCGCGGCGTCGCGCCAGCTTGGCATTCCGGCGCGCTACGTCGGCGGCCATTTCCACCGCGTCGACGGCGTCACCGCACAGGAAGCCGGCCACGCCTGGGTCGAAGCCTATATCGAGCATCTCGGCTGGGTCGGCTTCGACCCGACCAACGGCATCGGCATTACCGAAGCCCATGTGCGGGTGGCGATCGGCCTGGATTACCTCGGCGCCGCGCCCGTGCGCGGCACGCGCTTCGGCGGCGGCGGCGAAAGCCTCAAAGTGGAGGTGCATGTCGATCAGGTACGCCAGCAGGCGCAGAGTTAACGTGGCGCATGACCTTGCCCGAAAACCGGTGCCCACCCTTGGATCGATTGTCCGAGAGCAGGCTTTTCGGGGTCATGCGCTATGACATTGCCGGACATGGGGCCGCATAGCTATAACCCTGCGGCCAAGGCGCGGAAAAAGAACAAGACGGATCACATGACATATTGCTGCGGAATTCTGGTGCGCGACGGGTTGGTGATGATCGCCGACACCCGCACCAATGCCGGCCTCGACAACGTCTCCACCTTCCGCAAACTGCACGTCTATACCGAGCCCGGCGAACGCATCATGGCGATCGCCTCCTCCGGCAACCTGTCGCTCAGCCAGACGGTGCGCTCGATGCTCACCGAAGGCGTGCAGAACCCGGAAACCGGCGAGATCGAGACCTTGATGAACTCACCGACCGTGTTCCAGGCTGCGCAACGCATCGGCCGCACCATCCGCACCATCCAGGCCGCCGAAGGCAAGGCGCTGGCCGCCGCCGAGGTCGACCACGACGTCGCCTTTTTATTCGGCGGCCAGATCAAAGGCGGGCGCCTGCGGCTCTTCATGATCTATTCGGCCGGCAATTTCATCGAATGCACCACCGACACGCCCTATCTGCAGATCGGCGAGCACAAATACGGCAAGCCGGTGCTCGACCGCGCCATCGGCTTCGACACCGACCTTTATGACGCGCTCAAGATCGGGCTGATCTCGATGGATTCCACCATGCGCTCCAATCTCGGGGTCGGGCTGCCGATCGACATCCTGGTGGCGCGGCGGGATACCTACAACTCTGAGGTGAATTATCGCATCGAGCCGGGCGAGCCCTATTTCCAGGACCTGCGCGAGCGCTGGTCGACCGCGCTGCGCGCCGCCCATATCGCCATCCCGCGCCCGCCCTATCGCAGCCCCGGTTGACGGTCCCGGCCTGGCGCGGACGGGCTGAAGTTCCCCACCCCTGCTTTTTTACCTTCGGTTAACAGCACCGCGCGAATTGCGGTATCCGATGGCCCGCAACCCCCCATGGGCAAGCGAAAAGCAAGCTTTCTGACCTAGGTTCGCCCCGAAAAACCTAATCGGTAGGACACCTTAAGGGGCTCGACCTTGCCGGCTGTCGCTCGACCGCGCGCATCCGACGAAAAATACACGAGTTGGGATCGCGCGCGCTTGAGCGTGGTGGTCCCGATCGGCGTAATCGTTGCCGTCGCCATCGTCTGCATCGTCGTGGCCGTGCTCTCCTCCGCCCAGCGCGCCGACGAAGTCGCCATCCAGCACGAGAAGCTGTTGTTCTCGCGCGCGCTGACGAACTACGGCGAGCGCGTGCTGGGCGAGGTCAAGAGCGTCGCCGCCTCCGAGCAGGCGATCCAGAATCTCCGCGTCAAATACGATCCGGCCTGGGCGCAACGGCGCGTCGGGCTCTGGCTGAAAACCTACTTCGACCACGACTACGTTTTCATCTTCGACGGCAACGACAAGCCGATCTTTTCGCAGTTCGGCCGCGACGCGCTCAACGCGTCCTGGTCCGACGCGGCGCTGGCCGATCTGGAGTCGGTGCTCGCCTATATGCGCGGGCGCAACCCGGCCCTGCACGGCACGCTCAGCCTCACCCAGCCGGGCGACGGCGCCGACGGCCAGCATACGCAGGCCGCCGTGATCCGTGCACTCGCGGGCCGGCCGGCTGTCATTGCCGCCGTCGCGGTCGGGCCGCTCGGCGGCCTGCTCGGTTCCGGCGACCGTGCGGCGCCGATCGTGATGTCGGTGAAATTCATCGACAGCGAGGCGCTCGCCGGCATCGCCGCGCAACTGCAACTGACGCACCTGCGCAAGCTCGGCGGCGAGCCGGCGCCGGCAACCGATTTGACCTACGAGCTCAACGGGCCGCAAGGCCGTTCGATCGCGCGCTTTGCCTGGACGCCGCGCCAGCCCGGCGCCGAAATCGTGAGCAGCGTCATCCCCTTCATTGCCGTCGCGCTCGCCGGCTTCACGCTGCTCGCGGCTTTCGTGCTGCGCTACATGCGCCGCACCGCCATCGCGATCGCCGCCGGCGAAACGCGGCTGCGCCATCTCGCCATGCACGATCCGCTCTGCGGCCTGCCCAACCGCATTTTCTTCGGCGAGCGGCTGGAGGCGGTGATCGAAGAGGTGCGCGCCGGCTCTTCGCCGGCCGCCGTGTTCTATATCGATCTCGACCATTTCAAGGACGTCAACGACACGCTCGGCCATCCGGTCGGCGACGAACTGATCCGCAGCGTTACGCTGCGGCTGTCGCACACGCTGCGCGGCGACGACCTGGTGGCCCGCCTCGGCGGCGACGAGTTCGCGGTGATTTCCTCGATCGGCGACGACCACGCCAAGATGATGGCGGTGGCCCAGCGCCTGATCGCCGCGATCTGCGCGCCCTACGCGATCAACCGCCAGAACATCGTGATCGGCGCCTCGATCGGCATCGCGGTGATCAACAGCAATTCGGGCGGCGCCGCCGACATCATGCGCTACGCCGACATGGCGCTCTACCGCGCCAAGAACGAAGGCCGCAACCGCGCCTGCATCTACGACGCGGCGATGGACGCGGATCTGTCCAACCGCAAGCTGCTGGAAGGCGACCTGCGCGAGGCGATCGAAAACAACCAGCTGCGGCTGCTGTACCAGCCGATCGTCAACAAGAGCGGCGAGACCGTGGTCGGCGTCGAAGCGCTCTGCCGCTGGACGCACCCGACGCGCGGCGAAATTCCGCCCACCGAATTCATCGCGGTCGCCGAGCACTCGCGGCCTGATCATCGATCTCGGCGCCTGGGTGCTGCGCCAGGCCTGTCTCGACGGCAAGGCCTGGCCCGGTCTCAGCGTCTCGGTCAACGTGTCGCCGCTGCAATTCCGCCGCACGGATTTCTTCGACACCGTGCAGAAGACCTTGAGCGAGACCGCGTTCGATCCCTCCCGGCTCGAGATCGAACTCACCGAAAGCGTGCTGCTCGGCAATGTCGACACCGCGGAAGCCGGCATGCTGCGGCTGCGCGAGCTCGGCGTGCGGCTGGCGCTCGACGATTTCGGCACCGGCTATTCGAGCCTGCTCTATCTGCGCCGCCTGCCCTTCGACAAGCTCAAGATCGACCGCAGCTTCGTGCTGTCGATCGAAAAAGCCGCCGACGCCGCGGCCATCGTGCACGCGGTGGTCAGCCTCGGCCGCGGCCTCGGCATGAAGGTGACGGCGGAAGGCGTGGAGACCGCCGACCAGCATCTGTTCCTGCGCGCGGCCGGCGTGCACTTCATGCAGGGCTATCGTTTCGGCAAGGCGGTGACCGCCGCCGAGATCACCGCCCGCCTGCAATCGCCCGACACCTTCAAGCCCATCGACGTGCCGCAAGCGCTCGCCGGCTGAAACTTCCCGTTCCGCCATCCTGTTGCCTGACCTGCCGCCGGTAGCTGGCGCGCGGGCTTTTATGTTATGGCGGTCGCAAGCAACGTTGCAGCAGGGAGAAATGCCGATGAGTGCGTCCACGAAAATCGCGCTGGTGACCGGGGCCGGAACCGGGGTCGGCCGGGCGGTGGCCATTGCGCTCGCCAAAGCCGGCTACAGCCCGGTGCTGGCCGGCCGGCGCAAGGAAATGCTCGACAAGGTGTCGGCCGAGATCAACGCCCTCGGCGCGCAGGCGCTGGTGGTGCCGACCGACGTATCCAAGCGCGAGCAGATCCTTGCTTTGTTCGCGGCCGTGAAATCGAGCTTCGGCCGGCTCGACGTGCTGTTTAACAATGCCGGCATCGGCGCGCCGCCGGTGCCGCTCGAGGACCTGCCCTACGAGACCTGGCAGAACGTGGTGGCGACCAACTTCACCGGCATGTTCCTGTGCACGCAGGAAGCCATCAAGATCATGAAGGCGCAAAACCCGCGCGGCGGCCGCATCATCAATAACGGCTCGATTTCGGCGCACGCGCCGCGGCCGTTCTCGGTCGCCTATACCTCGACCAAGCACGCGGTCACGGGGCTGACCAAATCGACTTCGCTCGACTGCCGGCAATACGACATCTGCTGCGGCCAGATCGACATCGGCAACGCGATCACGCCGCTCACGGAGCGCATGGCGACTGGCGACGGCGTGCTGCAGCCGAACGGCACCAAAATGATCGAGCCGCGCATGGCGGCCGAACACGTCGGCAACGCGGTGGTCTACATGGCGAGCCTGCCGCTCGACACCAACGTGCTGTTCATGACCGTGATGGCGAACACGATGCCGTTCGTCGGGCGCGGCTGACGCCGCTATGGCCGCCGCACTCGAACGCTGGCACGACTTCTACCTGCTGGTCGGCACCGCCGGCGCCACGCTGCTCGCGCTCCTGTTCGTTGCCGTGTCGCTCGGCGCCGGGTTCCTGTCGGACGAACACACGGCTCCGACACGCGCTTTTTACAGCCCCGTGGTGGTCCATTTCACGAGCGTGTTTTTCATTGCCGCGATTGCGCTGTTTCCGGCGCACAAGCCGGCGTTTGTCGCCGCGCTGGTCGGGGCGACCGCCGTGGTCGGCATCGTGATTTCGGTGCTCGTGACCGTCGCGCTGCTGCGCCACGACTGGACGAAATACATGGAGGACCGGCTGGCTTACGGTCTCCTGCCGGTCGTCGGCTATGCTGCGCTGCTGGTCGCCGCGGCGATGATCTTTACCGAGCACGAATATGCGCTGGTGGTGCTCGCCGGCGCGCTGCTGCTGCTTTTGATCGTCAACATCCGCAACGCCTGGGACCTGACGCTGTCGATGGTGCGGCGCCAGACCGCGCTCAAGGACAAGCGCAAGAAGCGTTAGGCGAGCAGCCTCACCTCGACCTTGGCGCCCGTCTTCACCTTGCTCAGGCTCTTCACGCTGCCGAGCGCCTTGGCGAACACGTTGCAGGGGCTGGCGAGCCGCGTCTCGTTGCCCTTGGAGATCGGCGTGCGGCCGAAGCCGATGGCGATCGCCGAGCCTTGCGGCCAATAGGCGATCTCGCCCGGCACGATCACCGCGCGCGCGTCCGGCTCGCGCGCGGCCGCGACCGGCACGTCGAAATAGACCTCCTCGCCCCAGGTCAGCACGGATGACGCGATCGGCAAGGCCGCCGCGATCGCCTTGGCGGTCGGCGTGTCGAGCAGTTCGGCATCGAGCGTGAGCGCGCCGAAATCGAAGCGGATGCGGGCCATCGGCGATCTCCCATTGCCTCGGCCCCGGCAAGTCATGCATTTTGGTGAAAGGGCCGGCCTTGGCAAGCCAAGCGGCGCGACTTAACCACCGCCGCGTGGAGGGATTAAGACATGCACCGCCGGCCGCTGGCGCTGATTTTCGCGTTGACTTGTTTGTTGGCGACCGCGGGCGCCGCCCCTGCCCGCCCGATCCACATCGTCGCCTATGGCGACAGCGCGACCGCCGGCTGGCTGGTGGCGCGCAACGACGCCTATCCGGCGCAACTGCAGGCGCTTTTGCGCAAGAAGGGCTACGACGTCACCGTGACCAATGCCGGCATCAACGGCGGCACCTTGCTCGACGCGCTGTTGCATTTCGACCAGGCGATCGCGCCCGGCACCGACATCGCCATCGTCGAATTCGGCACCAACGATCTGCGTCAGCACACGCCCATGAAAACCGTGCGTGCGCGACTGACCGAGATCGTCCGCGCCTTGCGCGCGCGCCAGATCGAGGTGCTGATGATCGGCCTCGGCAGCCTGAAGCTCGACGACGTCGCGCGCGCCGAAGGCGTCGGCTACGCGCAATGGGATCTGCCGCCGGGCCAATACCGTGCGCGCGATAACGCGCATTACAACGCGCAAGGCTATGCGATCGTGGTCGCGCGCATGCTGCCGCAGGTCGAGGCGCTGATCGCGCGCGCCGCGCATCGTTAAGGCGCTTTCACGCCGCCCCCGATTGGGCCGTCGCGGGTGATCGCCCAGACCGCAATGCCGAGCGCGACAAAGCCGGCGCCGACGTAACCGATGCTGTGCAGATAACCGAGGCTGAACAATACGCCGCCGATCGCCGAGCCGATCGCCTGCCCGGTGTAAAGCGCCGAGGTGTTGAGCGCGACCGTCGCGCTCGACAGATCGGGCGCCGCCGTCACCAGGCGCGCCTGCTGCATGGAGTTGGTGGCGGCAAAGCCGAGCCCCCAGAACACGATGCCGATGCCCATTACCGGCAAGTAACCGGCGCCGAGCGCCCACAGCAGCATGCCGGTGAAGGTCGAGCCGAGAAACACCACCGAGGTGACCCAGCCGCCGAGCGCCGACACGATGCGCGTGGCGATGACGTTGCCGGCAAAACCGGCGACCCCGTAAATCGCGAACATGGCGCCGACCGCGCTGTGACCGGCGCCGGTCAGCCGCATCAACAGCGGCGCCAGATAAATGAACACCGTGAATTGGCCGCAGGTCTGCAAAATCGTGATCAGCAGCAGCAGCAGGATTTTGCGGTGGCGCGCGATGACGCCGAAGCTGTGGAGCGACAAAGGCGGCCCGCGCAGGCCGCCCGGCAGCGTAAAGGCAAGCAGCAGGCACGGCACCAGCGCCGCCAGCGCCGCGGCGGCAAAGGCCGCGCGCCAGCCGGCGTAAGCGGCAACGAAAGCGATCATCGGCAGGCCGCCGGCGATGGCCAGCGACCAGCCGAGAAACACGAAGGCGATGGCGCTCGACCGCCTGCCCTGCGGCACGATCATGGCGACGGTGGAGGCGGCCTGCGGCGTGTAGATCGCCGCGACCGCGAGCATGGCAAGCCGCAGCGCCAGCACGGTCGCGTAGTTCGGCGCCAGCGCCGAAGCCGCCTGCCCCGCGACCAGAACGGCCAGCGTGCCGGTGAGCAGCAGCCGGCGGTCGACGCGCGTCGTCAGCCAGGCGACGATCGGCGAGCCGAAGCACAGAATGACCGCGCCGAAAGTCACCAGCAGCCCGGTATCGCGGATGCCGACGCCGAGGCCGTCGGCCAGCACGGTCAACATGCCGGCCGGCGCCAGGATGGACACGCCGGTGGCGAAATTGCCGAGCATCAGAGCGGTGCGGGGGAGAAATTGCGTCACGCGGTTTAGTTAGGGCAATTGCGGTGCCTGCGCCATGCGCGGCGCTCTTTGCCGGCGCAAATCATTTGATGTGAGGCATGACGGTTATTGATCTTTCGCCGCTCATGCGGGCGCGGTTGTCTCTTGACTTTAATCCTAGTAGGATTATAGTCAACAGGTCCGGTCCACCGAGGGCGCTTCATGAGGCGTCATGACAGTGGGACCGGATGCGGCGCCCGCGCGGGGGAGACGAACGCTCCTCCCCCTCCCGGGCGGCGCCGGGGCTCCGCCCGCGGGCACTATGACCCGCCGCGAGGAGCTCGCTGACGGCCGGGCCTAACGGCCCGCCGGAGGCTTGAAGGCGTGGCTGCCCAAAAGGGGCCGTGCCCGAGAGCCGAAGGCGGGGCGGATTGGCCGCCGGAAGCGCGGCCCGGCGCCGTAACGACGCCGCGATGGCGCGCCGAGAGGCGCCACGCGCCGGCAACGGCGCGTGCACAAGACCAATGACGCGCCGCTTGGCGCGCCATCCCCTCATTTTTCGAGGGGCACGGAAAGGGAATACGGCCTACCCGGGGCCGCAAAGAATACGGGCGATGACGCTTACGCGCTTCAGTGCAGCCGGAATTCGCCGTTGATCGCTTTGATCTCGGCCGGCTTGATCAGCTTGCAGTGCGCGACCTGCACCGAGTGCAGCGGCCCTTCCAGCTTCTCCTGCCAGAACGCCAGAAACTTCTGCAGCTCGGGAAATTGCGGGAACAGGTCGTAGGCCTGCCAGACGTAGGACTGCAGCAGCCATTGGTGATCGGGACGCCGGTACAGGATGTGTGCGGTCGTCAGCCCAAAACCGGCGACCTGCTTGCGGAAATCCTCGGACACAAAGCCTTGCGAAACCATCGCGTCCCCCTTTCGAGTCGGACACAAGTTTCCATTTCCGGCACTAGGCATTGCAAGCCAAATTGGTAAACAAACTGTTTAAAAACAAGGCGTTAGCAGCAAGCATTCGGGCCTGCTAACAGGCTTGGCGGCGCGCGCCATGCGGCCAGCACGGCTAAGGCGGCAGCCGCCCGGCCGGTTCCGGGCGCATGGCTGTTAACCATTGAACGGCAAGGATTTTCCGTGCTTCTTGGCACTCAGCCCAAATGAGTGCTAAAAAAATTCCTGAAGCCCCTTGCGGTTGAAAAATTTGTCACCCATCTGCGGCTCAGGTTCTGGCGGGGGGACCAGCCAGGTACCAAAAAAGCAAACCCATCCAATAACTTAGGAGGACACCATGAAGTTCCGCCCGCTTCACGACCGCGTCGTCGTCAAGCGCATCGATGCCGAGGAAAAGACTGCCGGCGGCATCATCATTCCCGACACCGCCAAAGAGAAGCCCTCGCAGGGCGAGATCGTCGCAGTCGGCCCCGGTGGCCGCGACGAGAGCGGCAAACTGATCCCGATCGACCTCAAGGTCGGCGACACCATCCTGTTCGGCAAGTGGTCGGGCACCGAAGTGAAAATCGACGGCCAGGAACTCCTGATCATGAAGGAGTCCGACGTCATGGGCGTGATCGAAGGCGGCCATGCCGCCAAGCGAAAAGCCGCCTAACCGTTTCAGCGACAGCAAAAAGGAATTCGAACTATGGCTGCTAAAGACGTCAAATTCTCCGTCGATGCGCGCGACCGCATGTTGCGCGGCGTCGACATCCTGGCCAATGCGGTGAAAGTCACCCTTGGTCCGAAGGGCCGCAACGTGGTCCTCGACAAGTCGTTCGGCGCTCCCCGCATCACCAAGGACGGCGTCACCGTCGCCAAGGAGATCGAGCTCGAGGACAAGTTCGAGAACATGGGCGCGCAGATGGTGCGTGAAGTCGCTTCCCGCACCTCCGACCAGGCCGGCGACGGCACCACCACCGCGACCGTATTGGCGGCGGCGATCGTGCGCGAAGGCTCCAAGGCGGTGGCCGCGGGCATGAACCCGATGGACCTCAAGCGCGGCGTCGACCTCGCGGTCGAAGCCATCGTCGAGCACCTCAAGAGCAATTCCAAGAAGGTGACCTCGAACGAAGAAATCGCCCAGGTCGGCACCATCTCGGCCAACGGCGATCGCGAAATCGGCGACTTCCTCGCCAAGGCCATGCAGAAGGTCGGCAACGAGGGCGTCATCACGGTCGAAGAGGCGAAGAGCCTGGAGACCGAGCTCGACGTGGTCGAGGGCATGCAGTTCGATCGCGGCTACATCTCGCCCTACTTCATCACCAACGCCGACAAGATGCGCGTTGAGATGGAAGACCCCTATATCCTGATCTACGAAAAGAAGCTGTCGGGATTGCAGGAGCTGCTGCCGCTGCTCGAAGCGGTGGTGCAGACCGGCAAGCCGCTGCTGATCGTGGCTGAGGACATCGAGGGCGAGGCGCTTGCCACGCTCGTCGTCAACAAGCTGCGCGGCGGCCTCAAGGTCGCGGCCGTCAAGGCGCCGGGCTTCGGCGATCGCCGCAAGGCCATGCTGCAGGACATCGCGATCCTGACCGGCGGCCAGGCGATCTCGGAAGATCTCGGCATCAAGCTCGAGAACGTCACTATCGCCATGCTCGGCCGCACCAAGAAGGTGATGATCGACAAGGAAAACACGACCATCATCAACGGCGCCGGCAAAAAGGCCGACATCGAAGCGCGCGTGGCGCAGATCAAGGCGCAGATCGAGGAGACCACCTCCGACTACGACAAGGAGAAGCTGCAGGAGCGTCTCGCCAAGTTGGCGGGCGGCGTTGCGGTGATCCGCGTCGGCGGCGCCACCGAGATCGAGGTGAAGGAGCGCAAGGATCGCGTCGATGACGCGATGCATGCGACCCGCGCCGCGGTCGAGGAAGGCATCCTGCCGGGCGGCGGCGTCGCGCTGTTGCGCGCCACCGAAGCCCTCAAGCGGGTGAAGGTCGCCAACGAAGACCAGAAGCACGGCGTCGACATCGTCCGCAAGGCGATCCAGGCGCCGGCCCGTCAGATCGCGCAGAATGCGGGCGAAGACGGCTCGGTCATTGTCGGCAAGATCCTCGAGAAGGACCAGTACAACTGGGGCTTCGACGCGCAAGCCGGCGAGTACGGCAATCTCGTCTCCAAGGGCGTCATCGACCCGACCAAGGTCGTGCGCTCGGCGATCCAGGGCGCGGCATCGGTCGCCGGCCTCTTGATCACCACGGAAGCGATGGTCGCCGAAATTCCGCAGAAGAAGTCGGCCGGCGGCATGCCGGGCGGCGGCGGCGGAATGGGCGGTATGGGCGGCGGGATGGATTTCTAATCCAGCCACTCAACGCAAAAATTAAAAAGGCCCGGGAGCAATCCCGGGCCTTTTCGTCACTTAACGGAGGCTGCGCCGTTCATGCCGGCCATGATTTCACCGGCGATCTTGCCGACCTCGCAGTGCGCTTGGTTCGACAGGACCACGACGCCGGTCCCGCGCGATGGGGCAAACGCCATGTAGGCTGAATAGCCCGTGACCGCGCCGTCCTTGAAGACGACCCTGCCGTTCGGACGATCGCGCATCTGCCAGCCGAGGCCGACGCTCTCATTAGGGCCTGCTGCATGGCGGGGCTTAAGCAAGGCCGGCAGCAGCGAGCGCAGCGGGATGTCCACACGGCCCAGTGCGAAATCCAGAAAGCGCATCATGTCGATGAGCGTCGAGCGCAATGCACCGGCGCCGTCCATCGCCGGAAAACCCGGTCCGAATTCCGCCGTCCGCTGCCCATTCGGCAGAAAACCTTGCGCCAGCCGTGCTTGTTGGTCGGAGGTCAGCTTGATCGCCGTATCGTGCATCCCGAGCGGACCGGTGATGATGCGCGCATAGAGTTGGTCCTCGTTGGCGTGCAGCTGGCGCACCATCGCCCGAGCAAGCAGCGCGAAGCCGAGGTTGGAATAGAGGAATTTTTCGCCTGGTGCGCGCGTAAGCCGATATTGACTGAGAAACCGCCATAGCTGTTCGGGCCTTGTCGAAGAACGCCCTTGGGTTGGCACTATTCTCGGCAGCCCCGACGTGTGTTCGGCGAGATGCTCGAGCGTAATCTGCTGGCCGTTGAAGTCCGGCACCCGGAAGCCCGGCGGCGCATAGCGCGCGAGCGGATCGGCAAGGTGCATCGCGCCCTGCTGGTCCTCGAACGCGAGCAGTGTGGCGGTGAATACCTTGGTGATCGAGCCGATCTCGAATTCGGTGTCCGCCTTGGGCCGGCCGTGGTTACCGCTATCGCCGAAGAAGCGTTGCGCACTCGCGTTTCCCTGCGTGGCGCCGATGGCAAGACCGTGGCACGCCGGCACGCGCGCCACGACTTGGTCGATGATTTGGCCAAGGGCTTCGGGGCTGGATTCGGCTCCGGCATTTACCGTCGACGCCGCGAGCGCGGCACAGGCGGCAAGCGCAATGAATTTTGAAAAAACCATTTCTATCGCTCGATTGGGAGCGTTGACCCCGCCAAATCCTGCAACAACGCCGTCGTCAAATCAATCGGGCGGCCGCAAACCTAACGGCTCCCGACCGATAGGCTCTGGAATCGGAATGGCCCCGGAGAAATCCCAGGTTTTTCGTCACACGGCGATGAAAATGAAAACGACCACAAATGAGAGGCGCGGGTACATCCGCCGTCGCCTTGGTCTCACCGTGGCCGTCGAGGCAACCGGGACACAACGTTTCCGATCGCCTGCTTGGTGCCTATATAATCGGGTCTTGTGTCATTCCTGTGACGGACAAATGCAGACTTTGTTTACGATTGGCTACGAAAAGGCCAAGCCCGCCGCGGTGTTGGGCGAGCTCAAGCGCGCCAAGGTCGATCTGCTGGTCGATACCCGCGCGGTCGCGGCCTCGCGTCGCCCGGGATTTTCCAAGCGCCAGCTCGCGGCCGCGCTCGATGAGGCCGGCATTGCCTATATCCATTTGCAGAAACTCGGCACGCCTTCGGAAGGCCGCCATGGCGGCGCGCAGCGGCGACTTCGACACGCTCTGGCGCATTTACGACAAGCACATCAAGACCCCGGAGGCGCAAGGCGCGCTCGGCGAATTGCTGGCGCTGATCAAATCGGGGAAACGCGTCTGCCTGCTGTGCTACGAGCGCGATCCGAGCGAATGTCACCGCAGCCGCATCGCGGCGCTGGTGAAAAAGCGCAGGCGCGTAAAAGTCGACGACCTGCTCCCGCCGCTGTTCTGATTATTCGGCGGCGACTTGCGAACGGCGGCGAATTCCGCTTTCGGCGCCGGACACCAGCGCGGTGATCATCAGCGAATTGACCACGTAGACGGCCGCCAGGACCGCAGTGACAAACAGCACCAGCGAAAAGCCGCCGTTGTCGTAGAGCCTTCCGATGCCCCAGACCGCGGGACCGGCCAACGTGAAATTAAGGAAAAACCGCATCGCAAAAACGCGGCCGCGCCAGGCCGGCGGCGTGTAGCGCGCTAGCACGATGTCATTGAGCGTGACCTGTCCGTAGATGGCGGCGATCGAGATAGCGAGCGCCATCAGCAACGGCCAGCCCACCGCGTAGTTGACCCAGACCACGCCGATCAGTTGCGTCACCGCGACGCCCGCCAGCAGATAATGCGGCTGCACCCGGTCGACCAGCCGCCCGACCGAAAGCTGCGCCACCGCGCCGCATAAAAATACCGCGGTGGCCAGAAATCCGACCGTCGCCAGCGAAATGCCGTGGCCGACACGCGCGTCGATGATCTTGGGCAGCGTCACGGTGAGCGCGTTGAAAACCAGCCCCGACGACAGTGCAAGCGTCAGGAACAGGCCGACCACGGCGAAGATCATGCGGCGGTCGAGGGTCACGTCCTGCGCATGCGGCGCCACGACGCGGCGACGGCCTTCCTTCGGGGTCATGACGAGATAGAGAATGCCGGTCGCGACAAAGACCGCGGCCGGTACGAAGAACGCCCAACGCCAGCCGATCCACGCCGTCAGCGCGGCGGTCACCGCGGCGGCCACCGAAACACCGATATTGCCGCACACCCCGTTCAGCGACATCGTGCGGCCGCGGTTGATCGCCTGCTCGACCACCATGGGCGTGCCGACCGGATGGTAGATCGCGGCAAACACCCCGACCGCGAACAGCGCGACCGCCAGCAGCGTGAAATTGGGCGCGAGCCCCACCGCCGCGGCCGACACGCCGGTGCCGATGAAGTAAATCGCGATCATGTTGCGGCGGCTCCAGTGGTCGGCCAGCCAGCCCGCCGGCAGCGCAAACAGTCCGAAGGCGGTGAAAGCCGCGGTCGACAGCGCCAGCAGATCGCCGTAGCTGCGGCCGTAGACCGCCTCCAGCCCGAGCACGACTGTCGGGAAAATCAGAATGACGTAGTGATCGAGAAAATGCGCCCAATTGAGAAAGCGGATCGACCGGCGGCGTACCTGTTCGTTTGCGGCGGAATTGGCGGCCGGATCGGCGTTGGCTGTCATGGGAATCTCGCTTTCGATCCTAATTTAGCTCTTGCCATTTGACGATGTTCGGACGATTTTCGTCGCAAACGTGCCATGACCAAAGCCATACCCGTATACCGCCGCAACATGGACGACGCCCCGCGCCAAGTCGCGGTCATGGCGCGGACTTTGGACGTTGGCCACCGCATTCCGCTGCATATCCACCGGCGCGGACAGCTGCTGCACGCGGTCAGCGGCATCATGCGGGTGGAGACGGCCGAAGCGGTCTGGATCGTGCCGCCGGCCCGCGCCTTGTGGCTGCCGCCGCAATGGCCGCACAGCGTCGCCATGCGCAGCCACATCGAGATGCGCACGATCTATGTCGACGAAGCCGGATGCCAATCGCTTGCCCAGCAGCCGGTGCTGGCCGAGATTTCCGGGCTGTTGCGCGAGCTCATCCTGGCGCTGCTGGAAGAGCCAGTCGCTTACGACGAAAGCGGCCGCGGCGGCATTGTCGCGCGGCTGATCCTCACCGAGCTATCCCGCCTGCAGGAACGGCGGCTCGAAGTGCCGATGCCGCGCGACCCGCGCGGGTTGCGGGTCGCCCACGCGCTTTTGGATAATTCCAGCATCGATCTCGACCTCGATCACTGGGCCGAGCAGGCGGGAGCGAGCCGGCGCACACTGGCGCGTATCTTCCGCAGCGAAACCGGATTGGGCTTTGCCGAATGGCGCGCGCGCCTGCGCGCCATTGATGGGCTGGCACGGTTGTCCGATGGCGCGTCGGTTGCGGAAACGGCGGCGGCGGTCGGTTATGCCAGCCCGAGCGCCTTTTCAGCCATGATCCATCGAACCTTGGGCCAGCCGCCCCGCCGCCTTACCAAGCACTCGGCCTGATTTTCGCCTCTGCCCCGGCCGATGAAATCGTTAGACAACAACCATACAACACGCTTAAGTTGAAAAGGTAGCCCGGTGGGTATCGGCCGGACCGTTGTGGGGCTCGGGGGCCTCGATGAGTGGCGGAAGGCGCGTGAGCGCGGCGATGCTTGTCGCCGCGGCCTTCATCGGTTGTTGGGTTTGCGTGTCCGCTGGGCCGGCCCGGGCCGGCGACGACGGCGCGCAATTCCTGTTGTTTTCGGGAGCCGACCTTTGGCGCGACGGCCGCTTCATGCATGGCGGTTTGCTTTGGTCGCCGGACGGGCTCGACCGCGAAGGCTTCACACTCAAGGCAATGGTCTCGGGCGGGCTCTACCGCTACCAGTCCGGCGCGCTCGGCAATGCCTGGGTGACTGGCACCGAGGAGGAGGCGCAATTGCTGCCGGGCTGGCGGTTCAAGCGCGACCGCCTCGAGGTCAAGGTCTTCGCCGGGCTCGATGTCAAGAACGACGTCACCAGCCCCGACGATCCGTCCAACCGGCTGCACGGCACGTCGGCCGGGATCCGCGGCGCGGTCAGCCTTTGGTTCGAACCGACGCCTTTCACAATGCTTGCCGCCGACGCCTCGCTATCCTCGATCGCCACCAGTTATTCGGCGCGCGCCGCCTATGGTTGGCGGGTGAAGGACTGGTTCTATCTCGGCCCGGAGGCGCAGACCTTCGCCTGCGTCGGTTACAGCCAGTTGCGCTTTGGCGTTCACCTGACCGGGCTGAAGACCGCAGATTGGGAATGGTCGGCCGCTGCCGGTTGGGCCGAGGATAACGACCACCGTTCGAGCCCCTATCTGCGGCTCGGCCTCCTGACGCGGCGCTAGCATTTTGTTGGGCGCGTGATCTTATCCGAAAACCGGTTCCCACTTTTCGGGATCACGCGCTAATCGAGCGTGCGGCGGAAGCGCGTGACGGCGATCGTCATCGCGATCAGCATCAGAATGAACAGCGCCACGGCGTCGTAACGAAGATCGCCGATCGAAGAGCCTTTCAGCATGATCGCGCGCACGATACGCAGATAATGCGTGAGCGGCAGCGCCTCGCCGACATATTGCGCCCAGGTCGGCATGCCGGCGAACGGAAACAAGAAACCGGAGAGCAGGATATTGGGCAAAAAGAACATCATCGACATCTGCATCGCCTGCAGCTGGTTCTGCGCCACGGTCGAGAAGGTATAGCCGATCGACAGATTGGCGGTGATGAACAGTGTCGACAACGCCGCCAGCAGGAACAGGTTGCCGACCACCGGCACGCCGAACAAGGTGACGCCGATGCCGATGATCAATGAGGCCTGCACAAAGCCGACCATGATATAGGGCACGATCTTGCCCAGCATGATCTCCACCGGCGTGATCGGCATCGACAGCAGATTTTCCATGGTGCCGCGCTCGATCTCGCGCGTCACCGACAACGCCGTAAAGATCAGCATGGTCATGGTGAGAATGGTGCCGACCAGCCCGGGCACGATGTTGAGCTGCGTGACCCCGGCCGGGTTGTATCGCGCGTGGGTGCGGATTTCGAACGGCATGACCGGAGTGTCGGGAACGTCGCGGTCGTGCGTCAGCGCGGTCTGCAGCACTTGGCCGAGCGCGCCGAGCGCGGAACCCGCGGCCACAGGATCGGTAGCGTCGGCCACCACCAGCATCGCCGGCCTGTCGCCGCGCCGCACATCGCGCTCGAAATTCACCGGAATTTCGATCGCGAACAGTACGGTTCCCGAGGCGAGCAATTCGTCGACCTGCGCTTCGGTACGCGGCAGCTGGGTAACCTTGAAATAATCGGTGTTCCTGAGCGCTGCCAGCACCGAACGGGCCAGATCGCTGTTTTCCTGCAACAGCACCGCGGTTGGCAAGTGGCGCGGATTAGTGTTGATGGCGAAACCGAACAGCATCAATTGCACGAGCGGGATCATGATGATCATGGCAAACGAGACGCGGTCGCGCTTGAGCTGGATGAATTCCTTCACCACCATCGCCCAGGTCTTGCGCCAGAAGCCGTCGCCCGGCAGCCGCCGCGCCGCTTGGCTGGGAATCAGATGGGTCATTGGAAATTGTCCCGTGCCTTGCCCATCAGATCGATGAACACGTCCTCGAGTGAGGGCTCGGAGCGCTTCCAATCGAGGTCTTTGCGCTGGCGATAGGGTTCGATCGCGGCGTCCAGCGCAGCGGCGTCGCGCCCCGACACGTGCAGGCTGGTTCCGAACGGCGCCACCATGTCGACGCCAGGCTTACTGTTGAGTTCGTCCGACAGTTTGGCCAGGCCCTCGCCTTCGGCCGAACTGACGACATAGGTGCTCAGATGCGCGGATTCGATCACATGTTCGACGGTGCCATGCACCAGCAGTTCGCCATAGGCAATGTACGCGATCTCGTGGCAGCGCTCGGCCTCGTCCATGTAATGGGTGGAGACCAGCACGGTGAGCCCTTCGGCGGCGAGCGCGTGGATCTCGTTCCAGAATTCGCGCCGCGCCTTGGGATCGACGCCGGCGGTCGGCTCGTCGAGCAGCAGCAATTGCGGGCTCGGCAGCGTGCAGGCGCCGAGCGCCAGCCGCTGCTTCCAGCCGCCCGACAATTCGCCGGCAATCTGCTCCTCGCGGCCGGCAAGGCCGAGCCGCTCGATCGCCGCGCGCGCCGCGGCAACCGGTTTGTCGATGCCGTAGATGCGGGCGATGAATTCCAGGTTCTCGCGCACCGAAAGGTCCTCGTAGAGGCTGAAACGCTGGGTCATGTAGCCGACCTGGCGCTTGATCTTGTCGGTCTCGGTGAGGATGTCGTAGCCGAGGCAGGTGCCGTCGCCCTCGTCGGGGGTGAGCAGCCCGCACAGCATGCGGATGGTGGTGGTCTTGCCGGAGCCGTTCGGACCGAGGAAGCCGTAAATCGTGCCGCGTTTGACCTGCATTGACAGGTCGTGCACCACCGCCTTGCCATCGAACTTTTTGGTCAGGTGATGGACGTCGATGACGATATCTTGCGCCCCGTCATGCACGCTCATTTCGGGGCCTCTTGCAGCAGCGTGACGGTCACCGGCTGGCCGACGCGAAATTTTTCCGGCTCATCGGGCCGCGCCTCGATCAGGTAGACGAGCTTGGCGCGCTCATCCAGGCTGTAGATCACCGGCGGGGTGAATTCGGCGCTGCGGGCGATGAAACTCACTTTCGCCGTCAGCCCCTTCGCGCAGCCGTCGCAGGAAACCGCGACGGTTTCGCCGTATTTGATCGCGGGCAGCAGCGGTTCGGGCGCGAAAAAGCGCATTTTGAGATTTTGCGGCGGCAGCAGCGCCACCACCGGCTTACCGGCGGCTACGGTTTCTCCGACGCGGAAATAGACCTGCTCGATGGTGCCCGCAGCGGGGCTATAGGCGCTGCGGCGCGCGAGGCGGGTTTCCGACCAGGCCAGATTGGCCTTGGCCTGGCGTAGCGCGGCTTCGGCGTCGTCATAGGTTTTTTGCGTGCCGGCCGCGGTTTTCAGCAGTTCCTTGGCGCGGTCGAAATTCTGCTGCGCGTTGATCACCGTGGTTTTCCTCACCAACAAGTCGGCTTTCTGCAGGTCGTCGTCGACGGTGAACAAAAGATCGCCCTGCTTGACCCGGTCGCCCTCGCGCACCTTCAAGGCTTCCACGCGCCCCTGCTCGTCGGGGGAAACGAAAATCAGCTCGGCTTCGACCCAGCCCTGCAACTGACGATCATTGCTTTTGGCGCATGCCGCGAGCGCGAGCGCGGCAAGCAGCAGGGCCGAAAAAGCGGCACGTTTCATCCTCATGGCGCTCTCCTCGGCGCGAACAGCAATTCCAAGATGGACTTTCATCATTTTGCGAACGTCGAGCGGCTCGAATCGTTCGAAGAGGCCGCTCCAGATGATGGCAATCAGGCCGGGCGCGGCGATGATCTGCGGGAACTCGGCGAGCGCGCCCGGCGCCTCGCCGCGTTCGGCGGCCCGCTTCAGCAGCGCGCGCACAGCCGCGATGATGCGCGAGAGCACCTCGCGGTAATAGAATTCGGCGAGCTTGGGAAAGCGGCGCCCCTCCGAGATCATCAAACGGATGACGTCCTTGCGGCGCGTTTCGTAGACCTCGCGCACGAACAAGTCGACGATGCGGTCGGCGAGCAAAGGCAGCGGCACGTCGGCCGCGCTCAGGCCCTCGATGGTTCCGACCAAAGGCGTGAGCATGGTGCGGACGAGTTCCTGGAACAGGCTCTCCTTGTCGCGAAAGTAGAGATAGATCGTGCCCTTGGCGACGCCGGCGCGTTTGGCGACGTCGTCGAGGCGGGCCGCCTCGAAACCGGCGGCGGAAAATTCGTCGAGCGCGGCGGACAGAATGGCCGCGCGGCGGGCGGCGCTGCGATCTTTGCGCGCGGCGCTGCGCGGCTCAGGCGCCGCGCGGTGGGCCGCCCCGCGCCGGCGGCGCGGCGGTTTACGAACGGACCGGGGGTGGGTTTGTGTCATAACCGCATACCACTAAACTGACTGACTGGTCAGTCAGTACATAGGGCACGCGGCGGCCGCGTGCAAGCGCAATTATTGCCCAGTAAATCAATGGGTTATTTTGAGGCTCAGCCCTTGGCGTCGCAGAAGAAGGTGCGGATTACGCATTCCTTGCCGCCGTCTTTGTAGCAGGACTTCAAGGCCTCATTTTGGGCGCGGCCGAGTTTGGGTCCCTTGCCCCAGCCATGCGCGCCGCAAGGATTGGTGAAATCGACCGCGAACGCGGCGCAGCCGCGTTTGGTGGCGGATACGACCCGGCAGGTGTCGTTTTGGCATTTCGCCAGCGCGCTTTTGCGCGCCGCCTCGACGGAACCGAAATCGTAGGCTTCGCCAAACGCCCCGCAGGCACCGATTGCGAGCGCACCGGCCGCGCGCGCCGTGTTGACCGCGACCAGCATCAAGGTCGCGGTCGCGAGCAACAGCGTTGCCGCCACAAGCGCGCGCATGACCGGCGTGAAGCTGTTCGCCATCGCCTTTCCCTTACCCATCTATGTCGCCAGATAAGGGGTGAGTTGCGGCCGCGATCAACGATTTGAAGTCTTAAGCGCGCTCGATTTCCGCCTTGACGGCGGAAAACGACTCGGGCGTGTCGATGTCGGTCAATGCCGCCTCGCCGGTGACCGGCACTTCGACGACCGCCTCGGCATAGCTGCCGATCAGATGGCGGGCGCCGATATCGCCGGCAATCGACATCAGGTCGTGGAAGAAGCGGCGCGACCACACCACCGGATTGCCGCGCCGCCCGTCGAAGGTCGGCAGCACCACCAGCGCGCCGCGTTCCGGATCGAAGGCCGCGATCAATTTGTCGATGAGCGGGGAATCGACCTGCGGCATGTCGCCGAGGCAGACGATGGCGCCATCGGCGTCGGCCGGCACGGCGGCGATGCCGGTCTTCAGCGACGTGCCGAGACCGTCGGCATAATCGGCGTTGTGCACGAAACGAACGGGAAGCCCGGCGATCGCCGCTTCCACGCGCTCGCGCTCGTGACCGGTGACGACGATGACGGGCTTGGCGCGCGAAGCCAGCGCCTGCTCGGCGGCAATGCGCACCAGCGGCTTGCCGCCGATTTCGGCGATCAGCTTGTTGATCGCGCCCATGCGGGTGGAGCGCCCGGCGGCCAGCACGACCGCGGCGATGCGCCGGCCTTTTTCAGGCTGCGGCTCGCTGCGCAGCTGCGGCCGCGTGACGATTTCCATCAGCAAGCCGCCGACGCCCATGCCGGTGATGTCTTCGCGGGAAACGGACAGCCCGGCCAGCAAGCGCATCAGCACCCAGTCGAAGCCGTTTTCCTTCGGCGAGCGCGCGCAGCCGGGCGCGCCGATCACAGCATGGCCCTGCAGCCGCCCGATCAGCATCAGATTGCCGGGGTCGACCGGCATGCCGAAATGCTCGATCTCGCCGCCGACGGCCTCGACCGCCGCCGGGATCACGTCGCGGCGGTCGGCGATGGCCGAGGCGCCGAACACGATCACCAGTTCGGCGCCGGCTTTCAACACGTCGTCGATGGCGCGCGCGAGCGCCTGCTTTTCGTGCGGCACGCGCTTTTCGGCAACGATGGTCGCGCCGGAAGGCGCAATGCGCGTGCCGGTGATCTTGAGGGTCTTCTCGACGACTTTGGGCGACAGGCCCGGCAACAAAGTCGAGACGATGCCGATCTTGCGCACCTTGTAGGGCGCGACGCGAATGACCGGCTTCGCCTTGCCCGCCTCGGCCACCGCCTGGTCGCGCGCGGCGGCCGCGACCGCGAAGGGGATGATCTTCACGGTTGCGATCATCTCGCCTTCGACGACCGGCTTGTAGGCCGGCAGCGTGGCAATCGTGACCGCCTCGTCGATGCGGTTGAGGCGGTCGATCGCCTCCTTGTCGACGACAAGCACGCCCGAGGTTTCGGCGAACAAATTGCAGCGGCCGGTGAAGGCGCGGTCGGCGCGCAGACCCTCGCCCTGCACGGCGGCCGCGATATCGGCGGCGGCCTGATCCTCCGACACGTCGCCCGGCTCGAGCCGCGCCGCCACGATTTCCTTGACGCCGGCGGCCTTGAGCGCGGCCACTTCCGAAGGCCCGATTAGCGTGCCCTTCTTGAGCACAAGGTCGCCCTGGCGGATCGAATGCACCGCGGTGGCGCCGAGCGCATCGGCCGGGGCGACGGGACCGAACTTCATGGCTTAACTCCGGTCATTCCGGGTCCGCCGCTTTGTGGCGTCCCGGAACGACCAAACAAAAATCTCATGCCGCCTCCGCCTTTTCCGCCTTCATGCGCAGCCGCTGCGTGATCTCGCCCATGATGGCGACGGCGATTTCGGCCGGCGACACCGCGCCGATATCCAAGCCGATAGGCGCGTGGATGCGCGCGATGTCGGCGTCGCTCAACCCCGTCTCCTTGAGCCGCGCGACGCGCTTGGCGTGGGTCTTCTTGGAGCCGAGCGCGCCGATGTAGAAACAATCGCGCGCCAGTGCGTGCCTCAAAGCAGGATCGTCGATCTTCGGGTCGTGGGTGAGCGCGACAAAAGCCGTGTAGTGGTCGACATTGAGCGGCGGCAGCGCGACGTCCGGCCAATCGGCGATCACTTTCACGTCGGGAAAGCGTTCGATCGAGGCGAAGGCCGTGCGCGGATCGACAATGGTCACGTCATAGCCGAGCAATTGCCCGATCGGCGCCAGCGTCTGACTGATATGCACCGCGCCGGTGATGACGAGCTGCGGCGAGGGCACGTGCACGGTGAGGAAGACGCGGCCTTGCGCGGTCTCCTCCATGCCGCTTTTCGCCATGCGCAGGCGCTTTTCCAGCACGTCTTTGAGCGGATCCTTCGCAACGTCGGCGGCTTTCACCAGCCGTTGCGCGCCGCTCGCCACGTCGGTGACGACCACCACGGCGCGCCGCGCGCCACGTTCGGCATTGAGGGTGTGCAGGATGTCGAGTTTCAAGCGACCTTCTCCACATAAACGCGAATGGTGCCGCCGCAGGAGAGCCCGACGTTCCAGGCGGTCTCATCGGCGACGCCGAATTCCAGCATCTTGGGCTTGCCTGTGTCGATCACGTCGATCGCTTCGGTCACCACCGCGCCTTCGACGCAGCCGCCGGACACGCTCCCCAAGAAATTACCCTCGTTGTCGATCACCAGGTTGGAGCCGACCGGCCGCGGCGCCGAGCCCCAGGTCTCGACCACAGTGGCGAGCGCCACGCCGCGCCCGGCTTTGCGCCAGTCCTCGGCCGCCTTGAGAATGTCTTCGTCACGCGAAAGCATGTTTGTTCTCCATCAGGCCACCTGCCGCAGCCACAGTTTCGGATCGTAGTCCTTCGCCGATGCGCCCGACAGGGCGCGCACCAGTTCGGCCATCGATTCCAGATTGTGGATCGGCCGCAGTTCGTCAACATGCGGCAGCATGGTTCGCACGCCCTTGGCGCGCGCCTCGAAGCCTTCGAAGCGCAGCAGCGGGTTGAGCCAAACCAGCCGGCGGCACGAGCGGTGCAGCCGGTCCATCTCGAAAGATAACGTGTCGTCGCCGTCGCGCTCAAGCCCGTCGGTGATCAAAAGCACCACGGCGCCTTGCGTCAACACGCGGCGCGACCAGCGTTTGTTGAATTCACGCAGCGAAGAGGCAATGCGCGTGCCGCCCGACCAATCCTGCACATTGGCGCTGCAAGCGGCGAGCGCCTCGTCCGGATCGCGCGCCCGGATGGCGCGGGTGACGTTGGTCAGCCGCGTGCCGAACAGGAAGCTGGTCACGCGCTTTTCGCGCTCGCTGAGCGCATGCAGGAAATGCAGGAACAGCCGCGTGTATTGGCTCATCGAGCCGGATATATCCAAGAGCGCCACAATCGGCGGCTCCTTCACGCGGGGCCCGAGATATTTGAGATCGATCACCGCCCCGCCCGCCTTCATGCTGGCGCGCAGGGTGCGGCGGATGTCGATCATATGCCCGCGACGGCTGGCGGCGAGCCGCCGCGTGCGCAGCAAATCGAGCGGCAGCGCCAGCCGCGCGATGGCCAGTTTGGCTTCGGCGATCTCGGCCGCGCTCATCTGCGCGAAATCTTTTTTCTGCAGCACCTCGCGGTCGGACACCGTCAGCCGCGCATCGACCTCGACCTCAGATTTGTCCTCGCGCTCATTGAGGCCGCCGAACAGCGCCTCTTGGATGCGCTGCGCGCCCGGCGGCGGCGGCTTGGGCGCGGTCGTCGGGGTGCCGGGCAGCATCTGGGCGATCAGCTTCTCGATATAGCCGCGCTTGCGGAAGAAAATGCGGAAGGCCTGGTCGAATAAAATCGTGTGCTCGTGCCGCTTCACGAACACCGCGTGCAGCGTCCAGTAAAAATCCTCGCGGTCGCCGACATGGGCAACGTTGATCGCCTCCAGTGCGTCGAGCACCGCGCCGGGACCCACGGCCATACCCGCCGCGCGCAGCGCGCGCGCGAAATAGAGGATGTTCTCCGAAAGGCGGCCTTGGGCCTGACCTCGGGCCATGCAAGCTACTCCGCCGCCCTTAAGTCCGACTTCACCTCGTCGAGCAGCGCCTTGACCTTGCTGCCGTCGAGGCGGGCGATGTCGTCCTGATATTTCAACAGCGCGCCAAGCGTGTCCGACACCGTCGCCGGATCGAGCGCCACCACGTCGAGCTCGGTGAGCGCGCCGGCCCAATCCAGCGTCTCGGCGACGCCGGGCGCCTTGAACAGATCTTCCTTGCGCAAGCCCTGCACGAAGGCGACCACTTGCTCGGATAGTTTCTTGGAAATGCCCGGCACCTTGGTACGCAAAATCTTCAACTCGCGCTCAGCGTTGGGATAGCCGACCCAGTGATAGAGACAGCGCCGCTTGAGCGCGTCGTGCACCTCGCGCGTGCGGTTAGATGTCACCAGCACGATGGGCGGATGCGCGGCTTTCACGGTGCCGAGTTCCGGCACGGTGACCTGGAAATCGGCCAGCACCTCCAAGAGGAACGCCTCGAAGGCCTCGTCGGTGCGGTCGATCTCGTCGATCAGCAGCACCGGTGGTCCTGCCGGGTCGGGCTCCAGCGCCTGCAGCAAAGGCCGCTTGATCAGGAAGCGCTCGGAGAACACGTCGTGCTCGATGCGCTCGCGGTCGCCCTCGCCTTCCGCTTCCGCCAGGCGAATGGCGATCATCTGGGCGCCGTAATTCCACTCATAGACGGCCGAGGAAATATCGAGGCCCTCGTAGCACTGCAGCCGGATCAGCCGGCGTCCCAGCGCCTGACTCAGCACCTTGGCGATCTCGGTTTTGCCGACGCCGGCCTCGCCCTCGAGGAACAGCGGCCGGCCCATCTTCAGCGCCAAATACAAAACCGTCGCCAGCGAGCGGTCGGCGATGTAGTCGGCCTTGGCCAGCAGATCGAGGGTGGCCTCAATGGAGGTCGGAAGCTGTTTTATGGTCATATCTTTGGCAACATATTGTTTGCGCATGATCTTATCCGAAAACCGGTACCCACTTTTCGGGGTCATGCGCGGGGGACTTTATCCTACCGCGCGGGCGTCTTACATGTGGGGATTGAGGGCCAGCCCAGCCAGCCAGGAATTGCACCCAAGGACCGCATGATGACCAAGCCCGTCCAGATCGAGAAAGAAGCCCTGCGCCTGCCCACAATCGACGCAGGCGTGCGCATCGGCCACGTCCATCTCAAGGTCGCCGACCTCGACCGGGCGCTCAATTTCTATTGCGGCGTGCTGGGCTTTACGCAGACCACCAGCCGGCCGGGCGCCGCCTTCATCTCGGCCGGCGGCTACCACCACCATATCGGCCTCAACACCTGGGAGAGCCTAGGCGGCTCCCCACCCCCTCCCGGCTCGACCGGCCTTTACCATACCGCGATTTTGTACCCGACCCGGCCGCTTCTGGCCGACGCGCTGCGCCGTCTGATCGTCGCCAAGATCCCGCTCGAAGGCGCCAGCGACCACGGCGTCTCCGAGGCGCTTTATCTGCGCGACCCCGACGACAATGGTGTCGAGCTTTATTGGGACCGGCCGAAGGAAATGTGGCCGAAGAAGCCGGACGGCGGCTTGCACATGTTCACCAATCCGCTCGACTTGCATGATTTGCTGGCGGAGCTGGATAAGTAGCCGGCATAACCAGGCTCGGCATTCCGGGGCGCGGCCGAAAGGCCGCGAACCCGGAATCCATAACCCCGGTGCTGCGAAGTATGGATTCCGGGTCCGCTCGCTTTGCTCGCGTCCCGGAATGACAGTTACGCCGTCGCCTTCGCCAACGCCCGCCTTGCCAAAACGCCAACCAGATGCGCGCGGTACTCCGGGCTCGCATGAATATCGCTGTTCATGCCGGTCGCCGGGATGCTCAGCCCATCGAGCGATTTCGCCGCGAAGCGCTTCTTGAGCGCCTCCTCGAACGATTTTACCCGGAACACGCCGTTCGATCCGGCGCCGGTCACCGCCACGCGGATGTCCGCACCGCGCTTGCTCACGAACACGCCAACCAATGCGAAGCCCGAGGCCGGGTGCTTGAATTTCTCATAGGCCGCTTTCTTGGCAATCGGGAAACTGATCTTGGTGATGATCTCGCCATCTTCCAGCGCGGTCGAGAACATGCCGGTGAAGAAATCGTCGGCCGCAATGCGCCGCTTGTTGGTGATGATGGTCGCGCCCAATCCCAGGCACGCCGCCGGATAGTCGGCGTTCGGATCGTTGTTGGCGATCGAGCCGCCGATGGTGCCGCGATTGCGCACCTGCGGATCGCCGATGGCGCCCGGCACCGCGGCGAGGCCCGGCAGCGCTTGCTGCAGCACGGTCGAGTTGGCGACATCGGCGTGCCGCGTCATGGCGCCGATGACGATCGAGCGGCCCTTCTGCTCAACGCCGGTAAGCCCCTCGACCAGCGCGAGATCGATCAGCGCCGACGGCTGCGCCAGCCGCTGCTTCATCACCGGGATCAGCGAATGGCCGCCGGCCAGCAGCTTGGCTTCGGGGTTGCGCGCCAACAGGCCTGCCGCCTGGCGGACCGTGGTCGGACGATGAAAGGTGAAATTGTACATTGCTCTCTCCTGATTAGGCCGCTTGGCGCGGTTTGGCGCCTTGCAGCGCCGTCCACACCGCATTGGCGGTGGCCGGCATAGCCAGATTTTCGGTTCCGATCGCATCGGTGATCGCGTTGATGACGGCGGCCGGCGCGGCGATGGCGCCTGCCTCGCCACAGCCTTTAATGCCGAGCGGGTTCGACGGCGATTTAGTCATCGTCAGCCCGACGTGGAACGACGGCAGGTCGTGCGCGCGCGGCATGGTGTAGTCCATCATCGAGCCGGTCACGAGCTGGCCTTCCTTGTTGTAGACCGCGCCTTCGAGCAGAGCCTGCCCGACGCCTTGCGCGATGCCGCCGTGCACCTGCCCCTCGACGATCATCGG
This sequence comes from uncultured Alphaproteobacteria bacterium, assembly GCA_963825265.1. GTDB lineage: Bacteria > Pseudomonadota > Alphaproteobacteria > Rhizobiales > Xanthobacteraceae > Pseudolabrys. The sequence goes on along the minus strand of CAWGSI010000003.1, from coordinate 61,563 downwards.
ATTGATCACGGTGCCGAAGTCGTCGACCGCGGTCCAATTCACGATCTCGGTCTTGCCGGTGTCGGCGTCGACCTCGACCTCGCAGATGTGAGCGCCGGCCGGGAAGGTGAAATTGGTCGGATCGTAGAACGATGTCTCCTTCAACCCCGGCTCCAGCTCGGCCCCGGTGAATTTGTGCGCGATATAAGCGTTGAGCGCGACGTCGCCGAAGGCCGCCGACTTGTCGGTGCCGGCGACGGTGAACTTGCCGTCCTTGAACTCGATGTCGCCTTCCGCCGCTTCCAGCATGAAGGCCGCGACCTTCTTGGCCTTGGCCTCGATCTTGTCGAGCGCTTTCACGATCGCCGACATGCCGACGGCGCCCGAGCGCGAGCCGTAGGTGCCCATGCCGAACTGCACCTTGTCGGTGTCGCCATGCACGATGGAGATGTTCTCGAACGGAATGCCGAGCCGTTCCGACACCAGTTGCGCGAAGGTGGTTTCGTGGCCCTGCCCGTGCGCGTGACAGCCGGTCAGCACTTCGACGCTGCCGGTCGGGTTGACCCGTACTTCGGCGGATTCCCATAAGCCGACGCCGGCGCCGAGCGAGCCGACGGCTTGCGAGGGCGCAATGCCGCAGGCCTCGATATAGGTCGAGAAACCGAGGCCCCGCAGCTTGCCGTGGCGTGCCGCTTCGCGCTTGCGCTTGCCGAAGCCCTTCACGTCGGCGGCTTCCAGCGCCTTCTTGAGCGAGGCGTGATAGTCGCCCGCGTCATAGGCCATGATCACCGGCGTCTGGTGCGGGAACGACTTGATAAAATTGCGCTTGCGGATTTCCGCGGGGTCGATGCCCATCTGCCGCGCGGCGACTTCCACCAGCCGTTCGACAACGAAGGTTGCCTCCGGCCGCCCGGCGCCGCGGTAGGCGTCGACCGGCGCGGTGTTGGTGTAGACCGCATCGACCTCGCAATAGATCGACGGGATGTCGTATTGGCCCGACAGCAGCGTGCCGTAGAGATAGGTCGGCACCGACGACGAGAAGGTCGACATATAGGCGCCCAGATTGGCGATGGTCTTGGCGCGTAGCGCCAGGATCTTGCCGTTGCCGTCGAGCGCAAGCTCGGCATGCGTGACGTGGTCGCGGCCATGCGCGTCGGTGAGGAACGATTCCGAACGGTCCGCCACCCACTTCACCGGGCGGCGCGTCTTGCGCGATGCCCAGAGACAAACGACCTCTTCCGGATAGATGAAAATCTTCGAGCCAAAGCCGCCGCCGACGTCGGGCGCGATCACCCGCAATTTGTGCTCCGGCGCCATGCCGACGAAAGCGGCGATCACGAGCCGCGCCACGTGCGGGTTTTGCGAGGTATTCCAGAGCGTGAGGTTGTCGGTGCCAGCGTCGTATTCGGCAAGCGCTGCGCGCGGCTCGATTGCATTCGGCACCAGCCGGTTATTGACGATGTCGAGCTTGGTGACGTGTTTGGCGGCGGCAAAAGCCGCCGCCGTCGCCTTGGCGTCGCCGAGGTGCCATTCGTAGATGGTGTTCTTCGGCGCCACTTCGTGGATTTGCGGACCCGATTTCGCCTTGGCCGGATCGGTCACCGCCGGCAGCACCTCGTAATCGACCTTGACCTTTTCGGCCGCATCGCGCCCCTGCGCGATCGTCTCGGCGATCACCACCGCCACCGCGTCGCCGACGCAATTCACGGTGCCGGAGGCGAGCGCCGGATGCGGCGCCATCTTCATCGGCGTGCCGTCCTTGGAGTGGATCATCCAGCCGCAGATCAGATTGCCGATCTTGTCGTGGGCGAGGTCGGCGCCGGTGAGCACCGCCACCACTCCGGGCATTTTCTTGGCCGCCGCGGCATCGATATTTTTGATTTTGGCGCGCGCGTGCGGCGAGCGCAGGAACACGGCGCGGGTCTCGCCCGGCCGCACCACGTCATCGGTGTATTGCCCCTGGCCGGTGATAAAGCGGAAGTCTTCCTTGCGGCGCACCGCCGCGCCGATCCCGGTCGCGCTCATGGCGGTCTCCTCCCGTTGTATTTTTTAAATTACTCGGCGGCAAATCTACTCGGCAGCTTGTCGCGCGCCGCCTTTGGCCATCGCTTTTGCTCCCGCGCCGATCGCCTTGACGATATTGTGATAGCCCGTGCAACGGCAGATGTTGCCGTCGAGTTGTTCGCGAATGGTGTGCTCGTCGAGGTCGTTGCCCTTGCGGCGCACGATATCGAGCGCCGCCATGATCATGCCGGGCGTGCAGTAGCCGCATTGCAGGCCATGGTTCTCGCGGAAGGCTTCCTGCATCGGGTGCAAGGGACCGCCCGGCTCGGCCAGGCCTTCGATGGTGGTGATCTTGGCGCCCTCGCACTGCAAAGCGAGCAAGGTGCAGGATTTCGCCGCGATGCCGTCGACATGCACGACGCAGGCGCCGCATTGCGAGGTGTCGCAGCCGACATGAGTGCCGGTGAGCCGCAGATTTTCGCGCAAGAATTGCACCAGCAAAGTGCGCGCTTCGACGTCGCCGGTGACGGCTTTGCCGTTCACCGTCATGGACACCGCAGGCATAACCTTCCTCCCAAATTCGGGGCCAAAAGCCCTCTTTTCCCTTCGCCCGGCGGGGGCGGCGGCGGCTCGGGTCGGAAATTTAGCCGATTTCGGCCCGAAAGCGCCTTTCAACCGGCGCAAGTCTGAACCCCGACCGGCGGCCCGGTCAAGGGACCTGGGCTTATGCTTACGGAGAATTCACGGAACCAATCCGCCAAAAAGGCCATTAGCCCAATACGAAAGCTATACGAGAACGGAAGGAAATCCTCATGCGCACAAAGATTTTAGCGGGCGTCGCGGCAGCCGCGATTGCCGCATCCAGCATCGCCACCACACCGGCTCAGGCCAGATGGCACCATGGTGGCTGGGGGGCGCCGCTCGCCGGCTTCGCCGCCGGGGCGATCATCGGCGGCGCGCTCGCCGCTCAGCGGCCTTACTATGACGGGCCCTATTATTACGGCGCGCCAGCCTATGCCTATGCGCCGGGACCTTCGGTCGCCTACTGCGAGGCGCACTTTAAGTCCTACAATCCGGCGACCGGGCTCTACCGCGGCTACGACGGCGCCTATCACCCCTGCCCTTAAGCGCACGCGCGGCGCGCCGGGCCTGAGTTAGGCCGGTCCGGCCGTCACGGTGGCGGCGAAATTCTTGAAAAAGTCGTCGGCGATTTTCTTCGCTGCGCCGTTGACCAGGCGCTGGCCGAGTTGGGCGAGCTTGCCGCCAATCTGGGCCTCGACGTTGTAGGTGAGCAGCGTGCCGCCGTCCTTTTCGGTCAGCGCGACCGTGGCGCCGCCTTTGGCGAAGCCCGCGACCCCGCCATCGCCCTCGCCCGAAATCTTGTACCCGTTGGGCGGATCGAGATCGGTCAGATGCACCTTGCCTTTGAACCGCGCCTTGACCGGCCCGATCTTGGTGACCGCGACCGCCTGCAATTCGGTGTCGGAGATCTTGTTGAGCTCCTCGCAGCCGGGGATGCAAGCTTTGAGCACCTCGGCGTCGTTGAGCTTCGCATACACGACCTCGCGGCTGGCTGGGAGTTGCACCTCCCCGGTCATCACCATCGCCATCGGCGCCTCCTCCTCACGCAACTGCCAAAACCTTGGCTCACGGCTTAAGCCCTCGGAAGGCCGCTGAAAAGAGCTTTGCAGCGGGCGCGGACCGCTTTAAGTGTGTCGGCTCAGGCCACGCCGCAACCAAAATCCAGGCCCCAGGGAGGTTTTTCATGCCGACGATCGCCGCCGATGACGGCTGTCCCATCCATGTCGAAGTCGAGGGGAGCGATAGCGCGCCCGCGCTGATGCTGTCGAATTCGCTCGGCACCGACCTGCACATGTGGGATGATCAGGCGGGCGAATTCGCCAAGCATTTCCGCCTCATCCGTTGGGACCGCCGCGGCCACGGCAAGTCGGGCACGACCAAAGGTCCCTACAGCTTCGCTCTGTTCGGCCGCGACATCCTCAAAATTCTGGATGCGCTCAAAATCAAGAAGACCAACTGGTGCGGGCTGTCGATGGGCGGCATGGACGGTCAGTGGCTCGGCGCCAACGCGCCGGATCGGGTCGAGAAGCTCGTTCTCGCCAACACCAATTTCTATTACGCCGACAAGACGCCGTGGGCCGATCGCATCAAGACGGTGCGCGAAAACGGCCTTAAGCACATCGTCGGCATGAACATGGAGCGCTGGTTCACCAAGGGCTTCATCGAGCGCGCGCCGCAGACGATCGCGCGCATGACGGAAATGTTCGTCGCCAGCAATCTCGACGGCTATATCGGCTGCGTGGAGGCCGTGCGCGACATGGACTTCCGCGACTCCAATCCGCGCGTCACCACACCGACTCTGGTGATCGTCGGCAAGCAGGATCCCGCAACCCCGCCGGTCGCCGGCGAAACCATCGCCAAGACTATCAAGGGCGCAAAACTGGTGGCGCTCGATGCGGCACACATCTCCAATGTCGAGCAGCCCAAGCCATTCACCGACGCGACCCTCAATTTCTTGTTGAATTAGTCATGGACGAGAAGGACCGCCACGAACGCGGCATGGCCAAGCGCCGCAAGGTGCTGGGCAACGAATGGGTCGATCGCGCCAATGCGAAGAAGTCGCCGTTCAACGAGGAATTTCAGGAGCTGATTACCCGCTACGCCTGGGGCGAGGTGTGGACGCGGCCGCATTACGACGAGCGCACCCGGCGCGTATTGGTGATCGGCACCATGATCGCGCTCGCGCAGTGGGACGAATTTCGCCTGCACGTGCGCGCGGCGCTCGCCGAGGGCGACTTCTCACAGGACGACATCAAGGAAGTCATTCTGCAGCAGGCGATCTATTGCGGCGTGCCGGCCGCCAATCATGCCTTCAAGGAAGCCGCCGAGGTGATGGCGGAACTGGCGAAAAAATAAACCCTGTCACGCGGCGTTCGCAATCTCGTCATTTCCGGTTGAAAGGCCTTCAATGTATCCATGGACCCATTCGAGGGGACAACCATGGCCAAGATAAAAGTGCGCAAGGGCATGCCGAGCGTCGCGCTCGACAAGGCGGAATTCAAGAAACGATTTCTCTCGCGCTTTTACGATCCCGACTTCGATCCGCTGATGCCCGAGCTCGACAAGCTCGTCGACGCGGCCTGGATCACCTATGACGAATATCACAAGAGCCCGCGCACCCGGAAAGCCGGCAAGAAGTTCGCCGATCCCAGCTTCGATCTGCCGGTCGAGTGGTTCGAAACGCGGGCGAATGTGCGGGCGGCCGAGCGCCATCAGAAAAATCCAATGTCGCCGTCGCGCATCCTGATCGTCAACGGCTCCTCGCGCAACGACCAGACCTGTCCCGGCGAAATGTCAAAGACCTGGCGCATGGTGACGCTGGCCAAACAAGCGATCGACAAGACGCGCGGGTTCGAGGTCGAGATTCTCGATCTGTCGCGGCTCACTGCCGAGTACGGCAAGGTGATTTACCCGTGCAAGGCTTGCGTCTCGACCGCGCAGCCGCTCTGCCACTGGCCGTGCAGCTGCTATCCCAACCACGCGCTCGGCCAGACCGGCGACTGGATGGCCGAGATTTATCCGAAATGGGTGGCGGCGCACGGCATCATGATCGTCTGCCCGGTCAACTGGTACCAAGCACCCTCCTCGCTCAAGCTGATGATCGATCGCTTAGTCTGCGCCGACGGCGGCAATCCGGATTTCACCTCGACCGGCGGCAAGGACCCCGAAAAAGCCAAGAAGCTCGAGCTCGCCGGCTGGCCTTTTCCGCGCCATCTGGAGGGCCGGGTATTCTCGGTGGTGGTGCATGGCGATGCCGCCGGCACCGAGAATCTGCGTCGCATCCTGTCGGATTGGCTGCAGGACATCGGGATGATCCCGTCAGGCCACCAAAGCCAGATCGACCGCTATATCGGGTACCTCACGCCCTATGCCACTCAGTCACGACGATCTCGACCGCGACACCGACTTCCAGCAGGACGTGCGCAATGCGGCGCTCGCTTTGGTGCAGGCAGTCAAGGACAGACGCAGCGGGAAATTGCAGCCGCCCGACCGCGGCTTGCACGAGGCGCGGCCGAAGTAACGGCTAGCGGCGGAAGGGCGAGAACCAGTTCGCCCGGCGCCCGGTGACGAGCTTGACCATCGCGGCGGCCTTGGCGGTCGTGGCTGGCCACGCCTGCCTGCGCTCGACCAGGCAAAGCGCGGTACCGACCGCGGCCAGGATCAACTGGACGGTCTGCTCGCGCACCAGATCGGCGTTCTGCGACAGCACCGCGGGACCCACCGCCACGATGCTGATGACGACCACCAGGATCAAGCCGCCCTCGAGGATGTCGGAATCCGCCTTGCCGCCTTTGAGGGCGCGCAAGCGGGCGACGACATAAAGCGCGCAGACGGCGGCGACCGCCAGCTTGATGGCGGCGAAGAAGGCCGCGAGCTTGATCAGCCCGATCGGGCCGAGGCCAAACACGCTGCCGATGGCGAACACGAATTGCGCGCGCCAGACGTCTTCCAGGCCGTAGCTCGGCGAGGTGAGCATATGCAGCCCGTCGTAGCCCCAGAACAGGGTGAAATAGAGCGCCACGCCAATGATGATAACCGCGGCCGCGCCGGACAGCTTACGCATGATGCCCTCCTCAGGCAGGACATCAACGCCTAGGCGTTTCAAATGCCGATTACAAAAGAAACCAAATCTTTACCTTACCGCGCCGTCCTTAATGTTAACCGCCGCGCCCCTCGCGGAAGGCCTGCGGCGTCATGCCGGTCTGCTTGCGGAAAAACCGGGTGAAGTGCGAGGGATCGGAAAAGGCCAGGTCGTAGGAAATCTCGTGGATCGGCTGATTGGTGAACACGAGCTGGCGCTTGGCCTCGGTTAACACGCGCTGGCGGATCAGATGGCCGGCGGTCACGCCGGTCGCGCGCTTGACGTGGTCGTTGAGCCTGTCGGCGGTCATCGCCAGCTTCCCGGCATAGAAGCTGATCAGCCGCTCTTTACGGAAATGCTCGTCCAGGAGCCGGCGCAACTCCTCCACCCGCGCGTCGGCGCGCGTAAGCGTCACCGTGCCCGAGCGCGCGCGGCTGACTGCGAGCCGCACCACTTCTATGGCAATCAACGCCAGCAGCCCGCGCATGGCAAGGCGATAGCCTTCGCGCGCGAGGGACGCCTCCTCGTTGAGGTCCGCGCACAGCGAAGATAGCCGCTTGGCTTCGGTCGCGCCTGCGAGCGGCACCAGCGGATCGGCCGCCAGCGCCTTGAGCCGCGCCAACGCCTCGCCCGATTGGTCGCCGAGCGCGTCGGTCACGTCCTCGGTGAAACTCACCACCCAGCCGTCGGTGACCCGCGGGGTGAAACGGAAGCCGTGCGCGGTGGTGGCCGGCACCAGGATCGCCGCCGGCGCCGAAAACGTCACGGTCGCGGTCTCGAAGCTCATGTCGCCGCCGCCTTTTTCGATCAGCAGAATCTGGAACAGGTTGCGGTGACGGTGCGCGCGGATCGTCCAGTCGTGCACCGAGGAGCGCGACGCGATGGTTTCGATATGGATGAAGTCGAACGCGCTATCGTCCGGCGGGTCGCCGTATAAATGAAACAGCGGGAGCGTGGACGATGCCATGGCGGGGTCGAGCATATGCGAGGCCGCGCGCAAGGCCAACGCCACCGTCCGCGCTCAAACGAAAAGCCCCGCCGTTTGGCGGGGCTTCCGTGCATCGTGTTGCAGCGCGTCAGCGGTTCTGCTGGCCTTGCTGGCCGCCCTGGCCCGGGCGATCTTGCTGTTGCTGCTGGCCAGGCTTCTGACCGGGCTGACCACCCTGCTGCTGCTGGCCCGGCTTGGGCTGCTGGCCGGGCTGATTGCCCTGCTGCTGCTGGCCGGGGTTCTGGTTGGGATTTTGATTCTGACTCATTCTATTTCCTTCCAACGTTGGGCTTTGAACGCTCCCCGCCCGAACAACAACACAACGCGCAAGCGCCAGTTTCGTTCCACATGACGCCGGATGGTAACACTGTAGGAACCCAACACCGGCATGGGAGTTCCCTCTTCGGCATACGACAACGACTGAGGGACACGATCATGGGACGCTATCTATTGCTTTGGCTGTTGGGCATTCCGCTGCCGATTCTTCTGCTGATCTGGGTATTCGGCGGACTGCACTAACCTTCATTTCGAAATGGCTGCGTCAGCAGACGTTGGATGCGCAACTCCGTCGTATCGCGGAAGACCGGCAGGCCGATTGTCATCCGCTCTTCGCCGGCCGCGGGTTCGGCGCGATAGGTGCCGAACAGCCGATCCCACCACGGCAGATTGAATCCGAAATTGCTGTCGGTCTCCGCGCGCTCGATCGAGTGATGCACCTGGTGCATCTGCGGCGTCACCACGACCCAGCGCGCGAGCGGTTCGAGCCGCGGCGGCAGCGCGATGTTGCTGTGATTGAACAGCGAGGTGGCGTTGAGCAGCACCTCGAAGGCGAGCACCGCAAGCGCCGGCACGCCGAGTGCCACCGTGGCCACGATCTTGATCAGGATCGACAGCACGATCTCCACCGGGTGAAAGCGCACGCCGGTCGTTACATCGATGTCGAGGTCGGCGTGGTGCATGCGATGCAGCCGCCACAGCCACGGCACGTGGTGAAAGATGACGTGTTGTATGTAAATCGTCAGATCGAGCGCGATCACCCCGCAGAGGACAGCCGCCCAGTACGGCAGGCCGAGCAGCGGAAACACTCCCCAGCCTTTCTCCGTCGCAACCAGTGCGGCGCCGACCACAGTGACCGGCCCCAGGAGTCGCACCGCGACGGCATCGATCAGCCAGACGCCGAGATTGCCCGGCCAGCGTGGCCGCCGGCCGACCGCGAGTTTGCGCCGCGGCGCCAGCCATTCCCAGAGCGCCATGGCGGCGAAAACCGCCGCGGCCGCGCCAACACGAATGGCGATGGCCGTACCGGGAGACATGGGGACCGCTCCTTTCAACAGGCGAACGTGATAACACGTCACGCGCCACGTTGCCGCTTCGGCAAGTCCCTGTTAATCGTTAAGAATCGGCCGGGCGACGACGGAAGGCGATGGGGACAATGGAAGTCTTCCTCCAGCAGCTCATCAACGGCATCACCCTCGGCTCGATCTACGGCCTGATTGCCATCGGCTACACCATGGTGTTCGGCATCATCGGCATGGTGAATTTCGCCCATGGCGACGTGTTCATGGTCTCGGCTTTCATCGCGCTGATCGCCTTTTTGATCCTGACCACCTGGCTCGGCCTCACCTCGATTGCGCTCGCGTTGTTCATCGTGTTGATCGTGTCCATGGTGTTCACGTCGCTGGTCAATTGGGTGATCGAGCGCGTCGCCTACCGCCCGTTGCGCGGCTCATTTCGCCTGGCGCCGTTGATCTCGGCGATCGGCATGTCGATTTTCCTGTCGAACTTCGTACAGGTGAGCCAGGGCCCGCGCAACAAGCCGATCCCGCCGATGGTGCAAGGCGAGTTCGTCGTGCTGAACGGGCACGGCTATGCCGTCACGCTGTCCTACAAGCAGCTCATCATTTGGGGCGTCACCGCGGTGCTGCTGGCCGCGTTCTGGTACCTCGTAGCGAAAACGAGGCTCGGCCGCGCGCAACGCGCCTGCGAACAGGACCAGAAAATGGCGGCGCTGGTCGGCGTCAATGTCGACCAGACGATCTCCATGACCTTCGTGATCGCCGCGGCTCTCGCCGCCGTCGCCGGCACCATGTACCTGATGTATTACGGCGTGGTGAGCTTCTCGGACGGCTTCGTGCCGGGCGTGAAGGCGTTCACCGCCGCGGTTCTGGGCGGCATCGGCTCGCTGCCGGGCGCGGTGATCGGCGGCCTGCTGATCGGCCTGATCGAGACCATGTGGTCGGCCTATTTCTCCATCGACTACAAGGACGTCGCTGCCTTTTCCGTGCTGGCCATCACCTTGATCTTCCTGCCGCAGGGCCTGTTCGGCCGGCCCGACGTCGAGAAGGTATGAGATGGCCGACGGCGCGCCAGCCAAGCGCGTCGATCTGGCCCGCGCGTTGCGCGACGCCGGCTTCACCGCTTTGCTCTCCTTCGCGCTGTTTTTGCCGCTGATCGGCTTTCAGACGGTTGTCGACTTCCACAACAATCTGGTCCTGAACACGCGCTGGCCGCTGCTGTTCTCCATCGTTGCCGTGATCGGCGTCGGACGGCTGGCTTACTCGCTGGTGGCCGACCCTTGGCTGCAGCAGCGCAAGTTGCGGCCCGCGGCCGCGCCGTCGCCTTGGCGCGCGGCGCTCGCCAAATGGTTCAGCCCCTTCGCCATCGGATTTGTCATCGTCTACCCGCCGCTCGTCATCGCCCTCAATGGATTTGGCGGCGCGCTGAAATGGATCGACAATTTCGGCATCCAGATTTTGATTTATGTGATGCTCGGCTGGGGCCTCAACATCGTGGTCGGCCTCGCCGGCCTGCTCGACCTCGGCTATGTCGCGTTCTACGCGGTCGGCGCCTATTCCTACGCGCTGCTGGCCAAGACCTTCGGTCTGTCGTTCTGGCTGCTGCTGCCGCTTTCCGGCATCCTCTCCTCGTTCTGGGGCATCCTGCTCGGCTTCCCGGTGCTTCGTCTGCGCGGCGACTATCTCGCCATTGTCACGCTCGCCTTCGGCGAAATCGTCCGCCTCGTTCTGATCAACTGGGTCGATTTGACCAACGGCTATGCCGGCATCAGCGGTATCCCGCGCCCGTCCTTCTTCGGCATTCCGTTTAACGCCGACGATAACGGTTTTGCCGCCGTGTTCGGGTTGGAATTCTCCCCGCTCTACCGCGTGATCTTCCTCTACTACCTCATCCTGGCGCTCGCACTGCTCACCGCTTTCGTCACCGTGCGGCTGCGCCGGCTGCCGGTCGGCCGCGCCTGGGAGGCGCTGCGCGAAGACGAGATCGCCTGCCGCTCGCTCGGCATCAACACCACCAACACCAAGCTCACCGCCTTCGCGATGGGCGCGATGTTCGCCGGCTTCGCCGGTTCGTTCTTCGCGACCCGCCAGGGTTTCATCTCGCCTGAGTCCTTCACCTTCCTGGAATCGGCCACCATTTTGTCGATCGTGGTGCTCGGCGGCATGGGCAGCCAGATCGGCGTCGCGATTGCCGCCATCGCCATGATCGGCGGCACCGAGATCATGCGCGAGCTCGATTTCCTGAAAAAGATTTTCGGACCGACTTTCGATCCGACCCAGTACCGCATGCTGCTGTTCGGCTTTGCCATGGTGCTGATCATGATCTGGCGGCCGCGCGGGCTGATCTCGACCCGCCAGCCCTCAGTGTTCCTGAAGGAGCGCAAAAGCATCTCCGCCGACCTGATCGGGGAAGGTCACGGATGACGGCGAGCGGTGATATTCTACTCAGCGTCGAGCACCTGACCATGCGCTTCGGCGGGCTGGTCGCGGTGGACGATCTGTCGTTTACGGCGCAGCAAGGCAAGATCACCGCGCTGATCGGGCCCAACGGCGCCGGCAAGACCACGGTGTTCAATTGCATCACCGGATTTTACAAGCCGAGCGAAGGCCGCATCGGGCTGCGCCATGGCGACGCATCGGTCTGGAGCGAACTGGAAACGCTGACCGCAGGCGGCAAGCGCCGGCTCGCGCGGGCGAACGGCGCGCTCTACCAGCTCGAGCGCATGCCGGAATATCTGGTCACGCAACAGGCGCGCGTTGCCCGCACCTTTCAGAACATCCGCCTGTTTCCCGGCATGACCGTGCTGGAAAACCTGCTGGTCGCCCAGCACAACCGGCTGATGCTCGCCTCGGGCTATACGCTGTTCGGCATTCTCGGCTTCCCCTCCTATGGCATCGCCGAACGCGCGGCGATCGACAAAGCGCGCGGGTGGCTCGAACGCGTGGGCCTGCTGGCGCGCGCCGACGATCCCGCCGGCGATCTGCCCTACGGCGCGCAACGGCGGCTCGAGATTGCGCGCGCCATGTGCACCGATCCGCTGCTGCTGTGTCTCGACGAGCCCGCCGCCGGCCTCAATCCGCGCGAAAGCGCCGAGCTCAACGCGCTGTTGCGCGCCATCCGTGACGATCATGCCACTTCGATTTTGCTGATCGAACACGACATGTCGGTGGTGATGGAAATTTCCGATCACGTCGTGGTGCTCGATTACGGCGTCAAGATCGCCGACGGCACACCGGAGGCCGTGCGCAACGACCAGAGGGTGATCGCCGCCTATCTCGGCGTCGCGGACGAGGACGTGGCGAAAGTCGAAGCGGAGGTCGGGTTATGACCTCCCCGCTTTTGTCCGTGCGCGGCGTGAAGACCTTCTACGGCCGTGTGATGGCGCTCAAGGGCGTCGACCTCGACGTCAACGACGGCGAGATCGTCACGCTGATCGGCGCCAACGGCGCCGGCAAGTCGACCCTGATGATGACCATTTGCGGCAATCCGCGCGCGCGCGAGGGCACCATCACCTTCGCCGGCCGCGACATCACGCGGATGCCGACGCACGAGATCGCGCGCCTCAATCTGGCGCAGGCGCCGGAAGGCCGCCGCATTTTCTCGCGCATGACGGTCCTGGAAAACCTGCAAATGGGCGCGACCACCGCCGAACCGAGCGCCTTCGAGCACGACCTTGAGCGCGTACTGACGTTGTTCCCGCGCCTGAAGCAGCGCCTCACCCAGCGCGGCGGCACGCTGTCGGGCGGCGAGCAGCAGATGCTGGCGATCGCGCGCGCGCTGATGGCGCGGCCGCGCCTGTTGTTGCTCGACGAGCCGTCGCTCGGTCTCGCGCCGCTGATCGTGCGGCAGATCTTCGACGCCATCAAAATGCTCAACGCGCAAGACGGGCTGACCGTGTTCCTGGTCGAGCAGAACGCCTTCCACGCGCTCAAGCTCGCGCACCGCGGCTATGTCATGGTCAACGGGCTGATTACGCTTTCCGGCAGCGGCCGCGAACTCTTGGAGCGCGCCGAAATCAAATCCGCCTATCTCGAGGGCGGCCGCCAGCAGGCCGAGCCATGATGCAGGGATTTCTCCACGAAGAAGGCTCGTTCGGCGTGTTCGTCCTGGTCACCGTCATTCTCGGCGGCGGGGCGGCGGCGCTCGCCGGCAGGGCAATAGCGGCCACATGGCGGCCCTGGGGCCAGGCGGTCGCCTATAGTTTCATCCTGGGCGGCGCGGTGCGCTTCATTCATTTTGCCCTGTTCGGCGGCACCTTGTTGTCGCTGCACTATTATCTGGTCGACAGCGCGGTCTGCCTGGCGTGCGGCCTCATCGGGTTCCGCGCCGCCCGCGCCGCACAAATGGTTACGCAATATGGCTGGATCAACGAGCCGGATGGCCCTCTGCGCTGGCGCAAAAAGGCACTCTGACGTAGTATCTGGCGCAATATCGAGCCTGCCGGCTCCACGGGAAGGGGAAAACGGATGAAACGGATCACCACGCTCGGCCTTACGCTGGGCTTTGCGATTGCTCTGGCGGGAACCGCCTCGGCGCAGGTCAAATTCGGCATGGCCGGCCCGATCACCGGACCGAGCGCCGCGACCGGCGCGCAGATGAGGAACGGCGTCGAACAGGCCGCCACCGACATCAACAAGACCGGCGGCATTCTCGGACAGAAAATCACGGTCGAATACGGCGATGACGTTTCCGATCCCAAGCAAGGCGTTTCGGTCGCCAACAAATTCGCCGGCGACGGCGTGAAGTTCGTGATCGGCGATTACAACTCCGGCGTCACCATTCCGTCGTCCGAGGTCTACCAGGAAAACGGCATTCTGGAGATCACCCCGGCTTCCACCAACCCGACCGTCACCGAACGCAAGATGTGGAACATCTTCCGCACCTGCGGACGCGACGATCAGCAGGGCGCGGTGGCCGGCGCCTATATCGTCAAGCACTTCAAGGGCAAGAAGATCGCCGTCGTGGACGATAAGACCACTTACGGCAGGGGCCTGGCCGACGAGACGGTCAAGGGCATGGCGAAGGGCGGCATGAAGCCGGTCCTGCGCGAAGGCATCAACACCGGCGAGAAGGATTATTCGGCGCTGGTTTCCAAAATCAAGCAATCGGGCGCCGATCTCGTGTATTTCGGCGGCCTCTACACCGAAGGCGGCCTGATCGTGCGGCAGATGCGCGACCAGGGCGTCAAGGCGCCGATGATGGGTGGCGACGGCATCACGTCGGACGAGTTCGCCTCGGTCGGCGGGCCTGGCGTCGAAGGCACGCTGATGACCTACGGCCCCGATCCGCGCAACAACCCGGCGGCCAAGAAAGTGGTGGAAGAATTCCGCGCCAAGAAGTTCGAGCCGGAAGCCTACACGCTCTATAGTTACGCCGGCGTGCAGATCATCAAGCAGGCGGCGGAAGCGGCCAAATCGCTCGACCCCAAGAAGGTGGCCGAGAAGATGCATTCCGGCATGCACTTCAAGACCGTGCTTGGCGACATTGCCTATGACAAGAAGGGCGATCTCACCAAGCTCGACTACGTGGTGTACATCTGGAAGAAGGACGCCAGCGGCAAGATCACTTACGTCGAGTGTCCGGGCTCCGATTGCAGCAAGATGAAATAGGCGCAGTTGCTGCCTTCCGAATGCGGCCCCGGCGGCGATGCCGGGGCCGTTTTTCTTAGGCGCCGCTAGCCGATCTTGCCCAACGCCGGAAATGTTTCCAACAGCCACACGCTCATCCAATTGATGCTGCCGGTGAGAAAGGCGATGCCGGTGAGCACAAGAAGCGCGCCCATCGCCTGCTCGACGCGATGCAGGTAATTCTTGAAGCGCGAGAGAAACGCCGCGAACGGCTCGATGGCGAAGGCGGCGATCATGAACGGAATGCCGAGGCCGAGCGAATAGATCGCCAACAGGCCGGCGCCCCTGGCCACCGTCTGCTCGGACGCCGCCACCGCCAAGATGGCGGCGAGGATCGGCCCGATGCACGGCGTCCAGCCGAAGGCAAAGGCCAAGCCGATCACATAGGCGCCCAACAGCCCCACGGGCTTCGCCGGCTCCATCCGCTTCTGCCGGTGCAGCAGCGCGATCGGCGTGATGCCGAGGAAGTGCAGGCCCATCACGATAATGACGACGCCGGCGATGGTGGACAGCGGTCCCGAATAGGCGCGCATCAGCGAGCCGACGACGCTGGCGCTGGCGCCAAGCGCGACGAACACGGTCGAGAAGCCGAGCACGAACAGGGCCGCGGCCAGCACCGTCTCGCGCCGCACCCGCCGTTCCGGCTCGGCGTTTTCGAAGCGCTCCAGCGAGGTGCCGGTGAGGAACACCAGATAGGGCGGCACCAAAGGCAGCACGCACGGCGAGAGGAAACTGATCAGCCCGGCAATCAGGGCCGTCGCGATGGGGACATTGCCGTTCATGGCGCTCTAGATGCCCCGGCAAGTGTGGCAATGGCAAGTCGGGCATCCCGCCCCTGACTTCGATGTGATCGGCCGTGATAGACTACCGCCCATGACCTTACGCAATCTCATCACCGATATTCCCGGCCTGCGCGTGGGCCATGCCAGCGACGGCAAGCTCGCCTCGGGCACCACGGTTGTGGTGTTCGATGCCCCCGTGGTCGCGAGCGTGGACGTGCGCGGCGGCGGGCCAGGCACGCGCGAGACCGCGCTGCTCGATCCGGCGCAGACGGTGGAAGGCATCGATGCGATCGTTCTCTCGGGCGGCTCGGCTTTCGGGCTCGATGCCGCCTCCGGCGTGCAGGCCTATATGCGCGAGCAGGGCCGCGGCTTCAAAATTCGCGACGCCGTGGTGCCGATCGTGCCGGCGGCGATCATGTTCGACCTGCTCAACGGCGGCGACAAGAATTGGGGACGTTATCCGCCTTTCCGCGAGTTCGGCTACGACGCCGCCAAGACCGCCAGCGCCGAATTCGCGCTCGGCAGCGCCGGCGCGGGGCTCGGCGCGACCACCGCGACGCTGAAGGGCGGCGTCGGCTCGGCCTCGGCGCAAACGCGCGGCGGCGTCACCGTCGGCGCCCTGGTGGTGGTCAACGCCGTCGGCACAACGACCATCGGCGACGGTCCGCACTTCTGGGCGGCGCCGTTCGAGCAGAACAAGGAGTTCGGCGGGCGCGGCTGGCCGGCGGCGTTGTCCGCGAGCGATCTCGCGATCCGCGCCAAAGGCGGGCCCGGCGAGAACACGACCATCGCGGTGATCGCGACCGACGCCCGCTTGAGCAAAGCGCAATGCAATCGCCTGGCGGTGATGGCGCAGGACGGCTTCGCCCGCGCGATCTATCCGGTGCACACGCCGCTCGACGGCGACGTCGTCTTTTCGGCGGCGACCGGCGCCAAGCCGCTTGCCGATCCGCATTATGGCTTGGCCGAACTCGGCATGGTCGCCGCCAACGTGATGGCGCGCGCCATCGCCCGCGGCGTCTATGAGGCGACGGCGCTCCCCTTCCCCGGCGCGCTGCCGAGCTGGAAGGATAAGTTCGGCAAATAAATTTCTGTCATTCGAGAAACCTTTCCGCCCGATAGGGCGCCGGATCGCAAAACGGCGTCTCGCCCGCCATCATCTCGGCGATCATGCGGCCGGTGGCGGGCCCGAGCGTGAGGCCCCAATGCGCGTGGCCGATGGCGAGCCAGAGGCCGGGCAGGCCGGGCGCGCGGCCGATCACCGGCCGTGAGTCGGGAAAACACGGCCGGCTGCCGAGCCAGGTCTTGTCGTCGGCGCGCTCGCCGAGCGGAAACAATTCACGCGCCTTCGGCATGATGCGCTCGAATTGCACCGGCGACGGCGCCGCATCGCGCGCGGCGAATTCGATGCCGGTGGTCATACGGATGCCCTGCTCCATCGGCGTGATCAGGTAGCCGGCGTCGGCATCGAGCACCGGGCGCGCCAGCGCGGCGTTACCTTCGCCGCGAAAATGCCGGTGATAGCCGCGCTTGACCATCAGCGGCAGTTTCAGCCCGAGCGGCGCCAACAGATCGGGCGCCCAGGGGCCGAGCGCGACCACGACTTCAGGCGCATCGACGCCGCCTTCGTTCGTTTCCACCCGCCAGCGATTCCCCGCCCGGTGCAGCGAGCGCGCGTCGCCGGCAAGGGTGACGCCGCCCAACGCCGTAAAGCGCGCGGCGTAAGCGCGCGTGACCCCGAGCGGGTTGCTCACGCTCGCCGCCTGCGGCCAGAACACCGCATGCGTGAACACCGGCTTGAGCGAAGGCTCCAGCGCCTGCGCGCCGGCCGTGTCGAGCATTTGCAGCGGCAGGCCGAATTGCGCGGCAAGCTCGATTTCCCGTCGCAGCGCCTTGAAGCTCGTCTCGCTGCGATAGACTTTGAGCCAGCCGGTCTTGCGCAGGAAGTGGGCGGCGCCCGCTTCCGCCATCAGCGCCTCGTGCTCGGCGACCGCGCGCGCATAAAGCGGGCGGATCAGCCGCGCCGTTTCCGCGAGCCGGCCGGGCCGCGACGCCGCGCGGAACTTGAGCAGCCAGGGCGCGATCTGCGGCAGGAACGAGAGGTGGTAGTTGGCCTCGCTTGCGCGTTTGAGCGCGATGCGCAGGAGCGCTACGGGATCGGACGGGAACGCCGGCGGAAACACCGTATTGCCCTCGATGACGCCGGCATTGCCGTAGGAGGTCTGCTCGCCCACGCCGGCGCGGTCGATCAGCGCGACGCTTGCGCCGCGTTTGGCGAGATGCAGCGCGATCGAGGTGCCGACAATGCCGGCGCCGAGCACGATGGCGTCCGTGCGGGCCATGTAATCTCCTTTCACCTCTCCCCGTTTACGGGGAGAGGTCGACCGCCGAAGCGTCAGCGTAGGCGGTCGGGTGAGGGGCAGAACTCAAAGCCCCCTCACCCACCTCGCTCGCAAAGTGCTCGCTCGGCACCCTCTCCCCGCACGCGGGGAGAGGGAAGCAGTGCATATATGGATCATCGTCCGTGAAGGCGCTATCAAGGCTCACCAGCCCAGCCGGGCGGCCGGAGTTTCCCGACAATGAACGTGCTCGCCCTGCCCGCGGCCGCGCTTGGCTGGATCGGCCGCAAGGGCACGCTGGTGGTGGCGGCCTCGCTGTTCGTCGGCCTCGCGGTGCCGGGGCTTGCCGCCGCCTGCAAACCGTTCCTCGGCGAAGCCATTATCGTCATGCTGGTGCTGGCGTTCCTGCGGGTCGACCCGGTCGAACTCAGCCACCATTTCACCCAGCCCAAGCTGATTGCCGCCGCCGCGCTGTGGGTCATGGTGGTGGTGCCCGCCGCGCTTGGCGCGCTTTTCCTGGCGGTCGGCCTCGACAAAACGATGCCCGGCCTGTTTTTCATGCTGGTGCTGCAGATGTCGGCGCCCGGCCTGATGTCTTCGCCGGCGCTCGCCGCGCTGATGGGGCTCGACGTGGCGCTCACGCTCGCGAGCCTCGTCGTCTGCAGCGCCATCACGCCGCTGACCGCGAGCCTGTTCAGCCGCCTGTTCCTCGGCAGCGCGGTGATCTCGCCTTATGGCCTTGGCCTCAAGCTCGCCGCCATCCTCGCCGGCTCGGCCTTGGCCGCGGCGATCATCCGCCGCATTGCCGGTGGTGCATGGATCGAGGCGCAGCGCGAGCGCAGCGACGGCCTCAGCGTGATTGCCATGTTCATGTTCGCGGTCGCCGCCATGGACGGCGTGACCGATCACTTCCGCGCCGATCCCATCCTGGTGCTCAAGCTTCTGGCGCTTGCCTTCGCGCTGGCGCTCGGCCTGATCGCCGTTACCGCGCTCACCTTCCTGCGCGCCGGCCGCGCCCGCGCGCTGGCCATCGGCCTGATCGCCGGCAACCGCAATGTCGGGCTGATGCTGGCGGCGACCGGCTTTGTCGTGCCGGACGTCGCCTGGCTCTATTTCGCGCTGGCGCAGTTTCCGATCTATCTATTGCCGCATCTGCTGAAGCCGCTGGCCAGGCGGCTCCAGCAGACCGGCTAGCGTTAGGCGATTGCCGACAGGGTCGGCGCCACCGAGCTCAGCAATTGTGCCTGCAATTGGATCAGTTGTTCGAGCAGATTGGCGCTGCTCGGCCCGCCGGTGCCGGTGCTCGGTGTCCCACTATCGCCCGTCGCCGGCGCCGGCGTGGTCATCTCGACCGTGCTGCCGTCGGCATAGGAAATGGTCGTGGTGGTCGAGCCGTCCGAATTGCTTGCGGTTTGCGTCGACGCGCCGGTCGCATCGGCCGATGACAACAGCGCATCGAGCGGGTTTTGCCCCGACGACCCGCTGGCCTGCGTTTCACCGCCGCCATGGTGGTGATGGTGGTGACCATGCCCGCGCTTGGCGCTGGTCAGCTCGCTTTCGCTGATCGAGCCGTCGCCATTGATATCGAGCTTGCTGAACAGCGCGTCCGCGCTCGACGTATCGACGCCGGCGGCGCCAAGCGCGCTTTCGAATTCCGACTGGCTGATCTGCCCGTCGCCATTGGTGTCGAGCTTGGCGAAAAGCTGCGACGGCGATTGCGCGCCGATGCCGGTCGCCGACTGGCCTTGCAGCGAAATCAGCGCGGCCATCGTGCCGGTGTCGAACGACGAACAGCCGGAACCGGGCGCGGTTGCGGCGGATGCCGCGGAAGTCGTGGACGGGTCCGGCGTTGCGCCCGACCCCGACAAAGATTGCAACAACGCCGACAAAGGATCGCTGGCACTGGCCGCATCGGTTACGCCGGCCGCGCCCTGCTGCAGCAACTGCTGCAGGTAGGACAGCGCATTGGACGATGCGCCGACTGACATGGACATGACTCAAACTCCATCGCTCCACCGGTCACCCGGCGGACGTAGCCCCTGCCGGCGCAGACGCAAGCCCCGCGCCAATTCTGCGGCTGCGCGGAAAGGCGCGCCGGCATTGAGGTTGTCCACAGTTTCCGCAACGCGTCGGCGCTGTTTTTGGGCCGCGTATAGGCAATTCTTGCCGGCTCGGGCGACGTTAATGCCGCGTCCAAACCGCAAGGGCCGCGCGTTGCTCCGCGGCCCCCGCCGTGTTAGGCGAACGGCGTTCGGAGACCGTCATGCGCCCGCTTTTCATCGCGCCGTCGATTCTTTCGGCCGATTTCGCCAAATTGGGCGATGAAATCCGCGCAGTCGAGGCCGCAGGCGCCGACTGGATCCATGTCGACGTGATGGACGGGCACTTCGTGCCCAATATCTCCATCGGCCCCGCGGTGGTGCAGGCCATCCGCCCGGTCACCAAGAAGACGCTCGACGTGCACCTGATGATCAGCCCTTGCGATCCCTATCTCGAAGCCTTCGCCAAGGCCGGCTCCGATATCATCACCGTGCATGTGGAAGCGGGCCCGCACGTGCACCGTTCGCTGCAGGCGATCCGCGCGCTCGGCAAGAAGGCCGGCGTCACCATGAACCCGGCGACACCGGTGTCGAGCATCGAGCACGTCATCGACCTGGTCGATCTCGTTCTGGTCATGTCGGTCAATCCCGGCTTCGGCGGGCAAAAATTCATTCCAGCGGCGCTCGACAAGCTGCGCGAGGTGCGCACGCTGGTCGGCGCCCGCCCGATCGACATCGAGATCGACGGCGGGGTGACCGCCGACAATGCCGCCAAAGTCGTGCAGGCCGGCGCCAATGTGCTGGTCGCCGGCAACGCCGTGTTCAAAGGCGGCAACTACAAAGCCAACATCGCGGCGATCCGCAACGCGGCGGCGCTGGCGCGCGGGGAAGCGGCGTGACCATTACCCGCTATTCCCGCCCCGACATGGTCGCGATCTGGTCGCCGGAAACCAAGTTCCGCATCTGGTTCGAGATCGAGGCGCACGCCGCCGACGCCATGGCCGAAATCGGCATCATCCCGAAGGACGCGGCGAAAAAAATCTGGGAAAAAGGCAAGACGGCCAAATTCGATGTCGCCCGCATCGACGCCATCGAGGCGGAAGTCAAACACGACGTCATCGCCTTCCTGACGCATCTGTCGGAAATCGTCGGACCCGAAGCGCGCTTCGTGCATTCCGGCATGACCTCGTCCGACGTGCTCGACACCTGCTTCAACGTGCAGCTGGTGCGCGCCGCCGACATTCTCATCGCCGACGTGGACGCGCTGCTTGCCGCGCTCAAGCGCCGCGCGCTCGAGCACAAATTGACGCCGACCGTCGGCCGTTCGCACGGCATCCATGCCGAGCCGACCACCTTCGGCCTCAAGCTCGCTTACGCCTATGCCGAATTCGCCCGCGCGCGGCGGCGCCTGCATGCGGCGCGCGAGGAAGTCGCGACCTGCGCCATTTCCGGCGCGGTCGGCACTTTCGCGCAAGTCGACCCGCGCGTGGAAACGCACGTCGCCAAAGCCATGGGGCTGCGGGTCGAGCCGATTTCGACGCAGATTATTCCGCGCGACCGCCACGCCATGTATTTCGCAACGCTCGCCGTGGTCGCTTCCTCGATCGAGCGGCTGTCGACCGAAATCCGCCATCTGCAGCGCACCGAAGTGCTGGAGGCGGAAGAGTTCTTCTCCGAAAAGCAGAAGGGCTCATCCGCCATGCCGCACAAGCGCAATCCGGTGCTGTCGGAAAACCTCACCGGCCTCGCGCGCATGGTGCGCGCCTATGCGCTGCCCGCCATGGAGGACGTGGCGCTTTGGCACGAGCGCGACATTTCGCATTCCTCGGTCGAGCGCATGATCGGACCGGACGCGACGGTGACGCTCGATTTCGCGCTGGCGCGCTTGGCCTCAATCATCGACAAGCTCGTGGTCTATCCGGCCGCCATGCAGAAGAACCTCGACAAACTCGGTGGGCTGATCCATTCGCAGCGGGTGCTGATCGCGCTGACGCAAAAAGGCGTTGCCCGCGAAGACGCCTACCGGCTGGTGCAGCGCAACGCCATGCAGGTGTGGGGCGGCGAAAAGGATTTTCTCGCGCTCTTGAAGGCCGACAAGGACGTGCGCGCGAAATTAAGCGACAAGGAACTCGAGGCGCTGTTCGACCTCGACCACCATTTCAAGCACGTCGATACGATCTTCCAGCGGGTGTTTGGAACCGTCTGACGTGCCCGGGGCTCCGGTAAAAATCCTCATCTTCGATTCCGGCGTCGGCGGGCTCACCGTCTACCGCGAAGTCGCCGCCGCGCGGCCGGATGCGCGTTACGTCTATGTCGCGGACGATGCCGGCTTTCCCTACGGCAATCAGCCGGAGACGGTGCTGATCGCGCGCATCATCGACGTCGTCGGCCAGGCCATCGCGCAACACGCGCCCGATCTGGTGGTGGTGGCCTGCAACACCGCCTCGACGCTCGCGCTTGCCGACTTGCGCGCGCGTTTTGCGGTGCCTTTCGTCGGCACCGTGCCGGCGATCAAGCCGGCCTGCGCGCAATCGGCCAGCAAGCGCATCGCGGTGCTCGGCACGCAAGCGACGGTGGGCCGCGAATATACCCGCGCGCTGATCCGCGAATTCGCCGCCGGCTGCGACGTCGGCCTGGTCGGCTCCTCGCATCTGGCGTCCTTTGCGGAGGCCGAACTCGCCGGCAAGCCCATTGCCGATGCCGCCATCAAAGACGAAATCGCCGCCTGTTTCGTCGACGCCGACGGGCGGCGCACCGACACCGTGGTGCTGGCCTGCACGCATTATCCGTTGCTGACCGGGCGTTTCAAAGCGAATGCGCCGTGGCCGGTCGACTGGCTCGATCCTGCGCCGGCGATTGCCCGCCGCGTCGCCGATCTCTTGCGGGAAAAGCCGCCCGTTGCGCCGCAGGCGGCGCCGCGCATCGTCTTCACCTCCGGCCGCGCGCCCTCGGCCGCGCTGGCTAAAGCCCTGGCCGGCTATGGCTTTTAGCGGCCCGCGCGGTTTGACACCCGCGCCCCTACCCCCTAAAACCCGCGCACCTTGCGGGTTTTCATGACCCGCAAGGCGTTTCGCGACCCGTGGCAAGACCTTGCGCTTTCGAGGCCCTGCCTGTCGGTTCCGGAGGGATCCGGGACAGAGGAGGGCGCGGTTCCTCCAACCCTTTATTCAAACTCGAGGACGCGATGACCAAGCGCATGGAATCCAAGTACAAGCTCGACCGCCGGATGGGCCAGAACATCTGGGGCCGCCCCAAGAGCCCGGTGAACCGGCGCGAATACGGCCCCGGCCAGCACGGCCAGCGCCGCAAGAGCAAGCTCTCCGACTACGGCGTACAGCTCAAGGCCAAGCAGAAGCTGCGCGGCTATTACGGCAACATTTCCGAGCGGCAATTCCGCGGCATCTATGACGAGGCGATCCGCATGAAGGGCGACTCGGGCGCCCACATGATCGGCCTGTTGGAGCGCCGGCTCGATGCCGTCGTCTACCGCGCCAAATTCGTGCCGACCGTGTTTGCCGCCCGCCAGTTCGTCAACCATGGCCACGTCAAGGTGAACGGCAAGCGCGTGAACATCGCGAGCTACCGGGTAAAGGTCGGCGACGTGGTGGAAGTGAAGGAGAAGTCGCGGCAGATGAATCTGGTGCTGGAAGCGCAGGCTTTGGCCGAGCGCGACGTGCCCGACTACATCGAAGTCGATACCGCCAAACTGACCGCCAAGATGTCGCGCATTCCGGTGATCACCGACGTGCCCTATCCGGTGCAGATGGAGCCGCATCTGGTGGTCGAGTATTACTCGCGCTGATTTTTGCAATTCGGCTGCTTTCGCGGCTTTTCGGATCGAAATAAAGCCCTCGCCCGCCGGGCGGGGGCTTTTCGTTGCCTCCCGCTATGTGCACCGCACAATATTTTGTGGCACGCCTGCCACTTTTTTCTACATCTAGTAGCCATTCTGCGATAATTTTGTGCCGTCCCGAATCAAAGGGGCATGGCTAGGGAGAAATCGCAATGAAAGGGATCGATACCGTCAAAAGCTGGATCGGCGCGTTGACCGAGATTGGGTTGATGTTGTTGGCGTTGGCGATCGTACTGGCCCTTCTCGTCGGTTCAAACCTCCCGTTCTTTGGCTCGGTGACTGCCAACATCATGGGCCTGGTCAAGGATATGGGCGCGAACGGTCTCGTCGGCCTGATCACGCTCGGCGTCATCTTCTGGCTGTTCGCGAACCGAAGGCTCGCCTGACCGTCGACGCGTTCCGAGACAATCCAGTGGGGGGCCTCATGCTCCCCACTCCTCGCTAACTCCGCTTGTTCGTTCGCGTTTGGGCTCTTCGTCAGCCTGGGGGCCGTGCCATGTGGAATTTTGTGGCCACTGCAAAACGTGTTCTGTGGGAGTTCGTCGAACTCGGCTTCCTGATCGTGCTTGCGCTCTTGTTGATCTTCCTGCTGCTCGGGAAGAGCGCCGGGCCCTACGTGGAATCGGTCGCCGACAACGTGACCAAGTTCGCCACCGGCGCGAGTTCCGGGCTGCTCGGCGTCGTGATCGTGCTGGCGATCATCTACCTGGTGATGCGGCGAACCAATGGGGAGAGCGGCGGCGCACAGCGCGCGCCGCGCAAGACGTAAAGCCGCTCCTTAGGAGGCTGCCGGCACGGCGCGCGCCGAGCGCGCCTGGCGCCTTACGTCGCCGTTAGGCGCTCTGGCGGACCGCGACGCCCTTTTCCTTGAGCGTCTGCTGCAATTCGCCGGCCTGGAACATCTCGCGCACGATGTCGCAGCCGCCGACGAACTCGCCCTTCACGTAAAGCTGCGGGATGGTCGGCCAATTGGAATAGGTCTTGATGCCGTCGCGCAGTTCCGCGGAATCGAGCACGTTGAGGCCTTTATAGGCCACGCCCAGATGGTCGAGGATCTGCACCACCTGGCCGGAAAATCCGCATTGCGGAAACTGCGGCGTGCCCTTCATGAACAGCACCACGTCGTTTGCCTTGACTTCGTTGTCGATGAATTGCTCGATGCCCATGAGATTTCAGTCCTTTTGAGCGGCGCCCAGCGCGCGAACCGCTTCGCCGACGATATATGTAGCAAACAAGCGCCCGCTACCCCAAGGGGGATTGGCGTAAAATCACGCCGGTTTCGGGGCGTAAAAGGTGCCTTCCACCTCGAAAATGTCGTCCTGGTTGAGACTTGCGACCTCGACAATGGTGCGCGGCGGATAAGGCAGACCGGCCCATAACTCCTCCTGCACCTTGTTCACCAGCGGGCGCAGCGCCGCCATATCGGTCACGAACACGGTCAGACGAACGCAATTCGCCGGACCAGCGCCCTCGGAACGGGCGATGTCCAACATGTTCTCGAATGCTCTTCTGATTCGACGTTCTTGACCGGCGACCAGCGCGCCGCTCGCCGCGTCGATGCCGCGCATGCCGGCGACGAAAACGAAGTCTCCCGCGCGCGCGCCCAGGCTCCAGGTGCCGGTCGGCGCGATGGCGCCGGGCGGGGATAAAATCTTGACCCCGCCGCCCGGCATCAGGCCTCGGGCGTCGCCGTTTGCAGCGCGAGCGCGTGCAGCACGCCGCCCATCTGGGTCTTGAGCGCCTCGTAGACGAGCTGATGCTGCTGCACCCGCGACTTGCCCTTGAAGGAAGCGGAAATCACGGTGGCGGCGTAATGGTCGCCGTCGCCGGCGAGATCGCGGATCGTCACGCGGGCGTCCGGAATGCGCACCTTGATCAGCCGCTCGATTTCGCCGGCATCCATTGCCATGGTCGGCCATTCTCCTTGGGCGCTCAAGCTTGCGGCAGCTCGCCCGCCATATAGGCCGGCAGCCAGCCCTCGAAACGCTCGCGCAAAATCTTGACCAGGATGGGGCGCTCGCCGCCGAGCGTCAATGCGTCGCCACCAGTTGTCCCTATTGCCCACACGGGAATGCTGGCCGCCCGCGCCCGCTCGGCGACCGCCTTGGCCTTGGCCGCCGGCACGGTGACGAGATAGCGCGCCTGGTCCTCGCCGAACCAATAGGCATGCGGCGGGATATCGGCGGGCGCGGCATCGAGCTTGCCGCCGATGCCCGACGCCATCGCCATTTCGGCGAGCGCAACCGCCAAGCCGCCGTCGGAGAGATCATGCGCGGCGCTCGCCGTGCCGTCGAGGATCAGCGCGCGCACGAAATCGCCGTTCTCGCGCTCCTCGATCAGGTCGACCGGCGGCGGGGCGCCCTCCTCGCGGCCGCACAGGTCGCGCAGATACATCGACTGGCCGAGCCAGCCGGTGGTTTCGCCGACGAGCAGAATGGTTTCGCCCGCGCGCTTAAAGGCGAGCGAGGCCGATTTGGTGAAATCGTCGATCAGGCCGACGCCGCCGATCGAGGGCGTCGGCAAGATCGCCTTGCCGTTGGTCTCGTTGTAGAGCGAGACGTTGCCCGAGACGACCGGGAACGCCAAAACCTTGCACGCTTCCGCGATGCCGCGGATGCAGCCGACGAACTGGCCCATGATCTCGGGCCGCTCCGGATTGCCGAAATTGAGATTGTCGGTGACGGCAAGCGGCTTGGCCCCGACCGCGGTCAGATTGCGCCAGCATTCGGCCACCGCCTGCTTGCCGCCTTCGAACGGATCGGCCTCGCAATAGCGCGGCGTCACGTCGGTGGTGAGCGCGAGGCCCTTCGGGCCGTTTTCCACCCGCACCACCGCGGCGTCGCCGCCCGGGCGCTGCACGGTATTGCCAAGGATGATGTGGTCGTATTGCTCCCAGACCCAACGCTTGGAGCAAAGATCGGGCGTGCCGATGAGTTTTTCCAGCGCGTCGGCGACGCCCATCGGCGCCGTAACGTCGTCGGCCTCGATGGCCGCCGACTTGGCCGCGCTGACGAAGGGCCGCTTGTATTCCGGCGCCTGGTCGCCCAGTTCCTTGATCGGCAGATCGGCCATCACGTCGCCGCCGTGGCGCACGATGAAACGTTTGGTCGGCGTGGTCTCGCCGACGATGGCGAAATCGAGCCCCCATTTGCGGAAGATCGCCTCGGCCTCTTTCTCTTTTTCCGGCTTGAGCACCATGAGCATGCGCTCCTGGCTCTCCGACAGCATCATCTCGTAGGCGCTCATACCGGTTTCGCGGCACGGCACCTTATCGAGGTCGA
Source organism: uncultured Alphaproteobacteria bacterium (assembly GCA_963825265.1). Taxonomy (GTDB): domain Bacteria; phylum Pseudomonadota; class Alphaproteobacteria; order Rhizobiales; family Xanthobacteraceae; genus Pseudolabrys. The sequence goes on along the minus strand of CAWGSI010000003.1, from coordinate 34,712 downwards.
GCGTGACGCCGAGGTCGCCTTTGGCGCCCATCTCCACCGCCGAACAAGTGAGGCCCGCAGCGCCCATGTCCTGGATGGCGATGACGCAGCCTTTGTGCATGATTTCGAGGCAAGCCTCGAGCAGCAGCTTTTCGGAAAACGGATCGCCGACCTGCACCGTCGGGCGCTTGGCGTCGCTATCCTCGCCGAATTCCGCCGAAGCCATCGACGCGCCATGGATGCCGTCGCGCCCGGTCTTGGAGCCGAGATAGACGATCGGCATGCCGACGCCCGAGGCCGCCGCGTAGAAAATCTTGTCTTTCTCGGCGATGCCCACCGCCATGGCGTTGACCAGATTGTTGCCGTCGTAGCGCGCATGAAAGCGCACCGAGCCGCCCACCGTCGGCACGCCGAAGGAATTGCCGTAGCCGCCGATGCCGGCGACCACGCCGGAGACCAGATGCCGCGTCTTGGGATGCTTGGGATCGCCGAAGCGAAGCGCGTTGAGACAGGCGATCGGCCGCGCGCCCATGGTGAACACGTCGCGCAAGATGCCGCCGACGCCCGTGGCCGCGCCCTGATAGGGCTCGATGTAGCTCGGGTGGTTGTGGCTCTCCATCTTGAACACGCAAGCCAAGCCATCGCCGATGTCGATGACGCCGGCATTCTCGCCCGGGCCCTGGATCACGCCGGGCCCCTTGGTCGGCAGCGTGCGCAGATGGACCTTGGAGGACTTGTACGAGCAGTGCTCGTTCCACATGGCCGAGAAGATGCCGAGCTCGGTGAGCGAGGGCTCGCGCCCGATCAGGTCGAGCACGCGCTTGTACTCGTCGGGCTTGAGGCCGTGTTCGGCGACCAGTTCGGGCGTTATTTTGGGTTCGTTGGAAATCACACTCGTCTATCTAGTGCACTTGCGCCGGCATTTCACCCGTCATAGCCGCGCACATGGCCGCCATCCACGCCTTTGTGGCGGCAGCGCCTATGTTTTCGGCTGCGGCCGGCCGATGCCGAGGATGCGGTCCCAGAGCGTGCCGCCGGCGTAACGGCGGCCGATGAAAAAATAGGCCACGACGACGGCAAACAGCAGCAAGGCCGGGCCGCCGTTCAGGTTGAAACCTTTCTCGGTGGTGTTGCCGGTGAGTTCTCCGATCACCCACCCGAAACCGAAAAAGGCGGTGAAAAAATCGAGCGTCGCGGCGAGGCCGCGCTTCCAAACCGGCGCCGGCGCAATCGAATCGGCCATGGTCTCCCCCTCCTCAAGCGGCGCGTGCCAGCGCCTCCACAAGTCCGGCAAACAGCCCGCGCCCGTCGGTGACGCCGAGCGCCGCCTCCACGTGGTTCTCCGGGTGCGGCATCATACCGAGCACGTTGCCCCGCTCGTTGACGATGCCGGCGATGGCGTTGGTCGAGCCGTTGACGTTGAAGGCCGGATCGCGCGCGCCGTCTGGCGCGACATAACGGAAGATCACGCGGCCCTCGCCTTCCAGGCGCGCGATGGTGTCGGCGTCGGCGACATAATTGCCTTCGCCATGCGCGGTCGGCACCCGGATCACCTGCCCGGCGTTGTAGCCGCCCGTGAAGGGTGTGTCGGAGCGCTCGACCTTGAGGTAGACGTCGCGGCAGATGAAGCGCAGGTGCGCGTTGCGCATCAGCACGCCCGGCAACAGCCCCGCTTCGCAGGCGATCTGGAAGCCGTTGCAGACGGCGAGCACAAGGCGGCCCTGTTCGGCGTGCGTGCGCACCGCGTCCATGACCGGGCTGCGCGCTGCGATCGCCCCGCAGCGCAAATAGTCGCCGTAGGAAAAGCCGCCGGGGATCACCACCAGGTCGGTGCCCGCGGGCAGTTCGCGCTCGGCGTGCCAGACCATCGCCGGTTCATGACCGGAGGTCAGGTTTAGGGTGCGCGCCATGTCGCGCTCGCGGTTGATCCCGGGAAAAACGATGACGGCGGATTTCATCGGCGCTGTCGTTCCTTCAAAGGCTTCGGACCCCGGCCGCCGGCGGCGCGCCCGGCGCCGGCCGCGGCGGCCCTTCGACGATCTGCATGACGTCCAGGAACTCGGTCAAAGTTTTCTGCGCAAGCTCGCGGTTGGCCGAGGATGAATGCACACGAATCATCGCCGGGCCAGCAAAAATAATCACGATCTGAATATAGCTCGTGGTCGCGCCATGGCTGAATTTCGTCTCGTTGACGACCGCCGGGTAGCCCTTCAGCGTCGAGGGCTTCGACGACAAGGTTTCGATCTTCTCGGGCACGTCGTTCATGACCGTGCGCGCGGCGGCGATGGCGCGCAGGTTCTTGGGCAGCTCGACCTCGGCGTAGCGCGCGAGCGCCTTGGGGTCGATCTTGGCCGCCGGGCTTTTGCCGAAGGTGAAGGTAATTTGCTCCGGATCGGGGCAGGCCAGCGGCTTGCAGCGGTAGATACGCTCAGCGCCGTTCGGTGTTGAGGTTAAATCCCATTTTCCGGGCTCCGGCGCCCGCGTGGTGATGCGCACGCTGCCCGGCTTGACCGGTCCCTTGTCACTGGGGATTTGGCCCGACGCCGCGCCGCCGATGAGCATCGCCGCGCAAACGACTGCCGCCGAAACAAGTTTTTTCATGGCGCACCCAATCGCCTCGCCCGCCAAACTGCCTGACGCCAGATTATCACAACCGGCGGAGAACGTTACCCAATCAGGTCGACCCGGTAGTTCTCGATCACGGTATTGGCCAGCAGCTTGTCGGCGGCCTGCTTGAGCAAAGTCTCGGCCTGCGCGCGGTCGTTGCCCTCGATTTCGATGTCGAACACCTTGCCTTGGCGCACGGCTGTCACGCCGGCGACCCCGAGCGAACGCAGCGCGCCCTCGATCGCCTTGCCTTGCGGGTCGAGAATGCCGGTTTTCAGGGTGACGGTGACGCGCGCTTTCATCGAACCATCCGAAATCGTCATGTCCGGGCTTGGCCGGGCTTGTCCCGGCCATCCACGCCGTATTTGTGGCTTAACTTAAAGACGTGGATGCCCGGCACAAGGCCGGGCATGCCACAACTCACAACCGCCGTTCGGGCCGGAAAATCGTCAGCCCTTCACCAGCACTGGGCCGTTACCCTGCGGGCGCTCGCCCTCGCTCATGATGCCGAGCCGCTTGGCAACCTCGGTATAGGCCTCCAACAGCCCGCCGAGATCGCGGCGGAAGCGGTCCTTGTCGAGCTTGTCGTTGGTCTTGATGTCCCACAACCGGCAGCTATCGGGCGAAATCTCGTCCGCCACGACGATACGCATCACGTCGTTTTCCCATAAGCGCCCGGTTTCCATCTTGAAATCGACCAGGCGGATACCGACGCCGAGGAAAAGCCCCGAAAGGAAGTCGTTGACCCTGATGGCCAAGGCCATGATGTCGTCGATTTCCTGCGGGGACGCCCAACCGAAGGCGGTAATGTGCTCTTCCGACACCATCGGGTCGTTGAGCGCGTCGTTCTTGTAGTAAAACTCAATGATCGAGCGCGGCAATTGGGTGCCCTCGTCGATCCCCAGGCGCGTCGCCAGGGAGCCGGCGGCGACATTGCGCACCACCACCTCGAGCGGGATGATCTCGACCTCGCGGATCAACTGCTCGCGCATGTTGAGCCGGCGGATGAAATGGGTGGGAACCCCGATATCGTTGAGGTGCTGGAATACGTACTCGGAGATGCGATTGTTGAGGACGCCTTTGCCCTCGATCACGTCGTGCTTCTTGGCGTTGAACGCGGTGGCGTCGTCCTTGAAGTGCTGAATCAGCGTTCCCGGCTCGGGTCCCTCATAGAGGATCTTCGCCTTGCCCTCATAAATGCGGCGGCGGCGACTCATCGGCGTGTACCGTGGTTTTTGAAAGTCCATGGGATGCCGTGGCTCCTGTTCGTCACGTCTCAAAGATCCGCGGCGGCGAGACCGGACATTTGCACTGTCGCTAAAACGCTCCGGGCACGAGGTCAACCTAGCCGATAGGCTGGGCCAGCACAATCGCGCCCGCAACACGTTTTCCACTTGGCAATTCCGCGTCAACAACGCTGCCGCATGTTGCCTTGACGCTTAGCCGGCGATATGCAAGGCGGCAGCAGTTGCTGTTGTACCAACGAGGGCGGCATGACCACGACATTCGACAAGCGCGAGGACGGTTTCGAGAAGAAATTCGCGCACGACGAAGAGCTTAAGTTCAAGGCGAGCGCCCGCCGCAATAAACTGCTCGGCATGTGGGCGGCCGAGAAGATGGGTCTTTCCGGCGCGCCGGCCGAAGCCTACGCGAAGGAGGTCGTGATGGCCGATTTCGAGGAGGCCGGCGACCACGACGTTTTTAGGAAAATCCGCAAGGATCTGGACGACAAGAAAGTCGCCTTGCCGGACCAGGATATCCGCCGCGCCATGGACGAGCTGATGGCGCAGGCGATCGCCCAGATCAAGGCGAGCGGCTGAAATGCCCGCTTTTTCCCTCGCCCGGCGCCTGCGTGCCGGTGAAACCGTTTATTGCGGCTGGTGCGCGCTTGGCTCGCCCATTGTGGCCGAAACCGTTGCGCGCGAAGGCTTTTCCGCCGTCAATATCGACCTGCAGCACGGTTTGTGGGATTTCGCCGCGGCCGTCACCGCGATAGGCGCGATCTATTACGCCGGGGCGAGCCCGGTCGTGCGGGTACCGCTCAACGATTTTGCATCCGCCAGCCGGGCGCTCGACTGCGGCGCCGAAGCGATCATCGCGCCGATGATCAACAGCGCAAGCGACGCTCGGGCCTTCGTTTCGGCGGCGAAATATCCCCCGCTCGGCGAGCGTAGCTGGGGTCCAATCCGCGCCATGGCGCTGCAAGGCCGCACGAGCCCAGTGGACTATTTGCGTGAGGCCAACGAAGGCACCCTCACGCTCGCCATGATCGAGACGCCGGCCGCGCTTGCGAGCGTCGATGCCATCGCTGCCACCCCCGGCATCGACGCGTTGTTCATCGGGCCGTACGATCTGGCGACCTCCCTGAGCGGCGGCAAGGCGCAGGACGTGCAGGCGGCGGAGGTGGAACGCGCCATCGATCAGATCGGCGCGGCGGCCAAAAAGGCCGGCAAGATTGCCGGCATCTACTGCCGCGATGCCGAACGCGCGCTCGCCATGGCCAAGCGCGGATTCCGCCTTATGGCCGTCGGCAGCGACCACGGCTTTCTACGCGAGGGTCTCGCCCCGCACATGAAGGCGCTAAAGGGCTGACGCCGCCAATGCATCGAGGACGCCCGCCACGTCCGCTTCCACCTCCGCCGCCGTCACCTCGATCACGCGATAGTCGTGCGCTTCGAGCCACGCCCGCTTGTCGGCGCGAAGCGCTGCGGCGGCGTCATCCTCCGCACCCGGCTTGAGATCGATAACGCATTTGAGCGGAAACGAGACGAAATCGGCGATGTGCGGGCCGATCGGCACCTGCCGCTTGAAGCCGCGGCCGGCAAAGCGCCGGTCGTTGACCAGCGCCTGCCAGAGCGCGCGCTCGCCGTCGGTCGGGTTCCGCCGCAACAGCCGCGGCAGGCCGCGCAAGGGCGTGCGCTCGGACGGCGCGCGCCCGGCGCCGTGCTCGGCCAGAAGATCGCGTAATTTCTGCGCGCCGGCATTATCGAGCACGCCGCCGCGCGCCGGGCCTTTGCGCCCCTGCGTGAGCGCGGTGACGACGCCGTGCAGCGTGCGCACGTCCTGTTGCGTGGGCGCCATGCGCTGAAAAATATTGCGCAAGTTGACGCCCATGGTGCCGCGCTTTTCGGCCGGGCGGAAGAATTCGACTTTGTCGAGCTCGCGCTCCAAATCGGCAAACAACGCGTCGAGCTGCTGCTTCTTCGCCGGCGGCGATTTATGCGGCTCGCGAAACGGCAATTCGCCGCCTTGCTGCTTGAACCATTCGTAGCCGACCACCACCACGGCCTGCGCCAGATTGAGCGAGGCGAAGGCCGGATTGACCGGCAGCGTGAGGATGCGGTCGGCGCGCGCGACCTCGTGGTTTTCGAGCCCGTTGCGCTCGCGCCCGAATACGACGGCGACGTTCTCGCCGGCGGTAACCCGCGGCGCCATTTCGGCTGCGGCCTGCGCCGCCCCGATCACGGGCTTGGCCTGGTCGTGATTGCGCGCGGTCGCCGCCAGCACGAAGGTGCAATCGCCGATCGCATCGGCGAGGCTGTCGTAAAGCGCGGCGCCCTCGAGCACGCGGTCGGCGCCGGCCGCCATCGCGCGCGCCTTTTCGTTCGGCCAGCCTTGCACCGGCTTGACCAGACGCAGCCGCGACAAGCCGAAATTCGCCATGGCGCGCGCGGCCGCGCCGATGTTCTCGCCGAGCTGCGGCTCGACCAGGACGACAATCGGCGCCGGCCGTTCGATCCAGCGTTTGGTCTTGTCGGTGCCGGCGCCCGGCATGACGTTTAGCCCTCCATACCGTTGCTCGTTACCACCGCAACGGCGTTCTGGGAAACCATCGATTTTCTACGGCTTGGCGTCCGCCCTAGCCGCGCATCGCACCTATGTACTTATCCGTGCTTTGCCTCTCCTAATGGCGGTGCTATAGGCTCGCCCGCCGGTGACCACTTCCTGCTGTCCGCGCCGAGAACGATTCATTTGAAGGCCCGCGGGAGAAGCCATTCCGCCGCGCTCGTCCATGGTTGGCTTCCGGCCAGCCCCAACAAACTCGGCGACCAAAGGTGCAAGCATGCCAGATCTCGAAATCGTTTGGACAAAGGTCGACGAAGCCCCGGCGCTCGCGACCTATTCCCTGCTGCCGATCGTCGAAGCCTTCGTGGGGGCGGCGGGTGTGTCCATAAAGTTGAAGGACATCTCGCTCGCCGGCCGCATCCTCGCCAATTTCCCCGAGAAGCTCACCCCGGCGCAACGGATCAACGACGAACTCGCCGAACTCGGCGCACTCACGCTGAAGCCCGAGGCCAACATCATCAAGCTGCCCAACATCTCCGCCTCGATCCCGCAGCTCAAGGCCGCGATCAAGGAACTGCAAGGCAAGGGCTACAACGTTCCGGACTATCCGGACAACGCCACGACGCAAGCCGAGAAGGACGTCAAGGCTCGCTACGGCAAGGTGCTCGGCAGCGCCGTCAACCCCGTGTTGCGCGAGGGCAATTCCGACCGCCGCGCCGCCGGCGCCGTCAAGCAATACGCCCGCAATAATCCGCACAAGATGGGCGCCTGGAGCAAGGACTCCAAATCGCATGTGGCGTCGATGTCGGGCGGCGATTTTTACGGCTCGGAAGTCTCGACCACCGTCGCGTCGGCGACCAACGCCCGCATCGAGCTAGTTGGCGCCGACGGCGCCGTCACCGTGCTGAAGGCGAAGACGGCGATTCACGCCGGCGAGATCATCGACGCCTCCGTGATGAGCGCCAAGGCGCTGCGCGCCTTCTTCGCCGAACAGATCGACGCCGCCAAGAAGGAAGGCGTGCTGTTCTCGCTGCACCTGAAGGCGACCATGATGAAGATCTCCGATCCCATCATTTTCGGCCACGCCGTTTCCATCTTCTTCAAGGATGTTATCGAGAAGCACGCCGCCACGTTGAAGAAGCTCGGCGTCAATCTAAACAACGGCTTCGGCGATCTGTTGTCGAAGATCGAGACGCTGCCGGACGCCGAGAAGAAAGCGATCAAGGACGACATCGTGGCCGAATACGCGAAGCGTCCGGCTCTCGCCATGGTCAATTCGGACAAGGGGATCACCGGCCTGCATGTCCCCAGCGACTTCATCATCGACGCGACGATGCCGGCGATGATCCGCGAAGGCGGCCGCATGTGGGGGCCCGACGGCAAGCTGCACGACACCATGGCCGTGATCCCGGATCGCGCCTACGCGACGCTGTTTCAGACGGTCATCGAGGACTGCAAGGCCCACGGCGCGTTCGATCCCAAGACCATGGGTTCGGTTCCGAACGTGGGGCTGATGGCGCAGCAGGCCGAGGAATACGGCTCGCATGACAAGACCTTCGAAGTGCCGGCTGGCGGCACGGTCCGCGTCGTCGCGGACGACGGCAAGGTGCTGCTGGAGCGGCCGGTCGAGGCCGGTGACATCTTCCGCATGTGCGAGCTCAAGGACGCAGCCGTGCGGGATTGGGTGAAGCTCGGTGTGCGCCGCGCGCGCCTCACCAACACGCCGGCGGTGTTCTGGCTCAACAAGAACCGCGCGCACGACGCACAGCTCATCGCCAAGGTCGGAACGTACTTGAAGGATCAAGACACCAAGGGGCTCGACATCCGCATTTTGGCCCCGGTCGACGCGATGAAATTTTCACTCGAGCGGATTCGCAAGGGCCAGGACACAATTTCCGTCACCGGCAACATTCTGCGGGATTATCTGACGGATCTTTTCCCGATCATGGAGCTCGGTACATCGTCCAAGATGTTGTCGATTGTTCCGCTGTTGGCGGGCGGCGGTCTTTTCGAGACCGGTGCCGGCGGCTCGGCGCCCAAGCACGTGCAGCAGTTCCAGGAAGAAGGCTATCTGCGCTGGGATTCGCTCGGCGAATTCTTGGCTCTCGGCGCTTCGCTCGAGCATCTGGCGCAGACCTACAAGAACGCCAAGGCGCAGGTTCTCGCCGAGACGCTCGACACGGCCATCGGCAAGTTCCTCCAGTTCAACCGCAACCCTGCGCGCAAGGTCGGTGAGATCGACAATCGCGGCAGCCATTTCTACCTCGCCCTCTACTGGGCACAGGCGCTGGCCGCGCAGACCAAGGACGCGGAACTTCAAGCCCGCTTCAAACCGCTGGCCGAGACGCTCGCCAAAAACGAAGCCAAGATCAATGGCGAACTGATCGCCGCGCAAGGCAAGCCGGTCGACATCGGCGGTTACTACCTGCCCGATCCCGCCAAGGTATCGGCCGCGATGCGGCCGAGCCCCACGCTGAACGCCGCGATCGCCGCGTTCTGACGCGGTGACCGGCGGCGGCTTCCGCGACAAAGTGCACGAGAACCTAACGCGGGCGATGGCCTGATCCCTCCCCTGAAAGGGGAGAGATAAGAAAGTCTATTCAATCTCCTCCTTGACGATGTCGCCCTTGGGCGACACCACCTCGCGGCCGACGCGTTTTTCCACCACGTCCTTGATGCGCTGGGCGACGCGCGGGTCGCGACTCATCAGCGCGTGCAGGTCCTGCGCGGAAAGCACCAGCAGATTGGTGCGCGTGAGCGCGACTGCGGTGGCCGAGCGGCGCGCCCGGCGCAGCACGGCCACCTCGCCGAAGAACTGGCCGACGCCGAGCCGCAGGCGCTCCTTCTTGAGCGCCACCTCGACCTCGCCGGCGGCGATGAAATACATCGAATGGGCGGTATCGCCGGCGCGCACGATGGTCTCGCCCGGCTGCGCCACCTGCGCCCGCAAAAGCTCCATGATGTCGGAGATGGCGGCGGCGTCGAGCTCGGCGAACAGCGGCACGCGCGCGATCATGCCCCAGGTGACGATGAAATCGCGGCGGTGGATCTGTTCGGCGAAGGCGGTGGCGATGATGCCGATCGGCAGCGCCATCATGATGAGGCCGGCGAAAATGGTGCCGGTGGCGATCAGCTTGCCGAGCGCGGTGATCGGCACCACGTCGCCGTAGCCGATGGTGCCGATGGTCACGATCGACCACCACAGCGCGTCGGGAATGGTGCCGAGCTTGTCCGGTTGCACCTTGCCCTCGGCGAGATGCATCAAGGCGGCGGCGACCAGCGCGGTGCCCAAGGTGATCACCAGGCAGCCGAACAGCGCGCGCCGCTCGCGGTACAGCACGTCGAGCAGCGAGCGCATGGCCGGCGAATAGCGCGCGATCTTGAAAAAGCGAACGATGCGCAGCACCAGCAGCAGCCGCAGATCGTCGGGCAACATGAAGGCGAACCAGAACGGCAGCACCGCGATCAGGTCGACGACGCCGGCCGGGCTCAAGGCGTATTTGAGCCGCGCCCGCACGGCGGCGAGATGGCGGTGCGGTCCGTGCTCGACGGCGACCCACAGCCGCAAGCCGTATTCGACGGTGAACACGACGAGCGAAAAATATTCGATGAAGGCAAACAGCGGCCGATAGGCCGCGCGCAGTTCGGCCACCGATTCGAGCGCCACGGAAACGAGGTTGATCAGGATGAGCGCGACCAGCAGCCGGTCGACGACAAGGCCCATGCCTTCGCCGATCGGACCCTGCTCGAGCACCAGGTAGATGCGCCGGCGCAGTTCGTTGAGCCTGTCGCGTGGCATCGCCGCTCCGCTGGAATCGTGCGGATATTAGACCATTTCCGGGGCCGACCCGCTTTGCGGTCGATCAACTTCCCGTCCCCACGCGCGGAGAAAGGTAAAGGGAGCCCGCTAATACAGCCTCACCGCGTAGACCGGCGGCAGGTGGGCGTTGAGCAGCTGCCAGGCCTCGCCGGCGTTCTCGCTCACCCACAGGCTGCCGGTGGTCGAGCCCATGACAACCCGTCGGCCTTCGCCGTCGACGTCGAGGCCGTGCCGGTAGATCAGGTCGTAGGCATCCTTCTGCGGAAGTCCGGCGCGGAAGCTCTGCCAAGTCTTGCCGCCGTCGGTCGTGCGCGTGACGCTGAGGGCGCCGTCGCGCGGCACGCGCAACTCGTCCTTGATCGCCGGCACGAACCAGGCGGTGAGCGGGTCCTTCGGGTGCGCCGCGACCGCGAAGCCGAAATCGTCCACCGGCAATTTGAGCGGCATCCAGGTGCGGCCTGCGTCGGTCGAGCGGAAGATGCCGCAGTGATGCTGCATCCACATCGTGTCGGGCGCGGCCGCGCAGCGCGCCACGCGATGCGGGTCCTGCGTCTCCTTCTGGCCAGCCAGTTCCGGCGGCATATAGGCCGCCACCATGCCGTCGCCGCGCAGGCTCCAGCTTTCGCCGGCGTCGGGCGAATCCCACACGCCGCCGCAGGAGATGGCGACGAAGACGCGGGCTGAGTCGCGCGGATCGGGCGAGATGGTGTGGATGCCGGCGTCGTCATAGCCGCCGCCGAACCATTTCTCGCGCTCCGGCACGTTCCAAAGCGCGCTCACCTGTTGCCAATGCTCGCCGCGGTCGTCCGAGCGGAACAGGCCGGCCGGCAGCGCGCCGGCCCATAGCCGTCCCGGCTCATCGGCGCCGCCGGCCTCGATCGTCCAAATCTGGAAAAGCGTCGGCGAGCCGGCGGCATCGGCCGCAAAGGCCGGCGCCTCGAGTTCGCCCCAGGTTTGGCCGTCGTCGTCGGAACGATGCAGCTTGCTGCCAAAGTGGCCGTGCTTGAGCAGAGCGTAGAGCGTGCCGTCGCGCGCATCGTGCAAAGCGGCGGTGACCGCGACGCCGGGGAAGCTCGCGCGCGCGACGTTCCAGCCGCCATTCCGGCGCACGAGTTGCAGCAAGCCCTTGCGGGTCGCGACCAGCATACGCTCGGACATGGATCAGCCTCCGGAAAGAGCCTGCATGACGTAAAGTTTGGAGTCCGGCCGGATGCTCTGTTTGAGCGCCGCCTCGCGCGGCAGCCTCCTGCCGTCGGCGAAGATGCAGACGTGCTTGCGCAATTGCCCGCGCTCGTCGAGCACATAGCCGCGCACGTGCGGCAGTTCGGCGAACACCTGGCCGAGCGCCGCGCCGACGGTGTCGCCGCCGGCGGTCAAGGGACCGTTCGGCACGACCTCGCGCAGCCAGGAGGTGAAGTGGAGTTCCGCCATGGGAGCAAGACTAATTCGACTGTCGTCCCGCGAAAGCGGGGACCCGGCTCCGCCCTCATCCTGAGGAGCATCGCGATAGCGATGCGTCTCGAAGATGGGGCGGCCCTGTCCTTCGAGACGCGGCTGCGGCCGCTCCTCAGGATGAGGGCCGATAATCTGCGCACTTTATCCGCCCAGCGCCGCCTCGATCGCTTTCAGCGCCTCTTCGGCCTTGGAACCGTCCGGGCCGCCGGCCTGCGCCATGTCGGGGCGGCCGCCGCCGCCTTTGCCGCCGAGCACGGCCGCGCCCGCTTTCACCAAGTCGACCGCGTTGAAGCGCTTGGTGAGGTCTTCGGTGACGCCGACGGAAATGCCGGCGCGGCCCTCTTCGCTGACCGCGACGATGACGATGACGCCGGACCCGATCTGCTTCTTGGCCTCGTCGATCAGGCTCGGAAGCTCCTTCGGGCCGATGCCGGTGACCGAGCGCGCGATCAGATTGACGCCGTTGACCTGGCGCACGCCGTCGGCGCCGCCGGAAGCGCTGGCGCCGCCGCCCATCGCGAGTTTCTTGCGCGCCTCGGTGAGTTCGCGCTCGAGCTTCTTGCGCTCGTCGAGCAGCGACGCGATGCGGGCCGGCATTTCTTCCAGCGGCGTCTTGAGTTCGGCCGCCGCGGCCTTGGCGATCTGCACCTGATGCTCGGCCGTCTTGCGCGCAACCTTGCCGGTGAGCGCCTCCAGCCGGCGCACGCCGGCGGCAACGCCCGAATCGGTAAGACCGTTGATCAGGCCGATATCGCCAGTGCGCTTCACATGGGTGCCGCCGCACAATTCGACCGACCAGCCGAGCGTGTTGCCGCTCCCCTCGCCCATGGCGACCACGCGCACCTCGTCGCCGTATTTCTCGCCGAACAGGGCGCGCGCGCCAGAAGCCCGCGCGTCATCGAGCGCCATCAGCCGCGTGGTGACCGGCGCATTCTGCAGCACGATGTCGTTGGCGATGTCTTCGACGCGCTCGAGTTCGGCCGCCGTCATCGGCTTGGGATGCGAGAAGTCGAAGCGCAGCCGGTCGGGCGCGACCAGCGAGCCTTTTTGCGCCACGTGGTCGCCGAGCACCTGGCGCAGCGCCTCGTGCAGAGATGTGCGTAGCGGAGTGGTTTTGCCTGATGGCAGCGCGCCGCGCGTGATCGACCACCAGCAGCAGCGGGTCGCCGACCTTGACCGCGCCCTCTTCCACCGTGACCAGGTGCACGAACAGATCGCCTGCTTTCTTCTGGGTTTCGCTCACGACGAGCCGCACGCCCTCGCGCCGCAGTTCGCCGGTGTCGCCGACCTGGCCGCCCGACTCGGCGTAGAACGGCGTCTGGTTCATCACCACCGCGCCGCTCTCGCCTTTTTTAAGCTCGCCGACTTCCTTGCCGTCCTTGACCAGCGCGGCGACGACGCCTTCGGCGCTCTCGGTCTCGTAGCCGAGGAATTCGGTGGCGCCCGCCTTCTCGCGCAAACCGAACCATACCGCTTCGTCGGCGGCCTCGCCCGAGCCGGCCCAGGAGGCGCGCGCTTTGGCGCGCTGGCGCCCCATGGCATCCTCGAAGCCGGCAAGATCGACGCCGATGCCGCGCGCGCGCAGCGCGTCCTGCGTGAGATCGAGCGGGAAGCCATAGGTGTCGTAGAGCGTGAAGGCGGTTTCGCCGTCGAGCATGTCGCCCTTTTTCAGGCGGGCGACCTTCTCCTCGAGAATGGCAAGCCCGCGCTCGAGCGTGGCGCGGAAGCGGGTTTCCTCGAGCTTGAGCGTCTCGCCGATCAGCGCCTCGGCGCGGATCAATTCGGGAAAGGCCTGGCCCATCTCGCGCGTGAGCACGGGGACGAGCTTCCACATCAGCGGGTCCTTGGCGCCGAGCAGTTCGGCGTGGCGCATGGCGCGTCGCATAATGCGTCTGAGCACGTAGCCGCGGCCTTCGTTCGAGGGCAGGACGCCGTCGGCGATCAGGAACGAGGAGGCGCGCAGGTGATCGGCGATCACCCGGTGCGAGGCCTTGTGCGGACCGTGCGCGCCGACTTTGGTCAGCTCCGCGATGTGCTCGATCAGCGTGCGGAACAGGTCGATATCGTAATTGTCGTGCACGCCTTGCAGCACCGCGGCGATGCGCTCGAGCCCCATGCCGGTATCGATCGAGGGCCGCGGCAGGTCGATGCGCTTGCCGCCGGCAAGCTGCTCGTACTGCATGAACACGAGATTCCAGATCTCGATGAAGCGGTCGCCGTCGGCTTCGGCCGAGCCGGGCGGCCCGCCGGGAATGTGGTCGCCGTGGTCGTAGAAAATCTCCGCGCAGGGGCCGCACGGGCCGGTGTCGCCCATCGACCAGAAATTGTCGGCGCCGGCGATGCGCAGGATTTTGTTGTCCGGCAGGCCGGCAATTTTCTTCCACAGTTTGAAGGCGTCGTCGTCGTCGATATAGACGGTGACCAGAAGCCGCTCGGGCGAAATCGCGAAATCCTTGGTGATCAGCTCCCAGGCGAGCGCGATGGCGCGCTCCTTGAAGTAGTCGCCGAAGGAGAAATTGCCGAGCATCTCGAAGAAGGTGTGGTGGCGCGCGGTGTAGCCGACATTGTCGAGATCGTTGTGCTTGCCGCCGGCGCGCACGCATTTCTGCGAGGTGGCCGCGCGCACGTAAGGGCGCTTTTCGAGGCCGGTGAAGACGTTCTTGAACTGCACCATGCCGGCATTGGTGAACATCAGCGTCGGGTCGTTGCGCGGCACCAGCGAGGACGACGCCACGACCGTGTGGTCGTTGCGCGCGAAGAAATCCAGGAAGCTTTTGCGGATGTCGTTGACGCCGCTCATCGCCTGTTGCTGTCTGCCGCCCCGTTTTGCCCGAACCGCGGGGGCTAAATCCCCGTCCGGCTTGATGTTTCGGGGCCTATGTAGCGACGGGGGTGGGCTAAGTCCAGGAAGGGCGCTTCTTCCTTCTCCCCGCATGCGGGGAGAAGGTGGCGAGGACCGTAGGTCCGAGCCGGATGAGGGGCATTGGCAAAGCTCGGCATTGCGGCTGCGCCCCCTCACCCGGCCGCCTGACGGCGGCCACCCTCTCCCGGCAGGCGGGGAGAGGGAAGCCCAAAAACGCACATCGCCCCCGTCCTCGGTGGCGGCCGCTTTACGCAGCCGGGTGCCGACGGGGGCGAATGCTCTACGCAGTACCTTGAGACGACGTTACGCGTAAGCGAACCAAATGGTGCGGCGGAGGATACCGGCGCCGCCGCGGCGCCTTACAAGGGTTTACTCCGTTCATTCCCGCGCACGCGGGAATCCAGCTCTTAACTCATTGCGCCTTGACCCTGGATCCCCGCTTGCGCGGGAATGAGCGGATCGTGTTCAGGCCTCCGCGGCCTCGTCGTCGTCGGCGTCCTTCTCGCCTTCGCCGGCCATGATCGCCTCGGCGACGATGCCGGAATTCGCCCGCACCTGCGCCTCGATCTTCGCGGCCATGTCGGGATTGTCTTTGAGGAACTGCTTGGCGTTCTCGCGCCCCTGCCCGATGCGCTGGCTGTCGTAGGAGAACCAGGCGCCGGATTTTTCCACCACGCCGGCCTTGACGCCAAGATCGATCAACTCGCCGACCTTGGAGACGCCCTCGCCGTACATGATGTCGAACTCGACCTGCTTGAACGGCGGGGCGAGCTTGTTCTTGACCACCTTGACCCTTGTTTGATTACCGACCACCTCGTCGCGCTCCTTGATGGCGCCGATGCGGCGGATGTCGAGGCGCACCGAGGCGTAGAACTTCAGCGCGTTGCCGCCCGAGGTCGTCTCCGGCGAGCCGTACATCACGCCGATTTTCATGCGGATCTGGTTGATGAAAACCACCATGGTGCGCGACTTGGAGATCGAGGCGGTCAACTTGCGCAGCGCCTGGCTCATCAGGCGGGCCTGTGAGCCCGGCTGGACGTCGCCCATCTCGCCTTCGAGCTCGGAGCGCGGCACGAGAGCCGCGACCGAATCCACCACCAGCACGTCGACCGCGCCCGAGCGCACCAGCGTGTCGGCGATTTCCAGCGCCTGCTCGCCGGCGTCCGGCTGCGAGATCAGGAGGTCGTCGACATTGACCCCGAGCTTGCGCGCATAGACCGGGTCGAGCGCGTGTTCGGCGTCGACAAAGGCGCAGATGCCGCCGAGCTTCTGCGCTTCGGCGATGGTGTGCAGCGCGAGCGTGGTCTTGCCGGAGGATTCCGGCCCGTAGATTTCCACCACCCGGCCGCGCGGCAGGCCGCCGACGCCGAGCGCGATGTCGAGCCCGAGCGAGCCGGTGGAGATGGTCTCCACGTCCATCGACTTGTCGTTCTTGCCGAGCCGCATGATCGAGCCCTTGCCGAACTGGCGCTCGATCTGGCTGAGCGCCGCTGACAGGGCTTTCGACTTGTCCATGGAGGGTCCTTCGACGATACGCAAAGCAGGCTGACTCATGAGAGCGCTCCTATATGGCCTTAGAATCGACCCCCCGACAACGAAGGCGCTTCAAATGGCCCCCATGGACCCTTGCCCCGCCCCCGCCGGAATTGACCGGAGGAGGCAATGTACACTATTTGTTCTCCGTTCGCAATATGTTCTTTTTGGGGTATGGGGTACTGGCCCGTTTCCATAACGGTTGCTTAGTGTGGGCCCTTTTGAAACTAGGGGTTGCGTATTGCCATATAAGTAGCATAATGTTCCATATTCGCTTTTGACGAGAGTGGGAGCGCGTCGGGTGAGTGAGTTAGTGACGATCGCGGTCGTGACTGGTGCCGTTCTCGGCATTCTTTGGCTTGCCGCAAAAGTGATATTGAAAAAATATGCTCCGCCTTACCGCAGCTCCTGAATGCCAGGCCGCCCCCGTTGGCGGCCTCTTTCATTTCTGAAGCGCCGTCCTTCTCGCTCCGTCGCGGCCCGGCACACCGGCCACTGCGCCGGTATCGCTTGATCCCGTCTTTCGAGCGGCCTTTTTGCCCCTATCCGTGACCCCTTTTGCGGGTCTTGGCAGCCATCGCCGCCGCGCAGGGCTCGCTTGATACATCTCAATGCTGCAATGCAACATTCATGATTGTTTTGCGCCATCACACGTCGGGCAGGCGCCGGTGCAATCAGTCGTCAAAAAACGTTCGGTGATGGTCGGTCCCCACAAGACCAGCATCAGCCTTGAAAACGAATTTTGGGACGCGCTCAACGAAATCGCCAGTGCGCGCAATACGACCATGTCCCGTCTTCTGGAATCGATTGCGGCAGAACGCCCGCACCAGAAACACGTATCGGCAAATTTGTCGTCGGCGGTGCGCATTTTCGTGCTCGATTATTATCGGAAAAAATAGCGGGGCATGCGGCTCAGGCGGCGGGCTCGTGCATGGTCTCGTCGAGAGAAAATTGACGCCCAATTTACGCGCTTCAACCGCCGCGTGAACGTAAGCTCCCCCTGTCAAGCAAACAAAGGGGGGCACCATGAAGCATTATTTCGGACTGGGACTGGCCGCGCTTGCGGGCGCGGCACTGGGCGCGGCCGCGGTCAGCGGCCTGCACGCGCAGGCCAAGCCGCCGGTCTATCTCGTCACCGAGATCGACGTGAGCAACCCGCAAGCTTACGGGAAGGAGTTCGCACCGAAGGCGCAGGCCACCATCATAGCGGCTGGTGGAAAGCTGGTCGCCATCGGTGGCGCAGGCGGAGCCGGAGCAAAACCGGTGACCGCGATTGCCGGCACGGCGCCGAAGCGTCTTGTCATTCAATCCTGGAACAGCCTCGACCAAATAAAAGCTTGGTACAATGGCGCGGACTATCAAGCGGCACTCAAGATCGGCGAAAAATACGCGACCTTCCGCCGCTACGCCGTCGAGGGCAAAGAATAATCGCAAGGCAAAGCACGCACTTCGGAGGCCGCCCCCTTTGGCGGCCTCTTTCGTTTTGCGTCGCAGCAAGAGGCCGCCGGCGCAAGGCGCGGCCAAAACCCCGCCCGCCGGCCGCGCCCGGTTTCCGCCAACCTTATGAAATTTTTACTGGTAATTTAGCGCGCACTCAGGCGGAATTGACGCGCTTTCCTGGATTCCAACCATGAGCGCAACAGGGAGAGAATCGATGCGCAAGCTGACGGTCACCTTCCTTGCTTTAGCGGCGATCCTGCTCGCGGGCTCGCTCGCCTTCAAAGCCGATGCCCAGACTTCGCGCGGCGCCGCGGCCATCCCCGCGCAGTCGCAGAACTTCACGCCGATCGAGAAAGCCGCCTGCGGACCGTTCTGGGGCCGCTGGTGCGGGCCGTTCCACCACCGCGTTTGCGGTCCGCGCGGCTGCTGGTGCCGGCACTGCTGATCGCGAGCGGATCTTGGCGCCGGCTGGCGCGATGAACCTGTCCCGAGGCCGCCTTTACCGGCGGCCTCGGTCGTTTGGGATTGGCGCGGCTGCCCTGGTTTGCCGATGCGATTGCCAATAGACTGTGCGCCGGTCCAAACCGCGAGGAATTATGGTTTCGCGCACCCTCATTGCCGCGGCAATCATTGTGTCATCGGTGGCGGCAGCCCAGGCACAAGGCCATGCGCGCAGCGGGACCGGCCAACAGCCGGACACGCGCAAGACGGAAGACCTGGCCAAAAAGAAAGCCGAAGAGAAGGCCTATAAGGACGCGCTCAAGGTCATCCCGGATTCCAAGGAAAAATCGGACCCCTGGAAAACCATGCGCTAGCGCAGCTTTGCCGGATTGCGGCTGCGTCGCCGTCGGGGGTGAACGTGATGCAGATCGGAACTGCCGCCGCGGGAAAATCCTAAGCCTGTCTCAGGTTCGTCGTGCTCGCACCGGCGCCCGTTTTGGGCCCCTGCCATTCCCGCCAATGGGTCGGCCGCACATCGAGCCGCTCCTTGGTCTCCACTTTCATCCAGCCGTTGAGGATGCGCCGGCACGGGAACACGAGCGCGTGCGGACCGTCATCGTCGATGACGGCCAGCTCGAGGTCGCGGTCAAAGGGCGCGGTGGATACATGCTGCCACATTGCGTGAATCTGGACGCGACGGCAACCGGCGCATTGACCTAAGTCATGTCGGGCGCAGTTACGCCGGCCGCCTCACGGGGCGCGGCGGCGCGACCGGGGCGCGACGGCCCAGATGCGGATTTGATTTAGATCAAATTCCCGGCGCGGTAGCCGGGTATTCTTGGCTTCAACGGTACACGTCTTCAGGAATGGCAATTGAAGCAAAGTCCTAGTCCCCGTATTCGCCCCTGCCCGGTCTGCGGTGTCGCGATGCAAGCGAGCAAATCAAGGAAAGAACTGGCGGATTTCGACACCTACCAGTGCCTGAGCTGCCAGACGGTGATCCGCGAATCCAAACCGCCGCAGAACGGCTGAGCGCGCCCGCATTGTTCGCTGGCGCTTAGAACGGCCAGTTGACGATAACGATAGTGACGCCGAGCACGGCGCTGACCATGGCGGCGAGCGCGTAAATTTGCCCGACGATCCAGACCCGCAGGAATGGCGCCGACTCGCCATCGGCCGGCCGCGCGATCACCAGCATCGCAACGGTGACGGCGATCAAAATCAGACCTCCCGTGAAATTCATGCTTGCCTCCGGCCGGCGCAAATGCCGTCCGCAAGCTAGTGCGCGCGCGCGCCGCAGGCTCGTAAATTGCTCATTAAAAACAATCACTAACCGGGCCACAGCGATCCGCCGCCAATTACCCTTTGTTCTTGGTGCCGTGCGGGAAGCGCCTGAGTTCATGGAGTTTTGATCTCGCTCAATATGGCGGCGGCGGACGGTGCCATGGTGCGCAGAACGGCGGTGTTCCCGTCCGCCGCAGTAAAACTTGGAGAGACCATGAATTCCGCCAACATCAAACGCTCGATCGTCCGGAACGGGCAGAAGACGAGCGTGTCGCTCGAAGACGAATTCTGGCACGGCCTGCGCGAAATCGCCGGCACGCAAAAGGCAAAACTGTCGACATTGGTGCGCGAGATCGACCAGGCGCGGCAGGGCAATAACCTGTCCTCGGCGATCCGCGTCTTCGTGTTCAATCACCTGCGCGGGCAACCGTCGGTGGGAGAATTCGGCACGGTCGCGCAACAGGCCGTCGAATCCGCCGACCTCCACTGAGCGTCGTTATGCCGGGCCTGCGCGCTGCGGGTCTTGGCATCCCCGCCAGCCGCCGCTAGCGTTGCTCCCGTTCAACAACGGGAGCGCCGTTTGGCCGATACGATCGTTGCAGCGCCGTCCGCGCGCGTGGCCGCGCCGTTGCGGCCTTTTTATATTGCCGTGGCGGTTGCCGCCGTCGCGGTGATGATCGCAGCGATTCTCGGCTCAAGCCTCTGGTTCCTGGATTTCGTCCATGTCATGACCGGCGCGCTGTGGACTGGCATCGACCTGTTCATGGGCTTTGTCATCGGCCCGGTGCTGCGCAAAGTGAGCCTCGATACCCGCCGCGCCATGATCGCCGGCATCATTCCGCGCACGCTGATCCTGATGCCGACGCTGTCGGCCATCACCTCCACCTCCGGCTGGTTCCTGGCCGTGCGCATGGGCTTTCTCGACCTCGGTTATCCACAATTCTGGTGGGTGATCGGCGCGCTCGCCATCGTCAGCGTGCTCACGGTGCAGGGGCTCGGCTATCTGCTGCCGATGAACCTCAAGCTTTATTTCGAGATCCAAAAATCCGCGCCCGACCATGACAAGCTCAGGCGCTGGATGCGCACTTACGTGCGCGTGGTTGCCGTGCAGGGCGTGATGCAGGTGGCGATCATCGTGGTGATGGCGCGCTTTGCCACCGGGTTTTAGCGCCAGCATGGCTTTCGCACACGCCATCGACGACCGCTACTTCGAAGACTACGTCGAAGGCGACGTGCACGACTGCGGCAGCGTCGCCGTCGAGCAAGACGAGATGATCGCCTTCGCCAGGCTTTACGACCCGCAGTCGATCCATACCGATCCGGAAGCGGCCAAGAAAGGTCCGTTCGGCGGCCTCATCGCCAGCGGCTGGCAAACCTGCGGGCTGATGATGCGGCCCTATGTCGAGCGCTATCTCACCCACAATGCCAGTCTCGGCTCGCCCGGCCTCGACGAATTGCGCTGGCTCAAGCCGGTGCGCCCGGGCGACCGGCTTTCGGTGCGCGTCACTGTGCTCAAGGCGAGCCCGTCAAAATCCAGGCCCGACCGCGGCGCGGTCACCTCGTTCATCGAAGTGTCCAACCAGGCCGGCGAACTGGTGATGACGTTCCGGGTCATCAACATCATCGCGCGGCGGCCCGGCTCGGCAAAAACCTAGACCGCGCGGAGAGCACGAACGCTAAAGCGACTTCAGATACTCCAGAAGCGCTTTCTTCTCTTGTTCCGGCAGCGACGTACCAAACTCATGACCACAGCGGCTATTGCCCGAATTGAGGTTGGTGCAATCGGTCGTCACCAAGAGGTCGTTTTTGAATTGCGACTGTTCGACGGCCAAACCGACGTTAATAGTGTCGTAGGCGCCGCCGATTTTAAATTGCTTGACGCGTTCGGCGGCAGGCTTGAGCAATTCGGCAAGCGTCGGCACCGAACCGTTGTGCAGATACGGCGCCGCAGCCCAGATGCCCTGCATCACGCGAGCCTCATAGGAGCCTTTCGGCGGCGGAGGCGCACGCGGCGCCGGCACCGGAATCGGCAGGCCCTGGAACCGGAATTCCAACGGTTTCGCCGTCGTTATCTGCGGCAACGCCGGTGCATGATAGGCTCCCTGCAGGTCCCTGAGCGCGGGTGGAAGCCGGTTCAGCTTCAAGAGCGGCACGCCTTGGCCGCCCTGGGCTTGCGCGTCTGACGCGGCCGCCACCACGGCCGATACTGCGCCGCCGCCCAGCACGGCATGTTCGGCGATCGACCCGATCACCGATGTCGCGAGAATGTCGAACGCGAGAGCGTTATCCTCCAGCGGTTTCGTGGCGAAGGGGATGAATGCGCCCTTGAGCACGCCGGGATTTTCAGTCCAAGCGAGAACGTCGTATTCCCGCGTATCGGTTCCGACATTCTTGATTGGCGTCGCCCAGGTTTGCTCGGCAGGGAAACGCACGGCTCCCTGTCTGATCCCATGACATTCGATGCAGCCGCCTTGTTCCTTCGGCCGGGCAAATATCGCCTTGCCCTGGGCCGCGAGACTTGTGTCGATCAGCCACGGCCATTTCGGCGGGCCGATCTTCTTGACGAGGTTTTCCAAATTACCCAGGCCGTCAAAATTCGCCGAACTGTGGTTGAGAAAATTGACCAGCAAGCCGTCGCGTCTCGGCTCAAAAATGCCGAACACGCCGAAGACCTCGCCAAGATTGCGCGCGAGGGCGAGGACGTCGCTGCCGTTGTCGGCAAAGCCCGGCCATTGTGTCTTGTCCTGGACCGGCGCATTCCAGATGAACGGATAGCGCACGGGCGCGACCGCGGGCCTTATGTTGTCCGCAATCAGGAAACTCGGCGGCGGCCCGAGATCGAGGCCCGCAAGACGGTTGAAAATCATAGCGACGGCATCGAGCCGTGCCGGGCCCCATCCTGGCGTCGGCAAGGCGTGCGTTATCAACGTGTGGTAGCGAAGATACCAGCCGTTGAAGTCCTCTCGCAGCGTCGCAACATCGTCGGCATCCGACGCCGCCGAGCCCAGAACCGCCATCGCAAACTGATTGAAGGCCGCGTCGCTCGCCAATGCCTGTCCGGCGGACGCGTCGAGGTCGGCGAGGAAGCTCTGAAAGTCGACGATCGCCGGCCCGCCGTCGATGCGGTAGGTCTTGCCCTCGGCGGTAATCTGCCGCGTGTGGCAGGCCGAGCAGGTCATGCCGACAATCTCGACGCCGGTCGCGCCGGACGTGGTGAAACCGACCGGCAGCCCGTTGTGGTTTGCAGGATTCGCTAAATAGCCGTAGCGCGCGAGATTGTCGGCGAGAAACGGCTGGCCATCTAGCTGCTTCAATGCTTGCAGCCATGCAAGCGGCATCATCCGCGAACCTTGATCTCTGCTGTAGAAGTCCGCGCGCGTCTCCGCGGTCCAATTCGGTCCCTGGTCCATGAAGACGGGAACAGATTCGTCGGTCATACCGACCGAGGCCGTCAAAAGCGCGCCGGAAACGCCCAACGCACAACCCAGCCTGCGCGACATCGAAAACATGACCGCCCCCAATCAACCCTTGGTTGTCTCGCCATAATTGCCGCTATCGGCGGCAGGCGCAAGCCCCGGCAAGTGGCGAGCGCTGCTGTCGCAAAATCATCGAAATCGGCAAAGACTGACGCCGTTAGACGCCTGAGCCGGTCGTTCTTGACCGCCCGCGCCGCCGCCCGGCACAGTGCCGGCGGGGCGAGGTAAGGCGCGGCCGGAACCGACGATGACACGCCAAGCCAATGCGGTCGATTTCTGGCGCGGCTTCGCGCTGATCACGATATTCATCGACCACATTCCCGGCCTGTTTTATGCGCGCTACACGCTGATGAATTTTTCCATTTCGGATGCCGCCGACCTGTTCGTGTTCCTGGCCGGCTGGTCGCTACGGCTGATGGCGGACGGCGGCGGCCGCACCATGCCGACGCGCGACGTGATGCTGCGCCTGTTCGGCCGCGCGCTCGAGCTTTACGCCGCGCAGGTCCTGATCACCATGCTCGCCATCGCCATGCTGGCGCTGACTTCGATCGAGCTCGCCAATCCGCTGCTGCTGGAATGGCACAACGCCGCCGCCGTGTTCAACGACCCGGTGCCGACCCATATCGGGCTCGCGCTGCTCACGCATCAACTGGGGTTCTTCGACATTTTGCCGCTTTACGTGGTGCTGATGCTGATGGCGCCGTTCTTCGCGCTGATCGACCGCACCGTGCCGTATTTGCTGCTGCCGGCCTCGGCCGCGCTCTACGTCTGCGCGCTGGCGTTCCGCCTGACGCTGCCGACCTGGCCGGTGTCGGGCACCTGGTTTTTCAACCCGCTGGCCTGGCAATTCGTCTTCGTGCTCGGCTTTACGATCGCGCGCGCCGACCACGGCGTCGGCGCCTGGGCGCGCCGCAATATCGTCTGGCTGCGCATCGCCGCCGTGCCGATGGTGATCCTCGGCGTGCTGATGCCCTGGTTCGGCTGGTGGCCGGACCCGACCCACGTGCCCGACCCCAAGCTGTTCTTCATCGTCGACAAGACCTATGTGACGCCGATCCGCCTGATCCAGTTTCTCTCGCTGGTCGCGGTATTCTCGCTCGCCTTCCGCTATATCCGCTGGTGCGCCGACGTGCGTTACTTGCGGTATCTGGTTGCGCCGTTGATCGCCATGTTGGCCATGCTCGGGCGCAACTCGCTTTATGTGTTCTGCGTCGGCTCGCTGCTCAGCCTCATTGCACAATTCGTGCGTTTCGCCTATCGCGGCACTGTCGGCATCGACAGCGCCGTGGTAATTTCCGGCATCGTCATCATGGCATTCACCGCATGGCTCGCCGAATCGCGCCAACGCGCCCGCTCCGCCTCGCCCGCTTGACCGGCGCAGCGTTGATCGGGGCAACGATCGCCATCGGCGCGGCGCGCGCGCAATCGCCGCCGCCGGCGGCGCCGCTGTCGAAAGCCTGCCAGCCCGGCGCCACCGCCGATGCCGATCAATCGCCGCTGCCCAACGTTGCGGCCGCGCTGGCCAAGCGCAAAACCTTGCGCATTTTGGCGTTCGGCGCGGCGCCCGGCAGGGTCTCGGCGCGCGGCGGCGGCTACACCGCGCTGATCGAGACGATGCTCGAAAGCGCGCTCAAGGGCGTCGACGTGGTCATGATCAACCGCGGCGTCTCCGGCGAACTCGCCGCCAGCGCCGCCGTGCGCATGAAAACGCAAGTCGCGCTCGAGGAGCCCGATCTGGTGCTCTGGCAGGTCGGCACCAACGATGCGCTCGCTTACGTGCCGGCCGACGAATTCGCGGCGACCGTCAAGGAGCAGATCGACTGGCTTAAAAGCCACAAGGTCGACGTGGTGCTGGTCGGCCTGCAATTCGCCAGGGAAATGGTGCGCGATCCGCATTACGTCGAGATCCGCGAGACGCTGCGCAAGCTGGCGGCGCAGGAAAACGTCATCGTCATCCGCTTCTTCGAGGCGATGCAGATCATCAACCAGGCGCAGGAAAGCGGGCCCGAACCGGTGGCGGAGGAATTCGCGCGCGACGAGGCCGGCTATAATTGTCTGGCGCAATACGTGGCGCGCGCCATCACGCTCGGGCTCTTCGCCAAGAACATGCCGGTGCGGCCGGCGCAATAACGAGGGACGCCGCCATGCCCACCGCGATCCGCCAGAGCAATATCTTCAAGGCCACGCCAAAGCGCCTCTACGACATCCTGATGAGCTCGCGCGAGCACGCGGCCATGACCGCCAACGGCGCGGCCAAAATCAGCCGCAAGCCGGGTGGCGCGTTTAGCTGCCACGGCGGCTGGATCTCCGGGCGCCACGTCGAACTCGTTCCCGGCAAGCGCATCGTGCAGGCCTGGCGCGCGAAGAACTGGCCGCCCGGCGTCTATTCGCTGGTCACGTTCACGCTCAAGAAAGCCGGCCGCGGCACGCGTCTCACCCTCGACCACACCGGCATTCCGGCCAATCACAGTGGCCATCTCAACAGCGGCTGGAAGGCGCGCTATTGGCGGCCGCTGCGCGCCTATCTCGCCACGCACGGCTGAGCCGTTGCGCGCGCCTCAGACGCCGAGATACTGCTGCAGCATGTCGGCGTTGGCCTTGATCGCGGCGGTCGGCCCTTCGTGCACGATGTGGCCGTTGTTGATGATATAGGCGCGGCTCGCCAGCGCGAAGGTCGCCGCCAGATTCTGCTCCACCAGCACGATGGTCTGGCCCTCTTGCGCGAGCTTGCGGCAGGCCGCCATCAGATCGCGCACGATCACCGGTGCCAGACCCTCGAACGGCTCGTCGAGCAGCACGATCTTGGGATCGCGCACCAGCGCGCGCGCGATCGCCAGCATCTGCTGCTCGCCGCCGGACAGATCGGTGCCGCGGCTGCGGCGGCGTTCCTTCAGGCGCGGGAATATCTCGTAGATGCGATCGAGCGGCCAGGCCTTGGCCGCGGAGAGGCTCGCCAGCACGATATTCTCCTCGACGTCGAGGCTGCCGAAGATGCGCCGATCCTCCGGCACCAATTGCATGCCGGCTTGCGCGATCGCGTGCGCCGGCAGGCCGGCGATGTTCTTGCCGTCGAACAGCACCGTGCCGGAGCGCGGGCGCACCATGCCCATCAGGCTCTTCAAGGTGGTGCTTTTGCCGGCGCCGTTGCGGCCGAGCAGCGCCACCACCTCGTGCGCTTCCACGCGCAGCGCGAGGTCGAAGAGGATGTGCGAATCCCCGTAATAACTGTTGAGCGCTGTGATTTCGAGCAGGCTCATGGCGCGTGCACTCCGCCGAGATAGGCTTCCTGCACGGTCGCGTTACCCTTGACCTCGGCCGGCGTGCCTTCGGTCAGCACCCCGCCCTCATGCATCACCGTGATGCGCTCGGCCAATTCGAAGATCGCGTCCATGTCGTGGTCGATCACGACCAGCGTGCGGCCGCGCCGGATCGACTTCAGGAGCTGCACCGTTTCCACTCGTTCGTGCGGGCTCATGCCGGCGAGCGGCTCGTCGAGCAGCAGCAGGCTCGGGCTCGAGGCGAGCGCCAGACCGATCTCCAGCCGCCGCTTCTCGCCATAGGCGAGCGCCGCGACCGGCGTGTCGGGGCGGCCGGTGAGATTGACCAGTTCGAGCGTATGCTCGACCTGCTCCTGCAGGCCGGGGATATTGTTGACGAGGCGCAACAGGTCGAGGCGCAGTTTGCCGCGCAAGTCGGCGAGCACGGCGATGGTGAGGTTCTCGCGCACCGTCAGGCGGTTGAACAACTGGTTCACCTGGTAGCTCTTGGTGAGGCCGAGCTGGCAGACATCGGTAACACCCATGCCGGTGATGTCCTTGCCCTCGAACACGATCGAGCCGGACGTAGGCGGCACCTCGCAGGTCAGCATCCTGAAGAAAGTGGTCTTGCCGGCGCCGTTCGGGCCGATGATGCCGCGCAGTTCTCCGTGATCCACCGTGAAATCGATGTCGTTATTGGCGATCAGGCCGCCGTAGCGCTTGGTCAGGGCGTGCGCCTGCAGGATCGGGCCGGTATAGCCCTCCGGCGTGCGATGGCGCGGGTTTTCGGCCACCGACGCGTGCACGACGTCGGCGCTGGCGGGCCGCGGCACGGCGGCAAGGGCCGAGACGTCATCCGGCCCGGACTGGGCCGCGCCCCGGCCGGCGGCGTAGTCCCAAAGGTCCGTGATGCCGCCGATCAGGCCGCGGCGCAGGAAACAGACCAGCAGCACGAAGACGAGGCCGAGCACCAGTTTCCAGGTGGCGCCGAGATGCAGCGTGGTCTGGAAGAAATCGCTGAGATAGAGCCAGACCGCGGCGCCGACCAGCGGCCCGAACAAAGTGCCGGCGCCGCCGATTGCGGTCTGCATGACGAGTTGACCCGAGGTGTCGAAGGTGAAGGCCTCGGGCGGCATGAAGCCCTGCATCACGCCCAGCAGGCCGCCGGCAAAGCCCGCATAGGCCGCCGCAATGACGAAGGCGGTGAGCTTGTAGCCGTGAATGTTGTGGCCGACCGCCGCGGCGCGCTTGGGATTGTCGCGGATCGCGCTCAGAATCGCGCCAACCGGCGAGCGCACGATGCGCGACGCCAGCACGAGGCCGACGAAATAGCAGAACGCCAGCAATATATAGAGCGACTGGTCGGTGTCGAATTTGACGGTGGTGAAGCCGAGATTGAAAACCGGGGTCGGAACGCCGGGCAACCCGTTCTCGCCGCCGGTAAAGTCCGACAGCGGATTGAACTCGATGAAATAGAACATCTCCGCGATCGCCACCGTGATCATGGCGAAGTAGATGCCGGTTCGCCGCAGTGCGATCAGACCGATCAGATAGCCGACCACCGCCGCCACGATGGTGCCGGCGAACACCGCCACCATGACGTGCGGAAAGTTCAAAACCGTGAGCAGATAGGCGGCGAACATGCCGCCGGTGCCGAAAAAGGTCGATTGGCCGAACGACAGCAGGCCGGTATAGCCGAACAGTATGTCGAAGCCGATGCCGAACAGGCCCCAGACCAAAATGCGGTTGACCGTGGCGGGCGAAAATCCGAGATGCGGCAGCACGAACGGCGCGGCGATCAGCCCGACCGCCGTCAGCGTCTCGACCAGGAGGGGACGTTTCCTCACCATCAGACGACTGCGATCATTCGCGGCCAGCCGTGCCGAGCAGGCCGTAGGGGCGGAGCACCAGCACCAGCGTCATGGCGGCAAACAGCATGACGTAGGAATAGCCGGGGTTGAACATCGAGGTGATGGAGATGATCTCGCCGGCGATCAGGCCGCCCAGGATCGCGCCGAGAAACGAACCGACGCCGCCGATGACGACGACGACGAAGGTCTGCACCAGGATCGCTTCGCCGACGTCGGGCGCGATCGACACCACCGGCGCGTTGACGACGCCGGCAAAGCCCGCCGCCATGGCGCCGATCCCGAACACCAGCATGAAGACCTTGTAGACGTCGATGCCGAGCGCATCGACCATGACGGAATCCTCGATGCCGGCGCGCACGATCATGCCGATGCGGGTGCGGTAGAGCACGATGTAAAGCACCAGCAGCGCGGCGGCGACGATGCCGAGCAGCGCCAGGCGATAGGTCGGATAGAGCATGAAGCCGAGCGGGGTGATCCCCTGAAACACTGCCGGCGGCGGCATCATCTTCGACAGGCTGCCGAAGAAGAAGCGCACCGCCTCGACGAAGACGATGCCGAGCCCGAAGGTGACCAGCAATTGGTCTTCGTGCGGCCGGCCGTAAAAGGAGCGGATGATCAGGCGCTCCATCAGCACGCCGACCACCATGACGAACAGCGAGCCGGCGATGACCGCGACGATGAAGGAGCCCGTATAAGTGTAGGCCACCCAGCCGGCGTAGCCGCCGAGCATGAACATGGCGCCGTGCGCGAGGTTGAGGACGCCGAGGGTGCCGTAAATGATCGTCAGACCGGAGGAAATCAGCGCAAGCAGCGCACCGAGCACCAGTCCGTTGAAGCATTGCGAGATGAAATTAGCCCAATTGACCACGCTATCGCCCGCGATTTGTTACGATGAAATTAGGACCCGGCGCCGGCAATGGCAAATGGCCGGGCCGCAAGATGCGAAGACCCCACCTCGCGCCTTGGGCCCGACCATGACGGGGCCTTCTCCGCACCGACCATGCGGAGAAGGCGATTGTCAGCGGCCGTCAGGCGTAGTCGCCGAGCTTGCAGCCGAACGCGTCGGGCTTCTGCATCAGCGGCGCGCCGGGCAGAATCTCGGTGACCTCCCAATAGTCCTCCTTGTTCTTCATGTCCTTCGGCGCCTTGCCTTTGACGATGATGACAGGACGGACCAACTGGTGGTCCTCGGGGCGGAAGTGCACTTGACCGACAGTCGAGTCGAACTTCTCGCCCTTCTCGTACTGCTTGATGACATCCGGCGGATAGAACGAACCCGCCTCCGACACCATCCGCGCCCATATGGCGAACTGCATGTAGGCGTTATTGGCGCCCCACTCCGGCTTGTAACCGTACTTCTTGTCGAAGGCGGTCACGAACATCTTGGCCAGCGGATACTTGTCTTCCAGCGTCCACCAGAAGTCGGTGGCGGCGTAGACGCCCTCGGTGAGTTCCGGCCCGGTCTCCTTGGCAAGGAAGGGGATCTGGTAGGGGATCACCATCTTCATCTTCGGGGTGAGGCCGAACTGCTTCGCCTGCTGCACCGACAGCACGGCATCGCGGCCCCAGTTGACGTTGATGATAACCTCGGCGCCCGAGTTGGCGATGTTGGTCAGGAACTGGCTGAAGTCCTGGGTGCCGAGCTTGGAGACCTGGTTGGTCACCTGGGTCCAGCCACCATGCGCGGTGAGGTAGTCGTTCACCGACTTGGTGACGGTGTGACCGTAAGTGTAGTCCGGCGTCATGAACGCCGCTTTCTTGTTCTTGCCGTAGGTCTTCACCAGCACCGGGCCGATCGCATTGGCCGCCGTTTCGCCGTAGAAGCACTGGCGGAACGAGTAGCGCACGCAGTCCTTGCCGGTGGTGTCGTTGGAGCCGGAGATCGCCACCAGGTAGAGGATCTTCTCGCGCTCGGCGAACTTGTTGAGCGCGACCGCGACCGCCGAGGAGGTCGAGCCGGTCATGGCGATGATCTTGTTCTCGGCGATGAAGCGCTGCTGTTCCTGCACGGCGTCATTCGGCTTGGCGCCCGAGTTCGGCGACGACCAGCGCCACCTGCTTGCCGAGCACGCCCTTGGAAACCTTGGGCGCGATCTTCTTGATCAGCGGATGGCCGCTGTTGATGTGCTCGACGGCAAGCTGCATGCCCTTGAGCTCGTCTTCGCCCTGCACGGCGTAGGCGCCGGTGCGCGGGACGGCCGCGCCGATGGTGACGGTCGAGCCCTCCGAACCCGCCGGCCAAGTGCCCATCGGCGGTTTGTCAGCCGCAAAGACCGGCATGACCATGCCGCCCGGCAGCAGAACGCCGCCGGCAAGACCGGCGCCGGCCGTCAGCAAGGCGCGGCGCGAGACGCCGTTCCGTTCGTGATCGTTTCGTGACATGTCGTATCCTCCCTGTGGGTTTTCCGGGTCTTTGGTGCGAAGTCGCCCCTTCGGCACTGCCGCCCGGGTTTTGAGCCTTCGATGCGCCCCCTTAGTCTGCAAATGAACAGCACCGGCACCGCGCCTCTTTCAGCGCGGACCGATGACTGCCAGCGATGCGGCCATTGCCGACTGCAAACAATGCCGCCGTCAATGCCACTTTGGTCGATGACTGCTTTGGAGTTAATAAGCCGGCGCAAGCGGAACAATTGTTTTCCGGCGCGCTTCCGCACGCTGCGGCAACGCGCCACAGTTATTCGCGCACGCGGTTTGATGTCACGGCCGCTTTTCGCCCGCATGTGCTGCGGTGCACAATGGGCGGAGCGGCTACGCCGCCTTGGTGATCGCTCCGCCGGCCTGGTTGTCGACGACCACCGGCGTGTCGAAATAGGCGATGTCGGGTTCGCCGCCGTAGAGCAGCGACACCCGCGCCTTCCACTCGCCGCTGTAGGCCTTCTCGGCGGCCGCCTTGGTCTCCCACAGATAAACGCCGCCGGCTTTGCGGCCGTCTTCGCTGCGCAGATAATATTTGCGCACCAGCCCCGGCAGGTTCTGGTATTTCGGCGCGGTCAACTCGAACATTTTTGTGGCTTCTTCGAGCGTCACGGGATGCGACAGCGCGAATTGGACGACGGCGGTGATCATTGGTGGCGTTCCTCTTTCTGTTTCACCTCTCCCCGCTTGCGGGGAGAGGTCGATCCGCCGGAGCTTTAGCGGAGGCGGGTCGGGTGAGGGGGCGTTGCCGCAATTCCGAGCACAACGATGTGCCCCCTCACCCGGCTCGCGCCTGCCGGCGCTCGCCACCCTCTCCCCGCACAGCGGGGAGAGGGAAGCCTACCCCAAATTCAATTCCTTGAAAAAGTCATTTCCCTTGTCGTCGATGACGATGAAGGCGGGGAAATCCTCGACCTCGATGCGCCAGATCGCCTCCATGCCGAGTTCGGGATATTCTTGGCATTCGACTTTCTTGATGCAGTATTCGGCCAAGTTGGCCGCCGCGCCGCCGATGGAGGCGAGATAAAAGCCGCCGTGCTTCTTGCAGGCGTCGCGCACCGCCGCCGAACGGTTGCCTTTGGCGACCGAGATCATCGAGCCGCCGGCGGCCTGGAATGCATCGACATAAGAGTCCATGCGGCCCGCCGTGGTCGGCCCGAAGGCGCCGGAGGCGTAGCCGGTCGGCGTCTTGGCGGGGCCGGCGTAATAGATCGGGTGATCCTTGAAATAGTCCGGCAGCCCCTGCCCTTTTTCCAGCCGCTCGCGCAATTTGGCGTGCGCCAGATCGCGCGCCACGATCATCGGGCCGGAGAGCGACAGCCGCGTCTTCACCGGATACTTGCTGAGCATCGCCAGAATTTCTTTCATCGGCTTGCGCAGGTCGACCTTCACCACCGCGCCGCCCAGTTTCTCCTGGTCGACGTCCGGCAGATATTGCGCCGGATGATGCTCGAGCTCTTCCAGGAACACGCCGTCCTTGGTGATCTTGCCGAGCGCCTGGCGGTCGGCCGCGCAGGACACGCCCAAGCCGATCGGCAGCGAGGCGCCGTGGCGCGGCAGGCGGATCACGCGCACGTCGTGGCAGAAATATTTGCCGCCGAACTGCGCGCCGACGCCGGTCGACTGCGTCATCGCCAGCACTTCCTTTTCCATCTCGAGATCGCGGAACGCGTGGCCGTCCTCGCTGCCCTTGGTCGGCAGCTCGTCGTAATAATGCGTGGAGGCGAGCTTCACCGTCTTCATGGTCAGCTCAACGGAAGTGCCGCCGATCACGATCGCCAGATGATAAGGCGGGCACGCCGCGGTGCCGAGCGTCAACACCTTCTCCTTGAGGAACGCCAGCATGCGGTCGTGCGTCAGGATCGAGGGCGTCGCCTGGAACAGAAACGACTTGTTGGCCGAGCCGCCGCCTTTGGCGATGAACAGAAGCTTATAGGCGTCCTCGCCCTCGGCGTAGATCTCGACCTGCGCCGGCATGTTGTTCTTGGTGTTCTTCTCCTCGAACATGGAAATCGGCGCGAGCTGCGAATAGCGCAGATTGCGCTTGAGGTAGGCGTCGCGCGCGCCCTCGGAGAGCGCCGCCTCGTCGGAGCCGTCGCTGAACACCAGGCGGCCCTTCTTGCCCATGATGATGGCGGTGCCGGTGTCCTGGCACATCGGCAGCACGCCGCCGGCCGCGATGTTGGCGTTTTTCAGAAAATCGTAGGCGACGAACTTGTCGTTGGGCGAGGCCTCCGGGTCGTCGAGGATTTTGCGCAGCTGCTTGAGGTGCGCCGGGCGCAGCAGATGATTGATGTCGGTGAAGGCGGCCTCGGCCAGCGCGCGCAGCGCCTCGTGGCTGACCACCAGCATGTCCTTGCCCATGACCTTTTCGACGCGCACGCCCTCGACGTCGAGCTTGCGGTACGGCGTCTTGTCGGGCCCGAGCGGAAACAGCGGCGTGTGGTGGTAGGGGGGACGGTGGGGGGCGTGACGGGGGCGTTCATGAAATGGCCCTTGAAGCGGTTAGCTGCGGACAGCAATTGGCTTACCCCCGATGATACGTCAAGGGAAGTCGCCAGGCCGAACGCCTGCGGTTGCTCGTGAATTGGACAAAAAAGTGCTTAAATAACCCAAATGCCAAAGATCAATCCTAAAGTATTGGTTTGGGCGCGCGAGACCGCTGGCTTACAGCGCGAAGGCGCAGCATACAAACTTGGCATTAATGCATCGAGAGGTCGCTCAGCTATTGAACGACTAGCGCGCTTAGAACAAGGAGACGACGAACCCACCCGCGCAATGCTTGCGAAGATGGCGAAGCTTTACCGGCGCCCCCTTCTAACTTTCTATTTAAGCAGTCCACCAAAAAAAGGCGATCGAGGCGAGGATTTTCGGACTCTGCCCGCGAATTGGCCCGAATCCGCAGACGCACTTCTAGACGCACTATTGCGTGACATACGGGCCAGACAAAGCATCGTACGTGCGACGCTCGAAGAGGATGAAAGCGCCAAAGAATTAGACTTCATTGCATCCATGAAGATGGATGCTGGTCCAGATGCCGTCTTGGCCGCCATCAAAGATAAGCTAAAAATTTCACGGGAAGAATATCGGGCGCAACGAAATGCGGAGGCCGGCTTCGATGTGCTGAGAAGCAAGGCCGAAGCGAATGGCATCTTTGCGTTGTTGATTGGAAATCTCCAGGAAAAGTCACCATACCACATTCAATTTAGAAACGTTTCGTGGATTTGCTTTGGCCGACAAGTTTGCGCCTTTCTTGATCATAAAATGATCAAGACGCGAAGACCGCATGGTCATTCACCCTTCTCCATGAAACTCGCTCCATCTTTGGATAGGCGCTACCGGGATAAGTGGCGCTTGTGGCCTGCACCCGGTTTGGTTGACACCCGGCTAAGCTAATCCAGCCTGCCGCTCGAACTCCATAGGGCTCATATATCCGATCGTCGAGTGCCGGCGTTTTGGATTGTAGAAGCGCTCGATGTAGTCGAACACGTCGGCCTTCGCTTCATCGCGTGACCGGTACATCTTGCGTGCCGTGCGCTCGGTCTTGAGCGAGGAGAAGAAGCTCTCCATCGCTGCATTGTCCCAGACATTGCCCGAGCGGCTCATCGAGCAGATGACGCCGTGATCCGCCATCAGCCGCTGGAACTGCTCGCTGCTGTATTGGCTGCCACGGTCGGAGTGATGCAGCAGCGCGTCGGGGACTGTCAGGAATTCTTGTGTGTGAGGCCATGATGATGGGAACGGAAGGAGCATCATATGGCGATCGAGAAAGACCTACTGGACCAGCTACTGGCCGGCCGCGATCCCAAGGACGTATTCAATAAAGATGGGTTGGTCGACGAGCTGAAGAAGGCGCTCTCCGAGCGGATTTTAAATACCGAGCTCGACGAGCATCTGGACGGCGACAGCGTTGAGGGCAAGGCCAATCACCGCAATGGCTACTCGAAGAAGTCGGTTCTGACCGGCACCTCGAAGATGACGCTGTCGGTGCCGCGGGATCGTACGGGGACCTTCGACCCGAAGCTGATCGCCAAGTACCAGCGCAGGTTCCCGGATTTCGACGACAAGATCATCTCGATGTATGCGCGCGGGATGACGGTTCGCGAGATCCGCGGCCATCTCGAGGAGCTCTACGGCATCGATGTTTCGCCAGATTTGATCTCGGCGGTCACCGATGCGGTGCTCGACGAGGTGACGGAATGGCAAAACCGCCCGCTCGATATCTGCTACCCGCTGGTGTTCTTCGATGCCATCCGGGTCAAGGTCCGCGATGAAGGCTTCGTGCGCAACAAGGCGATCTACATCGCGCTCGGCGTCCTGCCGGACGGCACCAAGGAGATTTTCGGCATCTGGATCGAACAGACCGAGGGCGCCAAATTCTGGCTCCGGTCGTCAACGAGCTCAAGACCCGCGGCGTCCAGGACATTCTCATCGCGGTCGTCGACGGCCTGAAGGGCTTTCCCGAGGCCATTACCGCCGTTTTCC
>CAWGSI010000002.1:0-71903 GCA_963825265.1 uncultured Alphaproteobacteria bacterium | reverse complement strand
CAGCAGATCGACGTAGAGCCGTTCGGCGGCCGGTATCGAATTGAGCTTCACTTTGTGCACCAGCGCGAGACGGATCGACATGCCGTCGGGATCGACGCGCGCGGCGCTGATATACGTCGGCGCGCCGGCGTTGAGCCGGTCAACCGCGATGGCAACCGGCTTTTTGAAGGTTACCACCATGACCGGATAGGGACCTTGATGGTCGCCGGCACTTCCTTCTCGAAACGGAACGCGAGGGCGCGCATAGCCGCCTTCGGTCGTGACCTTTACCTCACCCTTATCCGTTCCTCGGCCTGCGCGCAGCCGGCGAGCGGCGCGCGAACAGCATCAGCGTCTGTAGAAGTGCGAAATCGCCAGCGCGCGACGGCCCGATAGCGGATGCGCCGCCTGCGCTCGCGCGCGCGAGTGTCGACCGGGCTCAACGGGGAGCCGTCATGCAGCTGTTCGAGCCAGCGACAATGCCTGCTGCGGCGGCCTGAGTTTCGGCGTTTAACGTCGCGTTAACTAAGCGGGGTTTTTAGCGCCGTAAAAGCCGAAAAACCGGCGGCACAAAGCGGCAAAAAGCCCCGTCGACCGGTCACTTCCGGCACTCGGTCAGGCGAAGGCTCAGCCCATCGGTACCGTCCGGCGCTCGAGGCGAAAGGCGACGCCGGGCGCGACCGACCGCGGCCGAAAACCGGGCATGGCGCAAAGCTCTGCACCGACCACCTTCGGAGCCGCGCCGCAAGGCGGCCGGCTCATCCGGGGCAAGCGAGATGTTGAAACTGTCGAAATCATCGACAGGCCGCGGCCGACGGCCTTGATGTAGGCCTCTTTTTGCGCGTTCAGGATTGAAGAAGCCTTGCTCTCCTCGTGCACCGGCAACGACCGCAATACGCGCACTTCCTCGCGCGAGAAAAATCGCTCGGAATCTGCTCGGCGGCGAACTTTGCGTCGCGCCGTTCGATATCGCAGCCGACATCGGCGCCTTTGCTAAACGCATAGAGCGCCATCCCGTGCGAATGCGACAGGTTGAAGCGGAGATCGCCTTGCGCGAGCGCCGGCTTGCCGTAGGCATTATGCACAAACGCGACCGCGGCCGGATCGCATGCCAGATACGATCCGATGAGCTCGCGCAAAATGCCCCGGCGCGCGGTGTAACGGCGGCGGTCGCGCTCGAAGCGAAACTGGCCGGCGCGGCTGCGCTCCTCCGCCGACAAGACGGCGCTGTAGCGGCCGGCGTCGATTTCCGGCGCATCGACATCGACGCAATAAGTGTCAACGACGACTTCGGTCATGGCGTCAACCGGCGAGACGCCGGACCGGCCGGCGGCTCTCCTGCGCCTCGCGCAGACAGGCGTCGATCTTGGCGCCCAAATCGGCGACATAGGGACGCTCCATCAAGGTCGCGTGCGTTCCGCTGATGTCCTGCGTGATGAACTTGCCGGTCACCAACCCCGCCCAGGCGGCGCGATAGTCGAGCGCGCGCGGGCGCTTGGCCGGCTGCAACAGCGCGACCGCGCCGGGATAAGGCTTGGGAACGTAGACGATGGCCGCGCGATCTTGTACCTCGTCAAACGCATCGCCTTCCACCTCCGGCTTGCGGCCTTCGTGCAAGAGCCGCCTGCCATTCCACAGCAGCCGGTCGGCGAGCGCGCGCCATTTCTCCCTGCCCGGCAGGCTCAATGTCTTGCGCAGACCGTGACTGAACCTGTCGAATTCAAGGGCGAGCTTTTGCTGCCATCCGAACAGGACCGGATTGGTCGAATGCAACATTACGACCAATCCGACTTCGCAACCCGCGGCAGTCAGCTGCGCGGCGACCTCATAAGCGACGATGCCCGAGGTGCAGTAGCCGCCGATATAATAGGGTCCCTGCGGCTGCTGGGCGCGGATGAGTTTCACCAGGCGGCTGCCGATGTCGGCGAGCCGCGGGCTGTCCGAAAGCTCCTGCTTTTCCGCAAGATCAAGCGCAACCGTGATGAACGGCTGGTCCGGCCCGATTTCGGCGACCAATGAAAGCGCGGCGTGCGGCTCGCTCAGCCAGAAAAACGGCGGCCGCGATCCGCCCGCCCGCAGCACCGTCGCGCGCGCCGGCTGCGCGCGGGAGCGCGGATCGGCCAGCAGCGCCGCCATCGCTTGCAGAGTCGAGGCCTGAAACGCCGCCGACATCGACAGGCGCACGCCGAAGACCTCTTCGATCCGCCGAACCAGCCGCGCGAACAAGAGCGAATGTCCGCCGAGATTGAAAAAATCGTCGGTCGCGCTGACGCTGTCGATCTGCAAAACATTTTTCCAGACATCCGCCAGTTTGCGCTCAAGCTCGCTGCGCGGCGCTACGAATGCAAGCCGCGGAGCCGGCTCACCGGGTTCGGACAGCGCCTTGCGGTCGACCTTGGCGTTCGGCGTCATCGGCAGTGCCGGCAGCCACACATAACGCGAGGGGATCATGTAATCGGGCAAGCTTTGCCGCAAGAATTGCCGCAACTCGGCGACATCGGGCGCGGGCTGCGCGCGGGCGACCATATAGGCGCACAGGCCGAGTTCGCCCGACGCGTCCGGCCAGGCCTTGAGCGCGGCCGCGACAAGCGCGGGGTGGCGCGCCAGGGCCGCCTCGATCTCTTCAAGCTCGATACGGAAGCCGCGGATTTTAACCTGCTGATCGTTGCGGCCGAAGCATTCGATGGTGCCGTCGGCTCGATAGCGCGCGAGATCGCCGGTGCGATAAATCCGCTCGCCCCGGGCGGCCGCGATGTTCACAAAACGCTCGCGCGTCAGGTCGTCGCGTTTGTGATAGCCGCGCGCCAGCCCCTCCCCGCCAATGCACAATTCGCCGGTGACGCCGACCGGAACCGGATTTCCCTGAGGATCGAGAATGTAAATTCGCGTGTTGGCAATCGGACGACCGATCGGAACCGATCGCCCGCCGCGCGCGACCTTATGGATCGTCGACCAGACCGTCGTTTCGGTCGGGCCGTACATGTTCCAGACTTCGCCGGCGCGATCGAGCAGCCGGTCGGCCAGTTCGCGCGGCAGCGATTCACCGCCGCACAGGATTTTCAGGTCCTTTTTGCCGGTCCAGCGGGCTTCGATCAGCGCACGCCAGGTCGCCGGCGTCGCCTGCATGATGGTCGCCCCCGAGCGCTCGATCAGACGCGCAAGGCGCGCCGGGTCGGCCACGTCGTCCTGGCTTGCAACGATGACGCGGCCGCCGGACAGCAAAGGCGTGAACAATTCGAGCGCTGCGATGTCGAAGGACAATGTCGTCACCGCCAGCAACGCATCGTTCGCGGTGCAGCCGGGCTCTCGCCGCATGGACGAGAGCAAGTTGACGACCGCGCGCTGCGGGATTTCGACACCCTTCGGCCTGCCGGTCGAGCCCGACGTGTAAATCACATAAGCGAGGTCGTCGCCGCTCAAGTGCGTCGGCGGGACCTTGGGGCCGGTCAGGGCGCCGGCTTCGGTGCCGTCGCATAGAACAATTTTCAAGCCCGAGGTCGGCAGCGACTCGACCAATGAGGGTTGGGTGAGCAAAAGCGCCGGCTGCGCGTCTTGCAGGATCATCGCCAGGCGCTGCGGCGGAAAGCTCGGATCGAGCGGCAAATAGGCGGCGCCCGTCTTCAAGATCGCCAACAAGCCGACCAGCATCTCGACAGAGCGATCGACGCAAATCGCAACCAGCGTGCCGGTCGCGGCGCCCTCGCCGCGCAGACGGTTGGCCAAGGCGTTCGCCTTGCGGTTCAACGATTGATAGCTCAACGACTTACCGCCGCATTCGACCGCCGTGGCGTGCGGGTTGCGCGCCGCCTGATCTTCGAAAAGCTGTTGTATCGTCGCGTGCGGAACCTCCGCTGCCGTATCGTTCCACTTTGTGAGTAGTTGCTCGCTCTCGCCCGGCGTCAACAGCGGCAAGCGCTCCAACAGGCAGTCCGGATCGGCGACAATCGCTTCCAAAATGGTGCGCCAATGCTCGATCATCCGCCGGATCGTCGGCGCGTCGAACAACTCGGTGCTGTACAGAAACCGCCCGATCATGCCCTCGGGCCGCTCGTCCATTTCGAGATAGAGATCGAATTTGGACGCGCCCACCGTCACGTCCATCTGGGTCAAGTCCCAGCCATCGGCAAAAACCGGCGCCGGCGGCTCGACCGAAAACAACACTTGAAACAGCGGATGCGCGGAGAGCTCGCGCTTGGGCTGAATGTCCCGCACGATGCGGTCGAACGGCACGTCGCTTGCGCTCAGCGCGCCGACGACCGCGTCGCCGACTTGCGCCAGATACTCGCGAAAGCGCTGGCGGCCTTGCGGCTTGCTACGCAGAACGAGCGAGTTGAGGAAATAGCCCACCACCTTTTGCAGTTCGGGCCGGCGGCGTGTGTCGGTGACGCCGCCGATGATGATGTCTTCCTGGCCGGAATAGCGGTGCAGCAGCGCTTTGAACGCCGCGAGCAGCGTCATATAGAGCGTCAGGCCCTCGTTGCGGCTGAACGTCTTGAGCGCTTCGGTCAAGGGACCGGACAGCGAAAACGTCTCCATCGACCCGCGATAACTCGGTAGCGAAGGCCGCGGGCGGTCGAAGGGAAGCTGCAGCACGGGCAGCGGCCCGCGCAAGTTCTGCCGCCAATAATCCATCTGCTTGGCGAGCGGCTCGGTCGCCATATGGCGCTCGCGCCAGAGCGCATAATCGCCGTATTGCAATCCGGGCGGATCGAGCTGCGGGCTCCGGCCAGCCGCATAGGCGTCATAGATCGCCGACAATTCCGGCACCACGATGCGGTAGATCGAAACCCCGTCGAAAATGATGTGATGCAGCGTCAGATGCAGGCGGTGATCGTCCGCGGCGATCTTGAACACGTGCGCGCGGAATAGCGGCGGCGCGGCAAGATCGATCGGCGTGTGCGCGTCAAGCGTTGCAAGGCGCAGCGCTTCGGCCTCGCGTTCGGCGGCCGGCAATCCGGTGAGGTCGACAAGCGGCAGAGGCACATAAAGGCCATCATAGACGACCGGCGCGACCTCGCCGTCGACGGTCTGGAACGACGTGCGCCAGGCCTCGTGGCGGCGCAAAACCTCGTTGAAACTCTTCTCCATCAACGCGAGGTCGAAAGACCCTCGCCGATGAATCGTGATCGGCTCGTTGTAAAGCGGCTGGCTCGGCGCCATCGCGGAATGCAGCCAGACGTTTTGCTGTTCGAGCGAGATCGGCACCCGGTCGATGGCTGCGCGTTTCGTGACACCCTCGGCCTGCTTCTTGCGCGCGGTGCCGCCGCCCAGCATCTTTTCGAGCAGCCGGCGCTTGGCGTCCGGCAGTTCCAGGGCGGTCGCTGTATTCCCGTCCGCCATGATCAGGGCGCACCCGTTTGCGCCGCGAAGCGCACCGGCAGCGCCTTGAGGCCGCGCAGACCGAGATTCTCGCGCCATTCGAGTTTTTCGGTTTCGAGCGCAAGCTCAGGCAGGCGCCGCAGCAACGTCGAGAAGGCGATCTGCCCTTCCATGCGCGCGAGCGGCGCGCCGAAGCAGAAATGCGCGGCCCAGCCGAAGGCGAGGTGACGGTTGTCCGTGCGGGTCAGATCGAGCCGGTCGGGATCGGGGAAACGTTTCGGATCGCGGTTGCCGGCGGCCATCACCGCCATCACGGCGTCGCGCTTGCGGATGTGCTTGCCGCCCATGACCACGTCGTCCGGCGCGAGCCGCGCGGTGTGCTGGCTCGGGCTTTCGTAGCGCAGCAGCTCTTCGACGCCGCTCTCAAGAACGGCCGGATCGTCGCGCAGCTGCGCCAACTGCGCGGGATTGCGCAACAAGGTCAAAAGCCCGTTGCCGATCAGGTTGGTGGTGGTCTCCTGCCCGCCGACCATGGTCACAATGGTATTGGCGATGACTTCTTCCTCGGTAAGCCGGCCGCCGTCGACCTCCGCCGTCATCAAAGAGCGGATGAGGCCTTCGCGCGGCGCGCGTTCCTGCTCGCGGATGGCGGATTTGAAATAGGCGGTCATGCCCT
This sequence comes from uncultured Alphaproteobacteria bacterium, assembly GCA_963825265.1. Classification (GTDB taxonomy): domain Bacteria; phylum Pseudomonadota; class Alphaproteobacteria; order Rhizobiales; family Xanthobacteraceae; genus Pseudolabrys. Next base: position 65,929 of record CAWGSI010000002.1, on the reverse strand, counting down.
GCACGCTGCGCAGCACCCGGTGCGCGCGATCGGGATTGTGCTGAAAATTGCCGAGCATTTCGGCAAAGTCGGCGGACCAGGCCTTGAGCTGCTCGTGGTCGGAGGTCGGCACGCCGAGCAGCGTCGCGGTGACGATCGCCGGCAAGGGCGCGGCGAAATCGGCGACGATGTCCATGCGGCCGCTTGCCATGGCCTTGTCGATGAGACCGTTGGCGATGTCGTGAATCTGCGCGCGCAGGCGCTCGATGCTGCGCGAGGTGAAGGCCGCCGAGCACAATTTGCGCAAGCGCGTGTGCGTCGGGGCGTCCATGAACAGCATCTGCTTGGTCATCATCTGGGCGATCGGCTCGAGCGTCTGCAGACCCATGGTCTTGATCTGGTCGGGCGTCGGCGTGCGGTCGGCCGAAAATTTATGAAGAACGGTCAGCACGTTGTCGTAATCGGTGACCACCCAGGCATGCAGGAAGGCGTCCCAGTGCACCGGATCGTGCTCGCGCAGCCGCCGGTACAGCGGATAGGGATCGGCCAGAACAGCCGGATCGAGAAGCTGATAGAGGCTGAGCGCCGGATCGGGCGCGGCCTTCGCCATCGTGGGCGCGGAAACCGTCATGTTACGTCCTCGCTCCCCGCTTCAACTTGCGGCTTTCTGTTCGGCTTCCGCGACGCTCATCGCCGCCACTTTCTCGTAGGCGAGTTGCTCAATCACGGCCGCGAGCTTGGCCACCGTCGGCGCCTGGAACAGATGCCGCAACGTCAGGTCGACGTCGAAATCGTCGCGCGCGCGCATCACCACTTGCGTGCCGAGCAGCGAGTGGCCGCCGGTCATGAAGAAATTATCGTCGAGGCCGATGTCTGCCGTCCCGAGTACGCCGGCAACGATCTCCGCGAGGCGGCGCTCGGTTGGGGATTGCGGCGCGCGGTGCTTGGCCTCACCGAGCGCGTTGTCGGCGCTCGGCGCCGGCAGCGCCTTGCGATCGAGCTTGCCGCTGCTCGTCAACGGCAGCGTGTCGATGCGCACGAAGGCCGCCGGGATCATGTAGTCCGGCAGCGACGCGGAAAGAAACGTGTGCAATTCATTGGCGTCCGGTTCGCCGCTTTCGGCCGCAATGACATAGGCGACGAGTTGCTTGTCGCCCTGCTCGCCGGCGCGCGCGACGACCGCACACGTCATCACCTGCGGATGACGGTTAAGCGCGGCCGCGATCTCTTCGGGCTCGACGCGATGGCCGCGGATCTTTTCCTGATTGTCGAGCCGGCCGTGAAACCCGATCTGGCTGTCCTGCCGCACGCGGCCGAGATCGCCGGTGCGATACATGCGCGCGTCGGGCACCGAGCGAAACGGATCTGGCAGAAACCTTTCCGCCGTCAGCGTGTCGCGATTGCGATAGCCGCGGCCGACGCCGGTGCCGCCGATATAAATTTCGCCGACTTCGCCGTCGGCGACCGGCTCGCGCTTTTCGTCGAGCAGATAGATTTTCATATTGGCGATGGGCATGCCGATCGGCGGCAACTCCTGGCTGTCGCCCACGGCCTCGATCGGCCCTGAGGTCGCCACCACCGTGCATTCGGTCGGGCCGTAATTGTTGACCAGCGTGAACGGCAGCGAGTTGCGCGGACGGCCATGCAGCGTGTCGGCGCCGGTCAAGAGGAACCGCAAGGCCGTGTCGGCCGGCCAAGCCGCCGCGATCATCGGCTCGGCCAGCGCGGTCGGGACGAACGCGACGTTGATTTTTTCGTCGACGATAAAGCGCCGCAATAGGTCGGGCGACGTCCGGGTGGTCTCATCGACCAGCGCGACCGAGGCGCCGGCGGTCAAATAAGGCCACACCTCCCAGACCGCGGCGTCGAAGCCCAAGCCGGCGAGATGGCTCGCGCGGTCGGACGCCGTCACGCCGAAGGCGCTGCGATGCCAGAAGATCAGGTTCAACAGATTGCCGTAGGTGACTTCGGCGCCCTTCGGTTCGCCGGTCGAACCGGACGTGTAAATGACGTAGGCAAGATTTTCGCGCCGGGCTTTTGTCACAACGTCGCCGCCGGCGTTTGCGATTATTTCCTGGTCGCGGCCGGGGACGATTGCGACACGGTCGTCGCTCTTGAGCGCTTCGGCGTAGTCCGAATTAGTGACGACAAGCCGGGCCTTTGCGTCGTCGAGCAGCTTGCGCAGGCGCGGCGTCGGCCAGGTCGGATCGAGCGGAAGGAAAGCCGCGCCCGCCTTCATCACCGCCAGGATAGAAATGATCTGATCAAACGAGCGGTCAAGACAGATTCCGATTAGGACCTCGGGGCCGGCGCCGAGCGAACGCAAATATCCCGCAAGCACGTTCGCGCGCGTATTCAGCTCACCGTAGGTAAGTTGAGCCGAAGCCGCTGTCAGCGCAATCGCATTCGGCCGCTCCTGCGCGACCGTGGCGACAAGATCGGCGACCAGCAATTTTCGCCGGCAGTCGGGAAAGACGGAGAGCGCGGAAGTGTCGGAGGCGGGATGACGCGAATGCAACATGTTGCTCGTCCTCGCAAGCAAAGGGGCCCCTGCGGGTGGTACCGCAGGGCTGACGGGCAGACAATCGCACACGACGATTAACCTAAATTGCGCGCGATCTCGCGCATTCGCTCCAACAAATTTTCTAAAAATTTACGAAATGTCGTCGCGGTTCGCGGACGATTTCGTCGGCACGACGGTTAACGCTGCAGCGCGTGCCTTGCAGCCCCGCACCTATGGCGGAATTAACGATTTATTGGAGTGCTATTGCCGGTTCGAGGGCCGCCGCCATGGGGCGTTCAACTACCGCCCGGCTTGGCTTCGATCTTCGGCAACTGGTCCGGATTCTGCGACTTGACGTCAGCGCTGCGGGCGAGTTCGACGGTGAGCCGCTCGGCCGTCTCCGGCGTCATTTGCGCGAGGATTTCCGACATCTTCGCCGGCTTGATGTGGGTCACGACCTCGACCAGAATTTTCATGTCGAGCCGTTCGAGAATGCGCGCGGCATCCTTCGATTTCATATTCTCGTACATCGACACGATGCTGTTGAAGCGCTGTGCCTCGGCCTTGTCGCGCACGCCCATGGCGACGTTGACGCGCGCCTCCACTTCCTTGAGCTCGGCTACCTTGGCGTCCAGCCGCTTTTCGGTGACCTTGAGCAGGCTCTCGCGCATTTCCAGCTCGCGGCCGCGTGTGTCGAGCTCCTTGCTGCGCTGTTGCAGACGCCCGAGCACGGCGCGCTCGCCGGCCGAGGCGATGTGGCCGGGTTCCATGGTCATGGTCATGGCGCCGACTTCAAGCTTGGGCGGGTCCGGTGGTTTGGTGCTGGTCTTGAGCGCGGGACCGCTCGATTGTTTTTCTTCGCCGCCGACCGAACCGGTAATGTCGCGGCTGTCGCCGCCGAAATTGAACATTTCCCCCGCCCAGGATTGTTTCGGCTCCTGGCTGATCGGCGGGCCCTGCCCGTCGGCAATGACGATCTTGGGATAATCGGGCACGTTCTCGTGCTTGGAAATCTGCAAGCCCTTCTTGTCGAGGCCTTGCAGCCGCTCGGCCAGCGTATAGCCGCCGTCGAACACCAGACCCGACACTTTGAGCGCGAACAAAGAGATCGTCGCCAGCAGCACGACCGGGATAAGCCGGAAATCGCGCGCCCAGCGGATCATGCCGCAAGACCGGCCGGTTGATTGTGCAGCCGCGCGCGCGCGCGCTCGGCGAAAGCTTGCGCCGCGGCGGCCACCGTTTTGGCGTCGGGAGCCGCGGCGGCCACCGTCTTGGCGTCGGGCGCCGCGGCCGGTTTGTCGGTCGGGCGCGCAGCGCCGGCGATGCGGGTGATGCGCGCCAGCAATGCGTCGCCGGCGGCAAGTTGGCGATCGATGTCGGCGGAGACGCTCTCCGCCTTTTGCAGCCGCGCACCCAGGTTCTGCTCGCCCTCGCGCATAATCGCCTTCAGGCCGGCGATCGCGCGTTCGGCGATCTCGGTGGCGGTAATCAGCTCGGATATGGTTGCGCGCAGCGTCTGCTCGTCGGCCTTGAGCAGCCGCAGCTGCTTGTTGAGCCGGACGCAATAAAGGATCGTGAGCAGAAGCAAGATCGAGACCATGCTCTCGACCAGATAGCCATAATGGTAGCTCACGGCGTCTCCATTCGGTTGGTGGGCTCGTCCGCCTTCTCGAACATGGCGAACGTCGTCCGCGGGGTGCGCAGGGGCTTGGTGACCCGTACCGCGACGCGGTCGCCGACTTTGCCCATGCGGCCTTCGGTCAGCGTGACGTCGCCGCAACGCACGGTGACCAGCGAGTCCGATTTGATTTCGAGGGAAAGCGTGTCGCCAACGTTGAGATTCATCATCTTGCGCAGCGGCAGCCGCTCCTCGTACAGCACGGCGTTGACCGTGATATCCGCCTGGCCGATTTCGGTCGCCAGGTGATCTTCCCAGATCGGGTCGCGGCCGAACTTCTCGCCCATGAACATCTGCAGCAGGACGGCGCGGATCGGCTCGATGGTGGCGTAAGGCAGCAGCAGCTCGATGTTGCCGCCGCGGTCTTCCATGTCGATGCGCAGCCGCACCAAAATGGCCGCGTTGGCGGGGCGCGAGATGGCGGCAAAGCGCGGATTGGTCTCGATGCGGTCGATGTTGAACTTCACCGGCGACAGCGGCTTGAAGGCGAGCTCGGCGTCCGCCAGCACGATCTCGACCATGCGTTTGACCAGATTGGTCTCGATGGTGGTGTAGGGACGGCCCTCCACGCGCACCGAGCTCTGCCCGCGCCGGCCGCCAAGCAGCACGTCGATGATCGAATAGATCAGGCTCGAACCGACGGTGGCGAGGCCGAAATTATCCCACTCCTCGGCTTTGAACACGGCGAGGATCGCCGGCAGCGGAATCGAATTGAGATAGTCGCCGAAACGCACCGAGGTGATGCGGTCGAGCGAGACTTCCACGTTGTCGGACGTGAAATTGCGCAGCGAGGTCGTCATCAGCCGCACCAGGCGGTCGAAGACGATCTCCAGCATCGGCAGGCGTTCGTACGACACCATCGCCGAATCGATGATGGCGCGGATGCCGGAATTGTCGTTCAGCGTGACGTCGGTCAGGCTGAAACCGAGCATGCTGTCGATTTCATCCTGATTGAGGATGCGTTCGGCGGCGCCCCTGCCGTTCTGGAATCCGCCGTCGGCGTCGTCGGCCATCGCCGCCCATTGGGCGGTCGCCTCATCGGTGCCGGGAGTCGCGATCGGTCCGGCGGCGGCCACCGGTACGGCGGACTCCTCTTTCAGCGCCACGCCCCATTCGGCGGCCAGCGCGTCTTGGTTGATTTCGTCTTTGGCCATTGCTCAGATCATCGTCCCGGTTGCGTGTGACGCCAGATTATTTTTGTTGCACATGATCTTTTCCGAAATCCGTACCCACTTTTCGGGATCACGCGCTTACTGAACGACGATTTCCTTGAACAGAACGGCGGTGATGCGGTTGGGCTCGACTGCGGCGTTGACCCGGCGGGTCAATTCCTCCTTGAGCCGGTAGAGGCCGGCGGAGCCGTCGAGATCGGTCGGGCGCAATTCGCGCAAATAGGTCTGGAAGGCGTCCAGCACGCGCGGCATCAGCGGCTGGATCTGGGTCACCACTTCGGGATTGGGCACTTCGAGCACGATCTTCACTTTGAGATATTGCGTTCGGTCGGCGCCGACATTCGACAAATTGACCAGCACATCGGGCAGATCGACGAAGATCGCGGGCTTGGCCTCGGCATGCGCCGGCTTTGCGTGCTCGTCGCCCTTGAAGAAGTAGAAGTAGGCGCCGCCACCGCCGCCGACGACCACCAGCAGGCCGGCCGCCATGATGATCATCATCTTGAGCGATGGAATTTTGAGCGACGGCAGCTTGAGGAACGAGAGGAATTTGCCTTTTGGCTTTTCCGCTGCGCCTTCTTCGCCCTCTTCGGCCTCGTCCTCGACCTCGTCTTCTTCGTCTTTCGGCTTGGCTGCCATAATGACCCCGATCGCAACGGACGGGGCCGCATTCGGGTGCCCCGAACGAGACACCGCGGATGCGCGACCCCCGCGCTCCCCTTGCGGCCGAAGGTAGGTTGGTATGGTTAACAGATGCTTTCCCAGGTTCCGTTAGGCGGAATCTTTTGCCGGGTAACGACGGCAAAACGGCAGTTTTCGCCCCACTGCCGGCCCGCCTGATTTCAATCAACTAGCTGATATTATTACGTTTTTTAACTTGGCACGGCGGCTGCAAAGACCTCGTCAGCCGCCAGCTTGGGAGAGTTTGGCGCGCGCTTTCGGCAAGGCCGGCCTCGGGAGGGCACGGCCTTACCGAATGAGAAGGGGAGAATGCCGATGGACAATGCCGTTCTTGTCGGACTGTCGCGCCAAATGGCGCTCGGCCGCGAAATGGACGTGGTCGCCAACAATATCGCGAACCTCAACACCACCGGCTTCAAAGCCGACGGTTCGATCTTCGAGGAATATCTTTCCGGCAGCGGCGCGAGCGGCCAGAGCGGCGGCCGCGCGAGCTTCGTGCTCGACCGCGGCGTCTGGCACGACATGAGCCAGGGCTCGATCGAGCGCACGGGCAATTCGCTCGACGTCGCCATCGACGGCAAAGGTTTCATGGTGGTGCAAACGCCGAACGGCGAGCGCTACTCGCGCAACGGCTCGCTGCAGATCAGCCCCACCGGCCAGTTGGTGACCAGCGACGGATATCCGGTGCTCGGCGACGGCGGCCCCATCACGCTGCAGTCGACAGACAGGCAAGTCTCGATCAGCCGCGACGGCACCATCAGCGTGCGCGAAGGCGCATCGAAAGTGGATTCGGCGCGCGGCAAGCTACGTATGGTCACCTTCGCCAGTCCGCAACAATTGAAGAAAGACGGCGCCGGCGCTTTCAGCGCGCCGGCCGACACGCAGCCGCAACCGGCGACGACCGGCGCCTTCATTCAAGGCGCGATCGAGAAATCCAACGTACGCGGCGTCGTCGAGATGTCGCGCATGATCGAAATCACCCGCAGCTACACCAATATCTCGGCCATGCTGCAACAGCAGACCGATCTCAGCCAGTCGTCGATCGACAAGCTCGCCGAAGTTCCGGCTTGACGTTGAAGGGGAGTTGAATCCATGCGCGCGCTCAGTACTGCATCAACCGGCATGATGGCGATGGAGCTCAATGTCCAGGTCATCGCCAACAATCTGGCCAACATGACCACCACCGGCTACAAGCGCCAGCGCGCGGAATTCCAGGATCTGCTGTACGATCACGTCAGCCGCATCGGCACGCAAACTTCGGCGCAGGGCAATATCCTTCCCGTCGGCATCGATCTCGGCTCCGGCGTCAAATCCGTCGGCACGCCGCGGCTGATGACGCAAGGCACGCTGTCGCAAACGGGCGGCACGCTCGACGTCGCGATCCGCGGCGACGGCTTCTTCAAGATCCAGCTGCCCGACGGTACCTACGCCTACACGCGCGACGGCTCGTTCCAGATGGACGCCACCGGCCGCATCGTCACCGCGCAGGGCAACGTCGTGCAGCCCGCGATTACCATCCCGCAGAACTCCACGGGCTTGACCATCAACGCGCAAGGCCAGGTCTCGGTAATCCCGCAGGGCACCACGACGCCGCAGATCCTCGGCCAGCTCACGCTCACCCGCTTCATCAACCAGGCCGGCCTGCTGCCGGTCGGCGACAACATGTACCAGGAGACGCCGGCCTCCGGCACGCCGCTCGACGGACTGCCCTCGACCGACGGCGCCGGCGACCTCCAGCAGGGCAGCCTGGAACAGTCGAACGTCGACTCGGTCACCGAAATCACCAATCTGATTGCCGCGCAGCGCGCCTACGAAATGAACGGCAAGGTGATCACGGCCGCCGACCAGATGCTGCAATCGACATCAAGTCTGATGCGCTGAGGCAAAACCATGATCCGCAAATTCATCCTCGCCGCCGCCGCTTTGCTCGCGCTCGGCGTTTCCGCCAACGCCGATCAGGACCGCCCCCGGCTCAAGGCGGAAGTCACCGTCACCGGCAGCGTCGTGCGCGTCGGCGATCTGGTTGAAAACGCCGGCATCATCGCCAAGGTCCCCATATTCCGCGCGCCCGATCTCGGCGTCACCGGCACCGTGTCGGCCGAATCCGTGGTCGAGGCCGTGCGGGCGCATGCGCTCATTGGGCTCGACACCGGCGACGTCAGCGAAGTGGTGGTGACGCGCGCCAGCCGCACGATTCCTGCAAGAGACATCGAAGACCGTGTCGCGCAGGCGCTGTCGGCGCAATACGCGCTCGGCCCGGTCAAGGACATCCAGGTGACGTTCGACCGCGAGTTGCGCAACGTGCAGGTCGAGACCACCGCCAAAGGTGAGCCGCGCGTCGGCTACCTCAATTTCGACAGCCGCAGCGGGCGCTTCGACGTCACGCTCGACCTGCCGACCGGCGCCACCACGCGCGGCACGTTGCGGCTATCCGGACGCGCGGCCGCGACCGTCGAAGTGGTGACGCTGGCCCGTTCGGTGGTACGCGGCGAGGTCATCAAAAGCGCCGACTTGGTGATCGAGCGCCGCCCGCGCGCCGAAATCGGCCGCGAGGTCGTCGGCAACATCGATCAGGCGATCGGGTTTGCCGCGCGCGATGCGATGCAGCCGGGCAAGCCGTTGCGCAGCGCCGATCTGATGAAACCGGAACTGGTTCAGCGCAACGAGACCGTAACGTTGGTCTATCAGGTGCCCGGCATCACGCTGACGGTGCGCGGCAAGGCGGCCGAAGGCGGCGCCGAAGGCGACGTGATCGCCGTGCTCAACGAACAGTCCAAACGCACCGTGCAAGGCGTGGTGGTCGGCCCCGGCCGCGTCATCATCAGCACCGGTTCGCCGCGGCTCGCCGCCAATCTGCAGCCGAGCCGCTGAGACGGGAAATGGCAGCGTAACGTCGCGTGGTCCGGATCGATGCCCAAACGTAACGGCGCCGTCGCGCCATTTGTGAAAGTGATCTCGATGAATGTTATCAAACTGACGCGTCATGCGGTGTTGGCCGCGCTCGCGGCGTCGCTGCTCTCGAGCTGCGCGGCCTTCGACCGAATCAAGAACATCGGCCAGCCGCCGCCGCTCGCTGCGGTCGACAATCCGACCGCGCGGCCGGGCTACAAGCCGGTGCAGATGCCGATGCCGGCGGCGCAGCCGGCGTCCTACAATCCCAATTCGCTTTGGCGCAACGGCTCGCGCGCCTTCTTCAAGGACCAGCGCGCCCACCAGATCGGCGACATCCTCACCGTGCAGGTCAATATCACCGACAAGGCTAATCTTTCGAACGAGACGCAGCGCACGCGCACCACCTCGGAAGATTCCGGCATCAGCAATTTCTTCGGCAAGCAAAAGGTGCCGATCCTCAATGCCACGCTGCCGACGCGCATTCTGACGACCGACTCAAACTCGGCCGCCGACGGCAAGGGCAGCATCAACCGCTCGGAAGCGCTGCAGACCAACGTCGCCGCGGTGGTGACGCAGGTGCTGCCCAACGGCAACCTGGTGGTCGAGGGCAAGCAGGAGATTCGCGTCAACTTCGAGATTCGCGAGCTGATCGTCGCCGGCATCGTTCGGCCGGAGGATATTCAGAGCGACAACACCATCGACTCCAGCAAGATCGCGCAGGCGCGCATCGCCTATGGCGGGCGCGGCCAGGTCACCGACATCCAGCAAGACCCGTACGGCCAACAGCTGATGCAGGTTCTGCTGCCGTTCTAGTTCGTGTTCGCCCTCCCCTATTGGGGAGGGCCTGCCCTCGGGCTTGACCCGAGGGTCGGTCGCCGCAGGCGGCCGAGGCGGGGACTGGCGTTTGTGCCCCGCCGGTTTGTGCGAGTGGTTTTGTGGTCGGTGCCCGTGCCGCGTCGGTTTGGTCGAGTAGTTCCGTGCTCAGTGCTGCCCGAACGACCAGTTGAGTTTGGCTCCCGCGCCGTTTTTCGTCTCGCGAGCGAAGACGGCGTCAACGTCGCGGCCTCCGGACGCTCCCCAGCCGGAGGCCGCGTGCGTTTTTTGGATGCGAAGATCACGCGCAAACGAAAACTGGCCGTTTGAAATTTAAATCGGGGATTGGGCGCGTGGCCAATTCAGCTGTCATCGTCCGCGCAAGCGGACGATCCAGTAATCACGGCAATTTCGGTGTGTACCGGGTCCCCGCTTTCGCGGAGACGACGCCAAAACTCAATCGTCCCGGTAAATCCGCTCGCGCCGTTCGTGGCGCTCCTGCGCCTCCACCGAGAGCGTCGCGATCGGGCGCGCTTCCAGGCGGCGCAGCGAGATCGGCTCGCCGGTCTCCTCGCAATAGCCGTAGGTGCCGTCGTCGATGCGGCCGAGCGCCTCGTCGATCTTGGCGATCAGCTTGCGCTGGCGGTCGCGCGCGCGCAGCTCGATGGCGCGGTCGGTTTCCGATGACGCCCGGTCGGCGAGATCGGGGTGGTTCTGGTTTTCTTCCTGCAGATGCAGCAGCGTTTCCTTGGCCTCCTTCAGGATATCCTCCCGCCATGCGAGCAGCTTCAAGCGGAAATAATCCCGCTGGCGCTCGTTCATGAACGGCTCCTTGTCGGACGGCCGATAGGTTTTGGTTTTAGCCAACATCCCACTGAACTCCCTGTCTTCTTATGTTCTTGAACGAGAAGTCCACCCTCCCGGTGCGGCAGGCTTATATACGGGCGCTGGTCCGCGGACAACATCCGCGTAAGGCCCGCTCATTCAGCAGATTTATGTGACGGTTCAATGACTTGGGCTGGGTGCCGGAAAACGCGGGCCGGCCGTGACGGCGGCCGGCTGAGCAATATTGAACAGCAGCGGGATACTGCGCTAGCGCACGCCGGCCTTGGCGAGTTCAACCGCAACGCGCAAGTCGATCTCGCCCATGACCATGTCGAGGCCGGGATCGCCGGTTTGCTCGCCGAGGCCCTCGGCCGCGACCTTGAGGCGGGAGAGCATCGAGCCGTCGATGCTGCCGTCGAGCAAAGTGAGCTTGAGTGTATCGAGCACGTCGAGCGCCTTGCGGCCTTTGGCCACCGCGCGTTTCTTGCGCTCGCGCGGATCTTCCACGCCTTGCAGCGCGATCAGCGCGTCGACCGTGGATACCGCGCGCAGCGAACTTGCCGCGGCGGCGTTGCGCGGCGTCTCCTGCTCGCTGACGGTGAAGGCACTGCCGGCGGAGCGCCGCGCGCTCGCCGGCGCCGAGGCAAGCGCAGTGCCGTTCGTTGCGTGAATGCGCATCGCTGAAAACCCCAACCGAAACGTCGTCGGTCCCCGAATACCTTAAACCTGAACGTTTATGGTTAACCCCGGGTAAAAATACCGGCAAAACTTGCCGCCCGATACCTTTCCTGCCGGTCCTGCGGCCCTGCGCGTCGAGCGCGCAAATTCAAAAACGCCAGTATTGCCAGAGTCTTGAGTCATCCGCCCGGGTTGGCACGGCGTTCGCATACCAGATGACAGTCAACCGTCACATTGGGGAGCAGTGATGACGAGGACGTTGCGAGCCGCAATTCTGGCCGTGCTTATGACCGCGTTCGCGACAGCGACCGCGGGCGCGACTTCGCGCATCAAGGACCTCGCCAATATCGAGGGCGTGCGGCAAAACCAGCTCATCGGTTACGGCCTGGTGGTCGGCCTCAACGGCACCGGCGATACCCTCAACAACATTCCCTTCACTAAGCAGTCGCTCACCGCGATGCTCGAGCGCCTCGGCGTCAACGTGCGCGGTCAAACGCTACGCACCGGCAACGTCGCCGCCGTGATGGTGACCGCCAATTTGCCGCCATTCGGCACGCAAGGCACCCGCATCGACGTCACCGTCTCCGCGCTCGGCGATTCAAAGAGCCTGCAAGGCGGTGTGCTGCTGGTCACCCCGCTGCTCGGCGCCGACGGCAACGTCTACGCGGTCGGCCAGGGCTCGGTCGCCATCGGCGGCTTCCAGGCCGAGGGCGAGGCCGCCAAGATCGTGCGCGGTGTGCCGACGGTCGGCCGCATCGCCAACGGCGCGCTGATCGAGCGCGAGATCGAATTCAACCTCAACCGGCAGAGCCAATTGCGCATGGCGCTGCGCAATCCCGATTTTACCACCGCCAAGCGCATCGCCGCCGCCATCAACGACTTCATCGGCTCGCCGACGGCCGAGCCGCTCGATCCGGCCACGCTCGGCATCACCGTTCCCGAACAATACCGCGGCAACGTGATCTCGCTGCTCACCGAGATCGAGCAGCTGCAGGTCGAGCCGGACCAGGCGGCCAAGATCGTGATCGACGAGCGCTCCGGCATCATCGTCATGGGCCGCGACGTGCGCGTGTCCATGGTGGCCGTGGCGCAGGGCAATCTCACCGTCACCATCACCGAGGCCCCGCAAGTGAGCCAGCCGACGCCGTTCTCGCGCGGCGGCACCACGCGGAGGGTCCCGCGCACCAGCATCGGCGTGCAGGAGGACGGCAAGAAGCTCGCGCTGGTCAAGGACGGCGTATCGCTGCAACAGCTTGTCGACGGGCTCAATTCGCTCGGCATCGGTCCGCGCGACCTGATCGCCATCCTGCAGGCGATCAAGGCGGCGGGCGCGATCCAGGCCGACATCGAGGTGATGTGATGGCGAGCGCCATTCCATCGGCCGCACCCGGTCTGAGCGCGCTTGATCTGCTCACCGTCAACCCGCCGGCCGCCAGCAAGCTCGCCGCGGGTAAGTACGCCGCCGGCAGCAAGGACCGGGCACATGCGGCGGCGCAGGATTTCGAGGCGGTCTTCCTCAATTCCATGTTCCAGCACATGTTCACCGGCATCGACGGCGAAGGGCCGTTCGGCGGCAGCGGCGCCACCGGCGTCTGGCGCTCGGTGCTCACCGATCAATACGCCAAGTCGATCGCCAAAGCCGGCGGCATCGGCATCGCCGCTCAGGTCTACAAAAGCCTGATGGCGCAGCAGGAAATACGCCCGTGAGCGCGCAGCAGGCCCGCACGCCGCCGATTGCCAGCGCCGGCGAAGCCGCGCGCGTGATCGCCAATTTGGATACCGTGCTGGACCGCTTGATGGCGACCGTCGACGAAGAGACCGCGCATGTGCGCGCCGGCCGCTTGGCGGATGCGGCCGCGCTCGCCGAGACCAAAGCCGAACTCGGCCGCCGTTATGCCGCCGAAAGCGAGCGCGTGATGGCAGCCCGCGAGCTGATCGCCCGCGCCCTGCCCGATGCGATCGACACGCTGCGCAAGCGGCACGCGGCATTTCAGGCCGCGCTGCAGACCAATCTGACGGTGCTGGCGACCGCGCACGCGGTCTCCGAGGGCATCATCCGCGGCGTCTCGGGCGAGCTCGCGCGCAAGCGGACACCGTCGACCTATGGCGCTTCCGGCCGCGCCAACGGGCCGGCCGCCAAGTCGAGCCAGCCGCTGGCGTTCAACCGCACGCTCTAATCTTTTTGTCGTCGAACGCGGCGCGCCTTAAGTCGTCGGCGTCACCGTCAAGCCGGTCACCGCGTCGATCTGGCTGCCGTCCGCCAGCGTGATGATATTGGTATTGGTATTGAGAAAGGCGCCACCGCCCATCTGAACGAGCGACGTCGGATCCACGTATTTCGCCCCGGTGGTCGTATCGTATTGGGTGCCGTCCGGCATCGTCATGATGTTATTGACGGTGTCGATCGTCGTGCCGTCCGAGAGGTAAATAAAGGGCGAGAGCGTGTTGGTCGGCTGCACCTGCTGCGAAGTCAGCTTGTCCAGCGATTCTTGCAGCTTCTTCGCGGCCGCCTGTTGCTGATTGGTCGCGGCGATTTGCGCGAACAGGCTGCCTGCACTGGTGACGTTAGTTTGTGAAATCGTCGCCAGGGCGTTTGCAGTGTTCGCGCTGAGACTCAGAAAGGAACTGATACTGCCGTCACCGCCGGCACTGTCCAGCATGCCGAGCAGACCGCCTTCGTTTTGTTGATTTTGGATCGCCGTCATCGTGTCGTCGATCCAGTTCGATGTCGGGCTCGTGCTGAAAAGCGACGAGTACGAGATTCCGACGGGCGCAGAACCGATAACCGACGACATTTGCCAATCCCTACAAGGTGAATCTTAGGGCGAGACGGTTAAAAATGACTGTCCGTTACCGGCTCGGTAAAATGGAAATCGTGCATCCGCCCTGCCCATTAATGCAGCGGAACAGCGTGGTTTTGGCGTGTTTTGCGGCAAGCCGGCGGTTCCAATTTGAATAAAATTGGCGCGGTTGCCGTGTTTAAGCAACCATTCGTTAACCATACAATTTTACGGGCCGTTTGGGGCCGTGTGCGATGACATTGCCGATCCAACGGATCGGCACGTGTAACTGCCAGTACGGCATAGTCACCAGAAAGGTACCTTAAGATGTCTAGCATCGTTCTCTCGGCTGGTGTTCGTTCGAACCTGCTGCAGTTGCAGCAGACTTCGGATCTGATCACCCAAACTCAACAAAGGCTTGCGACGGGCAACAAGGTCAACTCGGCCCTCGACAACGCCATCAGCTTCTTCACCGCGCAAGGCCTCAACAACCGGGCCAATACCCTGAGCAGCCTGTTGGACACCATGTCCAACGGCATCAACACGATTCAGGCTGCCAACAACGGCATCACGGCGATCACCAAGCTGGTGCAGTCGGCGCAAGCGCTGGTCAGCCAGGCCCAGCAGGCCAACAACACCGCGACCCAGGCGACGCTTTCCACGCAGTTCAACAGCCTGCTGACCCAGATCGGCCAGCTCGCGGGCGACTCGGGCTTCAACGGCATCAACCTGCTCGCCGGCAATACGCTGACCATCACGCTGAACGAATCGGGCTCTTCGACCGTCGCCGTGACCGGCGCCAACTATACCAACGCCAATGCGGCGCCGCTGAGCATCGCCAACGCGGCCAACAACTGGGCCGCCGCCACCGATATCACCGCGGCATCGACGGCTCTGACCGCCGCGCTCACCTCGCTGCAGGCTGAGTTGCAGACCCTCAGCTCCAGCCTGTCGACCGTCCAGATTCGTCAGGACTTCACGTCGTCGACAATCAACACGCTACAGACCGGCGCTGCCGACCTCACGCTCGCCGACTCCAACCAGGAAGGTGCGAACCTTCTGGCCTTGCAGACCCGCCAGCAACTGTCGACCACCGCGTTGTCACTCGCTTCGCAGGCCGACCGGAACGTGCTGCGGCTGTTCCAATAGACTTCGTCGGCAGTTCCGACGGGAAACGGCGGCCTGCGGGCCGCCGTTTTTTTCGTTTCGCTGAAATTATGGTTAACCGATTATTAATCGGGGAAAATTTAACCATCCGTCAACCCTAACAATACATTATTTGCGCAAGCGATTTGGCCCTGCCCAGGGAAGGAGCTTGCCATGAGTGACATTGTGCTTTCAGCCGGCGTACGTTCGAATCTTTTGCAGTTGCAACAGACGTCGGACCTGATCACGCAAACCCAGAACCGCCTGTCCACCGGCAAGAAGGTCAATTCGGCGCTCGATAACGCCATCAACTTCTTCACCGCGCAGGGCCTCGACACCCGGGCCAACAATCTCAATAGCCTGCTGGACTCCATGTCCAACGGCATCAGCACCATTCAGGCCGCCAATAACGGCATCACGGCGATCACCAAGCTGGTGCAGTCGGCGGAAGCGCTGGTCAGCCAGGCCCAGCAGGCCAACAACACCACGACCCAGGCGACGCTTTCCACGCAGTTCAACAGCCTGCTGACCCAGATCGGCCAGCTCGCCGGCGACTCGGGCTTCAACGGCGTCAACCTGCTTGCCGGCAATACGCTGACGATCAACCTCGACGATACGGGCAATTCCAGCATCAGCGTGACCGGCGCCAACTACACCAACGCCAATGCCACGCCGCTGAGCATCGCCAACGCGGCCAACAACTGGGCCGCCGCCACCGATATCACCGCGGCATCGACCGCTTTGAGCGCCGCGCTGACCTCGTTGCAGGGGGAGTCGCAAGCGCTGAGCTCCAGCCTGTCGACCGTGCAAATCCGCCAGGACTTCACAAAGTCGATGGTCAACACACTGCAGACAGGGTCCGATAATCTCACGCTGGCCGACAGCAATGAGGAGGGAGCGAACCTTCTCGCCTTGCAGACCCGCCAGCAATTGTCGACCACCGCGTTGTCATTGGCGGCGCAAGCCGACCGGAACGTGCTCCGGCTGTTCAGCTAACCGCCGACTGACGCGGCGCAAGGTTTCGACCTTACGCCGCGCCCGCGACGACGAGTTGCCGCAAGGAGCGGCATTGAATGGGCCTCAAGGTCGAACTGAAACCCGGCGAGCGGTTCATCCTCGGCGAATGCCTGGTCACCAACGGCGATCAGCGCACACGGCTGCTCATCGAAGGGCAGGCGCCGATCCTGCGCGAAAAAGACATCATGACGCCGGCCAACGCCGACACGCCGGCCAAGCGCATCTATCTTTGCGTCCAGCTCATGTACACCTCGCGCGACGCGAGCTTGCAGCATGGTACCTATTTCGCGCTGATGCGCGACTTGGTGCAGGCGGCGCCTAGTTCGTGGCCGTACATGCAGGAGATCGGCAACCACATCATCACCGGCCAAATATACAAGGCGCTCAAAAGCGCCAAAGCCCTGATTGCCTACGAGAAGGAGCTCCTTGACCATGCGACAAGCAACCCGCGCCTACAGCGCAGTCGCGAATCAAACCGCAAATCCGCGTGAACTGGAAGCCGATCTGCTGCTGAACGCGGCCGCGCGCCTGCAGGCGGTCCGCGACGGCTGGGACGACAAAAGTCGCGAACTCGACGCCGCGCTGCTGTTTAACCGCAAGCTGTGGTCGATCTTCGTCACTTCGGCGACCAGCCCGGAAAACCCGCTGCCGGCCGGCATGCGCCAGAACGTCGCCAATCTGGGGCTCTTCGTGTTCAAGCAGACGATGGCGATCTTGGCCAATCCGAAGCCGGAAACCCTCGGCTCGCTGATCAACATCAACCGCGAATTGGCGGCCGGCTTGCTCGCGCGCGCCTGATCGGCTGCCTGCAAAACTAAAAAGACCGCGGCATGACCGCGGTCTTTTTTATTGCGTGAGCAGGGCGCCCGGTTAGGCGGCGGCTTTAACCCGTTACCGGCGCCAGATAAGTCAGAAGATTGAGCGACGATAATCTTGCCGTCGTCGAGAGCGACGCCGAAAGGGCGGTTTGCAGCGAAAGAATCTGCGCGCCGACCTGATTGACATCGACCCCCTCGATCGATTGCTGCATGGTCGTCAGCATATTCGTCGTCTGCGCATGCTGGCTTTGCGTCGCAGCCATGGTGGTTTGCGCGTTGGCGAGACTGCCCTCGATATCGGTGATGCTTTGAACGCCGGCCGGTACGCTGAGCGCGGTAAAGACGCGGTTGTTGAGCGCGGTGTAGCTGGCCGATGCATTGGGATCGCTGACGGAGTAGGTGGTCGCCGCCAGCGCCGCCAGGCTTTGCACGATCGAGCGAATGCCTTGCTCGTTGGCCTGCGTTCCATAAGCGATGGTCGTCGTCGGATCGATGCGCGCCGTCGCGGTCGAACGCACCGATCCGGGTCCGTTCTCGCCGGTATACCAGAAAACCGTGTTGGCGGCCGTGCCGTCGACCAGCGCCGTGGCGGTGGCGGGCGAGCCGCTGACCCGCTGCGGCGGGTCGTCGAAGAAATCGTTGGAGGCGGCCATGGCGGAGGCGGCCGACAGCGAGGTACTTCCGATCTGGCTGACGCCCGCGGTGAGCGCGGCCTGCAAGTTGACCGCGGTCGCCGCCGGCGTTGCGCCGATGGTGAATTGATTGGGGCCGGGCGGAGCGTTCGTCGTCGCCTGCAGCTGCAGCGTCTGGCTGGTGCCGTCGGGCAGCGTGAACGTGTAGCTGATGCTGTCGCCGGCATTGGGATTGGTCGAACCGAGATCGACCGAAATCGAGGCGGGCGACCCGCTGGGTCCGGTCACGGTGGCCCCGTTGAGGGTCGAATTGACCGCGGCAAGCTTGAGGCCGAACGGCGAACCTGCCGCGTCCTCGCTCACCGCAACGATCGTACCGGAAGCCGCCGGAATGACCAGGCGGCCGAGCCCGTCGGCGCCGAGATCGGCCGCGTTGCGTTCGGCGATCACCTGCTTGAGGCCAGCCTGCGCGCCATTGCCGTTGAGAATATGATCGGTGGTATCGACCGAAGGCTGACCTACGCCGCTTCCGGAGAACAGATAACCATTGCTGCCTTTCGTATTGAGCAGGCTGAGAATCTGGTCGAGCTGGCTTTCGATCGTTTTCTGTTCAGTGGTCTGCCCGGTGCTGTCGATGGCATAGCTCGGCTGGATCGTGGCCGACATGGCCGTATTGCCGATGCTGGCGATCTGCTGGAGCACCGCCTGCTGGATGCTGATGTTGGTGCCGACATTGGTCATCGTGTCGTCGAAGCTTTTGAGCGCGGTCAATTGCGCGTTCAGCGCGACCGCAATTCCACTTTGCGACCCAAGGCCGGCATAAGTATCCGCCTTTTGCCCAGACCCGAGCTGACGCTGCAGATCGTCGAGCTGTTTGTTGATGTCGAGCGCCGACTGAATGAGCGGAGCGATATTCGACGAAACGCCGGAAACCGTCATGACATCCTCACATCACATCTGCAGCAACGCATCCAACATCGCCTTCACGGTCGACATCACCCGCGCATTCGCCCCATAGGCGTTCTGCAGCGTGAGCAAATTCGCCATTTCGGTATCGATATTGACGGCGGAGGTCGAATTGAACCTCGCTTGCAGCGCGTTGACGACGATGTCCTGGCCGGCCTGCAGATTGCTCGCGGCATTCGCCGCGGTGCTCTGCGTACTCACCACCTGGGCCAAATAGGACGACAGCGTGCCTTGGAACGGCGCGTTGGTTCCGCCGATGCCGGACGCCGGCGAATATTCGAGCGAGGCATTGACCAGTTGATTGTAAATGAAGTTCGGCCGCGTCGTGTCGCCGGCCGGCGTCGGCGGCGAAGTCTGATAGGTGACGAGTTTGGAGGGATCGGCGACCAACGCGCTGTTGACCGCGATCCGCCCTGCATAGCCCAAGCTTTCCGGCCCGCCCGCCGTAAACGCCCCGGTGTACGGCGTCGTGCCGTCGACAAAGAGCGCCAGCTGGGCGCTGCCTCCGGTCAAGGATGTCGCCGTCGACGTGGTCGAGGCCGTGTTCACGGTCACGGCGGGCGATCCGCTGTCGACGACTTCCAGGAGCGAGCCCGACGGATTGGAAAACTGCAGCCCGTTCGCGCCGAGCGCGGTATTGAGCGCCGTCGCCACCGCCGCGGCGCCGCCGGAAAAACTCACGCCGATGACAGTGTCGTTCGGGTCCGTCGTCGCGGTATTCGACAAAGGCAAAGCCGACGGGTCGTCGACGCGCACGATCGTAATGTTGTGCTGGACGCTCGATGCATCGGTATAGGAAACCTGGATCGTGTTGCCGTTCGACAGGCCGGCGGTGTCGACATCGAAACCGCCGGCGACGGCGGTTCCGGGAGTGGTCGTGTCGGACAACGCCTGCGACATCTGCGCAGCCATTTCGTCGAGCTGGCTTTGCGCCTGCACCAGCACGGTATCGCGCATCGAGAGGTAACCGGCGATCTCGCCGGAGCGTATGGCGCCGCTGGCGACGAGATCGATGCTGCCGCCGCCGGGCTGGCTCAGCGTGATCGTTCCAAGCGTGCTCTTGGTCGGATCCGCGTTCCACTGTTGTTGCGCATAGACCGTACCGGTCGCATTGAAACTGAGCTGGGCGGCCTGCGCTCCGACCAACTGGGCGCCGGAACTGGTAAATATCGAGACCTGGTTGTTGCTGTTTTGGCTGACGCGAATGTCCATCAATTTGGACAATTGGTCGATGTATTGGTCGCGCTGATTTTCAAGTTGAGCGGCCATGGAATCGGACCCGCCTCCGGCGCCCGCCAGCTGCTGATTGAGAGTCGCGATCTGCTGCAGGGCGTTGTTGGCCTGCTGAACGTCGCCAGCGATGCCCTGGTCCGCCTGGGTGCGCAGCGATTGGATGCTGTTTGTCGCACCGTTGAGTTGCTGGGCCAAAGCTTGCGCCGCGGCAACCGTCTGGCTTTGCGCCACCGAGGAATTGGGCGACGTCGATAATGCCTGCACCGTCGAGGTGAAGGTGTTGAACACCGAATCGAGCGAGGTGTTGGACCCGGGCTGGCCGTAGACCTGCTGAAGTTGCTGGTAGTAATTGGACCTCAGGTCGGCGTAAGCCCCGCCGGAGCTTTCCGAACGGAGCTGCGTTTGGATGTATTGATCGAGTACGCGGGTGATCGAGGCAATGTTGACGCCGACGCCGGCGTCGCCGGAGCCGGTCGAAACCTGGTTCGCCGAAAGAGCGACATAGCCGGGCGTCTGCGCATTGGCGACGTTGCCGGCCACGACCGACAAGTTCGTCTGCGTCGCGTTCAGTCCCGCCAAGGACGTCGCAAGCGCTTGCGTCAAACTCATTTGCTAGCCCCGATCAGGCGCCGTGCCGGTTGATATCGGAGGTTCACGGCCGGCTATCGCAGGATGTTCATCAGGTCCTGCGACATCTGGTCTGCGGTCGTGATCACCTTGGTGTTCGCCGAATAGGCCTGCTGCGTCACGATCAGTTTGGTGAACTCAGTGGCGATATCGGTGTTCGAGCCTTCCAGCGATTGCCCGACGATCGTGCCGGACGCGCCGGAGAGCGCTTGCCCCGAATCGACCGTCGCCTGGTAGGCGCCGCCGTCCAGGTTGATCAGATTGTTCGGACTATCGAAATGCACCAACGGGACGTAAGCCAGCGCGACATTTTGCCCGTTGGTGAAGGTGCCGGAGATGATGCCGGTATTGGACACTGAAATCGACTGCAGCTCGCCGGCCGAATAACCGTTCTGCTGCATGTTGTTGACCGTCGCGGTGCCATTCGTGCTGGCGAATTGGGTGACGGATCCGGCGGAGCTGTTGATCGTGATGTTGCCCACCGCAACGTTGTTGATGTTAACGCCGGTCAGCGCCACGCTGTTGATCGGCGGGCTCAGTTGGCCGCTCGAGTTGAAGACGAAATCGGTGCCGACGTTTTGCCAAGCCGGGTTCGTGCCGGTCGCCGTCGAGTTGGTCTGGTAAAACAAATTCCAGGTATCGCTGCCGCCGTTGGCGACGCTGTCGGTCTTCGCCCATCTCAGCTGTAGCGTGGCGGGCGTTCCATTCGCGGTGTAAACGGTGACCGATCCGCCGGCGACGGATTCATTTATGAAAGTCGAGGCATCGGCGCCGATAACGACGCCGGCGCCGCCGGTCGTCGGATCGTGACCGGTGGTGAAATCCGCCGGATTGATCAGCTCGGAATTGGCAACGGTCGCGCTGTAGGCCGCCGTTTGCGGCGTTTGCGGGAGATTGACCCCGTAGGTGATTGTGGTCGTCGGATTAGCCGGCAAAAAGTTGCTCTGGAATTGCAAGGGAGCGGCGGCGGTGCCGATCGGATTGCCGGTCGTCGGGTCGATGGGCGTGCCTTCGAGGTAATAGCCGCTGCCGTTGACCAGGTAGCCTTGCGCGTTGAGCGCGAAGTCGCCGCGGCGCGTATAGGCGTCGACGCCGCCGAAGTTCGGCGTGTTGCCGGTAAAGCCGAGCGGCGATTGAACGGTAAAGTAGCCGTCGCCGTTGATCGCCATCGCGGTGCTCGACGAGGTGCTCTGGATGGCGCCCTGGCTGGCGTTGGTTCCGACCGAACTCGCAAACACGCCGCCGGCGGATTGCTGCGTGGCCACCGAAACGCCTGGAATCAGCTCTTCAAAGCTGGTGTCGATTCCCTTGTAGGCGATGGTCTGAGAATTCGCGATATTGCCGGCAATATTTTGCATGGCGAAGGCTTGCGCCTGGATGCCGCTCACGGCCGAGGTCATCGCACCGAACAAACCCATGACTTCATCTCCACATTTACAATACGGCGGCCCATAGGGCGCACGCGGACGATCCCGCGAGGGGACCGTCGCAATCCCCATGCCATCTGAAATATGTAATGTTTTCAGTATCTTAGAAGCAAAGCACGGCTGCAGGCTCGGGTTCTTTCTGCCGCGGGCCGGCAGTTTTTGCCGACTTTGTCAGGGAGGCCGGCGAACCGAGCGTTCGAGAAAATCCTCCAGCGCGGCGATGCAGGCGCGGTCGCGATAGACCTTGTGCGCGTTTTCTTTCATGCGTTCGCGCAACGCCAGCCGCTCGGCCGGCTCGTTCGCCAGCCGCACCGCGATCGCAACGTAATCCTCGACGCTCGCCGCGATTGTTTCGGTAATTCCCATCATTTGCAGGATCGCGGCGCTGTGACGGGCGCGCATGAATTCGCCCGACAGCGTTACGATCGGCAGGCCATGCGGCAGGCTTTCCAACGCCGAATTGCAGCCCGACCAGCCGATGCTGTCGAGGAAGACATCCGATAGTCCGGCCGCGGCGGCGAATTTACTCTGGCTCATGCGGTCGAGGAACACGCAATAGTAGTCGGCGCGCAATCCGGCTGCCGCGAAGGCGCACGCAAGCCGCTCGCGGATCACCCGGGTGATGTTGGCGCCGCCGAAATGGCGCAAGAATACGAACTGGCAGTCGGGCGCCGCGCGCGCGATGCGGACAAAAACTTCGTCATGCTGCGGGAGGTACTTCGAGAGAGTTTGCGCGCTCCAGAATACCGTCGCCCCCGGACGCAAACCGAGTTCCTCGCGCGTGACGGCGACCGGAGCCCCTTCGACCGGTTCATAGTAGATCGAGAGGTTTGGCAGCCGCACGAGCTTTTCGGTGTAAAAGGCCTGCGCCTCCGGCGGCTCCATCAGATCGCTCGACAGGAAATAGTCGAGGCTGGCGAGCCCGCTGGTTTCCGGATGGCCCCATGAATTGCACTGCACCGGCGCCAGCCGCTGCGCGGCAAGCTGCAGCGAGGATGTGTCCATCAGCAGACCGGGATAGATCAGCACGTGCGGCGCGTCGGCCAGGATCGTGCGCCGCCAGCCTTCGGTATCGAGAATGCGGTGCACGAACTTGTCGCACAGGCCGGCGGCGGCGTCGGTCTGTGCATCGTGCATGATGCCGAGGTGATAGCCGGTCACGTGGAACCGGCTGCGATCGAGCTGGCTCATCCAGCCCTTGATCGGAATTTTCCAGTTGGAGTGGCTGTAGAAGAAGCTGCTGACGATGCCGACGCGGATCGACTCGCCCGGCGCGGGCGGTGCCGGCAACGGCGCCGGCGGGAATTGGCGCGCCACCGCCTTTGAGACCATTTCGCCGTATATCTCCTGCAGCACACGGTCGTTGCCGCCTTGATAGGCGAGAAAAAACGGCTGCTTGGCGCCCAGCGCCTTGATCAGATTGCCTTCCAGCAACCCGGCCTCGAGGTCTGCGCTCAGCGCGCGCAGCTTCTGCTCATAGGCCGCGCGCCGGCCCCGGATTTCGCTGGCATCGGTATAGATGACCGGCAGTTCGGCGACGCAGGCGGCAAAACGCGCCTCCGCGTGCCCCGGCCGCAGCGCCAGCGCCTGCGCAAGATCGGCGGCCGCCTCCTCGTTGCGACCGAGATCAAGCAGATTCCGGCCGCGCTGATACCAGGCCTCGGCGTCGCCCGGATTGACCCGGATCGCGACGGCGAAATTCTCGATCGCGTCGTCGGCGCGGTCGAGGCCCATGAGCACGCGGCCGCGGTTGCTGCGCGCCTCGGTGAAATCCGGCGCAAGTTCCAGTGCGCGGTCATAGCCGGCGAGCGCCTCGTCAATGCGGTTGAGTGCTTCGAGTACCGCGCCGCGGTTATTATGCGCCTTGACGAAACTCGGATCGAGTACCAGCGCGCGGTCGAAGCGCTTGAGCGCCTCATCGTAGCGCCCGAGCGCGCGCAACGCGCTGCCCGCGTTGTAGTGCGCCTCGGCGTAGTCGGGCTTGATCGCGACCGCCTTGAGGCAGCTTTCCAGCGCCTCTTCGTCGCGCCCGAGCGACGTGAGCACGGCGCCGCGGTTATTGTGCGCCTCGGCGAATTTCGATTTCAGCTTGATCGCCTGATCGAAGCTCTCGATCGCCTCCTGGTGGCGCTTGAGCGCCTCCAGGATCAGGCCGTGGTTGAGCAAAAGCTGTGGCGAAGGCTTGCGCGCGCCCATGGCCGCCGACACCAGCCGCAAAGCCTCGGCCGGCTGACCGGCCGCAAGCTTGACCAGCGCCATCATCTGCAGGGCGTCGAAATGATCCGGCCTTGCGGCAAGGACGGCGGCGTAAAGCCGTTCGGCCTCCGCCAGACGCCCCTGTTCGTGCAGCTTGAGGCCCTGCGCAAAGGCCTGCGGCACGTTCAGTGGCTGCGGTTTGGGCTCGGCAAGCGGCATCTCGGCAGGGTTCCTCCTGCCGAGGGGTAAAAAAGCCGCGCTGATTCGGCTAGGAAGAAATGCGATTCGGCTACTTCACCTCTCCCATAGTGAGAGGTCGGCGCACGAAGTGCGCCGGGTGAGGGGTTATAGCCTTTCGAGAATCACTTGCCCCCTCACCCCACCCCTCTCCCCGCAGGGGAGAGGGAGTACGGCCAAATCCGCATCAAGCGCTACGAATTGCTACTTGTTTGCGGCTCGAATTTCAGCGCCACGCCGTTCATGCAGTAGCGCAGGCCGGTCGGCTTGGGGCCGTCGTCGAACACGTGGCCGAGATGGCCGAGGCAGCGGCTGCAGTGCACCTCGGTTCTCGCCATGAAGAAGCTGCGGTCGGTCGTGGTGCCGATCGCGTTCGGCAGCGGCTGATAGAAGCTCGGCCAGCCGGTGCCGCTCTCGAACTTGGTGTCGGACGAGAACAGCGGCAGGTCGCAGCCGGCGCAGGCGAAGGTGCCCTTGCGCTTCTCGTGATTGAGCGGCGAGGTGCCGGCGCGCTCGGTGCCGTGCTTGCGCAGCACGTCGTAGGCTTGCGGGCTCAGGCGCTTGCGCCACTCGGAGTCGTTCAAGGTTTTCCAGTCGATCGTGTCGGTCGTTGTCATTGTTTCTGCCTCACCAAATTTGCTCGCGGCCATGAGCGCGCCAAGCGCGACGCCGGCCGTCAACAGGGCTCGTCGGTCGATCATATCAGCTTTCCTTCCCTGCCTTGCCCCAAAGCGCCTCCAGCCGCTGATCGCGGCCGCAGTTCCAGCGGTAGAATTTATATTTCGTCGGGTTCTTCAGATAGAAATCCTGGTGATATTCCTCGGCCGGATAGAACGGGCCGGCGTTGTCGATCTCGGTGTAGATCGGCTTCTTGAGCTCCTCCTCGACCTTTTTCTTGGAGGCCTCCGCCAGTTTACGCTCCTCTTCGTTGTGCACGAAGATCGCGGTGCGGTACTGGTGGCCGTGGTCGCAGAACTGCTGGTCCTTCACGGTCGGATCGATGTGGTGCCAGTAATAAGTGAGCAGTTGCTGGTAGGAGACCTTGCTCGGATCGTAGATCACCTGCACCGACTCGGCGTGCCCGGTGCCGCCGGCCGAGACCTGCTCGTAAGTCGGGTTGGCGACGTGGCCGCCGGTATAGCCCGAGGTGGTCGAGATCACGCCCTTCACGTGGTCGAAATCGCTCTCCGTGCACCAGAAGCAGCCGCCGGCGAAGGTCGCCACCGCCTGCCCGGGCCCGGCCTTGGGCAGCGGCGCCATTTGCGCGTCGGCAAGCCCCGCGGCCGCAAACATAAAGACCAAGCCAAGCAGCAGGCGGCGCATCCGATCCTCCCGAATTCGTTTCCGAGCCATGACATATACGCTTTACGCATAATAGCCATTCAACTTGCCATCACCCAGTCATCACGCTTGTGAGAGCGAACAACTCGTCATTCCGGGGCGCGGGCATTCGCCCGCAACCCCCAAATCCCTAACCCGAGCGCTGCGGAATATGGATTTCCCGCTCTCGCCGCTTACGCGGCTCGGCCGGAATGACAAAACGGGCCAAATCGCCTTGCCCGGCGGGCGCGCCCTGCCTAGTGTCACGTTGAAAAAGCGAGGAATTGCATGCGTTTTGAAGGCACCAAGGCCTACGTCGCGACCGACGATCTGAAGGTCGCCGTCAACGCCGCCATCACTTTGGAGCGGCCTTTGCTGGTCAAAGGCGAGCCCGGCACCGGCAAGACCGTGCTGGCGCTCGAGATCGCCAAGTCGATCGGCGCGCCGCTGATCGAGTGGCACATCAAGTCCACCACCAAGGCGCTGCAGGGCCTGTACGAATACGACGCGGTCTCGCGCCTGCGCGACAGCCAGCTCGGCGACGCCCGCGTGCAGGACATCCGCAACTACATCAAGCGCGGCAAATTGTGGGACGCCTTCGTCGCCGACGAGCGCCCGGTGCTGCTGATCGACGAGATCGACAAGGCCGATATCGAGTTTCCCAACGACCTGTTGCAGGAACTCGATCGCATGGAGTTCTTCGTCTACGAGACCGGCGAGACGGTGAAGGCGCGCCGCCGGCCGGTGGTGGTCATCACCTCGAACAACGAAAAGGAATTGCCCGACGCCTTCCTGCGCCGCTGCTTCTTCCACTACATCCGCTTTCCCGATCCCGACACCATGACCGCGATCATCGAGGTGCATTTTCCCGGCATTAAGCAGCGGCTGGTCAGCGAAGCCCTGAAACTATTCTACGAAGTCCGCGACGTGCCCGGCATGAAGAAGAAGCCGTCCACGTCCGAGCTTCTGGACTGGCTGAAACTGCTAATGGTCGATGACATCGGGCCCGAGATTTTGCGCGAGCGCGACCCCAAGAAGCTGATTCCGCCGCTGCACGGCGCGCTTGCTCAAGAACGAGCAGGACGTGCATTTATTTGAGCGACTCGCTTTCATGGCAAGGCGCGAGGGGCGCTGACCCTCCGTCAATTCCTTGCCGTTCGACCGCCCATCCACATCACGCGGCGCTCTCGGTTTTTGAGCGCAGCGCGCAAATCGCATCCAATATGGCGTTAAGCTGCTCGTTGGGCGCCATCAGCGGCGCGTGGCGGCGAAAATAGCCGATGGTTTCTTTTATCCCCGCCTGCAACGAAACCGCGGCGCGCCAGGACGGGCACGCCGCCTTGAATTTGGTGTTGTCGTAGATATCGCACCACATTTTATGCCATTTGATGCCGTTGCCGTAGCGCGGCGCCACGCGGTCAATCTCTTCGGTCGTGCGATAGCAAATTTTTGCGGCATTCACGCCGATCTCCCGGCAAACCGCCGCCGTTATCTCCCGCCACGTATAGGTTTCATCCGACGTGATGTGGAATGTTTCGCCGGGGGCGTGGCCGCACTTCAGAAATTGCATGACGGCTTGCGCGAAATCGGATGAATGCGTGACCGTCCATAACGTCGTGCCGTCGCCGTGCAGCACGACCGGTTTACCGTTGAGCAGGCGCCAGGGATTGGTCCAGTTCCCGTCGCCGACGGCTTCCGGAATGATCGTATCGTAGGTATGGCCCGGCCGCAGGATCGTGACGGGAAAGCCGTCGCGCGCGGCATCGGCGAAAGCGCGCTCCGCCCCGGCTTTGGCCAGCGCATAGTCCCAGCCGCTTTTGACGATCGGCGCGTCCTCGGCCAACGGCGTTTTCGCGATCGCGCGATCGTAGAGGGCCGTACTGCTGATAAAGACGTAGTGAGACGTTCGCGCGCGGAAATAGGAAACCGCCCGCCGCGCGTGATTTTCATTATAGCAGACGAAATCGACGACCGCGTCGAAGCGCCTGGCGCCAAGCGCGTCTTCGGTCACCGCCTGATTGTTGATATCGCAAACGATCGCCCGGCACCCCGCCGGCGCCGGGCGCCGGAAGCGGTCCGGCGCGCCTCGGTTGAGCAAGGTGACCCGCCAGCCCGTCTCGGCGGCGGCCTGCGACAGCCGCCAGCTGATGTTTCCCGTCCCGCCGACGATCAGAATTTCCATCTTACCTAATCGTGATGATATGCCGCGGCGAGCAGGCGCTGTTTTATTTCCTCCGCCTTGCTGTCGATGTTGTCAAAGACGCCAAGCGACATGCACTGGCATTGTCCGCAGGTTGCGTTGTTCTTGCGGCATCCGTTGAGGTGGGACAGGCGGTGCGCGTTGATCCGTTGCCCAAGCCAGATGTCCTTCACCGACTGCTCGGCCACCGAACCGACGACCAGCTTGCGCGCCCAGTCCTGCACGCACAGGCTGACCGAGCCGTCGGAGTTGATGGTCGTGCTGTAGAAGATATAGGGGCAAACCGATCGCTCGATCACTTCGTCGCCGTATAGGCCGACCGCGCAATCCTTCGGAATAATGTCGTCGTCGAATCCCGGCCAATTCGGAAAAAGATGCTCGAAAAACACGCGATCGGCGATATCGCCGAAAATATCGAGAAACCGCTTTTGATCGTCCTCGGAAGATTTTCCTTGATCGCCTTGACGTAAATTTCGCAATCGCCCCTGATGCCGTAGAGATATTTGATATTGTCGACGTATCTCTCAAAATTGACTTTGGTCTTGACCAATTCGACGAACTGCTCGTTGCGGATCCCGTTGACCGAAATGTTGATCTGGTCGATGCCCGCCGCGATCACTTTTTCGCTCGTCTTCGGCGTCAGCAACACCCCGTTCGTCGTGGTATCGATCCGCTTGATCTTGTCGCTTTGCCGGGCATAGCCGACCATTTCCGCAAAGCGTTTGTTCATCAAGGGTTCGCCTTCCTTGTAAAGGCGCAACACGCGAACGGGCTCGCTGAATTCCTGCAGGTCGTCGATGATTTTCTTGAATGTATCGAAAGCCATGGCGCCCTGATAACGGCCGGTCGATTGAATGAGCTCGAGATCGCCGGTTGGGCAGAAGCGGCATTTGAAATTGCAGTGACTGGCCGGATCGACGATCAGAACGAACGGCGTGCCCAGCGGGGCGATCTCGCCGAGGTTGCTCCGGTCGTTCGCCAGCCTGCTGCGGAATTTCGCTTTCATTCGCGTCTCCGATCGTGAATTCCGCGACCCGAGACAAAAGCGGATAGGCATTGAGCGAATCAAAATTGAACTTTTAGCACCCTTTCCCGCGCCGCCATAAAATGAAAACGGCGCGCGGGGCGCTAAGGCTTTACTGGCGGCCGGGGGGAGGCCCTGTGTCCGGCGGCTCCTCGTCTTCCGGCGCGGCCGGTCTTTTCGACGACGCCTTCGGAGCAGTCGGCGCGGCCGGCTTTTTCGCAGCGACCCGTTTCGGCTCCGGTTTGGGCTCCGGCAACTTCACCTGCTCATCCGGTTTTGCCCCGCCGGCTTCCGGCGCGGCGATCCAGCCCTGCTCCTTGGCATAGGCCACGACCTTCTCGCCCACCGCGCGGCCGAGCCGGCGCGCCTGCGCTTCCACGTCGGGCGAGAGCTTGACCACGTCTTTTTCGGCAACCAGAACCGCGGCGATCGCCGCGTTGCGCGCCGCCGCCTGCTTGCCGGCCGGCGGCTTGCCGGTGGCCTTGGCGTCCGTGTCGAACGTGGTCAGCTGCCTTTTACCGCCGCCGGCGAAATACGACACAGTCATGTCCGCTTGCACGGCGCCGAGGCCGGGACCGAAGCCGGCCGGCTTGGGCTTGGCGGCCGGACTTTGCGCGCCGGCGCTCAACCGCCCGCTCACCACCGCCGCTTCGTCGGTAAGCGTGAGCGCCTCCTCGCTGCCGGGCTCCGCCTCGAGCCCGGCTTCGCGCAATGTGACGACGATGCTGGCGACGATCTCGTCATTCACGCGGGCGAGCGTGCGCTTCTTGCGTTCCAGGATCGGGAAGTTGCCGCCGTTGCGATCCATGCGCACGCTATAGCCGCGGTCGATCGCCTCGACGTCGGGGGCGGCGACGAAATCCGTCACTAAAACCATTTTCGGCTTTACCGAGCCGGCGCCGAACATGTTGGCGCCCCCGCTACCGGCGCAGCCGGCAAGCCCGAGCGCGGCGATGCCCAAGAAAAGGATGATTGAACAGGACGCGCGCTTCTTCATGACAGCCGAGTCCTAGCATATCGCTTGCGTACGGACGAACAGGCGGCCGCCCCCGCGTCAGGCCGGCGGCGGTGCGGGCGGCTCTTCGGGCGGCGGCGTCAGATCGGGCGGCGGCATGCCCGCTGGCGGTTCATGCTCTTGACCGAAGGCCCGCCGCGCCGCTTGGCGGCTGCGCCATTGCTCGCGATAGCGCGAGACGCCCTGCTCGATCCGCTCGACCGGCCCCCTGCCCCAATAGATGCCCTGCGCCAGCACCCGGCCGAGCACGCCGCCGGCCCACACCAGCTCGTAAGGCGCAAACAGCCGCCAGGTCGCATCGCTCTCCACGATGCCGCGCGCGATGAGTTCGCCGCCCATCGCCGTGGTGTTGAGGCCATGCCCGCCGAAACCGCTCGCCACCCATAGACCGCTCTCGATCTCGCCGATCTGCGGCATGCGATGGATCGCGCGCCCGAGCGTGCCGCTCCAGATATGCGCGATCTCGACTTTGCCGAGATCGGGAAAATTACGCGCGATGTCGGCGACGAGCCCACGCCGCACCCAGCGCGGATCGGCTTGCCAGGCCCGCATGCGTCCGGACCACTGCAATCTTTCTCCGCCAGAATTTGCGCCGCCGACGACGCGGTAATGATTGTCGGCGCGGTTGCTGTCGCTGACCGCGCCGCGGTAGCGCACGATCTCGCTGAGCCGCGGGATCGGCTCGGTCACCAGCACGAAGGTCGTGATCGGCAACAGCGTCGCGCCGAGCCGCGGCATCAGCTCGCCGAGCTGCACGTTGCAGGCGAACACCACGTGCGGGGCGCGCATGCGCGCCTCGGGCGTGTCGATGCGCTTGCGCACACCGGCCGGATCGACGGCGGTTGCCGGCGTGTCCTCGAAAATACGCACGCCGCATTTTTCGGCATCGGCGGCAAGCCCGAGCGCGTAATTGAGCGGATGGATGTGCATCGCGCCGGGAAAATGCAGCGCGTCGAAATAGCGCTTGTTCGGCAGCACCTCGCGCACGCGCTCCGTCGGCCAGGCTTCGACGTTGGCGCCGATCCAGCGCAGCCGCTCGACTTCGGTGGCGATTTCGCCGCCATTGTCGGTCTTGGAGACGCGCAGCCAGCCGGGCAACGGATCGACGCCCGGCATGCCGGTCTCCTCGATCGTGCGCCGCACATATTCGAGGCCTTGTTCCGACAGCGCCCAGAGCTGCTTGGTGTGGTCGAGCCCGATGCGCTCGATCATGCTCTCGATGTCCTCGTGGAAGCCGGGCAGCACGAAGCCGGTATTGCGCCCGGAAGCCGCGCCCGCGACGCGGCCGGCCTCCAGCACCGCCACCGACCAGCCGCGCTTGGCCACCTCGCGCGCCACCGTCAACCCGGCAAGCCCGGCACCGATCACGCAGACGTCGACGTCGAGATCGAAATTCAGACGCGGACGCTCCGGGCTCGGAACCCGCGTCGCCTCGTACCAGCCCGCCGTCCTATTGCCGCCTTCGTTCATTGATCCAATCCGGTCCACTTATTCACATCGCCTTGCCATGGCCGCAACGGCTCTGGCCGAAGCGGCGCACATGCTAGACTGCCGCAGATTTCGAAATCGACGCTCGCGCGTCGCCCCCGCACCCTTATTCCGATACACCAATGCGCCGTCTTTTGCTGCTACGCCATTCCAAGGCCGAACGGTCTGAGCCCGGAACCAAGGACATTTCGCGCGTCCTGATCGACCGTGGGCGCAAGGATGCCGCCAGGATCGGCGCCTATATGGCGGCCCATGCGCTGGTGCCCGACCGGGTCATCCTGTCGCCCGCCGCGCGCACGCAGGAAACCTGGAAGTACGCCGCTACCGCGTTCCGCCCGGCGCCGGCGGCGATGTCTGCGGAACGGATTTATGACGCCACGCCGCACTGCATCCTGGCGGTCATCAAGGACACGCCGGCCTCCGCCCATACGTTGCTGGTCGTCGGCCATAACCCCGGCCTGCACGATCTCGCGCTGATGCTGGTCGCCGCCGGCGATATCGATGCGCGCGAATTGCTGCGCGAGAAGCTGCCGACCTCCGGCCTGGTCATCATCGACTTCGCCTTCGACAACTGGGGCAAGCTGCATCCGCAGTCCGGCCGGCTGGAGCGCTTCGTGAGCCCGAAGTCGCTGGAAGCGACGGCTAGTTAGGCCAATTCGCCGCACTAAACTACGCATGATCCCAAAAAGTGGGTACCGGTTTTCGGACAAGATCATGCGCAAGCAAAATCTTCGAAAACATGCCATGATCGCCCCCCTGCAGCGGAAAAGAGGGGCGCTGTCATGTACAAACAAATCCTGGTCCCGATCGACCTCGCCGATACCGATCTGGCCAAGCCCGCCATCGAGGCCGCGGTGACGCTCGCGCGTTCGTCCGGCGGTTCGGTTCGCCTGGTCAACGTGCTGCCGATGACGCCGGTGATGCTGGCGGAATACGTGCCGCCGGATTTCGACGTGCAGCAGCGCAAGTCGGCGGAAGAGGCCATGGGCATCATCGCGCGCGAAAGCGGGCTCGACCCGATGCATATTTCCGGCACGGTGCGGCAAGGCGGCATCTATCACGAGGTGCTGGAAGAGGCCAAAACGCTCAACGCGGACCTGATCGTGATGAGCTCGCACCGGCCAGCCATGCGCACTTATTTCCTCGGGTCCAACGCTGGCCACGTGGTGCGCTACGCCAAATGCTCGGTGCTGGTGGTGCGCGGCGACAAGAGCTGAGGCGGCTAGAGCGCGCCGACCGTCCAGACCACGATCTCGCCCGCGACCTTGGCGAAGGCCTCGTTGAGCGCCGCAACCGCGTCGGCTGCCTGGATACTCTTGGCGGGGACGCTGGCGCTGAACGCGCGCGCGCCGACGACCGCGCCCTTGTCGCTGATGAGCCTTGCCGTGATGTCTACCACCGCGTTGGCCGACGGCTCCGGTGCGATCTGGAAACTGCGGATCGTCAGCTCCAGCCGATATTCCGCCGCAAGCTGCTCGATCGGCCGGCTCACCGCGCCGAGCTGATGCGCGTTCTCGAAACTCTGCACCAGTCTCGCCTGCATCAATTTCGGCAAATTGTCGGCCCACTGCGCATTGTCGACGTTCGAATAAGTGCCCGCGCCGCTGCGGATCAGGATCTTCTGCGTGTCGAAGAGAATAATGGCGTTGGGGTCGGCCACCACGAGGTGCACCTTGATGGTCTTCTCGATCGGCGGAAACTCGGTCGCCGCCGCCAGGTCGTAGATCGCCGGGCCTTGCTTGGGCGTGCCGGTGCCGGCCAGATTCTCCAGCCCGCCGATCAGGCCTTCGACGCGCTTGGAATTGCGCCCGAGCATGTCGGCGAAGGCCGCGATGCCGGTAATCGCCGTGTGCAGCGGCTCGGCGTTCTGGTCCAGGATGGTGTCGATATGATGCAGCGTCTGCTGGGCCGACTCGGTCAGGCTGCGGCCGGCATCGGCCCCCGCGACCAAAACCCCCGGATGCCCGTTTTCCGAGGTCAACCGCGGCGCCTGTAGCGAGCCGCCTCTGAGCCCGATCGCCGGGGCGCCGGTGAATCCTTGCGACGTGATGTCGACCTGCGTGTCGGCGCGGATCGGCGTCAGCGGATCGACCGAGATCGCGGCGGTCACGCGCTTGGGATCGTTGGGATCGAGGTCGATGCGCGTCACGGTGCCGACGCGGATGCCGTTGAACAGGACGTTCGCCCCGGGAGTGAGGCCCGACACCGACTGCTCGAAGCGGACTTCGTAGATCGCCTTTTGCCCGAAGCCGCCGAGGGTCTTGATCCAATAGACAAAGCCGAAGCCGGCCACGAGAACGGCCAGCGCAAAGGAGCCGATAAGGATGTAGCGGGCGCGGGTCTCCATAATACCGATCCAGTGGAGGGTGCCCGTGCGCGCCGCGCCCGGGCCGCTCAGCTCCGGCTAAGCGAAATAGACGCCTTCACGATCTGACCGGCCCCGTGCGAGTCGATCGTGATGCTTTGCCGCCGGTCGCGGGTAATCAATACCAGGTCGGCGGCAAAGCCCGCGCTCTCGACATGAATGTCCAGCCGCTCGCCGCTTGCAGTGCCGTTCACCGTGCCGCCGGTACTGCGGGTGCGTTCGGTCCAATTTCCGCTGATCTGGTTTTTGTCGTCGGCCGAGAACTGCCCGGCGAGATCGAAATTATAACTGTCGCTGGCGCAGCGCAGTTGCAGATCGACATCGCGCCCGCTGCTGCCGCGCGGGCGGTAGTTTGCCTTGCAACGGATGCGTTCGGGTGGGTTGCCGGCGGTGTGCACGGTGCCGGTGCCGGACCAGCTGCCGGTGAAGCCGGCAAAGGGCCCCATGGCCGCCCATGCGGGCGGGAGCGAAAATACCGCTACCAAAGCGACAAGCCAGCCGCCAAACAAAGCGGCGGGCGGGATGAGCGATAACCGGCCGAACGAGCGCTGCAAGGGTAATCTCCCATTCAAGGTCTGTTGCGGGCAAACGGCTCGCTGCCCCGCATAACATTATATGTGTGGTCCGGGTTCCCGGATAAGCACCTATCCCGCAATTCTTTGCGACTTGCATAATTGCCGGCTAATCAATGTTTTTGACCCCCCATCCAAGGCTTTATAATACCAGGCCGCAGGGGCCGCTCGGCCCCATTACCCCTTCGGCATCAACTCGGCTGGCGGCGCGTCGGGACGATAGCGGCCCGGCCTGTTGCGGCGAAAGAAATTGCCGCCCTGCCAAAGAAACAACACGAGAAAAACGAGGACGAAAGTCGCGCCGCCTTTGGTGTCGGCCTGCAAGGCGCGCACGACCAGCAATGCCAGCCCAAGCGCCACCCCGACGAAGGCGGCGACGCCCGGCCAATAAAGCAGCGGGTTGCTGCCCTGCTCGAAGCGCGCCGGCACGTCGGCGAGTGCGATGCGCCGGTGCAGTTCGCCGACAAAGGCCGAATAGGGCCTGTCCTGCCGCTGCAGCTCGACCATGCTTTTCCACGAACTCGACATGATCTCGAGCTTGGGCGCGCCTTCCGCCCACAGCTCGGTCATGAAGCGGTGCGACTGCATGCTCGCCGGCCGGTACGACATGCGCAGGCGGCGGAAATTGCGGAACGGAATGTGGCCCGCTTTGCGCCCGGCGGCCCAATTGAGGCCGTCGCCAGCGAGCTTGAATTCATGGGCCGCGCCCAGAAGGGAAGGCCGGTAGCTATAGGCGATGGCGCCCTCGCCCGCGTCTGCGCGCTCGATGCTCATGGCGGCCGCCTGCGCGACAACGACGCGCGTGGCGGTTTCATGGCCGGGAACCTGAGTTTGGGCACGCTCGTCCTTTTCCGTTAGCCGCTCGCGGCGCCACGCCGCACCTAAACATTCCTCCATGTTCGGAACGCCGGACGCAAGGCCCGCGTTCTTGTCTTGAGCGGCGCGCAAGGTTGCGCGCCGCAAGTTCCGCGTTTTCCCGATAACGAAAAAGGAGGCACTTCCATGATCAAACAAACCTTGACCGCTGCCGCTCTGGCCGCGGCGTTGGCGACGCCCGCCTTCGCGCAGCAAGGCACGCCGATGAGCCCGCCGAATTCCAGCGCGGGCGCAATGGACAATGTGCGCCCGTCCACCGGCGCGAAACAGGCCGGCTTCCTGCAGAGCCAGAACCAGGACGAGTGGCGCGGCTCCAAGCTGATCGGCGCCAAAGTCTACGGACCGGATAACAAGTCGATCGGCGAAATCGACGACGTGATCTTCGCCGGCAACGGCCAGATCAAGGCCGCGGTCGTGGGCGTCGGCGGCTTCCTGGGCGTCGGCGAGAAGGACGTCGCGCTGCCCTTCGAGGCGCTCCATATCACCCGCAAATCGGACTCCGCCTCGATCGAGAAGATCACCGTGAGCTATTCCAAGGATGAGCTGAAGAACGCTCCGGCCTTCGCCTATTACCAGGCGTCCAACGCGCAGACCACGGGCTCGAGCGTGACCGACAAGCTCAAGGGCATGAACCCGATGAGCGGCAGCAAGTCGGACAAATAGCGCGAGCCTGCTCCGGCTTAATCAGGCGCCCGGCCAGCCGGCCGGGCGCCATTTTCGTCTCGCCCGGCGTAATGACAAGCCGCGGGGCGCAGCCTATATCCGCTCCATGCGTGCTTTGATCTTCATCGCCTTGTTCGCCTTGCTCGCGGCGTCGGTCTGGTTCGCCGGCACCGCCTGGGAGCGGCTTGGCGGCGATCCCCTGCCCTTCTACGGCTACGTCGCCATTGCCGGCGGCGTGCTGTTCTCGCTGCTGGTCGGCGGCGGGCTGATGGCGCTGGTGTTCTATTCGAACCGCCACGGCTATGACGACGGCGCGAACCGCCCGGGCAAATGATCTCGCCCAATCCTCCGCCGCGCCCTAACCCGCTACCGGACTCCCGCGCCGATTTATCGGGTTTTTATTGATTTAGCGCATTTAATTATTCGCCTTCCCTTTTACCCCTTGTCACGCAAACAAGCGTGCGAAGCGCTGGGTTTCGCGCGTTCGGGGGCTAAGCAATCATGTGGAATCAAATCTATAACCCGCTCGGCAACGCGGGCCTGTCGACCTGCGCCGCGGCGCTGCCGGTGGTCACGCTGCTGGCGCTTATCGCATCCAATAAAGTGAAGGCGCACATCGCGGCGGTCGTTGCGCTGATCGTCGCCAACCTGGTCGCCATCTTCATCTTCACCATGCCGGCGGACATGTCGTTGCGTGCCACCGTACTTGGCGCCGTCACCGGCTTTTTCCCGATCGGCTGGATCGTGCTCAACGTCATCTTTCTCTACCGCCTGACGGTCGAGAAGGGCGTGTTCCAAATCTTGCAGACCACCATCGGCGGCGTCACCGAAGACCGCCGGCTGCAGCTGCTGCTGATCGCATTCTGCTTCGGCGCGTTCTTCGAAGGCGCCTCCGGCTTCGGCACCCCGGTCGCGGTCACCGCCGCCATCCTGATGGGGCTCGGCTTCTCCCCGCTGGCGGCCGCCGGCCTGTCGCTGATCGCCAATACCGCGCCGGTCGCCTATGGCGCGCTCGGCACGCCGATCGCCGGCCTGGCAAGCGTCACCGGCCTCGATCCGTTTCTGCTTGGCGCGATGGTCGGGCGGCAATTGCCGTTCTTCTCGTTGATCGTTCCGTTCTGGCTGATCTGGGCCTTCGCCGGCTTCAAGGGCATGAAGGAAATCTGGCCGGCGATCCTGGTGACCGGCGTTTCCTTCGCGGTGCCGCAATTCCTGATCTCGAACTTCATCAATCCCTGGATCGTCGATATCGGCGCCTCGCTGATCTCGATGGCCTGCCTGATCCTGTTCCTCAAGGTCTGGAGGCCGAAGGTGATCTGGACCTCGCCGGCGCTGCGCAGCAAAGACGACTCCGCCGAGACCATGCCGAAGGCGTCGGCCAAGGCCGCGGCCAAGCCGACGACCGCGCAGGTGTGGTTCTCGCTGATGCCTTGGATCATCGTCTGCGTGATCCTGCTCGCGTGGGGCACCAACGCGGTCAAGGCGGGCTTGAACGCCTACGCCACCTTGAACTACGCGGTCCCCGGCCTGCACAACATGATCAACAAAGTGGCGCCGATCGTCGCCACGCCGACCAAGGAAGGCGCGGTGTTTGCGTTCACCTGGCTCTCCTACACCGGCTCGGGAATGCTGATCGCGGCGATCCTCTCGGGCTTCCTGATGGGCTTCTCGCCCGTCAGGCTGGTGGTGGAATACGGCAAGACCATCAAGATCTGCGCCTATTCGCTCATCACCATCTCGGCCATGCTGGCGATCGGCACCCTCACCCGGCTGTCCGGGATCGACGCCACGCTGGGCTTAGCCTTCGCTGCGACCGGCGTGCTCTACCCGTTCTTCGGCACGCTGCTCGGCTGGTTGGGTGTGGCGCTGACCGGATCCGACACGGCCTCGAACATCCTGTTCGGCAACCTGCAGAAGATCACCGCGACGCAACTCGGCCTGTCGCCGATCCTGATGGGCGCCGCCAACTCCTCCGGCGGCGTCATGGGCAAGATGATCGACGCGCAGTCGATCGTGGTCGCCTCGACCGCCACCAACTGGTTCGGCCACGAAGGCTCGATCCTGCGCTTCGTGTTCAAGCACTCGATCGCGCTCGCCTGTCTGGTCGGCATCTTGGTCATGCTGCAGGCCTATGTTTTCCCCTGGATGATCGTGCACTGAAAACCCTCCCTTGGGACTTCAGTGCAACCCTGCCCTGCATCGAAAGATGCAGGGCTTTTTTTCGTGCTTGAGCTATAGTCGGGCCATTAAAACCATCCGGAAAGCGCCATGAACAAGACCCTGGTCCAGGAACAATTCGGCAAGACCGCCGCCAGCTACCTCACCTCGACGCCCCACGCGCTCGGCAAGAGCCTGGAGCGGCTGGTCGCCCTCACCTCTCCCAAGAAGACCTGGCGCGCGCTCGACGTCGCCACCGGCGGCGGCCATGTC
The DNA here is from genome assembly GCA_963825265.1 of uncultured Alphaproteobacteria bacterium. Classification (GTDB taxonomy): domain Bacteria; phylum Pseudomonadota; class Alphaproteobacteria; order Rhizobiales; family Xanthobacteraceae; genus Pseudolabrys. The sequence continues at coordinate 27,676 of CAWGSI010000002.1, read as the reverse complement.
GCCTATACTTTCGCGCCGCATGTGGAACGCATGTGGGCGACCGACATCACCCAGGAAATGCTCGACATGGTGAAGGGCGAAGCGCAAAAGCGCGGCCTTGCCAACGTGCGCACGGCTTACGCCAAGGCCGAGGCGCTGCCGTTCGAGGATGCCAGCTTCGACCTGGTCACCACCCGCATCGCGCCGCATCACTTCGATTCGATTCCCGATTTTCTCGCCGAGGTGCACCGCGTGCTCAAGCCGGGCGGCCTGTTCGCGGTGGTGGACAATGTAGTGCCGGCGGGCGCGGTCGGCGATTACGTCAACGCCTTTGAGCGCTTCCGCGATCCGAGCCATCTGCGCGCCTGGACCATGGAGGAATGGCGCGCAGCGCTTAAGGCCGCCGGACTTGGCCATCGGCCACGAGGAGCAGCTTTACAAACAGATGGAATTCAAAAGCTGGGCCGCCCGCCACGACGCCAATATGCAGAACTTCCTGCGCGCCATGCTGGCGCTGGCGACGCCCGAGGTGACGACGGTCATGGAGCCGAAAGGCGCCGGGCCCGATCTCACCTTCCGCCTGTGCGAAGGCCTGTTCATCGCCAAAAAGGCGCAATAACCGGCGTGTCAGAAAAGTGGCGGCAGCACGATTGAATTGGACGTGCGCGCGAGCCACTCCGCTTCGCGCGGGTCGCGCCGCTGGCAGGCATCGACCGCCTGCGCCAAGGCCGAAACCCCGCTCGGCCAGGCTGCGGGAATTGCTGCCGCAACGGTCGCGAGTTTGCGCTGCCCGGTTACCGCCGCCAGCTTGCGGTCGGTATTGGCCTGCGGCACGGGCGGCAATAGCGGCTTCTTGAATTGATCCATGCCTGCTGTGTGGGCCGATTCCACGTCGGCAGCCTTGATCCAGCGCAACGGTAATGCCCGGAAGTGTTACGCAAAAATACGTAAGGCTCCGCACAGGTCCGCTGCCACGGTTGCGAGCCGTGACGGCTTGCGAGCGGAGTGGTAATACGAGACGCAAGCCAGCAAGCGAGAGCCCGCCATGCCGCGTTATTTCTTCCATCTCACCGACGGCAAAAACGTCCTGGACAATCACAAGGGCATCGACCTGCCCGGCAATGCCGCCGCGCGCGAGGATGCCGTCGACCTCGCGCGCGACCTGCGGCACGAGAAGATGGCGGGCTGGAAGTGGGACGGCTGGTTCGTCAGAATCGTCGACCAGCACGGCCACAAGGTCGACGAAGTGCCGATCGCGGATACGCTGGAGGAGCAGTAGGCGGCTTGTTTAGCCGGCGCGTACGAAATCAGCGCACCAACTCCCGCATCGCCCGATCCAGCCCCTCCAACGTGAGCGGATACATCCGCCCGCCCATCAACTGGCGCACCATCTGGATCGAATAGGTGAAATCCCATTCCTTTTCCGGCACCGGGTTGAGCCACACCGCCGCCGGATAGGTGCGCGTCACGCGCTCGAGCCACAAAGCGCCCGGCTCGTCGTTGTAATGCTCGACCGAGCCGCCGACCGCCGTCACCTCGTAAGGCGACATCGAGGCATCTCCTACGAACACCACTTTGTAGTCGTGCGGATAGGTGTGCAGCACGTCCCAGGTCGGCGTGGTCTGCTGGAAGCGCCGGCGGTTCTCCTTCCACACTTTCTCGTACAGGCAATTGTGGAAGTACAAATGCTCCATGTGCTTGAACTCGGAGCGCGCGGCGGAAAACAATTCCTCGGTCGCCTTGATGTGCCAGTCCATCGAGCCGCCGATGTCGAAGAACAGCAGCACCTTCACCGCGTTGTGCCGCTCGGGCCGCATCTGGATGTCGAGATAGCCCTTGTGTGCGGTGCCCTTGATGGTGCCGTCGAGATCGAGCTCCTCGGGCGCGCCGGTGCGGGCGAATTTGCGCAGGCGCCGCAGCGCGATCTTGATGTTGCGGGTGCCGAGTTCGACCTCGTCGTCGAGGTCCTTGAACTCGCGTTTGTCCCACACCTTGACGGCGCGGCGGTGCGTGCTCTCGCCGCCGATACGGACGCCCTCCGGGTTGTAGCCGGCATTACCAAAAGGAGATGTGCCGCCGGTCCCGATCCATTTCGAACCGCCCTGGTGGCGGCCCTTCTGCTCGGCCAGCCGTTTCTTCAGCGTCTCCAGCAGTTTCTCGAGCCCGCCCATGGCCTCGATCTGCTTTTTTTCTTCCTCGGTGAGATATTTTTCGGCGAGTTTCTTCAGCCACTCGGCCGGAATCTCCGCCTCCGCCGCGTCGCTCAACAGCTCCAGCCCCTTGAACACATGGCCGAACACGCGGTCGAACTTGTCGAGGTTGCGCTCGTCCTTCACCAGCGTGGCGCGCGACAGATAATAGAAATCCTCCACCCGGCGGCCGGCCAAGTCGGCCTGCATCGCCTGCATCAGCGTCAGATATTCGCGCAGCGTCACCGGCACGCCGGCGGATTTGAGGTCGTGGAAGAAAGTGACGAACATGCCGGCAGATTACGCCGCCGAATTGAGCCGTTGCAATGCCGCCGCGCGCGCGGCCAGCCGCATGCGCGTCATATCGATGTGCATCAACAGCGCAAAAAACACGTCCGAGTGCCGCATCGGCAGGATATTGGCGGCGCGGTCAATGTGATCGAGATCGTTGTGCAGGGCCGCCAACTGCTCGGCGGTCAATTCGCCTTTCAGCCGCGCGTTCACCGCCCGCAGGCGGCGATACAATCGCATCAGCCGCAAGTTCAAGAGCCACGCGTAAAGCTTCGGCGTGAAGGTGAACAGCGGAATGACGATTGCCACCGCCGCGATCAAAATCGCGGCGACGCGCTTGGCATAATTGATCATCCAGAACGGCAGATAGCGCTGCAGGAACGATGGGCCGTTCCTGTAGTAGTCGACGGCCTCCTCGGCCATCGGCAGCTCGGGATCGGTGAGCGAGGGAAACTCGCCTGGCCGCTGGAACACGCCGCCGCCGCTGTGCTCCTCCTTCACCACCTGCGCCAACAGGTAGATGAGCTCCGGGTGCAGGTCCTTGCGCACCACGAAGGCGGTGGTCGAGCCGATAAGATTGATGTCGTGCGGCGGAATGTTCTTTTCGAGATCGATCACCCCCTGGGGCAGCACCAGTCTGTTGAGCGAAGGAAACAGCCGCGTAATCGCCTCGGCCTGGGTGACGTTCATGAGGTGGATATTCGGATCGCGCAGCATGGCCTGGATGCTCGGCGCATTGAGATCGATCGGCGGCAGGATGGCGACATCGACCTCGCCGCTCTGCAGCAGCTTCTCAGCCGCCGGGGCGCCGCGTTCCGGCGAGATCGTCATATCGCCCGGCTTGACGCCGTTGGCGGCGAGGATGCGGTCGACGAAATCGCCGGTGGCAACGGTGACGTAGGCGCGCTTGCCCTTGAGCTGCGAGAGGCGGTCGAGCGTTTCCGGCCCGCGGTAGAAAATCCAGATCGGCGCGGCTCCAATGCGGCCGAGCGACACGATGTCGGGCGCGTTGTCGCGGCTGAGCAAGCCGGCGAACAGGAACGCTCCCACGACGTCGGATTTCGGATCCGCTATCAGCTTGGCAGAGCCGCCCGCAGAGGCAAAGTGGAATTTCAGCGTGACATGATGTCGGGCGAGCCGCGCTTTGTAGCGATTCGCGATGTGCTCGAATGCTCCGCCTTTAATGCCCGCGGCGATGGTGAGCTCGTGCGGGGGCGCCGGGATGAAATGCCAAAGCGCGACCCAGACCACGGCGACGATACAAACGAGCGCCACAAGCGCCCTTAAAGCTAAGCCGCTGGCCCAATTCCCCATCGAACGCTCCCCCCGCGCCTGCGGGCGCACACTAGCAAACAAACAAACCTCAAGTCCCGCGCCGGCGCGCGGCTGCCGCCGATTTGCCCGCGCTCCGCCGAGCCGGTAACAAGTGCGCGCCGGGGGATTCTCAATGCACGACCGCCGCCGCGCCCTCTGGGCGCTGGTCATTCTTGCCTGCGTGCTGCTGCTGATGGCGCCGGCGCTGTGGAACGGCTTTGCGCTGCTGCAATACGACAGCGGCGGCTATCTGGCGCGCTGGTACGAAGGCTATCTGGTGCCGAGCCGCGCCGTGGTCTACGGCCTGTTGCTGGTCGCCGGCGCGCCGCTGGCGTTCTGGCCGGTGCTGCTGCTGCAATCGGCGGCTACGGTCTGGATCCTCGCGCTCACCTTGCGCGGCGTCGGGCTCGGGCGCCGGCCATTGCTTTTGCTCGGCGTCATCGCCCCGCTGTCGCTGCTCACGACGCTGCCCTGGCTGACTTCGATCCTGCTCACCGACATCTTTTGCGGCCTCGCGGTGCTGGCGCTTTATCTGTTGATGCTGCGCCCCGAAACGCTGAGCCGCCGCGAACGCGCCGGCTTGATCCTGCTGGTCGCGGTTTCCGCCGCCACCCACAACGCAACGCTCGCCGTGCTGCTCGGGCTTGTCATCGTCGCCGCCTTGCTTTGGCTCTTCGACCGCAAGCGCATGGCGCTCGCCAGTCTCGGCCGCGGCGCGCTGGCGCTCGCGCTCGGCGCCGTCCTCGTGCTCGCCGCCGACTTTGTCGTGGCCAAGCGCCTCGCCTGGACGCCGGGCGGCTTCGCATTGTCGTTCGGCCGCATGTTGCAGGACGGCATCGTCAAAAAATATCTCGACCAGCATTGCCCGGATCACGCGCTGCGATTGTGCGCCTACAAAGACCAACTTCCCGATGACGCCGACGTCTGGTTCTGGGGCAGCGACCTGTTCGACCGGCTCGGCCGCTTCGCCGGCCTCGGCCAGGAAATGAAAACGATCGCGGTCGCGAGCCTCGTCGACTATCCCGCGCTGCAGGCCAAGACCGCGCTCGTCGCCATCGCCAAACAGTTGATCGCCGTGCATACCGGCGAAGGCGTGGTCACGACGATCTGGCACACCTATGCCATCATCGAAAAATTCACCCCGCGGCTCGTTCCCGCCATGCGTGCGGCGCGCCAGCAGCACGGCGAACTGTCGTTCACGCCAATCAACGATCTGCAATACCCGCTGGCGCTGATCGCCATGGCGCTGCTGCCGGGCGTCATGTGGCTCGCCTGGCGCAAGCGGCTCCCCGCCGCGACCGGCGAACTCGCCGCCGTCGTCACGCTCGCGCTGCTGGGCAACGCCTTCGTGTGCGGCGTGCTGGCCAATCCGCACGACCGCTACGGCGCGCGCATGGTCTGGCTCGCCGGCCTGACCGTTGTCTTGGCGATTGCCGGCTGGCTCGCCGGCCGGCAGGCGCCGTCCTCTTGGGCGCCCGGCGGATTTGGCCTAGGCTGCGGGACAAACAAATCAAAACATCCGGGGAGAAACGCCGTGACCCTTCGTGCCATTGCGCTGGCCGCCATGCTAACCTGCGGCCTTGCATCCACAGTTCTAGGCGACCCCGCAATGGATAAAGTCATGAAAGACCTCGCCCCCACCGGCAAGCTGAGGGCGGCGATCAACCTCGGCAATTCGGTGCTGGCGCAGAAAGACGAGGCCACCGGCGCGCCCAAAGGCGTCACGCCCGATCTCGCGCGCGAACTCGCCCGCCGGCTCGGCGTTGCGGTCGAACTCATCACCTACGACGCCGCCGGCAAGGTGTTCGACGCGGCCACTAAAGGCGAATGGGATATCGGCTTTGTCGCGATCGAGCCGGTGCGCGCCGCCGTGATCGAATTCACCGCGCCCTATGTCCTCATCGAAGGCACCTATATGGTGCGCCAGGATTCCCCGCTTAAAGAAATCGGCGACGTCGACCGCGCGGGCATCCGCATCGCTGTCGGCCTCAAATCGGCTTACGATTTGTATCTCACGCGCACCATCAAGAACGCGACCATCCTCCGCGCGCCGGTCGGCGGCGGCAAGGCCATGATCGACATGTTCATCAATGACAGACTGGAGGTTGCGGCCGGCGTGCGGCAGCCGCTGGAGGCTTATGCCAAGGACCATCCGGAGATGCGGGTGATGGCCGGCCACTTCCAGGAAATCCAGCAGGCCATGGGCACGCCCAAGGGCCGGCTGGCGGGCGCTGCCTATTTGCGCAGCTTCGTCGAGGAGATGAAGGCCTCGGGATTTGTCGCCGAAGCGCTCAAGCGCAGCGGCCAGGTCGCGGCCGTCGCGCCGCCGGCAAAGTGAGGTTTGGCAGGAGCGAGCGCCGCTAGGCCGGCTTCTCCGGCGTGCGGATATGCTCGGGCCGCACGCCCAACGCCATCACGCGCCCGGGAATGCGCCGCAGCAGCGGCCACTGCAGCATCTTCATGAACAGCGGCGCGCGCGGGCGCCGGCCTTGGCTCTTGAGAGCCGGCCCGATGATATTGTTTTGCAGCACGATCTGCAGGCGCTGCGTGAAGCGCGTGGGAAATTCGCGGCGCTGCTGCACCTGCTTGAGCGTCTGCACCGTCAGCGCGCCGTCGCGCAGGGGCCCGGCGAGGATATTGGCCGCCGCCACCGCGTCCTGCACCGCCAGATTGATGCCGACCCCGCCGATGGGCGACATGGCGTGCGCCGCATCGCCGATGCAGAGCAGTCCCGGCCTGTACCATTGCCGCAGCCGGTCGACCGCGACCGTGAGTAACTTTACTGTGTCCCAATTATCGATTTCGCCGAGCCGGTCACGCAGGAACGGCGACATGAAGCCGATATTGTCGCGAAACGCTTCCAGGCCCTTGGTCTTCACGTCGTCGATGCCGCCTTTTGGAATCACATAGGCGCACTGCCAATAGTCGGTGCGGTTGAGCATCACCATCATGCGCCCGGCCTCGATATGACCGAAAGTTTCCTCGGGGTCGCTGGTCTTGCGCGAGAGGCGAAACCACATCACGTCCATCGGCGCACCCAGATCCTGCACCGTGAGGCCGCCGCGCTCGCGTACGGTGGAATGGCGGCCGTCGCAGCCAACCACCAGATCGGCGCGGATGTCGATGCCACCGTCCGGCGCTTGTGCGCGCACGCCGACGACGTGCCCGCCCTCCTCGATCAGCCCGGTTGCTTCCGTTGTCATGCGCAGATCGAAAGTCGAATAGCGCTTGCCGTGCGCCGCCAGGAAGTTGAGGAAATCCCATTGCGGCATCAGCGCGACGAATTTGCAGGTGACCGGCAGCGTGTCGAAATGGCCGATCGTGACGCGATCGTCGCCGATCTGCATTGTTATTTGCCGCACTTCCGAATGCGGCAGCTTGAGGAATTCATCGAGCAGCCCGAGCTCGTGCATCATCTCCAACGTCGAGGGATGCACGGTGTCGCCGCGAAAATCGCGCAGGAAATCCTTGTGCTTCTCCAGCACGGTCACGCGCACGCCGGCGCGCGCCAGCAGAAAGCCGAGCATCATGCCGGCGGGGCCGCCGCCGGCGATGCAGCACGTGGTCTTGATGTCAGGCATCGGATGACGAACGGCCTCGGCTCGGAATAAGTTCCCGCTTTCGCCCTTACGCCTGCTTCTCCGGCGTGCGCACCACCAGCCCGTCGAGTTCCTCGGACACCTTGATCTGGCACGACAGCCGCGAATTCGGCCGCACGTCGTAGCCGAAGTCGAGCATGTCCTCTTCCATCGGCGAGGGTTCGCCGGTCTTTTGGCGCCAGGCTTCGTCGACATAGACGTGACAGGTCGCGCAGGCGCAGGCGCCGCCGCATTCCGCCTCGATGCCCGGCACGTTGTTGCGGATCGCCGTTTCCATCACGGTCGCGCCGTTTTCGGCCTCGACCGTAATGGAGGCGCCGCTGGAATCGATATAGGTGATCTTCGGCATGACGGACGGATTACGGGAAAATGCGCCGGAATTAGCGCCAAGCGGCGCCCCGTATATAGCCATTCCGCCGGTGGCGCTATCCCTCGATCGCGCCCAAAAGGGCCGCGATTTCCGCGCAGGCTGCCGCGATGGCCGTGGCGAGCCGGCCGACGGCGACGGCGCCTTCGGCGGTGCCGGCGGCGCGCTCGAGCGCCGCGGCCGCAAGTTCCACGCCGCTAGCCCCGATGCTCGCCGCCGAGCCTTTCAGCGTATGCGCGAGCGTTGCGACCGCCGCCGCATCCGCGCCCCGCATACGCGCGAGCAACAGTTCGGCTTGCCGGTCGAACAGTTGCAGGACCTCGCGCTCCAGGCTGCGGTCGCCGAAAGTCATGCGTGAAAGCTGGCCGCGGTCGATTGCCGCAGTGGGCGCTAGCGCCGCCTGCTCGATACCCTTGGTCGCAAGTTGCGCCATGTAACCTCCCGAGGGCTCTCACGACCCTTTCCGTTACCCCGCAATTTGCCCCGCGCGGTACCAAGACTCAGTAAATGTGCAGGCCCCGTGAGCCGGGGTTTCCGCGCGGTGGTTAATGGCCGCTGTACCCCCCGCGCGGGGGGCGGAAATGCCCATTCCGGCTAAGAAGTTAACGATGATGAAAAAGTCCTTAACCCTGCGGTTTCCTTCGTAATGCCAAGCCGATAGGATGCCCGCTGGCGGTATAAAGCATCTTTGGGGTTACCTGCGGTTCCCAACGCAACCGCGCTCCCGGCGCGGCGCGCGCGATGTAACAATACCGGCCGCGGCAGTCTGGCGCAGTGAGGCGACGACGGAAATGGCGAATATCCCGAAGAAATCCTCGGATGCGGCCGAAGAGGCGTTGACCGCCATCCGCGAAGCTCTCGGCACCCAACAGGCCGACAACCTCGGCGTTCCGCCCGCCACGCCCGACGCCGAAGCCGAACTTCAGGCCTCGCAACCGTCAGCCGATCTGTTCAACGAACTGCCGCAGCAGGACGGTTGGGATTCCGACGGCACCCTGACCCGCCGCGCCGCCAACGACGACCGCGCCAGCCTCGGGCAGATGCTGCAGGCCATGCACCGCCGCCGCCCGGCCCATCTGCTTCTTGGTATCGCCAGCCTTGCCGCCGTCATCTGGACCGCCGGTGGCCTCGCTGTCGCCTATCTCTACCGCGGCGAACTGGAGGCACTGTTTGCGAGCCCGCGCGCCGGCCTAGCCGCTATCGTCGGCGTGATCAGCGCCATCGCCATCCCCGTGATTTTCTTCTACGTGCTCGCCCTCATGTTTCGCCGCTCGCAGGACCTGCGCCTGGCCGCCGAGACCATGGCCGAGGTGGCGATGCGGCTGGCGCAACCGGTAAGCGCCGCGCGCGAGGAGATCGTCACCGTCGGCCAGGCCATCCGCCGCGAGGTGGCCGCCATGGGCGACGGGATCGAGCGCGCGCTCGCCCGCGCGGCCGAGCTCGAATTGCTGGTGCACAACGAAGTCTCCGCGCTCGAGCGCGCCTATAACGACAATGAAGTGCGCATCCGCGACCTGCTCAGCGAATTGACCAGCCAGCGCGAGAACCTGGTGAGCCAGGCCGAGCACGTGCGCAATTCCATCGCCAGCGTGCACCTCGACCTGTCGCACGACATTACGTCGGTCGGCGATCTGGTCTCCGACAAGGTCAACGACGTGGCGCTGCGCGTCACCCGTTCGCTCACCGAGAAAGGCGATCACATCACGATGGCGCTCGCTCGTGTCGGCGACGGCATGATCGACACGCTGACCGATCGCGGCTCGACCCTGCTCGACCGGCTGGAGACCACCAGCGACCGCGCCAGCACCGCCATCGCCGCGGCCAGCGAGCATCTCACCAAAAGCCTCAGTTTCAAGGCGGAGACCGTGCACGACGAGTTCGCCGACGTCGCCGTCCGCTTGCAGCAGATGATGACCGCCCGGCTCGACCAGGTCGCGCATGGCTTCGCGCAAAACGCCGCCGTCACCATCGAAAATATGGCGCGCCGCTCGCAGGACTTCAACGACACCCTCGCCCAGACCGGCGAGGAGATGGCCAAAATCATCGCCGTGCGAGCCGAGCAAGTGAACATCACGCTGCGCTCGACCGGCGACACGCTGGCGGACGAGTTGAGCCAGCACGGCAGCGACGTGGTCGGCAAACTGGAGCAGACCGGCGCGCGCATCACCGACGCCCTCATCGGCCGCAGCGACGCGGTGGCCGACACCTTCCGCGAAAACGCCGAAGCCCTGGCGCTGCTGATCACCAACCGCGGCAACGCAGTCAGGGACATGCTGGCCGCGCGCCTGCAGGCCTTCGAGGACATGTTCAACCTTGGCGGCACCGCGCTCACCGAAAAGGTCTCGCGCGACTCCACCACGCTCGGCGGCCTGATCACCCGCCACCTTGCCGAGTTCGACCGCACCGTGAAAAGCTATGGCGGCGAACTGGTGGAGCGCCTCGGCCAGCGCACCCAGGACGTGGCCGAAGCGATGCGCAATTACGTCGATACGTTCGACAACCGGGTGACCAGCCGCGCCAGCGAGCTCACCGGCTCGATCGATACGCGGCTTACGCAGTTCGAGCAGGACCTCGGGACCCGCGTCGCCGACCTCGCCGCCCGCTTGACCGGCGGCGGCAAGCAGGTCGTCGAGACGCTCGAAAGCCGCATCGGCGAAGTATCGAGCACCATCACGACGCGCGGCGCCGAAGTCGCGGACGCGATCGGCGCCAAGATCGTCCACCTCGATCAAACTTTGGGCGCCCGCGCGCTCGAAGTCGCCGAAACGCTCGACAGCCGCATCAACCGCTTCGAGGATCTGCTGGTCGGGCGCGCCGAGAGCGTCACCAATCAGCTCGAGGCCCGCACCAAGGCCGCCGCCGACGCATTGCACGACCGGCTCGACGAGCTCGGCCAGTCGATCAAGACCAACGCGGCGGACGCCGAACGCTCGCTCAGCCACGTCGCGACCACCACCAGCGAGACAATGCGCGAGAGCGCCGGCGAAGTCGAGCGCAGGTTGCTCGGCGTGAGCGCCGACGTTTCCCGCAACTTCCTCGGCAGGGCCGACGAGATCGCGCAGACGCTCAGCCAGCGCACCGACGAGATCGGGACCGCGCTGTCCGACAAGAGCGGCTCCGTGCTCGCCGCCATCGCCGAAAAGGGCCAGCAGTTCGCCGCCGAAGTCGGCAAGGCGACCGAAGAGGCCATGCAGGCGATCGAGGGCAAGGCCTTCGCCTTCACCCGCACGATGCTGGACAACAGCGCGGAAATCTCGCGCATGATCAACAGCGCGGGCGAATCCGCTTCCACCTCCGTCAACCGCACGTTCAGCGATCTGCACGACTCCGCGCAGAAGACGATCGAAATGTCGAAATCGGCCGCCGCGGCCAGCGTCGGCGAGATGATGGAAACGCACAATATGCTGCGCGCCGACACCACCGCCTTGTTCGAGCGGCTGCGCGAAGCCAACATCATGCTGCAGGAAGTGATCTCCGGCTCGCACACCAGCATGAGCGCGCTCGAAAACACACTGGTGCTGCGCGTGGCGGACTTCGTCACCGCCATGAACGAGGTCTCCAACACGACCGGCTCCATCACCGGCCAGGTGGAAAGCTCCATCGGCGACTTCCGCGACACCACCACGCGGGCGATCGTCGATCTCGGCGAACTTGCCGAACAACTCACTGCGCACGGCCGCGAGCTCGCGGTCGCTGTCGGGCACATCGACCAGAGCAACCAGCGCGCCACGCAAGGCATCGACGATCGCCGCAGCGCGCTCGAGTCGCTGGTCAACGGGCTCGATCAGCGCAGCGGCGAGATCGAAGAGCGGCTCAAGCGTTTCTCCAGCATGCTCGAGGATTCGCTCGATGCCGCGTCGGTGCGCGCGCGCGACATCGCCCGCGTGGTGTCGGAGTCGACCGCCGAGGGCAGCCGGGCGATCAGCGAGCAATACGAGCACGTGCGCGAGACCGCCAACGAAGAGCGCCGCCGCACCGTGGAGACGATGCGCGCGGTTTACGACCAGACCGCCGGCGACACCCACACGGTATTCAACGACGCCAGCGAGCGCTTCGCCGCGACGATGCGGGACATGAAGGAGATGGCCGCCGAAATGCAACGCGAGCTCGCCACCACGCGCTCGGAAATGCACCGCGAACTCGAAGCCACGCGCGAGGAACTGCGCCGCAACGCGCTCGAATTGCCGCAGGAGACCGCCGAAAGCACGGCGAAAATGCGCCGCGTCATCGTCGACCAGATCGAGGCGCTGGCCGAGCTCAACCGCATCGTCGCGCGCCACGGCCGCAATCTCGACGCGGTCGAGCCGCGCCGCCCACCGCGCGAGGAAATACCGTTTGCCACCAGCGGCGCCCGCAACGAGCCCGCGCCTCGCCCGGCCGCGCGCGCCGACGTCGCCGGCTTCGCGCCCCCCCGGCGCGCGGAAGCGCCTGCGCCCACTCCACCGCCCGCCACCGCCGCCAACCGCTCCGGCTGGCTCACCGACCTGCTCAGCCGCGCCTCGCGCGAAGACGGCGAGCCCGAGCGCGACCCTGTGCGTGAACCGCCTCTTCCGAGCGAGGAGCGTTCGCCCCGCCACAGCATCGAGTCGCTCGATTCGCTTTCGGTCGACATCACCCGCATGATCGATCACGACGCGGCGGCCGATCTTTGGGACCGGTACAAGCGCGGCGAGCGCAACGTCTTCACCCGCAGACTCTACACCCTGCAGGGTCAGCAGGCATTCGACGAAATCCGCAGAAAGTACCGCGGCGAGCGCGAATTCAAACAGATGGTCGACCGCTATATCGGCGAATTCGAAAATTTGCTCGACGAGGTCGCGCAGGACGACCGCGGTCAGGTGGTGGCGCGCACTTACCTCACCTCGGAAACCGGCAAGGTCTACACCATGCTGGCGCATGCCGCCGGGCGCTTCGATTAGGCCGGCTGGCGAGCCGCTGACCAATATTTGGGCGCGGCCCGCAAATGGGCCGCCTGCGGCTATTTAGCGGCCTTTAAGGCCAAATTTCAGTTTGCCTCGGGCCGCCAACTATCGGATATTGGCGGCTGCCGCCGTCGCGTGGGGCGATGTCGGCGGCCAACAAAAACAAGAACAAGAGCAGGAAGCAGAAGACACGATAAGACAAGTAATAAGATAAGTAAGACGAAACGAAGAGCGGAACATAAGAAAACTAGTCTGCCACCGCCAATGTGATACGGCGGCTCGGAGGTGAAACCGGCGTTCGTTGCTGAGCGCCATTGGCGAAGACGGCTACTCTGGGAGGAAAAGCCATGCTTAAGCGTGTTCATTCGGCACGTGCACTCGCTGCACGAGGCCTTGCCGCATTTGTCTTTGCGGCGTTTACCGTCGGCCTCATCGGGCTGACCAGCACCGCGGCTCGCTCCGAGCCGAAAGATATCAAATGGGGCACCGGCCCGGTCGGCTCGTCAGGCGGCAAAGCGCTCATCGTGCTGGCCAATATCCTGAACAAGCAGATGCCGGAGTTTCGCATCACCGTGCTGCCATATCCGGGCGCCGTCGGCACCGTGAAGGGTTTTGCCACCGGCGAACTCGACGGCTATTACGGCTCCGACGTGGCCTTGAAGGAACTGGCCGCCGACGCGGGCCGCTTCAAAGGTTTCAAGTCTCACATCAAGGTGCAGCCGGTTCAGTCGTTCTGGTGCTACACGCTTGACGTCGGGCTGGCGATCAACGCCGCCAACCGCGACAAGATCAAGAAGTGGGGCGATCTCACCGGCAAGAACGTCTACACCGGCCCGCTGCCGTTCGATACGCGGCTGGCGCTCGAGAACGCAATGGCCGCCGTCGGCGTCAAGCACATCTACAAGCAGGTCGATCTGTCCACCGCCGGCTCGCAACTGCAATCCGGCTCGATCGAGGCCATGATTATTTATGCCGCCGGCGGCAAGACCCCGCCGCCGTGGATCGCGGAAGCCTCGCTCGCGGTCGACTGGGCCGCGCTCAATCCGAGCCCGGAGGAAGTCGCCGAGCTCAAGTCGAAGGGCTTCAGCATCGTGGCGGCAAACCCCGCGGACTTCCACAAGAAGAACGCCTACGCCAAAACGGTGGACCTGACGCCGACCTTCTGGGGATTCGATCTCGGCCTCAAAGTCTCGACCGACGAGATGTATAAAATGCTGACCGTCATCGACAAGAACTCCGACGAATTGGCCAAGCTCGATCCGAGCTTCCGCGAGATCGGCGGCGGCCAGATGGCCAAATTCGAACACGACACGCTGGAATCGACCTGGAAACTCGTGCCCATCCATCCCGGCCTTGCCAAGTACCTCAAGGAAAAGGGCATGTGGGACAGCAAGTGGGACAGCAACGTCGCCAAAGCCACCATGTAAGGGCTTGAACCCTTGCACGAACTAAATCCGGGGCGGGCGCGCACAGGCGCCCGCCTCAGTCGAATCCAGATAGCCATGGGTCCGCCATGACATCCCTGACCGCCGAGACCACCGCCACGCCGAATAACAGGCCGCCGATCGCGCTCAACGTCATCTATTACACGTCGTCGGCCGCGTTCTTCCTGTTCATGTTCTACTACTACTGGACCGGGATCGGCGGGCCCACGCTGCTCGCCATGGGTATGATCCCGGTGGCCTTCGTGTTGTTTACGCTGCACGCGCTGCGCACGAATGAGTTTTATCCGAAGCTGCCGACATCGCTGAATTACGTGATCGCCACCGCTTATTGCGGCTTCGCGCTCTACACCGCCTACTACATGCATACGAATTACATGTCGCTCGGGCTCGAGCGCTCGGGCATGTGGGACACGCAGGACCTGGTCGTCGGCGGCGTGATGACGCTGCTGATCATCGAATATGCGCGCAAGCGCCACGTCCCGCTGTTCATTCTGACGATCGTGCTCGTGCTCTACGCCGTGTACGGCTATTTCGTGCCCGGCATGTTCTATCATGCGGGCCTGAGCTGGGAGCGCGTGATCTCCGCCAGCAGCGTGGAGACGGAGACCGGCATCTTCTCGCGCCTGCCGCAGATCGCGCTCACCATTATCGGTTCGTTCCTGCTGGTGTTGAGCCTGCTGCGCGGCTTCGGCTGCGTCGATTCGCTGCTGCGCGCGACCAAGCGCGTCGCCATCCGCTCACACCACGCCATCCCGCAGTCGGCGGTGATCGGCTCGATGGCGATCGGAACCGTGAGCGGTTCGGGCGCCGCCAATTCCATCACCGTCGGCTCGGCCACCATCCCGGCGATGATCGGCGCCGGCCTGCCGCCGGCGACGGCGGCGGCGATCGAAAACGCCTCGTCGATGGGCGGACAATTGATGCCGCCGGTGATGGGCATCGCCGCCTTCCTGATGGCCGAATTCCTCGGCGTCGACTATTTCGACGTGGTCGCGCGCGGCTGGGTGCCGGCGCTGATCTATTACATGTCGGTCTCCACTTCGGTTTACCTGCTGGCGATCCGCTACCGCACCCGCCTCGTCATCAACCCCAACGCGGAAGCGTTGAGCTGGCGCGACAAGGTCAATCTCGGCGCCTTCGTCTTCGTGGTCGGCGGCCTGGTCACGCTGATGGCGACGATCTTTCTCGCGCCGATGTTCGCCGCGCTCTACATGTTCTGCGCCGCCGGCGCCGCGCTCGTGATCATCAACGTCCTGGCGCTGTTGCGCTCCGGCTGGTCGTTTAGCGAATTCATCAAGCCGCTGCAGCGGACGCTCGACTCCTATATCGAGATGATTTCCGATATCTCGATGCTGCTGGCGACGCTGGCGATCCTGACCGGCGCGCTGGTGATTACCGGCGTGCCGACCAAGCTCGGCTTCCTGCTGGTGGACGCTGCCGGCATCAATATGCCCCTCATGGTGCTGATGGCCTTCATCTTCGGCGCCATCTTGGGCATGGGCCTGCCGCCGGCGCCGGTCTACATCTTGGTCGCCATCGTGATCGCGCCGCCGTTCATGCATGTCGGCGTCAACCCGTGGGTGATCCATTTCTTCGCCTTCTTCATCGGCGTGTTCGGCGAGTTGACGCCGCCGACCTCGATCACCGCGGCGATCACCTCGAAGATCGCCGGCGCCTCGTTCTACACCACGCTGTGGCGTTCGGTGCAGATCTGCGTGTCGCTGTTCACGTTGATGGCCGGCGTCTTCGTCCACCCCGAACTCGTCATCGTACCCGGCGTGCAACAGTTTTTCGCCGCGCTGCTGATCGGCACTTCGACGCTCGGCATCACCTTCAGCCTGCAGGCGACGTTCTCGGAAAATCCGCTGCTCGATCGCGTCTTCCGCATCCTGCTGGCGGCGATCGCGCTGGTGACGCTGCTCTCGACCAACGACACCATTGCCTCGATCGCCTGCGTGCCGGTGCTCGCGGCCATCGCCTACTGGATCGTGTTCCGCCGCAAGCTGGAGGATGTCGAACCGGAGGTGGTCGTGCTCGACCCGGCCGTCTTGGTGCCGGCGACCGCGCGCGCGTCCATTGGCAATGTGAGCTGACGCCCGGTCGGCCGCGGTCAGTTTGGCGTCGCTTCGCCCGCGGAGACCGCACGCGAGCGCTTGCCGTGGAAATAGGCCCGTAGCCAGGGATGGCTGGACGCCAGCATGGTCTCCATCGTGCCGGCCGCGATCACCTTGTGGTCGGCCAGAACCGCGATGCGGTCGCAGACCGTATGCAGGCTGTCGAGATCGTGCGTCACCATGAAAACCGTCAGCCCGAGCGTGCGCTGCAAGGTCGCGATCAGCGTATCGAATTCGCCCGCCCCGATCGGATCGAGGCCGGAGGTCGGCTCGTCCAGGAACACGATCTCCGGATCGAGCGCGAGCGCGCGCGCCAGCGCCACGCGCTTGGTCATGCCGCCCGACAGTTCCGCCGGGAATTTGTCGAGCGCGCTGGCATCGAGCCCCACCATGTTCAGCTTGGCGACGACCAGTTCGTCGAGCAATTGCTGAGACAAATCGAGATATTCGCGGATCGGGAATTGCAGGTTTTCCCGCACCGTCAGCGATGAAAACAGCGCGCCCTGCTGGAACAGCACGCCCCAGCGCCGCTCGATCGCCTGGCGCTCGGCGTCGGAAGCCGCGGCCAGATCGACTCCGAATACCTTGATGGTGCCGGCGCGCTTGGGCAGGAGGCCGATAATGGTGCGCATGAGCACCGACTTGCCGGCCCCGGAGCCGCCGACGAAGCCGAGGATTTCGCCGCGGTAGACGTCGAGATCGACGCGGTCGAGCACAATGTGATTGCCGAAGCCGACCACCACGCCGCGTACCTCGATGACCACCTCTTTGCCGTTGCGCTTTATTTTTTCTTGCGCCATCGTTCACATCCCGATCGAGGCGAAAAAGATCGCGAACAGGCCGTCGAGCACGATCACCAGAAAAATCGATTCGACGACCGAGGCGGTCGTCTGCAGCCCGAGCGATTCGGAGGAGCCCTTCACCGCCATCCCTTCCACGCAGGCCACCACGCCGATCACCAGCGCCATGAACGGCGCCTTGACGATGCCGACCTCGAAGGTCTGCAGCGAAATCGCTTCCTTGAGCCGCGCCAGGAAAACCCCGGGATCGATGCCGCCATAGAGCCAGCACACCAGCCCGCCGCCATAGAGCGCCGCCAGCGAGCCGAGGAAGGTCAAGATCGGCACGCCGACGATCAGCGCCACGATGCGCGGCAGGATCAGCACCTCGACCGGGTCGAAGCCCATGGTGCGCAGCGCGTCGATCTCCTCGCGCATCTTCATGGCGCCGAGTTCGGCGGTATAGGCCGAGCCCGAACGGCCGGCCACCATGATGGCGACGATCAGCACGCCGATCTCGCGCAGCACCAGGATGCCGACCATGTCCACCACGTAAATGTCGGCGCCGAATTTGCGGAAATGGAACACGCCCTGCTGCGCGATGATGCAGCCGATCAAGAACGTGATGAGCAGGACGATCGGCACCGCGCGCCAGCCGACATTGTCGAGCTGGTGCACCATCGAGGTGAGACGGAAGCGGCTCGGATGCGCGGTCACGCGCGCGAGCGCGTCCGCCACGGCGCCGATCATGTTGACGAAGGCCTTGAACGAGGCGCCGACCGACACGATACCCTCGCCGACCGCGGCGAGCGCGGAGCCGAGCGAACCGCCGCGGCGCGCCGGCGCCGGCTCGCGCTTGACGCCGTGCACTTCGTCCATCAGCGCGCGGTAGTCCTGTTTGAGCCCGGTCACTTGGGTGTCGCAGCCGCGCGCGCTGAAGCTGCGCGTCAGCCGCTCCAACAGCCAAGCGCCGAACGTATCGAGCCGCTCGACCGCGGCCATGTCGATGTCGACGCGCTTGGCGGCGCCGCCGGCTCTGCGTCGCCGCCTCGATCTGCGCCTCGAGCGCGTGGGCGTTTTCGGCAATCCAGGCGCCGGCGCCGGCAAGCTTGAGCCGCTCGCCCTCCGCCGTCGCTTCGAGCAAAATGCCGTTCATAACCAAGCCTTTGATTGCGCGGTATTTCCGCGCCGCCAAACAGAACCGGCGGCGACGGAAGACTTGACCGGAGGCCCCGAAACTGTCGAGGTTTTGGCGGTGGACATGCCTTTAACCCTCACGCTCGCCGCCGAAAGCTGGCCGATCGCCGGCTCCTTCGCCATCAGCCGCGGGACCAAGACGCAAGCCGTGGTCGTGGTCGCCGAATTGGGCAACGGCAAGGCGCGCGGCCGCGGCGAATGCGTACCCTATGCCCGCTACGGCGAAAGCGTCGAGAGCGTCATGACGCAGATCAAGGCGCTGGCGCCCGCGCTCGCCGCCGGGCTCGACCGCCGCGCCTTGCAGGAAGCGATGCCGCCGGGCGCCGCCCGCAACGCACTCGATTGCGCCTTCTGGGACCTCGAAGCCAAACGCGGCGGCCGCCCGGTTTATGAACTCGCCGGCCTCCCTGCCCCGCGCGCGCTCACCACGGCCTTTACGATCTCGCTTGGCGAGCCCGCTGCCATGGCCGCGTCTGCCGCCAAGGCGGCCTCGCGCGCGCTGCTCAAGGTCAAGCTCGGCGGCAATGACGATAATGGCCGCGATGGCGCGCGCATCGCCGCGGTGCGCGCCGCGGCGCCTAAGGCGACGCTCATCGTCGATGCCAATGAGGGCTGGAACGAAGGTAACCTCGCCGCCAATCTCGCCGCCTGCGCGCAAGCCGGCGTGGTGCTGGTGGAGCAGCCACTGCCGGACGGCGGCGACGGCGCGCTCGCGCGCCTCAAGCGGCCGATCCCGGTCTGCGCCGACGAAAGCGCGCACGACCGCGCTTCGCTCCGTGCGCTCGCCGGCAAATACGACGCGGTCAACATCAAGCTCGACAAGGCCGGCGGCCTGACCGAGGCGCTGGCGATGGCCAAGGAAGCCGAACGGGCGGGCTTTGCCGTCATGGCCGGCTGCATGGTGGCGACCTCGCTCGCCATGGCGCCGGCCATGCTGCTGGCGCAAGCGGCGCGCTACGTCGATCTCGACGGGCCGCTGCTGCTCGCCAAAGACCGGCCGGACGGTTTGCGCTACGAAGGCAGCCTGGTTTATCCGCCGGCCGCCGCGCTCTGGGGCTGAGCAACCAATTGGCGGCGCGGAGCAGCGCCGCGCAGCGCGGCCGAACGGCGCCGCAACGCGTCGGTCGCCGGCTTTTCGATCAGCCGGTAGACGATCAGCGCGCCGGCGATCGCCACCACGGCGCACAGGATCATGTAAAGGCCAAGCGGCAGCGCGCCGCCGTCGAGCGCCATCCAGATGTTGCGGATCGGCCGCACGGCGAACGGATGCGTCAGATAAAGGCTGTAGGATGCGTCGCCCAGGACGACCAATGGCGTCACGATGAACGACGCCGACAGTCGCGGCCCGAACGCCGCCGCCGCGACGATCAAGGTGGCCGGCAGGCCGCCCGAAACGAAACGCGGCAGAAACTGGTCGACGCCCCAGAACGGACCGATGGCGACGGCCAGTGCGGTGCCGGCGGCAAGCAAGGCAAGCGCGCCGCCCGCCGTTATGCGCAGCTGCGCACGGCAGGCGAGCGCGAGCAAGGCGCCGAACAGAAACTCAAGGATGATGGAATTCGTCCAGTAGGTGAGCGGCACCGTCGGCATGGTGACCGCGGCGCCCAGGATCGAAAGCCCCGCGAAAAATGCGATCAGGCAAAGCACGGCCCGCTTGAGCGGCAGCATCAGACAGAGACCGAACACGACGTAGAAGAACATTTCGTAGTTGAGCGACCAGCCGAGCGCCATGATCGGGCGGATCTCGCCGTTGGCGCGCAGGTCGGGAATGAAAAAGAACGAGGTGACGACCGAGCGCCAGCCTTCGATCGGCACGTTGAGGAATTTGGGCGCCGCGAGATAGACGGCAATGAGCGCCGCCGTGATCATCCAGTAAAGCGGCACGATACGAACGATGCGGCGCGTGAGAAAGACGCGCGTCGCGCCCGGCCGGCCGAACAAATCCGCCGTCGTGTAAATCATGATGAAGCCGGAGATGACGAAAAATATGTCGACGCCGATGCCCCAGTCGATAAACGCCATGTTGAGCGGCTGCCGCCCGGTCTGTGCGGCGATGGTGGCCGTTTCATGCAGGCAATGCCCGAACAGCACCAGGCAGGCGGCAAGCGCGCGCAGAATTTGGATCGAGCGTAACGGAACAGCCTTCGACAAGCGCGGGCCTCCTTGGGCAAGGCCCACCTGACACCGCCGGAGGCACGCCGATCAATTGCCGGCTGCAATTAAGCCTAACCGCCGGCGCGGTTTGCCATGCCACGCCGGCCGTCGGGCCAAGCGCGATGGTAAAATAGTACAATTGATATTTCGCAATGCCGCTACGCCCGGTTGCAGGCAAAAAGCCGGCATGTCGCAGCCCTCGACCATCGCCGAACGCCTGCTCGCGCACGCCCGCCTCTGCCGGGAGATCGCCGCCGGGACCATGAGCGAGGAAACGGCCGTCAAACTCGAACGCCTGGCCGAAGAATGCATGCAGGCCGCGCGCGAAGCCGTTGCCGAGCCTCAGCACCAGATGTTCCTCCGCCCGGCCGGGAACCGCCCGGCGACGGCCTGACTTTATTTTCGGACTGTCCCCATTTTCTTGCTTAACCAAGCCTTTCCAAAATCCGCCCAGCTAGCCTAGACTTGCGCTTAGATCGTGCAGCCGCCGGGAACAGGCGGGCTAACGACGGGGACGCGAGGATGCGCATTCGGGGTCTGTTGCTCTGCGCGGCGCTGCTGGTTTGCGGCGTGTCGTCGGCGTCCGCCACCGTGCGCATCGCCGAGGACCGCGGCGGCCAGATCGGCCAATATTTGCAAAGCTACGCGGCGGTGCGCGAGAGCGGCGAGCGCGTCGTCATCGACGGCAACTGCCTGTCGGCTTGCACGCTGGTGCTCGGGCTTATCCCCAACGACCGCATCTGCGCGACCGCGCGTGCGCGCCTGGGCTTTCACGCCGCCTGGATGCCGGATCGCAACGGCCGTCCGGTCACCAGCCCGCTCGGCACACAGGCGCTGTGGAAAATTTATCCGGACGCGGTGCGCCACTGGATCGACCGGCACGGCGGCCTGTCGCGCCACATGATCTACCTGCAAGGCCGCTCGCTCGCCGGCATCGTGGCGAGCTGCGACCGCGTGACGGCGGGCGCGCCGGTGCGCTCAGCGCACCGTTTCTCGGCGCGCCGTGTGCGCGACATACCCGCAAACGCCGCCAGCGACCGCCGCTAGCGCCATGGCCGCGTAAGCGCGGCTGCCGAAGGCGCCGTAAAGCCAGCCCGACAATCCGGTGGCGCCTGCCATCGCCACGCCGAGCGCGATGGCGAGATAGCCTTGCGCGGTCGCGCTTTGCCCGGGCGGCGCGTGGCGCGCGACAAACCCGAGCGCGCCGAGATGGGTGGCGCCGAAAGACAAAGCGTGCAGCAATTGCAGCCACGGCAGCAGCAAGCCCGGCGGATCGAACGCCATCGCCGCCCAGCGCAGCGCAGCGCCGGCTGCCCCGATCATCAACAGCACGCTCGGCTGAAAGAACGGCGGCAGCCGGCCGGAGACGGCAAACAGCACGATCTCGGCGATCACGCCGAGCGCCCATAACGCGGCGATCGCCGTGCCGTCCAACCCGGCGCCGCGCCATTCCAGCGCGGAGAAGCCGTAATAGAGCGCGTGGCTCGCCTGGATCAGGCTCGCCGCCGCCAGCACCGCGACAAAAGCCGGGTCGCGCAGCAAATGGGCGCGCGGCCGGTCCGGCGCGCTCGCCGGCGCAGCCGCCGCAATCGGCTCGAGCATCAGCGCGGCCAGCGCGCTGAGCAAACTTGCGGCCGCGATCAGCCAGATCAGGTGCCGCGCGGCAATCGTGTCGGTGGCAAATCCGGCAACGAATGTGCCGACGATGAAGGCCGCCGAACCCCACAGCCGCACCGGCCCATAGGCGCGGCCGCGCGCGCCAAGGCCCTTGAGCGCGTAGGTCTCGGAAAGCGGCATCACCGGCGTGAGCGCGAGCGAGGCCAAGGCGTAAGCGAAAAAGATGGCGCGCGCGCCGTCGGCCAGGCCCACCAGCACGAAGCCCGCGACGCCCAGAAAACTCGTTGCGATAATGGCCGCCCGCAAGGCGTCGCGCCGGTCGGCCGCGCGCGCGACCAGCGGTACCGCGATCATGCGGGCGAGGATCGGCGCCGCCAGCACCAGGCCGATGGTCTGCGGATCGAGCCCCTTGGCCCTCAGCCAGACCGGAAAGAACGGCAGCTGGATGCCGCTCATGACGAACAGGCCGGCATAAAGCGCCGCCAGGCGCGTCGCAAAACCGGCTTGCAGCGGGCTCAAGGGCCGCATTTCGCTGCCTTTTTGCAATACAAAAGCCGGTCTCCACCGTTCGCCGCGTGGTGCGGCTAGCCGAATCAGACCGGCTGATTCATAAACGGACGGTCACGGATTGCACATGGCGAACGAGCCGTTAGCGCTGGCGATCAGGCCGCCGGAAGCGCCCCCCGAGGACGAATTCCTGGCGCTGTGCGCCGCGCTGTCGTCGAGCGGCCGCGGCCGCGCCTTCCTGGCCGAATATGCAAGACGCAACCGTCAGGCCGACACCGAAGCGCTGCTCGCGGCGATCGCGCAGATCGAGGCCCGCCTGCAGACCGACGCCTCGGCCGCGCAGCGCCTGCGCGACGACCTGCGCATGCTGCTGATCGCCATCCGCCTCGCCCGCCCCGAGACCGACACTGGCGGGCCGCTCATGCGCGCGGCGAAGCTGACCAAGCTGCTCGACCTGCTCGAACAACGCCTCGACGCCATGGCCGATGCGCAACCCGCCGCGGGCGGGGTGCTGCGTCTCGCCGTGGTGCCCCAGCCCGAGCAGCCGGAATTGCCGATCCCCGCGCCGGAAAGCGCACCGGCGCCGGCGATCGCGCTTGTTCCTGCGGCGGCGGTGACGCCGCAGCCCGCGCCCGCCGTCAGCGCGCCGCCGCCGCCCGCGCCTGCCGCAAGAGCGCGGCCGCGGCGGGTCGTCGCCGAACCGGCCGCCGCCGCGCCGGCCACCGGTCCGCTCGCCGCCCTCATGGCGCTGAGCGAGGACGAGCGGCTGGCGTTGTTTACTTAATCAACGTCGCGAACAAATCCGGGTCTACGTTGCCGCCGGACAAGACGCCGACCACCACTTTGCCTTTGACCTCGGGCTTGCCGGCAAGCAGCGCGGCGAGCCCGATGGCGCCGCCCGGCTCCACCACCAGCTTCAGCTCGTGGAACGCATAGCGCACCGCGGCTGCCACTTCCGCGTCGCTTGCCGTGATGCCGGCGCCGATCAGTTCGCGGTTGATCGGAAAGGTCAGTTCGCCCGGCGTGTTGCTCATGAGCGCGTCGCAGATGGTGCCGCTCATGCGTTCGTTGTGTTCGCGCTGGCCGCTGACGAACGAGCGCCGCGTGTCGTCGAAGCCTTCCGGCTCGACGGTGTAGAACTTGGCCGACGGCACGCGCGCCTTGACGCCGAGCGAAATGCCGGCCGCCAGGCCGCCGCCGGAAGCGCCGACCACGACGATCTCGGGTTCGAGCAGAAGCTGGCCGAGGTCCTCGACGATCTCGCGCCCGATGGTGCCCTGCCCGGCGATGATCAGCGGATCGTCGTAAGGCGGCACCAAAGTGGCGCCGCGCTCGGCCACGATTTTCTTGGCAATCGCCGCGCGGTCCTCGCGGTCGCGGTCGTAGAGCACGATCTCGGCGCCGAGCGCCGCCGTGCGCTCGCGCTTCAAGCGCGGCGCGTCGGACGGCATCACGATCACCGCCGGCATGCCGATGAGGCGCGCGGCCGCCGCCACCCCTTGCGCGTGATTGCCGGAGGAATAGGCCACCACGCCGGCGCGGCGGCGCTCGGGCGCGATCGACGAAATCTTGTTATAGGCGCCGCGGAACTTGAACGAGCCGGTGCGCTGCAGCGTCTCGGCCTTCAGGAACACGCGCGCGCCCAAGCGCTCGTCGAGCACCGGCGCGTTGATCAGCGGCGTGCGCACGGCGACGCCGTAAAGCCGCTTGGCGGCGGCCTCGATATCGGCGGCGGACGGATGCAGTGCGGTGTCGACGGCGCCCATAGGGCAAGGCTAGCGCCGCGGCGCGGATCGGGGCAAGCTCCCCCTGCGGGCCGCGGGCACGATGCACAGCCTATGCGGCCAACCACGTAAGGGGGAGACACTCCATGAAAACCAAATATGTCGTCGCTCTGTCTGCCGCCGCCGGCATCGCCATCGGCGCCGCCGCCGTGCAGACGCTGCACGCCCAGGCCAAGCCGCCCGGCTTCATCATCGCCGAAATCGACGTCAGCAATAAGGAAGCTTACGCCAAGGAATTCCTGCCATTGGCCAGCAAGGCACTCGGCGCCGGCGGCGTGAAATTCCTGGTGCGCGGCGGCAAGACCATGACCATCGACGGCGAGCCGCCGAAAGGGCGCGTCATCATCGGGCAATACGAAAGCCTCGAGAAGGCCTACGCCACCTACACCTCGCCCGCTTATAAAGACGCGCGCAAGATCGGCGACAAATACGCCAAGTTCCGCATCTACGCGCTTGAGGGCGTGGCGCAGTAGACGGTTCTCTCCGCCGTCATTGCCGGGCTTGACCCGGCAATCCATGAGGCAGCGCCGCATCGGCAGACTAACGTAGGGTCACCGCGCGCCGGAATGCATCGTGGATGCGCGGGTCAAGCCCGCGCATGACAACGGATGGGCCTAGGCCGCGTCTTTGCGCTGCCGCCGGAAACGCGCGAGCCGCGGCAGCCGCCGCCGCTTCAGCGGTTCCGGCATGGGGTTGTTGGTGGCGTTCGCCACGTGTTCGAGAAAGCTGCGGGCGCTCGCTTCCCAGCTCATGCCGAGCGCGAATTCGCGGCAGTCCTCGCGCGAACATTCGAGCGCGGCAAGGCAGGCGCGCGCGAGGTCGTCATCGAGCGCGCCGACCGGGGCCTCGCCGATCACGTCGCGCGGCGCGGCGGCAGGATATGCCGCGACCGGCACGCCGCTCGCCAGCGCTTCCAGCAGCACCAGGCCGAACGTGTCGGTGCGGCTCGGGAACACGAAGACGTCGGCGGCGGCGTAGATCTCGGCGAGCGCCTCGCCCTGCCTGGCGCCGACAAAGACCGCCTCGGGGTAATCCTTTTCGAGCTTGGCGCGCGCCGGCCCGTCGCCGACCACAAGCTTGGTGCCGGGAAGGTCGAGCGCGAGGAAAGCTTCGAGATTTTTTTCGACCGCCAGCCGCCCGACGGTCAGGAAAATCGGCCGCGGCCACGGCAAATCCTGCAGCGCGCGCGGCCGGAACAGATCGGCATCGACGCCGCGCGGCCACAGTTTCACGTCATGGAAGCCGCGGCCTTGCAGCTCGCGCTGCAAGGTCGGCGTCGCCGCCAGGATGGCGGCACCCGGCGCATGAAAACCGCTTGAGCCAGGACCATGCGGTTTCGCTGGTCCAGCGTTGCGGCAGCGGCTTCAGCCGGCTGGCGATGTAATCGGGAAAGCGGGTGTGAAAGCTTGTCGTAAAAGGCGTGCCGCGGCGCATGCAGATGCGGCGCATGGCGTGGCCGAGCGGGCCTTCGGTGGCGACGTGGACTGCGGCGGGCTTTGCCTCGTCGAGGCGCCGCTCGAGCGCCCCCGGCGATGGAAACGCCAGCCGCACTTCCGGATAGCTCGGCAGCGGCAGCGTGCGAAATTCAGACGGCGTCACGAATTGGATGTCGACGCCGAGCGCGCCCGCCTCGCGCGCGACATGGCCGAGCGTGCGCACCACGCCGTTGACCTGCGGATGCCACGCGTCGGTGGCGACCAGGATTTTCATTGATACCATTCCGCTGCGGCGCCGGGGCCGCGCTTCCCCTCTCCCACAAGGGGAGAGGGTAAGAGAGCGTGTCGCAAGCCTTTTCCCGTCATGCAGCTGCCTGCACGCCGTCCGCGGCCTCGTCGGCCGGCGTCGCCTCGACGCCGTCGCCGGTCTGCGTCCAGGTGATGATCTCGAAGCGGCCGTCGTGGCGCTCCGCCACCGCCGTGCAGCTTTCCACCCAGTCGCCGCAATTGATGTAGCGCAGGCCGAAATCGTCGTGCATGGCGGCGGTGTGGATGTGGCCGCAGATCACGCCGTCGACGTTGTGATGCCTGGCTTCGGTGGCGAGCGCCTTCTCGAAGGCGCCGATGTAATTGACCGCGTTCTTCACCTTCAGCTTGGCCCATTTCGACAGCGACCAGTAAGGCGCGCCCAGCACGCGGCGCATGCCGTTGAACACGCGGTTGGCGGTGAGCGCGAAGGAATAGGCCTTGTCGCCGAGCAGGGCGAGCCAGCGCGCCTGCGTCACCACCAGGTCGAAAATATCGCCGTGCACGACTAGATAGCGCCGCCCGTCGGCGCCCTCGTGGATGGCGTTCTCGACCACCTCGATGCCGCCGAAATGCGTGCCGTAATAGCCGCGCAGGAATTCGTCGTGGTTGCCCGGAATGTAAATGACGCGCGAGCCCTTGCGGCCCTTGCGCAGCAACTTCTGCACCACGTCGTTATGCGCCTGCGGCCAGTACCAGGACGAGCGCAGCGCCCAGCCGTCGACGATGTCGCCGACCAGATAGATCGTTTCGGCTTCGTGGCGGCGCAGGAAGTCGAGCAGTTTGTCGGCCTGGCAGCCGCGCGTGCCGAGATGCACGTCGGAAATGAAGAGCGCGCGAAACCGTCGCGTATCGGTCACGATGCGGCGGACTTTCTGCCATTGCTCATGGCCGAGCCCATAGCAAATTCGCGTCTCGCTTTTATGACAGCGCGATTAACCATTTTTTAGGCTGCGGCGCTTTGCGTCTCGCAGCGGCGGAACCGCACCAGCGTATAGACGCCGAACGGCGGAACCTTGCGCCGCTCGATCAGTTGCGCGCCGCCATGCCTTTGCGCCCACGCTTCGAGCCGCGCGAACGGGAACTCCGGCCGCAGGCCGAGCTTGCGCGCCCGCTCGGCCAGCAGGCGCTCGATCGCGGCGGCGAGCCCGCGTTCCGAATAGAGGTGGTTGACCAGCACGATCTGTCCGCCCGGCTTCACGACGCGCGCGCATTCCGACAGCACGCGCTCGGGGTCGGCGACCAGCGTGATGACGAACTGCCCGACCACGCAGTCGAAGCTCGCGTCGTCGTAACGCAGCGCGTGCGCGTCCATCACGGCGAGGCCCTTGACGAAAGGATAGCGCCCGCTCGCCGCCCGCATGCGCGCGCGCGCGATCATCGGCTCGGAAATGTCGATGCCGGTGATCTCGGTCGAGGCGTCGTAGTCGTCGAACGATAAGCCCGTGCCGACGCCGATCTCGAGGATGCGCCCGCCGACGTCGCGGGCCGCGCGCGCGGCCGCGCGCCGGCCGTTGACGAACACCGGCCCGCACAGCACGTCGTAAACCGGCGCCCAGCGCGCGTAGGCTTTTTCCATCACCTGCTTGTCGGGATCGCGCAGCATCGGAGCCCCTTTCGCGAATCGGAGACTTACATCCGAACCGGGATAGCAAGCGATTGCTACAGTTCGGCGA
>CAWGSI010000001.1:0-270512 GCA_963825265.1 uncultured Alphaproteobacteria bacterium | reverse complement strand
ATCCGGGTAGCGGACGATCTTCGCTTCGGTGCGGACGTCCGACCCGCTGGTGACCACGTTGCCCGCCCTCGTCATGATCTCGCGCATGCGCGCCACGTCCTCGTCGAGGCGGCCGAGCGGCGCCGCGATCAGGAAGGCGTCATGCACCGGCGCGCAGAGCTCGATGCCGGACTCGGTGGCGGCGATGGCGGCGACGCGCATCATCTCGGCGCCGTTGGCCTGCATCGGGAAGTTCGCGATGGACCGGGGATTGGGGTTCGGTCCGATAAGGCGCTGCCAACCGAACACCGTGGTCATCTTGTTGGTAAGCATCGCCTGGCAACGCTGTTCTCGATCCATGGCCAGAAACGGCGATATGTACGCCGGTGAAGGCGAAGCAGCTCCGCAGCCTCGGCTGCGGTGATGCCCGCGCTGGCCGCGAGCCCCTCGGCGCGCATTCCGAAGATAACGGCGATAAAGAGCGCCTTTGCGCGCGCCCGTGCGACGGCGTGCGTGTCCTTCGTGGCATCGGCGGGAGCCATTCCTGCCGACCTGGCGAAGGCCAAGTACGGGTCGCCCGACCGGTAGTGTTCGAGCATCGCCTCGTCACCAGTGAGCGCGGCGGCGACGCCGATTTCCTGAGCGCTCCAGTCGACGTAGGCGAGTCGAAAGCCCTCGGGCGGCTTGAGGAATCCGCGCGCCTATTTCGGAAGTGCAAAGACGAACTCGCTGACGCGGGGCTGGTTTCGGCCGGTGACCGACGAGAAGGGCATGATCGAGCAGCGCGCGCGGCCGTCGGCGCCGACGGGGACGCTTGCCTGCTGCATGGCGGCGGAGCGTGGCGCAGCTCGCGACGCCAACAGTTCCGGGTGCAGCAGGGCCTGCCGCCGGAACGTGTCATCGTCGAGTGCCAGCCGGCCGGTTGGCGTGCGCGGCCAGGCGATGCCGCGGCCAGCGAGATAGCGCGCGAACAGGTCGTGCTTGAATACGCCCTGCTCGTAGACGCCGTAGGCTTCGTCCACCGATTTATCAACGCTGACCTCAGTGCGGACCAGCCGCCGACGAAGCGATCCAGAAGGGCCCGATCGACCGGCACGCCCGCGCGCTCATGCGGGCGACCGCGGCAGGTAACGGCCGCGGAGCAGCGCGCGCGGCCAATCGATGCTCGGCGCGATGGCGCGCACGAGCGCGTCGAGCGCGTCGACGTCGGTGCGGCAGTAGTCCATGATCGCCACTTGCTCGTCACGTGACCATTGAGTTTGACCGATGATGAGCTGGCGCATCGCGCCCTTCTCGTCGGCGCCGATGTGCGGCAGCCCTCGATAAGCGAGCGCACCGAGGAGGCCATTGCCATGTGGCAACAGCATCCCGTTGGTGCCGCAGCGGTGCTCGAAATACAGGTCGAGAATATTCGTCGGCAGCGGCCACCCAAGCTCGAGAAAACACCCGAGCTCGGCGGCGGCCGCGTAGGCGACAAATAGCGTGTCGGGGCCAGTGTCAAAGGGCGCGCAATCAAGCGCGAGCAGCTCGTCGCGCCACAGGCGGATCTCGCGGCCGGTCCTCATCTCGATCGCCACCATGCACACCGGCCACGGCTGCTCGCCGCGGTCATGGCGGAATTCAAAATCGACCAGCCAGATTTCGCGGAAGGGGGCGGCGACGATATAGTCGCCGTCCCACCTGATTGCGGTCATGGTCACGATTTAGGCCAGGCCGCGCAGGCGGCGCACGATCGGATGGTCCTCGCCATCGATGACGCGATCGCGAAACCCAACCCGCAGGAGTTCATTCAGACTTTGCTGCGGCCAGACCGGCTCGGCCAGCACCCTCCGCCGTGTAGATGCGGTAGGCGCCCAAGCTCATGTCGGCGGCGAGCCGGACCCATTTGGTCTTCGCCAGCTCCGCGCCCTCGCGCGCGGTCGCGTGCCAATCGTTGCGGCGCCCGTCGTCGAGCGGCAGCGGCAGCGGCCACAGGAACAGGGTGCCCTGCATGTTGATGGTGGGCAGGATCAGCACCGGCCGGGCCTCGCCAGGAGCGCGCCCACGGCCGACGGCGGAATCAAGTATACCGCGTCACGGTCGTCCGGGTCGATGTAGACCATGGTCGGCACTCGCATCGCCGGATCGGGATTGGTCCTGACGAACCCGTTGCGCTTCGGCTTGCGCACTAGCACATGCGGCGGCATTTCCTGCACGGCGACGCCGCCAATAGCGCCGCCCGCCGTCAGACGGATCGCATCGAGGTTTTCGAAGATATCGGGCATTTCAAAACTCCATATTGACTGGTCGAAGCTCTTAGCTTATAGCTTATAAGGTCTGAAATGGCGCAAAAGATGGCCCAGTCAACTTCATCGACGCACCTTATTTTTCGGTGGCGGAGCTTGCCCGGATAGCTGGCATTGACCGCGCTGTCGCTGACCAGTGGGTGCACCGGCAGCTGATCAAGCCCATCTTGGTGAAACGCGCCGGTTCGCTGAAGCGACCTTTTTTCTCGGTGCGTGCGATCTTCAAGGCTCGGCTCGCCGTTGTGCTCAACCAGCAGCTTTTGTTCGGTCCGGGGCAGTCCGCGCCGGTCTCGAACAAATCCGATTCCGAGGAAGTCGCCACAGAGCTCGGTTATCTTCTTGCGAAGTGCGAACTTGCCGAGACGGTAGCGGGTTCAGATTGGATGTACGCAGCAGCGCGCGGCATCGACAGCGGAAAGCTTATGCAGTTCTGGATGGCGGTGACGCGGTACCGGAAAGGTTGGCGCTGGAAGCTGGTATCGCACGTCGACAGCGACAAGTTCGACGACGTGTTTGGACCCGACATCCCGATGCTCATGCTGCCGCTGCCGGCAATCTTCGAGCCCGTATATCGGGCGTGTCGCAAGGTTTATGCGGCACAAACATCTAGCGCCACGACCAATGACTGATCGTGACCGCCAGCGCATCGAGCCGCGCGGTCTGTCGCGCGAGGAACCGGTGGCTTGCTCGGTACCGCAGCGGCGGTCACGGACTACGCGGCTGCCATTGCGTGCGGATCACGAAATGTCGCCGTTCGATAAGCTGGTGAAGAGCGGAAATGCGAGACGTGCCGAGAATGCGCATCGAGCAGGCCGCCGATCATACCTAGAGCCTTGGTGCATAAGGAAGCGGCCGGCTATTGCGGGTTGTCGATCGCCGCGTTCAATTCATATAGGCGTCGTGGATTTCTTCCCGGCCCCACGCTGCCGGGGAAGCGCTATGACATCGAGCTGATCGACAGCGCCCTGAACAAGTTGAGCGGTATCGGCGACTCAGCCAATCCGATGACTGCTCTCCAGGAATGGAGGAAGCCGTGGTGCGCGCGAACCTTAAGGGCGTCTTCCCGACCTACAAATTCTGCGCGACGGGACCCGGCGGCGGTACTGGTATCACCGAGCGGCTAAAAAGCGCCTTCGCGGCGATCCCGGGTCGGCGGAGTTCATGGTCGACTACGCTGCCGCAGAGGCACGCATTCAAACTCCAGCGGACGATGGCGCCACGTTTAATGGCCTCGCGCGTCAATATTACCCTCAGCGCCGAATTTCAGGGGACTCTCGCTCCGAGTACGCAATCGGAATATCGCCGCCTGCTCAAGACTGCCGAACAAGAGTTTCGGGATCTGCCCGCCGCCGCCCTGATGGACTGGCAAGTGCGAGAAGATTTCTTGACTTGGCGAGAGAAGGTCGCGCGGACCTCGGGTAATAGAGAAGCCGATCATCGTCTTTCGGCGATCTCCGCGATGCTCACTTGGGCAGTGGGTCGGGGCCGCCTGCCCGTCAATCACCTCAAAGGCTTCAAGCGCCTGTACGGCACCGACCGATCCGAAATGATCTGGGAGGCAAAACACATCGAGGCGTTTCTTTCGTCGCTTCACCGGAGATGCAGCTCGCGCTGGTGCTCGCCCTGCACACCGGCCAGCGGCAGGGAGATATTCGACGGATGGCTTGGTCTGCTTACGATGGAGAGTGCATCACGCTGCGGCAGGGCAAGGCCAAGCGGCGAGGCCTCAGCCCTAAGCCCGTCATCGTGCCCTGCACTCAAGCATTGAAAAAGACCCTTGATAAGGCACCTAGGCGCGCCGCCGTCATTCTCGCCACCAAGACCGGGCGCGCATTCACCAAACGATACCTTGCCGCGCAATGGGAAGCGGCGCGCAAGGCGGCCGGCATCAGCGGCCTGCACTTTCATGACATTCGAGGCACGACCGTGACCATGCTCGCGGAGGCGGGATGCACCGTCCCTGAAATAGCGAGCATCACCGGACATTCACTGCGCACGGCACAACAAATTCTCGACAAATACCTGGCGAAGACCAGCAAGCTCGCGGCCAACGCGATCGCCAAGTTCGAGAACGATATGGAAACAAATTCTGCAAACCGCGCTGCAAACCGGGCAAGGGCGTCAGAACGTAAGTAGTGGCGCGCCCGAAGAGATTCGAACTCCTGACCCCCAGATTCGTAGTCTGGTGCTCTATCCAGCTGAGCTACGGGCGCCGATACCGCCGCCGGAATTCGGGCCGCGGAATCGGGGGGATTGCTATCGCCTCGGCCTTTCATTGGCAAGGGTTGCCGGCGTCCCAGTGCGCCATGCCGGATAAAAGCCGGCATCCGAGCACAAATGGCGCTACGCGCTTGCCCGCTCGCCGCGCCGCGAGTTGAGATCGACGGCACGGTCGGGGATCGTGATGCTGAAGGTGGCACCGATGGTGCCCGGTACCAGGCGGATGTCGCCGCCATGGGCGCGCACCAGTTCGGCGGCGATGGCGAGGCCGAGCCCGGTGCCGCCCGCGCGTGTCGAGCCCTGAAAAGCCTGGAACAAATGGGCCTGCGCCTTTTCCGTTACGCCCGGGCCGGTATCGGACACCTCGATGATCACCACGCTGCCCTCGCGCCGGCCGGTGATGCGGATCTGGTCGCGCGCCGGATCGCGGGCGCCGCGCGCCTCCAGCGCCTGCACTGCGTTGCGCGCCACGTTCACCAACACGCGGAACAATTGATCGTGGTCCGCCTCGACCGTGAGACCGCGCTCCACCGAAACGATCCAGCGGATCGGCACGTCGAGGCCAAGGCCGAGCGCCTCGTGCACTTCCTCGATTAGCGGCTCGACTTCAACGGTCTTGCGTTCGGGCGGCGGCTCCTGCGCGGCGCCGTAGGAAAGCGTCGACTGGCAGAACGCGATCGCGCGCTCGAGCGCGCGCATCAGCTTGGGCGCGAAACGCTGCACCTTCGGATCGGGCAGCGTCGACAGTTGATCGGAAAACAATTGCGCCGACGCCAGCAAATTGCGCAAGTCGTGATTGATCTTCGACACAGCGAGTCCCAGCGCGGCCAGCCGATTCTTCTGATGCAGCATGGAAACAAGCTCGCGCTGCATGGCGGCGAGTTCGACTTCCGCCGTGCCGATTTCGTCGCCGCGGCCGGATTCGCCGATAATGCGCGCCGGATTTTCCGGATCGGCGCGGAACGTGATCATGTTCGCCGTGATCCGCCCCATCGGCCGCACCAGCAAATAATGTAGCGCGAAGAACACAAGCATCGCGGTGACGCCGGAGATCACCAGCGACAGCAGCAAGATATTGACGGAGAACGTCAGCATCGCCTTGCGCAGCGGCGCCTCGTCGAGAATGATTTCGATGAATTGGCCTTCCGCCATCGGTGCCGGACCGACCAGGCGCATCACGTCTCCCGGCTGGCAAAACAGCAGCGTATCGAAGGCGTCCATCATGGCGCGCCACCACGACACGTTGCGCATGTCGATGTCCTGCTCGATATGCGACGGCACATTGTTTGCGGCCAGCAGGCGGCGCTGGGTGCCCATCTTCATCGCCACCGCGCGCGCGCCGATGCTGTTGAGAATCTGCTTGGCGAGGCTCTCCGGCACCATGCCGCTAGGCGCGGCATCGAGCACCAGCGCTGCGGTGTGCGCGGCGGCCAGACGGTCGTTGAGCCAGTTGAGCCGGAAATTGGCGATCGACGGCACGTAGATCAGGACTTCCGCCACCATCACGAAAAGGACGGTGAGGAACAACAGCTTGCCGGAGAGGCCAATGCGCGTGCCGAGCGCGACACCGGAACTTTGGCGCGGCGACGCCGGCGCGACAGGCTCGCTCGTTGGTTCGGTTTGCGGTTCCATCAGAGCCTCAACCGAAGATTCGAAGCCAGGCGATGACGCGCCGCAGCCAGGGGCTGGTCAAACTCGGCGTGAAATAGTCGATGGCCGCGCGTTTGCCGATTTCCGACAGCGTCGGATAGGGCAACACGATGCCGGTGAGGCTTCGAACATTGAGCCCCTGCGCGATCGCCAAGGTCCACATCGCGATCAATTCTCCGGCTTGCGCGCCGACGATTGTCGCGCCCAGAATCTTACCTTTCCTGTCGGTGATGACTTTTATGTGACCATGCGTCTCGCGCTCGGTCTGGGCGCGATCGTTGTCGTGATAGGGCCAGCGTAAAATACGAATTTTCAGCTTGCGCGCGCGCGCCTGCGCCTCGCTTAACCCGGTCTGCGCCAGCTCCGGTTCGGTATAGGTCACCCACGGGATTACGTCGTTGTTCACCTTGACTTGGAGCCGAAACAACGCGTTCCGGATCACCAGGCCAGCGTGATAATTGGCGGCGTGGGTAAACTGCAATTGTCCAGCCGCGACGTCGCCGATGGCATAGACGCGCCGGTTGGCGGTCTTGAGGTTCTTGTTCACGACAATGCCGGAGCGGTCGTATTTGATGCCGGCGGCTTCGAGATCGAGTCCATCGGTGGTCGGCTTGCGGCCGGTGGCGACCAGCAGATGACGGCCTTCGACGGTCTCCTCGCCGGCCGCGCCCTCGAACGTCACCGCCACGCCGCCGCTTGCGGGGGCGACGCGCACGACTTTGACGCCATCGCGGATGACGACGCCCTCGCGATCGAGTTGGTCGAGCACAATGGCCGCGCATTCCGGGTCGTCCTTGGCGAGCGGCACCGCCGCTTCCAGCACGGTCACCTCGCTGCCGAGCCGGCGGAAGGCTTGCGCCATTTCCAGTCCAATCGGACCGCCGCCGATGATAATGAGACTGTCTGGCCGCTCGGTGAGAGAGAAAATCGACTCATTGGTGAGGTAAGCAACCTGATCGAGCCCCGGGATCGGCGGCAGCGCCGGCGTCGATCCGGTCGCGATCACGAAACGGCGGGCACGGATTTCATAGACATCGCCGACGGCGACGGTCCTGCGGTCCTTGAATTTGGCGTGGCCTTTGATCACCCGCACGCCCAGCCCGGCAAATCGCTCTGCCGAGTCGGTCGGCGCAATCGCCGCGATCACGCGCTGCACATGCTCGTGCACCTTGGCGAAATCGACATCGACGGTTTGCGCGGTAACCCCGAACGGCGCGCCGCTGCGCATGAGCGCGGCGCGCTTTCCCGCCGCCAGCAAAGCCTTCGACGGCACGCAGCCGGTGTTAAGGCAGTCGCCGCCCATTTTGTGACGCTCGACCAGCACCACCGGCACGCCGAAGGCCGCCGCGGCCGCGGCGACCGACAAACCGCCGGAGCCGGCGCCGATCACGCAAATGTCGGGTTTGAGTGTTTCCGCCATATATTTAAAGCTATTGCCCTTGAAGTTTTGCCCCTAAAGCTCTTGCCGGCAATAATATCGCAAATTTCACATGGTCGCGCGTGAGCGCGCGCGCAGTCTTTTCACCACCACCGGCACTAGAGCAAGCAGGCCGAGCGCCACAAGCGCGCCGATCAGTTGCGGCGTCAGGATGTCGCGGGCGTCGAATATCATGTGGCAATCGCCTCTGCCGGCGGAAAGGCAATCGCCATTGGCGGTCTGCTGTGCGGCGATGACGCTGTCGAGGCCGGTGCCGGCGAAGGCATAGACCAAGGCTCCCGGAATAACGCCGAGCGCGGTTGCGGCGACGAACGGCGCCAGCCGTACGCCGGCGAAGGCCGGCACCAAATTGACCAGAAAAAACGGAAATGCCGGCACCAGCCGCAAGAACAGAAGATAGCTGAACGCGTCGGCGCGGAAGCCTTGCGCGAGTTGCGCGGCGCGCGGGCCCGCCCGCCGCAACAGCGGTTCGCCGAGCGCGGTGCGCGCCACTAGAAAGATGAGCGTCGCGCCGATGGTCGCGCCGATGACGGCCGCCGACGCGCCAACCGCGAGGCCGAACAGAAAGCCGCCAGCCACCGTGAGAAATATCGCCCCGGGCAGCGACAAAGCGACGGCGACGATATAAAGCGCGATATAGGCGAGCACGGCCAGGACCCGGTGCTCGCTTACGAAGACGCCGATTGCTGTGCGGTGCCTGACCAGCGCCTCGAGCGAAAATCCGCCTCGGCCGACCATGAAATAGGCAACGCCGGCGAGCAGAACCACCACGATTAACGGCACGAGGCGGCGGGTCAGGTTGCGCGGTCGATCGGCGCTGGGCGGGGTCGCGGACATCGGGGCTATATACACGAGATAGATGGGCCTATCGGCCCGGGCAGAGCGTTCTCACCGCCTTGTGAGCCCTTGTGACATCGGCACAAATGCCCGGGCGTCCAAGCGCGCGGCTCGCATTGACGCGCCCAAGCCCCTCCCTTATAAGCCGCGCAAATCGCGTGCCGATCCGTGCCTGTGCGGGTTTTCATGGTCGAGTTTGGGGGCAACCGTGACGCCCCTATCGCCACGGCGCGACCACCGGAGAACTAATCGTGAAGCGGACCTATCAACCGAGCAAGCTTGTACGCAAGCGTCGTCACGGTTTCCGCACGCGCATGGCCACCAAAGGCGGGCGCAAGGTGCTTTCGGCGCGGCGCTCGCGCGGGCGCAAGCGGCTTTCCGCCTGACGGCGGGCACACGGAGCCGCGCGCATTGCTTCCATGGAACGACTGAGGCAACGGGCGGATTTTCTGGCTGCGGCGTCCGGCATTAAGACGACCGCCGTCGCTTTCGTGTTGCAGGCGCGCAAGCGCACCGATGACGGGCCGGCGCGGTTTGGCTTTACCGTGTCGAAAAAGGTCGGCAACGCGATCGAGCGAAACCGGGTCCGCCGCCGGTTGCGGGAAATCGTCCGAGCCGCCGGGTCAAATCGGATACGAACCGGACATGATTATGTGCTAATTGGCCGGCGTGCGGCGCTCAAGGTTCCATTCGCGCGAATTGCCGAAGACTTCGAGGGGGCGCTGCGGCGCATGCATGCGGGGCGCAACGGGAAAACGGCATCTGGATGACCGATAATAAAAACACCATTCTTGCCATCGTGCTGTCGGCCCTGGTGCTGATCGGCTGGCAGTTCTTCGTCGCCATGCCGCAAGAAAAGGCGCGGCAGGAGAAACTGCAGGCCGAACAGCTTGCGAAAAAGCAGCAGCAGCCAGCGCAGCCGACCCAGCAAGGACAGCCGGCGGCCGCGCCGCCAGGAGTACCGCAGGCGCCCGGCCAGGCGACTCCCGCCGCCGAGGCCGCCAGCCGCGAGGCGGCGCTTGCGGCCTCGCCGCGCGTCGCGATCGAAACCGACAGCGTGCAAGGGTCGATCGCGCTCAAAGGCGGGCGCATCGACGATCTGGCGTTGGTCAAATTTCGCGAGACCGTCGACCCGAAGTCGCCGCCGATCATATTGTTGTCGCCGTCCGGCAGCAGCGACCCGTTCTATGCTGAATTCGGTTGGACCAATGCGGCCGGCGGCAATGTGAAGGTGCCGACGGCGGACACCGTATGGACGCAGTCCGGCTCCGGTGCGCTTAGCGTCGGCCATCCGGTGACGCTGACCTGGGATAACGGCCAGGGTCTCGAATTCCGCCGCATGATCTCGATCGACGACAAATACCTGTTCTCGGTCAAAGACGAGGTGGTGAACAAGAGCGACAAGGCGGTTTCTCTCTTTCCCTTCGCGCTGATCTCGCGCCACGGCACGCCGAAGACGCTGGGCTACTACATCTTGCACGAAGGCCTGATCGGCAAGTTCGGCGACGAGGGATCGCAGGAGATCACCTACAAGAAGATCGAAGAAAAGAAAGACATGACCTTCAATGCTACCAATGCGTGGATGGGAATTACCGACAAATACTGGGCTGCCGTGTTGCTGCCCAAGACCGACGCCCATGTGATCGCGAATTTCCGGGCCGACAAGCTCGGCACGCTGGAAACCTACCAGACCGACTATCTGCTCGACGCGCGCAATATTGCGCCGGGGGCGACCGCGACGGCGGATGCGCGGCTATTCGCGGGCGCCAAGGAAGTCCGCGTCGTCAACGCCTACGAAAACGAGCTCCATCTCAATCATTTCGATCTGTTGATCGACTGGGGCTGGTTCTACTTCATCACCAAACCGTTGTTCTTCCTGATCGACTACATCTACCGGCTGGTCGGCAACTTCGGCGTCGCTATTCTGATCGTCACCGTGCTGATCAAGGCCGCCTTCTTCCCGCTCGCCAACAAATCCTACGCCTCGATGGCGAAGATGAAGGCGGTGCAGCCGCAAATGGCCGCGCTGCGTGCGCGCTATCCCGACGACAAGGCCAAGCAGCAACAAGAACTGATGGCGTTGTACAAGAAGGAGAAGATCAATCCGCTGGCCGGTTGTCTGCCGATTGCCATCCAAATTCCGGTGTTCTTCTCGCTCTACAAAGTGCTGTTCGTCACCATCGAAATGCGCCACGCGCCGTTCTTCGGCTGGATCCACGACTTGTCCTCGCCCGATCCGACCAACGTTTTCAACCTGTTCGGCCTCATTCCGTTCGATCCGACGACGATTCCCGTGGTCGGGCATTTCCTGCACCTCGGCGCCTGGGCGATCATCATGGGCATCACCATGTGGGCGCAGATGAAACTCAACCCGGCGCCGCCGGATCCGACGCAGGCGATGATTTTCAACTGGATGCCGCTGATTTTCACCTTCATGCTGGCAAGTTTCCCGGCCGGGCTGGTGATTTACTGGGCCTGGAACAATTCGCTGTCGGTCGCGCAGCAGAGCATCATCATGCGCAAACACGGCGCGAAGATCGAGTTATTCGACAATATCAAGGCGATGTTCGGCAAGAAGAAGCCGCAGGCCTAGGCGAACAAGTTCTTCTTCTGACGTTTCTTCGACACGATGTTCTTGGTCGCCGGACGGCGCAGCGCGAGCCGATGGAAAAATTCACCCGCGACGAACTCGAAGCCGGCCGGCGCCTGTTCGCCGGCGATTGGCAGTTCACCGCCGCCGCCTCATCGGCCGTCTCGCTGCCGCCGATGCGCGGGCCCGAGA
The DNA here is from genome assembly GCA_963825265.1 of uncultured Alphaproteobacteria bacterium. Lineage (GTDB taxonomy): Bacteria > Pseudomonadota > Alphaproteobacteria > Rhizobiales > Xanthobacteraceae > Pseudolabrys. The sequence continues at coordinate 259,321 of CAWGSI010000001.1, read as the reverse complement.
TCGCGCTCGCCGGCCGCTCCAATGTCGGCAAGTCGAGCCTGATCAACGCGCTCACCGGCCGCAAAAACCTGGCGCGCATTTCGCGCACCCCCGGCCGCACGCAGGAACTGATCTTCTTTTCCGCCGGCGGCCCCCTCACCGTGGTCGACATGCCGGGCTACGGTTACGCGGCCGCCGCCAAGGACAAGATCGCGGCCTGGACCGAGACGATCCACGCCTATCTGCGCGGCCGCGCCAGCCTCGCGCGCATTTACGTGCTGGTCGACGCCCGCCACGGCCTTAAAGAGGCCGACGGCCCGATGTTCGACGTGCTGGGCCGCGCAGCCGTCAGCCACCAGATCGTGCTAACCAAAACCGACGCGGTGAAACCGGCCGAGCTCGCCCAGCGCATCGCGCAAGTCGAGACGGCGCTGGCAAAACGCCCGGCCGCCTACCCTGCCGTGCTCGCCACCTCGGCCCATGACGGCGCCGGCATCCCGGAGCTGCGGGCGGCGGTGGCAAGGCTGTTGGAGGAACGCAAGCGCTAGGACGCGCAAAATCACGCGCCGAAGGCCGACCTTGCGTTAACGAGCAATTCGGATTCATGAAACTCGGTCATGACATCCACTATTATAATACCTATAGTTCCATGAGTGATGTTCGCCGTTTTGGCGAACGGAGGCGGGCGTGCTCGATTCGACCGTAAATTTTGTTCCGCCGGCGCCGGTGCCGCGTTCAGAACCGCTGCGCCCGATCGCGCTGCTGCGCACGCTCAAAATCAATCCGCTCGAAGCATGGACGCGGGCGCATTTCGAACAGCCGATCGTCATGGGCGGGTTGTCCATCGGGCGCGTCGCGGTGGTGAGCGATCCGGCCGCGATCCGCCGCGTGCTGCTCGACAACAACGCCAACTACCGAAAAGACTGGATGCAACGGCGCATCCTGTCGGCGGGCCTGGCGAACGGTCTGCTCAGCGCCGAGGAAGGTCAATGGAAAGCCCAGCGCCGCGCGCTGGCGCCGCTGTTCTCGCGCAAGACCGTGCTGGCATTCTCCGCCGCGATGGTCGAATTCGGCGCAGGCGCTGGTCGAACGGCTCGCGCGGCAGCAAGACCGGACCGTCGATATCGCGGTCGAGGCGACGCGCACCACCCTTGACGTGCTGGAACGGACCATTTTTTCCGACGGGTTCGGCCGCGGCGCGGAGGAAATCCGCGTGGCCATGCAAAGCTACTTCGACACGATCGGGCGGATCGACCTGCTCGACCTGCTCGGCCTGCCGGCCGGCGTGCCGCGTCCGGGCCGTTGGCGCCTGCGTCCCACGCTGCGGCTGTTCGAGGACGCGATCGACACGGTCATCGCCACGCGGCGCCGGCAAATCGCCGACAACAAGCCCGGCGTGCCGCGCGATATTCTGACGCTGCTGTTCGAAGCGCGCGATCCGGAGACCGGCGCGGCGCTGAGCGAAGCCGAGATTCGCGCGAACGTCCTCACCTTCATCGCCGCCGGCCAGGAAACGACGGCCAATTGCATCACCTGGTCGTTGTTCCTGCTGTCGCAGTCGCCGGAATGGCGGCAGCGCATCCAAGCGGAAGCCGACCGCGAGTTCGGCGATGGCGCAGACGACGTGGCCGACCGCCTGGTCGAAACGCGCGCCTTGATCGACGAGACGAACCGGCTCTATCCGCCGCTCGCGGCCATGAGCCGCGCTGCGCTCGGGCCGGATGAGCTCGCCGGACAACGGATTGCCCGCGGTACAATGGTGGTCATTGCGCCCTATGTGCTGCACCGGCACCGCACGCTGTGGACGCGGCCCGACACTTTCGATCCGAACCGCTTCCTCAACGGCGCGCGTGACGCGATCGACCGTTATGCCTATCTGCCGTTCGGCGCCGGACCGCGCATCTGCATCGGCGCCACTTTCGCGATCCAGGAAGCGACGATCGTCGTGGCCGCGATCATGCGGCATTTCGAACTGGAACTCGCGCCGGGCCACGTGGTGTCGCCGGTGCTGAAGGTGACGTTGCGTCCGAAGGACGGCCTACCGATGTTCGTCAGGCGCCGAATTCGCTGATTTCGTGACTGCGGCTTTCATCGTCGAAAGGCCGCGCCGGCACATTGTCGGATGCCGCCGATATCGGCTAGAACCCTGCGGCGTTTCAACGGAAGACCGGCGTGATGAGCAAGGCCCCCAAAATCGATCCGCAGACGCAGGCGCGCATCCTGTCGGAGGCGCTGCCGCATATGCAGCGCTACGACGAGGAAATCGTCGTGGTCAAATACGGCGGCCACGCCATGGGCGAGGAGCAGCTGGCGCGTGATTTCGCCAGCGATATCGTGCTGCTCGAGCAGACCGCCATCAATCCAGTGGTGGTGCATGGCGGCGGCCCGCAGATCGCGGCCATGCTCAAGAAGCTCGGCATCAAGTCGGAATTCGCCGCTGGCTCTGCGCATTACCGATGCCGCCACCGTCGAGATCGTCGAAATGGTGCTGGCCGGCTCGATCAACAAGCAGATCGTCGGCTACATCAACGCCGCCGGCGGCAAGGCCGTCGGGCTGTGCGGCAAGGACGGCAACATGGTGCAGGCGCGCAAGGTGACGCGCACCGTGGTCGATCCCGATTCGAATATCGAAAAGGTGGTCGATCTCGGTTTTGTCGGCGAGCCGGAGAAAGTCGACCTCACCGTGCTCAACCACCTGCTCGGCAAGGAGATGATCCCGGTGCTGGCGCCGTTGGCGACCTCGGCGAGCGGCGGCACCTACAACGTCAATGCCGACACCTTTGCCGGCGCCATCGCCGGCGCGCTCAAGGCCAAGCGCCTGCTGCTGCTCACCGACGTGCCCGGCGTGCTCGACAAAGACAAGAACCTGATCAGCGACCTGTCGGTGGCCGACGCGCGCCGCCTGATCGCCGACGGCACCATTTCCGGCGGCATGATCCCCAAGGTCGAAACCTGCATCTATGCGCTCGACCAGGGAGTGGAGGGCGTGGTGATCCTGGACGGCAAGATCCCGCACGCGGTGCTGCTCGAATTGCTCACCGACCACGGCATCGGCACCCTGATGCACCGCTGAGGCGGCGCCCCGGCGGCCGGGATACCGCCGGTTCTGCGACGAACCGCCGCTGGATTACCCCCATCGGGGCCCACCCCGCCTATTCTAAAATGCCGCCAGCATGTACGCTGCCGCCAACAAACAAAAACTCATCGGAGGGAACATATGACGACAGCACGCACCGCTTTGATCGCCGCCGGCGCCCTGGCCGCCGCGGTTGCGCTCGCGGCGCCGGCCAGCGCGCAAATGTACGGGCTCGGCACCGGCAAGCAGGGCTTCTTCACCTATTCGGCTGGCGCGGCCATCGCCAAAGTCGCGGCCGACAACGGCATGAACCTGCGCCTGCAGCCCTACGGCGGCACCAGCGCCTACGTGCCCGGCGTCAACACCGGCGAAATCGAATTCGGCCTCGCCAACGAACTTGAGGCGCATTACGCCGTCACCGGCACGGTCATCGACAAGGACAAGCCGCAGAAAAACTTGCGGGTGATCGCGGTCCTCACCCCGCTCTATTCGGAATTCTTCGTGCGCAAGGATTCCCCGATCAAGACCATCGCCGATCTCAAGGGCAAACGGGTTCCCAGCGACTATGTCAGCCAACGCGTGCTCGACGTATTGACCATGGGAACGCTCGCCAACGGCGCGCTCTCCTATGGCGACGTGCAGAGGGTGCCGGTGCCGAACGTGATCGGCGGCGCCGAGGAATTCGCGCAAGGCAAGGCCGACGTTTTCATGTTCGCGCTCGGCGCCGGCAAGGTCTCGGAAGTCGACGCCCAGGTCGGCGGCGTGCGCGTGCTGGAGATCGACCATTCCAAGGAAGCCATGGATCGCTTGCGCAAATACATTCCGGTCGCCTATGCCACCCAGCTTTCGCCCGGCAAGGGCCGCACCGGCATCGACGCGCCGACCTGGGTTTACGCCTACGACTATCTGGTGCTGGCCAACGACAAGGTGCCGGACGAGGCGGCCTACAAGCTCGCCAAGATCATGCACGACCACAAGAAGGAATTGGCCGCCGGATTCGGCGCGCTCTCGGGCTTCGATCCGGGCCGCATGACCAAGGATCTCGGCCCGGTGCAATTCCACCCGGGCGCCATCAAATACTACAAGGAAATCGGCGCCTGGCCGCCGAAGAATGGCAGCTGACGCGCCCGCCATTTCAGCGCGGAACGTTAAGTGAGCGACGCAACCCACCAGCAGCCCGCGGGCCCCCAATCGATGGGCGCCCGCTGGCTGATTCTTGTCGGCGCCAGCCTGCTCACGCTCGGCTCGATCGCCTTCGCGATCCAGTTCTATCGCAGCGTCGGTCTGTTGCTGTTCAACGAGCAGTTCCTGGCCGGAATGCTCGCGCTCGGCATGGCGCTGGTCTATCTCACGCAGCCGATCCGCCGGGGGATGAACCGGCCGGCGGTCCCCTGGTATGACTGGCTGCTGGCGGCGGCGAGCCTTGCCGTCGGCGGCTATATCGCGGTGCGCTTCCCGGCGCTGTCGGAGGAAGTGGTGGCGCGGCCGATGGACGGGCTGATTGTCGCCTTCATCACCGTACCGCTGGTGGTCGAAGGCCTGCGCCGCACCGTCGGCATGGCGCTCACCATCGTCGTGCTGGTGTTCCTCGGTTACGCACTGGTCGGCCATCTGGTGCCGGGCGCGCTCGCCGGCCGGCCGGTGAAGCTCACGCAGCTTGCGTTCTATCTGGTGTGGGATTCCGGCAGCATGCTCGGCCTGCCGCTGATGGTGGCGACCACCATCGTCATTGCCTTCGTGTTCTTCGGCAATCTGCTGTTTGCCTCGGGCGGCTCGGCCTTCTTCACCGACATCGCGCTCACTTTGATGGGCCGCTACCGCGGCGGCTCGGCCAAGATCGCGGTCACGGCCTCCTGCCTGTTCGGTATGATCTCCGGCTCGGCGGTGAGCAACGTCGCGTCCGTCGGCGTGTTGACCATTCCGCTGATGCGGCGCGGCGGCTATCCCGCCCATGTCGCCGCTGCGATCGAGGCGGTGGCTTCCACCGGCGGGCAATTGATGCCGCCGGTGATGGGCGCCGCCGCATTCCTGATGGCCGAGTTCCTGCAGGTGCCTTACAAGGACGTCGCCGTCGCCGCGGCATTGCCGGCGCTGCTCTATTACTACGCGCTGTTCATCCAGGCCGATCTGTTGGCCGCCCGCAGCGGGCTCTCCAGCATCGACACCAGCGAGGTGCCGCCGCTGCGGCAAGTGCTGGCGCAGGGTTGGCATTTTCTGCTGCCGTTCGGGGTGCTGCTGTTCGGGCTGTTCTGGCTCAATTGGTCGCCGGAAAAGGCGGCGCTCGGCGCCTGCGCGGTGCTGATGGCGACCGGCTCCACGCTCGGCTACGGCGATACCAAGCTCAAACTCCGCGATGTCTTCAAGGCGCTGTCCGGCACCGGCTTGGTCTCGCTCGATCTGATCATGATCACGGCGGCGGCCGGCTTCATCATCGGCGTGCTCAACATCAGCGGGCTGAGTTTCGCGCTCACATTGCTGCTGGTGCAGGTCGGGCAAAACAGCCTGTGGCTGTTGCTGCTGCTGGCGGCCATCATCTCCATTATTCTCGGCATGGGCATGCCGACGGTCGGCGTCTACGTGCTGCTGGCCGCGCTGGTCGCGCCGTCCATGGTCAAGATCGGCCTCTCGCCCATGGCCTCGCATATGTTCGTGATGTATTTCGGCATGATGTCGATGATAACGCCGCCGGTCGCGCTGGCGGCTTACGCGGCGGCGTCGCTCGCCAACACCGATCCGATGAAGACCGGCTGGACCGCGGTGCGTTTCGGCTGGATCGCCTTCATTATCCCATTCCTGTTTGTGCGCTCGCCCTCGCTGCTGCTCGAAGGCACCGTGATGTCGGTTCTGACATCGTTCGTTACCGCGCTGATCGGGGTCTGGCTGATCTGCGCGGCCTTCGCCGGCTATGCCGTGCGCCCGCTCTCGACGCCGATGCGCGTCGGCTTCGGCCTTGCCGGCCTCTTGCTGTTCATCCCGGCCGAAGCCATGCCGCATGGCGAATGGACCGACATTGTCGGCCTCGCGCTCGGCGCCGGCCTGCTCGGGCGTGAAATCGTGGCCACGCGCGTGCTGCGCCAGACGGCCTGAGCCGACAGCGCGCCGTCGATCCGTTAGCATGCCGCATGATTCGCGCGACCCATGGCCTGGCATGGCTTGGCGCCTTGTTCGTCCTGCTGGCGGCAACGCAGGCGCGGGCGGAACTGACTTTGTGCAATCGCACCAGTTACCGCCTGGACGCGGCGATCGGGCTGGAAAAGCGCGCCAACGTGGCAACGCGCGGCTGGTTCCGCATCGATCCCGGGCAATGCCGCCAGGCGGTGGACGGCGCCCTCGACGTCGACATGGTCTATGTGCATGCGCGCACGCCGCCGGTCTACGGTAGCGCGCCGATGCCGCAGGTCGGACACGCCGAGCTGTGCATTCGCGACACCGATTTCGAGATCGCCAATGCGCGCGGCTGCCCGGTCAGCCAGCAGGTACGCTTCACCGCGGCGCAGCCGTCGGATTCACCGCAAGGGCCGACGGTCAATCTGGCGGAGGAAGCCGACTACGACGACGCGCAGGCGCGGCTTGCCGGCATCCAGCGCCTGCTAGCGATCGCCGGCTACGACGCCTACCCGATCGACGGCGTTGCCGGCGCCAAGACGCAAGCCGCTGTGGCGAAATTCATAAGCGACCGCAAGCTGCCCGCCGACAGCGCGTCGAAGCCGGAATTCTTCGACGCGCTCATGCAAGCCGCCGCCAATCCCGTCGGCGCCGGCTTCTCCTGGTGCAACGACACCAAATACACCGTGATGGCCTCGCTCGGCATGGTCGAGATGGGCCAGATCGTCACCCGCGGCTGGTATCGCGTCGAGGCTGGCCAATGCCTGCGGCCGGACCTGCGCGGCGACCCCCACCGCATCTACAGCTACGCCGAGGCGGTCGACGGCAACGGCCGCGCCATCATGCGCGACGATACGCTGCTGTCCTGGGGCGGCAATGTTCACCTCTGCACGCGCGACGGCAAATTCGAGCTGTCCGATCATAAGGACTGCGCGGCGCGCGGCTTGAATTCTGCCGGCTTTGCCGTCATCGATACCGGCGGCCGGCCGTCCGCCACCGTGCGTTTCAAGGAACCTTGAACTCAGTGCCGAAAACTTCCCGTTCCAAGCCGCGTAGTTTCGGCAAGATCGATACCTGGGTGTTCGATCTCGACAACACGCTCTATCCGCATCATCTGCTCTGGCAACAGGTCGACGACCGCATTCGCGCTTATGTCGCCGAATTCCTCAAAGTGTCGAAGGACGAGGCGTTCCGGGTGCAGAAGGATTATTACAAGCGTTACGGCACCACCATGCGCGGCCTGATGTCCGAACACGGGCTCAACCCGGACGACTATCTCGAATACGTCCACCAGATCGATCACTCGCCGCTCGAGCCCAACCCGGCGCTCGGCGCGGCGCTCGGGAAATTGCCCGGCCGCAAGCTCATCCTCACCAACGGCACCCGCAAGCATGCCGACGCGGTGATGAAGCGGCTCGAAATCGACCAGCATTTCGAGGACGTGTTCGACATCATCGCCGCCGAGCTCGAACCCAAACCGGCGCAGAAAACCTACGAACGATTTCTGGCGCGCCACGGCGTGGACGCGGGCAAGGCCGCCATGTTCGAGGACCTCGCGCGCAATCTGGCGGCTCCGCATACGCTCGGCATGATCACCGTGCTGGTGGTGCCGGCGGGCCAGCGCGAGGTGTTCCGCGAGACGTGGGAATTGGAAGGCCGCGACGAGCCGCATGTCGACTATCTGACCGACGATCTTGCCGGATTTCTCGAGCTTGTTCTCAAGCCCGCTTGACATCCCCTGCCCGGCCCCCGACAAACCGCTGCCAAACGAGCCGGTTCGCCATGTCCAACGACAAGCTTGCAAAGATTATCGACGAGGCCTTCGAGGCCCGCGACACGATCGGCCCGAAGACCAAGGGCGCCGTGCGCAAGGCGGTTTCCTCGGCGCTCGACCTGCTCGACAGCGGGCAGGTGCGCGTGGCCGAACGGCAGGCCGGCGGCCAATGGCACGTCAATCAATGGCTGAAGAAAGCCGTGCTGCTGTCGTTCCGCCTCAACGACATGAGCGTGATCCCCGGCGGCCCGGGCAAGGCAGTGTGGTGGGACAAGGTCGACAGCAAGTTCAAGGGCTGGAACGCCGCGAAGTTCAAGAAGGCCGGCTTTCGCGCCGTGCCCGGCTGCGTGGTGCGCCGCTCGGCCTATATCGCGCCCGGCGTGGTGCTGATGCCGTCTTTCGTCAACCTCGGCGCCTATGTCGATTCAGGCAGCATGATCGACACCTGGGCGACCGTCGGCTCCTGCGCGCAGATCGGCAAGAATTGCCACATCTCCGGCGGCGCCGGCATCGGCGGCGTGCTCGAGCCGCTGCAAGCCGGCCCCGTGATCATCGAGGACAATTGTTTCGTCGGCGCGCGCTCGGAAGTGGCCGAAGGCGTGATCCTGCGCACCGGCGCGGTGCTCTCCATGGGCGTGTTCCTCGGCGCCTCGACCAAGATCGTCGACCGCGCGAGCGGAAAGGTTCTGCAAGGCGAGGTGCCGGCTTATTCCGTGGTGGTGCCCGGCACGCTGCCGGGCGGCAACGGCGGCCCCGATCTCTATTGCGCCGTCATCGTCAAGCGCGTGGACGAACGCACGCGCGCCAAGACCAGCATCAACGAATTGCTGAGGGATTAAAGGCGGAGGACCGATGACCGCCGACCCCGTCGCCCTCGCCCGCGATCTGTTGCGCTGCCGCTCAGTCACGCCGGCGGAAGGCGGCGCGCTCAAATTCCTCGAAGCCACCCTGAAGGCCGCAGGCTTTGCCGTGCACCGCATGACCTTCAGCGAGCCGGGCGCCGACGACGTGGAAAATCTCTACGCCCGCATCGGCACGGGATCGCCACATCTGATGTTTGCCGGCCACACCGACGTGGTGCCGCCCGGCGATGAAAAGGCCTGGACGCATCCGCCGTTCGCGGGCGAAGTCGCCGACGGCGCGCTTTTTGGACGCGGCGCGGTCGACATGAAGGGCGGCATCGCCTGCGCGCTCGCCGCTGCGCTCGATCATCTGGCGGCGAACGGCGGCAAGCCCAAAGGCTCGATCTCGTTCCTGATCACCGGCGACGAGGAAGGCATCGCGGTCAACGGCACGCCCAAGCTTTTGGCCTGGGCCGCCGCGCGCGGCGAGACGTTCGACCATTGCATCCTGGGCGAGCCGAGCAATGTCGCGGAACTCGGCGACACCATCAAGATCGGCCGCCGCGGTTCGCTCAACGGCCACCTGATCGTCACCGGCAAGCAGGGCCACGTCGCTTATCCGCAGCGGGCGGAAAATCCGATCCGCGGGCTGGTGACGCTGGTCGCGGCGCTGCAGTCGAAGCCGCTCGACACCGGCACCGCGCTGTTTCCGCCGTCGCACTTGGAATTCACCTCGCTCGACGTCGGCAACAAGACAGTCAATCTCATTCCCGGCGAGGCGCGCGCGCGCTTCAACATCCGCTTCAACGACAAGCACACGCTCGATTCGCTGAAAAAACTGCTCGAGAAGCGCGCGGCAAAAGCGGCCGGCGGCAAAATCCGCTACGCGTTCGAATGGGAGCCGTCGAACGCCTGGGTCTTCGTCACTGAGCCGGGCCCGTTCACCGAGTTGGTGGCCGAGGCGATCACGAAAGTCACCGGGCGCAAGCCGGAGCTCTCGACCAGCGGCGGCACCTCCGATGCGCGCTTCATCACCGCGCATTGTCCGGTGGTTGAATTCGGCCTGGTCGGGCAGACCATGCACGCGGTCGACGAGCGCGTGCCGGTCGCCGATTTGCGGGCGCTGACGACGATCTATCGCGCGATCGTCGATTGCTATTTCGCGTAAAGCCAAAGCTCCGCCGTCCCTGTTCTTTGATCGACGCGGGACACGCCGGCTTTCCCTTTTTCCTCCCCCAAACGGGGAATGGAGCGCCGGGAGGGCGCCAGGGCGCTGGCGAAGCGCCCCTAGGCGGGTCTGGCGCAACCCGCCTGCGCGTCTGGCGAGACGCGCGAGTCCTCTGGCGAGAGGACCCGGCGCCCCCCGGGCGCTCCATCCGTCAAACTCGCGCGCACTCTGCGCAAGCTTGACTGCGGTGCGCATTGTCGGCGCACCGGTCCGGCTTGGCCTGCGAAGCGCGTCATGACGGCACTCCGTAAACCCAGCGGACGTTCTGGAATATAGTCCTATCAACCAGGAAAGTCAAGCGCCGCCGGTCAGTAATCGACCCGCATCAAATAAAGCCCGTCCGGCGGCGCCACCTGGCCGCAGGCGGTGCGGTCGGCGGCAGCGAGCACGCGCGCGAGATCGTCGGGGCTCCATTTGCCCTCGCCGGCCATCACCAACGAGCCGACCATCGAGCGCACCTGGCTGTGCAGGAACGAGCGCGCCGACGCCAACACGTTCACGTCGTCACCGTCGCGCACAACGTTGAGCACATCGAGCGTCTTCACCGGCGATTTGGCCTGACATTCGGTCGAGCGGAAGGTGGTGAAATCGTGCTTGCCGATCAGGCGCTGCGCGGCGGCGTGCATGGCCGCGGCGTCGAGCGGACGCGGCACGCGCCAGGCGTGGCCGGCATCGAGCGTCAGATCGGCGCGCCGGTTGACGATGCGATAAAGGTAATGACGCTTGATGGCCGAGGTGCGGGCGTTGAAGTCGTCGGCTGCCTGCTCGGCGCTTAGGATCGCCACCGGATGCGGGCGCAAATGCGCGTTGAGCGCATCGCGGATCGTATCGGTGTCCCAGTCCTTGGCGAGATCGACATGCGCCACCTGGCCGCGCGCGTGCACGCCGGCGTCGGTGCGGCCGGCGCCCTGCACCAGGGTCTTTTCGCCCGACAGCGCCTCGACCGCTGCGGTCAGGACGCCCTGCACCGTCGGCCGGTCGGCCTGGATCTGCCAGCCGGCGAAGGGCGCCCCGTCATATTCGATGGTGAGCTTGTAGCGCGGCATACGCCGCTATTTTCCCGCGAGCTTGGCGGCCGCGTCGTGCACGCTGGCATCGATGAGCGTGGCGATCGGCACCGTTTTCGGAATGACATGGGCCTTCACGAACAGCTCCTGCATCCATTCCAGGCGGTCGACGGGGATCGCCAGCGTCGGGTCGATCAGCTTGTTGGCGAGCGCCTGGTCGGTGATGAATTCGGCGCGCTTGTCGTCGGGCTTCGCGTGCGTCAGCTCATGCGCGAGCTTGATGGTTTCGGCGCGGTGGGTGGCGGCGTATTTGTAGGCATCCATTTCCGCCGCGACGAATTTCACCAGGTCGTCGCGCCGCTCGGCCAGCACCTTGCTGGTGGTCGCCAGACATAAGCGGATGAATTTCGGAACCGCGGTGCTGCCCTTGGCCAGCACGTGCACGGTCGGCGGCATGATCGCCTCGAACTCGTTCGACACCACGGCGGCATCGGTGATGCCGGCGATCAGCGATTTATAGCGGTCGAGATCGGCGCCCTGCGTCGCCAGCTTCACGTCCGCGGCCGGCACCTTGGCCTCTTCCAGCATGCCGCGGAACAGCAGATCGGGCAGCGAGCCGGGCGAGGAAATCGCGACGTTCTTGCCCTTGAGATCGGCCAGCGTCTTGATCTCGACCTTCGACAGCACGACCTGCGGCACGCCCGGCCAGGTGCAGCCGACGATCTTGACGCCGGTGCCGCGCACCCCGGCCACGATCGATTCGGCCGCGCCCATGTCGACGCTGTCGATCTCGCCGGCGATCAGCGCCTTCATCAACGTCGAGCCGGCCTTGATCTGAAGGATTTCGACCTTCAGCCCGCGCTTGGCGGCAAAGCCGCCTTTGTCGACCATGGCGATGAAGCCGGAATCGCTTTTGGCTTCCAGGATGCCGTGCTTCCAGACCTTGTCCTGCGCGCGCGCGGCCGAGAGGCCGGCGGCGAGAAGCGCTACGGCGATCAACGACGTTTTCAATTGCGGCAGCATGGTTTCCTCCACATGACGTTTATTGTAACGCGCTTCTGCGCCGTTCCCTAGATGCGGAACTCGACGCCGCGCTTGCTTCCTTGCGTGACGCCGAGAAAAAGCTCGTCGAGCGCCGGCTTTTTCCTGATCAGTCCCTGTTCGTGCGAATAGCCGATCAGCGTCTCCAGGTTCTTCCGGTTCTTGGGCGTGAGGCCATATTCCCACGGATCGGTCCCGAGAATTTTCTCCTGCTCCTCCCAGGCCTCGCGATACCAGGCGAGCGGAACGATGCGCGGGTTCTGCATGCGTTCCATCGCGATCGCCTTCGCCTCGTCGAAGGCCTTGAACAGATTGACGGCGACCCAGGGATGCCGTTCGACCAGCGATTGCCGAAAGCCCATCACGTGCATGATCGGAAAGATACCGGTCTTTTTGTAGTAGGCGATTTCCTCGTCCTTGTACGACGGGAACAGCCGCGCCACGCGCGCGTCCTTGGCGAGCAGCGGCTTGATCAGATCGGAATGCAGCACCGCGTCGAGCTCGCCTTGCGCCAGCATGGTCTCGACCGATTTGTCGGCGGCAAGCCGCGTCGGCGCGAGGCCTTCGGGCAGCGAAACCTCGACGTCGTCTTCGAGTTCGGCGAACCATTCGATCGATTTGAGCGGCACGCCGTATTCGTGTTCGAGAATGCCGCGCATCCACAGCACCGCGGTGGTCATCATCGTCTTGACGCCGACCTTGCGGCCGATCAGGTCCTTCGGCTTGGCGATGCCCTTGCCGGTATTGATGAACATGAAGCCGTGGCGGAAGCGGCGGTGCAGAAAAACCGGAATGGCGCGGAACGGCCAGCCGTTGTCGTGCGCCGCCAAAAAAGAAGAGCCCGACACTTCGGCGACGTCGAATTCGCCGCCGCGCAGAAAACGCCAGTGCCGGGTCGCCGAATCCATCTTGGTCAGGATAGTGAGGTCGATCCCGTCCGCCCGCACCTTGCCCTCGATCAGCGGGCGGACGATTTCATAATCGCCGCAGGCCAGAGTGAGCGGCAGCTTTGTCGACATGCGGTAGTCCTTGCTTGGTGTGCGGCCCGAATGCGGGGACTGTAGACAGCGCAGCCTATGAGGCAAAGGCCCGCCGGCGGGGTCTTTTCCGGCCGGCGGGGCGCGTTTGATTCACCTCAAATCCGGTCATGGCGGTTTTCCTATACTGAGGCGTGAATATGAGGGCTCAGGCCATGAAGCGCGAATTCAAGCGGCAAATCGTCGATCTGCTCAACGAGCATCGCATCATGACCATCGCCACCAACCGCGCGGACGGCTGGCCGCAGGCGACCGTGGTCGGCTACTGCAACGACGGTATGGTCATTTACTGCATGATTTCCCGCGACAGCCAGAAATACGCCAACATCACGCGCGATCCGCGCGTCTCGCTCGCCATCGCCAAGGACTATCCGCAGCCGCTGCAAATCAAGGGCCTGTCGATCGCGGCCACCGCCGCCACGGTCACCGACCAGGGCGAGATCGACCACGCGGCAGAAATCCTGCTGCGCCGCTATCCCGAATACAAAGTGATGCCGCGCCCCGACCCGAAGGCGGTGCCGACCCTGCGGCTGACGCCGGAGATCGTCTCCATCCTCGATTATTCCAAAGGCTTCGCGCACAGCGATCTGGTGCGCGTCAGCGAAGGCGATCTCGCCGAATTCATCGAAGCGCGCCGGCACCATTGGGCGGGATTTCACGCAGCCTGATTCACGCCAAGCGCGCGCCCGCTTTGACCGCGGTGCCGCGCAGGAATTCGTCCGCCTGCATGGGTTGTTTGCCGGCGCGCTGCACTTGCACGAGCCGCACGGCGCCGTCGCCGCAGGCGATGGTCAAACGGTCGTCGAGCGCCGTGCCGGGCGCGCCGCGCCCCTCGCCTCTGGTCGAGCGCAGCGCCTTGACGCGCACGCCGCCGAACTCGAACCAGGCGCCGGGAAACGGCGACAGGCCGCGGATGTGGTCGTGCACTTGGCGCGCCGGCTTGGTCCAATCGATGCGGGTCTCGTCCTTGGAAATCTTGGCCGCATATGTGACGCCCGCCGCGAGTTGCGGCGTGAGCGCGAGCGAGCCGCGCTCGGCGGCGCTGAGCGCGCGCAGCATCAGATCGGCGCCCAGCCGTGCCAGCGCGTCGTGCAGGTCGCCCGCCGTCATGTCGGGTTGAATTGGTACGCGCTCCGCCATCGCCATGGCGCCCGTGTCGAGACCTTCGTCCATTTGCATGATGGTGACGCCGCTCTCGGCGTCGCCCGCCATGATGGCGCGGTTGATCGGCGCGGCGCCGCGCCAGCGCGGCAGGAGCGAAGCATGCACGTTGAAGCAGCCGAGCCTTGGCGCATCGAGCACCGGCTTGGGCAGAAGCAACCCGTAAGCCACCACCACCGCCGCATCGGCCTTATGCGCGCGCAAGGCGGCTTGCGCCGTCTCGTCCTTCAGCGTCTTCGGCGTGAATACTGGCAGGCCGAGCCGGCGCGCCTCGCGCTCGACCGGTGTGACCTGCAATTCCATGCCGCGCCCGGCCGGCTTTGGCGCGCGCGTATAGACCGCCGCGATCTCGTGCCCGGCTGCTGCCAGCTCGACGAGCGTTGGCACCGCGAAATCGGGCGTGCCCATGAAGATCAGGCGCATGCAGGCCTCGCCCGGATTAACCGATATGATGCGAAGGCTCTTTGTCCTCGGAGAGCGGCTTGCCAGTGCCGAGTTTCGCCGCCTTCTTGAATCGCTTTATCACCATGTCGCGCTTGAGCTTGGAAATGTAGTCGATGAACAAGACGCCGTTGGTGTGGTCGATCTCGTGCTGCAAACAAGTGGCGAGCAGGCCGCTCGCCTCGATCTCCTGCGGGGCGCCGTCGCGGTCGAGATATTTCACGCGCACCGCCGCCGGCCGCGTGACCTCCTCGTAATATTCCGGAATCGACAGGCAGCCTTCCTCGTAAGTCGCCTGCTCGTCGGCTTTCCAGACCACCTCCGGATTGATGAAGACCTGCGGCGCGGGCGGATCGTCCTTCTTGGCGAGGTCCATGACGACCAAGCGCTGCGGCACGCCGATCTGGATGGCGGCGAGCCCGATGCCGGGCGCCGCGTACATGGTCTCGAACATGTCGCCGATCAGCTTGCGCAGCGACCTGTCGACCGCGGTCACGGCTTCCGATTTGAGCCGCAGCCGCTTGTCGGGGAGGATGAGGATGTCGCGCACCGCCATGCGCGCGATGTAAGGGCAAGGGCGCGCGCGGTCAATGCGAGCCTTTGGCGCGCCTTTCCGCTTGAGCCACGAGCATTCTCGCCCTACCGTTCGCCCTTCGTTCGCAAGGGCGCACGAATCACGCTAGAAGCTCTCGCATGCCGGAAACCGCCGTTCTGATTGCCGTTTGTTTGCTTGCCGGGCTCGCCGCCGGCGCGCTGATTGCGTGGCTGATGCGCCCGCGCGGGCCGGCGACCGACCCGGCGGCCGAGCAACGGCTGCGCGAACTCAATGCGCGGCTCGATGCCATGGGCAACTGGCTGCAAAATTCGCATGCGCAATTGCAGCAGACCGTGAACACGCGGCTCGACGCGGTGTCGCAGAACCTCGGCGAGTCGATGAAGACCTCGACCAAGAACACCACCGATCATCTGCAGCAGTTGCACGCGCGGCTCGCCGTGATCGACTCGGCGCAGAAGAACATCACGGATTTGGCCTCGACCGTAACGTCGCTGCAAAAGGTCTTCGACAACAAGCAGCGGCGCGGCGCCTTCGGCCAGGGCCGCATGGAAGCCATCGTCGCCGACGCACTGCCGCAGGGCGCCTATGAATTCCAGTTCACGCTGTCGAATAATTCGCGCCCGGATTGCTGCATCCACATGCCGGATAACCGGCATCTCGTCATCGACGCCAAATTCCCGCTGGAGGCGACGACCGCGCTGGAAAACGCCAAGACCGACGAGGAGCGGCTGCAGGCCACGCGCCAGCTGCGGCAGAACCTGGGCAAACATATCGACGACATTTCCGGCAAGTACTTGATCAAGGGCGAGACGCAGGACGTCGCCTTCATGTTCATCCCGTCGGAGTCGATGTTCGCCGAACTCTATGACTCGTTCGACGACGTCTTGCAGAAGGGCTACCGGGCCGGCGTGATCATCGTGTCGCCGTCGCTGTTGATGCTGGCGATTCAGGTGGTCCAGCAGATTCAGAAGGACGCTCGCATGCGCGAGGCGGCGGACAAGATTCTGAAGGAAGTCGCGCTCATGATTGAGGACGTAGCGCGGTTGAAGGACCGCGTGGAAAATCTCGACAAGCACTTCGGCAACGTCAACAAGGACATCGAGCAAATCGTCACGTCGGCCGAAAAAATCCTCAGTCGCGGCGAGAAAATCCAGAGCGTCGAGTTCAACGACGAGGCGCCAAGCGCGCAGATCATTCACGCGCCAATCCGCAAGCTGGAGGCGGGGGAGTGAGCCACTTGAGTCATTCCGGGGCGCGGCCGTCAGACCGCGAACCCGGAATCCATAACCCCGGCGCTGCGGAGTATGGATTCCGGGTCCGCCGCTTCGCGGCGTCCCGGAATGACAGAGAGATTAGATGACCGCTTCGCCCGGCACCGAGCCGCGCCCCTCCTTCCTCGACGCGCTGGCGGTCTATCTCAAGCCGCGCGTGCTGATCGTCATGTTCCTCGGCTTCTCGTCCGGACTGCCATTGGCATTGTCGGGCGCGACTCTGCTGGTATGGATGCGCGAGTCTGGCGTCGACCTCGGCACCATCGGGCTGTTCGCTCTGGTCGGCACGCCCTACACCGTGAAATTCCTCTGGGCGCCGCTCACCGACGCGCTCGACGTGCCGGTGCTCGGGCGCTGGCTCGGCCGCCGCCGCGGCTGGCTGGTGTTCACGCAAATTCTGCTGATGGCGGCGATCGTCTTCCTCGGCTCGACCGATCCGGCGCGCGCGCCCGCCTTGGTCGCGCTCGGCGCGCTCTTGGTCGCAACCGCCTCCGCCACGCAGGACATCGTGGTCGACGCCTTCCGCGTCGAGAGCCTACCGGAAAACGAGCAGGCCGCCGGCATGGCGTCATACGTCGCGGCCTATCGCATCGGCATGCTGGTTTCCACCGCCGGCACGCTGTTCCTGGTGAGCGCCATCCAGGCCCACGGCTTCGACAAGCAGGCGGCCTGGCATTGGGGCTTTGTGGCGATGGGCGCGCTGGTGCTGATCGGCACCGCGACCGCGCTGATCGCCACCGAACCGGAGCGCTCGGTCGCCGCCGAGGCCAAGCACGCCGGGCAGAAGCCGCTGGCGCGTGTCATCGAAGCGGCGGTCGGCGCGTTCAAGGATTTTCTGAGCTACGAAATGGCCTTCACGATGCTGGCCTTCGTGGTGCTGTTCAAGTTCACCGACGCGCTGTCGGGCGCCATGACCGCGCCCTTCGTGATCGATCTCGGTTTTACGCGCAACGAATATGCCGCGATCGTCAAAGGCGTCGGCCTTGCGGCGCTGCTCGCCGGCGGCTTTGCCGGCGGGTTCGTGGCGCGCGCGCTGCCCCTCGCCACCAGCCTGTGGATCGGCGCCATATTGCAGGCGGCGGCCAATCTCGGCTTTTCGTGGGCCGCCGGGCGCGGCCACGACCTGACCGCGCTGACCATCGCCATCACGCTGGAAAATTTCACCAGCGCCATCGGCACCGTGATGTTCGTCGCCTATTTGTCCGCGCTTTGCCAGAACCCGCTGCACACGGCGACGCAATACGCGCTGCTCACCGCATTGGCCGCGGTTGGGCGCACGTACCTCTCATCGGGCGCGGGCTTCGTCGCCGAATCGACCGGTTGGGTGTGGTTTTTCGTGATCTGCGCACTGGCCGGACTACCGAGCCTCGCGCTGCTCGCCTGGCTGCAGCGCAAGGGCCACTTCAAGCGGCTGCAGCCCAAACAAGCCTAACGCTTGGCCGGCTCGGCGAAATGCCACCCGCCCAAGACGGCGTCGCCGACATGCCAGGCCGTTTCCGAGCAGAAAAATGCATCGGCCACCACCGCGATCTTCTTGCCAAGGAGCCGGTCGAGCCGGGTTTTCTTCGCCTTGTCGTTCATCACCACCAGATGGAAGGTGACCGGCGGCGTTTTCGGATCGCAGAAGTCATCGTCTTGCGCGAATTTGCGCGGGTTATCCGACGTGATTTGGTAGACGTTGATCCACGTGCCGTTGGGATGCTGATGTTGGAAGAAACGCAAGCGCCCGCTGATGATATCGCCTGGCTTGAGAACTTCCTCGGCGAAAGCCGGAGCCGCGATCACCAGCGCGAGCAGAACGGCTATGGCAAGTCGCGACAAGCGCATCAGAACAGTGTGCGCTGCTTGATCGCCGCCGACAGCGTGCCCTCGTCGAGATAATCGAGCTCGCCGCCGACCGGAACGCCGTGCGCGAGGCGGGTCACCTTCACGTCGGCGCCGTGCAGCAGTTCGGTGATGTAGTGCGCGGTGGTCTGGCCGTCGACCGTGGCGTTGAGCCCCAGGATCAGCTCCTTCACCTGCGGCTCATGCGCACGCGAAATCAGCGCGTCGATCGACAAATCCTGCGGGCCGACGCCGTCGAGCGGCGATAGCGTGCCGCCGAGCACGTGATAGCGGCCGTTGACCGCGTTCGCGCGCTCGAGCGCCCACAGGTCCGCGACGTCGGCCACCACCACGATGATCGACGGGTCGCGTTTTAAGTCGGTGCACACCGTGCAGGGGTTCTGCGTGTCGATATTGCCGCAAGTTCGGCAGACGACGATCTTCTCCATCGCGGTCTGCAGGGCGGCGCCAAGCGGCGCCATCAACAATTCGCGCTTCTTGATGAGATGCAGCGCCGCGCGCCGCGCCGAGCGCGGGCCGAGGCCGGGCAGCCGCGCCAAAAGCTGGATCAGACGCTCGATTTCGGGTCCGGCGACGGCGGTGGGCATTAAGTCAGGTTCATCCCCGGCGGCAGCGCCATGCCGCCGGTGAGCGCCTTCATCTTGTCCTGCATGACGGCCTCGGCCTTGCGCCGCGCGTCGGCGTGCGCCGCCACCAGCAAGTCCTCGACGATTTCCTTTTCCGCGGGCTTCATCAACGAATCGTCGATCCTGACGCCCTTGAGATCGCCCTTGGCGGTGAGCTTTACCGTGACCATGCCGCCGCCTGCGGTACCTTCGACCTCGATCGAGTCGAGCTCGGCCTGCAGCGCCTGCATCTTGGATTGCAGCTGCGCCGCCTGTTTCATCATGCCCATGAAATCGGACATCGCCTATTCCTCGTCTGCGCTACCCGGATCGGGGAGCGCGTCGCCGCCGTCCGGCGCGTTCTGCGTCACGCCGACCACCTTGGCGCCCGGGAAGCGCTTCAACACCGCCTGCACCAGCGGATCGCTTTGCACGCCGCGCTCGAGTTCGGCCTGCCGCTCGTCCGCCTGCGCGCGCACGGTCGCGGTGCCCTGCTCCTGCGAGACCACCACCATCCAGCGCTTGCCGGTCCAGGCGGTGAGCTTGCGCTGCAGGTCGTGCACCAGCGTCTTGGGCGCGCTCGCCTCGAGCGCGATTTCGAGCTGCCCGTCCTCGCAACGCACCAGCCGCACGTCGCGTTCCAGCGCCATCTTCACCGTGATGTCGCGCTTCTCGGCGGCGAGCGCGATCAACGCCTCGAACGAGCCGATGGCGAGCGTCGGCGCCGCGGCCGCCGGCTCATGCATCTCGACGGCCGGATTCTCGGAAAGCCGCGGCGACACCGCGGCGGACGAGCGCGGCGAACCGCGCGGGGCGTCGTAGCGCGGCGCAAAATTCTGCGTGGGCGCCGGCGCGGAAGCCGCGCCGCCATTGCCCGGCGCACGCGCAGCCCCCTCCTCGCTCAACGAGCGCACGACTTCGTCCGGCGTCGGCAGATCGGCGGCATAGGCGATGCGCACCAGCACCATCTCGGCGGCGGCGACCGGCCGCGCGGCGCCCTGCACCTCGCCGACGCCCTTGAGCAGCATCTGCCAGGTGCGCGACAGCACGCGCATCGACAGGTCCTTGGCGAAGGCGCGGCCGCGCACGCGCTCGGCCTCCGAAAGCGACACGTCGTCGGCGACAGTCGGGACGACTTTGACGCGGGTGACGAAATGGGTGAATTCGGCGAGATCGCTCAACACCACGCCGGGATCGGCGCCGATGTCGTATTGCTCGCGCAGTTCGTTGAGTGCTCCGGCGACGTCGCCTTTCATCAGCGCTTCGAACAGATCGACGATGCGCACGCGGTCGGCAAGACCGAGCATCTGCCGTACGTCCTCGGCGCGCACGTTTCCCGCGGCATGCGCAATGGCCTGGTCGAACAGCGACAGACTATCGCGCACCGAGCCTTCGGCCGCGCGCGCGATCAGGGCCAGCGCCGCCGGCTCGGCCTCGATCTTCTCCTTGGCGGCGATACCCTCCAGATGCTTGACCAGCAGCGCGGCATCGACGCGGCGCAGGTCGAAGCGCTGGCAACGCGAGAGCACCGTCACCGGCACTTTGCCGATCTCGGTGGTGGCGAAGATGAATTTGGCGTGCGGCGGCGGCTCTTCCAGTGTCTTCAGCAGCGCGTTGAACGCCGCGGGAGACAGCATGTGCACTTCGTCGAGAATGTAGACTTTGTAGCGCGCCGACACCGGAGCATATCGAATGGCGTCGTTGATCTGGCGGACGTCGTCGACCGAATTATGCGAGGCGGCGTCCATTTCCAGGACGTCGATGTGCCGGCTCTCCATGATGGCCTGGTCGTGCAGCCCGATCGCCGGCATTTTTATCGTGGGCTCCGTCACGGAACCGTCGGCCAATTCGTAATTGAGCGCGCGGGCGAGAATACGCGCGGTCGTGGTCTTGCCGACGCCGCGCACGCCGGTGAGGATCCAGGCCTGCGGAATACGCCCCGACTCGAACGCGTTCGAGACCGTGCGCACCATGGCGTCCTGGCCGATCAAATCGTCGAAGCTCGCCGGGCGGTATTTGCGCGCCAGCACGCGATAGCCGGTTGCCGCCGGCGCGTCGCCGGGATCGAGGCCGGTAGGTTTCGCGGTTTCGCTCATCGTGCCATCCGACTGGCGGCCGCGCAGGCGCGCTGTTTGATTCACGGAAATTCAGTGGGAGGCTGACGAGCGACCCGATCCGTGCTCGTTAGGGCTGCTTCCTTCCGGACCTGACCCGGTTGGCGAGTGGCTCGTCCACCGCCAACCTCCCGCAACCTATATCGGGCGAACGGGGGCGGAAAGCAAGCAGGCCACCCGCTCTCGTCATGCGCGGGCTTGACCCGCGCATCCATGAAGCGTTTCTGCCTGTGGAAAGCCATCGTGGATGGCACCGCAACTCGGGTCTGCCCGAGTTGCGCCCATCAAAAATTGTCCCACGTCGGGTATACCCGACTTGGGATGTCGAGCCCGGCCGTGACAGATAAATGGAATCAACCTGGTCCCTCCACCCGCAACTCGTGCAGGATACGGTTCCTGTCGGCGATCTCGCGCTCGCGCGCGTGCTGCTGGCGAAAGACGCCAATTATCCCTGGCTGATCCTGGTGCCGCGCCGGCCCGGCCTCGTCGAACTCATCGATCTCGACCACAACGCGCAGGCCCAACTGCTGGGCGAAGTCGCCGCCGCGGCGCGCGCCCTCAAATCGATCACCGAATGCGACAAGCTCAACATCGCCGCGCTCGGCAACCAGGTGGCGCAGCTGCACGTCCACGTCATCGCACGCCGGCACAGCGACGCGGCCTGGCCGAAGCCGGTGTGGGGCGCAGCACCCGCTATCACCTATAACGAGGCGTCGCGCCGCGGACTGATTGCCGCGCTGCGGGCGCGGCTCGCCGTCACCGCTCAGCCGTAGGGCGTGTACTGCTTTTCCTCGACGACGTCGGAATTGAGCAGCAGGTTGATCTCGCGTTTGAGCGCGGCGCGCTTGTCGTTGTGGCGGTACACCGCACGCGCGAGCTCGACGAACTCGCCGTCGAAGACACCCGCCGCTTCCTTGGCGCGGATACGGTCCTCGATCTCCCACAGGCTTTCGTTGATCGCGGTGAGATCCTGCTTCAAACCGGCAAACGCGGCCGGCGGATGCAATGCGTGCAGCGCCTCGTTGAGCGCCGCCAGTTCGCGCTTGACGTTGGCGACCGCGGCGGGCGAACTCAGGCGCCGCTCCTTGATTTCTAAAATCGTAATCTTATCGATCAGCTCTCCCCAGGAGACTTTGACCGACGGAGCGCTACGCAAAGGCCGCATGGCAGATGTTTTCAAGACGGCCTCTCATCTATGCAGGAAATTGCCATTCGACCCGGATGAATGCGAACATAAATACTTCTTGAGATAGAAGCTACTTTAGCATAACTGGGCAATCGGTCGGCAACCAAATGGAGTTTTTCGGCAATACAATCGCGTCGAATGACTGAGATGTCACGTTTTTGACGCCCGTGTCAGAGCCAGCCACCATGCCCGCGCCGTTCGCAAAGATTCCGCAGACTATGTGCCCATGACATTTCGAAGATCGCGTTTTCAGCTGTCGCCGGGACAGATGCCCCCCGAAATCGCGTTGCCCGATGGGCCGAAAATCCTCGTCATCACGCTGCGGCGACTGGGCGACGTGCTGATGTCAACACCGCTGATCCGCACTCTCCGCCGGCACTGGCCACAAGCAACCTTGGATACACTGCTATTTGCCGGCAGCGAACGCATCGTGAGCGGCAATCCAGACCTGGACCATATTTTCACGGTCCCACAACGGCCGTCTCCGATACAGACCCTCGCCTTGGCGAGGCAGTTGGGCCGTCGATACGATCTCGCCATTTCCACACAGACCGGCGATCGTCCGACATTCTATGCGATCTTGGCGGCGCGGCGCCGTGTCGGTGTCGTACCTCAGCGCGGCAGTGGGGCCTGGTGGAAAGGCTATGCCTTTGAGCGGCCAGTCCCAATCGGCAACAATTGGCACCGGTTCGAGGAAATTCAACTTCTCGCCAAGGCGCTAGGCTTTGCGCTCATCCCGGATACGATTTGTCCGCAGGGTTCATCCGCCGAAAGCGTCGCGCCAAGCGTACCCTATGCCGTCCTGCACGCGACGCCTTTTGAGCGCTATCGTCGATGGACCAAGGCGGGATGGCGCGGCCTCGCCCGTGGGCTCGCCGAACGCGGTCTCTCCGTCGTCGTGACCGAGGGGCGAGACCCGGCCGAACAGACTTATGTCGAAGGAATATTCGGGGAACTCGACGTTGTACGAGAACGTGGCAGACTCGATTGGCCCGGTCTTGCCGCATTGCTGAAGGGTGCTTCGGTCTATGTCGGCCCGGATACGTCCATGACCCACCTCGCCGCCGCTGCCGGCTGCCCGACCGTGGCGCTTCACGGGCCCAGCAATCCGCAACGCACTGGAGCCTGGCCCACGGGCGGTTTCAGCAAAATGTGGGACCGCGTCGGCTCCATTCAGAATCGCGGCAATGTCTGGGTGGTGCAGAATCCGCTTCCATGCCTGCCATGCGAAGAGCTGGGATGCGAACGTCATCTCGATAGTTATAGCGCCTGCCTCGACGAGCTCGCGCCGGAGCAGGTGCTGCGCGCGGTCGACGCGGCGCTGGCTTGACCGCGGCCGCCGCCGCCCGCACTCTGCCCGCCTCGCACGGAGCAAAGACATGACCTTCCGCATTTCGATCGTGCAGCCGATCGCCAACCCGATCGGCCAAGACGAGAAAAACGTCGCCGACGCGGTTGGCTTCATCGCGCGCGCCAAGGCGGAAGGCGCCGACTTCGTCTGCTTTCCGGAAACCTATCCGGGGCCGTGGCGCATGCCGGCAGGCTTCGATCCGACCGAGCGCATCGCGCAGGCCGCCGCCAAGCACGCCATCAACGTTGTCTACGGCACCATCGAGCCGCTCAGCCACAACGAGGGCACCGCGCATAATTTGATCTGCATGGCCTATGGCGACGGCCGCGCGCCGGCGAGCTACCGCCGCACGCATCCGAACGGGCCGTGGATCTATACCGGCGGCAAGTGGTGGGAATTTCAATACGTGCCGGGCAACGAGTTTCCGGTGTTCGATACGGCGCAGGGCAAGGTCGGGCTGGCGATGTGCAGCGAGGCCTATATGCCGGAGGTGACGCGCGCGCTGGCGCTGCGCGGCGCCGAACTGATCTTCATGCCGGCCGGCACCGACAAGGGAAAATTGTGGGCGAGCTGGCGCAATCTGATCTGGTCGCGCGCCATCGAAAACCTCGCCATCGTGGTCACCACGCAGAACCTGTTCAGCCATGCCGAACGCGGGCTCGCCATGGTGGCGGCGCCGGAGGAAATTTTGTTCGAGAGCACGGCCGCCGGTTTCTTCACGGTGGACGTGAGCCTCGAACGCGCGCGGCAAATGCGCGCTACGACCGACACCGTCACCTCCTCGCAAAGCTACGCCGCCAAGCAAGGCGTGCTGGGGCCGCAGTGGCAGCGGCCGGAATTGCGCGAGACCATGTATCCGCGCCCGCCGCAGGCGGCGAAATAGCCCGCCGCGATTGCGCCGCGCGCGCGTCCGTGCGAATTTCCGCGCCCAATGTCGCCTCGCCCCGATCTCGGCCCCAAACCGCGTCTTGGCTACACGCAAAGCCGTCTCGAGCGCGCCGCCGAGCTGCGCCCTGACGCCGCCGCCATCGCGCGGCTCTCGGCGCAGCCGGACGCCGGCGCCTACGTGATCGGCGGCGACTGGATCGCGATGAAAAAGGGCTTAGCCCCCAACGAGCCGCTGTTCACGCTCGAGGAAGCGCGCGCGCTCGGCGCGGCGACCGAACTGGTTTTCCTCGGGCTCGCCGACGGCGCCCCCCGCTTCGGCTACGGCCTGGCGCCGGCGGCCACCGACGCGCTCAAAGCACGCGACGGCTTCCTGGTCACCGATTTGCGATCGATCGCGGTGCAGGGGCTGGTCGCGCCCGATCATTTGCCGCCGATCGCCGAGGCCAAGGCGGTGCTGCACTGGCACGCCCGCCACCGTTTCTGCCCGAACTGCGGCGCGCCGACGCAAGCCGTGCAGGCCGGCTGGAAACGCGACTGCGCGCAATGCAAGACCGAGCATTTTCCGCGCACCGACCCGGTGGCGATCATGCTGGCGAGCGCGGGCGACAATTGCCTGCTCGGCCGCTCGCCCCGTTTCGTGCCGACCATGTGGTCGTGTCTCGCCGGCTTTATCGAGCCGGGCGAGTTGATCGAGGATGCGGTGCGCCGCGAAACGCGCGAGGAAGCCGGCATTACTTGCGGCCAAGTGCGCTATTTTCACTCGCAGCCCTGGCCGTTTCCAAGCTCGCTGATGATCGGCTGCCACGCCGAGGCCTTGAGCCGGGAAATAGTAGTCGATCGCGCGGAACTTGAGGACGCGCGGTGGTTTACCAAGGCGGAGGCCGCGAGCATGATGATGCGCAAGCACCCGCAAGGGCTGACCACGCCGCCGCCGGTGGCGATCGCGCATCATTTGATCCGCGCGTGGCTGGAGGACGAGATCGGTTTTGACTGACGCTGCCCGAGCAAAAAAAGCGCCGAAGATCCTGTGCGCCGGCATTGCGGTGCAGGACATCGTCATGCGCGTGGAGAATTTTCCGGGGCCCGGCGCCAAGGTGGTGGCGTCGGATTTCATCATCACCGGCGGCGGCTGCGCGGCCAATGCCGCGGTCGCGGTCGCGCGGTTGGGCGGGCGCGCGGCCTTTGCCGGTCCGCTCGGCGGCCCTGACGATCCTGTCAGCAACCGCATTCTCGCCGACCTCGGCAAGGAAGGCATCGACTGCGGCGGGGTTGAGCGCGTGAACGGCGGCACCGCCTCGGTGTCGCTTATTTTGCTCGACACGAGCGGCGAGAAGACCATCGCCACGCGCCGCGGCGTCAATCTCGGCAAGGTGCTGCCGACCGATGCCGCCCGCCTGGTGGCCGATACCGACGCCGTGCTCGTCGACAACCGCTTTCCCGAATTCGTGACGGCGGTGTGCCGCGCCGCGCAGGCGCGCAAGATCCCGGTCGTGATCGATCTCGATCAGGCAACCAAGCCTGACGACGCGCTGCTCAAGCTCGGCAGCCATGTGGTGTCGTCGGCGGAGGCGCTGCACGGCACGACCGGTTTAAGCGACTACGGCGCCGGTTTGCAGCGCCTGGCCGAGCACGTTTCGGGTTTCCTCGCCATCACCGACGGACCGAACGGCGTCTATTGGCGCGACAAGGGCGCGCTGCGCCACATGCCGGCGTTCAAGGTGAAGGCAATCGATTCGCTCGGCGCGGGCGATGCCTTCCACGCCGGCTTCACGCTTGCGCTGGCGGAGGGCCGCGATGTCGAAGACGCCATGCGCTTTGCCAGCGCCACCGCGGCGCTCAAATGCACGCATTTCGGCGGCGGCGCCGGCGCGGCCAGCCGCGCCGAGGTGGAAGAATTCCTCAAGAATAACTGACGATTATTTCTTCGACGGACAGGGCGCGCCGCAGGGCGCGCAGGCGCCGGCGAAATCTTCCGGCGAGACGGCGCGGCCGCTCGACGGGCTGACCAGATGGTTGCCGACAATCGCCACCAGCCCAAGCAGGACAACGATAAAATAAATTTTTCGCATCGGCTTAGTCTTTCGACAGGCCGAACAGCGGCCGCAAGCGGATGCCGATCACGCAGCCGGGTAATGCCGCGGCGAACCAGACCCAGCCGTGCAGCGAGCCCGAGGCGACGCCGCCGACAAAGGCGCCGATATTGCAGCCGAATCCAAGGCGCGCGCCCCAACCCATCAGCAGGCCCCCGATGGCCGCTGCGAGCAGCGATTTCAGCGGCGGCCAGGCGGTGGCGGCGAACGGCTTAGCCGCGGCCGCCGCCGCCATAGCGCCGAACAGCATGCCGAAGTCGGTGAGGCTCGAGGTGTCGGACAAAACCGACTCGGAAAGCGCGTGCTTGGGGCCCGGCCATTGCCAGAACGCGGCATGCGAGAAATCGACGCCGAGCGCGCTGGCGATCTTCGCGCCCCACACCGTGTAGCCGAAGGTTACGCTCCAGGGATGCCCGCCGGCCAGGAACACGGCGATGCACAGCAGACCGATGGCAATGCCGCCGAACACATAACCGCGCGACGGCATGAAATCGGCGCCGCGCTTGTGCGCGACGACGGCGATGAGGGCGGCGGCGAGCGCGATGCTGGCGAGCGTCGCCGCCAGCCCGCCCCAGGGGCCGAGATAGTCTGAGGCAAGGATGGGATCGATGCCGCCGAGATCAAGAAACGCCGGCAGCGACAGGCTGCCGAACACACTGCCGATGACGAAGAACAACAGCGCGATCAGCATGCGTCCCGAGCCGCCGCCTGCGGTGTAGAGCGTACCGGAGCCGCAGCCATTGGCGAGCTGCATGCCGACGCCGAAGGTGAAGGCGCCGATGATCAGCGACGGCCCGAGCGGCGCGATGGCGCCGCCGAAAT
Source organism: uncultured Alphaproteobacteria bacterium (assembly GCA_963825265.1). GTDB lineage: Bacteria > Pseudomonadota > Alphaproteobacteria > Rhizobiales > Xanthobacteraceae > Pseudolabrys. Next base: position 231,902 of record CAWGSI010000001.1, on the reverse strand, counting down.
TATGCTTGAGCGCCGCCACCGGCACGACCGCCAAGGCAGTTACCGCGATTACGATCAGCCCGCCGATCAGCCCGCCCGCCTCCCCGCGCGTCAGAAAGCGCCGCCAGGATGCAGTGTAGCTGAATTCGGCCTTCAGAAACGCGACGCCAAGGCCGAAGCCGCCCAGGATCAGCGCCGCCGACCAAGGCTGGCCATCGAGCAGCACCAGCGCCACCAGGATCGCGGTGGCCGCCAAAGCGAGGCCGAGGAAAAGGCGGTCGATGCCAATCGCGGCGCCCGCATTGGGCGCCGCCATGGTTGTCGTCGTCATGCGGGCAGCCTTGAAAAGACGTCCGTCAGGAACCCAAGCCGAGCTTCTTCTTCAAGTCATCCCACTTGGTGCGGGCGGATTCAATGGGCCGGCTGGCATTGCTGGTCCAATCCACCATCGAGCCGGCATAGAGCCGCGCGTTCTTGCGGCCGAGCAATTCATGCAGCACGAACCAATCGGTGGCGGCCCAGTGGCCGGTGTTGCAATAGGCGATTGTGGCGCCGGGGGGAACTTCGCGCGCGATGGCCGCGAGTTCGGTGGTCGGCCGCAGGCGGTTGGTGGCCGGATCGTAGAACTGCGCGCTGTCGATATTGAGCGCGCCGGGAATGTGGCCATAGGCCAAAGCGGCCGGCGCTTTCTCTTTGCCGAGAAAGAACGAGACCGGGCGGGCGTCGACCAAAGTAGCGCCGCCGCTCTTTTCGATTTTCTCGACCTCGGGGGCGAGCGCCAAAATGCTGTTGTCGATGGTGGCGGTGAAAATCGCCGGCGATGGCGCCTGCGGCCCGCTGGCGAGCGCGTAGCCGGCGGCCTTCCAGGCGGCGAGACCGCCGTCGAGGATCGATACATGGCCGACGCCGGCATATTTCAGCGTCCAGTAAGTGCGCGCGGCAGAACCGAAATCGAGCACGTTAACGCCGGCCGGCACCACGACGACATATGTGTTCTCGTCGATGCCCAGATCGCCGATCAATTTTTCGAGTTCCGGCGTGGTCGGCACCATGAACGGCACGTTGTTGCGGGTGACGCGCCAGCCGGCCTTGTCGTAGTCGCTGTGCACGGAGCCCGGGATATGTCCCTGCGCGAAGGTCTCCGGCTTGCTGCCGTCGATTGCCGAGCGGATGTCGAGCACCACCAGATTTTGGTCGTGCAGATGAGCGTTGAGCCAGGCCGGGCTGACCAGCGGCTGCGCATCGGCGGCGGCGGCCGGCGCGGCGAGCACGAGCGCGAGCGCGAGGCCGGTGGCAAGCCCGGTCAGCGTCGCGGCAAAACGGCGGGCAAATTTTTTTCTCATGGCACGGGTCCGGTCGAAATGACGTTTCGTCGGTGGCGATAGATTGGGCTTGAAATAGAATATTTTTCTATGTAAATACAGATGGCAGAGCTAAAATAAGGATATTATTCCAAATATCGGCGCTGATTTAGGTCAATCGTTCCAAGTTTTGAAGGATACGGAGAATGGACGCCATCGACCGCAAGATTCTGGCCGTGGTGCAAGAGGACGCCTCGCTCTCGGTTGCCGATATCGGCCAGCGCGTCGGGCTGTCATCGACGCCGTGCTGGAAGCGATTGCAGCGCCTGGAAGCCGACGGCGTGATTACACGCCGCGTCGCACTGATCGATCCGGAAAAGATCGGGCTCGGCATCACGGTGTTCGTGTCGATCGAGACCGGCGACCATTCGCAGGATTGGCTCACGCGCTTCGCCGAGACGGTCAGCGGCATGCCGGAGGTGATGGAGTTCTACCGCATGGCTGGCGACGTCGATTACATGTTGCGCGTCGTCGTGCACGACATGCCCGACTACGACAAATTCTACAAAAAGCTGATCGCGACCGTCCCGCTCAAGAACGTCACGTCGCGCTTCGCCATGGAGCGGATCAAATCGACGACGGCGTTGCCGATATTGGAAGCGCGCTAGCCGGCGGCGGTCAGGTGCAGCCGATCCCGTTATAGGTCGGCGGCGTGATGCGCGGGCTCATGTACATGTGATCCGACAGCGTAATCGTGCCGCTGATGGTGTAGCCGACGATCGGCGTATAGGCGTACGACACCTCGCTGTAGATCAGCTGCGTGTTGGGCACGTTCAGCGCCGCCGGAATGTTCAGCGTCCCGGATTCGACGGCGCCATTGCGCGTGACGCTCCATTTCACTTTCGCGTTTTTGTTGGCGTCGATGCTCAGGCAAGTGACCGTCATCTTGAGATTAGAAGCGCTGTAGGGCGCAATGATCGCGCTCGATGCATCGAGAATATTGCCCATATCGGCGGTGGCGATGACGGTGGCCTGCGCCGTCAAATTGGCGAGCGCGCCGGCGGTCAGGCTGACCTTGCGGTCCGCGCTCACGCCGTCGGAAATTTCCGTGCATCCGAGATAAAGCCCGATCATTATCGGCGCGATGAACGCGAACTCAACTGCCGAGACGCCGCGCCGATCGCGCCCGAAGCGCCGAATTGCCCGCGGCAGTGAAGAAGTCCTCGCCGTCATGACGCGCTGCCTTATCAATAGGGTTCGTTGCGGAACACCGACGTCGCCACCAGAAGGCGGGTGCCGTTGCTCAGATTGGAGAGGCCGTCGCCGAGCATCGTGACGTAGATCGGCCACTCGTAATACAGCGTCACGACCACGATGCTGCCCTGCGCGCCGGGGTTATAGGCCACCTTGGTGGGATCGAACGTGCCGTTGACGATCGGCGAAGCCGTGTTGACGGCGGAATAACTGGTATAGGTCTTGACGTCGACATAGACGCCGTTCGAGCAGTCGAACAGGCCTCCGGCAAGGTCGTTGCACACTTGCGTTTTGAAATCGGCCTGGCTGAAGCCGCCGGTCTGCGCCTGGCCGGTCATGATCAGCCGGCCGGCATTGGAGGCGGCGGATTCCAGCGTCTGGCCGGCGAAGAACACCAGCGCCGTTTCGAGAATCGCGAAGGTCAGCGCCAGGAACGGCACCGCGACCAGAGCGAATTCGACCGCGGCAGCGCCGTCCTGCTGGGTTGCGAATCGGCGCGCCAGCCGCGCCGGCAGCAGCCGGCAGACAGCGGGGACAATCTTGCGTCGAACGCAATCAAGCATGGCTACCTTCGAGGCTATTGAAAGGCGCCGAAACACCATGCCATCTCATAACAAATCCGCGTTGTTGAATTGTTGCGTGAATCATGCGGAACCGGCGGGTTCCCGTTAAGCAATCGCTAACCATGATTGCGCCCGTAAGCCCGGCCGCCGCGACGGCGACGCGCATTCAGTGCGCGCCGGTTGTCGCCTGGCCGCTGCGGGCGCCGCTCTCGCCTAGCGTGGCGTTGAAATAGCCCTGCGAGTCGCCGAGCGTGATGCGGCGTTCGCAATTCGGCGCGCAATTATACGTCTCGCGCTCGATACCCCGGTAAACCACGACCAGATCGCCGCCGGCGGCGCCGAGCACCTGCACGGTTTTATCCATCACCACTTTGCCGCTGCGGTCGAGCGCCATCAGATTGGTCGAGCCATAACCTTTGCCGGTAATGACCAGAATGCCGCCGTTTTGCAGCGCGGCGTCGGCGATCAGCGGATTTCCGACGACGATGGTGGCGACCCGCTCAGGCAGCTTCAAGACCGTTGCCTGGTCGACATTGACGGTCACGCTGTCGGCTTGCGCGGCTTGCGCGCCGAGCGCGGCCGAAAAAGCGATGACCCCGGCCCAAACGCGGATAAGTCGCCAACGACGCCCGAACACGGCCGACATTGAATTCTCCAACACGCTGCACACTCGACAAAGCCCGCCGCGGCAGCGGCCGGCCTGCCTTAAGAGTTGACTGCAAATTGGTGAACGAAGTGCAAAGACCTACGATTTATTGGCGGAACGGATAGAGTATCTGGGCGCCGAAGCTTTCCGGGAAACTCTGGTCGTCGATGCCGTAGGCGTCCGGCAGCTGGTGTTCCGGCATATACCAAGTGCCGAACAGCAGATCCCAGATCGGGAAAGTGCCGGCGAAATTCTTGTTGCCGCCGCGCGCCAGCTCGGTGTGATGCCAGCGGTGGAAGACCGGGCCTGCGATCACGTATTTGAACGGGCCCAGGGTCCAATTCAGGTTGGCATGCACGAAAGCCGACGAGGCGGTGGTGAACGGCCCGACCCACAGCATCACATTGGGCGAAATACCCGCCAGCAGCAGCCCGACATCGACCAGCACGGTGCCGAGCAGGATGTTGACCGGATGAAAACGCGCGGCCGAAATCCAGTCGAGGTCTTCGGATGAATGGTGGATGGCGTGGTATTTCCATAGGCCGCCGGCATGATAGGCGCGATGGATCCAGTAGGTCAGGAAATCCGATACGACCAGGAAAAAGATCGCCTGCGCCCAAAGCGGCATAACGGCGAGCGGACCGAAGCCGTCGTCGTAGAATTTGATCAGATCCTCGGCGCCATGGATGTTGTAGATATAGGCGGCGCCCATCACCATGAGGCCTATGCGCACGAAGCGCGCGCCGAGCGGGATCAGGAACCAGTAGCAGACGTCCGTGACGATCTCGCGCTTTCGCCACCAGGGCCGGCCCGGATTGCAGGCCGACCAGTGGGTTAGCACGGCGAAGACGATACCAAGCGCGATGGAGATCGGGATGATTTTGAGAACGGTCGAACCTGCGACCAACAGCACGGAATAGAGTTCCACGAACATACGCAAAAGCCCGACTGGCGTTGAAAAACGGTCAATCCGGTATCCGCCCGTGCGGTTAAGATCGAGTATATGAGCGATGGCGCGAACCCCGGCCGGCGCCGGCGCCGTCCACGCGAACGAAGATCACCGCGCGCAACAAGGGTTCCCGGTCAGTATTGCCGGGCCGTCCGCAAGTGACCCCCACCTGGCGGCGGCCCAGCCTTTGAAGTATTCATGGCAGATGTTTTAATATAATTATGCGACGACTGTACTATATCTTGTGTATAGACTAGATAAACGATTTGTTAACCGTGATATTCTTCAATAAATAACTTATTAACTACAGCGTATATCGGAACGAATACCTTATTTTTCTTAGATTGGATTAACTCGCACGCAAGACCTCACTGATACGGTGCGGCATGGTTCAAAAGAGCCCGGAGGTAATCCGGTCTCCCGGACCAGCTCAGACAGCCACGTGTGGATATTAGGAGCTACCAAATGAAAAACCTCTTCGTGCGTTTCGTGAAGAACGAATCCGGTGCGACCGCCATCGAGTACGGCCTCATCGCGGCGGGCATCTCGGTCGCGATCATCGCGGTCGTCAACGGCCTTGGCACCCAGTTGAACGCCAAGTTCACCAGCATTTCGACCCAGCTCAAGTAATCGAGCGCGTCGTCGCTGCAATAAAGGCTCCGGCAACGCGCCGGGGCCTTTTCTTTTTGGCGGGCGATTTACCGGCATTAAAGAATTCGCGCGCTAACCGAACCGCAAGCTTGCGCGGCGTAATTTAGCCCGACACCAGCGATTCTCGCGCAAGGACGACGATCATGCTGACCGATGTTATCAGGCTCTTCCTGTTCCCCGCCCTGATGGCGTTTGCCGCATCGAGCGATCTTCTGACCATGACCATCTCGAACCGGCTGTCGCTCGCGCTGGCCGGCGGCTTTTTCCTCCTGACCATTGTCACCGGCATGAGTTTGACGGCGATCGGCATGCATCTGGCGGCCGCCGCGCTGGTGCTGGCGATCTCCTTCGGCTTTTTCGCGATGGGCTGGATCGGCGGCGGCGACGCCAAGCTTGCGGCCGCCACGGCGCTTTGGTTCGGTTTCGACTTTCTGCTGGATTACCTCGTCTACGCATCGTTATTCGGCGGCGTGCTGACGCTGGTGCTGATCCAGTTCCGGCGTCTGCCGCTGCCCGGCCCCCTCGCCCGCCAGACCTGGATTCTCCGCCTGCATGAAACCGGCGGCGGCGTGCCCTATGGCATCGCGCTCGCCGCCGCGGCGCTCGCCGTTTATCCCAAGACCGGCTGGATGCCTGCGTTCGGCCTCTAAGCCGCGACGGCGTGGCGCAAGAAAATATTAACTCGATTTAGATACCGCTCCTTAACCATACCTTGACCTTTAGCTGTTGAAATCCGGTGTAAGCGGCCGCGCTGGCCGCCATGTCGATTACGCGGCCGACCCGGCCGTCATGTCACGGTGAGAGTGAAGAGTATGAAAGCCGCGCGTCTAGTTGTGCTGACTGTTGCCATCGCCGCTGGCGGCGTTGCCGCCATGCTGGCCGGCCGTTCGGAAAAACCGCCGGAGGTCAAAACCGCGCCGACGGCCCAGATAGCCACGGTCGACGTCCTGGTGGCCAAATCCGACATCGGCATGGGCCAAACGATTTCGCCCGGCGACGTAAAATGGCAGGAATGGCCGACCGCCGCTGCGTCCGGAAACTTCATCCGCAAAAACGACCGGCCGAACGCCGTCGAAAAGCTCACCGGGTCCATCGCACGCTATCCGTTCGTCAACGGCGAACCGATTCGCGAAGCCAAGCTGGTCAACTCCAAAGGTTCCGGTTTCATGGCCGCGATCCTGCCGTCCGGCATGCGCGCCATATCCACGCAGATCTCTCCGGAGACCAGCGCCGGCGGATTCATCCTGCCGAACGATCGCGTCGACGTCATCCTGACGCGCCGCAAAAGCGACGCCGACAAGTCGGCGGGCGGCGACACGCACAGCAGTGAAATCGTTCTCACCGACGTCCGCGTGCTGGCAATCGACCAGACCGTGCAGGAAAAAGACGGCCAAAAGGTCGTGGTCGGCAAAACCGCGACGCTCGAATTGACGCCGCCCCAGACCGAAACGCTGGCGCTGTCGCAACAGCTCGGAACGCTGTCGCTGGCGCTGCGCAGCATTGCCGACACCGGCAGCGGCGCGCCGCAATCCGAGGACCCCATGGGCGGGCGCCGCACCGGCGTCAACGTCGTCCGATTCGGCGTAAGTACGATGACGAATACGAAATGATCGAGCGAGGGGAAACGGGGACATGGCTATAAGAACTTCAATCCGCGTTGCCGCGCTGGCGGCTCTCGTCACAGCCGCGGGCTTGGCTCCGTCGGCCCGGCTGCTGGCCGCCGACGCGCGCGTGCCGGTGCTCAAGGTGGCGGCGAGCGAGGGCACCTCGCGCTTCATTCCGCTCGGTATCGGCAAATCGGTCGCCATCGATCTGCCGGCCGACATCAAGGACGTACTGGTCGCCGACCCCAAAATCGCCAATGCGGTGATCCGCTCCTCGCGCCGCGTCTACATGATCGGCGTCGCCGTCGGGCAGACCAACATCTTTTTCTTCGACGCCAGCGGCAAGCAGATCGCCGGCTTCGACATCGCGGTCACGCGCGATCTCAACGGCGTGCGCGGCGCGCTCAAGCAGACGATGCCCGATGCCGACATCCACATCGAAGGTGTCGGCGACGGCATCATGCTGTCGGGCACCGCCGCCAGCGCCGCCCAGGCGCAGCAGGCCTACGACCTCGCCTCGCGGCTGGTCGGCGACGGCACCAAGGTGGTCAACGGCATCGCCGTGCGCGGCCGCGACCAGGTCATGCTCAAGGTGACGGTTGCCGAGGTGCGCCGCGACGTCATCAAGCAGCTCGGCATCGATCTTTCCGGCACCTTCAACTACGGCACCGCCGTGGTGAATCTCAACACGCAGAATCCTTTCTCCGCCACCGGCCAGACGCTCAGCAATACCTCGTTTGCCGGCAATTGGAACAACGTGACCGCAACGCTGCGGGCCATGGACCGCGCCGGCGTGCTGCGCACGCTGGCCGAGCCGAGCCTGACCGCGATCTCCGGCGAGACTGCAAGCTTCGTCGCCGGCGGCGAATTTCCGATCCCCAACGGGCTGTCGTGCGACACCACCAAGTCGCCGCCGGTCTGCCAAGCGCAGGTCGATTTCAAGAAATTCGGCGTCAGCCTGGTCTTTACGCCGGTGGTGCTGTCGGAAGGCCGCATCAGCCTGAAGGTGATGACCGAAGTGTCCGACCTCTCGACCGACAACGCCCTGACCCTGTCGGTGCCCGGCTCGACCCAGACGCTGACCATTCCCTCGATCAGCACCCGGCGCGCCGAGACCACGGTCGAAATTCCGTCCGGCGGCTCGTTGGCTTTGGCCGGCATGATCCAGGAGCAGACCAAGCAGCAGATCAACGGCGTCCCCGGCCTGATGCAATTGCCGATTCTCGGCAGCCTGTTCCGCAGCCGCGATTACATCAACAACCAGACCGAGTTGATGGTCCTGGTCACGCCCTACGTCGTGCGCGCGGTGGCGCAGAAGCAATTGTCGCGACCGGACGACGGCTTCGCCGACCCCAACGACCAATCGACCGCCCTGCTGGGCCGTCTCAATCGCATTTACGGCACTAACAGCAAAGTCGAGGCGCCGCCGAGCGATTACCACGGCAAATACGGATTCATCCTCGATTGAGCGGCATGGAGAGACGATCGATGACTAACTTTCCCGCAAAGATCGCCGAACGGCGCGGCGCCAACGCGCTGCGCGTATTGGCGGTCGCCGCTCTCGCCACTTCGCTGGCCGGCTGCTTCACGCAGCGCGTCGCGCAGCAAGAGCCCTATCCCACCGACTATCGCGAACGCCATCCGATCACGCTGAAGGAAGGCGAGCGCACGGTCGAGGTTTTCGTCGGTCGCAATCGCGGCGGGCTGTCGCCGAGCCAACGCGCCGACGTGCTTGGCTTCGCGCAACAGTGGCGGCACGAAGCGACCAGCGGCATCATCGTGGACGTTCCGCGCGGCCGCGCGACCGACCGCGCCACCGCCGATTCGATGCACGAGGTGCAATCGATTCTCGCCGCCGCCGGCGTGCCGCGTAACGCCATTTACGCGCGCCCCTACAAGGCGTCGAGCTTCACGCTCGCGAGCATCAAGCTCAACTACGCGCAAACTCGTCGCGACCGCCGGCCCTTGCGGTCTTTGGCCCCACGATCTCGGCACCAGCCTGGATCGGGCCTACACCGAGAACCAGCCCTATTGGAATCTCGGCTGCGCCAGCCAGCGCAATCTTGCCGCCATGGTCGACAACCCCGCCGATCTGGTGCAGCCGCGCGGCGAAGCGCCGGCCTGTGTCCGCGCGCCGCTCGGTGGCGCTCGACCACTACCGCAAGGGCGAAAATCCATCCGGCGCCTATACCGGCGACTACGATAAATCCAAAATCAGCGATCTCGGCAAATGATAAAACACGCATCACAAGCCGCCGTGTCTGACAGCGAGGCGATGCACGACGCCTGACAACGCCGCCGACGAGCATATCTCGCCCGCGCCGCGCGTCTCGATCCAGGCCTTCTGCGAGACGGTCGAAACGGCCGCCGCCGTGCAGGCCGCCGGCGAAGACCGCCGCCTCGGCAAGGCCCATTTGAAGATCCAGATGGGCGGCGTCGCCGCCGCGGCCGAGGCCTATCGCGGTTCGCCGACGCCCAACGTCATCATGATCGAGTCGGAAAACCATTCCGACGAAATCCTGCACGGCCTCGATCAACTCGCCGAAGTTTGCGACGCCGGCACGCGCGTGATCGTGATCGGCCGCGTCAACGACGTGACGCTTTATCGCGAGCTGACGCGGCGTGGCGTGAGCGACTATCTGATCGCGCCGGTCGGCACCATCGACATCGTGCGCGCGGTTTGCGGACTGTTCTCGACATCCCGAAGCCAAGCCGGTCGGCCGCATCATCGCCGTGGTCGGCGCCAAGGGCGGCGTCGGCGCTTCCACCGTCGCGCATAACATCGGCTGGGCTATCGCGCGCGATCTCTCGCTCGATTCGGTCGTGACCGATCTCGACCTCGCCTTCGGCACCGCCGGCCTCGACTACAATCAGGACCCGCCGCAAGGCATCGCCGACGCGGTGTTCTCGCCCGATCGCGATCGACATCGGCTTTCGTCGACCGCCTGCTGTCCAAATGCACCGAGCATTTGAGCCTGCTGGCCGCGCCGGCGACACTCGACCGGGTCTACGATTTCGGCGCCGACGCCTTCGATTCGATCATCGATTCGCTGCGCGGCACAATCCCCTGCGTGGTGCTCGACGTTCCGCATATGTGGTCGGGCTGGACCAAGCGGCTTTTAGTCGGCGCCGACGAGATCCTGGTGGTCGCCGGCCCCGACCTTGCCAACCTGCGCAACGCCAAGAACATGGTCGATCTGCTGCGCGCCGCGCGGCCGAACGATCACCGCCCGTTTTATTGTCTTAATCAGGTCGGCGTGCCAAAGCGGCCGGAGATCACGCCGGCGGATTTCGCCAAGGCGCTGGAAGACCAGCCGCTCGCGGTGATTCCGTTCGACCCGCAGATTTTCGGCACCGCCGCCAATAACGGCCAGATGATCGCCGAGGTATCGAAGGCCCACAAAACCTCGGAGATGTTCCGCCAATTGGCGCAAGTACTAACCGGGCGCGCCGAGGCGAAACGGTCCCGCGGCGGCCTGCTGACTCCTTTGCTCGCCAAGCTGATGAAGCGGTCGAGCTGAAATCTGTCTGGAGACCAGTCTCGTGTTCGGTAGGCGGAGTGGAAATTCTGAAGTGCGCGTCGTGGCCCCGGTTCCGGTCGAACCGGACGCGGCGCCGGTCGTGCAATCGGGCGCGGTGCCCAAGCCCGGCGCCAGCGCATCGATGGAAACCGGCCGCGCGCCCATCCCCTCCGACGGGCTCGGCGCGCCGCTGGTCTCGGCGCCGCCCGCGACCCGCGCGCCCGCAGCGATCAACAGCATCCCGACCTCGGTCGATTCCCGCCGCTCGGAAACCTATTACGAAGTCAAGGGCATCATCTTCGGCGCGCTGATCGAGGCGATCGATCTGGCGCAGCTCGCGCGGCTCGACGCCGACAGCGCGCGCGAGGAAATTCGCGATATCGTCAACGAGATCATCGCGATCAAGAATATCGTAATGTCGATTTCCGAGCAGGAAGAGCTGCTCGACGATATCTGCAACGACGTGCTCGGTTTCGGTCCGCTCGAGCCGCTGCTGTCGCGCGACGACATTGCCGACATCATGGTGAACGGGTCCGGCACGGTCTATATCGAAGTCAAAGGCAAGATTCAGAAGACCGGCATCCGCTTCCGCGACAATCAGCAGCTGCTCAACATCTGCCAGCGCATCGTCAGTCAGATCGGCCGCCGCGTCGACGAATCCTCGCCGATCTGCGACGCGCGCTTGCCGGACGGCTCGCGCGTCAACGCCATCGTGCCGCCACTGGCGATCGACGGGCCGGCGCTCACCATCCGCAAGTTCAAGAAGGACAAGCTGACGCTCGATCAGCTGGTCAAGTTCGGCACCATCACCGAGCAGGGCGCCGAGATCCTTCGCATCATCGGCCGCAGCCGGGTCAACACGCTGGTGTCGGGCGGCACCGGCTCCGGCAAGACCACGCTGCTCAACTGCTTGACCCAGTTCATCGACGACGACGAGCGCATCATCACCTGCGAAGACGCCGCCGAATTGCAACTGCAGCAGCCGCACGTGGTGCGCCTGGAAACGCGGCCGCCGAACCTCGAAGGCGAGGGCCAGGTCACCATGCGCGATCTGGTGCGCAACTGCCTGCGTATGCGGCCGGAACGCATCATCGTCGGCGAAGTGCGCGGACCGGAAGCCTTCGACCTCTTGCAGGCCATGAACACCGGTCATGACGGCTCGATGGGCACGCTGCACGCCAACAATCCGCGCGAGGCGCTCTCGCGCCTTGAATTGATGATCACCATGGGCGGCTTCTCGCTGCCCTCGCGCACCATTCGCGAAATGATCACCGCCTCGGTCGACGTGGTGATCCAGGCCGCGCGCCTGCGCGACGGCACGCGCAAAATCACCCACATCACCGAAGTGATGGGAATGGAAGGCGACGTCGTCATCACCCAGGATCTGTTCGTGTACGACATGACCGGCGAGGACCCGCAAGGCAACATCCTCGGCCACCATCGTTCGACCGGCATCGGCCGGCCGCGCTTCTGGGATCGCGCCCGCTACTACGGCGAGGAAAAGCGCCTGGCTACCGCGCTCGATGCCGCGGAAGCCGCCAACCACGCCATGCGGGCCTGAAGCCGGGGAAGCCATGCAAAATATCGCCCTGTTCTTTCTGGCCTCCGTCGCGGTCGGCGGCGTCGCCTGGGTTTTCGTCTATCCGATCCTGTCCGGCGAGCGCCAAGCCGAACGGCGCATGGCCAACGTCGCCAAAGCGGAGCCGGCGGCGCGCGCCACGCGCGGCAGCCAGAAATCCCGCCGCGATGTCATCGAAACTACGCTCAAGGAGTTCGACGAGCGCCACAAGAAGTCGAAAAGCATCCCGCTCTCGGTCCGCATCTCGCAATCGGGCATGTCCTGGTCGAAGCGGCAATTCTTCATGATTTCCGCGGGCATCGGCGGCGCGATGTTTTTGCTCGGGCTGTTGACCGGCGGCGGCCTCGCGGTGGCCGCTACGCTCGGCGTTGCCGGCGCGCTTGGTCTGCCGCGCTGGGTGCTGTCCTTTTTGAAGAAGCGGCGCGAGACGAAATTTCTCGCGGCTTTCCCCGACGCGGTCGACATCATCGTGCGCGGCGTCAAGGCCGGCCTGCCGCTGCTCGACTGCATGAAAATGATCACCATCGAGGCGCCGGAGCCGGTGAAGTCCGAATTCCGCGCCATCGTCGAAACGCAAGCCATCGGCATGCCGCTGGGCGAAGCCTGCGGCAAGCTTTACGAGCAGATGCCGTTGCCGGAGGCGAACTTCTTCGGCATCGTCGTCTCGATCCAACAGAGGTCCGGCGGCAATCTCGCTGAAGCGCTCGGCAATCTTTCGCGCGTGCTGCGCGACCGCAAGAAAATGAAGGCCAAAATCCAGGCCATGTCGCAGGAAGCGAAGGCCTCGGCCGGCATCATCGGCGCGCTGCCTATCGCGGTGATGACCATGGTCTACCTCACCAGCCCGAACTACATCTCGCTGTTGTGGACCGAGCCGCTCGGCCGCGTGATGATGGCGGCTTCCGTCATATGGATGTCGATGGGCGTGATGGTGATGAAGAAAATGATCAATTTCGACTTCTAGCGCGTGAATTTCGTAATTCATGCGCCGTGTAACGATGTAGGATACCAATGCTCGACCTTCTGATCGACTCGATCAATGTCAAGACGCTGGCGATGGTGAGCGCGGCCATCGCCGCGATCGCGACTGTCTTGACCTTCACGATGCCTTTGCTGGTCGCCGATTCGCTCGGCAAACGCATGAAGGCGGTGGCGGTCGAGCGCGAGAAGATTCGCGCGCGCGAACGCGAACGGCTGGCGCAGGTGCAGCAGAAGGTCAATCTGCGCCCCTCGGCGAAGCAATCGATCCAGTCGATCGTCGACCGCTTCAACCTGAAAAAGTGGGTGGGGCAAGAAGAGGCGCGCCTCAAGCTGGTGCAGGCCGGCTATCGCGGCCAGGCGCCTTACATCACCTATTTGTTCTTCCGCATGGTGACGCCGGCGGCGAGCGCGCTGGCCGCCGCGGTATATGTGTTCATCGTGATCGATCTCCACCAGCCGGCGATGATCAAGCTGGGAATGTGCATTGCCGCCGCCTATATCGGCATGCACGCGCCGCTGATGTTCCTCAAGAACCGGATCGCGCGCCGGCAATTGTCGATCAAGCGCGCGTTCCCCGATACGCTCGATCTGCTGCTGATTTGCGTGGAATCCGGCATGTCGATCGAGGCCGCGTTCAAAAAGGTGAGCGACGAAGTCGGTTCGCAATCGGTGGCGCTGGCCGAGGAACTCACGCTCACCACCGCCGAATTGTCCTATCTGCCGGACCGCCGCCAGGCCTACGAAAATCTCGCCAAGCGGACCGACCTGGACGGCGTGAAATCGGTTTGCATGGCCTTGCAGCAGGCCGAGCGTTACGGCACGCCGCTCGCCAACATGTTGCGCGTGATGGCGCAGGAAAATCGCGACATGCGCATGGCGGAAGCCGAAAAGAAGGCGGCCAGCCTGCCGCCCAAGCTGACCGTGCCGATGATCCTGTTCTTCCTGCCGGTGCTGTTCATCGTCATTCTCGGCCCGGCCGCCATCAAGGTCATGGCGATACAGCGCTTCTGACGCGGGTGACGCGCCGGTCAGTTCATTCGCCTTGAATTCGCGATCAAGTGCCGGTGTCGGGCGCGAAACGCGGCTTGCCCTTTTTCGACCAATCGCCGCGCTGCGCGAGCATCTGCCGCAGATAGGCGACGTTGGCGGCGGCTTCGCCCTGCGGCAGATCGGCACGCGCGATCTGCTCGGCTTCCGCAAAGCGGCCCTGCAAACCGACCACCAGCGCGAGATTTTGTCGCACCTTAGGACCGGCATTGGGCCGCGCCATGGCCTGCCGCAACGTCGCCTCGGCGCGCTTCAGATCCTTGGTCAGCGCGTAGGACAGGCCGAGATTGGACAAGACCGATGGCTCGTCCGGCACGATTTTGAGCGCGGCCGAATAGTGCCGCTGCGCCTCGGCGTGACGGCCCAGTTGATCGAGCACCGCGCCCTGCGCGTTGAGGATGCGCCAGTCCGGATTGTCGGGTGTGTGCGCGCGGGTGAGCACGTCGAGCGCCTGCCGGTAGTCGCCGGCCTCGGCCAGCGCGCGGCCGTAGACGCCGAGCAACGGCATGTTATGCGGATTGCGGATGGCGGCCGATTCCAGGACGGCGACCGCCTGGGCATGCTGGTCGGTCGCCCGCAAGGCCTGGGCGTAGCCGATGGCCGCGTCGGCGTCGGCGGGATTTTGGCGATAGCGGGCGCCCCAGACGTCAAGCTGCTTCCGCCAATCGGCGTCGCTGCGCGGGGCATTGCTGGCGGCGATCGAGCCCGTGACGTCGTTGCCGGTGGTCATGCAGCCGGCGACCGACAGGGCCAGGACCGCCGCGACGGCGGCAGAGGCAAGCAGACGGGCGGCGCGGGCCGTTTTTGGACGAGGCTGGTATTCCAAAGGCATTTCCGAGCAATAAAACGTTAACCCTAACGAGAGGTTAACTTGTAAACTCGGGCGCTATCCCGGGTTAGGATCGGCGCATGAATTTGGGCCTCGGCAGGGACGAAATCGCGCTGCAGGCGCGCGCCCGCGCCTTCGCGCATGATGTGGTGCGCCCGCGCGCGGCGGCGATCGACCGCGACGAGCAGTATCCATGGGACATCGTCAAGGCGCTCGCCGAAGCCGGCTTCTGCGGCATGACGATCCCCAAGGCGCTCGGCGGCCAGGACCGGTCGTTTTTGGACGCCGTGCTGGTGATCGAGGAAATGGCCAAGGCCTGCACGGTCACCGCGCGCATCGTGGTCGAGACCAATATGGGCGCCATCTCGACGGTAATGGCCTACGGCAGCTTGGCGCAGAAGCAGCTGGCGGCGCGTCTGGTGCTCGCGGGCGACAAGCCGGCGATCTGCATCACCGAGCCGGAGGCAGGCTCCGACGCGCTCGCCATGACGACGCGCGCCGACAAGCGCGGCGACGTGTTCATCATCACCGGCAAGAAGCACTGGATTACCGGCGCCGGCGTCTCGAAGCTGCATCTGATCTTCGCGCGCGTGTTCGACGAGCGTGGGCGGGAACTCGGCATCGGCGGCTTCCTCGCCGTGCGCCAAGAAAGCGAAAAAGCGGCCAAAGGCCTGCGCGTGACCAAACGCGAACAGACCATGGGCCTGCGCGGCATGCCGGAAGGCGAACTGACGTTCGAGAACCTCGAAGTGCCGGTCGACATGGCGGTGCTGCCGCCGTCCGGACTGGCGCGCGGCTTTGGCGACCTGATGAACGCCTATAACAGCCAGCGCGTCGGCGCAGGCTCCGTGGCGATGGGGATCGCCGCCGGCGCGCTCGAGCTCGCGCTCGAATGGGCGAAAACGCGCGAGCAGTTCGGTCGTCCCATCGGCGAATTCCAGGGCCTGCAATGGATGCTGGCCGACATGCAGACGCAGCTCACCGCCGCCCGGTTGATGCTCTACCAGGCGGCGCGCTCGCGCGGGGCCGACGGCAGCGCCTTCCCCGATCCGATGCTGGCGGCGCAGGCGAAGATTTTCGCCTCCGAAAACGCCATCAAAATCGTCAACGACGCGCTGCAGTTGTTCGGCGCGCGCGGCTATTCGCGCGAATTGCCGCTCGAACGCATGGCGCGCGACGTGCGCATGTTCACCATCGGTGGCGGTACCGCGCAGGTGCTGCGCACGCTGGTCGCCTCGCGAATGCTGGGCTGGAAGCTGCCGCAGGCGCGCGACGGCTATGCATCGATGCCTTCCACTGTCGCTTCTTTGCGCGACGCCGCGGAGTGACCATGCATCCGATATTCGCGAAAGCCGACGAGCCGGCGGCGCCGATCTTGTTCGTCACGCCCGCCACCTTCGACCAGGCGGTCGAGGTCGTCGACGACCGCGAGCGCACGTTCATCCGCGCCGCCGGCTACGAGCCCAAGCCCGGGCGCCATCTGATCGTGCCGGCGCCGGACGGCAAACTCGCCGGCGTGCTGTTCGGTCTGGAAGACCCGGACGCACCGGTGAAAGACATGTTCCGCCCAGGGCAATTGTCCACTTTGCTGCCGCCGGGCAGCTACCGCTTCGCCAACGCGCCGCATGACGCGCGGCTCGCCGCGCTCGCCTTCGCGCTCAACGCTTATCAGTTCACCCGCTACCGCAAGGCGGAACCGCACCAGGCGCGGCTTGTGGTGCCCGAGGGGGTTGACGGCGAGGATCTCAGCCGCATCGTCGAGGGCGTGACGCTGGCGCGCGACCTCATCAACACGCCGTCGAACGACATGGGTCCGGCCGAGTTGGAACAGGCGGCGCGCGCGCTCGCCAGGCAACATGGCGCTAAAGTCGGCGTCACTGCCGGCCATACGCTGGCCAAGAATTTTCCGCTGGTTGCCGCGGTCGGCGCCGGCTCGCCGCGCGCGCCCTGCCTGATCGACATGACCTGGGGCAACGAAGACGCGCCCAAGATCACGCTGGTCGGCAAGGGCGTCTGCTTCGACACCGGCGGGCTCGACATCAAGAGCGACACCGGCATGCTCAACATGAAAAAGGACATGGCCGGCGGCGCCACCGCGCTGGCGCTGGCGCACATGATCATGGCGCGCAAGCTGAACGTGCGCCTGCGCGTGATCGTCCCGGCGGTGGAGAATTCCATCTCCGGCTTGAGTTTCCGCCCGCGCGACATTTACACCTCGCGCAAGGGCATCAGCGTCGAGATCGGCAACACCGACGCGGAAGGCCGCCTGGTGCTGGCCGATGCGCTCGCGCTTGCCAACGAGGACGGGCCGGCGCTGGTCGCCGATTTCGCCACGCTCACCGGCGCGGCGCGCGTGGCGCTCGGACCCGATGTGCCGGCCGCTTTCACCGACGACGACGCGCTCGCCGACGAGCTCGCGCGTTTTGCGGCGTCGGAAAACGATCCGCTCTGGCGCATGCCGCTGTGGCGCCCTTACGAGGCCATGCTCGATTCCAAGGTGGCCGATACGAACAACGTAAGTACCGGCGGCCAGGGCGGAGCCATCACCGCGGCGCTTTTCTTAAGCAAATTCGTCACCGCCAAATCCTGGCTGCATCTCGACATCTTCGCCTGGACGACGACCGCCAAGCCCGGCCGCCCGGAAGGCGCCGAGCTGCAATCGGCGCGCGCGCTCTATGCGCTGCTGTGCGCGCGGTACGCGTAGCACTTATGGTCGCGCTCGACCCCCGCATCAATCCGTTCCGACCCGAGATCGCGGCGCAATATCTCAAGGGCCAGGTCGAGGCCGCGCGCTTTGTCGAAGGCGTACGTCACGAGGTGGTCGATCCGATCGCGGCCGTGCGGCGCACGCCCTCGCATGAGGCGCGGCTCGACACGCAGACGCTGCTAGGCGAGCGCGTCGTCGTCTACGAGGCGACCGAGGAAGGTTGGGCCTGGGGCCAGATCGAGACCGATGGCTATGTCGGCTGGCTGTCGGTGAATGCGCTTGGCAAGCCTGGCAAAGCGCCGACCCACAGGGTCGCGGCGCCGCGCACCTTCGGCTTCCCGGGACCCGACATCAAGCTGACGCCGGCGGTGGCGCTGCCGATGGGCGCGCGGCTTGCCATCACGCGGCAGGACGAGCGTTTCGCCGTCACCGCGAATGGCTGGCACCTGCCGGCTGTGCATTTGGAACCGATCAAGGCGAAGCGGCGCGATTTCGTCGCCGTGGCCGACGAATTCCTGCACGCGCCTTACCTGTGGGGCGGCAAGACCTCTCTCGGCATCGACTGCTCCGGCCTGGTGCAAATGGCGCTGCAGGCCGCCGGCCACGCCTGCCCGCGCGACAGCGACATGCAGGAAATGGCGCTCGGCAAATTGTCCTCGCTCGGCGAATTGCGGCGCGGCGATCTGGTGTTCTGGAAGGGCCATGTCGCCATCGCGCGCGACAGCGAAACACTGCTGCACGCCAATGCGCATCATATGGCGGTGGCGATCGAGCCGGCCGCGGAGGCGGTTGCTCGCATAAAGGCGACAGGCAGCGACGTTACGAGCGTGAAACGGATCTAGTTTCTACTGCTCCACCACGTCGCCCGCCGTCATCTCCAGCTTGAAGGCGGCGGCGAACAGCGCGCGCGTGTAATCGCTCTGCGGGTTCTTGAACAAATCGGCCGCCGCGCCCTCTTCCACCATCTTGCCGTGACGCAGCACCAGCAGTCGGCTCGCCAGCGCCGCCACCACGCGCAGATCGTGCGAGATGAACATGAAGGTCAAATCGTGCCGTTTCTGCAGGTCGCGCAGCAGATCGACCATCTGCGACTGGATGAGCATATCGAGCGCGCTGGTCGGCTCGTCGAGCAGGATGAAGGTCGGTTCCAGCACCAGCGCGCGCGCCAAGGCGATGCGCTGGCGCTGGCCGCCGGAGAATTCGTGCGGATAGCGAAAGCGCGTGTCCGGATCGAGCCCGACATCGTTGAGCGCATCCACCACGCGGGCCGCGCGCTCGCGGGATTTGAGATGCGGATGATGGACCTTGAGGCCCTCCCCGATGATGTCGGATACCGACATGCGCGGAGAAAGCGAGCCGTAGGGGTCCTGGAACACGATCTGCATGTTGCGGCGAAACGGCCGCATCTGCTTGAACTTGAGGCCCTGGATGCTGTTGCCCATGAACACCACCGGGCCCTCGGATGAGATCAGCCGCAAGATGGCAAGGCCGAGCGTGGTCTTTCCCGAGCCCGACTCGCCGACCACGCCGAGCGTTTCGCCTTTGCGCACCTCGACGCTGATGCCGTCCACCGCCTTGATGTGGCCGACCACCTTGCGCAGTACGCCGCGCTTGATCGGGAACCACACTTTCAGATTATCGGTCTGCACCACGATCGGCGCGTCGGGACGCGGCGGCGCCGGATCGGGTTTCGGCTCGGCGGCAAGCAGCGCTTGCGTATAGGGATGCTCAGGCGCGGTGAACACGCGCTCGACCGGCCCGCGCTCGACGATCTTGCCAGCATTCATCACGCAGACCTGGTCGGCGATCTTGCGCACGATGCCGAGATCGTGGGTGATGAACAGCATCGACATGCCGAGCCGCGTTTGGATGTCCTTGAGCAGCTTGAGGATTTGCGCCTGCACCGTGACGTCGAGCGCGGTGGTCGGCTCGTCGGCGATCAAGAGGTCGGGATTGTTGGCGAGCGCCATGGCGATCATCACGCGCTGGCGCTGGCCGCCGGAAAGCTGATGCGGATAGCTCGCGAGCCGCCCCTTGGGGTCGCGGATGCCGACTTGATCGAGCAATTCGAGGATGCGGGCGCGCGCCTTCTCGCCGGCAAGCCCTTGGTGGATCATAAGAATTTCTCTGATCTGCTTTTCGATCGTGTGCAGCGGATTAAGCGAGGTCATCGGCTCCTGGAAGATGATGGCGATCTCGTTGCCGCGTACGTGGCGGATTTCTTCCTCCGGCATGGTCAGCAGCTCGCGCCCCTCGAAGGCGATCGAGCCCGAGGGATGGTGCGCGGCCGGATAAGGCAGCAGCTTCATCACCGACAGCGCGGTGACCGATTTGCCCGAGCCGGATTCGCCGACCAGCGCCAGCGTCTCGCCCTTGGTAATGTCGAACGACACGCGGTCGACCGCCAGCACCTCGCGCTTGCCGGTGCCGAACGCGATCGACAGATCGCGGATCGAGAGAATCTTTTCGGACGGCGCGCTCATCGGAACGTCTTTCTCGGGTCGAAGGCGTCGCGCACCGCTTCGCCGATGAAGATCAACAGCGAGAGCATGATCGCGATCGAGAAGAACCCGGTGAGGCCGAGCCAGGGCGCCTGCACGTTGGCCTTGCCCTGGCTGAGCAATTCGCCGAGCGAGGGCGAGCCGGGCGGCAAACCGAAACCGAGGAAGTCGAGCGCGGTCAGCGTCATCACCGACGACGACAGGATGAACGGCAGGAACGTCATGGTGGCCACCATGGCGTTGGGCAGCAGATGGCGGAAGATGATGACCGCGTTCGACACCCCGAGCGCGCGCGCCGCCATGATGTATTCGAAATTGCGCCCGCGCAGGAATTCCGCGCGCACCAAGCCGACCAGCGATACCCAGGAGAACAACAGCAGGATGCCGAGCAGCACGAAAAAGCCCGGCGCCAGCACCGAGGAGATGATCAGCAGCAGGTAGAGCGAAGGGATCGAGGTCCAGATTTCGATGAAGCGCTGGAACAGGAGATCGACCCAGCCGCCGAAATAGCCCTGCACCGCGCCGGCGGCGATGCCGATGATCGAGGAGATAATGGTCAGCGTCAGTCCGAACAACACCGAAATGCGGAAGCCGTAGATCAGCCGCGCCACCACGTCGCGGCCGCCGTCGTCGGTGCCGAGCCAGTTGTATTCCAGATCGTCGCATTTGGCGAAGCCGTGGGTGGCGGCGAATTCGCAATCGGCTTGCGTCAGCATCCAGGTCGGCTTGGACGGGAACGGCGACGGCGGCTTGCTCACCTGCGTGTTGTAGGAATAGCGGACCAGCGGCCAGACCACGACGCCGCCTTCCTTGTTGATCAGGCCCATCAGATAGTCGTCGCGATAGTCGGCGGCGGTGCCGAACAGATTCGGATCGTGCGTCTTGGCAAACGTCGTGTCGGGATAGGTCACGACCGCCGGGAAATAGAAATGGCCGTTGACGTGGATGAAGATCGGCTTGTCGTTGGCGATGAATTCCGCGAACAGCGAGATCAGGAACAGCGCCAGGAATATCCACAACGACCAATAGCCGCGCCGGTTGACCTTGAAGTTCTCCCAGCGCCGCCGGTTGAGCGGAGAAACAGCGATCCAGTGGCGCTCCGGCGGCACGTCGAGGCCGCCGACGCCAACAGCCGTCGTGTCGGGCGACTTGATGGCGGGACCGGCGTCCACGTCAGACCTCCCGCGTCCCGAAATCGATGCGCGGATCGATCCAGGTATAGGTCAGGTCGGAGATCAGGTTCACCACCACGCCGATGAGAGCGAAGATATAGAGCGTGGCGAACACGACCGGATAGTCGCGGTTGAGCACGCTTTCGAAGCCGAGCAGGCCGAGACCGTCGAGCGAAAAGATGGTTTCGATCAGCAGCGAGCCGGTGAAGAACGCGTGCACGAAGGCCGACGGGAACCCGGCGATCACGATCAGCATGGCGTTGCGGAAGATGTGCCCGTACAGCACCTGGTTCTGCGTGCAGCCTTTGGCGCGCGCGGTGAGCACGTATTGCTTACGGATCTCCTCCAGGAACGAGTTCTTGGTCAACAGCGACATGGTGGCGAAGGCCGACAGCGCCATCGAGACGATCGGCAATGTCAGGTGCCAGAAATAGTCGCCG
This sequence comes from uncultured Alphaproteobacteria bacterium, assembly GCA_963825265.1. Taxonomy (GTDB): domain Bacteria; phylum Pseudomonadota; class Alphaproteobacteria; order Rhizobiales; family Xanthobacteraceae; genus Pseudolabrys. Next base: position 210,178 of record CAWGSI010000001.1, on the reverse strand, counting down.
ATCTTGGCGTACCACGGCAGCTGCCAGAAATTCTCCGACACCAGCCCGCGCAGCGGGAAGAAATCGAAAAACGAGCCGCCGGCGAACAGGATGATCAGCAGGATCGCGAACAGGAAGCCGGGGATAGCGTAGCCGACGATGATCACGCTCGATGTCCACACGTCGAAGCGCGAGCCGGCGTCGACCGCCTTGCGGATGCCGAGCGGGATCGAAATCAGGTAGGTGAGCAGCGTCATCCAGACGCCGAGCGAGATCGAGACCGGCAGCTTCTCCTTGATCAACCGCAGCACGCTGATGTCGCGGAAATAGCTCTTGCCGAAATCGAAGCGGATGTAGTTCCACAGCATCAGGCCGAAGCGCTCGTAAGCCGGCTTGTCGAAGCCGAATTGCTTCTCCAGCTTCTTGATGAATTCGGGATCGAGCCCCTGCGCGCCGCGGTATTTCGACGTCACCGAGTCGACCCCCGATCCGCCCTGCGCCACGCCGCGGCTGCCGAAGTCGCCGCCGGGCGAGCCGGAAATGCGCGAGGTCGCGCCGGTGTCGGCGCCGGTGAGCTTGGCGATCACCTGCTCGACCGGACCGCCGGGCGCGAACTGCACCACGACGAAGGCAACCAACATGATGCCGAACATGGTCGGCACCATGAACAGCAGGCGGCGGATGAGGTAGGCGGTCATGAGACTGTTATGGATGCCTGTGCTGATGTCGTCATGCCCAGCGTTGCGCGGGGCATCCACGTCTTATGACGTATTGGCAGCATAAAGACATGGACGGCACGCGCAACTCGTGCGCCCGAGTTGTGCAAATTGTATTGCGGTACCGCAGTTTGGACCATGCCTAGCCTTTATGTTCCTGCCTTGCCGCTTTGTCCTTGTCGGACCACCAGGTTTCCGGAATACCCCGGAAATAGCGCGGTTTAGTGACGGGATGACCGAACACATCCCAATAAGCGATCCAATGCGACGCTTTGTACCAGTGCGGAATCCAATAGCGGCCGGCACGGATGACGCGGTCGAGCGCCTTGCAGGCGGTGGTAAGTTCGGCCCTGGTTCCGGCCGCGATGATGCGGTCGACCAGCGCATCCACCGCCGGATCGGCGATGCCGGCGAGATTCTGCGAGCCTTTGGTCGCGGCCGCCTGCGACGAAAAATAACTACGCAATGAATCGCCCGGGGTCGCCGAAAAGCTGAACCGCTCCACCGTGATGTCGAAGTCGAAGCCGTCCACCCGCGCGCGGTACTGCACCGGATCGACCACGCGCAAGGTGGCCTGGATGCCGAGAGTCGCGAGATTGGCGATGTAGGGCAGATGGTGCGGCGTGAAGGTCGGCTCGTCGAGCAGGAATTCAATGGTGACCGGCTTGCCGTCCGGCATCACCCGCTTGCCGTTCTTGAGCGCAAAGCCGGCCTGCTCGAGCAGTTGCGCGCCGCGCCGCAGCCAGTTGCGGTCGTGACCGGAACCGTCGGTCACCGGCGGCACGTAGGGCTCGCCGAACACTTCCTCCGGCAACTTGCCGCGGAACGGCTCAAGCAGCGCGAGCTCGGCAGCGTCCGGCTTGCCCTCCGCCATCATCGGCGAATTCTGGAACACCGACACCGTGCGGTCGTAGGAGCCGTACATGATGTTCTTGTTGGTCCATTCGAAATCGAAGGCGTCGATCAAGGCCTCGCGCAGGCGGCGGTCCTTGAACTGCGCGCGCCGCGTATTGATGAACCAGCCCTGCGCGCCGGACGGCGTGTCGTCGGGCAATACGGCGCGCTTGACGCGGCCGTCCTTGAAGGCGGGGAAAGTGTAGCGTGTCGCCCAGGTGCGCGAAGTGAACTCCTCGCGGAACAGATAATTCCTGGCGGTGAAGCCTTCGAAGCCGACCTCGCGGTCGCGGTAATATTCGAAACGCACCACGTCGAAATTATTCTGCCCGCGCGCCACCGGCAGATCGGCGCCCCACCAGTCCTTCACGCGTGCGAATTCGATGAAATGGCCCGCCTCGAAGCGGCCGACTTTGTAGGCGCCGCTGCCGAGCGGAATTTCCAGCGTGGACTGATCGAACGGCTGCTTGGAATAATAGGCCTGCGAGAAGATCGGCAGGCCGGCGACGAACAGCGGCACGTCGCGGCCGCGCTTGTCCGCAAAGCGCACCACCACGCTGCGCTCGTCGGCCGCCTCGGCGCCTTTGAAGTCGCGCAGCAATTGCGTGATGATCGGATGGCCCTTGTCCTTCAGGTACGGCAAGCGACCAGACCACGTCATGCGCAGTGAGCGGCGTGCCGTCATGGAATTTCGCTTGCGGCCGCAGGGTGAAGCGGTAAGTGAGCCCGTTGTCGGAAATGCGCACGCTTTGTGCGGCGAGCCCATACATGGCGTCGGGCTCGTCGCCCGAGCGCGCCATCAGCGTCGCGAACGTCAGCTCCATGCCCTGCGCGGCGTCGCCCTTCAGAATGAAACTGTTGAGCGAATTGAAGGTCTGGAACGACTGGTTGAACTGCCGGTTCGGACCGATCTGCGAGAACACGCCGCCTTTGGGCGCGTCCGGATTGACGTATTTGAAGTAGGGAAAATCCGCCGGATAAAGAAGATCGCCAAAGGCCGACATGCCGTGACGATCCGCATCCTTTGCCGCGCTTTGCGCGGCGGCCGGCGCAAATTTCGCGGCGGCGAACGCGCCGGCCGACAAGACAAGTGCGTGGCGGCGGGTAATCAAGACCGCTGCGGCACCTTGGCCGCCTTGTCCGCGTCCCACCACCAGATGGTCGGGAACGCGGCGAGCCCGTATTTCGGCATGTTCTGCGGACGGCCGAAGCGGTCCCAGCGCGCGGTGCGCTGCTTGCCGTAGGTCCATTGCGGCACGACGTAGAAATTCCACAGCAACACGCGGTCGAGCGCCCTGGTGGCGGCGACCAGCTCGTCGCGGTCTTTGGCGAAGATCACGCGCTCGATCAGCGCGTCGACCGCGGGATTCTTGATGCCGATCAGGTTGCGCGAGCCGGGAATATCGGCGGCCTGCGAGCTCCAGAAGCCGCGCTGCTCGTTGCCGGGCGACAAAGACTCGCCCCATGACGCGACGATAATGTCGAAATCCCACTGCCGCAGGCGGTTTTCGTATTGCGCGCTGTCGACAACGCGCACGTTCACGGTCATGCCGAGGCGCTGCAGCGAGGGCTTGTAGAACAGCACGAAACGCTCGGTGGCCGGGTCCTCGACCAAGAACTCGACGCTGTAGGGCTCGCCGGTCTTGGTGTTGACCAGCTTGGTGTTGTTGATTTCGTAACCGGCATCGCGAAACAGCGCGAGCGCCTCGCGCAAATTGTTGCGGTCCGCCTGCTGACTGCCGCCGACCGGATTGGAGTAGGGCTTGCTGAACAAGTCCGCCGGCAACTTGTCCTTCACGCTTTGCAGGATTTCGAGTTCCTTGCCTTGCGGAATTCCGGTCGACGCCAGTTCGGTGCCTTCGAAATAGCTGGCGATACGTTTGTACTGGCCGAAGAAAATCGTCCGGTTCATCTCCTCGAAGTCGAAAGCGAAGTTGAAGGCGCGGCGCACGCGCGGGTCCTTGAATAAATCGCGCCTGATGTTGAAGGCGAAGGCCTGCATCACGCCGTAATTGCGGATCGGGAATTCCTCCAGCACTACCTTCTTGTCGCGCACGGCCGGAAAATCGTAGGAGGTCGCCCAGTTCTTGGCGCTGTTCTCGGTGCGCCAATCGACCTGGTCGCCCTTGAACGCCTCCAGCGCGACGGTCGAATCGCGGAAATATTCGAAGCGGATTTGCTGGAAATTATTGCTGCCGATGTTCAGGTTGAGATCCTTGCCCCAATAGTCGGCGACCTTCTCGTAGACAACGGTGCGGCCGGGCGCGAAATCCTTGATCCGGTAGGGCCCCGAGCCGAGCGGCGGCTCCAACGTGGTCTGCGTCACGTCGCGCTTTTTGCCGGATTTGTCGGTGCCTTCCCACCAGTGCTTCGGCAGCACCGGCAACTGGCCGACGATCTGCGGCAGTTCGCGGTTGCCCGGTCCGTCGAACACGAAGGTGACCTCGCGCTCGCCGGTTTTTTCCGCCTTGGTCACGTGCCGGTAATAGGCGCCGAGCTGCGGACTGTTCCGCTTGAACGTGTCGAACGAGAAAATAACGTCGTCGGCCGTCACCGGCTTGCCGTCGTGCCAATGCGCGTTGGCGCGCAAGCGATAGGTGACCGACGAGCGGTCCGCCGGGTAGCTGACCGCTTCCGCCAGCAAGCAATATTCGGTCGATACCTCGTCGAGCGCCGGCGCGCTCAGCGACTCGGTGAACAGTTCGGCCCCCATGGCGAGGCTGCCCTTCACGCCCGACACCACCTGGTTGAAATTGTCGAACGTGCCGAAGGCGATTTCGCGCACGGTGCCGCCTTGCGGCGGCGCCGGGTTGACGTAGTCGAAATGTTTGAAGTCGGCCGGGTAGCGCGGCTCGCCGAACAATGAGAGGCCGTGCTTCCATTGCGGCGCTTGCGCTGGCGCCGGCGTCGCCGCGCCGAGCGCGCCCAAAGCCGGCGTGACGAGCGCGGCGGCGGTGCTGCGCAGAACAAAGCGGCGGGTCAAATTCATCGCAAAGCTTTCATGACAAGACTCCAGCCCGCCGCCCGCTCCATCTGCAATCGCGGGCGATTATGTCGGTTTTTCGATCCGCTGCCAGCGGCCTTGCGCCGCGCGCCTAACAAAACGGCCGGGCTCGCGCCCGGCCGCAGCAGGATTAAACACTGGTGGCGCTCACTTTGCCGGCGCCGCGGGCGCGGCCGGGGCCGCGGCTTTGGGCGCCTCGGCCGGCTTGGCGGCAGGCGCCGCTTCCGCCGCCTTCGGCAACGGCAAGGGGCTGTCGGAGAGCGTGTGCAGGAAGTCGATCACGTCGGCGCGCTGCTGGCCGCTCGACAGACCGGCGAAGGTCATGTTGGTGCCCGGGATATAGCCGCGCGGATTTTTCAGGAACGCGTAGAGCTCGCCGAAGGTCCAGGTGCCGCCTTTGGCCTTCATGGCGGACGAGAAATTATAGCCGCCACGATCTTCCCCGCGCTTACTTCCGACGATGTTCCAAAGATTGGGCCCGACGCGGTTCGGCCCGCCCTTCTCGAAAGTGTGGCAGGCTTGGCATTGCTTGGCGATCGCCTGGCCCTTTTGAGTCGAGGCCGAGGCCATCATCGCCTCCATCGGTTCTTCGGTCGCCTTGGCGGCGGGCGTCTCGCCCTCGCCCGGCGTCTTGACCGCAATGGCGTAGCCGGGCTTGGCCGGCTTCTCGGGCGAGAAAATAGCGCCGGCCGCGATATTGAGCGCGAGCGTGATCAGGCAGGTGCCGAGGATGGCGCCCAGGATCTTGTTGAGTTCGAAGGAATTCATCGAAAAAAGCTCCCGAGGGGGCGCGAACCGGCAGGGGACGGCCGCCAAGGTCTCGGCGGCGGCGGACAGATACCGTTTTGCCTCCGGTCTGGCAACCCGTATAAGCGCCGCGGCCCACGCGCCATTCGTTCAGGTCCGGCAGATGCCCGACACCATCATCCTCATTCCCGCCCGCATGGCGTCGACCCGCCTGCCCGGCAAGCCCTTGGCGGATATCGCGGGACTGCCGATGATCGTGCACGTGCTGCGCCGGGCGCTTGCCGCGGAAATCGGCGAGGCGGTGGTGGCGACCGACTCGGAAGCGGTCGCTGCGGCGGTGGAAAAGTCGGGCGGCCGCGCCGTGATGACGCGCTCCGATCACCTCTCCGGCTCCGACCGCATTTTTGAGGCGCTGGCGGCGCTCGATCCCGAGCGCCGCGTCGGCGTCGTGGTCAATGTGCAAGGCGACCTGCCGACCGTCGAGCCCGCCGACATCCGCGCCGCGCTCGGCCCGCTCGCCGATCCGGCCGTGGACATTGCGACGCTCGCCGCGGTTATCACCGACAAGGCCGACCTTTCGAACCCGAACGTGGTCAAGGCGATTGGACCGCCCGCGGCATCCGGCCGCTTCCGTGCGACGACGTTCACCCGCGCCAACGCGTCGGGCGCCGGACCGCACTATCACCACATCGGGCTTTACGCCTACCGGCGCGCGGCGTTGGAGCGCTTCGTCAAGCTGCCGCCGTCGGCCAACGAACAACGCGAAAAGCTCGAGCAATTGCGCGCGCTCGACGCCGGCATGCGGATCGATGTGGCGGTGGTGAAAAGCGTTCCGCTCGGTGTCGATACGCCGGAGGAGCTCGCCAAGGCGCGCAAGCTGCTCGCCAGTTGACTCGAACCTGAAGGTCCGCGTACGGATCGACTACATTTCGTCATTCCGGGACGGCCCGAAGGGCCGGACCCGGAATCCAGACGCGGGCTCGGTGTTTGTTTCTCGGATTCCGAATTCGCCGTTCATCGCGCCCGGACTGCCTGAAGGACCGGACCCGGAATCCATTCGCGGGCTGGATGTTTGTTTCTGGATTCCGGGTTCGCTCGCTTCACTCGCGCCCCGGAATGACGGCTCAGGGTGGGTCATGGCCAAGAAAAAGATCATTTTCCAAGGCGAACCGGGGGCGAATTCGCATCTCGCCTGCCGCGAAGCCTATCCGGATCACGAGCCGGTGCCCTGCCCGACCTTCGAGGATTGCTTTTCCGCGCTCAGCAGCGGCGACGTCGATCTCGGCATGATTCCGATCGAGAATTCGGTCGCCGGCCGCGTCGCCGACATCCATCATCTGATGCCGACCTCGAAGCTGCACATCATCGCCGAGTGGTTCCTGCCGATCCGCAATCAATTGATGGCGCCGAAGGGCGCCAGCTTGAAAACCATCAAGTCGGTGGAAAGCCACGTGATGGCGCTCGGCCAGTGCCGCAAGATCATCCGCGACCTGAAGCTCAAGCCGGTCGTGGCCGCCGACACCGCCGGTTCCGCGCGCGAAGTGGCCGAAAGCAAGGATGTTACGCGCGCGGCCATCGCCTCGCGGCTGGCGGCTGAAATCTATGGGCTCGATATTCTGCGCGAGAACGTCGAGGACGAAACCAATTCGACCACGCGCTTCATCGTGTTGTCGCGCGAGAAGAAATGGGCAAAGCCCGGTCAGGGCAAAGTGGTCACGACCTTCGTGTTCCGGGTGCGCAACGTGCCGGCCGCGCTCTACAAGGCGATGGGTGGCTTCGCGACCAACGGCGTCAACATGACCAAGCTCGAGAGCTATATGGTCGGCGGCAATTTCTTCGCCACGCAGTTCTATGCCGACGTCGAAGGCCATCCCGACGACCGCGCGCTGGTGCTGGCGCTCGAGGAACTCGCCTTCTTCTCCAAGGAGCTGACCGTGCTCGGCGTCTATCCCGCGCACTCCTACCGCGATACGTTCAAGGAAGAGGACGACTGAAGCGCTGCGTCACAAACTCAAGTGAGGACATCATGAAAGCCTTGCTGCGCTTGCTTGCCATCGGCGCGGGATTGTTCATCGCCGGCGCCGCCCCGGCCCAGAACGCGCCGGCCGCCGGCGCCCATTACCCGGATCATCCCGTGCGCATGCTGGTCGGCTTCGCCGCCGGCGGGCCCACCGATGTGATCGCCCGCATCGTCGCGCAGAAATTGTCGGCCTCCCTCGGCCAGCAGTTCTACGTTGACGACAAACCTGGCGCCGGCGGCAATATCGCCAATGCCGAGGCGGCGAAGGCGGCGCCGGACGGCTACACCATCGTCGTGGTTAGCACCGGTTTCATGGTCAATATGAGCCTCTACGCCCACGTGCCTTACGACGCGGTCAAGGACTTCGCGCCGATCACCATGGTGGCCTATTCGCCCAATGTGATCGTGGTGAATCCCTCGGTGCCGGCCAAGAGCGTCAAGGAGCTGATCGAATTGATCAAGGCCAATCCGGGCAAATACAGCTTCGCGGGCCCCGGCATCGGTTCGACGCCGCATCTGTCGGGCGAGTTGTTCAAGCAGAAATTCGGCCTGGATATGGTGCACGTGCCGTTTCCCGGCGCCGCCAACGCGATCAACTCGACCATCGGCGGGCATACGCAGATCGCCTTCACGGCCTTGCCGCCGGCGCTGGCCAATATCCAGAGCGGAAAACTGCGCGGCCTTGCCGTGCTCGCGGTCAAGCGCAGCGCGGAATTGCCGGACGTGCCGACCATGCAGGAAGCCGGCTATCCCGGCCAGGAAGCCGACACGCTGACAGGCATTCTGGCGCCGGCCGGCACGCCGAAGCCGATCATCGACATGCTCAATCGCGAGATCGCCAAGGCGGTGGCAGAGCCGGACGTCACCGCGCATCTGCGCAAGCTCGGCTTCGTGCCGGTGGCGAACAAGCCGGAGGAATTCGGCGCGCGCATCAAGAGTGAGATCGAGAAGTGGGGCAAAGTGGTGCACGACGCGCATCTGCGCATCGAATGACCCTTTGACCGTGCGCTACTCGGCGGCCTGCCGCGACGGCGGGCGCATAGACTCGAGGCCATCGGCCGCGGTCGCGGAAACCGTGGTGCGCACCATCAGACGGGCTTCGTGCGCCGGCCAGGGCCGTCCGCGATGCATGGTGGCGCGGTTGTCCCACATCACGACGTCGCCGCTCTTCCATTCGTGCACGTAGCTTGCGCCCGGCGCGGTCGCCGCCGCCGTCAGTTCGTCGATCAATTGTTTGCCCGCCGCCGGCTCCATGCCTTCAACGGCATAGGCGTGCGAGGCGAGGTAGAGCGCGCCGCGGCCGTTCTGCGGATTCTTCCAAACCATGCGCCAGCATTGCGGCGGCAGCGCCGTGCGCTCCTCCGGACTGGCGAGGCCTTCCGCGATCTGCCCGCGCGAATGCGCGTAGTCGTGCCAGGCGAAGGAATTTTCCAGCTTCTTGCGCATGCCGGCATCGAGCCGCTCGAAGGCGAGCCGCGTCGAGACGAATTCGGTTTCGCCGCCGCGCGCCGGAATGGTGCGCGCCGAAAGTACCGAGGTGAGCGCCGGCACGCTCTTGAACGATGAGTCGGTGTGCCAGAGCTGGTTCGCCTTGTTGCGCATCGCGTAGCGGTGGTCGGGCGGCACCACTTTGCCGTCCGGTCCGATGGTGGTGAGGATCACGAAGTGGCTGCCGGTGCCGAGCGAGCCGACCTTGGTGATTTCGGGCGGACCGAAGCGGCGCGAGAAGGCGAGCTGGCCCTCGTCGGTCACTTCCTGATCGCGAAAAACCAGAACCGAATGTTGCTCGAATGCCGCGCGCGCCGCCGCATAAGCGGCATCGTCGGTAGCGACGTCGGCGAGCGTCACGCCGCGCAATTCGGCGGCAAACCCCGGACCCAGCGGGACGACTTCCATGGACACGTCTCCCCGGTTTTACTTATTTGCGCGACTCTCCCCCAAAACGGCAGGGCTGGCAAGCAAGCCCGGGCGATCCTTGTGCCCGGCCGCCGGCTCTTCTACACACCGTCAAAACAACCGCCGTCCGGGGGAAGCCGATGAGCGAAGCCACGAACGAGGTCGCCCTAGTAACCGGCGCCGCGCGCGGCATCGGGCTTGCGACCGCCAAGCGATTCCTTGCCGGAGGCTGGCGCGTCGCGCTACTCGATATCGACGGCGAGAATTTGCAGCGCACTTTTGCGGCGATCGGCAAGCCCGACGTGACGCTGGCGATTAGCGGCGACGTGGCGGACCCGAAAACCGCGGCCAATGCCATCCAAACGATCGCAAAACGGTTCGGCCGGCTCGATGCGCTGGTCAACAATGCCGGCATCGCCATCTTCAAGCCCATCCTCGACGTGACATATGAGGACTGGTCGCGCGTGCTGGCGGTTAATCTTACCGGGCCGTTTTTGTGCACGCAGGCGGCCGCGCCTTTGATGCGCGACTCGGGCGGCGGCGCCATCGTCAACATCACGTCGATCTCGGGTCTGCGCGCCTCGACGCTGCGCACCGCCTACGGTACCAGCAAGGCCGGCCTCGCGCATCTGACCAAGCAGCAGGCGGCCGAACTTGCCTCGCTCGGCATCCGCGTCAACGCGGTCGCGCCTGGGCCGGTCGACACCGCCATGGCCAAAGCCGTGCACACGCCGGAAATCCGCCAGGACTACCACGACCATATGCCGCTCAACCGCTACGGCCTGGAGACGGAATTGGCGGAGGCGATCTATTTCCTGTGCAGCGAGCGCGCGAGCTACATCACCGGACAGGTGATCGCGGTCGACGGCGGCTTCGACTCGACCGGCATCGGCCTGCCGACGCTGCGCAAGGACATGCGCAACAGCTAGGCGTTGCGGGCCTCATTGACCGCTCATCCGCGCGCAAGCGGGGACCCAAGGACGAATGGTAAGACCTGAAATGGTGGCCCCTGGATTCCCGCTTACGCGGGAATGAGCTGAGTTTTAGTTCCGCTCACTCTCGTAGCGTTCGACGAATTTCGGCGACAGCTTGCGCAGGCGCTCGATATCGATGCGGCCGGAGCGCGTGATGTAGCTCATGGCGAATTCGGCCGGCTCCAGCTTCATATGCTCGGCAAAATTTTCGTACCATGCCGCGCTCGCTGTCGCGCCGGCGACCAGCTTGTCCACGATCGGCCGGCGCGCCGCTTCGTATGCCGGCAGCGCGGCCGCCACGTCGTCGCCATGCGCGGCGAGCGCGCGGTCGAGCGAGATGGCGTCTTCCATGGCGAGCCGCGTGCCGGAGCCGATGGAAAAATGCGCGGTGTGCAACGCGTCGCCGATCAGCACGTATTTGCCGTGGTGCCAGCGCGCATTGGCCACCTGCGGAAACCGTCGCCAGATCGAATTGTTGGAGATCAACGGATGGCCGCCGAGCGCGTCGGCGAATATCTTCTGGCACAGGCTGCGCGATTCCGGTTCGTCCATGCGCGCAAAGCCGGCGCGCGCGAAACTCGCCTCGTCGGTTTCCACGATGAAGGTGCTGCGCCCCGGCGCGTAACGGTAGTGATGCGCGTTGAAATCGCCGACCGGGGTATGGCGGAAGGTCTGGGTCAGCGTGTCGTAGCGCTGGCTGGTGCCGAACCAGGCGAAATGGTTGGCCATATAAGTGACGCTGGCGCCGAATTCATCCGCAAAGGTGCGGCGCACGAGCGAATTGACGCCGTCGGCGCCCACCACCAGATCGGCGCCATCGAATTCATCGAGCGAGGTCAGCGCGCGGGAGAATTCCGGCGCGATGCCGACCGAGCTCAGACGCTGCTGCAGCAATTGCAGCAGCTTGAGCCGGCCGATGGCCGCAAAGCCGACGCCGTCGATGACGACGCGCTCGTTGCGGTGAACGAGCGTCATGTCGTCCCAGGATTCCATCTGCGGCGCGATCAGCCCGTAGGTTTCCGGGTCGTCCCCACGCAGGAATTCGAGCGCGCGCTCCGAGAACACCACGCCGAAGCCGAAAGTGGCGCCGGCCGGGTTCTGCTCGACGATCGCGATGTCGGCGTCCGGCCGCCGCCGCTTGATCAAATAGGCGAGATAAAGCCCGGCCGGGCCGGCGCCAAGAATGGCAATGCGCATGGAACTCTTGTAGCGCAAGGCACTTCTACCGTCATGTCCAGCGCTGTACAGTCGGCGCCGTCAACCTGAATGGGCCGAACCATGCTCGCAACCTCCCTCGCCCTCACCCTCCACATTCTCGGCGCCGTGGTTTGGGTCGGCGGCATGTTTGCCGCCTATGTCTGCCTGCGCCCGGCGGCGGGCGCGCTGGAGAGCCCGCAGCGCCTGCAGCTCTGGCGGAGCTTCTTCGCCAAATTCTTTCCCTGGGTCTGGGTCTCGGTGCTGCTGCTGCTCGCCAGCGGCTTTTGGATGATGCTCACGACATTCGGCGGCTTTTCCGGCGCGGCGATCTATATTCATGTGATGATGGGCATCGGGCTTTTAATGGTCGTGCTGTTCGCCTGGCTGTTCCATGGCCCCTGGCTCAAGTTCAAGCGCGCGGTGGACGCCAAGGACTGGCCGGCCGCAGCCTCCCACCTCAACCGTATCAGGCAGATCATCATGATCAACCTGCCGCTCGGCCTGATCGTGGTCGTGATCGGCGGCAGCGGGCGCTTTTGGGGATAGCGCTCAGTGGTTCGGCACCCGCGCCGGGACGTTGACCAGCGCTCCGCCAGTTATTTGCATTTGTGCGGTGGAGACCTTGGGCGCTTTAGGCGCCGTAAGACCGAAGAAAAAACTGGTCTCGCCTTTGCCGGCGCTCGACCCAGCGCATACCGGTTTGCTGAAAGTAAGCGTCGTCACGTTGCCGACCCGGTCGGCCGACGCAATGCCGATGCTGCCGAGGCCGCCCGAGGTAACGACATAAACCTCCGACACTCCGCCGCCCGGTAGGTAGGGTAGTTTTGTAATTGGTCCGAAGTCGAGCTTAAGATTACTGACGCAAGGGACGCTACCGGCGGCGACCGCTTGCGTCAGGTCGACCCGGTACTCAAGCCCATATTTGGTTGCGGCCGGCGCGCCCGCTGCGCCGGTGAAAGCGCGCGATTGCAGCCGCGCGGTGCCCGAAATGCCCGGCAGCGGTATGGCGCCGATGGTGTCGTTGACCACGATCACGCATTTCGTATTGAAAACGCAATTGATCGCCGGCGCAGCGACATTGACGACCTTGAGCGGCGTGGCCCGCGCGGCGCCAGCCACGGTCATCAGGGCTGCAGCGACTATGACCGAACGCAAATTTTTCAAGATTCTCACGCCACCCCCTGAATTGCCGGCTTGATCCGCGCAACCTTGCGCCCTCGCAGCGCTAGCCGCAATCGGGTAGCAATTCAAATCGTCTGATTGTAGTCGCCGACTTCCGGATGTGTGCGCAGCACACCGTCGACCGCCTTGAACATCTCGCGCATGCGCGCTTCCGAGACCGGGCTCTCCACAACGACGACCAACTCCGGCTTGTTGGAGGAGGCGCGCACCAGGCCCCAGGTGCCGTCCTCGACGGTGACGCGCACGCCGTTGACGGTGACCAGATCGCGAATGGCCTGGCCGGCGACCTTGTCGCCCTTTTTCTTGGCGTCCTCGAAGTGCTTCACCACAGCATCGACCACGCCGTATTTCTTCTCGTCGTCGCAATGCGGCGACATGGTGGGCGAGCCCCAGGTCTTCGGCAGCGCGTCCTTGAGCTGCGACATTGTCTTGTCCGGACTGCGGTCGAGCATGTCGCAGATCGCGAGCGCCGAGACGAAGCCGTCGTCATAACCGCGGCCGAAAGGCTTGTTGAAGAAGTAGTGGCCGGACTTCTCAAAGCCGGCCAGGGCCGACAGTTCATGCGTGCGCCGCTTCATGTAAGAGTGGCCGGTCTTCCAATAGTCGGCCTTGACGCCGTTCTTCAGCAGGACCGGATCGGTGGCATAGAGGCCGGTCGATTTGACGTCGACCACGAAGGTCGCTCCCGGATGCAAGCCCGACATGTAGCGCGCCAGCATCACACCCACTTTGTCGGCAAATATCTCCGCGCCGGTGTCGTCGACGACGCCGCAACGATCGCCGTCGCCATCGAAGCCGAGACCGACGTCGGCCTTGTGCTTGAGCACAGCATCGCGCATGGCGTGCAGCATCTCGAGGTCTTCCGGATTCGGGTTGTATTTCGGGAAGGTGTAGTCGAGATCGCAATCGAGCGGCACAACCTTGCAGCCGATAGCTTCGAGGATGCGCTGGGCAAACGCGCCGGCGGTGCCGTTGCCGCAGGCGGCGACCACTTTCAGCTTGCGCTTGAGCTTCGGCCGCTGGGTGAGGTCGGCGATGTAGCGGTCGGGAAATTTCTCCACGAACACGTATGAGCCGCCGCCCCTGAGATCGAACTTGCCGCCGAGCACGATCTCTTTGAGCCGCGTCATCTCGTCCGGCCCGAAAGTGAGCGGCCGGTTGGCGCCCATCTTGACGCCGGTCCAGCCGTTGTCGTTGTGCGAGGCGGTGACCATGGCGACGCAAGGCACATCGAGCGCGAATTGCGCGAAATAGGCCATCGGCGTGATCGCGAGGCCGATGTCGTGCACTTTGCAGCCGGCCGCCATCAGGCCGGTGACCAACGCGAGTTTCACCGACGCCGAATAGCTACGGAAGTCATGGCCGGTAACGATCTCGGGTTTCACGCCCATCTGCCGGATCAGCGTGCCGAGCCCCATGCCGAGCGCCTGCACGCCCATCAGGTTGATTTCTTTTTCCAACAGCCAGCGCGCGTCGTATTCGCGAAAACCGGTCGGCTTCACCAGCGGCGAGGACTCGTAGGCGTAGGTGTTGGGCGTGAGCGCGGATTTCGGCGTCGGAAACATCAAAGCCTCAAATATGGGCGTGACAACATTCATGTGCATACCCCAACGCCGCGAACCGGCAAAGCGATCCGGCAAAATTCCAGTCATTGCGGGGTAATTACTGCTCCAGCAACATGCGGCCGTCGGCCACTTCGTAGCGCCGCAGCCGCGACAGGAACGTGACGCCGAGCAAGTTGGTCGACAGCGCCTCGTCCGGCAGCACCAGCGCCGGTACGTCGAACACGGTGATGTCGCCGATTTCGATGCGCTCGAGCTTGGTGGGCGCCGCCTTGATGCGGCCGTTGGCGGTGGAGACGACGGCGGTGTAGTCGCGCGGCATCGGATGCACGCCGATATTGGAGGCGTCGGTCTCGCGCAGGATCACCATCGAGGCGCCGGTGTCGACCAGGAAATCGATATGGCGGCCGTTGGCGCGGGCATCGACGCGGAAATGGCCGTCGCGGCCGCTCGTGAGCTCCATCCTGTGTTGGCCGGCCGAGACCTGGCTCGGCTGGTCGGCCGCCTGCACGGTAGCCGCCTGGGACGCCGGCGCTTCCACCACCGTCTTGTCGGCGAAGCGCGCGAGATAGCTGCCGCCGACGAGCGCCAAAGCGGCGAAGATGAGGACCTGACGCATGATGCAAAACCCGCTGGTTGCGGCTGACCGTCGCACGGGCCGGGGCAATGCCGCCTTAACGCCGGCGTCGCTTTTTAGCGATGGTGAGCGGCCGGTTAAGCGGGCTGCTGCAATTTGAACTATTCGCCGCGCCGCTTGGCGCGCCGGGTGGCGGGGGCGCTAAGCGGATCGTCCGGCCAGGGATGGCGCGGGTAGCGGCCGCGCATTTCGGTTTTCACGTCGGCATAGCTGCCGCGCCAGAAGCCGGGCAGATCGCGCGTCACCTGCACCGGGCGATGCGCCGGCGACAGCAATTCGATCACCAGCGCCACGCGGCCGCCGGCGATGGCCGGATGCCTGGCGAGGCCGAACAATTCCTGCACGCGGATCGAGACCGTCGGCCCTTGTTCGGCCTCATAGTCGATCGGCACGGAGGAGCCGGACGGCGCGCTGAAATGCGTCGGCGCCTCGGCGTCGAGCCGCTTGCGCAGGTTCCACGGTAGTAAAGCGTCGAGCACGGCCGACAAACCATCGGCGGAGATCTGCGCAAGCGAAATCTTGTCGGCGAGATACGGAGCCAGCCAATCGGCTACGTCGCGCGCAAGCGCAGCATCCGAAAGATCGGGCCATTCCTCGCCCTCCGCCCGCCGCAGGAACAGCACGCGGTTGCGCAATTGCAGTTGCGCCTTGCTCCAGGGCAGCTTGGCGATGCCGAGCGTCGCGATGCCTTCGGCCAACAGGCGCGCGTTCGTCTCGTCGGGAATTACGGCCTTGACCTGTTCGCTCAACACCAGCGCGCCGAGCCGGCGGCTACGCCGTGCGCGCAACGAGGCGGAGCCGGCATCGAAGGTGACCGCGTCGCGCTCCTCGATTTTGTCCGCAAAGCGCGCTTCAATTTCGGCGAGCGCGATCGGCGCCGCCAGGATAATGCGGCTCGCCGCCGCGCTGCCCGCCAATTCCGCCACCGCCAGAAACGGCTGGCGCGCCAGCGCCGAAGCCGGATCGACATTGCCGCCACGGCCATTGGCGAGCAGGAATGCGCCACTGCCGCCGCCGCGGCTCTTGGCGATGCGGTCGGGATAGGCAAGCGCGAGCAAAGCGCCGGCCGACTGATCGCCGCCGCGCGCTTTGCCTCCGACCGCATCGCTCCACCGCTTTACCATCGCGCAGGCCTCCTCGGCGCGGCGCGAGCGGTCGCGGCGGAACTGATCGAGACGATGACGTAAGTCCGGATCGTCGCCGCCGAGCCCGCGTTCTGTGAGCACCGCGGCAATCTGCGCCGCCAGTTCGCCCGCGCCTTCCAGCGCCGCGTCGACCACCATGCGCGCCAGCCGCGGCGGCAGCGGCAAAGCGCGCAGCTTGCGGCCTTCGTCGGTGATGCGGCCAGCGGGGTCGATAGCGCCGAGGTCCGTTAGCAATGCTTTCGCTTCGTTGATCGCAGCCTGCGGCGACGGATCGAGGAAGGCCAATTTTGACGGATCGCTCGTCCCCCACTGCGCCAAATCGAGTACGAACGAGGACAGATCCGCCGACAAAATTTCCGGCCGTGTATAGGGCTCCAGCGAGCCGGTCTGCGGCTCGTCCCACAGCCGGTAACAAACACCCGGCTCGGTGCGCCCGGCGCGGCCGCGGCGCTGGTCGGCGGCCGCGCGCGACACGCGCACGGTTTCCAGCCTTGTGAGGCCGACGTCCGGCTCGTAACGCGGCACGCGCGCAAGCCCGCTGTCGATGACGACGTGCACGCCCTCGATGGTCAGCGAGGTCTCCGCTATGGAAGTCGCCAGCACCACCTTGCGCCGCCCGGCCGGCGCAGGCGTTATGGCGCGGTCCTGCTCGCGCGCGTCGAGCGCGCCGTAGAGCGCGACGATATCGACGGCCGGATCGGTCACGCGCTCCTTGAGCAGCGTCTCGCTGCGGCGGATCTCGCCGGCGCCGGGCAAGAACACCAGCAGCGAGCCTTGATCGGCGCGCAAGGCGCGCTGCACGGCGTCGGTCACTTGGGCTTCGATGCGCGCGCGCGCGTCGCGGCCGAGATAGCGCGTCTCCACCGCGAAAGCTGCGGCCTTCGCTCTCGACCACCGGCGCGCCGCCGAGCAGCGCCGCCACGCGGGCGCCGTCGAGCGTCGCCGACATCACCAGGATTTTCAGTTCCTCGCGCAGGCCCTGTTGCACGTCTCTGGCAAGCGCGAGCCCGAGATCGGCATCGAGCGAGCGCTCATGAAATTCGTCGAACAGCACGGCGGCGACGCCATCGAGTGACGGGTCGTCGAGGATCAGCCGCGTGAACACGCCCTCCGTGATCACCTCGATACGCGTGCGCTTGGAAATCTTCGAGCCAAAGCGCACGCGCAGGCCGACGGTGTCGCCCACCTGCTCGCCCAGGGTCGAGGCCATGCGGGCTGCGGCGGCGCGCGCCGCCAGCCTTCGCGGCTCCAGCACCAGGATTTTCTTATCCTTCGCCCACGGCTCGTCGAGCAGCACCAGCGGCACGCGCGTGGTCTTGCCGGCGCCCGGCGGCGCCACCAGCACGGCGGTGTTGTTCGCGCCCAATGCCGCGGTGAGCCGCGGCAGCGCGTCGTCGATAGGAAGCGGTGTGTCGAACTTATGCATATGTGACGTCGTCATCCGGCAGCGGATGGAAAATTCAGATAGCGGTTTGGAATATTCTGCCTGCCCCGCGCGCCGGCGCGGGGCCAATCAACGTCTCTTGGCGGCGGCGTGCTTCATCATTTCCGCGCCCGCCCGACGCCTTCATAGACGAAGCCGTGGCGCGCGACCTCCTCCGGCCGGTAGACGTTGCGCAAATCGACCAGCACCGGCCGCGCCATCGCCTGCTTCAGCCGCACGAAATCGAGCGCGCGGAATTGCTCCCATTCGGTCACGATCACCAGCGCGGAGGCGCCCTGCGCGCAATCATAGGCGTCCTTGCAGAAGGCGACATTGGCCAATAAAGGCTTGGCCTGCTCCATGCCGGTCGGATCGTAGGCGCGCACCTTGGCGCCCATGTCCTGCAGCGCGGTGATCAGCGGGATCGACGGCGCCTCGCGCATGTCGTCGGTGTTCGGCTTGAAGGTCAGGCCCAGCACCGCGATCGTCTTGCCGCGCAATTCGCCGCCGAGCGCCGCCGCCACCTTGCGCGCCATGGCGCGCTTACGCGCATCGTTGACGGCCACCACCGCTTCGACGATGCGCAGCGGCGCATCGTGATCTTGGCCCGTTTTCATCAACGCCACCGCGTCCTTCGGGAAGCACGAGCCGCCGAAGCCGGGACCGGCGTGCAGGAATTTCGAACCGATGCGGTTGTCGAGCCCGATGCCGCGCGCGACCTCCTGCACGTCGGCGCCGACTTTTTCGGCGAGGTCCGCGATCTCGTTGATGAAGGTGATCTTGGTGGCGAGAAAGGCGTTGGCGGCGTATTTGATCAGCTCGGCGGTGCGCCGGTCGGTGAACATGATCGGCGAGCGGTTGAGATAAAGCGGGCGATAGAGCTCGCTCATCACCTCGCGCGCGCGCGCGTCCTCGGTCCCGACCACGATGCGGTCGGGCAGCTTGAAATCCCGAATGGCGGCGCCCTCGCGCAGGAATTCTGGGTTCGACACCACGGCGAACTCCGCCTTCGGTCGAGTCTCGCGGATGATGCGCTCGACCTCGTCGCCGGTGCCGACCGGCACCGTCGACTTGGTGATCACCACGGTGAAGCCGCCAATCGTGGCGGCGATCTCGCGCGCCGCGTCGTAGACGAAGCTCAAATCGGCGTGGCCGTCGCCGCGCCGCGAGGGCGTGCCGACCGCGATGAACACCGCGGTGGCGGCTTTCACCGCGGCGGGCAGGTCGTCGGTGAATTTCAGCCGGCCGGCGCGCGTATTAGCGGCGACCAGATCGTTGAGTCCCGGCTCGTAAATCGGTACTTCGCCGCGCGTCAGCGCCGCGATCTTACCCTTGTCCTTGTCGACGCAGGTCACGTCGTGGCCGAATTCGGCAAAACAGGCCCCGGAAACGAGGCCGACATAGCCGGTGCCGATCATGGCAACGCGCATGGAGTGCCTTTATCGAAATCGGTGTCTAATTCCAGCCGCCTGAATCGGCCGGTCTCATAGCAGAGGCCGTCTCGGGTGGCGAGAGCCGGCATTTTCTGTGGCTGAGTCCTGCGACAGATTGATTAACGGGCCGTCCGGGCCCACATTCGGGCCATGCCGACAAGCGCAAAACCCAAAGCCAAAACCCCTACCGCATCGAACCCGGCGGCGCGGCCGCTGAAAAAGGGCGACCACCTCTTTCTGGTCGACGGCTCCGGCTACATCTTCCGCGCCTATCACGCGCTGCCGCCGCTCACCCGCAAGTCGGACGGCTTGCAGGTCAATGCCGTGCTCGGCTTTTGCAACATGTTGTGGAAGCTCTTGGCCGAGATGAAGAACGACAAGCCGACTCATCTCGCCGTGGTGTTCGACAAATCGGAGAAAACCTTTCGCACCGAATTTTATCCGGAATACAAAGCGCACCGGCCGGACGCGCCGGAAGATCTCATCCCGCAGTTCCCGCTGATCCGCGAGGCCGTGCACGCCTTCGAAATCCCCTGTCTGGAGCAGGCCGGCTTCGAGGCCGACGACCTAATCGCGACTTACGCGCGGCTCGCCAGCGAAGCCAAGGCGACGACGACCATCGTCTCCTCCGACAAAGACCTGATGCAGCTCGTCGGCTCGGGCGTCACCATGTACGACACCATGAAGGACCGCCGCATCGGCGCCGCCGAGGTGATCGAGAAATTCGGCGTCGGGCCCGAGAAAGTCATCGAAGTGCAGGCGCTGATCGGCGATTCCTCCGACAACGTGCCGGGCGTGCCGGGCATCGGCGTCAAGACCGCGGCGCAGTTGATCGGCGAATACGGCGATCTCGAAACGCTGCTCAAGCGCGCCAAGGAAATCAAGCAGGACAAGCGCCGGCAATCGCTGATCGACAACGCCGAGATCGCGCGCATCTCCAAGCGTCTGGTCACGCTCGACCGCAACGTACCGCTCGACGTGCCGGTCGACCAGCTCGCGGTGCACGAGCCGGACTACAAAAATCTCATCGCGTTCCTCAAGGCGATGGAGTTCAACACCATCACGCGGCGCGTGGCGGAAAAGGCCGAGATCGACGCCTCGCAGGTCGAGGCCGACGCCAAGCTGGTATCGGGCGCACCCGCCATTGCACGCACCGCGCCGGCGGGGAAAACCGGCGATCTGTTCGCGTCGACTCCGCAAGCCAAACCGAGCGGAAAAAGCGAGGCGAACGGCGCCCTCACCCCCATATCGTTCGCCGCCGCGCGCGCGGAAGCCGCGCGCAAGCAAAAAATCGACCGCTCCAAATACGAATGCGTGCGCACGCTGGCCCGCCTGAAGGAATGGATCGCGCGCGCGCATGACGTGGGCGTCGTCGCGGTCGACACCGAGACCACAAGTCTCGATGCCATGCAGGCGGGCCTGTGCGGCTTCTCGCTCGCACTATCGCCGAACGAGGCCTGCTACGTGCCGCTCGCCCACAAGAAGGACGGCGGCGGCGACGGGCTGTTCGATGCGGGGCTTGCCGCCGACCAGATCAAGGAAGAAGACGCACTCAAAGTTCTCAAACCGCTGCTCGAGGACAAGAGCATCCTCAAGGTCGCGCAGAACATGAAATACGACTGGCTGGTATTCGCCCAGCGCGGCATCGAGATCGAAGGCTACGACGACACCATGCTGATTTCCTATGTGCTGGACGCCGGCAAAGGCGGACACGGCATGGACGATCTTTCCGAGAGGTGGCTTGGCCACAAGACCATTCATTTCGGCGATGTCGCCGGCACTGGAAAATCGCAAGTCAGTTTCGATTGCGTCGCCATCGACAAGGCGACCGACTACGCCGCCGAGGACGCCGACGTGACGCTGCGGCTGTGGAACGCGCTGAAAGCCCGCCTGCCCGCCGAGCGGGTCGCGACCGTTTACGAAACGCTGGAGCGCGCCATGCCGGCGGTGCTGGCGCGCATGGAGCGGCGCGGCATTTCCATCGACCGCCAGGTGCTTTCGCGCCTGTCCGGCGAATTCGCCCAGAAACAGGGCGCGCTGGAAGAGGAAATCAAGCAGCTCGCAGGCGAGCCGCTCAATCCCGGTTCGCCCAAGCAGCTCGGCGACATTCTGTTTGGCAAGATGAATTTGCCCGGCGGCACCAAGACCAAGACCGGGCAATGGTCGACCGGCGCGCGCGAATTGGAGGACCTCGCCGAGCAGGGCCACGCGCTGCCGCGCAAGATTCTCGACTGGCGGCAGGTCTCCAAGCTGCGCTCGACTTATACCGAGGCGCTGCCGACTTACGTCAACCCGACGACCCACCGCGTGCACACGTCCTACGCGCTCGCCGCCACCTCGACCGGCCGGCTGTCGTCGTCGGAGCCGAATTTGCAGAACATCCCGGTGCGCACCGAGGAAGGCCGCAAGATCAGGCGCGCCTTTGTGGCGTCGCCCGGCATGAAGCTGGTCTCCGCCGACTATTCGCAGATAGAGCTACGCCTGTTGTCGGAAGTCGCCGAAGTGCCGGCGCTGCGCAAGGCCTTCCAGGACGGCGTCGACATCCACGCCATGACTGCCTCGGAAATGTTCGGCGTGCCGGTCAAGGACATGCCGAGCGAAGTGCGCCGCCGCGCCAAGGCGATCAATTTCGGCATCATCTACGGCATCTCGGCTTTCGGCCTCGCCAATCAGCTCTCCATCGAGCGCGAGGAAGCCGGCGCCTACATCAAGAAATATTTCGAACGCTTCCCCGGCATCCGCGACTACATGGACGAGACGCGCGAGTTCTGCCGCGCCAACGGCTACGTGCCCACGCTGTTCGGGCGCAAATGCCACTATCCCGACATCAAGGCGGCGAACCCGTCGATCCGTTCGTTCAACGAACGCGCGGCGATCAACGCGCGCCTGCAGGGCTCGGCCGCCGACATCATCCGCCGCGCCATGATGCGCATGGAGGGCGAACTCGCCAAGGCCAAGCTCAGCGCGCAGATGCTGCTACAAGTGCACGACGAATTGATTTTCGAGGTGCCCGAGCGGGAAGTCGCCAAGACCATGCCCGTGGTGAAAAAGGTGATGGAAGACGCGCCGCACCCGGCCATCTCGCTGCACGTACCGTTGCAGGTCGACGCCCGCGCCGCCGACAACTGGGACGAGGCGCACTAGCGAGTGCGCGCGTCAGCTGGCGTTCGCTCTCACTGCGCCTGGTGGTGCCGGCTCAGGAATGCGAGCGTGTGCGCATACGCGGCCTTGGCGGCCGCCTCGTTGTAAACCGGCCGCGCATCGTTGGCGAAACCGTGGCCCGCTTCGTAAATATAATTTTCCGCGGTCGGGAACGCTTTGAGCACCTGCGCGATAATCTCCGGCGTTGCGTTCGGATCCGTCTTGGCGAAATGAAACAACAGCGGGCACTTCGGCTTGAGGTCGAGATAGGTCGGAAGCCGCGTGCCGTAGAAAGAAATGGCGCCGCGCAGTCTGTGATCGGCAGCCGCGCGCAAGATGACGCCGCCTCCCCAGCAATAGCCAAGCACCGAGACGCCACGCTCGCCGTCCACGCACTTCACCGCCGCGCCGATGTCGAGCGAAACCTTGTCGAGCGAAAGGCCGTAGGCGAGATCGCGGCCACGGTCGGGCTCATTGAACGGGATCACGGTGTCCGGTGCGACGCGGTCGTAGACGCAAGGAAAAATCGTGTCGTAGCCCTCGCCCGCGAACCAGCGCACCACCGATTTGAGCTGATCGGTCAGGCCGAAAATCTCCTGCAGGATCACAAGGCCGCCCTTCTTGGCGCCCTTCGGGCTGGCGCGAAAGGCCGCGAGCACATGCCCGTCGGTTGCGGTGAGCTTGGGTGTTTCCTCGACGATTTCGGTCGCTGGTTTTTGCATTATCGTCCTGTCTGTTTCAACCAGTTGGCGGGAGGCAGCTTCTAGCATTCCTGCCGTCACCGCAGGCAATACCTTTTTCCGTGCCGCGGCCGATTGCGGCAGCCCACGCCCGGACTTGTCGTGGCCGCCGCGTTTGGTTAGGCACGGGTTCGACATCGTGAAACAGCGCGGCGCAGCAGGAAACACATTACCGATGCTTCGACTGCTCCTGGTTGCTATCTCGGCGATTGGCTATCCCGCCGCAGCCCACGCCGCGCCGGCGCTCGACGGCGCGCAGATGGGTTGGTATTGGGCACTGCCCTTTGCCGGCATCTTGCTGAGCATTGCTACCGGCCCGCTGCTGTTCCCAAAATTCTGGCACGCGCACTACGGCAAGGTCGCCGCAGCCTGGGCGCTGCTGACGCTGGCCGCGGTCGCCTGGTTCGTGGGACCCGCGGCCTCGCTCGCCGCTCTCGTGCACGCGACGCTTGCCGAATACATGAGCTTCATCATTTTGCTGTTCGCGCTTTATGTCGTCGCGGGCGGCATATTGATCGCCGGCACTTTGCGCGGCGGCCCGCTGGTCAACGCCGGCATTCTGCTGCTCGGCACCGCCATGGCGAGCATCGTCGGCACCACCGGCGCCGCCATGATCCTGGTGCGGCCGCTGATCCGCGCCAATGCGCACCGAGGGCACAACGCGCACGTTGTCGTCTTTTTCATCTTCCTGGTCGCCAATATCGGCGGCGCGCTATCGCCGTTCGGCGATCCGCCGCTGTTCGTCGGCTTTTTGCATGGCGTCGGGTTCTTTTGGACGACGACGCACCTCGCCTATGAAACGGCGATCGTCGCCGGGCCGGTTATGGCGATATTTCTGGCGACCGACATCTGGTTTGCACGCAGCGAACCGAGTACCGCAGCCGAGGCGGCCGAACCGCTGCGCTTGCGCGGGCTGATCAACCTGCCGCTGATCGCCGCCATCATCGGCGCCATTTTGCTCTCCGCCGCCTGGAAGCCCGGCATCGAGATTAACGTCTACGGCACGCACGTCGCCTTGCAGAATCTGGTGCGCGACGGCGCTCTCGTTGTCATCGCGCTCGCCTCGCTCCGGCTCACGCCGGAGGAACACCGCAAGGCCAACGATTTCACCTGGGAGCCGATTGCCGAAGTGGCCAAGCTGTTCGCCGGCATTTTCGTCTGCATCATTCCGGTGCTGGCGATGTTGGCGGCCGGCCACGATGGGCCGTTTGCCTTTTTGCTGCGCGCGGTGACCGAACGCGACGGCTCGCCGCACGAGGTGGCCTATTTCTGGCTGACCGGGCTTTTGTCGGCCTTCCTCGACAACGCGCCGACCTATCTCGTTTTCTTCCAGCTTGCCGGCGGCGACGCCGCGAAATTGATGACCGAGTTTTCCGCCGCGCTCGCCGCCATTTCCATGGGCGCGGTTTTCATGGGCGCGCTCACTTACATCGGCAACGCGCCCAATTTCATGGTCTATGCCATCGCCAACGAGCGCGGCGTCAAGATGCCGAGCTTCTTCGGCTACATGCTGTGGTCGTGCGCGGTGCTGCTGCCGGTGTTCGGCCTGCTTACTTTCTTGTCCGTCGGCGAGCCTTGACCTTGCCGCGCTTGGCGGCGGGCTTGGCCGCCTTCGCCGGCAGCACCGCGATGGCCTCGACCTCGAACAGCGCGCCCGGCCGCGCCAGTTGCGAAATGCCGACGGTGGTCGACGCCGGCGGCGCGGCGGTGTTGACGAACTCGTCGCGCACTTCGCGGAAAATCGCCATGTGCGACATGTCGGTGAGATAATTGTTGATCTTCACCACGTCCTTGAAGCCGGCGCCGGCCGATTCCAAAGCAAGCTTGAGATTCTGGAAGGCCTTGAACGCCTGCGCGCGGAAATCGCCGGGCCCGCCGACCAGTTGGTTGTCCATGTCGAGGCCGAGCTGGCCGGCGATGAAGATCAGGCGGTTCGGCCCGGTCGCCTCGACCACGTAAGTGTAGCCCGGCGGCTTGGCCATGGTTTTCGGATTGCTGAAGCGGACATTGGCGGCCATCGATACGCTCCTTCGTGTGCGAGGCTCAACAGAAGGCCCAAGAGAAGGCTCAAGAGTATGCGCGGAAGTCCCCGCCTGCGGAAGCCTCACCTTGACTTGCCGGCGCGCCTGCTGGACCTTTGGCCAAAATAAGAGGGGTGCGTTGGGCTTTGTGGAAGCCGGGCGCCCGCTGTTCCGGGGGGTTCGGCTCATGACCGCGCACGCGGCATCGCACGTCTATTTCGGCCTGAACGCGATGTGGGTATCCACCTGCGTCCTCGCGATTACCTACGCCGTCATCATGTCGGAGAAGTGCAACCGCGCGATCGTCGCGCTGGTCGGCGCCGGCGTGATGATCCTGGTGGGCGTGCTCGACCAGGAAGAGGCGATCCACGGCATCGACTGGAACACCATTGGCCTGCTCACCGGCATGATGATCCTGGTGTCGATTTCGCGCCGTTCCGGCATGTTCCAGTATCTCGCCATCTGGTCGGCCAAGGCCGCCAAAGCGCATCCGGCCGGCATTTTGTTCATCTTGCAGATCACCACCGCGGTGCTTTCGGCCTTCCTCGACAACGTCACCACGGTGCTGCTGATCGTGCCGGTGACGCTCGCCATCTGCGGCACGTTGAAAGTCCCGGCTTATCCTTATTTGTTTGCCGAAATTTTCGCTTCCAATATCGGCGGCACCGCCACGCTGATCGGCGATCCGCCCAACATCCTGATCGGCTCGCAGGCCGGCCTCGCCTTCAACGATTTCGTCTATCACCTGACGCCGGTCATTCTCGTCGTCATGGCGGTGCAGGCGGTGATCATTCACCTGCTCTGGGGCAAGGACCTCAAGGCCTCGCATGACGCCGAGGAGCGGGTGATGGCGATGAACCCGGCGGACTCGATCGAGGACTGGCTGCTGCTCAAGCAGTCGCTCGCCGTGCTCACCATCGTCATGGTCGCCTTCGTGCTGGCGCGGCCGCTGCATCTGGAGCCCGCCACCATCGCCATGTTCGGCGCCGCCATTCTGATGCTGCTCGACAATTGGGCGCACCATTCCGAGAAAGCCGCGCACAATATCCACGCTACCTTCGGCGACGTGGAGTGGATCACCATCTTCTTCTTCATCGGCCTGTTCGTGGTGGTGCACGGCGTCGACGTCGGCGGCCTGCTCACGCTGCTCGCCAACAAACTGGTGGCGGCGACCGGCGGCAACATGGCCAATGCCGGCTACGCCATCCTGTGGGCCTCGGCATTTCTCTCGGCGATCGTCGACAACATTCCGTTCGTCGCCACCATGATCCCGCTGATCAAGAACATGGCGCCGTCGTTCGGCGGCGCCGACCACATCCAGCCGCTATGGTGGTGCCTGTCGCTCGGGGCGTGCCTGGGCGGCAACGGCACGTTGATCGGCGCCTCAGCCAACCTGACGGTCGCCGGCATCGGCGAGCGCAACAAGGTGCCGTTCAAGTTCATCACCTACACGCTCTACGCCTTTCCGATGATGGTGGTGTCGGTGGCGATCTGTCATCTTTACGTGTGGTGGCGGTATTTCTGAACCGCCCGGTCCGCTGCAACCATCCGGCCCTCCAAGCGTTGATGTGCGCGACTTCGCCAGACGAAACGCGATCAACCACAGGGGTTTGTCATGGCCGCCCGCGCGAGCGCGCTTTTGCGCGCGTCCACAGGGATGTTTGCCGCTGGTCTTCTGACACTGGCGACGCCCGCATCGGCGCAGGGCCTGTTCGAAATGCTGTTTGGCGGCTTCCACCGGCACGCGCCGCCGGAGGCGCAGGCCTATGCCGATCCCTTGCACGACTTTTTCCGGGCCCCCGACCGGCCGCGTGAGCGCGCCGATAGCGGCCCGGCCAGCGCCTACTGCGTGCGCACCAGCGACGGCTTTTACTTCCCGGTGCGGTCGCAAGCCGGTCTGAGCGCGGCCGACGCCTGCCATGTGTTCTGCCCGGCGAGCCGCACGCGGCTTTATTCCGGCGGCGGCATCGACAACGCCGTCGCCGCGGACGGCAGCCGCTACGCCGATCTCGATACCGCCTTCCTCTATCGCAAAAAGCTGGTCGCCGATGCCACCTGCAACGGCCGCGATCGCTTCGGCCTGGCGCACATCGACGTCAAAACCGATCCGACGCTGCGGCCCGGCGACATCGTGGCGACCCGCGGCGGCTTGGTGGCGGTCACGGCCGTGAAGAACAAGGTGGCGGATTTCGCGCCGCTCGGCAGCGACCGCGCCGTGCCCGCCAGCACGCGCGAGAAACTGGCGGGTGTGAAAATCATGCCGACGGCAGAAGGCGTCGATGCGGCCGCCCCCATCGTTTCACGCGCCGCCCGCGCGCTCGACGAAAGCCGCCGCGCTCAGCTCGTGAGATAGCCGGCCACTTCCTCGCCGAGCGAGAGCGATGAGGTGAGGCCGGGCGATTCAATCCCGAACATCTGCACCAATCCCGGCAGGCCGTGCTGGGCCGGCGCATCGATCAGGAAATCGGCCTGCGGCTCTTTCGGCCCGGTGAGCTTGGGTCGGATGCCGGAATAGTCCGGCGCCAGCGAGCCGTCGGGCAGGCCGGGCCAATAAGTGCGGATACGCTCGTAGAACAAACGCGCGCGCGCCGGATCGACGTCGTAGTTCTCGCGCTCGACCCATTCGACGTCGGGCCCAAAGCGCATGCGGCCGGCCAGATCGAGCGTGACATGAACGCCGAGCCCGCCGACGATCGGCGTCGGATAGATTAGCCGCGAGAATGCCGGCTTGCCGGCGAAGGTGAAATAATTGCCCTTGCCCAGCACCAGCCGCGGCACGCGCGCGGCCGGGTAATCCTCCATCGCGCGCGCCACGCTTTGCGCGCCAAGCCCGGCGCAGTTGACCAGCGCGTCGAAGGCGAATTCGCCGGCGCCGCCGAAAGCGACCTGCCATTGCCCGCCTTTGCGCCTAGCGCCAACCACCGGCGTATTGAAGGCGATGGCGCCACCGGCGTCCTCGAGATCGCCGCGCAGCGACAGCATATAGCGGTGGCCGTCGATGATGCCGGTTTCCGGCGAATGCAACGCGCCGATGCAGGACAATTCGGGCTCGAGTGCGCGCGCCGCGTTGGCCCCGATCAGCTCCAGGCCTTCGACGCCGTTGATGGCGCCCTGCTTGTCGATCTCTCCGATCTTGTCGAGTTCGGCCTGGTTGGTAGCGACGATCAGCTTGCCGCATTTGCGGTGCGGCACGCCGTGCGAAGCGCAAAACTCGTACAGCATGCGCCGCCCGGCGACGCAGTGGCGCCCGCGCAAGGTGCCGGTGGCGTAGTACATGCCGGCATGGATGACTTCGCTGTTGCGCGAGGAAATGCCGGTGCCGATGGCATTGGCCTTCTCCGCCACCACCACCTCGTGGCCCTTGCGCGCGGCCGCGCGCGCCACCGCCAGCCCGACCACGCCGGCACCGATCACCAGGACTTGCATAGTGCGTATTGTCTCGACCGCTCACAAAAAGCGTTTCCTGCAACTGCCACTAAACCATCATTTGCACAAGAATCGCCCTTAGGGCTTATCCGCCCGGGACCCTTGACCGGGCCTAGGGCTTAGGCAAATTCGCGTTCGAATCCTCGCAAATAAGGCGGACCTGACGATGCACAAAACGGCGTTGAAACTCGCGGCCCTGGCGCTCGGCGGCCTCGTAGCGGGACCCGCGCTCGCCGCCTCCTGCCATAACACCGGCAGCTACGAGAGCTGGCTCGCGGCGTTCAAGAAGGAGGCCGCCGCGCAGGGCATTTCGCAGCGCGTGATCGCCGAAGCTGCGCCCTCCATGACCTTCGACCCGGCGATCGTGCGCCGCGACCACGGCCAGTCGGTGTTCAACCAGACCTTCCTGCAATTCTCCGACCGCATGGTGGGCGGCGGCCGCATCCCGAACGGGCTCGCCAAGATCAAGCAGCACGCCAAGCTGTTCGCCGAGGTGGAAAAGAAATACGGCGTGCCGGCGCCGGTGCTGGTCGCTTTCTGGGGCCTCGAAAGCGACTTCGGCGCCAATTTCGGCAACTACAAAATCCTCAGCGCGCTGGCGACGCTCGCTTATGATTGCCGGCGGCCGGACTTCTTTCGTCAACAATTGCTCGACGCGCTGCGCATCATCGAGCGCGGCGACCAGACCGTCGCCAGCATGATCGGCGACTGGGCCGGCGAATTCGGCGGCCTGCAGTTCACGGCGTCCGACTATCTCAAGAACGCGGTCGACTTCGACGGCGACGGCCGCCGCGATCTAATCCACAGCATCCCCGACACCATGGCCTCCGGCGCCAACTTCCTGGTCAGCCTCGGCTGGAAGCGCGGCGAGCCTTGGCTGCAGGAAGTGCGCGTGCCGCCAAATCTGCCGTGGCAGGAGGCCGACCTCGCCATCACGCATCCGCGCTCGCAGTGGGTGGCCTGGGGCGTGCGCGCCGCGCACGGCACGCTGCCGGCCGACGGCCTGCCGGCCTCGATGATCCTGCCCATGGGCCGGCACGGGCCGGCGTTTCTCGCCTATCCGAATTTCCAGGCCTTCCTCGGCTGGAATTCGGCTTACGTCTATTCCACCACCGTCGCCTATTACGCCGCCCGCCTGGCCGGCGCGCCGACCGTCGACCACGAGGGCGCCAAGAGCATCCAGCCGCTCTCGACGCCGCAGGTCATGGAATTGCAGCGCCTGCTGATCAAGCACGGCTACGAGGGCGTCGGCGAGGTCGACGGCAAAGTCGGCTCCGGCACGCGCGCCGCGGTCAAGAAGGCGCAGATGAAGCTCGGCCTGCCGGCGGATTCCTATCCGACCGCCGAACTGATCGAGCGCCTTGGCGGCGGCCGCTAGAAACTTAGCCGCTCATTCCCGTTCACGAGATAGCGAACCGGCGCAGGTTTGCCGGCGGCGGCACGTTGATTCATGTGAACGGCGCCGATGAACGCCGCCTAATACCGCTTTTTGGATTGCGCAACGCAGCAAATCGGTGGCGATCGGCGAACGAAAACAACGTTGCGCAGTTTAACGACTAGCCCCCGGGACGGGGCAAGGATGGTGGAGGAGATTCCGTCATGTTGAAATTTTTAGGTTGTCTGACGGCCGCATTGCTGGCGGGCGCGCTCGCAATGCCGATAACGGCCGGCGCCGCGCCCCAGAGGCCAAACGGCGGTGGCGGCGCGCGGGCCGCGCCGCATATCGGCGGCGGCGGTGGTGCACCGCATTTCGCGGGCCGTGCCGGCGGCGCACCGCATTTCGCCGGCCATGCCGGCGGCGCACCGCATTTCGCGGGCCGTGTCGGCGGCGCCCCGCATTTTAGCGCGCCATTTCGCGCGCCATTTCGCGACGCATCGCAATTTCGTCTCGCATTCGTCTCACGTTGGGACGTCGCATATTCGGACCGCGACCCCGAACGCCGTTCTGCATGGCACGAATAGTTCGACCGCGCGCGTCCTGCAGCGCGGGCGGCATCTGCACGAAAACGGCCTGGCCAATTCGAATGCCGTCCGCGGCACCTCGAGCCTCGCCGCGGTTCCCGGCACGCAAGGCAGCCGGCATCTGCGCCGCAACGGCGCCGCCGGCATCACCACGCAAGCGGCGCGGCAAGGCCGCTTCGCCTCGCGCTTTGCCGCGCGCGCGCAATCGGATCCGCGCTTGCGCTCCGATCGCATCGCGGCGCGCCGCGCCTGGCGGCACGGCCGCCGCGCCGGCTTCGTGGCCTGGTACGGGCCGGTGTTCTGGCCTTACGCCTATTCCGACATTTTCGACTACGCGTTCTGGCCCTACGGCTATGACGACGGCTACTGGGACTACGCCTATGACGATTTCGTCGACGGCATGTTCTGGGGCGAGATGGGTCCGCCGGAAGACTACGCCTATGGCTACGGTTCCGGCGCGCAGGCGCGCGCGCCGCGCGTGAGCTATGCCGGCGTGCAGGAACTGTGCAAGGAGCCGGGCACCGGCGTCACCGCCTGGCCCTATGCCGAGATCGAACGCAAGGTCGGCCTCAACGCCGATCAGAAAGCCTTGCTCGGCGACGTGCGCAAGGCGGGCGCCGACGCCGCCGCCACCTTCAAGGCCTCGTGCCCGTCCGAAAGCGCCTTCCCGCTGACGCCTCCCGGCCGGCTCGCCGCGATGACCGGGCGGCTGCAGGCGACGCTCGACGCCGTCACGGTCGTGCAGCCCGCGCTCGACAAGTTCTACAGTTCGCTGAGCGACGAGCAGAAGGAGCGCTTCAACCAGCTTGGGCCGAAGCAACCGGTCAACAGTCCCGAGACGACCGCCGCGCTGCCGCAGGACAGCAAGAACTGCTCGCAGGCAAAACCCGGCCTTGCCACGCTGCCGATCGAGAAGATCGACGAGGTGGTCAAGCCGACCGACGCGCAGCTCGGCGCCTTCAAGCAGTTGCAGGACGCCACCGACAAGGCGGTCTCGTTGCTGCAAGCGGCCTGCCCGGAAGAGGTGCCGTTGACCCCGCCCGGCCGGCTGGCGGCGATGGAGCAGCGCTTGCAGGCGATGGTCGCGGCGGCCAATACGGTGCGGCCCGCGCTCGACGGCTTCTATTCGTCGCTCAGCAACGAGCAAAAGGCGCGCTTCGACCGCATCGGGCAAGAACTCGCGCAAGCGGGCGGCTGAACGGTCGCGCGCATGAAACAAAAGGGCGGCCGCGCGGCCGCCCTTTTTATTGTTCGTTGTGATCGATGGAAAAATCCCGGCCGGCAAATCCGCCGCCGCCGCCGATTTCCATCGCCCAGTAACGCCGGCCGCTTTTCGATCTGGCCGAAGCAATGGCCTGGCAGCCGCCGAGCGCCATATTGGCGCGATGGGGTCGAGATTTCATCCACGCCTGCCGCGCGCACGCCTCGGTCTCGCAGCCGACCGCGACGTTCTCGGCAGCGGCGCCGGCCGGCCCGCGGTGCGTCATGAATCCCCGATGATCGAGGCTGTTGCGGCGGGCCATGTCGTTGGCGTGTTGCTGGGCAAGCCGGTAGAGCACGGCACAATCGGCATGGCACGGACCGGCCCCGAGCGCGCAACACATCGCCAGCAGAAAGCAGAATCGGATCATGTGGTGCATCATGATGCACGGTCCGGTCGCGTTCAAGCCACGGTAATCGGCGTCGCGCCGGGTCGCTTGTGTTCGCGACGCCGGTTCCGCCGCGATTCTGGCGACTGTGGCGGAAGCGTGCCTGTTCCAGATTATTCGACTAAATGACGACCCATCCCCCGAATATTTGCCATGCATCGGCTGCAGTAGCCGACGCCTTTTAGATTCCTACTTGCAGGCCACGGGGCCATTCACGCGATACAGGAGACGTGGACTATGAGAAAGCTATCGACTGCACTGGCGCTGGCATTGGCAATGGCGGCTGCTTCGCCGGCATTGGCGCAATCCTATTCGGCCGGCTACGGCACAGGAAACATCGCGCCGCACGTCACGGCGAGTAATCCCGGCGGTGACCTTGGCTACGCGGCGTCCGGCCAGCGCCTGAGCGGCCGCGGTGGCTTTAACGCCTACGCATCGGAACCTGCGCCACGGTTTGCGCCGTCATATGGCGCCTCGCAGCCGTCATGCGCCGGCGACCTCGGCTACGGCAGGCCCGACTACAGCTCCTGCTGACGCGCTTTGCTTACCCGACAAATAAAAAAGGCGGCCGCCTTGGCCGCCTTTTTCTTCTGCCGCCTTGCGCGGCGAGGAAAGAAAATTACTCCGCCGCGAGCTTCACCGAGGGCGCCGCCGCCATGATGTCGGCGGTGACTTGGCTCTCGTATTTGGCGAAGTTCTTCTGGAACATGCCGACCAGATCGCGCGCGGTGCGGTCGAATTCGGCTTTGTCCTTCCAGGTCTTGAACGGATTGAGCAGATGCGGCTCGACGCCCGGAACCGAGGTCGGCACCGAGAAGCCGAAATAGGGATCGGTGCGGAAGTCGGCGTCCTTCAATGAACCGTTGAGCGCCGCGGTCAGCAGCGTGCGCGTCGCCTTGATCGGCATGCGGCGGCCGACGCCGTATTTGCCGCCGGTCCAGCCGGAATTCACCAGCCAGCAATCGACCTTGTGCTTGTTGATGTAATCGCGCAACAAATCCGCATAAACCGACGGGTTGCGCGGCAGGAACGGCGCGCCGAAGCACGTCGAAAACTCCGGTTGAACTCCGACAAGTCCTTTTTCGGTGCCGGCGACCTTGGCGGTGTAGCCGGAGAGGAAGTGGTACATCGCCTGATTGTCGGTCAGCTTGGCGATCGGCGGCATCACGCCGTAGGCGTCGGCGGTCAAGAAGATGATGTTCTTGGGGTGGCCGGCGCGGCCCGAACGCGAGGCGTTCGGAATGAAGTCGAGCGGATAGGCGGAGCGCGTGTTCTCGGTCTTGCTGTCGTTGTCGAAATCGCATTTGCGCGTTTCCGGATCGAATACGACGTTCTCCAGCACCGAACCGAAGCGCAGCGTGGCGTCCCAGATCTGCGGCTCGGCCTCGTGGCTGAGCTTGATGCATTTGGCGTAGCAGCCGCCCTCGAAATTGAAGATGCCGTCCGGGCCCCAGCCGTGCTCGTCGTCGCCGATCAGCGTGCGGTTGGGATCGGCCGAGAGCGTGGTCTTGCCGGTGCCGGAGAGGCCGAAGAACAAAGCCGAGTCGCCGTCCGGACCGACATTGGCCGAGCAATGCATCGGCACGACGTTCTGCGCCGGCAGATAGAAGTTCAGCGTGGTGAACACCGACTTCTTCATTTCGCCGGCGTAAGAGGAACCGCAGATCAGCACGATCTTGCGGGTGAAATCGATCGCCACCATGGTGTCGGAGCCTTCGCGCCCGCCATGGCGTTTGGCGTCCGGCTTGAACGAGGGCAAATCGATGATCGTGAGTTCGGGCACGAAGCCTGCGAGCTCGGCGCGCTCGGGCCGGATCAACAATTGGCGGATGAACAGCGAGTGCCAGGCGTATTCCGTGAACACGCGAGTCTTGATGCGGTATTTCGTATCGGCGCCGCCGTAGAGATCCTGCGCGAACAGTTTCCTGCCTTTGGCGTGCGCCTGGAAGTCGGCCAGCAAATTGTCGAAATTCTGCTTCGACATTTTGCGGTTGCCGTCCCACCACACCGAATTCTCGGTGAGCGCATCGACGACGGTGTGCTTGTCCTTCGGCGAACGGCCGGTGTGGTGGCCGGTCTCGGCGCAGAGTGCGCCGCCTTCCACGATCGTCGCCTCGTTGGCCGCGATGGCGTGCTCATAGAGCGCCGGTTCAGTCAGGTTCCAGTGGACCGCGGCCAGCTCTTTGAAGCCGAACTTGTCGGCGCCAAAGGCACCGTTCCGCACACCCGTTTCTTGCACGCGAAATCCTCCCAAACCGGCGGGCCGCTTGCGGAACCCGCGTGGGGACCGTGAGCGGTCTTGCAGCATTAAGACCTTAGTATAGCCCCTCGTTCAAAAGCGCGCGACCATAGTCAGGAACATTCTTAAAGCCAAGACCAAATGCCCGGCGGCGCGGGCGCCCACCATTGCGGTGCATCAATAGGTTAATCCGATGTCGCCGCTGCAGGCGGTGCTGACGTCCGAGCGATCAAACAGCCTTTAAATTCAGCCGGCCAGGCCCTTGCCAGCCGCTGCTTTATTCACAGCAGCGCCTGGCCCCGCCCGCGCCCGCTCGGTCAGTTGGTCGAATGCCGCGTGCGGCGGGCCAGGCGCACCGCGACGACGCGCGTTATCGCCTGACCGACACAGTTTCAGCGGCCGTGCCACTCCGGTTTGCGCTTTTCGACGAAGGCCCGCACGCCGGCGTGGAAATCCTCGCTGCCATAGGCTTGCCGCACGAGATCCTCGTCGTCCACGTCGATCGCAGCCAGCACGCGCCGGATGGCTTCCTTGCCGACCCGCATGGTGATCGGCGCGTGATGCGCGATGCGGTCGAGCGTTTCGTCGGCACTTTTGGCGAGCGCATCCGGCTCCACCAACAGGCTCACATAGCCCGCCTCGCGGGCTTCTTCGGCTGTGAGCATCTCGGCGAGAAACAGCATGCGCTTGGTGCGGCCGACGCCGAATTCCGCGAGCAGGCGCGCATAGACTCCGGCCGACAAACAATTGCCCAGAGTGCGCGCGATCGGCACGCCGAAACGCGCGGCTGGAGTCGCGATGCGCAGATCGCAGGCGGTGGCGATCGCCAATCCGCCGCCGACACACCAGCCGTCGATGACCGCGAGCGTCGGCATCGGCAAGGTTTCGACGGCGGAGACGAATTTCGCTATGTGCTTTTCATAAGCGACGCCGTCTTCGGCCGAGGCGAACGCGCGAAACTGGGCAATATCGGTGCCTGCGATAAAGGCCTTGCCGCCCGCGCCGGCGAATGCGACGGCCCGGATGCTGCTGTCGGCGCGGATCTTGGCGCAAATGCTGTCGAGTTGCTCATACATCGACCAGGTCATGGCGTTGTGTGCATGCGGCCGGTCGAACACGACCCGCGCGATTGCGCCGTCAGATGTCAGACGAACGATCCCGTCGCCCTCGGCCGTTGCTGCGTTTTGTCCGCTCATGATGACGATCCTAAGTTTTGCGCCGACGCCGGTGCGTCAAAGCCGATAAAGCCGAACAGCATTATCATGAAACAGTTTGCTTTGGTCGGCCGCCGACCGGCCCGCGACCGACGCGAAGAAGCCGCCATAGATTTCATCGAATGTGCCGGCGAGGCCATCGACCGGAAAATTGCTGGCAAACATGCAACGGTCGACGCCGAAAATCGAGATCGCGTCGCGGATGACCGGCCCATTGGCCGCAACCGTCCAAGGCTGCCCGGCGCGGCCAAGACCGGAAATCTTGATCGCGGCATTCGGCCGGGCGGCAATTCGTTCAAGCGCGCGCCGCCACGCTGCCAGTCCTTCCGCGCCGCGATCAACCGGAAGCCCGGCGTGGTTGACGATAATCTGTGTGCGCGGAAAATCGGCGGCCAGATCGGCGGCGGCGTCGAGATGCCACCACGGCGTCTGCAAATCGTAAGAGAAGCCATAACGCTCCAGCAGCGCATAACCCTTCCGCCAAACGGGATCGTCCATTGAGTTAAGCGCGCCGCGCTTGGCTTCGCGCGGGTCGCCCGCCGCCGCCGGCTTATGGCGGATACCGCGAACAAGCGCGCTTGCCGCGTGCCCGGCGAGCACTTCACCGATGTCGGGCCTTGCGGGCTCGGCATGACCGATGCAGGCATTGGGCAATCCGTGTTCGCGGCCGATCGTCTCGACCCAGCGCGTTTCGGCAACCGGATCGGCACGATCCCATTCGGCCTCCATGTGCACGCTCTTCACTATCCGGAAGCGGGCGCTGTCGCGGCGATAATCGGCAGGCATGTAGTTCTGCCGCAGCGCGGAATAGTCGCCGTAGCGAAAGGAGATCGGCACGCGGTCGCACAGCCAGGGATAATAGTTTCTGTCGAGGTCCCAGAAATGCTGATGCGCATCGACAATTGCGATGGTCGCCCCGACGCCGGCCGGCTCGCTTGCCATCTTTTACCTCCGCATGAAGCCTAGCAATTTTCCGGAGCACATCCGATCATAGCGGCGCGATTCAAGCCGGGAGAAAAAACGTGACCGCAGCCGCACTTGGATTTGTCGGACTGGGCCTCATGGGGCAAGGTTTTACGCGCCGGCTACTCGAGAAAGGCCATAGCGTCATCGGTTACGACATCGACGCAGGCAAGACCAAAGCCGCGGCGGCATGGGGCGTTAAGCCGGCAAAAAGCGCGGCGGAGGTCGCAGGCTGCGCCGAGATCATCCTGGTCAGCGTGATCAATACCGCCGCCGTCGAGGACGTGGCGCTCGGCTCGCGCGGCCTTTCTGCCGCCGCCGCGCCGGCGGGAAAAATCATGGTCGATCTTTCGACGACCGAACTGGAAACCACCAAGCGGATCGCAGCCGCGCTCGAACAAGCCGGCATGTCGTTCGTCGATGCGCCGGTGTCCGGCGGACCGGGCGCCGCCAAGGCCGGAACGTTGGCGATCATGGCGGGCGGAACCGACGCCGCCATCGCCAAAATTACGCCGATCATGCGCGATCTCGGCAGCCTGACGCACATGGGCCCCGTTGGCACCGGTCAGGCGACAAAGTTGGTCAACCAGACGATCGTGCTGACAAATTATTGTGTGCTCGCCGAAGCGTTGCGGCTGGCGCAGCGCTACGGCGTCGACGCGGCCAAGATTCCGCAGGCGCTCGCGGCCGGCTTTGCCGGCTCGAACATGCTGGCGCCGGTATTTCCGCAAATGCTGGCGGAGGATTTCGCGCCGCGGGGTTTTGCACGGCAAGTGCTGAAGGATCTGGAACTGCTGCAGGCCGCGGCCGCCGCGCGCCATTTGGCGATGCCGATGGCCTCGCAGGCGCTCACCCTTTACCGCCTCTTAGTGGCA
Organism: uncultured Alphaproteobacteria bacterium; assembly: GCA_963825265.1. Lineage (GTDB taxonomy): Bacteria > Pseudomonadota > Alphaproteobacteria > Rhizobiales > Xanthobacteraceae > Pseudolabrys. The sequence continues at coordinate 173,139 of CAWGSI010000001.1, read as the reverse complement.
TCTGGAAAAAGTGAACTCGACGCGGCTGCGGTGGTGACGCTATATCCGCCGAGCGATGCAGCGTGATCGCGAATTTATGCGCGCGCCTGATCGGCCAGTTGCTTGAGCGCCGCGCGCAGCGGGCCCGGCCCGGTGACGCGCTGCGGGAAAAACAGCCGCAACGCCGTGCCGCCTTTCTGCAATTCGATGCCCTCCGGATCAATGCCTACACAGGCCCAATCGCCGTCCGGCGCGCCGAGCAATTTGGTGGCGTAAAGCCTTAAGGCCTCGGCGTGATCGGCGTTCATGTGGGCGATGGCGCCCTCCTCCGCCTCGATCAGCGCCTGCGCATCGCTCACATCGGTCAGGACGTCGGTCGCGGTCAGATCGGCGGCACGGGCAAAGCCGCCGTTGAGATGCGCCGAAACGACCGCCATGCGCCAGAACGCGAAGTCGCCGAAGCCGGCATAGAGTTCCGACTTCGGATGGCGCGCCAGGAAACGCCGGCGGACGCGGGCATCGTCGGCGCTTGCGCGCGCGACCGGCGCGAACGTGCCGAGCACGGTCAGGCGCGGATGCGCCAGCGCGTCGCCTTTGCCGGTCTCGGCCAGCAGCAGCGAGGCGCGGCCATCGACTTCGAGGTTGGCGGTGTGCGTCGCCAGCTTCGACACCAGGATCAGCGGCGCGCCATCGGCGTCGGTCGCGACATTGACCAGCGAAGCGAACGGGTAGCCGGAATTGAGGTCGAGCGTCGCCAGCGTGCCGGCGCGCGTGGCGCGCAGCAGCGATTTGGCAACCTCGACCGGCGCGAAATCCGCCGGCGGCTGCGCATTCTCAGGCGTGCGGCCCGGCATGGCACCCGGTAGGGGGGGATTGGCAGTGGTCTTACTCATCGCGGGCTTGTCTCGCAGTGGTTAAGTACCGGCGCGGCAGCATGATCTGCCCAAACGACCTTGAATTCGCTGCCGAATCACATAGTTGTTGCAAAGAGGCCACATTTCAGACCCTGTTTATGGCTTCAAAACGTGCGGGAACGTCACGCCAGGCGACGCATATAGAGGGGCTCCATGCCAACCATCGCTCTCGTCGACGATGACCGCAACATCCTTACCTCCGTGTCGATGGCGCTCGAAGCCGAGGGCTATCGCATCATGACCTATACCGACGGCGCCTCCGCGCTCGACGGCTTCAAGACCTCGCCGCCGGATCTCGCCATCCTCGACATCAAGATGCCGCGCATGGACGGCATGGAGACATTGCGGCGCCTGCGCCAGAAGAGCGACATGCCGGTCATTTTCCTCACCTCCAAGGACGAGGAGATCGACGAAATGTTCGGCCTTAAGATGGGAGCCGACGACTTCATCCGCAAACCGTTCTCGCAGCGGCTTCTGGTCGAGCGCGTGAAAGCGGTATTGCGGCGTGCCTCGCCGAAGGACGCCGCCGCGCCGAAGGAAAACGACGCCAAGGCATTGGAGCGCGGTTTGCTGCGTATGGACCCCGAGCGCCACACCTGCACCTGGAAGAACGATCCGGTCACCCTCACGGTCACCGAATTTCTCATTTTGCAGGCGCTGGCGACCCGACCCGGCGTGGTGAAAAGCCGAAACGCGCTGATGGACGCGGCCTATGACGACCAGGTCTACGTCGACGACCGCACCATCGACAGCCACATCAAGCGCCTGCGCAAGAAGTTCAAGGTCGTCGACGACGATTTCGAGATGATCGAAACGCTCTACGGCGTCGGTTACCGCTTCAAGGAAACATGACGCATCGTTCGCGCAAGGTCCCGAAACCGTGGGAACCGGTTTTCGGGGAAAGACCTTGCGCAATGTTAATGATGCGGGGGTCCTGACGGACTGACAAAGCGTCCCGGCTTGCGGTAAAATCGCCACTTCGAATAACCCGGCGGGATTGAACGACGTGCTCGATCGAACCGCGGAACTTTTGGCGCAGAACGCCGAGGCCGAAAGGCCCGGTGCGGACGCCGCGCATCCGAAGCGCAAACGCTTCGACGCGATCCGCCGGCCGCTGCGTTCGGCCTGGCAATTTTTCGTATCGCAAAGTTTTTCCAGCCTCACCCGCCGCATCGTCTTCCTCAATCTCACCGGCCTGGTCGCGCTGGTCACCGGCGTGCTCTATCTCTCGCAGTTCCGCGCCGGCCTGATCGACGCGCGCGTGCAGAGCCTGTTGGTGCAGAGCGAGATCATCGCCGGGGCGATTGCGGCCTCCGCCACGGTGGAAAGCGACGCGGTCACCATCGACCCCGAGCGGCTGCTGGAGCTGCAGGCGGGCGAAAGCTACGGGCCGTCCGACGAGGCGCAATCGGGCATCGAATTCCCGATCAACCCGGAACGCGTCGCGCCGGTGCTGCGCCGTCTGGTGTCGCCGACCAAGACACGCGCGCGTATCTATGACCGCGACGGCGTGCTCATCCTCGACAGCCGCAATCTATACGGCCGCGGCGACGTTCTGCGTTTCGACCTGCCGCCGCCGGACGCCGAAAATCCCGGCCTCATGGAGCGCGGCTTCATCGCCATGCGCCGCTGGCTCGGGCGCGGCGACCTGCCGCTCTACAAGGAGCTCGGGCCGGAGAACGGCAAGGGCTATCCGGAGGTCCAGCAGGCGCTCGACGGGCTGCACGCCAGCATGGTGCGGGTCAACGACCGCGGCGAGGTGATCGTCTCGGTCGCAGTGCCGGTGCAGCGCTTCCGCGCCGTGCGCGGCGCGCTGATGCTCTCGACGCAAGGCGCCGACATCGACGACATGGTGGAGGCCGAGCGGCTCGCCATCGTCAAGGTGTTCCTGGTCGCCGCCGCCGTCATGGTGGTGCTCTCGATGCTGCTCGCCGGCACCATCGCCGGGCCCGTCCGCAGACTGGCCGACGGCGCCGAGCGCGTGCGCCGGCGCATCCGCAGCCGCGTCGAAATCCCCGATTTCACCCGCCGGCGCGACGAAATCGGCGAATTGTCGGGCGCGCTGCGCGACATGACCAACGCGCTCTATACCCGGATCGAGGCGATCGAAAGCTTCGCCGCCGACGTCGCGCACGAATTGCGCAATCCGCTCACCTCGCTGCGCTCGGCGGTGGAAACGCTGCCGATGGCCAAAACCGACGCCAACCGCAAGCGCCTGCTCGACGTCATCGAGCACGATGTGAAGCGGCTCGACCGCTTGATCTCGGATATTTCCGACGCCAGCCGGCTCGACGCAGAGCTGCAGCGCCAGGAAGCCGCGCCAGTCGATCTCGCCAAGCTGCTCGACGCGCTGGTGACCGCCGCCAACGAGGTGCGCCCCGACGACGTCAGCGTGAAGCTTGCGTTCGAGGGCGGCCGTCCGGCGGTCTTCAAAGTGCCGGGCCACGACTCCCGTCTCGGCCAGGTGGTCAGCAACCTGATCGATAATGCGCGCTCGTTCTCGCCGCCCGGCGGCGCCGTGCGCGTCACCTGCCGGCGGCTGAAGACCGAGGTGGAGATCGTGGTCGACGACGACGGCCCCGGCATCCGTCCGGAAGCCTTGGACAAGATTTTCGAGCGCTTCTACACCGACCGCCCGGAGCAGGGCTTCGGGCAGAATTCCGGTCTCGGCCTCTCGATCACCAAGCAGATCGTCGAAGCCCATGGCGGCAGCATCCGTGTCGAGAATCGGACCGGCGTTACCGCCGGACATCGAGAACAAGAACCGCGCGTGCTCGGCGCGCGCTTCGTGGTGCGGCTGCCGGCGACATAAATGGCGGCCGACGCGGCAACCATCCACGCCTCCGCCGTGTTGATCGGGCCGCAAGCCGCGCTGATCCGCGGACCCGCCGGCTCCGGCAAATCGCAACTGGTCTGGGACCTGCTGCAAGCGGCGGCAGCCGGCGACCTGCCCTTTGCCCGGCTGGTCGGCGACGACCGGATCCATGTGGAAACGCAGGGCGGGCGCCTGCTGGTGCGCCCGGCCGCGCAACTTGCCGGCCTCCTGGAAATCCGCGGCCTCGGTATCAGGCGACTGCCCTACGAAAGCTTGGCGGCAATCGGCCTGGTGGTGGATTTGGCGGCCAAGGACGCCGCCCGGCATCCGGGCCCAGAGGCCGGAAAGGCCGTCATTGAAGGGGTTACCCTGCCGCGGCTAGCGGTCGCACCGGGGCTTCCCGCCCTCGCCATGGTGCTGGCGCACCGGAAGGCACCCCCGGCTGGCATTTGACCTCTGCCCGGCATCTGGGCTAACCCCCGCCTCCCGCGGTGCGGTGGAAAAAATTAACTATAACGAGTCTAGGATCGCCACCGCCGAAAACGGACACCTTTGAGCCCCCTTTGGCCCCATCTTTTCGCAGTGCAGCAGAGCGCCTATATAGCGGGCCAGGCCCTTGCAACGGGCCTTCGAATGGGCCTGAATGCGCCCCCATTCGTGCGGCGCAACGTAGCGCCCGCGAGGAGTTCGGGATGATCGGCCTCGTATTAGTAACCCACGGGCGGCTCGCCATCGAGTTTCGCTCCGCGCTAGAGCACGTCGTGGGGCCCCAGCGCCAGATCGAGGCGGTAACGATCGGCCCCGACGACGATATCGAGCAATGCCGCAAGCACATCCTGGAAGCGGTCAAGCGCGTGGATAGCGGCGACGGGGTTGCCATCCTCACCGACATGTTCGGCGGTACGCCCTCCAACCTCGCGATATCGGTGATGAGCCAGCCCAAGGTCGAAGTGCTGGCCGGCATAAACCTTCCCATGTTGATCAAGCTCGCCAAGGTGCGCGAGACCTGCCCGCTCGAACAGGCGGTGGCCGCCGCTCAGGAAGCCGGGCGCAAATACTGCACCATCGCCAGCCGGGTGCTCACCGGTAAATGACCGGCCCCGTTCAAGCGGACGGTGATCGCCCCCAGGATAGCTCCGCCGCGGTCGTGCGCGAGATCGAGATCGTCAACAAAAAGGGCCTGCATGCCCGCGCCTCGGCCAAATTCGTGCAGTGCGCCGAACAATTCGACGCCGTCATCACCGTGAGCCGCGGCAGCGAAAGCGTCGGCGGAACCTCGATCATGGGCCTGATGATGCTGGCGGCGGGCCCCGGCATCAGCATCACCATCGCGGCCACCGGCAAGGAAGCGGAGCCGGCGGTCGATGCGCTGTGCGCGCTGATCGCCTCGCGCTTCGGCGAAGAAGAATAACGCCGCGCGGGCGCTTTGCGGACCGTTCGCTGCCCTGCCACTGTGCTAGCATGAGCCGGAAGCCCTCGGCGCCCCCTGATATTGCGGGAGCGCAAGCGGCATAGGCCAGGGAGTGCGAGCATGTTCGACAAGAAGCCAGACGAAAAAAAGCCGGCCGCTGCCGGCGTCAGAACCGCCGAAATGCCGGCCACGGCCGCAGCCACCGCCGCGCCGCGCGCGGCCCCTGTCATCCGCTATCTTGACCGGCCCGATTGCCTGGAAACCTTCGCCGACAGCATCACCGGCGTGTCGTTCGACGGGCAGACCTTGCGACTGGAATTCGCCGTCACGCGCATGGACGACGTGAAACCGAACACCACCTTGGCCGGCCGGCGCTATCCGGTCTGCCGCCTGGTGCTGCAGCCGCTCGCCGCGGTGGACCTGATCAACCGCATGCAGCAGGTCGGCGCCGCCCTGACCAAAGCCGGCGTCGTGAAGACGACGCCGCCAGCCGCCCCGCAAGGCAAAGACGTCGACGAAAGATGAACCGAGGCGGCTTAACCAGCCCCCGAATCAACATAAAGAAATCTTTATATATGCGTTGCGGGGGCGGCGGCGGCCTGTTATAGGCTCAGGCCGACATACCGCCCCTTTCACGCCGCCTCATAGGACCGTCATGACCGCTTCCGCCAAGCCCAAAGCCAAAGCCGGCGACTACGTCGTCAAGGACATCGCGCTCGCGGCCTGGGGCCGTAACGAAATCGCCATCGCCGAGACCGAAATGCCCGGCCTGATGGCGACGCGCGAGGAATACGGACCCGAGCAGCCGCTGCGCGGCGCCCGCATCGCCGGCTCGCTGCACATGACGATCCAGACCGCGGTGCTGATCGAGACGCTCACCGCGCTCGGCGCCGACGTACGCTGGGCTTCCTGCAACATCTATTCGACGCAGGATCATGCCGCCGCCGCGATCGCGCAAGCTGGCACGCCGGTGTTTGCGGTCAAGGGCGAAAGCCTGACCGAATACTGGGACTACACCCACCGCATCTTCGAATGGCATGACGGCGGCTTCCCCAACATGATCCTCGACGACGGCGGCGACGCTACGCTCTTGCTGCATCTCGGCCTGCAGGCCGAGAGCAACGCCGACGTGCTCAAGCATCCCGGCAACGAGGAAGAGGAAGTTCTGTTCGCCGCCATCAAGAAGCGGATGAAGGAGCAGCCCGGCTGGTACGGCAGGCTCGCCAAGGAAGTGCGCGGCGTCACCGAGGAAACCACCACCGGCGTGCACCGGCTTTATCAGATGGCCAAGGAAGGCCGCCTGCTGTTCCCGGCGATCAACGTCAACGACAGCGTCACCAAATCGAAATTCGACAATCTGTATGGCTGCCGCGAGTCGCTGGTCGACGGCATCCGCCGCGGCACCGACGTGATGATGGCCGGCAAGGTGGCGATGGTCGCCGGCTTCGGCGACGTCGGCAAAGGCTCGGCCGCCTCGCTACGCCAGGCCGGCTGCCGCGTGATGGTATCGGAGGTCGATCCGATCTGCGCGCTGCAGGCGGCGATGGAAGGCTACGAAGTCGCGACCATGGAAGAGGCCGCGCCGCGCGCCGACATCTTCGTCACCGCCACCGGCAACGTGGACGTGATCACCATCGAGCACATGCGCAAGATGAAGCACCGCGCCATCGTCTGCAATATCGGCCATTTCGACTCGGAGATCCAGATTGCGTCGCTGCGCAATCTGAAATGGCACAACATCAAGCCGCAGGTGGATGAGGTCGAGTTCGCCGACGGCAAGCGCATTATTCTTCTGTCGGAAGGCCGCCTGGTGAATCTCGGCAATGCCATGGGGCATCCGAGCTTCGTGATGTCGTCGTCCTTCACCAACCAGACGCTGGCGCAGATCGAGCTGTGGACCAATCCTGGCAAGTACAAGAACCAAGTCTACACGCTGCCCAAGCAGCTCGACGAAAAAGTCGCCCGGCTGCATCTCGACAAGATCGGCGTCAAGCTGACCAAGCTTTCCGACAAGCAGTCGGCCTATATCGGCGTGCCGCAGGAAGGCCCGTTCAAGAGCGATCATTACCGGTACTAGCGAAGCGCCGTGCGTACTGCCGGCCGCTCACCGCGCCGGCGGCACGATCATGATCAAATAGCGCTGCGGCTTTCCGGCGATGCCGAGAAAGTTGCGCGTCAGCGTGACGATGACGCGGCGCGGCGGCGGGTTGCCGGCGATCGCCTTGGCGATCTCCTGTTTGATCAGAAATACACAGTCCTGCCGGTCGTCGGCCAATTCGCACGCCATCACGGCGCCGTCGCGAACGATATCCGCGGGCGTCACCCAGGGCGTGGTCTCCGGCTCGAGCACCGGATAGGCCGATGGCTGCTCCGGCATGTAGTAGATAGCCGCATTGGCGAGACCGAATTCGCCGCCGACGATGCGCAGCGGCCGGTCGCTCGAGCGCCGCCACTCCTGTTCCACCCGCGCGGCGAATAATTTCGCTTGTGCGTTGACCGGATCGGGCCCCGCCAGATGGATTGCAAGCGCAATCGCCGGCGACGCGGCCAGCATCGCCAGCGGCAAAGCGACGGCGCACGCCATGACGGCGGTGACCCCCTGTCGGTTGAGCGTCAGCAAAGGCGAGGAGAGCAGGATTACCGGAAGAAGAATGAGAACCGGCATGGTCCAGATCGGACTGAGATCGATATCGAGCAGCGGCCCGACAAGTGCGGGCAGCAAAAACGCCGCCCAGAACGCCACCATGACGAAGCGCCGCTCGGGCGTGGCCGGCAGCAGCATATCGGTCAGAGCCGCGCCGCTCGGCCGCGTCAGCACCAGCACGGCCAGCGTCGGCACGGCCGCGTAGCCGACGCCGCCGGCGATATAGCGGCCCGCGGTGATCAGGGTCTGCCCGAACGTCTTGGCCTCGTGCGCGCCGACCGCGTAGGTCAACGGCTGGAAATCGTGCTGCAGCAGCCAGACGATATGCGGCGCGAGCAACAGCGCGCCCACTGCGATGGTGATCCAGGGCGCGGCCGAACGGAAATAGGCTGCGCGGCGCACATCCGTAATCGCCGCCGCCGCGAGGCCTACGAGCAGAAAGATCGACCAATATTTGCCAAGCATCGCGGCGGCGGCCGCGGCGCCGGCGAGCGCGGCCCAGCGCGGCTCGCGCGTGTCGTAAGAGCGGATGAAGCACAGCGCAGTCGCCGCCCATAACGGGCCGAGCACGGCGTTGTGGTCGAAACGCAGCCCAAAAAAATTGAAATAGGGCACGAAGGTGAGGCAGGCGAGCGCGACGATTCGCTTGTCCGGCGTCAGCAAGCGCCCGAACAGACGCCAGGCAACCCACAACCCGCACGTCGCATAGAGGATGGCAAGCAGATAGTAGGACCAGTCGCGGATCGGGAACACCGTGAACCACGCCCGCACCAGCCAGGCGGCAAGCGGCGGATGCTTGGCGTAGCCGAGCGCGAGGTGATGCGACCACGCCACCAGTTCGGCAGCGTCGATCTGCATATCATGGCTCGATTTGGCGATGATACCGTACAGCGTCCAGATGGCGGCATAGCCGGCGAGCACCATGAGCGCGGTGCGCTCGCGCCGCGCCGGATCGGCGAGCGCGCCGGTCAGCCGCTCGACCGAATCGACAACGCGACGTGCAAGCTGCATCGGAATACCGGTCATAGCCGCGGCGGCACGATGACGATCGTATAGCGCTGCGGCTTCCCGGGGAACCGGAGGAAGTTGCGTACGATCTCGGTTTCGATGCGGCGGCCTGTCGCGGCTTGTGCGCCCGCTCTGTCGCGGCAGCCGGTGTCGTCGGCAAAGCAAACGATCGTCATGCCGTCGCGCTTGAGCTCGGCCGCATCCGGCGGCGGCATATCGGTCAGGACGCGCGGCCGCTCGACCGCATAGGTGGCGACCCCGTCGGCCAGATCGCCGGCGCCGCCGACGAAGCGCAAGGGTTGCGGGATCGTCTGATGCCAGAGTTGCTCGACCTCGGCGGCGAGCAGCGCCGCCTGCGCCGAATTCGGCGGCGGGCCGTTGCGTTGCGCGAGGATGGCGACGACCGGCGAGGCGATCACCATGGCGATCGGGATGACGACCGCGGCGGCGAGGATGCGGTGCACGTCAATGTCGCTGATGGTCACTGGCGGCGGCGACAGCAACAGCACCGCCAGCAGCGTCCAGGCTGACATCGACCACAGCGACGTGATTTCGATGCCGCTCACCAGCGCGGCGACGGCGGGCAGCAGCAGCGGCGCCCAGAACGCGGCCGCCGCCAGCCGGCGGTCGGGCTCGGCAGGCCACACCATGTCGGCGAGCGTGGCGCGGCTTGGCCGCCCGGCAACCAGCGCGACGATCACCGGCACCGCCACATAGCCGGCGGAGCCCGCGAGATAGCCGAGCGCGCTCAACGCGGCGGCGGTGAACGGCTTCTCGCCGTGCACGATCATGGCATAGGTGAACGGCTCGAAATGATTTCGATAGAGCCAAAGGAGATGCGGCGCGATGAAGACAAGGCCGACGGCGATGGTGATCCACGGCGCGAGCGAGCGAAAATAGAGCCCGCGCCGCCGGTCGATCAGCGCAGCGACGATCAACCCGGCAATGAGGAAGATCGACCAATACTTGCCCAGCATGCACAAGGCCGCGCCGAAACCGGCGAGCGCGGCATAAACATGACTCCCGGTCATGAACGAGCGCAGGAACCACAACGTGGTCACGGCCCACAACGGTATCAGCACGGTATTGACGTTGAATTTCAGCGCGTGGAAATTGAAAAACGGGATGAACGTCAGCAGCGCCAAGCCGACGACGCGCTTTTCGAGGTCGAGGAAATCCGCCGACAGACGCCACACGATCCACAGTGCGATCGCCGGCATCAGCATCGCCAGGAGGTAATAGGACCATTCGGCGACCGGAAACACGCCAAACCACAGCCACACGATGGCGGCGGCGAGCGGCGGATGCTTGTAGCCCCAGGCCAGATCGCGCGACCAGGCGATCAACTCGGTCATGTCCGGATGCAGGCCCTGGCTCGATTTGGCGATGGTGCCGTAGAGCGTCCACAGCACCGTATAGACCGCGAGCGTCAGCACGACATTGCGCTCGGCGCGCGCCGGATCGGTGAGCGCTGAGCGCAGGCGGTCGATGGGCTCAAGCAGGCGCATTTTTGGCTAAACTCTACCCCGTTCGTCCCCGCGGAAGCGGGGACCCAGTTAAAGCCCGCGGCACGGGCCTAACACTTTAGCTGGATTCCCGCTTTCGCGGGAATGAGCGGTGGAGAAGCTACGCTTGTAGCCGCCCATCCCGAGTGTTATCTGCCGCGCCATGACGGCGGTCCCGATCCAGAATATCCGCAATTTCTCCATCGTCGCGCATATCGACCACGGCAAGTCGACGCTCGCCGACCGGCTGATCCAGCTCACCGGCGGGCTGGAGCTGCGCGAGATGAAGGAGCAGGTGCTCGATTCCATGGATATCGAGCGCGAGCGCGGCATCACCATCAAGGCGCAGACCGTGCGGCTCAATTACCGGGCGCGCGACGGCAAGGACTACATCCTCAATCTGATCGACACCCCCGGTCACGTCGACTTTGCCTATGAGGTCAACCGCTCGCTCGCCGCCGTCGAGGGCTCGCTCTTGGTGGTGGACGCGAGCCAGGGCGTCGAGGCGCAGACGCTCGCCAACGTCTATCACGCCATCGACGCCGGCCACGAGATCGTGCCGGTGCTCAACAAAGTCGACCTGCCGGCGGCCGAGCCGGAAGCCGTCAAGAAGCAGATCGAGGACGTGATCGGGCTCGACGCTTCCAACGCGATCATGATTTCCGCCAAGACCGGCGAGAACGTTCCCGAAGTGCTGGAAGCCATCGTCACCCGCCTGCCGCCGCCGAAGGGCGACCGCGACGCGCCGCTCAAGGCGCTGCTGGTCGATAGCTGGTACGACGTCTATCTCGGCGTGGTGGTGCTGGTGCGCGTGGTCGACGGCGTGCTCAAGAAGGGCCAGCGCATCCGCATGATCGGCATCGCCGCGCATTACGAGGTCGACCGCGTCGGCGTGTTCAAGCCCAAGCTCACGCCGGTCGACGAGCTTGGCCCCGGCGAGATCGGCATGCTCACCGCCTCGATCAAGGAAGTTGCCGATACGCGCGTCGGCGACACCATCACCGACGAACGCAATCCGGTGGACGCGCCGCTGCCCGGTTTCCGCCCGGCGATCCCGGTGGTGTTCTGCGGATTGTTCCCGGTCGACGCCGCCAATTTCGAGGACCTGCGCGCGGCCATGGGCCGGCTGCGCCTCAACGACGCGAGCTTCTCCTACGAGATGGAAACGTCCGCCGCGCTCGGCTTCGGCTTCCGCTGCGGCTTCCTCGGTCTCGCTGCATCTCGAGATCATCCAGGAGCGGCTGTCGCGCGAGTTCAATCTCGATTTGATCGCGACCGCGCCGTCGGTGATCTACAAAATGAGTTTGCGCAACGGCAAGCAAATCGAGATCCACAATCCGATCGACATGCCCGATCCGACGCAGATTTTGAAAATGGAGGAGCCGTGGATCGAGGCGACCATTCTGACGCCGGACGAATATCTCGGCTCGGTGCTCAAGCTCTGCCAGGACCGCCGCGGCGCGCAGAAGGAGCTTACTTACGTCGGCAACCGCGCCATGGTGAAATACGACCTGCCGCTCAACGAGGTGGTGTTCGATTTCTACGACCGGCTCAAGTCGGTGTCGCGCGGCTATGCCTCGTTCGACTATCACCTGACCGACTACAAGGAAGCCGATCTGGTCAAGCTGCAGATGCTGGTCAACGGCGATCCGGTCGACGCGCTCGCCATGCTGGTGCATCGCACGCGCGCCGAGAGCCGCGGCCGCGCCATGGCGGAGAAGCTGAAGGAGCTGATCCCGCCGCACATGTTCGTGGTGCCGATCCAGGCCGCCATCGGCGGCAAGATCATCGCGCGCGAGACCGTGCGCGCCTTCCGCAAGGACGTCACGGCCAAATGCTACGGCGGCGACGCCACGCGCAAACGCAAGCTGCTGGACAAGCAAAAGGAAGGCAAAAAGAAGATGCGGCAATTCGGCAAAGTCGACATTCCGCAGGAAGCGTTTATTGCGGCGCTGAAGGTGGATGTGTGACTGTCATCACCGGGCTCGCCTCGGTGATCCCGCTTGGGTAGGCACTGTACGTCCCTAAGCGAGATGGCCGGGACATAAGGGCGTTTACGCCCGTCTTCGACGGGCTATGCCCGGCCATGACAGCGAAGAGTTACGTAACCGCGCGATCAGCGCGAATGAAAACTCGAACCTTGCGGCGGGAAAAAGAAATTCGGCTGCTCGGTGTGCTTCGGCTCTTCTTGGGCGGCCGCTTCGCGCGGCGCCGTCCGGTGCGCGCGATGGGCGCGATGGGAACGATGCCGTTCGGACTGCTCCTCTTCGCGCACGTGCATGCGCCCGGCTTTTTCCGGCCGGTCGCCGGTCACCACGATGGTGGTGTCGTCCACCCGCCCCTTCACCAGCGCAAACAGCAGCGCGGCGTTCTCCGGATGCAGGCGGATGCAGCCGTGCGAGGCCGGCCGGCCGAGATGCGAGATCTCGTAGGAGCCGTGGATGGCGTAGCCCTCGTTGAAGAAAATCGAATAGGGCATCGGCGACCAGTCGTATTCGCGCGAGAACCATTTGCGCGCCAGCCGCTGCGGATGATAGGTGCCGTTGGGCGTGCGGTAGCCCTTGCGCGCGGTCGACACCGGCCATTGATAGCGCTGCGCGCCGTCGACCATGACCGACAGGCGCTGCGCCGATTTGTCCACGGTGACGACGATGCCGGCATGCGCGGGCGTCAGCGCGCCGAGCAGGATGGCGATAGCGGCAAGGACGCAACGCTGCATCGCTGGCTCCCCCAAAGGCGAATCGCAGCGTCATCTTGGCAAAGATCGGGGAACTTTGCATAAAATCCCGCGATTTTGGTTACCGCGCCGAGCATTTAACCTGACAGACGCGGCCCGAATCGCTACATCGGAAGCGCCATGAAGTTCCGCATCGCAACCGCCTTCGCCCTTTCGCTCGCTTGCGCCGGCGCCGGCCTGGCGCAGACCAAGCCGGCGGCGCCCGCAAAGACGGTGTCGGCGCCATTGCCGCCGGAAAAGCCGAAATTCGCCGAACAAAAGCTGCCGGCCAAGGTTCTGTTCTCGGAAAAGAAGCTGCCGACCCTCGGCCACGCCATGGCGATCGGCTATTACCCGCGCGGCTGCCTGCAAGGCGGCGTCGAATTGCCGGTCGACGGGCCGAACTGGCAGGTCATGCGGCTGTCGCGCAACCGCAATTGGGGCCATCCGGAACTGGTCAAATTTCTCGAGCGCTTCGCGCCGCTCGCCGCCAAGGCGACCGGCTGGAAGGGCATCCTGGTCGGCGACATGGCGCAGCCGCGCGGCGGGCCGCTGCCCTTCGGGCACATGAGCCATCAGATCGGGCTCGACGTGGACATCTGGTTCATGCCGGAGCCCGACCACGAGCTCAGCAAGAAGGAGCGCGAGGAAATCTCGGCCAGCAATCTGGTCGCCGCCGACGGCAAGCACGTCAACCCGAAGACCTGGACGCCGTCGGACGTCGCCTTCATCAGGACCGCGGCCGAGCAGCCCGAGGTCGAGCGCGTGCTGGTCAACGCCGCGATCAAGAAGGAACTGTGCCGCGTCGAAACCAAAGGCCACGACGCCTGGATGGCCAAGGTGCGGCCCTGGTACGGCCACGCCGACCACATCCACGTGCGGCTGAAATGCCCGGCCGATTCGCCCAATTGCCGCAAGCAGCCGCCGGTGCCGGTCGGCGACGGCTGCGGGGAAAAGGAACTGGCCTTCTGGTTCAAGGATTCGATCCTGCATCCCAAGCCGGGGCCGCCGGCCAAGCCGTCGAAGGGCCTCATGCTCACCGACCTGCCGCCGGCCTGCAGAAACGTGCTCGACGCGCCGGCCAATCCGAACGCCGTGGTGCGCTGATCAACCGCTCATTCCCGCGCAAGCGGGGACGAACGGAATTTGGATGAGCGGCACTTCATTGGTGTATAAACAGCGCCATGACCGACAAGATCGCGACCTTGCGCGAACTGGAAAAGAAGATCCTCTGGCTCGCCAGCTGGACCATCCACAACGCCAATCATCTGCGCGAGAATACCGACGGGCTGAAGGTCGGCGGCCACCAGGCCTCGTCGGCCTCGCTCGCCACCATCATGACGGCGCTTTATTTCGACGTGCTCAAGCCCGCCGACCGCGTGGCGGTGAAGCCGCACGCCTCGCCGATCTTCCACGCCATCCAGTATCTGCTCGGCAAGCAGACTCAGCAAAGCCTGGAAGCGTTCCGCGGCTACAAGGGCGCGCAGAGCTATCCCTCCCGCACCAAGGACGCCGACGACGTCGACTTTTCCACCGGCTCGGTTGGCTTGGGGGTCGCGCAGACTTTGTTTTCCTCGCTGGTGCAGGATTACGTGCGCGCGCATGGCTGGGGTTTGAGCCGTCCCGAGGGCCGCATGGTCGCGCTGGTCGGCGACGCCGAGCTCGACGAGGGCAATATTTTCGAGGCGCTGCTGGAAGGCTGGAAACAGGGCCTGCGGAATTGCTGGTGGATCATCGACTACAACCGGCAAAGTCTCGACGCCGTGGTGCGCGAGGGCCTGTGGGAGCGCTACGAACAGCTGTTCAAGAATTTCGGCTGGGACGTGGTGATCCTGAAATACGGTTCGCTGCAGCAGGCCGCGTTCAAGGAGCCGGGCGGCGAGCGGCTGCGGCAGTGGATCGATAGTTGCCCCAACCCGCTCTATTCGGCGCTGGTGTTCGCCGGCGGCGCCGCCTGGCGCAAGCGGCTCAACGACGAGATCGGCGACCAAAGCGAGGTCAGCAGACTGATCGAGAAACGCTCCGACGAGGAACTCGCCGCGCTGATGAACAATCTCGCCGGCCACGACCTGCCGTCGTTGCTCGAGGCGTTCCACCAGGCCGACAGCGACCGGCCGACTTGCTTCATCGCCTACACCGTCAAGGGTTTCGGCCTGCCCTTTGCCGGCCACAAGGACAACCACGCCGGCTTGATGACGCCGGCGCAGATGGAAGTGTTCCGCCAGGCCATGGCGGTGCGTCCCGGCCACGAATGGGACAAGTTCGAAGGCCTCGCGCTGGCGCCGGAGAAATTGCAGGGCTTCCTCGACCGCGTCCCGTTCGCCACCGGCAAGGCGCGGCGGCTGAGCGCGCCGGCCATCGACGTGCCGGAGGCCTTGCCGGTGACCATCCAGCCGACGATGGCGACGCAGACCGGCTTCGGCGCGCTGCTCAACGAAATCGGCCGCGGCGACGGCGACTTCGCGCGCCGCATTGTCACCACCTCGCCGGACGTCACCGTTTCCACCAATCTCGGACCGTGGGTCAACCGGCGCGGCCTGTTCGCGCGCGAGGCCATGGCCGACACCTTCAAGAGCGAACACATCCCCTCGACCTTCAACTGGGAATTCTCGCCCAAGGGCCAGCACATCGAGCTCGGCATCGCCGAGATGAACCTGTTCATCCTGCTGTCGGCGCTCGGGCTCTCGCATTCGATCAACGGCGAACGGCTGCTGCCGATCGGCACGCTGTACGACCCCTTCATCGCGCGCGGGCTCGATGCGCTCAATTACGCCTGCTACCAGGATGCGCGTTTCATTCTGGTGGCGACGCCCTCGGGCATCACGCTCGCCGGCGAAGGCGGCGCGCACCAATCGATCGCCGAGCCGCTGATCGGCATGGCGCAGGACGGCTTGGCGGCCTTCGAGCCGGCCTATGTGGACGAACTGGCGGTGATCCTGCGCTGGGCCTTCGCCTATATCCAAAAGGGCGGTGGCGAGATCTCGGAGCGCAACTGGCTGCGCGACGAAACCGGCGGCTCGGTCTATCTGCGGCTGTCCACGCGTCCGGTCGAGCAGATCGAACGCAAGATGACAAACGAACTGGCGCAGCAGATCGTCGACGGCGCCTATTGGCAGCGCCTGCCGGGGCCGAACGCGCAAGTGATCGTCGCCTATACCGGCGCCATCGCGCCGGAGGCGATCGAGGCGGTCGGGCTGATGGCGGAAGACCGCCGCGACGTCGGGCTATTGGCGGTGACGTCCGCCGACCGGCTCAATGCCGGCTGGACCGCCGCGCAGCGCGCGCGCGAACGCGGCCTGGTGCATGCGCGCTCGCATATCGAGCGCCTGCTCGCCGATGTGCCGCCGCATTGCGGCATTGTCAGCGTGCTCGACGGCCATCCGGCGACGCTCGCCTGGCTGGGCGCGGTCGCCGGTCATCGCACGCGCGCGCTCGGGGTCGAGCATTTCGGCCAGACCGGCTCGCTCGCCGACCTCTACCGCCACTACGGCATCGACGCCAACGCCATCGTCGCGGCGGCGCAGGCGATCGCGCCGGGCCGCCCGATCAGGCACCTCAAGGCTTTGCCTTGAATTACATTCGGCCCATCATGCCGATGCCGAACAGCGCGCCGATAAGGCCGAAGACGACGATATAAACCACGAAAATGCAGACGATGACGGCGATCGTATAGATGACCGCTTTGGCTTCCGGCGGCCTCATCAGCGCCGCGATGCCGGTATGCAGCAGGTACAGGCTGTAGAGGCCGAGAAGCCCGAGGAAGCTCAAGGCCGGGATGAGGCTGAAGACACCGCAAATCCAGGCCGCCGTCGGCGCGTAGGCCGACACTTTCATGGCGTTGTCGAGATTCTTCTGCGCGCCGAAAGTGCCGGCCAGGAAATCGATGACGTAGGCCATCACGAAAACGCCGACCAGCCCCAGCACATAGGTAACCACGGCGTATACCAAGCCGCTCACGATCCCGATGTGGACCGGCCCGTAGCCGATGATGACGCTGCCGATGAACGCGCATACCGGCGGTATCGCCGCGACAATGCAGACGTAATTGGTGAACAGATAACCGGCGTCGCCCGGCTCGCGCGAGATCACCGGCCATTCGGATTTCGGCTGCAACAAGATAGCTTTGACACGCTCGACGAGATTCATGACACCCCTCCTGTGATCCTCACGGTGACGTTCAACGCGGTCGATCTTGCAAAATCATGGCGGCGCCCTTCTCCGCGATCATCATGGTCGGCGAATTGGTGTTGCCGGACGTGATCGACGGCATGACCGAAGCGTCGGCCACGCGCAAGCCCTCGATGCCGATCACGCGCAAGCGCGCATCGACCACGGCCTTCGCGTCGTCGGCGCGGCCCATGCGGGCGGTGCCGACGGGATGGAAAATGGTGGTGCCGATGTCGCCCGCCGCCTTGACCAGCGCGGCCTCGTCGTCCTCGCGCACCTGTGTGCCCGGCAGGTATTCGACCGGCGCATAGGGCCGCAGCGCCGGCTGCGCCACGATCTTGCGCGTGATGCGGATCGACTCGGCGGCGATGCGTTTGTCCTCCGGCGTCGCCAGATAATTCGGATGGATGGCGGGCGCTGCAGCCGGGTCCGGCGATTTCAGCGTCAGCGCGCCGCGGCTGGTCGGCCGCACATTGGTGACGCTGATGGTAAAGGCCGGGAACGCATGCAGCGGGTCGCCGAACTTGTCGAGCGACAGCGGCTGGATGTGATACTGCAGATTGGCGCGATCTTGCGTGCGGTCGGATTTGGTGAAGGCGCCGAGCTGCGACGGCGCCATGGTCATAGGCCCGCGCCGGAACAGCGCGTAATTGACACCCATCCAGGCGCGCTGCAGCAGCGAGCCATACATTTCGTTCAGCGTCTTGATGCCGGTTACCTTGTAAATCATCCGCAGCTGCAGATGATCGTGCAGATTGGCGCCGACGCCCGGTTTGTCGAGCACGACGGGAATGCCGAATTGCGCAAGTTGCGCCGCCGGCCCCAAACCCGACAGCATCATGATGTGCGGCGAGCCGATCGATCCGGCCGCCAAGATAATTTCGCCGCGGCAGCGGGCCGAACGCGTAACGCCGTCCTGCCGCCAGCGCACGCCGATGGCGCGCTTCCCGTCGAACATCAGGCCTTTGACCAGACAGCCGGTTTCTAGCCGCAAATTTTGCCGGTTCAGCACGGGCTTGAGGAAGCCGCGCGCCGCCGACCAGCGCCGACCGCGCTTCTGGTTGACGTGGAAATAGCAGGAGCCTTCGTTGTCGCCGGTGTTGAAGTCGTCGACCGGCGCAATACCGTATTGCTTCGCCGCCTCGCGCCAGACGTCGGTAATATCCCAGCGCAAGCGCGGGAACTCGACGCGCCATTCGCCGCCGGCGCCGTGATGCGGGCTCACCCCAAGAAAACTGTCCTCGTGCTTCTTGAAGAAAGGCAGCACATCGTCCCACGACCAGCCGGGAAGCCCTAACTGGCGCCAGTGATCGTAGTCGCCGGCCTGCCCGCGCATGTAGATCATGGCGTTGATGGCCGAGGAGCCGCCGATCACCTTGCCGCGCGGATAATTCAGGCTGCGGCCGTTGAGGCCGCGCTCGGCTTCGGTCTTGAACATCCAGTCCGAGCGTGGATTGCCGATCGCGAACAGATAACCGACCGGAATGTGGAACCAGATCCAATTGTCCCTGCCGCCGGCTTCCAACAGCAGCACGCGGTTGTTCGCATCGGCCGACAGGCGGTTGGCGAGAACGCAGCCGGCGCTGCCTGCGCCCACCACGATATAGTCGAACTCACCCTCGATGGGCGCGGTGACCGCCATAGCCGGTTCCTCGTCTGCCGGATTGGACTTTACCTTGACCGACGGGACTTGCTAGGCTTCGTGCGACCTGCGGTGTGCCGTGCGTGCACTGCGATAGGCGGAACGGCGGTTCCGGCGAAGGTCGCTTTCAACTTTGACGCGACGCCAACACGGCGCCCCTTCGGCGCCCGCGGAGAACCGCCATGTTTATACGGCTTTTTGCCTTTCTCGCTCTCGTCATCGCTGTTGCCGGCGCGCCGCCGGCCGCGGCGCAGGAGGGTCTCACCGTCTTTGCCGCGGCCTCGCTGCGCAATGCGCTCGACGACGCGAACGCCGCCTTCAGTAAGGCCACCGGCATCAAGGTAACGGCGAGCTATGCGGCAACCTCGGCGCTCGCCAAGCAGATCGAACAGGGCGCGCCCGCCGATGTCTTTTTTTCCGCCGACCTGAAATGGATGGACTATGTCACCGAGCATAAGCTCATCAAGCCGGGCACCCGCATCAATTTGCTTGGCAACAGACTGGTGCTGATTGCACCTGCGGATTCCAAGCGCGAAAAAATCGAGATTGGCCAAGGCTTCGACATCGCCAAGCTCGCCGGCGACGGCCGCATCGCGGTCGCCGACGTGAAAGCGGTGCCGGCCGGGCTTTACGCCAAGGCGGCGCTCACCTCGCTCGGCGCCTGGGCGGCGGCGGAGCCGAAACTGGCGCAGGCCGAAAACGTACGCGCGGCGCTCGCTTATGTGGCGCGCGGCGAGGCACCGCTCGGCATCGTCTATGAGACCGACGCCAAGATCGAGCCGGGCGTGAAGATCGTCGGCGTGTTTCCGGAAAGCTCGCACCCGAGCGTCACCTATCCGGTGGCGGCGGTGGCGGCGAGCGAGAACCCGCACATCGCCCGCTACCTGAATTTCCTGCAAACGCAGGCCGCCAAAACGATTTTCGAGAAATACGGCTTCAGCTTCCTGCCGCCGCCGAAGGCGTCCTAGGCGTGCTGCACCTTACCGCCCAGGACTGGACCGCGGTTCTGCTGTCGCTGCGCATCGCGTTGGTGGCGACGCTGGTGGCGCTGCCGTTCGGCATCGCCATCGCGACGCTGTTGGCGCGCAAGTCGTTCTGGGGAAAATCGCTGCTCGACGCGCTCGTGCATCTGCCGCTGGTGCTGCCGCCGGTGGTGACCGGCTATCTGCTGCTCATCACGCTCGGCCGCAAGGCGCCGGTCGGGGCGTTTCTCGACCAGCATTTCGGCATCGTGTTCTCGTTCCGCTGGACCGGCGCGGCGCTCGCCTGCGGGATCATGGCGTTTCCGCTGATGGTGCGCGCGATCAGGCTGTCGATCGAGGCGATCGACCGCCGGTTGGAAGACGCGGCGGCGACGCTCGGCGCCAATCCGGCCTGGCTGTTCGTCACGCGTCACGCTGCCGCTGGCGCTGCCCGGCATCATCGCCGGCATGATGCTGGCGTTTGCGCGCGCGCTCGGCGAATTCGGCGCCACCATTACGTTCGTGTCCAACATTCCGGGCGAAACGCAGACCATCTCGGCGGCGATCTACACGCTCACCCAGGTGCCGGGCGGCGACAGTGCCGCGCTATCGCTGGTGATCGTCGCGGTGATCATTTCGCTTGCCGCGCTGATCGCGTCGGAGTGGTTCGCCCGCCGCGCAGCGGCGAGACTTCACGGGGCATAGGATGCTGGCGGTCGAGGTCGAAAAAGAACTCGGGGAGTTCTCGCTCAGCGCCAAGTTCGCGGGCGAAACCGGCGCGACCGTCCTGTTCGGCCCGTCCGGCGCCGGCAAGACCAGCGTCATCAACATGATCGCCGGCCTGCTCAAGCCGGACCGCGGCCGCATCGCGCTCGACGGCGAAGTCGTGTTCGACAGCGCGGCGCGCATCGACGTGCCGGTCTGGCGCCGGCGCATCGGCTATGTGTTCCAGGAAGGCCGGCTGTTTCCGCATCTGTCGGTGAAGCACAATCTCGATTACGGCCGCTGGATGGGCG
The DNA here is from genome assembly GCA_963825265.1 of uncultured Alphaproteobacteria bacterium. Taxonomy (GTDB): domain Bacteria; phylum Pseudomonadota; class Alphaproteobacteria; order Rhizobiales; family Xanthobacteraceae; genus Pseudolabrys. The sequence continues at coordinate 152,360 of CAWGSI010000001.1, read as the reverse complement.
GCCATCCGGCCGACGAAACGGCCTTCGACCATGCGGTCGACCTGCTCGACATCGGCCCTCTGCTCGAGCGGCGGCCCGGCAAGCTCTCGGGCGGCGAGCGCCAGCGCGTCGCGGTCGGCCGCGCGCTGCTGATGCGCCCGCGCCTGCTGCTGCTCGACGAACCGCTCGCCTCGCTCGACGAAGCGCGCAAGCAGGACATTCTGCCGTACCTGGAACGGCTGCGCGACGAGGCCAAGGTGCCGATGATCTATGTCAGCCACGACGCGGCGGAAGTAAAACGCATCGCCAGCCGCGTGGTGCGGCTCGACGGCGGCAAGGTGACGGCGACCGGCGGGGAGGAATTGCTCTGCCGCCTCGAACTGGTGTATGCTGGCGCTGCATGTTCCCGCCCGAGCGCATCGTCTGCCTGACCGAAGAAACCGTGGAGACGCTTTATCTCCTCGGCGAGGAGCGCCGCATCGTCGGCGTCTCCGGCTACGCGGTGCGGCCCGCCCAGGTGCGCAAGGAAAAACCGCGCGTCTCGGCCTTCATTTCCGCGGACGTGCCGAAAATCCTCGCGCTCAAGCCCGATCTGGTGCTGACATTTTCCGACCTGCAAGCCGACATCGTCGCCGATCTGGTGCGCGCCAATGTCGCCGTGCACGCCTTCAACCAGCGTGACGTCGCCGGCATTTTCGACATGATCCGCACGCTCGGCGCGCTGGTCGGCTGTCCGCAGAAAGCCGACGCGCTGGCCGGCACGCTCGCGGCCCGCGTCGATGCGGTGCACGAGAAAGCGCTGCGCCTGCCGCGCCGGCCGCGGGTCTATTTCGAGGAATGGGACGAGCCGATGATCTCCGGCCTGCGCTGGGTCTCAGAACTGATCGAAGCCGCCGGCGGCATCGAGGTATTCCCGGAGCTCAGCGTGCGCAAGAACGCCAAAGACCGCATCGTGTCGCCCGCCGACGTGATCGGCGCCAAGCCCGACATCATCATCGGCTCCTGGTGCGGCAAGAAATTCGTGCCGGCGAAGGTCGCCGCCCGGCCGGGTTTTGCAGAGGTTCCGGCAGTCGCCACCGGCTGGCTGCGCGAGATCAAATCGACGTTGATTTTGCAGCCGGGCCCGGCGGCGCTCACCGACGGGCTCGACCGGCTCGCCGGGATCATCGGCGAATGGGCGCAAAGCCCCCGCGCCTAAAGGGCCGTTTCGGCCGATAGAAACTTGGCGCCTGCTGTGCTATGCAGGGACAAATTCGAACCGCATAGGGACCTGACCGCGATGCAAGCCAAAAAAGCCCGTAACGACCTGTGGATGGATCTGGGCCTGGTGGCCTTCCTCGTCGTCTTGGACGTGGTTGCAAGGCTGGTGCCGCATGCGCCGGGCTTCATGCCGATCGCGGCCAGCGCGCTGTTCGCCGGCCGCATGCTGCGCATCCCGGCGCTCGCGCCGGTGGTGCCGATCGCCGCCATGGTGCTCAGCGCCTTGGCGCTCGGTCCCGACGACTGGCGGATTTCGCTTATCGTCACTTTGGCGATTTCGCTGCCGGCCTTTGTCGGTATCGTATCGCGGCGCTGGCCCGGCATTGCGGCAACCGTTGCCGTCATGGTGCCCTGCTCGCTTGTATTCTTCGGCGCGTCGAATTTCGCGGTCTGGGCGTTCAGCGGGATGTACAGCCTCGACTTCGCCGGTCTGACCCAGTGCTACATCGCCGCGCTGCCGTTCCTACAGAACACGGTCGGGGGCGATCTGTTCTGGACTGCGGTGCTGTTCGGCGGCGCCTGGGCCATACAGAACGGGGCGATGCTGGCAGGCCGCGCGCGGTAAGACTCTAAATTTTGCGCGTGATCTTATCCGAAAACCGGTTCCCACTTTTCGGGATCACGCGCTAGCCGATCCAGTTCTGAATCCGCTTCCATAGCGCCTTGAGGCGGCCGACCCAATCGGCCGCCTCTTCCGGCTCGGCCAGCCGCAGACCCACGGTGGTCACGCGGCCGTCGCGACTTTGTGCGCCAAGAGCGCGATCGGCCCGAGCTGCACGACGTCGCCGGTCTTGGCCGGATGGCGCAGCTGCTCGGTGAAGTAGTCGGCCAGCGCTATATCCATATGGTCGGCGGCGACCTGCAGGCCGTAGATATCGGCGAGCGCGCCGAGCGTCGCATCGCCCGGCACGAAAAAATCGCCGAGCAGCCGCGGATCGGGCGCGGACGGCGGCGGCATGTTGACGAAGAAGCGGTCGAGCGCCTGCGCCTTCTCCGGCGGCGCCAGCAGGTAGACGTAATCGCCCTCGCGCACCGGATCGGCTTCCGCCGGCGTCAGGATTTCTTCGTTGCGCACGACCAAAGTCGGCCGCGCCCAATTCGGGATCAGGCCGCGGCGCAAAAACGGGCTGTTGGCCGGTACCGGATAGCCGACGATTTCGCGCGTCAACTGGCCGGGCAGATCGAGCTCCACCCGCTTTGGGCAGCGGATCGCTGCGCGTAAACGACATGTCGAGCTTGCGGGCGGCGTAGGCCACGGTCCAGCCCTGGATCAGCAGCGACGACAGCACGACCACGAAAGCGACGTCGAAAAACAGATAGGCCGTCGGCAAGCCGACCAGTAGCGGTATCGAGGCGAGAAAAATCGCCACCGCGCCGCGCAAGCCGACCCAGGACACGAACAGTTTCTCGCGCCACTGGAAGCCGAACGGCGCCAGGCACAGGAACACCGCGACCGGCCGCGCCACCAGCATCAGCACCAGCGCCACCACGACCGCGCCGACGATGCTGTCGCCCATGCGCTGCGGCCACACCAAGAGGCCGAGCAGCACGAACATCACGATCTGCGCCAGCCACGTTACCGCGTCGAGAAACACCACGACGGAATTATGCGCGCGCGTCTGCCGGTTGCCCACGACCAGGCCGGCGAGATAGACCGCGAGAAAGCCGGACGAATGCACGACGTTGGCCGATGCGAACACCACCAGCGCGCTCACCGCCACGAACGGCGCGTGCAGGCCCTGCGGCAGCGCCAGGCGGTTGAGCACCAGCGTGATGATCCGCCCGCCGGCGACGCCGATGATGCAGCCGAGCACCGTGTCGCGCAGGAAAATCACCAGCGCGTGCGACCAGCTGTGCTCGCCGGCGAGCAGGAATTCCACCAGCAGCAACGTCAAAAAAACCGCGAACGGATCGTTGGTGCCGGATTCGACTTCCAGCGTCGCGCGCACGCGCGGGCGCAGCCGCAAACCGCGCGCGTTGATCAAGAGGAACACCGCCGCCGCGTCGGTGGACGCCACCACGGCGCCGATCAGCAAGGCCTGCATCCAGGAAATGCCCAGCGCGAATTTGGCGACCGGAGCGGTCAACAAGGTGGTGATCAGCACGCCGACGGTCGCCAGCATCGCCGCCGGCGCCAGCACGTTGCGGAAGGTGGCGAGCCGGGTACGCAGGCCGCCGTCGAACAGGATCAGCGCCAGCGCGATCGAGCCGACGGTATAGGCGGTGCCGACGCTGTCGAATTTGAGCCCGCCCGGGCCGCCCTCGCCGGCCAGCACGCCGAGCAGCAGGAATACCAGCAGCAGCGGCGCGCCGAAGCGCAACGCGACCAGGCTCGACAGGATACCGGCGAGCACCAGCAGGCTGCCGAGCAAAATGGCGATGCTGAGGGCGTCGAGCGAGGCCATAGGTTGCGATTCTCCTGGCGCTATAGGAGGGTTTCGCGTGAGCAAGAGCAACGAAAAATCGGCAGTAAGTTCCTCGCTCGTCCCCGCGAAAGCGGGGACCCAGTTCTTGGCCAAAGAACTGGATTCCCGCTTGCGCGGGAATGAACGGGTGTGGTGCGGGCCCTAGAAATTCACCTTGTCCCCGCCCTTGAGCGAGAGGATCTCGCGCGCCTCGTCGGGCGAGGCGATCTCCAGTCCCATGCCCTCCAATATCTTGCGCACGGTAGTCACCTGCTGCGCGTTCGATTCGGCGAGCTTGCCGGCGCCGATCCACAGCGAGTCCTCCATGCCGACGCGCACATTGCCGCCCATCGACGCCGCCATGGCGGCGACCCGCATCTGGTTGGCGCCGGCCCCTAACACCGACCAGTGATAATTGTCGCCGAGCAGCCGGTCGGCGGTGCGTTTCATCATGATGATGTCTTCCGGGTGCGCCCCAATACCGCCGAGGATGCCGAACACCGACTGCACGAACAGCGGCGGCTTCACCACGCCGCGGTCGAGGAAATGGCGCAGCGTGTAAAGATGGCCGATGTCGTAGCACTCGATCTCGAAGCGCGTGTTGTTCTGCGCGCAGGTGGTGAGGATATATTCGATGTCGGCAAAGGTGTTCTTGAACATGCCCTTGCGCGAGCCTTCCAGATACGGCTCCTCCCAGTCGTATTTGAACTTGCCCTTGTAACGCGGGATCATCGGGTAGAGGCCGAAGTTCATCGTGCCCATGTTGAGGGAGGCGACCTCCGGCTTGAAGGTGGCGGCCGGCTTGACGCGCTCCTCGATCGACATGGTCGGCGCGCCGCCGGTGGTGATATTCACCACCACGCCGGAGCGCTGCTTGATCACCTTGAGGAACGGCGCGAAGGCCTCCGGCGTCTGGTCGGGCCGCCCGTCCTGCGGATTGCGCGCGTGCAGGTGCACGACGGCGGCGCCGGCTTCGGCCGCGCCGATCGCGGCATCGGCGATCTCCTGCGGGGTCACCGGCAGATGCGGCGACATCGAGGGCGTGTGGATCGAGCCGGTTACGGCACAGGTGATGATGACTTTGCGCGGCTTCGCCATGAGCTTTCCATCCCGGTAAAGTGAGGCTTTTGATTTCGCGATTGGACTTGAGCCGTGATCCTAGTTTATCTGCGGGGGCCAAGTCACCTGCGGGAACCTTCGCCGTGGAGCATGAAACGCAACCTGCGGCGGCACGGTCTTCCGGCATCCTGATCGGGGTGCTGTGCGGCACCGCTGCCGCGCTTGGCTGGGCGGCCGGATTTGTCGCCGCCAAGCACGGCATCAGCATCGGCTTTTCGCCCGCCGACCTCGCTTTGCACCGCTTTCTGTGGTCCGGACTGCTGCTGATGCCGATTGTGCTGCGCGACGGTATCGCCGACCTCGGCGGCATCGGCTGGGGCCGCGGGCTGGCGATGAGCGTGCTCTCGGGGCCGCCGCAGGCGATCATCGCCTATACCGGCTTCATCCTGGTGCCGCTCGGCCACGGCACCACCATCCAGCCGGCCTGCGCGGCGCTGTCGGGCCTGATCCTCGCCACGCTGGTGCTGGGCGAGCGGCCGACCGGGCAGCGCATCCTCGGCGGCGCCATCATCATCGTGGGCCTTATGGTGTTCGGCGCGGAATCGCTCGCCACCATCGGCAGCCACGGCGTCGGCGGCGATCTGCTGTTCGCCACCGCCGGTCTGTTCTGGGCGACCTTCGGCATCCTGCTGCGCCATTGGCGCGTGTCGGGAACGCGCGCGGTGGCGGCCGTCGGCGCATTGTCGGTCGTGGTGTTCGCGCCGTTGCACGCGTTGATCGTCGGTTATGCCGGCCTGCTGCAAATGGGCTGGTACGAGAACCTGCTACAGGTCGTGGTGCAAGGCGTTCTCGCCGGCATGCTGCCGATCTTTCTGTTCGCGCGCGCGGTGATCGTGCTCGGCGCCGGCCGCGCGGCGACTTTCCCGGCGCTGGTGCCGGGTTTCTCGATGATCATCGGCTATCTCGCGCTCGGCATCGTGCCGAGCATCGCGCAATTGGTCGGGCTGGTGATCGTGGTGATCGGGTTCCGATTTGTGGTGAGGTAACGCGCTCCAAATATCCGCTCGTCCCCGCGGAAGCGGGGACCCAGTCTTTGCCAAAAACTCGCCGCCAAAGAACTGGATTCCCGCTTCCGCGGGAATGAGCGGGGTTTAATTTTCCGGCCCGGCGTATTTGCCCGCGGTCTGCGGGAACATGCTCTTGACGATCTTGAACTTGGAGATGTCCACCGTCGCGTCCATGTGCATGAAGATCACGGCGTCGCGCAGCACCTTCTCGATGCCGAAGTCGAGCATGATGCCGTTGCCGCCGTGCAGTTCGACCGCGTGCTGGGCGACTTTCATGATCTCTTCGGACGCAAACATCTTGGCCATGTTGACCAGGGTCTCCGCCTCTGGCGCATTGTCGTCGACCGCCTGCGCCGCGCGCTCGGTGAGCGCGCGCACCGCCTCGATCTTGGTCGCCATCTCGGCGAGCCGCAGCGCAACCGCCTGATGCTTGATCAGGATGCGGCCGCCCTGCACGTAGTTCTGCACGTACTCTGCGGTCGCCTCAAAGGCGCGCACGCCGACGCCGAGGTTCTTGGCGGCCTGGATGATCTTGCCGGGCCGGAAATAGACGCCGGCCGAACCCATCGCCGAATCCTGCACCAGCAGATGATCGTCCGGCACGAACATGTCCTCGAACACCATCTCGCCGTTGTTCATGAAGCGGCAGCCGAGCGTCTCGTTGCAGCGCGCCACCGAAAAGCCCTTGGTCTCGCGCGGCACCAGGAACGACGAGGTGCCCTGCAACATGCCGACCTTCGGATTGCTGTTGGCGTAGACCACGTAGAGCGTGGCGTCGTAGCCGTTGGAGATGAACTGCTTGCGGCCGTTGATCACCCAGCCGCCATTGGTTTTCACGGCCTTGGTCTGCATCGCCGCTTCCGGCACGTTGTAGGGCAGCCAGCGGTCGGAGGCGCCGCGCGGTTCGGTCAGGCAGTGCGCCATCAGGAACGCGGGCTCGGCGACCAGGCGCTTGAACCATTTCTCCTGCAAATGCTTGGGCGCGAACTGCCGCAGCAGCACGGAGACTTTCCAGTTCTGCACCAGTTTGTCGGCAAGACCTGAATCGCCGCGCGCGATTTCCTCGGCGACCAGCGCGAAGGTGCGCACCTCGGTGCCCTTCTCGAGTTCGACGCCGCCGTATTCTTCCGGCACGCCGAGCGTGCGGATGCCGATCTTTTCGGCGCCTTCCAGGATCGAGAGCGGCAGCCGCTCCTCCGGCACCATCGACCATTCCTTCTGCCAGTTCTGCTTGATGTAGGGCAGCACCACGTCGTCGATGAAGTCGCGGCAGCTCTGCCGCATCATCCGCTGTTCTTCCGACAATCCTCGGTCTCTCGGCATCGTGTCCAACATGGACGTATTCCTCGCTTGCAGGCCGTGTTCTATGGTTCGCGAACAGTCTTGCGCGGATGCCCGGCCAAGTCGAGGGTGTCGCGGAGCGGACTTTGATGGGAGGCCATGTATGCAAGTCGGGGTGATCGGAGTCGGCCGCATGGGCAGCGCGATGGCGCACAACCTGCTCAAGGCCGGCCACAAGCTCCTTGTTTTTGACACGGTGAAAGAACGGCTGCGCGCGTTGGAAAAAGAGGGTGCCACGGTCGCCGCCAGCGCGCAGGAAGCCTTCAAGGGCGACGCGGTGATCTCGATGCTGCCGAATGACGACGCCATGCGCGCCGTGTTCGTCGATGGCAACGTGCTGCCGGCGGGCGGCAGCCCGACCATTCACGTCAACATGGCCACCGCCTCGGTCGCTTGCTCAATGGAGCTCACCGCGCTGCATCGCCAGCGCGGCGTGCCCTACGTGGCGGCGACTGTCTGGGGCCGACCCGATATGGCAGCGGCGGCGAAGCTTTCCATCGCCGTCGCCGGCGATCCCAAAGCAATCGACCGCGTGCAGCCGCTGCTCGATGCGGTCGGCCAGCGCTCGACCCGCGTGGGCGACGAGCCGGTCAACGCCAATGTCGCCAAGATCGCCGGTAACCTGATGGTCGCCTCCGCCATCGAGGCCATGGCGGAAGCGGCCGCGCTGGTGCGCGGTTACAAGATGCCGGCAAAAGAGTTCCTCGACATCGTCAACACCGCGTTGTTCGACGTGCCCGTCTATCGCGGCTATGCCGACTCGATCGCGAGCGGCCGTTATGAACCGCCCGGCTTCGATCTCACCCTCGGCATGAAAGACGTCCGCCTAGCGCTCGCGGCCGGTGAGAAAGCCAATGTGCCGCTGCCCTTTGCCAGCGTGCTGCGCGACAGTTTTATCGACGCCATCGCCCACGGCGATGCCAACAAGGATTGGGCCGCGATAGCCAAGGTGGCCGCGAGACGGGCGGGATTGGAGGATTGACTAGGCCGCCTTGCGGCTCGACAAAAATTCGCCCATGCGGGCGAGCGCCTTCAGAATGTTCTCGGTCGAGTTGGCGTAGGAAACGCGGATATAGCCCTCGCCGAGGATGCCGAAGTCGGGCCCGCCGATGATGGCGACGCCGGCGTCTTCCAAAAGCGAGGAGGCTAGCGCCTTCGCTTTCCAGCCGGTGCGCTTGATGTTGGGGAAAGCGTAGAACGCGCCCTTGGGCGTCGCGCAGGACACGCCGGGCAATTTGTTCAGGCCATCGACCACGACTTTACGACGTTTGTCGAATTCGGCGACCATCTTCCAGACTTCATCCTGCGGGCCTTTGAGCGCGGCGAGGCCGGCATATTGCGCCGAGGCGTTGACGCAACTGTGCAGGTTGACCGCGAGCTTGCGCGCGTAGTCGTAGAGCTTGCCCGGCCACACCGCATAGCCGAGCCGCCAGCCGGTCATGGCGTAGGTCTTCGACCAGCCATTGAGCAGGATCAGCCGGTCGCGGATCGACGGATAAGTGAGCAGGCAGACATGGGTCTCACCGTCATAGACCATGTGGTCGTAGATTTCGTCCGACATGACGCAGACGTCCGGCCACTTCTCGAGGCCGGCGACGAGCTTGTCGACTTCCGCCCTGCCGGTGACGCCGCCGGTCGGATTGGCCGGCGAATTGAGAATCAACAGCCGCGTCTTCGGCGTGATCAGCTTGAGGGTCTCTTCCGCCGAGAAGGCGAAGCCGTTCTCCTCGCGGATCGGCACCGGCACGGGCTTGGCGCCGGTGAACTCGATCATCGAGCGGTAGATCGGAAATCCCGGATCGGGATACATGACCTCGGTGCCCGGCTCGCCGAACATCAGGATCGACATGAACATTGTCGGCTTGCCGCCGGGCATGATCATCACTGAGTCGGGCGAGACTTCGACGCCGAACCGCTTGTGCAGGTCGGCGGCGACCGCCTCGCGCAGCGGCGGAATGCCGTTTGCCGGCGTGTAGCCGTGATGGCCCTCGCGCAGCGCCTTGACCGCCGCTTCGACGATGAAATCGGGCGTGCGGAAATCGGGCTGGCCGATGCCGAGATTGACGACATCGCGGCCCTGCGCGATCAGGGCGTTGGCGCGGGCGAGCACCGCGAAGGCATTTTCTTCGCCGATGCGGTCGAAAGCCGCGATCGTTTTCAGCATGGCGTCACTCCCCGGCAGTGGCTGCGCGAGCCCTATTTTGCGCGCAGTTCACCCGATTGGACGGGGAAAATCAAATCATGACCGATGGTCAGGGTTCGCCGCCGTAGTGGGCGCCCAGGTCCCGCAGGATCTGCGAGCGGATGAACGGGTCGGGATCGTCGCCGAGATAGTCGCCGCTATTGTAGATGGGCCCCGCCGGGAACAAGTTCAGCCCGCGGTAACCGGATTTTGCGGTGACGGTGGTGGCAGGGGCCGCCAGATGCTTCTTGTGCTTGCGCGCCTTGGCCGCGTCCGCTGGCGCGGCAGCGGCAAGAACCAAAGCGACACCGACAGCGGCCGTCATCAGCTTGAGCGCAAACGATGCCATGGGAGCATCCTTTCATCGCGTCGTAGACAACTGCACTAACCCCGCTACCGGGCGAAACAAGGGCGCAAGCGCAAGATTTCAATCACAAGTCAGTGTCGGAATATTCCCGGCCGAGAGGGGTTAAACGCCCCTCATGCGACGCAAGCAGGCCGAGGACTAACCCGCATGAATGGCGCTCATCAGTGCATCATGGAATGGCATTGTCCTCGTGCGCGCAAACGTGGCACGGTCGCGCCCGTTTCTATTCCGGGGCAATTCCATGGCCAACCCATCGACAACCGAGAAACGCAAGGTCTTCCGCCGCCTGCATGGGTCCGGCTGCTTCGTCATCCCCAATCCATGGAACGTCGGCAGCGCCCGTTACCTGCAGGGGCTGGGCTTCAAGGCGCTGGCGACCACCAGCTCAGGCTTCGCCCATTCGCAAGGCTACGCCGACGAAGCGCAATCGTGCGACCAAGTCCTCGCGCATTTTGCCGAGATCGCTGCGGCCACCGACGTGCCGATCAACGCCGATTTCGAAGACGGCTTTGCCGGCGACCTAGGCCTTCTGGCCGAGAACGTGACGCGCTGCGTCGCGACCGGCGTCGCCGGTCTGTCGATCGAGGATTCGACCGGCGATCCGGCCCGGCCGCTCTACGATTTCGACGTCGCACTGGCGCGCGTGAAGGCCGCGCGCGCGGCGATCAACAAAGCCGGCGGCGACGTGGTGTTCACCGCCCGCACCGAAGGCTTCATCCGCGGCCGGCCGGACATGGATGAGACGCTCCGCCGGTTGAAGGCCTTTGCCGACGCCGGCGCCGATTGCCTCTATTCGCCCGGCATCAAGACCCGCGAACAGATCACGGCGACCGTCAAGGCGGTCGCGCCCAAGCCGATCAATTTTCTCAACAGCGGCGCGTTCGGCTTTACTGTGAAAGACCTCGCCGACATGGGCGTACGCCGCATCAGCGTCGGCGGCACGCTGGCGCGCGTCGCCATGAACGCATTCATCAAAGCGGCGACCGAGATCGCCAAGGACGGCAAGTTTGAAAGTTTTGCCGGCGTGATCTCCAACGCCGAGCTCAATAAATTCTTCCACGAGGATTTGGCGCGGCGGCCGAAGCCGTGAGCGAGCACCTGCATCCAAAAACCGGCCAGCCCATCGGCGCGCCGGTCGACGACCGGCCCGCCGAGCGTCCCGGCCCGGTGACGCTGACCGGCTGCTACGGCTGCCTCGAAAAGCTCAATGCCGGCCATGCGGCGGCGCTATGGCCGCGCGTCAAGGACCACGACGACATTTGGACCTACATGTCGCGGTATGGCCCCTTCTCCGGCCCCGTGGAGTTTTCTGAATGGATGGCCGGCTTTGCGAGCGGAAACGACCCTTACCCTTACGCAATCCTCGACACGGCAGGCCACATCCTTGGTTTCTTTGCGTTGATGCGCATTGAACCGGCCATGCGTGTGATCGAAGTCGGTCATGTGGTCTATTCGCCCGATCTCCAACGGACGCCGCTGGCTACCGAAGCGCAGTATTTGCTCGCGCGCTATGTGTTCGAGACGCTCGGCTATCGACGCTATGAATGGAAATGCAACGCGCTGCACGATGGCTCGCGCCGTGCCGCCCGGCGTCTCGGCTTTACTTTCGAAGGCGTGCACCGGCAACTGGTGATCGCCAAGGGGCGCAATCGCGACACCGCATGGTTCTCGATGCTCGACGGTGAATGGCCGCCACGCAAAGCCAATTTCGAGCGCTGGCTGGCGCCGGACAATTTCACCGCGGACGGCAAGCAGAAGGTCAGCCTGAACGTGCTGAACGGAAATATCGAATGACGGCGCCCGCGACGTCCACGCCCGGACTGCTCCAGCAGCGGCCCTTCGTTCTGTTCTGGCTGGCGCGCGTGTGCACGACGGCCGGCTATCAGATGATGGCGCTGGTGATCGGCTGGCAGCTCTACCAGCTGACCAACAGCGCGTTCGATCTCGGCCTGATCGGATTGATCCAATTCGTGCCGGCGGTGATCTTGACGCTGCTGATCGGACACGTAGCCGACCGCTACGACCGCCGCCTCATTATCCGGGTAGCGCAAGCGGCCTATGCGCTGGCCGCGCTGTCGATCACCACGGCGCTGGGCGCGCACGCGGTCACCCCGCAACTCTTGTTCGGCGTCGTATTCCTGATCGGCTGCGCGCGCGCCTTCGAGGTGCCGACCGGCAGCGCGCTGGTGCCGGCGCTGGTGCCGGCGCCGCTGGTCACCCGCGCCGTCGGCGGCTGGACCTCCGCCAACCAGGTGGCCCTGGTCAGCGGGCCGGCGCTGGGTGGGCTGCTCTATGCGGTAAGTCCTGTCGCGGTCGTCGCGCTCTGCACGCTGCTGTTTTGCACCTCCATCACCTTGGTCAGTTTCATCGTCGCCAAGGGACCGGCCGCAAGCCGCGAACCGCCAACCCTCGCATCGGTTTTGGCCGGGTTCGAATTCATCGCCACGCGGCGGCGGCTGCTCGGTGTGATCACGCTCGACCTGTTCGTGGTTCTGCTCGGCGGGGTGACCGCGCTGCTGCCGATATTCGCGCGCGATATATTGGCGGCGGGCCCGATCGGGCTCGGCCTGCTGCGGTCGGCGCCGGCGGCCGGCGCGCTGATCACGGCCGTGCTGCTTTCGCGCTATCCGGTCGAGCGCTCCATCGGTCCCAAGATGTTCGCCGTGGTGGCGATCTACGGCGTGACCACCGTCGTATTCGGATTGTCGACCTGGTTTCCGCTCTCGCTGTTGGCGCTCGCCATGCTCGGCGCGGCCGATGCCCTGAGCATCGTGATCCGCTTTTCGCTGGTGCAGATCGAGACGCCCGATGCCATGCGCGGCCGGGTAAGCGCGATCAACTACCTCTTCGTCGGCTCGTCGAATACGCTGGGCGAATTCGAATCCGGCGCGGTCGCCGCCTGGCTGGGCGCGGTGGCCTCGGTGCTGATCGGCGGGTTCGGCTCGTTGCTGATCGCCGGCATCTGGATGCTATTGTTCCCAGATCTGCGCCGGATCGACCGTTTCGAGCCGGCGGACAAAGAAAAAACGAGCGCATGATCCCCAAAAGTGGGAACCGGTTTTCGGATAAGATCACGCGCAATCAAAGAGGACCTAAATGCACATCCTGATCACCGGCGCGGCGGGCATGATCGGCCGCAAGCTGACCGAACGGCTTGTGATCGACCGTGCGCTCGGCGGCCGCGGCATCGAAAAACTGACATTGATCGACATCGTCGCGCCGGCGCGGCCCGCGGGCTATTCCGATCATGTGAAAACCCGCGCCGCCGATCTCGCCGCGCCGGGTGCCGCGGAAAAAGCGGTCGCGGAGCGGCCGGAGGTGATCTTTCACCTTGCCGGCGTGGTGTCGGGCGAGGCGGAAACCGATTTCGAGAAGGGCTACCGCGTCAATCTCGACGGCACGCGCGCGCTGCTCGAAGCGATCCGCGCCGTCGGCGGCGGCTATAGGCCGAAGCTGGTGTTCACCTCGTCGATCGCGGTGTTCGGCGCGCCGTTCCCGCCAGCGATCCCCGACGACTTCCATCTCACGCCGCTCACCTCCTACGGCACGCAGAAGGCAATCAGCGAATTATTGCTTGCCGATTATACGAGGCGCGGTGTTCTGGAAGGCGTCGGCATCCGCCTGCCGTCGATCGTGGTGCGGCCGGGCAAACCGAACAAGGCGGCCTCCGGTTTCTTCTCCGGCATCATCCGCGAGCCGCTGGCCGGTCAGGAGGCGATCCTGCCGGTCGCCGACAGCGTGCTGCATTGGCACGCCAGCCCGCGCTCGGCGGTCGGATTCCTCATCCACGCCGCCGGCCTGACGCGCGCGCAACTGGGTAGTCGCATCAACCTGACAATGCCGGGTGTGTGCTGCACGGTCGGCGAGCAGATCGCCGCCTTGCGCCGCATCGCCGGCGACAAGGTCGCCGGTCGCATCAAGCGCGCGCCGGACGAACTAATCGAACGCATCGTCGCCGGCTGGCCAAGCCGGTTCGAACCGCAGCGGGCGCTGGCGCTCGGCTTCAAGGTCGAGGCGACATTCGACGATATAATCCGCGCCCATATCGAGGACGAACTGGGCGGCAAAATCGCCTAGTCCTCATAAAAGCCCGCGCTTGCGCCGCGCGCGCCAAGCCTTACATTATGGGCCATGACCTACGTCGACGCCGCCGTCGCCCCTCTCCGCAAGACCGGCCAGATCAAGATCCACGGCCCCGCCGCCTTCGAGGGCATGCGCAAGGCCGGGCAACTGGTCGCGCGCTGTCTCGACATGCTGACCGAGCATGTTGTGCCGGGCGCGCCGACCGAAAAAATCGATAAGTTGGTATTCGACTATGCGATGGCTCACGGCGCGCTGCCGGCCACGCTGATGTATCGCGGCTACAAGAAGTCGACCTGCACCTCGCTCAATCACGTGGTCTGTCACGGCATTCCCGGCGACAAGCCGCTGAAAGAGGGCGACATCGTCAATATCGACGTGACGCTGATCCTCGACGGCTGGCACGGCGATAGCAGCCGCATGTACGCCATCGGCGAGATCCCGCGCCGCGCCGAACGGCTGATCGAAGTGACGCACGAGGCCATGATGCGCGGCATCGCCACCATCCGCCCGGGCTCGACCACGGGCGACATCGGCGCCGCGATCCAGACCTATGTGGAAGCCCAGCACATGAGCGTGGTGCGCGACTTCTGCGGCCACGGCCTCGGCCGCCTGTTCCACGACGAGCCCAACATCGTGCACGTCGGGCGCACCGGCGAAGGCATCGTGCTCAAGCCCGGCATGTTCTTCACCGTTGAGCCGATGATCAATATCGGCCGCCCGCACGTGAAGGTGCTGTCCGACGGCTGGACCGCGGTGACGCGCGACCGCTCGCTCTCGGCCCAGTTCGAGCACACCGTCGGCGTCACCGACAAAGGCGTCGAGGTGTTCACCTTTTCCCCGGCCGAACTGCACAAGCCGCCCTACCGGCACTAACGCGCAATTTATACGGGGGGCGGAAAGCTTCCCTCGTGGATTGCGCGCGACTGAACTACAATCATGCCGGCTAGGGCATGGGCGCAAGTTTCATGGCGGCAAAAGGCAGCGGCGACGAACACAAGAGCGGCCTTTCCGAGGCCTCTCCGCATTATCACGGCCACCGCGAACGGCTGCGCTCGCGCTTCCGAGAGGCCGGACCTGAGGCGGTGAGCGACTACGAGCTGCTCGAACTGGTGCTGTTTCGCGCCATCCCGCAACGCGACGTCAAACCGCTGGCCAAGGAACTGATCGCCAAATTCGGCTCCTTTGCCGAGGTGGTGTCAGCGCCACAGGCCCGGCTCGGCGAGGTCAAGGGCCTGGGTGAAGCCGCCATCACCGAATTGAAGATCGTGCACGCGGCGGCGAGCCGGCTGGCGCGCGGGGAAGTGAAAAAGCGGCCCGTTCTATCGTCATGGTCGAGCGTGCTCGACTATTGCCGGATGGCGCAAGCCTTTGCCGACAAGGAGCAGTTCCGCGTGCTGTTCCTCGACAAGCGCAACCAGCTGATCGCCGACGAATTGCAGCAGACCGGCACCGTCGATCACACGCCCGTATATCCGCGCGAGGTGGTCAAGCGCGCGCTCGAACTTTCCGCCACCGCGCTGATCCTGGTGCACAATCATCCGAGCGGCGATCCGACGCCGAGCCGCGCGGACATCCAGATGACGCAGGCGATCGTCGACGTCGCCAAGCCGCTCGGCATTTCCGTGCACGACCACATCATCGTTGGCAAGGAAGGCCACGCGAGCTTCAAGGGGCTGCGGTTGATTTAGCGCCTCACGCGGCCGGCGCGAGATTCTGCGTGTCGGCCTCGATCACCCAGCGCGCGATCCGCGGCCAGTAGTCGGCGAGGATCGTTCGCCTCATGAACAAGGCGCCGTGATTGCATGGCGCCAGGGCCTTGCGAACGGCGCGCGGCGGCGTACCGATTAAATTCTCGGTCTCGAATAATTGCGAGGGCGCGACCAGTTCGTCGTCGCGCGCCGCCAGCAGGTAAATTGGGGTGCGCATCCTCGCCAAGTCGATTGGCTCGCCTAGAGCGATGAATTGACCGGCCGCGATCTCGTTGCGTTTGTACAGTTTCTCGATCACTTCGAGATAATAAGTTCCGGGTAGATCGACGGTCCACGCGTGCCACTGCCGGAATGTCGCTTCCAGCACGGCGAAGGCAGGCGAGTCGATCGACTGCGGGGTCTGTAGCAACTGATGAATCTCCTGCGCGCTGAGCGTCTCCTGGCCCCAGAATTTCTGTATTTTGCGGCCAAGGACACGGCCATCGCCCAGCTTCACCAATTCGTGAAACAGCGCCAAAGGACTGGCCTCGGCGAGCGCGGACAGCGCGGAGCGCCCGGCGGCGATATCGATCGGCGCGCCGGCCAACACCAATTTGCGCACCTTAGCGGGAAAACGCGCGGCATAGAGAAGTGACAGCCAGCCGCCCTGACAAAGCCCGATCAGATCGACGATGCCGCCGAGCCGGTCGACCAGCACGTTGAGCGTGGCGAGATAATCGTCGATGCCTAAATAGCGCATCTCCACGGTCGCCGAACGCCAATCGGCCACGAACAACTGCCGCAGGCCGGCGTTGCGCAACGCCACGACCAGGCTGTGATCGGGCGCCAGATCGACGACCGCCGCGCCATGTAGCGCAAAAGGTGCACACAACAAAGTAGCGATGCCGTTCTTGGCGATGCTGAAGTCGCGCAGCCGCACGGAGTTCAATTCGAGCGCGATCGTGTTCGGTGTGGCCCAGATCGGCTCGTCTGGCGCGGGACTATCTCCTGCGCTCATTCCGAGGCTGATAAAATGTTTGGCCAGCAACGCGGCAAATTCACTGGCCGAGGCTGCGGCAAATGCCGGCCACATAAATGCGAGACGCGAATTTTGCGGTCCCGATGGCTCGTACATTTGAAAAATCTGTCACAAAAATGAGATGCGCGCGTTGTTCTAGGTCAATCGCGCCCGCCAAATCGCATATTCGTATTGAAATTCAAAAGCTTCGAAGTTGGCCCAGAAACCTCGCCTTGGCCTCACTGCTGCAGCACATAGGTCCCAGGCGCATCGCCAAGCGATACATGATCCGCTCCGCCCGTGGCGGGCGGATCGACCGGTTCGCTCGACCGCGCATCGAGCCAGGCGGTCCATTCCGGCCACCAGGAACCGTCCTTTTGCGGCGCTTGCTTCAAGAAGGCTTCCGGATCGACGTAGCGGTCGTTCTCTTTCCTGGTCATCACCTGGAAGCCGCGGTGGTCGTGGCCGGGTTCGGACACGATGCCGGCGTTATGGCCGCCGGTCGTGAGCAGATAGGTCACCTCGGTGTCGGTCATAAAATTGATTTTGTAGGTCGAGCGCCACGGCGCCACGTGATCGCGCACGGTGCCGACGGTGAAGATCGGGGCGCGAATATCCGTGAGGGCGATCGGTTTCTCGCCGACAAAATAGCGCCCCTCGGCCAAATCGTTGTTGAGGAACAGCCGCCGCAGGTATTCCGAATGCATGCGATAGGGCAAGCGGGTGGCGTCCGCGTTCCATGCCATGAGGTCGATCATCGGCGCGCGCTCGCCCATCAGATAGTCGCGCACCATTCGCGACCAGATCAAGTCGCTGGAGCGCAACATTCCGAAGGCGCCCGACATCTGCGCGGAATCGAGGAAGCCCTGCTCCCACATCATGTCTTCGAGGAAAGCCACCTGGCTTTCGTTGATGAACAGCATCAGTTCGCCGGCCTCGGTGAAGTCAGTCTGCGCCGCCAAGAGCGTGAGCGACTTCAGCCGGTCGTCACCGTCGCGCGCCATCGCCGCGGCGGCGATCGACAGCAACGTACCGCCGAGGCAATAGCCAACGGCATGGACTTTCTGGTCCGGCACGATCGCGCCGACCGCGTCGAGCGCCGCCATGACCCCAAGCCTGCGATAGTCGTCGAGGCCGAGATCGCGGTCATCCGGGCTCGGGTTCTTCCACGAAATCATGAACACCGTGAATCCCTGCTCGGTCAGGTACTTCACCAGCGAATTCTGTGGCGAAAGATCGAGGATATAATATTTCATGATCCACGCCGGAACAATGACCACCGGCTCGGGCCGCACCTTGCCGCTCGCCGGCGCGTATTGGATCAGCTCGATCAATCGATTGCGGTAAACGACATTGCCGGCGGTCGCCGCCACATCGCGCCCGACCACGAATTTCTCGGTGCCGGCCGGCTTCTTGCCGCTACTGGTGCGCTCCCAATCTTCCATCAGGTTACGCAAGCCGCTCACTAGGTTCATGCCGCCTTTGCTGACGGTTTGCCGAAGCACTTCCGGGTTGGTCGCCAGAAAATTCGACGGCGAGACCATGTCGAGGATCTGGCGCGAGACGAACTCCACCATCTTCTCGTGATGCTTGGTGACGCCGCGAATGCCGGTGGTGGCGTTGTGCCACCATTGCTGCTGCAGCAGGAAGGCCTGCGCCATGAAATTGTACGGCGGCTTTTGCCATTCCGCGCTGTCGAAGCGCCGGTCTTGCGGTAACGGTTCGATGCAGTACGGCGCGATGCCGCCCTGCGACGCGGACCGGAACGCATAATTGGCGAAACGGACCGATTTTCTCGCCGCCTTGTCGACGAGCTGCAGCCGCTTGCCGGGCGACACGGCAAGATGCGTCGCCCAATCGAAATAGGCCTTGGCGAGCGCCGCCGGCGATAGCCCTAACGTAAAACGCGCGATCGTGGCGTGCAGCGAGCGGTCGATGATCTCGGCGACGGCGGTCACCGCGTAGGAATCGCGCCCGTCGATCTCTCCATTCGGAGCCACCCCGCCGGCTGTCGGAACAAACCGCGACGCCGCCTTGGCAACAGGCTTCGCTTCAGTTTGGAAATCCGTCGGCGCGGGAACTGCAGTCATGAGAGCGCTCCCAATGGAATGTTTATTGAACCCGAGCAATTTGGCAAATGTCTAACGGCTCTACCGCGATACGCTATGATTTGGATCAATCGGTAATATGATCATTACAATCGATTGGAAATGCGCGCCCATTCCGATTACTGCCGCACCAGCAATATCGGCACGTTACTCTCCGGCACGCGCCGCCAGGTCTTGCCGTCGACCTCCTCGAAGCGCCACGGATTGCCGCGCGCCGGAACCAGCATCAGTTCGTCGCGATCGATACGCCACAGCGTCAGGTTTAAGCGCGCGATGGCCGGATCGCAGCCCGGCTTGACGGTCAGCGCCAGCCCATCCTGCGCGGCGGTCGCCGCCAAAGTCAGCACGCACAAGGGCTTGCCGCTGCCGCGCACGATCGCCCAATCGCCGGCCACTTGTTCCGGCGGCTTCGACGCAGGCGCGGCGGCGGCGGCATTCTGCAGGAACAACACGCCGACGCCGGGCGTCGGCGCCTCGTAGATGCCGTCTTCCACCTCGCTGAATTCCACCAGCGATTTGCCATGCGCATCGAGCAGGTGCAGCAAATCGTTTTCCGGATAGTCCCAGCCGACGACGTCGTTCACCAGCGGAAACAGGTTGCCGCAGTTGCCGTCGAACTCGATCTTGAAGCCGACCGGCGCGGGATCGGCTTTCAACGTCACGGTGCAAATCTTGTCGCGATCGGCGTTAGAGAATTCCCAGGTGCCGACCACCGCCTTGGCGGACTCGCCAAGGGTCGCGGGTGGCGTGGCCGGCGTTTGCGCCAGCGCGGCGCCGGTCAGGCACAGCCAAGTCAATCCGATGAATGCGAAACGGGCCATGACCGAGCTATAGCACAGGATCGGCGGCGCGGAATTCACGCGTGCAACTCACGAAGTTTTGAACGGCGTTTCCGGCACCGGGGTGAGCGGCGGCTTGCCGGCGGCCCAGGCGAGAATGTTGTCGGCCACGAGTTGGTCCATGGCCGCCCGCGTCACCTCGGTCGAAGAACCGAGATGCGGGAACAGCACGACATGGTCCATTTCGACGAGCGCCGACGGCACCTGCGGTTCCTTGGCGAACACGTCGAGGCCGGCGGAATAGATGGTGCGATCCTTGAGCGCCGCGATCAGCGCCGGCTCGTCCACCACCGAGCCGCGCGCCATGTTGATGAGGATGCCCTTCGGTCCCAGCGCCGTGAGCACTTCGGCATTGATCATGTTGGCGGTCGCAGCTCCCCCGGGCACGATCACCATCAGCGTGTCGACGTCGCGCGCCATGTCGAGGAGCTTCGGATAGTGCTTGTAGCTCACGCCCTTCTGCGGATTGCGGCTGTGATAGACCACCGGCACGCCGAAGGCCTCCAGCCGCCGCGCGATCGCCTTGCCGATGCGGCCCATGCCGACCATGCCGACGGTGCGGTTGCGCAGCGTTGCCTTGGTCAGCGGATATTGCGCTTGCGGCCATTTGCCGGCACGCAGAAAGCGCTCGGCCTTGGGAAATTCGCGCACCGTGCAGAGCAGAAGCCCGAGCGCGGTGTCGGCGACTTCTTCGTTGAGAACTTCCGGCGTGTTGGTGACGATAATGCCGTGCTCGCCGGCCCACTTGGCGTCGATGTGGTCGTAGCCGACGCCGAAGCTCGAAATCTGCTCGAGCATGGGCAATTTCTGCATGAAGGCGGCGTCGATTTTGTTGGAGGTATAGGCGATGGCAATGGCGCGTACCTTGTCGGCGATCGACTTAAGGAACGCGTCAGGGTCCTTGGCGTCGACCAGATAATGCAGCGTGACGCTCGGTTCGAGGCCCTTGACCATGACCGGCTTCTTCTGGCCGATCAGCAGGACGTCCGGCTTTTCGCCAGCCATAATTTCAACTCCTCAACGATTGATCCAGGCCAGCACTACGCCCATCAGCACGACCCGTATTGTGTCGAAGCCGATCTGTTTGAGTGCAAGCACCATCGGCACCGGCGTGACCACATGATAGATCAGATAAGTCGGGATGACGGTCAAGAATGCAACGGCGATGCCGAAGCGCACGCCTTGCGCCAGCCAGGGTTTGTCCTCCTTGCCTTGCAAGTAGACCCAAGCAAAGGCGATGCCAAAAAGCGCCTGCGCCAGGATCAGCCAGCCGATGATCTTCTGCGCTTCGGCCGGCGGCCGCATGCCCGGGGTGACCGAATAATCGCCGCCCAACAGCAGCCCATGCACGACGAAGCTCAGGCCCCACGCCATGATGAACATGACGACGGCCGAGATAACGCATTTCCTGCCCATGATTTCGCCCCCGACTAGACCAAAGCGGTGACCGGCTTTTCAACGAACATCTTGAACGCGGCGAGCAGCTCGGCGCCAAGCGCGCCGTCCACCACGCGATGATCGCAGGACAACGTAACCGTTAGTTGGCTGATGAATTTCATAGCCCCGTCTTCGGTTTCGACCGGCGCGCGACGCGTCGCGCCCACCGCCAGGATGGTCGAGTGCGGCGGATTGATAATGGCCGCGAATTCGCGCACGCCGTACATGCCCAAATTCGAAATCGCGCTTGAACCGCCCTGGTATTCATTCGGCTTGAGTTTCTTGCCGCGCGCGCGCGCGGCGAGATCGCGCATTTCCGCCGAGATCGCGGTAAGCGACTTCTGCTCGGCGTTGCGGATTACCGGCGTGATCAGCCCGCCGTCGAGCGCCACCGCGATGCCGATGTCGGAATGCGCAAAGCGCAAGATGCGGTCGCCCGCCCACACCGCATTGGCGGCGGGAATGCGCTGCAGCGCCGCCGCCCAGGCTTTAATGATGAAGTCGTTGAGCGAAAGCTTGAATGTCGGCTGCCCGTCCTGCAGCGGCGCGGCAGCGTTCGCCTCCTCGCGCATGGCGATCAGCCGGCCGGCGTCCATATCGGCGGTCAGATAGAAATGCGGGATGGTCTGCTTCGCCTCCACCAGCCGCTTGGCGATGGTGGCGCGCATACTGTCGAGCGGCACTTCCTCGTAAATCGTGCCCGCGTACAGCGCCTTGACCTGCGCGGCGCTGGCACCGGTCGCCATCGCCGCACCGGCGGGGGCCGCTTTCTCGACGTCGCTCGCAACAATGCGGCCGTGCGGCCCGGAACCGGTCACGCGCGCAAGATCGATGCCGCGCTCGCCGGCGAGCCGCCGCGCCAGCGGCGTGGTGAATGTCCCACTCGACAATTTAGCCGGCCCAAAATTGCGCTCAGGCGTGCGCACCTCGTGGAAGGGATCCATATGCGGATAAGCGAAGTCCCGAGCGTCATCCCGTTCGTCCCCGCGCAAGCGGGGACCCAGGGATGCTTGCAATGCCGGACTCTGGCCCCCCGCTTTCGCGGGGGCGAGCGGAGTTTTTGGCTGGCTCCTTTCAGCTAGTGGAGCCGGCACGCTGGCAACCGCTGGCTTCGCCGCCTCCCCCGCCCCCGCAATCACCGCCACCACGGCGCCGACTTTCGCCACGTCGCCGACCTGGAAATTAATCGCGGTCAGCGTGCCGCCGAAAGTCGCCGGCACTTCCATCGAGGTCTTGTCGGTCTCGATCTCGAACAGGTTGTCGCCCGGCTTCACGGCGTCGCCGGCCGCCTTGAACCATTTCACGATCTTGCCTTCGGCGACGGTCTCGCCGAGCTGCGGCATCAGCACGTCCACGCGATTCTCCCGAAGTGCTCGATGCCTTCTACCACGTCACCGACACGTATTGCGTCTCCATGAATTCCTTCATGCCTTCCGAGGCGCCTTCGCGGCCGAGGCCGGATTGCTTGACGCCGCCAAACGGCGCCGCCGGGTCCGACACCAGGCCGCGGTTGAGCCCGATCATGCCGAAATCGAGCTTCTCCGAGACGCGCAAGCCGCGGCTGAGGTCCTTGGTGAACAGATAAGCGACCAGCCCGTATTCGGTGTCGTTGGCGCGCTTGATTACCTCGTCCTCGCTTTTGAAAGTCTGGATCGACGCCACCGGCCCGAAGATTTCCTCGTTCAGCATTTTGGAATCGTCGGACACGTTGGTAAGCACGGTAGCCGGATAAAAGAATCCCGGCCCGTCCGGCGTCTTGCCGCCGACCAGCACCTTGGCGCCCTTTTTCACCGCGTCGTCGACCAGCTCGATCACCTTGTCGCGGCCGTCTTTGTTGACCAGCGGCCCGAGGTTGATGCCGTCGTCGAGGCCGTTGCCCATCTTGAGCGAGCCCATCTTGGCGGTCAGCTTTTTTGCAAACTCGTCGTGCACCTTTTCGTGCACGTAAAAGCGGTTGGCCGCCGTGCAGGCCTCGCCCATGTTCCGCATTTTCGCGATCATGGCGCCTTCGATCGCCGCGTCGATGTCGGCGTCGTCGAACACCAAAAACGGCGCATTGCCGCCGAGCTCCATCGACGGCTTGAGCACCTGATCGGCCGCCTCGTGCAGCAGCTTGCGGCCGACTTCGGTCGAGCCGGTAAACGAAAGCACGCGCACGCGAGGATCGTGCAGCATGGCGCTGACCACAGCGCCCGAGCGGCGTGACGGCACCACGTTGACGACGCCGGCGGGCACGCCCGCCTCTTCCAGCGCCGGCATCAGCGCCAGCATGGTGAGCGGCGTATCGGAGGCGGGCTTGAGCACCACCGGGCAACCGGCGGCGAGCGCCGGGCCGATCTTGCGGGTCGCCATCGCGGCGGGGAAATTCCACGGCGTCACCAGCACGGCGATGCCGGCCGGCTTGTGATGGGCGAGAATGCGGGCGCCGGAGGCCGGCGCGCGCGACACCTCGCCGATATTGCGCACGGCTTCCTCGGCGTACCAACGGAAGAACTCGGCGGCATAAGCGACTTCGCCGCGCGAATCGCTGAGCGCCTTGCCGTTTTCCAGCGTGATGAGTTTGGCGAAGCGCTCGGCGTCGCGCATGATCAGTTCGTAGGCTTTGCGCAGAATCTCGGCGCGCTCGCGCGGCTTGCGCCCGGCCCAGCCCTCGAAGGCGGCGTCGGCCGCGTCGATGGCGGCCTTGGCGTCGTCAACCGAGGCGCTGGCGACCGAGGCGATCTTGCGCTCGGTCGCCGGATCGATCACGTCGAAACGGGCACCGTCGGACGATTTGCGCCATTTGCCGCCGATCCACAGATCGGTCGGGACGTTGGCGAGAAGATTTTCATACATGGCAACTCTCCACCTGCTCCGCTCACGCCTGCGAAACTAACTACCGAGCGATTTCCTCACCGTCTCCACGATCCGCTGCGGCGTCGGCAGAACGGCGTCTTCCAGAATATCGGCGGCTGGCAGCGGAATATGCGGCGTGGTAATGCGCACCGGCGCGCCGTCGAGGTTGTAGAAGGCCTCGTCCGCCACAATGGAAACAATCTCCGCGCCCCAGCCGCACAGCCGTGGATTTTCCTCGACCGTGAACAGCCGGTGCGTCTTGGCGACCGAGCCGAGAATGGTCTGCGTGTCGAGCGGCACCAGCGAGCGTACGTCGACAACTTCCGCGTCGATGCCGTGTTCCGCCTTGAGTTTCTCGGCCGCTTCGAGCGCGCGCGGAACCATCAGCGCCAGCGCGATAATAGTGGCGTCCTTGCCGGGGCGCACGATCTTGGCGGTGCCGAGTTTGTCCACGATCTCGCCGTCCGGCACCTCGCCCTTGGTCGCGTAAAGCGACTTGTGTTCACAGAAAATAACCGGATCGGGATCGCGCACTGCCGCCGCCATCAGGCCGATAACATCGACCGGCGAGGACGGCGCCACGACTTTCAGCCCCGGGATCATCATGCACCAGTTCTCGACGCTTTGAGAGTGCTGGGCGCCGAAACGGGAGCCGGCGCCGTTGCCGGTGCGTATCACCAACGGGCATTTGACCTGGCCGTTCGACATGTAGCGGCTCTTGGGAAACTCGTTGGCGATGTAGTCGAAACAGACCGCGAAAAAGTCGGAGAACATGATCTCGGCGATCGGCTTCAAGCCGGTCATGGCCGCGCCCATGGCGGCGCCCATGATGGCCTGCTCGGAGATCGGAGTGTCGCGCACGCGCAAGGGCCCGAACTGCTCGAACAGACCCACGGTCGCCTTGAACACACCGCCGGCTTTCGCCACGTCCTCGCCGAGGAACACGACGTCGGGATCGCGCGCCATTTCCTGCGCAATCCCCCGTATCACGGCATCTCGATACGTCAGTTCCGCCATGCCCAGCCTCCATCGGCATAGACGTCGGTGGTTATGATATCGAGAGGCGGATTGGGCGCGGCTTTGCAAGCCTCGGTCGCGTCATCCACCACCTTGCGCACCTGCGCATCGATATCGGCGACCGTTTTTTCTTTGACGCCGAATTGTAGCAGCCGCTCTCGGTAAATCTTGATCGGATCGCGCAGCTTCCAGCGGTCGAGCTCGCCCTCCGGTCGATACTTCGCCGGGTCGGCGCGCGAATGGCCGCTGTGGCGATAGGTCATGCATTCGATCAGCGAGGGGCCTTTGCCCGCGCGCGCCTTGTCGTAAGCCACCTGCGCAGTGCGGTAGACCACGTCGGCATCGTTGCCGTCGATCACGATCCGTTCGAGCCCATAGGCCGAAGCGCGGTCGGCCGCCGGGTGTTCGACCGCCGTCACGTCCGCGATCGGCGTGTATTCCATGTAGAGATTGTTCTCGCAGACGAAGACCACCGGCAGCTTCCAGACCGCGGCGAAATTGAGCGCCTCATGGAAGGCGCCGATATTTGTGGTGCCGTCGCCGAAGAAGCAGACCGAGACGTCCTTGGCGCCCTTGTATTGCGCGCGCCAGGCGGCGCCGCAAGCTATCGGAAGATGCGCGCCGATGATGGCGTAGGAGCCCATCACGCCGTGTTCGACCGACGTCAGATGCATCGAGCCGCCTTTGCCGCGCATCAGACCGTTGTCGCGCTGCATCAGTTCGCCCAGCACCTTCTCGACGCTGACGCCGCGCGCCAAAGTATGGGCGTGGCCGCGATAGGTGCAGAAGGAGAGATCGCCTTTCTTCATGGCGCCGGCAAAGCCCGCCGCCACCGCCTCCTGCCCGAGCGAGAGATGGCTGGTGCCCTTGACCAGGTTCTGCAGGAACAGGTCGTAGGCGCGCTGCTCCGCGTCGCGGATCGTCACCTGCGTCCGGTACAGTTCCAGGCGCTTATCCTCGCCGATATCGTCGTTCAAGCCCGAGCCGGCCGGCGCCCGGTCCTTTGCTGTCGCCATGAATGATCCTCAAAGCTGAATTCGGGGCGGAACTTAGCGCCTATGAACGAGGCCCCGCAACTCTCCTATTCCAACGGTCCTTCCACCACCCCTTCGCTGGTGGTGGTCTTGCCCAACTTGCGTTCCCGATAGAGCAGATAGAGGCCGGAGGCGATGACGATGGCCGCCCCCGCCATGGTCCAGCCGTTGGGCACATGATCGAACACCAGATATCCGAGGATCACTACCCAAATAAGCTGGGTGTAAATGAAGGGCGAGAGCACCGCCGCGGGAGCCAGCCGGTGGCCCGAGATCAGCAAAAAATGCCCGGCGCTGCCGAGCACGCCCGTGCCCACCAGCATCAGCGCGATCAGCCAGTTCTCCGGCGCGCTCCACACGAACGGGATCACCGGCAGCATCACCAGCGCGCCGATGAAGTTCGCGTAGAACAGCGAGGTCTGGTTGGAATCGACGCGCGAGACGATGCGCGTGATCACGGCATAGAAGCCGTAAAAAATCGTGGCCGTCAGCGACAACAGCGCGGCCGGATGCATGCCGCCGAAGCCGGGCCGCGTGATCAGCAGCACGCCGCCGAAGCCGACGCAGATGGCCGTCCAGCGCCGCCAGCCGAGCCATTCGCCCAGCATCGGCCCCGAGGCGATGGCGACGATGAACGGAAACGTGAAGACAATCGACAGCGCCTCGTCGAGCTGCAGCCAGCGCAGCGCCAGGAAGTTCAGCGTGGTCGAGCCGACCAGCAGGACCGAACGCGTGATCTGCAGCGCCGGCCGCTTGGTGCGCAGCAAGCCGGCATGCGTGAACGGATTGGACACGATCAAAGTCAGCACGAAGGCGCTGGTGTAGCGCGCCCAGGCGATCTCCATGCTGTCCATCTGGGTATTGAGGTATTTCGCCGTGGTATCGAGGCAGGCGAACAACGCTACCGCCCCGCACATCAAAGCGATGCCGGTGAGGCGCTGGCGGCGCTGCTGCACCCTGTCGATTGCAATGGAATTCGTTGATGGCATCGGGGATGAATTGAACGGGCGGCGAGCCGTGATATACTCCGGTCACAGGGGATTTAGCAGCCTCCCCTTGAGATGGCAGCCATCCATCCAAGCGCTGGTCACTTCTTCTTGGGAGCGACTTATGGATGGCATGGTTCTCGGACTGTATCTTTTAGCGACATTTCTCGGCGGATTGACGAGCGGGCTGGCCGGCTTCGCCATGGGCCTGGTGGTGTCCGGCATCTACCTGCACATCCTGACGCCGATCCAGACCGCAATCCTGATCGTCGGCTACGGCTTTGTGACGCAAGGCTACGGCGTCTGGGCGTTCAGGCACTCGCTGAGATGGCGGACTGCTGCGCCGTTCATCGTCGGCGGGGTGATCGGCGTGCCGGCCGGGACGTTGCTGCTCACCTATATCAATCCGGGCTACTTGCGCACCGGGGTAGGCGCGCTGCTTGTGCTCTACAGCGTCTACAGCCTGGCGCGGCCGGCGATTAAGCCGGTGCGAGGCGGCGTCGTTGCCGACGCCGCCGTCGGAATTCTCAACGGCCTGCTCGGCGGCTTGACTGGTCTGATCGGGATAATCGTGGTCGTCTGGTGCCAACTGCGCGACTGGCCGAAAGACGTCCAGCGCGCGGTGTTCCAGCCGGTGCTGCTCGCGACCATCGCGATCACCACGGTATCGTTGAGCGTCGCCGGCGCGGTCACCGCCGAAACGGTGAAACTGTATTTGCTCGGCCTGCCTTGCATGCTGGGCGGCACATGGGTCGGGCTCAAACTGTACGGCAAGCTTGACGATGCAAAATTCCGCAAGATTATCTTGCTGCTGTTGCTGGTGTCCGGATTGGGATTGATCGTCCCGCTGCGATGACGTAGTATTCAATTCGTGGGGCCAACGGCGGTCGCCCCGCTCCCTTGAAGGCTTGCGAGCCCAAGCACCGTCTCCTTCGTTCACGGAGGGGACCTATGCTGTCTCCAAGCTATTCGATCTCAGCGAAAGATCTCTGGAATGCGATGGCGACGCAGAGCGCGCCGCAAATCGTCGACGTGCGCCGGCACGAGGCTTACGCACAATCGCCGCAATTATTGCCGGGCGCGCTCTGGCGCGATGCCGGCAAGTCGCAAGCGTGGTCGTCCGAATTTGATCGTACGCGGGCGATTGTGGTCGCCTGCAAGGCCGGCCTTGAAATGAGCCAGACCGCGGTCGCGCAACTGCGCGCCGACGGTCTCGATGCGCGCGTGCTGGAAGGCGGTTATGAAGCCTGGGCGAGAGCCGCACTGCCGTTCGTCGCCAAAGCCGAGCTTGACCGCCTGACGCCGAAGCGTCCCGGCGTTTGGGTCACGCGGCGGCGGCCGAAGCTCGACCGCGTCGCCTGTCCCTGGCTGATCCGCCGCTTCCTCGATCCGCAGGCTCGCGTCCTGTTCGTCGATCCGGACGAGGTCGTGAACGTCGCGCGCGAAAGTGGCGGCGTGCCGTTCGACATCAAGAACGTCGAATTAAGCCACGAGGGCGGACGCTGCACCTTCGATACCATGCTCAAGCTGATCGGCCTGGAAGCCGAGCCTTCGCTCGCGCGGCTTGCACTCATCGTGCGCGGCGCCGACACCGCGCGGCCCGATCTCGCACCGGAAGCGGCCGGTCTGCACGCCGTTTCGCTCGGCCTCTCGGCGCTTGCCGGCGACGACGACCATGGGCTGCTCGAACGCGGTTTCATGGTCTACGATGCCCTGTTCGCCTGGCTGCGCTTCGCGGCGGACGAAAGGCACAATTGGCCGGCCAAAGCTGCCTGACATGAACATGCAATCGACAAATCCGCTGCGGCCGACTTTCGCCGAAGCGCTCAAGGTCTGGTTCAAGATCGGCTGCCTGTCATTCGGCGGGCCGGCCGGGCAGATCGCGCTCATGCACAAGATCGTGGTGGACGAGAAGAAGTGGCTCGACGAGCCGCGCTTCCTGCACGCGCTCAATTTCTGCATGTTGCTGCCCGGGCCAGAGGCAACCGAACTCGCGACCTACGCCGGCTGGCTGCTGCATGGCGTGCGCGGCGGGCTCGCCGCCGGCATTTTGTTCGTGCTGCCGGGCGCCCTGGTGATGCTGGGATTGAGCCTGCTCTACACCTACGGGCGCGGGCTGGGGCCGGTCGACGGCGCGCTGTTCGGCATCAAGGCCGCGGTGCTGGTGATCGTGGTCGAGGCGCTGATCCGCATCGGGCACCGCGCCCTCAAGAGCCAGTTGCTGGTCGCCATGGCGGCGTTTGGATTCATCGCGATCTATTTCTTTGCCGTGCCGTTTCCACTCATCATTGCAGCGGCGGCGCTCATCGGCTTTCTGGTCGCGCAGCGCGCGCCGGATCGGCTTGCGCTGTCCCCTGCCGGCGCGGCGGCGGCCGAAAGACCCGGCGGTCGCTGGCGACATTTCGCTTTCGCGCTGACGATCGGGCTTGCTCTGTGGTGGGCGCCGGTCGCGCTCGCCGCGATGCTGCTCGGCGCCGATCACGTGCTGGTGGCGATCGGTCTGTTCTTTTCCAAGCTCGCGGTGGTGACCTTCGGCGGCGCTTACGCGGTGCTCGCCTATATGGCGCAGCAGGCGGTGGAGACGCACGGCTGGCTGAGCGCGCCGGAAATGGTCGACGGCCTCGGCCTCGCCGAGACCACGCCGGGCCCGCTCATCCTGGTGACGCAATTCGTCGGCTTCCTCGCCGCCTTCCGCGAGGCGGCGCCCTTCACGCCACTCACCGCCGGGCTGTTCGGCGCGGCGCTGACCACTTGGGTGACGTTCGTGCCGTCGATGCTATGGATTTTCGCCGGCGCGCCGTTCATCGAGGAACTGCGCGGCAACCGGCGCCTCGCCGGCGCGTTGGCGGCGATCACCGCCGCCGTCGTCGGCGTCATCCTCAATCTGTCGGTCTGGTTCGCGCTGCACGTATTGTTCGGCAGCGTCACCGAAAGACATTGGGGGCCGCTGCGCTGGTTCGCCTTCGATCCGCGCGCGCTCGACAGCCACGCAGCCGTCCTCGCCGTCACCGCGGCCATTTTGGCGTTCCGTTTCCACCGCAGCTTGATCGAGGTCATTGTGGTGATGGCGCTGCTCGGGATCGTGACGCAATATTCTTTTTAAATTGTGCATGATCTTGTCCGAAAACCGGTTCCCACTTTTCGGGATCATGCGCTAGCTTTCGCGTTTAACCGCGCTTTCGTGCCACCGGCGCAGACAGAAATAATTCACAAACGACAACACGAAGAAAATCGCCACGCCGGCGAGCGACAGCAGCAACAACGCCGCGAACATGCGCGGGATGTTGAGCCGGTAACCGGATTCGGCGATGCGGTAGGCGAGCCCCGAGCCGGCGCCGGCGGAACCCGCGGCGATCTCGGCCACCACCGCGCCGATCAGCGACAGCCCGCCGGCGATGCGCAGGCCGGCGAGCATCTGCGGCAGCGCTGCCGGCAGCTTCAGGTTCCACAACAGCTGCCAGCGCGACGCCTTGTAGAGCTCGAACAGCGCGATCAGATTGTGATCGACCGATTGCAAACCGAGCGTGGTGTTGGCGAGCACGGGAAAGAACGCCACGATCCAGGCGCAGGCCAGTACCGCCAAGGGCTGCGGCAGATAGATCAGCAAGAGCGGCGCGATGGCGATCACCGGGGTCACCTGCAGGATCACCGCATAAGGATAAAGGGAATATTCGATCAGCCGCGACTGGCTGAACAGGACCGCCAGGCCGATGCCGCCAACGGCGGCGAGCACAAACCCCTCGAACGTGATGGTGAGCGTGACCAGCAGCGAATGGCCCAGGAGGCCGCGGTCGGCGATCAACGTGTTCATCACGATGCCCGGTCCCGGCAGCACGAACGGCTGGATGGCGAAGAGACGCACCGCCAGGTCCCAAGCCACCAGCACCAGCGCCAGCACCACGACAGGCAAGCCGATGCGCAGCGCGCGCTCGCTCATGACGCGCCTCCCATTGCCCGGTCGAGCGCCTCGGAAACGGTGCGGCAATAGCCGGCGTATTCGGCAGACGTGCGGAAGCGCTCGTCGCGCGGGTAAGGCGCCGGGATCGCGATGTCGGCGAAGACACGGCCCGGCCGCGGCGTCATCACCACGATGCGCTGCGACAGATACACCGACTCGAACACCGAGTGGGTGACGAAAATCACCGTGCGGCGCAGCGCCTGCCACAGTTTGAGCAGGTCGTTGTTGAGCTTGAAGCGGGTGATCTCGTCGAGCGCGGCGAACGGCTCGTCCATCAGCAGCAATTGCGGTTCGGTGACCAGCGCGCGCGCGATCGAGGTGCGCATCTTCATGCCGCCGGACAATTCGCGCGGATAGCTTTGCGCGAATTCGGCGAGCCCGACGCGATCGAGTGCTTGTTGCACGGCGGCCTGCGCTTGCCGGTCGTCCGCGTGCGAGAGCCTGAGGGGAAGCCGCACATTGGCCTCGACGTCGGCCCAAGGCATCAGCGTCGGCTCCTGGAACACGAAACCGATCTTGCCGGCCGGACCTTCGACCGCGCCCGCCGACGGCGCGCTAAGACCAGCGATAATGCGCAGCGCCGTCGACTTGCCGCAGCCGGATGGGCCGAGCAGCGAGACAAATTCACCGCCGCGTACCGCGAGACTGAAGCCGTCGAGCGCGAGCGTGCCGCTTTCGAACGTCTTGCCGACGCCGCGCAGCGAAACGATGTCCGAACCGGCCGAACTCATTTGGGCCTTAAGTCGACGCCGACGCCCTTGTTGACGAACCGGAGCGTATAGCCGCGCCGGTAGTCGAGATCGGCTTTGGCGACGCCGGCGCGCACCATCTTGTCGAAGAAGCTCTTCCAGCGCGCGTCGGTCATGGCGCCGATGCCGAGCTTGAGCGAGTCGCCGGAATCGACGATGCCGTACTCCTTCATTTTGACGATCGAAAAAGCGAGCCGCGCGTCGGTCATTTCCGGGTTCTGTTTCTTGATGAGATCGTTGCCGGGCCGGCTGTCGCCGTAGATGTAGTGATACCAGCCGATCGCCGAGGCATCGACGAAGCGCTGCACCAGATCGGGCCGCTTCTCGACCAGCTCTCGCCTTGTCTCGATCAAGGTCGAATAGGCGTTGAAGCCTTCATTGGCGAGCAGAAACACCTTGGGCTTGAAGTGCCCCTGCGTCTCGATCGCGTAGGGCTCGGAGGTGACGTAACCCTGCATCGCCGATTTTTTGTCGGCGAGGAACGGCTGCGGATTGAACGTGTAGGGCTTCACTTTCGCTTCGTCGAAGCCGTAGTCGGCCTTGAGCCACTGGAAATAGCTGGCCATGCCCTCCTTGGAGATGAACAGCGTGAGCTTCTTGAGGTCGGCAAGTTTCTTGGCGCCCGGATGAGCGATCAGCACCTGCGGGTCCTTTTGGAAGCTCGCTGCCACGGTCACGGTCGGGATGTTGTGCTCGACCGCGTCGAACGACTGCAGCGAGTTGGCGCTCATGTAGAAGTCGAGCTTGCCGACCGGCAGCAGCATGCGGTTGTTCACGTTCGGCCCGCCCGGCACGATGGTCACGTCGAGGCCGTATTTCCTGTAGGTGCCGTCGGCGAGCGCCTGATAGAAGCCGCCATGTTCGGCCTCCGCCACCCAATTGGTGCCAAAGCGGACTTTATCGGGCGTTTGCGCCTGGGCCGCCGCGAAACCGGCGGCAAAGCCCAGCAAAATAGCGGCTAATCGCATCATCGGCGCACTTTCTCACTGCCGGGCCCATTCGGGCAAGCGGCCGCCCGAAACCTCTTTGAACCTAATCCACGAGCCGCGCGACCCATGGTCACGCGGCCAATGACGGCCGCTCCAATTCAACCGTATGGAGACCCGCCATGACCAAGACCATCACCGCCGCGATTGCGGCCCTCACCGTCGCCGCCTCGCTCACCGCCTTCAATGGCCAGGCTCAGGCCCATCACTTTCATAACGGCTGGGGCATCGGCGCCGGCTTTGCGGTCGGCACGCTGATCGGCGCCGCCGCGGCGTCATCGAACGGCTATTACTACGAGCCGACTTACGCCTGCCGCTACGTCGGCCGTTACGACCGCTGGGGCAACTTCCGCACCGTGAAGGTCTGCGACGTCGCCCCGTACTGATCCCGCGTATTCGACTTCGGTCGGCGCCAGCCCCCCGTCCACCCTCGCGCCGATCGCTAAGACCCGCCCGGTCAGTCCCCGTCCGGGCGGGTCGCTTTTTTGCGACAGGGCGGGCAAGCGACATCTGGCCGCTTGCGCTGGCCGCGGAGTTTTGCATTGATAATCAAAATAATAGAGACCGCGGCCTTGGCCTGACGGCAAATTGACCGGCGGAACCGAATAACCTTGGGAGGATATTCATGCGGCTTTCAAAAACCTTGCTCGCATTTGCCTTCGTCACCGCACTGTCGGCGGGACCCGCCTTGGCGCAGACCGAAATAAAATTTGGTCATGTCGGCGAACCAGGCTCGCTGCTCGAATTGAACGCGCTGGAATTTGCCAAGCGCGCCAATGCCAAGCTCGGCGATAAGTACAAGGTCGTGGTCTACGGGTCGAGCCAGCTCGGCAGCGACTCGGAGCTGATGAAAAAGCTGAAACTCGGAACCGTCGATCTCGCTTTGCCGTCCACGGTGATGTCGTCCTACGTGCCGAGCTTCGGGCTGTTCGAAATGCCTTACCTGGTGAAGGATCGCGACCATATGGCGCGCATCCGCGACCAGATCGTCTATCCGATCATGGTGCCGCAGGCCGAAAAGGTCGGCTATCATATCATCGGCGTCTGGGAGAACGGCTTCCGCCAAATCACCAACAACAAACATCCGATCGTGAAACCCGCCGACCTCGAGGGCATCAAATTGCGGGTGCCGAAAGGCGTCTGGCGCGTGAAGATGTTCAAGGCCTATGGCGCCAACCCGACGCCGCTCGCCTTCTCGGAAGTATTCGTCGCGTTGCAGACTGGCGCCATGGACGGCCAGGAAAACCCGCTGGCCCAGATCTACACCGGCCGTTTCCAGGAGGTGCAGAAATACCTGTCGATGAGCGGCCACGTTTATTCCCCGACCTATGTGGTGGCTGGCGCCAGCTGGTCGCGGCTCCCGGCCGACGTGCGTAAGATTCTGGAAGATACGGCGAAGGAAGTGCAGCCGGTCGCCTTGAAGCAGGGTGCCGATCTGGACAACGAATTGCTTGAAAAGATCAAGGCAGCCGGCACTAAGGTGAACTCGGTCGATAAGGATGCGTTCATCGCCGCCAGCAAGGCCGTCTACGAGGAATTCGGCAAAGAGGTCCCGGGCGGCAAGGAACTGATCGACAAAGCGCTCGCGCTCGGCCACAAGTCGTCCTGAACGCAAGACCGTCGCTGCGGGCCGGTCCGGACGGGCCGGCCCATTCGCATCGCTCGCAAAGTCCGGGGATTTTTCCTTGAGCTGGTCTCGTCTACGCACGGGCTTCGAGCGGCTGCTTGAAGGCATCGTTCTCGTGCTGATGGTAGCCCTGACCGCGCTGATCATCGCCGGCGCCGTCTTCCGCTATGTCGGGCACGCGCTCTCCTGGTACGACGA
Source organism: uncultured Alphaproteobacteria bacterium (assembly GCA_963825265.1). GTDB lineage: Bacteria > Pseudomonadota > Alphaproteobacteria > Rhizobiales > Xanthobacteraceae > Pseudolabrys. Next base: position 118,137 of record CAWGSI010000001.1, on the reverse strand, counting down.
ACTCGCCTCGGTCGGCCTCGTCTGGCTCACTTATTACGGCGCGGCGCTGGCGGCGCTACGCGGCGCGCATATCGGCGTGCCCGGCCTTGTCAACGCCATGCCGCCGAAGGCGAGACTGGCGGCCACCATCTTTGCCGAAGGCATGGTGTTTCTGTTTTTCGGACTTCTCGCGATCTACGGCGTGCAGGTGCTGATTATCCTGCAAGGCGAGCATTTGGTCAGCATGCCGGAAGTGCCGACTCAGCTGACCCAATCGGCGATCCCGGTCGGCGCCGTGCTGTTCATGATCGCCGAGGCGCTGCGGCTTCCCGATATCATACGCGACGCCCGCACCACCGGTTTCGTCGATCTGGAAATCAAGGAGGCGCTCGAACTCGGCCACTTGGGCGACAATGAAAAGGGCGGAGGCGCCCGATGACAATCGCACTGATGCTCGTCGGCATGCTGGCGCTGGCGCTGCTGAATGTCCCGATCGCGGTCGCGCTTGGCATCGTCGCCAGTGCGGCGATTCTCATCATCCAGGGCTCCAACAGCATGCCGAACATGGCGCTGGTCATGTTCGACGGCGCCTCCAGCTTCCCGCTGCTTGCCATCCCGCTATTCATCCTCGCCGGCGCGATCATGAACGCGTCGAGCATCTCGCGTCGGCTGATCGCCTTCACCTCGGCCTGTTTCGGCTTCGTGCGCGGCGGGCTGTCTATGGTGACAATCGGCGCCTCGATGTTTTTCGCCGAGATTTCCGGCTCGGCGGTCGCCGGCGTCGCGGCGCTCGGCACCATCCTCATTCCGGCGATGCGCTCGCGTGGCTATTCCAAGGAATTTGCCGCGGCCATCTCCTCCTCCTCGGCGAGCCTTGCCATCATTATCCCGCCGTCGATTCCGATGATTCTTTACGCGGTGATGGCGCAGACTTCGGTGGTCAAGATGTTCGTCGCCGGCATTCTGCCCGGCATTCTCGGGGCGGCCGGCCTGGCGGTCGCCGCCTATATCCAGGCCGTGCGTTACGATTTTCCGGTCGAGGAAAAATTCCAGCTTGCCCGTGTGTGGCAGACGTTCAAGGAAGCGTTATGGGCCTTTCTGCTGCCGGTCATTATCCTCGGCGGCATTTTCGGCGGCTTCGTCACCGCGACGGAAGGTGCGGGATTGGCGGTCGCCGCCGCGCTTCTGATCGGCGGCGTTATCTACCACGACCTGAAACTGCGCGACCTGAAAAAGGCTTGTATCGACGGAGCCGTGCAGACCGCGGTGGTCATGTTGCTGGTCGCAAGCTCGGCGCTGATCGGCACGTTTCTCACCGAAGCGAAATTGCCGCAGACGCTGGCGCAAAGCATTACCGGCGTGACGCAGAACCCCTATGTCGTGCTGCTGCTGCTCAATGTGTTCTTTTTGATTTTGGGGATGTTCCTGCATTCGGCGGCGGCGATCATTCTCACCGTGCCGATCGTGATGCCGATGATTGCCGCGGTGCATATCGATCCGATTCATTTCGGCCTGGTGCTCACGCTCAATCTCGCCATTGGCCAGCAGACGCCGCCGGTCGCGAGCGTGCTGATCGCCTCCTGCGCCATCGCCAAATCCGACATCTGGGAGACCACCAAGGTCAATCTGCCGTTCATCGCGGCGCTGGTGGTCGTGCTGCTGATATGCACCTACGTGCCGTGGTTTTCGCTGGCGCTGGTGAATTTGTTTTACGGCAGCGGCGGCTAGAGGTCGCGCTCCGCGCGCGGACCGGCTGCGGCCACGCTCATCGCCAGCACGCGGGCGACATGCAGGGCCTCGCGGCCGGCGCCGTCATGGATCTGATGCCGGCAGGAGGTGCCGTCGGCCACGATCAGCGCATCGCCGGGCGCCTTGCGCACCGCCGGCAGCAAGGACAGTTCGCCCATCTTGAGCGAGACGTCGATGGTCGCGGCGTCGTAGCCGAAACTGCCCGCCATGCCGCAGCAGCTCGACTCGACAGTCTGCACGTCGAGCCCGGGAACCAGTTTGAGCACGCTCTCGACCGCGCCCATGGCGTCGAAGGCCTTCTGATGACAGTGGCCGTGCAGCAGCGCCTTTTTCGGCAGCGGCCCGAGCGGCAAGTTCAGGCGGCCTTCCTGCTGTTCGCGGGCGAGAAATTCCTCCAGCAGAACCGCCTGCCCCGCCAACGCGTCGGCGGCTTCGCCCTTGATCAGGGCCGGCAACTCGTCGCGGAAGCTGAGCAGGCAGCTCGGCTCGAGCCCGATCACCGGCACGCCGCGCGCCACGTAGGGCGCGAGCGTATCGAGCGTGCGCTGCATTTCGTGGCGCGCCTCGTCCACCGCGCCGACCGAGAGAAATGTGCGCCCGCAACACAGCGGTCGCTCCTCGCCGCCCGCCGGCAAGGCCGCGTGCACGCGATAGCCGCCGGCCACCAGCACGGCGAGCGCCGCGTCGAGGTTTTCGCGCTCGTAATAGCGGTTGAAGGTGTCGGCAAACAGCACGACCTCGCGCGCCGGCTCAGCCGAAGGCCGCGCGTTGTAGGCCCAATCGGAACGGTCGTGGTAGATGTCCGCCCGCCATTTCGGCAGGCTGCGCCGCCCGGAAAAACCCGCCACCATCTCGGACGCCTTGCGCAGCATGGGAATGCGGTCGCGCAGGTTAAAGGCCCAGGGCCAGCGCGCGGCATAGGGCGCGTAACGCGGCAGGAAGCCGACCAGCCGGTCGTGCAGCGAACGCCCGCGTTTTTGCGCGCGCGCCGCCAGAACCTCGATCTTCATGCGCGCCATGTCGACGCCGGTCGGACATTCGCGCCGGCAGGCCTTGCAGGAGACACACAGCTTGAGCGTCTCGGCCATTTCGTCCGACGCAAGCGCATCCAGCCCGAGCTGGCCGGTGACCGCAAGCCGTAGCGTATTGGCGCGTCCGCGCGTGACGTCGCGCTCGTCGCGGGTGACGCGGTAGCTCGGGCACATCACGCCGCCGGCGAGCTTGCGGCAGGCGCCGTTGTTGTTGCACATCTCGACCGCGCCCTGGAAACCGTTGCCGGCGCCGGGAAACGCCGACCAGTCGAGACGGGTCTTGATGTCTTCGCCGCGATAGCCGGGCGGATAGCGGAACAGACTCCGGTCGTCGAACTTGGGCGGCCGCACCACCTTGCCGGGATTATAGAGGCCCTGCGGATCGAAGCAGTCCTTCACCTCTTCGAAAGCGCGCGCCAGCCGCGAGCCGAACATCGGCTCGTTGAACTCCGAGCGCACCAGCCCGTCGCCGTGCTCGCCGGAATGCGAGCCCTTGTATTCGCGCACCATGGCGAAGGCCTCTTCGGCGATTTCGCGCATGGCATGCACGTCCTTGTCCTGCCGCAGGTTCAGGATCGGCCGCACGTGCAGGCAGCCGGAGCCGGCGTGCGCGTACCAGGTGCCGCGCGTGCCGTGTTTCTCGAAGATGGCGGTAAGCCGGCTGGTGTAATCGGCGAGATGCTCGAGCGGCACCGCGCAATCCTCGACGAAGGAGACCGGTTTGCCCTCTTCCTTCATCGACATCATGATGTTGAGGCCGGAGGTGCGCAGATCGGCGATGGCGCTTTGCAGCTCGGGGCTGAGCACCTCGACCATGCCGCCCCATTTGTCGCCGCTCTTGTCCCAGGCAAAACCGAGATCGCCGATGAGGTGCTTGAGGCGGCGCAGCCGGCGCAGGTTTTCCTCGTGGTTGTCCTCGCCGAATTCGACCAGCAGAATGGCGGCAGGCGCCCCGCGCACGAATTTGTCGAGCGTCGGCTTGAAAATCGGGATCGCGCCGGCGAGTTCGATCATGGTGCTATCGATCAGTTCGACCGCGATCGGCAGCAAATGTACGATGTGCTGGGCGGCCTCCATCGCCTCGCGGAAGCTGCCGAAATGGCAGGCACCGACCGCGCGGCGTGGAAGCAGGGCTGAGAGCTTCAATTCGATGCGGGTGGAAAAGCCGAGCGTGCCTTCCGAGCCGACCAGGATGTGCGCGAGATTGATATCGTTCTTGCCGGGCACCAAGGCGTCGAGATTGTAGCCGCCGACGCGGCGCTGCACCTTGGGAAAGCGCGCGGTGACTTCGTCGGCTTCGCGCGCGCCGATGGCGAGCAGGTCCTTGGCGAGCGGCCGCAACGGCGCCGGCACGTCGTTGAGACTGCCGCCGATGCGCCCGAAATGCGCGAGCCGGCCGTCGGCCAGCACCGCTTCGATCGAGACCACGTTGTCGCGCATGGTGCCGTAGCGCAACGAGCGGCCGCCGCAGGAATTGTTGCCGGCCATGCCGCCTATTGTGGCGCGCGAAGCGGTCGAAATATCGACCGGAAACCACAGCCCGTGCGGCTTGAGCTGACGGTTGAGGTCGTCCAGCACGATGCCGGGCTCGACCTCGCAGCGCGCGCCTTTGACGTCGAGATCGACGATGCGGGTCAAATATTTGGAGCAATCCACCACCAGCGCATCGCCGACCGTCTGCCCGGCCTGCGAGGTGCCGCCGCCGCGCGCCAGCACGCTGACGCTTTCGCTGCGCGCAATGCCGATTGCCCGTTCGGCTTCCTCGATGGTGCGCGGGACGACCACGCCGAGCGGCGTAATCTGGTAGTGCGAGGCGTCGGTAGCGTAACGGCCGCGCGTGAAGCGGTCGAACTGCACCTCCCCGCTCAATTCGGCTTTCAGCCGCCGTTCCAGGCCGGGCCTTACTACCGCCACGGCGCCAACCCTCGAATTGCCCTATTTATCCTATGCATGCAGGGCTTGTTTGCTGTGCGGAAAACCGCTTGACCGCAATGTTGCATTCATAGTTCAACGCCACAAGCGCCGCTCCCCAGCCGGAACGGGCCGTGGTTAAACCACGAAAATTCATGAAAAGCGGCGGTTTAGGAGCGTTTGCCAATGGCTAAGAATTCCTCGCGTTCTGTCGGGCGGCATTTTCTTCACATTCCGGGACCGACCCCGCTTCCCGACCGCGTTTTGCGGGCGATGGATACTCCCATTATCGACCACCGCGGGCCCGAATTCGCCAAGCTGACCAAGAAGTGCCTGGAAGGCATCAAGACCATTTTCAAGACCTCAAGCCCGGTCATCATCTACACCGCGACCGGCACCGGCGCCTGGGAAGCAGCCCTCGTCAACACGCTGTCGCCCGGCGACAAAGTGCTGATGGTGGAGACCGGCCAGTTCGCCGCGCTGTGGAAAAAGATGGCCGAGAAGATCGGCCTCGCGCCCGAATTCATCGCAACCGACTGGCGCAGCGGCGCCGATCCGAAGGCGATCGAAGCCAGGCTGCGCGAAGACAAGAAGCACGAGATCAAGGCGGTCTGCATCCTGCACAACGAGACCTCGACCGGCGCGCTCACGCCCGTCGCCGAGATTCGCAAGGCGATCGACGCAGCCAAGCATCCGGCGCTGTTCTTCGTCGACACCATTTCCTCGCTCGCCTCGACCGACTACCGGCACGACGAATGGGGCGTCGACGTCTCCGTCGGCGGCGCGCAGAAGGGCCTGATGCTGCCGCCCGGCATGTCATTCAACGCCATCAGCGACAAGGCGCTCGCCGCCAACAAAACCTCGAAGATGACGAAGTCGTTCTGGGCCTGGGACGACATGCTGGCCATGAACAAGATCGGCTTCTTCCCCTACACGCCGGCGACGCAGATGCTGCAGGGCTTGAGCGTCGGCATCGACATGCTGCACGAGGAAGGCCTCGACAACGTGTTCGCCCGCCACCATCGCCTGGCGGAAGCCACCCGCCGCGCGGTCAAGGCCTGGGGACTGGAAAACCTCAACAAGAACGCCAGCCAGTATTCGCCGACCATTACCGCGATCCTAGTGCCGGACGGCCACGACGCCGACAAGTTCCGCGCGCTGGCGCTCGATACCTTCAACATCTCCTACGGCGCGAGCTTCGGCGCCTATGCCGGCAAGTATTTCCGCATCGGCCATCTCGGCGATGTCAACGACACCATGCTGATGGGTGCGCTATCGGCGACCGAAATGGCGCTCTCGCTCGCCGGCATTCCGCACAAGAAGGGCGGCGCGCAGGCGGCGATGGATTACCTCGTTTCGGCGCATTCGAGCGCGGCCAAGCAGGCGGCGGAGTAAGCACCCGCAACCCATGACCTAGACCCGTCACCCTGAGGTGGCCGCGCAAAGCGCGGCCCTCGAAGGGCGACGGCCGTTCATCCTTCGAGGCTCGCGCTGCGCGCTCGCACCTCAGGATGACGGTTCTGGGATCGTGCTGGTCTCGCTCGCCAGAACCCGCCCGACGAATTCCGCGATCGCGGCCAGCGTCGCCGCGGGCGCGTCGCGCTGTGGGGAATGACGCGCGCCCGGCAACAGCGCTACCTCGACCGGGCAATAACACTCCTGCTCGGCGACTTCGATCTGCTTGACCGTGCCGTATTGGTCGTCCGCGCCCTGCACGATCAACATCGGCACGCGGATATAGGCGAGAAATTCGGTGATGTCCCATTTGCGGAAACCGGGATCGAGCCAGGCGCCGTTCCAGCCCTTGAAGGCGTTGTCGACGTCGGCATGCCAGCGCGCAAGGCGCGCCCGCAAATCGCCGGTCTCGTAGGCCTTGCGCGCCTCCTCGATGGAGGCGATGCCCATGTCCTCGGTGAAGAAATGCGGCGCCACCAGCACCAGGCCGCCGACGCGATGATCCTGATGGCTGCCGGCATAGATCGCCGCGATCGATGCACCGTCGCTGTGGCCGATCAACAGCCCGCGCTTGAAGCCGATGGCATCGAGCAGGCGCGGCAGCGTTTCGCGCGCTTCGTCGTGCATGTAGGAGAGCGGGCGCGGCAGCGGCACCGGGCTCGACTTTCCGTAACCGGCGCGTGAGTAGACGAAAACGCCGGCGCCGGTCGCTTCCTGCAGCCGGTCGGGGAAATCGTTCCACAGATCGACACAGCCGAGACCCTCGTGCAGCAGCACCAGCGTCGGCGCCGTATCGGGCCGCGGGCCGATCATGCGGTATTCGAGGCGTTGGGAGCCGATGTCGAGGAAGCCGGAATCTGCGAGGGTCATAACGGTACTTATACTTGATCTTCCGCCCTCAGCTTAAATCTTTGAATCTTGCCCGTCGCGGTTTTCGGTAGCTCGGTGCGGAATTCGATCCAGCGCGGATATTTGTAGGGCGCGAGCTTTTGCTTGACGTGCTCTTGCAGGGTGCGCGCCAGCGCTTCGCTCGCTCTATCCGGCAATTTGAGCACGACATAGGCCTTCGGCTTGATCAGCCGCTGTTCGTCGAACCAGCCGATCACGGCCGCTTCCAGCACTTCCGGGTGCGAGGACAGCGCGGCCTCCACCTCGAACGGCGAGACGTAGATGCCGGAGACTTTCAACATGTCGTCGGCGCGTCCGCAGCAGACGTAATAGCCGTCGGCGTCCTCGATGTATTTGTCGCCGGAGCGGGTCCATTCGCCCTGGAAGGTCGAGCGCGACTTCTCGCGGTTGTTCCAATACATGATGGCGCTGGTCGGCCCGCGCGCGTACAGCTCGCCCATCTCGCCCTGCTTCACCGGCTTGCCGTCCTCGCCGATCAGCTTGATCTCGTAGCCCGGCACCGGCTTGCCGGTGGTGCCGTATTTGGTCGCGCCCGGCGCGTTGGTCAGATAAATGTGCAGCATCTCGGTGGTGCCGAGCCCGTCGGAAATCTCGACGCCGTAGCGCTCCTTCCAGGTGCGCGCGATTTCCTCCGGCAGCGCCTCGCCGGCCGAAATGCAGCGGCGGATTTTGACTTCCGATTTCTTCGGCGCATTCGGGCTCGCCAGGAACGCGGCGTAGAAAGTCGGCACCGCGCAGAACAGCGTGACCGGATGTTGCCGCAACAGCGCGGCGACGCCGTCCGGCGTCGGCCGATCGCCGAGCAGCACCGTGGTGGCGCCGACCGACAACGGAAACGTCATGGCGTTGCCGAGACCGTAGGCGAAGAACAATTTCGCGACCGAATAGACCAGGTCGCTTTCCTTATAGCCGGCAACCGGCGTGCCGTAGAGATCGGCGGTCAGCTTCAGGCTGGCATGCACGTGCACCGCGCCTTTCGGCTTGCCGGTCGAGCCCGAGGTATAGAGCCAGAAGGCGATGTCGTCGGCGACGGTCGGCGCGGTGTAATCCTCCGCCTCGTCGGCGCCGATGACGTCGTCGAACAGCCGGTAGCCTTTTGCATCACGTTTTTGCGGATTGGCGCCCGACACGATGACATGCTCGAGATCCGGGCTTTGCTTGATCAGCTTCTCGAATTTTGGGAATAACGCCTCCGACACCACCAGGCACTTGGCGCGGCTGTCGGCCAGCATGAAGCGGTAGTCGTCTTCGGTGAGCAGCGTGTTGACCGGCACCGCGACGATGCCGGCCTTGAGACAGCCGAGAAAGGCGACCGGCCAATCCGCAGTGTCGAGCAGCGCCAACAGCACGCGCTCTTCGCGCCGGATGCCCAAGCCGCGCAATGCCGCGCCGAAGCGCGCCACCCGGTCGGCGAGCTGGCCGTACGTGAGCGTGCCGCGCGCGTCGACATAGGCCGGCTTGGTGGCGCGGCCGGCGGCAAGGTTGCTTTGCAGCACGTCGGCGGCGAAGTTGTAATCGCGTGGGACCGCGCCCACAAGCTCGTCCGCGCCTTGGTCTGCCGCACGGGCTTGCGCATCGGCCATGTTTTTCTCCCCGGGATGCCCGTAAGATGTGGCGCGGACAAGCGCCGCAAAGTCGGGTCTTCTGTCCATGTCACGAACGGCCGGTCGCCGGCCATGACAAAAGTCAATACTCAAATGCCAGGGAGTTCAAGCGCATGCTGCTAAGCCGGGACCGCATTCTGACCACCCATGTCGGCAGCCTGCCGCGCAACGAAAAGCTCTCTGAACTGCTGGTGCACCAGGAAGCGGGCGAGAAATTCGACGCCGCCGAAATGGCGTCCGAAATGGACAAAGCGGTGCGCCACGTGGTCGACAAGCAGGCTTCCGCCGGCATCGATATCGGCAATGACGGCGAGCAGCAGCGGGTCGGCTTCCAGACTTACGTGCCGCAGCGCATGAGCGGCTTTGCCGGCGTGTCGAACCGCCGGCGCGGGCGCGAATTCGAGGAATTCCCCGCGCTGGTCGAGCAGCTCAAGCGGCGCTTCCCGCATGTCAGCAAGCAGCAGAACGCACCGGAATGCCAGGCCGAGCTGAAATATCTCGATCTCAAGCCGATCGAGAGCGAGATTGCGCGCTTCAAGAAAATCTCGGCCGGTAAATTCGCCGAACAATTCATGACGGCGCCCTCGCCCGGCATTATTTCCTCGACCATGCTCGACGCCTTCTACGGCAGCCAGGACAAATATCTCTCAGCGCTGTCGCGCGAGATGAAGAACGAGTACCAGGCGATCCACAAAGCCGGCCTGCTGCTGCAGATCGACGCGCCCGACCTCGCCATGGACCGCACCATGATGTATCGCGACCTCGACGAGGCCGGATTCGTCAAGGCGGTGGAGCGCCACGTGCAGGCGATCAACGAGGGCATTGCCGGCATCCCGCGCGAGCGCGTGCGGCTGCACGTCTGCTACGGCAACTGGGAAGGCCCGCATATCCATGACGTGCCGCTCGGCACCATTTTGCCGGCGCTCTATCGGGCGAACGTCGGCGCGCTGTCGATCGAGTTCTCCAACCCGCGCCACGCGCATGAATACGCGGCGCTGAAGAAAAATCCGCTGCCCAAGGACATGCTGCTCATTCCCGGCGTGGTGGAGACGACGAGCAATTTCGTCGAGCATCCTGAAGTCGTCGCCCGCCGCATCGAGGAAGCGGTGAAGGTGGTCGGCGAGCGCGAGCGCGTGATTGCCGGAACCGACTGCGGCTTCGGCACGTTCACCAACCGCGAGTGGGTGATCGAGCCGGCGGTCTGGCTCAAGCTGCGCTCGATCCGCGAGGGCGCCGATATCGCCTCGGCACGGCTTTGGGGAAAGAAAGTGGCTTAGGCACCGCGAGACTCAAACACTCGACTGTCATGCCCGCGAAAGCGGGCATCCAGTAATCACCAGTTTCGCTGCGGAGTACTGGGTCCCCGCTTTCGCGGGGACGACAGCCCTAGCCAACGCTCCGCTCTCCCTGTTCTTTGAAGGCGCGGGACACGCCGGCTTCCCTTTTTCCGTTTCCCCAACGGGGAATGGAGCGCACCCGATCTCGGGTTTACCCGAGATCGGGCGTATTTAGTGCGCAAGTCGGGTAAACCCGACTTGCGCTGGCGCCAGAGGCCTGGCGAAGGCCCCTTTCGCGGGTTTGGCGAAACCCGCCGCGCGTCTGGCGAGACGCGCGCCCGCCCTGGTCAAGCGGGCTGCGCCCCCTGGCGCTCCTTCCGGGATGCGCATTGTCGGCGCACCCGGCCCGACCTTTTCCGGCGCGCGTCATGACGGCGCGGCGGAAGCGGACCGGACGTTTCTGACTATAATCCTATTCGGAATTAAGTCAAGACCAAATTCGCCTTGTCCCGAGGCGCCCGCACAGCGGGATCCCGCAGGACGGCGGCCCATGCTTCGAGACGCGTCGCTTCGCGACGCTGCTCAGCATGAGGCCGATAGGTGCCGAGGCTAACGACTAGGCCTATAATGCGGCCAGCCCGCCAGCTATAAGCTGGCCATTCAATTGCAATGCAAGGAGAGCACCCATGGACGAGAGAACGCGCGAGCCGGTCAAGATCACCGCCGAGGACATCAACCCGCGCTACAACTGGGGCCGCCATCTGCCGGTGCTCGGCACCATGGGCGTCGATTTCGAGGAACGCGTCGATTACCGCCGCATGCACCGCTACCGCCTGGCGCGCGCGCAGGCCGCGCTCGAGGCGAGCGATCTCGGCGCGCTGCTGCTGTTCGACGACAACAACGTCCGCTACGTCACCTCCACCAAGATCGGCGAATGGGCGCGCGACAAGCTGTCGCGCTTTGTGCTGCTCACGCGCGGCGGCGATCCGATCCTGTGGGACTTCGGCTCGGCCGCCGTCCACCACAAGCTCTATTCGCCCTGGCTCAAGCCGGAAAACTGCAAGGCCGGCCTGGTCGGCATGCGCGGCACCGTCGATCCGGCTTTCGGGCTGATGAAGCGGCACGCCGAGGAAATGGCCTCGATCATCAAGGCCGCCGGCCTCGCCAAGATGCCGGTCGGCGTCGACATCATCGAGCCGCCGATGATGTTCGAACTCGAAAAAGCCGGCCTCAAGATCAAAGACGGCCAGCAGGTCATGCTGTCCGCGCGCGAGATCAAATCGTCCGACGAGATCGCGCTGCTCAACCGCGCCGCCGCCATGGTCGACGGCGCCTATGACGTGGTCAACGAAATGCTGCGGCCGGGCATCCGCGAAAACGACATCGTCGCCGAGGTCAACAAGTTCCTCTACACCCACGGCTCCGACGACGTGGAAGCGGTCAACGCCATTTCCGGCGAGCGCTGCAGTCCGCACCCGCACAATTTCACCGACCGCATGATCCGCCCCGGCGACCAGGCCTTCTTCGACATCCTGCAAGCCTTCATGGGCTATCGCACCTGCTACTACCGCACCTTCAACGTCTGCCGCGCGACGCCCGCGCAGCACGACGCCTACCGCAAGGCGCGCGAATGGCTCGACAACGCCATCGCAGCGCATCAAGCCCGGCGCCTCGACCGCGCATATCTGCGAGGTGTTCCCGAAGGCGGAACGAATTCGGCTTCCCCGACGAAATGGCGGCCTTCGGCCTGCAATTCGCGCACGGCCTCGGGCTCAATCCTGCACGAACGGCCGATCATCTCGCGCGTGGTGTCGATGGATCACCCGACCGAAATCAAGGAAGGCATGGTGTTCGCGATCGAAACCTATTGCCCGGCGACCGACGGCTTCTCGGCCGCGCGCATCGAGGAAGAGGTCGTGGTCACCGACAAAGGCTGCCGCCTGATCTCGCTGTTCCCGGCGGAGGAGTTGCCGATCTCGGCGAAGTATTGAGTGCAATCGGCCTCATGCTGAGGAGCGTCGCATAAGCGACGCGTCTCGAAGCATGGGGCCGCCCTCGTCCACCGATCTCGGGTTTACCCGAGATCGGATATTAGGTGCGCAAGTCGGCCAAGGCCGACTTGCGATGACGGGCGCGTTCCGCGCCCTCCTCAGGATGAGGGCGGATTAACGTTTGCGCCCTTGGCCGCCACCTGCCCCTGCGCCAAAAAAGCCGCCGGCAGCGCGACGCTCATGGAATCCACCATCGAGGTCGGCATCAAGATGGTGGCGCCGCGCTCCTTGGTGGTTTCGTAGATGATGTTCATGGCGCGCAAGTGCATCGCCGCGGCGTTGCTGCCGTAGGTGTTGGCGGCGTCGACGAACTTCTGCGCGATGGCGGCTTCGGCGCTCCCCAAGATCACGCGCGCTTCCTTCTCGCGCTCGGCCTGCGCCTGGCGCGACATGGCGTCCTGCAGGCCGACCGGAATGGCGACGTCGCGGATCTCGACCGCGTTGACCGAAATGCCCCACTCGGCGGTCTTGCGCGCGATCTCGGTGCGCAGCACCTCGTCGGCCGTCTTGCGGTCGGACAAACAGCTCGGTGAGGTGCGACGAGCCGATCATCTCGCGCAAGGACGTCTGCGCCACCCGGTCGATGGCCAGGCGATAGTCGGTGATGTTGAGGGCGGCGCTCTGCGCGTCGTGCACATGCCAGAAGATGACGGCGTCGACATTGACCGGCACGGTGTCGCGCGTGAGCGCCTGCTCGGCGTTGAACTGCGTGGTCTGGATGCGCTCGTCGATCACGGCGGTGATGGCGTCGATGCATCGGAATGATCACGAACAGGCCGGGGCCTTTCACGCTCGACAGTTTGCCGGCGCGCAAAATGACGAAGCGCTCCCAGTTGTTCGCCATCTTGAGCGAAAACAGCGTGAGCACGGCGAGGATGCCGAAGCCGATGGCGGCAAGCTGCATATGCGGCGAGGAACAACAAGCCGCCGATGACGGCGAAGACGATGGTGACGAGCGAGGTAATGGGATTCATGGGCGAACTCCCTCTTTGAAGAATAGCGCGGCCGCCGGCGATCGCGCCGTTGCCTCTCCTCAAGATAGTATCCCGAACGGGCCGCGCGAGGCCGCCTGCGCCGATTGTTCAGGCCGGGGCTTTTTCGCGTAAATGCGGGAAGCGCTCGCTCAATAGCGAACCGGGGTAGAAGGTCGGCGCAAAGGCCGGGTGGGCGCGGATATTGTCGAACCAGGTGACGACGCGCGGCAGGTCGAGCCAGCCCGGCAGGTTGAGGTCGTGCATGCGCACCAGCGCCGGCATCACCGCGACGTCCGCCAGGCTGATGTCCTTGCCAAGCAGCCAGGGGCCGCCGCTCTTTTCGATCTCGGCGTCCATGCGCTCGTAAGCGCGGCGCAGGCGCGCGAGAGCTGCGTCCATTTCTTCCTTGGAAAAGCCGGTCTGCCCCATGGTCATCATGAATTCGCGGCGCAGCGGCTTGCTCTCGGCCATGGCCACGAATTGCTCGCGGCTCATCTTCTGGAAACTGGGCAGGAAGGCGAGATTGAAAGTCGGGAAGCGGACGGCGGCGGCCGGCATTTCGTCGATGAAATGCATCAGCGCACGCATGTGGGCGCGCGCGACCGGCGATTCCGGCGTGAAGCTCTTCTCCGGTGCAACTTCGTCGAGATATTCGGTGATGACGGTGGAATCGATCACGATCGAGCCGTCGTGGTCGAGGGTGGGCACCACCCCATTCGGATTGAGCTTCAAGTAGTCGGGCTTGAGCTGGTCGCCGGCGAGCAAATTCAGCTTCACTTCGTCGAACGGAATTTTCTTGCCGTTGAACACAAAGCGAACGCGCTGGCTGCAGGTCGATTGCGGCGCGTTGTAGAGCTTGAAGGCCATGTGCGTTTCCTCGTTTTCGTCTTTTATCACGCGAATAGTGCGTTATTTGGGGAACAAATCCAGCGATAAATTTATGGGCAATTTACTTGTGCTATATGCGCGCGGTCGATTGAGTGGGTCTCGTGCGCAGCCGCCGTTTTCCTCCCTTTTGGCTTTAACGGCGGCGTGAATCCTCCACCTTATGCACACAGGGCCCCAGCAATGGGGCCCTTTTTTTATAGCCGCCTCATGGTGCGGCCCCATGGTTCGAGACGCGTTGCTTCGCAGCGCTCCTCACCATGAGGCCGAGCTTACTCCAGCCCCGTGCCGACGTTCTTGTTTTCCGGCTCAAGCTTCATGCCGGCGGCGAGCGCCATGGTTTCGGCCAGCGCGGCGAAATCCTTGGCGAGATAGGCTTGCGGATCCTTCTGCAGCATGGCCGCGCCGAAATGCGTCTGCAGCACCTCGCGCGTCGCCGCGGTGACCGGCATCGGCACGTCCCATGCGCGGCCGAGCTCAAGCCCGAGGTCGATATCCTTGCGCAGCAGTTCCGGCGTAAACGTCGTGGTCCAGTCGAGATTGACCAATGCCGGCGTCTTGTAGGCGGTGAACATCGAGCCCATGACGCCGTTGTTCATGAAGGCGAGAAAAGCGTGGCGCGGCACGCCCATCTTGTTGGCGAGCAGTGTGATCTCGATCAGGTTCTCGATCACCACGCCGAGCATGACGTTGTGCGCGATTTTGCAGATGCGCGCGAGCTCGCCGTCGCCGACGTAGGACACGCCGCGCGGCGCGAACACCTCGATCAGCGGCATGGCGACTTTGGCGTCGGCTTCCGGGCCCGACACCACCGACGACAGCTTGCCGGCCTTGATCACCTTGGCGTTGCCCGACACCGGCGCGGCGATCAGGCTCACGCCTTTCTCGGTCAGCGCCTTGCGGATTTCGGCTGATTCCTCGACCGAGATCGACGAGCAGTCGACCAGCATTTTCGGCTTTTGCGCGCCGGACAAGAGCCCGTCTTTGCCGAACACGACTTGCTTGACGTCCTTGCCGGTCGAGACGATGGCGAACACCACGTCGCAGCCGGCGAGCTCGATCGGCTTGTCGACGATCTTGGCGCCCTGCGCCGCCAGCGGCTCGGCTTTGGCGCGCGTGCGGTTCCACACCGTTACGCTATGGCCGGCCTTGAGCAGGCGCTCCACCATGGGCGTGCCCATGCGGCCGACCCCGATCCAGCCGATCTTTGGTGCATTGTTCGACATCCCGAAACTCCCGTTGCAACCGTTTGCGCGGCTTTAGCCGTTCGCGCGTCCTTGTGGAAGGCCTTCGGGGCGCATTATCCTGCCCCCCAGGAAGACGACAAATACGACAACAAGACCGCCTTTCCGGCCCGCAAGAGGCCGCACGGCGAATAACCGGAGGACGTCCGCCGCTTTATGCAGGAAGCCGCCACCATCGCCGTATCCGGCGCGCCGGATCGCCCGCAAAGCGCCGGGCGCTGGCGTCTTATCGCGCGCAATGCGTTTCCGTTTCTAGTGGTGGGCGCTATCTGGGAGATCGTCGCCTGGGCCGGTGTATTCCCGCACCGTCTGTTTCCGACGCTCGAAGAAGTGGCGCTGTCGTTCGTGCAGTTGACGGCCTCCGGCATCCTGCCGCACCACGCCATCGAGACCGTGATCCGCCTGCTCTCCGGCTTCACGCTCGCCGGCGTGTTCGGCGTCGGCATCGGCGTGCTGATGGGACGCTCGCGGCTCGCCGAGGACATCTTACTGCCGCTGGTGTCGATCTGCGCGCCGATCCCCGGCCTCGCCTATGCGCCGCTTTTTCTGCTCTGGTTCGGACTGGGCAATTTCTCCGCCGTGCTGCTGGTCGGCTTCGTGTCGGCGTTTCCGGTCATCTTCAACAGCTGGACCGGCGTCAAAGCCGTGAAGGAAATCTGGGTGCGCTCGGCGCAATCGATGGGCGCCGACGACCGCCGGCTGTTTAGCCACGTCATCCTGCCGGGCGCGCTGCCTTATATCCTCACCGGCTTGCGGCTCGGGCTGGCGCAGGCCTGGCGCATTCTGGTCGCGGTCGAGATGCTGGCCGCCGTGCCCTGGGGGCTCGGCTGGCTGATTTTCGGCGCGCGCGAGTTCCTCAATACCGACGTCATGCTCGCCGGCATCACCGTGATCGCCCTCATCGGGCTGGGGTTGGAGAAATTCGTGTTCGAGAAGATCGAGCGCTACACCGTCGTGCGCTGGGGCATGATCGCCGCATGACCGAGAACGGAAAACAAATCCGCTCGCTGCTGCGCGCCGCGCTTTCGCTTGCCGCGGCGGCGGCCTGCTACGAGGCGGCGGCGCGCTCGGGCTATTTTGCGCCGGCGCTGCTGCCGACGCTGGAAACCATAGTGCGCACTTTGTTCGGCATGATCGCCGACGGCACGATGATCGAGCACGCCGCCTTCACCATGTACCGGGTGATGTTCGGCTTCTTCCTGGCGGTGCTGGTCGGACTGCCGCTCGGCATTTTGATGGCGCGCTTCCAGCGCGTGGAGAACTTTTTCCTGCCGCTGGTCTCCGCGCTGATGCCGATCCCGTCCTTCTCGCTGGTGCCGCTGTTCATGCTGTGGTTCGGCATCGGCAACCTGACCACGATCCTGATCGTGTTCTACGCCGCCACCTTCCCGATGCTGTTCAACACCTGGTCGGGGGTACGCTCGGTCAACCCGATCTGGCTGCGCGCGGCCGGCGCCATGGGCGCCGACGAGAACAGCCTATTCTGGAAGGTGATCATCCCCGGCGCCGCGCCCTTCATCATCACCGGCTTGCGGCAAGCCTTCCTGCGCTGCTGGATCGCGGTGGTGGGCGCCGAGATGATCGCGGCCTCCGACTGGGGGCTCGGCTGGGTGATCTTCGACGCCAAGGAATTCCTCAATACCGACGTCATGCTCGCTTCGCTGGTGGTCATCGGCGGCATCGGCTTTGCGTTCGAGCGTGTGGTGTTCGGGTCGATCGAGCGCGCGACGGTGCAGCGCTGGGGCATGACGCGCATGGCGAAGGGCTGACCGGCATGAGCGAAGCGTCCGATCCGGTCCTGTGGAGCATTGACGAGCGCGGCGTCGCGCGCGTGACGCTCAACCGTCCGCAGGTCTACAACGCCTATAACGGCGACATGATCGCCGCGCTGTTGAAAACATACGACGCGCTCGCCGGCAAATCCTTGCGCGCGGTGGTAATCAGCGGCAAGGGCAAGAATTTCCAGGCCGGCGCCGACATCAATTGGCTCGACGCGGTGCGCCGCTCCTCGCCGGCGGAGAACTTGAAGGCTTCGCGCATGACGGCGCAAGCCGTGCAGCGGCTCAATCTCATTCCTGTGCCGACGGTCGCGCTCGTGCAGGGCGCCTGCTTCGGCGGCGGCACCGGCATCGTGTCGGCCTGCGACATCGTGATCGCCGCCGACAACACCAAATTCTCGATCGCCGAAGTGCGCATCGGGGTCGCCGGCACCATCATCGTGCCGCAGCTCAACGACGCCATCGGCCTGCGCCAGGTGCGCCGCTACGCGCTCACCGGCGAACGCTTCGACGCCAAGGAGGCGCACCGCATCGGCCTAGTGCACGAGATCGTGCCGCTGGCGGAACTGGAAGCCGCCGGCGAGCGCATTGTCGACGAACTCTTGACCAACGGGCCGGAGGCGGTGGCGGCGACCAAAATCTGCGCGCTGCGTTCGGCCTGGAGCCACCTCGACGACAAGGCGTTCACGGAACTGATCGAAAGCCATTCGGCCAAGCGGCAATCGGACGAGGCGGCGGAAGGCTTTGCCGCGTTCCTGGAAAAACGTCCGGCGCGCTATAACGCCGCGCGAAAAACAAAAGGCTAGAGGCGGAAACCAAGAATGCTGCCGATTGAAATTCGCGATGTGACGCTGACTTACGACACGCCGGGCGGCAAGGTGCCGGGCGTCAAGGACGTGAGTTTCGACATCGCGGCTTCCGAATTTCTCTGCATTGTCGGCCCGTCCGGCTGCGGCAAGTCCACGCTGCTCAACATGATCGCCGGTTTCCTCAGCCCCGCCTCGGGCGAAATCCGCATCGGCGGCAAAATGGTCACCGGCCACGGCATGGACCGCGGCGTGGTGTTTCAGGACTTCGCCCAGCTTTTTCCCTGGCGCACCGCGCTCGGCAATGTCTCGTTCGGGCTGGAAATGAAGGGCGTGCCTAAACAGGAGCGCGAGACCATCGCGCGCGAACAATTGCGCCTGGTGAAACTGGAGAAGTTCACCGGCTCATTCCCGCATCATTTGTCCGGCGGCATGCAGCAGCGGGTCGCCATCGCCCGCGCGCTGGCATACAATCCGGCGGTGCTGCTGATGGACGAGCCGTTCGCGGCGCTCGACGCGCTAACCCGCGACGACATGCAGCGGCTGTTGGCGGAGGTGTGGCGGGAAACCCGCAAGACGGTCATCTATGTCACGCACAACGTGGCGGAGGCGGTCTATCTGGCGGACCGCGTGGTGGTAATGACGCCGCATCCCGGAACGGTGAAGGCCGTGATCAAGATTCAGCTGCCGCGTCCGCGCGACCCGCTCAGCGTCGAATTCCTCGAATGCCAGAAGGAATTGCTGCAACATCTCGGCCATGACGCGAGCTTGAACGATACCGATAAAGCCAAGGCCAACGGTCAAACGAAGCCATAGCGCATGATCCCGAAAAGTGGGAACCGGTTTTCGGGTAGGATCATGCGCAAGCCTATAAAGGGAGGATGACAATGACGATACTGAACCAGGCAATCACCCGCCGGCATGCGCTTGTCGCAACCGGCGCTGGCGTACTGGCGGCGGGGCTGGGCGTTCGGCCGACATTTGCCGCGATGGAAACCGTACGGCAGGGCTACCAGACCAATATGTGGGGCATGCCGACTTATTACCTGCTGCGCTCGGGCTATCTCGAGAAGCACGGCATCAAGTTCGAGGAATTCGCGGTGCCGTCGGGCAACCTCACCATGCAGCAGATGGTGGCGCGCCAAGTCGACATGGGCACCTATGCGGGACCGTCATTCGCCATCGGCAGCGACAAAGGCGGCCTGGTCGCCATCGCCATGATCGAATACGTCGGCAAGACCGCGCGCGTGATGGCGCGCAAGGAGCTCGGCCTCACCAAGGTCGCGCAGCTGAAGGGCCTCAAGGTCGCCAACCAGACCGGCTCGTCCACCGGCAACATCTTCGTCGACCAGATCGCGGCCGGCGCCGGATTGCACAAGGGCGACTACCAGGAAATCCGCATGAACGTGAACGACATGGTGGCTGCCATGGCCGCCAAGACCGTGGACGCCATGGTCAATGTCGAGCCTTACAACGCCATCGCGGAAGCCGACGGCATGGCCAACACGCTGGTCGACTTCTACTCGTTCGACAAGCTGCCGGTGTTCATGGCGGCGACTCCGGAATTCATCGAGAAGAGCCCGGCGACCGTCGTCGCCTATCTCAAGGCCTGGCTCGACGTGGCCAAGGACTTCAAGACCAATCCGAAGAAAGTCTCCGACACGATCTATTCGTTCTACACCTCGAAGGGCTACAAGATGGCGCCCGAGACCTTCGCCAAGGCGATCGCGCGCGTCGAGGTCGCTCCCGGCTGGCCGGCCGACATCAAGCCGTATATGCAGAAGCAGGCCGAAATCCTGCTGGCGGCCAAGAAGATCAAGGCCATCCCCGACTGGAACAAGGCGCTGCGCGAGGAATTCTTCAAGCAGGCCAGCGCCTAGTTTAGGTTCCCCCCAAGTCCGGGCCGGCGCGGCAAGCGCCGGCCTTTCCACGACAACAACAAGCACCGGAGACCTTAATGCCCGCCGCCAGCAATCCGCTTACCCAGACCGGGGAACCCATCACCTGGAATTTCAAGCTGCTCGCCCAGAACGACCTCGACGGCTTCGGCGGCATGGGCGAAGGCATGTCGATCACCATCGCCAAGGACGGCCGGCGCATCATCTGGCTGGCGCACGAGAGCGCGCCGAAGAATTTCACCGGCGTCGACGTGTCCGATCCGCGCAATCCCAAGGTGGTGGTGCAGACCGATTTGCCGAAGCCATATATGCGATCGAACTCGCTCGAATGCTCGGCCAACAATCTCATGGCGGTGGCCTATCAGACGCAGAAGACCGGCCAGCAGCCGGCCGGCATGGAATTGTTCGACGTGTCGGTGCCGGAGAAGCCGCGCTCGGTCTCGTTCTTCGACTGCTCGGGCGCAACCTCGCGCGGCGTGCATCAATTGTGGTTCTGCGACGGCGAATACGTGCACATGGCCTCGGGCGCGCCCGACTTCAAACCGAGCAACCCGCTCGACGACCAGTTCTACCGCTGCATCGACGTGCGCGATCCTTCAAAGCCGAAGGAAGTCGGCCGCTGGTGGATGCCGGGCACCTCGGCGACCGACAATATCGCGCCGCCGCCGCGCCACCCGCTCGACAAAGGCTATCGCGCGCACAACACCAACGTTTACCGGTCGCGGCCGGACCGGCTTTACCTCTGCTACATCGACGGCGGCATGTTCGTGATGGACATCAAGGACAAGGCCAACCCGAAGGTGATCTCGCACTGGACCAATTCGCCGCCCTATACCGGCTTCATGCATACCGCGGTGCCGCTGTTCGACCGCAACCTGATGCTGGTGACCGACGAGTCGACCGAGAACAGCGCCAAGGACTGGCCGAAACTGGTCTGGCTGCTCGACATGCGCGACGAGACACACCCGGTGTCGATCTCGACCTGCCCGCTGCCGCCGGTCGATGCCTACAAGGACCGCGGCGGCCGCTTCGGCGCGCACAACATCCACGAGAACGTCGAACTGCCGACGGCGTGGCACTCCGACCAGATCGTGCTTGGCACCTTCTTCAACGGCGGCCTGCGTGCCTACGACATTTCCAATCCGTTCCAGCCGAAGGAAGTCGGTTGCTTCGTGCCGCCGGCGCCGAAAGGCTCGCCGGTCGGCGCCATACAGATGAACGATGTGTTCGTGGACGAACGCGGCATCGTCTACACCATGGATCGCTTCAGCGGCGGGCTCTATACGTTGGAGATGGATTTCTGATCCTCCCTCGCCCCGCGCAGCGCGGCGGGGTAAAGTAAGGCATGAACGAACTCTTCCCCTCGCCGGCCGCCGGGATGTTCGGGCGCCGGCTCAAGCGCGCGCGCGGGCATCGCATTCCGGTCACCGTGGTGACCGGCTTTCTCGGCGCCGGCAAAACCACGCTGTTGCGGGCGTTCCTCGCGACGCCGGAGGGGCAAGGCACCGCGGTCGTGGTCAACGAGTTCGGCGCGACCGGTATCGACGACGCGCTGGTGCGCTCGAGCGCCGACGAGACGGTGTTGCTCGGCAACGGCTGCCTATGCTGCATCACGCGCAGCGACCTCCAACAGGCTCTACGCCGCATGGTGATCGAGCGCGAGCGCGGCGAAATCCCCGCGTTCAAGCGCATCGTGATCGAAACTTCCGGCCTCGCCGACCCCTCGCCTATTCTGCAAACCTTCGCCACCGACCGCGCGCTCGGCGAAGTGTTCCACGTCGAGGCGCTGGTAACCGTGGTCGACGCGGAAGCCGGCGGCGATACGCTATCCTGGTCGTCGGAGGCGCGCCGGCAGGCGATCCTCGCCGACCGGCTGGTCATCACCAAGACCGACATCGCCGGCGAAGGCGCCGCCGCGGCGCTCGCCGCGCAATTGCGCGCGCTCAATCCGGGCGCCGAGATGCTCGAAGCGGTGAACGGCGAACTCGATCCCTCCCGGCTGACCGAGCCGGCCGAGGATGCGCGCAATACTTTCGTGGCTGAGGCCGCGCATTCGGACGGCATCGGCAGTTTCGTGATCGCGGAAAGTACGCCGATGCCATGGCCGGCCTTCGCCCAGGCCATGGACACGCTGATGGCGCTGCGTGGGCCGGATTTGTTGCGCGTGAAGGGCTTTCTCGACGTCGAAGGCTGCCAGGGTCCGGTGGTGGTGCAGTTCGTGCAGCACCTTGCGCATCCGCCGGTCGAACTCGCCGCCTGGCCGGACGATAACCGGCAGAGCCGCGTTGTGTTCATCACGAAGAATATTTCGGAACGGCAGGTGCGCGATTTGTTCAAGGCCGTGCGGAATCTATAAACCGCTCATTCCCGCGAAAGCGGGAATCCAGTTCTTGGCTAAGGACTGGGTCCCCGCTTCCGCGGGGACGAGCGGAATAATTCTTACTCCCGCTCGCGCCCGGCGATTTCCGCCTGCCAGGGCGCGACCTTGTGTTCGACCCAGCCGATCAGCCCGTTGAGGCCGACCGCCATCACCATCAGGATGATGATCGGGACGAACATGGTGGCGGTGTCGAAATTATTGGCGGAATTGATGATCACCGCGCCGAGGCCGGAAATCGTCGTGAAGAATTCCGCGATCACCATCGCCACCACCGCACGGCCGACGGCGAGACGGATGCCGGCCATGATGTAAGGCAGCGTCGCCGGCAGGATGATGCGGCGCAGGATCACATGGTCGGGCGCGACGAACGACTTGCCGACCTCGATCAGCGTCTTGGGCACCGCGGTGACGCCGAGCCAGGTGTTGATGCAGATCGGGAACAGCGACATCAGGAACACCACCGCGACCTTGACCTTGAAGCCGAGCCCCAGCCACAGGATCAAGAGCGGCACCAGCGCCACCAGCGGCATGGCGTAGCCGGCGGTGATGTAGATGCCGAACGCCGCCTCCGCCGTGCGGAAGCGGCCGATCACCAAGCCAACCGGAATGCCGATGACAATGGCAAGCCCATAGCCGACCGCGAACGGGCGCAGCGATTCATAGAGCGCCGTCCCCAGTTGGCCGCTCACCGCCAGTTGCCAGAACGCCACCGCGATCGCGCTCGGATAGGAGCCGAAGATCGGATTGACGTCGCGGCCGAAAATTTCCCACAGCACCAGCATGCTGGCGACCGAGGCGAGCGTGATCGCCCAGCGCGGCCACGGCCGGCGCTCGACGGCCTCCGCTTGCGGCGGCGCGGCGGTCTTCTGGGTGTCGGCGATATCGGCCATGAATTAATTCTCGACCGTTCGTCCCCGCGAAAGCGGGGACCCAGGGACACAATTGACCACTATAAAGAAAACACTGGATTCCCGCTTGCGCGGGAATGAACGGAGTGCGGCGCGATGCTCGCGATCCATGATCAATGCACCGTCGGCTCGGAATGCAGCATGCGCCAGATCTTGTAGCGGGTCTCGTTGAACTCGGGCAGGCCGCGCACGATGCTCAAGTCGGCGCGCGGACGCTTGAGCGGCACCTCGACGATGTCCTGCACGCGGCCTTTCTGCATGACCACGATGCGGTCGGCGATCAGCACCGCCTCGTCGAGGTCGTGGGTGACGAACAGCACGGTTTTCTTGGTGCGTGCGTGGATTTCCAGCAATTCGGCCTGCAGCGATTCGCGCGTCTGCGCGTCGAGCGCGCCGAACGGTTCGTCCATCAGCAGCACGGACGGGTCGATGGCGAGCGCGCGCGCGATGCCGACGCGCTGCTTCATGCCGCCGGAGAGCTGGTGCGGGCGGCGGTTCTGCGAATCGGTGAGCCCCACCAGTTCGAGATATTTCTTCGCCGTGTCGCGCAAGGGTCCGCCGCGCAGGCCCTTCATTTCGAGCCCGAACATGACATTCTGCATGGCGGAGAGCCAGGGCAGCAGCTCGGCGTGCTGGAACACCATGCCGCGGTCATAGCCGCAGCCATGCACCTCGCGGCCGTCCACCGTGACGCGGCCGCCGTTCGCCGGATCGAGCCCCATGGCGACGCGCAAGGCGGTGGTCTTGCCGCAGCCCGACGGCCCGATCAGCGCCACGATCTCGCCGTCGGCGACCTTGAAGCTAACGCGATCGAGCGCCTGCACGTGATGCAATTCGCCGTCCACGCGCAAGCTGAAGCTCTTGGACACGTCGAGGAAGCTGACCTCACCCATTCAGTTAGCTCCGCACTGATTTCATTTGCGCACGATCCTGTCCGAAAACCGGTTGCCATCCCCGATCGGGGTCGAGGACATGCTTTGCGGGATCATGCGCGTTCAGTGGTTCATGCCCGCCAGCTTGAGCGCCTTCTCGCGGTACCCCGGCGCGCTGATCTTGGCCAGAGGGATCGGCGTCTTTAGCTTGCCGGCCTTGATCAACTGCTCTTGCATCCATTCCAGCTTCGCCGCCGGGATCGGCAGCTCCGGATCGACGGCGTGGTGGGCGACCGCGTCATCATAGACGAAGGCCGCGCGCGGATCGCCCGGCTTGGCGTGGATGATCTCCTGCGTCAGCGCGACCGTCTCGGCCTTGTGCGAGAGCGCGTAGTGCAAGGCCTGCATCTCCGCCGCCAGGAAACGCACGGCATCGTCGCCGCGCTCGGCCAGCACCTTGCCGCTGGTGATAATGCAGACGCGCAAGAAATTCGGCACCGCGTCGCGGCCAGCGACCAGCAAATGGATGGTCTTCGGCATGTCCGGTTGATATTCGTTCGACACCACGGCACCCTCGACCACGCCGCCGACCAGCGCCTGGTAGCGCTCGCGGTCGCCGCCGACGGCGGCGAGCTTCACCTGGTCCGGGGTGATGCCGTATTTCGCCAGCGCAAAGCGCGCCAGCATGTCCGGCATCGAATTGGGTGCCGAGACCGCGATCGATTTTCCCTTCAGGTCCGAGATGGTGTGGATGTCGTCGCGCACATAGATGCCGTGCGGCAGCACCACCCAATGACAGCCGAGGATTTTGACGTCGGCGCCGCGCGCGGCGGCGGCGAAGGCGCCCTGCGGACCGCCTTCGAAGCTGTCGACCTCGCCGGCGATCAGCGCCTTGAGGCCGATCTGGTCGTCCTTGACCTGCAACAATTCAAGCTTCAGTCCCTGTTTTTCCGCAAAGCCGCGCTTGGCCACCATCATGAAGATGCCGGCGTCGGCCTTGGCGTTGAGCAGCGCGTGCTTCCAGACCTTTTCCTGCGCGGCGGCCGATTGCGGCAGCAGGCCAAGCGAGGCGGCGGCGACAATGGCGGCAAGGGCAATCAGCCGGGTTCTGGCGACGGTCATCATGCGGATCCTCCCTCCGTTACGGGCTTTAACGGCGTTTGTTCCTCACGACCTTAACATTATTTTTATGCGGGGGCCGTTCCCAAGGTCAGTGTGCGGGACTAGCCTCCCCTCTGCAAGCGTCGGGTAAAGACGCACCGCGGTAATCCGCGGCCGGGCGGCAACAGCCGTCCGACGCCCAGGGAGCGACACGCCATGAATCGAAAATTCAGCCTCAACGTCAACGGCAAGACCCATACGGTCGATGCCGATCCAGACATGCCGCTGCTTTACGCCTTGCGCGACGATGTCGGCCTCAACAATCCGCATTTCGGCTGCGGGCTGGCGCAATGCGGCGCCTGCACCGTGCATATCGACGGCCAAGCCACCCGCTCCTGCATCACGCCGCTCTCGGCGGTCGGCCAGGGCAAGATCACCACGCTGGCCGGCCTCGGCACGCCCGAACGCCCGCACCCGCTGCAGACGGCCTACGTGGAAGAACAAGTTCCGCAATGCGGCTATTGCATCAACGGCTGGATCATGACCGCCGCCGAGTTCCTGGCAAAAAAGAAAAAGCCGAGCGAGGCCGAGATCAAGGACGCGCTCTCCGGATTGAAGTGCCGTTGCGGCACGCATGTCAGCATCCTCAAGGCGGTCAAGCGTGCCGCCGAGATGATGGGTTGAGGGAGAGTGTCATGACAAAATTTGAAAAGACCTCTTCGTTTACCCGCCGCTCGATACTGCTCGGGGGCGGCGCGCTGGTCGTCTCGGTCGGCGCCGCCGTCTCGCTGGAGACCGTGCTGTCGATCGGCAAGGCCTATGCGCAAGGTATGTCTATTGGGGCCAAGCCGCCGCTCACGCCCGATCAATTGTCGTCCTACATCGCCGTCGCCGCCGACGGCCGTGTGGTGGCCTATTTCGGCAAAATGGACATGGGCCATGGGCTGCACGTCGCCATCGGCCAGATCGTGGCGGAAGAACTCGACGTTCCGTTCGAGAGCGTCACCGTCATCATGGCCGACACCGCCAAGACGGTGAACCAGGGCGGTGCCTCCGGCTCGACCGGCATTCAGGAAGGCGGCCGGCAGTTACGCATGGCGGCGGCGGAAGCGCGCCGCGTGCTGGTGGAAATGGCGGCGGCAAAGCTCGGCGTGCCGGCCGACAAACTCGTCGTCAACGCCGGCGCCGTCAGCACTGGCGAAGCCGCGGCCAAGCACGTGACTTACGCCGAGCTGATCGGCGGCCAATACTTCAACGTGCAGCTCGACTGGAACAAAAAATACGGCAACCCGCTTTACGCGCCCGGCAAGGCGCTGCCGAAGAAGCCCGCCGACTACAAAATCGTCGGCCAGCCGATCAAGCGCGCGGACGTAGCGCCCAAAGTGTTCGCGCAGGAGAACTTCGTCACCGACGTGCGAGTGCCGGGCATGGTGCATGGGCGCATGATCCGCCCGGCGGTTGCCGGCTCAGTGCCGGTGAAAGTGGACGACAGCGCGATCAAGTCCATTCCGGGCGTAAAGGTCGTCTGGGACAAAGGATTCCTCGGCGTGGTCGCCGACAGAGAATGGGACGCCATCCAGGCGGCGGAAAAACTCAAAGTCGAATGGTCGAACGTGCCGCCGCCGTTCCCCGAGCAGGCCAAGCTCTACGACCACATCCGCAAGGCCCCGGTGCGGGCCAGCAAGATCGAAAAGCAGAACGGCAATATCGAGGAGGCCTTCAAGGCCGCCGCCAAGGTCATCGAGGCCGACTACGAATGGCCGTTCCAGTCGCACGCCAGCATGGGCCCGGCCTGCGCGCTGGTCGAGATCAAGGACGGTCAGGTCACCTGCTGGAGCGGGACGCAGAAATCCCATTTCGTGCAGCAAGGGCTGGCGGCGACGCTCGGCGTTCCGCTCGACAAGGTGCACGTGATCTGGGCGATGGGGCCCGGCTCCTATGGCCGCAACGACGCCGACGACGCGGCGATGGACGCAGCCGTCTTGGCGAAAGCCGTCGGCAAACCGGTGCGCCTGCAATACATGCGCGACCAGGGCACCGGTTGGGACCCCAAGGGCCCGGCTTCCACGCACAAAGCGCGCGCGGCGCTCGACGCCTCGGGCAAGGTCACGGCCTACGAGTTCTCCAGCAAGGGCTTCTCGCGGGTGGACGTAAACACCAACGGCGGCCATCCGTGGGACACGCTCGCGGGCCAGACCATGGGCGTGGCGCTGAAGTCCGGCGACGGCTTCGGCGTGCCTGCTGAATCCTATGCCTTCGACAGCAAGAAACTGTCGTGGGAGACGATCCCGCCGCTGCTCGACCGTTCCTCGCCGCTGCGCACATCGCATCTGCGCGATCCGGTCGGGCCGCAGATCCATTTTGCCAGCGAGTCCTTCATCGACGAGGTGGCGGCGGCGGTCAACGCCGATCCGATCGAGTTCCGCCTGCGCCACATCAAGGAGCCGCGCGACGTCGCCGTCATCAAGGCGGCGGCGGAAAAGGCCAAGTGGGACACGCGGCCCTCGCCGCGCCGCGACCAGACCGGCAGCAAGGTGTCCGGCCGCGGCATCGCCTACGCGCAGCGTAACGGCACGCGGGTGGCGGTGATCGCCGAGGTGGACGTCGACCGCGCGACCGGCAAGATCTGGGCGCGCAAGTTCACCGTGGCGCACGATTGCGGGCTGATCATCAACCCGGACGGGCTCACCAAATGCATCGAAGGCAACATCGTGCAGGGCGTGAGCCGCACGCTGTGGGAGGAAGTGACCTTCGACAGCAAGGCGGTGACCAGCGTGGATTGGATCAGCTATCCGATCCTCGACATCACCGAGACGCCCGGCAGCATCGACGTGGTGTTGATCAACCATCCCGACATTCCGGCGTCGGGCGCGGGCGAGCCGTCGATCCGCCCGGTGGCGGCGGCGATCGCCAACGCCATCTTCGACGCCACCGGCGTGCGCATCCGGCGGGTGCCGTTCTCGCCCGAACGGGTGAAGGCGGCGCTGAGCTGAACGTTCAGGCGGGCGCGAGGCGGGAAATACTGTCGCGCGCCGCCGCGATGATCTCGGGCACCACCGCGTCGTTGCCCGGCGCCATGATGTGGACGCCGGCGACCTGCGGCACGCCGGCGAGCTCGGCGACGAGATCGAGGCAGATGCGGCGGCCTTCCGCCGCCGGGTCGCTCGCGCGCTCCAGACGCTCGATAATAGCGTCGGGGACGGTCGCGCCGAACAGCTTTTCCTTGATCCAGCGCGCGGACTTGGCCGAGCGCAGCGGCGCGATGCCGATCAAAACCGATACCTTGCCGGCGATGCCGTGCTCGGAAAGCCGCGCCATGTAGCGGCGCACCACGCCGGCATCCATGCAGAATTGGGTCTGCACGAATTGCGCGCCGGCGTCGATCTTGGCCTGCAGCCCTTTCGGCTGCCAGCCGGGCGGCGGGTCGATGGGATTGTCGGCGCCGCCGAGGAAGAAACTCGGCGCGGCCGAAGACCTTGCGGCCGGACGGCAATTCGCCGCTGTCGCGCAGGCGCCGTGCGGTCTCGAGCAACGAGCGCGGGTCGAGATCGAATACCGCCTTGGCGTCGGGCTGATCGCCGGCGCTAGGGTCGTCGCCGCGCAGCATCAGCAGATTGCGCACGCCGCAGGCAGCCGCGCTCAACAGATCGCTCTGCAAA
Source organism: uncultured Alphaproteobacteria bacterium (assembly GCA_963825265.1). Classification (GTDB taxonomy): domain Bacteria; phylum Pseudomonadota; class Alphaproteobacteria; order Rhizobiales; family Xanthobacteraceae; genus Pseudolabrys. Next base: position 89,666 of record CAWGSI010000001.1, on the reverse strand, counting down.
GCGATGCGGTTGCGGTCGCGGCAGGTGAGCTGCAGCACCGGCTCGATGCCGTTCTCGACCAGCAGCGCGGCCGCCGTCACCGCGCCGAGATGCGGGCGCGCGCCGGCGCCGTCGGTGACGTTGACCGCGTCGGCGAGGCCCTTGAGCGGGGCCGCCTTGGCGAGAAATCCGCCGCGCTCGGCGCTGACCGGCGGGGTGATTTCCGCGGTGATCACAAAGCGCCGGGCCGCCAGCTTCTCTTGCAGCGTCATTTGCAGCGTCATTGCCATAGGTCCACGTCGCAAAATCCAGTGGACCTGGCAAGCACAAGAATGAGACAGTAAGCCATGTTTCAGGCGGCGAAATCTCTCGACGATGCGCTCACCGCCGTGACCGACGGCTGCATGGTCGTGGTGCCGCGCGAGGTTTCCGGCGTGCCGATGGCGGCGACCCGCGCGCTGATCCGGCGCGGGGTGAAACGGCTGCATCTGGTGGCGCTGCCGACCTCCAGCCTGCAGGCCGATTTGCTGATCGGCGCGGCTTGCGTCGCCACGCTGGAAACGAGCGCGGTTTCGCTCGGCGAGTTCGGCCCGGCGCCACGCTTCACCGCGGCAGTGACGTCGGGCTCGATCAAGATGATGGACGCCACGTGTCCCGCGCTGCACGCGGCCCTGCAGGCCGCGGAGAAAGGCGTGCCGTTCATGCCTTTGCGCGGACTCATTGGTTCGGACGTGTTGAAATATCGCGACGACTGGAAGGTGATCGACAGTCCGTTCGGCAACGCCGATCCGATCGTGCTGCTGCCAGCGATCAAACCGGACGTGGCGTTGTTGCATGCGCCGATGGCCGACCGCTTCGGCAATGTCTGGATCGGGCGCCAGCGTGAGCTCGCCACCATGGCGCATGCGGCGGAGAAGACCATCGTCACCGTGGAGAAAATCCACGACGGCAATCTGCTCGACGATCCGCTGCTCGCGGCCGGCACGCTGGCTGGCTTTTATGTGGAGAGCATCGCGGTCGCCGAGCGCGGCGCCTGGCCGCTGCCGCTGCCCGACTATTACGCCGCCGACGCCGAGCATCTTGCGCTTTATGCGCGTATGGCTGCGACGCCCGAAGGCTTCGCCGAGTATCTGGACAAGTTTGTCTATGAACGCCGCGCAGCCTGATTTCCGCTCCGAGGAGCTGCTCGCCGACGTGATCGCGCGGCTGATCGGCGACGTGCGCCATGTGGCGGTCGGCAACGCCTCGCCGATCCCGGCGACCGCCGCGCTGCTCGCGCGCGAACGCGGAAACGGCCGGCCTTACGTGTCGCTGCTGGGCAGCCCCAAAAACACATTCTGGACCGACGGCGCGCGCGAATTGTTCGACTGCGCCGGGCAAGGCCGCATCGACGTGTTCTTTCTCTCCGGCGGACAGATCGACGGCAAAGGCAACGTCAATCTTGTATCGACCGGCGACTACGAACATCCGAAGGTGCGTTTCCCCGGCTCGTTCGGCTCGGCCTATCTCTATTACGTGGTGCCGAAGGTCATTTTATTCCGCACCGAGCATTCGCGCCGCACGCTGGTTCGCCAAGTCGATTTCATCAGCGCGCCGGGCGCGAGCGAGAAAAACGTCTTCCGGCCGGGCGGGCCGATCGCGCTCGTCACCAACCGCTGTCTGTTCTCGTTCGCCGACGGAGGCTTCACGCTCACGAGCGTGCACCCCGGCCACACGGTCGAGGAAGTGATCGAGAACACCGGCTTCGACTTCGTGTGCCCGGCGAGCGTGCCGGAAACGCCGGCGCCCTCGCCCATGACGCTCAAGCTGATGCGCGAGACGGTGGCGCCGCAGCTCGCCGAGGTCTATCCGCAGTTCGCGCGGCAAGTTTTCGGGGTCGGCAGCGCTATTCCGGCAAGCTGAAAACGTCTATTATTTGCAATGGCTTGGATCGATTTTTCGGATTGCCGGCGGCAGCCCCTTTGGCCATGCGCGGACTTGGCATAGTGTGCCGCCGCGGCCGCCCGGCCGCGCACTCACAATGCAAAAATAAAAAAGGAAACGTCCGGTGAAACGAGTTGAAGTCGCGGTGATCGGTGTCGGGTGGGTTGGCGGTACGCGTGCGGAAACGCTTTCGCGCACCGCGCTGGTCGACAAACTGCATTTGTGCGAAATCCGGCCCGATCGCCTCGCCGAAATGAAGGCGCTGTACAAGCCGGCGACCGCAACCCTCGACTATCAGGACATCATCGCCAATCCGAATATTTCGGTGGTCTATGTGTCGACCACGCCGGAAACCAACCACCATCCCATCTGCCGCGACTGTCTGAAATCCGGCAAGAACGTGATGCTGGAAAAGCCGATCGCGCTCGAATTGTGGGAAGCCGACGAGCTCATTCAATTGGCCACGCGCAACGGCCTGAAATTCACCATCGGCTATTCGCAGCGCTTCAATCCGAAGATCGCCTACGCCAAGAAGAAGATCACCGACGGCACGCTCGGCGACGTGGTCTCGGTGCTGGTCAGCCGCAATTTGTCGCGCAGCCTGGGCAAGAAGATTGCCGGCCGCGTGCGGCTTTCTCCTGTCGTCATGGAGTTGACGCACGATCTCGATTTCGTGTTCTGGCTGCTGGAGCCGGCGAAGCCCGTGCGCGTCTACAGCCAGGGCGCCTACGGCTACATGAAGCCGGTCAACGGTTCGCACGACGTGATGTTCACCACAGTCACCATGGACAACGGCGTGGTGGTGATGATCGGCGGCGGCTGGAACTTCCCGCCGAGCTACCCGAATTACTGTTCGACCTGGATCGAGATCACGGGCACCGAGGGCGCGCTGGTGCTCGACGACACCCAGCGCGACAATTGGCTCAACACCATGAGCAACGGCCAGGTGTTCCCGATGTCGACCATGCCGGGCGAGCAGGTCGGCGAAGTGTTCGCCGGCGGCATGGGACCGGAGACCATCCATTTCCTGGAAGCCTGCATCCGCGACACGCCGGTCATGGTGACGCCGGAGAGCGCGCGCCGGGTGATGGAAACCTACAGCGCCGCCGATCTGTCGGCCTATCGCAACGAGCCGATCGACTTGCCGCTCACCAACGAGACGATTTCCGGAATTGCCGAATTCAAGGAAAAGAACCGGTCAGGAGCCAATCCACAATGAAGAAATCTGCCAAGGGCATCGGGCTCGCCATCATCGGCGGCGGCCGCGTCGGCCTGTTCCGCGGCGAGGTGGCGGCGCGTCATCCGGCGGTCGAATGGATCGGCTTGGCCGAAAAGAACCCGAACCGCGCCGGCGAAGTGGGCCCCAAGATAAGCGCGGATTTCGTGACGCAAAGCCACGTCGAATTGCTCAAGCGGCCGGAAGTGACTTGCGCCATCATCGCCACAGATGAGCATCTGCACGTCGATCCGATCATGGCGGCGGTCGAGCGCGGCATTCCGCTGCTGATCGAAAAGCCGCTCGCCACCAACTTGGCCGAGTCCGCGCGCGTATTGAAAGCGATCAAGGACGCCAAGGTCGACGCCGTGGTCGGCTACACCCAGCGCTTTCGCCGCCGCTGGCTGGCGGCCAAGGAAAAATGCCGCACCGGCGCGCTCGGCGACGTCACCATGGTCACTTCGCGCGCCTTCATGAACCGCCTCGTCGCTATCGACAACTACAAGCGCACCGACGATCCCGCCACCATCTCGCCGATGGTGATCTCCGGCACGCACGCACTCGACATCTGCATGTGGTGCCTGGAGCCCAAGCAGCCGACCGAGGTCTATGCGCGCTCGATCGACAAGGTGCTGGGCCCGCTTTACAAAGGCATCGACGCCACCGCCGGCATGATCATGTTCGGCGACGGCACCGTCTATCACCTCAACATTTCCTGGGCGCTGCCGGTGACCTGGCCGGGTGCGGTCTATTCGCTCGAGGTCGGCATCGTCGGCACCACCGGCGTGCTCACCATCGACGACACCCATCGCGACATCGTGCTCGCCGTATCGAAGGCGCAAAGCGAGGGCTACAACCCGGACGCCACGCGGCTGGTCGACTTCATGGGCAGCTATCCGCCCGGCGACATGGCGCTCGGCGAATTGCGCGGGCCGATGGCGGAAGAAACCGATAGCTGGCTCAACCGCGTCGCGCTGGGGCTGCCGACCGCGGCGGCGACAGTGGAAGAAGCGCACCGCAATTTGATGCTGACCAAGGCGCTCGATCTGTCGGCCAAGCGCAAACAGGTGGTGAAGCTGCCGCTCGATCCCGACGAGGTGAAGGCGGCGGCTTGATTCTCTTCTTCAAAGGGAGAATATCGATGAACTCGGCCCTGCGCAGCGCGCTGTTCGGTCTACTGGCGCTCGCCGGTGCAACCGGATCATGCTTGGCCGAGGACGCCGCCGCTTATCCCACCCGGCCGATCCACATCATCGTACCCTTCGCGCCGGGCGGCGCGTCGGATTTCGCGATCCGGCTCATCCAGCCCGGCCTTGAACACGCGCTCGGCCAAACGCTGGTGATCGACAACCGCGCCGGCGCTTCCGGCAATGTCGGCATGGAGGTCGCCGCGCGCGCGGCGCCTGACGGCTATACTTTATTCTTCGGCAATGTCGGCACCATCGCGATCAATCCGCATTTCTTTCCCGACCTGGCGGTGAAGCCGGATCGCGATTTCATGCCCGTTTCGGTCGCCGCCGAAACGCCCGGCATATTGATCGCCAGCACCAAATTCCCGGCGAACTCGCTCAAGGAAATGGTCGCCTATGCCAAGGCGCATCCCGGCAAGATCAACTACGCCGCCGCCGGCATCAGCACGCTCAATACCTTGGCGATGGAGCAGTTCCGCCACAGCGCCGGCCTGCAAATGACGCAGGTGCCCTACAAAGGCGGCGCCGGTCCTGCGATCGTCGATCTGCTGGCCGGCAATGTCGACGTGATGTTCGTCACGCTGTCGTCGGCGGCGCAGTTCGTGAAGGCGGGCAAACTGAAGGCCTTTGCCGTGAGCACGCGCGAGCGAGTTACGTCACTGCCGGACGTGCCGACCATGCTCGAAGAGGGCTACCCGGAAGCGGTCAGTTCGTCCTGGCAGGGCCTGTTCGCGGTCGCCGGAACGCCGGCCCCGATCGTCGCCAGGCTGCACACCGCCGTGATCGCGGCGATGGCCGACGCGGACGTGCGCAAGCGCATGATCGCCGCCAGCATGCTGCCGACCTCAAGCCCGACGCCGGAGGATTTCAGGAAATTCATAGCCGCCGAATCGGTGAAGTGGAAGCAGGTGGTGGAGCAGATCAAGGCCGGAGAGAAAAGCAAAAATCACTGACGCTACCGCGCAATCGGGACAAGCCCGGCAATGACAGACGAGCGATCACCGTTCCCGCAGCGGCTTGATCGAAAGATCGGCCGCCAGTCTGTCGAGCTGCACCAGCAATTCCGGCGGCAAGGCGAGGCCGTTGGCCAGCCGGTCGGCGCGGCGTTGGGCGCGCTGCTCGCCCGGCAGCCGCACGGCTTCGCTTCCGGGCAGCGCCTTCGAACTGCGCAGACTGCGGATATGGCGGTCGACTTCCGCCTTGAAGCGATCGAGCGGCTGGAAGCGCGCGGGATCCAGCGCCAGCACGAACTGGCCGGTATTGGTGACCTGGTCGGGCGCGGCGTTGAAATCGACACAGTCGCGCCCGAACAGCGCGCCGTTGAGCGTGCCGGCGAGCAGGCCGAGGATGAGCGCGAGGCCGGCGCCCTTGTAGCCGGCCATCGGCAGCAAGAGCGCCTCGATGCTTTTCTGCGGATCAGTGACTGCCGCGCCGGTTTTCGGATCGATCATCCAGTCGGCCTGCAGCGGGCGGTTGAGTAATTTGTGGTTCTTGATGGTGCCGTAGGACACGATCGAGGTCGCGATATCGAGCACCACGGGCGGCTCTTGCCCCGCGGGGATCGCGATCGCCAGCGGATTGGTGCCGAGCAGCGGCTCGGCGCCGCCGGCGAGCGGCATGTGGTTGGCGTTCGCCACCGCCGAATAGATGCCGATCATGTCGGCCTTGAGCGGCAGCGCCGCATAAACGCCGGCAGCACCGGCATGGCCCGACATGCGGCAGCCGGCCCAGGCGACGCCGTTCTCGCGCGCGAGCTCGATCGCCGTCTCCGCGGTGCGCGCGACGACGAGATGGCCCATGCCGTTGTCGCCGTCGATCAATGCGGTCGCCGGCGCCGTGCGGTTCACCTTGATGTTGGGGCGCGCATTGGTCGAACCCAGTTTGAGCCGCTGCACGTATTGCGGCAGGCGGAACACGCCATGCGCATCGGCGCCGACGAGATCGGCTTCCAGCATCAGTTCGGCGATCTTGCCGGCGTCCGCCGCCGGCACGCCGCATTTCACCATGGCGTCGGCGATCAGGCCGCCGATGGCCGCCGTGGGGATACGACCGGTCTTGGGCGTGGCCCGCACGTTCATGGCTATTTCCCCGCCAGCAAGGTTTCGGCGTGACCGCCGAGAATGGCGTCCTTGTCGGCTTGCGGGATGTCGAGCGAGCGCACGTGCGCGACGCAATCGAGCATGGCCATGTCGTAAGGATAATCGCTGCCGAGCAGCACGCGGTCGCTGCCGACCAAGTCGATCATCGTTTCCAGTGTTTTGCCGGAATGCAAGATGGTGTCGTACATGTAACGCAAGGCAATGTTCTTCGGCTGCGCCTTGATGTTCTTCTTCGGCTCGGGGCGCACCTTCCAGCCGTGCTCCCAGCGCGCCGCCTGATAGGGCGTGAAGCCGCCGCCATGCGCCAGCATGACCTTCAATTTCGGATAGCGGTCCATCACGCCGCCGAAATAGAGGCAGGCGGCGGCGATGGTGGTGTCGAGCGGATTGCCGATCAGGTTGCCGAGGTAATAGGACTTCAGCCGGTCGGCGCCAGCGACATTGACCGGATGGATGAACATGAAGGCGCCGAGTTCCTCGGCGGTCGCCCATAGCGGCTCGAAACTCGGGTCGTCCAGGTTCTTCTCGTAGACGTGCGAACCGATCATGGCGCCGCGCAGGCCGAGCTTGCTCATGGCGCGCTTGAGCTCGTCGGCGGCCTTTTCGGGCGCCTGCATCGGCAGCGTGGCGATCCCCAGGAAGCGCGTGGGATGGGCGGCGATGTGTTTCGCCATCTGGTCGTTCTGGATAGCGGCGGTGACCGCGGTGAGCGCGGCGTCCTGGTTGTAGAGATAAGTTTGCGGCGTGGCCGAGAGAACGTGCACGTCGACGCCCGCCGCGTCCATATCCTTGAGGCGGCGCGTGATATCGAAACCGCCGGTCGGGAACGGCCGGTACAGCACGCCGGCAACATCGAAAGCGGCGTTCTCGGCGTCATCCGGCGTGATGGTCACCTTGGCGCCGGCCTTGCTGATCATGGCGGCGGTTTCCAGGGTGCAGATATGGGTGTGGGTATCGATCGTGCGCACTTTGTTCATTTCGTCCCCTGAAAAACCATAGACAGGCCGCGGTGAGAGGCGTCTGAGTGCCGCAGGCGCGCAGCCGACGCAAGCCCCTGTCGGAGCCCGATCTATCGGCTATAAATGACGGCCCATACGCCAAAACTTCCGGAACACCCCATGACCGCGACCAGCCCTGCCCGCAGCAAACACGAACCACGCGTCGAGGACGACGCATTGGTGCGCGGCGCCGGCCAGTTCATGGACGATCCACATTTGCCGGACCAGGCTTATGCCGTTTTCGTACGCTCGCCGCATGCGCACGCGCGCATCGTTTCGGTCAACACAGGCGAGGCGCGCAAGGCCGATGGCGTGCTGGCCGTCCTCACCGCCGAGGACATGACGGCGGCAGGCTTGAAATCCGCCGGGCGCAGCCCGCCTATGCCCGGCCGCGGCGGCAAGGAGATGATCCAGCCGTTTCGCCCGGCGCTCGCGGGGCAACGCGTCTGCTACGTCGGCGAGGCGGTCGCTGTCGTTGTCGCGCAGACGCGCGCTTTGGCGCAAGACGCGGCCGATCTGGTCGCCATCGAATACGAGGAATTGCCTGCCGTGGTCGATGCCCGCGATGCGCTGAAAAAGGACGCCGCGCAAATTCATCCAGAGGCGCCGGGCAATCTGGCGCTCGACTGGCCCGGCCCGGTGCCGAGCGCGGAGAATGAACGCGAGGTGGACAAGATCATCGCCGGCGCGGCGCATGTAGCGAAGGTGACGGTCGTCCATCAGCGCCTGATGGTCGCCTCGATGGAGACGCGCGGCGCCACCGGCGTCTACGACAAGGAAAGCGACGGCTACACGCTCTATGCCTGCTCGCAGAGCGCTGGCGGGTTGCGCAACAGTACCGCCGCGGTGATGGGGCTTCCCAACGAAAAGCTGCGGGTGCTCACTGCCGACGTCGGCGGCGCCTTCGGCATGAAATCGCCGGTCTATCCGGAATATCCGGTGGTGCTGGTGGCGGCGAAAAAAGTCGGCCGCCCGGTGCGTTGGCAATCCACGCGCTCGGAAGCCTTCATGACCGACACGCAGGGGCGCGACGCGGTGACCGAAACCGAACTCGCGCTCGACGAGGATGGAAAATTCCTGGCGCTGCGCATGCGTCATATTTGCGGGGAAGGCGCCTATATCAGCCCGGCCGGCGCCAACATCAACACCGCGAATGTGGCGCGCTGCCTGCCCTGCATGTACCGCATCCCCAAGATCGATTTTACCAGCCTGCTCGTCTTCACCAACACGGCGCCGATCGGCCCCTATCGCGGCGCCGGACGCCCGGAGGCCAATTACGCGCTAGAGCGCGCGGTCGAGGAAGCCGCCCGCATCACCGGCATCGACCCTGCGCGGCTGCGCAAGAAGAACCTCATCCCGCCCTCGGCCATGCCCTACAAGACCGCGGTCGGCACCACGTACGACAGCGGCGATTTTCCGGCGCTGTACCTGCAGGCCATGGAGATGAGCGACTTCAAGAACTTCGCCAAGCGCAAGCGCGAGGCGGCGCGCCGCAAGAAGCTGCGCGGCATCGGCATTTCCTGCATGCTCGAGCACGCCGGCGCCTCGCCGACGGAAAGCGCCGCGATCGGTTTTCCCGGTGACGGCAAACTCGTCCTGAGCCTCAACGTGCAATCGACCGGACAGGCCCACGCCACCGTATTCCCCCGCCTGCTGGCGGAAAAGCTCGGCATCGATCCGCATCTGATCGTGCACCGGCACGGCGATTCATCGTTCGATCTGCAAGGCTTTGCCTCGGTCGCCTCGCGCTCGGCGATGACCGCCGGCAACGCCATCGTTCACACCGCCGACGTCATGCTGGCGAAGGGAAAGAAAATAGCATCGGCGCTGCTTGAGGCATCGGAAGCCGATATTCAATATCGCAACGGCAATTTCGAAGTCATCGGCACCGACCGCAGAATTTCGTTGTTCGAGGCCGCGCGCCGCGCCAAAGAAGCCGGCGGCGAAAGCCTCGACACCAAGGACAAAGCCGACACGCCGACGACGTTTCCCAACGGCGTGCACATCGCCGAGGTCGAAATCGATCCCGACAGCGGCAAGCTCGAGCTTGCCATCTACACCGCGGTGGACGATTGCGGCACCGTGCTTGACCCCGTTATCGTCGAGGGGCAGGTGCACGGGAGCCTCGCGCAGGGGTTCGGCCAGGCGCTCTTGGAACATGTCGTCTATGACGCCGGCGGCCAACTGGTGACCGGATCGTTCATGGATTACAGCGTGCCGCACGCCCACGATATGCCGATCGATTTCCGCGAAGCAGTGCACCCGGTGCCGGCGACCAGCAACCCGCTCGGCGTCAAGGGCACCGGCGAGGCCGGAACGACCGCCTCCATCGCCGCGATAATGAACGCGATCGCCAACGCCGTTCCGAACGGCATTGCCGACCACATGGAGATGCCGGCGACACCCGCCAAAGTGTGGGACGCTTGCCGCAAGGCGATGGCCAAGTAAGCGGCGATTTGCGCTAGAATTCGCCGCTCGCCGCCGCAGTCGAGAGGTGGTTGCCCTCATGCGCCTGACCCGCCGCGCCTTGCTCGCCACCGCTTCCGCGGCGCTGCTGGCGCCGCGACGAGCGCGCGCCGATACCGTCACCGACGACGCCGGGCGCGCGGTGCAGGCGCCGGCTAAAGTGCAGCGCGTCTATCCGGCCGGCCTGCCGGCCGCGATTTTACTCTATATGCTGGCGCCCGACCTTTTGCTCGGCTGGCCGCGTGTCAACCGGCCACAGGACTGCGCCTATATGCTGCCCGATATCTGCGCGCGGCCGCAGCTCGCCCGCATCACCGGCCGCGGCGATACCGCAAAACTGGAAACGGTGGCCGCGCTCAAACCGGACCTCATTCTCGACGTCGGCTCGACCGGCCCCCGCTATGTCGCGCTGGCCGACCGCGTTCAGCAGCAGACCGGGATTCCCTATGCGCTGCTGAGCGGCAACATAATGTCGCTGTCGACGAGCTATGGAAAGCTCGGCCGGCTGATCGGACGCGAAGCGGCCGGCGCCGATTTCGACGATTACTGCAACATGACGTTGGGCGTCATCACCAATCGCATCGCCTTCGTGCCGGCTTCAAGCCGGCCGCGCGTCTATTCCGCGCGCGGGCCGCGCGGTTTGACCACCGCGCTCGGCGGATCGAGTCATGCGGAGCTGATCGAACTCGTCGCGCGCAACGTCGCCGGCGAGCCACAAAGGCGAATTGGCCGAGGTGACGGTCGAGCAGATTCAGCAATGGAATCCGGACGTTATCGTGACGATCAATCCCGATTTCGCGGCCGCCGTCCGCAGCGATCCCGCCTGGGCTTCGATCAAAGCGTTGCGCGAGGGCCGCGTGCACCTGATGGCCGGAATCCCGTTCGGCTGGTTCGACGCTCCGCCGTCGGGCAACCGCCTGATCGGGTTGTGGTGGCTTGTAAAAATTCTTTATCCGGATCTGTTCAAGGATGACCTGCGCGAACTGACGCGCGATTTCTACGAAAAATTCTATCACGTGAAACCGACCGACCTTCGGATCGATTACGTGCTGGCAGGCCGGAATTGATGCGCTTCGAGGGTGTCCGCTACTTCGTCGGCACCACCAGCGAATAGCGCTCGTCGGCGGCCAGGCATTTGGCCAACGGCAGGCCCAGCTCCTTGCGCACGATATTGGTGCCGAGCACGATCGCGACCGCCTTGTAGAACGCGTGGCGGCGGCTCATACCTTCGCGCCCCATGCCGCAGTCGGTGGAAACCATCAACCGTTCGGCCGGGATGTGCTTGAGCGCGGCGCGAATCTGCGCCGCCACCTGTTCCGGCTGCTCGACCTGCAGCGTGTGGTGGTCGATCACGCCGATGGAAATCTTCTTTTCGGTGACGATCTTGCCGATGGCTTCGAGGTCGATGCCGCCGGAGCTCGACATCTCGAATGTGACGACGTCGGCGTCGATCTTGTTGTAGTTCTCGAGCGCCGCCTTGTAGCTCTGCACCTCGGCGAACATGCGCTGTTGGGAAGGGTTACCCCAGCAAGAATGCGCCCACACTTCGGTCTTTGCGCGCAGGCCTTTGACGGTGCGATTGAACGCCTCCATCATCAATTCCTGATTGATGACCTTGTCCTGGATCTTGCGGATCGCGATCAGGTGAAGCTGCGGCTCCTCGATCTGGATCACCGGGCAGCCGGCGTCGGCGAGGTCGTGATATTCCTCGTTGAACGCATCGGCGATGGCGAAAATGCGATCCGGGATGCTCTTGTAGTGACGATCCTGCAGCGCGAAGGCGACGATCTCCGCCGAGACGCCGCCGAACTTCACCGGCTTCTCGGTGAAGCGCTGCGCGGCCTTCCACATCGCGGTGTATTGCAGGTTGCCGCGCCCGAGCGGTCCGGTGATCACCGGCATGACGCGCGATTCCAGATAATCGTGCAGGATGTGGCCGCGCGGAAACCAGATGCCGCCGCGCCCGGCCGGCGTCGGCACCGGATGCGCGATGTCGAGGCCCGACATGTGGTTGGGCGGATAGGCGGTCCAGCTCTGGCCGCCGACGTCGTCATCGAAGCGGCAGTCGCCGTCGGTGACGATGTCGAGACCGGCGAGTTCCTGGTCGCGCAGATAGCAGGTCAGCGCGTCCTCGTATTGCTCGCGAAAGCGCCGCGACACCATCGCCTCGAGGAAATGCCGCGTGCCGAGATTTTCCGTGTACCAGCTCGGCCGCGGCAGCGAGCCGGTGATGGTGGTCGGCAGCATGATGTCCTTGGTGGCGCGGTACATTACAATTCCTCCCCAAAATTTCAGCCGAGCCGTTGGCGGCCCGTCACCGTTGACCCCATATTAGAACGACGGCGGCGCACATGGAAACTCATGATCGCTGCAAGCCGCGTCAATGTGTGGCTGCCCACCGATGTGGGCAATATTCGGCGGGGTGAAAAGTCTGCTATAGTCGCGCCATGGACAGGAAGACCGACGGCTACATCATCCGGCCCAATCCGCTCGATCCGCGGCTAACCGAGCGCGTCACCGGCGTCGACCAGACCGGCGCCAAGATCGAGACCTCGGTGACGGTCGAGCGCGCGCTGACGATCTTCCTCAATTCGCAGGAAATCGTCACCGCCATGACCATCGGCGATTACCCGGACTATCTGGCGGTCGGCTATCTGCTCAACCAGAACATGTTGCTGCCGGACGACGTGGTGACCGGCGTCGATTACGACGAGGAATTGGCGGTCGTCGTGGTGCGCACCAAGCGCAAGACCAATTACGAAAAGAAGCTCAAGAAGAAGGTGCAGACCTCGGGCTGCGCGCAGGGCACCGTGTTCGGCGACCTGATGGAGGCGCTGGAGGACGTCAAGCTGCCGAAGGCCAAGCTGCGCACATCGTGGCTTTATGCGCTGACCAACAAGATCAACACCACGCCCTCGCTTTATCTGGAAGCCGGCGCCATCCACGGCTGCGTGCTGGCGAAGGAAGACCAGCCGCTGGTCTATATGGAGGACGTCGGCCGCCACAACGCGGTCGACAAGATCGCCGGCTGGATGTTCAAGGAAAAGGTGAAGCCGGCCGACAAGATTTTCTACACCACCGGGCGGCTCACTTCCGAGATGGTGATCAAGTGCGTGCGCATGGGCATTCCGATCCTGATCTCGCGCTCCGGCTTCACCGCCTGGGGCGTCGAGCTGGCGCGCAAGGCGAACTTGACGTTGATCGGGCGCGCGCGCGGAAAACGTTTCGTCGCGCTTGCCGGCGAGGACCGCATCGTGTTCGACCAGGATCTCGCCTTCGTCGAAGAAGAAAGCGCCAAGCACCGCCGCAAGGCCGCCGTGCATGACGAGTGATGGCTGACATTCCCGTTCCCCCGACCTACGGTCTCGTTCTCGCCGGCGGCCTGGCGCGCCGCATGGGTGGCGGCGACAAGGCGCGTATCGAAATCGGCGGCATTTCCATTCTCGACCGCGTGCTGGCGACTTTGTCAGGCCAATGCGCCGGCCTCATCATCAACGCCAATGGCGATCCCAAGCGCTTTGAGGATACCGGCGTGGAGGTGGTGCCCGACAACGTGCCGGGCTTCGTCGGCCCGCTCGCCGGCGTCCTGGCCGGGCTCGATTGGCTGGCCGCGCAGGACAACGGCATCGAATGGCTGCTCAGCGTGCCGGGCGACTGCCCGTTCTTGCCCGACGACCTGGTGGAACGCCTGCATATCGCCCGCGTAAAAATGGGCGCCGGCGTGCCGCTCGCCTGCGCCCGTTCGGGCGAATGGCGCCACCCGGTGGTGGGCCTGTGGCCGCTGGCGCTGCGCCAAAGCCTGCGCAAGGCGCTGGTCGATGAGAGCTTGCGCAAGATCGAGGTCTGGACGGCCCGCCACGGCGTGGCGGTCGCCGATTGGCCGGCTGAGCCGGTCGACCCCTTCCTCAACGTCAACACGCCCGAAGACGCCGAGCGCGCGGCGCGCATTGCGCTGCAGCATCAGGGACTTTGATTTTCAACATTGAACTGCCGCTTCCCCCGCCCATATCTGGTATAGTTGAAGACTATGGGGCGTCTGGGAGAGGAGCCATTTCCATGAAAGCGTTTGTCGTCGCCTGCGTGGCGGCCGTCATCATTGCGGTGGTCGGCGGCGTCGTGCTCAACAGCATCCAGGAACCGGTCGACAAGGCCTTCACCAGCGGGTCGAGCGTGCGCTTGGGCGCCTAAGTTTCACCCGATCAGCGCCGCATAACTCAGAAACCCGACGCGGGCGCCCGGCTCGATCGACGTCACGTCCTCGGGAAATTCCAGCAAGCCGTCGGTCTCGGTCAACGACGTCAAAATGCCGGCGCCGTCCTGCGGATGCTTGACCGCTTCGAGTTCGCCGTCGGCGCCGCGGCGCAGCGCGACCCGCACGTATTCGCGGCGATCTTTTTTCTTCTTGTAGGCGAAGGCCGAGCGCACCGGCAGCGGCAGCAGGTTTTGCGGCCGCGCGCCGGCGAGCCGCCGCAGCAGCGGCCGCACCACCCGCACGAAGGTCACGAACACCGCCACCGGATTGCCCGGCAACCCGACGAAAGCCGCGCCGCTGTTCGCGGCATGGTCCTTGCGCGGCGCCGCGCGGATCACGCCCATGGCCACCGGCCGTCCGGGCTTGATGGCGACCCGCCAGAAAACCAGGCTGCCGATGCGCTCGACCGCGCCGCGCACGTGGTCGGCCTCGCCGGTGGAAACGCCGCCCGAGGTAATGACCAGATCGTGCCAGGCCGCGGCCTTGGCGAGCGCGCGCGCCAGCGCCTCCGGATCGTCGGGCAGAATGCCGAGATCGGTCACCAGCGCGCCGAGCCGTTCCAGCAATTCGCTCAACAGATAGCGGTTGGCGTCGTAGATCGCGGCGCCGCTGCGCTTGCTGCCCGGCTCGACCACTTCGTCGCCGGTCGAGAAAATCGCGACCTTGAGGCGGCGCCGCACCTCGATCTCGGTGATGCCGAGCGCCGCGGCGAGCGCGATATGCTGCGGCTCGAGCACGGTGCCGGCCGGGATCGCCACCTGGCCGGCCGGCAAATCCTCGCCGGCCAGCCGCCTGTTGGAGCCCAATTTCAGCCCTTTCGGCACCACCACATGATCGCCCTCAACCGTCACGTCTTCCTGCATGAACACGGTGTCGGCGCCCTTGGGCATGGCGGCGCCGGTGAAAATCCGGATCGCCTCGCCCGGCTTGAGCGCGACATCGGCGCGCGCGCCGGCGGTGAGCCGGCCGGCGATGGTGAGCCTGCTGTCGCCGTCGCCGCGCAAATCGGCGTGGCGCACGGCAAAGCCGTCGACCGCCGAATTATCGAACGGCGGCAGGTCGACCGGCGCCTTTACGTCGGCGGCGGCGACGCGGCCGCGCGCGGCGCGCAGGCTCACGTGCTCGGTCTCCGTCACCGGCGTGACGCGCTCGCCGATCAATCGCTCCATGTCCGGCAGCGGCAGCAGCGGACCGGAAAAGGCGAAGCAGTCGTCGGTAAGTTGCGCCATGACTGGCTCACTTAATCCCCGGAGCGACCGGCACGGCATGCTTGAGCAGCAGGTCGGCGACCGCCTCGATATCGTTGAGATCGACCACCGGCACCCGCGCCTGCGGTAACGCGCTGTCGGAGGCGACTGCGATGATGTGCGGGTCCTCCGGGTGGATCAGCGGCTTGCCATTGGCAATGCGGTGGATTTCGAGCTTGGGGAAAGCGTCGCGCTTGAAGCCCTCGACCAACACCAGATCGACCGGTGACATCTTGCCGACCAGCGCGGGCAGGTCCCATTCCGGCTGCTCGCGCAGCTCGTGCAGGATGGCCCAGCGCTTGGCCGACGAGATGATCACCTCGGTGGCGCCGGCGGCGCGGTGGAAGAATGAATCCTTGCCGGGCTGGTCGAGGTCGAAACCGTGATGGGCGTGCTTGAGCGTGGACACGCTGACGCCGCGCGCGATCAGGCACGGAATGAGCTTCTTGATCAGCGTGGTTTTGCCCGACCCGCTCCAGCCGGCGAGACCGATAATACGCATTGTGCCGCTCATAGGCCCCTTATAGCAAAAACGCCCGGCCGCGAGGCCGGGCGTCTTTTGATAGGCGTATGAGGCTGGCGGCTATTCGGCCGGCCGCATAGCCGGACGGCGGGCGGCGCCGCCCTGCGTTTCCTCTTCGTACCAGATACTATGCCGCTCCTTGGCCCAATTGACGTCCACATCGCCACCGGCCATGGCCTCGAAGGCCCCCTCGACGCCGATGGTGCCCATATAGATATGGACGAACATGGCGGAGACGTAGAGCACCGCCACCACGCTGTGCACGATCTCGGCCAACTCCATGTTCCCGACGGTCGTGCCGTAGAACGGGAACAGCAACACGAAACCGCTGGCGATAACCAAGCCGCCGCCGAACATCGAGATCCAGAAGATCAGCTTTTCGCCGCCGTTGAACTTTTCGGCAGGCGGCTCCGGGCCCCCGAACATGCCGCCGCCATTCTTGAACCAGACGAAGTCGTTGTAGCTCGGCAGATTGCGTCCAACCCAAATCAGGAACATCAGCACGACGCCGGTGGTGAAGGCGAAGCTAATATAATTGTGCGAGAATTTCGCCCATTCCGACCATTCGCTGAACGTCGACGCGCCGAGCCATGGCAGGATCAGGCTGCGGCCGAAGGTAATGTTGAGGCCGGTGAGGCCGAGAATGACGAAGGTGACGGCGGTCAGCCAGTGCACGAAGCGTTCGAACACGTTGAAACGCGTGATCGTGCGTCCCGCGCGTCCCTGCTCGATGCGCATGGTGCCGTGCCACGAATAGTAGATCGTGAGCAGCGCCAGCATGCCGATGAGGGCGATGCCGCCGATCCACTTCAGCGTAACGGTATGGAATTCGCGCCACTCGCGTCCGGCCGGGTGCTCGAGCGTGTAGGACTTCACGTCCGGAATTGTGCCGAGGCCCTTGATGATGTGGAGCTGCTGAAGCAATTGCTGCTCCTTGACCGCGTCGGCCGTCGGATTGACCGAGCTCGGCTGCTGCGCCGCGGCCGGTATGGCCGTTACGACCACGAATGCAAGCGCCAGCGCGCCGGCGATCGTCCGCAGATGAGCAAAAACTTTCGCCATGTCATTTCTCCCAAAATTCAAGTCTTCTTCAGTGGCGAAACCGGCGGCGCGGGCCTCCGCACCGCCGTCGTGCAATCAGGTCGCGATCAATTCGCGATAGGCGGTCTGCCAGCCCCAGGCGCCGGAGCCGTAGCCGCGCTTGGCTACGCGTTCCTTGTAGATCTGGGCGATGACGTCGCCGTCGCCGGCGAGCAGCGATTTGGTCGAGCACATCTCGGCGCACAACGGCAGCTTGCCTTCGGCCAGCCGGTTGGCGCCGTACTTCTCGTACTCTTCCTTGGTATTGTCGGCTTCCGGGCCGCCGGCGCAGAAGGTGCACTTGTCCATCTTGCCGCGCGAACCGAAGTTGCCGACCTTGGGATATTGCGGCGCGCCGAACGGGCAGGCGTAGAAGCAATAGCCGCAGCCGATGCAAAGGTCCTTGGAGTGCAACACCACCGCGTCCGCCGTGGTGTAGAAGCAGTTCACCGGGCAGACCGCCGCGCAAGGCGCGTCGGTACAGTGCATGCAGGCCATCGAAACCGAGCGCTCGCCGGGCTTGCCGTCATTGAGCGTGACGACGCGGCGCCGGTTGATGCCCCAGGGCACCTCGTGCTCGTTCTTGCAGGCGGTGACGCAAGCGTTGCATTCGATGCAACGGTCGGCGTCGCAGAGGAATTTCATACGTGCCATGGCGTTGCTCCTTATGCCGCTCTGATCTGACAAAGCGTGGCTTTGGGTTCTTGCATGCCCGTCGCCGGGTCATAGCCGTAGGAGGTGATCGTGTTCGCGCTTTCGCCGAGCACGTAAGGATCGGCGCCCTGCGGATACTTGCTGCGCAGGTCGTCGCCCTCGTACCAGCCGCCGAAGTGGAACGGCATCCAGGCGACGCCCTTGCCGACGCGTTCGGTGACCAGCGCCTTCATCTTGGCCTTGGAGCTGCTCTCGGCGCCCGTCACCCAGACCCAGCCGCCGTCCTTGATGCCGCGTTCGGCGGCATCCGACGTGTTGATCTCGATGAACATATCCTGCTGCAGCTCGGCCAGCCACTTGTTGGACCGGGTTTCCTCGCCGCCGCCTTCGTATTCGACCAGACGGCCGGACGAGAGGATTAGCGGGAACTCCTTGGCCAGCCCCTTGTCCACCGCGTTCTTCTGAATGGTGTGGCCGATATTCGGCAGCCGGAATTTCACGGCGTCCGGATAGGTCGGATACTTCGCCACCAGGTCGACACGCGGCGAGTAGATCGGCTCGCGGTGCGTCGGCACCGGGTCGGGCAGGTCCCAGGCCAGCGCGCGCGCCTTGCCGTTACCGTAGGGTATGACGTTGTGCTTGATGCAGATGCGCTGGATGCCGCCCGACAAGTCGGTCGACCAAGCCGGATCACCGCCGATCTTCTGGATTACGGCAAGCTCGGCCGGCGTGAGTTCGCTGTCCCAGCCGAGCTTCTTGAGCACGCTGTAAGTGAACTGCGGGTAGCCGTCCTTGATCTCCGAATCCTTGGAATAGGTTTCGGACAACAGCGATACGCCGTTGCGCTCGACACCGAACCGCGCGCGGAAAGTGCCGCCGCCGTCCTGGATGCTCTTGGTGGTGTCGTAGAGCAGCGGGGTGCCGGGATGCCTGACTTCCGGCGTGCCCCAGCACGGCCAAGGCAGGCCGTAATAGTCACCGCCGACTTCCGGGGTGTCCTTGGGCGCCCGCATGCTCACCAGATCGAACGCCGCCTGGTGCCGCATATGCGCCTTGAGGCGCTCCGGCGACTGGCCGCAATAGCCGGTCGAGAAGCTGCCGCGGTTCATTTCACGCAACACGTCCTCGGGCGGGACTTTGGTGCCCTCGACCTTGATGTTCTTGAACATCTTGTCTTCGAAGCCGAACTTCTTGGCGAGCAGATAGATCACCTCGCTGTCGTCCTTCGACTCGAAGATCGGCTGCACAATCTGCTCGCCCCATTGGAGCGACCGGTTGGACGCGACGCGCGATCCGGAGGTCTCAAACTGGGTACAGATCGGCAGCAGATAAGTGTTGTCCTTGCGCCCGGCATTGGCCGAGAGCGAAGCCCAGGTGGTGGGATGAGGATCGGCGACCACGAGGAGTTCGAGCGCGGCCATGCCTTTGGTCGACTCCGGAATGCGGGTGATGGAGTTGCTGGCGTGGCCGAACACCATCATCGCCTTCACATTGTCGCTTTGCCCGACTTTGTCCTTCGGCAGCAGCACCGCGTCGAACCAGCGGGTAAGCGGGATGCCGGGGGTCTCCATCATCTTCTTGGGCTGCTTGGGATCGAACTGTCCCTGGATCCAGTTGTAGTCGACTTCCCAGACGCGGCTCCAATGCTTCCAGGCACCTTCGACGAGGCCATAGTAGAATGGCAGCGTCACCACATCGAGGCCGATGTCGGTGGCGCCCTGCACGTTGTCATGGCCGCGGAAGATGTTGGCGCCGCCGCCGGGCAAGCCGACGTTGCCGGTGGCGAGCAGCGCGATGCAGCTCGCCCGCACGTTGGCGGTGCCGACCGTGTGCTGGGTCTGACCCATGCACCAGATCAGCGTCGCCGGCTTTTGCGTCGCGAACATCTTGGCGACACGCTCGAGCTGGGCGCCCGGCACGCCGGAAATGTTCTCGACGACTTCCGGGGTGTACTTCTCGATTTCCTTGCGCGCCTCGTCCATGCCGTAGACGCGCTGCTTGATGAACTCCTTGTCTTCCCAGCCGTTCTTGAACACGTGCCAGAGCATGCCCCAGAGCACCGGGATGTCGGTGCCGGGACGAATACGTACGTATTCGGTGGCATGCGCCGCCGTGCGCGTCATGCGCGGGTCGATGACGATCATGTTGCCTTTGTTGAGCTCCTTGCTTTCCAGCAAGTGCTGCAGCGACACCGGATGGGCTTCCGCCGGATTGCCGCCCATGATGATCTGCGTCTTCGAATTGCGGATGTCATTGAAGCTGTTTGTCATCGCGCCGTAGCCCCAGGTATTGGCCACGC
This sequence comes from uncultured Alphaproteobacteria bacterium, assembly GCA_963825265.1. GTDB lineage: Bacteria > Pseudomonadota > Alphaproteobacteria > Rhizobiales > Xanthobacteraceae > Pseudolabrys. Next base: position 69,740 of record CAWGSI010000001.1, on the reverse strand, counting down.
CGGTCACCGTCGTCGAATGGCAGATGCGCGCCTGGTGGTCCTGGTTGTTGGTGCCCCAGAACGCCGCCAGCTTGCGGAACAGATAAGTGCCTTCGTTGGAGAACTTGGCCGAGCCCAGCCAGTACACGGCGTCGGGTCCCGACTTCTCGCGGATCTGCTTGAGCTTGTCGCCGATCTCGTTGATGGCCTGGTCCCATTTGATGCGGGTCCACTGGCCGTTGACCATCTTCATCGGATATTTCAAGCGGCGTTCGCCCATCACCAATTCGCGCACCGAGGCGCCCTTGGCGCAATGCGAGCCGCGATTGATCGGACTATCCCAGCTCGGCTCCTGGCCGATCCAGACGCCGTTGGAGACTTCCGCCGTGACGGTGCAGCCGACCGCGCAATGCGTGCAGACGCTTTTGCGGATGGTCACGGACGCGCCCTTGGCGGGCGGCGGACCGGCTTTGGCCTTTTGCACGCTCGCAAGCGGCAAGGCGCCGAGCGTGGCGAGGCCGCCGGCGGCGAGACCCGACCGGCGCAGGAAAGTACGGCGGTCGAGGCCTTTGTTGTCCTGGCTGGCGAGGGCGGCGAGATGACCGCGGCGCGCCTGACGTTCTGTTCGCTTGATCAGCACGGCGTGCCTCCCTCAGCTCGGATAACGGTTGACGCGGTAATAGGTCTTCACCTCGGCTGAATCGGCCTTGTAGCGCGCCTTGCGCTTTTCATCGTTGCTCTCCGAATCCGCTTTCGCTTCGGTCACGAGGGCGGCGGGCGCCATTGCGACACCGGCGCCGGCGCCGAGCGCGCGCAGGAAGTTGCGGCGTGCCAGGTTGGCTTTAGGTTCTGTTGTCATCGCCAGTCCTCCTTGAAGACGTAAGTAGTCGTTCTCTCGCGCGTCATTCGGACAACGCGAAAGCCTCCGATTCGATTTCCATGAAGACGCGGCCGAGCGCGCCCACGCGCCGGTAGAAGCCAGCGTTCTCGGCGCGCTCAAGGTCGGCGAAGAAGCGGCCGAGCCAGGGCGCCAGGTGCTTTTCGAACAGTTCGCGGTCGGCGCCGGCCGGCGCCGGGAATTGTCCGCCGGCAATGCCGGACATGATCTCGCACAAAATCGCGGCGTGATCTTCCGATTCGTACTGGCCCTCGGCGCGTTCGATGCCGAGGCGGGAGAGATCCTCGCGCAGCCGCGCCAGCGGGCGCTCGTGCAGGAAGCCGGCGATATAATAGGAGCCGTAAGGCATCAACTCGCCGCGGCCGATGCCGATGAACAGATTGAAAAATTCGCGCTCGATCTTGTCCGCGTCGGCATTGCCGGCCGCCTCCGCAAGCCCGACATGGGCGAGGCCAAGCGGCGTCGGATCGCCGCGCAACGTCGAGAGCCGCGCAAGAAACTGCGTGTCCGGCGCCCGCGTCAGCAAAGCCGCAAGCAGCGCATATTCCTGCGCGCGGGCGAGATCGGTCTCGTCGACGCCGGTGGTCCGATTGTTCTCGTCATAAAGGTCGGGCCGCAGGATGGCGCGCGCCACGCCGGTCACCGCCTCGACCGTAAGCACCCGCTCGGCCGGGACGCGCGACCAATTCGACACCGAGGGCTGGGAAATCCCGATACGGCGCGCAAGCTCGGTTACGCCACCGGCCGCGCGAATCGCCTCCTCGAGTCCCCGGTCTGTCATGTCCTTTTTGTTTCCCTGGCCCGTTCGTTATCGTTTTTCTAGGCGCGACTGGCTCTTAGATGGCCAGTTCGGAATTATTAAAAGCTATCGCCGGGCGGAACTCAGGGCAATAGCCTGGGGCTATAACTCGAATAACTATTTCGGGAGCGCGCCGCCGTGCCCACGCTGGCGAGACGGTGGGAGGTCTTCCCGCTCGTCGCAATTATTTTGCGATGCAATATCTTCTTCGCTGCGCTGCATGGAAATTTTTTCGGGCGCCGCGAGCTCTTCGTTTTGCGCCGGCTGATCTTGCCGCAATTCCTGCGCCGGCCCGGAATCGGCCTGCTTTGTTGGATTTTGCTCGGAATTATCCTGCGCGCCGGCGAGTTTCTGCTGCGCATCGGTTTTCGGCGCCGGCGGCGTGCCGATGGCTTGCGCGAGCAGGCTGGCGATATTCTCGCCCACCGGCATTGGCCCAAAGCCCGGCACGCCATAGGGGTCGTTGAAGTCCCACCCGTTTTCAACCAGGCCGATGAAATCGCGAATCGCCGGATCGGCCGACCATGCGCGACGAAGCGCCGCACGTGTGAGTTCCGGCGGAACGCCGGGTCTGAGAAAGGCGCGCACGTCCGATTCCGCCGTGATCAATTCGATCGGCGGCAGGCTGGCGGGATCGAAGACAGCTTCGGTCGCCGCCTCTTTCGCCTCGCCCTCCGGCGGCGGTGGAACCGCGGCGGGCTTCTCCGCCTCGGCCGGCGGCGATGCGTCCGCCGCTTCGCGTTTGCGCCGCGACCAACGATCGAGAAAGTTCTCCGGCTCGCTCATTGCGGCTCACCGTCGCGCGTCGGGGCGCGCCGCCCGAGCGCTTCCGGATCGGCGCGGTCGCGCTTGCGCTTGACGAACGGCTGCTCGACATGATGCTCGGCGACGAAAGCGGCAACGAGTTGCCGGATCGCTTCCGGCATCGGCACCTGCTCGACCATATCGGTCGCCGTTTCGGTCAGGCTTTCGCCTTCCGCCGGATCGGCGGTCACCGCCGCAACCGTAAAAGGCGGCTCGGCGTCCGTCGCCCGTAAGGCAACCCATAGGGCCGGCGTCCCGGATTCGAGGTTGCTGCGGTAATAGGTCGCCTCCGTGCGATACAATTCGATCTCGGCAACGCCCGCAAAAAACGTCGCGCGCTCGCCGTCGTCGGTGAGCTTGCTCCAGGGCGGCGTTTCCGGCGCGCCGGCGAGCACGCCGACCGGACGCCAGGCGAATTCGCTCCATTGCGTGACGCCCTTGGTGCGCTCGACCACGACGCCGACCGCGATGGTTTGCAGCGGGCTTATGATGCTCATCCGACCGCCTCCAGATGCTTGATCGGCAGGCCGGTGACCAGGTTTTGCGGTTTCATGCGGATGGTCTTGTCCGGTGTCATCGCCAGGATCAGATAGACCGGCTCGCCTTTGACTTTGTCCAGCATGATCGACGGATCGCGGAATTTGAGCGCGAACAGCCCGACCACGTTCGCCATGGCGGCCTCGTCGATATCCGCCTCGTTCCACAACAGATCGCCGATCTTGGTGGCGTCGGCGTCGAGCCCGACATACCAGGAGAGCGGCGCGTCGTGCAGTTCGGTGAGCGGCTCGATCTCCACCTCGACGCCGAGCACATGCGCGATCCAGCGCCGCATCGCTTCGGCGAGCGCGCTGAGCCCGGCGCGCCCGCCAGTCAGGTCGAGCGCCATGTCGAACTGGTCGCTGCGTTCCCAATAGCTTTCGGCGTTGTCGTCGTTGATGATGTCGATATTGGCCTCGGCCGGAATGCCCAGCATCGAGACCAGCGGCGTCACCGGCGCGGTATTGACGCCGCCGATGGTTTCCTCGTCGGCGGCGAGCAACGCGTTCTCGTGCAAGGTCACGCGCTGGGCGCGGAAGAACAATTCGGCCGCGCGCAGCACCCGCGCGTCGGTGACGCCGTCAAGCGCGTTGCGCAGGATCACGTGCACCAGCTGATTGACGAACAATGGCGGCGTCTTGCCGATGCCGTTGCGCACCAGATCGGCGTAAGCCGCTTCCAGCGTCTTGTGGCGCAGCAAATGGTCGCGGAAGCCGATCAGCATCTGCCAGTTCTCGCGCGCGTCGGCGTCAGCAATCGCCGCGATGTCGATGGCGGCGACCGCCATGCGCGGATCGGCCAGCAGCGCCCCATGCAGCGTTTTTTCCACCGCGCAGGCCTCCGGCGGCGGGATCAGTTCCGGCCGCGCCAGATAGACTTTGAGGAATTCGTCGGTCACCTTGAGCCCGCCGCCTTCGTCGCGGTCGAGCAGATGATGGCCGCAGGAAATCCAGAAGTCGTTCATTTGCGCTCCCGCCCGGCCATTCCGATCAGATCGACAGTCTCGCCCGGCTGGCCGGCATCTTCACCCTCGACTTCGAGGAAGGAGAAAGCGCGCGCCGGCTTTTGTCCCTCGCGCGGGCGCAGCGTGCGAAAGGTTTCGCGCACGTCGCCATCCTCGAACGCGCGATGCACAGCCACCAGCGTATCCTGCGGCTGGCTGCACAGCGACTCGGCGAAGGTGACCTCTTCCTCCGCCGCGGCGCGCGCGGCGTCGACATCGGGCGCACCGAAATTCGCGACAAGTTGCTTGGCGAGCGCATCGACCACGGCCTGCCGGTCGTTTTCATTCGCCTCCACGATCTGCACCAAAGTCGAGCGGCCTAAAGAATCCACGCCCAGGAAGCCGCCGCGAAACGCCGAGCGCGCCTTGCCTGCGAGCGCGGCGACGTCCGTGTTCCAGAATTCAAACGCGCCCGACACCGCCCATTCGCCCGGCTCGGCCGCCTTCTCGAACACGAACGTGTCGGAAGGGTCGAGCCTTATGGTGCGCAACAGCTTCACGTGCGCGGCCCCTTCGCCGCCGGATCGAACCAGGCGGGCTTGGCCAGGCGCGGCAGCAATTTTTTCCGCTCGACCTCCACCTTGCCCATGCGGCGGATGAGCAGGTCGCCGTTCTCGTCGATATCGCGGCGCATTCCTTTTTCCGGCGGCAGGCGTTCCAAATAGCTGCGCGCGACCGCGCCGAAACCGTGCTCCTGCCAGGCGTCGATGGCGACCATGAAGTGGCGCGCGAAGCTCGCCACCACCTGGTCGGACATGGCGTCGGTGAAGCCTTCCTCCGCGAGCGCGGTGACCAGTGGGTTCAAACCCGGCTCGGAACCGCTCATCGACACGGTGCGGATCATGGCGCCGAACACCAGCCAGGGCGGCGTGGCGTCGTCAGCGCCGCCTTGCGGCCAGGCCAGGCGGCCGCCGCCCACCAGCCCGCCATTGACCGAGATCGAATCAGGCCAGTCGATGGCGATCTCGGTTTCCGGCTGCGCTTGCGCGGTAAGCGCGTCGGCCAGCGCCGCCATGCCGGCGTAAATGGCGCGCCGCGCCAGCCGCAAGGGTTCGTCCGGCTCCAGCACGACGGCGAATTCGGCAAGATCGAAGCGCCCGACATAGACTAGCGTGCCGGCGCCCTGCTTGGGCGCGATCGACTTCGCATGCGCGAAGGCGTCGCCCAATTCGCGCAGGCGCACCAGCGTGAAAGGCGGCGGCAGCGTAAGTTCCGGCGCTAGCGGGTCGGCCCGCTTCTCCGTCGGCATTAGCTGTTACTTTCTCATTTGATTACTTATAATTATAGCCTCAGGGGGTCCCGAGGCCCAGTCCCGCGGCCATCAGGATTATGTGCGAAAGCGGCGCCAGAGGCGGCATTTCGCCGTTAAAGCGCGGGGCAAGCGAAAAGGTAAATCAACCCGATGGCCGAACGGCCGCGTAAAATTCTGATTTGTTCCTGCGAAGACACGATGCCGCTCGATGGCGAGGCGGTACGCAGCGTCTGCCGCGGCGCGGACGTTATCGAAGGCCGCCAGTTTTGCCGCGCCGAGCTTGAGCGCTTCCGCAAGGCGGCTGCCGGCGGCGGGCCGATCACGGTCGCCTGCACGCAGGAATCGCCGCTGTTTGCGGAAGTCGCCGGCGCGCTCGATGGCGGGTCAGAACTCAGCTTCGTCAACATCCGCGAGAGCGCCGGCTGGTCGAAAGACGCCGGCACTGCGGGGCCGAAAATGGCCGCGCTGATCGCCGCCGGCGCGGAGCCCGCGCCGGAGATCAATTTCGTTCCGCTCACCAGCGAGGGCGTGACGCTCGTTTACGGCAGAGACGAACAGGCGATCGACGCCGCCAGACTGCTGAAAGACCATCTCGACATAACGGTAATGATCAAGCCGCCCGGCGCGCTGGCGCCGCAACGGGTGACCGATTTTCCGGTGGTCAAGGGCGTCATCCGGCAGGCCAAAGGTTATCTCGGCGCTTTTGAGTTGACGGTCGACGACTTTGCCGCGCCCAATCCGTCCTCGCGCGGGGAACTTAAATTCGGGCCGCCGCGCAACGGCGCGACCTCGCGCTGCGACATCGTGCTCGATCTTCGGGCGGCGCGTCATTGTTTCCGGCCGCCGATCTGCGCGACGGCTATTTGCGCGCCGATCCGGGCGATCCCGCCGCCGTGCTGCGCGCAGTGCTCAAGGCGCGCGATCTCGTCGGCACCTTCGACAAGCCGCGCTACATAACATTCACCGAAGACCTGTGCGCGCATTCGCGTTCCAAGATCGTCGGCTGCCGGCGCTGCCTCGATCTCTGCCCGACCGGCGCGATAACGCCGAACGGCGATCACGTGGCGATCGATGCGCAGATCTGCGCCGGCTGCGGACAATGCGCCGCCGCCTGCCCGACCGGAGCGGCGGCTTACGCTTTGCCACCGTCCGACGCGCTGCTGCGCAATTTGCGCGCGCTGCTTTCGGCCTACCGCGAGGCCGGCGGCAAGCAGGCGGTGGTGATGTTCCATGACGGCGAGCACGGCGCTGAATTGATCGACGCGCTGGCGCGCCACGGCGACGGGCTGCCGGCGAACGTGCTGCCGATGCAAGTCAACGAAGTGACGCAAGTCGGATTGGAAGCGGTGGCCGCGGCGTTCGCCTACGGCGCCTGCGCGGTGCGCTTTCTCCTTCGCGCCAAGCCGCGCCACGACATCGCCGGCCTCGCCAAAACCATCGCGCTGGCCGAGCCGATCCTCGCCGGGCTCGGATTTGGCGGCGCGCGCGCCGCCACGATCGAAACCGACGACCCGGACGCGCTGGGCGAAAGCTTGCGCGCCATCCCGGCCTTGGACGGCGCGGCGAAGCCCGCGACCTTTTCCGCCGCCGGCCTCAAGCGCGACGTGGTGCGCCACGCTTTGCGCGAGCTGCACGCGGCGGCGCTTAGCCCGGTCGATATCGTGCCGCTGCCGCAGGGCGCGCCGTTCGGCACCGTCGAGGTCAAGATCGAAGGCTGCACGCTGTGTCTTTCCTGCGTCTCGGCCTGCCCGACCGGCGCGCTGTCGGACGATCCGGAGCGGCCAATGCTGCGCTTTGCCGAGGACGCCTGCGTGCAATGCGGGCTGTGCCAGGCGACCTGCCCGGAGAAAGTCATCAGCCTGAAGCCGCAGATCGACTTCCGCGCGGCGACGGCGTCGAGCCGTATCATCAAGCAGGAAGAGCCGTTCGAATGCATCCGCTGCGGCAAGCCGTTCGGCGTCAAGAGTTCGGTCGAGCGCGTGGCCGCCAAGCTCGAAGGCCAGCACTGGATGTTCAAGGACTCGAAAGCGCGGCTCGACGTCATCAAGATGTGCGCCGATTGCCGCGTCAACGCCATGGCCGAGGAGAATTTCGATCCCTTCGCCGCGCCCAAGCGCCCGGCCGCGCGCACCACCGACGATTATCTGCGCGAGCGGGAGCAGAAGGGCGAAACTTAAGTCACTTCTTCATCGCCGCCTTTTGCAGAAACTCCACCAGCGCCTTGCGCTCCTCCGCCGAGCCGATCTTCTGCTCCGGCATCTTGGTGCCGGGCGTGTAGGTCATCGGGCCCACCTCGAACATTTTTGCAACCGTCGCCGGCGTCCAAACGATATCCATGCGCTTGAGCGCCGCCGAATAATGGTAGCCGGGCAGCGTCGCGATGCGCCGGCCGAAAATGCCGTGCAGGCTCGGCCCGGCTTTGTTGCCTTCGTCGGGCGACAGCGTGTGGCAGGCAACGCAAGCGCGGAACACCTGCGCACCCGGGTCGCCGGCATAGGCGGCGAGCGGATCGTCGGGCGCGCCGACCACCACGGCGCCGATCGGCTCGCCGGAGACCGCGTCCCAGCGGCGGATGGTGCGGTCGGTGCCGCCGGTCAACAGCGTGCGGCTGTCGGGAAAAAACGCCACCGACCACACCGGCAGGCCGGGGCCGATCAATGTGCGCGCGAGCTTGCGGTCTTTACGCTCGATCACCGCCACCGAACCGCGCACGCCGGCGGCGGCGACCAGTTTGCCGTCGGGCGAAATCGCCACCGCGATGATCGGCGTCGGCGATGCTTGCACGTCGCCGCGCAGCTCGCCTTGCGGCGTGAGGAAATAGACCTTGCCGTCGGCGCCGGCCGCGACGATCTCGCCGTCGGGCGCGACCGCCACCGAATTGAGCGGCGTCGGCAGATTGTGAACGCTGACCCCGCCGTCGGCCAGCCGCCAGATGCGCAAGCTCGCGTCGTAACCGGCGCTCACCAGGTTGCGGCCGTCGGGCGTGAACGCGACGCCGTTGACGTTCTGCGCATTGCCTTCGAGCACGCGCGGCGCCCCGCCGGCAAGCGGCCACAGCCGCACGGTGTGATCCCAGGACGCCGAAGCGAGCCATTGGCCGTCGCCCGACACCGCCAGGCCGGCGATCGGGCCGCTGTGGCCGTCGAGCACTGTGTCGGGATCGGGCTTGCCCGGCGTCCAGATCGCGATATGCGCGTCGGCGCCGGCGGTGACGATGCGGCCGTCTTTCAGCCAGGCGACCGCGTTCACCGCGTTGTCGTGGAAGCGCATCACCTGCTCGGCGACGTTGCGGGTGAGCGACCAGCGGATCGCCGAGGTGTCGAAGCTGCCGGAAACGGCCTGCGTGCCGTCGGGCGAAATCGCCAGCGCGCGCACCGGTCCGCCATGGCCGCGCAATTGCGCCTGCGCCGTGGACGAGAGCGCAGCCAACAACAACACAACGCATAAACGACTAATCATCAGCGGGTATCATCCCGAGCGCCGCGATGCGCGCGCGCGTCGCATCGTCACGCAGCGCCGCGAGGAAGGCCCGCACCGCCGGCCGCTCCATGCGGTTTTCAACCAGCAGGAAATCGTAATGTTCCGGCGACAACGGCAGGAACCCGAGACCGTAGAGTTTCGCCACCGGTTCGATGGCGACGCCCCAGTCGGCGCGTCCCTGCGCGATCGCGGCCGCCACCGCGTTGTGCGACTTCGGCTGATTGGCATAGCCGGGCGGCCGCGCGCCCGCGAGGAGCTTGTCGATCAACACGCGGGTGCCGGCGCCGGCGTTACGGTTGACCATCAGCGCGGCGCTATCCGACAATGCGGCCTTGAGCGCCGCTTGCGCGCTGCGCCCTTCGAAACGCTGGTCGCCCGGGCGGAACAAAATGCCCTGCATGCGCTGCCAGCCGCGCACCAGGCGCAGGCCGGGCGCCGCCAGATGCACATTATACTGTCCGCTCGCCGGATCGATCAGGTGCACCGGCGCGATGTCGCATTCGCCGCGGCTCGCCGCTGCCACGCCGCCCAGGCTGCCGACGGCGAGCGTACGCGCGGAGTAGCCGCGCTCGGCGAGCGCGCCCACCACCACGTCGAGCGCCACGTCGTGGCTGCCCATGATGACCAGATCGGGCGCGCGCGCGGCGCTGCCGATCAATGTCACGTCGACGACGCTGCCGGCGTCGAGCGAGGAGGCGAGCGCATCGATGGCGAGGAAACCGTCGGCTTGCGAGAAGCTCGTCACCGAGCCCGAACCCTTGCCGGTCGGAAACGCCACCGGGCCGTCCTCGCTCTCGATCAGCGACACCAGCACGAATTCCTTGCGGCCGAGTTCGGAGGCGACGCGCACCGGCACGCGCGCGCTCAGTGTTTCGGCGGCCTCCGGCGGCAAGCCGGCGCGGGCGCGGATTATCGGCGCGACGAAAGCGTGGAACGTGAAAATCGCCGAGGTCGGAAAGCCCGGCAGCACCACGACCGGCTTGTCGCCGATGACGCCGAGACAAAGCGGCTTGCCCGGTTTGAGCGCTACGCCGTGCACCAGAATGCCGGGCTTGCCCAGCCGCGAGACGATCGTGTGCGACAAATCGCCGGCGCCCTTCGAGGTGCCGCCCGAGAGCACGACGATGTCGCTTTGCGCAAGCGCGGCGCGCACGGCCTTTTCCAGCGCCGCCTCGTCGTCGGGAAAGGCGCCGAGGCTCAGCGGCTCGCCGCCGGCTTCCGTGACGGCGGCCGCGATGATCGCGCCATTGCTGTCGTAGACGCCCGCGGCCCTGAGCGGCGCTCCGGGCGCGACCAATTCGTCGCCGGTCGAGAGCACCGCCACTTTCGGCTTGCGCACCACATCGACGTCGCTAAGCCCGCAGGCCGCCAGCATGCCGATTTCGCGCGAGCCGATGCGCGTGCCGCGGCGCAGCAGCGTTTCGCCGCGGGCGATGTCGGAACCCGCATATGAAATAAATTGCCCGGGCGCGGCGGAGCGCCGCAGCTCGATCGCGGGCGCGCCCTCGCCGATCAACTCGGTCTGCTCGATCATTACGACCGCGTCGGCGCCGCGCGGAATGACGCCGCCGGTGGCGATGGCCGTGGCGGTGCCGGTCGCAACCTCCAGCGCCGGCGCATCGCCGCAGGCAATCACCTCGGCGTTGAGACGGAAGATTTTCGGCTTGCCGTCGCCGGCGCCGGCAGTGTCGGCGGCGCGCAGCGCGAAGCCGTCCACATTGGAGCGGTCGAAGGGCGGCGCATCGACCGCGGCGACGACATCGTGCGCCAGAACGCGCGTGAGCGCGGCAGCGAGCGGCACCGTTTCGCCGGCAAGCGGTTTGAGATCGAGATGCTTCTCGAAGCGCGCGCGCGCCTCCTCGGCCGACACGACTTCGAGGAATTGCTCCTGCCGCGCGGCCGCGCGCACGCGCGCCAGCAGCGCGGCGTTTTCGTCGGGTTTCGGCTTGCGGCTTTCGCTCATCGCCCGGTTCTCACGGCCACGGCCTTACCTGAACGCGCGCGCCGGCGGAATAGCCTTCGCTGTCGGCCGGCACCAGGATCCATCCGTCGGAGCGCGTCAGTGCCGACAGCGGCAGATATTTCGCCGCCAGCGGCTCGACGTTATCGCCGGACCGGCGCACCGGAACGACTTCGGCGAGGCCGACGGTGGATGTGACTTTGCGTGCGAGCGTGGCCGTCGACGCCGGGTCGTCGTCGCCGGCGGCGGAAAGCCGCGCCAGCATCCGCCGCCCGACCGTCAGCCAAACGCCGAGCGCCGCATCGAGCCGCCCCGGCAACAGCAGCACCGGCCGCGTGCCGGCAAATCCGAACGCCGCGGTTTCGCCCGGCGTGAGCGCTATGCCGTGCACGGCGAGGCGGCCGGCGCGCGCGAGCGTCTGCACGCTCGCATCGTTGCGCCCGCTGCCGGTGCCGCCGATGGAGATGACGGCGTCGGTGTTTTCGTCCGCCAGCGCCTCGCTCAGCGCGCCGGCGGCTTCGTCGGGCGCGCCGCCCCGGCGTGCAGCGTCGCTTGCAATCAGGCGCGCGGCGGCGTTGAGGATCGGATCGGCGCGGACCGCTAGGACGCGCAGCCGCGGCGCACGCACGCTCACCTGCGCAACGCCGGCAGCGGCCAGCGCGGCAACATCGACGGTACGCAAGCGCTCGCCGGCGCGGCGCAGCGGCACGGCGGCATCGCAATCCGCGCCGGCCGGCAGCACGCCGTCGCCCGGATTGACCGGAGCGAGCGCCTCGGCGCGGCCGTTTGCGACCTTCACCGCGTCGAGCGCTGCGACACTGTCGGCGCCGGGCGGCATCGGGCGGCCCGCTTCGATCAGTACCGGCATCTGCGGCAAGGGTGCCGGCGCGTAACCGCCGGCGTCGCGCGTCGGCTCGGCGCTGAGCGCCCAGCCGTCGATCAACGCGCGCGGCGCGGTAGGCTGCGTGGCCGCCACGACATCGGCGGCAAGCGTCGCGCGCGAAGCCTGCGACGGCGCCATACGGCGCGGCGCCACCGGCTTGACCTCCCGATCGATCAGCGCCAGCACCTCGGCGAGCGGCGTCAGTCGCGCGATGCTCTGTATCGTCTCGGACGCCGCTGCCATATTCCTGCGCTTGACGTTGTGGCGGTGAACTTATTCAGTCTAGCCCAACAAGGCGGAAAGCGCATGAGCGAAACCACCATGAACCTGCGCGGCCTGAAATGCCCGCTGCCGGCGCTGCGGGTGCGCAAGATGCTGTCCAGCCTCAAAGCCGGCGACCTGGTCGTGGCGGAATGCACCGACCCGCTGACCGCGATCGACATTCCGAACCTGTTGCGGCAGACCGGCGACGCGCTGGAGGGCAAGGCGGAAGCTAAAGGCGTCCTCACCTTCCGCATCCGCAAGAAATAATTAAGCGACTACTCCGCCGCGACCGAACTCTCGGCCCGCCGTTGCGCCTCGCCGGAGGCGGCAAAAGTGCTGGCAAAGCTTTCGAGATCGGCGACCGTGACGCCTTTGACGGCATTGCCCTGGCGGCGGTTGTATTCGACGGTCTCCAGCTCGGTCCAGAACGTGTCGTTGAGCCGGTTGATCATGTTGAACATGGCCGAGGCCAGCGTGATCTCGACGATCTCGGCGTCGCTGAACAGTCGCTTCATGGTGTCCCACAGCGCCTTGTCGCTTTTGGCGGTGTTGCGCGTCACGGCTTCGCTCCAGGCGATCACCGCCTTCTCGCGCTCGTCGAACAGCGGGCTCGTCTTCCAGGCGTCGCCCTTCATGGCGGCGAGCTGCGCCTCGCTGACACCGAGCGCCTGCCCGTAGATCGAGGTGTGGGTCGAGCAGTAATTGCATTCGTTGGTCATCGAGGTCTTGACGGTGGCGAGATTGCGCAGCTTGACGTCCGACACCGCGCCGACATTGGGCTGGCGCACGGCGGCGACAAAGCCGATGAACCAGCGCGCGAGATATGGCGTGTGCGCCGACAAGATGCGCAGCAGATTGGACGAGCGGCCGAGCAGCTTGGTCGAGCCGGCGAGCGTATCCTTGGCGACGCCGGCGGCGTCTTGATCGGACAATCCGGGTAGGCGCTGGCTCATGACATTTCTCCCTGGCGTTTCGTTGTTTGCCGGGATGCTAGCGGTTTTCGCACGCGGCCGAAAGCGCGCCGCTCAGGCGACGCGCAGCGCCGCCCGCCCGGTGACTTTGCCGCGCTCGACCAAGTCATGCACGGCTTCGGCCTCGGCCAAGGGCCGGATGACGGTCACCAGCGGCGACACCTCGCCGCGCGCCACCAGGTCGCAAGCCTCCAATATCTCGGCGCGCGTGACATAGCGGCTGCCCAGGATCGCCTGCTCCTTGGTCAGCATGTCGCGCGCCGGCACGTTGAACGGTTGCGCCGCGCCGCCGAGAATGACCATGCGGCCGCGCTGGCCGAGCGCCCTGACGGCGGCCTCCTGCGTCGCGGTGGTGGAGACGTAATCGACCACCACATCCACACCCTTGCCGTAGGTCAGATCGCGCAACGCCTCGACCACGTCGCCGTCGCGCGGATCGACCACCTCGTCGGCGCCGGCCTTGCGGCAGGCGTCGAATTTATCGGCCGCCGTATCGACCGCGATCACCCGCGCATTGGCCCATTTCGCCATCATCACCTGATGGATGCCGAGCCCGCCGCCGGCGCCGATCACCGCCACCGTCTCGCCGCCTTTGATCTGCGCGCGGCGCAGCACTTTGTAAGGCGTCGCCAATGCGTCGGTGATGACGCCCATTTCCGCCGGACGCGCCTTATAGTCGAGCCCTTCCGGATATTTGATGAAGATGTGCGCGGGCAGCTTGATGTATTCGGCATAGCCGCCGTCGCATTCCAGCCCGACATTGCCGCCGCCATTGCTGCAAAGCGGCTCGAGCGTGGTCAGGCAATAGCGGCAATGGCCGCAGTTCAAATAAAAAAAGGACGTGACGCCGTCGCCCACATTCAACGTCGAAACGCCGGCGCCGACGGCGACGATCTCGCCGGTGATCTCGTGACCGATGATGCGCGGAAATTCGATTTTTCGCCGGCCGGCCTTGGCGTGCTGGATGGTGAGCCCCGCGCCGCAGGTGAAGACGCGCGCGACCGCCTCGCCCGGACCGGGCGTCGGATCCGGCACCGTCACCATTTCGAACGGGGTGTTCGGCCCCCGCAGCACCATCGCCTTCATGAGCTTTGCCCCCGGCATTTGCTTGCGCGCCTTATCATGTCATATCGATTGACCGACATTGGCAAGACGGCTGGAAGGGCGAATGCAACAATGATCAATGCAGCGATGGTCGGCCTCGGCCGCTGGGGCCAGACGGTTCTCGGTTCGATCCAGGGCAAAAGCGAGCGCCTGCGCATCGTTCACGGGGTGACGAAGGAGCCCGAGCTCGCGCGCGAACTCGCCGCCAAGCACGGTTTCCGGTTGTCCACCGACCTGAAAGACGCCATCGCCGACCCGGACGTGCAGGCCATTTTGCTCGCCACGCCGCATTCGCTGCATGTCGAGCAGGTGCGCATGGTGGCGGCCGCCGGCAAGCCGGTCTGGTGCGAAAAGCCTTTGGCGCTCACGCGCAAGGAGGCCGAACGCGCGGTCGCCGCGGTGCGCGCGGCCGGCGTGCCGCTCGGCTCAGGCAACAACAAGCGCTGCTTTGCTTCTATGCGCGAGCTCAAGCGCGTGGTGGAATCGGGCGAGATCGGCAAGGTGCTGCATATCGAGGGGCATTTTTCCAATGAGCACTCGACGCGCGTTTCCGGCGGCTGGCGCGACGATCCGGCCGAGTCGCCGGGCGCCGGCATGACCGGTGCCGGCCTGCATGTGCTCGACGCCTTTATCAATCTCGTGGGGCCCATCTCTTATGTCGACGCGCGCAGCGTCTCGAAGAAAGCGCCGCCCGATCCGCGCGACGTGGTCGCGGTGCTCTGCGCGTTCGCCAGCAGCGCCACCGGCCTGCTGGCGACCGTGCGCGCCGCGCCGGTGTACTGGCGTTGTGCCGTGTTCGGCACCGACGGCATGGCGGAGGCGCGCGGCGAAGATACGCTGATGGTCGGCAAGATCGGCGGACCGACGCATGAGAAGACTTATCCGCACGTCGATTCGCTGCGCACGCTGCTCGAAGCCTTCGCCGACGCCATCGATGGCAAAGCGCCATTTCCAGTGCGCCCCGAACAGATGCTGGACGTAGTCGGCGCCTTCGAGGCGATCATCGCCTCGCTCGAAAAAGGCGCGCCGGTGAAGTTGTAATCTCTCCGCTCGTCCCCGCGAAATCTGGGACCCAGAGCGGCAAACTCTCGGTTCGCGACGATGGCTCTGGATTCCCGCTTGCGCGGGAATGAGCGGATTGTCTTACGCCGCCAGCCGCCGCGCCACCTTCATGCGCGACACGCTGTCGCCGGCAAGATGATTCCAGATGAAGGCGTCGCGCACCAGTTTGTCGGTGTGGTGGTCCATGTGGCAGCCATTGGCGCCGCGCACTTCCATGTAGAGCTCCGACACCTCGTTCACCACATCGCAGGAATAGTTCATCGCCAGCCCGGCGTTGCGCGAGTGGATTTTCATGTCGTGCTCCCAGGCCACCCGCATCACGAACGAACGCAGCGCCTCGGTCAGCATGAACATCTTGTTGATCTGCAGCTGAATGTTTTGCTGCGCCCACAGCGGCTGACCGCCCTGCTTCTCGCTCTTGACGTAGTTCAGCGCGCTGGTGCAGGCGTCGTCGCAAATGCCGAGTCCGTTGGCGGCGAGCTCCAGGTCGCCGAACAGATCGCCGCCGGTGGTGTCGCCGCCCGAGCCGCCGGTCTTGCGGATCGCGCCGCCCACGTCGCCGACCACATTGGCGTGCGGCACGCGCGCGTTCTCGAAGATCATCTCGCCGTTCTGATAAAAACGCCAGCCGCTTTTGTTGAACACCTTGCCGATGCGGAAGCCGGGCGTGTCGCTCGGCACCAGAAACAGCGTCGTGCCCTGCTTGGGCGGCACGCTCGCGTCGGTGCGCACGTCGATGAAGAACAGCTTGCCGATCGGCGCGTTGGCGATGAAGGCCTTCTCGCCGTTGAGAATCCATTCGTCGCCCTTGCGCTCGCCGCGCAGCTTGATGCCGGTCTTGGGATCGTCCGACGGCATGCGGTTGTCGGAGCCCGCGCTCGGCTCGGTGATGCCCTTGCCGAGCACCCAGGTATCGTCGGCGACGAAGCCCGGCAGGAAGCGCTGCTTTTGTTCCTCATTGCAGCTCGCCGAGATCAAATGGCTCCATTTCCAGTTCTGGCTGAAGGCCTTGGAGATCGCGCTGTCGGCCTTGGCGAGTTCGGTCATCACCAGCGCCTGCGTGACGAAATCGGTGCCCTGCCCGCCCCATTCCTTCGGTACCGCCATGGTGCGGAAGCCGAGCTTGGAGCCCTTCTTGATGATCTCCCAATCCCAGGTCTCACGTGCGGTGTCGATGGCGTCGCGCGCGAGCGAGAGCGGGCGGATTTCCTCGTCGGCGAATTTGCGCGCCGCCATCTGCCAGGAGCGTTGTTCGTTGCTCAGAGTAAAGTCCATGGGAGCATCCTCACCTGAAACGTTTGGTTATTCGCCGGCCAGCACCATCGCCGCGGGAGCACGCCGGTAGCCGGCGAGTTCCTCGGCGATGCGCAGCTTGGCGTCGGTATTGCCGTCGCCCGAATGCTGACTGACGCGGGCGTCATGGATGTATTTGTGCAGCGGCATGTCGCGCATCACGCCCATGGCGCCGAAAATCTCCGCCGCGTCCTTGGTCGCTTTCATGATGGCTTCCGACGCAAACACCTGCGCCACGGTCTGCAGCGGCAGGTCGGGCAGGCTGCGGTCGGCCACCGCCTCGGGATGATCGCAGGCCCAGGCCGCCTGCCAGATGGCCGAGCGCGCGACTTCCAGCCTGATGGCGATTTCGGCGAGCTTGGTGCCGATCGCCTGGTGCTCGATGAGCGGGCGGCCGCCCTGCACGCGCAGATGGGCGTAATCGAGCGCAGCCTCATACGCCGCGCGCCCGATACCGAGATTGAGCGCCTGCGCCAGCGGATTGCCGCGGCCGGGCGCGTCCGCGCCGGTCAAGAGCGCCGCCGCGTCGTCGCCGAGCAGATTGCCGGCCGGCACCTTGCAGTCATTGAAGGTGACCTCGCCGCAGGCGCCGTGCTGCCAGGCCCTGTCGTGCGCGCGCACGCTTAATCCCGGCGCATCCGCCGGCACCAGCAGGACGTTGCCGTGCGGGCGTCCGGGAATTTGCACCAGCACGGCGAACAGCCCGGCGATCGGCGCGTTGGCGACGCAATCCTTGACGCCGTTGACGATCCAATCATTGCCGGACTTGGCCGCCGCGGTCTCCACCGCAACGTCCGCAGTCGCCGGCCGATGATAGTTGAGGCCGAGCCGCGTATCGGCGCCGCCCTCGCGGCCAGCGAAGGCGAGATGATAGCGGTCGCCGCCCATGAGCTTGGGCAGGAACGCGCCGCGCTGCGCATCGTTCATGCACCGGTCGAACAATACCTGCGCGAGCCGCGAGCTTTCCGACAGCACGCCCGCGATATCGGCGTCGCCGGCCGCCAGCTCTTCGGTCACGATGCACGACGTGAGCGCATCGGCGCCGGCGCCGCCACGCTCCTCGGACAGAGCAAGCGTGCGCAGGCCCAACTGCGAGGCGGCGTCGATCTGCGCCAGCAACAGGCTGCGGTCGTTGACGTCGAGCCGCTCCGCCTTGAGCGCAACCGGCTTGATCTCGCGCGTAATGAAGTCGCGCACCGTGTCGCGGATTTCCAGTTGTTCGGAGCTGAGCTGAAGACTGTACATGACGTTGCCTGTTTCGGGTTCGTTATTGCTGGACCGCCGCCGCGATGGCGTCGCCCATCTGCTGGGTGCTCGATTGGCCGCCCAGGTCTTTGGTCAAATGTTTCGCTTCGGTGACGACTTTGTCGATCGCCGCCTGCATCAAGCCGGCGGCGGCGGCGGCTTTGGCGTCGTTGTGCTTGCGGCCCAGCCAGCCCAACAACATTTGCGCCGACGTGATCATGGCATAAGGATTGGCGATATTGCGCCCGGCGATGTCGGGCGCCGAGCCGTGCGTCGCCTGCGCCATCGCCTGCTTCTCGCCGACGCAGAGCCCGGGCGCCAGACCCAAGCCGCCGACCAGCCCTGCGCCGATGTCGGTCAAGATGTCGCCGAACTGGTTGGTCGTCACCACCACGTCGTATTGCTGCGGCGCCATCACCAGTTTCATCGAGATGGTGTCGATCATCGCCTCTTCGAACGTCACGTCCGGATATTCGCGCGCAACCTTGCGGCATTCCTCGGCGAACATGCCGCAGGCCAGCCGATAGACCGGTTCCTTGTGCGCGGCGGTCACCTTCTTGCGCTTGCGCGTGCGCGCGATCTCGAAGGCCTCGCGCGCGACGC
Source organism: uncultured Alphaproteobacteria bacterium (assembly GCA_963825265.1). Classification (GTDB taxonomy): domain Bacteria; phylum Pseudomonadota; class Alphaproteobacteria; order Rhizobiales; family Xanthobacteraceae; genus Pseudolabrys. The sequence goes on along the minus strand of CAWGSI010000001.1, from coordinate 51,603 downwards.
GGCTCGAGCCCATGCGCGTGATCACGCGCATAGCGACGGTGATGTCTTCGTTCGGCCGGAATTCCGGCGCGCCGGCCACCACCGTTTCGGAATAGAGCATGCCTTCCGACAATTCGCGCAAGAAAACGATGTCCACGTCCTTGTGGATCGATCGCACGCTCGAATAGGAGCGCGACGGCCGGATGGCGCCGAACAGTTCGTAGCGTTTGCGCACCGGCGGCATGACCCAGGTCGCGTCGTTACGCGGATAGGCGGCATGCCCGATCGGCCCCATGATCCAGCCGTCGAGCTTCCAGAGCGCTGCCTCGGTCGAGGGCGGCAGCGTCTTGCCTTCCAGCTCATGGCCCGCTTTGCCGATCGGCAAAGCCTGCCAATCGATGGCAAGTCCCGTGCGCGCGGCCGCCGCTTTCATCACCTTGACGGCCTCGGGCACGACTTCGAGACCGATGTCGTCGCCGAGCAGAATTCCGATCTTCAAAGCCGGTGTCTCCTCGGAGGGCGCTGCCAGGTGGGATTTGGCCGAAAAACGAAGCGCGGCGGGCGCGCCTTGCCCATATTTTGCGCGACCGGAGGCTAGCGCCGCAATGGCCCCTGACACAACGGTCGTCCGGGTTCAACCGTCGATGGCGCTATTTCACAGCGCGATAACCGGCCAAATCAAAGACAAAAATTGCCTTTGACCGGCACTTTGCGGTTAAATGGGCGGCGGCCCGCCCGGCAGTGCAACACAGCAATGCTCACCGGGCGGACCGCATAACAACAAGTTTCGACGCCGGCTTGCAGACTGGTGAAATCGAACGCCAAGGGGAGCGACGACATCGGGAGGAACGACATGCTCACGCGCCATTGGGCTCTGGGACTATTTTCGGCCGCACTGTTGGCGGCACCTGTTACGGCCGTTTCACTTACCACCGCATCGACCGGGGCCCGCGCGCAGAGCTTGACCCCGCAGGAACAAGCCCTCGTCGCCGCCGCCAAAGCGGAAGGCGCGGTCACGGTTCTCAATCCGCAATTCAGCGACAGCACCGGCCAACTGCTGGGCGAAGGTTTCATCAAGCGCTACAATCTCGGCCCCAATTTCAAGTTCAATAATCTGCGCAAAGGGACCGGCGCGACCGTGGCGCAGACCCGGCAGGAAATTCAGGCCGGCAAGCACACCGTCGACATACTCATTGTCAGCGCGCCCGGATTCTTCGATGAGGCCTCCAAACGCGGCGCCTTCGAGAAGCTCGACAGCGGTTACTGGAAGAACCACGCTGAGGGCGTGAAAGCCGCCGGCCAGTATTCCAATTATCCCTATGTCGTGGTGCCCTTCGCCTACACGTTCCAGCCGGTGTGGAATTCGTCCTGCCCCGGCATGGAGCACTTCAGTGCGACGTCCTATGCCGACGTTCTGAAGCCGGAGCTCAAAGGCAAAACGATCGCCTCCGACCTCACCAAGAGTTTCACCTACGACAATACCGCGCTGGCGCTCGAAGAAGCCGGCATGAACCTCAATGACTTGTGGACCAAGCTGAAGGCGACCGATCCGCTCATCGAATTCCGTACCGAGCCAAAGATGCAGATGGTCGTCTCCTGCCAGCGCCCGCTCGACATGTGGAACCTGACCGGCCGCGTCTATCAGGACGTGCTGAAGAAGCCCGACCTGATCAAGGTGCTCAAGTGGGGCACCTATAAGGAAGGCCAGGTGATGCTCGGCAACCAGGCCGCCGTGATCAAGGGCGCGCCGCACCCCAACGCCGCCAAGCTGTTTATCGAGTATCTGCTCAGCAAGCCGGGCACCGACGTCTTCGTCGTCGGCGAGATGATGTATTCCTTCATGAAGGACTACACGCCGCCGCCGGAGGCGCAGAAATATCTCTTCGACATGAAAAAAACGAAAATGATCGGCCTCAAGGACTGGGTCGCCTCGCAAGCGAAGTTCAAGCAATTACGCGCCGACTGGCAGGCCAAGTTCCAGTAGTGACCGCTATCAATGAGGGTCCGCCGAGCGGCGGGCCCTCGCTTTCACGACAGCCGCTGCGACGGATCGTGCAATGAGCACTCAAACGCTGGCGGACAGCGGACCACAGCAAGCGGCGGCGAGCCGTTGGCGCAGCTTGGTCACCCAGGAATTGGTCGCCACCATCGTCGTCAGCGTCATCGTGGCGGCGGCGGTGATCCTGCCGTTATTGGTGCTCGTGGTGTCGAGCTTTCGCGTGCTCGATTCCGGCGGTTTCGACACCACCTGGGGCCTCGACAACTACCGGACGCTCTATACCGACCGCGTCATCCCCAAGGCCTTCGTCAATACGCTGCTGATTAGCGCCGGCTCGACCGTGCTGGCGACATTTTTCGGCGTCTCGCTCGCCTGGATCAACGCGCGCACCAATTGTCCCGGCCGTGACCGACTCGAGCCGTTCAATCTTATCCCGTTCTTCCTCAGCCCCTTCGTCGGCGCCATCGCCTGGCATAATCTGGCCGGCGGCAAGACCGGCCTGCTCAACAGCTGGGCGCGCGATTTTCTCGGCGTGCACGGCAACCTGCTCAATGTCGACAACATCTTCGGCGTGATCTGGGTCACCGGGCTGTTTTTCGCGCCGCTGGTCTATCTCTTTGTCGTCGGCTCGCTCAGGCGCATGGACCCCTCGCTTGAGGACAGCGCGCGCACCACTGGCGCCGGCCTGTTGCGCACTGCGACGACGATCACGCTGCCGCTGGTCGCGCCCGGCATCCTCTCCGGCATGATCATCGTCTTCGTCACCAGCGCCGGCGAATTCGGCGTGCCGTTCAAGCTTTCCGCGCCCTACGGCTGGCAGACGCTGACCACGCAAATCTTCTCCAAGGCGGTCGGCGACGATGCCAATCTCTATCTCGGCGCCGCCATGAGCATGGCGCTCGGCATCATCACCGTGCTGCTGATCTGGATTCAGCAGGCCTATATCGCGCCGCGCTCCTTCACCACCGTGACCGGCAAGGGCTTCCGCCCCAACGTCATCGATCTCGGCGGCTGGAAATGGGTCGCGCTTGGCTTCAACATGGCGTTTCTCCTGATCGCGGTCGTGCTGCCGATTTTGTGCCTTCTGGTGGTGAGCCTGCATCCTGTGTGGCAAGCCGAGATCATCCCCAAGGACCTCACGCTGCACAATTACGTGCGCACGCTGTTCTGGTGGGCGCCCGACCACATCTCGGCGGCGACCAACGGCATTTTCAACAGCTTCATCCTCGCTTTTCTCGGAGCGACGATCGCCATGATCCTGTCGCTGGTGGTGAGCTACATGATCCACCGCACTAAGGGCGTCGGCGCGCGGCTCCTCGACTTCCTCTGTGTGGTGCCAGTCGGATTTCCCGGCATTGTCTTGGCGATGGGGGTTTTGGTCACCTACATCAAGACGCCGATCTACGCGACGCTGTGGATCATCCTGCTCGGCTACATCACGCGCTTCTTCCCCTACGGCCAGCGCAACATTTCTTCGGTGATGCTGGCGATTTCCGAGGAGCTCGATCAATCGTCGCGTATGTCGGGCGCGTCGTGGTTCACCACGCTGCGGCGGATCACCATCCCGCTCTTGAAGCCCGGCATCTTCGCCGGCTGGGTTCTGTTGTTCATCATCTTCCTGCGCGAACTGTCGATCTCGATCATCCTTTATACTTCCGGCACCGAGACGCTGTCGGTCGGCGTTTATTATCTCACCAACTACGAGAACGAGACGCTCACTTCCGCCCTGTCGATGACACAGACCGTGGTGCTTTTGCTTTGCGTCTATATCTTCCGCCGCGTCGCCGGACGCGAAGCGTTAACGGCTTGAGCGCGGGGAGCATGCACGGCGCAATGAACAACAGGAACGCGGCCGGCCACTACGTCGAAGTCCAGGGCCTGGTGAAACTCTACGGCAACGATCGCGCGGTCGACGACGTCTCGTTTAGCGTGCCGAAGGGCAAGTTCCTGACGCTGCTCGGGCCGTCCGGCTGCGGCAAGACCACGACGCTGATGAGCATCGCCGGCCTGCACACCATCGATGCCGGGCAAATCCGCGTCGGCGGTATCGTCTACACGGCGCCGGCCGACGGCCTGTTTCTGCCGCCGGAGAAACGCGATATCGGCATGGTGTTCCAGAGCTACGCGATCTGGCCGCACATGACGGTGGCGCAGAACGTCGCTTATCCGCTCGAAATCAGGAAAGTCGAACGCGCCGAAATCGACGCCCGCGTTGCCGACGTGCTCAAGCTCGTGGGCTTGGGCCAGATGGCCGACAAGCTCGCCACCCAGTTGTCGGGCGGCCAGCAGCAAAGGGCGGCGCTGGCGCGCGCGATCGTGTCGCGGCCGCGCCTGTTGCTGTTCGACGAACCTTTGTCCAATCTCGATCTCAAGCTGCGCGAGCAAATGCGCCTCGAACTCAAGCGCATCCAGCACGAAGTCGGTATCACCTCGATCTACGTCACGCACGACCAATCGGAAGCGCTGGTGATGAGCGACGAGATCATCGTGATGAGCAAGGGCCGCATCCAGCAGATGGGTGGCCCGCGCGAAATTTACGCGCGCCCGGTCAACGCCTATGTCAGCAATTTCATCGGCGTCGCCAATCTGCTGAAGGGCCGGGTGCTCGCGGTTACCGCACCTGGCCGCGGCCAAGTCGAAATTGCCGCCGGCGGCCGCACCGCCAGACTGGACTGCCGGCTCGCCGTCGGCATGGCGGCGGGCGCCGAGACGATGATTTCGGTGCGGCCGGAAAACGTCGAGGCCACGCGCCAGAACGGCGGCGCACCCAGCCTCGAAGGCGAAGTCATCCAGGCGATTTTCCTCGGCAATTGCATCGACTGCCGCGTGCGCTGGGGCGAGTTCGAATGGAAGGTCATGGCGCATCCGCGCACGGGCCTTAAGGCCGGCGAGAAAGTCTACCTGCGGCTCGATCCCGAACACACTTTGGCGGTGCTGCCATGAACGCCATGGTCGAGCTCGAGCATCTGCGCAAGAATTTCGGCGCCGAACTTGCGGTCAACGATGTCAATCTCGCCGTCAAGCAAGGCGAGTTCGTCACGCTGCTCGGACCTTCCGGCTGCGGCAAGACGACGACCTTGCGCTGCATCGCCGGGCTGGAACGGCCGGACGGCGGCGAAATCCGCATCGGCGGCGACGTGGTCGCGGCGCCGCAGCGCGGCATTTATCTCGCCCCCGAGGACCGCAATATCGGCATGGTGTTCCAGAGCTACGCGGTCTGGCCGCACATGACGGTGTTCGACAATGTCGCCTACGGCTTGCGCGTGCGGCGCGCGCCGGCCGCCGTCATCAAGGAGCGCACCCGCAAGGCGCTCGAACTGGTCGGCCTGCCGCATCTTGCCGAGCGCTACGCCACCAAGCTGTCCGGCGGCCAGCGCCAGCGCGTCGCGCTCGCGCGCGCCATCGTCTACGAGCCGCGCGTCGTTTTGTTCGACGAGCCTTTGTCCAATCTCGACGCCAAGCTGCGCGAACAAATGCGGGTCGAATTGGTGCGGCTGCAGCACGAGGTCGGCATAACATCGATCTATGTCACACACGACCAATCGGAAGCGCTGGTAATGAGCGACCGCGTGGTGGTGATGAACAACGGCGTGATCCAGCAGATCGGCGATCCGCAGACGATCTACGCTCGGCCGGCCAATACGTTCGTCGCCAATTTCATCGGCGTCGCCAATCTGATGCGGGGCGTCTTGCTCGGCCGCAGCGGTGAACTATGCGACGTGGAAATCGCTCTGGGCGAAGGGCGCGCGCCCTTGCGCCTGAAGGCCGCCGGCGGCGACGGCGCGGTCGCCGGCCAGCAGGTCACGCTGAGTCTCAGGCCGGAAGACATCGACATCCATTTCGAGCGGCCGGCTTCAGCCGATGGCAATCTGTTCGAGGGCGAGGTGGTCGACACCATCTATCTCGGCAGCCTGCTGGAATGCCGGGTCAAAGTCGGGCGCTACGAGATCGGCATCCAGATCGATCACTACGAACAGATCGCCCCGCAGCAGAAGGTCTATCTGTCGTTTCGCCCCGACCACGGGCTCTGCCTGACGGCCTAATAATCAGCTCGCCATGAAGCCGCCGTCGACATTGAGCGTCTCGCCGGTGATCGACGACGCGCCGGGGCTTGCCAGAAAAACAACCGCCGCGGCGACTTCCTCCGGCTTGATGAAACGCCCGGTCGGGATGCGCGCAAGCATGCGCGCGCGCGTTGGCTCGTCGTACATCGCCGCGCGCGACGGCGTGAGCGCGGTGCCCGGCGCGATGGCGTTGACCCGAATGTTTTGCGCGATCCATTCGATCGCCAGCATGCGCGTCATCTGGATCAGCCCGCCTTTGGCGGTGCCATAGACCGTGCGGCCGGCAAAGCCGGTCATGCCGTGGGTCGAGGCGATATTGATGACGCAGCCGGGCCGGCCGGCGGCCATGCATTGCGCGGCGTAACTGCGCGCCATGAAGTAGGCGCCCTTGAGATCGGTGTCGACCACGTCGTCCCATTCCGCCCAGGTCACCTCGAGCGCCGGCTTGACCAGCGTGCGCGCGGCATTGTTGACCAGCACGTCGACCTCGCCGAAGGCATCGGCCGCGGCGGCAAGCGTTTGCGCGATATCGCCCTCGACGCGCAGATCGAGCCGCACCGGCACCAGCTTGCGCCCCTGCACGGCGGGATCGCGCAACAGCGCATCGAGCCGCGCAATGTCGCGGCTGGTGACCGCGAGGTCATAGCCCGCTTGCGCCAGGCCGCAGGCGATGGCGTAGCCGAGACCGGTCGAGGCGCCGGTAACCAGGGCGGTGCGGCTAGCGGGCGATGTCATCGAGGGTGATCCATTTCTGTTCGGCCGCGCTGCGATAGCACGCTTCCGAAAGCTGCACATCGCGGATGCCGGCGGCAAGATCGCAATTAAGCGGCGCGCCGGCAACGACGTGGCGCAGGAAATTCTCCCAGCCGACCCGGTAGGGATTGGCGTAGGGCCCGCTGCCCGCGACCTCTTGCCATTGGCCGCGGTAGTCGGCGCCGATATCGGTGTCGGGATTGAAGCGCCGCAGCGTGGGCGTATCGGCCGCGCTCTGCGTCCAGCAGCGATGCAGACCGGCGAGCGCGGAGCCGCCGGTGCCGTCGATCTGCAAGGTTACGAGATCGTCGCGCCGCACGCGCGTCGCCCAGGAACAGATGATCGTGCCGACGGCGCCGCTCGCCAGTTCGGCGAGCGTGACCGAACTATCGTCCACATCCACGTCGAAACGTCTGCCCCCCTCGTCCACGCGCTGCGGAATCGCGGTCGGCGTCGCCGCCACCACGCGGCGGATGGGGCCGAGAATGCCCTCGATGACGTAACGCCAGTGCGGGACCATATCGCTGGTCAGTCCGCCGCCCTCGCTCTTGCGGTAATTCCAGCTCGGGCGCTGACTTTCGCGTTCGGCACCGTCGAACACCCACCAGCCAAAATCGAGCCGGAAGCCGGTGACGCGGCCGAAGAAACCGCTTTGCGCGAGCCCCTGCAGCTTCTGCAGGCCGGGCAGATTGATCTTGTCCTCGACCGCGCCGGCTTTGAGCCCGCGCGAGCGCGCCGCGCGCAACAAGGCCAAGCCTTCCGCCACCGACGGCGCCACCGGCTTCTCGCTGTAGATGTGCTTGCCGGCGGCAATCGCCTTGCTCAGCGCCGCGACGCGCTGCTTGGTCGCGGCGGCGTCGAAGAACACCGGATAATCGGGCTTGCCCAGGGCGGCGTCGATATCGTCGGTCCAATCCGCGGCGCCATAGGTCTGCGCCAGGCCGGCGAGCGCCTCGCGGTCGCGCCCGAGCAGCAGCAGGCGCGGCATGACGCGGTCGGCGCCGACGGCAAGGCCGCCCTCGGCGCGGATCGGCGCCAGCGCGTTGGCCAGATGCTGGGTCGCGCCGATGCGCCCGCTGGCGCCGTTGACGATGATGCCGATGTCCCTGAGCGCCATGGTCTCTGTTACCCGTCATAGTATGATGCGATCCTGTAGTCCCGCGCAACGCAGGTGTCCCGCGTGCCCCGCCACATCGTTTGCCTCACCTTCGATTTCGACACCCAGTCCGGCTTCATGGCGCGCGGCATGACCACGCCGACGCCGCTGTCGCGCGGCGAGTTCGGCGTCACCGGCGCGCGCCGCATTCTCGATTTGCTGAAGTCGCGCGCCATCAAGGCGACCTGGTTTGTCCCCGGTTTCACCATCGCAAGCTGGCCGCGCGCATGCGAGGCGGTGGTCAAAGGCGGCCACGAGGTCGCGCACCATAGCTGGGCGCATATCCCGCCGGCGACGCAGAGCCGCGACGAGGAGGAAGCCGATCTGGTGCGCGCCAACGACGCCATCGCTGCGCTGACCGGGCGCAAGGCGCGGGGCTACCGCTCGCCGTCATGGGACCTGAGCGAGCACACCGTCGATCTGCTGCTCAAGCACGGTTTCCACTACGACTCGAGCCTGATGGGCGCCGACTATCTGCCGTATCGCGCGCGGCGTGGCGACGTCGCCAAAGTGGGCGAGCCGTTCCATTTCGGCGAGGAATCCGCGCTGATCGAAATGCCGATCTCCTGGTCGCTCGACGATTTTCCGCATTTCGAATTTCTGCGCACCGCGTCCAGCATCATGCCCGGACTACAGCCGGCGCGCGCGGTGATGGAAAGCTGGCTCGACGAATTCCTCTATATGCGGAAAACCGTCGACTGGGGCGTGCTCACTTATACGATGCACCCCTTCGTGATCGGGCGCGGCTACCGCATGCTGGCGCTCGAAACGCTCGTCGACCGCCTCGGCAACGAAGGCGCGGTGTTCATGACCATGGAAGAGGCCGCGCGCGAAGCGGCGGCAAGGCTCCAGGGCGGGGACGCATAAGAATGCAGTGAGGCCACATCCGCCAACGTTTGCTGTCGGCCGTCAATCAAACTTGGCCGGCACCGAGAACGGCTTGGTCGCATCCACCACGAACATGATCAGCGCGGACAGGTCGGTCGTCCCACTGTTGAAGACCTGCATCGCCATGCCGGCTGGGTGTCCATTCATTGTCTTGCCTGCCTCGACGTGAGCGACCCCGTGCGGCGTTTTCTGCCCCAGTTGGCCGGTGATCACGTAGAAGGATTCCGAGCCTGGGTGACTATGCACCGGTGTCTTGGCGCCGGGCGGCCCAGAGCCGTGGTTGAGGCGCAGCAGATATTCGGGCGCGGAAACCGTCGGTACCGGTCCGACTTCAGCGAGCTTGCTGCCACCAGGTGTCGCGGCTCCCTTCGGACCCAAAGTGACCACGTAGACCTTGCCGTCGACCTCGGCAATCAGCGACATTGTCGTCTCGTACCGCACGGAAGCCGGATTCCATCCATCGGGCCCCACGGCGGTCCGGGCATCCTCCAGCGTGGGGAAACTTTCGACCCGCCAGAACAGCGGGCCAGGCGGAAGTTGCTTGACCTTTTTCTGAGCGACCGGCTTGACCACATAGACCGCCTGGGCCGCTGACGGCGAGGGTGACAGCAAGGCCATCGCACTCAACGCAAGCGCCAAGGCGACGGCGCGCCGGGAAAGGGGTGGCTGCGGTTTCATTGTGACCTCCTTGCGCCTGCCGGTGCCGGTGTTCGACGCCTATCGTGCCATTTCGCCGGCGAGCGTTCTTTCAGACCGCCTCAATAGACGCTTAGGGCTTCCTCTATTTTTCCTTAGGAGGCGCCATGCTATCGTCTGGGTCGGGGACAGGAGGCGGCGAACGGAGTCGGGTATTGCGGTATCTATTCGAGGATTTTGCTCTCGATACGGATCGCCGCGAACTACGCCGCGGGCCTGCCTTGGTGGCCATCGAGCCCCAGGTGTTCGACCTCCTCATTCTCTTGATTCGACATCGGGACCGTGTGGTCAGCAAAGACGAATTGCTGGCCTCTATCTGGCATGGGCGCGTCGTTTCGGAATCCGCCTTATTCAACCGGATCAATGCGGCGCGAAGTGCGATCGGCGACAGCGGCGGCCAGCAGCGAATGATCAAGACGCTGCCGCGCAAAGGCATCCGGTTTGTCGGCGAAGTCCGCGACGATGGGCCGCAATCGGTCGGCGCATCGGCCGGCGAGGAAATCGCTCCGCTGCCGCTGCCCGATCGGCCTTCGATCGCGGTCTTGCCATTTGCCAATATGAGCGACGATCCCGATCAGGAGTACTTTGCCGACGGCATCTCCGAGGACCTGATCACAGGCTTGTCCCGCATCCGATGGCTGTTCGTTATCGCCCGTAACTCGTCGTTCGTTTACAAGCACCGCGCGGTCGATATTAAACAGGTCGCGCGCGCACTTGGCGTCCGCTACGTGCTCGAAGGCAGCGTGCGACGTGCCGGCAATCAGCTTCGCATCAGCGCGCAGCTCATCGACGCGCTAAGCGGCGGACATCACTGGGCCGAACGATATGACCGCGAGTTGGGCGACATTTTTACCGTGCAGGACGAGATCACCCGCAATGTCGCCGGAGCGATTGAACCGCATTTGCTGGCCGCCGAGGGTGTTCGCGCTCTTTCTCGTTCCGCTGACGATCTCGGCGCCTGGGAACTCGTGGCGCGAGCGCTGACTCATTTCTGGCGCATGACGCGGCAAGACTATGAAGCGGCGATTAAGCCTCTTAAACGGGCAATCGAGGCCTACCCGGATTACGCGCCGGCTCACAGCCTGCTCGGATTTTGCATGGTTTTTGCCGCGCACATGGGGTGGGCCGATCGCGATCAGGTGTTAGCACCGGGCCGCAAGCACGCCGCGCGTGCGATCGCCCTCGACGATCGCGATCCCTGGGGACACATTGCACTCGGGTATTGGGCCATGATGGAACGGCGCACCGAGGAGTCGATCGCGGCGTTCCGTCGGGCGGTCAATCTCAATCCGAATTCTGCGGCCGCCCACTCGCATCTCAGCCGCGGCTACGCATTTGCCGGGCAGGATCGCCAAGCGATCGAGCACGGGCAAGATGCCATCAGGCTCAGTCCGCTTGATCCCGAGATGGCCCTGTTCCTCGGAGCCATCGCGGTTGCTCATTATGCGGCCGGGCGATTTGCAGATGCCGCCGAATACACGACGCAAGCGTTGCGGTTACGCCCGGGATTTCAGGGTGCGCAGCGTTTGCGCTGCGCAAGCTTGGCCCAGGCGGGACAGCTTGTTGAAGCCCGCTCGTTTCTCGCCAAAGTGCGGCGTGAGCAGACCCGGCTGTCGATCGACTGGGTCAGAGCCAACGTGCCCTACCAGACGCCTCAGTTGCTGGAACAATACCTGGACGGCATGCGGAAGGCGGGCCTGATTGAGGAATAAAGGGAATGGCCGCAATGGGTCATAAGCCGATGTCACCGCCTGTTTCGGTCATGTCTGCCATTCGCGGAATACCGGACTCTCGCTCGTTGACGAGACCACACTCTAGCGCCCGGCCGCGTAGCCCTGCATGCCGCGCGGATTGGCCGCCGCCCGCCGGCGCTTGCCGACACGCGAGGCCGCCGTAAGCCGGCCTTCCGTCCAATCTCCCGCCACTTCGACGACGTGGCCGCGGCGGCGCAATTCCTTGATCGTGTCCGCCGACAGCCGGCCCTCCACCACCAGCACGCCCGGGCGTGCCTCGCGCGGCCAGAACGAGGCCGGGAAATGCTCGGAATGCCAGGCCGGCGCGTCGATCGCCTCCTGCAGGTTCATCTTCGCATGGACGTGGCGCAGGAAAAACTGCGCGGTCCACTGGTCCTGCTGATCGCCACCGGGCGAGCCCCAGGCGAGGTAGGGCTCGCCGTCGCGCAGCGCCATGGTCGGCGTCAACGTCGTGCGCGGCCGTTTTCCCGGCGCGAGCGAAGCCGGATGGCCCTCGTCGAGCCAGAACTGCTGCGCGCGCGAACCGAGGCAGAAGCCGAGCTCCGGAATCGTGGGCGAAGATTGCAGCCAGCCGCCCGAGGGCGTCGACGACACCATGTTGCCGGCCCGGTCGATGATGTCGAAATGCACGGTGTCGCCGCGCATGACGCCGGCGGCATCGAGCTTGGCGTTTTCAACCGCGACGACGCCCGGATCGTGCGTATCGTCGTGCGTCCAAATCTTGCCGACCGTCGGCTCGCCCGCGCCCGCCACCACCCTGCGTGCGCCGGCCGGCACGCGCAGCGGCAGCTCTTTGCCGAAGCCCTTGATGGTCCCCGGCCGCTGTTCGAGCGAGGCCATGTCGCCGACGAGCTTGCGCCGCTCGGCATTGTAGGCCTCCGACAGCAGCGTTTCCTCGGGCACCTTGGCGAATTTCGGATCGCCGTAGAATTTTTCACGGTCGGCAAAAGCGAGCTTGGTGCATTCGACCACGGTGTGGATGAAGTCCGCGCTCGCCGGATCTGCGCCGTCGAGAGAAAAGCCGCGCAGCAGCGCGAGCTGCTGCAGCATCACCGGCCCCTGGCTCCAGAAGCCGCCTTTGCAGACGGTATAATTGCCGTATTCCAGCGTCACCGGCGGCTCGACGGTCGGCTGCCAGCGCGCCATATCGTCGGCGGTGAGCACGCCGCGGTGACGCTCGCCGCTGGTATCCATGACCTCCTGCGTGCGGCAGAATTTGTCGATCGCCTCGGCGACAAAGTCGCGCGACCAGCACGCGCGCGCCTTTTCGATCTGGCGCTCGCGGTCGCCGCCTACGCTTTCGGCTTCGCGCAGGATGCGCGTGTAAGTGTCGGCGAGCGTGCGGTTGGCGAACATCGTGCCGGGCGCCGGCACTTTGCCGCCGGGCAGATAGACCGCCGCCGAGGTCGGCCAATGCTCGCGGAACAATTGCTCGACCGTGTCGATGGTGGCGCTGGCGCGCTCGACCAAAGGGTGCCCGTCGCGCGCATAGGAAATCGCCGGCGACAATACGTCCGAAAGACGCAGCGTGCCGTAGTCGCGCAACAGCAGCATCCAGGTCTCGAACATGCCCGGCACGCAGGCCGCCAGCAGTCCGGTGCCCGGCACCAGATCGAGGCCGAGCCCGCGGTAATGCGCGATGGTGGCGGCCGCCGGCGCCGGCCCCTGCCCGCAGATCACCTCGACCTTGCCGTTGCGCACGTCGTGCACGATCACCGGCACGTCGCCGCCCGGGCCGTTGAGATGCGGTTCGACCACCTGCAGGGTGAACGCGGTCGCCACCGCGGCGTCGAAGGCGTTGCCGCCTTTTTCCAAAATCGCCATTCCGACCGCGGTCGCGATCCAGTGCGTCGTGGTGACGACGCCGAAGGTGCCCTCGATCTCGGGGCGCGTGGTGAAAGGGTTGGGATTTATTTTGGAGACCATGGGTTCCCGCTAGCGCAAGTGGCACGCCACCATCTGGCCCGGTTTGACCTCGCGGAGCAATGGGGTTTCCGACCGGCAGCGGTCGAAGACATAGGGGCAGCGGGTGTGGAAATGGCAGCCCTTGGGCGGATTGACTGGGCTCGGCACGTCGCCCTGCAGCACGCGCTTCTGCCGCTTGACGCGCGGATCGGGCACCGGCACCGCCAACAGTAATGACTCGGTGTAAGGGTGCAGCGGCTTGGTGAACAGCGTGCGCTTGTCGGTGTATTCGACGATGCGGCCGAGATACATGACGGCGATGCGATGGCTGATGTGTTCGACCACCGCCAGATTGTGCGAGATGAAAAGATAGGCGAGGCCCATCTCGCGCTGCAGGTCCATCATCAGATTGAGCACCTGCGCCTGGATCGACACGTCGAGCGCGGAGACCGGCTCGTCGCCGACGATCAATTTCGGGTTGAGCGCGAGAGCGCGGGCAATACCGATGCGCTGGCGCTGGCCGCCGGAGAACTGGTGCGGATAATTGTCCATCTGCGCCTTGCGCAGACCCACCCGATCGAACAAGGCGGCCGCGCGCTTTTTCACATCCGCGCCGCGCGCCGTGCCGTGCACGCGCATCGGCTCGGCCACGATGTCGCCGGCCGACATGCGCGGGTCGAGCGAGGAAAACGGGTCCTGGAAAATGATCTGCATCTGCCGGCGGTAAGGCCGCAGCTCGGTCTTGCTCAGATGCGTGATGTCGCGGCCGTCGATGCGGATGCTGCCGCCGGTCGGCTCGATCAGCCGCAAAATGGTGCGGCCAACGGTGGACTTGCCGCAGCCGGATTCGCCGACCAGGCCGAGCGTCTCGCCGGCGCCGATCGAGAAGCTGACGCCGTCGACCGCGAACACGGTGCCGCCGGCGCGCTGCAACAGGCCCGTGCGAATCGGAAAATGCTTCTTGAGGTCGCGCACCTCGAGCACGGGCGAGCGCGTACCATTGGCGGACGCTTCAGCCATCGCGGCCCCCGAACAATTCGGCCGAGCGCCAGCACGCCGCCCAATGGCGCGGCCGCTTTTCCTCGTACGGCGGATATTCGGCCCGGCAGCGATCCTCCGCGTGCGCGCAACGCGGCGCGAACACGCAGCCGGCCGGCAGGTCGGTCAGCGCCGGCACCATGCCGGGAATTTCCTGCAGGCGGCCGGAGGCGCCAGCTTCCTCGCCGCGCATCAGATCGAGCCGCGGGATCGAGGCCATCAGCCCGTGCGTATAAGGATGTTGCGGCCGCGCGAACAATTCCTCGACCGGCGCCTCCTCCACCTTGCGGCCGGCATACATCACAATGACGCGCTGCGCGGTCTCCGCCACCACGCCGAGGTCGTGCGTGATCAGGATGATTGCGGTACCGAGCTTGCGCTGCAGGTCCAATATAATGTCGAGAATCTGCGCCTGGATGGTGACATCGAGCGCGGTGGTCGGCTCGTCGGCGATCAGCACTTTCGGATTGCAGGCGAGCGCCATGGCGATCATGGCGCGCTGGCGCATGCCGCCGGACAGTTGGTGCGGATATTCGCGCGCGCGCTGTTCCGGCTCCGGAATGCGCGCCAGCCGCAGCATGTCGATCGCCTTCTCCCAGGCCTGCTGGCGGGAGATATTCTCGTGCAGCAGCAACACTTCCGCGATCTGGCTGCCGATGGTGAGCACCGGATTGAGCGAGGTCATCGGCTCCTGGAATATCATCGCCATGTCTTTGCCGCGCACGCCGCGCATGGCCTCCTCGCTGAGCGCGAGCAGATCGACGCCGGCAAGCAAAACCTTGCCGCCGGCGATGCGGCCGGGCGGATCGGGCACCAGCCGCATGAGCGACAGCGCGGTGATGCTCTTGCCGCAGCCGGATTTGCCGACGATCGCCAGCGTCTCATGTTCGGCGAGCGCAAAGCCGACGCCGTCCACCGCCTTCACCACGCCGTGGCGCAGATCGAAATAAGTGCGCAGCCCGTCGACCACCAGCAGCGGGGCCTGGTTCGCAATATCGGCCGGCGCCGGGGCGCCGGTTGCGCGTTCGCTGGTGGTTGCGATCATGGAATCATTTTATGTTTGCGCATGATCTTGTCCGAAAACCGGTTCCCACTTTTCGGGATCATGCGCTAGTTGCGCAGCCGCGGGTCGAGGATGTCGCGCAGCGCGTCGCCCAGCAAATTGGTGCCGAATACCGCCAGGCTGATGGCGACGCCGGGGAAGATCACCAGCCAAGGCGCCGTGTGCACATATTCGGCGGCCGATTCCGACAGCATGCGGCCCCAGGACGGATGCGGCTCCGGCACGCCGAGGCCGAGGAACGACAGCGAAGCCTCGGTCAGAATGGCGGCGCCGAGTTGCGCCGTGGCGATGACGATCAGCGGCGCCAGCGTATTGGGCAGCACGTGGCGCACGGCGATGCGGAATTCGCTCATGCCGACGGCGCGCGCGGCCTCCACGAAAGGTTGTTCGCGCAGCGTCAGCGTGTTGGAGCGAACGACGCGCGCGGTGTAAGGGATGAGTGGGATGGCGATGGCGACGATGGTGTTGTCGAGCGCAGGCCCGAGCGCCGCCGCCATCACCAGCGCCAGCACCAAGAGCGGCACGGCCTGCAACACGTCGACAATGCGCTGGATGACGAGGTCGACCCAGCCGCCGAGATACCCCGACGCCAGGCCGAGGATGACGCCGAACACGCAGCCGAGCGAGGTCGAGCCGAGACCCACCGCCAGCGAAATACGCGCGCCGTAGACGATGCGGCTGTATATGTCGCGGCCCATCTGATCGGCACCCAGCCAATGCGTGTCGCTCGGCGGCGCGAGCGTAATGAGAGAATTGGTGCGGATCGGATCGAACGACGTGATGAAATCGGCGAACACGGCGGCGAACACGAAGACCAGCATGATGACGGCGCCGATCATGCCGAGCGGATGTGAAGTCGCGTGATAGCGGATTTTCGACCACACGCTGTCCGTTCGCGCCGTATCGGCGGGCCCCGGAACGATGTCGATGCTGGCCATCAGCGCACTCTCACATTGCGCACGATCTTGTCCGAAAACCGGTTCCCACTTTTCGGGATCATGCGCTGCCTTTAAGAATACTTTATGCGCGGATCGAGCGCCGCGTACAGCAGATCGACCAGGAAGTTGATCGACACCGCCACGATGGCGATGAACATCACCAGGTTCTGCACGATCGGATAGTCGCGCCAGCGGATCGCCTCGACCAGGAAACGCGCGACGCCGGGAATGTTGAACACCGTCTCGGTCACGATCAGCCCGCCCATCAGGAAGGCGGCCTCGATGCCGATCACGGTGACCACCGGCAGCACCGCGTTGCGTAAAGCGTGGTGGTAGTTGACGTTCTGTTCGGAGGCGCCCTTGGCGCGCGCGGTGCGGATGTAGTCCTGACGCAGCACTTCCAGCATCGAGGAGCGGGTGAGCCGCATCACCAGCGCCGACGAGCGGAAGCCGACCGCCGCGGCCGGGATGCTGAACATCCACAACGCGTTCCAGAAGCCCTGCGGCGCATCGTTGTAGATCGGGATGGTGCCGAAATAGTGCACGAACGCCATCAGGATCAAAAGACCGAGCCAGAACGCCGGCATCGACAGCCCGCTCAGGCTGACCACCCGCAAGACGTAATCGAGCCAGGAATTCTGCTTGACCGCGCTGATCACGCCCAGAGGCACGCCGAACACGATCGAGAACAGCAGAGCAAGTCCCGCAAGCTTGGCGGTGATCGGAATGCGCGGCAGGATCTCCTGCAGCGCCGGCTTCTCCGAAACGTAGGAATAGCCGAGATCGCCGCGCGCCAGCCCGCCGATCCAGGCCGCGTATTGCACGATAATCGGTTTGTCGAGGCCGAGGTCCTTTTCCAGCTTGCCCTTCTCGGCGACGTCGATCATGCCGGCCGAGTCGAACAGGATGTCCGCGATGTTGCCGGGCACCACCCGCAACATCGTGAACACCAGCACGGAAATTCCGAACAACGTCAGGAGCATCAAAAAGAAGCGCCTGATCAGATAACTGCCCACCGTGGCCTCCGGTCTCGCGCGGGGCTGGCGTTTATTTATCCAGCCAGATGTCCTCGAAGCGGTAGCCGTTGTAGGCGCTGTTGCTCTCGATCGTCATGTTCTTGACGAAAGGCTTCCAGCAGGTGCCGGTGCGGGCGTGGAACAGGATCGGCCGCGCCACGTCTTCCTGGATCTTCTTGTCGATTTCCCAGACCAGCTTCTTGCGCTTGGCGAGGTCGGTTTCGGCCGATTGCTGGTCGAACAGCTTCTCCAGATCCTTGTTGCAGTAATGGGTGTAGTTGCGCTCCGACCCGCAGGAATAATTTTCGTAGAACGCCTGGTCGGGATCGTCGATGCCGTTGCCGGTCAGATTGAGGCCGACCGTGTAGTCGCTGCGCGCGACCTTGGCGAACCAGGAGCTGGATTCCACCGGATCGAGGTCGGCATCGATGTAGATGCTCTTGAGCTGATCGATGAGCACCGCCGCCGGGTCGCGGTAGGTCGCGAGATTGCGCGTGGACACCTTGATCTTGAGCGGCTTGTCGGCCGAATAGCCGAGCTTCTTCATGATCGCCTGGGCCTGCTCGCGGTCGCGCTTGACATCGCCGTAGCCGGGAATCGTCTTGAGGATATCGGGCGGCATGCCCCAGACCCCTTCCGGCGGCGGCAGCAGCGCGCCTCCCTGGTCGCCCTGTCCCTGCAAGATGATGTCGATGAACGCCTTGCGGTCGAGCGCCAGCGCCATGGCCTTGCGCAGTTCCGGATTGCTGAACGGCTCCTTGTCGCGATTGACGATGAGATTGGTGTTGACGTTGATCGGCTTGATTTCGCAGATCGCCGTCGGGTCCTGCCGCTTGATGTCCTTGACCAGCGCCGCGGTCATCTCGGTCGGGAAGGTCATGTCGACCTTGCCGGCGACGAAGGCGAGCACCGCGGTCGCGCGGTTTTTGATGATGGTGTATTCGATGCCGTCGAGATAGGGCAGACCCTTTTTCCAATAGTCCGGGTTCTTGACGAGCTTGATCAACTCGTTCTGCTTCATCTCGACGAACTTGTACGGCCCGGTGCCGATCGGATGCGTGCGCATTTGCGCCGTCGGCACGTGGCAGGGATAGATCGGCGTATAGCCCGAAGCGAGCATCGCCAGGAGCGAAGGCTGCGGCCGCTTGAGATGGAATGTCGCCTCGTAGTCGCCGTTGATCGTCACGTCCGAGACGAACTCGTACCAATCCTTGCGCGGATTCTTGCGGAACTTGTCCTGCGCCTTGCCTTGCAGAAGGTCGAAGGTGCACTTCACGTCCTTGGCCGTGAATGGCACGCCGTCGTGCCACTTCACGCCCTGCCGCAGCTTGAAGGTGAGCGCGGTGTTAGCCTTGTCCCAGGCCCAGTCGGTGGCCAGTTCCGGCACGATGGTGTCGATGCTGGTTTGCGGCTTGTGCTGATCGTAGACGATCAGGTTGTTGAATATGCCCATGGCCGGCACGTTGACAGAGAACGTCGCCTCCTCGTGAATGGAGAGGCTGGGCGGCGTTTCGCGGTGGTAGATGTGCAGGATTCCGCCGTGCTTGGGCTCCGCGGCCTGCGCGGTGCAGAGCGTGAGGCCTGCGAGCAATGCCGTCGCCAATGCGACAAATTTGGTTCCCATTGGATCCTCCCCAGGATGCGCGGCCGACGCGGCCGTGGCCGGCCGGCAGCCTATTTTTTGCTTGTTATGACGGCAAAGCTACCCGGTATGCTAGCCCTGATCAACTCGACAAAAACGGCTCTGCCGACGCGGTTTGGAGGCGCTTGCCAATAGTCCTCCCGCACCGCACGATGGCCCCGTGCAGGCGCCCGCCATCGTGTAGCAAGCCGGAGCGGCAATGGTGACCGAGAGCGATAATATTGTCGCCGAAGCGGCGGCGCGGATATTTGCCGACCTCGCCGATCCTCAGACGCTCAACCGCGCCCGCGACACGGCCTTGAAGAAAAAGCTGTGGCGCGCTTTGTCAGCTGCGGGCCTGCCGCTCGCCTGGGTGTCGGAAAAATTAGGCGGCGCCGGTGCAAGCCTTGCCGACGGCTTCGCCATTCTCGGCGCCGCCGGCCGCTACGCGCTGCCGGTTCCGCTCGCCGAAACGCTGCTCGCCGGGTGGCTGCTGGCGCGCGCCGACGTCGAGGCGCCGGCGGGCGCCATGACCGTCGCCCCTGCCCGCCCGCGCGACCGCATGACGTTGAACGCCGACGGCACCTTGAGCGGACGCGCCAATGGCGTGCCCTTCGCCAGGGATTGCGAACACATCGCGGTGTTCGCCGGCAGCGCATACGGCGGGCACGTTGCATTGGTGAAGACTGCCGATTGCCGCATCGCCGAAGGAAATAATCTTGCCGGCGATGCATCGGACAATGTGACCTTCGACAAGGCTAAACCGATTGCCGGCGCGCCAGCGTCGTTCGACGCTTCCGCGCTGATGCTGATGGGCTCGGCCGTGCGCAGCATGCAGGTCGCCGGCGCGCTTGAGAAGATCCTGTCGCTCAGCGTCGCCTACGCCAATGAGCGCGTCGCCTTCGAGCGCAAAATAGGAAAATTCCAGGCCGTGCAGCAGAACCTCGCGCGCCTTGCCGGCGAAACCGCCGCCGCGCTCGCCGCCGCCGGTTCCGCCGCCGACACCATTGCGCATGCGGACGCGTTCGACGACGTTGTCCTGCTGGAAGCGGCTTCGGCGAAAATCCGCACCGGCGAGGCCGCCGCCGAAGGTTCCGCCATCGCGCACCAGGTGCACGGCGCCATCGGCTTTACCAACGAGCACGTGCTGCACCGCTTCACGCTGCGCCTGCTGTCGTGGCGCGACGACTTCGGCAGCGAAAGCTACTGGGCGGCGGCGCTCGGCGGCATGGTCGCTACGCAAGGCGCCAGCCAGTTCTGGCCGATGCTGGCGGCGCGCTAGGTTTTGCCATGACCGACCAACTGCGTTTCGATCAGATCAGGTTGCCGCCCGCATGCGAGAAGCTGCGCGAGGAAGTGCGCGCCTTCATCGCCGAGGAAGTGGCGGCCGGCACCTTCGTGCCCGACCGGCCCGGCCACGGCGACAGCCACAATCGCGAATTCAGCAAGCGCGTCGGCGCCAAGGGCTGGATCGGCATGACCTGGCCGAAAAAATACGGCGGGCATGAGCGCAATTTTCTCGAACGCTACGTCGTGACCGAGGAATTCCGCGTCGCCAACGCGCCGGTGCGCCTGCATTTCGTCGCCGACCGGCAGAGCGGGCCGATTTTGCTCAAATACGCGCCCGAGCACATCAAGCAGGACATCCTGCCGCGCATCTGCCGCGGCGAACTGTGCTTCGTCATCGGCATGAGCGAGCCCAATTCCGGCTCCGACCTGTTCGCCGCCAAGGCCAAGGCGACCAAAGTGGAGGGCGGCTGGAAGATCAACGGCACCAAGATCTGGACCAGCAACGCGCACATCGCCGACTACATGATCGGCCTGTTCCGCACCGCGGCCCCGACCAGGGAAAACCGCCGGCACGGGCTCACGCAGTTTTTGGTCGACATGAAGGCGCCCGGCATCACGGTCAATCCGATCATCCAGATGACCGGCCAGCACGACTTCAACGAGGTCGTGTTCGACGACGTGTTCATGACCGAAGATCATGTGTTGGGCGAGATCGACGGCGCCTCGAACCAAGCCACCAGCGAACTCGCCTACGAGCGCAGCGGCCCCGAGCGTTTCCTGGAGACGTATTACGTGCTGGCCGCGCTGGTGCGCGCGCTCGGGCCCAATCCCGATCTGCGCAGCGCGGAAGGCCTTGGCCGCCTGGTGGCGCAACTGCACACGCTGCGCCGGATGTCGGTGTCGGTCGCCGGCATGTTGCAGGCCGGACAGGAACCGGTGGTGGAGGCCTCCATCGTCAAGGATGTCGGCACCATCTGGGAGCAGAAGCTGCCCGAGCGCGTGCGCGAACTCAGCGCCTTTCTCGAAGCCGACGCGGGCAACCGGGCGACGCTGGACGAGCAGCTCGCTTTCGCCCTGACCGTCGCCCCCAAGCTCACGATCCAGGGCGGCACTACCGAGATCTTGCGCGGCATCATTGCACGCGGTCTCGGTCTGCGGTGAACGGGGGTACGCGTGCCTGATATTTCAAAACTGCTCTGGCCGAGAACGGTCGCCGTGGTCGGCGCCTCGTCCGATACCAAAGGCCTGCGCGGCCGCATTTTGGAAGTAATGCTCAGCCACCCTTACGCCGGCACTATCTATCCGGTGAGCCGCAGCGCGGCGGAAGTGCAAGGCCGCAAAGCTTACGCATCGGTTGCCGACCTGCCGCAGCCGGCCGATCTCGCCGTCCTGATCGTCCCGGCGCAATACGTGGCGGACGAGGTCGAACGCTGCGGTCGCGCCGGCATCATGGCCGCCGTCATTCTTTCCTCGGGCTTCGCCGAGGAACCGGGTGAAGCGGGCGCCCGCATGCAGGAAGCGGTGCGCGCCACGGCGGCGCGCTACGACATGGCAGTGTGCGGCCCCAATTCGGAAGGCTTCGCCAATATAGCCGCCGCGTTCAGCCCGACTTTTAGCCCGACGATGGACGCAAGCGTCGGCCCGCTCACGCCGAAACGACCGCTGGGCGGCCAGGTGTCGGTGATTTCGCAAAGCGGTGGCTTGGGCTTTGCGTTCTTCGACCGGGCGCGCGTGCGCAATCTCAAGTTCCGCCACATCGTCAGCACCGGCAATGAAGCGGTTCTCGAAACCTCCGACTTTCTCGACTTCATGCTCGACGAAGGCGAGACCGACGTGTTTCTGCTGCTGCTCGAAGACGTCAAGACGCCGGCGAAATTCCGCTGCGCCGCCGACAAGGCCTTGGCGCTGGGCAAGCCGCTGATCGTCGCCAAAATCGGCCAGACCGAACCGGGACGCCGCGCCGTCGCCTCACACACTGCCGCGCTCGCCGGCTCGCACGCCGCCTACCGCGCGATCTTCCAGCATCATGGCGTTATCGAAGGGCGCGACTTCGACGAGATGATCGATCTCGCGGTAGGCTTCCTCGGCTGCGCCAACAAGCTGCCCGCCGGCAAGCGTATGGGCGTTTGCACTTCCTCCGGCGGCGCCGGCGTGTGGATGGCGGACGCCTGCGCCGCGGCCGGCCTCGACGTGCCGGTGCTGG
Source organism: uncultured Alphaproteobacteria bacterium (assembly GCA_963825265.1). Lineage (GTDB taxonomy): Bacteria > Pseudomonadota > Alphaproteobacteria > Rhizobiales > Xanthobacteraceae > Pseudolabrys. The sequence goes on along the minus strand of CAWGSI010000001.1, from coordinate 29,240 downwards.
ACGCTGCGACGCGCAAGGCGATCGACGTGCATCTGCCGTCTTATGGCACTTCGCAGAATCCGGTCGATTCCACCGCGCAAGGCGTGCAAAAGCTCGGTTACGCGGAATTTGCGCGCCTGGTCGGCCTCTCGCCGCTAATCGACGGCGTCATGGTGGTGGTGACCGCGCGCCGCTCGGCCTTTCTGGAAAACGATCTGCCGAAACTGCAGGCGCTGGCGCGCGACTCGAAAAAGCCGGTGTTCATGTGGAGCTACACGCTGCCCGCCGACCGCAGTGTCGAAATCCTCAACGAAGCCGGTTATCCGCTGTTCACCAGTGCCGACGGCTGCGCGCGCACCATGCGGGCGATGGCGGATTACCGGGCGTTGCGCGAGCGCCTGTTGACGCCGGCGCCGGCCGCCGCCGCTGCGAAGCCGGACCGCGCCGGTGCGCGCGCAATGTTGGCGGCGGCGGGCGACGTGCTGTGCGAATGGCACGCGCGGCCTCTGTTGGCGGCCTATGGCATCGGCGGCGAGGAGGCCGGCGCGCTTGCGCATTCGGCCGCCGAGGCGGAAGCAGCGGTGCGTGCGCTGGCACGGCCGGCCGCGCTCAAGGTGCAATCGGCCGATATTCCGCACAAGACCGAGGCCGGCGCGGTGGCGCTCGATATTTCCGCTGACGGCGCGCGCGCGGCTTACGAGCGCGTGCTTGCAGCTGCGAGGAAATACGGACCGCAAGCGCGCATCGACGGCGTCTTGGTGCAGCCGATGGCGGCGCCCGGGCGCGAAATTATTCTCGGCGTCAACCGCGATTCGCTCTGGGGCCCGTTGCTGATGGTGGGCCTGGGCGGCGTGCTAGTCGAAGCGCTCGGCGACGTGACTTTGGCGCCGGTGCCGCTCGACCACGCGGCGGTGCGCGCTTTGCTCGGCCGCCTGAAAGGCGCGGCGATTCTTGGGCCCTATCGCGGCGCGCCGGAAGCCGACAGCGAGGCGCTGATCAAGTTGATCGTGCGGCTGTCGCATTTCGCGGCCGATCATGCCGATGACATCGCCGAGATCGACCTCAACCCGGTCATCGTGCACGCCAAGGGGCAAGGCGTTTCGGTCGTGGACGCATTGATCGTCAAGCAATCGTCGCCGTCAGCGCAACACCGCGCGGCCGAGTAAAGGAACAAAGCCATGGGCCCGTTCAAGGATATCGGCGTCGAAAAAACCGGTCATGTGGCCCTGATCGAGATCAGGCGACCGCCGAATAATTTCTTTGACATCGCGCTGATCCAGGAAATCGCCAGTGCGCTCGAAACGCTCGACCAGGATGCCAATTGCCGCGCCGTCGTTTTGGCCGCGCAGGGCAAGGCGTTTTGCGCCGGCGCCAATTTCGGCGACGGCTCGGCGCTCAACAAAGATGGCCAGCGGCCGGGCGAACTCAACCGCGAAGCCGCGGTCCAGCATCTTTATCTCGAGGGCAACCGGCTGTTCCGCACCAAAAAGCCGATCGTCGCGGCGGTGCATGGTGCGGCGGTCGGCGGCGGGCTCGGGCTTGCGATGGTGGCGGATTTCCGCGTTGCCTGCCCGGAGACGCGCTTTTGCGCCAATTTTACCCGGCTCGGTTTTCACCCCGGCTTCGGCCTGACGGTCACGCTGCCACTGGTCGTCGGCGCCACCAAGGCGGCGCTGATGTTCTACACGAGCCGCCGCGTGCCGGGCGAAGAAGCCTACGCCATGGGCCTTGCCGACGTGCTGGTGCCGCAGGCAGACGTGCGCGGCGCGGCCATCAAGCTCGCCGCCGAGATCGCCGAGAATTCCCCGCTTGGGTTGATCTCGACGCGCGCGACCATGCGCGGCGATCTTGCCGACCGCGTGCTCAAGGCGACCGAGCACGAGTTGAAAGAACAGACCTGGTTGCGCAAGACCGACGACTTCAAGGAAGGCGTCAAGGCGACCGCCGAGCGGCGGCTGCCGAATTTCTCCGGCCGCTGACGCATGGGCCCGCCGTTCTGGAATTTCTCCCTCGCGGTCTATCGCTCAAGCGAAGTGCAGGATGAATGTCTCCTGCTGCAGGACCGGTTTGGCCTCGATGTGAATCTGGTTCTGCTGTGCGCGTATCTCGGCGCGGTCCATGGCGTCGCTTTGAGCGCAAGCGACATTGCCTCTGCCCGCCAGGAAATCGGCCGATGGCATGAGGACATTGTCCGCCCGTTGCGCGCCGCCCGCCGCGCCCTCAAAACCATCGACGTGGCGGATGCCGAAGCCGCGATGCAATTGCGCACGCAAGTCAAAGCCGCGGAACTGGAAGCCGAACGCATCGAGCAAATGACGCTCGAGCGCTGGGCCGATCCTCGGCTTAAGACGCGGCCGCGCGGCAAACCCGCTGACGCCGCCCTCGCCAACCTGCAAGCTCTGCTTTCCGCCTGCGGCGTCGGCCGCGTGCGGCTCGATGCCGCGCAGGCCATGCGGCATCTCATCGCAGCGGCGCTCGATCGAAAAGAAAAAGAATAACGCGGCGCGGCGGACGGTATTTATTTCCACCGACCGGGCGGCGTTCGTACCCTGTGCTGCAACTGTTCCGCTCTGGCAACGCTACTTAGTGGCGATAAAGAACAGAGCGGAACGCGTAGACCGTTACTGCGCGCTCATGACATGTTCGACCACGAGCCGGTTCGACACCTGGCGCACGCCGGGCGTCACCTCGACCGCGACCCTGATCGCATCCTTCTCGGTCTCCGAATCGACGATGCCCCAAAGCTCGACCGCCCCGCTGTTGACCACGACGTTGATGGTCGAGGTATCGACCCATGGCTTCGAGCGCAATTGCGCGAGGATGGTGCCGTGTAGGGTCAGATCGTCGACCGCTTGTTCGGCTGGCTTCGCACCACTCACCAGCGCTTGAATGAGATTGGCGCGGCTGACGATGCCGATAATCTTTCCGTTGATCGTCACCGGCACGCGTTTGATTCGATGTTTTTCCAGCAACGAGGCGATATCGCCGAGCGGCGTGTCCGGCAGCACGCTGATCACCGGACGCGTCATCAAGTCGGCGGCCTTGCGGGCGTGCGACTTGACGAACTCGTGCGCCAGAAGTTCCTTGCCGGTCAGAAGTTCGAGCCACCATGAGCGGTGCCGCTCGGTACCGGCCTCCACGCGATGAATGAGATCGCCCTCGCTGACGATGCCGACAAGCACATCTTTGTCGTTGACCACCGGCACGGCACTGATGCGGTTTGCCAGCAACACCTCCGCAATCTTCGCGACGGGCGTATCTTGGCGGACCGTAATGACATTGGTCACCATGACGTCGGCGGCTTTCATTTTTGCCAACTCCTCTTCAAATTGGCCGATTATTTTGCCATCTAATCCTTCGCCGCCTTGATATGTATCAATGGGTTAGGACGCCCGGGGATCGAGAAACTGGCCTGCGGACATAGGTCTTCGTTCTGACGTTTTTTGCCTATGGAATGGTGTTTCGGGCAGTAAATCCAACGGCTTAGCTGGTGGAAGGGTGCGATGATTTTTTGGCTCGTGTTCATCATGATGACGGCCGCGGCGGTTTTCGCCGTGCTGTGGCCGCTGGCGCGCCGCAAGCCCTTGCGGACCGGCAACGACGTCGCCGTCTATCGCGACCAATTGGACGAGATCAAACGCGACCGCGCCGCCGGCCTGATCGGGGAAGCCGAGGCCGAGGCCGCCCGGGTCGAGGTCTCGCGCCGCCTGATCGCCGCCGCCGACGCCGCGGAGTTCGAAAAGCCCGCGCTGGAAGGCTCCTCGCTCTGGCACCGCCGCGTCACCGCCATCGCCGCTCTGCTGTTGCTGCCGGCCGGCGCCATTGCGCTTTATCTGGTGCTGGGGTCGCCGGACCTGCCGGGCGCCGCGCTGGCGAGCCGGGTGCAGGCGCAGGGCGAGGCCCGCAAGATCCAAGACATGGTCGCGCAAGTCGAGGACCACGTCGCGCGCAATCCCAAGGATGGCCGCGCCTGGGAAGTGCTGGCGCCGGTCTATATGCGGCTCGGGCGCTACAACGATGCGGTCAGGGCTTTTAGCAACTCGCTCAGCCTGAACGGCAGCAATGCCGCGCGTGAAGCCGATCTCGGCGAGGCGATGGTTTTTGCCGCCAACGGCGTGGTCACCGCCGAAGCCAAGACCCAATTTGACCGCGCCCTGAAGATCGACGGGCAGGACGTGATGGCCCGCTTCTATCTGGGCATGGCCGCCGATCAGGACGGGCGGCGAGCCGAGGCCGAGAAAATTTGGGGCGACCTTTTGGCGAGCGCGCCGCCGGGAGCGCCTTGGGTCGAGATGGTCCGTCACGCCATGGATCGGAAAGCTCCGGCGGGCACCGCGGCCGCGGCGCCGCCCGGCCCCGCCGGCGCGTCCGGCGCGCCGCCCGCGGATCATGACGCCAGCGCTATGGTCGAACGGCTGGCCGAGCGGCTGAAAAAAGACGGCTCCGACGTTCAGGGTTGGCTGGAACTGGTGCGCTCCTATCGCGTGCTCGGCCAGAACGACAAGATGCAGGCGGCCATCGCCGACGCCCGCAAGGCGTTGGCCGGCGATGCCGCCAAGCTCGGCCAGTTCGACGACGGTCTCGAAGCGGCCAAGGCAGCGACGTCTTTGGCGCCGAGCGCCGCGCCGGCGCCCGGCGTGGCCGCGGCACCGCCCGCGGATCATGACGTCAACGCCATGGTGGAGCGCCTGGCCGAGCGGTTGAAAAAGGACGGCTCCGACGTGAAGGGCTGGATCCAACTGGTACGCTCGTACCGCGTGCTCGGCCAGACCGGGAAGATGCAAACCGCCATCGCCGACGCCCGCAAGGCGCTGGCGGACGACCCGGAAAAGCTGAACCAGTTCACCGCAGGCAGCGAAGCGACCGCCGCGGCCGCCCCTGCGGCGCCCGTTGCGCCAGCGGCAGCCGGCGCCCCGTCGGGACCGACCCCCGCCGACATCGCCGCCGCGCAGCAGATGAAACCGGACCAGCAAGACCAGATGATCCGCAGCATGGTGGCGCGGCTCGCCGACCGGCTCAAACAGGACGGCTCCGACGTCGCCGGCTGGGAGCGATTGCTGCGCGCTTATATGGTGCTCGGCGACCGCGACAAGGCGCAGGCCGCCGCCGCCGATGCGCGCAAGGCGCTCGCCGGCGACGCCGACAAGCTCCGCCACCTCGACGAAGTGATCAAGGATCTCAAGGTCTAAGGTTGAACGCCGCCGGCGATTCCGCGGCCCGCCGTTCCATGCCCAAATATCAGGCTATCAATTGTCTTTGGCGCCTTCGCGGATCCAGGCCCGGATGTCGTTGCGGTCGCACGAATTGAGCTGCTTCTTGCCGTGCGGCATGCGCAACTCGGCCGAGGCGCGCCAATCCAGCAGCACCATCAGATTGCTGCTTTCCGGGTCGCCCGGGATGATCATGGGGCCGAACTTGGTGCCCTTCATCACACCGGCATAAGAGGTGAGGTCGAGCCCGCTTTTGACGAAGCCCTCGCCGCCCGGCTGGTGGCAGCTCACGCAACGGCCGACGAAGATCGGCATGACATCTTCTTTGAAGCTTTTCTTCGACTGGCTGTTGACCGGAAAGGTCCGCTTGGCCGGTTTGTCGCCCGGCGCGCAATAAGCCGGCGAAGAGGTGGTTAGCTGCATGCCGGCCACCGCCAGGATGGCGAGCCCCGCAGCCGCCGTTGCGAACAAAAGACGATGCCGCTTCATTGAGGTCTCCTTCAATTCCACGGTCTTTGTATTACAATAGTCGGACCCCCGCCAATCGGCATCGTATTTTTACGATAAAATGTTGTTCGCCTTTTGACGAATATCAACAAGGCGGCTTGGCCGGTTACGGCAGACGGCGGGGGCAGGCCTTGGGCCGGCGGGCGGCTCCGGGCGCAGGCGGCGGCCCAAATGAACGGAGCGGCCCGAGGGCCGCTCCATTTAACTTCCGGTCAGATGGATACGGCTTACCATTTAAAGGCCAGCGATCCCATCAACATGTGAACGTTGTAGTTCGGATTGTCGTAGGCCATGAAGATCGCACTGTTGCCGCTTGCAAGCGCCGGGACGTTATACGGCGCCAGCGGATCGTTCTGCCAATTGACAACCGCGTTCCTCTCCCAGGCATAGTGCAGCTTGGCTATGATGTCGCCATTCCAGCCGAGTTGTGCGACCTGCACCTTGTCGAACTTGTAAGCGGCTTCGGCATCGACACGCTGGAACCAGGTCGTCGAATCCGGGAACTGACCGCCGGTCGGCGCAGCGCCGGTGGCAAGATTGAGCTGCATATGATCGACGCCATGCGACGCCGCATAGCGCAGGCTGAGGTTCAGCTTGTCCGGGATGGCCGTATATCTCACGCCGGCCGTGAAGGTGTCCACGGTGGTGAGATCGTTCGTTTGCACCGAATAAACCCCACCGACTCCAACCACCGCATTTTGGCTAGTGCTGCTAGAGCCGTCCAGCAACTGCGTGTAGTATTCCCGCTCATAGCCAAACGTAATGACAGTGGCGGGGTTAGGCGTGAAGGTCAGATCGACGCCGCCCGCCCATGAGCGGCTGTCGGTCAATCCCAATTCGGTCGTTCCGTTCAGGCCGTAATGATCGTCCTGGTATTTGAACGTCGGGGTGACCATCACGCCTTGCATCACGGTAAGATCGGCGGAGATGTTGGCCTTCCAGCGGTCGCGGTTGTCAATCATCAACTGGCGATAGGCGGGGTTATAATAGAAGCTGTTGCCTGTGCCGGGGGGGCCCGCGAGATTGGTGCCGGGGAACTGGATATTGCCGACGAAATCCACGTAATCGTAAGTGCCGTAGCGCCGCACGGAATACATGGCGCTTGAGCGGATGCCGAACCAGCTCATCGGTTTCCAGTCGACGTGGATCTTGCCGGAATGGTCGTTGGTGTAGTTGACGTCCGCTTGCGTCCAGTCATAGCGTTCGAAGCCATAACCGCCGCCTATGTTCCATTCCTTCGTCGGCCGCCAATTCAAGTCTGCGCCGGCGTTCTGCTTCACGTATTGCATCGACAGGCTTTGGATCTGCTTTTCGCCAGCCGTCGCTTGATCGTAGCTGATCCAGGCGGTGGTGCAGTTAATGGCAAAAGCGCCCTGGCACGGGAAAAAGATTTGCGGCGTCTGGTTGTCGAAGTTGTAGTAGCGGTAGCTCAGCTTCGACGTGAGATCGGACGTGATCTTTGTGGTCAGGATGTTGTTGCTCAACAGAGTGTTGATGGCGCCGTTCAGGCTCGATGCCGGAAGCGGAAACCCCGGATTCTGCGTCGACATCGGGATGAAGGCTTCGTTTTGCCGCATCATTGAGTAGCTGACGGTGCCCACATAGCGGCTGTTCCACGGCAAATCGGCGCCGAGCGTTCCGCTGAAGGCGTTGGCATTGTTGCTGGGCCACGTCGATTCCCGAGCGAAATCTCCGGATTTGAGGCCGGCGCCGGTGATCGGGTCGGCGATCGTGTAGGACGTGAAAGCGTCGGTATAGGTCGAGCCGTTATAGGCGACCTTCAGACTAAACCGCTTACCCCAAGGCGAGCTGCCGACATATTCGCCATTCAGGCCGTAATTCTGGGTGACATCGTCGACAGGCCGCGGGACCTGGGTAGCTCCATAACCGAAACCAGTGGAAGTATTGCCAAAGCCGACCACGCCGTCGACCTGCGTGCCGAAGCGATGCATATGGGAGTAATCCGCCCTGACATCCCAGGCATCGTCCGGAGTCCAACGAACGTCGCCGGATGCGGTATCGCGCCGGATGCCGAGATCGAACGTATGGAGAAACGGATTAATGCTTCCAGGAATTGCGGCCGCGGTCGCGGCGCGGACAAACCCGGGCGGCAGCGTCAGATTTGTGGTCCCGACACCGTTATAGAAAGTCTGCGCGCTGGTGCTGTAAAGATGCGGTGTCTGGTCCCAGTCGAAGTTGAAGTAGACTTGGCCGGCCTTCGACGCGTCGAGCCAATAGCTTTGATCGTCGTAGCCGATGTTTTTGCCGCCGAGGTCGATCCGATAGAGGCCGTCGCTGGTTCCAGTGGATAGCCAGATATTCGAGAAGGGCCCCGGTCGAACGTCGCTGTATTCGTAATACTTGGCTAGGCTGCTCTGCCCCCGGTAAACTGATCCGTTGCGCTGCGGATCGTTAAGGAAGAAACGCCCGCCGACTTCGACGTCGCCGTGGAACCACCAGTAGGGCACGGGTTCGGCCGCTGGCATGGCCTTCACCGGAAGGTCGCCCGCTTGAGCCTGCATGCCGGGCACCGCCCAGGCCACGCTGCTCAGCAAAGCCCCGATCACGAACGTCCGCACCAGTCCATTTCGCCGTTTCATTGACCCGCCCCTAAGCAAACTTTGACCTACGTTTCTGCTCTATTACCCCCGGATTCGGCTTACCTTTGCAGCGCGCCGCCGGCTGGACTGTTGCTGCCGTGAATTGCCGTGTGGCAGTTCTGACATGAGCGGCCCATCGTGAAGTTCGAACCGGGGCCGTTGACGTTGCCGTGACCGAAGCTGTGGCATTCGAAGCACAGCCGCGGACGCATGAGCTTCAGCGAGAACTCGTTCACGGTGCCGTGCGGATCGTGACAGTTGTCGCAGTTCTCGCGCACCGGCTCATGTTCGAACAGGAACGGCCCGCGCTTCTCGGCGTGACAGGTGTAGCAAACGTCGTTGATCGAATCTTTCTTCAGCAGGGCTTCGGTGAAGCTGCCGTGCGGATTATGGCAGTCCGAGCAAACGATCTTGCCTTCGCGCAGCGGCATATGCGACGAGCGGAACATCTGCGCCTTGCGATCCTTGTGGCACTGGAAGCAGGTGTCCGGCTCGAACGCGGTCTTGAGCTGATTCTTGCGCGACACGCTCTTCATGATGGTGTGGCAATTCACGCAGGCCAGCCCGCGCGTCTCGTGCGTGCTGCCGGCCCAATTGGTGCGCTGGCCGCGCTCATGGCAGGCAAGGCAGATTCCGTTCTTTTCTTCCGCGCTGCGCGGATCGTCGGCCTCGAACGACATGATGCCGCCGACACCGCGGCCGCCGCCGGCCTTGGCATGCGCCGAGCCCGGACCGTGGCAGTTCTCGCAGGAGAACTTGCCGGGCTGCGTGATGCTGATGCGGCCCATGAGGGTCTTTTGGAATTCCGCGATCTGCGCCGCATGGCAGCCCGCGCAGACCTTGTCGCCGACGAAGTGGGCTTCGACCGGCGCGGCCGTGCGTTTGCCTTTGCCCGGCTTGGCGGCCGGAGCTGTGGCGGGAGCCGCGCTCTTGGGCTGGCTCAACCAGTCCAGCAGATTGTCAGCTTCGGCGAGTTTCGGCTGGCCCTTGAGCGATGCCGGCTGGCCGGCGCCGACGCGCCGGGAGAAGGCCTGCAGCTCGGCAAAGGCCTGGTTGTTGAATTGGCTAGCGGAGACCTTGGCGCCGGCCGCCCTCGGCTCATCGGCCCCGATCTTCCGGGCAAAGGAGGTCAGCTGCGAAAGCGCCGTATCGGCGGCAACCGGCTGACTGGCTCCGTCGGCTGGCGACCAGGCCGGCAAGGTCGAATTGATGCCCGCCACCGTAAAGCCGCTCTCGGCCTGGGCCGGCCCAGATATGCCGAACGCCGCGCTACAGAACAGCGCGGAGGCCGCAAGTATTATGAAGGTCTTGCCTAGTCTCGATTTCGGCTTGCCCGGAATATCCGTCGACAAAGCCCCGGTGCGCCCGAATTCGACAGTCTCGCGACCATGCTGTTTCACTTAACGACCCCCGCCACCGCTAACAATTCTTCGCCCAGCGTCGGCATGACGCTGATCGGGTGAATTCATCGCATGGGGAAGATCGGTAAAGCTTACTGTGTGTTGCCTGGTAACCGCAGCCTGTCTCGTTATTCTTCAACGCCCCGATCGAAACAGGATGTACCTAGAACCGCACACCGTATTCCGTTACTACTTCCCCAGCCCTCGCTTTTACAAATATCACTCGACTTTCTCTTGTTACGCAAGACTGATTTGTACGTTGAACAAGCCAAAACCTTTGATTTCGATCAAAGCGCTGTTTTTAGTTTTGCTGTGTTGATAAAATGCAACAGCGGCGGCGGGTCGAGCGGTAGTTGTTTCCACCAGAGCAATGAAGAAGGAGAAGCAGATGCAAGTATACGTGAAGAATGCCATCGTTCTTGCAGGCGGCGCGGCGGCTGCGATATTGATTGCAAGCGCGATGTCATTGACTATTCCGCAGCCGGCCAGCGCCATGCCCCAATATGCGCAGCAAACCGGCAAACCGTGCGGCTTCTGCCACCAGAATCCGGCGGGCGGCGGCGCGCTCAAGCCGGCCGGCGAAAAATTCAAGGCAAACGGCCACAAGCTCTAAGCGCGAATATCGATCGCCGTCTTCGACGGCAGATTTGTTTTCGCGTAGCGCCGCGCTTTAGGCCGCGGGTCGAACCATCGAGAGCGCGCGGCACCTCATGCCGCGCGTTCGTTTTTCCGGCACAGAGGAGGATAAGCGATGCGCGCTGGCAAACTTGCGCTGCGGGCGGCCGCGCTGACGACCCTCTTCTTTTGGACGCAAGTTTTTTGGGCGCAAGCCGCGGGCGCGCAAAGCGCGACCAATCTCGACAACGCGACCTGCCTCGGCTGTCACGGCGCGCCGGGCTTCGCCGCGCCGCGCGCCGACGGACAAACGCGCCCGCTGTTCGTGAACGCCGATCGTTTTGCCGAGAGTGTGCACGGCAAGGCGCTGCGCTGCGTGGACTGCCACACCGGCATCACCGACGTCCCGCACAAGACCGTAGCGAAGTCGGCGGCCGAATGGCAGCACACAAAAATCGCCATCGCCAAGAACTGCATCGCTTGCCATCCAAAGGCCGCGCAAGGTTACACCGAGACCTATCATGGCCAAGTCATCGTCATGGGCTTCGACCATGGCGCGACCTGCGCCGACTGCCACGGCAGCCACGACATCTTGCGCGCCGGCAATCCCGCCTCCAGCGTTGCGCCGGCCAATCTGCTGAACACCTGCCGCAAGTGTCACACGAATGCGACGGCGGGCTTCGCCACGTTCCAGCCGCACGCCACCACCGACGATTTCGCGCATTATCCTTACACCTGGATCGCTTCGAAATTCGTCAACCTCGCGGTCGGCGGCGTTCTCATATTCTTCTGGATCCACTCGGCGCTCTGGTTCTTCCGCGAATTTCGCGACCGCCAGCAGGGCAAGCCGCGCCCGCATGTGCGCGCCGACGCGGTGCCGCAAGGCGAAGTCCGCTACGTCGAGCGCTGGAGTGCGATGTGGCGCTGGGCACATTTGTTGTTCGCGATCAGCATCATCCTGCTGGTGGCGACCGGCATCACTTTGCTCTATCCGAACACGGCCTGGGCGCCGGTGCTTGAGCGCGCCCTGGGCGGACCGGAAATCGCCGGCATCATCCATCGCGTTTCCGCCGTCGTGATGTGCGCCGTCTTTGCCTGGCATATTCTCTATGCCGCCGTTCACATCGCGCGGAACTGGTCGAGCTTCAAAGTGTTCGGGCCCTATTCGCTGATGCCGAATTGGCAGGACGCCGTCGATTTCGCCGCCATGTTCAAATGGTTTATCGGCCGCCGCGCGCGGCCGAGCTTCGACCATTGGAACTATCAGCAGAAGGTCGACTACTGGGCGCCGTTCTGGGGCATCGCGATGCTGGTCGCGACCGGCGCGCTGCTGTGGTTCAAGACGTTGACCGCCGCTTACCTTCCGGGCTGGGCGTTCAATATCGCGACCGTCGCGCACGGCGATGAAGCGCTGCTCGCCGCCGCCTATCTTTTCACGGTGCATTATTTCGTCAATCACTGGCGGCCGGACAAGTTCCCGCTCGACGTCGTCATGTTCACCGGCGCGATGCCGCTCGAAGAGTTCAAGCGCGAGTACGCCGTCGAATACGCCCGCCTGGCGGAGACCGGACAACTGCAGCAGCATCTGGTGGACGCGCCGTCGCGGCCACTGACGCTCGGAGCCAAGGTTCTCGGCTTCGTTCTCGTCTTCGTCGGACTGGCGCTCTTGGTGATGATGGCTATCGGTTTCGGCGACCATCTATTGTAAGCCGGATCAAATCCGGCGGGATAAGACGCTCGATGGCGACGAATACCCGTGGCATTGCGCTTTTTTACGCGACGCGCGACGGACAGTCGCGCCGCATCGCCGAGCGTATTTTCAACCGTCTGGCGGCGAGCCAAACGCTCGGTCCCCCGCAGGACGTCGCGGTGGCGCGCCCGGCGCCGGAGGACCTCGCCGCCGCCTCGGCGATCGTGCTGGTGGCCGCCGTGCGTTACGGCAAGCACTTGCCGGAGGCGGAACGATTCTTGGCGGCCTATAGCTCGCTCGCCACGCCGCCGCCGCTGGCGCTCGCCTCGGTCAATCTCACCGCGCGCAAGCCGGAAAAAACCACGGCGGCCGGCAACGCCTATCTGCGCAAGACCATCGCGCGCCACGGCCTGACACCGGCGCTCGCCGTCGCTTTTGCCGGCCGGCTCGATTACCGGCGCTATAGCTGGCGCGACCGGGCGATCATCCGATTCATCATGTTGCTGACGGGCGGGCCGACCGATCCGGCGACCAGCGTCGAATATACGTCGTGGGATGCGGTCGACGATTTCGCCGTCCGCATCGCCGGGCTATAGACCGCGTTCGCGCAACTTCACCGCGTCCGGCGGGGTCATCAGCCACATCTGGTACAGCGCCACCAGCCACATGAAGGCGAAGCACGCCGCCAGCACCATACCGGCCGCGATCTCCAGATAAACGAATGGGTGGAAGACCTTGATCATGTACCACGACGCCACGTCGATCATGATGCCGGCGAACGGCGTGGCGACGACGAGGCACTTGAACCACACCGGCCGCACATAGGCGTGGCTGAACATGAGGCCGGTAAGGAAAAAGATGAAGGTCATGCCGAACAGGTGGATGTGCGACACCCGCACCAGCGTCGGGATGGCGGCGCCGGTGTCCTTCTCGGTCACCTTCTTCAGATTGTCGTAGCCGTTGAGGTTGGGCAGATGCGGATTGCTGCCGTCGTGGCAGGCCATGCAATATTTATCGAGCAGGGGCCGCACCGTCTTGTCGTAGGCCGGATGCGGGCCGCCCTCGGCCGCCCAGGCGAGCACGACATTTCGGTCGTCCCCCGGCAGCATGGCCGCCATCGGCCCGCGCAACGCCGATTCAAGGCGCGAGCCCTTGCCGCTGCCGGAATAGGCCACGATGAGATCTTCGGACGTGAGCATATGCGGATTGCCGCCGCCGCGGCCGGCGTAAGTAAAGTAGACGTTGAGCAAGGCGAACAGATAACCCACGCCGAGCACGAGCAGCGCCGCAGTATAAAGAACGCGCTGGCTGTACGGCAGCTCCGAGTAATGCAGGTAGTGCCGGTGCACTGGCAGTTCACTCATGGTCGTGTCCCATCGGTTACGGCTTGAACGACATCACTTCGGCAGCGGCACGAACAGCACCGCGCGCGCTTTTTCATGCGCGTAGAAGCCAGCGAGATTGTCGATATCGCCCTCGCTCAGCCCGCCGGCCATGGCGTGCATTTCATTGCTCTTGCGCGTCTGCGCGCGGTAATCGAGCAGCGCTTTCTGCAGATATTCGACGCGCTGGCTGGCCAGCATCGGAAAGCGCGGATCGGTGCTGTTGCCGTTGACGCCGTGGCAGCGGTTGCAGCGTTCGACCCATTCCGCGGTGGAAAGCGGCTTGCGCACGCTCGGCGCCTTCGGTTCCTGCGCGGCGAAGTAAGCCGCCAGGTTTTTCATCGCGCTATCGTCGAGCGCGCCGGCGAGACCCTTCATGGTATCGTGGGCGCGCGATCCGTTTTTGTAGCCGACGAGCGCCGCAACGATATATTGGGCGTCCTGTCCGGCGAGACTCGGCGTCCCCGGACTGCCGCTCACGCCGTTCTCACCATGACATCCGACGCAGCTTGCGGCACCGGTCTTGCCGGCGGCCGCGTCGCCGGCGGCCGGCGTCTTGGCGCGTTCCGGCTTTTCCAGCGCATAGAATAGCGCGAGGTTGTTCATTGCCGTATCGTCGACCGACGCCAGCATTCCCTTCATGGTGTCGTTCTTGCGCCCGCCGTCTTTGTAGGCCTTCATCGCGTCGACCAGATATTTCGTGTCGAGGCCGATCAGGCTTGGAATGCCCGGGATCTGGCTGACGCCGGTGTTGCCGTGACAACCGGCACAGGCCGCCGAGGCGGCTTTGCCGGCCTCGACCGGATCGGGCTTGGCGGGCGCGGCCGGTCCCGCCGGCAGCGGCGCCGGATCGAGGCTGGCGAAGTAGGCCGACACCTTGATCAGCGCCTCGTCGCTGAGGAACTTGATGGCGGCGGTCATGGCCTCGCTGCTGCGGACGCCGGATTTGTATTCCTTAAGCGTCAGGTAGAGATAGACCGGTCGCTGGCCGGCAATATGCGGGGTGCCTTTGACGGTGCTGATGCCATTGAGATTGTGGCAGGCGGCGCAACTCATCTCTGCCACATGCTTGCCGTCGGCGATGTCCATCGGCCCGGCGGTGAGCGTGCGCATTTCCTCGCCCGACTGCGCGCGCGCGCCGGAGCCATAGCCGACGATGGTAACGCCGGCGACCGCCGCCACTATCAGAAGCCTGTTCATGCTGCGTTGCATCCCCAAACTAGTCGTCCAATCTACTTACGGTCATTTTGTCTTCGCGCCGCTTCGACCCGGGCATCGCGAGTTCACCCGCCTCGAACCGCTTCATGATCTACCGACCGCCCTGCTCGCGCCCGGCTACTTTGCTTTTAGCGTCGCGTAATACGACGCGATGCTTTCAATAATGGAATCGCCGTAGGGTATGCTCATGTTGTGCATGAGCGAATTCCCGCGCTTGCTGTCGCGATAGGCGCGCAGCGCCAGCACCAGGTAGTCCTTGTCCTGCGCGTTGATGATCGGGATCGCCAGCGCCGGATTGTCGATGTCGCCGGCGTGACAGCGATTGCACTTTTCGGTGATGTCGCGCAGCAGATGCTCTCCGTCCTCCGCGGGTTTCGATTTCTGCGTCGAATAGAATGCGACGATATCGGCGATCTCCTGATCGCTGAGACCGGCGACGACGCGCGCCATGGTGTCGTTCTTGCGCGTGGTGCGGTAACCCTTGATGGCGTGCGCCAGATATTGCGGATCCTGGGCGGCGAGACTCGGCGTCGCCGTGTCGGTGCTCACGCCGTGCGAGCCGTGACAGCCGCCGCATACCGCGGTGCGCGGCTCGCCTAGCGCCGCGTTGCCGGCCGGCGGCGCCGGACGCGCGGTCGGTGTCTGCGAGGCGAAATAGAGCGCCACGCTCTCGATATCGAGCTTGTTCAACTTACGCAGCATCGGATCCATCGGCGCCGATTCGCGCCTGCCGGTCAGATATTCCTGCGTGGCCGTGACGAAATAGATCGGCTGCTGACCGGCGAGATTGGGCGTGCCGGCGGTCGCGCTGTTGCCGTCGGCGCCGTGGCAAGGCGCGCAGGCCGCCGCCACCGCCTTGCCGTTCTCATAGGGCGAGAACACGGCGCCTTTTTCCGGCGGCACCGGAGGCTGGCTGGCGTAGAAGGCCGCGACGCCGCGCGTCTGGTCCTCGCTCAAGTCGGTGGCGATCGAACGCAAGGCGGCGTGCACGCGCCGGCCTTCCTTGTATTCCCTCAACGCCGCCATGATGTAGCGCCCGCGCTGTCCGGCGAGATTGGGAATACCGGGCGCCGCACCCTTGCCGTCGAGCCCGTGACAGGCCTTACACTCTTTGTCCGCCACGACTTTGCCAGCCGCGATATCGGCAGCCGTTTGCTTCTGCGGCGTGCCTTCGTCCGAGCAGCCGATTAGCGCCACCGACAGGAACATGGCGAGCAGGAGGTGTCTCATGGGAAACCCCGGTTTTTGATTTGTTGGTTTCGATCGCATGGCGCGCTCACCCTCCGAAGAACAGGTGGCGGGTGAAGCCGTAAAGCACGAAGACGAGCAGGAACAGGCCCGCGCCCATCAAGGTGAAGCCGAGCACCGTGGAGGCGAGGGTCATCGGCCGTGACGGCGCATCGACTAGGTACTTGTCCAGCTCGCCTTGCGCGACCAAGCGATTGTATTCGATCAAGTGCTCGCGCTTGAATTCCTCAAGCGGCATCTTGCCGGTGAACATCAGGATATCGAGCGGGAATTTGTCCGGCCGCCAGTGATTGTTGAAGAAGTGCACGGTGAACAGGAAGCCGGCCGCGAGCACCGCTTCCTCGCCGTGGAAGATGGTGGCGACGTTGAACACCCAGCCCGGCAGATAGGTCGCGGTCAGTCCCTTGAACCACAGCATGGCGCCGCTGCTGCCGATGATAGTGACACCCCAGAACGGCGCCCAGTAATCGAACTTCTCCCAATAGGTCCAACGGTCAAGCTGCGGCTTCGGCGCGAGGCCGAAGAACCACTTGAACATGCCGATGGCGTCGTTGAGGTCGGACCAGCTCGGCACCATCGAATTGGGGCCGAACCAGCGGAAGGTCTTCCAGTTGCGCCCGATCCGCAAGAATATGTAGCAGATGTGCCAGAAGAAGATGGCGAGAAAGGCGGTCGCGAAGATGCGATGTACCATGCCGGTGACGCGCGGACCGCCGAACAAATGGCTGATGATTTGCGCCCACGTTGTCTCGGAATTGAACAGTGTCATGCCGGTGAGCACCAACATGATGACGCTGATGGCGAAGCAAAGATGCGCGAGCCGCCAAATTGCCGGCCAGCGCCGGTAGTAAACGACTGGCTTGCCGTCGCCATTATGCAGCGCCTCGGCTCGCACGTGCGGCCGGTTTTTGTGCTGCTGGTGGTCGCGAAATTCGCGGAAGAACCACAGCGCAGAATGCGTCCAGAAGAATGAGAAGGTACCGCCCAAGAGCAGCAGCATGAATTTCGAGGCGATCCAGGTGCGCGGATATTCGTGAAAGTTATGCGTGGTCGCGTGCGGCTCGAAGCTGAGAAAGCCCTTGGTCGCATCGAGATGGCACTTCTGGCAGGTCTGCAGGCGGTTAGCCGGATAGACGGTCGAGCGCGGATCGTTGACGCGCTGGATCGTATGGTAACCGTGGCAGTCGAAGCACTTCGCGGTGTAGGCGAAGCCGAGCGTGTTGACCTGGCCGTGGTAGGTCCCCTGATAGGACGCCAACTGCTCCTTATGGCAACTGCCGCAATTCTTGGTGATCAGGAGCTGGGTCTTGTCGAGGAAGGGGTCCTGAATGTCGTGCGTGGTGTGGCAGTCCGAGCAGATCGCCGCCTTCGGATTACCTCCCTGTAAGACTTCCACCCCGTGGACCGAAGTCTTGTATTCGGCCAGTTCCGACGTGTGGCAGGCCCCACAGGCATAAGGCAGATTGAGCCGCCACCAGTTATAGTTCGGCGTGTTCGGCGGATATACGTAGTGGGCGTCGTGGCAATTGTAGCAGGTCGCGTTGGTGTGCGACTGGTCGACCTTGCTCGGCTGCGCGTGGATCGACTTCATGTAGCGGCCGATCATCTCGATCACGCCGGTTAGTTTCACGATCTCGGCGGTCTTGTTGTTTTCCTTGGCGTCCTCCAGCCGGCTCTCGTGACAAGTGACGCAGCTCACTTGCACGGTGATCGGGTCGTGCGGAATCTTGGTGACGTTGGTGTGGCACTCGACGCAATTAAGCTTGCCGTGCACGCTGCCGAGGAAGCGGTCCCTCAGCACTATGGGGAATTGCTTCACGCCGGGCGTCGCCGGCGGCGCGAAGCCTTCGACGCCGTGACAGCCGAGGCACATTTCGCTGGTGAGCTTGGGCGCGGCCTGACCGGTTTTTGTGTCTTGCGCGCTGGCGTTCGGCGCGCTCAAGCCGGCCGCTGCGACGACGCAAATAAGGCCGACCGCAATCCGGGTCGCGACACGGGTAAGGCTTTGCGCCGCCCCTCGATTTTTGGCGGTAGTATCCCCGTACGGCACACTCATGATTGTTTTGCCCTGGCGCGTCGAATGCAAAAATACACCCCAATCATGGTAAAGAGTTCGCCCGATTTTGCCGAATCCAAATTTTCATAACCGCGGGCGGCAAATGGTTTCTTGACCGAAATCAACGTTGCGGCCCGTTGTCATTCGATGCCATGCGGCGGCGAGACGATAGCCGGGGCCGAATAACGCCACCCGCCGTCGGCAGTTGCCGCGAGGGCCTTGACGACGAGACCGTCGAGCGCGGCCAGCGCGATTGCGATTGCCGTGGCCAAGGATAAGCAAGCAGACGCGCTCCGCACGCGCGAACATTAGGTTGCGCGCCGGAAACTTTCGCGCTGTCCCGTTGACATGGATCAAGGCCCCGAAAAATGGGCACTTTATGGTCCGTAGCTTGCGAGAGGAGACTTCCATGCTCGCGTCGAACCCGGTCAAGACCGATCCGCCGTTCAGTTCAGTCCTCGCGGCCTTGCGCGGCTGGGTGCGTCACCGCAGGCTGATCCGCCAATGCCGTGCGCGGCTTGACGCTTGCGACGACAACGAAATCGTGCGCATCGCGCGCGACGTCGGCCTGTCGCCGAGCGACCTGCGCCACATGGCAGACCTCGGGCCCGACGCCGCGCAGCAGCTGCTGGAGAGAATGGCCGTGTTGCATCTCGATGCCGAGGCGCTGGCCAAGCGCGACCCGAGCACGATGCGCGATTTACAGCGGCTGTGTTCGGCCTGTGTCAGCAAAAAGCGATGCCAGCGCGACCTGCTGCTGGCGCCCGACGATCCGCATTGGCGGCAATATTGCCCGAATGCCGGAACGCTCGACGCGGTGCGAAGCGAAGCCGCCAACGCCCGCTGATACGCGGGGCTAGAACAACACCGGATAACCATGCGCGTGCTGGAACAATTCTCGAAGTTTTGCGCCAATGTTGCGGAGAGGTTCACAACGCCGCACCTCGCGCACGACCGCGACGAACGCACAGCGACCGAACATCGCGCGCAAGAATCCGACGACATGCGCACCGCAAGACCGCGGCAAACCGGCAACGACGACGACAAGCGCGCGCGGCCGCCGTACGGTTCACATCCGGCCGTTTGGCCCCGCTGAAGCATCCGCCGCCCGGCGCTGCATTGTGCGTTTTGCCTCTCACGCCATTCGATTGACCTAAATCAACCGGTCCGCGACCGAGCGGTATATTTTACGCGCGCCGGCCGATCGGTTTGTGCGAGTGGCATGAATGGCAAACATGCTCGAAAGAGCAGTCCCGCGATACACGTCCTACCCGACCGCGCCGAACTTCAGCGCGGCGGTCGATGCGAACGTTTATCGCGCATGGCTTGCCGGACTTCCCGGCGACGCGACGCTCTCTTTGTATTTGCACGTCCCGTTCTGCCGGGAGCTTTGCCACTACTGCGGCTGCCATACCAAAGCGACGTTGCGCGACGAGCCGGTCGAGGCTTACGCGCAGCGCCTGGTCG
This sequence comes from uncultured Alphaproteobacteria bacterium, assembly GCA_963825265.1. Taxonomy (GTDB): domain Bacteria; phylum Pseudomonadota; class Alphaproteobacteria; order Rhizobiales; family Xanthobacteraceae; genus Pseudolabrys. The sequence continues at coordinate 9,868 of CAWGSI010000001.1, read as the reverse complement.
AGGAGATCGCGCTGGTCGCCAGCCATGCCGGCAGGCGCAAGGTCACGCATATCCATTGGGGCGGCGGCACGCCCTCGATCCTCGACGCCGACCTGCTCAAATTCGTCGCCGACGAGATCGCCCACCGCTTCGATCTGAGCGCCTTGCGCGAGCACGCGATCGAACTCGATCCGCGTCATCTCGCGCACCCGCTGGTCGTGGCGCTGCGCGACATCGGCGTCAATCGCGCGAGCCTCGGCGTGCAGGACTTCAGCGCGCACGTGCAAGCGGCCGCCGGCCGCATCCAGCCATTCGAGACGGTCAAGGCCGCGGTCGGCCTGCTCAACGAGTTCGGCATCGACCGCATCAACGTCGATTTGATGTACGGCCTGCCCAAACAGACCGTCGAAGACGTCCGGCGCACCGCCGCCTTGGCGCATTTGCTCAATCCGCAGCGCGTCGCGGTTTTTGGCTACGCCCATGTGCCATGGTTCCGGCCGCAGCAAAAACTGATCGAGCAGGCCGATTTGCCGTCGTCGCAACAGCGGCTGGCGCAAGCCGAGGCCGCGCACGAAAGCTTGGTGCGATTCGGCTACAAGCCGATCGGCCTAGACCACTACGCCAAGCCGGACGACCAGTTGGTCGCGCAAGGCGGGCGGCTGCAGCGGAATTTCCAGGGCTATACCGACGACGACGCCGATGCGCTGGTGGGCTTGGGCGCCTCGGCGATCAGCCGCCTGCCGCAGGGCTTCGCGCAGAATTCCCCGGCGGTCGGAAATTATTCGCGCGCTATCGCCGAAGGCAAGCTCGCCACCGTGAAAGGCATCGTCTTGTCGGACGACGATCGCCTGCGCGGCTATATCATCGAGCGGCTGATGTGCGACATGGCGGTCGATCTCGACGCGGTCGCGGACCAAACCGGTATCGCCCCCGACTTTTCCGACGAGATCGATTCGCTGCAGCCATTTCTGGAAAACGGCAGCGTGTCGATCGACGGCCACCGCATACGGCTCACCGAAAAAGGCCGCCCTTACATGCGGCTGGTAGCCTCGGTGTTCGACACATATCTGGCGCGCGCGAAGTCCCGGCATTCGGCCGCCGTCTGAACCGCGCGGCGCGCTTGACCTAGGTCAAAGGCCGCCCGGTAGTACTCGTGTATAGAGTGCAACAAGCCGCATGGCGGCAAGCGCAACAAAAAGCGCAATAAAAGGAGGGTGAAATGTCAGCCCTGTCCAACGTACGAAAGCGCCGGTCGCCGCTCGAAGTCATTTCGCAATGGTGGCAGATCTGGACCAGCAACGGTCCGGCCTCGGAATTCGCCTGCTGCGCGGAGGCCGAAGTCGATCGCATCGCCAAGGACATCGGCATGCCCGCCTGCGAAATCCGCCGGCTGGCAAGTCTCGGGCCCGAATCCGCCGAACTGCTCTTGAGCCGCATGGCGGCGCTCGACCTCGACCGCAAGGAAGTCGCGCAAACGGAACCGCAAACCTTCCGCGACCTGCAACGCATCTGCACGCTGTGTGAAAGTCACCGGCAATGCGCGCGCGATCTTGCGCGCGATGCGAGCGCGCCCGAGTGGGAGGACTATTGCCCGAACGTCGCCACGCTGCGCGCACTCAACGCGCGGCCGTGGTCGTCGCGCCGCGAGTGGTAGTGCCCTAAACGAAGGCCTCGAACAACGCGTTGATCGACGGCCGATAGGGGCCGCCTCAGTTCGCCTTCGCCTTGTTGCGCCGGTCGATGACGCGCACCGCCTTACCTTGCGAGCGCGGCACCTCGCCGACCGCCTTGGGCACGACCGTACAGGTCACCCCGATCAGCGACTTGATGTGCGGGCGCGGTCGCCGGTGAAATCGGGCGCGAGCCGGCAGGACGCGCCGTCTTTGTTCTCGGCTCCCGTGCCGTCGCGCCGGTGCGAACCCGGTGCATCTTATTATAAATCTTATTCTCAATTCAAAGAATCGAGCGTCGACGGTGTCGCCGTCGTCGAGGTCGAGACTTCGGTCCTGCGTGAGGCCGAGCGCCGTCACGCGGATCGCTTTCTCCGGGGCCCCATCTTGATGGGCGAAATCGCCGCCGCCACCCGACTGCCGGGCAAGGCGCTCGCCGTCTTCCTCGCCGCTCGCCACCGCGCCGATTTGACGCGCAACCGCGAGGTCAAGCTGCCCGCCGCGCTGATGCGCGCGCTGGGCGTAACCAAGGACGCGAAGGCGCGCGCCCTGCGCCAGCTTGAGACCGCGGGCCTCGTCGGCGTGGAGCGAAGGCAAGGCCGTGCCCCGATCATCACAATCAAAATGGAGAAGCAGCATGACTGACTTGAGCAGGATCGGTTCCGACGACGAGCAGGGCGACGCCTGCTGGGAGCGCGCTCGGCAACACATGCTCTTCTTCAGGAGGCCCTGCCGGTTCACGGTCGCGAACGTCAGCACGGTGCAGCAGTTGTGCACGTACTCGTCCATCAACTTGGTGGTCATGTGCACTTTGCTGCGGGCGAACGGACATACGCAAACTCAATTTTTACAGGACGAACCGGGGGTGGTGCACACACGCAATCCCGAAGAACAACAGGCCGCGGTCGCGGCGGCAGTCCGCGAGGTGCTTCGTCGCTACCGGGACGGTGAGATCCAGATGGCCTTCTGCCGAACGAAGTCCGCCGCGATTTCGGAGGCACGTAAGTTGCTGCCCACTGTCCAACGAAACTCGATTGCGACCGTCTGTCCGTCGATCCAACCGAGTTCGCGCAAACGCTCAACAAAGGCACGAGTCCACGAGGTCCAAGCCGCCGGCTCGCCAGTACCCAGAAAGGCAATCGTCGGCAGTTTCGCCGGCTGCTGCGCCCGCGCCGCCCGCGGCCACACCGCCGCACCGCCGAGAAGCGTGATGAACTCGCGCCGCTGCATTTCCTACCCCAAGCTCAAGACACAGCATCGTAGCCGCTTAAACGGGCGCTCGGGAAGGGCTGAGATCGGCATCATAACCATTGCCTCAGTGAACAGCCAATGTCGCTGATGGGTCAAAAGCAGACAAACCGTCCATAGGCCCAAACCGCCCCTTTGTCCGCTGTCACCCCAATAGTCGACCTTCTCAGCCCTCGGCGCTCCCAAACTCAGAACGTCACGTCATGCAGTATCCGAGCGAGCCGCCTCGGGTTGGCCTCGACGTACATCACCGTCGTCCTGATCGAGGTGTGGCCTGCGATCTCCGCGATCGACTTCAGGTCGATGCCGCGCTCGGCCAGCCGCGTGATCAGCGTGCGCCGGCCGCTGTGCGAGGACGCGCCGGCTATCCCGGCCTCGGCGTAGAGCGCCTTGAGGAACCGCGCCATCGAGCCGGCCGTCATCGGGCCGCCCTTCTGGCTTCGAAACAGCGCCGCCTGCGACGCCCTGGCGCTGCCGAGCCAGTCGCGCTCGCCGTACTTTTCCAGGACGCGCCGCAGCGCCGGCGACGACACGAACACGTCGCGCGTCCGACCGCCCTTGGTGTAGCCGGCCTTGAGGTGCACCACGGGCCGGACCTTCCCGGCCTCGTCGTACACGTCGGCCCACCGCAGCCCCGCCAGCTCCTTGGCGCGCAGGCCCAGCCCCAGCGACATCGCCAGCGCGGTCTCGGCGCGCGCCGCGTGGCGGCCCCTGTGTCCGGGCGACGCGGAACGCGTGCCTGATCTGGTTGGGCGACAGCACCGCGGCCCGCCCGGTCGTGCCCGGGGGCCGGCCTCGTCGTCTGGCCTGGTGATCGTGTCCCGTCGGAGGAAAATGGGCACGGGCCACGCGTGGCGCCGCCCGTGCCCGGGTCCGGGTCTCAGGCCGCCTTCTTGGCCTTGGGCGCGCCCACCGGCTTCACGCGGGCCAGCAGGTCGTCCAGCTCACCGGCCTGCGCGGCGCCGATCAGGCTGTCGATGAGCGCCGGCAGTTTGTCCTTCGACGCCACGGCGATGCCGGCCTTGTTCTTCTCGAACTCGATCGGCCTGGCGCCGTGGAAGACCGAGAACACGACGCGGCCGGAACCGTCGGCGCGCCACCAGGGCCGGACCCGCTGCTGCTTCTCGATTTGCCGGCGCGCGTCGCCCTTGCCCGTCCAGCGCTGGGTCTTGCGGACGTAGGAGGCGTCGGCGAGCAGCGCCTTCTGCTCCTCGAGGCGCTCGATGAGCTTGGCCCGGCGGTTGGCGACGGGGTCGTGGGAACGCGCGGGAACTGCGGTGAAGGTGAGGTTCTTCAGGATCGGCATGATCTATCCCCATGGTTGGTGGAGATAGGATTATAATCAGGTCACGAGAATTAGTACATGGCGCGAGTTTTCGTTGGGGTGCCGCGACAAGCCGCGCCGGCGACCTCGCCGGCAGGCTCGACGAAGGTCTGCATACGCGCAAGAATGCGGACTGAAAACCCGCATTTCTTAGCGGCAAGGCAATCTCATGCGACCACTTCCACGACCAAAGCCGCCGCCACCACCACGGCCACCAAGACCGCCGCCGCCACCGCCTTAGCTGTCGCGGTCAACGAGCCGCACCCCCATAGCGCTCACCGCCGACCGGTCAAAAGCAAAACCCTGGCCGCCGTCGGGGGAGGCGACCAGGGTTGCAAGCTAGGGCCCAGGCTCGGGACGAGGGGCCGCCTAGTATTCCTAGCTTACCGGCGGATCTGCTGAACTTGACGCGCGGCTTCTGCTAGAACGGAGGCGGATCCCATTTTCGGGGTGTCACTACGGTCCTCGCTATCGGGTCGGCTGGTGTTACCGGGGAAATAATCTCCCTGCGGGCCGATAGGGTAACTGCCAAATACTGTGAAAATCTGTGGGTGCTGTGCTTGGTGGTGCATGGCAAATCTCCTCCACCGGCATCCTCGAATGTGTTCTCAAAGCCTACAATTTTGAAGTGCGAAAAGTCACAGTTCGAAAACAAGCTACCTGGGCGGCATGCTGCTTCTAAAACGCGCCTCCAAACACCGCACTGGCGGCCAGTCGTCAGACGACGGACTACGACGCGTTCGACGGCGACCGGCGCGTCGGTCGCATCATGTGGACGCACGCGGCGAGCCGCGACACGCCGTGGTTTTGGACGATCACCGTGCGGGTGCCCCGAGCTTAAACTCGCAGCCTAGGCACGTACCGAATGCTACCGCAGAAATGGCCGTTCGGACCTGCAATACCGAGGAAGATCGGGCCTACTCTGCGCAGATCGGTGTTCCTCGAATGTTCGTGGGTACCCATAGCTGGTATACAATATACCAGTTGATCCGGAACGCACGACGATCATGTCGGCCGGCGCGATTTGTTGCTTCTCGCTGCCGTAGCGAAATGAGAAACTGCAATACTGAGTGCCCGACGCGCACGGGTCGCGAATTCAATAGCCCAATAGGCCTTGGTCACGATGCTACGCTCGCAGGCTTCGGCCAACTTGCCACTCTCACAACACAAAAAAACAAGGCCCCAATCGACGGGGCCTTGTCCATGTTTTAACTCTGTGAAAAGACAGAGGGCCGCGTCGTGCCATCAAGTCGCGTGGGCCGGTATCGCTTCGCCTGCCGCGATCTTCGATCGCATCGGCTTGAGCACGAACAGTGCCAGCGCCACCACCACAAGATTCATAGCCGCGGTGACCACAAACACCATGTGCCAGCTGCCAGTCGATGCCTTGATCAAGTTCGCGACCGGGACCAGGAACGCGGACGCGCCCTTCGCCGTATAAAGCAGGCTCAGGTTCACGGTCGCGAATTTCGGCCCGAAGCTGTCGGTGCAGGTCGATGGGAACAGGCTGAATATCTCTCCCCAGGTCAGGAAGATCAAGGCGGCAAACAGCACGAATGCCCAAGGCTGCGTGCCGGCCGAGCCAAGCAGCCAATAGGCCGCTGCGCCGAGACCAAACGCAATCGCCATGGTGTATTCGCGCCCGATATTGTCGGACACCCAACCGAACAACGGACGCGCCGCGCCGTTGCAGAGATTGTCGACGATTAGCGCAACCGACAGCGTGGTCGCGCCGCCGATGAGGACCATGTTGGCGACGTTATAGTCGCGCGCGATCAGCGCGATCTGCGCCGTCGCCATCAAGCCGGAGGCCGAGACCATGACGAACATGATGTAGAGCACCCAGAACACCGGCGACGCCAGCACTTGCGCCGGGGTGTAGCTGCGCGCCGATTGCAACACTTTCGGCTGCGCTAGGTTTCATATTTTTCAGTTCGTCCGGCTCAGGCGCACGCAGCAGCCAGGCCAGCACGAAGACGACCACGCCCTGCACCAAGCCGAACCAAAAAAAAGTACTCTGGTAGCCACTGGCCGCGATCATTTCACGGATCGGAACGACCGTAATTGCGGCGCCGGCGCCGAAGCCTGCGGCGGTGAGACCGACCGCGAGACCGCGGCGATCGGGGAACCACTTGACAGCTTGTCCGACGGCGGTTGCATAGATTGCGCCGCCGCCGATGCCGGGCGAGCACGGCGCCGAAATACAGCATTTCCACAGTGAGCCCGGCCTTGAGAGTTGACGATCCAGCCGAGTGCGATGAACACGCCGCCGAAGGCGACCATCACCCGCGGCCCGTTCTGGGGACCGATACGATCGACGATCCAGCCCTCGATCGGCGTCAACCAGGTCTCGAGCGCGACGAAGATGCTGAAGGCGACTTGGATGGATGCGATAGACCAGCCGTGGGCCGCATTGATCGGGCGAACGAATAACGTCCAGCCATATTGCAAATTCGCGATCATGATCATGCAGATGATCCCGACGATGAGCTGGGTCCATCGCACGCGAGTGATCGACGAGCTTGGTTGTGCTCCTCCATTTGCCAGTTTTTGTTTGCCTCCCCGAGTTACCACATTACATCGGTCGCAAAACACTGCATTCAACGAGGACGGCTTAACCGCCCGTCCCCATTAGCTTTGTGCCGCGTATCGAAAGAAAATCAGGGGGGCTGCTTTACATAATTCTTAGAACTTCCACTGGATGCCGGTTGAAACGCCAACTATCGTCGTGCCCGTCCAACAGTGCGGGTTAGAAGCGATGCCACCCGACGAGTCGACGGCGTCATGGCAATCGGTGGTAATGCCATGTCCACCCGCGCCCAGATCGTAATGGGCGTAGATCCGTTGAAGGTCGCCGCCGCGGCTATGTACCAGATCAAGTTCTCAGTGTACTTGTGCTTGTACGCCAATGTCAGCATATCCGCCTGGTTTCGATTGGGACCATACGCGGCACCGTTGGCGCTCGTTAGTATGCTGTCGTTGTGCTGCCCAGATTGCCCGGCGATGCGAACGCGTGCCCCCAGCCGAAATGCAGACTGTCCGCTTTGGAAAATTCCTGGCTCACAACAAGCCAAGTGCCGTACCGGGTACGCTCATTCTGGAAATCAATGTCCGCCGGAACGTAGCGATGCATACGCTCGCCGATGACGCCGACCGTAGTCCCCGTTGAGAATTTATACATCGCGGCGATCTTGACTGCGTCCTCGTTCGCAGTGTCTTCTTCACACTGTTGTATAGCAAGCGGGGCCGAGATACCGCTAAAAGTACCCCGGCAACAGCGTTGTTGATCGCGGACACGCAGTCTGTCGGCGATGTCGGAAAGCTAAGAGCGGCCCCGTACGCGGCGGCAATGTCGCTCGACCTGTTGACTTTCTGATGGAACTCGTACGCGCCGGTCATGTAAAACGGGCCATTTGTATAGCTAAGACTGGTGCTGAAGAGGTTGCTGAACGAGCCGTCGCTGCAAGACACGAGCGGATTTCCGCCGCTGGTCGGATCGTTGCCGCCGGTGAATGGGACTCGCCGGCTGCGATGTTGTCGCTGTTGTCGGCGCGGTTCTGACCGGGCGCGAACATGGCCTTGAAATCGAAGCCACCGAAGAACTTAGGCAATTCGTACCAGATTGCATGATCGATGCGGGTGCCGAATTCGACGCGGTTGTCGCCGCCCGAATTGCCCATGATGGCCCCATAGGTGCCGATCTCCCCGGCGAACGGGTTAAACCGAGAGGTCGATGTCCTCGTAGGGCGAACTCGACTTGCCGACCTTGATGGAGCCCCAGGCCGGATCGGAAAATCCAATCCAGGTGTTCCGATTGAACAAAGTGCCGTCGGTCGTATCGCTAAGGTTGCTGTTGGATTGCTTCAGGCCGGAAGTCGTCGTAATGCCCATTCCGAGTTCGAGCTGGTAGATAAAGTGGGTGGAACGATCGCCCAGACGTTGGAACCCACGCACGCCGAGATAGGAACCGTTGGTCGCGAGGTCAGGCATCCAGCCGAAATTTCCGACTGGCATACTTCCGTCTGGCGCTACCAGGCCCGACTTGGCATTCTTCGTCAGGTAGTCGGCCGATACGTCGAATTGGCCATAAGCTGTGATCTCACCGCCCGGGGTAAAGAACGTGAGCGCACTGCCCGGCTTATGTTCGAAATATGTATGGCCGTTGCTGTCGAGCCATCCGGATTTGACTGGAGCCCTTGCGTGAGTGTCGGCCGCGGTCGCCTTGGCCAGCGCCGCGTTAGCATCCGCCTGGCTCGCCTGTTTCTTCGCTGCCTTGGCATCGGCGGCCGTGTGCGTCTGGGCTTCCTTCAATTCTTTGACGGTGCGCGTGAGCGCTTCAACCTGGGCCTGCAGCGCCTTGATCTGCGCTTCAGTTGCCGCTTGCGCATTGGCCTTGCCGCCGCACCAGGACCAAGATGAGAGATGCAATCGCAACCCCGGAGAACAGCCGCAAACGTCGGGTAAAATTAAGCATCTCCTCACCCCCTATTAATCGCCACTTTTTTTGGCAATCCAACGCCGAAACATAACGTTTACGATTTAGGCAATTTCTACAAATAAATTTGACATAAACATGCCATAAACGTAACACGGTGTGGGAAATGGGTCACACTCAAATAAGCAGCATAAGTGCCAGACAGCACCTTGGGCTCTGGGCCGAGCACGCGTTGGCTGGGGGTACTTCGGCAGACACCGAACCCCAGCCTGGCGCAACTGCAGCGCGACACCGCTTCGCGCAAAAAAGAGTGTAGATTACATATCTATAGTTCATAGCTTTCGCATTTCACCGCTTCACTACATTTCCCTGCTTTACTACATTGTTGAGAACCCGCTTAAATTACGCACAAGACTAAATCATATGACCGGCCTTACCGTAGAGGTTCCTCTTATCTCGATCGTCGATGATAATGAAGCATTCCGTACTGCAATAATCGGTCTTGTCAGATCGATCGGGCACGAAACTCGCGGATTTAAGTCAGCGGAGGAATTTTTACAGTCGCCTGAGTTGCGCGAAACGTCATGCGTGATTTCAGACGTTCAGATGCCAGGGATGAGCGGTCTCGAGCTGCAAAGTAAATTGGACGCCCAAAATATCGGTATACCAATCATTTTTATCTCGGCAAATCCGGATGCACGCGTTCAGGAAAGCGCGCTGCGAGCTGGGGCGGTCTGTTTTCTGAAAAAGCTGCCGTTTCACGAACAGGATTTGATAAACTGCCTTGGTAAGGCCTTGCGCCAGAAACGTCGTGGCCTAGGGGCGAGATCATGACTGCACTTACGGCGCTTTGGCCGCTAACGACCTAGCTATTGCATTCCAAGTCAATGTACACCGTTCTCGGGACCTGCGAGATGTCGTACCGCAGATTTACCTTGCTGCTATAGCCACTAACCAAATCGACGAATGAAAAGATGGCCGCCGTAACTCAACTCGAATAACTGTCCATGTTTTCCACGAGGCTTGTTCGAAATTCCCGCGAACATGTTCGCGGATACGTTCCTCGTTTTATACTGTCAAATAATAAAAGTCGCTACCGGGCCGATCATGCGGTCGCATCATGTGCCTTATCTTTACCAGGTCGAAAGTTAAACGCGTCCGGCGTTTCTATCGGACAGACGCCAACACAATTTACGGAGCTCATCGCTGACG